>NC_020520.1:0-2415090 GCF_000348785.1 Ilumatobacter coccineus YM16-304
TGTGGACAAACCACATCGATGTAAGTTACCCACAGGGCGAGAGGTTGTGCATCACCCCAGCGTGTGGGCCGTTTTTTGAGCTTTTCGCTGCACGTTTCCGTCTCGTTCACAACGTGCTAGGTTCTGTCGCTCGTGTCGGATCCAGGGATGTCCACACACTGTGGAAAAAGCTGTGGAACGACCAAGGGATGATGTGACCGAATGCCAGTGACCGAGGCCGATGACGTGTGGACGCAGGTGACGCTTGCGCTGCGGATGCAACTGGCCGAGAGCGTGTGGTTCTCGACGTTCCAAGACGTGCAGCCGATCAGTGCCGACAACGACACCCTGCGACTCCTCGCACCGAGCGGCTACGTCCGGGATCGCATCCTCAAGCGCTACCTGCCGCTGGTGACCGACGCGCTCGAAGATGCCGGCGAAGGGCATCGCACGATCGAGATCGACGTCAAGGCCGGTGCCGACCACGACGAGTCGGTCCCCGACGAGCACCACGCGGCGCCGATCGACAACGCCCCGGCCGACACCGCGCACCAGAGCGACACCGCGAACACCCCGTCGAACATCCACCTCGACACCGGCCCGGCCGCACTGTCGGAGCGTGACCTCGTCCTCGAAGACGCCGGGCTCAGCAGTGACTACTCGTTCGAGACCTTCGTGAAGGGCGCGTCGAACCAGTTCGCCCTCGCCGCGGCGTTGCGGGTGGCCGAAACCCCTGCTCGCAGCTACAACCCGCTGTTCATCTACGGCGCCGCAGGGCTCGGCAAGACCCACCTGCTGTACGCGATCGGCCACTACGTCCACTCCAACTACCAGCACCACAAGGTGCGCTACGTCTCCACCGAGACGTTCATGAACGAGTACGTCGAGTCGATTCGTCAGAACACGACCAACCTGCTGCGTCAGCGATACCGCGACGTCGACGTGCTGCTGATCGACGACATCCAGTTCATCGCCAACAAGGAAGGGCTCCAGGAGGAGTTCTTCCACACGTTCAACGCGTTGCACGGTGCCAACAAACAGATCGTCATCAGCTCCGATCGCACGCCCGACAACATCCCCACGCTGGAAGAACGCCTTCGCAGCCGGTTCAAGTGGGGAC
Source organism: Ilumatobacter coccineus YM16-304 (assembly GCF_000348785.1). Lineage (NCBI taxonomy): Bacteria > Bacillati > Actinomycetota > Acidimicrobiia > Acidimicrobiales > Ilumatobacteraceae > Ilumatobacter > Ilumatobacter coccineus. The sequence continues at coordinate 1,100 of NC_020520.1, forward strand.
TCATCACCGACATCCAGCCGCCCGACGTCGAGACCCGTCTGGCCATCCTGCGCAACAAGGCGGATCGCGAAGACGTCGACGTGCCGGCCGCGGCACTCGAGTTCATCGCCGAGAACATCTCGACCAACATCCGTGAACTCGAAGGCGCGCTCGTTCGCGTCATGGCGTTCGCCAGCCTCAGTCGCCAACCGATCACCATCGACCTCGTCCAGAGTCAGCTCGAAGATCTCCTCACGCTGAGCCAGCCGAAGATCCGCACCGACGAAGAACTCCTCCAGGAGATCGCCGACATCTTGCGCTTCGACGTCGAAGCGCTCAAGGGCAAGAGCCGGCAACGCCCGCTCGTCACCGCCCGCCAGATCGCGATGTACGTGTTCCGCGATCTCACCGACCTGAGTTACCCGGCGATCGCCCGTCTGTTCGGCGGGCGCGATCACACCACCGTGATCCACGCCAACGACAAGATCCAGCGCCTCATGAAGGAACGCAAAGAGATCTACGACCAGGTCACCGCGCTCATCTTGAAGCTCAAGGCATAGCGCCGCCGCCATGCACCAGGTCCAGCACCCGGCAACCGGCCATCGAGCGGTGATCGCCGGCGAGACCGCGCGACCGACCGCACATCTCTGCCGTGACGACAGCGGGTTCGGTCGCGTCTCACCCGGTCGAACACCCGCGCGGGGGACAACGATGGGGACGTCGGTCGGACAGCGCGCCGTCGCGCGGGGGACAACGCGCTGTCGTCCACCGAGTTACACGACTGTGAGATTCGAGCTGGGGATGACCACGTATCCCATGTGGACGCGATCAACCGCCGTACGCTGCACGTACGCGGGTTGTTCACAATCCACAGCCCCTACTACTTCTATTGTCTTTGAAACATCCATGCATGAGGAGAAGTGCCCACTGTGAAGTTTCGTTGCGAACGTGACGTCCTGGCTGATGCTGTCGGCTCCGCCGGCCGCGCCGCCACCAACCGAACCGGAACCCTGCCGGTGCTCGCCGGTGTCCGGATGGAGGTCGCCGGTGACACGCTCACGGTGACCGGCACCGACCTCGAGCTGACGATCCGACTCACCGTCGAAGTCGGCGGAGAACAAGACGGTGCTGCCGTCGTTCCCGCCCGCCTCGTCGGCGACATCGTCAAAGCCCTGCCCGCCGGCGCCGTCGAGATCTCACTCGACACGTCCGGTGACTCGGGCGAGATGTCGATCAGCGCCGGCCGCTCCCAGTTCTCGGTGCGCCCGCTGTCGCTCGACGACTACCCGGCACAGACCGAACCGAGTGGCGAAGCGGTCACCCTGTCGGCCGAGACGATGTCGGATGCACTGCGTCAGGTCGTCCGCGCCGCCTCGACCGACGATGCACGCGCCGTGCTCACCGGTGTGCTCCTCGCGTCGGAAGACGAAGGCGTCCGCATGGTCGCGACCGACTCGTACCGCCTCGCGGTGCGTGACCTGCCCGACTCGACGGTGCTCGGCTCCGGCCAGAAAGTCCTCATCCCCGGTCGTGCGCTCAACGAGTTGCAGCGCGTGATGGGCGACGTCGAAGAGCTCACCGTCCGCTTCGGCGAACGTGAAGCCACCTTCGAAGCCGGCACCACACGCCTCAGCACCCGGCTGATCGAAGGCGAGTTCCCGAACTATCGCAACCTGCTGCCCTCGAGCTACCCGAACCTGCTCACCGTCAGCAAGGCGTCGATGATGGAAGCGATCCGTCGTGTGAAGATCCTCGCTCAGGACTCCACCCCGGTGCGCCTCACCCTCGGCGGCGACACGGTGCAGCTCACCGCGATCACCCAAGACGTCGGTAACGCGGCGGAAGAGATCGACGCCAGCTACGACGGCGCCGAGATGACCGTGGCGTTCAACCCCGACTACCTCGCCGCCGGCATCGACGCGATCGACGCCGACGACGTGACGTTGGCGACGATGGACCCGATGAAGCCCGCCGTGCTCCGCGGCGCCGGCCAGGAGGACTACCTGTACCTCCTCATGCCGGTCCGCGTGCCGTGACACTCTGAGCGCTCGGAGGCCGCTCCCTCGCTTGCGCTCGCCTGCGGCTCGACCCTTCGATGGCTGGGTCTCGCGCGGGGATGTCTGGCTGGTGGTGGGGAACACTCGGGGTTGGTGGTTGCTGACGTAGCCTCGAAACACTGTGATCGTTTCTCGGTTGGAGCTCATCGACTTTCGGAATTATGTGTCGGGTGAGTTCGACCTGCTCGACGGCACCACGGCGGTCATCGGCGACAACGGGCAGGGCAAGACCAACCTGGCCGAAGCACTCGCGTACCTCGCGACGCTGTCGAGCTTTCGCGGTGCCCCCGGTGACGCGCTCGTCCGAGTGGGGGCCGACCAGGCCATCATCCGTGCCACGGTCCGTCACGACGACGGACGCGAATCGCTGATCGAGGCGGAGCTCACCGTCGTCGGCCGCAACCGCGTCCAGGTCAACAAGCAGAAGCTCAAGCGGGTCCGCGACCTGCTCGGCACCGTGCGCGTCACGGTGTTCTCGCCCGACGACCTGATCGTCGTCAAGGGGTCACCCGGCGATCGACGCCGCTTCATGGACGACACCCTCGTCGCGCTCGCCACCAAGTACGACGCCATCCGTCTCGAGATCGATCGCATCGTCAAGCAGCGCAACAGCCTGCTCAAGCAAGCCCAGAAGGCCGGGCATCGCGCCGAGAACCTGCCCGACGACATCGCGGTCACCCTCGACGTGTGGGATGCGAAGTTCGTCGAGCTCGCCGATCAGTTCGGCTACGCACGAGCAACACTCGTCGCCCGCATCACGCCGATGGTCCAAGACGCGTACGACCAACTGGCGGGGGAGTCGTCGCCGATCGAGCTGCGCTACGAGCCGGAGTGGCGCCAGATCGGTCTGCTGAAGGCGCTTACCGCGGCCCGGCCGATGGACCTGCGGCGCGGCGTGTCGACCGTCGGCCCGCACCGCGACGAACTCGCCCTGTCGATCAACGGACTGCCGTCACGAACACACGCGTCGCAGGGGGAGCAGCGCACGCTCGCGCTCGCGCTGCGACTCGCGTCGCATCGCCTGGTGACCGAGCGAACCGAATCGGCACCCGTGCTCGTCCTCGACGACGTGCTCAGCGAACTCGACGACGGCCGGGCCACCGCGCTGCTCGAACACCTTCCACCCGGCCAGGTCGTGATCACGACGGCCAGCGAACTCCCCCCGGCCGCGCAAGCCGACAGAGTGCTGCGCGTGAAGGCTGGCGAAGTCGTCACCGAATCCTGATCGCCGCGCGGTCGAGTCCACCGAGCGCTGTGCCCGGGCCGGCCTCAGTCGAGATGTACCGTGGCGCTGACGATGGCCACGCCGCCCGAGGTGCACAGCTCGAGCGCCGTGTGATGATCGCTGGTGACCGGTCGAATGGTGCGTCCGGTCGGCAGCGTCCCCGACACCACGTTGACCATGCTGATCTCCTCCTCGCTGCCGGTCGCGGCGAACGGTTGACCGTCGTGGAACAGGTGCAGCGCGAGGAACTCGTCGATCGGGTCGGCCGACGTGGCCGACCGTGACGAGCTGACCACTTGCACGTCGACGTCGACGTCGGTCGCCGCGTTGTAGCGAACGTCGACCGAACTCACCGAGGTGCCCGGCTGGAGGGGGAGGGGCGCGAGCAGGCAGTCGCGTCCGGAGCCGGGCGACCGCAACCACAGCAGGTTCTTGTAGTCGAAGCCGGCCCCGCCGTCTTCGGTGGCGGCCGGCGTGAAGTCGGCGCCGCCGACGAAGACCTCGGTCGTCGGCAGCTTCACGTAGCGATCGTCGTGGTCGTGATCGACGTAGTAGCCGTTGACGTCGACCACCACCGACACGGTCCCAGAGTTGTTGTAGATCTCGAACTCCTGGTCGACCGAGAGCTCGGTGACGACGGCGTTCGGCACCGGCGGTTGCCCGGGAGCCGGGTTGAGACTCGCCGCGGTCGGACGGTCGCCGCCGGCCCACACCGTGAGGTACGACTGCTCGGTGGCGCCCAGTGCGGTGATGTTGAGCGAGAGCGCCGATGCATCGGTCGGGATCGAACCGCTGCACGGTGTGCCGGCCTGCTGCGCGTCGATCGTGTGAGTGTCGGCCGGCCCGAGCCCGATCGAGCGCGGTCCGACCGTGTTGGGTGCCGGGCGGGTGTCGGCCAGTCGACACGGTTCGATCGGCACGAGCACGGCGCGCTCGCCCGACGACACCCCCGCCGACGCGAAGTGTTGGGTCGTGGCGCCGATGGCGGTGCCCGCGATCAACAGGGTCGTACCGGCAGCGAGCGATCTGAGCTTCATACGACGATGGTGGCAGACCCACGAGTGGCGTCGCGACCGTTTTGCCGATGCGTGTGATGCCAGCGCAGCCGTTCGATCGACCGGTTCGAGAAGGCGTTACGGTGACGGGGTGGACGATCCCGTTCCGATCACCCGATCGCTCGACAACATCATGAAGTCGCTGCGCGGCACCGATCGGATCCAGGTCGGGGGCCTGTTCAGCAAGTGGGACGACGCGGTCGGGGCGCAGATCTCGGCGCACGTCAAACCGATCAAGCTCGACAAGGGCACCCTGCTCGTCGAAGCCGACGAAGCAGCGTGGGCGACACAGGTGAAGTTCCTGAGCGACACGATCATCAGCCGACTCCACGACGTCGCACGCGTCGACATCGACCGTGTCGAAGTGCGCGTGAAGTCCGCTCGCCGCGGCCGCTGACCGCCCTGTCGACGACGTGCACGACACGTGTGCAGGTCCGATGCGCCGACATCAGTGCGCGCTGGCCGTCGCGTGACCGATTCGCGACGCGGAAACGGTTGTCCACAGTTAAATCACAGACCTGTGGTTTACCGATCGTGCCATGGCGAATGACCCATCTCCGGCACACCCCGCTGGTAGGCTGAGAGCCAATTGTTCTGGGGGTTTCCTCGCCGGTCTGACGCACCTGGCTGAGGTGTTTCCCGAGGCGACGATCGTGCCCCGAACGGGCATCCAAACAACTCCAACCCAACGCTCGCGGCCCGATGTGGCCCGAGGAGTCGACGAAGAAGGTACGAGTGTCCTCAGACACCGCAATCAACGAACTCCCGAACCCCGACGACGACGCCACCACTCCCATCCAGCGCCCTGTCGCGTCGGACGCGGACGTCGACGAGGCGGGCGATGATCCGGCCGACGTAGCGAAGGCGCCGCGCCGCAAGCCACAGGGCGACGCGGCCAAGACCACGGCCGACTACGACGCAGCCGCCATCACGGTGCTCGAAGGCCTCGACCCGGTGCGCAAGCGCCCGGGCATGTACATCGGCTCCACGGGCCTCACCGGTCTGCACCACCTGATCTGGGAAGTCGTCGACAACTCGGTCGACGAAGCCATGGCCGGCCACTGTGATCGCATCAGCATCACCCTCACCGCCGACGGCGGATGCAGCGTCGCCGACAACGGTCGCGGCATCCCGATCGATCCGTTCACCACCGGTGAACACGCCGGCAAGTCGGCTGCCGAAGTCGTGCTCACCGTGCTGCACGCCGGCGGCAAGTTCGGCGGCGACGGCTACAAGGTCTCGGGTGGTCTCCACGGCGTCGGCGTGTCGGTCGTCAACGCCCTCTCCACCAAGCTCCTCATCCAGGTCGACCGCAACGGCGATCGCTACGAGCAGACCTACGCCGACGGCGGCGCCCCGCAGAACAAGATGGAGAAGGTCGGCCCCACCCCCAAGGGTGAGCGCGCCACCGGCACCACCATCACGTTCTGGCCCGACCCGTCGATCTTCCAGGCCGAAGGCGTCGAGTTCGTGGCGCGCACCGTGCTCGAACGACTCCAGACGATGGCGTTCCTCAACAAGGGCCTCATCATCGACTTCACAGACGAGCGTCCCGAACGCGAGCAGGAGATCACGTACCAGTACAAGAACGGCCTGGTCGACTTCGTCAAGCACCTCAACGCCACCAAAGACCCGCTGTTCAGCAAGGTCTGCCAGTTCGAAGACGAAGACGACGACGGCCAGATGCTCGACGTCGCCATGCAGTGGAACACGGGCTACCACGAAGGCATCCACGGCTACGCCAACGGCATCTCCACCATCGAAGGTGGCATGCACATCGAAGGCTTCCGCTCGGCGCTCACCACCACGATCAACAAGTACGCCCGCGAGAAGAACCTCCTCAAGGAGAAGGACGCGAACCTCACCGGCGACGACGTGCGTGAAGGCCTCACGGCGATCGTGTCGGTCAAGCTGCGCGAACCGCAGTTCGAAGGCCAGACCAAGGCCAAGCTCGGCAACGTGCCCATGCGCTCGTTCGTGCAGAAGGCCACCAACGAGATGCTCGCCGAGTGGCTGCAGGAGAACCCGGCCGAAGCGAGCAAGCTGGTCAAGAAGGGTGTCGCCGCCGCGCAGGCACGAGCCGCCGCGAAGAACGCCCGCAACGCGATCCGTCGCAAGACCGCACTCTCGGGTGCCGGCATGCCCGACAAGTTGAAGGACTGCCAGTCGAAGAACGCCGACGAGTCCGAACTGTTCATCGTCGAGGGCGACTCCGCCGGCGGCACCGCGGTCGACGCTCGCCATCCGTACAGCCAGGCGATCCTCCCCATCCGCGGCAAGATCCTCAACGTCGAACGTGCCCGCATCGACAAGATGCTGAAGAACAACGAGATCCAGGCGCTCATCACCGCCATCGGGGCCGGCGTCGGCGACGAGTTCGACGTCGAGAAGGCTCGCTACCACAAGGTGATCTGCCTGGCTGACGCCGACGTCGACGGCAGCCACATCCGCACGTTGCTGCTCACGTTCTTCTTCCGCCAGATGCGCGAGATGGTCGAAGCCGGTTACTGCTACATCGCGCAGCCGCCGCTGTACTCCACCGAGGTCGGCAAGGAGAAGGTGTACCTCAAAGACGACGTCGCCAAGGCCAAGTTCCTCGAAGAGCGCCCCAACCACAAGAAGAACTTCGCCCGCCTCAAAGGCCTCGGCGAAATGGACTGGGAAGAGCTCCGCGCCACCACCATGGACCCGAACACGCGCACGCTGCTGCAGGTCAACGTCGACGAAGCCGCCCGCGCCGACGAGATCATGTCGACGCTCATGGGCGACGACGTCGCCACCCGCCGCGAGTTCATCACCACCAACGCCCGCGACGTCCAGAACTTGGATTTCTGAGTTTCGTGGTCACTCGCTTCGCTCCGTCATCGGGTGTCAGACACCGAATGACCCATCTCGCTCACGACCCCATCTCGCTCACCGGTCATTCGGTGTCTGACACCCGATGACCACACAGGACTTCTCATGACTGACACGACTGACACGACTCCTCCTTCGGGGGATGAGCCGCCCATCGAGCCGCCTGCTTCTGGAGGCGACGACGGCACGCCCGACGATCCGATCCAGCCGATTCCGCTCTCCGACGAGATGGAGTCGAGCTTCCTCGAATACGCGATGTCGGTCATCATGTCGCGCGCACTGCCCGACGTCCGCGACGGACTCAAGCCGGTGCACCGCCGCATCATCTGGGACATGGAAGAGCAGGGGTTCCGCCCCGACCGGCCGCACGTCAAGTGCGCCCGCGTCTCGGGCGACACCATGGCCCGCTTCCACCCGCACGGCGACTCCGCCATCTACGCCGCGCTCGTGCGTATGGCCCAGCCGTTCTCGCTGCGCCACCCGCTGATCGACTTCCACGGCAACTACGGCTCACCCGACTTCGGACCCGCCGCCTCGCGCTACACCGAATGTCGACTCCACCCGTTGGCGATGCAGCTGCTCGCCGACATCGACGAAGACACCGTCGACATGATCCCGAACTACGACGGCACGACCGAGGAGCCGCTCGTGCTCCCGTCGCGGTTCCCCAACCTGCTGGTCAACGGCAGCCAGGGCATCGCCGTCGGCATGGCGACCAACATCCCGCCGCACAACCTCGGCGAAGTCATCGACGCCGTCGTCCACCTCATCGACCACCCCGACGCGACCGTCGAGGACATGATCGAACACGTCAAGGGGCCCGACTTCCCGACGGGCGCCTACATCCTCGGCCGCTCCGGCATCCTCGACGCCTACCGCACCGGTCGTGGCAGCGTGAAGACGCGCGCCAAGGCCAGCATCGAAGAGACCAAGAACGGGCGCTACGAGATCGTCGTCACCGAGCTGCCGTACCAGACCAGCGTCTCGTCGATCGCCGCACGCATCGACGAACTCGTCACCGCCGGCGACCTCGAAGGCATCTCCGACGTCAACGACGACTCGTCCGGCGGCGAGACCAGCCTCATCATCTCGCTCAAGCGAGACGGCAACCCCAACGTCATCCTCAACAAGCTCTACAAGATGACGCAGTTGCAGTCGTCGTTCTCGATCAACATGGTCGCGCTCGTCGACGGTGTGCCACGACAGATCACGCTGCTCGACGCGCTCACGGCGTACCTGCGCCACCAGGTCGACGTCATCACCCGTCGCACCGAGTTCCGTCTGGCGAAGGCCGAACGCCGCGAACACATCCTCGAAGGTCGCATCAAGGCCCTCAACGTCATCGACGAGATCATCGCGCTCATCCGTGCCAGCGACGACGTCGCCACGGCGCGCGAGGGCCTCATGACCGAACCGTTCGAGTTCTCCGAAGTGCAGGCCAACGACATTCTCGACATGCAGCTCCGACAGCTCACCCGGCTGTCGCGCATCGACCTCGAGACCGAACTCGACGACATCCGCGCGAGCATCGAAGACCTGCAAGACATCCTCGCCCGCCCCGAACGCCTCAACGGCGTCATCAAGGACGAGATCCTGGCGATCAAGGAAGAGTTCGCCACGCCGCGCATCTGCGAGATCACCTACGACGACGGCGAGATGTCGATCGAAGACCTCGTCGACGACAAAGAGCTCGTCATCGTCATGACCCAGGCTCAGTACGTCAAGGCCGTGCCGGCCGCGTCGTTCAAGACCCAGGGCCGTGGCGGTCGTGGCGTGTCGGGCGGCAAGCTCAAGGTCGACGACATCGTGCGTCACGTCATCTTCACCACCGCGCACGCGCACCTGCTGTTCTTCTCGAACCGCGGCAAGGTCTATCGATTGCGCGCCCTCGACATTCCCGAGCGCGAGCGCACGGCCAAGGGCATGCCGATGGTCAACCTGCTGCCGCTCCAGGCCGACGAGAAGATCCAGGCGATCATCGACACCCGCGAGTTCGCCGGTGATCGCTACCTGTTCTTCGCCACCGAGCAGGGCACGGTCAAGAAGACCACGTTCGGCGCCTACGACACGTCACGCCGCGACGGTCTCATCGCGATCAACCTCAAAGACGACGACCGTCTGATGAAGGTCATCGAGACCACCGGCGACGACGACATCTTCATGGTCACCAAGCGGGGCATGACCATTCGCTTCAACGAGAACGACGTGCGGTCGATGGGCCGCACCGCCGGCGGTGTTCGCGGCATCAAGCTCAAGAACGCGCAAGACGGCGTGGTCTCGGTCGACGTCGCTCGCGACGACACCTCGATCCTCATGGTCACCGAATCCGGCTACGGCAAGCGCACCGAACTCGATCAGTTCAACGTGCAGGGACGCGGCGGCCAGGGCGTGATCGGCATCAAGCTCACCGGCAAGAAGGGCGAGGTCGTCGATGCGTTCATGGTCGGCCTCGACGACGACATCGTCGCCGTTTCGAAGAGCGGCATCACCATCCGCATGCCGGTCCGTGAGATCTCGACGCAGGGTCGTACGGCCACCGGTGTGAAGGTGATGAACATGGACGATGGCGACATCGTCGGATCGGTCGCACCGATCCTCGCCACCGACGCCGAGATCGACGACGGCGAGTAGCCACTCGACGCCGACGCGGCGTCCTCATCGCGGGAGTACCCGCCTCGGTTCCAACGACTCCGAGTGAGGTCGCCCGTGCGCGCCATCCCGTCCACATCATCAACACCATCCACCTCGGTCACCTCGAGTGGCTGGTCACGTCGTGCCGACTCGTCAGGCCAGCCGCGGCCGCGGTCGTGCCGCGGACGAGATGCCGGCCAAGCCGCCGTGCTCGTGGTCGCCGTGACGGCGGCGCTGTTGGTCGTGATCGTCGTCGCGCTCGCCGACATGGGGCGAACCACGGCCGATCGAACCCGGGCACAGACGGCCGCCGACGCCGCCGCGCTCGCCTCGGTCGAAGGTGATCGCGCTCGTGCCGACGACCTCGCCGGTGCGCACGGCGCCACGGTCATCGCCTGGTCGACGGGCCCAGGCCCCGACGAGGTGACGGTCACCGTGCGACTCGGCGACGTCACGGCCACCGCTCGCGCCAGCATCTCACCCTGATCCGACATCGGAATCGTCTGGCGGAGGTGCCTGCACGGCGCCCTGGGAGGCACCTAGACTGCCGACAGTGAGCAAAACCGAGCACGATCTGACGTCCGCTGATGCCGACGACGCGCTCGATGAACTCTTCGCGGACCAGGACTTCGACGACGCGATGAACGATGCGCTCGAAGCCGCCGATGTCGAACTCGACGTCGACGACGCCGCCGATGCCGACGACGAAGCCGGCGACGACATCGATGACGACGCCGACGAGACCGAAGCAGAACTCGCCGACGACGATCTCGACGATGATGTCGATGACGACTTGACCGACGCGCACGACGCCGAGCAGCTCGATGTCGACCTCGACGACGATGATGTCGACGACGATGACCTGGACGAGGCCGAACTCCGCGCCGACGACCTCGATGACGCCGACGATGAGCTCGACGACGACGACATCGACGCCCGAGATCTCGCCGACGATGAGGCCGATCTCGACGATGACGACGACGCCGAAACCGAGGACGCTGAGGCCGACCTCGACGACGATGAGCTCGACGACGACAGCGATCTCGACGATGATCTCGACGACGACGGCACGGCCCGCCATGGCATCCGCGCGGCCACCAGCGACACCGACGACGACGAGGAGGTGAGCTCGGAGTTCGAGCTGCCCGAGATCGTCCCGGCAACACCCGACGACACGACCGACGACGTCATCGACGACTCGGTCGCGGCCGAACTCCACGCCGCCGAGGCGCGCGACTTCGTCCCCGCCGGCGACCCCGACACCGACGACGAACTCGTCGACGACGACGTCTCCGACGACATCCTCGAAGAACTGCGGCGCGCCGACATCGACGGCCCCGTCGTCGACCTCGCGCCACAAGACGACACCGCCAACGCTCGTCGTCGCCCACGTCGCAGCGCCGACTACGACCCGGCACCCATGCCGATCCCGGCACAGATCCCACGAGTGCTCGGCCGCAAGCCACGCGTCCGCAAGGTCACCCGTGTGGTGCGTCACGTCGACCCGTGGAGCGTCTTCAAGATTGCGCTCGTCGCCAGCGCCGTCCTCTACGTCATCATGCTCACCGCGGGTGTGCTGCTGTGGAATGTGGCATATGCCACCGGCACGGTCGACAACGTCGAGCGCTTCTTCGAATCGTTCGGTTGGGAGACCTTCTCCTTCAACGGCGGCGAGATCTACCACGCTGCGTGGATCGCCGGGCTGTTCGGCGTCATCGGTCTGACCGGCCTCGCCGTGCTCGCCGCCACCCTGTTCAACCTGATCACCGACCTCGTCGGGGGCATGCGCTTCACCGTCCTCGAAGAGGAGGTCGTCGAGACCCGGGTCTCACCGATGCGACGCTTCGTGGTGCGCCGAGCCGAGCCCGAAGTACCGGCTGTCGTGCGCGATCACTCCGGTTCGATGATTCGCGAAGCCGTGGTCGACGACACGGGTGCGAACGTACGACCCTCCCGATAGTCTCACGATCTTGTCGGGGCTATAGCTCAGTCGGTTAGAGCGCATCGCTGATAACGATGAGGTCCCTGGTTCGATTCCAGGTAGCCCCACCCACCCGATGAGATGGATCTGAGGTTCATCTGATGAAATTCATCCGTCGCGTCGTCTCCGCCGTCGTTCTCGGTGCCATCTTCGCTGCTGGTATCCGAGTTCGAGGCTCGGGTGGTACCCCACCCCAGAGCGGTGGCTGGCGCCCCCTCGACGTCTCCGACGACGGATGAACGTCGTGTTCCCTCCCGATTCCCCGACCATCGGCCTCGTCGGCGTCGGTGTGGTCGGTGGCCGCGTCCGACAGCGCGTCGGCACGATTCGTCCCGACGCGAGAGTCGTCTCGATCGACACACGACAGATCGACGTCGGCACGTCGCCGCTGATCGACGGCCTCGACGCCGTGATCCTCGCCCACCCCGGCCCGCACCATCCCGTCGCCCGCCGCTTCCTGCAGCGCGGTGTGCCGGTCGTGTCGATCGGTGACCAGATCGACGACGTGCGAGCCCTCCTCGACCTCGGTGCGCTCGCCGTCGAACACGACGTGGCGCTCGTGGTGGGTGCCGGTATGTCACCCGGACTCGTCGCGCTGCTCGCTCGCCACCTGGCGGGCTCGTTCGCCACCGTCGACGAAGTCCACGTGAGCATCCACGGCACGGCCGGACCGGCCTGTGCCCGCCAGCACCACCGCGCCCTCGCCGGCACGGCCACCAACCTCCACGACGGCGCCGAGATCACCGCCGTCGCGGGCACCGGCCGTCTGCTCTCGTGGTTCCCCGAACCGGTGGGCGCCTACGACTGCTATCTCGCCGAGGTGCCGGCACCGCTCATCATCCGCCGCGCCATGCCCGAGGTCGAGCGGGTGCAGGCCCGCCTCTCGGCCAATCGCCGCGACCGGCTCACGTCGCGACTTCCGATGCTCAAGCGCCCACACCGTGAAGGCGGCGTCGGTGCGCTTCGAGTCGAAGTGCGCGGCAACGATCACGACGGCGGGCGCCTCACGCTCATCGGCGGTATCGCCGAACTGGTCGGCACCGCAGCCACGGCGACGGCGCTCGCCTTCACCGACCTCGTGCTCGACGGCGAACTCGCCCCCGGTCTCGTCGTGCCCGGCGAGGCCCGGCTCGACACGAAACGGCTGTTGCGTTCGATCGAACGCCTCGGCGTCCGACTGCAAGAGTTCACAGGAGTGCCGAGTGCCTGACCTGCCGACCCCCATTCGACGAGACCTGCCGCCGTCGTGGTTGCCGGCCGGTTCGATCGTGCGCGTGCCCGATCGCGGCGAGTTCTTCGTCCGGCGTCACCAGCACCCCGACCCGGCGGCTCCGACCGTGCTGTTGTTGCACGGTTGGACGGCGTCGTCCGATCTGCAGTTCATCGGTGCGTATCGAGCGCTCATGGAGGTCTGCTCGTTCGTCGGTGTCGACCACCGTGGCCACGGCCGCGGACTGCGGTCGCTGAAGCACTACGAACTCGACGAGGTCGCCGACGACGCGGCGGCCGTGGTTCGCGAACTCGGGCTGAGCAACGTCATCCCGGTCGGCTACTCGATGGGCGGCCCCATAGCGATGTACGTCGCGCGGCGGCATCCCGACCTCGTGCGCGGCATCGTCGTGCAGGCGACCGCGTTGGAGTGGAGTGCGACCTTGCGCGAGCGCCTGTCGTGGAAGCTGCTCCCGATCATGGGCGCGGCGTTGCGTTCGTGGACGCAGCCGTACGTGCTGCGCAAGGCGGTCGAGCGGATGATGACCGACGATGCGGGTCTGGCGCAGCACCGCGACTGGATCATCGCCGAGACCATGCGCGGTGATGCGCGCGTGGTGCTGCAAGCCGGCAAGGCGCTCAGTCGACACGACGCACGATCGTGGGCGAGCACCCTCGACGTGCCGGCCGGCTGCCTCGTCACCACGAAGGATCGGCTCGTCAAGCCGCGCAAGCAGCGCGAACTCGCCGCGGCGCTCGACGCGCACGTGGTCGAGGTGCCGATGGATCACCTCGACGCGCTCGATCTGCGGTCGGGTTTCGCCGAGGCGACGGTCGAACTGGTGCGCCACGTCGCCGCGCAGCGCTGACTCGCGCTTCAGTCCTCGTCGGCCGTGTCGAGCGATGTGCGCAGAGACCGCACGTCGTCGCTCAACTGCTCCACCACGTCGGTGAGGCGTTCGAGGCGTTCGTCAAAGCTCTCGCCGGTGACCATGTCGGACAGCGACAGGCGCACGCTGGCGATCTCGCGAGCCAGGAACTCGGTGTCGTTCTGTGTGCGTTCGGCCACGTCTCGATCGGTCTCGGCCATCACGCGGTCACGGCGCTCCTGGCGTGACTGGGCGAGCAGGATCAGCGGGGCCGCGTAGGCGGCCTGGATCGACAGCACCAGCGTGAGGAGGGTGAACCCGCGTGACCAGGGGTCGAACACCAACCGGTCGGGGGCGAACACGTTGTGCAGGATCCAGACGGTGATGAAGCCCGTCTGGTACACGAGAAATCGGGCGGTGCCGATGAAGTTGGCGATCGATTCGGCGAACGAGCCGAACGTGTCGGTGTCGACCTGCACGCCCTGCCAGCGGCGCGACCGAGGAGCGCTGAGGTCTTCGCGGCGCTTCACGGAGTGACCGACCCGGTGCTGCGCGTCGGGCGGTGGCGCTTGCGCCATTCGGTACCGAGCATGCGGTCGATCACGTCGTCGACGGTGACCGCGCCGAGCAGGCGACCGGCCGCGTCGCACACCGCGACCGCGAGCAGGTCGTAGCTCGCGAGTTGTTCGGCCACTTCGGCGTCGCTCGTGTCGGGCAGCACCGTGGGGCAGTCGTCGACGATCTGACGGATCTCCATCGCCGGCGGTTCGCGCAGCAGTCGCTGCATGTGCACCACGCCGAGGAAGCGACCGGTCGGGGTCTTGAACGGTGCCTGGCACACGAAGACCTGCGCCGCGATGCTCACGACCCAGTCGGGGTTGCGGATCTCGGCGAGGGCTTCGGCGACGGTGGCGGTCGGCCCGAGGATGATGACCTCGGGCGTCATGAGGCCGCCGGCCGTGCCCTCCTCGTACGAGAGGAGTCGTCGCACGACCTCTTCGTCCTCGTCGTCCATCACGTCGAGCATCCGCTCCTGCTGCGCGTGCGACATCTGACCGAGGAGGTCGGCGAGATCGTCGAACTCCATCTCGTCGAACACGCCGACCAGACGTTCGCGGTCGAGACCTTCGACGATGCGGATCTGTTCTTCTTCCGGCAGCTCCTCGAGCACGTCGGCGAGTCGCTCGTCGTCCATGGCGTGCGCGATCTGGCGTCGTTGCGCGTCGGGCAGCTTGCGCACGACGGCGGCGACCTCGGCCGGGTGGAAGTCGCGCAGGCGCGCTGCTTCGGCTTCCATTGCGGTCGGGCTGTCGAAGAGCCCGGGCAGCTCGCTGGCGTCGGCGAGGCGATACGTCGGTCGCCGACCGATGCCACCGCGGCGCGAGAGTCGGACCTTGTCGATCTCCCACCAGGTCGAGCGCCCGTCGCCGGCCTGCAGCAGGCCGACATCGCTCACCGTTTCGGTGCCGATGCGTCGGTCGATCAGCTCGGCGTTGATGAGCACTTCACCCGGCCGCGGTTTGAACGGGTTGAGGTCGACGTCCCAGCTGCGCAGGCGCGCCCCGTCGCTGTTGAGCTCTTCGACGCGGTTGGCGTTGACGAAGATGCGGCGACGCTGGCTGCTGGCCACGAACCCGACGATGCGTGGAGCGACGGCCGGCTGCCCTCGAGACGCCGGGCGACCGGGGATGGCGACGAGGTCTTCGATTTGACCGATCGGCGATCCACCCGCGTCGAGGAGCGGCAGGCGCATCACTCTGAACGCGTAGATCAGTTCGCCGGCCATGGCCGTCAGGGTACTTCCAGTGTCAGACCGCGACGGTCACGCTTCGAACAGTAACTCCGCGTTCACGTGCTGGTCAGGAGCGCTGTGCGGCGCCGCGGACCTCGACGAGCGTGTCGGAGTACGCCACGCCGCCGCCCCAGTCGGTGAGCGTGTCGCTCGTGAGGCTGTTGGCGACCTTGCCGTCGACGTGATGCTGACGCCACCACCCGAACGGCACGGCGACCACGCCGGGGCGAACCCGCTCGGTGATACGAACGGGTACGTCGAGGCTCGATCGGTCGTTGTGCACGGTCGCCAGGTCGCCGTCGGCCAAGCCGCGAGCGGTTGCGTCGGTCGCGTTCATCTCGACGAACGGACCACCTTCGGCCGGGCCGTGCTTCGGGAGGTGGGCGTAGCCCGAGTTGAGGAATCGGCTGTGGTGCTTCGGCGTGAGGAGTTGCAGGGGGAATCGTGCGGCGAGCTCGGCGTCGCCATCGGGGCCCTCGGCGGGAGGAACGTAGGTGGGGACGCGCGGCTGGCCGAGCGATTCGAGCTGGTCGGACGCGAACTCGACGCGCCCACTCGGCGTCGGGAACGGGGTCGCGCCGCCGGGGTCGCCGTAGGGGCGACCGTCGTCGGGGTAGGGCGCACGCTGCCACTTCTCGGCCCGCAGCCGCTCGATGTCGATGGTCGGGAGCGCATCGCTGAGCAGGGTCTCGTCGTCGGCGAACAGCTCGGGCTCGGTGTAGCCCATCGCGGCGGCGAGGCGTCGGAACAGTTCGGTGTTCGACACCGACTCCCCGGCCGGGGGGATCGCCGCTTCGTTGTAGGCCACCCACAGGTGCCCCCAGGGGAACACGACGTCGTCGGCTTCGATCTGGGTGGTGGCCGGGAGGACGATGTCGGCGTAGCGCGCGGTCTCGGTGAGGAACTGCTCGTGGACGACGGTGTAGAGGTCGTCGCGGGCCAGACCCTGTTCGACGAGGTCGGCGTTGGGGACGACGACGACCGGGTTGGCGTTCCACACGATCAGCGCATGGATCGGCGGGCCGTCGCCGAGGTCGTCGTCGGTGCCGGTGAGGACGGTGCCGAGACGGCTCATGTTGGTCTGCCGCGGAAACCACGGCGCACCGTCGGCGTCGGTGATCGGAATCAGCTCGGGTTTGGTGAGGGCGTGCATGTCGATCTGACCCTCGGTCCAGAACCCGACGCTGCGCGAGAAGCCGCCGCCGCGATCCCGCCACGCACCGGTGAGCGCGGGAAGGCATGCGAGCGTGCGGAAGAACATCGCCCCGTTCTCGTGGTGCTCGGCCCCGATCAGCGTGCGGATCGCGGTGGGGCGCGTCGACGCGACATCGATCGCGAGCTGCTCGATGATCTCCGCGTCGACGCCGGTGGCTTCGGCTGCACGCTGCGGCGTCCAGTCGGCGACCGCCGCTCGGAGTTCGTCGAAGCCGGTGGTGTGCGCGGCGACCCAGTCGGCGTCGTGCAGGTCGCGCTCGATGATGACGTGCATCATCGCCAGCATCATCGCGATGTCGGTGCCGGGCCGGGGCTGGATGAACACGTCGCCGGCAGCCGGGTCGACCGCCTCGGCGGTGAGCGTGCGGATCGGGTCGATCACCACGAGCCGAGCGCCCTGGGCGCGGGCCGTTTCTATGGTCGGCCACAGGTGCCGGTTGGTGAGACGCGTGTTGGTCGCCCACAGGACGATCAGCTTGGAGTGCACCATCTCGGTGGCTTCGAGGCTGGCCCCCGACCCGTTGGTCATCGTCGTTCCCGCACCGACCGTGACTCCGCAGATCGCTCGCTCGAGTCGGGTCGCGCCCATCCGGTTGAAGAAGCGGCCACCCGAACCGAACATCGACAGCAGGCTCTGGTTGCCGGCGTCGGAGTACGGCATCACGGCTTCCGGACCGTGCTCGTCGATCACGCGATGCAGGTTGGTGGCGATGTCGGCGAGCGCGTCGTCCCAGCTGATCTGCTCGAACTGGCCCGAACCCTTCGGGCCGACGCGGCGCATCGGGTGCAGGAGGCGTTGCGGGCTGTAGACGCGGTCGAGGAATCGGTTGACCTTCGGGCACAGCTCGCCCTGGGAGAACGGGTGCTCGGGTGTGCCGCGGAGCTTCACCGCGACGGGCTCGCTGCCGGAGTCGTCGACGGTCACCGTCCACCCGCACGAGTCGGGGCAGTCGTGGTGGCAGGCGCCGTGGACGGTGCGCATCGTGGGTTCCTGCTCGGCGAGCGTCATGCGTCCAGCGTACGGACGGCCGTGGCTCGCCGTCAGCGGATTCCGGTCATGCAACCACGTCATACGGGCTCGCGAGCCGGGTCGCGATTCGGCTCGCGATTCGGCTTGTGGTGCGCTGCGGGGCCTCTGACATGCTGGACCGATGGCCACCACTGACCAGTCCGCATCGCCCGACGCCGCTCCGACCCGAATCGTGTTGATCCGTCACGGTGAGTCGGCGTCCAATGCGGGCCGCTGGATCTCGGGGCTCGAGACGTGTGGCGGCCTCACCGATCTGGGGGTGGCACAGGCCGAAGCGCTGCGGGGCCGTCTCGCTGCCGACCCTGATCTGCGCCCCGATGCGATCCTGGTCAGCACGATGCGGCGAGCGGTGCACACCGCCGAGATCATCGCCGAACCGCACGGCATGGTGCCCCAGCAGCACGCCGACCTGATCGAGCGAACGTCGGGTGAGGCGGAGGGGCTCACGGTCGAGGAGTACACCGAGAAGTACGGCATCGCTCCGTGGACCGACTGGGAGAACCCGCTGTCGCCGGGCGGAGAATCGGGTGACGAGTTCGCGTCGCGGGTGTTCTCGGCGACCGATCGCGTGGTCGGCGAGCACCGCGGCAAGACCGTGTGGGTGGTGTGCCACGGTGGCGTGATCATGATCAGCGCGGCTCGACGTTGGCCGGTGGCATCCGAAGCCACGTCGATCGCTGCCTTGCCGGTGGTGAGCCCGATCAACACCTCGGTGTCGGAGTGGTTGGTCGACCCGGCGGGTCTGTGGCGAATGGCCCGCTACAACGACCACACGCACCTCGTCGGCGTCACCCCCGTCGACCCCCAGGCCCCCGCCGCCCTCTGACCCCCCCGCCAAGGGTGATTTTTGCCCAGGCCAAATGTGTACGCGTGAGGGTGATTCTTGCCCAGGCCAGATGTGTACGCGTGAGGGTGATTTTTGCCCAGGCCAGATGTGTACGCGTGGGGGTGATTTTTGCCCAGGCCAGATGTGTACGCGTGGGGGTGATTTTTGCTCAGGCCAGATGTGTACGCGTGGGGGTGATTTTTGCCCAGGCTCGTTGTGTACGCGTGGGGGTGATTTTTGCCCAGGCTCGTTGTGTACGCGTGGGGGTGATTTTTGGCCAGGCTCGTTGTGTGCGCGTGGGGGTGATTTTTGGCCTGGCTCGATGTGGGCGTCAGGTGGTGGGGGATGGGGTTTCGACGATGGGGCGGAGGTGGGGCCACGCTGCTGCGAAACCTGCGTGCAGGGGGAGACGCTCGACGTCGTCGGGCGTGAACCAGCCGACCGCGTCGGTCTCGAAGTTCATCGAGTTGCCGAAACGCTCGGTGACCTCGACGACGATCGTGATGTACGACCAGTCGGTCGCCGGAACGAACGCGTACTCACCGAGCAGTTTCGTGCCACCCGGCGGCAGTTCGCCCACTTCCTCCGTCGCCTCGCGCAGCGCACCTTCATACGGCGTCTCACCCTCGTCGAGCGCGCCACCGGCACACGACCACGTGCCGCCCTCGTGTGCCATCGCCGACCGCTTCTGCAACATCACGACCGGGCCGTCGGCCTCGCGCACGACGAACACGACGCCCGCCGCGCCGAACACGCCCCAGCGGACGTGTCCGTCGCTGCATCGCATGAATCCATCGCCGGTCCGTCGCTGCATGAGGTCACTGTTGCCGATGAGCACCGCCTCGCGCCAACGGGGAAGTGAGAGCACCGGGACAGCGATCGATCACCTGCATAATGTGCCCGCCGTGCAGTACCAGGTCGAGAGCGCGAACAACCGCTCCTCCCAGCCCGGCGAGGAGGTGACGAGATGGCGATCGTCTATGGCCTGCTGACCTCGTTGTCGATCGGCCTCGCCGACCTGTTCGGCCGCCGGGTCGTCAACGCACGAGGTCCGATCGCCGCCGGAGTCGCACTGCAGTTCGTGGCGATCTTCACGTCGATCGCCGCGCTGTTCGTCGTCGACAGTTCGTTCGGTGTCGGTGACTTCGCCATCGGGCTGGCCTCAGGACTCGGTCTCGGCGTCGGGCTGTGGGCCTACTTCAGCGGTCTGCGCCGATCGTCGTCGGCGGTCGTCGCACCGCTCGTCGCCACGCTGTCGGCGGTGATCCCCTTCGGGTACGCGGTCGTTCGAGGTGCCGACCCGACGCTGATCGCGCTGCTCGGAGCGATCGTGGCGGTCGGTGGTCTGGTCGTGATCACGATGGGCGGTGGACGCGTCGAGCACCTTCGTGACGGCATCCGCTGGGGAATGATCTCGGGCCTCGGCTACGGCTTCGGGCTGAGCATCGTGATCGAAGCGTCGGAGTCGAGCGGATCGTGGCCCGCCGTGGCCCAGCGTGTGTCGGCGTTCGCGTTGATGATCGCCGTCGCCCGGTCACGGTCGGCGACCATCGTCCCGCCGCAAGGGCTGCGGGCCGCGGCGCTGATCGCCGGCATGTTGGCAGGCGGCTCGACGATCTTCTTCCTGCTCGGCGTGCAGGCGGGCGCGACCTCGGCAGTGGTGACCGCATCGCTGTTCCCGGCGGTCAGCGTGGTGGTCGGACGGTTCGTGTATCGAGACGACGTCGAGCCCCGTCAGATCGCCGGCCTCGGGATCGTGCTGCTCGGCGTGATCTTCGTCGCCACCGGCTGACGGCCCGTCAGCCCGGTTGCATCGGCCCAGTCGTGTCGGCTCGCCGGCGGGGGAGTGCGCAACCGACGGGAAGCAATCCGGGCCACGATGGGTTAGACACCGGTTGTGAGCGAGAACGCAACCAACACCGAAACCGAGTCCGACGATGCGATCGATCGTGGCGAGGTCTTCGACCTGATCATCATCGGCTCGGGTTCGGGCAACTCGATTCCCGAGTACTTCGACGACTGGAAGATCGCCATCGTCGAGCGCGGCGTGTACGGCGGCACCTGCCTCAACGTCGGGTGCATCCCCTCGAAGATGTTCGTGCTCCCGGCCGACAAGGCGGTCGATGCGCAGACGTCGGCGAAGCTCAACATCGACACGCAGTTCAACGGTGCTGATTTCGCGGCGCTCCGCGACCGCGTGTTCGGCCGCATCGACTCGATTTCGGAAGGCGGACGCGACTACCGGGCGAACGGCTCGCCGAACATCACGTTGTTCGAAGGCACGGCGCGATTCACCGGCGACAAGGTGTTCGAGGTGGCGATGAACGACGGCACCGACCTGGTCACGATCAGCGCGTCGAAGGTGTTGATCGCGGCCGGTGCGCGCCCGGTCACCCCGCCGATCCCCGGTCTCGTCGAGACCGGATTCCACACGTCCGACACGATCATGCGCCTCGACGCGCTGCCCGATCGCCTCGGCATCATCGGCGGCGGCTTCATCGCCGTCGAGATGGGGCACGTGTTCTCCGGCCTCGGATCGAAGGTGACGTTGATGAACCGCTCGGAGGGCGTACTGCGCGGTTTCGACCACGAGATCAGCGAGCGCTTCGCCGAGGTGTTCGGCGAGCGTGTCGACCTGCGCTACGGCCACGTGCCGACCCAGGTGTCGCGGCTCGACGACGGTTCGATCGAGATCATCGTCGGTGGAGAATCGGTGATCGTCGACGAGTTGCTCGTGGCGACCGGGCGTGAACCCAACAGCGACCTGCTCGAAGTGCGCGCCGGCGGCCTCACGTGCCACGACCGCGGCACGATCGACGTCGACGACACCATGGCGACCAACGTCGAGGGCGTGTGGGCCATCGGCGACATCGCCAACAACTACCAGCTCAAGCACCTCGCGAACGCCGAGGCGAAGGTGGCGTTCTGGAACATCGCGCACAGCGACCAGGAGCCGCGCCGCCAGAGCTACAAGGCGGTGCCGAGTGCCGTGTTCTCCAACCCGCAGGTGGCGCACGTCGGGCTCACCGAGCAGCAAGCGATCGACCAGGGCATTCCGCACAAGGTCGGCAAGCGTGACTACGCCGGCACCGCGTACGGCTGGGCACTGGTCGACGAGACGTCGTTCGCGAAGGTGATCGTCAACACCGAGACCGGCCTCATCATCGGCGCGCACATCATCGGTCCGCAGGCGGCGACGCTCATCCAGCCGATCATCCAGGCGATGGAGCTCGACACGCCGGCCGCCACGATCGCCCACGACGTGTTCTACATTCACCCGGCGCTCACCGAAGTCGTCGAGAACGCCATCCTCGAAGCCCTTTGAACCGACGCTCCGCCGCAGCTGCACACGCGGCCCGATCGTTTGTCAGGTGAGGGCTTGGATGATGAGGCGGAGGGCGAGTGCGGTCAGCACGAGCTTGAACACCTGTGCGAGACGATCGTCGGAGATCTTGCCGAGCAGGCGCGTGCCGATGACACTGCCGAGGGTGACGCCGACGCAGCCGACGGCGATGACGTCGAGGTGGTCGGCGAGCGAGAAGCCGTCGATCGTGAAGGCGACGATCTTCGACGTGTGCGCCACGACCTGTGATGCGGCAGCGGTGGCGACGAAGGCGATGTGGGTCGACGTGACCGCTTTGAAGAACGGCGAGGTGACCGGCCCGCTCGCGCCGACGGTGGAGTTGAGGAACCCGGACGCGGCGCCGACGCCGAGCATCGCCCGGTCGGGGAGCTGACGTCCGCCGCGCCACTTCAGCAGTGACGGCTTCCATCCGACGACCAGGACGAACACGCCGAGCAACAATCGTGTCGCGGCGTCGGGGATCGAGGTGGCCACGATCACACCGAGCAGGCTCGCGGGGAAGATCAGGAGCGACGACCACCCGACGGCCGGCCACGAGATCTCGCGTCGGAGGATGGCGGCCCGCGAGCCGTTCGAGACGAACTGCATCGCGCCTTGGATCGGGATCGCGACCGTCGGGGCGAAGAACTGTGCGACCACCGCCAGCAGGATGATGCCGCCGCCGAGCCCGGCGACCGCGCTCAGGATCGACGTGGCCAGTGCTGCGAATCCGACGACGGCGACCTCCATGCCTCAACCATACATGTTAAATACAAGTAAAGACAAGTAGTAGACAACCAGCCGGTACGGCCGACCGGCGACAACTGCGACCGTGGCGTGGATCGACGCGCCGAGGTCGCCCGGTGTCGAGCGTTAGCGTCGAGTCGATGGCAGCACCCTTCACCGATGCCGAGATCGAGACCATCCGGGCGGCCACGCCGGGCTGTCGTGACGAGCTGATCCACCTCAACCACGCAGGTTCGTCGCTGCCGGCGCAGACCGTCCTCGACGCGCAGATCGAGCACCTGCAACGAGAAGCCACGATCGGCGGCTACGAGGCGGCGGCCGCCACCGCTGCGGAGCGCGAGCAGACGTACGAGTCGATCGCGGCCCTCCTCGGCGCCAAGCGGAACGAGATCGCGCGATTCGAGCACGCCACCGCCGCGTGGAGCGCAGCGTTCTGGTCGATCCCGATGCAGCCCGGACAGGCGATCATCACGCACGATCACGACTACGGCGCCAACGCCGTCGCCATGTTGCACGCCGCGGCGACGCGAGGGGTGCGGATCGTGCGCGTGCCGAGTGACGCGGTCGGCCAGATCGATCTGGCCGCGCTCGCGGCAGCACTCGACGATCCCGACGGCGTCGCGCTCGTGTCGCTCGCGTGGATCCCGACCAACGGCGGCCTCGTCAACCCGGCCGCCGCGGTCGGCGCCCTGACGCGTGCCGCCGGCGTGCCGTTCCTGCTCGACGCGTGTCAGGCGGTCGGCCAACTCGTGATCGACGTCGACACGATCGGCTGCGACTTCCTCAGCGGCACCGGACGCAAGTACCTGCGCGGCCCGCGAGGCACCGGCTTCCTCTACGTCCGCGAGTCGATCCTCGATCGCGTGGTCCCGTCGCACCCCGACCATCACAGCGCCGAGTGGACCACCCTCGACACCTACACGTTCGAGCCGGGAGCGACGCGCTTCGAGTACTGGGAGTTCAGCCACGCCAACTGGCTCGGACTCGGGGCCGCCGTCGACGTGGCGCTCGACCTCGGCGTCGACCGCATCCAGACCGCGATCGCTCGCCGCGCGAAAGACCTTCGGGCTGGGCTGTCGGGCATCGGCATGGAGGTGCACGACGAGGGGATCGCTCGGTGCGGCATCGTCACGGCGACCCATCCGACCCTCGCTTCCGACGTGGTGCAGGCTCGACTCGCCGAGCAACGGATCAACACCTCGGTGACGCACGTCGGTTCGTCACGAGCCGACGTCGAGCGCCGCGACCTCGCACCGATGCTGCGCCTGTCGGCGCACTGCACCACGACCGCCGCCGAAGTCGACCACGTCTGCAGTACCCTCGCAGAACTCTGATCGCGGCGGCTCGGCGAGCGGCCGACGGGCGAAGCGGCGGCACCCCGGAACGTCGCTTACGCTTCGGCAATGGCCGTGTCGACGAAGAACTGGGCAGGAAACCAACGCTGTGTCCCCACGGCGGTGCACGAGCCGACCACCACCGACGAGGTCGCGGCGATCGTGCGCCGCGCTGCGGAGGCGGGTGAGCGGGTCAAGGTGATCGCCGGTGGCCACTCGTTCACCGACACCGCGATGACCGACGGACACCTGCTGTCGCTCGACGCGATGAAGCGCATCATCGACGTCGGCGGGCGAGACGGACTCGACGTGCGCGTGCAGGCCGGCATCCGGCTCCACGATCTCAACCAGCAGTTGACCGACCGCGGCCTCGCGTTGCCGAACCTCGGCGACATCGACCGGCAGTCGATCGCCGGAGCCACCGCGACCGCCACGCACGGGACGGGAGCCGGGCTCGGCAACATCTCGACACGAATCGTCGGGATGGAGATCGTGACCGGCGACGGCTCCGTGCGCCGCTGCACCGAAACCGACGACCCGGAACTGCTGCGCGTCGCGCGGGTGAGCCTCGGCGCGCTCGGCATCGTGACCGAGGTGACGCTGCGATGCGTGCCGGCGTTCAACCTCCACGCCGTCGAAACCATCGAGCCACTCGTCGACCTGCTCGCCGACTTCCGCACCCTGATGCACTCCACCGACCACGTCGAGTTCTACTGGATGCCGGGGAGTCGCCGTTGCCAGGTGAAGCGCAACACCCGCACCGAACTCCCCGCCGAGCCGCAGTCGAAGGCGGCGTACATCCGTGACAAGTGGATCGGTGAGAATCTCGCGTTCGGCACCGTGTGCCGCGTCGGCCGCCGCTTCCCGAGCCTCGCACCGAGGGTCGCGAAACTCGTCATGTTCGGTGCACCCGAACGAGACCTGATCGACCGGAGCGACAAGATCTTCTGCAGCCCGCGCAAGGTCCGCTTTCTCGAGATGGAGTACGGCGTGCCGATCGATGCGGTGCCCGACGCGATCGGTCGGATCCACGACCTGATCTCCACGTTGCCGATCAAGCCGATGTTCCCGATCGAAGTGCGGATCTCGGCGGCCGACGACATCCCACTGTCGACGGCGAACGGTCGGGCGTCGGGATGGATCGCCGTGCACCAGTACGTCGGCGTGCCGCACGAGGCCTACTTCCAAGGCGTCGAGTCGATCATGAACGACTACAACGGGCGGCCGCACTGGGGCAAGCTGCACTTCCAGACGGCGACCACGCTCGCCCATCGCTACCCCGAGTGGAACACGTTCCAGGAGTGGCGAGACGAACTCGACCCGAACCGCACCTTCACCAACGCGTACCTCGAGCGTGTGCTCGGCTGACGCGAGCGTCGAGCCGGAGCCGGTGCACCCACTTCGACACGCGCTCGACGCGGCAGCGACGGGCGAGTACCCGCCGG
Organism: Ilumatobacter coccineus YM16-304; assembly: GCF_000348785.1. Taxonomy (NCBI): domain Bacteria; kingdom Bacillati; phylum Actinomycetota; class Acidimicrobiia; order Acidimicrobiales; family Ilumatobacteraceae; genus Ilumatobacter; species Ilumatobacter coccineus. The sequence continues at coordinate 26,694 of NC_020520.1, forward strand.
TCGACGGGCGGTTCGAGCGGCACGATCCCGACCGGCCCGGCACCGCCGCGATCGTGGAGTTCACCGGCCACTCGTTCGTGCTGTGCGACGAGCCCCACGAGGTGCTCGCTGCCGCGGGCGCTGACGGATTCGGTGGTGCTTCGCACCCGGCGGTCACCCAGTTGCTCGCCGGGGCACACGGCACGATCGGCTCGCACGATGCGGTCCTCGTCGCTGCCGGAACGCGACCAGCGACGGGGAGCGACCCGCTCCCGGTGCGTACCGACCTCGACGAGCACCCGCGCGTGATCCGAGCGCGCGAGCACCGCGACGGGGTCGTCGTCCACGGTGATGCCGAAGGGTTCGTCACGATCGGCCAGGGGCTCGTCGGCCGAACCGAGATCTCGGTGGAGTTGCTCGGCGACCACGGGCACCACGGGCACCACGGGCGAGGTCACGGTCGTCGGCTCATCGCGTCGGGTCTCGATCTGGTTCCGCCGACCGAGTGGGTGTGGGCGCAGGTGGCGCCCGGCAACGCCGCGTCGCTCCGAGCGTTCCTGGCCTGCGGCTTCGTTCCGGTCGCCGCGGAAACGCTCGTGACGACCCGACGCTGACGGCTGCGCAGGCGGGTCGCCGATTCGCGGTACCTTCGCGTCATGTCGAAGGGTGCGATCGAAGGGCTGCAAGCCGAGGTGATTCGAGCGAAGGAACTGTTCGCGACGTTGACGCCAGAGGAGTGGGCGGCGCCGTCGGGATGCACGGGTTGGCGGGTCCAAGACGTCGCGCAGCACATGGCTGCCGTGTACCAACAGATCGCCGCGGCCGACACGATCGAGGTCGACGTCAGCGCGGCCGAAGGAGCCGAGGCGACGGCCGAGGTGGTCGTGCAGGCTCGCAAGGAATGGACGGTCGACCAGGTCGTCGCCGCCTACGACGAGTGGTCGGAGAAGGGCGTCGCTGCCCTCGCCGCGTTGCAGGAACCGCCGATGGCCGACACCGTCGTTCCGCTCGGTGATCTCGGATCCCACCCGATGCACCTGCTCGGCGACGCGATCGCGTTCGATCACTACTGCCACCTCCGCCACGACATCGGCGCCGCGGTCGACCGGGCTGCACGACTGCCGAAGGACCCGACGGTGCTCGGCCCCGCCGTCGACTGGATGCTCGCCGGACTCCCGCAGATGTGCGCCGACGCGCTCGCGTCGGCTCCGCAGCAGCCGATCAACCTCGTCTTCGACGGCCCCGCTGCGCACAGCTTCTGTCTCACGCCGGGCGACCCGGCAGCGGGTCCGCAGTGGATCATCGCCAACGGAGCCGACGACGACGCGCCGGTCATCCGCACGACCGCGCACGACTTCATCTCGTGGGCGACCAAGCGCGCCGACTGGCGCGACACGAGCACCGGCGACGTCTCACAACCGACCGTCGCGGCGGTCCTCGACGTCGTCAACGTCATCTGACAGCGCGCCGGGCCTCGACTCGCGCGTCACGCTGGTGTGTCCACCCACCTGTCACTCGGGCTCGGCGCGAGACCCGCTGGCACTCGGGTTGCGGGCGCGGGAGATCTGCCACTGTCGTCAATCGTTCCGATGGGCGCTCCAGGCAACGTCGCTTCGCTCGTTGCGTCGCTCTTCTGCTCGCTGCGCTCGACCTGACGGACGTCGGTCGTTGCTCGATGCCTACGTCTCGTTCTTCAGCGCTTCGTCGAGTGCTTCGTTCAGTTCGTCGTAGACGCTCTCGTCGCTGAGGGCTTCGAGTTCGTCGCGGAGACTCTCGATGACCTGGTTGTCGCCGGAGTAGGCCTCGGCGCCTTCCGATCGTTCGGTGCAGCACCAGTGCATCGTCTCGCCGTGCTTGCCCCAGTCGGCTCGCGACCAGCGGCGGACGGTGGCGGTCTCGGGGCCCTCGGGGTCGGTGTCGTCGACGAGCGCCCAGTCGACTCGGAGCGGAAGCTGCCAGCACACCGAGGGTTTCCACTCGGTGGGGGAGTCACCGAACTCGGCGGCGGCGATGTGCAGTGCGCACCCTTCGCCGCCGGCGAATCCCGGGCGGTTCAGGAACACGCACGCTCCGTCGACGACTCGGGTGTGGGTGCGGTCACCGTCGCCGTGGATGCCGGCGACCGGTTCGCCGGCGCCATCGGGCAGGTGGTCGGTGGTGCCGGCGTCGTGGTGCTGCCACTGCTCGGGGGTGAGCAGCGCGGCCATCGCCGACACCTGCCGTGATTCCTCCTGGCCGGCCGGCCCGTCGCCGAAGTGAGCACCGAGCGAGCAGCAGCCCTGGTTGAGCTCGGTGGCGTCGGCGGTGAGGATGCCCTTGCAGCCGTTGCCGAACAGGCACGTCCAGTTCGACGTGAGGAACTCGCGCTCGAACCGCCAGGTCACGTCGGGTCGCGTGATCTCGACGAAGGTCGACTCGACCGCATCCGGGTGGGTGCCGTGAGCGAGGGTGTCGTCCGGGTGGCTGCCGTCGGGCTGGGCGGGCTGATTCATCAGCGCTGCGCAAACCGGATGACCGAGGCGACATCGGCGACCTCGACGTTGGACTCGCCGTCGATCGTGAGGAGCTCGGAGTCACGGCCGTCGAGGACGACGTACGCCTCGCCGTCGGGGGCGATGTCGACGATGGAGTTCGCGTCGACCTCGATGATCTCGCCGTCGTGCACGATCTGCGGGCTGGCTCCGCCGATGAGTGCTGCCGTGCAGCCATCGACCGAGGTGTTCGACACGATGCCGCCGCCGATCTCGACGATCACGGAGGCGTTGTCGAGATCGAGCTGCACCGAGGTGCCGGTCGAACGCGGGCTGCCGACCGTGACGCAGCGGCTGGCTCGCGTCGGTGTGCTGGTGATGTCGCCGTCGGCGACGCCGAGTTGCAGGCCGGCGTCGTTGAGCACGAACACCTGGCGCGACGTGATGGCGAGCAGGCGGGTGCCGCCGAACGCGGTCGTTCCGGCTTCGACCTCGATCGTGGCGGTCGGCGCCTCGGTGTCGCTGAGTGCGCCGAGTTCGGACACGTCACCGTCGGCGTTGGCGAGTCGAATCGCGCCACTGGCGTCGACGAGGAGCATGTTGCCGTCGGAGGTGAGCAGTGACGCCGCGGGGGTGGGCACGTCGACCGACCCGAGCCGTTCGCCGGCGAGGTCGTAGAACTCGAGTTCGGTGTTGGCCCCGGCGCGCTGGGCGGTGACGACCCGGTCGTCGCCGATGGCCACGACCTGGCCGGCGAGGAGCTCGGCGGTGCCTTCGGCGATGTCGACCACGGTCGACTGGAAGCTGCGCGCATCCGACATGGCGGCGTGCGTGCCGTCCGGGTTGACGTACACCTCCATCGGGAAGATCAGCGGATCGTCGAGACCGGCGACGTCGCCGACCCGCAGCGTGGTGCGTTCGTTGGTGTCGATCAGCGTCACGTCGCCGCCACCGTCGGTGCCGGCGATCGCGATCGTCGGGTTGGTCGTCGACAGGCGCAGTGCCTGATCGGTGCTCGCTCGCCCGCGAGTGCTCGTGCCGTCGCTCAGGTCGGTCTGGGTGATGCGTCCGGCGTCGGTCATGGTGACGAGGACGTTGCCCGTCACGACCGACTGCGCGTCGAGGAGGTCGGCGTCGCCGTCGTAGGTGTCGACCACGTCGCCGTTCGACGGGTCGACGATGCGGATCTCGTCGTCGGTGAGCACCACCACGTGGTTCCACTCGGCGCTCGCAGCGCTCGCCGATCCGCTGCCGCCGTCATCGCCACCGATCACCTTGCTGACCACGAACACGATGATCGCGATGGCCGCGATGGTTCCGCCGATGGCCAGCGCCCGACGCACCATGTAGTTCGGTTCGTACCACTCGTCGTCGTCCCAGTCGCCGTCGTCTTCGGCGCGGATCGTGTCGTCGTCGAGGTCGTCGAGCCCGGGTGTTCGCGCTCCGACCGGCGGCAGGAGACCATCGCGGGAGCGAGGGTTCGGCGAACGGCGATCGGGCATCGACTGCGATCGTACGCGCTGTAACGTCGGAGGGGTGGAGTTCGACTGCCCTCGCTGCCAAACACCGACGACCGACGAGTTCTACGCACCGTGTTCGACGTGCCGCGCCGACCTGGTCGCCAAGTTCGCGAGCGAGGGTCGAGTCGTCGATGTGGCCGAGTACGAGCCGAAGATGAACGTCACCCCCAACGCTGTCGCTCTCAAAGACGACTGACCGTCACCCCCAGCGAAACCCCCACCCATCCCGAATTCACCGCGTCAGGGCTATTTCTGCCCAGGCTCAAAGTGTTCGCGTGAGGGTGATTTTTGCCCAGGCTCAGAGTGTTCGCGTGAGGGTGATTTCTGCCCAGGCTCGATGTCGTCGCGTGGGGGTGATTTTTGGCCTGGCTCGATGTGGTCGCGTGGGGGTGATTTTTGGCCTGGGCGAAAATCGTCGTCAGGCGTTCTTGGGGAGTTCGCTGAACGGGGTGACCCGGTCGTTGTTCGGCTCTTTGGGGAGACCGAGCACGCGCTCGCCGATGATGTTGCGCTGCACCTGATCGGTGCCGCCGTAGATCGGCGGGGCCTGCGCGAAGAGGGCGAGTTCGGTGATCACGCCGAGGAACGGGTTGCCCGTCGCTTCGGTGATCGCGTCCTTCTTGTCGGCGTCGTACGCGTGGAGCATGCCGCTGGCACCGACGATGCGCAGGCTGAGGTCGCGTTGCAGCCGAACCAGGTTGCTCATCGACAGCTTCGAGATGTTGGCCATGCCAGGGATCTCCTTGCCCATCGCGCGGGCGCCCTTGACGCGCAGGTTGTTGATGCGGCCGATCTCGGTCATCGAGTGGAGGCGCATCAGGTCGTTGCGGATCGTGGCGTTGGCGATCGACCCGTTGGCGTCTGCGAGTTGACGGAGACGACCGGCGAGCCCACCGAGCGCGGCCGATCCGCCCTGGCGCGGCTTCGGCTTCGAATCGGACGAGGCGTCGTCGCTCGGCTTCGGCTTGGCCTTGGGCTTGGGTGCGTCGTTGACGAAGTCGCCGGCGCGCTTGTCGAGGTGGCCGCCGACCGTGCCGGGCGTGGCCACGCTGGTCGACTGGCTGCCGCCGCCTGCGCCCAGGCCCGCGCGTTCGAACGCGAGGGTGGAGTTGGCGACGGCCCAACCGTTGTTCTTGCCGCCGATCATCGCGTCGTCGCGAGCCACGGCGTCGGTGAGGAAGACCTCGTTGAAGAGCGCGCGGCCGGTCATCTCACGCAGCGGCCGAACGTCCATGCCCGGCTGGTGCATGTCGATCGCGAAGTAGGTGATGCCCTGGTGCTTCGGGAGGCTCGAGTCGGTGCGGGCGATCAGCATGCCGAGGTCGGCGATGTGCCCGCCCGAGGTCCACACCTTCTGCCCGTTGACGATCCACTCCTCGCCGTCTTGTTCGGCTCGGGCCTGGAGGCCGGCGAGGTCGGAGCCGGCGCCGGGCTCGGAGAAGAGTTGGCACCAGGCCTTCTGCCCGGTGACGATGTCGCGGACGTAGGTCTCGATCTGTTCTTTGGTGCCGTGCTTGGCGATGGTCGGCCCGGCCAGCAGCAGCCCGAGGCCACCCGGAGCGCTGAGTGCTCCGTGCGCGGCGATGGCGTTTCCGACGAGCACGGCGTCGCCACGCGACAGGCCTTTGCCGTACGCCTCGACGGGGTAGGTGGGCGCAGCCCAGCCCGACAGGCCGAGGCGTTCCCACCATTCGGCCACGGTGAGATCGGGGTCCCAGTTCGTTGCCAGCCAGTCGTTGACTTCTTCCACCACGTCGCTCATGTCACACAGTCTCTCGCGTCTGACGAGCGCCGGAGAAACGCTGGGCCCCCGACAAGTTGATTACATCGCTCCGGGAGCGATGTAATCAAGTTTGCGCGGATGGGGCAGCGGGGGCATCAGTGGGTGGTCTGGACCTGGTCGGTGTGGCGGTCGGCGGCGGGGAGGCTCGTGCCGATGGTGGAGAAGTCGATCTCGCCGGGGCAGTTGACGTTGGTGGGGTCGGCGTGGGAACCGGTGTGATCGAGGAACCCTTCGTGGCCGCAACCGCACTTCCAGCGGATGACGGAGCCGTCGGGTCCGTTCCAGAAACTGATGGCGTTGCGGCGGGTCATGAGGACTCGGGTGTCGTGGGTCGGGCAGAACACGGAAAACATCATGTGGCAAGAATGCGCTGGCGCGTGTCATCCTGCCAATGGCAGAATGGCCCCCATGAGTACGAAAACCGACATTCCGTGGCGGCAGGATCGCGAGCATCGAGTGGCAGTTCTGCTCTTCGACCGCCCGGCGATGTTCGAGATGTCGGTGGCGATCGAAGTGTGGGGCAACGATCGCACGGCGCAGGGCGTGCCGTACTCGGAGTTGCGGATGTGCAGCAACGATGGGCCCACGCTGCACCTCGAGGGCGGCTTCGACCTTACGGTGCATCACGGCCTCGAAGCGCTCGACTGGGCCGACACGGTGGTCATCCCCAACGGTCACCGGACCACGCCGGGCCTCGAGTACGACCCGCAGGCACTCCACGCGTTGACCGCTGCCTACGAGCGTGGGGCGCGGATCATCTCGTTCTGTTCGGGGGCTTTCGTGCTCGCGGCGACCGGTCTGCTCGATGGCTCGGTCGCCACGACGCACTGGACCTATGCAAAGCAGTTCCAGGCGCGCTATCCGTCGATCGAGATGAAGCCCGATGTGCTGTACACCGGCAGTGACCGTCTCTTCACGTCGGCCGGCACGTCGGCGGCGATCGATCTCTGCCTGCACCTCGTGCGGCAGGACTGGGGTGCCGAGGTGGCGAACACGATCGCTCGGCGCATGGTCGTTCCCCCGCATCGTGATGGCGGTCAGGCGCAATACGTGGAGCAACCGATGCCGGTGACCGATGACGTCGACGGCGATCTGCGCGCCGTGCTGCAGTGGGTCGAGGCCAATCTCGATCGGCAGTTGACCGTCGACGAACTCGCCCGGCGCGCCGCGATGACACCGCGCACCTTCGCTCGCCGGTTCAAGGCGGCGACGGGAACGACGCCACTGCAATGGATCCTGCACCAGCGTGTGGTGGTTGCGCAGCGCATGCTGGAGACCTCGACCGCCAGCGTCGACGAGATCGCGGCCACCATCGGCTTCGGGTCGGCGGCCGCGTTGCGTCAGCACTTCACCAAGATCGTCGGTTCGACCCCGAGCGCTTATCGAGCGACGTTCAGCCACGCCGCCTGAGCATGCCTCGGTGGTCCTGATGATGGGTGGTATCCGATCGGATACCACCGTCTGTTACGATGTCGTGCATGGACGCAGAGACGCTGATCCGGACCGCACGCACCGAGGCGCGCCTGAGCGTGCGCGAGCTCGCCCGGCGTGCGGGCACGTCGCATTCGACACTCGTCGCCTACGAACAGGGCCGTAAAGATCCGACGGTCGGCACGCTGAACCGGATTCTCCGGGCCGCCGATGTCGGTGTCGACGTCACGCTCCGGCCACGGGTGCGCCGCGATCCGCTGACGGAGCTCGATCGTGGAGACGAACTCCTCGAGGTGCTGAACCTGGCCGAGATGTTTCCGGCTCGACACGACGAGTCGTTGCAGATGCCGGTGTTCGGCCGGCGCGACGTGGCGTGATGCTGGCCGACAAGATCGTTGCGCTGCACGAATCGCTCGCCACCGCCGAACTTCCGCACGCCTTCGGCGGAGCGCTCGCTCTGGCGTGGTGTACCGAGCGGGCCCGCGGCACGATCGACATCGACGTCAACGTGTTCGCACCGGTCGATCGGACCGACGAGCTGATCGCCGCGCTCCCGAGTGACGTGTCGGTGTCGGACGACGAGCGTGCGTTGTTGGTGCGTGACGGGCAGGTGCGCCTGTGGTGGGACGCCACGCCCGTCGACGTGTTTCTCGACACCACCGATTTCCATGTCACCGTCGGCGAACGTGTGCGCTGGGAAGACTTTGCCGGGGCATCGATTCCGTTCCTGTCGTGTCGTGACCTGGCGGTGTTCAAGACGTTCTTCGATCGCACGAAGGACTGGGCCGACCTCGAGGAGATGGCCAAGGCCGGAACGCTCGATGTCGAAGCCGTCGCCGGGGTGCTCGCCGTGTACCTCGGGCCCGACGATCACCGGATCGCCCGACTGGTCGAGTTGGCGAGAGGTGACGTTGCGAGAGGTGACGTCGGGCGAGGGTGAGCAACCCGAGTTGGCGGTAACCTCTACGCCGTCCTGAACACCGGTACACATAGAGGACACACATACGGGGACGTAGCTCAATTGGTAGAGCATCTGCTTTGCAAGCAGAAGGTCGTGGGTTCGATTCCCATCGTCTCCACCATGTGATGTCGCCAGACATCCCGGACACCCGAACCCCCTTCTTGGGGTTCGGGTGTTTTGGTTTTCGGGGTGGGTGCGGCATGGAGCAACGCGAAGGAACGAACCCAACTTCGGACCATCTTGATCGATTCCGATGCGGTGCGATCCTCCACACGTCGTAGCGCCGAACAACCGGTGTCGGAACCGATTGGAGACGAAGCACATCCTCGCAACCCCAACGGGAAAAGCCGGTGGTGCCTCACTCCTACGACCGAGCCCTCGCCGGGATCGTTGACAAGGCTTGCCGCGGCTGACCTCGCATGGACTGTGACCACATGGTGCAGCAAGCACCCGACCTCGGTGAGCAGCGAGCCATCGCCGACATCCTCGGTCACGGCATCGAGATGCGCATGGCCACCTATGCGCACGCCTTGCCCAGATAGCCAACTGGCCGTGGTGGACCGCACAGGGCGGGCGAAGTGAGACTCGACGGCCACCAACGTCGGTATATAGGGCCGACAGTATTTGGAGCGAATTCGCGCTCTCCGCGCGATGCTTCGCGCGATAAGCGCGAGCGGCAAACTACCAGCGTGTGATATGACTCGCGCGTACGTTCGATCCACGTCATTTTGCGGGAAAGACTTGACCGATACGAATGACCATGATGTAATTACTCCACCGTCATCACGACACATGTGGTGGCGGAAACAACAACAGCCGTCACCACGACGGTGACGGCTGTTGATTTCAGAAGTCAGCTCGATCATACGAACGAGGAGATCTCCCTAAGCAGATGTCTTCTTACTCGTTTGGCCGAGCTCTGGCAAACCGAGAGGAGGCAACCATGAAGACGGCACCTTGGCACTCGATCAAGTCGACGGTTCATCACGACAACACGTCGTGCAACACCGGCAACAACATCGAGAGCGAGAACAAGCGCTCCGGCACGGGCGGAAAGCCCAAGTGCAGCGAGTGCAAGAGCCTGTGACTCAGGCCACGTGAATCACCGTCGCTCCGGCCGATACTCGGCCGGAGCGATCGTGGTTTCGGAATTTTGGCGGCGCGCCGGATGTGTCACGACGATCGATGGCCTGTCAGAAGTCGACCGTTGAGTGGAATCAGGACCGTTGAGTCAACGTCGTGGGGTTGGCTCGATTCGGTGGTTCCCGACGAGCTGACGCGAACAGCACCGTGAGACGGCCTCGACGTGCGGCGCCAACTGCGACAGACATTGGACCTCGGGTCCGGCCAAACGGTGTCCATCGGCCCACGCACGTCTCAATTTCCATCGCCACGAGGCGAACCTTTGCGTGGACGTCAGGCGCCGCAGAGGCCGATTCGTTTCAAGAAATCTGAGACGGTTCTCAGCGTGTGGGTGATTCGCTCACCAAGACGAACTCGGCGCGTCTTCGACATCCAGAGCGCTCGCAGCTCCGCAGCTGAGCACTTGCGGTCGCTGGGCGGCTCGGCCAGTCGACGTTGGCGGGTTCGAATCATCGAGGCTTCGCTGTCGTGCGACGAGCCCACCGAGATGCCTTCGAACCGGTTCTCAGACCCCACCCACAGGGGTGAGGCCCGAAACCTAAGGAAAGTAAGGTTCTGGCCGTGCAGAAAGCTCACTCCACGGAGCGCAAGAAGCTCACGGTCGACGAGCCTTTGGTCTTGCGATACGCCTGGCTTGTAGTCCTAATGGGGGCGGCCGCCGCGATCTACGTGATTGCGGCGAGTGCACACGGAGGAGCCAGCTGGTCCGTCTTCGCTGCGACCGACGACCAAGGAGCGCTCCGCGGTTACGGGATCCGGCTGGCAACTGCGATCGCCGGTGTCGTCGCCGGCACACTTGCGTGGGGACGCCTGGAGCTGTCGCGGAACGAACACAGACGCCAGCTCGCCGTCGAGAAGCGTCTCAGTTCCGCTGCCGCTGCAGCGCAACGCGAGCGCGATAGCGATCGGCAACGCGATGCGACTGCCGATGTTGAGCGCCGCGCTGAGCTCGACCGCGACCGCCATCGCTCCGATTTCACAGCTGCGGTCGAGCAACTCGGTCACGAGCACCGCTCGGTCCGGCTTGCCGGGCTTCTCGCGCTCGAAGGTCTCGCGCAAGCGGAGCACGCCGACGTTCAACGCCTCTATGACATCGTGTGCGCGTTCGCACGCGAACGACTCCCGGTGGACGTGACGACCTTCGAGAACGTCATTCACCTCTCACACACGCAGAACTTCGATGGCGTGGTTGATGTCGCCGGTCAAGGCGAGCTGCTCAACGGACCCGAGGTCCTCCACCTGGCGGTCGACTACGCCGAGGCAGTGGCAATCGCACTGCGCGCCCCGAAGGGCATCAAGGTTAACTTGCAACGCACACTGGTCGTCGACCAAACCATCAGGATCGATCGCCGCAACGGCGAGTCGCTCGACCTCACCGACGCCATCATCCTCAATTCCCGGTTCGACGGTGATCCTCGCGACTCCATCACCTTCTACACGCTGCGCAAGGCTGCCCTCTACAACTGCGACTGGTCACTCAGCTCTGGTGGCGGAATAACACTCAAGAACTGCCGGGTCTTCGGTTCGAAGATGGCCATGCGCGCGAGCTTGAAGAGCCTCCGCTTCTTCGAATGTCGAATCCTCCATAGCCAGGTCGCTACCAACGACGCCACCGTGTTGTCCATGAGGAACTGCGACTTGCAGAAAGTTCGCTTCGGGTCATTCAGCGACGAGGCGAGTAGCAATATCCGAGACTGCTCCTTCCATCGCTGCGCAGGGTCACTCCCAGCCGGTGATGTCCGCAACAACGAAGTTCGACACTGCGACCTCCGTCCACTCACGAACACCGAAGAGAATAGCGCTGAATGAGAACGAGCGATTTCAACGTTCTCGCAAGCCACGATGGTCCGAGCTACGGACGACGGTCCCACTCAATGCTCGAGCTACAACCCCTGCACTGGGCTCGCCACTGAACCGTCGGGGCATGGCGTCGCGTGAAGCCACCTCCCCGAATCGCCGGCGACGGCGGCACCCATTTGCTGACCCGCTACGATCAGCCCGGCGAAGGATTCGCCGAAGGCCCGCTTCGGGGACGAGTGATGAACGCTGCCGAGGGCCTCGCCGAAGGTTGCTGATGCGGTTCTTTCTGCTGGGTGTCGGTCGTCGTGCGGCACGCGAGTGCTCGGCAGCGAGCGAGCCTCATGCGCTTGAGTTGCTGCGGCCGCTGCTGGTCGGATCGAGCCCTCCGATCGTCCGATCCCGGGGCTGACGGAGGCCGCGATCAGCCTCCGTGGACCGAACTCGGGGGCCTGAGCAACTGCCCGTCGAGGAATCGCAGACCATCGACGAAGAGCGCCGCAGGATCAAGACTGGTTGATTCGAGCGGCATCGAAATCAACCCGAATCGTCGCGCTCGAGAGTCGAGAACTTCGGGTCGATGCCGTCTGGTAGGTGTCACAAATGTCCGGGGACTCGGTCGTCTCGTCCCGAATACATGTCTCCGAGATCCCCGGAGCGCCGCGTCCGCGTGCGGTCCCGCACGGTGGTCGACCCGCTGCTTCGGGTGAGGCCGTCGCGCAAAACACCAGGTCAGAGCCTCTGGTGTGACGCTGTTCACCGCGATACGTTGACAACAGCAGGCGGCAGCGGGCAGCTGAAGCCAGGAGTATCCAGTGTCATCACTGTCCTCGTCGCCGCTGCCAGCGGCGCGTTCCACCCGATCCGCGCGGGGTCGACGTCACCTGAAACGGCGCGTCGGATTCCTGCTCACCGTCCCCGGGCTCATCGGCCTCACCGGATTCTCCGGATCCGATGCCGCCGCGAAGCAAGCACTCGAACCCGAATCGTCGTACGTGGTGCTGATGGCCGAAGAACCGGTCGTCGCCTACGAAGGTGACGAGCCGGGTCTCGAAGCCACGGCGCTCGACAGCGGCGAGAAACTCGACGACGGCGACCCTGCCGTGCGCGAGTACGTCGACCACCTGGAGGAGGCGCAGCAAGACGTCATCGACGACGCCGACCTCGATGCCGACGATGTCGGCGACAGCTACACCTACGTGCTGAACGGTTTCGAGGCAGACCTCACCGAGTCGGAAGTCGCTCAGATCGAGCGGCGACCCGATGTGGCCAAGGTCGTGCCGAACGAACTGAGCCAACTCCAGACCGACGCCTCCGGAGAGTTCCTCGGCCTCGACGACCGGCGCGGTGCGTGGAAATCGGGCTACGTCGGCGAGGACGTCGTGATCGGAGTGATCGACTCGGGTATCTGGCCCGAGCACGCGTCGTTCGCCGACGACGGGTCGTACGCGCCGCTCGCCGACTACGCGGGTCTGCCGTGCGAGTTCGGCGACACCGCCTACAACCCCGACGACGCCTCGTTCGAGTGCAACGACAAGCTGCTCGGAGCGCGCGACATGCGCCTCGCGTACAAGTCGGTGATCGGACCCGAGACGTTCAACTCGGCGCGTGACTACGACGGCCACGGCACCCACACCGCATCGACCGCGGCCGGTAACGCCGACGTCGACGCGTCGCTGTTCGGTATCGACCGAGGCATCGTCAGCGGCGTCGCCCCACGAGCACGCGTCATCGCGTACTCGGTGTGCGGCAACCTCGGCTGCTTCACGTCGGATCTCGCCGGTGCGATCGACACGGCGGTCGCCGACGGCGTCGATGTCATCAACTACTCGATCGGTGGTGGCGCCTCGCTCACCGATCCGGCCGACATCGCCTTCCTGTTCGCCGCCGACGCCAACGTGTGGGTCGCAACGTCCGCCGGCAACAGCGGCCCTGCACCCGAGACCATGGGCGGCCCCGCCACGGTTCCGTGGATCACCTCGGTCGGCGCCAGCACCCACGACCGGACGTACAACAACGTCGTCCGACTCGGGAACGGACAGCTCGCCACCGGTGCCAGCGTCACGCCGGCGACCGACGGCACCAAGCCCCTGGTCGACGCCGCAGCCCTCGGCAACGAACTGTGCGACCCTGCCGTGCCCTTCACCGGTGACGTGACCGACAAGATCGTCATCTGTCTACGCGGCGTCTTCGCTCGAGTCGACAAGGGGCTCGCCGTCGCCAATGCCGGCGGCGCAGGCATGGTGCTCTACAACCCCAACGACGCGCAGGCGCTGGTCACCGACTCGCACTTCCTGCCGGCGATCCACGTGAACTTCACGACGGGGTCCGCGATCAAGGCCTACGCCGCTGCAGCGGGTGGTGCCGCAACGGCATCGCTCACCGCGGGTCAGGCTCGCCCGACGCAGGGTTCGGTCATGGCCGACTTCTCGTCGCGAGGAGCGAACCCGATCTCGGCCGACATCATCAAACCCGACGTGACCGCACCCGGCGTCAACATCCTCGCCGGCAACACGCCGTTCCCGTCGTCGGGAGCATCGGGTCAACTCTTCCAGTCGATCTCGGGCACGTCGATGTCGAGCCCGCACGTCGCCGGGCTCTATGCGTTGATGCGACAGGCACATCCCGACTGGACGGCCGCTATGGCGAAGTCCGCGCTGATGACCACCGCGCGACAGGACGTGGTCAAGGAAGACGGCACCACCGCTGCCGACCCGTTCGACATGGGAGCCGGTCACGTCGACCCGAGTGGCCGCCCGACGTCGAGGAACTCGATCTTCAACCCGGGTCTCGTCTACGACGCCGGATTGTTCGATTACCTCGCGTTCCTGTGTGGCACCGACGACTCGATCTTCATCGACCCGGCATCGACGTGCGGCCAGCTCGTCGCGGCCGGTGAATCGACGGCAGCGAGCGACCTGAACCTCGCCTCGATCGGCGCCGGAGCAGTGGCGGGTTCCGTCACCGTGACCCGAACCGTCACGTCGGTTGCGGATCGCACGCTCACCTTCCGTCCGACCGTCGAGGACCCACCCGGGTTCGACGTGACGGTGTCGGAGCGAAAGATCCGCTTGGCGCCCGGTGAGTCGGCGACGTTCGACGTGACGATCACCAGCGTCGACGCGCCGGTCGGTGAGTGGGCCTTCGGTTCACTCACGTGGAAGAGCGGCCAGTATCGGGCCCGCAGCCCGATCGCCGTCCGCGCCAGCGCGCTCGACGTCGCCGACTCCGTGTCAGGTTCCGGCACCGACGGTTCCGTCGAGTTCCCGGTCGGGTTCGGATACACCGGTGCCTACACCGCAGCGCCGCACGGACCCGCCGCCGAAGTCGTGCTCGCGGGCACGGTCTCGCAGGATCCTGACCAGACCTTCGATCCGAGTGACCCGGCAGGCACCGTTGCCTTCCCGATCGTCACGTCCGGGTCGGCGTTCCTCCGTATTGCCCTCGGCCTCGACGGGCTCGCCGTGCCGAACCCCGACGTCGACCTCGACCTCTACCTCGTCGATTCGGTCGGCAACGTGGTGGCGAGTTCGACCGCCGGTGGCACCAGCGAACTCATCGAGGCTGTCTTGCCACCGGACGATTCGTGGACGCTGTACGTCCACGGTTGGCAGACCGCTGGTGGCGATGTCGAGTTCGGCGTGTCGACATGGGACGTTCCCGCAACGCCGTCGACGGGTGAGCTGGAGATCACCTCCGCTCCGACCGAGGCGGTCGTCGACACCACCGGCACGATCGTCGCGAGTTGGTCGGGTCTCGACAACGGCGCCTACATCGGGGCGGTGTCGCACTCCGATGGAAGCGGCCTCCTCGGGCTCACGCTCGTGGAGATCGGCGTCGACGACGCTCCGGACCCGGGTGGCGGGGAGGGTGCCGGTGAGGGAGCCGACACCACTCAGTCGGACAAGGTCGACGTCCCGAAGGACACCGGATCGACGACGTGAGCGACCGGCGTGATCTGATCGGTGCTCGCTGATCGGATCGGGCCTCGGGCGACGCCTCAGATGTCGCCCGAGGCCCCGCCGTTCGTCGCGCTCACCGCGTCGAGCGGCTCTTGAGGAACGGCACAGTAGAACGGGTCGCCCCCGTTCCCCGAGTGATAGACGTCGCGGTACTCGCCGGCTTCGAGCACGATCCGAGTGCCGGGGACGAGCGCCATCGTGTAGCTCATGTCTTTGCGCGGGCACCCGATCGACCCATCGCGCCAGGTGACGTCTTGGCTCGACACGACCGTGATCGAGTCGGCGTCGATGCCGCGGCGCTGCGCCATGTCGGCCACGGCGACATCGATCATCGCCGACCCTCGCGGCGCACTCGTCGCCGGCGGGGCCGACGAGGTGGGCGCGGCGCCGGTGTCGCTCGGAACGCTCTCCGCCGGCTCGCTGCCGGTCGGTTCGCTGTTGGCCGGATTTGTGCCGGTCGGTTCGCTGTCGACCGGATCTGTGTCGGTCGGCTCGGTCGACTCCGGATCGGAGTCGGGTGCCGACGTGGTCTGCTCGGCGTTGCCGTCGTCGTCCTCGACAGCGACGTCGTCATCGCCACAGGCGGCAGCCCCGATGACGAGCAACGCAAGGCCGCTGGCGACGCGGCGACGAGTGCCTGACGGGTGCCGTGCGGTGGTGAACATGCTGGATCCACGCTCCTCCGAGCACCTGGGTGCTCATCGACTTCGGCCCGCGTCGCCAACAGTACCGCCCGCCGCCCGAAGCGTGTCGGCGCGGGCAGTCCGACGTCGTGCCGCCCGGCGCCTGCGTCTCGCGGGCTCATGCGACAGCGCGCTCGGATTTCGTTCTAGGGTCGTGATGTGAGTTGGCGTCGGTTGCTTGCGGTCGGAGCGTTGGTGCTCTCGGCATGCAGCGAGACCGCAACCGAAGGACAGGCGGAGGTCTCGGATTCGGAACCCACCTCTACGTCGGTGAGCCTGGCGACCGCGAACGTCGACCAATTCGTTCTCGAACCGCTTCGGCCGGACTTCGACGACCTTCCCCTCGGCCAGTTCGAAGACGGAGCCTGCACGTTCGTCGAACCGCGCGACCTGATCGGCGGAAACCTCATCCTTCGGGGTGACGTGGTCGACGTGAGCGATCGGGGTGAGTACCCCAGCTTCGGAG
Organism: Ilumatobacter coccineus YM16-304; assembly: GCF_000348785.1. Lineage (NCBI taxonomy): Bacteria > Bacillati > Actinomycetota > Acidimicrobiia > Acidimicrobiales > Ilumatobacteraceae > Ilumatobacter > Ilumatobacter coccineus. Next base: position 42,890 of record NC_020520.1, read on the forward strand.
GCAGCACCGTGGGTCGAGTGGTCGAGTTCGACGTCACCGAGATCCTGTTCGACGAAACCGAGTCCTTCTCGGGCGTCGACCGGTTGCAGATGGTGACGTCCGAAGAGCAGATCGAGGACGGCTATCGCTACGTCGGTATCTCGTTCGTCGCCGACGTCGATGCTGGCGAGAGCAATGTGCTCGCCGTCGCCTACGCCTCCCCAGACCTCACTCTCGACGGTGTGCTGATTCCGCGCCTCGCGCAAGCGATCACCCACAACGGCCGGTCGACGGTCATCCACGGGAACTGCTCGTACGCGAGCCCGATGGTCGACGGCGTCGCCGAGATCCTCGGTGACGAGTCCGGCGTCGCGATGCTGGAACGCATGGTCGACCGTCAGGCTCAGGGTCAGTCGTTGGTCGAGTTCGACCGAGCGCTGGCGCAGTACTACGAGGAACGAGACCAGGCGAACACCAACACATCTCCACCCTGAGCCGTTCTCGTCGGGGCACGGCGCGGGCTCATCGCCCCGGTGGCAGCTGCGGTCGGCCGCACACATACGTTGGACGGCAACGCAGACGGAGGTGTGGTCGTGAGTGACTTGGACATGGTGGACGTGGGTGCCGGCATCGTCGGATCCAGCGCGGCGCGGAGCGCGCACGAAGATGGAGCGTCCCGATGACAGGAGCAGACGACCTCGCACGACGTGTTCAGCGTCTCGAGGATGTGGAGAGCATCTGCGACCTGAAGGCGGCGTATTGCGCTGCTTGCGACGACGATCACAACGGCGAGGCCGTGGCAGCGCTGTTCGTCGACGAAGGCACGTGGGGGACCACGCTGGGCGCTGATTGTCGATCGCCCGCCGAGATCCGTCGCCACTTCGGCCAGATTCGAGCCAGTGGCCGGATGCAGTACTCGACCCACATGGTCACGAACCCGGTCGTCGAGGTGTCGGGAGACAGCGCGGTCGGCTCGTGGAGTTTCGCGATGATGTACACCGACCCGGACGGTCGACGCTTCCGAATCCTGGGCTTCTACCGCGACGAGTTCACACGGACTGACGACGGATGGCGCTTCCGGTCCCTCTGGTCGAGGGTGCAGGACTACGTCCAACTCGATCACGTCGACGATCACAACGTTGCTCCCTGACCCCTGACCCCTGACCGCTCGCAGCGGACGCCCGCGTCGCCCCGGGTGTGAGGCGGCAGCGGCAACTCCGTCGCCAACGGGGACCATGGGCCGCATCGCCGGTCGCACCGCCTCGACCGACTGACCCCCAAACGGCTATTTCTGGCCTGGGCGAAAATCGTCGCGTGGGGGCTGGTTTTGGCCTGGGCAGAAATGGTCGCGGGCGGGTAGCGGCAACGCGCCGGTCGCACTGCCTCGACCGGGTTGACCAACTCATGGCGTCGCGCATCGTGGGCCTGGCGGGTGAGAGAGTGGTCGGGTGACGGACGAGGTTCGCGATGCCTACGACGCCAGAGCCGCCGACTACACGGCCTTCGTCGTCGGCGCCCTCGATCGAGTGCCGGGCGACAAGGAGTCGCTCGCCGTGTTCGCCGAGCGCGTGGACTGCGACGGTTGCGTCGTCGCCGATCTCGGATGCGGGCCTGGGTACGTCGTCGATCACCTGCGCGGCCTCGGCGTGCAGGCGGTCGGCTACGACATTTCCGCCGCACTTATTGCCGAGGCTCGCCGAGCCGTTCCCGACGCCGACTTCCACGTCGGCGATCTCGGAGCGCTCGACGTCGCCGACGCGTCACTGGGCGGCATCGTCGCTCGGTACTCGCTCATCCACACGTTGCCGTCGATGCTCGGCGGGATCTTCGACGAGTGGATGCGGGCGTTGGAACCGGGCGCTCCGGTGCTCGTGTCGTTCTTCGCGTCGTCGTCGCCCGAAGCGCACGGCACACCGTTCGACCACGCTGTCGTGACCGCGTACGAACTGTGCCCGGCGTCCGTTGCACGACAACTCGGAGACGCGGGATTCATCGACGTCGACGTCCTCGTCCGCGACCCGCGAGACGGCGAACGACCGCTCCAGCACGCGACGATTCACGCCGCCAAGTCGGTCGGGCCGGCCTGACCTTGCGGCCCGTGCCTGCGAACAGGCCGGGTGGTCAGCTCAGAAGAACTGGTCGATGAGGATCGAGTTGCCGTCGGGATCGACGAGGGTCATCGACGCCGGCCCGTCGGTGGAGTCGGCGTCGACGCGCTGGGCGATCGGCGTGTTCGAATCATCGAGTTGCTGCTGGATCTCGCGAACGTCGGTGAACGATTCGAGGCGTTCCATCCGATTGGTGAGCCCCGGGTTGAACGTGAGGATGTTGCCGGCGAACATGCCGTGGAACAGGCCGATCGTCGTTTCGCCGTTCTTGAGGATCAGGTAGTCGTGGTCGGCATCGCCGCCGGTGACGACGAAGCCGAGTTGCTCGTAGAAGGCGCGTGACCGGTCGAGGTCGGCAACCGACAACGACATCGAGAATGCCCCGAGTTCGAGTTCGCCCGGCAACGAGGCGTCGGCGGATGGAATCGTCGGCAGGTCGAAGTCGTCGCTCATCACTCGGAAACTACTCGGCGTTGTGGGAGGGGCTTGTCGGGCGGAGGGCGGTCGGGCCGGCTCGCTCGGGGGTCAGGCGGGGCGTTCGAGGACGCGCAACTGTGCGGCGAAGTGGAGTTCGGCCGACTCGACGCGGATCTCCTGAAGCTGCATCGTGGTGTCGGTGAGCACCGGCTCGGGGATGATCTTCAACGGCAGACCGGTCGACTGCGCGAGCACCTGCTGTCGACACGCTCGCTCCAAGTAGTAGAGGTCGTCGAAGACCACCGCCACCGACTCGCCGCCGATGGTGACGCCGTGATTGTCGAGGAACATCACGTCGACCGACGGGTCGTTGCGCTGCGCGACGGCGAGGCGTTCGCCTTCGGTGCGGTCGAGCGCGATCCCGCGGAACGCGACGTGCGTCATCCGACGGTGGAACCGCACGGCGGTCTGGTGGGCCATCTCGAGCCGTCCACCGTCGAGCATTGTCAACGCCGTGGCGTACGGCATGTGCACGTGCATGATCACCCGGTGCCGCGGATTCGCGCGGTGACCGGCGACGTGGATGTGCAGCGCGGTGTCTTCGACGACGCCATCTCCTTCGACGACGTTCCCCTCGCCGTCGATCAGCAGGAGGTCGTCGGGGCCGATCTCCGACCAGTGCATGCCGAGCGGATTGATGAGGAATCGCTCACCGTCGGCGCTGTCGGGGTCAGCAACCGCAGAGAAGTGGTTGCAGATCCCCTCGGAGAATCCGTAGCGATCGGCGAGGCGAAGCGAACCCGACAGTTCGCGGCGAAGTTGGTCGTTGGCGGCCATGAGATCAGGGTGCCACGAGCGAGGCCGTTCGCCGCCGCGGTGTTTGAGCCACGCCGGTCTCGGGGAGTCTCACTGTATGGAAACCATCAACTTCGACTCGACCACATTGCTCGATCTGAAGGACTTCGTCGACGGTACGACCGGCCCCTACCTGTCGATCATTCTCCCCGCTCGAAGCGATGTGACCCATCCCAGCAGCGATCTCGCCGACGCGTGGGAACGCGTTCGCAGCGACCACGCTGATCGTTGGCCGGCCAGCGCCTTGGAGCAGGTCGACCGCATGCTCGGCGAAGCAGGACACGCCGGCGGCGAGTCGATCGCACTCATCGTGCCGACCGAAGGCAAACCCCACGTCGAGCACCTGGCGGGCGGACCCGACGAGCCCCGCGTGCTCGAAGGTCCGCTCCCTGCTCTCGCCCCGATCATCGAGCACCGCCAGCGCACCATCGCTCACATCGTCGTGGAGTGCGACAAGGCGGGCGCCGACATCACCGGGTTCGACGGTGGCGCAACGATCGCGACCGAAAGCGTCGACGGCGACGAGGAACACATCCACCGCGGTCACCCGGGCGGTTGGTCGCAACGCCGATTCCAGCAGCGAGCAGAGAACACGTGGGAGTCGAACATCAGCGACGTGGCCGACGCGACCGAACGGGTCGCCGAACAGATCGATGCGAAGCTCATCGCCGTCGCTGGACCGACCCGCGCGCAGTCGATGCTCGTGACCGAACTCGGCAAGCGATCGCGCGGTGACATCACCGTCGGCCTCGAAGCAGGCAACACCGACGGCATCGCCGACGAAGTCGTCACGCTCACCGACGACGTCCACGCCCGATCGATCACTCAGATCAGCGGCGAGTTCCGCGAGCGATCGGCACGTGACGCCGCGACGACCGGCACCCACAACGTCATGGAAGCCCTCGCCGCCGGCCGAGTCGAGACACTCCTCGTCACCGACGACTGGTCCGACGACTCGACCCTGCGACACGAGATCGACGGACTCCCCGAATCGCCACGAGCGCTCGACGCCGCGATCGTCGCCACGCTCGACAGCGGCGGCGCCGTGGTCGTCGTGCCGCACCTGGCCTCGCTCGACGACTCCCTCGGCGCGCTGCTGCGCTGGTGAGCGCGCTGGTGACTGGCCACGTAGATCGAGATCATCGGAGGATGACGTCATGAAACTGCTCATCGGAGTGGACGATTCCCAGGAGTCACGGCATGCGATCGACGTCGCGTTCGAGTTCTTCGGCACCGACGCCGACTACACCGTGATGAGCATCGGTGAGACACGTCCCGTGTTCAGCACGGGATTCGCCGGCGGCACGTTCGCGTCGGCGGTCGACCTGACCGAGAGCTTCGACGCAGCACACCAGGCCGCACTCGAACTGGCTCGCGACGCCGCAGCGTCGTTGCCGGTCGACGCCGAGGTCAACGCGCACGTCGGCCATCCCGGCGTGGAGTTGTGCGAGGCCGCCGCCGAGCTCGAGGCCGCCGCCGTCGTCATCGGCTCCCACGACAAGAACGCGTGGGAACGGCTGCTGCACCCGTCGATCGGCCGTTACTTGGTCGACAACGCACCCTGCCCGGTGATCGTCGTCCGCTGATCACGGCCCCGTGCGGCGCAACGCGACGCGCCAGTGGCACCCACACCTCTCCGCATCGGAGTCCGTGTTGGAGCTGTTCACAGTCGCGAAACATCCTGGTGGTGCACAATGTCGGGGTGATCTCCGATGACGGCGACCTGGTCGACCGCCTCCGCCGTTTGCTCAGCGAGACGGTGAGCGGCGACAGGACCTTGCCGGGAGAGCCGTCTCTCGCAGCGGCATTGGGCGCCAGCCGCCCCTCGGTGCGCGAGGCGATGACGCGCCTCGAAGCCGAGGGTCTGGTCAGTCGTCGGCGCGGCCAGGGCACCACGGTGAACCGAGACGCGCATCGGCTCGCCGCCCGCTTCGATCAACAGGTCGAGTTCGCCGACGTGATCGCTGCGTCCGGCCGAACCCCGGCGGTCGAGTTGCTCGAAGCATCCGCAACGTCGATGGCGGCCGACACGGCGACGATGCTCGGCGCCGACGAAGGAGATCGCTGCTTCCGAACCGTCAAGCGGTGGACCGCCGACGGGTGCCCGGTGATGGTGGCGATCGACGAGTTCGCACTCGGTGACACGGCTGCCGAGACGATCGACGTCGACCAGTCGTTGTTCGTCAACGTGGCGGCGGTCTCGGGTCATGAAGCCGAGTGGGAGATCGCCCAACCGTCGGCGATGATCGCTCAGGGTGACATCGCTCGATGGGCCGAGACCGACGGAGCGCTGCTCACGCTCGACCTGCTGGGCGTGTCGCGCGACGGAGACCGCCTCTACCGGGCACGGGAGTACCACGTGCCGGGAGCGGTCGATTTCGGATTCGTGCGAACGTTCGGCGCTTGATCGCCGTCTCCGGCGGTCGGACAGCAGCCGCGGTGAGGCCCGCTCGGATCTGTTGATGCAGCCGTAACACTTCTCGAACTTGTCTGACATTTCGGCTGGGCACGCTGTTGGCCGTCGAGCAACCGCTCGGCGCAGCCGATCCAAGCGGGGTTCTCGTGTTCCGAATGAAGTACTTGCCCATGGCCCTCGCGGCCGTCGTCGCCGTATCGGCCTGTGGCTCCGATGAGGCTGCCGAGCCGGCCGAGGTCGCCGAGACCGCCGCAACCGTGGCCGCCGACGAACCGGCTGACGAACCCGCTGACGACGCTGCGACCGACGACCTGAGCGTCGCGCTCCTCGTCGGCGGTCCACGCGACGACGGTGGGTTCTACCAGGCGATGGTCGACGGCCTCGAAGACGCCGCCGACGCCGACGGAGCCATGGAGGTCACGGTCATCGAGAACATCGCCGAGGGTGGCGACGCCGGTCTCGAAGCCGCCGTGCAGAACGCCGCCGACTCCGGTGACTACGACCTCATCGTCGCCCACGGCTTCGATCTCGTACCCGGCGTCGCGCGCTACGCGCCCGACTACCCCGACCAGGCGTTCGTCACGTCGTTGCCCGTCGAAGGCGCCGACAACGTCGCCGTCTACCTCACCGCTTTCGAGGAGACCGGGTACAACGCCGGTTTCCTCGCCGCCCAAGGCAAGTTGCTCAGCGGTAGCGACGGTGCGGTCGGATTCCTCGGTGGCCCCGGACTGCCGTTCGAAGAGCAGGCCCTGTTCGGCTTCGAACAAGCGGTCGAGCAGTACGCGCCCGGTACCGAAGTGGTGTCGGTGTTCACCGGAACCTTCGAGGACCCGCAACTCGCACAGGAGACCGCGACGCAGATGTTCCAGCAGGGCGTCGTGTCGCTGTGGAACCAGCAGGCCGCCGGACAGTCGGGCGTCTACCAGGCGTGCGCCGCGACCGAGGGCGTCGTGTGCTTCGGCAACGGCATCTACTCCGAAGCCGTGTCGCCCGACGTGGTGCTGGCGTCGACCACGAGCGACTACGGCAAGTTGGTACCGCTCTGGACCGAACGGCTGCGTGCCGGAGAATGGTCGCCGGCGATCGACATCCTCGACCTGACCAACGACGGAACGTCGGTCACCGACGCCACCGCCGCCGGCCTCGAAGCGCTCCCCGACCTCCAAGCAGCGATCGACGACTACCGCGCCGGTGCCGCCGACCTGGTGGTCGAGACGATGCCCACCGAGGGCTGAGCAGCGTGTCGGGGTCGATCGACGAACCGCACTCGACCACACCGGTACCACTGCTCGACGTCGTCGGGGTCACCCATGACTACGGCACGCTTCGAGCGCTCGACGACGTGTCGCTCGACGTGGCGCCCGGCGAGGTGCACGCACTGGTCGGTGAGAACGGTGCGGGAAAATCGACACTGGTCAAGGTCGTCGCCGGCCTGCTCGACCCGACGGCCGGCTCCGTGTCGGCCGACGGGCGAGCCGTGCCGCTGGGTCGCACGGCCGAGTCGGTCGCCGCCGGCATCGGCGTCGTGCACCAGCACTTCAGTCTGATCGAGAGCCTGACGGCCACCGAGAACTTCCTGCTCGGTCGACCCGGATCGCCGAAGGTGCTGCCGCTGTCGACCGCCCGGCGAGAGATCGCGGAGTTCGGTGAACGCGTCGGTCTCGACGTCGACCCCGACGCGCTCGTGGCCGACCTCTCGATCGGTCAGCGACAACGCCTCGAGATCCTCACCGCACTCGGCTGGGGAGCTCGGATGGTGCTCCTCGACGAGCCGTCGGCGGTGCTGTCGCCCACCGAAGCGGATGCGCTGCTCGACGACCTCAAGCGCCTGTGCGCACAGGGCTACGGCTTCCTGCTGATCACCCACAAACTGCGTGAGGTCGAGGAGTTCGCCGACCGCGTGACGGTCCTGCGCGGTGGTCGTGTCGTCGGCCGACACTCCGGGCGGGTCGATCGCGACACGCTCGTCGAAGAGATGGTGGGAGCCGAAGGTCGTCGACCAGAGGCCCCTGCACCGCGGGATCCCGGTCCGCTCCGGGTCGAGGTCCGCGGCGTTGCGAGTGGTCGCCTCGCCGACGTCGACCTCGACCTGTTCGGCGGCATCGTCGTCGGAGTCGCCGGTGTCGTCGGATCGGGTCAAGCCGACTTGGCCGACGTGCTCGCCGGAGCGCGCGCTCCCGACACGGGCACCGTGCGTCTCGACGGCACCCAGATCTCGGGTGACCCCGTTGCGGCGTGGAGCAACGGTGTCGCCGTCATTCCGGAAGACCGCGAGCGAGACGCGCTGGCCCTCGAGCTCCCGGTGTGGTGCAACTCGATCGCGAAGCAGCACGGCGCCATCGGGCCGTGGCACCGCGTCGACCGCTCGAAGGTGTCCGAAATCTGTGACCGCGTGATCGATCGGTTGCGCGTGAAGCCGGCCCGACACGACATCGCCGCCGGAGGACTGTCGGGCGGCAACCAGCAACGCCTGGTGATCGGGCGCGAACTCGATCGCCAACCGTCGCTCGTCGTCGCATCCGAACCGACTCGCGGCCTCGACCCACCGAGCGCGCTCGCCGTGATCGACGGATTGCGTTCGGCCGCCGCTGCCGGCGCAGTGGTCGTCGTGGTCGCGAGCGACCTCGACGAACTGCTCGAACTCGCCGATCGCCTGATCGTCGTCTGTGCGGGGCGCATCACGATGGACACCGACGCAGCGACGCCGACCCGTCAGGAGATCGGTCGAGCGATGGTGGCGGTGACGGCGGCATGACCGCGGTGGTGGCCGAGTCGGCCGACGCCGTCGAGATCGCGGCCGGCGGTTCGTCGTGGACCTGGCGCGCCTCACGTGCGGTCGCGGTCGCCGTGGGGATCACCGCGGCGGTTCTGCTTCTCGTCTGGCTCGTCACCGGTGTCGACCCGGCGACGACGCTCACTCAGTTCGTCGAGGGCTCCGTCGGCGACAGCCGAGCCATCGCTCGCACCCTCGTCCGCGCGACGCCGCTCGCGCTCGTCGGGCTCGGGGCGACGGTTGCGATCCGCGGCGGGGTCATCAACGTCGGCGGCGAGGGCCAGATGGCCATCGGTGCCATCGGTGCCGTCCTCGCCGTGCAGGCACTCGGGTCGGGTGCGCCCGGCCTCCTGATCTGGATCGCCGCGATCGTGGCCGGCGCGCTCGGCGGCGCCGCTTGGGCGATCGTCCCCGCCGCGCTCGCGGCGACCCGCGGCGTCTCCGAGATCCTCTCCACGCTGTTGATGAACCTCATCACGGTCAGCCTCCTCCTCTATCTGTTGGAGTTGCCGCTCTTCGCCGACCCGAACCCCAACGTCATCACACCCCAGGGCAAGCCGATCCCCGACGCCGCCGTGCTCCCCACGATCTGGCCCGACACGGCGCTCCATGCCGGGGTCCTCGTGGCGATCGCCGCCATGGCGGGATGCTGGTGGTGGCAACGCTCACCAGGATCGGTTCGTGTCGATCTCGTCGGCGCCAACCCGAACCTCGCCGCGCAGAGCGGCCTGCGCCCGCGCCGAGCACGCACCCGTCTGTTGCTCGTGTCGGCAGCGTTCGCCGGCGTCGCTGCTGCGGTGCAACTGCTCGGTGTCAGCCTGCGCGTCACCACCGGTCTCACGGGAGGGATCGGCTACACCGGTGTGCTGGTCGCGGTGCTCGGCGGGCGAACGCCCGTGGGCACCGTGGCTGCTGCCGTCGCCTTCGCAGCGTTGGTCGGAGGCGGGGAGTCGCTGGAGTTCGAAGGCGTACCTCGCTCGATCGTGGTGCTGGTCCAAGCGGTCGCCGTGATCGTCGTGGCGCTCGGTGCGGCCCGCCGGAGAGCGCGATGAACGGCTCGGCGATCTGGACACTCGACTTCTGGGAAGCGGTGTTCTCGACAGGAATCCGACTCGCCGTTCCGCTCGCGCTCGCCGCGCTGGGCGAGTTGATCGGAGAGCGCGCCGGCGTGCTCAACCTCGGCGTCGGCGGCACGATGGCCGTCGGTGCATTTGCCGGCGTGGTCGGTGCCGACACCTTCGGGGTCACCGTCGGCCTGCTCGTCGGCGCCGTCGCCGGCGCGCTGTTCGGTGCGCTGTTTGCGCTGCTGGTGGTGATGCGTGGCGCGAACGAGATCGTCGTCGGCTTCGGCTTCGCCCTGGGCGGGCTCGCGCTGCCGAGCTTCCTGTACCGAGGCGTCTACGACACCCGCCCGTCGATCACCCCGCATCAAGCGGTCGACATCCCACTGCTCTCCGACCTTCCCGTTGCCGGCCCGATCCTGTTCACGCAACCGCTGCTCGTCTGGCTGATGCCGCTCGTCGCCGGTGCGATCGCGTTCGTGATGACACGCACGAGCGCCGGCCTCGCCGTGCGCGCCGTCGGCGACGGCCCGGAAGCGGCCCGCGCCAAGGGCATCCCGGTTGATCGGACCCGCACGCTGGCGCTGTCGGCTGCCGGATCGCTCGCCGGTCTCGGCGGCGCGGTGCTGTCGGTCGGACTCGTCGGCGAGTACTCCGACGAGATCATCGGCGGCCGCGGATTCGTGGCACTCGCCCTCGTCATCGCGGCCAGCTGGCGGCCGTGGCTGCTCGTCGTGTTGTGCCTCGCCGTCGGCTCGCTCCAAGGCTTCCAACTCCGGGCCCAATCGCTCGACATCGGCGTGCCGGTCGAGCTCTTCCAGGCCCTCCCGTTCGTCGTGACCTTGATCGTGCTCGCCTTCGGCGTCGGGGCCGCACGCGCTCCCCGAGCCTTGGGTCGACTCACCCGAGCGTGACCGTCTCACGCCACCCACACCGAATCGCTCGAACCCCCTCACGATCCACCGACCGACCGACGACCTCACCCGACTCCACACCTCGACGAATCCGAAAGCCTCGACCATGACCACCATCGCACCCGACCCGATCGACACGGCGTCCGGCTTCTACGGCGCACCGTCTGCGCCCACCCCGGACGAGATCTCACGGATGAAGGCCGTCGCCCGCGGCGACATTCCGGGCGACGTGGCGATCCGCGGTGGCCGCGTCGTCACCGTCCACACCTGCGAGATCATTCCCGCCGACGTGGTCCTGTCGGGCCGCCATATCGCCGCGGTCGTTCCGCACGGCCGCCTCGACGCTCGCGAGACCGTCGACGCCACCGACCGCTTCGTGGCGCCCACGTTCGCCGACGCCCACATCCACATGGACTACACGCTGCTCACCCCGAGCGAGTTGGCGCGAGTCGTCGTCCCCCGCGGCACGACGCACATGTTCGCCGACCCGGTGTGCCTCGCGAACGTCCTCGGCGTGCTCGGCATGGACCTCGCCGCCGTCACCGCGGCGCCGATGCGCATCTTCCAGCAGGTCACCCCCGACGTCCCACGACGCGGTCGCTACCAACTCGGCGGCGCCTCGGTTCCGCACGAGCACATCCTCGATCGCATCACGTGGCCCAACTCGACGAGCGTGGGCGAGTCGAGCCCGTTCCTCGACGATGCCGAGATGTGCGAGCTGATGTCGGTCGCACTCACGCACGGTCGACGAGCAACCGGCCACACCGCCCGTCTCGATCAGGAACCGCTGTGGGCCTACCTCGCGGGCGGCGTCGGCGACGATCACAACGCGGCGACCTGGCCCGAGGTGCTCGAGCGCGTCCGCCGGGGCATGGCGGTCACGATCCAGGCCGGCTCGATGTCGGACTACTGCGAGGAGATCCTCGGCGACCCCGCCCGACTCGGCATGGTCGCGCAGCACCTCTGCTTCTGTGCCGACGACAAACACATCGAAGACCTCTACGACCAGGGCCACATCGATCACCACGTCCGCAGCGCGGTCGAGTTGGGCGTCGACCCTGCTCTCGCCATCCGAATGGCGTCGCTCAACGCGGCCATGCACTTCCGCGTCGACCACCTCATCGGGTCGATCGCTCCCACTCGACTGGCCGACCTCCAGATCCTCGGCGACCTCACCGAGTTCGTGCCGAGCGAAGTGTGGGTCGACGGTGAGGTCGTCGCCCGCGACGGCGAGGCCCTGTTCACCGACGCCGACCCGGTGCCCGACGCAGCGCGAGGCACGGTCAACCTCGGCCCCATCGACGCCACCGCGTTCGAGGTCCCCGCCGACACCGACGAGCCAACAGCGCTCGTGCGGGCGATGGAGATGTACGACGGCTACTACAAGCGAGCGCTCGTCGCCGAGGCCGACGTGGTCGACGGCAAGGTCATGACCTGCCAGGAGCACGATCTCGCCAAGATCGTCGTCGTCGACCGCCACCAGGCATCCGGTGCCGCTGGGATCGGCTTCGTGCGCGGCTTCGGTCTGCGCAACGGCGCGCTCGCAGCGACGACGAACTGCGACAACCAGAACGTCGTCGCCATCGGCACCGACGACGCCCAACTCGAAGCGGCGGTGAAAGCGCTCGACCGTCTCGGTGGCGGCTACGTCGTCATCGAGAACGGCGAGGTCGCAGCTCAGCTCCCGCTGCCCTACGCGGGAATCATCTCCGACCAGCCGTGGGAGATCGTGCTGGAGCAGAGCCGGGAGGTCAACGCTGCGGCGCGGGCGATCGGCTGCCCGATCCACGCACCGTTCATGATCCTCGCGTTCGTCGGACTGCCCGGTGTGCCCGACTACGGCCTCACCGAACTCGGGCTCATCGACGTGACTCGCCAGGAGGCGGTCGGCCTCGTCCTCGAAGACTTCGACGGCCCGCCCGACTGCCGCTGCGTACAGACCGGACTCCATCACGCCCACGGACACGCCCACGAACACGCCCACGAAACGGACACACCGCAATGACCTCGACCACCAACGACTCCGCCGTCTCCGACGAGATGATCGCGCTCCTGCCGAAGGTCGAACTCCACGTTCACCTCGAAGGCACGCTCGAGCCCACACGCATCGCGCAGCTCGCCGACCTGGCCGGCAAGGAGTTGCCGCGCCCCCTCGACCGAATCTTCGAGACCACCGACCTGTCGGACTTCCTCGCGTTCCTCGACTGGACCGGACGTCTCGTCACCTCCCCCGATCTGGCGGGCGAGTTGGCCTACGACTTCGCCGCGCGGGCGGCCCGCGACAACACCATGTACGCCGAGGTGATCATCAACCCCACGCACTGGGGCGCCCTGTCGCTCGACGATCTGCTCGCAGGCGTTGCCGCCGGATTCGACCGAGCACAAGCCGACGGACTCGCCGACTGCCGCATCCTGCCCTCCATCCTCCGTCAACAGAGCGAGGCCGAGGCGGTCGATCTCGCCAACCACCTCGCCGAACATCAGCCGCATCGCGTCGTCGGACTCTCCATCGACGGCGACGAAGCCGTCGCCGGGCGAACGGCGCCACGATTCGCGGCGGCCTACCGGATCGCCAAGGACGCCGGCCTCGGACTCACCGCGCACGCCGGTGAGTCGTCGGGCGCCGATGGGGTTCGCGACGCGCTCGACCTGCTCGGTGTCGACCGACTCGACCACGGCATTCGCGCCGTCGAAGACCCCGAACTCGTCGCTCGGCTCGTCGACGAGGGGCAGCCGCTCAACGTGTGTGTCACGTCCAACTGTCGGCGGATGTACCCCGACGTCCACCACCACCCGATCCTCGAACTCCTGGCCGCCGGGGTGAACTGCACGATCAACACCGACGACCCGGCGCCGATGCAATGCGATCTCAACGGCGAGTTCGCACTGGTCGCCGATGCCGCGGGATGGGACCTCACCGACACCGCCGCGGCGACCGCGACCGCCATCGACGCGGCGTTCTGTGACCACGCGACCAAAGCCGACCTCCGAACGCGCCTTGCAGCGTTCACCACCGAACACATCGAAGGAGCAACCTCATGACCGCCATCGAGACCGACACCGGCGCAACGACAGCGACCGCAGTCGACCCCTACGGGCCGCCGGCCGACGAGATGAAGTGGCTCGACATCGCCCGCGAGCTCGCGCCGTCGTTCGCAGCCACCGCTGCCGAGCTCGACGAACGAGCCGAACTCCCGCTCGACAACCTGCGCGCCATCCAGGAGTCGGGGCTCGACACCGCACCACTCGGCAAGGAGTTCGGGGGAGGCGGCATGTCGTATCGAACGTTCGGCCCGGTACTCGCCGAGATCACGAAGGCGTGCCCGGCGACGGGATGCATCTGGTTGATGCACGCCGGCGCCGCCACCACGCTCACGAGCCTCAGCCCCCAACCCGTGGCCGAGTTCTACGCGAACGAGTGGCTCGGCGGCAAGCGCTTCGCCAACGCACTGTCGGAACCGACGTCGGGCAACCTGTTCCTCGTTCCGTTGCAGAGCGCCGAACCGACCGACGGCGGCTGGGTGCTCGACGGCGCCAAGCGCTTCGTGTCGGGTTGTGAGATCGCCGACCACCTGCTCGTCAACGCCTTGGTCGACGGGGCGCCGTCGTTCTTCGGAACCGAAGCCGACGAGACCGTCACCCCGATTCCGATCTGGGACACGATGGGCATGCGGGCGACGCGCTCGCAGCTGCTCTCGTTCGAAGGGTCGCTGCTGCGCACCGAGCGCCGCTGCCGCGCCCCCGAGCCGGGTGATCAGAACCTGATCGGTCTCGGCCTGCCGTGGCTGTCGCTCGGCATCGCGCGAGCGGCGTACGACGCGCTGGTCTCGCATGCGCAGCAACGCGTGATCCCGTCGATCGATGCCCCGCTCTCGCACATGCAGTGGGTGCAGTTCGACGTGGCCGAAGCCGCAGTCTCGATTCGCTCGGCGGAGGGACTGGCAGCGCGCACCATGTGGCTCGCCGATCAGCGCTCACCCGAGGCGATGAGCGCCGCGATCGACGCGAAGCTGCTCGCCAACCAGGTCGCCAAGTCGGTCGCCGAGCTCGGCGTGCGCATCGGTGGCGCCTCCGGCTACCTGCGCACCTCGTCGATCCAACGCCACTTCCGCGACGCGCAGGCCGGCGGGCTCATGGCGTACTCGGTCGAACTCTGCCGCGATTGGATCGGCAAATCGGAGCTCGGAGTCGAGTAGGCGGAGTGCTGCCGAACGCGGTGATCATCGAGCTCGATGAAGGCCGCTCGGGACGTCGGGATCGGGCGGCTGACCAGCACGAATGGTTCGTAGAGCCCCTTCCGTGAAAGTGACTTCCGATCTGCGAGGGGTTCCACGCCGCGAGCACCTCCTTTGTGTACGGTGACGTGCGCTCCGTAGACCGGGGCGAGTCGGCGTGGAGGGAAAGACATGGCAGTGGTGGGTATCGGTGAACGTGTGAAACGCTTGGGCGCGGCCCTGTGCCTGATGCTGCTCGTCGTCGTGACCGACACGCCGTCGGTGTCGATCGCCGCGCCGCCGACGTTCGCGCAGTATCACTCCCCGTCGACCATCGGAGTGGGTTCGGCCACCCGCCTGGTGTTCACGATCGACAACTCCTTCCAATCGACGCCGGTCGGGTCGCTGAGCTTCGTCGACAACCTGCCCGCCGGTGTCACGGTCGCCTCGTCCCCCGATGTGGAGAACACCTGCGGCGGAATCGTCGATGCTCCCGCCGGCGGTGCCGCCATCTCGCTGACCGACGGCGTCATCGGTGGCGGTCAGCGGTGCACCATCAGCGTCTTCGTCACGTCGTCGACGCCGGGAGCCGCCACCAACACCACCAGCGATCTGACGTCGACCGAAGGCAACGCCGGGCCCACCACGAGCACCCTCACCGTCGCCACGAACCGACCGGGCGTGGGGCGCAGCTTCTCTCCGTCCACCGTCGCGTTCGGTGAACGCTCGACGATGACGTTCACGGTCGACAACAGCGCCTCGTCGTCCTTCTCGTCAGCCTTCCCGTTTCTCGATCGCCTGCCGCCTGGCATCGTCGTCGCTGATCCGGAGCGGGTGGTGACCAGTTGCGGCGTGGTCACCACCGCACCGGGTACGTCGACGGTGGAGACCGGCACGTCGTTGGTGACTGCGGGCAGTTCGTGCTCGGTGTCGGTCGACGTCGTCGCGAACGCCGTCGGGGTTCACGACGTGATCGGGTCGGAGTACTCGGCGTCGGGTGGATCGTCGGGTTTCGCGGTGGCGCCGCTCACGGTGGTGGGCGACGACCTGATCGTCGTCCAAGACGTCCTCGACGATCCGGCCGAGGAGAGCGGGACCGCGACCGTTCGATACAGCGTGCTGAACCGGTCACGCTCGACCGACGTCGGTGCAGTCGGCTTCACCGTCGATCTCGACGCCGCACTCTCGGGGCTCGTCGCCACCGGGCTGCCGATCAGCGACCCGTGTGGTCCTGGTTCTCAGGTGAGCGGCACGTCGGTCGTCACCGTGTCGGGAGCGGCGGTTGCCGCTGGTGAGCGCTGCGAGTTCGACATCGAGGTAGCGGTCCCCGCCGGAGCTGTCGGCGATCACGTCATCGCGACGAGCGCCATCACCTCCGACGCCGGTTCGTTCTCGGCGGCCAGCGATCTCTTGTCGGTGGGTCGGGCGCCGAGTCTGACGTTCGACTTCGTCGAAGAACCCGTGGGTGCCGGAAGCCAGGTCACGCTCCGCTACACGATCGCCAACGACCGCACCGACGCTGCGGCCACCGACATCGCGTTCATCCATCCGTTCGACATGTTCGCCGACACGATGTCCCCGCTGATCCCGAGCGATCCGTGTGGCAGCGGCTCGTTGATGTACTCGACGGTCAACGCTGGTACTCCTCACGTCCAACTCCTGAACGGTGTCCTCGCCGCCGGTGCATCGTGCACGTTCGACGTGCTGATCGACGTGTCCGACGACGCCCCGAGCGGCATCTGGCCGAGCTCGACGTCCCGGCTCACGGCCACCGTCGCCGGCTCGGTCCTCTCGTCACGTGAAGCGTCCGACGACCTGCACACGATCGCGGCACCCAGCCTTCGCAAATCGTTCTCCACCGGCCCGCATCTGCCCGGCGACTCCGTCACCATCGAGTACTCGTTGGCCAGCACCGGAGCGGCACCCGACGAAGACCTCTCGGCGGAAGGCGCGGTGACCGCCATCTCGTTCACCGACGACCTCGATGCAGCGCTCGCCGGACTCGCTGCCACCGGACTCCCACTGAACGACGTCTGCGGCACCGGCTCGCAGGTGACCGGCACGTCGGTGCTCACGGTGACCGGCGCGAATCTGGCGCCAGGCACGGCGTGCACGTTCACGGTCGACGCGCAGGTTCCGGCCGGAGCATCGAGTGGCGCGTTCGTCAGCACGACGAGCGCGGTCATGGCCGACGTCGGCGGCGTCATCACCACCGGCGCACCGGCGACCGACGAGCTCGAGGTGTACGAACTCGTCGCGACCAAGTCCTTCATCGACGACCCGGTCACCACCGGCGGTTCCGCCACGCTGCGGTTCACCATCGAGAACCTCGGATCCTCGGATGCGACCGACATCTTCTTCACCGACAACCTCGGGTTGATGGCTCCGGGGATCGCCGCGACGACGGCCCCTCAACCCGATGTGTGCGGCGCCGGCTCCCAGATCACCGGAACCAACTTCCTCATCTTCGTCGGCGGCAACCTCCTCGCCGGCGAGTCGTGCACGTTCGACGTCGACGTCGCCATTCCCGCTTCCGTCGCCTCCGGCTCGTACACCAACACGACGAGTTCGGTGACGGCGACCGTTGACGGAACGACCGCCACGCTCGCTCCGATGTCCGACGTCCTGGTCGTCGAGCGGCCGCTTCCCGTGCTGCTCTCCGCCGAGGTGACCGACGATCCGGTGCTCGCCGGGGACACCGCCACGCTCGAGTTCACCATCGAGAACCCGAACGCGAGCGACGTGATGTCGTCGATCGAGTTCACCGCAGATCTCGATGAGGCACTCGCCGGCATGGTGGCCAGCGGGCTGCCGCTCGTCAATCCCTGTGGCGCCGGTTCGAACGTCAGCGGCTCGTCGGAGATCGTGGTCAGCGGAGCGAGCCTGGCCGGTGGCGCTTCGTGCAGCTTCTCGGTCACCCTGCAGATCCCGCCGGCGGTGGCATCGGGCCGTTCGTCCATCGTCACGTCGGCTCCCGATGCCTCGGTCGGTGGCTTCCCGACGACCGGCAACGTGGCGACCGCCGACTTCGTGGTCGCCGACCCCGGCGACGTGACCGTCACGATCGACCAGGCGTCGGGCCAGGCCGACCTCAGCAACGTCGAGCCCGTCTTCTTCGACGTCGTGTTCTCCGGTTCGGTCACGGATTTCAGCGGTGATGACGTCGAGTTGTCGGGCACCGCCCTGCCGACGACGGCGGTCGTCTCCGGCAGTGGAACGACGTACTCGGTGGCGGTGAGTGGCATGTCGACCGCCGGAACCGTGATCGCCGACATCGACGGCGGACGCGTTCGGGCCGACTCGCCGGTCAACGCGACGAACAGCCCGTCGACGTCCACCGACAACGTCATCGATTTCGACGGCGACGCGCCCACCGTCACGATCGAACAGGCCACCGCACAAGCCGATCCGACGAACATCGACAGTTTCGTCTTCGACGTCGAGTTCTCCGAACCCGTGAGTGGATTCACCGGCACCGACGTCACGGTTGGCGGCACCGCCGGCGCGGCAACCGTTGCGGTGGCCGGCACGAGCCCCGGAACCGACTTCACCGTCACGGTGAGCGGCGCCACGTCCGACGGCACCGTGGTGGCGTCGATCGGCGCTGGAGCCGTCGCCGACGACGCCGGCAACACGTCGGACGCCTCGACGTCGACCGACAACAGCGTCACGTACGACGCGACCGGCCCGACGGTCACGATCGAGCAGGCCACCGCGCAAGCCGATCCGACGAACGTCGACGGTTTCGTCTTCGACGTCGAGTTCTCCGAACCCGTGAGTGGCTTCACCGATGCCGATGTCACGGTCGGCGGCACCGCGGGCGCGGCAACCGTTGCGGTGGCCGGCACGAGCCCGGGAACCGACTTCACCGTCACGGTGAGCGGCGCCACCGGTGACGGAACGATCATCCCCACCGTGCGAGCCGGAGCGGTCGCCGACTCGCTCGGCAACCCGTCCACAGCATCCACCTCGGGCGACAACACCGTCACGTACGACGCGACCAGCCCGACGGTCACCATCGACCAGGCGGCGTCGCAGCGTGACCCGGTCAACGTCGAGCCGTTCGTGTTCGACGTCGTGTTCTCCGAGCCGGTCACCGGCTTCACGGGAACCGACGTGGTGATCGGCGGAACCGCCGGTGCCACCACCGCGGTGGTCAGCGGTTCGGGTTCGGCCTACACGGTCTCGGTGTCGGGCACTGCCAACGACGGCACGGTCACGGCATCGATCGTCTCGGCCGCCGTGACCGACCCGACCGGTAACCCGTCGGCGGCCTCGACCTCGACCGACAACCAGATCACCTACGACACCTCGTTGGCGTCGGTGACCGTCGAGCAGGCCGCTGGCCAGAGCGATCCGACCGCGACCGACGGTGTGGCGTTCGACGTCGTGTTCTCCGAACCGGTGACCGGATTCGATGCGTCCGACGTGGTCGTGAGCGGAGCGGGCGGGGCCTCGGTCGCCGTCTCCGGGTCGGGTGCGGCGTACGTCGCCACCGTCACGGGGCTCGCCGGAGAAGGAACGGTGTCGGCATCGGTCCCGGCCGGGGCGGCCGCCACTGCGGCCGGGGGCACGAACGTCGACTCCGTCTCGGTCGACTCGTCGGTGAGCTACGACTTCGTCGGCCCGACGATCGTCACGCCCGATTCCCCACTCGTCGTCGCCAACGATCCCGGCAAGGCCGGTGCCGACGTCACGTTCGTGGTCACCGCCACCGACGGACCGTCGGGCTCGACGCTCGACGCATCGCTGGATGTTGCTGATCTGGATGTCACCGCTCTCGATGTTGCTGCTCTGAGTGTCGCTGCTCTGGACGTTGCGGTGACGTGTGATCCGGTGTCGGGATCGTTCTTCTCGGTCGGCACCACCACGGTCACGTGCACGGCGTCCGACGAGCTCGGCAACGACTCGGTCGCGAGCTTCGACGTGACGGTCACCGACGAAGAGGCCCCGACGATCGCCGAAGTGCCCGACGTGCAGGCCACAGCCGCTGGTGCCGGTGGCACGGTGGTCGTCACGTACGACCTGCCGGCCGGCAGCGATGTGGCGGGTGCGGCATCGGTCGAGTGTGTGCCGCCCTCCGGTTCGGCGTTCCCGATCGGTGACACCACGGTCACGTGCACGGCAACCGACGACGCCGGCAACACCTCCACCACCACCTTCGTGGTGTCGGTCGTGTCGGTCGAACTCCCCGCAACCGGCGGAGGCCTGGGTCTCACCCGTCCGGCGCTGGGCGTCCTGCTCATCGGACTCGGCCTGTTCGTCGCCTCCCGCAGTCGTCGCCTCCGCGTCAGCTGAGATCAGCGATCGAGTCGGCGGACGACGCCGGGCGAGCGGTCGGCTTGTTTCCCCTGGACCCGGTCCGAAGGAAACAAGCCGGATCGAGTCTCAGCCCGCTACCGCGTCGCGGGCGTGTTGGCCGCGGGAGTGGTGTTCTCGGGCGTGGTCCGGGGGATCGGGTTCGTCAGCTGCAGGCGTCGCCGTTGATGGTGTTGCCGGCGGTGCACGAGATGCTGCCGTCGACGCTCACGTCGCCGGTGATCTCCACGTCGCCCGACGGGAGGATGGTCAGCGTGGTGGTGACCGTGCCGCCGTCGTCGCGGCTGAGCGTGAACCCGCCAGTGCTGGTCGCTTCGAGATTCCAGTCGATGCCCGAGACGTCGTCACGCAGGACGAGGCTGCCGTCGCCGAGGCTCACGGTGCCGGAGGATTCGACGACGAGTGCGTCGGTCGGTGCTCCGGGCTGGATCTTGAAGGGCAGCGTGCCGCCGGTCGTGGCGTCGCGCACGAAGAAGTTGGTCTCGTTGCTTCCGAGATCCCAGGCCTGCGGCTGGAATCCCTGTGACCCGTCCTGGTCGAGGCGCAGCGTCGGCGAGTTGCCGTCGACGACGTGCGCTTGCGTGGCGGGGTTCGCCGTGCCGAGACCGACGCGGCCCGCGTCGTCGACTCGCAACGAGTCGGTGCCGGCGCCCGCTTCGATCGTGAACGGGGTGCTGCCACCGTCGAGATCGTCGATCGAGAACTTGTTGAGACCGCCGTTGGTCGAGTCGTTGACCGTGATCTGCCAGTCGTTGGTCGGGAAGGATCCGCTGTTCGAGGTGTCGACGAAACGAATTCGGAGGTTGTTCTCCTTCAGGCGGATCGTGTCGTACCCGAAGCTCTCGTTGTTCTGACAGTCGATGCCGACGCACAGCGACCCTTTCAGCACCGTGTCGTCAGCGATCACCTCGTCGGCGAAGACCCCGACGCCGGTCAGCCCCAGGCCGACCGTGGCGGCGACCGATCCGGTGACGATTGCTGTTTTCCGCTTACTCATGAACGATTCTCCCGCGTGTTTGAACGACTCGAACGTACACGACTGGCTGGTGTGATTCGGGGTTCTCACCGAAGCTCGGTCCACATTCGTGACGGCGACTCTCAGACGTACTGACAGTGAGCTTCGACGTCGCCCCCGAGCACGTCGGATTGGAGCAGCATCGCCTCCGACGTGTGTGGCGTCTCAGCCGTCGCGGTCGTCGTCGCCGCCCTCGCCGGGCAGGGTGGCGAGCGGCTCGTCGGGGAGCGTGGCGGTTCCGGTCGGATCGTCCTGATCGCTTCCGCGCACCGGTGGCTCGCCATCGGGGATCGACGATGTGGTGGTTGCACGCTCGGGCTCGGTCGACACGACTGCCTCATCGCTGTCCGGAGTCTCGGAGGCAGCACCTGCGTCGTCGTCGGAGCCACCGTTCACCTCGGCGTTGGTCGAGTCGCCCGCCGGTTCGGCGGAGCCGGAGGCGGATCCTGATCCCGAGTCCGAGAGGGCGTCGGAGTCGGAGTCGTTGAGGCCGGAGTCGACGGCGGTCTTCGGCGGGGTGCTCGCCGTGGGCAACGGGCCGACGTCGGGATCGGGGAGGCCGCGACCGTTGTCGAGTTCGGAGAACAGGTCGTCGGCGTCGTCGCGCGCGTCGCGGTCGGAGCTGGCGTCCGGCTCGGAGCTCGCGTCGTCGGTGGTGATCGACCGGCCGGTGATGGGTGTGCTGACCGGACTCGGTTCGGAGCCGCCGCCCGGGTCGACGAGCACGAGTGCCCCTCCCGCCACCAGTGCGCCACCGGCGACGATGCCGAGCCAGCGACGTCGCTCTGGCGAGGGCGCCGCAGCTGCGCGCGACGGATTCGCGGGCGATGGCGTCGGCGCGTCGGCGGTCATTCGTCGCCTCCCGTCGACGGCGCGGAGACATCCGAGGTCGACGCGTCGAAGAGTGCGTGGATCCCGGCGAGCAGTCCGTTCGCCCCGGCCCGGTCGGCGAGCGTGAAGCAGTCGGGCGCTGCGTCCATGGTGAACGTCACCTTCCGTTGCTCGACGATGAGCGCCGCGAAGAACCCTGCGTCCTGGGTCGGTGACGTCTCGAGGACACCGATCTCCGTGATGGCGGCCTCGACGATGTCGGTCGCCTCGTCGCAGTCGATGGCATCGCTCGCCGACGGGGTCTCGGCCGTGTCGTCGGCGAGCACCAGTCCGCCGAGCAGCCCGATCGTCGCACCGAGCACGAACAGCATCACGCCGCCGACGATGACGGCGAGCCGAGGCGTGCTCGACGGGTCGGCCGAGTCGCTCAGCGGGTCGCTCGCGGATGTACTCGTCGGCGTCTCTGGCACGGATCGAGCCTACGACGCCGAGCCTGGTGTCGGCCGGTGAGTCGCTACGGTCGCGGCATGGATCTCTACGACGTCATGCGCACCACGTTCGCTTGTCGGGACTGGACCGACGAGCCGGTGTCGCACGAGACGGTGCACCGGATCCTCGACAACGCGCGCTTCGCACCCAACGGTGGCAACCGACAGGGCTGGCACGTCATCGTGCTCGACGACAAAGAGACGCGGCGCCGCCTGATTCCGCTGATCGAACCGACGACCTCGATCTACGCGGCCCAGACCATGGCCGGTGAGTCGCCGTGGAACTCGATCACACCCAGCTCGGTCGACCCGGCCGAGGCCGCCGCGGCCGGCCACTCGTTCCCCGGTCTCGACAAGATGGTCGACGCGCCCGTCGTCCTCGTGATCACGGTCGACCTCAGCCTCGTCGCCTCGTTCGACAAGGAACTCGACCGAGTGGGCGTGATCAGCGGCGCCTCGATCTATCCCTTCGTCTGGAACATCCTGCTCTCGGCGCGCAACGAAGGACTCGGCGGGGTGCTCACCACCTACCTCGCCGGCCAGGAGCCGGAGGTCCAGAAGGTGCTCGGGATCCCGTCGCACCACGCCGTTGCCGCCATGGTTCCGCTCGGCGTCCCGGTCAAACAGCTCACCAAGCTTCGTCGCGCCGAGGTCTCGGAGTTCACCACCATCGACTCGTTCGACGGCCCGACGTTCGAGTCGCCAGCGTCCGGTGAGTGAGCCGTCGGGTGGTGGCCCCGACGCCTCCGCCGACCTGCTCGGCCTGACCGACGCCGCCGATCGTCTCGACGGCTTGGCCGAGATGGCCGACGTGATGGGCGACGCCGCAGGCGCCGACCGCTTCCGCGACGCCGCGGCGCGCGCCCGCCTCCGCGCCATGAGCATCCTCGACGACTGATGCCTCCAGTGGAACCACGCACATCCTGCCGATTCGTCGACCGCGCGTGAGCACGTCGCGTTACTGTCGCCGACGGGAGATCGCGGCAACGACGCCCGGTCGGCTGGAGGAAACGTGAACGCACACACCGAGGTGGCCGAGACGCTCGCGGCCCTCGCCGAGATGGCGCAGAAGCGGCGGCCCGACGATCAGGTCCTGGCCGACTTCCTCGTCCGCTACTACCGCGAACTTCCCGACGAAGACGCCGACGATCGTCGCCTCGACGAGGCGTACGCGGCGGCGGTCACCCATCTCACCCTCGGCCGTGTCCGCGCGCCGGGCGAGGTCCTCGTCCGAGTGTTGTCGCCGCAGGCCGAACGCGACGGCTGGCGCACCGAGCGTTCGGTGCTCATGTTCGTCACCGACGACATCCCGTTCCTCGTCGACACCGTGCGCATGGTGCTCGACCGCCACGGCCTCGGCATTCACCTCCTCGTGCATCCGTTGCTGTCGATCGAGCGCGACTCGAACAACGAGATGATCGGCTTCGACGACGGCGACACCACATCGCCCGACGCCGCCACGGGGTCCACCACCGACGACACCGCTCGTTCGAGCGCTGCCGGGTCCGACGGTGCCAGGTCCGACGGTGCCATGTCGGTGTACGAAGCGTGGACGCTGATCGAACTCGACCGATGCGCTCCCGGCCTCGAGAGCGAACTCGAACACGATGTGGCCGCTGCCATCTCCGAGGTGCTCCGCGTCGTCGACGACTTCGACGACATGCGCGACCGGCTGCTCTCGGTCACCAACGGCGACCCGCTGCTCGCCTGGCTCGGTGAGCAACACTTCGTCCTGCTCGGCGCTGCGTCGTACGATCGAGCACTCACCGACGACGGCACCCCCGTGCTCACGCTGCGAGCCGGCTCCGAACTCGGCGAGTATCGCCCCGACGCCCGACTCGACGCCTCGATCGCCTCGCCACCGTCGAAGCCGGGTGACGACGAGACGGTGATCGCTCGGTCCGAACAGGTGTCGACGATCCATCGAGCAGCGCGGATGACGTGCATCGCCGTGCGTCCCCCGGCCGACGGCGGAACGGTCGAGCACCGGTTCATCGGTCTGCTCGGCAGCGGTGCGTACCGAGAGAGTGTCTTCGCGATCCCGAAGGTGTCCGACCGAGCCAACGACGTCCTCGCGCTCGCTGGCGCGTCGGAGGTCAGCCACACCGGTCGCGCCATCAAACACGTCGTCGAGACGCTGCCGCGCGATCTCGTGTTCGAACTCGACTCGCGGGCGCTCGCCGGTCTGGTGATCGACATCGTCGGACTGCAGGAACGGCGCATCGTGCGCGTGTTCGACGTCGCCGAACCCGTCGGACCGTGGACGACCGTGTTCGTCTACGTCCCGAGAGCGCGCTTCGAATCGGGCCTCGACGACCGCATCCGCACGCTCGTCGAAGACGAGTACGGCAGCGAGTCGCGAGACCTCCACACGCTGCTCGGCGCCAGCTCGCTGGCCCGGATCACGATGACGGTCCGAGCCAACGACGCCGTCGACCTCGAACGCCTCGCCGCCGCGGTCGACGCGGTGTCGTCGACCTGGGACGAGCGCGCCGAAGCGGCGATCCGAAACCGGCTCGGCGACGCGGTCGGCCGGACGGTGTTCGCCCAGGTGTCGGGTGCCATCCCCTCCGACTATCGCGCTCGAGTCGAACCCGAAGACTCCGCCGGCGACCTGATCGCGGTGGCCGCGCTCGTCGACGTGGAGCCCGATTCGGCAGCCTCGCTCACGACGTCGCTCGGCCGAGCGGTCGACGCACCGGTGGGCCACTGGCGTTTCCGGGTGTTCCGCCGCGGGTCGGCCTCGACCATCGCCGAACTGGTGCCTCTGCTCGATCATCTCGGGCTGCACGCCATCGACGAGCGCCCCTACGTCTTCGAGTGCCCCGATGCGCCGGTGCACCTGTACGACATCGGCGTTCGGGTCGAGGGGACCTCGACGTTCGATCGGCGGCGCGACGACGAACAGCAGGCCGAGGTCAGAGCCGCGTTCGCCGGGCTCGTCGACGGCTCGATCGAAGCCGACGGACTCAACCGGCTGATCGTGGCGGCTGGCCTCACCCGTCGGCAGGTCGCGGTCGTGCGCACCTACGCGCGCTATCTCCATCAGGCCGGCTTTCCCTTCAGCCGCTCGTACGTCGAGCAGGCGCTGGTGCGCCATCCGGCGCTCACCGCGCTCCTGGCCCGCATGTTCGACGTTCGTTTCGATCCGTCGATCGACGACGGGGCCATCGTCCGCCTCGATCGCGCCGACGAGATGCGTTCCGAAGCGTTGGCGATGCTCGACGAGATCCCGTCGCTCGACGACGATCGCATCTGCCGTGCGATCTTGACCCTGATCGACGCCACGCTGCGCACCAACGCGTTCCGCCCGCGCGACGACGGCGCGTTCGCCGACGAGATCGCGGTCAAGCTCAACCCGCTCAAGGTCCCGTTCCTTCCCGAACCGCGACCGATGTTCGAGATCTTCGTGTGTTCGCCGAAGGTCGAGGGCGTGCACCTCCGCGGCGGTCGCGTCGCCCGCGGTGGCCTGCGATGGAGCGACCGACCCGAAGACTTCCGAACCGAAGTGCTCGGTCTGGTCAAAGCACAGATGGTCAAGAACGCCGTGATCGTGCCGGTCGGCGCAAAGGGTGGGTTCGTCATCAAGCAGAGCGAGGCGTCGAGCGCCGACCGTGATGCCGTGCGCGCCGAAGGCATCGACCGCTATCGCCGCTTCATCCGTTCGCTGCTCGACGTCACCGACAACCTCGTCGACAACAAGGTGGTGCACCCGCCCGACTGTGTGATCTACGACGACGACGATCCGTATCTGGTCGTGGCCGCCGACAAGGGCACGGCGTCGTTCAGCGACATCGCGAACGAGTTGGCGATCGAGGCCGGCTTCTGGCTCGGCGACGCGTTCGCGTCCGGTGGCAGCGTCGGCTACGACCACAAGGCGATGGGGATCACTGCGCGCGGCGCGTGGGAGAGCGTGCGTCGCCACGCCCGAGTCATCGGCAAGGACATCGCCGTCGACGAACTCACCGTGGTGGGCATCGGTGACATGTCGGGCGACGTGTTCGGCAACGGGATGCTGCTGTCGCAACACCTCCGGCTGCTCGCGGCGTTCGATCACCGCCACGTGTTCCTCGACCCGAACCCCGACCCGGCGACATCGTTCGCCGAACGCAAGCGACTCTTCGAACTGCCGCGGTCGAGCTGGGACGACTACGACGAGACGTTGATCTCGGCCGGCGGTGGCGTCCACCCGCGCTCGGCGAAGGCGATTGCATTCACCGACGAAGTACGCACCGCGCTCGCGATCGACCCGAGCATCGAGTCGCTGCGCCCCGACGAGTTGATCTCCGAGATCCTCCGAGCGCCGGTCGACCTGCTGTGGAACGGCGGGATCGGCACGTACGTCAAAGCGAGCACCGAGTCGCACGAAGACGTCGGTGATCGCTCGAACGACTCGGTCAGGATCGACGCCACCGAGCTTCGCTGCCGGATCGTCGGCGAAGGCGGCAACCTCGGGCTCACGCAACTCGCCCGCGTCGAATACGCCATCGGCAACGGCCTGATCTATGCCGACGCGATCGACAACTCCGCCGGCGTCGACTGCAGCGACCACGAGGTCAACATCAAGATCGTGCTCGACCAACTCGTCCGTGACGGCGAGTTGACGATGAAGCAGCGCAACGACCTGCTCGTCGAGATGACCGACGAGGTCGCCGAACTCGTCCTCGACGACAACCGCGACCAGACGCTCGCGCTGATGATCGCTCGACGACAGGCGCTGCCGATGGTCAACGTGCACGCCCGATACCTCGAGACGCTCGAAGCCGAAGGGGTCATCGACCGGTCGTTGGAGTTCTTGCCGACCGACAAGCAGATCGCCGAACGGCAGGCGGCGGGAAGCGGCCTGCGTGCGCCCGAGTTCGCGGTGATGATCGCCTACACCAAGAACCTCGACATCGCCGAGATCCTCGAATCGGACCTGCCCGACTCACCGGTGCTCGAAGCCGACCTGCTCGCCTACTTCCCGACCGCGCTGCGCGAGCGGTTCCCGGACGCGTTGCGCAAGCATCGGCTGCGTCGAGAGATCGTGGCCACCGGTCTGGTCAACAACATGGTCAACCTCAGCGGTATCTCGTTCGACCATCGGATGACCGAGGACTCGGGCGCCTCGGTGTCCGACGTCGCGCGGGCGTTCTTGGCGGCGCGCAACATCTTCGGGTTCGGTGAGCGCTGGCGCGAGATCGACGCCCTCGGCAGCTCGGTGTCGCTCGACACGCAGATCGACCTGTTCCTCGAAGCGCGGCGCATGGCCGAGCGCGGCGCCACCTGGCTGCTGCGTCACCTTCCACCGCCGATGGACATCGAGGCGGCGATCGACACGTTCACGCCGGGCATCGACGAACTGCTCGCCACGCTGGAGTCGGCAATGGGTGGCCGCGTGGCGGTGGCGATCGGCGAACTGCGTGACGAACGGATCGCGGCAGGGGTTCCCGAGTCGTTGGCGGCGCGAGCAGCGCGCTGGCCGTGGATGCACACCGGCTTCGACATGGTGCATCTCGCTGACGGCGAAGGATGCGCGGTCGCCGACGCGGCCCGCACCTACGGCGCAGTGTTCGAAGCCTTCGACATCGGCTGGATGTGGGAGGGCATCGGTGCGCTGCCGCGGTCCGATCGCTGGCAGACGCAGGCTCGCTCGTCGATGCGCGACGACCTGATGAACGTCATCGCCGAGCTGACGCGCAGTGTGATGCGTTCGGCCGAAGGTTCGCCTGAGGAGTGGATTGCTGCGCACGAACGTGCGGTGGGTCGCACGATCGCGATGCACCAGGAGATTCGTCGAGCCGAGAGCTTCGATCTGACCACGTTGTCGGTCGCGCTCCGCCAACTCCGCAACCTCACCGTCGCCGCCCGCTGACCCCCCGACCTGGTTACGTTGCTCCCGGAGCGATGTAACCATGTTGACCCGAAGTTGATGACGTTGCTCCCGGAGCGATGTAACCATGTTGGTGCGATGCACCAGGAGATTCGTCGGGCTGAGAGCTTCGATCTGACCACGTTGTCGGTGGCGCTCCGCCAGCTCCGCAACCTCACCGTCGCCGCCCGCTGACCCTCGACCTGGTTACGTTGCTCCCGGAGCGATGTAACCAGGTTGGTGCGGGGGGCTGGGTACGGTGCGGAGGGTGAGTGATGGCTTCAGGTACACGTCGGACGAGCGACTGCCGGTCGAGGTGCTCGTGTTCGACGTGGCTCCCGAACACGTCGCCGAGTTCCTGACCGTCGACCACGAGGTGTGGACGCTGGGCGAAGCCTTCATCGACGGCGCCGACCACATCCCGTTCCTGTCGAAGGAGGTGTGGCTCGACGACGCACACCCGGGCCGCATCACGCTGACGTTCGTATGGGAGTCGCTCGATTCGTGGCAGCAGGTCGGGGAGACGACATTGCAGGAAGCGTTGCAGGCACGGTTCGACGAACGGTTCACGCATCCCGTCACCCTGGTGCGGGCGTATCACGAGGACTCGAACTACGGCATCCACCGCTGGAGCCGTTTCGAACGCACCGACTGACTCGCGAGGCCGGAAGATCGACCAGAAATGGCAGCTGACCTGCCGTTATGCAAGATTTCGTCAATCTCCCTGTCGACGATCGATGAAGCAGTGGCGCGGCGATCGCCTGGGCTATGTTGCGCTCTCCGACCGTCTGTGACGTGTCGTGCTGTGACGTCACGGGAGGAACCCATGTCTCGAATCAACTCCAGGTCGAACCTTGGGCGCGTCGCGCTGGCGTTCGCACTCGCCGCCGCCGGTGCCATTGCCACGGTCGGCCCCGCTGAGGCGTCACCGACGAGCGCGACGAGTGCAGCGAACGCCACCTCGGCTGCATTGGAGACGGCGTTGGTGCCGCTCGAACCCGCCCGCTTGGTCGACACGCGACTCGCCGGTGACACGGTCGACGGGCTGTTCGAGGCCGACGGCCGCCTCGCCCCGGGACAGGACTACGAGGTCGACATCGCCGGGCGCGGCGGTGTCCCGGCCGACGCATCCGGCGCCGTCATCAATGTCACGGCGATCGCCCCCCAGGGCAAGGGCTTCCTCACGGTGCACCCGTGTGCGTCCCCGCGTCCGGTGACCTCGTCGCTGAACTACACCACCGGTGTGTCGCTCGGCAACGAAGTGGTCGCCAAGCTCTCCACGTCGGGCAGCGTGTGCATCTACACCTCGGCCGGCACGCACCTGGCCGTCGATGTGGTGGGCTCGGTTCCCGCATCGTCCGGGATCGTCCCGCTCGATCCGGCCCGCCTGCTCGACACCCGCTCCGACGGAACCACCGTCGACGGACAGTTCGCTGCCGATGGTCGAACGGTGGCCGAGAGCACGACCACGCTGACCGTCGCCGGTCGTGGTGGTGTACCCGCCGACGCCGACGCCGTGATCGTCGACGTCATCGCCGTGAAGCCGTCGGAGACCGGCTACGTCACGGTGCATCCGTGCCTCCCCCCGAATCCGCTCGCTTCGTCGCTCAACTACGTCGCCGATGTCGACCGGGCCAACGAGATCGTGACCGCGCTCGACGACTCGGGCGACATCTGCTTCTACACCGACACGGCGATCGATGTCGTCATCGACGTCGTCGGCTACGTGCCGGCCGGTACGAGTCTGATGACGGTCCCGCCGACGCGCCTGCTCGAAACGCGTGCCGGACTGGTGACCTCCGACGGCCTGCACGAGGGCGTCGGCCGTCGCGCTGCCGATTCGGAGTACACGCTCGCGGTCGCGGAACGGGCCGAGGTTCCGGCTGACGCGCTCGCCGCGATTCTCAACGTCACCGCCGTGCGACCGGAGAGCACCGGGTTC
The DNA here is from genome assembly GCF_000348785.1 of Ilumatobacter coccineus YM16-304. Taxonomy (NCBI): domain Bacteria; kingdom Bacillati; phylum Actinomycetota; class Acidimicrobiia; order Acidimicrobiales; family Ilumatobacteraceae; genus Ilumatobacter; species Ilumatobacter coccineus. The sequence continues at coordinate 73,073 of NC_020520.1, forward strand.
ATCACGGTCCACCCATGTGTTTCGCCGCGACCGCTCGCCGCCTCGCTCAACCACGTCGCCGGTGTCAACGGCGGCAACGAGATCATCGCCAGCCTCGACGCGAACGGCGATGTGTGCCTCTACAACTCGGCCGCGACCGACCTCGTCGTCGACGTCACCGGCTTCGTCGTGGCGACTGCCGATCTCGCCATCTCAGCGTCTGCCGACGCCGAGCCGGCGGCCGCAGGCGAGAACCTCACGTACACGATCGACGTCGAGAACAACGGCCCGCTCACCGCGGTCGACGTCGAGGTCGAATCGACACTGCCGGTCGGCGTCACCTTCGTGGCGACGAGTGGGTGTGACGAGGATCCTGCCGGGTCGACGACGTGCTCGCTCGGCGACATCGATCCGGGAGCAACCGCCCAGTTCACCCTCGAGGTGTCGGTCGACCTCGGTGTCTCGGGTTCGATCACGTTCGACGCCGAGGTGTCGTCGGCGACCGCCGATCCCGGCGAGGCGCTGAACACCGCATCGGTCACCTCGACCGTCGTCGAAGTCGGCGTGATCGAGATCGTCACGTCGACCGCCCCCGCCGGTGGCGCTGGCTTCGGCTTCACCGACGACATCGAGGCGCCGAACGCGTTCACCCTCGCCGACGGCGAGACGCAGACATTCACACGCGTCCCGGTCGGCACGTACACGGTTGCCGAAGACGATCCGACGCCGGCGTTCGACCTCACCGGGTTGACCTGCATCGACTCCGATGCCACCGGCACCGCGAGCTCGGCCGACGCCGGTACGCGCACGGCCACGATCGTCCTCGATCCGAACGAGACGGTGACGTGCACCTACACGAACACCGAACGCGGCACGATCGTCGTCGCTACGCAGACGCTGCCCGACGGTGACGCGGAGACGTTCGACTTCAGCGGCGACGTCGCCGGCACGATCGGCGACGGCGACACCATCGAGGTCGTCGGCGTGCTGCCCGGCACCTACACGACGACTGCCGCAGCGGTCGCCGGTTGGGACCTGACCGGCATCGGGTGTGACGACGGCGATTCGAGCGCGGACCTCGGCACGGCGACCGCCACGTTCGAGCTACAGGCGGGCGAGACCGTGACGTGCACGTTCATCAACACGAAGCGCGGGTCGATCACGATCAACGCAGCGAGCGACCCGTCGGGCGCCACCGGGTTCACGTTCACCGACGACATCGCCGCGCCGAACACCTTCACCCTCGACGACGGCCAGAGCGAGACCTTCACCGACGTCGCACCCGGCACCTACACGGTCGTCGAAGACGACCCCACCCCGGCGCTCGACCTCACCGGGTTGACGTGCAACGACTCCGACGCGAGCGGCGTCGACTCGACGACGGTGCTCGCAACACGCACCGCCACGATCAACCTCGACCCCGGTGAGAGCGTGTCGTGCGACTTCACGAACACCGATCGCGGCTCGATCACCGTCGTGCAGCAGACGCTGCCCGACGGCGATCCACAGTCCTTCGCGTTCACGGGTGACGCATCCGGCTCCATCGCCGACAACGCCTCGATCGTGGTGGCGAACCTCATCCCGGGGACGTACACGAGCACCCAGACGGCGCTGGCCGGCTGGGACCTGACGAGCCTCACCTGCGATGACGGCGACTCGACCGGCATCACGACGACCGGCGTCGCCACGTTCGTCGTCGGAGCTGGTGAAGACGTCACCTGCACGTTCACGAACACCAAGCGCGGCACGATCCAGATCAGCAAGGTCAGCGACCCGGCCGGTGGAACCGGTTTCGCGTTCACCGACGACGTTCCGGGCAGTGGCTCGTTCACGCTCGACGACGGCCAGACCGAAACGCTCACCAACGTCGTTCCGGGCACCTACACGGTCACCGAAACCGATCCGGCACCGGGTGCTGACCTCACCCTGTTGACGTGCAGCGACTCCGACGGGTCGGGAACCGACTCGACCGGTGTGGTGGCGACGCGCATCGCGACGATCAACCTCGACCCCGGTGAAACCGTCGCCTGCACGTTCAGCAACACCGAGCGCGGCACCATCACCATCATCGCCGACACGGTGCCCGACGACCCGCAAGACATCACGTTCACCGGCACACTCGGCGCGTTCTCGCTCGACGACGACGCCGACGGCACGCTCTCGAACACCGCGGTCTTCACGCAGCAGCTGCCCGGCACCTTCACCGTGACACAGGGTGACCCGTCTCCCGCCAACTTCACCGGCATCTCCTGCACCGACGGCGCGTCGGCGACCCCCTCCACGAGCTCTGGTCAGACCGCCACGATCAACCTCGATCCGGGCGAGTCGGTCACCTGTACGTTCACCAACAGCTTCAACACCGCACCCATCGCCGTCGACGACGCCTACTCCGTGCCGGTCAACGTGCTCCTCGACGCCGGCACGAGCACAGCGGGCACCGACGTCGACGGTGCCGACGGCGTCTTGACGAAGGGCGTCGACGACAGCGATCCCGATGCAGCGACGACGTTGACCGTGACCGCGGTCGGCGCGACGCCGGTGCCGAGCGGCAGCTCGGCCTCCGCGACCACGACCGGTGGCGGCACCGTGACCATGCACTCCGATGGCACCTTCACCTACGTCTCCGAAGTCGGCGAATCGGCCGCGACCGACTCGTTCGACTACACGCTGAGCGATGGAGCGCTCACCGACACGGCGACGGTGACGATCACGCTCGGCGACACCATCTGGTTCGTCGACAACACGATCACCGGCGGCGCGAACAACGGTCGTTCGTCGAGTCCCTTCGAAACGGTCGGGGCCTTCAACGCGGCCACGACCGGAACCGGCGACACCGTGTTCGTGCACTCCGGCACGCTCGCCGACGACGGATTCGATCTCGGAACCGAGCAGATCCTGGTCGGCGAAGCATCGGGTCTGAGCAGCGGCGACCTGGCGATTCCGTCTGGCGCGGCGCCGGTGCTCTCGCCGTCGACGGGCAATGCGATCAACCTCGCGACCGACAACACGATTCGCGGACTCGACGTCGGCAACACGCCTGGTGGACACGCGCTGTCGGGCGGGGCGGTCGGCGTCGTCGACGTGTCGAACGTCGATGTCACCGGCACAGGTGGCATCATCCGCGTCACCACGAGCGGTGACCTCGACGACGTCGATTTCGGCACGCAATCGTCGGCAGCGTCGCCCGGTGGGTACGCAGCGATCGACCTCAACGGCATCGTGAGTTCCGGTGGTCAGTACGCCGGCGGGAGCCCGACCATCGCGTCGAGCACGGGCGCCGGCATCCGCGTCCAGAACTCCTCCGCCACCATCGTCTTCATGAGCCCGGTCGCCAATGGCAGCGGCGCCGAGGACGTCGCGCTGATCAACAACTCCGGATCGTTCACCACGGTGGGCGGAGCGTTTGGCACATCCACCACGTCGAGTGGCAATGCCGTCGACATCGACGGTGGAAACGGCACCGTCGCGATCGGTGCGAGCATCACCAACAACGCTCAACGAGCGATCGAAGTGACCGGCCGAACAGGGGGCCAGGTCACCTTCAGCGGAATGATCAATGACACGGGCACCGGTGTCAACATCTCGGGCAACAGCGCGGGTACGACCACGTTGTCCGGAACATCGAAGGTCCTCGACACGGGTACCGACCCGGCGGTGACCCTCACCAACAACACCGGGCACACCATCGACTTCACCCGCGGCGGGCTCGACATCGAGACCGCGCTCGCTACGGCGTTCACGGCATCGGGCGGCGGCACCGTCACCGTCCAGGGCCCCGGCAACACGATCACCGCGGTGTTCGGCACGGCGATCAACATCGCGAACACCGCGATCGGCGCGAGTGACGTGACGTTCCGAAGTGTGAGCGTCGAGTCGGCAACCACCGGTATCCAGTTGACGAACACGGGAACCACCGGCGGGCTGACGATCACGGGAACCGGCACGACCGCCGGTTCGGGCGGAACGTTCCAGAACATTCTGCAGCACGGAATCCAGATCACCTCAGCGACTCAGATCGACCTGAACAACCTCGACCTGACGAACGTCGCAACGACCAGCGGGACGGGTTCGTCGGTGTTCGGCGGCGACATCGCCGCCTACACGGCAGGTGTGAAACTCCAGTCGGTCAGCGATGTCTCGCTCACCAACGTCCGCATCATCGGCTCCGAGACTGCCGACGAGAACGGCAACGTCAGTCAGGTGGGCATCAGCGGCAAGAGCGTGTCGGGCCTCGTCATCTCCGACACGATCGTCGAGAACTTCGGCAACGCGGGCGGTGAAGACAACATCCAGTTCCAAGGGCTGACCGGCACGGTCTCCCTCGACAACCTTCGCAGTCGCGACAGTGGCGGCGATCTCTTCGCCATCGACAACACGGGTGCCGGCGGCACCGCGGCCGGAGGCAACCTCACGCTGACCGTCAACGGCAGCACCTTCGACGAAACCGTGAACGGTGTCGGTGCCGGCGGCCTCCGACTCTCGGTGAGCGGCACCGGTACGACCGCCGTGTCGGTGTCGACGTCGACGTTCGGCAACGGCATCGCGTCGGGTGCGAACGGGGGTCTGCAGGGAACGGGGCTCCAACTGAACGTCGGGCGTGGCCACACCGGCACGCTGACCGTCGAAGACAGTTCGTTCACGGGCATGAACGTCGCGATCTCCGGAACGCTCGACATCATCGGTACCGGTGCGGGTCCGATGCTCGACATCGACATCCGCGACGGTGCCGATGCCGATGGTGTCGGCAACACGATCCACACGATCCGGGCGAGCGCGCTGAACTTCTTCACGAACGGAAACCTCACCGCCGATGCCGGTGAGTTGAGCGCCACCGTGACCGACAACGTGATCGGTGTCCTCGGCACGACGGGAAGTGGATCCGAGTTCGGCAGCGGCATCAGTTTCCGAAACGAAGGTGCCAGCGCCGCGACGCTCCTCGTCGACGACAACACCATTCAGGAAGTCGCCCTGTTCGAAGGGATCTACGTCGTCGACAGCGTCGTCGGCGGCACCACCAACGCGACGATCACCGGCAATACGATGCGAGAGATCGACTTCGACCGCGCCATCCAGGTGGCGAACACGGCGAGCGTCGCAGCGGGTACCACTTGCGCCAACATCTCGGGCAACACCTTCTCGGGCACGATTTGGGGCGATACCCCGTTCAACGCAAACACGAGAGTCGTGCGCGTTCGGCAAACGGCCGGAACGTTCAACGTCGTCCAGGCGGCGCCGACGCCCGCCGCCATCGCGACCGAACTCGACGATGCCAACGGCCTCGGGGTCAACAACATCACGGTCTCCGGCACGATCAATTTCAACTCGGCAGCGTGCGTGCTGCCGTAGCGTTCACCGGAGCGAGGTGAGCGTCCCGGCGGCGGTGTCGGTGGCGGTGCCGACGCAGGCGACCACCGCGGCCTGAACCTCGCACGTCGAACCTCGCCACGTTGCAGCGTCTGGCCGACAGCTACGGTCGATCGCCATGCAGATCGAAGCTGGTCAGGTAGCAGTGGTCACGGGTGGAGCGAGCGGGATCGGCCTCGCGCTGTGCCACGAGTTCGGTCGGCGCGGCATGGCCGTCGTCGCTGCCGACATCGAGCAGGGAGCACTCGACGCGGCGGTGGCCGAACTCGGTGCAGCCGGCATCGACGCCCTCGGCGTGATCTGCGACGTGCGCTCTTCCGAAGCGGTCGACGCGCTCGCCGACACGGCATTCGAGTGGAAGGGCCACGTCAACGTGCTGTGCAACAACGCCGGCGTCGTGCACTTCGGCGATGCGTTCGAATCCCTCGACGACTGGAAGTGGGTCATCGACGTCGACATGTGGGGCGTGGTCCACGGCGCGCTCTCGTTCGTCCCGCGGATGAAGGAGTCGGGCCAGCCCGGCCACGTCGTCAACACCGCATCGACCGCCGGACTGCTCGGGTTCGCGACGATCGCGTCGTACACCGCGGCGAAACACGCGGTCGTCGGCATGTCGCAGTCGATGTGGCACGAGTTGCAGAACACCAACGTGTCGATGTCGGTGCTGTGCCCCGGCGTGGTGAGCACCAACATCAACACGAGCCACCGCAACAAGCCGGGGGTCGACCCCGACAGCGTCGAGAAGGAGACGTTCGGCGCCGGCTACGACGAAGCGTTGACGCCCGCAGAGGTCGCCACGTTCGTCGCCGAGGGCATCGAAGCCGACCGGTTCTGGATGCTGCCGCACCCGCGCTACGCCGACATGGCGCTCACGCTCGCCGAAGGCCGCGTCAACGGCGGTCCACCGGTCCTGCCACGCCCCGACTGAGACGTTGATCGGACCGCGATCCCGAGGTGGACTGACACGTCCACTCCCACCGAGCGCTCCAACACGCTGCCGGCGAGGGCGCGCGGCAAAGATCGTCGGCATGGCTGAGGAAGTTGACTACGAAGACCTGACCACGATGCGCTTGAGCGAAGCCGAGGTCGAGCAGATGCTCGAGAACGGCGGCGAGTGCATCTTCAACTGGACCACGAAGGAGGGGTACCCGGTCGGGGTCGTCGTCGCGTTCGTCTACCAAGACGGCAAGATCTGGACCACCTGTGCGGAGCGCCGCAAGCGTGTCCCGGCACTGAAGGCCCGGCCGCAGTCGGGTGTGGTCATCAACGCCGGTGGCAAGACCGCCTCGTTCAAGGGTGACTCCATCATCCACACCAACGACGACGACGACTTCGACGAGTTGAAGAGCTGGTTCTACCGACGCCTCTCGCGCCTCGACAAGATGCCCGACGATCCGTACGTCCAAAGCTTCGCGAAGTTCCTCGACTCACCGCACCGCGTGATCATCGAGACCGAGGCTCGCTTGGTCGTCGGGTTCGACACGGCGAAGTTCCACAGCTTCACCGTCGAAGCAATGGCCGCCGCCGAAGCCGAAGGCTGACCCACACGCTCGTCATCCGAGCCCGCTTGTTTCTCCTGGACCAGGTCCGAGGGAAACAAGCGGGTCTGGGAGACTGGGGCCGAGCCGGCGCTGCGTCGGACGGATCGACCGGGGAGATGTGACTTCGTGAGCTTCTACACCGACAGCCAACGCGCCCTGCAAGACCGATTCGAGACGCGGCCGCTCGCCGACGGGTTGGAGATGGCCATCGTCACCGAACAACTCGACGAACGACACATCGAGTTCATCGAGTCGCGAGACTTCTTCTTCCTGTCGACGGTGAACGACGCCGGTGAACCGACGGTGTCGTACAAGGGCGGCGACGTCGGCACGGTTCGCGTCCTCGACGAGACGACCCTCGCGTTCCCGGCCTACGACGGCAACGGGATGTTCCTCTCGCTCGGCAACATCGACGACACGGCCAAGATCGGGATGCTGTTCATCGACTTCGAGACGCCGCAGCGAGTCCGCGTGCAGGCGACCGCGACGCTCCACGTCGACGACGAACTGCTCGACACCTATCCCGGCGCGATCGCCGTCGTTCGGGCGACGGTCGACCAGGCGTTCGTCAACTGTGCCCGCTACATCCACAAGCACACCCGCATGGAGACGTCGAAGTACGTGCCCGATGCCGACGGTGAGCAGCCGCACCCGACCTGGAAGCGCATCGACCTGATGCAGCCGTTGCTCGGCGAGTCGGAGCAGCAGCGCACCGTCGACGCCGGCGGCACGGTCACCGCCGACGAATACGGTGCGGCGCTCATGGCCGGCGAGTCGTAGCGGACCCACGATCGTTGTCGCCGATGCGGCGACGCCAGGCGCGACCGGATGCCTCGAGCTGAGCGCTGTGACCTGATCGTTGATCGCTCTGCGTTCCCTCATGAGTTCCGACCGCACCTCGCCGCCGCGGTCGCCGACCTCTCGCCGTGACGCCGGGGGCCGACCACGGAGTCGCACGGGCAGGCCGTAGCGGTGCGCTACGGCGTGCAGCGCACCGGTTTCCGTCGATCGCCGCGGCCTCGGCCGCATCGTCAAGATCGCGTGAAATCGTGGCTCCCCTCCCACGGTGAGACCACATGGTCTAGGGTGGTCACGCCGAGACGGGAGGGTCGTCATGGGTGCCGAAGTGGCAAAAGTCGAGCAGGTCCAGAAGAACGAGGCGTTGACGCGCTTCGGCGAGGGAGCTCGCGAACGATTGGAACCTCGACCGGTTCCGACGCTTCCCGAGGCCATCGTGCAAGCCAAGTTGGCGGTCGGCCCGGTCGACGATCCGTACGAACGCGAGGCCGACCAGGTCGCCGACGACGTGATGCGGACCTTCTCGCGAGGAGACACCGCACCGGTCGGCCCCGACACCGTCGAGCAGGCGGATGGCGTCGCGCGCACGAGCGTGTCACGCGTCGCTTCGTCGGGCGTCGCTCGATCGGCGCCGGCACTCGGTGGTCGATCGGGAGCGTCGCCGACGCCCATCTCACGGGTCATGCGCTCAGGCAACACGTCCGCGGCGGCAGGCGCCGACGGCGGCGTGTTGGAGTCATCGGTCGAGTCGCGAATCCAGCGGGCATCGGGTGGCGGTCGTGCTCTCGACGACGACACCCGCGGGCGCTTCGAATCGGCGATGGGCGCCGACTTCAGCAACGTGTCGGTCCACCAGAACAGCTCGCTCGCCCCCGAGATCGGCGCTCACGCCTTCACCCATGGCAACGACGTCCACTTCGCTCCGGGCGCATACGACCCGGGTTCGTCGGAAGGCCAGCACCTCATCGCACACGAGTTGACGCACGTCGTGCAGCAGACCGGATCGGCGCAGCGCGTGCAAGCGAAGCTCTGGGACTCGAAGACGTTCAAGGCGAACACCGCGATCAGCTCGACGATGGGCTTCTCCGATGCGTCGACCGCGCAGAACGTGATCCTCACCCTGCTCGCCGACTACGAGCGATTCATCGCCAAGGGCTTCTCCTCGGCCAACCCGGAGATGGCCGCGCAGGCGGTCAGCAAGATCCGAGCGATGCAAGACGTCGCGCAACGCTGGATCAAGAACCGCGGCGAGATCTACGAAGACTCCACCAACTTCACGCTCGCATCGCTCGGCCAGGCGAAAGACACCTACGCCGCGGCGCAATCGGGCGGCGAAGCGCCCGGCCCGGAAGCCATCGCCTCCAACCCGAAGGCCGAACGGATGCGCGGGCTCCAAGCCTTCATCCAACTCTGCGACACCGAGATCGCCCTCATGTCGACGTCGCTCAGCGACGAAGCGCTCGCGGGCGCCACGATCGACGAGACGAACAAGGCGTACAAGAAGGCGGTCAAGCGGTACCCGGACCAGAACGACGCAACGAGCCTCTTCTCCAAGATCGGTGAGCTCGCCGAGATGGTCGTCGCCGCTCCCGGTTCGTCGGCGTCGCTCACGATCGAGGGCTCCATCCCGATCCAGCCAGGTGTGTACGTCACCATCACGGTCGGCGGCTCGGCGGAGAAGGGCACTGACGGACTCGTCATGCTGCGCGGCGACATCAGCGTCGGCGTCAAGGGATCGATCGCCGGCAAGGCCGAACTGTCGGCCAGTCTCGGCGGCTTCATCGAAGCGAAGGGCAAGTCGGGTGGCGAAGCCGCCGCACTGATGAGCTACGCGCTGTACCGCCGCGGTCGCGAGGGTTCGGCGCCGACCGAACTGATCAGTCTGCTGTGGGGCGGCACCTCCGGAACCGCCGGCATGGCCCGTTCCGAAGCGTGGTCGCGTCAACTCGAGAAGCAGGTGTTCGGCGGCGACGACGAAGCGTCCGACGAGTCCTACGTCACGAGCGGTGTGCAAGGTGCCGTCGGCGCGAGCGTCGGCGATGAAGACGCCGTTGCCGGCGAGCTGTCGGGCGGCGCGTTCAGCGGACGCCGAGTCGACAAGCAGTCGCTCATGGAACGCAAGGGTGGCGCCGGCGCACAGAACGTACGAAGCGACTCGATCTTCAACGCCGGCGAACGGCAGAAGCGCGTCGGCTCGGAGGTCATCGGTTGGAACGTTGGTGGCAAGCTCTCGGTGTTCGGCTTCTCACTCGAACTGGGCGTGTCACGCTCCGGTCGCACCACCGGGGGTGGCGCGTCGGCAGCTCCGAAGACCACCGAGTGGGACGACATCGAGATCACCGCAACCGGTGCCGGACCGATGCCGGCACAGCTCGACCTCGCCGCCAAGATCTGGGCGCTCGCCGAGAAGATCGTGCGCAAGTCGGAAGAGGCGGCCGCCAAGCAGGGAGACGCCGACGCCGCCGGCTCGCAGGCGTTGCTCACCGGGCTCGCCAAGATGTCGCCCAAGCTCTTCCAGCCGAAGGCCGACTTCGCTCCCGGAACCAACCTCACGGTTGCGTTCACGATGCAGGGCTCCGACTGGAGCATCGCGATCGGCACGGAGAAGACCAACGAACTGTCGCTTCCCGACGTACTCAAGGTCGAACTCGCTCGCACTCAGACCTTCATCGAGGTCAGCTCCAAGGCGGGCGCCATCACGACCTGGTACCTCGGCCAGTAGGCACGACGCATCATGTTCGCCCCCCAGCACCTGCCGCTCCGACTGCCCATCGGCGCCCCGTTTCCCGTCGACGTGATCGACGCGACCCCGAGTCTGTCGCGCTACGTGATCCGTGTGCGCGTGAGTCGAGACACGTGGTCGACGATCGACGAACTCGAGCTGTTCAATCTCGTGGCCGACGCACGCAAGCCGGGCAGTCTGACCGGATCCGGTGACGTCGAGATCGAACTCCGCCTCGTCGATGCGCTCGTGCCCGACGTGATCCGGCGCGTCGCCGGTCTCGACCCTGTCGACGGGGTCGCCGAACTCGCCGAGCTCGGCGACGAAGCCCCTGCACTGATCACCGAGAGCTGGTTCGCGACGAACGTGACCGAGCAGGTGCCGCTGCCCGACGACCTGGCCGACTCGGGCGAGCTCCGTCAGGGCTTCTCGACGAGGTGGGCCGACGCCGACCAACTCGCCAGCGACGACGCTGCCGGAGTCCCCGTCGAGGAAGTGATCCAACAACCGATCGACCCGGCGACCGAACCCTGGCCGCCCCTGCTCGGCCAGATCCGCAACTACCTCGACGAGTCCGACATCGCCTTCGAGCGTCACGCCGGGGCCAACATGGTGTCGGCGAACATCGGTGGTGAGAACGGGTCGTGGTCGCTCTGGCTGCACACGCGCGAAGACACGCGACAGGTGGTCGCCTATTCGATCCGTCCGGTCGACATCGACGTCGAGCACCGCCCCCAGGTCGCCGAGTTCATCACCCGGTTGAACTCGAAGATGTTCTCCGGTGCGTTCGAACTCGACCTCGACACCGGCGGATTCCGGTGCCGCACCTCGTTGTCGCTGGGTGATGCGCCGCTGTCCGACGACCTCATCCGCGGGTTGATCGAACCGAACTCGCTGGCGCTCGACGCCGCGCTCGCCGGTCTCGACGCCGTGCTCTCGGGCGTGTCGCCCACCGACGCCGTCCGGATGCACCCGCCGGTCACCTGACGCCGCGGGATCGACTGACGTTCCGCCGAGGACGACACACCGAGGACGTCACACCGGAAGACCACGCCAGGGAAGTCACGCGGAGTACCTCGGGCCGGGGACGTCACGTCGGGGCCGTCACGTCGACGACGTCACACCGGGGACGTCATACCGGGGACGTCACGCGGACGAGTTCAGCCTGAGGTCGTGATCTCCAGGAGTGTTCGCGCATCCAGGGTGTCAGCTGTCGGTCCAGCGTTTGAGCACCCCGCGGAACGGGCGCTCGGGCAGGTCGGTCGGCGCCTGTGCGGGATCGAAGTACGGGGCGTCACCGATGATCGTGACGCGTTCGACCTTGCGGACGTCGGGCCAGTAGTCGGACACCGCGTAGTGCTGGCACGACCGGTTGTCCCAGAAGGCGATCGAGTTCGGCGCCCACCGGAACCGGACCTGATACTCCGGATACGCCGCCTGGCGGTAGAGCACGTCGAGGAGTTCGGCGCTCTCGTCGGGGTCGAGACCCGCGATCTCCTGGGTGAAGGCGGCGTTGACGTAGATGCCCTTGCGACCGGTCTCGGGATGCGTGCGCACGACCGGATGTTCGGGGTTCGGATACGTCGCGTCGAACTCTGCGACCTGCTCGGGCGTCGCACCGTTGCGGATCATGCGCCGTCGGAAGTTGGTGAAGTCGTGGCGAGCGACGAGTCCGTCGACGCGCTCCTTGATCCGTTGCGGTAGGCCGTCGTAGGCCGCGTACATGTCGGAGAACACGGTGTCGCCACCGAGTTCGGGTCCGTCGATCATTCGAAGCACGGAGCCGAGTGACGGTTCGAGCCGCCACGTCACGTCGGAGTGCCAGAGATTCTCGTGGCCCGGTGACTCCTCGTCGTGGGTGATCGCCAGCACCTCGGGGAATCCCGGCTTCTCCGGAGCGAACGGATGGATCTCGAGTGGACCGAATCGACGGGCGAACTCGAGGTGCTGTTCGGTGGTGATGTCTTGATCTCGGAAGAACAGCACCTTCCAATCGAGGAGTGCTCGGCGAACGAGCGCGATCGCGGCGTCACTCAGCGGGCGCGAGAGGTCGATCCCGTGGAGTTCGGCCCCGATGGTGCGGGACTGCGGCACGACCTCGATGCGATCGGCGTCGGACGAGTCGGTCGGAATCTGGGTCGGCATGTCGGTGATCGTCATGGCGGTGGCTCCCTGCGTTCGGTGGCTGGCGACGGCGATCAGTGCACGGGTCGATCGAGTGATGACCGACACCGACCGCTGACGAGTCTTGCAGTTCCCGCGACCCGCGCTCGACCGACGCCGACGGACGAGCCTGCCGGACGAGCTCGGGCAAGCTCGACGTGCGAGCGCTGTGCGGGCGTGGGAGGAGGGAATGGCATGACGGATCGGCGACGACCGTGACGCGGTGACGTCTGACGTGATCACGCCAGTGACGTGGCGTCGTCCGTGACGTGATCACGCCAGTGACATGGAGACGGTGGCGTGGCAGCGACCGTGACGTGATGACGCGCGTGACGTAACGTCCGGCCATGAGCGTGCAGCTGGCCAAGCAGGGTGTCGACCTCGGAATCGTGATCACCGACAGCGAGCGATCGCTCCGGTTCTACTGCGAGCTCCTCGGCTTGGAACACGTCGGCGACATCCCGATGCCGTTGGGCAGCGGTGGCACCATGCACCGCATCCAGTGCGGCGACTCGCTGCTGAAGCTCGTCAACCTCAACGACACGCCGCCCGCGGCGCCTGGAGGCGGCATCCCGGGGGCGCTCGGCTACCGCTATCTCACGCTGGTCATCTCGAACCTCGACGAGATGGCGGCAGCGTGTGACGACGCCGGGGTGCCGATCGCCGTACCGGTGTCGCAGATCCGCGAGGGCGTTCGCATTCTCATGGTGGAGGACCCCGACGGCAACTGGGTCGAGTTCGTCGAGAACAGCTGAGCGCTCGGCCGAACTCGCCGGTCAGCTGGTGGAAGCCGGACCGGTCGACGGACGTCGGCTCACGAGGCGGCGAGGTCCAATGACAATTTGCGCAGCAGCGTGACCAGCGCAGCCTGATCGTCGGCGTCGAGCGAGCTGAGGATCTCGAGCTCGTTCGCGGCGTGGTCGGCGAGTGCGTCGTCGACCTTCCGCAGCCCCTTCTTGGTCAAGGTCACCACGACCTGTCGACCGTCGTGTTCGCTCTTGGAGCGCTTCACGAGCCCTCGCGCCTCCAGTCGGTCGAGCCGGTTCGTCATGGCCCCGGACGTGATCATCATCGAGTCGAGCAATTGTCCGGGCGTGAGCTGATGCGGCGCCCCGTTTCGAAGCAGCGTGGCGAGGACGTCGAACTCCCACGATTCGAGGACGTGCTCCGCGAACACCTTGTCGAGCTTCGGTCGGATCACTCGTTCGAGCCGCCCGAGCCGGCCGATGATCTCCATGCCCGACACGTCGATGTCGGGTCGTTCACGGTGCCACTGGGCGACGATCCGGTCGACCACGTCGAGCTCGGGGCTGGAGCTGGGTTCCGGGCTCGAATCGCTCTCGACCTTGCGTTGTTTCGACATGTCGCAATTATCTCTTGACATCGAGAGATAATCAAGCGCAAGATATCTTCATGTCAAGAGATATCTGGCGAACCGCACTCACCCCGCTGGTCTGGGGAACCACCTACATCGTTGCGTCCGAACTCCTTCCCGACGGCCGGCCGATGCTCGCCGCCCTCGTTCGTGCACTTCCCGTCGGCCTCGTGTTCATCGCGTGGTCGCGGCGGCTCCCGAGCGGCATCTGGTGGTGGCGCTCGGCGGTGCTCGGCACGCTCAACATCGGTGCCTTCTTCGCGCTGCTCTTCGTGGCAGCGTTCCGCCTGCCCGGCGGGGTCGCGGCGACGGCGGGAGCGATCGGACCCCTCGTCGGAGCCGGGCTCGCCGCACTGGTCCTCGGTGAGAAGTTCACCCTGCGCACAGGCCTCTCGGGTGTGGCCGGCGTGCTCGGCGTGGCGCTGCTGGTGCTCGGACCCGATGCCGGACTCGACGCCGTCGGCGTCGTGGCGGCGCTCTCGGGCACGCTCTGCATGGCCACGGGTGTCGTCCTCACCAAGTACTGGGAGCGTCCGGTCGACCTGATCACCTTCACCGGTTGGCAGCTCACCGCGGGCGGGTTGCTGTTGTTGCCGATCACCCTCGTCACCGAAGGCATGCCCACCTCGATCTCCGTCACCAACGTCGGTGGGTTCGTGTGGCTGGCGATCTTCGGCACCGGCTTGGCGTACGCCAACTGGTTCAGCGGGGTGCAGCGCCTGCCGGTCTCGATCGTCGGTTTCCTCACGCTGCTCAGCCCCGTGATGGCGACGTTCGCCGGCTGGGTCGTGCTCGACCAGAGCCTGACCCTGATCCAGATCGCCGGTGCACTGCTCGTGGTGGCAGCCGTGATCGCGCCTCAGTTCGGTGGACGATCCACACCCACCCCGGGCGCGACCCCGGTGTCGGCCACCGGCGTGTTGCGTCCGGTCGGCGCCTCTCGCACCTGACCGCAACCCTGGCCGCGACGCTGACCGGGACCCTGAGCGACATGCCGCGAGATGTCGCGAGCTGTCGGGTCGGGACAGGTGCGCGGCTCGAACCTTCCGGCAGCGCTGGATCTTGTGGTCGTGATGGCTGCCGCCGCCGGAGCCGGTCGTCTGCGTTCCTGGCCGTGTCCCGTGTCCCGTGTCCCGTGGTCCTCGGCCCCTTCGTTCTCTGTCGAGGGGGCAGCGGTTCTGGAACTCGGTGCTGTGTCGTGGTGGGGTCCCGCGAGAGACGGCGGGAGCTAGCGGGAGACGCCGGGCTCAGGGGGTGAGCTGGAGCAGGATTCGGTCGACGAGTCGGTCGTAGTCGACGTCGACGAGTGCGGCTGGAGCGATCAGCGAACGAACGATGAAGGGTCCGTCGACGATCTCGAACATGTCGAGCACGGTGATGTCGGGCCGAATCTCGCCGCGGTCGATCCATCGTCGGCGAAGCGCGACGAGCGGGCTGCTCCGGTCGCCTGCCACGCGCTGACTCACCGCGCGTAGCGCCGGGTTGCGGGCCATCGCGGCGAACAGTTCCTGGTGCGCCGCGTTCGCTCGCGGGTCGGCGAAGTTCGGCAGGGCGAGGCGGAGGAACTCGACGAGGTCGCCTCGCAGCGACCCGGTGTCGGGTGCCTCCGGGTAGACGACGGTGGCGTCGACGGCCCGGATCAACAACTCGTCGCGGTCGGGAAAGTGCCGGTAGATCGTGGTCTTCGCCACGCCAGAACGCCGGGCGACCTCATCGATGCTGAAACCTCGGATGCCGAGATCGAGCACGACCTCGGTGGCCGTGGCGATCGCCTTGGCTCGTGCTACCTGGCTGCGTGGCCGTCCCATTGGATCCTCACCCTAGAAGTCCGTCGCGAAATTTCTCGACGTGCTGTGTTCGTTTCGATACGCTACGGTAGCGTATCGAAACAGTCGACCACGAATCGGTGGACGACCGACAGACAGACGACCGACAGACAGACGACCGGCAGATGATCGACGAATACGCACGGCACACGTCGCCGTGCATGGGAGCAGAAGGAGCAAGTAATGTCGAAGTGGTTGTACCGAGTGGGCCGTTGGGCCGCCGGGAATCCGTGGAAGGTGATCGGGGCCTGGCTCCTCGTCTCGGTGGTGATGATCGGCGCGTCGGTCGGCTTCGGCCGCGAGCTCGAGGACTCGTTCGAAGCCCCGGGCCTCGACTCGACCGCCGCACTCGACCTGCTCACGCAGACGCAGTCCGAGGCCGCGGGTCTCACCGCCCAGGTGGTCGTGACGCCACTCGACGCCGACGCCACGTTCTTCGATGATGCGACCCGGCCGGTCGCCGACCTTGCCGCTGTGCAGGCCCAAGTGGAGGCGCTGCCGAACGTGCTCGGCACCAACGATCCGGCCGGGCTGCTGCAACAGGACACCGACGCTGCGGTCGCAGCCGGAGCGGTGTCGCCCGACGGTTCCGTCGCGGTGATCCGCGTCCAGTACCCCGTCTTGGAGGAGGTGAGCTCGGCCGACCTCGACCGGCTCAAGGAGTTGGGCGACACGGCGCGGGCCACCTCGTCGCTCCAGGTCGAGTTGAACGGCGACCTCTTCTTCACCTTCGAGGAATCGGGCGGTGGCGGCGAGATGGTCGGCATCATCGCGGCCGTCTTCATCCTGCTGCTCGCCTTCGGGTCGGTGATCGCCATGGGCCTGCCGATCGGCATGGCACTCTTCGGCCTGGCGCTCGGCGTCACGTCGATGGGGCTCGTCACCTACCTCATCGAGATCCCGAGCTGGGCGCCCGAGATCGCCGCGATGGTCGGCCTCGGCGTCGGCATCGACTACGCCCTGTTCCTCGTCACCCGGCACCGGGAGTTCCTCGCGCTCGGCATGACCGTGCCGGAATCGGCCGGCCGCGCGGTCGCGACCGCAGGTCAGGCCGTGATCTTCGCCGGCGGCACCGTCGTGATCGCGATCCTCGGGTTGGGCGTGGCCGGGGTGCCGTTCATGACGGCCGCGGGTGTGGCCACCTCGATCACCGTGCTGATCATGGTGCTCACGTCCATCACGCTCCTGCCGGCGTTCCTCGGCGTGTCGGGGCACTGGATCAATCGCCTCGGTGTCCATCGGAAGCGGCGCGGTCGCGATGGTCTCGGTACGGCCGGGGCGCCTGCCATCGGCGCACGGTGGGAACGCTGGGGGCGGCACGTCACCGCGCATGCCTGGAGCTACTCGATCGGCGTCACGGCGCTCCTGCTCGCACTCACCGCTCCGGTCCTGAGTCTGCAGCTCGGCTTCCCCGGTGAGGGCGCACTTCCGGAGTCGCGGACCGAACGGCGCGCGTTCGATCTCGTCGCCGAGGGCTTCGGCGCGGGTCTCAACGGGCCGCTCGTGATCGCCGTCGACATCTCGGCCGACGCCGAGGTGGTCGAACCGCTTCGCCGTGCCATCGAGGCCGACGAGGGAGTCGTCAGCGTCACTCCCGCCGACATCGACCTCGAGGCCGGGGTCGCCACCATGCTCGCCTTCCCGACGACGCCGCCTCAGGACGACGTCACGTTCGACACCATCCAGCGGTTGCGAGCCGATGTGATCGCTCCCGTGGTCAGCGAGAGTCCCGCAACCGCACACGTCGGCGGACAGACGGCGAGCTTCGGTGACATCGGTGGTCGCGTCACCGACCGACTCCTCCTCTTCATCGTCGCGGTGGTGGGGCTTTCGTTCCTCCTGCTGACCCTGGTCTTCCGATCGATCCTGGTGCCGCTCAAGGCCGCCGTGCTCAACCTGTTGAGCATCGGTGCGGCGTACGGCGTGCTGGTGATGGTGTTCCAGTGGGGGTGGGGCAAAGACATCATCGGGCTCGAATCGACGGTGCCGATCGTGGCGTTCATCCCGATGTTCATGTTCGCCATCCTCTTCGGCCTCTCGATGGACTACGAGGTGTTCCTCCTGTCGCGGGTTCGGGAGGAGTACCTGCTCACCGGCGACAACGACCGATCGGTCATCCACGGCATCGCCAGTACGGCGCGAGTGATCACGTCGGCTGCGCTCATCATGATCTCGGTGTTTCTCGGCTTCGTGTTCGGCGACGACCCGATCATCAAGATGATGGGCCTCGGCCTCGCCACGGCGATCTTCGTCGATGCGACGATCGTGCGCCTGGTGCTCGTTCCGGCGACGATGAAGCTGATGGGCGACGCCAACTGGTGGCTGCCCGGCTGGCTCGATCGACTCCTGCCGACCATCGACATCGAAGGCGAGGCCCGCCTGCCCGAACCCAAAATGGAGCACACCGCGACGGAGAACACCGCGACGGTGAACACCGCGACGGAGAACACCGCGACGGAGAAGCCCGCCACGCAGAACACCGCGATGGTGAGCGCGGAGCTGGAGAACATCGAGCTGGAGAACACCGGCACGGAGAACCCTGCGACGGGGAAGCCCGCGATGATCGCTCGGAACAGCGAGGGGGAGCGCGGCGAGAGGGAGCGCGGCGCCGCCGCTGTCAGCGCGGGCGGGTCCCTGAGTGCCGGCCCGGAGGTGTTGTCGTCGTGAAAGCGCTGATGCACGACCGCTACGGCGACGCCGATCTGCTCGAGATTCGTGACGTGTCCGAACCGAGTCGCGACGCGGCCGAAGGTGAGGTCGTGCTCCGTACCGAGGCCGTGTCGATCAACATGGCCGACTGGCACATGATGACGGGAATACCCCGAATCATGCGACTGGTGGTGGGCCTGCGGCGACCGCCGCGTCCGATTCCGGGCACCGACGTCGCCGGAGTCGTGGTGGCAGTGGGTGCAGGCGTGACCGATCTCGCGATCGGAGACGAGGTGTTCGGGCAGACCGACGGCGGCGCGCTCGCCGAGTACGTCGCCGTGCCCGCCGAGCGCATCATCGAGCGCCCGGTGCTCGCAGGCTCCGGCGACACGCCCGTCGGCGCAGACGAAGCAGCGTGCCTCGGCGTGGCGGCCGTGACGGCGCTGCAGGGGCTTCGCGACAAGGCCCGGGTGCGCTCCGGCGAGCACGTGCTGATCATCGGTGCCTCGGGAGGTGTCGGTTCGTTCGCGGTACAGGTCGCGAAGCACTTGGGCGCCACCGTCACCGCGGTGTGCAGTACGCACAACGTCGAGCAGGCCCGGGCACTCGGAGCCGATCACGTGGTCGACCGTCTCCGCGACGATGTGGTCGCGCTCGCCCGCGAGTCGAACACGCGCTACGACGTGATCTTCGACAACCCAGGTGATCGCCGCCTCGGTGCACTGCGTTCGATCATGCAGCCGAACGGTCGCTACCTGATGGTCGGCGGACCGAAGGGCGGCTGGATCCAACCCATGCCGCGTCTGCTCGCCGGCATGCTGCGATGGCGATTCGTCGGTCAGAAGTTCATCACCTTCACCGCCGCCGAGACGCGCGCCGACCTCCTCGCCTTGCGCGAGTTGTACGAAGCGGGTGTGTTGCGCTCGGTCATCAGCGATCGCTACACGCTCGACGATGGGGCCGCAGCGATCCGCCAGCAGGGTGACGGGCACGCTCGAGGCAAGATCGTCGTGACGATGGGCGACCCGAACGCGTCGGGTTGACATGTGGCGCGCCGCTCGGCGGCGTCGGATCAGATCATGGCGAGTTGCTCGTCGGCGCGGGACTCGCGCCGCCTCCGCTCATCGGGTGCTCCGATCGACTCGGTTCGCCGATCGACCGTGGAACCGCGGTGGTGGATCACGCCGTCGGGCCGAGTCCACGTGGCGATTCGATGCTCGTCGAGCGTGAGCGTCCAGTTGCCCTCGTGGACCAGGTGGTGATGGCGCTCGCACAGCGGGAGCAGGTTGCGGAAATCGGTCGGACCGTGGTGTTCGAGCCAGTGCGCAACGTGATGGATCCGACACGCGTCGAACCCCACGGTGCATCCGGGATGGGCGCAGGTGCGGTGTACCGCACGAAGCGCTCGCCGCTGATCGCGTGTCGCGGTGCGCTTCGACCGGCCTTCGTCGAGCACGGTCGACGGGCCGTCCATCACGACGGGGATGATCTCGGCGTCACAACAGAGTCGGCGAACCGTCGAGGCCGGAATCGGCACCCCGTTGTCGGTCTCGCACAACCCGGAACTCTCGGCGAGGTCGACCAGATGGAGCAGCTCGACGACGAGTGTGATCTCGGGAACTCGATCGACCACCCGACGATGAGCGACCGCACCATCGCCGGACGGCGCGACCTGCTCGGTCACGTCACCGGTGAGGACGTTGAGTGTGGCGTCGACCATGACCTGCTGCCATGGCGCGTGCGCCGTGCGATCGGTGGCCCGCAGGCGAGCGAGCTCGCGGTTGATGGCCGCATCGAGCTTCGCGTCGCGCACCGGGTCGAGTTCGAGCAACGTGTGATGCATCCCGGTCGAGCGGTCGACCCAACGGCGAACCTTGGACGCGGCACGCTGCTGCTCCAACTCGTCGACATCGGCATCGCGCCGTGACTGCGCCAGGCAGTGCTTTGCCAGCGCGCGACATTCCCGCTGGAAGGCGTCGAGCGACACGTGAGCGGCGCGCTCCATGAGCTCGTCGGTGTGAGCGAGGTACTCGGACCGGACTGCCTCGGGCAGGTTGCGGGCCGCGGCATGGATCGCGTCGAGATGCGCCGCGGTGAGTTGGCCGGCATCGAGTGCGTCCGCGAGTTCGGGGTGGTCATCGCACAACTCGTCTCGGGCGGTCACGTCGCGAGCGTCGCGGTGTGAGCGTCCGGTCGTGTCGGCGATGGCGCGCTCGGCATGCTCTGATCGGCCCTGCTCGGCGAGGTATCGCAGCCGTCGAGACACGCGCAGCTCGACGGCGTCGAGTCGAGAACGCGCCAGGCGTATGGCGACGAGTACCTCGTCGAGGCCGGCACGCTCCAGCGAGTCGGCATCGGCGCCGACGGCGACAGCCCAGGCTGCGTCGGCTCGGTCGTGATTCATGTGCAATCGCTCCGATCTGTGTGGTGAACAAGACCGGGGGAGTCGGTACCAATCACCATAGAGAAGGGGTGTCACAGAGTTGCGGGCGCCGGAGCCTGTCGCGGGTGGACGGACAGAACTCGTCGGGTGCGTCCAGCCTGGTGATGGCCGCGATCTGCTCTCGGAACGCAAGAGGGTCGTCGCACGCCGAGTGCGTACTGTTGGCGGCCATGCCCACTCACGTGATGGATGCCGGTGACGCCGTCCTCCTGCTCGCGGCGCTGAGCGCGAAACGTGTCGACGCGTGCGTCGGCGGTGGTTGGGCGGTCGACGCGCTCCTGGGTGAACAGACACGAGAGCACAGCGATCTCGATCTGTGGATTCCAGCGAGTTCGCTTCATCGAGCCGTCGCGGTGTTCGCCGAGCGTGGTGTGGACCGGTTGTTTCCGGTGGGCGATGAACGCCCGTGGAACTTCGTGCTGCACGACGGAGCGCACGTCCGTGTCGATCTCCACCTCTACGAGACGCTCGCAACCGGCGAGTTGCACTACGGCGGGGTCGAGTCCGGTGAGACGTTCCCGGCCGACGCGCTGTCGGGTACGGGCACGATCGGAGTTGCCGCCGTCCGCTGCGAAGCCCCCGAGTGGTCGGTGCAATGGCACACCGGTTACGACCCTCGGCCGGTCGACCGGCACGACGTGCCTCGACTCTGCTCGAAGTTCGGTCTCGAGCTTCCCCCTGCGTTGCGCTAGCAGCGACCAGCGACCGAGCGTCGGCTGCGGTCAGGTCGCGAAGTCGACCTCGTCGGTGGTGACGGTGGCGCACGTCCGGCCGGGCGCGGCGGTGAAGTTCCAGTACATGTTGGTGTACGCGATCGCCTGTTCGGGGCTGAGCGGGGAACCCCACTCGCGCATGTCTTCGGTCGTGTGGGCATCGCCGACGAGGACGGTGTCGTAGCCGCGCGCAACCGCTCCGTGCAGCGTCGACCGCACGCACGCGTCGGTCTGCGCGCCGGTCACGATCAGGCGTCCGACGCCGAGGTCGCTCAACGTCGATTCGAGGTCGGTCTCCTCGAACGAGTCGCCGAACCGTTTCGCGATGATCGCCTCGCCACTGGCCGGCGCGAGCTCGGGCACGAACTCCCAGCCCGCAGAGCCGGACGGCATCTCGTCGTCGGCGTGCTGCACCCAGATGACGGGTGTGTCGCCCGAACGAGCTCGGGCGATCAGCGTGTCGATGTTCGCCACGACGCGTTCGACCTCGTGACCGTTCGCGACGACGGCCTGCTGCATGTCGATGACCACGAGGGCCGTGCGGTCTCGGTCGGTCAGCGTGCTCATGAGGTGGCCCCTCCCTCGGCTTCGAGCTCGGTGGCCATCGCGGCGAGCGTGGTCTCCATGCCCTCCCGGTTGAACTCGGCTCGCGAATCGATCCGAAGCGCCTTGTTGGCCACGGTCTCCATCCACTTCGCCTCGTTGCTCGTCCACTCCTCGGTCACGATCGTGCCGTCACCGTCGGGCGTGAGCCGGTACGCCCAGGTGGCGATCGCGATCGGTCCCGATTTCACGTCGAACGCGAACGCTTCGTTCTCGACGCACTCGGTGATGGTGCACACCGTCTTCCAGCGCATCCACCCGTTCTTGTTCGACCCGCGGAACCTGGCGCCGACTGCGGGCCCGCTGGCGTCGCCGAGCCACTTGGCGCCCACGTTCTCGGGCGACCATTCACCCATCCGCGTCGGGTCGGACACGAGCGACCACACCTGCTCGGGCGATGCGGCGATCGTGCGGGAGACGGAGACGTCGGGCATGGCCGGAGCGTAGTGCTGCGTCCGGTGTCAGTCGGCCGACACGGGGTCGAAGCGCCACGCGCCATCGTGTGCCGACACGACGCCGACCGGTTCGATGGCGAAATGGGTTCCGGCGACGACGGCACCCGACGACGCCCAGTCGGAGAACAGCTCGGATCGGCTCCGCTGCGCCAGCGGGATGTCGATGTCGGCCACCTCGGCGATCGACGGGTTCGTGAACTGGAACTGATGGTGTAGTGCATCGCCGGTGATCGCGAGCGGTTCGGCACCGGTGTCGATGATCATCGACACGTGTCCGGGTGTGTGTCCGGGCGACGGGACGAGCCGGATTCCGGGAGCGATCTCGGCCGTGGAGTCGACCTCCCAGCCCAACCCGGCGTCGAGCACCGGTTTGATCGAGTCGGCGAACGGATCGTGGCCGACGCGGCGATCGTCACGCTCGGCGAAGTCGAGTTCGTCGCCGACGTAGACGTGCCGGGCGTTGGTGAACGTGGGCTGCCACACGCCGTCGACGAGGTGTGTGTCCCAGCCGATGTGGTCTTCGTGGAGGTGCGTGTGGACCACGATGGTGACGTCGGCCGCAGCGAACCCCGCCGCCTCGAAGTCGTCGAACCACGACGTGTCGAGCATGTTCCAGAACGCGAGGTTGCGCTGCTTGTGGTTGCCGACGCATGGGTCGACGACGACGAGCCCGGCGTCGGGATCGCGTCGACCGTGCTCGTCGAGTCGTTCGAGCACGAACGACTGCACGCGGAACGCGATCGTCGACCCGTCGGCACTCCCTGGCGTCAGCCAGTCAGCACGTGCGACGTCGGCACCGTTGGCGGTGGGAAAGAAGAACTCGACCGGAATGCCGGTGGTCTCGGCCTCGACGATCGGAGTGAGACGGATGTTGCCGATGGTCCAACGCTTCGGATCGGTCATGGCCAACGGTATCCCGCGGCGCAACGGCGACCGTTCTGAGTTCCGACGTACCCGCCGTCGTTACGGTCGGCTCGGCGCGGCACGTGACGCTCGGCTCTGCCGGTGGTCGTGTGACCGGTCGTTGTGCAATTCTCTGATGATGACGAGAACGATCTGGGCCAATGGAACGATCTTCGACGGCACCGGTGCCGCGCCCGGGGTGGCCGACATCGCGATCGAGGACGGACGGATCGTCGAGATCGGCGCCGGTCTCGACGGTGACGAGTCGATCGACTGCTCCGGCCATCTGATCACGCCGGGGCTCTTCGACTGCCACGTGCACTTCATGGCCGACGGCGATTTCAGCCCGAACAAGCACCTCGGCACGCCGTTCTCGATGAACTTCTATCAAGCGGCCGAGCGCATGAAGCGGACGCTCGCCTGCGGCATCACGACGGTGCGTGAGGCGGGCGGCACCGACCTCGGCGTGAAGGAGGCGCAGGAGCACGGGCTGATCGCCGGGCCGCGGATGCACCTGTCGATCACGATCCTCTCGCAGACCGGTGGCCACGGCGACAACTGGGAGGTGTGCGGCGCACACATGCCCGGTCTGATGGACCCGCATCCCGGTCGGCCGCACAACATCGTCGACGGCCCCGACGAGATGCGTCGGAAGGTCCGCGAGTTGATCCGCGCGGGCGCCGACGTCATCAAGGTGTGTACGTCGGGCGGTGTGTTGTCGCCCCGTGACGATCCGCAGCATCCGCACTTCATGCCCGACGAACTCGACGTGCTCGTCGCCGAGGCGACCGCCGCGCATCGATTCGTGATGGCGCACGCGCAGGCGACCGTCGGGATCAAGAACGCGATTCGTGCCGGGATCCGGTCGATCGAGCACGGCATCTATCTCGACGACGAGGCGATCCAGATGATGCTCGACGCGGGCACGTACCTGGTGCCGACGCTCGTCGCGCCGCTCGGTGTGCTCGAGGCGGCCGACCGCGGTGTCGATCTTCCGCCGGTGGTGCTCGACAAGGCGCGGTCGGTGGTCGACGTGCACCGGGAGTCGATCCGCAAGGCGATCGATGCGGGGGTGAAGATCGCGATGGGCACCGATTCGGGCGTGACGCCGCACGGTCAGAACCTTCGCGAGTTGGCGCTGATGGCCGACCTCGGGATGTCGCCGGCGGCGACGTTCGAATCGTCGACGCGGGTGGCTGCCGAACTGATGGGCTTGGAGGGTGATCTGGGCACGTTGGAGGTCGGCAAGATCGCCGACGCGGTGATGTTCGGGGGGACCGATCTCGATGTCGCGGAACTACATCCGCGGGTCGCGAAGGTGGCGCAGGCGGGCGTTTTCGTCGATCTGTGACCCTCTTGAGCTGGGGTTTCGTCGATTCGTTCGGTTCGGTGTGAGACTGGAACCCCCGCCGAGTTCGGCGGGGGTGATGAGAGGAGCCGCCTGATGGCGACGAAGAAGCAACCGGTGTCCAAGTGGTTCGATGGGACCACCCCGCTCGAAGAGCTGTCCGACACGGAGCAGTTGGCCCATCAGATCGCGCTCGAGCGCGGTGACTTGGGCTCGTCGATCGCTCGCATCATGGATGCCGAGATCGGCGACGAGGCGATCCTCACGGCGCTCACCTCGTTCCACGAGTCGCTGAGCAACCCCGGCGACGAGAACCGCGACCCCCGCGTCGCGATCGCCAACGCCAGCGCCTGACCCGCGCAACCGGCACAACCGAACTCCCGTAGTCCAGTCAACGGTGCCGGTCACCGTCGACTCGCCAACCCCCGGCCCCCGCTCATCGCACCGAAGTGGCCGGGCCGCTTGTTTCTTTTCGTCCCGGTCCAAGGGAAACAAGCGGATGTTTCTTTTCGTCCCGGTCCAAGGGAAACAAGCGGAGCTCTGCGCCGTGCGTCCCGCGGCTCGGTGCCACGCGTCGGTCGGTGACTTGGAGCCCGAACGGTGCTCCCGGAGGCGGCCGAGCACACCGTGCGACGCTCCTGGATGACGCCGGCGCTCGACGCGCGGATCTCGTTGACCTCGGCGCCGATCGGGAGCACGACGCACACCGCCGGTGAGCCCGACGAAGACGTGTCGTGACGCCGGCGCCGTGAGCGCCAGCGATCAAGCCTGGCTGTCGGGCGATCGTGCGTGTGTGGCAGTGAGTGTGCGGTGAGCCCGACAAGAGCATGCTGGCGGGCCGGCGCCGTGAGCGCCAGCGATCAAGCCTGGCTGTCGGGCGATCGTGCGTGGTTGGTAGTGAGTGTGCGGTGAGCCCGACAAGAGCATGACGGTGAGCCCGACGAAGACGTGTCGTGACGCCGGCGCCGTGAGCGCCAGCGATCAAGCCTGGCTGTCGGGCGATCGTGCGTGGTTGGTAGTGAGCCTGCGGTGAGTCCGACAAGAGTACTAATGCCGGCCGAAGGGGTTGATGCTGCGGCCGGTGAAGTCGTTGAGGACGGTGATGATCTGGTTGACGACCCAGCGGGGTTGGCCGTCGGGTGAGTCGTCGATGGGGTCGAGCACTTTGAGGCGTTGGAGTTGTTTGACGGCGTCGAGCGTGGCTTTGGGGCTGGCGTCGATCGATTCGGCCATCGGCCCGACTTCGACGACGGGGTGGGCGAGGAGTGCTTTGGTCACGCGGTGGACGGCGGAGTCGCGTCGTGTGCCGCTGAGCAGTTTGTTCCAGCGGTCGGTCATTTCGAGGACGTCGTCGAAGAGTGAGCTGGTGCTCTGGAGTGCGGCGAAGGTGGCGTCGGCGCCGAGTTCGACGATGGGTGCGAAGTCGCCGAATCGGTATTCGGTGAGGGCCTGGATGTAGCGGTGTTTCTGCGAGACGATGCCGGCGGAGATGGGGAGTGTGGCGGCTTTGGTGAGGCCGTCGCGTCGGAGCATCGCGTGGATGAGGGCGCGTCCGACGCGGCCGTTGCCGTCGGGGAACGGGTGGATGTTCTCGAACTGGGCGTGCATGACCATCGCTTGGATGAACACGGGCATGTCGGTGCGGTTGATGAACTCGCAGAGGTCGTCCATCGCGTCGGGGATGCGTTTGGCGGCGGGCGGCACGAAGGTGGCTTCGGGTGGACCGCCGGAGAAGCTGCCGATCCAGACGGGGTCGGTGCGCCAGCGTCCGGCGAGGATCGGATGGGTGCTCGACAGCAGTGCCCGGTGAATGTCGAGGATGGTGTCGGGGGTGATCTCTTCGGAGAGCACGATGGCGGCCATGGTCGCGTCGACGTTGCCGATGACGTCGGCGACGGAGCGTCCGCGTTCGTCGCCGGTCTCGGCGAGGAGGAGGTCGGGGACGGGGGCGGCGACGTTCTCGATCTTCGAGGAGGCCGATGATTCGATGCGGACGAGGAGTGCTTCGAGTGGCGCGAGTGTGTCGCCGACGCGCACGTCGAACGCGGCGATGGCGGTGCGGACGTCTTCGGAGAGCAGCGCGGTCTCGGACGGGATCATCATGATCTCGTCGGCGATCGGCGGGACGATCGCCGATTGGTAGGTGCGTTGGGCGGTGGAGCGGCGTTGGTCGCCGCCTTCTTCGATGAGCCAGACGAGTTTTTCGAAGGTCACCGGCGGCCACAGCGTGCTCATCGCCCTCTCCGCACATCTCGCATGGCCCCGAGTATGGCGTACCGGATGCCTCGCGCATGGTGACGAAACGAGACCGACACGGGAGATTCTCGGTGGGGACGTCGTCGGGCTGCGCCGGCGGGTGACGGGGGTGATGAAGGCACCGGCGTCAGCGGAAGTCGGCGAGGCGTGCGGCGGTGTCGCTGTCGTCGAACGGGTAGTCGGTGCCGTACTCGCGGGTGAGGCCGGCGTCGAGCGGCAGTCGTTCGCGGTAGAGGTCTTTGTAGGCGCCGAAGGCGTCGGAGCTGTTGGCGAGGAGTTCGTCGAGCAGCGTGGCGAGTGCGTCGGCGAAGGTGTCGCGTGGGGCGGAGCGTGCGGCGAGGCCGATCTCGACGGCTTCTCGGCCGCCGATCGTGCGCGCGGTGTAGGAGAGTTCGCGTGCTCGGGTGATGCCGACGGCGTCGGGCAGGCGTTGCGTCATTCCCCACGTGGGGCGGATGCCGAACTTGGCGTGGGTGTCGGCGATCTTGGCCTCGTCGGCGACGAGCATGATGTCGCAGGCGAGCGCGATCTCGAGTGCGCCGGTGAAGCAGAAGCCGTTGACGGCGGCGACGACGGGTTTGGGCATCGACGACAGGGTCGCGGTGAGCGCGCGGGCCGGCACGTCGAGGATGTCGCCGACCTTGCCGTTGCTGAGCTGGCGTTCGCCGAGTGCTTTGAGGTCGACGCCGGCGCTGAAGGCTCGGCCGCGCCCGGTGACGACGACGGCGCGAACTGCCACGTCGGTCGCCACGCGGTCGGCGGCGTCGTTGAGTTCGCCGAGCATCGTGGGGGTGATCGCGTTGAGTGCGTCGGGACGATCGAACGCGATCGTCGCGACCGGTCCGTCGATGTCGAGTTCGATCTCGGAGAAGTCAGCCATGTGCGAAGTCATAGCCGTCGGAGCCCGTTCTGGTGAGATCGAAGTCCGGGGGTCACGCTCGTACGCTGAGTGCATGAGTGATCGTGTGCCGTTGTCGGTCTTGGATCTCGCGCCGGTGCCCGCCGGGGTCGACGCGGGCGAGGCGTTGCGCAACTCGATGGAGCTCGCGCAGCATGCCGAACGCCTCGGCTACACGCGTCATTGGGTCGCCGAGCATCACAACTTCCCGGGCATCGCATCGTCGTCGCCGGCGGTGCTGATCGCGCATCTCGCGATGGCGACGTCGACCATTCGTGTCGGTGCCGGTGGCGTGATGTTGCCCAACCATGCGTCGCTCACGATCGCCGAGCAGTTCGGCATGCTCGAAGCGCTGCACCCTGGCCGTGTCGATCTCGGTCTGGGCCGTGCGCCGGGTACCGATCAGGTCACGGCGGCGGCGTTGCGTCGCGGTCCGACGCAGGCCGAGGACGGTTTCCCGAAGCAGCTCGGAGAGTTGCTCTCGTACTTCGACGGTTCGCACCCGCGCATCACGGCCGTCCCGGCGCAGGGGCACCGTCCGGCGCTGTGGATGCTCGGGTCGAGCGACTACAGCGCTGCGGTCGCCGGCCATCTCGGTGTGCCGTTCTCGTTCGCGCATCACTTCGCGTCGGGGAACACGGCGGCTGCGCTCGCTGCGTATCGCGATGCCTTCCGGCCGTCGCAGTGGCTCGAGCAGCCGTACGCGATGATCGGCGTACCCGTGGTGTGTGCCGACACCACCGAGCATGCCGAGTTCCTCGTCGGTCCGAGCGCGCTGTCGTTCACCCGGCTTCGCCAGGGTCGTCCGATCCAGCTGGTCACTCCCGAGGAGGTCGCCGACTACGAGTGGTCGCCGATGGAGCAGGAGCTGCTGAAGTCGTGGCGCGGCCCGCAGGTGATCGGCGACCCGACGTCGGTGCGCGGCCAACTCGACGATCTCGTCGAACGGTTCCAGGTGCAAGAACTGATGATCACGACGATGACGCACAGCCACGACGACCGGATGAAGAGCTACGAGCTCGTCGCCAACGCGTGGCAGTCGGCCGACGTGTTCGCCGACGCCTGACCGCCTGACCGCCTGACCGCCTGACCGGTCCGACCGGCCCGGCGTTCAGCTCCGCCGCACGTGACACATCGCGCCCGGCGAAAGACCTGGCGCGCGGCTGCTGCCTGTCGGATCGTCGGTACCGTTCACGCATGGACACGCTCGAGCTCCCGATCATCGACGGCGACACGGCGCCCGTCGAGGCGGCACCTTCCGGCTGGGGCCCACGTGCGCGTCCACCGGTGGCATCTCGACTCTTCGTCGGGCTGCTCGGTTTCGGGGCGATCCTGTCGACGGTGGCCCTGTTGCTGTCGGATCGAGCCCCGGGCGCGCTCAGCTCGATGTTCGGTGACCGGGCGCGTCGGCTCTGGGAACGGATCGACGCGAGCGAACGGGTCGATCTTCCGCCCGACAGCGAACTCCCGGCCACCGACTTCCTGGTGCACATGTCGATCTGGATCGTGGTGACCGTGCTCGTGGGTCTGGCGATCTGGAGTTGGCGCGGTCTCGCGCTCGCTGCGATCACCCTCGCGGTCGCGAGCGTCGCGCTCGAACTCGCGCAGGGCCGGTATGCCGACACTCGCGTGGTCGAAGCGCGCGATGCCGTTGCGAACCTCCTGGGCATCGGTGTCGGCCTCGCCGTGGTCGTGGGTTGCTACCTGGCATGGTCGGCGGTGGCGTCGATCGTGCGCGGTCTTCGCAACCGCTGAGCGGACCCCGTCCAGCCGACTCCCCCGATCGTTCGCGACGCGGCGAACTCATCGACGAGCGGGTTGCGGGGCTACGGTCGCTGGCGATGCGACTCAACACCGTTCGTCAAGGGTCGGGGCAACCGATCGTGTTCATCCACGGCATGGGAACCGGTGCCTCGTCGTGGAAGAACGTCGCCGACCTGCTCGCCGATCGGTACGAGACGATCGCGATCGACCTGCTCGGTCACGGCGACTCGCCGGTGCTCGACGACCCCTCGGAGTACACCCGCGACAAGGCGCTCGACGACATCGACGACGTGCTGGCCACGCTCGACTCACCGGCGATCCTCGTCGGCCATTCGCTCGGCGGCTATCTCGCGTTGGCGCACATCGCCACCCGTCCCGGCGTCGCTCGGGGTGCGGTCGTGCTCAACACCGGTCCAGGGTTCCGCGATCCGGAGAAGCGCGAAGGCTGGAACGCTCGGTCGCGGAAGAACGCGCACCGCTTCGGCGTGCCCGAGCAAGTGGCCAACCTGAACCTCCAGGAGGACTCGGTCGTGATGGATCGCGTCGCCGACATCGACACGCCGGTCCTGGTGTTGGCCGGTGGAGACGACCGTCCCGAGTATCAGGGCTCCGGCCAGTACCTCGAGCGCAAGATGCCCAACGCTCGCCTCGTCGTGCTCGACGGCGGCGCGCACTCGATGCACGAAGACACCCACGCCCGAGACGTCGCCGACATCATCGCCGACTTCGAAGCCACCCTCTGACCCCCCAGCCAGCCCCCCCGCATCCCCGACCCCCCGCGTCCCCGACCCCATCGGGTTTCGCCCCACGCGAGGTTTTGCCCCTCAGATCCGTCATCGGTGACGTCTTGCCGGGGCAAAACCACGGCCAGCAGGTTTCACCCCGGTGATCCGTCATCGGTGACGGATTCCCGGGGCAAAACGAGCGAGCGCGCCGGGTTTCGCCCCTGGGATCGGTCATGGATGACGGATCTGAGGGGCGAAACGGGGTGAA
The DNA here is from genome assembly GCF_000348785.1 of Ilumatobacter coccineus YM16-304. Taxonomy (NCBI): domain Bacteria; kingdom Bacillati; phylum Actinomycetota; class Acidimicrobiia; order Acidimicrobiales; family Ilumatobacteraceae; genus Ilumatobacter; species Ilumatobacter coccineus. Next base: position 103,866 of record NC_020520.1, read on the forward strand.
GCGGCCAGAGCCGGCGGGGTAGGTTCCGGCGATGAAGGTCGTGAAGGTTGCGTCTGCCCAACTCGCGTCGGTGTTCATGAACCGGGAGGCGTCGTTGGCCAAAGTGCTCGACGCGATGTCGGAAGCCGCAGCGAACGGGGCGACGTTGATGGCGTTCCCCGAGACGTTCGTGCCGGGATATCCCTCGTGGGCCGACTTCAGCGACGCATCGACCTTCGACGACCCGGCGCAGAAGGCGGCGTACGCGATCTACCTCGACAACGCGGTCGACATCGCCCGCGGTGACCTCGACGACGTGGTCGCTCTGGCAGCCGAACTGGGCATGTTCGTCTACCTCGGCATCGCCGAACGCTCGTCGAGCGGCCACTCGATCTACTGCACGCTCGTCGCGATCGATCCGGTCGGCGGCATCGTCAGCGCGCATCGCAAACTGAAGCCGACCTACGGCGAGCGCCTGATGTGGGCCGACGGCGACGGCAACGGCCTGGTCGTACACGAGGCCGACATCGCGTCCGACCCCGCATCCGGCGGCAACCACGGTGTGAAGGTGAGCGGCCTCAACTGCTGGGAGAACTGGATGCCGCTCGCCCGCACCGCCATGTACGCGCAGGGCACCGAAGTGCACATCGCCACCTGGCCCGGGTCGCCGGGCACGTCGCACGACATCAGCCGGTTCGTCGCGCGTGAAGGCCGCGTCTTCGTCGTCAGTTCCGGTGCCGTGCTCGGCAAGCAGCACGTCCCCGCCGACTTCCCCGTCCTCGACCAGATGCTGGAGATCGCCGACACGTGGGCCAGCGGCGGCTCGATCATCGTGAGTCCGGACGGCGAGACGCTCGCCGCGGGAGAGCCACACGAGGAATGCATCATCTACGCCGACCTCGATCTCGCGCTCGTCCGCGGCGAACACCAGAACTTCGACCCGGTGGGGCACTACAGCCGACCCGACGTGCTGCAACTGACCGTCGATCGCACCCGGCGCGAACCCGCGACGTTCATCTGACCCCGGCTCGACCACCCGCCGATCCCGCGATCGACACCGGCTTTTACCCCGCCGATCCGTCATACATGACGGATCGGCGGGGCAAAACGAGACCTGGCCGGCTTTGCCCCTGGGATCCGTCATCGATGAACGATTGGAGGGGCAAAACCGCAGGGGGTGGCTCGACGCTCGTTCGGATCGCGGATCGTTCGGATCGCAGGTCGTTCGCCGCGACCGGCGAGGGACATCATCGAGAGATGGTCGGGTGCTGAACACTGTTCAGTGGACGCGCTAGCATCGGACATGTGACCGCCGGCACGGGCGGTCACGGGGGAATCCGAGTGCGACAGAATTTCGAGGGGACACCATGACCACGATCGACGAACCGACCACCGCTGACCTGCCGTGGCATCTGCGTGAGAACCGGGCGCCGGTCACCGACGAGGTGACGCTCACCGGCCTCGAGGTCACGGGGTCGATCCCGCCCGAGCTCAACGGCCGCTACCTGCGCAACGGGGCCAACCCGCTCACCGGTACCTCCGAACACTGGTTCCTCGGCGATGGCATGATCCACGGCATCGAGCTCAGCAACGGCACGGCCAACTGGTACCGCAACCGTTACGTCCGCACTCCGCTCCACGCCAACCCGGGCGTCGACCGGATGGAACTCGGCTACATCGACCCCGAGACGATCTCGTTCAACTTCGAGATCAGCACGGCGAACACACACGTGATCGGCCACGCCGGCAAGATCCTGGCGCTCGAAGAAGGCGCATTCCCGTACGAGTTGACCCGCGAGCTCGACACCGTCGGCCCGTGCACGTTCGACGGCAAGCTCACCACGCAGATGACCGCTCACCCGAAGACGTGTGGCGAGACCGGCGAGATGCTCTTCTTCGGCTACAGCTCGCTGCCGCCGTACCTCACCTATCACCGCGTCAGCGCGGCGGGTGAGCTGATCCAGTCGACCGAGATCACCGTCAACGGACCGACGATGATGCACGACTTCGTCATCTCGCGGAACCACTCGGTCTTCATGGACCTGCCGGCCATCTTCGACATGGAGTTGGCGATGACCGGCGGCATGCCGATCCGGTGGAGCGACGACTACCCGGCTCGCTTCGGTGTGATGCCGCGGGCGGGTGGCGACGCCGACGTGAAGTGGTTCGACGTCGAGCCCTGCTACGTGTTCCACACGCTCAACGCCTACGACATCGGCGACGAGGTCGTGGTCCACGGTTGCCGTCTCAACGAGATCTGGCGCGACGGCGCCGAAGTCGGCGACCCCGACTCCATCTCCGACGACGAAGCGCCGCGCATGTGGGAGTGGCGGTTCAACATGGTGACCGGCGCCGTCAGTGAGCGCCAACTCGACGACCGCTTCTCGGAGTTCCCACGGGTGCCCGACAGCAAAGTCGGCCTCCAAGGTCGCTACGGCTACACGATGTCGACCACCGACGACAAGACCGCCGGCGAGATCTTCAAGTACGACATGGCCGACGGCGGCAGCCGCACCTCGCACGTGTTCCCGAAGGGCCAGTTCCCCGGCGAGCCGGTCTTCGTTCCGGCCGACGGCGCGACCAACGAAGACGACGGCTACCTCCTCACGTTCGTGCACGACGAGACCACCAACACGTCGCACCTCACGATCCTCGACGCGTCGTCGATCGAGTCCGACCCCGTCGCCCAGGTGCATCTGCCGCGCCGGATCCCGACCGGCTTCCACGGGAGTTGGGTTGCCGACTGAGGCCGTTGGCCGCATGCTGAGGCCATGCCCTCGTCGCGTGACCGCCTGACCCGCGACCGGATCATCGCGGCCGCCCGGCTCGGCATCGAAGCCGCCGGCCACGAGAAACTCTCACTGCGCAAGCTCGCCGCCGACCTCGAGGTGACCGCGCCGGCGTTGTACGACCACGTCGCGTCGAAGGACGAGTTGCTGCGACTCGTCGCCGAACAGGGATACGCCGAGCTCGGCGACGCGTCGGTGCCGACGGCAACGAAACCGATCGATCGCGTGCGCTCGCGCGCCGCGGCCTACGTCACGTTCGCGCAGACCCATCCCGAGGTGTTTCGGGTGATGTTCCTGTATCGACCGGCCGCGGTGGCGATCGAGGCCGACAACGAACTCAACGCAGCGAGCGACGTCTACGACCTCGGCCTCGCCGATCTCGAAGCGGCCATCGCCGACGGCGACCTCGTCGACCGCGATCCGGCCCACCTCGGCCTGGTGATGTGGGCCGCGGTGCACGGCATCGCCACGGTGTCGTTGATCGCTCCACCGGTTGGCGCCGCGGTGGCGACCGACGTGGTCGACGCGATGCTCGCGGGCCTGCGACCCGACTGACGAGAGCGTCAGTCGGCAGCGGATGTGGCGGCTGCAGCGGCGGCCGAGCGACGCCGCAGCGAGCCGATCAGCCGCCAGGCGAGCACGGCGATGACGAGCACGCCGATGCCGACGGCGACCCAGACGATCCAGGGCGTGCCGGACTCCTCCTCGGGGAGGAAGATCAGCTGCGGGCTCGGCGCCGATGCCTCGTAGGTGAAGAGGTAGGCAGCTTCGACGATGTCGGAGTCGAACGACGTGATCGTGTGCCGCACCGCGTACTCGCCTTCTTCGCTCAGCGGTTCGTCGAGCGTGATGAGTCCCTGGATGTCGGACAGCATCTCGGTGCTCACCGCGAGCTCGACACCCGATGGTGAGGTGACGGTGGCGTCGAACGTGGTGATGAGATCGCCGTAGTACATCTGGATCTCGGTGATCTCGCCGCCGACGGTGACCCCTGGTCCGGGACTCGCCGCGGCGAGGCCCGAATGAGCGTGGGCCACGGCACCGAAACCGAGCACTGCCGAGAGCGTCGCGAGCAGCGAGATCACGAGATTGCGGTGGCGCACCACAGCATCTTGCCAGCACAATCGGGTCGATCGGCACCGCGACCCGGGCGCCGTCGGGCCGATTTCGAGCTGGCCGTCACACGTCGGCACGAGTTCGGGCAGAATGGTGACATGCCGTCAGACGAAAAATCGTCTCGTTGCGTCCTTGTCGTCGATGACGACAACGGCATTCGCGAGACGCTTCGGATGGCGCTGTCGTACGAGGGATACGAAGTTCGTGTCGCCTCCAACGGCGCCGAAGGTCTCCACGAGATGAACGGTGCCGGGGCGGGCAACATCGACATGGCCATCGTCGACGTGATGATGCCGGAGGTCGACGGTCTCGAGATGTGCCGGTCGCTGCGTCGTCGGCTCGACCCGACACCGATCCTGGTGCTCACGGCGCGGAGCTCGGTGAAGGACCGCGTGGCGGGTCTCGACGCCGGCGCCGACGACTACCTCGTCAAGCCGTTCGATCTCGGCGAACTGCTCGCCCGCGTGCGGGCACTCCTCCGACGAGGCGTCCCGCTGGTCGGGCCGACGCGCATCGAAGCCGGCGATCTGAGTCTCGATCTGATGACCCGCGCAGCGCAGCGCGGCGACCGCCAGATCGAGTTGACGAAGACCGAGTTCTCGCTCCTGCACGCGTTGATGTCGAACCTCGGCGTGGTCCGTACACGCGAAGAGTTGTACGAGGAGATCTGGGGGTTCGACCTGTCGGCGTCGTCGCGCTCGCTCGACGTGTACGTGAGCTACCTTCGCCAGAAGACCGAAGCCAACGGCGAATCCCGCCTGATCGAAACGGTCCGCGGGACCGGGTTCATCATCCGGAATCCCGGCTGATCCGCCGACGTCCTCCGCGGCGACACGAACCATCTTGCGACACGAACCATTCCTGTGACACTCCGAACGCGCGTCGCCATCTTGCTGGCTGTGTTGGTGGCGACTTCGTCGGCCGTCTCGGGACTCCTCTCGTACCGCTTCTCCCGTTCGGAGGCGTTGGCCGCGATCGACGCATCCCTCGAGCTGCGCGCTGACCGGTTCGCCCCGGCGTTCGGCGTCGGAGTCGACGGACCGCCGCCGCCCCCGCCGCCGCCGCTCATCGATGGCGAAACGCCGGTCGAACCGGCTGATCACCTCCCGCCACTTCCGGTCGGCGCGCCGCCACCGGCCGGGCCGCCGGGATCGCCGATCACGCTCGACGACATCGTCGACACCGAGTCGATGTTCGGACTCCTCGACGCCGACGACGGGGTCGTCGTGGCCACCGACGACCGGATCACCGAGCTGCTCGCGGAGTCGCTCGACCGAGGCGAGGTGCGCTGGGAGACGGTGACCCTCGACGGCGCCCGGTACCGCGTGCGAAGCGAGCGGTTCGTCGATGGAACGTCGAGCGTCAGCGCGCTGACGCTGGCGGAGCTGAACATGGCGTTGGCGGGCGTTCGCCGTCGCTTGATCGTGTTGTCCACCGTGGTGACGCTGCTCGCCGCAGTGGTCGGGTTCGTCGCCGCGGGCTTCATCTCGCGGCCGCTCCGTCGGCTGTCGCGAGCGGCCGAGGAGGTCGCCGAGACCGGCGAGCCGTCAGCCGACTTGTCGATCGCCACGAGCGGCGAGATCGGGCAGCTGTCGGCGAGCATCGAGCGCATGCTCGGCGCCCTTCGCGGCGCGCGTGAGCAACAACAACGCCTCATCGTCGACGCGAGTCACGAGTTGCGCACGCCGCTCACGACCATCCGAGCGAACATCGACATGCTGTCGTCCGGACGCCTCGACCCCGCCGACATGGAGACGGCTCGAAACCTGATCCGCAGCGAGATCGACGAGCTGACCAACCTGTCGACCGAACTCTCCGAGCTGGCGTCGGCCGAGCAGTACGTCCTGTCGAAGACTCGACTCGACTTCGTCGACGTCGCCCGTTGCACCGTCGAACGCGAGATCGCCCGGCACGGCCGGGACATCCAGTTCATCGAACCGAGGCGTGCCCCGGTGTTCGTCGACGGCAACCGCGCGGCGCTGGAGCGTGCGATCTCGAACCTGATCGGCAACGCGGTGAAGTTCTCCGAACCCGACGCGCCGATCGTCGTCCGTGTCGAACGTGATCGGATCAGCGTCGTCGACCACGGCCAAGGCATTCCGCCGGGCGACCTCGCGCACATCTTCGAACGGTTCCACCGTGCCGACAACGTCCGCAACTATCCGGGCTCCGGGCTCGGGCTCTCGATCGTGCACGAGACCGTGTTGGCCCATGGCGGCAGAACATTCGCCCGGAACCACCCGCGTGGAGCGACGATCGGGTTCACGTTCAGAGCGCTGCCGACTCCGGCCGATGTGTGACGTCGACGCGGCACCCGGCAGCGCATGCATGCTGCAGCACACCCGAATCCGACATCGACCGCGATGAGCGATACGTTTCGCTCGTGACGTCGCCCGCCATGTTCGAGCTCCGCGACGTCGTGGCCGGACCGGTCGACTCGCCGATCCTGCGCGGCGTGTCGCTGTCGGTGCCCTGCGATGGAATCCTCGCGGTGGCCGGACCATCGGGCTCGGGCAAGTCGACCATGCTGCGGCTGCTGAACCGACTCGACGACCCGCTGTCGGGCGACATCCTCTGGGAGGGGCGCAACGTGCGCGACTGGGATCCCTCCGAGCTTCGCCGTCGAGTGGCGATGATCTTCCAGAAGGCGCCCGTGTTTCCCGGGACCGTCCGAGACAACTTCCTCGTGGCCGACTCCGATCTCACCCCGGAGCGGGCCGAACACGCTCTGCAACACGTCGGGCTCGACGTCGAGCTGCTCGAACGGGCCGCCTCGAACCTCAGCGGCGGCGAAGCGCAGCGGATGTCGATCGCGCGGGCGTTGCTCACGTCGCCGTCGGTGCTGCTCGCCGACGAACCGACGGCGTCGCTCGACCGGGCGTCGCGGCTCACGATCGAAGACCTCGGTCGCGAGATCGCCGACGGCGGCGTGCCGATCGTGTGGATCACGCACGACACCGAACAGTTGCGCCGCATCGCCGATCACGTCGTCGTGCTGATCGACGGGGAGATCGCCGCGTTCGGACACCTCGACGAGCTCGATCGGCACGACGACCCGATCGTCCGGCAACTCGTCGGTGCCGGAGGGTCGGTCGAATGAACCGCGCCGACATCGGGTTCGTCGGTCTCGCCGCGTCGGGCATCCTCATCCTGGTCGCCCTCGCGATCTCGATGTGGCGCCGGCTCGGCCTCGAGCTGAGCTTGCTGTGGGCGTCACTCCGAGCCCTCGTGCAGTTGCTGATCGTCGGCGCCGCACTGCAACTCGTCGTCGGTGACGACGACCCGCTCATCTACTCGGCGATCTGGCTCGTCGCGATGCACCTGTTCGCGGCGTACACGACGTGGCGGCGCGCCCGCGACATCCCGTCGGTGTTCCCGCTGTCGCTCGCGGCGTACTCGGCCTCCGCACTGGTGACGCTCGGCGTGTTGTTCGGATTCCAGGTGTACGAGTTGGAGGGTCGCACGATCGTGCCGCTGGCGGGCATCGTCGTCGGCAACTCGCTGTCGGCGACCGTCCTGGTGTCACGCCGCCTCTTCGATGCTGCCGTCGACCGTCGTGACGAGATCGAAGGACGACTCGCGCTGGGTCTCGGTGCCGACGACGCGTTTCGACCCGTCCTCCGAGAGTCGTTGCGCACGGCGTTGATCCCACAGATCGAGTCGACGAAGGCCGTCGGCATCATCGCCCTGCCCGGCGCGATGGTCGGGTTGATCCTCGCCGGCACCGACCCGGCCGACGCCGTGCGCGTGCAGGTGTCGGTGATGTACCTGGTGCTGGGCAGCGTCGCCACGACGACCGCCGTGATGAGCCTCGGCATCTCGCGCAAGCTGTTCACACCTGCGCAGCAACTGATCCGACGCGACTGACCCGGACGGTTTGTCTCAGAGACAAACCGTCCGGTTGCGGTCAGCGGCCGGAGCGCAGCACGCCGCCGGGACGCACGCCGGTCGCGACGCCGTCGGTGAACGTGATCTGACCCGACTTGATCGTGTGGGTGTAGCCGTCGACATTCTGCAGCAGGCGGCGGCCACCGGCGGGAAGGTCGTGGACCATGTGCGGAGGGTGGAGGTGCAGGTTGTCGATGTCGATCACGTTGACGTCGGCGAGCTTGCCCGCTTCGAGGCGACCGCGATCGGTCATGCCGTACGCGTCGGCGGTGGCAGAGGTCTGGAGCTGCACCGCTCGCTCGACGCTGATCTTCGGTCCCCGGCGACGATCGCGAGCCCAGTGGGTGAGCATGTAGGTGGGGAAGCTGGCGTCGCAGATGAGGCCGCAGTGGGCGCCGCCGTCGCCGGCTCCGGGGATGGTGTTGGGGTGTTCGAGCATCTCGCGGATGGCCTCGTGATCGTGGCCGTGGTAGTTGCCGAGCGGCGAGAACATGAAGCTCTTGCCGTCGTCTTCCAGCAGCCAGTCGATGACGACTTCCTCGGGACGGCGACCCTCTCGCTCGGCGATGCCGGCGGCGCTCGATTCGGCGGTCGGCTCGTAGTCGACCGGGTCGCCGAGGCGGTACATCTGGTGCCACGCGGTGGCCATGTGCCGCACGAACGAGTCGCGGGTGAGCGGCTCTTCGGCGAGGAGCGTCTCGACGAACTCGGGGTCACGGAGCAGGGCCACGCGAGCTTCGAGCGAGTCGTCGCGGTGCGCTCGGTAGCTCGGGTGGGCGATGAACGGGTGGAACGAACTCTGCAGTCCGAACAACATGCCGGTGGGGCGGACGGCGACCTGCGGGATGAGCGGCGCCTTCGCCGCGGTCACGTCGGCGGCGTCGCCGAGAGCGATGCGGAACGCTTCGGGATGTCGCGGCGTCTGCGCCAGCGTGTAGGTGGTGGGGCAACCCATCTCCTTGAGCGAGTCGAGCCAGTCCTCGTCGCCGCCGGTGCCGAGATCGTCCGACACGTACTGGAACAGGCCGTGGCCGGAGTCGCGGACGGCTTCGGCGATGGCGATCACCTCGTCGGGGGTGGAATGCGTGCCCGGAACGAGGCCGTGCTTCGACGTGTGCAGGAAGGTGCGCGACGTGGAGAACCCGAACGCCCCAGCCTCGAGTGCGTCGCGAGTGATCTGGGCCATCTGCGCGATCTCGTCGGGGGTGACGTCGTACTCGTGAGCTCGCTCACCGAGCACATAGGCGCGCACCGCGGCGTGGGGGAGTTGGCCGCCGACGTCGATCGTGCGCGGCATCTCCTCGAGCGCGTCGAGATACTCGCCGTACGTCTCCCAGCGCCAGTCGATGCCTTCGTGGAGCGCGGTGCCCGGGATGTCTTCGACGCCTTCCATCAACTCGATCAGGAAGCCCTCGGCGCCCGGCTTGACCGGAGCGAAGCCGACGCCGCAGTTGCCCATGATGACCGTGGTGACGCCGTGGTGGCTCGACGGCGCGAGTTCGGCGTCCCACGACACCTGGCCGTCGTAGTGCGTGTGCACGTCGACCCAACCGGGCGTGACCAACTGGCCGGCTGCGTCGATCTCGGTGGTGCCCGACTCGGTCACCTCGCCGACGATCGTGATGCGGTCGCCGTCGATGGCGATGTCGGCCGTTCGTTCCGGTGCGCCGGTGCCGTCGACGACGCGACCGTTGCGGATGACGAGATCATGCATGGTGTGAACCCCCTGTGGTTCTCACCAGTGTCGCGTCGATCGGTCGTGCGAGCCGAGTCCAGGTCGGGCCCGGTGCGCTACAGGCCGCGTGATTGGGGATAGAGGTCGGGGAAGTTCGCCGCCCGCTGCTCCAGCTTCGCGGTGAACGCCTCGGCCATGTCGTCGGTGTCGAACATCGACGCGTTCCAGTTGGCGATGTACTCGAGGCCGTCGGCGATCGTGTGCTCCTGGCTGTACTGCATCGACTTCTTGGTGCCCCAGATCGCCATCGGGCTCTTCGACGCGATCTCGGCGGCGATCTCGTGCACGCCCTCGATCATCGAGGCGTGGTCGTCGTACACCTTGTTGACGAACCCGGCGGCGAGCGCTTCGTCGACGCTCCACTTGCGGCCCGTGTACGCGAGTTCGCGCACGATGCCTTCGGGCACGAGGCGCGGCATGCGCTGCAGGGTGCCGACGTCGGCGGTCATGCCGATGTTGATCTCGGCGATCGAGAAGAACGCGGTGGCGTCGGCGTAGCGGAGGTCGGCGGCCGACACCATGTCGATCCCGCCGCCGACGCAGGCGCCCTGGATCGCGCACAGGATCGGCATGCGCGAGCGTTCGAGCGCGTTGAACGAGTCCTGCAACTTCAGCGCGGTCGAACGGAAGCGTTCGCCGCGGCGGCTCGGGTGCTTGCCGTCGCCACCCGATGGTGCGACGTCGGATCCCGACGCGGTGAACACCGACAGGTCCATGCCCGAGCAGAAGTGCTTGCCTTCGCTCGACAAGACCACGGCGCGTACCGAACCCGACGCCGACATCTCGTCGACGATCATCGGCAGTTCGTTCCAGAACTCGGCGATCATCGAATTGGCCTTCTCGGGCCGATTCATCTTGATGTGGCCGACCTTGTCGGTGATCTCGACGTCAAAACACTCGTACATGCCACGACGCTACGCCTCGAAGCGGGTTCGTCCCAATGAGTGAGCGAGCAGACGCACGCGACATCGGTCGCGCGATCACTCGCGGATCGCCACGAGCGTGATTGGTACGGTCGAGCGATGATCGACGCGTCCATCGGTGCTCGACGGTTTCCGAAGCCGATCCCGTTCGGCTGGTTCTCGATCGGCCGCGAGCGAGACCTCCCCGCCGGGGTTCGTGACGGCGACGACGTCCACGCGTTTCAGGCCGTCGGTCGTGAACTCGTCGCGTGGCACGACGGCGGGGCGTATCGAGTGGCCGACGCGTTCTGCCCGCACCTCGGCGCGCATCTCGGGGTGGGTGGCCGCGTCGACGACGGGTGCATCGTGTGCCCGTTCCACGAGTGGACGTTCGACGGTTCGGGCGCCAATGCGTCGATCCCGTACGCCGAGCGCACGAACGCCAAGGCCCAACTGCGGATGTATCCGACCGACGCACGCGATGGCCACGTCCGGTTCTGGTATCACCCCGACCCGGTGATGCCGCCGGCGTGGGAGATCCCGACCCTGATCGACGAAGCGATGGTGCACTGCGGATCGGCCGAGTGGACCGTGCGTTCGGCGTGGCAGGAGATGGCCGAGAACTCGATCGACATGGCCCACTTCGTCTCGATCCACGGCTCGGCCGAGATGGGCGAGGTCGGTTCGGTCGACGGCGACGGGCCGATCCGCAAGGTCGTCAACATCACGAAGTACACGACCGCGCAGGGCGTCATCGACGGACAGCTGAAGGTCGAGATGTACGGACCGGGAACGAGCGTCACGCGCTTCGAGTTGTTCGGCAAGATCAACCTGCTGTCGACCACGACGCCGATCGACGACCAGCACTGCATCATCCGGATGGACTTCTTCCACGGCGGTGACGACACGTCGGCGTCGATCTCCGAGCCGTTCGCCGCAGAGGTCGAGCGCCAGTTCGAGCAAGACGTCCCGATCTGGGAGAACAAGCGCTTCGTCGAGTCGCCGGCACTCGCTCCGAACGAGAAGCCGATCACCGACTTCCGCCGGTGGGCCTCACAGTTCTACGCCTGACGAACCAAGCCGCCCCGGCTTGACGAAACAAATAAGGGCGATGTCGGGAACCGGCTCGCTGGTCGGAGCGTCCTACTTCCAACACCGTTCGACTGGAATGCTGGAGATCAGCCATGAAACGCACCCTCGTCCCCACACTCGTCGCCGTCGGCCTCGTCGCCGCGGCATGCACCGCCGGTTCCGACGGGGCCGACGTGACCGACCCCGATCCTTCGGTTCCCGACACCGCGGAGCCGTCCCCGGACGACTCCGTGCCGGTCACCGATCCCGACGACCCCGATACTGATTCGGACGATCCCGAGGTGGATCCAGACGATCGAGGCGGCCCGATCGGGTTCGCCCAGGCGTCACTTCGCCAGTTCGACGAATGCCAGGCGTTCCTCGACTACGTCCACACCGAGGGCGCCGAGCGCGTCGGTCCGTACGGCTTCGGCGACAACGGCTGGTTCGGGCCCACGCCGTTCCTCGACGACGTGATGGTGATGGAGACCATGGAGGAAGAAGCCCCCGCCGAGGAGGCCGCCGCCGAGCCGGCATCAGAAGACGCCGGCGCCAGCGCCTCGACGACCAACGACGCCGCTGCATCGGGCGAAGTGTTCGTCGGTGACGACGGCGACGGCACGTACTCCACCACCAACGTGCAGGTCGACGGTGTCGACGAACCCGACATCATCAAGACCGACGGAACCCGAATCCTCGCTGTCGCCGGCGACGTGCTCCACTACGTCGACATCGCCGACGATGGCACCGCCGGCACGAAGCGCGGTTCGGTCACGCTGTCGAACAACGGCGACGGCTCCGACGGCAACTACTACTTCGCCTACGGCCACGAGATCTTCGTCAACGGCGACCGTGCGTTCGTCATCGCCCAGGGCGAAGGCCAGTACTACGGCGGACCCGTGCCGTTCGAGACCGTCGATGCCGAGCCGCTCGGCGTCATGACCCGGCAAGCCCCGGACGCGATCGAGCCGTCGCCCGACGAGGAACCGCCGCCTGTCACCACCGTGGTCACCGATGCCGAGATCGAGTTCGTCGAGCCCGACATCGAGCCGGTGCCGTTCCCCGAGCCGTTGCCCGGCCCGCAGTTCTTCGGGCCGACGACGATCGTCCTCGAGATCGACCTGAGCAACCCCGACGACCTCCGGATCGTCAACACGATGAACCTCGACGGTCGCTACATCAGTGCCCGCTCCATCGGCGAAACGGGCCGCATCGCCGTCACGTCGCCGCCGAAGGACCTCGGTTTCCTGTACCCGTCGAACCCCAACGCGACCGAGCAGGCCACCGACGCCAACCGCGAGCTCATCACCAACTCGACGCTCGAAGACTGGATGCCCACCTACACGCTGAACGCGGCCGACGGGACCAGCACGACGGGCAACCTCGTCTCGTGCGAGAACATCCACGCACCGTCGGAGTTCGCCGGCTTCGACATGCTGTCGATCGTCACGCTCGACCTCGGCGAATCGCTGACCGAGCCGACCGGCGGTGCCGCGATCATGGCCACCGGCGACACGGTGTACGCCTCGGCCGACCGGATGTACGTGACCTCCAACGTGTGGTTGCCGCCGACCATCGACGAACAGCAGCGTGGGCTCTGGGAAGAGGAATACGAGACCGCGATCCACCGCTTCTCGATCGCCGGTGACGGCCCGGCCCAATACGAAGCATCGGGCTCGGTCGAGGGCCATCTGCTCAACCAGTTCTCGATGAACGACCGTGACGGCACGTTCTACGCAGCGACCACGACCGGCACGCCGTGGTCGAGCGAAGGCAGCGTGAGCCAGATCGTGGCCATGCAGGTCAACGGTGATCGCCTCGAGCAGGTCGGCCAGGTCGGCGGCCTCGGCGAAGGCGAACGCATCTTCTCGGTCCGCTACGTCGACGACGTCGCCTACGTCGTGACGTTCCGCCAGACCGACCCCTTCTACATCGTCGACCTCGCCGACCCGACCGCCATGTCGGTGCTGGGCGAGCTCAAGATCCCGGGCTACTCCAGCTACCTGCACCCGATCACCGACACGCTCGTGCTCGGTGTCGGCCAAGACGCCACCGACGAAGGCCGCACGACCGGCACGAAGGTCTCGCTGTTCGACGTGAGCGATCCGGGCGACCCTCGTGAGGTCGACGTCTGGACCATGGACAACGCCGGGAGCGATGCCGAGTTCGACCACCGTGCGTTCCTCTACTGGGCACCGACCGGACAGGCGGTGCTCCCGCTGACCAACTGGGCCGATCAGTACTCGGGAGCGGTCGTGTTGAACGTGGGCGAAGACGGCCTCACCGAACAGGGTCGGGTCAGCCACGTCATCGAGTCGGACGACGAGAACGGCCTGACCGACTGCCAGGTCTTCACCGGCGAGGGGATCACCGAAGCCGACGGCGATCTCTTCTGGATCACCCAGGAGCTCGGTGCCGGCGGCAGCCAGTTGCAGTTCTGCGAGCCAGGCGACATCGGTGGAGCGACCGGATTCTCGTACTGCGAGACGATCCCGGTGAACGAGATCGAGAACTGGTTCTACCTCGGCGACAGCGGCCGGACCTTCTCGGAGGCGACCGGCGTCGATCTCGCCGGCATCGACCGCATCGAATGGTGCTGGAGTGATGGCATCGACTGGCAGAAGCAGATCCAGCGCACCCTCGTCATCGACGGGCAGCTGTGGAGCTTCTCCAACAGCCAACTCCAGGCCAACGATCTGGCGACCCTCGGCACCACCGACATCGTCACCCTCTGAGCCACACGATCACCTCGCGATGAGCGAACGGCAGCACCCGCCGCCGTTCGCTCATCGGCGCGCTGCGGGTCGAGTGCAGATTTCTCCCGGACGCTCGATGTTGGCAAACCCTTGTGGCCTACGGAAAACCATGGGTGTAAGTAGGCCCTCCGCCACGTAGGGTGACATTATCTCTCTGGCGGCCACTCTCCGCCTTGTGTCTTGTCAACGTCCCTGCAAGACTGCGACGCATGCGGGATGGGATGACGGGACACCAGTCGATTCGGGCGCGCGGCCTGAGGCTCACGGCGGCGGTGTTCGCGATGGCTCTGGGGACACTCACGCTCGCCACGGCTGCGCCAGCCTTGGCAGTGAACAACGGAGTGTGCCAAGGGCTGACGTCGGGGAAGATCGACGTGTCGGGAAACCACACGACGCTGGCCATCTCGGCGCCTGCAGGCAACGTCATCACGGGATACTGCGTGAAGGCTGGCTCGCTGAACCAGGGCAATGGCCCGGAGTACCTCTCGGTGGTGCCGCCGGCTTCGTCGGTGACGATCAGCCACTCGTCCGGTAAGGACATCTCGCACTACTCGTTCACCTACGAACCCGTGTCCGTCGTGACGACTGCTCCGCCGACGACTGTCCCGCCGACGACTGCTCCGCCGACGACTGCTCCGCCGACGACTGTCCCGCCGACGACTGCTCCGCCGACGACCGTTCCGCCGACGACTGTCCCGCCGACGACTGTCCCGCCGACGACTGCTCCGCCGACGACCGTTCCGCCGACGACTGCTCCGCCGACGACCGTTCCGCCGACGACTGTCCCGCCGACGACTGCTCCGCCGACGACTGCTCCGCCGACGACTGCTCCGCCGACGACTGTCCCGCCGACGACTGCTCCGCCGACGACTGCTCCGCCGACGACTGCTCCGCCGACGACTGTCCCGCCGACGACTGTCCCGCCGACGACTGCTCCGCCGACGACCGTTCCGCCGACGACTGCTCCGCCGACGACGGTTCCGCCGACCACGTCGCCATCCACCACGACCCCGGTCGACACCACCACGACCACGACCACGACGCCGACGGCGACCGGTACGACCACCAGCACCACGTTGCTGGGCGCGTCCTCGCCGCCCGAAACCACGCCGGAGACCACGCCGACGACTGCTCCGCCGAGTGACGTGGTGTCTGCCGACACGCTGCCACCCATCGACCCGACGATCACGCTGCCGGCCACCGGGCTCGGAGCGTCGACGTCCGCGCTGCTCGGCGCGGCGATGTTGGCGCTCGGCGCCGCACTCGTCGGGCTCAGCCGTCGGCGGCAGGCGAGCACACCGACGACGTAGTCAGATCACGCAGCGATGAGCGAGCGGCGGCGTGGGCCGCCGCTCACTCATCGGCGTTGATCGCGAGCGACGCTCAGATGCGCTCGACCTTGAACGCAGGGATCACTCGAGGAGCTGCGGTCTCGACGTACTCCGCGAACTGCGGCATGAACGTCGCCTGCTCCTGAATTCGCGCTGCGGCTTCGTCGGCCGGGAGTTCGACGAGCCGAGCGCGGTACTTCTCGCCGGGCTCCTCGATGTCGATCTCCGGGTTGGCCTTGAGGTTGTGGTACCAGTCGGGGTTGGTGGTCGCTCCACCCTTCGAAGCGAAGATGTAGCGGTCGTCGCCGTCTTTCAGCGTGACGAGCGGGATCTCGCGAACGAGTCCTGATTTGGCGCCGATCGTGTGGAGGATGATGACCGGGTTGTCGCCGAACATCTCGACCTTGCCGTTGTTGGCGCGGAACTCTTCGATGACTTGAGCGTTGAAATCTGTCATGTCGCTCAGTCAATCACGACGGTGCTGGTGCCGATGCCAGCCGGCCGCCATCAGGTCAGCCCCGGGCGCTCACGAACCGGTGAGCATGGCCTCGATCAGCTCCTGCACCGCGAGTGCCTCGGAGAACGTCGCGATCGCGCTGGTCTCGCCTGCGAGCAGCTTCGACAGCTCACCGAGTTGCGCGGCGTAGGCCTCGGCGCCGAGCCGAGCCCGGTCGGCCGGCTGCGCGTCGACCCACTCGTCGCCGCTCGTGGTCTGCAGGCGATACCAGTCCCACAGCCGTACCGACCGAGCCGCGCCGCGAATCGTGAGGTCGTTGACATCGGCGCCGGCACCACCGCTCGTCCCGATGATGGTCAGCTCAACACCGTCGGCGCTGCGAAGGTGCGCGCTGGCGCTCGTCTCGCACAGCGTGCCGTCGGGGCCGTCGTCGTACTCCGCATGCGCCGCCGCGATCGTCAGCGGGCCGAGGGCGCGGGTCGCGAGGAACACGAAGTGCGACACCACCTCGCGCATCCACCCGCCCTGGTCGCGGAGGCGCAGCCATTGCGCCTTCGCGTGCCACGCACGCGGCCACTCGGCGAAGTGCAATCGCAGGTCGGCGCGCATGGTCGCGCCGAGTTCGCCCGAGTTCACCATGTCGACGAAGCGCACCGCGGCGGGCGCGGCGCTGAACACGAAGTTCACACCAGCGGGCAGCCCGCTCTCCTCGACGAGCGCCACGAGTTCGCGGCTCTCGTCGACGTCGACGCCGAGCGGCTTCTCGCAGAACACGGCCGTCTGCGCAGCGACGCACGCCTCGACGTACTCGCGATGGAACAGCGGCGGCACCGCGATGTAGACCGCGTCGGCTGCCGCGATGACCGCATCGGCGCCGTCGACGATCGCGACCGCATCGGCATGCGCCGCGCAGGCTGCAGCGTCGGGGTCCCAGGCGGCGACGAGATCGAAGTGGTCGTGGGCGTTGAACTGCTCGACGAAGCGTGCGCCGACCGTGCCGAGTCCGATGATCCCGATGCGATGCGTCATCGGCGAAGTCTGGCTCAGTCGCCCGAGAATGCCTCGTCGAGTTGCTCCATCGCGGAGTCGGACATCGACGTGTAGAGCAACTCTGCGCCACGGAATCGGCGGGCCTCTTCGGCCAGCGCACGAACATGGACGTGCTCGGCGAGGATGACGATCGTCGACGTTCCGGGTTCGACGGCGGCCTTGAACCAGTCGACCCATTCGTCGGGAATCCCGAGGTCGACGACCTTCGCGGCGACCGCTCCCGCGCCTGCGCCGAGACCGAGCCCGGCGATCCAACCGATCGGTCCGCCGACGACGAGGCCGAGCAGGCCGGTCCACATGGCGCCCGACGCTGCCGCACGGCCGGGCGTCGGATCGATGGTCTCGGTCACCATGACCTTGCCGTCGTCGTTCTTCGTGACCGTGACCGCGTCCTTCAGATCGAGCGCGCCGTCCTGGCGGAGCCGACCCATCGCGAGCAGGTACTCCTGGGCCTTGAGTGCGCTGTCGAACGACACGCCGATGATGACCGGAGCGTCGGGATCGGACACGGCTCGGTGATCGTCGGCGAGCCCGGCGCGCAGCGACGGATCAGGCGGGTCGAACGGTGCGGGTGACGTCGTCGAATCGTCGGTCATGCACAAGGTGTACCCGTCTGCGGTGCGGTTCGCACGTCGAGCGTCGGACTTGTCGTCGATCACGCGATCTACGGTGGGCTCATGACGTATCGACATCGCCAGGTCGGCTGGCCGATCATGATCGTGTCCGACGTGCTGTTCATCATCGGCGTCGTGCTGATCGCACTCGGCGATGGCGCGCGCATCACCGGGATCGTGCTGCTGCTCACCGCGCTCGTCGTCGCGTTGCTCTCGGTGCTCACCGTCACCGTCGACGCCACGCACGTGACCGCGACGTTCTTCCCCGGGTGGCCGAAGCATCGCATCGCCCTCGCCGACATCTCGTCGGCCGAGGCCGTGCGGAACAAGACCTGGTGGGGGTTCGGGATCCGCAAGGTGCCCGGCGGATGGATGTACAACGTCGGCGGACTCGACGCGGTCGAGGTGGTGCAACACAACGGCAAGCGCTTCCGCATCGGCACGAACGACGTCGAAGGTCTCGAACGAGCGCTCGCCACCCGCTGACGCCCGCCCCGCTTGTTTCCCTCGGTCCCGGTCCAAAGGAAACAAGCGCTTGTTTCTTTCGGACCAGGTCCAAAGGAAACAAGCGAGAGCGCTCGAAAACGCACACAGGCCCGCTCGACACGAGGTCGAACGGGCCTGCGATTCGGGGGGATCAGTCGGTCTGCGTGCCGACCTTGAGGTCCTTGAACGGCACACCCTTGTCGACGCTCGGTTCGCGCGGCAGGCCGAGCACACGGTCGCCGATGATGTTGCGCTGGATCTCGTCGGTACCACCGGCGATCGACGACTGGAAGCTGTTGAGCACGATGCGCTGACGTTCGGCGCCGTCCTCGTCGGCCGGGTCCCAGGCGATCGACGACGGACCCGCCAACTCGAGCGCGATCTCGCGCATCTTCCACGCGATGTTCGAACCGAAGAGCTTGCCGAGCGAGCCGCCCGGACCCGGGGTCTTGCCGGCCTTCTGCTCGGCGCGGTTGCGCATGGCGACCATCGCCTTCGTGGTCTCCATCGAGTAGATGTTCATCAACTGGTCGCGCACGACCGGGTCGTTGATCTTTCCGGTCTCTTCGGCTGCGCTCTTGAGCAGCTTGTACGTCGGCTGGTTGATCTTGCCGGCGCCTGCCGAACCGATGGCGACGCGCTCGTACATGAGCATCGCGGTCGCCAGCTTCCAGCCGGCGTTGAACTCGCCGAGCAGGTTGTCCTTCGGGATGCGAACGTCGGTGAAGAAGATCTCGTTGAAGTGCGAGCCGCCGTCGATCTGGTGGATCGGGCGGATCTCGACGCCGGGAGCGTGCATGTCGAGGATGAACATCGACAGACCGGCGTGCTTGACCTGCTCGGGATCGGTGCGTGCGACCACGATGCCGTAGTCGGACTTGTGTGCGAGGGTGGTCCACACCTTCTGGCCGTTGAGGATCCACTCGTCGCCGTCGAGGACGGCCTTCGACTGGAGACTCGCGACGTCGGAGCCGGCGCCGGGCTCGGAGAACATCTGGCACCACATGTGCTTGCCCGAGATGTTGTCGGCCAGGTACGCGGCCTTCTGTTCGTGCGTGCCGTACTCGTTGAGCATCGGGAGGCACATGCCGTGGGAGATGATGAACTCGCCGGCCATCATCCGGTAGTTGCCCTGCACTTCGCGCCAGATCTTGTCGTGTGCGAGCGTGAGCCCGCCGCCGCCGTACTCCTTCGGGTACGCGACGCCGGCCAGGCCGACTTCGGCGGCCGCTGCGAGGAACGCCTTCTGGTCGTTGACGTTCGGAAGTGCGTCGCCTTGCTTCGTGGCGTGCTCCTCCATGAAGTCGACGCACTTCTGTCGAAATTCGTTGGCTTCCTGTTCGGTGAGGGTGTCACTCATGCCTTGTCTCCTGTGCCTTCTTGTCTGAGCGGGGCTCGCCGATGCGACCGTCGTGGCCGTCATCACGATCTTCAACTTGGAACATACTGTATGGCTTCGTACAATACGAACCCAGACGACCAACCCGGTCACATCCATCCACCGAGCGATGCGACCGGGTGCCACCGTTCGTCACCCTCCCATCACGCCACAACCGCCACATCGGGCCACATGAGCAACCTCACCAACAACGAACTCGACGCACCACCCTGGTTGCGAGTCGAATCGACGCTCATGGCCACCGCGCGGCTCGTTCGCGAAGCGTTCGATCAGCGACTCCAGGCGATCGACCTCAACCTCACACAGGCCAGCCTCATCGCCTACATCGCCGAGTTCGGCGCCACCACGCAGTCCCACCTCGCCGATCATCTCGGTATCGGGCGCGCCGCGATCGGCGCCTCGATCGACCGTCTCGAGCAGCGCGGCCTCGTCGAACGCGGCGCCGACCCCGACGATCGCCGCGTGTGGCGTGTCGAACTCACCGACGCCGGACGCGCCCTCGCCGCGCAGGCCGTCGAGATCGACGAAGTGCTCCGCGCCGAACTCCGCCACGGCATCGGCCGCGAAGAACGACAAGCCCTCAGCTGGGTCCTCACCCGACTCCAGCAGAACCTCACCTCCGCCATCAACAGATCCACGTCACCCGGTACCTGACCGGACGACGCCACAAACCCACCACACATCTCAAACCAACAGGAGAACAGCAATGACCGAAGCAGTGATCGTCGATGCAATCCGCACCCCGGGCGGCAAGCGCAACGGACAGTTCAAAGACCAGCACCCCGTCGACCTGGCGGCCCACGTGCTCAAGGCGCTCCAAGAGCGCAACAACCTCGACCCGGCACTGGTCGACGACGTCATCATGGGCTGCGTCATGCAGGTCGGTGAGCAGTCGCTCAACATCGGCCGCAACGCCGTGCTCTCGGCCGGTTGGCCCGAAGAGGTTCCCTCCACCACCGTCGACCGCCAGTGCGGCTCGTCGCAGCAGTCGATGCACTTCGCCGCACAGGGCGTCATCGCCGGTGCGTACGACGTCGTCGTCGCCGCCGGTGTCGAAGTCATGACCCGCACGCCGATGGGCGCGTCGATCGTCCAGGGCATGGGCTTCCCGTTCAGCCAGGACCAGCAAGACCGCTACGCCGAGACCGGCCTCCCGCCGCAGGGCATCGGCGCCGACATGATCGCCGACGAGTACGGCATCACCCGAGAAGACCTCGACGCCTTCGGTGCCGAGAGCCAGCAGCGTGCGGCCACCGCCCGCGACGAAGGCCGCTTCGAGAACGAGATCGTTCCCGTCGAAGTCGAGATCGACGGCGAGACCGTCATCGTCAAGGACGACGAAGGCATCCGCGACGGCACCACCGCCGAGTCGCTCGCCAAGCTCAAGCCGGCCTTCAAGGAAGACGGCAAGATCACCGCCGGCAACTCCTCGCAGATCTCCGACGGTGCGTCCGCCGTGCTCATCATGAGCAAGGAGAAGGCCGAAGAGCTCGGCATGAAGCCCCGCGCCAAGTTCCACAGCTTCGCCCTCGCCGGCACCGACCCGGTCACCATGCTGAAGGGCCCGATCCCGGCCACGAAGAAGATCCTCGAGAAGACCGGCCTCAGCATCGACGACATCGACCTGTTCGAAGTCAACGAAGCGTTCGCCTCGGTCGTCCTCGCCTGGCAGAAGGAGACCGGCGCCGACATGAGCAAGGTCAACGTCAACGGCGGCGCCATCGCACTCGGCCACCCGCTCGGTGCATCCGGCACCAAGCTCATGGCCACGCTCCTCAACGAGCTCGAGCGCACCGGCGGCAAGTACGGCCTCCAGGTGATGTGCGAAGGCGGCGGCATGGCCAACGCCACCATCATCGAACGCCTCGACTGAGCGGCTGAGCGGCGCCAGATTCCTTCTGATCACCGCTCAGCACTGCTGAAGCATTGAAATGCAGCGGCCGGACTCGTTCGACGGGTCCGGCCGTTGCGCGTTCCGGATGTTTCCTTTGGACCGGGACCGAGGGAAACAAGCGGATGTTTCCTTTGGACCGGGTCGAAAAGAAACAAGCGGGTCAGGACGGTTTGGTGGCGGCCATCGTGTACATCATCGGACACCGGTCGATCTGATGGTCGGGGAGGAAGAACAGCTCGTCGCGTTCGATCTGATTCGGGAGCATTCGCCAATCGAGGCGTCGGTGCTCCTCGAGCGTCGTCACCGTCAGACCAGCCGAGGTCAACGCCGTGAACACCTCGCCGATTCCGTGGTTCCACTCGTGTGAGCGGGTGTTCGTCAGCTGCTCGCCGGCGGTGTCGACGTACGTGTCGGCCTCGTCGAACGTGAGCGGTTCGACCGTTTCGAAGTAGGGGTACTTCAACCGCAGCCCGGCGTCGGTCTCGTCGGCCGACATGGTGTCGTCGAGCGCATACGCGATCGGATGGCACTCCCGGAGATGGAACCGGCCGCCCGGCTTCACCAGCGCCGCGCACACCTCACCCCATCGGGCGATGTCGGGCAGCCAGTTGAGCGCGCCGACGCCGGTGTAGACGAGGTCGAACTGCTCGCCGCCGAGCGCGTCGACCGCGTCGTACACGTTCGACTCGACGAACGTTCCGGGGGTGTCGACCGACGCGAACAACTCCCGGGCCGCGTCGAGCGACGCTTCCGACTGATCGAGCCCCACGACGTCGGCGCCGAGCCGGGCCAACGACAACGTGTCGGTTCCGATGTGGCACTGCAGGTGCACCGCGCGCAGTCCGGCGATGTCGCCGAGGTACTGCCGATCGAAGTCGACCACGTCGCTGAGCAACGCCCGATCGTCACGAAAGCGATCGAGGCGATACCCGGTCGACCCTCGCGCGTGCAATCGAGCCCGGTCGTCCCAGTTCAGCCGGTTCGCCTCGATGTACCCCTCGTTCGCCATCCACCACGTTCGCACACCACTTCACCCGCTTTGCCCCTCGATTCCGTCACCGATGACGGATCTGAGGGGCAAAGCAGTTCAGACGGGTTTCTTTGGGGGGCGGTGAGGAGTGGTCTCGGTCACATGTCGTTGCGACGTAGCGATATGTCGCTATAGTAACGACATATCGATAATGAAATCGATAGTCTGTACCGAAATGGAGACCTGAATGGGACAGCACCACACCGCTCCCGAACGAGGAGCGTTCTCAGAACGAGGAACCGGTCGAGGCCGCGGACGCCGAAAGATGCGTCGCTGGAACGACTCGGACCACGAACGAAAGGGGGGCCACATGCGCCACCACGAACACTCACCACACAGCCGAGGCGGACGCCATCGGGCCCGTCGGGGCGCGATCGTGACCGCTGCGCTGCTGCTGCTCGACGAGCGGCCGATGCACGGCTACGAACTCATCACCGAACTCGAGGCACGCAGCGACGGTCGCTGGCGGCCCAGCCCCGGCACGATGTACCCCGCACTCAACCGGATGGAAGAGCGAGGCCTCGTCGACGTCGAAGAGATCGACGGCAAGCGACAGTTCAGCCTCACCGAGGCCGGCCGAACGCGGGTCGCCGAATACCGCGACGCCAAGAGCGACGATGAGCCGGCGCCCTGGGACGACAACGGACACGGCGAGCGCGGCGATCTCCGCGGCGCCATGGCCGAACTCGTCGGCCAAGCACGTCAGATCGGCCGCTTCGGCACGCCCGAGCAGGTCGAGCAGGCGAAGTCGGTACTGGCCGACACCAAGCGCAAGCTCTACGCCATCCTCGCCGCCGAGCCCGACGAGCCGGCCGAGCCGGGCGACGCCGAGTGAACGACCGGACGGTTTGTCTCTGAGACAAACCGTCCGGGGTCAGACGGGGTCGGGACGCGCGCCGGGGTTGGGGCCCTCGGTGCGCGTCTTCTTCAATTCGAAGAAGCCGTCGACGTCCATCATCGCCACCAGCGCATCCCACATCTTCAGCGAGTCGTCGCCGGTCGGCACCTTCGTGATGACCGGGCCGAAGTAGCCGACGCGCTCGCCGCGCGAGTTCTTCATCGCGATGATCGGCGTGCCGACGTCGTTGCCGACGAGGCCGAGGCCGTCGTCCATCGCCGCTTGGATCGCCGGGTCCCACTGCTCGTCGGTGGCGGCCGATGCGAACGACGTGTCGAGCCCGACGGCCTCGAGTGCCTCGGCGACCTCGAAGTCGCGGTTGCCGTCGTGGTGGAGGCGTGCGCCGAGTTCCCAGTAGAGCTTGAACACGTCGTGGTTGCCCTGCTCGGGCGACTCGGCGGCCGCTCGCATGGCTTCCATCACTCGCAGGTGGCCGTGGGTCTGCTCCGCCGCCGTGCGGTACTCCGAACCCTCGGGCGGGTCGTTCTTGAACAGCAGGCTGATCGAGCGCCACGTGACGGAGATGTCACGGTGTGGCACCACCTCGTCGACGACCCAACGGGCCGTCGCCCAGCAGAACGGGCAGGCGGGGTCGATCCAGAACTCGATCTCGGTCGTCGTGTCACTCATGCGTCGAGCCTCGCAGCGTGAGTCGGCGGTGCAAACGGTCGAGCTTCGAAACTTCCTCGAACGGCCTTCCGCCCTCAGCCCGAGCCCGGCGGTCGGGCTCGCTCGTCACCGACGTTTGCGGGCCCGGTGGTCGGCCGTGTGTGTGCGGCTCGCGCAGCGCGGATCGGAGCAGAAGCGCTTCGATCGGTTGCGCGTGGCGTCGTAGAAGAGTCGTTCGCAGTCGTCGGCGCCGCATCGACCGAAACGGATGGTGCCATTGTCGCAGATCTCCTGCGCGAGCGCCATGAGCAGGTCGGCCATCACCTGGTCGTCGAACTTGGCGGTGGCCGGCGTCCAGTGGATGTGATGTCCGACGCCTCCGTGGTCGACGATCGACGGGGTGATCGGGATCTCGATCAGTTCCTCGGTGACCTTCGCAGCCGCGGTGTCGATGTCGAGATCGGGCAGCTCGGTGAGGAACGGGGTCATCGCCGCGATGCGCTGCGTGACGCGCTGCACCGATGCTTCCGAGGCCTCGGCGGCACGGCTGAAGCCGGCGTCGTCGAGCGTCGACCGGGTGTCGGACGACTCGTCGGTGAGTCCGTTGGAGAGTTCGAGCAGCGTCTCCAGGGTGATGCGCGCTTCCGACTCTGTGACCGATGCGACGTACATGCCTGCATTCTATGCCCGAATGATGTTGCGTGCGGAGCTAAAACGCGTTAGACCCTTACGAGTTGTAATGACCTAACGCGGTAACGCTCATCACAAGGAGTTCCCAACATGACGATCCTGATCATCACCCTCGTCGTGATCGCCAACATTCTCGGGTCTGCCATGGCGTACCCGCAGGCGGCGAAACTGCTGCGTACTGGCAACCCCGAAGGCGTGTCCGCCATCTGGGCGGGCGTGAGCGTGTCGATGAACCTCTGGTGGCTCGTGTACGGCATCGCCAACTCGCTGTGGGGTCTCGTCCCGACATCTGCGATCGCCACCGCGCTGTACGCGGTGATCGTCGTGGCCTTCGTCCGTTCGGTCGGCCGGAGTGCCTTCGGCGGCTTGGCCTTCGGTGCCCTCGTCTTCGGCCTGGTGCCGCTGCCCGTGCTGCTCGTCGCCGGGTGGAGCGCCGCAGGCGTCACCATCGGCCTGTGCTACGGCATGCAGCTCTTCCCGGCGGTGGTCGCGGCGTTCCGCACGACCGATCTGTCCGGCGTCGCCGCCGGCACGTGGATCATGGCCTGGATCGAAGGAGCGATCTGGGGCGCGTACGGTCTGTTCGTCGTCGACGGGGCCCTGCTGATCGGCGGCGTGGCGGGCGTGCTGATGGCGTCGCTGATGCTCGCTCGCCTCACGATGACCGGCCACCGTCCGCTGGATTTGCGCCGGGCGAGCCTCGTCTCGGCCTGACCCCGTAAGGGTTCGAGCAAATCGCAACAGCTGCTGACACATCGACGCGACGCGCGGTTCGCGCAATCCCTGACTAGGCTGATTTGGGTCAACGTGAGTCAATAGAGGGCTCCAGAACACAAGGAGCCGGAATGGCTACAGGCATCGTGAAGTTCTTCAATGACGAGAAGGGCTTTGGTTTCATCACTCCCGACGAGGGCGGCAACGACGTCTTCGTTCACTACTCCAACATCGTTGGATCAGGCCGTCGGTCGTTGAACAACGACGCGAAGGTCGAGTTCGAAGTAGCCCCCGGCCGCAAGGGTCCAGAAGCCGTCGACGTCAAAGAAATCTGATCTGAGAGGAGGCGGTTCTGCATGGCATCAAGCCCGCAGAGTTACCAGAAACGCCAGCGTGAACTTCGCAAGAAGGAGCGCAAGGCAGAGAAGCAGGCAATCCGACATGGTCGCAGCGCGGCCAAGAAGGAAGAGGGCGATGATGGCCCCGACGAAGATGCGCTGCTCGAGGAATTTCGCATTCTCAACGAGAAGTTCGCCGCAGGTGAAGTCGTCGAAGAAGACTTCGAATACCGCAAGGCGGAGATCTTCCACCAGATGGGTCTCGGCGAAGCGCCGGAGCCCCGCGAATCTGACAGCGAGGAAACTGCCGACGTAGAGGCCTAGCCACTACGAAGTCAGCGCCCGCGCTCGACATCGAAACGAAGGCCTCCGGTTGCGACCGGGGGCCTTCGTCGTTTTCGGCCCTGCGCCCGCGCGCGCTGACTCGACACGGCACCGCGCCGAGCCTCTACGTTGCCCACATGTCTGCTCCCGAGTTCGGCGCCACTTCGACCACCGACGAGGTCCTTGCCGACGTCGATCTCTCCGGCGAGGTCGCCGCGGTGACCGGGGCATCCGGTGGCCTCGGGCTCGAGACGGCTCGCGCCTTGGCCGCTCGGGGAGCGCACGTGGTGCTCGCCGCCCGCAACCCCGACAAGCTCGCCGACGCCGTGGACACCATCACGGCTCAGCATCCCGGTGCGTCGCTCGACACGATCGTGCTCGACCTGGCCGACATCGGGAGCTGTCGCCGGGCGGCCGTCGAGCTGCTCACCCGTGTCGACCGACTCGATCTGCTCGTCAACAACGCCGGTGTGATGTGCACGCCGTTCGGACACACGGCCGACGGTTTCGAGATGCAGACCGGTACGAATCATCTGGGTCACATGGCGTGGACGATCCCGCTGATCGACCTGCTCACGCGGTCGTCTCCGGCCCGGATCATCAACCTCTCGTCGGCGGGTCATCGCTTCGGTGATGTCGACCTCGACGACCTGAACTGGGAGTCGCGGGAGTACGACGAGTGGGCGGCGTACGGACAGTCGAAGACCGCCAACGTCTTGTTCAGCGTCGAGCTCGAGCGTCGCTTCGGCCCGATGGGCGTGCACGCCGTTGCGGTCCATCCGGGTGGCATCCACACCGACCTCGGTCGGCACATGACGCCAGACCTGCTCGCTGAGATCGGTGCGAAGATCGAGCAGAGCAACCCGGGTGGTTTCGACTGGAAGACCATCCCACAGGGGGCGGCCACCACGGTGTGGGCGGCCACCACGCCGGAGTTCGCCGAGCGGGGCGGCGTGTACTGCGAGGACTGCCACGTCGCCGCGATCGATGACGGAGGCGGCAGCGAGGGAGTGCTCGGCTACGCGCTCGACCCGGAACGCGCCGCTGCGCTGTGGGACCGGTCGATGCAGCTCCTCGCCACCGTCTGACCCACCGGACGGTTTGTCTCAGAGACAAACCGTCCGGTCGGGGCTCACGGGGTCGTGGTGGTCGTCGTCGGGACCGTGGTCGTCGTGGTCGTGGTGGTGGTTGTCGTCGTCGTGGTGGTGATGTCGAGGCGCTCGATGAACAACACGGTCACCTGATCGCTCGGGTCGATGATCTCCTCGATGCCGTCGACCAGATCGGTCGCGTCGGGCAGCGTCGGGCCGGCGACTTCGATGACGGCCTGTTCGCCGTCGAAGGAGGTCGACAGGATCGTGACGTCGGCGACGTCGGCCCACGCTCGGGCGAGCACGTCGATGCTGTTCGCCACCTGCTCGTCGGGGGTCGGCGGTGACTCGACGTCGACGGTCTCGCGGGCGACCCAGGTGAGCGTGACGCTGAGGGTCTCGTCGAGGCGTTCGTCGAGCAGCAGCGTCAGCGACTCGAGCGGCGGCGCACTGCCCACGCCACTCGCATCGAGGAACACGACACCGTCTTGGATCGAGAGCGCGTCGCGGCGGCCCGACACGGCGTCGGCCTCGGACAACCAGTCGTCGACGATTGCCTCCACCTCGCTCAGCAGGCGTTCTTCGTCGGACACGATCGTGGTGGTCGGGGGCAGCGTGGTGGTGGTGACCGCACGCTCCACGCGGTCCCATTCGACCGACACGACCTGGTCGGCGCCGAACTCTGCTTGCAGGTCGTCGGCGAGGCTCTGTGAATCGATGGCGGTCTCGAAGCTGCGCACTCCGACGGTGATGCGTTTGTTCTCCTCGTCGAAGCTGATCGTCGGGTCGGATCGAACGTCGACCGCGTCGAGCCACTCGTTGACGATGTCACGAGCCTGGATCTCGCGCTCGGATGCTTCGACGGCCGTGGTCGAGGCCTGGTACAGCGGAATCGCAATGGCGATCACCACCGCTCCGACTGCGGCAGCGGCGAGCGAACTGCGTCGGATCGTGTTGGCCAGCCGTCGTGGTGGCACGAAGCCGGTGATGACGAAGACGATCGCCCCGGCGAGGATGATCGCCGCGAGGTTGGTCGTGTAGAGCAGCATCGCTCCCCGTGCGAACGTGGCGTTGCCGTCTTGCAGGGCGATGCCGACGGTGCCCAGCGGCGGCACGAGGGCCACGGCCACGGCGACGCCCGGCAGCGACGACGACGCGTCCTTGCGAACCGTGGCGTACGCACCTGCGGCGCCCGCGCCGAGCGCGACCACGAGGTCGCGGATGTCGGGCGCGACGCGACTCGTCACCTCGTTCGGGAGTTCGCCGCGCACGAACATCGCAGCCAGCACGTACGACAATGCGATCGAACCGGCGGTGGCCAGGCCGACGATCGCGAGGGCTCGGAGCGACTTCTTGAACAGCGCCATCGCGAGGCACGCGGCAGCGGCGAGCACCGGCTGCATCAGCGGCGCGAGCAGCATGGCGCCGATCACAACGGCGGCGGAGTCGGCCGAGAGCCCCATCACGGCGACGATCACCGACAGGGTCAGCATGGTGGAGAAACGGAAACCCCAGTGCTCCTGCTTCTTGATCGCCAGTTCGCCCATGATGCGCTGACGTTCCTCGGAGTCGAGGTGGCGGTGCCACCACGCTCGCGTGCGCTGCCGGAGTACACCGAGGCTCGGGTCGTCGGTGGTGTCGGTGACGCGCTCCTCGGCGACTCGCTTGGCCTCTTCGATCTTGGCGCTGCGGTCGATCTCGCGTGTCGGGTCGTCGGCGTCGTCGATCGTGCCGCTCCGCGAGGAGTCGGGGAGCAGAGGGTCGCCGCCGGTCACGCCCGGATCTTATGGCTCGCGCTTGCCCGGTTGTGGCCGTCTGTCGGATTGGTGTGCAGCGTCATGACGGCTGCGCCGGTCGCTCCTGGTCAGCGAGGGCGGGCGATCGCGGCGAAGGTGATCGCCGCGGCGTGGCCGACGTTGAGCGAGTCGACCTCGGGATGGATCGGGATGCGCACGCGATGCGTCGTGGCGCGCATCGTGGCGTCGGTGAGACCCGGCCCTTCGGCGCCGACGACGATCGCCAGTCGCCCGTCGGGTGGGCGCGACGCGGCGGCTTCCCAGAGGTCGACCGAGTCGGCGGCGGGAGTCATCGCCCAGGTCGTGAAGCCGGCCGCGTGGAGGCGCTCGAGGTCGTCGGGCCACGTCGTGGCGCGGGCCACCGGCATGTGCAAGACCTCACCCATCGACACCCGAACCGTGCGGCGGGAGTAGGGGTCGGTGCAGGTCGGGTCGAGGACGAGTGCGTCGATGCCGAGCGCTCGCGCGGCACGCGCGATCACACCGACGTTCTCGGCGTCGTTGAGACCTTCGAGCACGGCGACGGTGTTCCAGTTCGAGGCGGCGACGTCGTCGATGCTCGCGACCGGTCGACGTTGCGCCGACGCGACCACACCGCGGTGCAGGTCGAAACCGACCGCGGAGGCCATGAGGTCGCGGGTCATCACGTACAGCGGTGTGTCGCCGTCGGCGAGTCCGGGCACGCGTTCGGTGATCCGCTCGACGCGCGATGGGGTGACGAGCACCGAGCGGAGCTCGTGGCCGGAGTCGACGACGCGGTCGATCGAGACGTATCCCTCGGCGATGAAGAACTCGTCGCCTTCACGGTTGCGGCGCGCGGCCTGATCGTTGAGCAGGCAGTAGTCGTCGAGCCGTGGGTCGGCCGGGTCGTCGATCTCGATGATCACGAGCGTGACGATACGGCACGGTTGATCGATCAATGTTGACGGCGATCCTCCTGACGTGGTGGTGGGTGCTGGATACGTTCCGAGCATGAACGTGGATGCCGACCTCGCCGTGATCTCCCACCTCGTCGACGGCGACGACCAGCCACTGCCGCGTGTCGAGGTCACAGGCCCGCCGAGCATGGCCGCGAGTGCGTTCGACGTCGACCGAGCACTCGCCGCGTCGGCCGCGTACGCGGTGGCTGCGGCCGATCGCGTCGGCGGTCTCCGCGGAGGACCGGTGCCGACGCGGTCGATCGACCTCGAGCATCTCCTGGCGTTCTGCACCACGCATGTCGAGGTCGACGGCGAAGCGGTTCCGGCGTGGGCCGACCTGTCGGGCGTGTACGAAACGACCGATGGCCGCCACCTCCAGATCCACTGCAACTTCGATCATCACGCGACGGGCGTGGTGCAGCGACTCGGCTGTGCGTCGACGCGCGAGTCGGTGGCAGCTGCAATCGGCGAGCGCAACGCGTTCGAGTTGGAGGCGGCGTTGATCGCCGACGGCATGATCGCGGCGGTGGTGCGAACGCTCGACGAGTGGGCGGACCATCCGCATGCTCGGGCCACCGCAGACCTGCCGCTCGTGTCGGTCGAGCAGATCGCCGACGCGCCGCCCCGCGCGCTCGCCACCGGTTCCGATGCCGACGCGCCGCTGCGCGGCGTTCGCGTCGTCGACTGTTCGCGAGTGCTCGCCGGGCCGGTCGCCGGGCAGATGCTGGCCGGGGCAGGTGCCGACGTGATTCGTATCGGGGCCGAGCATCTGCCGTCGGTGCCGATCGGTGTGATGGCGACCGGATTCGGCAAGCGAAACGCCTACGCCGACATCGAAACCGACGCTGGACGGACCGCGTTGTGGGAGCTGCTGAGTGAGTCCGACGTGTGGATCGACGCATATCGACCCGGCGCGTTGGCGTCGCACGGTTTCACGCCGGAGCGAGTCGCGGCGGCTCGCCCCGGCATCGTCATCGTGCAGGTCTGCGCGTTCGACTGGGTCGGGCCATGGGCGGGGCGACGTGGCTTCGATTCGATCATCCAGTCGACGACCGGCGTGCGCGCGGCCGGCGGTGAATGGGCGGTCGGTGACGACGGTGAACCGGCAGGGGTTGGGCCGATCGGTCTGCCGGTCCAGGCGCTCGACTACGCGACCGGATTCCTCGCTGCAGGCGTGGCGAGCCAACTCGTGGCGCGCCGCGCTGCCTCCGGTGGCTCGTGGCTGGCGCGACTGTCGCTGCTCCGCACGCGCGACTGGCTGCTGTCGATGGGTGGGCCGACCGCGTTCCGGCCGTCGCCCGTTGCGGTCGACGATCGGTTCCTCGACGAGATCGACTCCGACTTCGGTCGCATCCGTTCGGTCCGTCCGTTCGTCGGCGCCTGGCCGGGGCCGCCGACCCGTCTCGGCTCGTCGTCACCGACATGGTGACAGGCTGCGCGCTTCCGATGAGGTTCAGTCGACGAACGGTCCAGGGGTGGAGCCGGGTGGGGCGGGAGATCGTCGAGGGGGCTCGCGTCGGGGCGGTTCGCGCCGGATGTCGTCGCGCTCGTCGTCGTCATCGCTCGTGTCGTCGGCATCGCTGAACTCGCTGAAGTCACCGAAACCACCGAATGGCTCGTCGTTGGTCGCCGACGTCGACGTTCGAGGGTTGGTCATCCCGGTCGCCGTCGCACTGAGTCGACCGACCGACGTGAAGAGCACCATCGGCCCCACGATGATCAGGCCGTGGATCGCGGAGATCAGGAGGAACGGCTTCATGAACCCGTGGTCGGTGGCGTCGCCGCGCGGCCCCATGCAGTACAGGCTGAAGTTCGTGACCGTCTCGCCGGGATGGGGGTTGTAGGTGTCTGCGACCACGAACGCGTCGGGTTGCGCGTCGGTGCAGAAGAACGGGGCGAGCAACTTGACCTCACCCGGCCAGATGCCGATGGTGATCACGCACGACGTGATCAGTCCGGCGAACGCGAACATGACGAGGATCGACACGAACCAACTCACGACCGTGGTCGGCTTGGCGAAACTCATCGGAGCACCTCGATGAACGTGCCGTCGGCCTCGAATCTCGCGGTGGCGGTGCGCCGAGCCGAGCTGAGCGACATGGCCATCACCGGCTCGCCGTTGTTGAGCGTGATGGTGATGGCGTCGATGAATCCGTCGGTTTCACCGAACTCGCGCAGCGCCTCGTCGCCGACGCTTTCGATGTCGGAGAGGGCGACCTCGCCGACGGTGAAGGTCACCTCGTCGAGCGGGGCCCGGTCGGCGTTCTGAATCGGGGAGACGGCGACGACGTTGCCCTGGCTGACGACGACGGAGTCGGCGAACGACGGCTCGTCGCCGCGTCGGGCCGTCGCCGACATGCTGCGGTTCGGCGGATTGATCGAGAGCGTCAGCAGCTGCATCTCGGAGGTCGGCGACACGCTGACCTCGGCGGCGACGAGGTCGAGTGCTTCGGCGATCCACGCGCTCGTCAGTCCGCCGCCGCGAGCGCGCACCTCGGCGTCGAAATCGGCCCGGTCGGTCGCGCCGATGCAACCGCTCATGGCGAAGGCGAGTGCGATCGCTGCGAGGGCTCGGCTGATCCGAGGCATGCGCCGAAACTAATCGGATCTGCCGAAGGCCCCGGACGATTAACGGCCGACGCGGTCGGCGTGGTGCCGCATGATCGTCAGTCGCGCGAGCCGCGGGCGGCGAGGCTCGCGCCGGCGAGCGCAACGGCGGCCAGCGTGGAGAGCAGCGTGCGGGCGAGGTTGAGCAGGTTCCACGTCGACTCGAAATCGGCGCGGGCGATGGCAGCGGACGCAGCGTCGAGGTCGGTGTGAGTCGCCAGTTCGTTGTTGAGCGGGACGCTTCCGGCGAACGTGATCGCGACGACGGCCACGATCAGCACCAGGCCGGTCGTTGCCAACCGTCGTACGACTCGGTCGCGCCGATGGAGTGCCACTGCGATCGCCGCGGCCGGGATCGATCCGAAGAACACGACCGCGAACGCGGGGTTGCGGATGGTGTCGTTGATCGCCTGGAACGAGCGGACGTAGGTGAGGTCGTCGACTCGGTCGAAGCCGAGCACGACCGACGCCGAGTAGGTGAAGAAGAAGCCGGCGAACATCCCGGTGAGCACCGTGCTGATCAGGAGCACGGCGAGCCCCGGCAGGCGAGCGGCGCCAGTGGTGACGGTGCTGCTGTTGGTGGCGGTGGTGGCGGCACCGTGGTCGGCCCTCTCGGCGGCGACCACGCCGAGGACGTCGGCACGGCTGCCGGGGTCGGCGTTGTTGGTCGCGGTGAGCGATGAATCGAGGGTGGTGGTCATGGAGATCTCCTGTAATCGAACTAATGGGTACGATTATGAATAATCGTACGCAGTGGTACGCTTGTCAAGTGGTTTCCGAGAAGTCGCCGGTCGAGTCGGCACCGTCACGCCGCGGCCGACCCGCCGACGGCGAGCAGGAGGAGCGCCGTCAGCGGGTGCTCGACGCGGCGTTCGCCGAGCTGATCGAACGCGGCGCCGACAAGGTCACGATGCTCGCCATCGCCCGCCGAGCCGGAGCTTCGAAGGAGACGCTGTACTCGTGGTTCGGCAATCGCGAAGGCCTGTTCCGGGCGATGATCATCGAGAACGCCGACGCCACATCGGAGGGGGTGCGCCGAGCGTTGGGCGGCGACAGTGATCCGCAACACACGCTGGCCGCGTTCGGTCGCGGACTGCTCGGCCTGCTGACCGACGAGCGGTCGGTCGCGCTCAACCGGGCATCGATGGTCAATCTCGCGCTCGCGGCCGATCTCCTGGAGCACGGCCGGCACCGGGTGGGCCCGATCGTGGAGGAGTACCTCGCCGGTCTCGACGGGAGCGGCGGCATGCGGGTGCCCGATCCGGCGGCGGCGTTCACCACGTTCTACGGGCTGCTGATCCGTGACACGCAGATCCGTGTGCTGTTGGGGGAGCCGGCTCCCACCGCCGAGCAGATCGGTGCGCGGGCCGACGAGGCGGCGCGTCAGTTCGTGGAGCTGATCAGGTCGGGCGCTTGATCCACTTCGACGTCGCCTCGATGTTCTCGGTCTCGTAGCCGTCGGCCAACCACCCGGAGAACCCGGTCTCGAGGTGCGCGACGTTGTCGAAGCCGAGCTCGCCGATCACCTTCGCTGCGAGCGCCGACCGCCAGCCGCTGGCGCAGTGGAAGATGTAGCGACCGTCGAGCCTGAATCGCTCCTGGTGGTACGGGCTCTCGGGGTCGAACCAGAACTCGAGCATGCCGCGTGGTGCCGACACCGAACCGGGGATCACGCCCTGCTCGACGCGCTCGCGGATGTCGCGGATGTCGATGAGCATCGCGTCGCCGGCATCGAGCTCGGCTTTCGCTTCGGCCGAACTGAGTTCTTCGATCTCGGCTTTCGCTTCGGCGACGAGGTCATGAACGGTTCGGCGTGCCATGCGGTCACAGTACGCCGACCTCGGTCCGGCGTGTGAGTCGGCGTGGCGAGTCGGCGCGTCAGTCGGCGTGCGTGCTGACCGACAGCGCGGCGGCGGTGAGGGCACGCTCGGTCTCGGGGCCGACCACGCCGTCGACGATGAGGCCGTACTGGCCTTGGAAGTCGAGCACGGCCTGGTTGGTGGCTGTGTCGAACACGCCGGCGGTGTAACCGGGGTCGAGGAAGCCGACGGTCTCGAGCTTCAACTGGATCACCGCGATCTCGCCGCCTTCGTCGCCGCTTCGGTAGAACGGTCCGGCGGGTTCGGTGGCGACCGGTGCCTCGGTCGTGGTGGGCGCGGCCGTGGTGGTGGGCGCGAGCGTGGTGGGTGCCGCGGTCGTTGGCGGCGGTGTGGTCGGCGGCGTCGTGGGTGCAGGCGTGGTTGCCGGTTCGGCGGGCGCGGTGGTCGGGGTGGCCGTGGCGGGAGGGGCGGTGGCGGTCGGTTCGCCGGGCAGGCCCAGTTGATCGGAGGTGCCGTCGGACGTGCACGCAGCAACGCTGAGCAGCGCGATGGCGATGGCGGTGGAGCGGAGCGGTGTGTTCATGATCGAAGGCGTCGTCGCCCACCGCGAGAGTACTTCCCGGCTCGCCTGAGCCACGGCACCACGACCTCGAGTTCGAAACGTTCCACCGGCGCTCCGACCCGGCCTGTGGATCGGTTTGATCACGTCGCGAGGGGGTCGGCGATGTGGAGACCCTGTCGTTCGGCTGCCTCGCACAGCGCTCGGTCCGCGCTGGTGAGTACCGATGCACCGACGAACACTGCTGCTGCGAGATGGACGGCGTCGTAACCCCTCAGCGACTCGGTCTCTGCGAGTTGCGCGGCTCGCTCGATGAGTTCGTCGGTCACTTCGACGAGATGGAGATCGTCGACGAATGCGGCCAACTCGATCTTGGCGTCGTGCAGTTGATCCGTCGAAAGCTGCTGACCTCGCGTGGCAGCAGTGAGCGCAGCGCGCGCTTCGACCACGATCAAGCTGACCGAGGCCACCGAATCAGCGGACTGCCAGATCAGTTCGGCGCGATCCGATCCCTGCTCATCGACGATGAGTTTGATCAGAGTCGAGGTGTCGACGTACGTGATCACCGACGCTGCTCAGCAACGAGATCGCTCACGCTTCCCTTCGGCTTGATTCGGGAGTGGGAGCGATGACGAGTGGTGCTCGCTGGTGGTCGAACCACGCCAGCCGCGACCAGGTCGGCGAGGCGATCGTCCGATGAGTCGAGCGGAGAGAGTCGGGCGACCGGACGACCCCGATCTGTCACGATGACCTCTTCGCCAGCTTCCACGCGGTCGATGTACTTGCTGAGGCCATTCTTGAGGTCGCGGATGCCGACCTCCGATCGCGATGTGGCTACGTTCATACCACCATTGTAGCCACTTCGACAGAAGCGTCAACGGGGGGGCGCCAGCCGTCCCTCGATGAATCGACGTCACTCGACGAATCGGCGGAGCGCGATCTCGCGCTTGACGAACGCCTGTTCGTTCGCGAGGATCGAACACGTGTTCCGTCAAGCATCCCTCTTCGGCGCCGCCGAGCCCGACTTCGATCCGACCTTCGCCGAGGCGTCGCGCAGCGCGCTCGGCGGGACGTCGTGGATCGAGTACGTGCCCGGCTGGCTGACCGGTTCCGATTCGCTGTTCGACGATCTCATGGAGCAGCTCGATTTCGGTCAGCGCACCGGCATCCCGATGTACGACCGCCTGGTCGACGAGCCGCGCCTCACGGCGTGGTGGCACGAGGAAGACGGCGGCCCGATCGCGCATCCGATCCTCGACGACATGCGGGTGGCGTTGGAGGCCGAGCATCAGCGGCACTTCGACTCGATCGGCTTCAACCTGTACCGCGATCAGAACGACTCGGTGGCCTGGCATGCCGATCGGCATCGCCATCACGTGACCGATCCGGTCATCGCGATCCTCAGTGTCGGCGAGAGCCGCCCGTTTCAGATGCGTCGCAACGAAGGTGGCGCATCGCTCACATGGGGGCTCGGCCAAGGCGACCTGTTCGTGATGGGAGGCGGGTGTCAGCACGAGTGGCAGCACGCCGTGCCGAAGCGTCGGCGTCATGCCGGGCCGCGCCTGTCGATCACGTTTCGCCACGACGCTCGCCGCTGAGCGAGCACGCACGTCAGGGCTTGGGTGCGAGGAGTTCGCGGCGCAGTTCGAGCAGCTTCGGTGCGGGTTCGCCGTCCGACCAGGCGTCGGCGACGATGACCCGCTCGTAGCTCTCCCATTCCTGACGTACGCCGGCGAGGTCGCCGGTGCGTGCACGCGCCCGCATGCGTAGTGCGATCAGTTCCTCGTGGCCGGGAAGGACGCGCAGACCGTGGCCGGTCGCCCAGAAGACGGTCTCGGTGTCGCCGATCGACAGCGCGTGGGCGGCGAGTTCGGCGGTGACCGTGGTCGCGAGCAGGACGAGATTCGACGTGATGCCGTCGGCGTCGGGCCAGAGGTAGCTCGTTCCGGCGAAGGGCATGTCGCGGATCATTTCCACAGCGGGACGCAAGACATCGATCGCGTGTGCGGGGGCCGAGAGGCGGGCATGCTCGAGTCGCTGCTCGACCAGGTCAGCGTCGGTCACGACCCGCGGGTGGAGCGGGAGCGATTCGTTGAGCGTCCGGGCCAGCCACTCCTCGCCGTCGGGGGTCGGCACGAGGCGACCGAGCGCTCGACGGGCTTCGGAAACGACATTGGCGAAGGTGGCGTCGCGCACGTCGAGCTCCCACAGCGCGGTTCGCGCAGCCGAGCGGGTGGCGCGATCGCGGTGCGTCGCCAGCCACGCGATCAGCTCCACGGTCTTGGAGCGTTCGAACACGCCGAGCTCGCCGTTGGCACTCCGAATCTCGACGCCTCGCATGAGGCCGACGACGATGTCGTGAGGAACGGCCTCGAAGGGTTCGTCGACCGGATCGGCTGCCTCGGTGAAGGCGGGTTCTGGCAGCTCGGTGGGTGCCGCTGCGTCGGCGAGAAGGGCGGTCACGTCGTCGAGTCCCTCGGTGGTGAGACCGATCGGCGCGATCTCGGACAGTTCGTCGAAGGCATGAAGTTCCCACCGGTCCGCATGGGCGACGATGCGGGCACCTGCTCGACCGTCGGCACCGTGCGGGGCGGCGCAGGTGATCGCGAGGCCGTGTCCGGGCTGCGGCAACGCTTCGCTGTCGAGTCGAGCGAACGCGTCGTCGTCGGTATCGAGGAAGACGACAGCGGGCTCCCACGCTTCGCCGCTCGTTCGCAGGGCGCGGAGGTCGAAGGTCGATCGTTCGTTGGTCGCCGTCGAACCGGTGAGCGCCAGCGCCAGGTCGATGGCGGCGCGAACACTCTGGCGCCGATGCGCGTTCTGGTGGTCGAGCAGACACTCGGTGTTCATCGAAACCGTGACGAGGTGGGCCACTTCGGAATGCAGCGACGAGGCGACCGCCATCGCGACGGCTCGGATCACTTCGTCGGCCTGGTCTCGACGGGCCTCGATGGCGGTGATGCCTGCCGCTTCGAGGTCGAGCAGCACGCTGCGCCCGAGCGCGTCGACGCCGATCTGGGCGAGCGCAACACACGGCGTGCCGGCTCGGCGAGCCGCTTCGGCGAGCAGCTCGATCGGGATCGCTGCGGGCAGTTCCCAGTCCTGCCCCATCCCGACCCACGGTGCGTCGAGTCGACCGGGGCGAGTGAGGCGGAGGGCGATGTGACCGTCGGGCGACAACCGGACGACGCCGATCTGTGCGCCGGTCTCAGCAAGCTCGTGTGCTGCGGCGCGGAGTGCGATGTCGAGCCGTGCCGCCCCTTCACCCGGCTCGATGGTGCGCAGCTTGCGCTCGGTTGCGGTCACGTCGGGCGACGGCACCGGCACGCGGGCGCGTGGCGTCGCCGCACGCAGGACCCGTGCACGACGGACGCCGACCAGGGCAAGGATGCCGGCGGCGAGAAGTGCGCCGTGTTCGAGTCGGA
The DNA here is from genome assembly GCF_000348785.1 of Ilumatobacter coccineus YM16-304. NCBI lineage: Bacteria > Bacillati > Actinomycetota > Acidimicrobiia > Acidimicrobiales > Ilumatobacteraceae > Ilumatobacter > Ilumatobacter coccineus. The sequence continues at coordinate 142,154 of NC_020520.1, forward strand.
TCGGCGACGGCGCCTGCGGGCTCGGTTCGGGGCGACGCTGGTCCGCGGCGCCGCCTGCCGAGTCCGTGCTCGCTGGCGGGGTCGTGGTTGTGGTCGTCGTCGTGCTTGTCGTCGTGGAACTCGCCGGCGCGGTCCCGCTGGTCGCGTCGGGAGCCGTGTGCTCGCCGACCGGAGTCGTCGTGGCGTCGTGGGGAGTGGTGTCGTCGGCCGGAGTCGCGGTGTCGGTCGCCGGTGCTGTGTCGTCGGGCGTGCCAGCCTCGTCGACGGTCGTCGTGTTCTCGGTCGAGGGCGGCGACTCAGGCTCGGAGTCGGTCACGATGTCGACGTCGTCGAGCGCGTCGTCCGACGCAGCATCGCCATCGTCCGGAAGGCTGTCCGGCACGAGCTCGGTCCCGTCGTTCACCGCGGCGTCGGTGTTCGATTCGGCGTCCGCGTCGATCTCGTCGCCCGGCCGGTCGCCGTCGGCCATCGGCACGTCGAGCTCCCAGCCGGGAAGCAGCAGATTCGGATCATCGAAGACGCGGCCATCAGACATGGTGGTGCCGTCGTTGGCGTCGAAGAGCAGCGGCCACTCGTCGTCGTCGCCCAGGAACTCATCCGCAACGGACGAGAGCGTGTCGCCCTCGACCACCACGTACGAATCCGGGGCGTTCTCTGGCGGCAAGGGTGTTGCGTCGGCCGACTCGGCGGGATCGGTGGTGTCGGTGCGCTCGACGACGGCATCGGGGTGGATCGTCTCGTCGACAGGGTCGACCGCCGGCGTCACAGCGGCCACGGCGGTCGGGATCTGGAGCACCCAACCGGTGCGAATCAGCGCCGGGTTCGTGAACCGGTGTCCGTCGGCCATCAGCGTGCCCAGATTGGCGTCGAGAATGGCCTCGGCGATCTCCATCGTCAAGGCCTCCGTTCCGTCACCGAACTGTTCGGCGATCTCCCAGACCGACTCCCCTCGCTCGACGACGTGCGTCGAGCGGGTGGCTCCGCCGCTGCCGATCGGCGGTCGATCGTCGTCGTCGCCGCGGTCGGACGATCGGCCCGTCTCGTCGACGGCTCCGATGAACGGTGTGGTCGATGCCGAGCGGGATCGAAGATCGAACGCGGCTCGGGGTGCAGCGTCGGGAGCGCTCGCCACGGTTGTCGGATCGCTTGGGGCGGTGAGGGTGCGCTCGAGCAGCGTGGCCCCAGCGGTGTGTCCTGGCGCCTCGGTGGCCGTGGCGAATCCGGAGGTGGGGAGCACGGCGACGAGTCCGATGGCGATGAACCTGGCGATCGACTGTGCCCAACCGACACCTCGTACCCGCGGCGTCGGCATCCCACGATGACGAGCCATGTGGACCACTTCGATGATCGTCGTGATGGTCACGACTGCGACCGCCACCCACACCACGGTGAGCGCCCCTCGCACGATGAGATCGACGACCGCATCGTCGCGGAGCGGTTCCGACACCGCGTCGCGGACGTCGTCGGCTGTCCATCGCCAGGGTCGAGAAACGCCCGACAGGGGGTTCGAGGAGCCGAAACGAGCTCGGGACGCGGCCAGCAGCAACGCGGGAACGAGCACGACGAGGGCGGCGAGCGCGAGCAGCGACGACACGATCGTCGAGGTGTTGCGGACTCGCTTGTTCATGTCACCCCTCTCACGGCGTTCGACGATCGATCCCTCGTTCCGCCCGACCCTCCAGTGGGTGGTGAGATCACGAGAAGGGAAACGGATTTCACGTTCCTGTTCATTGGGTGCGTTCCGTGCTCACGATGCCGATGCCGCTCACGGTGATCGCACCGTCGGTGATGGTGACCTCGACCGTGACGCGCAGGCCGCTCGGGTCGACGACGCAACTCGACACCGAGCCGTTGACGCTGTAGGAGCCGAACAGTCGAGTGGCGGTCGACGCCGCAGACGCGCAGGCGAACGCCGGGTCGATCGCGACCGAGCCGGCGCGCGCGTCGGCCACCGAGGTCGTCTGGGCCGCGGATCGCGCGGCTTGAAAGGCGATCGACTGAGCGGTGGACTCGTTCGACAGTCCGCGGTCGACGTCGTGAGCAAGCCAGACCAAGCTCAGGAACGTGAACGAGAACATGATGGTGATCCCGGCGACGAGGCCACTGCCGCCCTCACCTCGGCATCGCCCCGGCGGGCTGCTCGCCAGCGCCTGAGTGGAGGTTTCGTTTGTTGCGGTCACGGTGTGACCCCGCGAAACGGATCGATCGTGGCGAACGCGACGTACGTTTGCGTCTCGGCCGAGGGTGGGTCGATCGCTTCGAGTCCGACGGTCGACGGTGAGCACGAGACCTCGACGCTGACGAAGGGTGCGGTGTCGGCGAGGAACGCGGACGTGTCGACCTCGATCGTCGGCGACGAACAGGTGAGCTCGTCGACGAGCATCGCGAAGCCGACCGCACGAGCCGCCGCAACCGCAGCGGCCGGAGTTCGTTCCTGGGCTGCAGCCTGGGCGGCCGCTTCGGCTGCACTCTGCGCCGTGATCCGGCCATCGACCTGCCGACTGAGGAAGAGGATGACGAGCGCGAGCCCGATGGCCGCGGGAGCGATCAATGCGAGGCCCAGCGCATCACTCGTCCCTCGGTCGTTGCGCCAACGTCCTCGGCCCCTCATCGCTCGGTCAGCTCCTCGACCGGCACCGCCTCGACCACCCTCACCCGGCGAGACGTACCGAGCAGGATGCCGCGCGCGTTGCCCGAGACCTGCACCACGACCACACCGTCGCCAGGGGTGATGAGGATCTCGACGTCGTCGATGCCGGCGTCGGCGAGGTTCGCTGCGGCAGTGGCACGAGCGTCGTCGGCCGACGACCCTTGCCGCGCCACTTGGACGGCCGCCGACTTCGCCGCGACGCGTGCCTCGGTGCGGGCGTGACCCCACAGTGCGGCCTGCACCGCCGCGAACATCAGCACGACGAAGATGGGGGTGAGCAGCGCAACGGTGAGCGAGGTCGATCCGTCGTCGCCGTCGAGGCGCGCGCGGGTGAGCTCATCGTCGTGGTCGACGGCCGAGCTCATCACCGCGACGCGTCGATTACGGAGCGGACGGAGCGTCGACCCCGGTCCCGGCAGTCGACTTGATCTGACTCCAGATGATCGCGGCGACGACTGCCACGCTCACGGCGGCCGCCGCGTACCAGAGCACCGTTTCGATCGAGACGGCGCCGCGATCGCGGTCGACGTCCGTCTCGGGCGTGACCGTTCGGAGCGTGCCCGAGATGACGTGCATCATCGAGGTGAGCCAGAGATGTGGATCGTGCATGTTGTCGTGCCTTTCGTGGTGATGAGTGCAGAGGGGATGGTGTGCGGGGTGACGCTGAGTCAGCCGATGGTGAGAGCGGGGTAGATGATCAGGGCCATGAACAGCAGGGCCATGCCGACGAGTGGAGGGGTGACCTTGTCGTTACGGACGCGGGCCTTTGCTTCCTGGTCCGCCGACAGGGTCGATCGCAGTGTCGAGCACTTCGCCGCGAGGGTCCGCGCGACCGGCGCTCCCTCGGCAGCCGAGAGTGCCGTTGCCGACGCGACCTGTTCGAGTTCGACGAGCTCGAAATCGTCGGCGACGAGCGCGAGCGCACCGACGAGGCTGTTGCCGGTGGTGGCGACTTCGCGCATGCGTCGTCGCAGCTCGCGGAACAGCAACCCGTCGCCGGCTGCCGCAGCCTGTTCGAGCGCGCCTTCGTGCCCGCTGTTGCCGGCGAGAAGCATCGTCACCATGTCGAGATACGCCGAGAGCTGATGACGCAGGTCGACACGAACCGCGTCGGCCTGCGACACGGCGGCACTGTGCACCGCCAGCGGTGCGAGCACGGCGCCGAGCAACGACAATCCGGCGGGAACGACCAAGCCGAGCGAAGCATCGGCCGTGATGACGAGCAGCGCCACCGCGAACGATGGTGCGACGAGCCCGAGCAGGGCGGCCACGACGAGATAGCCGACGTGTGTGTGCACCGTCCGCCCGACGAGCCTCAGCGTGGTGAGAGATGCCAGCCGCCGCTGCACGAACGGGGTATCGGCGACGTAGGCCCCGATCCGGTCGACGCCGCGCGGCTCGTCGCCGACGCGGTGACCGGTGGTCGGAGGTCGGCGGCGGAGACGTTCGACTGCGTCGGCGAGGGACGGTCGTGGCTGACGCCAGCCGCTCACGATCATCCAGCACGAGGTGACGGCGAGGAGGCTGAACACGAGCACGAATCCGGTTGTCCTCATCGCGGAACTCCCACCGGTCGAGCGGTTCGCCCACCAGCGCCCGTGAGGAACCGGCTCGGTCGGGGGAACCGGGCGAGGCGTTGCACCCGGAGCAACAACCCGGCGTAGATCGCGAGCACGATCGCCAGGAAGAGTTGTCCGCCGGGTGAGCTGTATGGAGCCAGGTACTCGGCTCGGCCGAACACGAGCAGCCCGACGACCAGTGCACCCATGATGAGTGTCAGCAGCAACACCTCGCGCTGGATCGGCGCTCGCTCGGCGTCGACGATCCGCCGTCGGTCGGCCTGCGTTCGGGCCTGCTCGGCGAGCGAGGTGAGCACGGCCACGGTGCGAGCACCGCGTTGCACCGCGATGAGGAGTCCGGCGGCGACGAGATCACCGAGCGGGTCGTCGAGTTCGTCGGCAAACCGCCGGAACGCCGTGTCGGGGTCCTGGTGGCCGAGTGCTGCCGAGAGTCGGCGGACGGCGGGGCGGATGACCGCGGGTGCGCTGGGAACGGTTGCCGCAATCGCTCCGATCGGCTGGTCGCCCGCGAGGAGGACATCGCGGAGGTTCTCGATCCACGACGCCAATGCGTCGGTTCTCGCCACGTCGTCGCCACCCGTTCGCTCGCGCTGCTGCCAGCTGCGGACGGAGACGTAGGACGCGGTGCCGATCACGAGCGCGGGCACCAACCATCCCGACATGGCCACCACAGCGAGCGTCACGGCCAGCGATGCGCCGAGTCGGGTCGGAAGCCCCGGCTCGATCGGAGGACGCGGAGCGGTCCCGGCAGGGGACTCGGGGGCGACAGCGATCACGACAGCGGCGAGGAGCAGTGCAGTCGACCCGATGAGCACGATGATGTCGAGGCTCATGCCGTTGCTCCGTTGACGCTGAACTCCTCGGTCGCGTAGCCCGACTGACGGAGTCGTCGTAGGTGTCGAGTCGACAACGGCGCGAGCTGGGTGAGTTGACCGACGTCGTCGAGACCCCACACCTCGGTGCTCGACACGCCGCCGGCCTCGCCGAGCCCACCGACCTCGATGATCGATGTGACCGTGCGGACGGGCGGTTGATCGGCGGCCGCGTTGCGCACCAGATCGATGTGAACGACGAAGTCGACGGTCTGGGCGATGAGGCTCCACACAGCGAACTCGGGCAGGTCCGTGTTCGACTTCGACACGTAGTACGCGAGGCGTTGCAACACGATGTCGGCGGTGTGCGCGTGGATCGTGGCGAGCGAACCGCGCTTGCACATCGATGCGACGTCGAGCATGTCGAGCGCTTCGTCCTCGACGAGTTCGCCGACGACGACGCGGTCGGGGTTGAGACGTCGCGTGAGCTCGACCAGTTCGCGGGTGGTGATCTCGCCTTCTCCCTCCGCGTTCGAGTGGCGCGTGAACAACGCCGGCGCATCCGGGTGCCGGGGATCGTCTTCGAGTCGCAGCTCGAGCAGGTTCTTCTCGACGGTGATGATGCGCTCGAGCGGTGAGACCTCGCCGAGCAGTTCGGTGAGGAGCGTGGTCTTGCCCGCTCCGGGCGGCCCCGACACGAGCATGGTGAAGCCGCATCGCACGAGCGCGCGCAATTGCGACACGAGGCTGCTCGGGAAGAGGCCGAGATCGGCGAGTCCGTCGAGGCCGACCTGGCGGACGACGAAGCGCCGGATGGCGATGCGCGGGTGCGTCGAGATGCCGTGCTCGGTCGATCCGCCGAGCACCATCACGATGCGAGAACCGTCGTTCGACTGCATGGTGAGCATCGGTGAGGATGTGTCGAGTCGACCCTCGCCGGTGCCACGCATGCGCAGGGCAAGCCGTTTCTGGAACGCGGTGAGGTCGGCGGTCGATGCCCAGAGGGCGCCGACGTCGACCTTGCGTCCGTCGGCGTAGGTGACCCAGGTGGACGAGGCGCTGTTGACGTCGATCTCCTCGACGCCGACGTCGGAGAGATACGGCTCGAGCGGCCCCGCTCCGGTGAGTTCGGCGACGACCCGCGATCGCACGTCGTGCTCGTCGTCGATCCCGAGTGGACCGATACCGGTGCGGAGACGGTCTTCGTTGATCGCCGCGACCTCGTCGCTGATCCACGCGCCGACCATCAGCTGCTGTCGACGTTCATCGGTGGCGAGGTGCGAGGGCGCGGCGCTCTCCTCGTCGCGTTCGATCGCGTCGATGAGGCGCACCGCGACTCGATCGGTGACGACCGCGACGACCGGGTCGAGAACGTGCGGCGCCCGCCCTCGCCTGGCCGCGCCCGTGTCGATGCTCATCGAGTCACCTGCGGATCGGGGGCGGGCTGACCCGTGGAGGTCTGGTTACGGGTGCGACGGCGGTCGGTGACGAGCCGGGCGAGGTCGTCGGCCACGTCGGCAGCGCCTCGCATGAGCGGGAGTCGGGCGAGTCGCCTCGCCGACACGCCGCGGCGACCAGCGAGGACGGCCGCGGCGAGCGGGTCGACCGGGAGCAACCAACCGGTCGACTCCGGTGCGGCGAACGCGATGACTTCGTCGAGCGCGAACGGCTCGTCGCCGACGAGCGCGATCGCCACGCGATGGCCGGCGCTGGTGAGCGCGTCGGCTTGTTCGACAAGTCGATCGATCCGGGCGGCCGACGCAGCCGCCGACGCAGCTTCCTGTCGGTGGCACAGGACCACCACGTCGGCAAACCGAAACGCGTGCGAGGGGCGTGCGATGTCGAGGGCGCCGGTGTCGACCAGCGCGACTGATCGATCGTGTTCGGCGAGCACCGGGAAGAGCGAGTGCGCAGCTTCGTGCACGGCGGTGCGAGCTTCGCGAGATCGCGTCGGGGCGGGGATGAACCGCGGCCCCGCCGACGAGCGCTGAACGAGCGGGTCGATCGTCGCCCATCGCTGCCCACTGGACCGATGGGCGTCGTCGGCCGAGCCTCCGGCCTGGTGCAACGCGGTCACCACGGTCGACAGCGAGGGTGTGGCCGGCGTGTCGAACCACGCGCTCAGCGACCCACCGCGCGGATCGGCTTCGACGAGGAGCGCCTCGAGATCGTGCGCTGACTCGGTCGGTGTCGGCCACCCGGCGGCCAACGCGACGATCGTGGTGGTCACGCAGTCGCCGGTCACCGCGATGATCGCCACCTCAGCCGTCCTCTCCCGCGGCGGCCGCAATGTCGTCGGCGGCGTCGTCGTCTGGGACCACGACCGGATCGGCACCGTCGGTTGGATCGAGCAAGACGACTCGGACGTCGTCGGCGGCAGCGACCGTCGGAGCGTCGGCGGCGTCGACTTCGACCGACAGGGTGGTCGTCGACAGCGCCGAGTTCGACGCGACCGGCAATCCCACGGTGTGACCGGTCACGACTCGCGGCGCTTCGGCCGACGACGTGGGCGGTGGAATCACCAGTTGGACACGTGATCGCTCGCGCAACCCGGTCGGCAGCGAACCGTCGGGCACCCGGACCGCGACCACGGAGCGACCGGCCGTGACGAGCGGCTCGGATTGCAGTACGAGGTTGCTCAACAGCGACCCCGACACCACACGGACCTTGGCGTAGCGTCCCGGAATCAGATCGAGTTGCCCGCCGGGGATGACTTCGACAGTGCTGTCGACATCGGCGTCGACGGTCCGCAACATGTCGGCCGTGATCTGGGTGCCGGCGGGAATGTCTCGAACGGCCTGCACGACCGCGGTCGAATCGTCGAGCGACGAGTAGACGAGAACGTTGCCGCCGATCGCGACCGCTCCGAGTGCGACGCCGGCCGCGATTCGATTGCGACGACGAGCGCTCGGGCGGAAGCGGCGACGTTCGATCTCTTCGGTCATCGCCCGATCTCGATCTGCTCAGCGGTCGATGCTGCCGGCTCTCCCGACTCTTGCGGCGTGAGCACCAGGGGGCTCAGGAGCAGCGCGACAGCGGTTCCGATGATGAGCCCTGGCCCGAACGGCAGGTGGCGTCGACGTCGTGCCAGTCCGATCGCGGCGGTGCCGGCGGAGGCAACGAAGAGCGCCACGAGCGCGAGCTGCGGTTCGACGATTCCGGCGCAGGCGCCGAGCACGACGGCAGCCTTGACGTCGCCGAAGCCCATCGCGGTCGGCGCTGCGAGGTGGAGCACGAGCAGCGGAGCCGTCATGAGCCCCGCTCCGATCGCGAGATCGCTCAGCCAACGGTCGGGCAAGGACGACGGCAGCACGACGGCCGACACGGCGATCGCGAGACACGTCAGAGCGCCGGCCGCAGCGACCATACGGTTGGGGAGTCGGCGTTCGGCGAGGTCGACCAGCCCCGCGGGGAGGAGGGCGCCGACACCCACGATCGATACGAGGCCCACGTCGTCGTGCAAGATCGCAGTGGTCGCGAGGCCAACGAGGGTGAGCACGACGACCCATTGCGCGGGGCGGCTGCTCGAACGCCAAGCTGACTGAGCGGTCGGATTCGATCGACGCTGTCGGCGCGCGGGCGAGTGGTGACCGCCGCCTTCGTCGACTGTGTACAACGATGTCGCCGCCATGTCTCCGACCCCCAACTGTTGGCACAGTAGAGGCGATTGGTGTGTTGTGTCGAGAGGCACATCGTCGAGTGACAGTTCTTGGTCGTCCGGTTCCACAGTCCGACCAGTGGGTGGCGGCGACGGGAAAAGGGAAGCGCTGGCCGAACATCCCAGGTCAGCGCCTCGCGAAGTCTCCGGGCTCGACCGGCCAACGACGCGTTTCGGTACTTAACCAATCTTGTGGTTTCGCACGGGTTGCTCTGACCTCGGAGGCGTTGCATGGCATCCATCAACCAACGAGGTGCTCGACCCCGAGCACCACCTCCCAAGCACTCACCAGGAGCAACACCATGAACAAGCGCATCCGCACCACCCTCGTCTCCGCCGCCCTCGTCGGTGGCAGCATCCTCGGCGTCACCCAGGTCGGAGGCGTCGCCAACGCTCAGACCGACGACGAGACCGTCACCTCCGAACCGACCGACGACCCACCTGTCGACGAGACGACCGACACCGAGGTCGACACCGACGCCGACGACGGGACCGACACCGACACCGAGCGTCCCGGACGACGCCGTGGCATGGGTGCAGCCCTCGACGCCGTCGCCGAGGTGATCGGCATCGACGTCGACGACCTGCGCACCCAGGTTCGTGATGGCGCCACCCTCGGCGACGTCGCCGAAGCGAACGGTGTCGACAGCTCCGAGGTCGTCGCCGTGATCGTCGACGCCAAGCAGGAGCGCATCGCCCAAGCCGTCGAAGACGGCCGGATCACCCAGGAACAGGCCGACGAACGCACCGCCGAACTCGAAGACCGAGTCACCACCCGCGTCGACGAAGGCCGCCCGGAGCGCGGCGACGGCGAAGGACGCCCGGGCCGACGTGGCCCCGGCAACCGTGGCGGCGACGCCCCCGCCGACGTCGCCACGACCGACGCCGCCACCGACGACGCCGAGGGCTGATCGCTCACGGCGCCGGCAGAACTCCGCCGCCGATCGGTACCTCCCCCGATCGGCGGCGGCCGGCCACGCCGTCGAGCATCGGCCAGGCCGTCATGCATCGGCCGCCCGTTCGCGTCGTCGTCGGTCGAGCACCACGCTCGACACGACGACGGCTCGTCGCCCGGTCCGAGTCGATCCGTGCACGACTCGGGCCGGGCACCACCGCCACGTCATCCAGCGCCGCCCCGCACGGCCGGCACCGCACCCCGCACCGCTCACACCGCACGGACCACCCGCCGCACGAATCACTTAGATTGGGTCAGTCACCATGAACGCCACCGACAACTCCTCCACCATCCTCGTCGCGGAGGACGACAAACAGATCCGTGAAGCACTCGACCGCATCCTGCGCTTCGAGGGCTATCGCACGATCTGCGTCAACGACGGGGCGGCAGCGCTCGAGGCCGTGTCGGAGCAGCAACCCGACGCCGCGATCCTCGACGTGATGATGCCGTTCGTCGACGGCATGAGCGTGGTGCGTCGCCTCCGCGACAAAGGTGACCGAACCCCCGTGCTGATGCTGACCGCCCGGCAGACGACCGCCGACCGCGTCGAAGGGCTCGACGCCGGCGCCGACGACTACCTGCCCAAACCGTTCGACCTCGACGAACTCCTCGCACGCGTGCGAGCACTGCTCCGTCGCGGCGAGTCCAGCATCGTGGCCTCGGCCATGACGGTCGACGACCTCCTCCTCGACTCCGCCAAGCGCACCGTCACCCGTGGCGATCGCGTCGTCGACCTCACCAAGACCGAGTTCGACATCCTCGAACTCCTCATGCGCAACGTCGACATCGTCATGTCGCGCAGCCACCTCTACGAAGACATCTGGGGCTACGACTTCGAGTCGTCGTCGAAGTCGCTCGACGTGCACGTGGGCTACCTGCGCCGCAAGCTGGAGGAAGGCGGCGAGAGCCGGCTCGTACACACCGTGCGTGGCGTCGGCTACGTGATTCGCCCCGTTCGATGAGCCTGCGCGCCAAGCTCGCGCTGCTCTTCGGAGCGATGGGACTGCTGGCGAGCGCCCTCGTCGGCGTGTTCGCGTTTCGCGCGACCGCAGGTGAACTCGTCGAGACCACCGATGCGTTCCTCACCACCCGCGCCGAAGAGATCGCCGGTGGATCGCGCCGTTCGCCCGGCAACCGTCCATCCGGCGGTCGCAACGGCGACGAGAACGTGGTCGTGTTGCAACAGCCGTTCGAGGAGGACGCGCTCGCGCAGACGATCACGGCCGACGGCGACGTCCTGCCCGCGTCGATGGCACTGCCGGTCACCGACAACACCGACGCGATGGCCGCACTCGAACCCGGCCGCGTCTCGACCGAGAACGTCCGCTTCGACGACATCTCGATCGACGGCACCTCGTATCGGATGGTCTCGATGGCACTGCCCGACGGGGGAGCGGTACAGGTCGCCAGAGCGACGGGAGAAGACGACGACGTCCTGTCGGCGCTCACCCTCCGGATCGGTCTGATCGCCGCTGCGGTCGCAGTGGCCGGAGCGGTCGCGGGGTGGCTGATTGCCCGCCAGACCACCTCGTCGCTGCGCCGACTCGCCGGTGTGGCGAGCGACGTCGCCGAGACCGGCGACTTCACCACCGCCGTCGACGTGTCGAGCCGAGACGAGATCGGACAGTTGGCCACGTCGTTCCGCTCGATGCTCGCCGCGCTCGAGGAGAGCCGCGAGCAACAGCTCCGACTGGTCCACGACGCCGGCCACGAACTGCGTACGCCGCTGACGAGCCTGCGCGCCAACGTCGCGCTCCTCGACCGATTCGAACGGCTCGCTCCCGACGATCGCCGTGAGATCGTCGCCGCTGTCGAATCGGAGCTGGTCGAACTGAGCGACCTCTTCACCGAGTTGATCGAACTCGCCACCGACCAGCGCAGCACCGACATGCACGTCGAAGCGATCGACCTGGCGGATCTGGCCGAGCGTGTCGCCGAGCGATGGGAACGGCGAACGAGTCGCGAGATCGTGCTCTCGACGACGAGCAGCCCGGTCGACGGCGACGCCGCCATGCTCGAGCGGGCGATCACCAACCTGCTCAGCAACGCGCACAAGTTCAGCCCCGAGGGTTCACCCATCGAGATCGTCGTGGCCGCCGGCCGACTCGCCGTCCGTGACAGCGGCCCAGGTGTCCCGGCCGCGGACCGAGCACGGATCTTCGACCGCTTCTACCGATCCGAACTGACACGGTCGATGCCCGGCTCGGGTCTGGGCCTGGCGATCGTCTCGCAGATCGTCGAACTCCACGGTGGCACCGTGTTCGTCGACGACGCCCCCGACGGCGGCGCCGAGATCGGCTTCACGCTGGCCGCGCGCTGAACGGTTCGCCTCCCGTCGACAGCCTCGCGTCGCAGACGTCTCCAGGTGAAGACGGGTCTGGATGAAGAAGACGTCTCTAGATGAAGTAGCCGGACGTGTCGGCGATGAGTTGTGCACCCGATTCGGTGTAGAGGGTCATCCGCCCCGACGGCTGCGTGAGCGGAAGGATCGCGAGGTTGGAGATGTTGGTCGTCGGATCGGGGACGTTGAGGCTCGCGGTGTCGGGCTGCGACTGATCGCTCGGATAGCCGGTCACGTAGCCACGTTCCCCCTTCGCCGCAGCGAGGTTGAACACCGCACCGTTGGCGGTGTCGGGAATGCCGATCTCGCCGGTCACCGCGAAGTCGATGGTGTCGTCGGCGGGGACCGCTCCGATCGTTTCGCGACTGTCGAGCAGTCGCGTCGGGAAGAGCGGGACGAACAGTCCGTCGTCGGTGTCGACGGCCGTGTCGTCGGTGAAGTAGCCGAACACATCGGCGACGAGGAAGGCTCCGGAGCTGGTGAACAGCTTGATCGTGCCGGCGTCGGAGACGGGCATGATCACGGTGTTGGGTCGCGTGAGGGTTCTCGTCGACACGTTGATGTTGGCGGTGCCCGGCTGCGGTTCGTCTCCGGGGAAGACGGTCACGAACCCGGGTCCGTTCGCCTGCACCGCGGTGACGTTGAGAATCACGGCGCTCACTCCGTCGGCCGGGATGCCGTTGGTGTCGGTGACCTGCACCTCCATCGTGTCGCCGGCGCCGATCTTGCCCTTCGGGCCTGGTTGCGGCGTGCCGGGGCGCGTGTCGAAGATGCGTGACGGAGTCACACCGATCTGACGCCCGGACGTCGATGAACCGGTCTGTACGAAGTAGCCGAACGTGTCGACCACGAGGTGGCCGCCACCGCTCGTGTACAGCGAGACCTTGCCGTCGTCGCCGACGGGCACGATCACCGAGTTCGAGGCGTTGCCGTCCTGCACGTTGAGGTTGGCGGCCGTGGGACGCGAGCTGCCGGCGGGGTAGGCCGTGACGAAACCGAAACCGGTCGGACTGGCCATCGCGACGTTGAGGACGACGGCGTACACGTCGTTGTCGGGGATGCCGCCCTCGCCGGTGACCTGAACGTCGATGGTGCCGCCGGCTTCGACGGTGCCCTTCGGGCTGCCGGCCGGTGCGTCGAGGCCGGGTCGCGTGTCGGCGAGGCGCGCTGGCGAGAGCGGAACGTATGCCGCAGAGCCGGTGTAGTTGATGACCGGCACATCGCTCGGCAGTTCGTCGTCACCGACGTTGGCGTTGGTTCCTGTACCGATCGTGCCGCCCTTGCCCCAACAGCGGACGGTGAGGTTGTCGAGGAGCGCACAGGTGTTGGCCTGTCCGCCCGTCGCTGTGAGCACCGTGCGTCCGGCACCCACGTCGACGGCCCCTCCGCTCAGCGGTGGGTTCGGCGTGGCGACCGTGCCCAGACCGATGTCGTCGGTGTTGCCGTACCCGAGGCGACCGTCTGACCCTTCACCCCAGCACGACATGGTGCCGTCGGTGAAGACGACGCAGGCGTGCTCGAACCCGACGGTGATCGACGACGCGGTCTTCGCCCCGAGGTCCATCTTCGCGGGGCTCGTCAACGAGGTGTTCGTTCCGGTCGAGGCACGCGAGGCGAGGCCACCGCCCCAGCACCAGACGTCGCCGGACTCGACGATCGCGCAGGTCGAACCCCAGCCAGCGGAGATCGCGACGGCCTTGTTGCCGCCCAGGTCTTTGACGGGAGCATCCGACGCTGGTTCGTCGTCGCCGTACTTCGTTCCGGTGTTGTCGTTCCCCCAGCAGCGCACCTCTCCGGTGTCGAGGATGGCGCACGCGTGGAAGCGGCCGACGGTGATCGCGGTGGCGGTCTGGCCCGCGCCGATGTCGACGGGTCCGACGCTCGCCGGTGTCTCGTCGTCGCCGATGTCGTCGGTGTTGCCGTACCCCAGCGCACCTTGGCCACCTTCACCCCAGCAGCGAACGTCGCCGCCTTCGAGGATCGCGCACGAGCTGAAGTTGCCTGAGGCGATCGCCACCGCCGGGGCACCCAACTCGATGGGGTCGACCGTGGTCGGTTCGACCGATCGGCCGAGCCCACCTGGTGCATCCGGCACCCCGAGGACCGCGTCACCGCTGCCCCAGCATCGAACAGCGCCATCGTCGAGGAGCACACACGTGAAGAGTTGGCCACCGTCGACCTCCTTCACCGTCCGTCCTGGCCCGACGTCGACGGTGCGGACCGAGTCGGGCGTCTCGTCGTCACCGATGTTTCCCGACCCTGGCACCCCGGTCCCGTAGAGGCTGCCGAAGCAGCGGACCTGCTCGTTGTCGAGAATGATGCAGGTGTTGCCGTGACCGCTCGAGAGTCGGCTGGCGACGGCGCGGTCGGGCCCCGGAGGCGCATCGGCGTGCTCGGCTCCGGCCGGGTTGGGGGCGATGCCGAGTCCGGCGAGAGCGGTCGCAAGGATGGCGAGCGCTGCGATGATCCGTTTCATTGCGGGTCCCCTCTTCGGGTGTCGACGTGACGATCGCCACCACCCTCGCGCGCCCGGAGCTTTCGATGTCGGGGATTGCGCTCGTGCCGTGCCGTGCCGTCGGGTGGGGGTCGGGCTCGGGCCGGGTCAGGTCGTCGTGGCGGCCGTTGGCCGAGCCCGCGCGCGGCGACGGTCGACGAAGCGCTGGACCGAATCGCCGTCGAGGAAGGTCATCAGCCCAGCCGCCATCGCGATCCCGAAGAACCCGACGAGCACGAATGTGTCGATCGTGAAGTGCAGCACGAGTCCGGCGACGATCAGCACCGGGCGAGCGGGTTTGTACCAGAGCAACACGGCGAGCGCGAGTTCGACCACGAGGGTCCCCCACGTGAGCAGGCCCGACACGAGAAGGTTGTCGGTCAGGATCCCGGGCGGGCCGAATCGGTGCAGGTCGGTCAGCCGGAACGCGGTCGACACGGCGGTGCCCTCGCGCCACTGATCACCGGTCTTGCCCCAGAAGGCGAAGAAGTAGACGAGCATCATCTGGAGTTGGACGAAGCGCAGACCCCACGGCGCGACGAGGGGTGCGGTGCGCAGACCGTCACGCCCGAGTCGCCTCCACCGGTCGAACGACAGCGCAGCACTCGTCGGTGTGAAGGCGAGCAGCAACGTCAGGTTGCGCAGGATGATGTCGCCCGAGTTGAGGATGATCGGGGTGCGGCGCTGGACGGCGACGAGCAGGATGAACGCCACGACGAGAAAGATGGTCGGGCGGAATCCGATGATGATCGGGATCGATGCGAGCGTCAGCACGATCAAGGTGATCTGGACGCTTCCTGCCGAATCGAGCGTGATCCAACGGAAATCGCTGCTGGCGAAATCCGGTCCGACGAGCCCGTCGTCGGACATGAACGTCGAGACCTCGAACATCATCGACACGGCCCAGCCGAGGATGCCGATGCCGATCACGATGCGCGCGATCGCCATCGGCCACGCCGATCGAGGTGCGAACAGCAGGTGGTGGACGTGGCCGCGCACCGACGAGCGGAGTGTGTCGAGGCTCATGCGTCGCGCTCCCAGACGTAGAACTCGAACTCGTTCCAATCGCTGTCGCGAGGTGCCGGGCTACCGACGGGTTCGTGGTCGAGCCAACGTCGCACCAGGGTGATGCTCACGGGTTGCACGCCGT
This sequence comes from Ilumatobacter coccineus YM16-304, assembly GCF_000348785.1. NCBI lineage: Bacteria > Bacillati > Actinomycetota > Acidimicrobiia > Acidimicrobiales > Ilumatobacteraceae > Ilumatobacter > Ilumatobacter coccineus. The sequence continues at coordinate 157,794 of NC_020520.1, forward strand.
CGCGCGCGTACTGATCGGCGAGCCACAGCGCGGTCGGTCGCCAGTACTGCTCGCGGTTGTTGAGCCGCACGCGTTCTTGCCACTTGTGCCATCGGTACTGGCGGTAGGCGCCGATGACCGGGTCGAAGTCGGGGACGTCCCACACCTCGATGGTTCCGTCGTCGTGAACGATGCGCGCCTGGACGTCGAGCGACTCGCTCCGCGGGTTCGGGCTGAACACTCCCCAGTCCTGCAGCAGCCCCATCTTCGTGGCCGGACGCCACAGCCCGTCGAGGTCGGATTGCAGTTCGCCGCGAGGGATGTTCGGACCGACGAGCCACACGGCCCCGACGATCATCGCGACGATCACGACCGCTCGACCGGCCGGCGACGTCACCAGCGCGCTGTGTCGGTCGACGTGCTCCCGATCGAGGCGTGGCTCGTCGCCGGTCGTTTCCACGTCACGACCGTAGCGGTCGACCCCCACACGGAAGTGGGAGTCCCAGACCCCAGAGGACGATTTCTGCCCAGGCCAAAAATCGTCGCGTGAGGGTGATATTTGCCCAGGCCGAAAATCCTCGCGTGAGGGTGATTTCTGCCAGGCCGAAAATCGTCGCGTGAGGGTGCTTTTTGCCCAGGCCAGAAATCGTCGCGTGGGGGTGATTTTTGGCCAGGCCAGAAATGGTCGCGAGGTCAGTTGGTGAGTTGGGCGGCGAGGGCTTCGGTTGCCTCGATGAACTCCTCGACCATCTCCATCACGACCTGGCCGGCCGACTTCGGCTGGTTCATCGTGCCGACGATCTGTCCGACGAAGTAGTTGGCGAGTTCGTTCGCACCCGAGCCCGGCGTGTTCGCCGCACGGTTGATCCGCTGCTGGGCGGCGCTGGTGAGGATCGGCTGCAGCGGCATGCCGAGCGGATCGGGGGTGTCGGGACGCTCCCACTCCTCGGTCCACTTCGACTTCAGCATGCGAGCGTGCTTGCCGGTCAGCGACCGTGAGCGGATCGTGTCGGCCGACGTGGCCGCCAGGAACTTCTCCTTCACCGCCGGGTGGGTCTCGGCCTCGTCGGTCGTGAGCCAGACCGAGCCGCACCACACGCCCTCGGCGCCGAGTGCCATCGCCGCGGCCATCTGTCGGCCGCGTCCGATACCGCCGGCGCCCAACACCGGGATGTCGACCGCGTCGACGATCTCGGGGATCAGCACCATCGACCCGATCTCGCCGGTGTGGCCACCCGCTTCGGAACCCTGGGCGATGATGAGGTCGACGCCGGCAGCCTGGTGCCGCTCGGCGTGCTGCGGCCGCCCGGCCAGCGCACCGATCAGCTTGCCTTCCTGCTTGCAGCGATCGATCAGGAACTGCGGCGGCGGGCCGAGTGCATTGGCGACGAACGCCGTCTTGTGCGCCAGCGCGATGTCGAGCTGCGGCATCGCGTTCTTCGCGCTGAACGGAGCGTCACCGCTGCTGCCGTACATGCCGCCGCCCGCATCGTTCGGATCGCTGAGCTCGGGCACGTCGTAGCGGGCGAGGATGTCGTCGACGAACTCGCGGTGCGTGTCGGGAATCAGCTTGCGGATGTCGTCCATCGTGTAGCCGCCGTCGCCGTCACCCGCGTACTTGGCCGGGACGATGAGGTCGACGCCATAGGGCCGGTCGCCGACCTCGTTCTCGATCCAGTCGAGGTCGATCTCGAGCTGCTTGGTGGAGTGCGCGACAGCGCCGAGCACGCCCATGCCGCCGGCTTTCGTGACCGCGGCCACGACATCGCGGCAGTGGCTGAACGCGAGAATCGGAAACTCGATGTCGAGGAGTTCGGTGGCGGCAGTCTTCATGCTGCCAGTCTCGCCGCGCAACGACCTGCGTGACGAACCAACGCTCCGGACCAGCGCGTCGGCTGACAGACTCGCGGTGTGGTTGACGCACTGTTCTGTACCGATCGATTCGTGGCCGAGCACGGGGATCGACTCCGCGACATGGCTCCGGAGGTCGATCTCGTTCCCCTCGACGGCGACCAGCCGGTCTCGTCCACCGACCTCGAACGAATCACGATCGCGTTCTTCTCGCACGATGCCTGGCCGGAGCGCGCCGCGAACTTCTTCGGCGCTGCGACGCGAGCGCCGAACCTGAAGTGGCTGCACACGATGTCGGCCGGTGTCGACAGCCCCGTGTTCGCCTCGTTCCTCGAGCGCGGCGTGGTGCTCACCAACTCGTCGGGCACCAGCGCGGCGCCGATCGCCCGGACGGCGATGATGTACCTGCTCGGGCTCACCCGAGGACTCCCCGAACTGATCCGAGCGCAAGACCGCCACGAGTGGGCGTGGGCCAAGTGGCGCGAGCTCGAGGATCGATCCGTCGCCGTCGTCGGCTGGGGTCCGATCGGCCAGGAGGTGGCGCGGTTGTCGGAAGCGTTCGGCATGTCGCCGACGATCGTCCGTCGAGCAGCACACGGCGACGAGCCGTACCCCGTCCGTCGACTCGACGAGTTGGTCGACGTCGCTCGCGACCACGATGCGATGGTCGTGGCGCTGCCGCTCACCGACGAGACCGCGGGCATCGTGTCGGCCGACGTGATCGACGAACTCGGACCCGAGGGGTTGTTCGTCAACGTCGGTCGCGGCGAGTTGGTCGATCAGCCCGCGCTCGTGGCGGCGCTCGTCGACGGCCGACTCGGCGGCGCCGGCCTCGACGTCACGACGCCCGAGCCGTTGCCGTCCGACGATCCACTGTGGGACGCACCCAACCTGATCCTCACACCGCACAACTCCGGCTCGACCGACAAGACCGGCCGCCGCTCCGACGAGTTGTTTCTCGACAACCTCGCCAGATGGGTGGCGGGCGACGGCCTGGCGAACGTCGTGGCAGCGTCGCGGTGAGCTGGCCGACAGGACGTTCGCTCGACGGCGGGCTCGATCAGATCGCGACCCCCGACGGCACCGGAGAGATGTGGCTGTGCGGCAAGCACGTCGTCGGCCCCGACCCCGAAGCGGTCCGCTCGCGTGTCGGCGGCAACTGCACGATCGTCAGCTTCAACCGTCCGAACGACATCGCTCGCTACCCCGACTACGGACCGTGGCTGCGAACCTCGCCGCACGCGCTGTGGTTTCCGGTGCCCGACTTCCATGCACCCGCGCTCGACGACGCGCTGCCGGTGCTGGAGCAGATCGCCGACATCCTGCGACGTGGCGACAACGTCGTCATGCACTGTTCGGCCGGAATCGGTCGGGCCGGGACCATGGCCGTCGCCGTGCTGATGACGCTCGGCGTCGACATGCGCGATGCGCTCCGGCAGGTGTCGTCCGATCGCCCCGGTGCCGGCCCCGAAGTCGGTACGCAACGCGATCTGATCATGGCGCTCGCCGAACACCACGCAGATTGACGGCGGCCCGACCCAACTACATTGAGCCGATGTCGCAGCCAGAGTCACCGGAAATGCTGTCGATCGACGAGTTGCTCGACGAGTACGCGCTGGCCCGCGACCACAGCCTGGCGCTGATCGCCGACCTGGGAGTGGACGAGGTGGCGTGGCGGCCCGACGAGAACAGCAGCTCGATCGCCTGGCATCTCGGGCACCAGGCGGCGGTCAACCACTACATGGTGCGCAATCTGACGGCTGCCGAGGTGTCGTTCGACCAGCGGTTCGATGCGGTGTTCGACTCGGCGACCCCCGAACCGGCGCGGGGCGACCTGCCGCCACTCGACGCGATCGTCGACTACCGCGACAAGATCGCCGAGAGCACCGTCGCCACGGTCCGGAGGATCGCCGACGGGGACGTGGGCGCGCCTCGGCAACTCGCGTTGATCGCCGATGGCATGCTCCGAGCGATCATCAACCACGAGTATCAGCACAGCACGTGGATCGAAGAGGTCCGCTCGACGATGACCGAGAGTCCGGCTCCGAAGCCCGAGAGTTCGCGTCTCGTCGTCGTCGACGGCTACCACCTGCTCGCGAACCCGACGGTCACGCACTGAGGCGCCACGAGGGCCGTCACGCAGGCGTGGCGTCGACCAGCGTCACGTCGGGCGTTGGGTCAGCCGGCGTCGTACTGCACGGCGGCGCGCGCCGAGATGCTGCCGGCGAGGTACTTCTCGATCAGCGCTTTGTGATCGGGGTGATCGCGGTAGACCGCGTAGTCGTCGACCGAGGCGTACTCGCCGACGATGACGTAGTCGTAGTTGCCGTCGGAGATCTGCAGGTCGGGGCCGTGGCGGAAGTCGCCGACCTCGGGCACCGATGCTGCGACGGCTGTCAGCGTCTCGCTGAACTCGTCGATGTGCGCTTGGTCGACATCGTCATTCCACTTGAACATCACCACGTGCCTGAACATGTGGTCAGTGTGCCAGGCGCGGCCGACGAGTCAGGCGAACTGTGCGGCGAGTTCGAGGACCTCGCCTTCGGGGATGGCACCGCGCCAGCGACCGATCTCCTCGCCGTCGGGCGAGAACATGATCACCGTGGGCTGCCCGGTGATCTCGAAGGCCGTCCAACTCTCGAACGACGAGTCCCAGAGCATCGTGAACGACTCCGTGCCACGTTCGGCGACGAACTCGAAGGCTTCACCGAGGCTGTCCTGGGTGCCGAATCCGATCACTTCGACCTCTTGCAGATGATCTCGAGCGAACTGCTCGACGTCGGGAGCCTCCCGACGGCAGGTGGGTCAATGCGGCGCCCAGGTCCAGAGCAGGACCGGTCGGTCGGACGGGAGGATGTTGCGAATGTTGGCCTCGCTGGCCCGTCCGACATCGTCGACGACGAGATCGGGGAAGGGATTGCCGTCGAAGTCGGCGGCGGGCTGAACGTCGGTGGCGAATGCTCGTCCACCGATCTCCGCGGGCGCAACGGCAGGCTCCGGTTCTGGTGCCGGTTCGTCGGCGTCGGTTGCGGTTTCGATTTCGTCGTCAACCGCGTCGATCACGGTCGTTGCCGGGAGTTCGGCCGGTGGTTCAGTGGCAACCGATTCGTCCGGGGCGTCGGCTTGAGCGTCGACGTCGGCGTCGGTTTCGGCGTCGGGGGCCGCGGTCGCCGGCGGTGCGTCGGACGCAGCGGGGCCGGATGTCGCGCTGTCGGAGCCGCTCGAACCTTCACCGCATGCGGCGAGCACGAGTGCTCCGGCGAGGATCGCGGCCGGGAGCACACGTCGTCGGGAGAGCATCTCTGCATTGTGGCAAACAATCCGTCTGAACTACCGCCGGTCTCAGATTGTTTTCAATCGAGCCGTGCGTCGAGCGACACAGCAGCCCCACGGTCACCCTCCCGCAGACCGGTTCATCGTCGGGGGCCCTCCGACCGGCAGCGTTCCTCCTGGCCTGCGGCGCCGCCCTCGTCGCGCTCGCTCGACGTCCTCGCTTCGGCTGACACCGCCGCAGCGTCGCCGCCGCATCACGTGGAGGCGCGGTGCGGAATCTCGCAACAGACGCGACACTCGAGGGATGAACTCGTCTCGACGAATCGCTGTCCTGCTCGTCATCGCGAGCTTCTCGCTCGCGGCCTGCGGGTCGAGTGATGATTCGAGCGACTCGGTACCGAGCGACACGGCGGCGACCACTGACCCGGTGGCGACCGCTGACACCACGACGCCCGCCGCCGACTCGGCACCGGCGGCGACCACCGACGCTTCCTCCGATGACGAGAAGGACGAGAAGGACGAGGCGGGCGACTCAGCACCACCGAGTCGGCGCACCACGATCGACGACGTCTCGGTGTTCGACCCGTCGAGCCCCGACGGTGACTTCCCACGGGCTGCGGTGCCGGTCGATGCGTACGCGGCCAGCGAGGTCCTGGACGAGCCCACCGACGGAGAGGTCGAGGCAACCGTGTCGGCGCTCGAGACCGATGGTCACGTCGTGATCCCGGTCGTCATCGAGACCTGCACGCTGGTGGCGGTCTGGGCGCTGCCGCATCCCGGCGAACTCGTCGTCGGCTACGAGGAGCATCCGAACGTCGACTGCATCCGCTCGGTGCCGCGCACCGCCGTGTTCACCCTCCCGGTCGCGGGGGAGAACAGCGAAGGCGAGTGGGACTTCGCCGAGCCGTACGACGTCACCCTGCAGCGCCGAGTCGGCTGACGGTCGCCCCGCCCGACCGCGCGTCGGCCGGGTCGGCTACGAGGCGGCGGTCACGCCCGACATCATCAACCCGAGCGTGTTGATGTCGAAGTCCGCCCGGGCGACTTCGCCCATGATCTTTCCCTCGAGCAGGACGATGATGCGGTCGGAGAGCTGCATCACCTCATCGAGGTCCTCGGAGATGAGCAGGATGGCGGCGCCGTTGCTGCGCTGTTCGAGCAGTCGCTCGTGGATGTACTCCGCAGCGCCGATGTCGACGCCGCGAGTCGGCTGGGCGATCACGAACGCGTCGGCCCCCGATCCGAACTCGCGAGCGATGACGACTTTCTGGATGTTGCCGCCCGACAGGTTGCGCGTCGGCGTGTGTTGGCCGGGCGTCTTCACCCGGTAGTTGCGGATCAACTCCCGACAGCGCTCGCTGATCTTCGTCCGATCGAGCATGCCGCGCCGGGTGTAGGGAGGTCGGTGGTAGTCGCACAGCATCAGGTTCTCGGCCACGGTGAAGTCGCCGATGGCTCCGTGCACCATGCGCTCTTCCGGGACGTAGGCGAGTCCCATCTCACGAACTCGCCGAGGGTCCGGTGCGATCGTTCGAGTACCGGCGATCTCCACGCTCCCGGACGCGATCGGCCGCAGACCGAAGATGGCTTCGGCGAGCTCGCGCTGACCGTTCCCCGACACGCCTGCGACGCCCACGACTTCACCCTCGTGAACTTCGATCGAGAGGTCTTCGACCGCGAGTTGCCCGCGGTCGCCCATCACGTCGAGGTGTTCGACGACCAGCTTGGCCTGCCCTCGCTCCTGACTGCTGACCGTGCGAGTGAGTTCGACCGGGCGTCCGACCATCATCTCGGCGAGGGACTCGCGGGTGGCGTCGCTCGGACGGGTGTGTCCCGACACCTTGCCGTTGCGGAGCACCGTGATCTCATCGGAGAGCGCCATCACCTCGTGCAGCTTGTGCGAGATGAAGACGAGGCCGCGTCCGTCGTCGGTGAGTTGTCGCAGCGTGGCGAACAGGTCGTCGACCTCGGGTGGGGTGAGCACGGCGGTGGGCTCGTCGAGCACCAGCACCTGTGCGTCGCGGTAGAGGGCCTTCAGGATCTCGGCCCGCTGGCGTTCGCCCACCGCGAGTTGCCAGATGTACGCGTCGGGATCGACGTGCAGGCCGTACCGCTCCGACACGTCGGCCAGTTTCGCCTTCACGGGTCGCATGTCGGCGAGTCCTCGACGCCCACCGAGGCCGAGCGCGACGTTCTCGGCAACGGTGAGTGTGGGCACCAGCATGAAGTGCTGGTGGATCATCCCGATGCCTCGGTCGATCGCATCGGTCGGCGACGAGATGCGGATCTCCTCGCCGTTCATCGAGATGGTCCCCTCGTCCGGCTGGTACAGGCCGTAGAGGATCTTCATCAGCGTGCTCTTCCCGGCGCCGTTCTCGCCGAGAAGGGTGTGGACCTGACCCGGAAGCACCGACAGATCGACGGCGTCGTTGGCAACGACGCCGGGGAACCGTTTGGTGATGCCGCGCATCTCCAACATCGGAACCGTGCGATCGGTCGGTGTTCCCGGGTCAGGTGTCATCCACTACTGCTTTCTGTTCGGTCTGAACCCGATCAGAGACCGGTCGACAACTCGCCGCTGCTCAGGGCGGCGATCGCCTCGTCGGCCGACGCCTTGACCTCCGGGTCGAGTTCGAAGCCGTCGTTGAACGCCATCTCGAGCCCGCCGTTCTCGAACGTCAAGACGAAGGATTCGCCGCCGAGTTGGCCGCCGGCGATCTTGTCGAGCACCTCGTCGAGCACGATCTCCCAGTGGTACACCTGCGAGGCGACGACTTCACCGGGTGCCAGGTCGGTCTGATCCGACTGGGTGCCGAACCAGGGAATACCGGCCTCGGTGGCGACGCCTGTTGCTCCGACGACCATCTGGGCGGTGCCGGTCAGCACGTCAGCGCCGTTGGAGACGTGTGCGTTCGCCGCTTCGGAAGCGAGGGCCACGTCGCTGAACGACTCGATGTAGTTGACGTTGACCGTCACGTCGGGATTCTGGGCGGCGACACCGGCGACGAATCCGTCGACGTACAGGGCGGCGTCTCCGACTTCGATCGGGCCGACGACGCCGATCACGTTCGACGTCGTGAGCTGCGCAGCGATGATCCCGTTGACGTACCCACCCTGGTCGGCCGACACCGTGTACGAGTAGACGTTGTCGAGACCGAACGTGTCGGCCGAGGTGCCCCACGCGAACGACGTCTCGGGGAAGTCGGGTGCGATCTCCTCGAGCGAGCTGCCGTACTGCGAGCCGTGAGCGATCACGAGATCGAAGCCGTCGTCCGCGTAGCCGCGAATCGCGGCCGCGGCGTCTTCGACGATGAACGTGCCATCGGTGGTGGCGACCTCGATGTCGCGGTTCTCGCTGACGCGCTCGACCGAATCGATGATCGACTGGGTGAAGGCGAGGTCGTTGCTTGCGCTCGGAGCGACGATGCCGATCTTGATCGGCTCGGCATCGGCCGTGTCATCCACGGTCTCCTCGACCGCTTCGGTCGCCTCGTCGACGGCCTCGGCGGCGTCATCCGCTGCATCGTCCGCTGCCTCGGTCGCGTCGTCGACGACTTCCTCGGCTGCTTCCGTTGCGTCGTCGGCATCGTCGGATCCACAGGCGCTCGCGACGAGCGCGAGGGTGGTGAAGGCTGCGAGCGCAGCCCGTCTGGTCACGGTGTTCTTGACGGTCTTCTTCATGGTGTTGGTCTCCCCCTGGAGGTGTTGTTCATGGTTGGTGCCCGTCCGGGAGGCCCGGACGGGTCGGTGTCGACGCCGAAAGCGACGCCGAGAACTTGGTCGGTGGGTGCGGCCGATGTCATGAGGCAGCTCGATCGAACGGTCTGGTCAACGCTGCCGGAGGTGCGATGCGGCGGCTGACGATGACGAGCACGACGATCGTCAGAACGGCGGGAGCCATCGCCATCAGGCTCGACGACGCTCCTTCGACGATGCCGAGCGTCTTCAACTGCAAGACCGTGGCCGACACGATGCCGAACAGCAGCGCTCCGGCCATGACCCCCCACGGCCGCCAGCCGCCGAAGTAGACGAGTGCGATGGCGATGAAGCCCTGACCGGCGGTGAGGTTCTGCTGGAAGATGCCGATCTCGAGCGCCAGCGCCGCGCCAGCCAGACCGGCGAGCATGTTGCTGATCAGGATCGTCTGCAGGCGCACGCGGTTGACGCTCACGCCGAGTGTGTCGGCTGCTTCGGGCGTCTCGCCGACGGCTCGGATGTCGAGGCCGAACGTCGTCTTGTTGATCACGAACCACACGATCGGCACGAGGAGGAACGCCACGTAGACGAACACGTTGTGCTGGAAGAAGATCTCACCGATCTTGGGGATGTCGGACAGCAGCGGGATCTCGAACTTGCTGATCCCGGTGATCGGACGCGGTGTGCCGACCTGCTTCTGGAACAGCAGGTCGGTGAACCCGAGGCCGAACAGAAAGATGCCGATGCCGCTGATGCCCTGTTCGGCATGCATGACGACGGTCATGAAGGCGTACACCAGGCCCATCAGCAGGCCCACGAGCAGCGCCACGACGACGCCGAGCAGCGTGTCGGGAACCCAGTCGATGCCCGGCACCGTGCTCTTGACCGACTCGGCCCGCAACACCGTGAAGTACGAGGCGAACGCACCGATCAACATCACACCCTCGACGCCGAGATTCAGCACCCCGCTGCGTTGACCGATCATCTCGCCGAGGGACGCGAGCAGGAACGGAGTCGCCAGACGAATGCCGGACGCGAGCGTCGCCACGAGCACGGAGACCGTGAAGAACTCACTCATCGTTCTGCTCCGCCGGCGCTGACGTGGGCTCGGATCGACGCTCGAACCACTGGTGGATGCGCGATCGCAGCTTCAGCGAGCTGACCACCACGATGACGATCACGCCGTTCAGCGCGACGATCAATGCGGCCGGCACCTGGAGTTCCCGCTGCAACTGGATCCCACCGGTCAGCATCCCGCCGAAGAAGAACGACGCGGGGATCGTGGCGATCGGGTGGAGCGCGCCGAACAGCGCGGCGACGATGCCGTTGAAACCGGCGTTCTGCGTGAACGCGGTGGGTCCTCCCTCGCCGATGAGTCGATGCGACTCGCTGCCGAACACGAGGATCGCGCCGGCGACTCCGGCACACGCACCGCTGAACGCAAGGGCCTGCACCACGCTGCGCTTCACGGCCATGCCGGCGTACTCCGAAGCGTCGGGGTTGTGGCCGACCGCCCGGAGGCGCACACCGAGTGCGCTGCGGAACAGGAGGAAGAAGCCGAGCACGGCGACGAGGACGGCGATCACGACGCCGAGGTGGAGTCGGGTGCCGCCGGGAAGCAGCGGCAGATGCGAGTTGTCGGTCAGGCGCTCGGTCTGCTGGATCTTGATGGCGCCTTCCTCGATCAGCAGGTCTTGGAGCAGGAAGCTGAGGAACTGTCCGGCGACGATGTTCATCATGATCGTCGAGAGGATCTCGCTGACCCCGGCGTACGCCTTGAGCGCGCCGGCCAGCGCACCCCAGCACGCGCCGCCGATGCCGCCGGCGATCAGGACGAGCGGAACGAGGATGAGGCGCGGCGTTCCGGGAATGGCGAGGGCGACCGTGGTCGAGAGGATCGCGCCGGCGATGATCTGACCTTCGCCGCCGAGGTTGATCACGCCGGTACGGAAGGCGATGCAGATGCCGATGCCGACGAGCAGCAGCGGCATGGCCTTGATGCTGGTGTCGGCGAGCTGATCCCAGCCGCCGAACGCACCGTCGAACAGGGCGATGTACCCGTCGATCGGGTTCGCGCCGAGTGCCCGCAGCATGACCGCCCCGACCAGCAGAGCGACGACCACCGCGGCGATCGGCACGCTCAGCCCGGCGATCGGCTTGATCAACCGGAACGCGAGGCTCGGAGCGAGCTCAGGGGTCGTGTCGACCGGTGGCGGTGGCTGCTCGTTGTCGACGAGCGTCATCGCGCGCCGTCACCGAGTTCAGCACGCGAGCGCGCTCCGACAACAGGGTTCGTAGCTATCAGAGCCCTCAGCCAAGCTGGGGGAGGTTTCGGCGGTGTTACCGAAGCGTCAACGGTCGCCGATTGTGTCGCGCCCCGCGGTGGGGACCGGCAGTCCCTCGGCGGCGGTGAGTACCGAACGGAGCGTCGGAACCTGGTCGTCGCCGCCGTCGGCCGCTGTGATGTCGAGTTCGCCTGTCAGGTCCAGCAGGAAGCGGGTTCCTTCGGCCGCTGCGAACCGATCGGCGTCGAGATAGAGGCGCGGTTTGATCTGCGCGGGGTCACCGTTCTCGGGGCAGAACGTGAGGCAGTTGCCGCATTCGTTGCAGAGTTCGCTGAACACGAGGTACTGCTGACGTCCCGAGACGGCGTCGTCGCCGTCGCTCAACGCGTCGGGTGTGGGCACCTTGAAGAAGGCGTCGTTCGGGCACACGGTGACACAGAAGTTGCAGGCCACGCAGCCCCACATCTCGAGGTCGTGGTCGACCGAACGGGGCAGCTTGGAGTTGCCGTCGAGGTGATAGCTCGACAGATCGGCACCCGTCACGTGCGCGAGGTGCGCGGCTGCGGTGTTCCGGCTGCCGGCGGCGGTCGCCGCGTCACCGGCTGCCGCTCGAAGGCCGGCCAGGTCGGTCGAACCGCTGTCGGCGACGGCCTTGCCGAGCGCCTTGAGCATCGGAGCGAGCCGACCGTATCCACCCGGCTTGAGGAGGTCGGAGCAGACCGTTGCGGGTTGCACGCCCATCGCGATCGCGTCGGCGAGGTTGTCTTTGGTGATGCCGGCCGAGAACGACACCATGATGTCGCCGCCCTGCTTCTGATGACCCGGAATCATGAACCGTCCGGGGAGCGCCGTGGCGAGTTCGTCGAGCACCGCGGTGGCGAGCACGTGCAGGGGTGCGCCCGACAGGTACATCGTCTGGTCGGGCATCCACTGCTTGTGGTTGTTGACGACCAGCGTGTTGGTCAGCTTGATGCCGAGGCGGTGACCTCGCTCCTTGGCGAAGTCGTTGAGCTCGTCGATGAGCGTGATCGCCCGGTCGAACGGGAGGTCGTCGTCGAACGCGGTCGGGACGAGCTCGACCTCCTGGTAGCCGAGTGTGTCGTGCACGATCTGCGACACGCGCTCCGGGCCGAGCAGCGTCGGGTTGAGCTTGACGATCACGTCGATGTCGTGGTCGGCGATCAGGTGCTTGACGATGGCCTCGATCTCGTCGGGTGGGCACCCGTGGAACGTCGACAGCGTGATCGTGTCGGAGATCGCGGTCGGGAACTCGAGGTCGCGGAACTCGGCGAACGGCGAGTCGTCGGGGATCTGCGCACGGAGCCGCTCGATCTCGTCACCGGCATCGGCCATCGAGCGGATGAACCCGGCGACCTTCTCCGACTGGATGCCCGCGAGGTCGTAGCCGACCGACATGTCGAACACGTGCGGACCCGGCTCGGGTCCGACCAGCTCGCGAATCGGTTCCCACCGCTTCAGCATCTCGATGATCATCCACGCTTTGACGTACTCCTCGAGGCTGTCGGCGATGAGCAGTTCCTGGCTCCACTCGATGTTGTAACCGATCGTCTCCATGTCGATGCACGGGCGAGCGATGTCGAGGTCGTCGATGACCTGCACCGTCTTCAGCTCGAAGAGTCGAGAGCCACCGAGCCACGACAGGATGATGTTCTGCGCCATCTGGCTGTGCGGACCAGCGGCCGGGCCGATGGGTGTTGCCGCGGGTCGACCGAGGAATTCGAACGAGAGGTCGATGTCGGGATCGGGCTTCCAGAACCGAGCGGTTGGCAGGTCGAAGATCCGCTTGCGCGTTTCCCATTCGTGGGCGATTCGCTCCAGCAGCATCGGGAGCGACATCGGGGTGAGCGGTGGTGTCTGGTCCATGTCGGTCTCCAACGAGCAGTGCCCTGACGGCACGTGGCGGCTGCCCGCAATCTAACAAATTGTAAAGAAACGGCGATGAACACCGTGTGACGACATCGTGGCGAGATCGCGCGATCGCGTCACGCCATGTCGGCGAGCACCGCGTGCAGTCGGGCGGCCTGTTCGCGCGCTTTGGCGCGGATCTCGTCGGCGTCGACGCGAGTGGCGACGCCGTCGCGCAGTGCCGGCTCGCCGTCGATGTCGACGTCGATCGCCCTGATCGTCGGCGTGTACGCGAGGTGCCATGGGTCGATCGGGTCGTACGACCACGTGACGCGATCCGACTCGACCTCGGGGAACAGCGCTCGGTTGTGGTCGAGCCACGACCACGCCGTGTCGGCGACGCATTCGAGGTCGTGCGCGCGGTTGGCGACGAATGCCAGTTGGAACTCGGCGATCATGTCGGCGCCGATGCCGTCGGTGCCGAGCCCGATCGGGTTGGCGAACCGGGATGGGTCCGCGTAGCCCACCGAGTTGTTCATGTTCGAGCGCGGGTTGTGCACGATCGTGCCGCGCAGCCCGTGGTCGTCGGAGAGGAACACGCCGTGGATGAGCATCCAGTCGTCGCGGGTGAGGTCGCGGATGCGGTCGGCGGCGTCGACGTCGTCGGGCCCTTCGGCCACGTGGATGTGCACACCGACGTCGTGCTTCGCAGCGAGTTCGGCGGCCGCCGCGAGCGTGTCGTCGGAGCAGGTGAACGCCGCGTGCACGCCGACCATCGCTCGGCGACCGGTGTCGGCGCAGTCCGTCAGGTAGCGGTCGTTCTCGGCCAACCCGCGCGCCGCCCCGTCGGCACCGTGACGATCGGTGACGCCGTAACAGGTGCTGACGCGGACCCCGACCTCCTCACACGCATCGGCGATGACCGACATCGACCCCTCGATCGCGTTCGGCGACTCGTGGTGGTCGATGATCGCCGTGGTGCCGGCTTCGAGCGCTTCGAGCGCACCGAGCTTGGCCGACCACTCGATCATCTCGAGGTCGAGCGCCCGGTCGAGTCGCCACCACACGTTCTCGAGCACGCCGAGGAAACTGGTGGGGTCGTTCGGCGGCGGCGGCATCCCGCGAGCGAGCGCCGAGTAGAGGTGATGGTGTGCGCACACCATCCCAGCGGTCACGGCGCTCATGTCAGGTCCAGGCGCTCGCTCGTTCGCGGTTGGCCTCGTTGCGCATCGGCAACTCGTTGTGCCACTCGCCCGACTGCTTGCGGATCGCACCGGCCACCGCGCCGGCCGTGGGGACGAGTCCGATCTCGCCGACGCCCTTGATGCCGTACGGCGAGTCGGGCTGCGCCGACTCGACGAGGATCACATCGACCGGCGGCATGTCCTTGGGGCGGATGATGTCGAGGCTGCGCAAGGTGGTGTTGACGGGGAACCCGGTCTCGTCGCACGGGAAGCCCTCGCTCAGCGCGTAGCCCAACCCCATGTGCACGGCGCCTTCGATCTGGCCTTCGCACAGCATCGGGTTGACCGCCTTGCCGACGTCGTGCGCGGCGATGACGTTCTCGATCTCTCCCGTCTCGGGGTCCATCACGACGACCTGCGCCGCGTAGCCGAACGTGGAGTGGATGATCGGGTTGTCGATCGCGTTGCCGGCGGCCTTCGCCTCCTCGATCTGGCCGAGCGAACTCGTCCAGTCGACGCGGTACTCGCCTTCGTAGTCGACACCGACCTTGCACCCGTCGGCGCGAGCAGCCTCGCACGCCGCCTTCACCGAGCCCGCACCCATCAGCGTGCCGCGCGACCCGGTGGTCTGGCCGGCGCCGAGTTCGCGAGTCGAGTCGACGATCACGTCGATGCGCTCGGCCGGGATGCCGAGTTCTTCGACGGCAACCTGGAGGCACACGGTGTGCACGCCCTGGCCCATCTCGGTCCAGCAGTGCCGCACCTCGACGCGACCCGGCTCGCCGTCGACGGGTTCGAGGAAGTGCACGACGGCCTTGGCGATCTCCTTGAAGCCGTTGCCGAGGCCCGAGTTCTTCAACCCGAGGCCCATTCCGACCGCCTTGCCCGCCGCCATCGCTTCGTCGTACGCGGGCTTCACCGCGTCGAGGCACATGCGCGCGCCCTTGCAGCCGTCGTCCATTTTCTGGCCCGGCCCCCAGACGGTTCCGGGCGTCACCACGTTGCGACTGCGGATCTCCCAACCGGTGATGCCGACCTGCTCGGCGAGACGTTCGAGCACACCTTCCATCGCGAACTGCGCCTGGTTGGCGCCGAACCCGCGGAACGCTCCACACACCGAGTTGTTCGTGCGCACGGCGACGGCCTCGACGTCGACGTTGCCCACGAGGTACGGCCCGGTGGCGTGCCCTGCCGCTCGTTCGAGCACCTTCATCCCGACCGAGGCGTAGGGACCCGAGTCGCCGATCATGCGGACCTTGATGGCGGTGAGCTTGCCGTCGGCATCGCACCCCGCTTGGTAGTGCATGCGGATCGGGTGCCGCTTCGGATGCATCAGCAACGACTCTTCGCGTGACAGCGTGATCTTGACCGGTCGTCCGGTCTTCCACGCGGCCAGCGCGGTGTGCGCTTGGTTCGACATGTCTTCCTTGCCGCCGAAGGCGCCGCCGTTCGAGACGAGTTCGGTGGTGACCCGGTCGGTGTCGATGCCGAGCATGGCCGCGATGTCGTTGCGGTCGTCCCAGATGCCCTGGCCGCCGGAGTAGACGTACAGCGACTCGGGCTCATCGCCCGATCCGTCGGCGGGCATGGTCGGCACCGCAAGGGTCGATTCGGGTTCGAGGAACGCGTGCTCGATGCGCTGCGTCTGGAACACCTCGTCGACCGTGAAGGCCGACTCGGCGAGGGCGGCGTCGACATCGCCACGTGAATACGTCGACGTCGACAGCGTGTTGCCGTCGAGTTCCCACACCGCAGGATCGTCGCTCTCGACGACGCGCACCGGGTCGACCATCGGTTCGAGCACGTCGTAGGTGACCTCGACGAGTTCGACCGCGTCGCGTGCGATCTTGCGGGTGTCGGCCACGACGATGGCGAGCACGTCGCCGCGGTACGAGGTGCGACCACCCACCGGGATCATGACCGGCCAGTCCTTGTGGATGATGCCGACGCGCTGGGCGGCAGGAATGTCGGCGGCGGTGTAGACCGCGTGCACGCCCTCGATCTCCAGCGCCTTCGACGCGTCGATGCCGACGATGTCGGCTCGTGCGTGATCGGTCAGGCGCAGCGCGCCGTGGAGCATCCCGTCGGGGCGCATGTCGTCGATGAAGTCGCGCACGCCGACCGAGAGTTCACGGCCTTCGTACTTCACGCCGCGCGAGCCGACACCGCCGGGTTGCACGACGACGGGGACGTTGTCGTGGGCGAGTGCTTCGACGGCATCGAGGACCTTGATGTAGCCCGTGCATCGGCAGAGGTGTGCGCCGAGGTGGCGCGACGCCTGCTCGCGAGTGAGGTCGGCACCGTTCTTGTCGATCAACGCCTTGGTGCGCACGACGATGCCCGGCGTGCAGAAGCCACACTGCAGCGCGCCGCACGCAGCGAACGCGTCGGCCATCCGGTCGACCTCGGCCTGGTCGAAGCCTTCCAGCGTCACGACCTCCGAACCGGCGATCTTCTCCATCGACGTCTGGCACGACACGCGGGCCTTGCCATCGATCAGCACGGTGCAACACCCGCACTGTCCGGTCGGCGAGCAGCCGTCCTTCGGCGAGGTGATGTCGAGTTCCTCACGCAGTGCTGCGAGCAGGTGCGGGTGGTCGTCGCGGACCTCGACCTGCTCGCCGTTGACGGTGAATTCGGTCATTGCGCTTGCTCCTTCGTCGATGCGGGTATCACGGCGTCCTCGGGTGTCAGCTTGGTCGACTCGGTCTCGATGGCGGCGACGACCAACGATGGCGGCCCGTCGGTGATGGCGGTGTACATGTCGGGTCGCCGGTAGCGGTCGAAGTCGAACAGAGTCTTCTTGTACCGATCGCACATGTCGAGGTCGCAGCGCGCCATGACGAGTTCGTCGTCGATCGTGGTGGCCTGAGCGACGATCTGACCCGACGGCGCGATGATGACCGTCTGGGCCAGCGACTCGACGCCTTCCTCGACACCGCCCTTCGCGACGCCGATGACCCAGGTGCCGTTCTGGTAGGCGCCCGCCTGCATGACGAGGTGGTTGTGGAACGCCTGCAGCGGATTCTGCGACGGATCGGGCGCGTAGTCGAGCGGCGTGTTGTAGCCGATGAGGATCATCTCGGCGCCCTGCAATCCCATCACCCGGTACGTCTCGGGCCAGCGGCGGTCGTTGCAGATCGCCATGCCGATCGTGCCGCCGAACGCTTCGTGCACTCGGAAGCCGTCGGGTGACTCCTCGAAGTACCGACGCTCGAGGTGTTGAAACTTGCGCCACGGCTCGTGTCGTTCGTGGCCGGGAATGTGGACCTTGCGGTACTTGCCGACGACCTCGCCTTCGCGGTCGACGAGGATGTAGACGTTGTAGCGGTGGCCGTCGGGCGTGAGTTCGGCGTAGCCGAGACAGAAACCCACGGCGAGTCGCTTCGCCTCGTCGAACAACCGCTGCGTCGCCGTGTTGGGCATCTCGATCTCGTAGTACGAGTCGAGTTCGGTCGTGTCGCCCTCGATCTCGTCGCCTTCGCCGTCGTCGAGATGCCAGCGGGGGAAGAAGGTGGTGAGCGCGAGTTCGGGGAACACGACGAGTTCGCAGCCGCGAGCCGCGCCCTGGTGGAGGAGCGCGATGAGTCGGTCGACGACCTGCTCGCGGGTCTCGTCGCGGGCGATCGGCCCGAGCTGGGCGGCTCCGACGTCGATGAAACGGGTCATGTGGAGAACTCCATGCTGGTGAGGGTCAGCATCACGTCGAGCAGCACGTTGGCACCGGCCTCGAGGTCGGCTGGCTCGGTGTATTCGGTGACGTTGTGGCTGATGCCGTTGACGCTCGGCGTGAAGATCATCGCGGTCGGGCAGACCCGAGCGAACATCTGCGCATCGTGACCGGCTCCCGACGGCAGTCGACGCGACGACTGTCCGGTCCGTTCGGCCGCCTGCTCGACGATGTCGATGACGCGGGGGTCGAACTCGACCGGCTCGAACCGGGCGAGCGTGCGCGAGTCGACCGACACGCCTTCGCGCTCGGCGGTCTGCTCGACGAAGGCGCGGAAGCGGGCTTCGGCCTCTTGCAAGGTCGCTTCGTCGGTGTTGCGCAGGTCGATGGTCATGGTGGCGACCGACGGCACGACGTTGACGAGATTGGGGGTGAGGTCGAGCCGGCCGACGGTGGCGACCTGCGACCCGCCGAGCTCGCGAGTGAGATCGCGGACGAACGTGGTGATCGCCGCAGCGACGTAGCCGGGGTCGTGGCGCAGGCGCATCGGGGTGGTGCCGGCATGGCACGACTGACCGGTGATCGTGAGCTCGGTCCACGAGATGCCCTGCACGCCCTCGACCACACCGATCGTGATGTCTTCGTCTTCGAGGATCGGGCCCTGCTCGATGTGGAGTTCGACGAACGCGTGCGGCACGCGACCCGGTGTGGGGGCCGCACCGCGATAGCCGATTCGGTCGAGTTCGTCGCCGACGACCGCGCCATCACGGTCTTCGATCTCGAGCGCGTCTTCGAGCGGGAGCCCGCCGACGTAGACCAGACTGCCGAGCATGTCGGGCGGGAAACGAGCGCCTTCTTCGTCGGTGAACCAGCCGACGGCGAGCGGACGTTCGAGTTCGATGCCTGCCGCGAG
The DNA here is from genome assembly GCF_000348785.1 of Ilumatobacter coccineus YM16-304. Taxonomy (NCBI): domain Bacteria; kingdom Bacillati; phylum Actinomycetota; class Acidimicrobiia; order Acidimicrobiales; family Ilumatobacteraceae; genus Ilumatobacter; species Ilumatobacter coccineus. Next base: position 176,511 of record NC_020520.1, read on the forward strand.
CACCGTCTCGATCACTTCGAGTCCGGCGAGCACGCCGAGGTTGCCGTCGTAGCGGCCTCCGGTGGCGACGGTGTCGATGTGCGACCCGGTCATCACCGGGGCGAGCGACGGGTCGAACCCTGGCATGGTGGCGATGACGTTGCCGATGCCGTCGATCGAGATGTCGAGACCGAGTTCCTCCATCCAGGTACGAACGAGGTCGCGCCCGGCCTTGTCGTCGTCGGTGAGCGCGAGCCGAGCGCAGCCGATCGTGCCGGGGATGGCACCGATCTGACCCAGTTCGTCGAGTCGCGCAGTGAGCCGGGTGGGGTCGATGGAGAGCTCGCGGCGATCCGCGCCTGTTGTCCCTGGCACGTGCCGACATTACCACTGGGCCTTAACAAAACGTCAAGCAACTCGGGACCTCGAACAGGCCGTGAATCCCGTCACGCCCCGCCCCGCCCGGACGCTTTGTCTCAGAGACAAACCGTCCGGTGGGCGTAGTCTGGGCGGGTGAGCAACGCCCGTCTCGAAGTCCTGGTCGAGCCGTTCAAGGAGAACGAGCCCGGTCCGCACGTCGACGCCGCTGTCGCCGCGATCGAGGCCGCTGGCCTCACCGCCGACATGGGTCCGTTCGCCACCACGGCCGAAGGCGATGTCGACGCGGTGGTCGCAGCAGCATCGACACTGTTGCGTGCCAGCCTCGACGCCGGCGCCACCGCCATCCAGTTCCGCCTCGAACGCTGCGACTGAACGCCGGCGCGGCTCGCGCTCGGGGTCGGCGTCCCGGAAGGGCTACTCGTAGTAGCCGACGATGTCGAGGATGAAGTCGGCGCTGCCGTTGCCACCGCAGAACACGCGCTGCAATCGGTCGCCGTCGACCTTCACGGTGCTGCCGTTGTTGACCGACTCGTCGGCGACTCCCCAGTTGAGGCTCGCCGCGGTGACCTCGGCGACGCCCGACGGTGCGATGAACAAGAACCCGCTCCCCGTCGTGTTGGTGACGGCGAGGTTGTAGGCGACCGCGGTGACGCCGACCGGAATCGCGCCGACATCGATGACGGTTCCCGTGCGGACGTCGCGTGCGTCGGCGATCGAGACCAGTCGCTGATCGCCCGAGCGGATCGGCCCCTCGGCGGTGAACCGACTGTCGTACACCCTCGTCGGAGCGATCGGGACGAACGCACCGGCCGTCCGGAACCCACTGATGCGTCGCCACTCCCCGGGCGTGCCCCGGTCGACGCAATACCAGAGTTCGCCGTTGGTGTCGGCGACGAGTTCGCCGGGGGTGTGCTCTTTCGTGTCGCTGCGCGGGTCGTCGAGCAGCGGCCGCACCCAGATGTTGGACCGGGGCGCCTGCTTGCCGGGCACGGTCTGGGGATACGCGACCAACGCATGACCGCTCTCGACGCTGGTGGTCGACGTCTCGGTGTGACCGACCACGCCGTTGTAGACGTCGGAGCCGGTGGCGAACCCGCCGATCGCGGCCTCGATGTCGATCTCCTTCGGCTCGTCGGCCACGGAGAGGACGCTCGTGTTGGGTTGCGTGGTTCCGCCGAAGAGCAACGTCGCTTCCGTCGCGGAGTTCTGGGCCCCGGCGACGAGGGCGTCGCCGTCGGCGGCAGCGACGGGCCGAGCGATGAGCGGCGCAGCGATCGCGGCTCCCGCTGCGGTCGCGCCGAGTCGCTGCAGCATCTTGCGGCGGCTCGACGAGATCTCGGTGGCGGCGGCCGTTGGCGCTCGGTCGGGGACGTCTCGGTGCTCGTCGAAACCGTCGACACGACGTCGAAGCGACTCGATCTCTCGGCGCTGTTCGACGAGCAGTGCGAGGAGTTGCTCGGTCGTCGGCTCGGTGGTGGTGCGGGTGGGATCAGTTGTCGGTTCCACATGTTGGGACTGCCCGGCGTGGGCGCCGTTCAAACGCGCGCCGGCCCCGATCCGAGCGACGAACCGCCCTGCGGTGCGAGGATGATGCCCATGAGCTCGGCGCAACTCCTCGTCATCCGACACGGCCAGACCGAGTGGTCACGGATGGGGAAACACACCGGGCGCACCGACATCCCGCTGACCGACGTCGGACGCGACGAAGCCCGAGCCGCGTCACGCACGTTGGCCGGGTGGAACCTCGAACGGGCGTACAGCAGCCCGCTGATCCGAGCACGCGAAACCGCCGAGCTGGTTCGGCCTGCGTGCGGCCTCGAGATCGACGACCGCCTCGTCGAATGGGATTACGGCGTGTACGAAGGCGAGACCACGCCAGAGTCGCGCGAGCGCATTCCCGACTGGTCGGTGTGGACCCACGAGATCATCGACGGTGAGTCGGTCGACGAGGTCGGCGCTCGCGCCGATGCGTTCATCGAGCGCTTCGACGCCGAGGTCCCCGACGGCAACGGTGTCGTCTTCGCGCACGGTCACTTCCTCGCGATCCTCATCGCTCGGTGGTGTGGCCTGCCAGCGGTCGAAGGTCGCCGGTTTGCGCTCGCCACGGCAACGGTGAGCCTGCTCGGCAGCCACCGCGAAGACCGCGTGATCCGGGCGCTCAACCATCGCTGCGGCGACGCCCTCGACCCGCCCTCGCGCACCTGACCGGAGTTGGTTACGTCGCTCCGGGAGCGATGTCATCAACTCGCTACGCGAGACTGGCGGCATGCATGATCTCGTGATCCGCAACGGCCGACTCGTCGACGGAACCGGTGCCGCGCCGGCCGATGGGATGAGCGTCGCGGTCGACGGCAACGTCATCACCGCCGTCGCGCCCGATGCCGAAGTCGGCCCCGGAACACGAGAGATCGACGCGCAGGGCAAGATCATCACGCCAGGCTTCGTCGACATCCACACGCACTACGACGGCCAGGCCACCTGGGACAGCGAGCTCGAACCATCGACCCCGCACGGCGTCACCACCGTCGTGATGGGCAACTGTGGCGTCGGTTTCGCCCCGGCCAAGCCTGACGAGCACGACTTCCTGATCGAGCTGATGGAAGGTGTCGAAGACATCCCGGGTGCCGCGTTGAGCGAAGGCATCTCATGGAACTGGGAGAGCTTCCCCGAGTACCTCGACGAACTCGAACGCGGTGAGTACGCCGCCGACATCGCGGCGATGATCGCCCACGGTCCGCTGCGCGCGTACGTCATGGGCAAGCGTGGCGCCGACAACGAACCGGCCACGTCCGACGACATCGCCGAGATGGCGCAACTCGTCAACGAGGCCGTCGAGGCCGGCGCGATGGGCTTCTCCACGAGTCGCACGATCGGGCACCGCGCGATGAACGGCGAACCCGTGCCGGGCACGTTCGCGGCCGAAGACGAGTTGTTCACGATCGGGCGCGCGATGGCGCGCGCCGGCAAGGGCGTCTTCGAAGTGGCACCCGCCGGGCTCGGCGGCGAAGACCTCGTCGCACCCAAGAAGGAGATCGACTGGATCTGCCGTCTGGCCGACGACATCGGCCGACCGGTCACGTGGCTGATGCTGCAGAACATGGTCGAGCCCGACGAGTGGAAAGAGCTCATGGAGCGCTCGCAGGAAGCGCAGGACGCCGGCCATCAGGTGATCCCGCAGGTGGCCGGCCGTCCGTTCGGCATCCTCATCGGCCTGTCGACCAAGCACCGCTTCAAAGACATGCCGTCGTTCGCACCGTTGCGCGACCTCTCGTTCGCCGAACAGGCGGAAGCAATGGGTGACCCCGAGTTGAAGGCGCGTCTCATCGCCGAGTCGACCCAGGTGATGGAGAGCATCAAGGACTCCCAGCCGATGGCGTACCAGGTGGTCAGTTCGTACGAGCGCCAGTACCTGCTCGGCGATCCGGTCGACTACGAGCCCACCCCCGATCGCAGCATCGCCGCGCTGGCCGAGCAGCACGGCGTCGAGCCGATCGAGGAACTGTACGAACGCCTCCGTGACCGTGAAGGCCGAGCGCTGATGATGATGCCGTTCCTCGGCTACGCGCACGGCAACGGCGACGCGCTCCATGAGATGCTCACCCATCCGGCGGCCGTGCTCGGCTTGGCCGATGGCGGCGCTCACGCCAACTTCATCTGCGACGCGTCGACGCCGACCTGGATGCTGACCCACTGGGTGCGTGACCGCGAGCGGGGCCCGCGTCTGCCGCTCGAACACGTCATCAAGAAGATGACCGCCGACACCGCTGCGTTGTTCGGCTTCACCGATCGCGGCGTGGTCGAGGTCGGCAAGCGCGCCGACCTCAACGTGATCGACTTCGACAACCTGCAGCTTCGCGAACCACACCTCGTCGCCGACCTTCCGGCCGGCGGTACTCGGCTGCTCCAGGCCGCCGAGGGCTACACCGCCACGATCGTCGGCGGCCAGGTGACCCGCGAGAACGACGCCTTCACCGGCGCCCGCCCCGGCCGCCTCGTCCGCAGCTGAGTCTCGCTAGATCGTTCGTCGCCGGCCGGCACGACGGTCGGCGACCGGCCGCGACGACCGAGGAGATGGGGCGGCAGGTGCGTGGTTAGTGTCGGCGCCATGGCGTTGGTGCGTTGGGTGACCGAGATGGGCATGGGCGTCGACGTCCATGGCGGCGACTACACGAAGGCGGCGCGTCGAGCGGTGTCGGATGCGATCCGGCACAGCAGCCTCAACTTCTTCGACGCCGCCGGCAAGACGCCACACGACATGCAGATCGAAGCGATCATCGCGGTGAATGATCCCGACGCGCTCGACATCGAGGCGATCGCCGCAGAGCTTCCGTACGGAACGGTCACCGTGTCGCCTCGCTCGGGCGGCGTCGACGTGCCCGGCCCCACACGCGCCGACGGGACCCACGACCTGATGGTCGTCGCCAACGCGGTGATCCTCGTGAGCTTCCCGGAGGACTGATCGGGCATGGCGGTCGTGACGCTGAACGGCATCGACATCCACCACGAGGTGTACGGCGATGTCGGCGACCCGTGGGTGCTCAACATCGGTGGGAGCGGCGGCGATCTACGTCGCACCTTCCCGGATCGGTCTCCGCTCAACAAACACTTCCGAGTCGTCCACTACGACCAGCGCGGCCTCGGCCAGACGACCTCGCCGGTGACCGACTACACGATGGCCGACTACGCCGACGATGCCGCCGCGCTCATCGCGGAGGTGGCCGGTTCGCCGTGCCACGTGGTCGGGACGAGTTTCGGTGGCATGGTCGCGTTGAACCTCGCGGTTCGGCACCCGCACCTCGTCGACAAGCTCGTGCTGCTGTGCACCTCGCCGGGCGGCGACCACCCGTCGTACCCGCTGCACGAACTCGCCGCGATGGACGTCGACCAGTCGTTCCCGATCCGAATGCGGAACATGGACACTCGGTGGGATCCCGACGCCGACGATCCGATTCCCGGACTCGGCGTCGTGTACGACATCGTCGCCGAGCAAGCGCGGAACCCGGCGACGGGTGCTGAGGCCGACGGCGCACGTCGACAGTTGGAGGCTCGCAGCCACCACGACGTGGTCGATCAACTCGGCACGATCGGGCACGACACGTTGATCTGCGCTGGCCGTTTCGACGGAACGGCCCCGCTCGCCAACGCCGAGTTCACGGCCGAACGTATGCCCTCGGCTCGTCTCGAGGTCTTCGACGGTGGACACCTGTTGATGTTCCAGGATCGCCGAGTGTTCCCGACCGTCATCGAGTTCCTCCAGGGCTCGCCCACGACGTGACACGGCCCCGGTGACGAATCACCGGGGCCGTGTCAGACCGATTGCTCGGCCGGGGGAAAGGGTGTGTCGAGTTGCGTCGAGCGACGTCGTCGTCAGGCGGGGGCGACGACCTGGACGTCGAGTTCGAGTGCGACGTTGTCGGAGATCATCACCTTGTCGCCGCCGAGCGGCATGTTGAACTCGATGCCGAAGTCCTTGCGTGACAGCGACCCGGTCGCCGAGAAACCGGCCCGGGTGGACTGGTCGGCGGGGTTCGGCGACGTGCCGAAGAACTCGACGTCGAGCTCGACCGGCTGCGTGTGACCGTTGAGGGTGAGGTCGCCGGTCATCGTGTAGTTCTCGCCGTCGCCGGTGATCGCGGTGGAGGTGAAGGTCATCTTCGGGTTGGTCTCGGTGTTGAAGAAATCGCTCGACTGGAGGTGCCCGTCGCGGTCGGTGTTGCCGGTGGCGACCGAGGCGAGACCGATCTCGGTGCTGACGGTGCTCGATGCCAGATCGTCACCGACGACGAGGGCGCCGCTGACGTCGTCGAAGCGTCCACGGACCTTCGACAGACCGAGGTGGCGGACGGTGAAGCCGACCGTCGTGTGAGCGGGGTCGATGGTCCAGGTGCCGGCGGTGAGGGGAAGATTGGTTGTCATGTCAATCATTCTACGTGCATTAGTTGCGACCACAACAAATGACTGAGTGTCACCGGTCACGCCCCCTCGCGACGACATCTGGCCTGGGCAGAAATCATCCTCTGGCGACGACATTTGGCCTGGGCAGAAATCATCCCCTCGCGACGACATTTGGCCTGGGCAGAAATCGTCGCGTCCGGCCGCCGATTCCTCGGCGGCCGGACGACGGGTCAGAGTGAGCGGCGGCGGCTGGCGGCGAGCACGCCGGTGCCGCCGAGGACGAGCGCCAGTGCGGCGAGCGCCAGGTTGCCGGTCGAATCCTGCGAGCCCGTGGCGGGAAGCTCGCGAGTCGGGACCACCGTCGTCGTGGCCGGCACCGTCGTCGTGGCCGGCACCGTCGTGGTGGGTTCGACCGTCGTCGCCGGTGCCACGGTGGTGGTCGGGGCCGCGGTCGTGGGCGGCACGGTCGTGGTGGTCGGCGCCGTCTGCACGTCGATGCCGATCAGCCGGCTCGTACCGCTGACCTCGAACGACACGGCGAGCATCGGTTCGCCGGTCGGGCTGTCGGCGGCGCTGATGAATGCAATGCCTTCGGGAGCGACGTCGCCGCCACCGGTCACCAGAGCCTCTGCTCCGTCGGGCACGGTCTCGGCGGTGTTGACGTAGTCGATGAACTCGGGAGCGGTGGGGTCGGAGATGTCGTACATCATCACGCCCCCCGAACGCTCGAGGCCGATGAAGGCGAACGTGCGGCCCTCGACGACTCCGACCGCCAACGCTTCGGGCTCGGGACCCTTGTCGTCGCTGCGTCCGTCGGTCTCGTCCTCGTCGAGGTTGAAGAAGTCGGTGCCGACGAGCTGCTGTTCGAAATCGTCGCCGCTGTCGAACACGATCGTTCCGTCGGTGGTGCGGATCGTGAACGATCGAGCACCGTAGGCGTAGACCTGCTCGACTTCGTCGTCACCGTTGAGTTGCGTCGGGAATGCCGTGGTCGTCTTGAGGCGGCCGAGGTTCTCCTCGTCGCCATCGGTGGCGGCGTACGGCGGCGAGGCGAGATCGAAGTCCTCGACTCGCGCTTCCTCCGAGTAGCAGTCGTAGTCGCGTGCGTCGCCTTCGTTGGCCGACACGGTGTAGATCGTGCCGTCGATCTCGACTGCGGCGATCGCGTCGGGCTGATACATGCCCAACACGTTCCAGGTGGCGATCGCTTCGGCGTCGTCTCGGTTCGACGGGTCGATTCCGTTGCCGTCGATCGAGTGGTCCTTGAAGCCGAGCGGCACCAGGTCGGTCACCGTTGCCGTCGCGATGTCGACGACCGCGATGGCGTTGTTCTCCTGCAGCGTGACGTGGGCGGTCGTGCCGTCGGGCGTGATCGCGACGTACTCGGGCTCGAGGTCCTGCGACACCGACGATCCGGGGAAGAAGATGCGAATGCCCTCGGCGGCGAGCGCCGCCTCGGTGCCGTCGAACGCATTGAAGTCGGCGGTGGCGACCGAATCGTTGGTCGTGTCGATGACCGAGATCGTGCCTTCGGGGTCGACGTCGAGCACCGATTCGTCGTCGTCGGTGCACACCGGCTCGGCCTCGTTGGCCACGACGATGTAGCGCCCGTCGGGCGTGAACGCGATCGAGTCGGGAAGCACGCCGACCGTGTAGCTGGTGTCGAACACACCCGCCGTGCTGAACAGCACGACCGTGCCCGCCCCGGCGCCGTCGGCGTGCTTGACCGCTGCGGCGATGACGCCGTCACCGACCGCGACGCTCTGGATGCCGTCGCCGTACGACGACACGTCGAGCTGGGTGACCAGCGACGGAGCCGACGGGTCGGAGATGTCGATGACGTCGATCGTCTGGTCGGCGCCGTTGGTGGTGAACAACCGATCGGTCGCCGGGTCGAAGGCGATGATCTCGGAGCCGCCCTCCTCACCGGTGTCGTAGACGCCGAGTGGGGTCAGCCCTTCCTCGTCGGTCTGTGCGGACGCGCCCAGCGAGAGCACTCCGAGCGTTGCGGTGGACGCCGTGACGGCGGTGGCGGCGAGATGTCGAATTTTCACAGTCGAGACCTGACCACGAGGATGTGGACGTCAACTGACGACCGGTTGAACGACGGTCGAGCGCAACGTGAACATCACCTGAACCACGCCGGCCGTGCCACCTGCACCGCGTCGAGGCGCGCTCGGCCCGACCGGCAGTGGCCGCCGCGGCGTCGGGCTCCGATCAGTTCTCGGCGGCGGACTTGATGCCGGCGACCACGGCGTTCATGTTGTCGCGGAGACCCGACATGCGTCCGGTGATCCCCTGGGCGGCACGATCGGGATTGCTCTCGACGAAGCGCTTCAAGCCCGACGGGCCGGGCCCGATGACCACGCTGTGACGGAGCCGGGTGGAGCCGGCGAGCGGTTCGAGTTCGTAGCGCCAGGTGGCGCCGGGATCGTCGGGGCTGACGGTCGACCAGGCGAAGCATCGGTCGGCCTCGTACTCGACGACGTGGCAGGTCACGTCCCACTCGCCCATGTAGGAGTTCTCGTTCGATCCGGTGAACGTCGCGCCCACCTCGGGTTCTCCGTCGACGTCCCACGCGGCTCGTTGGAGTTCGCGGCTGAACTTGGCGGCGAAGTTCACGTCGGTCACGTACTGCCAGATCTCGTGTGGCGGGGCATCGATGTCGATCTCGACGACGGTTCCAGGGCCGTCGAGCAGTGACGGTGGGTTGCTCGGACCGCTCGCCCACGTGTGGCCGTATCGGTCGATGAACGCGATCTCGCGGGCGGGCCGTCGCGGTGCGGGGCGGAAGTCGGTTCCGATCGTCCACGCCACGGGGATCATCGCGATCGGCGTGTTGTCGGCCGGTATCCCGAGGAGATCGCTCAGTTCGTCGCCTCGTTCGAGGATCGCGGTCGTCCAGGTCGTGCCGAGGCCGCGGGCGCGCAGCGCCACGCAGAGGCTCCACGCGGACTGGATGACCGAGTCGAAGAGCCCGGGTCGGCCGCTTCCGTCGTGGAGGCCGATGATCGTCGGGATCACGATCGCCGGAACCTCGGCCAGATGTTCGGCGAGATGCGCTGCTGAGGCCATGACCCTCTCCCGCGGGTGGCCGGTGCCGGCGAGCCGGTCGCGGGTGTCGATCATCCACTCGCCGCCCGACGCCAGGTAGAGGTCGGCGAGCCGGGCCTTGAGTTCGGGGTCGCGGACGATCACCCAGCGACGGCTGCTCTGGTCGCCGCCGGTCGGGGCCTGCTCGGCGATGTCGATGCAGTCGAAGATGATGTCGTCGTCGACCGGGCGCTCGAGGTCGAGGCGGCGCCGAACCGCTCGGGTGGTGGTGAGCGCGTGGTCGACCGCCGCGGCGTCGAGCGGGGGACTGGCGTGCTGATCGGCGCTCATCTCCAGATCTTCGCAGGCGTGACGAGCATTGCGCGCCGATCTGGCGTCGGCCGCGAGGCGCGCCCGGCGACGTCGATGCTGATCCTGCCGCTCGACCTCGACGACTCGTTCCGTCTCGCCTGCGAGTCGTAGCGCGATCGTCAGGCGGCGTGAACGGCGACGGCAGCGGCTCGACGGGGAAGGTGGATGCCCGCGAGCATGCAGCGCATCGATCCGCCGGCCAGTTCGATGGTGGGGAGATCGACGGCGACGATCCGTGACGAGGCTTCGATTCGCGCGACCTGGTCGTCGGTGAGCGATCGGCGGGCCCGGCCCGACATCGCGGTGATCGATCCGTGACGTCCGGTCAACTCGAACGCGTTGCCGGCGAACTCTCCGAGTTGGGCGTTGCTGAGGGCGATCACGTCGCGGCCGGACTCGGTGAGTCGTTCGACGATCTCGTCGCGTCGTCGGCGGTCGCTGATCGTGTCGAGTCCGATCAACGCGAACGACGTGCCCACCGTCATCAAGACGTTGGTGTGGTAGATCGGAACGCCCGAGTCGTCGATGGCGTCGAAGGCCATCGGCTCGAACCCGAAGTTGGTGCAGAACCGTTCGAGGATGATCGGGTCGGCTCGATGCGACCGGGCGACGTACGCGACTCGGTCGAGGTGATCGAGTACCATCGCGCCCGTTCCCTCCAGAAAGAGGTCGTCGTGCTCGAGGCCGGAGTAGTCGATCACGTCTTGGACGCGAAACTCCGACTTGAGCATGTCGATCACGTCGTACCGGCGTTCGAGGCGACGGTTCGGAGTGCACATGGGGTACACGGCGACGTGTCCGCCGTGATGGGTCGAGAACCAGTTGTTCGGAAACACGCTGTCGGGTGTGGCGGTACCGGCGTCTTCGAAGAGGTGGACGTCGATGCCTTCGTGGCGAAGCGCGTCGACCACCGCGGTCACTTCGTCGAAGGCGAGCGCGGCGACCCGATCGGCGCGGAGATCGGCGGGCACGTCGGCCTGGAACACGTTGTCGACGACGGTTTCGACGTTCGGGGTGAAGTGGTGCGGCCGGACCATCACCACCACGGACGGCGCCTGGAGCGACATCAGGACCCTGCGAGCGGGACGAGTTGGCGGAGCTGGTCGATCGCGGCTCCAGCAACATCGGAGGTATCGGTGGCCAGCGTGGAGCCGAGCAGTTCACCGAAGAGGTTCTTCGGGTCGGCGGGCTCGGCGACGAGGTCGATCTCGTCGTAGTAGTCGGTGCCCGTGATCGACTCGTTGAGGAACCGGAGCGCGCAGAAGTCCTCGATCGCGAAGCCGACGGAGTCGAACACGGTGAGCTCGTCGTCGGACTGTCGGCCGGGACGTTCGCCGGTGAGCACCTGCCACAGTTCGGTGATCGGCCAGTCGTGCGGGAGGAACTGGATCTCGCCTTCGATGAACGACTGCTCGGGGAACTCGACGAACGTCGACGCGCGCTTCACCAACTCGATGTCGAGCTCGGTCTTGCCGGGGCAGTCGCCGCCGATGGCGTTGATGTGGAGCCCGCGGCGTGGACCGCGCGACGCCTCGGTGCTGCGGACCATCTCGTCGGTCAAGACGGTGGCGTTTCGCTTGTCGGCGGTGCAGGTGGTGACGATGTGCGCGCCGGTGATCGCCTCCTCGGCGCTGCGGCAGATCGTGACGTCGAAGCCCAGCGCCGTCGCATTGCGCTCGAACTTGGTCATGGCCGCAGGATCGGTGTCGAACACGCGCAGCGTCTCGATGCCGAGGTTGGCGCGGAACGCGAGCGCCTGGAACTCGCTCTGCGCCCCCGAACCGATCATGCCCATCACGGACGCGTGTGCAGGGGCGAGCACCTTGGCGGCCATCGCGGAGGTGGCAGCGGTGCGCAGCGCGGTGAGCAGCGTCATCTCCGACAGCATGAGCGGGTAGCCGGTGTCGACGTCGGCGAGTGCGCCGAACGCGGTCACCGTCTGCAGGCCGCGGGTCGAGTTGATGGGGTGGCCGTTGACGAACTTGAAGCCGTAGGTCTCGCCGTCGCTCGTCGGCATCAGTTCGATCACGCCGTGTTCGGAATGGCTGGCGACCCGTGGGGTCTTGTCGAACACGGGCCAGCGGCGGAAGTCGTGTTCCATCGCCGCGACCAGGTCGCGCAGGATGTTCTCGATGCCGGTGTCGGCAGCCCAGCGGGCCAGGTTGTGCACGTTCACGAATCGGACCATGCCTCGACCGTACGACTGGGCGATGTGTCGCCTCAAGCGGCAGATAGTGAGAAGTGTGGTCGCTGGATGCGCAATCTGTGCAGTCGGATCATACGATGTGTGCATGACGGAGCTCGACGAGACCGATCGTCGGTTGATCGCACTGCTGCGCGCCGACGGGCGTGCGCCGGTCACCACGTTGGCACGGCAACTCGGCGTCACGCGGGCCACGGTCAACAGCCGCCTCGAGCGGCTGATCGATTCGGGCCTGGTGCTCGGTTTCACCGTGCGCGTCCGCGAAGACCACGGCGACGACGACGTGCGCGCCGTGTCGCTCATCGAGGTCAACGGCCGCAACACCACCGACGTCATCAAGCAGTTGCGCGGGATGCCCGAACTCCAGTCGCTGCACACCACCAACGGAGGCTGGGACCTCGTCGCCGAGATCCGCTGCGGTTCGCTGCGCGAGTTCGACGACGTGCTCCGGCAGATCCGCACCTGCGACGGCGTCATCAACTCCGAGACCAGCCTGCTCCTCAACTCCGTCATGCGCTGACCCGTCATCCGGTGTCAGACACCCGATGACGCACGTCAGCGGAGGAGGCGGCCGTGGCGGTGCATCGTGCGGCTGATCGACTGTTCTCTCATCCAGTGTTGGAGTTCGAGGTGGCCGTCGCTCACGGGAGGTGTCTCGTCGACGGCGATGTTGACGTCGTGGAGGATTCGGCGAGCCGCATCGTCGAGCGACGTGACGAGACGGACCCGGTCGACACCGCTGCGAGCAGCGCGCCGAGCGAAGTCGCCGTCGGACTCGGCGGCGACGTTCGACTCCACGAGTTCGACGCCGGCGATCTGGGCGGCGAGCCGCAGGAGTGCGAGCGAAGCGTCGTCGGATCCGTCGTGGCGGACCGCGACACGATCGAGTGGACGGTGTCGCAGCACGTTCGATTCGACGGAGAGACCGCTCGCATCGATCGGCGTGGTGAACGTGTCGGACCACGCCGCCTCGAACGAACCGCGAGCCGTGGCGAGCGTCGAGTCACCTCCCGACACCCGCGCGAACTGTGCGACGTAGCCGGGGCCACCGGCCTTCGCGCCACCGCCGACGACCGATCGCTTCCACCCGCCGAACGGTTGGCGCTGGACGATGGCACCGGTGATGTGACGGTTGATGTAGGCGTTGCCGATCTCGACGTGCTCCAGCCAGTGGTCGATCTCGGCGTCGTCGAGCGAGTGGATGCCACCGGTGAGTCCGAAGGCGGTCGCGTTCTGAAGGCGGAGCGCATGGTCGAGGTCGTCGGCGCGCATGATGCCGAGCACGGGGCCGAAGCACTCGGTGCGGTGGAACCACGATCCCTCGGTCACGCCGAGTCGTACGCCGGGGGTCCAGAGGCGACCGTCCTCGTCGGGGTCGAGGCACGTCGGTTCGACCAGCCACGATTCGCCGCGGTCGAGACGGGTGAGCGCTCGTTCGAGCGGCTCGTTCGGTCGCTGGACGAGCGGCCCCATCATCGAGGCCGGGTCGGTCGCCGGGCCGACGCGCAGACTCGCAACGGCGTCGCGCAGCCGCTGGCGGAACGACGGGTCGTCGTACAACTCGCCGACCACGATGCCGAGGCTCGCCGCCGAACACTTCTGACCGGCATGTCCGAACGCCGAGCGCACGAGATCGGCGATGGCCTGGTCGAGGTCGGCCGACGGCGTGATGACCAGCGCGTCCTTGCCGCTCGTCTCGGCGAACAAGCGCATCGACGGCTTCCAGCCGAGGAACATCGCCGCTGTGTCGTAGGCACCGGTGAGTACGACGGTGTCGACGTCGTCGTGCGTGACGAGTCGCGTCCCCACCGGCCCGTCGTCGCACACGACGAGTTGCAGCACGTCGCGAGGAACGCCGGCGCGCCAGAACTGCTCCGCGATCCACGCACCGACCTCGACGGCCTCGGGCGCCGGCTTGAGGATGACGCTGTTGCCCGCCGCGATCGCGGCCGCGACACCACCGGTCGGGATCGCGTACGGGAAGTTCCACGGTCCGATCACGGTGATCACGCCGCGACCCGACACGTCGAAACCGTCGGTTCGTGCGGCGTCGAGCGCGGCCCGGCCGTCGGTGGCGTAGTAGCGGCAGAAGTCGATCGCCTCGGCGATCTCCGGGTCGGCTTCGTGCGCCGTCTTCGACACGGCGTGGGCGAGGAGCCCGACGGTCTGGAAGCGCTCCGTTGCCATCAGATCGGTCACACCGAGGAGCCAACTCCGGCGGGTGTCGGGGTCGGCGTCGCCGCGTTCGAAGGCGGCTACCGCCGCGCTGACGATCTCGTCGATCTGCTGCTCACTCTCGATCCGGTCGAACGTCGGCGTGGGCGGCGCGGCCACCGCCGCCGCGACAGCGGCCCGCGTGGCGCCATCGGTGAAGTCCGACTCCGCCTCGTTCGCGAACCCAACCTGGTTATTTCCATCCCGGATGGAAATAACCAGGTTGGGGGAGCGGCGGCGGGATCTGCTGACGGTGTGGCGGGCCTCGACGGCGGCGCGGAAGCGAGCAACCTCCTGGTCGAACAGGGGCGAGTCGGGGACGAGGGTGAACAGTGACCGCAGGAAGTTCTCGGGTTGCGTGTTCTCGTCGAGTCGACGTGTGAGATAGGCGATGCTGGCGTCGAAGTCGTCGTCGGCGACCACCGGGGCGTACATCAGCAGCCCGCCGGCCAACTCCTCGACCGAGCGAGCCTGCGACGGTGCCATGCCTTCGAGCATCTCGAACTCGATGCGGTCGAGCGCACCGCGTTCGCGACCGATCACGAACGCCCAGGCGATGTCGAAGAGGTTGTGGCTGGCGAGCCCGATGCGCAACGCGTCGCTCCACTCGTCGCGCAATGCCGAATCGAGCATCGCTTTGTAGCTGGCGTCGACGTCGGCCTTGGTCGGATAGGGAGCCGCCGTCCACCCGTGGATCTCGGCTTCGGCGTGCTCCATCGCCAGGTTCGCGCCTTTGACGAGACGGACCTTGATGTGGCCGCCTCCCTGCTCGCGACGCGAGGCCACCCAGGCGCCGAGGCGTTGAAGTGCGTCGTGCGAATCAGGAAGGTACGCCTGCAGCACGATGCCGGCATCGAGCGACCGGAACTCGGGCTCGTCGAGCACTCGCATGAACGACTGCAACGTCAGTTCGAGGTCGCGGTACTCCTCCATGTCGAGGTTGACGAACGTGGTCGGTGTCGCCGCGGACGCGCGTCGATAGAGCGTGCGCAGTCGCTCGCAGATCCGCTCCACGGAGTGGTCGAAGGCCAGCGCGTCGAGGTTCGCGACGATCGCCGAGACCTTCACCGACACGTACGTCACGTCGGGTCGTTCGATGCGTTCGATCACCGCGCGCATCCGCTCGTCGGCCTCGGCGTCGGAAAGGATCGCCTCACCCAGCGGGTTGACGTTGAGACGCACGCCATCGCCGCTGCGCCGCTTCACGTGATTCGCGAACGCCGGGTCGTCGGCGGGAAGCACGATGCCACGCGTCTCGTGCTTGATCCGTTTCACCACGATCGGCATCACGATCTTCGGCAGCAACGGCGCGACGATCGCGCCGGCGCGCATCATCAGCCGGTCGAGTGGGCCGATCGCCGTCGTCGGATGCTGCTCGATCACGTCGGCGAACTTCGCAGCGGCCCGTGCCGGGGAGTCGATCCGCATGACCTGATCGGTCAGCGCGAAGATCATCTCGCGGCCGTTCGGGTCGTCGAGCAGCGAACCGAGTCGAGCCTGGCGCCGCCGCTCCGATCGGGTGGCACCAGCCAGGCTGGTGGTGAGCAACTCGCGGGCGAGCCCGATGGCCTGTGCAGCGAGTCGCTCGTCGTCGGTCTGGGCGGCCGTGGCGGCGGAGGCGGCGGAGAAGTCGGCGTCGTCGAGAACCAGGTCGCTCATGCATCCATGAAACGCTGTGACCGGCCCCGGGGTCTTGTACGGATTCGACCGGCCGTCGGGCGAATTCGTACCAGCCGACCGAACGTGCCCGAGGGCGTGATCGCCGTGTGCTCAGATACGACGGTGATCGACCGTTCGCTCGAAGCCGTGACCGACGTGCTCGCCACCACGCCCGGCGTCATGTTCAGCGTCAAGGAACCATCGGGTTCGTACGTGTCGGCGAATCAGGCGTTCGCCGATCGCGCCGGGGTCACCGGACCGGGCGACGTGATCGGCAAGACCGCTCACGACCTGTTCCCAGCCGAGCTCGCCGACCAGTACACCGCGCAAGACGCTCGGGTGCTCGAGACCGGTCACATGCTGACCAACGAACTCGAGTCGATCACGCGGCCCGACGGAACGATCGGATGGTTTCTCACCTCGAAGTCGCGGTGGGTCGACGACGCGGGTGAGGCGGTCGGCCTGGTGTCGGTGTCGGTCGATCTCCGCACGCCGGTCGATGCCGCCGCGCCGCATGCGCAACTCGCCGCGGCCGTCGACGTCGCCCGCCGCCGCTACGTCGAACAGGTACCGGTCGCCGACCTCGCGGCTGCCGCCGACATGTCGGTCGCGCAGTTGGAACGGGTGTCTCGTCGACTGCTCGGACTCTCACCGAAGCAACTCATCATGCGATTCCGGCTGGAGGAGGCGCTGCGGTTGATCACCGACACCGACCTCCCGATCGCCGACGTGGCGTCGGCGTGCGGCTACTACGACCAGAGCGCGTTCGGCCGGCACTTCCGGCGCGTCGTCGGATCGTCACCGGCTGCCTACCGCTCGGCGCATCGCACCTGACCCGCACCGTCCGGTCACACTCGGGAAGGCCGTCGCGGCGAGACTGTCGTACATGCCCGGCATGACCGACAGCGAGCTCACGACGTTCCTCGACGAGCCGGGCCATCTCCTGCGCCTCGGCACCAACGGCACCGACGGGCTGCCACGGGTGGTGCCGATCTGGTTCATCCATCACGAAGGAGCGATCTGGTTCACGCCGCGTGCCAAGTCGGCGTGGCTCGGCGATCTCCGAGCCGACCCGGCGGTGTGCGCGACGATCGACGAGACGGCGAGCCCGATGCGCAAGCTCATCGCTCGCGGCCGCGCCGAACTCGTCCACGACCTCGGTGCCGACGACATCTGGCGAGACATGTACCGCGACATCGCCTGCCGCTACACACCCGAGCGGTTCGCCGACGCCTACATCACCGACACGATCGACGAACCGCGGGCGCTGTTCCGACTGACGCTCGCCGATGCCGACGTGTCGACCTGGCGGATGCCATTGGTCGACCAGGGTGAGAACCCGCTCGCCGTGTGGGGCAAGCAGTACTACCACCGATCATGACCACCACGCCCGCCGACGAACCCGACGACGCAGCGGACCGCGAGGCGACGGGCGGGCGCGTGATGACGGCGACGACGTTGCCGTTCCTGGTCGGCGGCTTCCTCGGACCGGTCGGCACGATGAGCGTGATCTCGATCTACCCCGAGTTGCGCGACACCTTCGACGCCTCGACGAGCGCGGTCAACTGGTCGCTGAGTGGCTATTTGCTCCCGATGGCGTTGTTCATGCTCGTGTCGGGGACGATCGGTGAGCGCTACGGGCGGCGTCGCGTCACCCGGATCACGTTCATCGGCTACGCGATCGCCTCGGTGCTGTGCGTGCTCGCACCGAATCTCGGTGTGTTCATCACGGCCAGGGTGATGCAGGGCGTGTTCAACGCGTTCATCACGCCGCTCCTCATCGCCGGGCTGACCGAGCAGGTCGACCCGTCGCGCCTCGGTCGGGCGGTCGGCATCTACGCCGGATTCCAGGCCGCCGGTGGCGCCGCGGCACCGTTCATCAGCGGCGTCGCCGCGACCGTCAACTGGCGGTGGACCTACGTGATCATCGGTGCGGTGGCCATCGGGCTCGCCACGCGCCCGCCGAGCGGCGAGCCGCGCCCCGCGGCGTCGGCGCCGCCGATCCGCCCGCTGCTCACCAAGCGCATGGCATCGCTCTGGCTGTCGGCGCTGTCGGCCGCCGCCGGCCCGATCGGCATCGGGGTGCTCGTCGGCGTGCACCTCCGCGACGGTCTGGGAGTGAGCTCGGCCACCACCGGTGTGATCCTGCTCGCTGCCGGCGTCACCGCGATCGTGCTCAGCCCGACCTCGGGCCACCTCATCGACTCATGGGGCCCGCGGCGAGCAGCGTTGGTGTCGGCGGCGAGCGTCACGGTGCTCACCGTTCCGCTCGGCCTGATCGGTGCGGCGTGGGGTCTCGCCGTGGCGTGGATCATCGTCGCCGGACCGGTCGCCTTCGTCCCGGTCAACCTGCAACACCTGGCGGCTGTCGCCGTGCCCGACAATCGAGGTGGCGCGCTCTCGTCGGTGTTGTCGTTCCGCTTCTTCGGGCACGCCCTCGGCCCGGTCATCTGGGTCCCGCTGCTCGCCGACGACCCGGGCTGGGCGTTCGCCGGCGCCGGACTTCTCGGCCTGATCACCATGGGCGCGCTCGCCGTCGCCACCCGCTCCGATCCCGACGGCGTCGGCGCTCCGCCGGCCGATGTCCCCACGCCGTCGATCGCCCACCCGACCACGCCCACGGTGATCCGACCCACCACCGCGGCGCCCAGTTCTCCATCCACCAACCCGACCGAGGAGTCGACATGACCGACGCACGCCAACAGATCCACGACGCACTGCTCTCGTACTGCAGAGGCATCGACCGCCTCCGCCCCGACGACGTGAGCGCCGGATTCCACGACGGCGCCACCCTCGACGGCTACGGCGCCGGACCGATGACGATCGAAGACTTCGCCTCGTACGCGACCGTCGCGCTCGGCAAACGCTTCACGGCGACGCAGCACCGCATCACGAACACCCGTATCGAGTTCGGCGACGGCGATGCGACCGCGCTGGTGGAGACGTACGTCGAGGCCAGCCACGTGGAGCCGGCCACCGACGACACACCGCAGCGGCTGCACCTGTTCGCCGGTCGCTACATCGACCGCTGCGAGCCGGATGCCGACGGCGTGTGGAAGATCGCGTCACGGACGCTGCGCAACGACTGGAGTCGCGTCGACACGATCAGCGAGCCGATGAGCGGGTCGTACGTGCCCAGCGGTCGCGGCGAGACGCCCGATCCGTTGTTCGACGCCTGATCCCGTCCGGTTCTCCTGGCTGGGTTTCGCGTGGCTTCGCCGCCCGCGGGTTGCGAGTCAAGAGAGATGGAATCCGCCGTCGACGTGCAGGAGTTCGCCGGTGATGAACGCCGCTCGATCGCTCACCAGGAAGGCGACCGCCTCGGCGATCTGCGACGGCTCGGCGACCTCGCCGAGCGGCAGCCCCTTCGCCACGAACGCGCGCCGTTCCGGGTCGACCAGACCGTTCATCTCGGTCGCAGCGAGCGGTGAGAGCGAGTTGACGCGCACGCCGAACCGGCCGAGCTCGCGAGCGGCGGTCTGGGTGATCGCGTGGAGTCCGCCCTTGCTCGCCGCGTAGGCGGCCTGACCGGCGTTGCCGCGCTCGCCCGACGTCGAGGTGAGGTTGACCACCGCCCCGCCGGTGCCCTGCTCCTTGAACACCCGCGTCGCGGCACGGATGACGGCGAACGGCGCCGTCAGGTTGGCGGCGAGCGTGTCGTTCCACCGCTCGTCGGTCACGCCGGTGATGAAGTTGTCGAGCGCGACCCCGGCGTTGTTGACCACGATGTCGATGCGCCCCGCAGCCTCGACCACGTCGGCGACGAGACGGTCGCCGACCGTTGCCGAGGTCATCTTGGCGGCGATCGGAATCGACCCCGGAATCTCGGCGGCGGTCGCCGCGCAACCCTCCTCGGTGCGGCCGTGGATGACGACGGTGGCGCCTGCTGCCGCCAGTCGTTCGGCGATCGCTCGACCGATGCCTCTCGTCGAGCCGGTCACCAGTGCGACCTTCGAATCGAGTCGGTCGGACGCTGTCTCAG
Source organism: Ilumatobacter coccineus YM16-304 (assembly GCF_000348785.1). Taxonomy (NCBI): domain Bacteria; kingdom Bacillati; phylum Actinomycetota; class Acidimicrobiia; order Acidimicrobiales; family Ilumatobacteraceae; genus Ilumatobacter; species Ilumatobacter coccineus. The sequence continues at coordinate 196,229 of NC_020520.1, forward strand.
GCATTCCGTCGACCGTACTTTCGGCAGGCCTCCCAGTTCGATTTCGACGAGCGTGGCGCGTGGCACCAGCTGACCGACCCGATCGGGTCGCGACGGGTACGTTCAATCCACCGGCGCGTTCTGCCGATGTCTCCTTCGCCATGCTCGTGAGTTCCGCCACCCGTCGACGTCGCTCGATGCGCCTGTCCGCGCTCGCTGTCGTCGTCGCTGTCGTGGTCGGGGCCTGCGGTTCGGCCGCCGACGTGCCCGTTCCGGGCGCCGCTCCGACGTCGACGATCGGTGACACGGGATCCGACCGAGCGGTGTTCGTCGAGGTCCGGACCACCGACGACAGCGACGCACCGGCCACGTCCCCCGGGCGGGTCGAGCTCGGTGATCCGACGCCGTCGACGATCAGCCCGACGGCCGACACGGTGGCGAGCGTTTCGACCGTGGTGTCGGAGATCGTCGAGGCCGGTTCCGATGCCGTGATCGACGCGCTGCCCACCACCATCCCGGTCGTGGCGCCGGTGCCGGTGGTTCCGGTCGTGTCGGGCTGGCCCGCCTTCGACCAGCACCTCATGACCATCCTCGACGACGGTTCCTCCGCCGTCTCGGCCACCGTGCTCCGCAACGGGGAGGTCGTCCACGAAGTCGCCATCGGCGAGCGCACCAGCGCCGGTGACCCCGTCGAGATCGGCGATCGATATCGAATCGCCAGCATCAGCAAGCTGATCACGTCGATCACCGTGTTGCAGCTGGTCGAAGCCGGGGCGATCGGCATCGACGACGTCGTCGGGCCACGTCTCGCCGCGCTCGTCGGTGTCACGTCACCGAGCGCAGGCGTCGAGTCGATCACCGTCCGACACCTGCTCACCCACCGGTCGGGCATCGCCCAGTACGAGAACCTGATGTTCCGACGACAGGTCGAATCGTGCGCGGAGGCGGGAGCCACCGGACTCTCGCGCGGACTCGAACGAGCGCCCGGCACCACCTACCGCTACAGCAACCTCAACTTCTGCCTGCTCGGATTGCTCATCGAAGACGTCACCGGTGACGACTACGAAGCGGTCGTCGATCGCGAGTTGCTCGACCCGCTCGGCATCGACGGCATGCGACTCGCCAGCACGTTCGACGTCGGTGACGGCGACGTCGAACACGACTCCGACGACGGCCGCAACTACATGGAGGTGCTCGATGCCGCCGGTTCCTGGATCGCCTCGCCGACCGACATCGCTCGCATCACCGACTCGCTCGACCTGACCACCCCGGGTTGGAAGCCACTTGGGCCGGCCGCCCACGCCGAGATGATGACCATCACCGTCGACCCTCCCGTTCCACCCGAGCCGGTCACCGACCCCGGCACGACGACGACCACCACGATCGTCCCGCCACCGCCCACCCGGGGCTACGGCATGGGGCTGATGATCTTCGGCAGCGGCTCGTTCGGCCACACCGGCACGCTCGAGAGCACGAGCGCGATGACCGTGCGGCAACCCGACGGACTCACGTGGGCGATCACGGTGAGCGGCGACTTCCCCGGCTCCGGCCGGAACCTGGCGCCGATCGTGGCCGAGGCCTTCCGCTACGCCGGCGACGTGTGAGGCGGCGGCGACTCCCATTCTCTTCGCGCGACGCGCGCGTCGTAACGTCGTGGACATGTCTGACGCACTCATCATCGACGCCTGCCGCACACCCCGCGGAATCGGAAAGCAGGGCAAAGGTTCGCTCGCGCACCTCCACCCGCAGCATGTTGCTTCCACCGTGCTCAAGGCGCTCGTCGAGCGCAACGGGTTCGACACCGCCGACGTCGACGACGTCGTGTGGGGCACCAGCTCGCAAGTGGGTGAGCAAGGCGGCGACCTCGGCCGCATGGCCGCCCTCGACGCCGGATACGACATCACCGCCAGCGGCGCCACGCTCGACCGCTTCTGTGGCTCGGGCATCACGACCGCCAACTACGCCGCGCACGCCGTCATGGCCGGCATGGAAGACCTCGTCGTGTCGGGCGGTACCGAGATGATGTCGATGCCGAAGAAGGGCATGCTGCCGATGGGCGCGAACAACATGCACCTGCAGGAGATCCACCCGCAGTCGCACCAGGGCGTGTGCGCCGACGCCATCGCCACCATCGAAGGCATCTCGCGCGAAACCCTCGACGCGCACGCCGCCGAATCGCAGCGTCGCGCCGACATCGCCATCAAGGAAGGGCGCTTCGACAAGTCGCTCATCCCGGTGATGAACCTCGACGGCTCGATCGCCCTCGACCACGAAGAGTTCCCCCGTCCGAGCACGACCGTCGAATCGCTGGCCCAGCTCGCACCGAGCTTCCCGGCCATCGCCGACTACCGCCACACCGAGGACGCCAAGACCTTCCGCGAGCTCATCAACCAGAAGTACCCCGACGTCGACATCCAGCACGTCCACCATGCCGGCAACTCGTCCGGCGTCGTCGACGGCGCCGCCGCGATCCTCTTTGCCAGCGCCGACTACGCCAAGGCACACGGCCTCACACCGCGAGCCCGCGTGGTCGCCACCGCCAACATGGGCGACGACCCGACGCTCATGCTCAACGCTCCGGTGCCCGCCGCCCGCAAGGTCCTCGAACGCGCCGGCATGACCCTCGACGACATCGACCTCTTCGAGATCAACGAAGCGTTCGCCGTCGTGTCGGAGAAGTTCCAGCGCGACCTCGACCTCGACCGATCCAAGGTCAACGTCAACGGCGGCGCCATGGCGCTCGGTCACCCGATCGGTGCAACCGGCGCCATCCTCATCGGCACCGTGCTCGACGAGTTGGAGCGCACCGACAAGCAGGTCGGCCTCATCACCATGTGCGCCGGCGGCGGCATGGCTCCCGCCATCATCATCGAACGCGTCTGAGCGGGGCCAGCTTTCCGTCTCGCTGCGTCAACCGAGCGGCTCGTGTACCCACGTACACGTCGCCGCCGGTTTCCTTGCGAGACGAAAACCGTGATGCCCGCTCAGCGAGCTGACTCCGCGGGCGGCGACGTGAGCTCGGGTCAGTTGGTGGCGGTCGATTCGGGGATCCAGCGGGTGGCGACGAGCCCGGCCACGAAGAGGACACCGGCCACGCCGGCGAGCGCCCACACCGAGATCTCGCTCGTCGACAACAGCGTCACCGTGCCGAACGCGGCGATACCGACCACCCCACCGAAGAACGAACGAACACTGGTGACCGTGGCGCGCGTCGACTGCGGGAGCCGCTCCTGGAAGCGGGCATCACTGATGGCCCAGGTCATCTCCTGCGCCGCGTAGCCGACACCGACGAGCAGCAACGGCCACATCGACGTACTCAGCGCCGCCGCGCCCAATGCGAGAGCGCCGACGCACATGCTCACGCCGACGGCGCGCCCACTCACGCGTGGCCGCCGCGCGACGAACTCGTTGCCGACGACGAGTCCGACGAAGATGACGGCGAAGAAGATCGGGATCACGGCATCGTCGGCGCCACGCTCGTCGGCGAGGATCGGAACGTAGTCGTCGAACAGATACAGCCCTTCGAGCACCGCACCCAGCGCGATCAAACGAAGCGCCACCGGCGTCGACCACGCGTACCGCACCCCATCACGAAGCGTCGTTCGCCACGCCTCGAATGCACCGCGCTCGTCGTCGTGGCCCGCGTCGTCATCGTCGGCGACCCAGCGAACGTCCGGCAGCGTGAGTACCAACCCGATCGACACCGCGTGCACGGCGACCGTGATCCAACCGAGCTGGACGATCGTCGCGCCGATCGCGACCAACCCGGTCGCCACGAGCGCACCGAGCGTGATGCCGATCGCGCTGAACTGTTCCATCCTCGCCATCGTGCGGGCGTAGGAACCGGCCTGGTCGACGGCGGTGAGTTGGTCGTGGATCATCGCCTCCCAGGCGCCGCTCGCGAGCGACTGGTGGACCGACCACAGCGCAGCGCCGACCACCACCCCGGCGAACGACGGTTCGATCAGCCACACCGAGATGCCCACGGCGCGGAGCACGAACGCGAACGCCAGCAGTGTGCGTCGGTCGACGAGGTCGGCGATCGCACCGCTCGGCACCTCGAACGCCACCTCGATCGCGGCCCACAGGAGGAACACGGTCGAGATCTGGCCGGTCGTGATCCCGTTGTCGAGGAACAGCACGGTGTAGAGCGCGTAGAGCGGGCCGAACTCGTCGACGAACCCCAACCCGTAGAGCCGTCGCCGAAGCGGACCGGCGTGATCGTCGACGGTGGAGTCGCTGCTCATCGTGTGCCCCTCTCGCGGACCGTAGTCGGCCGAGCCGTCGCCATCGCCTGCACGTTTCCGGTCCGGCGGCGCCACCGGGCCACAGTAGGTTCGAGGCATGACATCGCTTCGTCGAATCGCCGCCCTCGCATCGTGTGCGACGTTGATGCTGGCGGCATGCGCCGGATCCGATGCCGACTCGCAGCCGACCGACTCGGCTGCGCCACCGGCGACCGAAGCACCGGAGCCGCCGGCGACCGAAGCGCCCGAGCCAGAGCCAGAACCCGAGCCGGAACCAGAACCAGAACCGGAGCCGGAACCAGAACCGGAGCCGGAGCCGGAGCCGGAGCCTGAACCCGAGACCGACGATGACGGGTTCGACGAGGACGATGCCGCCGCCGTGGCCACCGGTGGTGACGGCGATGCGCCCGACGGTGCGGACTTCTCGGCGATCGATCCGATCGTGCAGGCGTTCGTCGACGAGCGCGGTCTCAACGGCGCCGGCCTCATCGTGGTGAGCGCCGACGACGGCGTGCTCTACGAAGACCACTGGGGGGAGTTCGACGCCGACCGGATCTCCCTCGTGGCGTCATCGAGCAAGATGATCACCGCCGGGGTGCTCGCACGCCTCCACGACGACGGGTTGCTCGACATCGACGCACCCGTCGCCGACGTCGTCGACTGGGGTGCCGGCAACCCCGACATCACGCCGGCACAACTCGTGTCGAACAGCTCCGGACTCATCGGCCTGCTGCAAGACGTCGGCTACCCGCCCTACATCTGCCAGTACGTCGCCGACGGAACGCTGCAGGAGTGCGCCGAGCAGATCTTCACCAACACCGACGACGACGCCGCGATCCTCCCGCCCGACACCGCCTTCCACTACGGCGGAGCGCAGTGGCAGGTGGCCGGTGCCGTCGCCGAGGTCGCGTCCGGCAAGTCGTGGGACCAACTCATCGACGAGATCTACGTGCAACCGTGTGAGCTCGAGACGCTCGCCTTCAACAACCACTTCACGCAGATCGGAACGGGTGGCTTCGACTACCCGACGGCGTTCAACGGTGACCCGTCGACGCTGGCACCCACCGACAATCCGAACATGGAAGGCGGCGCCTACGTCACCACCGGCGACTACGGCAAGTTGCTGTTGATGCACCTACGCGGTGGCATGTGTGGCGACGAGCAGGTGCTGTCGCAGAACGCGCTCGACATGATGCACGCCGACCGGATCGCCGAGGCGTACGACGGCGACGCCTACGACGAAGCCACCGGCTACGGCATGGGGTGGTGGGTCGACCGCGAGTCCGGCTACATCAGCGACGGCGGTGCCTACGGGTCGGTGCCGTGGCTCGACCTCGACGACGGCTACGGCGCCTACCTCGTCATCGAGGCCGACTCGCCGACCGGCAACGAACTCGCCAGTCAGCTCTACGACATCGTCGAAGCCGCCGTCACCACCTGACCGACCGTGTTCCCTCGGACCTCGACCGAGGGGCCGACGGTCAGAGCGAGGCAGCGGCGCGAGCGATCGCGTCGTTGAAGCGCTGCACGAGTTCGGCGGGATCACCACCGCCCTTGAAGATGTCGAGCGGCACCGACGAACCGTCGGCCATGTACAACGTCATCTTGCCGATGAGCTTTCCCTTCTGCGCTTCGATCCCGGCGAAGTCGGTCAGCGGATAGGTGACCAGGAGATCCTTCGGCGCTCCCGCCAGCACGCCGAACGAATGAACGAGCACCCGTCGATCGGTGAGCGTGAAGTAGCACTTCGCCGACGGGAAGTCGGCAGCCATGCCGCCAGCAGCTTCGAGCTCGGCCCGTTGCTCGTTGGTGAACTTGGCGGTGCGACGATCCATCACGACCTTCGCCGTCGACCCCAGCTGTGCGAACGCCCCCGCTGCTACCGCCTGGCGCAGCGCTTGACCGGCCGGCTGGATGATGCGCGCGTCGAGCACCTGCTCGCCCGGCTCCAGGTCGTGGCCTGCCTTCTTCGTGACTTTCTTGATGAGGTCGATCATGGGCTCCGTGCTACACGACGACCGCCAGCGCAGCGTCAACCGGCCGACGCTCTCCCGGTTGTTTCTTTTCGACCCGGTCCGAAGGAAACAAGCGGATGTTTCTTTTCGACCGGGTCCGAGGGAAACAAGCGGCGCGGTCAGCCGACGAGGGCGGATTCGGAGATGGGTTCGACGCTGACGGGGATCGCCGACTGGATCGCCTGGCCGGTGATGGTGCAGTAGCCGTTCTCGACATCGATCAACCGGTTGGTCGGCGACCCGATGTCACGGACCTTCTCGTCGGTGCCGGTCGACGACCCCCAGCTGTGGGCCATCGAGATGACGGAGCGTCGCACGTCGGGCGCAGCCTTGACCACACCGACCAGTTCGGCGTGCGGCGAGGCGATCTTGACGAGGTCGTCGTCGACGATGCCGAGCTCATCCATGTCGGCAGGGTTCATGTACGCGTAGTTGGTCGAGTTCTTCCGTTGGAGTCCGGGAAGCTCGCGACCGAGCGAGTTGAGGTGCGACTTGAGCCGACGGCTGATGAGACGGAACGTGTGCACGTCGGGATCGAACCCACGCATCACTTCGGCCGACGTGGTCTCGTTGCGGACGTCGGCGAGCTCCTCCATGTGGTCGCTCAGCGCGATCTGGAACCGGCCGCTCGCATCGGGATCGGCCGGTGCGATCGTGATGGCGTGCTCGGGAACCAGAGTGCCGTTCTTCGCTCGCACCTCGTCGAGAGGAACGCGCGACTTCGCGTAGACGAGATCGAGCACCTCGTCGTCAGTCGGTCGTGAGCCGTCGGCGTTGCGGTGTGGGATGGGCCCGCCCGCGAGGGTGATGTCGACGCCGAGGCGTTCGGCGATCTCCCAGTAGACCTCCCAGTCGTTGAGCAGGTCACCCTCGGGTTCGACGACGGCCGGCGTGTAGCAGGCGTACGGCTGGCGGAACCAACGGTCCATGAACGGCGGAACATCGGCGCGTTCGAGCGACAGGCGTGGAGCGAAGACGTAGTCGGCGAAGTCGGCCGTCTGAGTCATGCGATGGTCGATGACGATCAACAGCTCGAGCGCTTCCATCGCCTCGAGCGACTTGGTCTGGTCGGGCCACGCGGCCACCGGGTTACCACCGTTGACGATCAGCGCTCGGACCTGTTCGGGTCCGGGGGTGATGATCTCCTGCGCGAGCGTCGCGCAGGGCATCTCGCCGTTGTAGCCGTGCAGTTCGCGGAAGCGACTCTGCGGGCCCTTCGGGTTGCCGAACGGGCCGATCACCTGGGCTCGCTTCGGCGCGGCGGGCGGGAGCAGACCGCCGGAATCCATCTGCTCGCCTTCGCGCAGGAACCGGCCACACAGCACGTTGAGGCTCAGCGAGAGGTGTTCCATCAGGCTGGCGTGGGGCGACATGCTCGGGCCGGTGCCCGAACCGCTCGCGCCGGTCGGGCCGGCGGCGAACATGCGGGCGGCCGCCACGATGTCGTCGGCGTCGACCCCGCAGCGCTCGGCGGCGTAGGCAGGTGTGAAGTCGTCGACCGCGGCGCGGAGCTCGTCGAGATGGCCGGGCTCGACCCAGCGGTCGCAGAACTCTGCGTCGTGGAGATCCTCGGCGAGGATGACGTGGATGAGCGAGGCGAGCAGCGCCGGATCCTCGCCGGGCTTGACCTGCAGGTGGATGTCGGCTTGGCGTGCGAGTTCGGTCTTGCGCGGGTCGATGACGATGACCTTCAGACCCTCTTCCTTGCGGAGCCGGAGCGTCTGGAACGGGTCGGTCCCCTGCAGCCCGCCGTAGGGCGCATAGCTCGACACCATCGGGTTGTAGCCGATCGCCAGCATCACGTCGGCGGTGCTGAAGTTCTGCGGGCCGCCCTCCCACATGCCCATGCGCATCGGCGCGGTTGCCTTCATCGGCTGGTCGATCGTGACCGACGTGTAGTAACTGATCGATCCGATCGCCCGGTGGAACGCGGCAGCGGTGGGGTGCGACGGCGCGTTCTGGTAGCCGCCGGTTCCGGTGTACGACGCCACGGCGCGTGGCCCGTGCTCGTCGATGATCGCCTGGAGTTTCGCGGCGACCTCGTCGAGTGCGTCGCTGCTCGCGATCTCCTCGAGCGTGCCGTTCGGGTTGCGCTTGAGGGCGGTGCGAAGGCGAGCCGGGTCGTGGATCTGGTCGGGGAGTTGGCGACCCTTCACGCAGGTGTAACCCTTGAAGAGCGGGTCGTCGTCGACGCCGGTGATCTTGACGACGCGTCCTTCGTCGAGGTGCACGTTGACGGGGCACGCCGCGTGGCAGATGCGACAGAACGATCGCTCGACGGTCTCGCTGGTCTGCTTGGTCATGGTGTCCTCCGATGGCTTGATCCGAGCGTAGGTCGCACCCCTCGGCGCGAATCGAGACGAGCGGCGCGAGCTGTCGACATCGGCGTATGCCGAGGTTCAGGGGTGACGGCTCAGGAGCCCGGTCGGATCCAGTTGCCGTCGGCGTCGAAGGACAGATCGGTCAGCTCGCCCGGAACGACCTCTCGGTCGGTGCCGAGCGCGACCGGCACCTTCTGATAGCTCCACTTGAGCACGTCGAGCGACAGCTCGATGATCTGCTCACGCGAGTAGTGCTGGTGCAGACGCTGCCGGAGTTCGGGGGTGACGCCCGCCGGGTCGATGATCAGCGCGTCGGCCAACTCCAGTGCGACGAGTTGCGCTTCGGTGAGGTCGGGGTCGTTCGACGTGAGTTGTGCGACGAGGTCTTCGTCGAGTCCGTGCTGCTTGGCAACTGCCGAGCGGAGCGACAGTCAAGTGTGGCAGTCGTGATACGTCGCGCAGCGGAGTCGGACCAGCTCGGTGGTGATCGGATCGATGGCGTCGTTGCGAACGGCAGCGGCGGCGAACTCCATGAGCGCACCGACGAGCGCTCGGTCGGGTCGTGCGTCGGCGCCGATGCGTGCCGATCTCACAGCACGCCTCCCAGGACGAGTTCGAGGCTCATGCGCTGCTCGATGACGAGGAGCGCGTTGACGAACGTGGCGAACGCCGAGTCGTCGAGGTGCGCTCGTAGCGCGTCGGCGTGCGCATCGGTGAGCGAGGAGACGTCGACGACGTACTGCTCGGTGAAGTCGAGTGCGGCGCGCTGCACGTCGGTGAGCGTGGTCGACGTCGGCCAGGCCGAGAGTTCTCGTCGGTCGTCGTCGGTCAGCGAGTCGAGCGTGGGTTGGTGACGAAGGAGCATCGCCATGCGATCGCGGCACAGCGCCAGCAGTTCGGAATCGGTGGCTTCCCACGCTGCGGCATAGGCAGCATCGAGCGCGGCGAGCGCATCGGTGTCGGCCAACCACTCGTCGAGTTCCATGGTCGCGACCGTACGCGACCGACCCTCTTCGTCGTCGACCGGAGTCGTCGATCGTGTCCGAGTGGCGCGCCGATGCTTCGGTCGGAGCTGTCGACCTCCGGATCGGTACGGTCGCTCGGGGGTCGTCCGTCTCGATCCCCGAAGGGGGAGACTGGTGGACACACTCGCAGGACAGGTCGCCATCGTGACCGGCGCAGCCCAGGGCATCGGGCGTGCGATCGCCGAGCGGCTCGTCGACGACGGGTGCGTGGTGGCGGTCACCGATCGACAGGAATCGGTGCTCGACGTCGCCGCGGAGATCGGCGCGACCGGGTTCGTCGGCGACGTCGCCGACGCAGCGCACGTCCGCTCAGTCGTCGACGGGACGGTTGCTGCACACGGCTCGATCGACGTCCTGATCAACAACGCGGGCGAAGTGAAGAAGTCGGGTCCGGCCGACGACTGGGCCGATGCCGAAGCCGACTTCGACCGGTTGTTCGACTCCAACACGAAGGGTGCATTCCTGTTCGGCCGCGCCGTCGCCCCGATCATGGCCGACGCCACCCGAGGTTCGCTCGGCGGCAACATCGTCAACATCTCGACCGATCACGTCAAACCGTGCCCCGACTGCGACCGTCATCACGGGCACGGCGCCATGGACATCTACAACGCCGCGAAGTGGGCGCTGAACGGGTTCACCTTCGACTGGGCGAAGTCATTGGCGAAGCACCGGGTGCGCGTGAACAACATCTGCATGGGTGCCACCGACACCGAGATGATCCGCAACTACTTCCGAGGCGATCCCGATCCGGAGTACGTCGCGAAGTGGATGACACCGGCGCAGATCGCGCAGATCGTGTCGGAGCTGCTCGCCGAAGGCCGCGACGGTCGCACGGCCAACAGCATCGGTCTGTACGCCGGCTACGACTGTGTGATGCCCCCGCCCGAGTGACGCGCCCGGCGACTCCGGATCAGCGGAGGCGGACGGGAAGTCGCCAGCAGGTGTACATCTCGCCGAGGCGCAGCGAGCGCATGGTGGGCTCGGCGCCGTCGGCCAGATCGAGGACGGGCCAGCGCTCGAGCAACCGGGTCGACGCAGCGACCGCGACATCACGCGTGATCGCGTAGATCGATCGCGGTCGTTCCTTGGGCACCGCAGGATGGATCGACGGCTTCCCCATCCCGAACGCGATGCCCGACGGGAGTCCGTCGGCGCGGTACTGACCGCGCGGTTCGCGCTGGCACAGATCGCGCCGACCGACCACGAAGTCGTCGGGATCGCTGAAGGCGCGTGGGTCGCGGTTCGCCGCCGCTGCCGACAGATGGACGAGCGCGCCGTCGGGTAGCAGGCGTCCGAATCGCTCGACCTCGCGGCGGGCGTAGCGCTCGGCCGACTGGACCGGGGGGCTGTGCCGAAGCGCTTCGAGCCAGGCGAACTTCATCAGCCGCGGGTCGGCGCGGACCCGGTCGAGTTGTTCGCGATGCGTGAGGAGTAGGCACCAGAGGTTGGCGAGGCCGCCGTGCAGCGTCTCGTGGTCGGCTTCGACGACGGTGGCGACGACATCGGTCGGCGTGGGAGGTCGTTCGCCGAGGTCGAGTCGGGCGATCGCGCTGATGAGGTCGTCACCGGGTTCGTGCCGACGACGTTCGAAGAGCGGTGTGACGAGGTCGACCATCTCCTCCCACGCGGCGGTGGCGTCGACCTGCGCGACCGGGTCCCATCCGAGGCCACGTTGCAGCCTCCAGGTGAGCGCGGCGAACCGAGTGAGTTGTTCGGCGTCGAGGTCGAGGACGGCTCCCCAGAGTTCGAGCGGCAGCCGCGCCGCGAACTCGGTGGCGAGATCGCAGGCGGGCGTGAGGTCGGCGAGGCATCGTTCGATCGCAATGTCGAGTGCGTCGTCGATGCGGGTGGCGTGTGCGTCGAGCACGGCAACGTGGCTCCACAGGTCGCGGCCGCGGTCGGCTGAGGAGCCGACGATGCGTGATCGTTTCGGCCGGGTCTCGAAGTTGGCGTCGTCGACGAACACCGACGTGACGTCGTCGTAGCGGGTGAGCCAGAAGCGGTTGTTCTTCCAGTCGCGGTAGCACGGGTAGTTTTCGCGCAGGACGCCGAGGGCTCGGTACGGGTCGGTGAGCATCTCGTCGTCGACGAGCTCACGGGGTGACACGAGGTTGGTGGTCTCTCCCACACGCTCGCGCTGGAACACTTCGTACGTTCGATACCCCGCCGCCGGCAACGGTTCGTCGTCGTGCTGGTTCGTATACGCAGCGTCACTCATGTGCGGGCCTGGCAGTGGTGTCGCCGGCGTTCTGCATGCCAACGGCCGCTGTTGCGTTGTCGGGTCCGCGGGCGTCATGCATGTGCGGGCCTGACGGTGGTCTCGCCGGCGTTGTGCATACCAACAGCCGATGTCGCATTGTCGGGTGTCAGAGCGTCACTCATGTGCGGGCCTGGCAGTGGTGTCGCCGGCGTTCTGCATACCAACGGCCGATGTATCGAAGCGGAGCCAGAGTTCTCGGATGGCTCCGAGTCCGATCGGGGCGAGTTCGATGCCGTCGACATCTGCCGTCGGGTTCTTCGGCATGCGGTCGGTCTCGATGCGGACATTCCGCAGTACGGGAGCGAGGAGTTCGGATCCGATCGCCGCTTCCTGGTGGGAGATCCAGGCGCCGGGGCAGAGGTGTGGGCCGACGCCGAACGCCATGTGGCTGTAGCGCCCGTCGCCGTCGGGACCGCCACCGTCGTGGCCGGAGCGGAGGATCTTCTCGCTGTAGAGATCGGTGCGAAAGATGTCGAAGCGCTCGGGGTCGGCGAAGATCCGGTCGTCGTGGTTGGCCGACACGTCGACCATGTTGATGAGCGAGCCGGCGGGGATGGTGACGCCGTGCAGTTCGATGTCGAACGTGTTGTGGCGTGGTTGCCCGCCGATCGATGTCGAGTGGCGCAGCATCTCGTGGAACGCCGCGTTCCAGATGCTCGGGTCGGCGCGCACCTGCTCGAACTGGTCGGGGTGTTGGAGGAGCAGGTACCAGAGGTTCATGATGGCCCCGCGGGTGGTCTCGCCGCCGCCGCCGACGACGAGTGCGGCGAACGAGGTGATCTCCTCGGTCGACATGACGTCGCCGTCGATCTTCGAGTGGCACAGCTCGGAGATGATGTCCATGCAGATCTCGTTGCCCGCCTCGTCGTAGAGGAAGGTCGGGGTGGTCCGCCGCTCTTCGACGAGCGATTCGAGGTACTGCTCGAGATCGTCGCGGGCGACGAGTCCGTCGTGGTGGGTGTCGCTGCCGCCGAGCCCCGACATCATCGCGTCGTACCACCACGTGAACTGCTCTCGCATGTCTTGGGGAATGCCGAGGACCTGTGCGACGACGCTGATCGGGAACTCGTTGGCGAAGCAACGCCCGAGTTCGATGAGCGCGGTTCCCGACTCGTGGTCGATCTCGATGCGGCTGCCGTGCTCGCCCGGCGCGTTCTTCGGATGGTCGGGGTCCCACCACTCGGCGATGAGTTCGTCGGCGATGTCGCGCAGCGCGTGGAGCCGTTTGGTGAGGGCGGCGCCGACGAGGTGGCGGCCGTAGATGTTGCGGCGGCGACGGTGTTCCAGGCCGCTCAACTCGAGTTGGGTGTTGCCGAGCACGCCCGACGACGAGCCCTTCGGGATGGTGTTGAATCCGATCTCGTCGAAGTAGCCGGCGGTGATGTCGGCGTAGCGGGTGACGTAGTAGCAGTTGTGCAGTCGGTCGTGGAACACCGGATGGTGGTCGCGCATGATCCGGTAGTACGGGTACGGGTTGCGTTGGAACTCTCGGCTGTCGAAGATGCGCGGGTCGATCAGCGGGGTGCCGTCGGGGGACGTGCCCATGTCGACCGCTTGGCCGATCGGCATCGTCGGGAAGCGGCGGCGCGCTCCCGAGTCGTCGCTCGTCGGTGTGAGGTCGAGCACCGTGTCGAGCACGGCGTTGAACGGGTTCGTCATACGTCAACTCCCAGTCAGGTCGTCGCGCCGACCGTAACGCTCGCCCCTCGTCCGACGCTCGTCGGAGCGCGTGCTCGTCGGTTCAGCTGAGCCCGATGACTCCTGCGAGTCGACGCGCCGCCGTCTCGAAGAGGGCCTCGTGGTGGGTGACGACGCCGCGTGTCTGGTTGAAGAGCTCGAAGCTGACCAGGCCGAACAGTTGGCTCCACGCGATGAGCACGTCGAGCACGACGGTGTCGTCGACGTCGAGATCGACAGCGGATCGGAGGGTGGCGAAGTCGGCGGCGAGATCGGCGCCGACGTCGATGGGAGCCGATCGCCTCGTCGCCAACTGCCGGTTGCGGCGCGCATCGGCGACGATCGCAACGAGGGCGCGCGTCGCCCGCGTGCCCGACACGGCGGTCTGTTCGGGGGCCGCGTAGCCGGGCACCGGCGAGCCGTAGAGCAGCGAGTACTCGTGCGGGTGGTCGAGCGCCCACGAGCGGATGGTGAGCGCGGCACTCACCCACCGGGCCTCCGCCCGCTCGTCTGCGGTGGCTGCGGTGTCGGCCTCGACTGCGTCGCCGAGCGAGTTGTAGGCGTCGTCGATCAGCCTCGTGAGCAGTTCGTCTCGACTCGCGACGTAGCGGTAGATGGCCGACGACACGATGCCGAGTTCGCGGGCGACCGCCCGCAGCGACAGCGCGGCGGCACCGACCTCGGCGAGTTGCTCTCGACCGACCCGCATGATCTCCCGGTTCATGTCGATGCGCGCTTGCGCTCGTGAGGTCGGTTTCGTTGCCACCGCTGCAGTGTGACATACACCGAGCCAGAAAAGAGAGCAGTGCTCTTGCTTTTTCGCTGGTGGGGGTGTTGAGTGTGAATCAACGAAACGAGAGCACCGCTCTTTAAACGATGAGGAGCAACCAGATGAACGAGACCAACAGCAGCGCCAGGGCCGCCACGACCGTGATGACCGCCGCGCCAGCGGCATCCGAATCGACGCAGGCCGTCGAGCGCTACCTCGAGCCCGACAAGCTGACGAAGCGGCTCGCCAACCCGATCGTCGCCGGGCTCACCCGACTCGGCATCAGCGTCCGAGGGTCGCGGGTGCTCGAAGTGCAGGGGCGGGTGAGCGGGGAGTGGCGGGAGGTGCCGGTCAATCCACTCGCTCTCGACGGGCGTACGTACCTCGTGGCGCCGCGCGGGCACACCCAATGGGTCCGCAACCTCCGCGTGGCCGGCACGGGCCGCCTCCGCCGAGGCCGTCGCCGCACCGTCTTCACCGCGACCGAACTCGCCGATGCCGACAAGGCTCCGATCATCCGCGCCTATCTCGCCGAGTGGGCGTTCGAGGTCGGCAAGTTCTTCGACGGCATCACGAAGGACTCGTCCGACGACGAACTCCTCGCCGTCGCCAGCGGTTTCCCGGTGTTCGAGATCCACATCGCAGAAGACTGAGTTGACACCTCACCGAGTCGGACGTGTCGAGGCGAAAACGCACGAGGTGCCAGGCGTGCCGTCATCGGTCGTGTCGACCGGACGGTGCTGGCACCTCGTGATTGCACTCGCAGGTTCGGATCGGGTCCTGCGATGCGTGTGTTTCGGGCGCGTTGCCCGATGGGACTCAGATGATCGAGAGGCCGCCGATGGGCTCGTTCGAAGCGGGCGGGGGAAGGATCGCGTCGCCGGGGGCCGAGTCGTCGGTTGCGCCGTCGAGCGTGGCGTCGGCGTGGGTGCCGGATTCCGCAGCGTGGCCGGCGTTCGTCTGAGGTTCGAAGAGTGCGGTGATCGCGTCGGCCAGGGCCTTCTGGCGGGCCAGGCACTCGTTGAGGCCGTGCTTGATCTCGGCGACGCTGCGCTCGAGCGTGTCGAGTCGGGCGGCGACGTCGGGGGCGGTCCATGCGGAGCCGGCGGCCGGGGCGGCGGTGCCTGATGCTTCGATGCGATCGGCACGCTCGCGCTCGATCAGCTCGGTCATGCGACGTTCGGTGCGCTCGGTGGCGTGCTTCGCCTCCGACCGAGCGGTCTCGATCTGTTCCTGAGCGATCTGTGCGTACGCGGCCATCGACGTGAACTGGCTGCTGATCTGTTGCTCGACCTGCGTGACTCGATGGTGGAGGTCGTCGACCCGCACCACTTCTGCCGCAGCTGCTTCGTCACCGAAGAACTGCTCGACGCCGAGGTCGTTGTCGATCTCGTCGATGTCTCTTGTCTTACCGAACATGTTGTTCCTACTCGTGGGTGTCGATCCGATTGTGTTGCCTCTGCCCTCACACACGTGCGTGGGCATGTAAGAGGCATCGGGCGCGCGGCGGATCGACTTGAGCCCAAATTGATTCTTGGGAATCGGGAGCCCTCTGAGCTGGGGCTAAACATTTTCGGCAAAGTTTTTTCGGAAAACCGTTCAAGGTTCTCAGCGCCTGGACCGAAACATTCAGTGCGCTACGGGAGATGTTCTCACGGAGCCATCTACAACAACTCCAATTGAGATTCATCAGCGGAAGGAAACGCAGAATCATGAACAAGAACCAGGACAAGGGATTCACCCTCGTCGAACTCCTCATCGTCATCGTCATCCTCGGCATCCTCGCCACGGTCACCGTGTTCGCAGTTCGCGGCATCACCGACCAGGGCCAGGAGAACGCTTGCGCAGTCGAGCGTCGCACCCTCGATACGGCCATCGAGTCGTACTACGCTCAGAACCAGAGCGACCCGGCCACGCTCGGCACCAACGCCGCTCCCGGCGATCTGGTCCCGGACTTCCTGAAGACCGACGTCAACACGGCGAACTGGACCTTCGTGAGCACGGCTGGTCCCGACGGCATCGCCGGCAACGGCGACGATCTCGACACCGCTGTGTTCCTCGCCGTCACCGCTGCCAACGACGGAGCTTGCGAAGGCGCCTGATCGACTGATCAGTCGTCTCTGACGAACAGGTGAAGGAGCCCCGCCGAAAGGCGGGGCTCCTTCCGTTTTCGGCATTGATGCGAATGGTCAGGGTCCAAAAGGAACCAACATGCTTCTTCAACATTTCCTCAAGAGACCGGCGAGATCTGCCGATCAATTGCGCATGAACGAGTACGACGCTATCGAGGTGACACCCGCCGTGAAGCGGGCACCATTCGACCGAGGCTTCTCCTTGGTCGAGATGCTGATCGTGATCGTCGTGCTCGGCATCCTCGCCACGGTCGCGGTGTTCGCCGTGCGCGGTACGACCAGCAACGCCGAGTCCCAGGCGTGCCAGTCCGAACTCAAGAGCCTCAACACGATGGTCGAAGCGCACTTCGTGCGCACCGGTGAGCGCACGATTGCGCCGACCGGCGTGACCGACGATCGGTTCGAGATCACCTTGGTCGACGCGCAGATCATGCGCTCGGTGTCGGCGAACTACCACATCGATGCCGATGGTGAGGTCACGCCCGTGGCGGGAACGATCTGCGACTGAGCGTCTCCGGAACGTCCTCGACCGCCGACCACTCGCGCTACCTACGCGTGAGCGGTCGGCGGAGTGATGGGCTCAGCCGGCTCGAGATTCGGCGGCGAGCTGCAGGACGTCGTCCTCGGGGAACGGGCCGATCCAGCCGGTGATCGGCGTGCCGTCGGCTGCCAGCAGCACTGCTGACGGCTGCGACTGGATGCCGATCTCGATCCACGTCTCGAACGATTCGTCCCACAACATGGTGAACGAATCGGTGCCGTAGTCGTCGACGAAGGCATGGGCATCGTCGAGGTTGTCCTGTGTGCCGAGGCCCACAACGATCAGTTCGTCTTCATGATCTCGAGCAAACTGCTCGACGCCGGGAGCTTCCCGGCGGCAGATCGATCAATGCGGCGCCCACATCCACAACAAGACGGGCTTGTCCTGCGGGACGAGGTTGCGGAAGTTGACCTTGCGATCGTTGGTGAGGTCGTCGACGACCACGCTCGGGAGCTGGTTGGTGTCGATCTCCGCCGACGGGAGCACCTCGGCTCCGACCAGGTCGACGAACCCGGCCCCGACGGCCGTGGCCGCCACGTCGGCGGGTACCTCGGTGCCAGTATCGGTCTGGGTGTCGGGTGATGCTTCAGGCAACGCCTCGTCGGTCGACGCGTCGTCCCCACCGCACGCGGCGAACAGCATCGTGCCGGCCAGGGCGCCCGCCATGACTCGGCGTCGCGCTCGACTGACTGATCGAGATGGGTGCGTACTCCGCATGTGCGCCATCATTGCGCCCCGATCACGTCGAGCGTCGGTGACGAATCGCTGTTCTCCGAACGTTTCGCGTCCCGTACCCGCCGAATTCGCCGGCTGATGTCAGTGCGCGAAGACCTGCGCGTCGTCGGCGAACGCCTTGAACTCGAGTGCGTTGCCCGACGGGTCGTGCAAGAACATCGTCGACTGCTCTCCGACTTCACCGACGAAGCGCGTGTGGGGCTCGATCACGAACGAGGTGCCCGCCGCCGTCAGGCGTTCCGCGAGTTCTGCCCAGGCATCGGGCGTGAGCAGCACGCCGAAGTGAGGGACCGGCACCGCATCCCCGTCGACCTCGTTGGTGAGCCCGGCCGGACCGGGATGGTTGGTGTCGAGGTGTGCCACGAACTGGTGGCCGAACAGATCGAAGTCGACCCAGTGATCGGCCGATCGCCCCTCCGGGCAGCCGAGTAGTTCGCCGTAGAAGGCGCGTGCCGCGGCGAGGTCATGGACGGGCATGGCGAGATGAAACCGTTGCAGCTCGGGCATCGTCCGAACTGTACGCCCTCCGTGGCGACACGCTGCGTCGAACGACGCAACGAAGCGACCGCTACGTCGACGGGGTGTGCGGCAGCATGTAGGTGCCCTGCGCGACCGCCGACGGCTTCGATTCGTCGGTCGTCCAGATGCTCACCGTTCCGACGACCGATCGCCGCCCGGCCACGTCGAGGGTCGCCTTCGCCCACAGCACGTCGCCGACCGCCGGGCGGATGTAGCGGATCGACAGCTCCGAGGTCATCGCCATCGGTTCGATTCGACCGACGCCGACGAAGGTGACGTACCAGAGCGCCGCGTCGGCGAGACCGAACTGAGTCGGACCCGACACGAAGCCGCCGGGCCGGATCTCGTCGGTGTGAACGTCACGACGAGCGATCGCGTAGTCGTCGCCCACCTCGAAGCACGTGTTGCCGGTGCCGGAGAACTCCCGATCGATCATCGCAGTGATCGCCTCGGCGGTGACGGGGTTCGTGCTCACCCTCCCGACGGTACGCCTCGACAGAGGCGCGCATGGCATCGTGTCGGAATGGCTGATCAGTTGGAACAAGTCGTGGTGATCGGAGCGTCGCTCGCAGGGTTGCGAGCCGCCGAGACCCTGCGGAGCGAGGGCTTCGAGGGGACGGTGACCGTGGTGGGCGCCGAGACGCACCGGCCATACGATCGCCCGCCACTGTCGAAGAAGTTGCTGGCCGGTGAATGGGAGCCCGATCGCATCCATCTCCGCCAACCCGATTCGTTCGACGAACTCGACGTCGAGTGGAAGCTCGGTGTCGCCGCGTCACATCTCGACCTCGACGCACGCCGGGTCGACCTCAGCGATGGAACCTCGCTCGACTTCGATGGTTGCATCATCGCGACCGGCGCCGGGTGTCGGCGACTGCCCGACCAGGGTCGACACGCGCACGTCCACGAGGTCCGCACGGTCGATGATTCGATGCGCTTGCGTGCCGAGATCGCCGACGGTGGTCGACACGTCGTGGTGATCGGTGCCGGGTTCATCGGTCTCGAGGTCGCCGCCACCGCCAAGCAGTTGGGCAACCAGGTGACCGTGCTCGAGGGGGCGTCGGCGCCGCTCATCCGTGGCCTGGGTGCCGAGATGGGCGCCGCGATCGGTGCGATGCACGAAGCCAATGGCATCGACATCCGCTGCGACGTACGCGTCGATCGGCTCGACCCTGCCGGCGTGCTGCTCGAGGGCGGCGAGCTCGTCGAGTCCGACGTCGTGGTGGTCGGCATCGGAGTGGTGCCGGCGACGAAGTGGCTCGACGACAGTGGCCTCGAGATCCGTGACGGTGTGGTCTGCGACGAGACCCTGCTGGCGTGGCGGACCGATGGTTCGCCTGTGCCCGGCGTGTACGCGGCCGGTGACGTGCTGCGTTGGCCGAACGCGCTCTTCGGTGAGGAGATGCGCATCGAACACTGGACGAACGCAGCCGAGCAGGGGGCCGCAGCCGCGCGCAGCATGCTCGCAGTCGCCGCGGGCGAAGCTCCCGAGCCGTACGCGCCGATTCCGTTCTTCTGGAGCGATCAGGCCGACATCCGCATCCAGTTCCTCGGCCGGGCCGCCGACGACGACGAGGTGCTGGTCGGCGCCGGGTCGATCGCCGACGGCAAGTTCCTCACTCTCTACGGACGTGAGGGCAAGCTGCACGGTGCCCTCGGGGTCAACGCCCCGCGCTGGGTGATGCCGATCCGCAAACTGCTGCTCGCTGGCGCGAGCTGGGACGAGGCCGTGGCTCACGCCGCCACCCTCTGACCACACCGGACGGTTTGTCTCAGAGACAAACCGTCCGGCAACACATCGACTGCGGTCAATATTCCGATGTTGAGTGGTTGGCACTCAAGAAAAGTGAATCTAGTGTGTCTCCATGTCCAACACGGAGACACTCACCCGCTTTCCCCTCGTTCACCTGCCGAGCCCCGTCCTGCCCGGGGCCACGGTCACCATCGCCATCGCGTCCGACGCCGTTCGAGTCGCGATCGAGGCGGCGCGAGCCGCCGACGGTCGGCTGCTGCTGACCGGCGGTGCCGAGCGCACGCTCGGCGTCATCGCCACCGTCCCCAACGTCGGCAACCTGCCGACGGGTGAGCCGGCGGCGATCATCAAGGTCGATCGGCGGGCGCGCATCCTCGCAGTGCACGAGTCCGACTCGAACGATCTGGAGCCCACGGCCACGTTCGCCGACGCGGAGTTCCTGATCGATCAGCCGACGAGCGGTCGTGTCGAAGCGGCGACGCGTGAGTTGCGGGCGGCGCTCGAGCTGATCGCCGAGCTTCGTCGCTCACGTCGTCTTCCCGAGATCCTGCGCACGATCACCGATCCGGGTGCGCTGGCCGACGCGGTCGCGCTGTGGGCGGAGTTCGGCGACGACGATCGGCTGCGCGTGCTGCAAGCGGTCGACGTGTCGGACCGTGTCGACGCGATCCACTCGTGGGCGCGCAACCACCTCAACGAGTTGCAGGTCGCCGAGACGATCCGCAACGACGTCAGCGAGGGCATGAACAAGCAGCAGCGCGAGTTCTTGCTTCGTCAGCAGCTCAACTCGATCCGCAAGGAGCTCGGCGAGGGCGACGACGATGTCGTCGGCGAATACCGCGCCAAGCTCGACGAGCTCGATGCGCCCGACGTGGTGAAGAACTTCGTCGCGAAAGAACTCGATCGGTTCGAGCGGATGAACGAGCAGTCGCCGGAGCACTCGTGGGTGCGGACGTGGCTCGACCGGATCTTCGAGATGCCGTGGGGTGAGCGGAGCGACGACGAACTCGACCTGGCGAAGGCGCAGGAGATTCTCGACGCCGATCACTACGGCCTCGATGACGTGAAGGAACGCATCATCGAGTTCCTCGCCGCCCGCAAACTCCGCCACGACCGTGGCCTCGACCGCTGGCGCGGAACGAACGGAGCAAAGCGAGGAAACGAAGAGGCGAGTGAGCAAACCAGCGATGACGTCGCGCCGGGCGCCGGGAGCGCCAGCGACCAAGCCTCGGGTCACGGCCGTCCAGATTCGGATGGCAGTAGCCCGACGTCAGGCCGTGACGATCATGACGGCGCCAGCGACCAAGCCTCGGGTCACGGCCGTCCAGATTCGGGTGGCAGCAGCAAGCCGTCAGGCCGTGACAATCAACGCGGCGAGGGCAATGTCATCACGCTGGTCGGGCCTCCCGGTGTGGGCAAGACATCGCTCGGTGAGTCGATCGCTCGGGCGATGGGTCGCGAGTTCGTGCGTGTCGCGCTCGGTGGTGTTCGTGACGAAGCGGAGATCCGCGGGCACCGTCGTACCTACGTCGGGTCGCAGCCGGGTCGTATCGTCCGGGCGCTGCAGGAGGCCGGCACCATGAATCCGGTCATCCTGCTCGACGAGGTCGACAAGCTCACCGCGGGTGGATGGTCGGGAGATCCGACTGCCGCTCTGCTCGAAGTGCTCGACCCGGCCCAGAACCACACCTTCCGTGACCACTACCTCGAGGTCGATCTCGACCTGTCGGAGGTGGTGTTCATCGCGACGGCCAACGTCGCCGACACCATTCCGGCGCCGCTGCTCGACCGCATGGATCTCGTGCAGCTCGACGGCTACACCGAGGCCGAGAAGCTGTACATCGCCAACCGGTACCTGTTGCCTCGTCAGATCGAGCGGGCGGGTCTGACCGAGGGCGAGTTGGTCGTCGACGACGAGCTCATCGGCTCGGTGATCCGTGGCTACACGCGAGAGGCCGGCGTTCGTTCACTCGAACGAGAGCTCGGGCGACTCGTCCGCAAGGTCACCTCGAAGGTCGCCACGGGCACCGAGACGCCGGTCGAGATCGACAACGAGCATCTGAGCGACTGGCTCGGCCGGCCGAAGGTCGACGATGAGATCCCGGAGCGCACCTCCGAGCCGGGCATCGCCACCGGTCTCGCGGTCACCGGTGTCGGCGGCGACGTGCTGTTCATCGAGACGACCGCGTTCCCGACCGGAGCCGACGCCGAACCCGGCCTCACCCTCACCGGTCAGCTCGGCGACGTCATGAAGGAGTCGGCACAGATCGCGCTCAACTACGTCCGTAGCCACGCCACCGAGCTGGGCCTCGACGACGACGCGTTGCGCCGTCGGTTCCACATCCACGTCCCGGCGGGAGCGGTGCCGAAGGACGGCCCGTCGGCGGGCATCACGATGACGACGGCGCTCGTCTCGCTGCTCACCGATCGGTCGGTCAAGTCGACGGTCGGGATGACCGGCGAGATCACGTTGCAGGGCCAGGTCCTGCCGATCGGCGGCGTGAAGCAGAAGGTGCTGGCCGCGCACCGGATGGGCCTCACCGAAGTCGTGTTGCCCAAGCGCAACGGTCCCGACATCGACGATGTGCCCGAGTCGGTGCGCAACGAGATGACCTTCCATCTCGCATCGACCTACGACGAGGTCTTGGCCGCCGCGTTCTGACCCCGAATCCCCCAACCTGGTTACATCGCTCCGGGAGCGATGTAACCAGGTTGGCCGGGGACCGTCCCTCGGTTCGGTCAGAGGCACCTCATAGGCTCTTGGGATGAGCTCCCCCGGTTCACATCTGTCCGGAGTGTGGTCGAAGGTCACCGATCTGCAGATCGAACGCGGCATCGGTTGCCGCGTCGTCGACACGAACGGCAACGAGTACCTCGACTTCACGTCCGGCATCGCAGCGGCGTCGACCGGCCACGCCCATCCGAAGGTCGTGCAGGCGATCTCCGAGCAGGCTGCCAAGATCGTGCACGCCCAGATCAACGTGTACCGCCACGACCTGCTCGATCCGTTGGCGACGAAGCTCGCCGAGATCACCCCCGACGGCCTCGACACCTTCTATTTCGACTCGTCGAGCGACGCGGTGCTCGAGGCGGCCGTCAAGCTCGCGAAGCACGCGACGGGCCGTCGCAACGTGGTGGTGTTCGACGGGGCCTTCCACGGCCGCACCCACTACACGATGGCGATGTCGAGCAGCCGGGCGATCGATCGTGAGGGATACGGACCGCTGCCGGCCGGCGTGTTGATCGCGCCGTTCCCCGATCCGCACGCTTCCGACCAGGAGGCCGAGGTCTCGCGGGCGCTCCGTGCACTCGACCGCATCTTCGCCACCCAGACCCCGGCCAGTGAGGTCGCTGCGATGGTCATCGAGCCCGTCATCGGCGAGCGCGGCTACATCCCCACGCCGAAGGTGTTCATCGAAGGGCTGGCTGAACGGTGCGCCGCCAACGGCATCCTGTTCGTCGCCGACGAGACGCAGAGCGGATTCGGACGCACCGGTCGCATGTTCGCGATCGAATCGCTCGGTGTCGTCCCCGACATCCTCTGCATGGCGAAGGGCATCGCGTCGGGCTTCCCGTTCGCGGCGTTCGGCACTCGGCGCGAACTCGACGACCAGTGGCGAACCGGCAGCCACAGCGGGTCGTCCAACGGCAACCCGCTCGGGTGTGCCGCTGCGCTCGCCACGATCGAAGTGCTCACCGAGCCGGGATTCCTCGACAACGTCAAGTCACGCGGTGACCAGCTCATCGATGCGCTCCGCGATCTGCAGCAACTCGACCAGGCACTCCTCCACGTGCGAGGACGCGGCCTGATGGTGGCGACGGAGTTCGACACCGCCGAACGAGCGCAGGCCATCGTCGAGCACTGCCTCACCGAGAACAAGCTGATCCTGATGACCGCCGGCACGCGCAATCGGACGATCCGTTGGATCCCGCCGCTCATCGCCACGTCCGACGACATCAACGAAGCGGTGTCGGCGTTCGCGTCGGCCATCCGCGCCACGGGCTGACCGGACGAGCGGCGAGCGCTGGCGCCTGGAGCTGATCGATCATGGCCCGTCTCGACGGACACCGCATCGAAGCCTGGCGCGAGCTGCAGACGCTGACGAGCCAGATCGAGCGAGCGATCGACGACGCCCTGCGCGCCGATTGGGACATTCCGCTCGGCTGGTACGACGTCCTCGGGTCGCTGCAACGGGCGGGTGGTTCGGCCCGTCCGCAAGCGGTCGCCGACGACCTCCGCCTTCCCCCGTCGAGCCTGAGCCGCCGGATGGACCGTCTGGAAGAAGAAGGCTGGATCGCTCGGACCCGCGCCGATCGTGACGACCGCCGAGCGATCGAGATCGAGCTGACCCGTACGGGCCGTCGCCTCTGGCGGGAGATGAGCGTGACGTACCGGCGCGCGGTCCAGGCGAACTTCGCCGTGCACCTCGACGACGACGAGATCGCGTCGGTACACCACCTGCTCGGCTTGCTGGCACCGTTGCACACCCCCGATCGGTCCGAGCCCGTCGACGACTGACGCCCAACAGCCGTCGGCGTGGGCGAGGTTCTGCTCCCACGGTTTGGGCAGACGGGGTGCGCTCGTCAAGACTGACGGATGGATCGACGTGGGGGCGCCGATCCGGACCGATTGGATCGAAGGAAGATGCCGACTCACCAGCGCTCGATGCGCGACGCCGTCATTGTCGACGCCGTACGAACACCCTTCGGGGCGCGAGACGGATCGCTCTCGCATTGGCATCCGGTCGATCTCGTCGCGGAGACCATGGTCGCGCTCGTCGACCGGACGGGCATCGACCCCGAGATCATCGACGACGTCATCCTCGGCTGTGTGATGCAGGTCGGCGAGCAGTCGATCAACATCGCCCGCAACGCCATCCTCGCCGCCGAATGGCCCGAGCACATCCCGGGCACGACGGTCGATCGTCAGTGCGGTTCGAGTCAGCAGGCACTCCACTTCGCCGCCCAGGGCGTGATGGCCGGCGCCTACGACGTCGTGGTCGCCGGTGGGGTGGAGGCGATGACGCGCATCCCGATGGGGGCGACGACGGCCGACGGAAAGTACGGCTTCCCCTTCGGCCCGTCGGTCAGCGCGCGGTACGCCGACCGAGGTGGTCTCGTGTCGCAGGGCATCGCGGCCGAGTTGATCGCCGACGAATGGGGCTTCAGTCGCCGCGACCTCGACGAGTACGGCCTGCGCAGTCAGCAGCTCGCACGACAGGCGTCGGAAGAAGGCCGGTTCGAGAACGAGATCATCTCGGTGTCGGGCGCCGACGGCGGCGCCGTGCTCCGTGACGGCGGTCTGCGCGACACGTCGCTCGACGAACTGTCACGCCTCAAGCCCTCGTTTCGGTCGGAGGCCGAAGGCGGTCGGATGACCGCCGGCAACTCGTCGCAGATCACCGACGGTGCCGCCTCGGTCTTGGTCATGTCGGCCGATCGCGCCGACGAACTCGGGCTCACGGCGCGTGCCCGGATCGTCGACTTCGCGGTGGTCGGCGACGACCCGCGGCTCATGCTCACCGCGAACATCCCGGCGACGCGACGCGTGCTCGAACGCTCGGGTCTCACACTCGACGACATCGACCTGTTCGAGGTCAACGAAGCGTTTGCCTCCGCGGTGCTCGTCTGGCTGCGCGAACTCGGTGGCGACGACCCCGACCTGATCGACCGCGTCAACGTCAACGGTGGGGCCATCGCGCTCGGACACCCGCTCGGAGCGTCGGGCGCTCGACTCACCTCCACACTGCTCAACGAACTCGAACGCACCGGTGGGCGCTACGGCCTCCAAGTCATGTGCGAAGGCGGCGGCATGGCCAACGCCCTCATCATCGAACGCCTGGCCTGAGCGGCGCCAGATCTCCTTCTCGCTGCGTTCCGTGAGCTCGTCGTGTACGGCCAGTACTCCTCCTCGCGATGCGCCTTGCGGGAAGAAGATCTGAACACCGCTCAGCAAGCTGACGTCAGAATCCGGGTTCGTTGCCGCAGCGTCTGCATGGCGGCATCGCCGTGGGGCGATCGGGGGGAAGGGCGGCGGTACGCTGCGGTCATGCCTGCTGCTTCGACCGTTCTCTGGGTTGGCTGCGGGCTGCTTTTCGGCGTCGTTCTGTGGAAAAGTGGAATCGGGATGCTACGGAGCATGACACAACTTCCTCCCGAGCCTCCGCCGACCGGTGAGCTCCGCAAGGTCAAGCGCAATTATCGCTGTGACGTATGTGGCGTAGAGCTCAGAATGACCATGGCCCCCGACGAGGACCCACCGCCGCCGAAGCACTGCCTCGAGGAAATGACCGAAGTCGCGCCGCTCTACGACTGAGTTGTCCACAGGAGTGTGGACAAGGAAGCGCGAGTGAGAACTCGGTGAACAGGGGTTTCCCACAGAGTGGGAGATCGTGTGCTCAACGAGTGAGCGAGCGGGAAATCATTCCCACTTCGTGGCGGCCCACAGGCCACCGAGAATCGCCACGAGCCCGATCAGCGTGGGGATGTTCGACCCGGTCCAGATGAGGTACCGAGCCATGATCATCAAGCCGCCGCCGACGAGCAGCGCGACCATGATGATCGGGATCCAGTTCGGCGGGATCAGCTGCCGACGGGAGGTCTTCGGGGTGTAGCGCGATGACGCCGCGACCGCAGGTGCGTCGTCGGACTTGGGCGCGGTCACGCGGCTGTTGCCGGGCTGCGTCCCCTTCGGGGTGACTCGTCCGCCACCGGTCTTTCGCTTCGGGGGTGCCATCAGTCAGGCATCGTAGCCCAAAGCATCACGAACCAGAGACTGTCGCTCGATCGCGGCCCGAGCCGGACGACGCGATGCCGCCAGCGCGTCGCGCCGAATCCGCGAATCGCTCGCGACGCGGCGGCCGACATCAGGCAGACTTGCCCGATGCGCGTGCTCGTCATCGACTCCTACGACAGCTTCGTCTACAACCTCGTCCAGTACCTCGGCGAACTCGGAGCGGAGCCGATCGTGGTGCGTAACGACGAGGTCACCGTCGACGAAGCCCTCGCGATGGCCCCCGATGGTGTGCTCCTGTCACCCGGGCCGGGGCGACCCGAGACGAGCGGCATCATCTGCGATGCCATCGGCGCGTTCGCCGCGAACGGCACACCGGTGCTCGGCGTGTGCCTCGGACATCAGGCGATCGGTCACGTGTACGGAGCCGACGTCGTCGGTGCGCCCGAGTTGATGCACGGCAAGACCTCGCAGATCGAGCACGGCGACGTCGGTGTGTTCGCTGGACTTCCGTCGCCGCTGACGGCCACGCGGTACCACTCGCTCACGCTCGCACCCGACTCGATCCCCGACGTCCTCGAAGTGACGGCACGCAGTCACGACGGCGTCATCATGGGCGTGCGACATCGCGACCTCGACGTCGAGGGTGTGCAGTTCCACCCGGAGAGCATTCTCACCGCCGCCGGACACGACCTGCTGCGCACCTGGCTGACGCGCCTCGGCTCCAACGCACCGGCCTGACCGGCACGCTCTGACCGTCACGCCCACCGGCACGCTCTGGTCGTCACGCTGCGGTCGGTGGCGTCTGGGCCGTGGGCTCAGCGGTCGCCGAGGTAGTGCAGCACGGCGAGGACGCGCTTGTGGGCGTGCTCTTCGTGAGCGAGGTCGAGCTTGGTGAACACGTTGGTGATGTGCTTCTCGATGGCGCCCAGCGACACCACCAACCGCTCGGCGATGCCGGAGTTCGACAGCCCTTCGGCCATGAGCCCGAGCACTTCGAGTTCGCGCGGTGTCAACCGGTCGAGTTCTTCGTGGCGTCCGGATCGCCCCAGCAGTTGACGAACCACATCGGCGTCGACCGCGCTCCCGCCTCCAGCGACGCGGCGAACGGCGACGATGAAGTCCTCGACGTCGACGACGCGATCCTTGAGCAGATAGCCGACGCCCGTGGTGTCGCCGGTGAGGAGGTCGGCCGCGTACCGCTCCTCGACGTACTGCGACAGCACGAGTACGGCGACCTTCGGGTGTTGGGCTCTGATCGCGAGCGCCGCCCGGATGCCTTCGTCGGTGTGCGTGGGCGGCATGCGCACGTCGACGAGGGCGATGTCGGGAGCGTGCTCGGTCACCGCGTCGAGGAGGTCGCTCGCGTTGCCCACGGCGGCGACCACGTCGATGTCGCCGTCGCCGAGCAATCGCACGACGCCGTCGCGCAGGAGCACCGAGTCGTCGGCGACGACAGCGCGGATGGGGTCGGTCATGCGGAGGGTCCTTCTGGTGCGTCTGGTCGCCGTGAAAGCGTGTCGGTGGCGGGTGCGTCGGTGAGTCGTGGCCGCCGGATGGGAATCACGGCGGTCAGTGTGGTGGGTCCGCCGGTCGGGGAGTCCACCTCGAACACTCCGTCGACCCCGGTGACCCGAGCGGCGATGCCGGCCAGGCCACTCCCCGATGAACGTGTGGCGTCGGCACCTCCTCGGCCGTCGTCGTGCACGACGATCCGGATGGCCGGCAGCAGACCGGGTTCGTCGTGCACGCGCACCGACGCGGTGCGTGCTCGCGCGTGCTTGAGGACGTTGGCGACCGCTTCGTTGACGACGTAGTAGCTGGTCTCGGCGACGTCGGTGGGGAGTTCGTGGGTGGTGGCCACGTCGACCGAGATCGGAATGGGTGCGTTGGCGACGACGGCCGACAAGGCGGCGTCGAGCCCCCGGTCCGACAGCACCGCCGGGTGCAGGCCACGGCCGATCAGCCGCAGCTCACCGATCGACCCGCGCACCTTGTCGCGGGCCTCGCCCAGCAGTTCCTTGGCTCCCTCGGGGTCGGCGTCGAGTCGTGCGTGCGCCCGACCGATGTCGATGCCCAGCGCGACGAGTTGTTGTTGCACGCCGTCGTGGAGGTTGCGTTCGATGCGGCGTCGCTCGGCCGCCACGGCGTCGAGGATCTGCTCGCGTTGCGTCGACAGCTCCTCCACACGTTCTTCGAGGCGTTCACTCGGGTCGGGGCCGAGAAACCACGCCGAGAACGACACGGCGACGTCGGCGACGAACCGAGTGAAGCGCGGCCCCACTCCGAGCAACGCGGCACTGGCGAGGAGCCGACCGATCGAGAACGATCCGAACCCGAAGGGGCCACCGAGCAGCAGGCTCCACGGCAGGAAGCCGATGACGAAGAAGACGGGGCCGCTCACTAGCGACACGAGCAGGAACGACACCTGTCGCCACCGGTTGGCGTCGTGGAGCCGGGTGCTGATCGCCGACCATCCCAGTCCGCTCGACGGGTCGAGACGTCGGGCAGGGACGGTGTTGCTGACCCACGAGGCGAGATGACGGTGGACTGCGGTGAGCGCGTCGACGAACGCAAACGCGGGGACGACGAGCAGAAGACCGATGCCAACGGCCATGAGCGCCGAGGTGGTGGCGACCGTGGCCACGGTGAGCGCGAAGAAGACCGGCCCGAGGACGAGTCCGACGAAGAGGTACGCCAGCGCCAGCCACGACTGTGCTTCGAGCACCGGCCGGTACCACCACTCGATCGCTTCGGGCAGGGTGTCGAACGGCCACTCGATCCCCTTGCCGGTGATCGGGTTCGCACGGTTCTCGGCATGCCGGTTCTCGGCAGCACGGTTCTGGCTAACACGGTTGTCGACGGGGCGATCGTCGGCTCGCGGTGGGTCGAGCTGTCGACGCGAGGGATCGGCACGGCCGGCTGGTGCCGACGCGAGTGGAGCCGAGGTCTCGTCACCGATTGCGTCCACCGACTCATCATCGCACTTCGATCGCACGACGTGTTCGGACGGCGTCGACGACGAGCTGCTCCCCGCTCCAGCTGTGATCACGCGCTGCCCCGGAGCGTGAGCGCCACCGGTCGTCGGGTGGCGGTCCGCACCATGGTGAGGGCGAGCAGCATCGATCCGATCGCCACCACCGCCACCACGACGGGGATCACCCCGCGGGCGAAGGTGAAGCCGATCTCGACCGCGTTCGACACCTCGAACGATCGGGCGATCGCCCGCCCGCCGAAGTAGCCGCCGACGAGGCCGATGGCCAGCCCGCCGACGAGGAGTGCTCCGAGTTCGGCGATGACGAGCCGGAACACGTGACGGCGGCGGCCGCCGATCGCCTGCAGCGCGGCGAACTCGTGCCGGCGTTCGTACAGGCTCACCGCAAGACCGGAGGCGACCGCGAGTCCGGCGACCGAGACGACGACGAGACCGATGGCGCCGAAGATCAGCAGCACCGCGTTGCGGCCGGTGTCGTCGGCGGTCAGCTCGTCGAAGTACGTGACCTCGACGACGCCGCCGAGTCCCAGGTCGGGCAGCTCCGAAGCCCCGCCGGGCGCCGACGAGTAGATGCGGTTGACGAGGCCGGGGCCACCGAGGTCGCTCGCGAGTTCGTCGATGTCGACGTAGATCTCGCGTCCGCGGTTGGGGTGGAGCCCGCTGATCTCGTATCGATGGGTTCCCGATGCGAGGAGCACGTCGATCTCGTCGCCGAGTTCGAGGTCGAGGTGTTCGGCGAACCCGGCCGAGACGACCGCTTCGTCGGCGGCCTCGAACCAGCGGCCGCTGCGCACGTCACGATCGACCATCTCGGTGTCGGCGACGAAACCGAAGACGTCGATCTCCCAGTCGAAGGCGCTGGCCCCGACGACGATGCCCGGTTCGCTGGTGGGGTCGCCGTCGACCACACGCGGGTCGATGTCGAGGCCGGGGCCGGCGACCGAGGTCACCGTCGACCAGCGCCACGGCTCCAGTTCGGCGTCGTTGAAGTCGGTGATCGTGGTCGCCATCGAGCTGACGATCATGAGCGCGGCGACGGCCGCGCCGATCTGCGTGGCGATCGCCAGCGACCGGGCTCGCCGTTGCACCCCGTTGCGGAGCGCCGAACGACTCAGCAGTCCGCCGAGCGGGACCCGAGCCGCGATGCGCTCGCTCGCCCGGCGGCCGAACGGTGAACCATTGCGATCGCGGAGTGCGGTCGCGAGGGGCAGCTTGGTGACGCGACGCGCGGCCCGCGCCGCGACGAGCCGAGCACCGACGAGCGCGAAGGCGGCGCTCGCCACCATCACCGGAACCGACACGGCGATGCCGGGGGTGAGACCGACGAACTCCTGGAGCACCAACCTGGCGATCACGTTCGACAGCACGACGCCGAGCGGCACGCCGAGCACGACGGCTGCGGCGGCGATACCGAGCGCCAAGCGACGGAGCCGGCGCCGCAGCGCTCGCGGGGGCGACCCGAGCGCACGCATGATCGCGACTTCCCGGGTGCGTTCGATGACGAGCGTGTTGGTCGTGGAGGCCAGTAAGACGAGGCCGACCAGCCCGGCGACGATGCCGAGGAGGCCGATCAGCATGCTGATCTGCTCGATCTCCGCTTCGACCGGGTGGATCCCGTCGGGGATCGTCTCGGGCAAGTGGGTGAGCGCGATGCCCTCCGCTGCGAGTGCGGTCCGCACGTCGTCGACCGTGGCGCTCAGCGATGCCGAGTCGGTGTCGACGGTCGACATCGCCACACGGTTGATGCCGGTGAGCGTGCTCACGTCGCGGGCGCCGTCGAGCGTGGTGAACAGCACGTCGGAGTCGACGAAGAAGCTGGTTCCTCCCAGACCGACGACCTCGAACGACGCGACGTCGCCGTCGACTCCGATGACGTCGACCACGTCGCCGATGGCAGCGCTGCCTTCGGCGACGATCGCCTCCGACGGGCGGTCGGGGAGTTCTCCGCTCGTGGCTCGGACGATGTCGATCTGTTGGCGGCCGAGGTCGAGCCCGACCACGGTGACGGCGCCGCCGTCGACGAGCGGTGCTTCGATCACGATCTGCGGTTCGACGTGATCGACGTTGTCGACGGTGGCGAGCAGGTCGGCTACGGGCACCGCTCCGGTGTCGGTGGTGCCGGCGATGATGTTGGCGACGCCGTCGCGTTCGGCCGCGTCGCGCAGCGAACTCGTCGCCACCGTCGGGATGGCGAACACGCCGATCGCCGCCACCGCGAGTGCCAGCGCGAAGACGCTGGTGAGGATGCGGCCCGGCGAGCGCCGCACGGTTCGGAACAGTCGCCGGATCATCGTGCGCCCGATCCTGCGAGGGCAGCCGGCGCGTCGGTGGGGTGCGCGCCCGGCTGGACCAGCGGCGCCAGCAGGAGGTCGACGCCCGATGCGGTGTGCATCGTGACCCGACCATCGACCATGCCGATGCGTCGGTCGGCGCCATCGGCGATCGCCTCGTCGTGCGTGATCATCACGACCGTCGTCCCGTCGTGTGCCTCGCGAGTGAGCAGCGCCGCGATCTGTTCGCCCGCGGCTCGGTCGAGGCTGCCGGTGGGTTCGTCGGCGACGATGAGCTTCGGGCGGGTCACGATCGCTCGCGCCACGGCGACCCGTTGCTGTTCGCCACCGCTCAGCTGGCTCGGGAGGCGTTTCGTCTTCTGGCCCAACCCGACGGCGCACAGCATCTGCGCGCTGCGATGCAGCCGTTCGCGCCGACCGATCTTCGTGCCGCTCAGCTTCAGCGCCAACTCGACGTTCTCGACGGCGGTCAGCGTCGGCAGCAGGTGGAAGTCCTGGAAGACGATGCCGACCGTGCGTCCGCGCCAGCGTGCGAGCGCGTCGTTGCGCATCTGGTCGATGCGTTCTCCATCGACCACGAGCGACCCGGAGGTCGGCTGATCGATGCCGGCGATCAGCGCGCCGAGCGTCGACTTGCCCGAACCCGAGGGTCCGGTGATCGCGACGAGTTCGCCGTGGCCGATCGAGAGGTCGACCTGGTCGACGCCGAGTTGTGCACTGTCGCCCGACCCCCATCGACGGGTGAGATCGCGGGCCGAGATGAGAGGTGTTCGTTCCATGCACCGATCGTGCGCGGAACGGTCTGCTCGATGCGATGGAGCGCGCTGGCCGATCGGAGGTGGGGATTCCCCCACCATCGACGGCCCGCGGCTACGGCGGACGGCCCGCTACGGCGCCGCGGTCGTGGGTGCCGCGGTGGTCGGAGCCGCCGTGGTCGGAGCGGCGGTCGTGGGTGCCGCCGTGGTGGGCGCCGCGGTGGTGGGCGCGGCGGTGGTGGTGACCACCGTGGTGGTCGGTGCCGTGGTGGTGGGCGGCAGCGTCGGCGGGATCGTGGTGGCGATCTCGAGCGAGCGACCGACCGTGAGGGTGATGGTGGTGCCGCGCGGTACCTGCGTGCCGGCATCGATGTCTTGCGAGATGACCCGACCGTCGTCGGAACTGCCCGCTCGAACTTCCTGATTGACGATCACGACCTCGAGCCCGGCATTGCGGAGGCTGTTGGTTGCCTGGCCGGCGGTGAGCCCTTCGACCGCCGTGACCGTGACGGGAGGCGGACCGATCGACACGGTGATCGTGACCGGGCCGCCCTTCGGTGCCAGCGCGCCCGGGCCGGGTGCGATCGAGATGACCTGACCCGCAGGAATCGACTCGCTCGTGACCTCGGCGACGGTGACCTCGAAGTTGTACGGCTCGTTCTCGAGCACCGTGATCGCATCGGACTGGGTCTGGCCGACGATGAACCCGGGAATCTGGAGGCTGTCGGGCGGTGCCGCGACGACGAGGTCGACGACGGTGCCCTCCTTGACCGGCGTGCCCGCTTCGGGATCGGAGGCGAGCACCGTGTTCTCTTCGCGGCTGTCGGTCTGTTCGTTGGTGATCGTGCCGACGTCGAACCCGTCGGCTTCGATGCGCTCCATCGCGTCTTCGAGCGAGATGCCGACCACCTGCGGGATCGGACGCAACTGCGGGTCGGGGTTGAAGTAGACGAGGATCTGCTGTGCCTCGAGCACGATCTCGCCGGCGGGCGGCTCGGTGCGGTGCACGAAGCCGACCTGCACCGCCGCGTTCTCCTCGGCGATGGTCTCGAAGTTGAGTTTGAGCGCGGTGAGTTCGGCGACGACGTCTTCGCGCGACCGACCGACGTAGTCGGCGAGTTCGAACTGCGATGGTTCGGCGGTCTCCTCGGGCGAGCTCAGTGCCTGGAACAGCAGGACACCGCCGATGGCGAGTGCGACGAGTGCGACGAACGCAGCGAGCGCGTACCACCCGGTGCGCGAGCCGCCCGCGTCGTAGTACGCGGCTTCGGTCGAGGCGCCCGTCGGGTAGCCCGCCTCGTACATCCCGGTCGACGGAACCGCCGACGCCTGCGGATGCACCGGGTTCATCGTGGTGGCCGCTGCGGCCGGGTCGAGCGGGTTGACCGCGGTGGGCGGGGCCGACTGCGGAACCGCGCCGGTCGCGGCCGCACCGCGACCTGCCTGACCGTTGGGTCGAGCCTTGGCGGTGACCGCGGCGACGAGCGCCTGCACCGGTTCGTCGTTGCGGAACCGTCGGAGGTCGTCACGCAGCGCCCCGGCGCTCGGGTAGCGCAGCTTGGGGTCCTTCGCGAGCAGCTTGGCGACGATCGCCTCGTACGGCTTCGGAACATCGGCGACGATCTGCACCAGCGGCTGCGGCAGATCGTGGACCTGCTTGTAGGCGATGCTGACCGGGTTGTCGCCGGTGAACGGTGCCCGCCCGGCGACCATCTCGTACATGACGATCCCGAGCGAATAGAGATCGCTGCGAGGGTCGGGTTGAGCGCCTTGCGCCTGCTCGGGCGAGAAGTAGGTTGCCGTGCCCATGACCGACCCGGCCTGCGTGAGGTTGGCCTCGGTCGGTGCGTTCATGGCTCGGGCGATGCCGAAGTCGGCGACCTTCACCTGGCCGTTGGAGCCGATGAGGATGTTGGCCGGCTTGATGTCTCGGTGCGCCACGTCTTTCTCGTGGGCGAACCCGAGCGCCGCCGCGACTTCACTCGCGATCTCGGCGGCCTGCTTCGACGTGAGCTGGCGGTTCGACTTCAACACGTCGGCGAGGGTGCGGCCCTTCACTTCCTCCATCGCGATGAAGTAGGTGCCTTCGTACTTGCCCCAGTCGTAGACGTTGACGATGTTGGGGTGCGACAGGTTGGCCGCCGACTGCGCTTCGCGGCGGAACCGTTCGACGAAGTTCTCGTCGGTGGCGAACTCGGGGAACAGGACCTTGATGGCGACCTGGCGATCGAGCAGGAGGTCGCGCGCGGAGAACACGTCGGCCATGCCGCCGCGCCCGATGCGCTTGTGTACCTCGTAGCGGTCGTTGATGACCGTTGCTTCGCCTTGGTTCGTCACAGTTCCGTCGTTGCTCTTCTCGCGACAGCCGCCGCGTTGGTCGCGATCGGCGGCCGTGTGAGCCGTCGAACGAGGTTATCGGCCCGACCGCTGCAGCCCTGTTCGCTCCAACCTCGACCCCAGTCGGGTGTTTTCGTGGCCCGCCGCCGGTCTCGGGTGTTTCCGTGCCCACAGGGGGTCGCGAAACACCCGAAGGGGTGGGATGGTGACGCAAACACCCGGGTGGTGGGGCGCATCAGTCGAGCACCACGTTCGCGCCGGGACCGGTGAGCAGATAGTCGAGCACGCCTTTGACGACGGGGCCGGCTTCGCGGCCACCGGTTGCGGCGTCGGCCTGCGTCGACTCGAGGTCGTTGAGCACGACGGCCACGGCGTACTTCGGTGCCTCGAGCGGAGCGAACGCGATCATCCAGGCGTGGACGAGGTCGGGGTTGTCGACGATGCCGAGTTCGGCCGTGCCGGTCTTGGCCGCGAAACGCACGCCGCCGTCGAGCGTGACGCTGCGGGCGGTGCCGCGGTCGCCTTCGGTCACGCCGGTCATCAGTTGGGTGAGGGTCGCTGCCGTCTGTGCCGAGATGGGCGTCTTCCACACCGACGGCTCGGTCTGATCGAGCACACGACCCTGATGGTCGTACGTCGCCTCGACGACGTAGGGCTCCATCATCTGGCCGCCGTTGGCGACCGTGGCCGCCACCATCGCCATGTGTAGCGGCACCATCTGGTCTTCGTTCTGGCCGAAGCCACGGATGGCGAGCAGCGGCAGTTGCTGGTCGAGGTCGTCGGTGTTGCCGAACGTGCTCGCCGCCGGGCGAGGCAGATCGATCGGGAGTTCTGCGTCGAGCCCCCACGCGTCGGTGCCCGCGATCATCCCGTCGGGGCCGAGTTCGACGGCGATCTGGGCGAACGGGATGTTGCAGCTGCGCCGGAACACTTCGGCGAGATCGCCGCCGCATTGCGAGCCGCGGTAGTTCTGGATCGGGTCGTCGGTCTGCGGCGGCACCCACTCGGTTTCGCGAGCGAACTCGGAGTCGAGGCCGATGACGCCGGCTTCGAGGCCGATGCCGGTGGTGATGACCTTGAAGGTCGAGCCCGGCATGAAGCGCTGCTGGTAGGCGGCCGAGAGCAGCGGGTCGTCGTCGGCGTCTTGCAGCGCGATGATCGTCTCCTGCGCTTCGCTGAACGGCTCGTTGACGAAGGTCGACGGGTCGTAGCTCGGGTTCGACCAGAGCGCGCGTACCGCGCCGGTCTCGACCTCGATCACGGCCACCGATCCGGTCCGTCCGCCCAGCGCGAACTTCGCGACCTGTTGGAGGTCGTGGCGCAATGCCAACTGCACCGACCCGCTGTTGTCGACCTCTGTGGAGAGTAGGTCGCCGAGGCTGCGCACCTGCTGCTCGGTGGTCGACCCGGTGAGCACGTCGCCGTAGAGGCGTTCGACCTGGGTCGCCCCGAAGCTCAACGTGAAGTACCCGGTG
Source organism: Ilumatobacter coccineus YM16-304 (assembly GCF_000348785.1). Classification (NCBI taxonomy): domain Bacteria; kingdom Bacillati; phylum Actinomycetota; class Acidimicrobiia; order Acidimicrobiales; family Ilumatobacteraceae; genus Ilumatobacter; species Ilumatobacter coccineus. Next base: position 232,788 of record NC_020520.1, read on the forward strand.
GCGTGCGCGAGCAGGTCGCCGGTCGGGTATTCGCGGCGTCGTTGGACGCTGCCATCGGCCTGCGGGGTCTCGATCGAGTGCGCGGCGACCACGCCGTCGGCGGTGACGATCGGCCCGCGCGGCTTGTTGAACTCGCGTCGCACGGCGCGCGTGTTCTCGACGTTGGCGTTGAGCTCCTCCTCCTGGCCGACCTGCCAGTAGTTGAGCGCCACGAACAACACGAGGTAGCACGCCATCAACCCGACTGCGAGCTGTCGAATCTGCCGGTTCACCAGATCCCCCCGACCCGAAAATCATCGGGTGTCAGACACCGAATGATGCGGGCGCCCGGGTGCGCGTGGCGGATCATGCGTTGACCACTTCGCCGGGGTGCAGTTCGCCCTTGCGGACGCGGCGACGGAGCCGCCACGCCGCCCATCGCTCGCCGGTGGTGGGCTCGTCGGGCATCTCGCCGAGACGGCGCGCGGAGGAGTCCGACACGCGGATCAGCAGTGCGAGCAGGATGTAGTTGGCGATGAGCGACGAGCCGCCGTAGCTGACGTACGGGAGGGTGATGCCGGTGAGCGGTACGACCTTGATGACGCCGCCGATGATGATGAACGCCTGGACGCCGACGATCGTGGTGAGGCCGACGGCGAGCAGCTTCTCGAACGTGCGGTCGGTGCGCAGCGCGGTGCGCAACCCGGCGCCGACGATGAGGAGGTACGACATCAGGATCGCGGTGGCGCCGATCAGGCCGAGCTCTTCGCCGATCGACGCGAAGATGAAGTCGTTCTGCGCTTCGGGCACCTGGTTGGGGTTGCCGCGTCCGAGTCCCGTGCCGGTGAGTCCGCCGTCCGCGAGACCGAACAGCGACTGCACGATCTGGTAGCCCTTGTCGAGCGAGTCCGACCACGGGTCACGCCAGATCGTGACGCGAGTCTTGACGTGCGTGAACTGGCTCCACGAGAAGTACGCGGCACCCGAGAACAGGATGAGCCCGATCCAGAGGTAGGCGACCTTCTCGGTGGCGACCCACATCATCACCACGAACAGAGTGAAGAAGAGCAGTGAGGAGCCGAGGTCGCGTTCGGCGACCATCACCACCACGGCGAAGCCCCACGCCACGCCGATCGGGAGGATGTAGCGCGGTTCGGGGAGTCGGATGGGGCCGATCTTCCAGGTTCGTGCCGCGATGACCTCGCGGTTGTCGGCGAGGTAGGCGGCGAAGAAGATGGCGAGCGCGATCTTGGCGAACTCACCTGGTTGGAAGTTGATCGGCCCGAGGCTCACCCAGATGCGGGCGCCGTTGATGTTGGCGCCGAGGCCGGGCACGAGCGGCAGCAGCAGCGCGCCGGCACCGCCGAAGAACAGGAGCCAGCGGTATCGGGCGAGGTCGTTGACGCGTTGGACGACCAGCAGCGTGGCGACGAACACGGCGATGGCGACGAGACTCCAGATCGACTGGAGGCCGGCGAGCTGGTCGTCGAGGCGCGTGATCATCACGAAGCCGATGCCGTGGAGCAGCGCGACGAGCGGCAGCAGTGTGGAGTCGGCGCCGCGGGCGACGAGGCGAACCACGAGGTGCGCGCACACGAGCAGCGCGAGGAGGAAGGCGACGAAGACGACGATGCCCGGCGGGATCTCGGCGTTGGTGCCGAGTGCGGCGAGCGTGTAGGCGGCGCCGGTGATGAGGCCCGCCATGATGATCAGCGTGAGCTCGGCGTTGCGGCGGCGCCGGGGGAGTGCGAGTTCGGCGCGGCGGCGCTGCCGCGCTTGGCGCTTGGTTTCGACCACCTCGACGTCGAGGTCACCCGTCAACGTCTCGGACATGTCGGGTCAGCCCTCGGTGGTGGCCGGTGTCTCGTCGGTGTCGGACTCGTCGGTCACGTCCGGGTCGACGTCGTCGTCGGTCAGAGCGTCGGCGTCGGTCTCGTGGGTTTCGTCGGCGAGGTCGAGGCCGGCGACGAACGCTTCGGCATCGGTGCGCGACGAGAACGTCGGGTGCTCGTCGACCAGGTCGATGCTGGCATCGTCGAGGTCGTCACGCGAGGGGCCACCGCTCTCGACGGTCGGGTCGATCCAGAGGACTCCGCCGCGGCGACCCTGGAACACGGTCACATCACCGTCGTCGTCGAAGTCGACGTAGTAGCCGCGACGTGCCCACGCGCCGAGGACGACCGTTGCGGCGAGCAGTGCGGCCACGACGACGAAGATCGCGATGGCGCGGCCGAGACGAGGCCGCCTCGCCTTGCCGGGTTTGGCGTCGCTCGACTCGCCGGACTCGTCGCCGGTGGTGTTGCCGTCGGCGTCGTCGTCGCTGGGGTGGCTCAGCGCTTCGAGTGCGGCTGCTGCCTCCGCAGCCTGCTTGGCCGCGTTGGCACGCCGGTCGCGGCGTCGTCTGCGCTTGCCGGGGGTGGCGTCGTCGGCATCCTCGCCGCCGCCGAGCTCGGCGAGGGTCGCCGGTTCACCGACCACGGGGGGCGGGAACGGTGTCGGCACCGTGTCGTCGGCCCACTGGGGGACGAGGTCGATCTCCTGCGTCGGGTCGGGCGGGTCGTCGCCGTCGAGCACGTCGACCACGACCACGGTGATGTTGTCGCGCCCGCCTGCCGCGTTGGCGAGGTGGATCAGTCGGTCGGCCGCTTCCTGCGGGTCGGGATGCGAGCGCAACGTCTCGGTGATCTCGTCGTCGGTGACCTCGTCGACGAGGCCGTCGCTGCACAGCACGAACCGGTCGCCGCGGATGAGCGGCAGGGTCCACCAGTCGACCTTCACGTCGGGTTCGATACCGAGCGCGCGGGTGATGATGTTGCGGCGCGGGTGATAGCGAGCTTCGTCGTCGGTGATGTGGCCGGTGGCCACCAACTCCTGCACGTAGCTGTGGTCGACCGTGACGCGGCGGAGGCGATCGTGGCGGAACAGGTAGGTGCGCGAGTCGCCGACGTTGGCGAGCACCAACGCTTCGGGCTGCTCGAGCGGCACGACCGGGGTGACGCGCGGGTTGCCGTCGGGGTCGGTGTCGATCGGGTCGTTGTCGTCGATGTTGGGTGCGCCGCGGCCCGCCATCGGGTCTTCGATCACCGCGATCGCGGTGACCGTGGTGCCCATGCCGGCCTGACCGGGGTTGGCGATCGCGGCGCGGAAGATGTCGCCGTTGGCCTCGGTGATCGACGCAACCACCTGTTCGGCGGTGAGGTGTCCGTCGGTCTCGAGGGCCTGACGGATGCGCTCGACGGCGATGTGACTGGCGACTTCGCCGGCTTCGTGGCCGCCCATGCCGTCGGCGACGACGAACACGCCGTCGGCGACGTGCAGGTTGTCTTCGTTCTGGGCGCGGATCTGGCCCGGGTGCGTTCCGGCGCCCCACTTCAGTTCAGCCACGGCGACATCCGTTCGAGAAGGAGTGGCTCATTGCGCCTCGATCACGGTCGTGCCGACCTGGATGCGGTCGCCTTGGTGGAGCAGTTTGGAGCCGCGCAGTCGGTTGCCGTTGTGGAAGGTGCCATTGGTCGATCCGAGATCCTCGACCATCGGTTGGCCGTCGTAGTCGTACACGCGGAGGTGGAGTTGTGAAACGTAGCTGTCGTCTTGGATCGAGATGGTGCATTGCTCGTCACGGCCGAGGGTGATCTCGCCGGTGAGGGCGATCGCCATACCTCGTCGGTGTCGGGGTTCGAGGATGACGAGGCGGGCGGCGCGGCCCCGACGGCCCTTCGCGGGGCGGCGTTGCTTGCTGGCGCTCGTGGCCTGCACCGGGGCGGGTGCGGCGCCGCGTTGCATCGGTTGGGTGGCCGCCGACGGGCCGTTGGCCGGCGCGTTGGGTTGGGGTTGCGCGACCGGGCGGGCGGGCGGTGTGCGCACTTCGCTCCACACGGCCCAGAGCACGCGTGCGAAGAAGAGGTAGACGAGGCCGAGCAGCGTCAGCTTCAAGACGTTGAGGACCTGATCGCTCATCGTGAGGTATCCGAATGGTGAAGCTGCATGGCGGATGCGTTGTGGTGCGGGGTGGCCCGAACCGTCAACTCGCCTCGAAGCGGACGTGCGTGGAGCCGAAGCTGACGATGTCGCCGTCGGACAACTTTTGGTCGCCGGTGACGCGCACGCCGTTGACGAGCGTGCCGTTGGTGGAGCCAAGGTCGGTGACGACGTAGGCGCCGGCACCGGGAGCGATGCGGGCGTGTTCGCGGCTGACGTTGCCGTCGTCGAGGGTGATGGTGCACTCGGGCAGGCGGCCGATGCTGGTGACGTGGTCGCCGAGGCTGACGCGCTGGCCCGACGGCATGACCAGCGATCCGGCGCCGACGCCGTTGGCGGCCTGCTTGAGCTGCGAGACGATGCCGAAGCGGCCGTTCTTGAGTCCGTTGTCGACGGTGAGCCGCACCTGGACCGGGCCGATGAAGTGGTACGCCTCTTCGCGGGCGTACTCGCGTGCGGCTTCGGAGAGCTCGGTGATGAGCGCGTCTTCGATGTCGTTGAAGCTGGAGTGGTCGGCGGGGGCGAGGAGCACGGTGAAGTCGTTGGGGACCATGCGACGGCCCTTGACGTCGACCGTGCGGTTGTCGTCCATCTCGCGCACGAGGCGTCGACCGAGCTCGATGGGGCGGATGGACCCGCGGGAACGTCTGAACACGCCCTCGACCATACGCTCCAAACGGCGTTCGATTGACTGCAATCCCATAACTGGAACACGATCGTACTGGCCGCCCGTCCCGTCACCCCGCCACGTAGCGGTGTGGAACGCGCCGCGCGGCCGCTAGCGTTTGGCTGTCCACTTTGCGCGAGTGGCGGAATGGCAGACGCGCCAGCTTCAGGTGCTGGTGTCCGAAAGGGCGTGGGGGTTCAAGTCCCCCCTCGCGCACGAGAAATCCCTTGCAGTGCAAGGGATTTCTTCGCGTCTGAGGGTCGACTTCTAGCGGACTTCTAACCTTGCGGTCGTAAGTAACGCCGACGCACTGGCAGCGCTCGTGAGGGCGGATGCCTTGACGCCACAACACCGGTATTGCAATTCAAGGAGTATCCGGACATTGCGCATGACTGGATCAGGGCGTTCGAGCCGCCACGCCGAGCGCGCAGCCTGTACAGGCGGACCAGGCGGTTCAGCCGAATTTACTCGGTAACGATCTGTCGGAGGGTGACTGAGACGCGTCGCGCGCGACGGGTGCCGAACAGTTTGTCGGTTCGGCGGCGGGCGATGCCGTGGGTCCAGTGGTGGCGGGCGTCGCCTTCGACGACGAGCAGTCCGCGCCGCTGGAACAGGAGCGGGAGCGTTTCGCCGTGGCGCCCGAAATCCATCTGCGCGTCAGAGCCAAGTCCTAGCATCGCAATGACTGGACCGAAGCACGGCTCGCAGTCGACGTGTGGGGCGATGCCCTGTCCTGGTTCGTACTCGTTGATGATCGCCTGGTCTGCCCGCAAGCCGAATTGTTGGTTGATCCGGTCGACGAGCGGACCGAGGAATGCGGGGAGAGGACCGAGATAACTCGACGGTTCAACCTTGCGCTGCTTGTAGTCGTAGCGCCAGCCGTAGTGCTGAACCCGTCGAGCCATGCTCTCATCCCAAGACGCATTGTCGATGCTGTTCAACAGGTCGCGCTCCTCATCAGGCGACACGTAGCCGGGAGTGAACGTCATGCCGTCAGGCGTGACGTTGTCCGAATCTTCGAGCGGCTCTTCGAGCAGAAGTTGAAGTTGGCTATCCATGTCGCCCTCCTTCAGTCAGTGTACGCGTCGCTGGTGAGGAGCGTAGATGACCCGCGGATGATCCCGCTGTTGAGCATCATCAACCTGGCAGTTGAAGCGTGGCCGCTGCCTGGGCTAGAACTCGGACCCATGCTCGACTGGTCGTCTCAGTTCAACGAGAACGTGAGAGCACCGATCGCGGAACCGCCGTTGGTCGAACAGTGGAACCAGGCGGTGAACACCGCGACGCAACGACTACTTGCCGATCGAGGGAATGTGTCGGCTGACGACGAGCCGGCGGCGGCGCTGTGGCAGGCGATGGTGTATCAACGGTCGCACATCAACGCGTTTGCCCGAGTTCTCCAGGAGGTGGTCGTCGGCGTCGGGCGTGAGGAACCCGTGACGATCGTCGATGTGGGCTGTGGTGCGGGAAGTGTTGCCTTCGCATTCGCCGAAAGCGGCTTTGGCGACATCCGATACGTCGGAAACGATCATCACCACGAGACCCGGAAGCTCTGCAGACGGATGCTGGCGCCGCTCGGCGACGCGATGCATGTCGTGAAACACCAGCACCAAATGTCTGAATCAGAAGTGCTTGATAGCGGTGTCGGCTACCTATTCGTGACGTGCTCCTATCTCACAGGTCAAGCAACCTTCGACGCCAAGCAGCTACGAGCGCTCGTCGATCAGATCGGCGAACTCGCTGAACGGTTCGGTAATCTGACCGTCGTCGCCGCGGACGCAGTGTTCTCGGGGAGCCGCCTAGATCAGCTCTTTCGATTGACCCAGCAGTCACGCAGCACGTCGACGATCATGCCCGTGACCACGCTGGACTTCGACATGCTCTATCCCAAACTCAGTGGCGCTCCGACCGATGGCATACTGCGCCCCAGCGAGGTCAACGGGTTCGGACTGGCCATTCCGTAGGGTCGTCCACTGATCGTCCTAAGCGCCTTCGATGGTTATCGCTATGCGGAGGATCGTCGGGCAGCCAACAGAGGGTCGTAAGCGACCGGTCTGTCGAATCGAGGCAACGCCGACTCCTGGCCGAGATGGAACGAGCTGCTGCGCCGCACCGGCCGAAGCGAACGATGCGCTGCCCCATTCCATCGTGGTTCGCCGACCTCCAATCTGATGTCGCCAATCAACTCGCGGCGGCGAACGTCGAGGTCGATCGTGAACTCCGAGAGGTCGACGGGGCCCGAGTGAGCATCGCAGCGGCGAAGGTCGACCTCTTCGCAGCGCAGCGAGCGATGGCGCCGTTTCAGCCATCGCTCGATCAGGCGCGTCAGGACGTCAAGAACGCGCAGCAGGAGATGTGGTCAGCTCACCGCCGACTGGAGCGCTCTGGCCGTGTGAAGCGGCGTGCGGCACGACGAGACGCCAAACGGGCCGACGAAGAGCTGAGACTTGTAAACGAGCGACTCGGCGAAGCGAAAACCCTCGCCGCTCCGGCACAACAGAAGATCGACGCCTCCCGCGCGGCGATCGACAGGGGCGAATCGTCGATCAGCACTCTCCGAACCATCTACCGTTGGAGCGGAAACGAGATCCGCCTCGACCGCCTCGCCGAGCTCGACAGTGCTCTCTTGACCTGGCGCGAATGGGCGGCGGGCGAACTGGCTGGTGACATCGAGCTAAGCAGGTCCGTCGACATCATGAAGGCCAATGAGAACCCCGAGTGGCAACAACCCCTCGCCTACCTCACTGAGGCTGCCACCGACTGGCCGGAACACTCCCGTCAAGCTCTGCGGCCGCACCTGCAAGTAGGGCCTCCAACTGTTCGTCGGGGATTGGGAATCGATTGGTAAAAGGCCATCGAAACGGGCTGCAGTGTCGTCTCGGTGGATCACGTCGTCGCCCCTATTGCGATCGTTACGAAGAGTGTGATCGCCGTAGCCAAGAGAGCTGCTCCGTACTGAACGACGGTTTCCCGTCGGAACACCCAAGAAGGCGCGTCGTAGACCAGCGCCCAAATTCTTGCTGCTTCGATAGCGCTCCGGTCATGTGGGGGCCGTGCAAGGGAGACGTCCGGATACTGTCCAATCAGGTCTTGGAGTGCGCGACGCCTCGACTCGGCTACGGCTTGGTATGCGACGTACTGCGGCAGGAGCCCAGTAAGGAGGAACGTGGCAAGCATTGCCACGGGCGCGACCCACACGATTGCCGCGCCGGATGTGGCGCGAAGGAATGACCACGCGTAGACGATGGGCAACCCGATCGAAGCGCCACCTAGCAGCCCGAGTAGAGCCGTCGAGCCGAGCAAACGCGTCAGTCGATCAATAGCGGGCGTCGAAGCTGGGTTGTGCCAGTAGAGATCCAAACGCTTTCGTGAGATAACCCAAACCAGCCTAGGAAGCCTCATCACCCACAAGAGGTTCTCGAAGGCAAATACGGCGACGAGAAATATCGCCGCGTGTGATCCGATGGAGAACGGTACGTCTGGCTCCAAGGCAGGGCCGAGCCAAGCGACCGAGACAACGGTGCTAGATACGCCCACAATGAGGCACAGCGGGAAGTATCTCATTGGACGAGAGTGACGCTCTAGCCAGCTTGCGACATCGAGGCGATCTGCCCGGTTGGGTATAGCGGTGTCAAGCGAAGCAGACAGCTCGGTGAGCCGGTTCCACGTGTAGTGAGGTGACCAAAGGCACAAAAGAGTTAGGGCATAGAAGTAGACGAACGCAATGCCCGATCGGCGATCGCCAATTGTCTCGAAACCGCCGCCTCCGCCAAGGGAGACTTCCAGAATTGCCGGGATCGCAGAAAGGACAGCTGCGGCAATAGCAAGGTGTACGAGCTTCAGCGGATACCGAGTCGACCTCGTGAGCAGCCTTGCGAGCGAACTGAGGATCCGAATGGACAGAATCCTTGGAGCTGATGACGCCATAAACTGTTGAATCTCGAGTGGTTTGCTCGGGCCGTGGACGGAAGTTCGCGTTGTGTTCGGGCCGAGAGCGCCAAGCTGATTCACGTCAACGGTGTCGACGCCTTCGGGGGTCGGAGCGGCAACGCTAAGATCAGGAGCGTCCGACTCGCACTTAGCTGTGTCCGCTCGGCAGTCGCAACAGATGTGGCAGGACGACTCGACGTTCTTGCGCTTGCCGCAAGCGAGTGCCGCCAACACGGCTGCTGAAGCGAGAATCCAGGCCCGCCCGATTCCGCCCTGACGACTGGGCGTCTGTTCAAACCGCTCCGCCATGGCAGTTGGCCTAAGCCGCTGCCGTCCAACGGCAAGGCAAGGCGGCCGACGTTCGGCGTACGTCTTCGAACATCCATCGAGCAAAGAACGATTTGGCTCCAGGCACCACGCCTACGGCCTGGAGTCCTTTGTCGAGAAGTCGGGCGTGCGAAAGCGGTCGAACGAGGCTCGCCGATAGTTCATGTTCGGCGACGAGAACGCGACTGATCCGCCGCCGATACTCGGCCGCAGCCCCTTCTCGTTGACCCGGTTTCGAGCGAGCGATGGACTCTGCGGCGTACCGTCCGCTGACCAAAGCCTGCCCGATGCCTTCGCCGGTCATTGGGTCTGCAAGCCCGGCTGCATCGCCGACAAAGAGTGCTCCAGAGTCTGAAAGGCGGTTCAGTCTCAGTGTTGACGGAATCGGCCACGACTTTGGGTTCTGGACTTGGTCGATGGGGATTGCCGAGGAGCCCGCAGACAGTTTGTCCCACACGGCCCGCAACTGGCCAGTCTTTCCGAAGTGTCGGCGATTCACCATGATCCCGAAGTTGATCTCACGCTTGCCGGAAGGGAACGACCATACGTATCCGGGAATGAGGTCCGGCGGAAACCAGACGCGCAGGACGTCAGATCGCACGTCAGCTTGCTCGGTGCCGTAGGCCCGCATGGCGAGAAGATCATGTCGTTGATTTCGATGCTCGGTGTTCTGAGTCAGCAGCCTCCGTAAGGTTGATCGAGCACCATCAGCTCCGACTACGTGCCGCGCAACGACCACGCGGGCGTCGTCGGAGGTGATTCGAACCGACGAATCGTCAACTCGGATGTCGCTGATTCCGCTCCCGGTCCGCACCATTGCTCCGGCCTGCTCAGCACGCTCAAGGAGGAACGAATCGAATTCCATGCGGCGAGCGGTAGCCGCGATAGGAGGCTGGCGCCGAAGGTCTAACCCGAGCCTTCGCCCGGATGGTGACACGACCTCAGCACGTTCGATCGTCCGCCACGAACTGAGGTGATCGGGAAGTGCATCAAGTCGCCGGAGCTCGCGTAGAGCGAGACTCGTCAATCCGTCCCCGCAGCACTTGTCGCGTGGAAACGTCGCGCGGTCGAGCAATGCAACGCTTAGTCCCTCACGAATGAGGTGAAGCGCGGTCGACGTTCCTGCGGGTCCAGCACCAACTACGCAGACGTCGACTTTCACGATCCCATGCTAGTTCGTCGGTCGGTTCTGGGGAGCTGGTAGCGCCTACAAGCGACTCTGCGACACCCATCCGTCATGATGGTCATCAAGTGATCACCCTCGGTTCCAGCGGACCCCAATCCACGACGAGTAGTTTGGAGGTACGCGATGTCCGGGGTCCGCCGGTACGCAGAAAGACAACTGAGCCTCGACTTGGGGCAGGAAGTAGACCCACACGTGTTCCAGATCGACGAGCAAGGCGAGCACGGTGAAGTCTTCACCCGCCGCTGGGTCGTCGATCTGATTCTCGACCTCTCGGGTTTCACGATCGATCGCGATCTCGGAGGCATGGTCGCCGTCGAACCGTCGTGCGGCTCGGGCGCCTTCCTCGCTCCCATGACCGAGCGGCTCATCGAATCCTGTCGAATCCACGAGCGTCCGCTGACCGACATCCGTTCAGCACTCCGAGCTTTTGACCTTCTCCCAACGAACGCAGAACTTGCTCAGAAGGCTGTCGCCGGAGCTCTGGTGGAGGCCGGCCTCGGCGATGCCGAGGCCAAGTCGATCTCGACGGATTGCGTCCACTGCGGCGACTTCCTCCTCACCTCGCATGGCGAAGACGCTGCCGACTTCGTTCTCGGCAATCCGCCATACATCCGACTCGAGGACGTCCCCACCGCTCGGAGTGCCGCCTACCGCCGAGCGTGTCCGACGATGCGCGGGCGGAGCGACATCTTCGTCGGCTTCATCGAGATGGGTCTCCGGATCTTGAAGCCGGACGGAGTGCTCGGCTTCATCGTCGCCGACCGCTGGATGCACAACCAGTACGGCGCTGACCTCCGCCGGCTTGTCTCGGCGAGCTATGCCGTCGAGGCAATCGTGTCGATGCATGATGTCGACGCCTTCGAAGAATCGGTTTCCGCTTATCCGGCCGTCACCGTGATCCGTCGGGCCGAGCAGTCGAACGCCGTTGTCGCCAATGCCACGAAGGCGTTCGGCGAAGCGAATGCGCCGTCGCTGACCAAGTGGGTGAGTTCGCGTCGCAAGTCCGTCTCCACGAAGGCCATGTCTGCGGTCAAGCTCCCCGAGTGGTTCGACTCCGAGCTGTCGTGGCCGTCGGGCGATCCAGCGAACCTTGCGCTTGTCGCCGATCTCGAGCGTCGATTCCCGCCGCTGCAGGATCCGGCGACTGGCACCCGCGTCGGCATCGGCGTTGCGAGCGGAGCCGACTCGGTCTACCTGACCGACGATCCAGACCTGGTCGAGTCCGACCGGCTGCTGCCACTTCTGATGACTCGAGACACGACAACCGGTGAACCGAATTGGTCTGGCACTCACCTCGTCAATCCTTGGGACGACGGCCGACTGGTCAACCTCGACGACTATCCACGTTTGGCGACGTACCTTGAGTCTCGGTCGTCCGATGTTCGAGGCCGACACGTTGCACGGAAGAACCCAGGCAGCTGGTATCGCACCATCGATCGTGTCGAGCCTGGCCTCCAACATCGAGAGAAGTTGGTCATCCCGGAGCTGAAGGCGTTCATCCAGCCGGTGCTGGACCGTGGCGAGCACTACCCGCACCACGGCCTCTACTTCATCACTTCCGACGAGTGGGACCTCGAGGTCCTCGGCGGACTCCTGCTCTCCGACATCGCCGAGCTGTTCGTCGCTACCTATTGCGTCAAGATGCGCGGCGGTTGTTACCGCTTCCAGGCGCAATACCTCCGCCGTATTCGCGTTCCAGCTATCGAGTCAATGAGCAAGCGGGATCAAGCTCAGCTGGGGCGGGCGTTTGAGGCTCGCGATCGAGTGAGCGCAAGCGCCGTGGCTCGTCGCCTGTACGGCATCGACGCAAACGTTTCGGTCTCAAGCTGATTCGACTCAGGCGTCGTCGGCTGCTCGGTCCTTCACTGATTGCAGGTCGACGCACGCCTTGTAGAGGACGCGCTCGAGCTGGAGGTCTGCCGGGACGCCATCGCGGCGCCGATAGGTGGTGAAGCTGTCGTCTGTCGGTTCGAAGCAGTAAACGCCGACCGCGTCGAGCACCTGCTGAGCTGTCGATGCCCACTCCATCGTGCGCTCGAAATCTGCATCGCTGACCACTCGGACGGCAATGAAGAAGTAGATCTTCGGGTCAACCGATCGGAGCCACGTCGTCAAGTCGCCACCGCCAGCACCGCCACTCCGTGGAGCCGTTCCATGCATCGTTTGCAGCCGGCTGAACTCGCCCTTCAGGTCGATGGACTTGAAGGCGAGCTCCTTCACGCGCTTGTCGATGTCGGCAGAACCGGGGCGCCCGATCGCTTTCTGCTTTGGGCTGTTGATGTGCTTCGGCGTCCCCATCATCTTCGCTTCAAGCATGAAGCGGACCTGGCCCGTCGCCGGGTACACGCCGTCGAGGTTGTGCCGAGGAACGATGAGGCCGGGCACGACGCGTCGGGTGGTCAGCAGGTCGACGCCCGAGCAACGCTCAAGAAGCAGCACCAAGAGATCGTTGAAGAAGTCGCCCTTGCCGTTCTGCAGGTCAGCGCCGAGCTCGGACTTCTCGTCGTCGGTCAGGGCAGACCCCGTGGACGCAGCAATCGACGTGTCGAACGACGACATGGATGCCAGGAACGCCTCTTCGATCTGGTTCCAGCTCGTATACCGGCCCGCGTCTGCCTCCTGGTAGACGGTGCGGAATACCTCGCAGCGCGGACTCGTGGCCCATCTGGCTGTGAGAGGTATCGGCATCTGTGGATTCTGCCCGACGCGCCGGCGCCCTGGGCGGATCGCCTCGTTGGCTGCAGCTACGGCGTGTGGCTGGACAGCCGCCGAATCAACGCAACAGCCGGATTGGATACGACCTTGCGGTAGCGGCTTCGGCCCTTGAACTCGGCTCCGCAGTGGTGGCAGATATGCAGATCATGGGGCCGAAGGCCATCGAGGCCAACGTCAAAGTGCGGCGTACCGCATCCGGTGCATGCGAGGTCGACCACGCGGTCCCGCAAGAAGCTCAGGGACTGTTGCACCATCAGAACGCGTACTTGTTCGGGATTCAATTGCTCACCGTCGATCGACACTCGCCCAAACGTGTCGTCGATCACGAGGGCTCCTGCGTCAGACCAAGCGTGGACGTGCACGCCAGACTCCTCCGGTCGCTCTGCGGTCCACAGCAGCGCTTCGTTGGAACCCCATACTGCGATGCCTCCGAAATCGGATTGCTTGATACTGAGGGCTTCTTGTGACGTTGTCACGCCGCCCCTCCTGCCGAAGGACTCCGACAGGCCGGCAAGTGGATTGGAGATCGAGGGCTCGCCATCCGGATCGAAGAAATGTCGCCCGCAATGGTTGCACTGGTGCTTTCTGTGCGCCTCCGCTGCGAATTCTTCAGCATCCAGGTGGATCCCTCCGCAGTGGGGGCAGCCCAGTCGCTTGAGTTCGAGATCAAAGACATTGGCGACGAGGTACGACGTGGCCGCGAGCGCGTCCACTTCGATCGTCTCCGAGCTGCCCCTCAGCACGACGCGTTCGAAAGTGTCGTCGATGGCCTTCGCTCCTCCTGGTCGGTCGCGTGCATGAACGTGGATGCCCCACTCCTTCACCCGAGGTCCTGTGTTGATGACCGGGTGTACTGCGCCCCAGAGACCGACGCCGCCGAGATAGCTATCGACATCAAGCTCGAGGATCTCGTCTGGTGGAGGCTCGGGTCGGTTGGCGCCGGGGCATTCCCGCAGCCGCGTTCCGCCGGCACCCCAGGCGGGTGCGCCGTGCGTGTAGCACCACCACCTCGGATGGCCCGAGCGATTCTTGACCTCGGAATCAATATGGCAGGGCTCGGTCGATGGACGCCTGGCTTGCCCGCATGCTGTTGACATCGGTACTCCTTGTTCGTTTGAACGGGAGTCCGTCGGCTTGCATCGCGCCCGACCCGAACCGTGTAGGTTGCGGGTTGCGTTTCGGCGTTGGCGATGCCAGCTGTCGAACACAGGCCCTCACCGGTTACCGCCGGTGAGGGCCTTTTCCGTTGTCTGTCTGTTGGTGCACGGAATTGCATCACATTCCTGCCGGAGAGTGGTGGATGGTGACGGTTTGTGGTGTCAGAAATCTTCGCGAATACGCGCGAAATCGCGCAGTATCCACCACAAACAACATCGATGTGATTTAGGATGGCGTCATGAACCAGCAACCCACGAAGCGATCGCCCGGCAGGCCTGCGGAGTTCGGACCGCGGGTCACCAAGGCCGTGCGGCTCGATCCCGAACTAGACGAGGCACTCAAGCTGCACGCAGCCGAATGCGATCTGAGCGCCAACCTTCTCATCAATAGGGCCATCAAGGCGTACCTCGATGAGGCAACAGTGCGTCTTGACGACAAGGTCGAGCAGCGTGTCGCCCTCGAAGCGTCGGCGCGGCAGGTCAGCATGAGCCTCCTCGTCAACCATGCCGTGCTCGACTACCTCGATCACCTGATTCCGGTTGACGACCAATTGAGGACGGCGTCCTAGTTTCGTCGTACACGCCATCCTGGAGTTGACCCGGTAGTTCGGACACCACCCGTGTCAGGATTATCGGGTCAGCTCCAGACGGCGCTTAGGCAGTTGGTATGTGGTGGCAGTCGGCTGGTGTAAGTTGGACGTCCAGTTGAGGGATCTGTTGGTCCTCGCGATATTGATCGGATGAGGATCGGGCACACATGGCGCGGCGGAAGATGAAGAAGTATCGATGCCCGGATGGGCGTGTGGTGAATGTCTATCGCGATGCTGAGGACGCGTTCCCACTCCTTGCACGAGACGCGCACCTGTCAGTCGGGGTTGCGATGGGTGTACTGAATGAGATCGAGGGAAAAGTCGGCGCTGAGCATGTCACGCAGGTTCGTGAGCTCGGACAGCGCGTTGATTCCCTGAACTTGTCCATGCGTGATTCGCTACGCGCCACGTATATCGTTTTTCAGAGCGATCCTTGTTCGAATGGTACTCATCTGGCTGAACAGGTACGTTCGATCACTCTCTACGAACAGGAACTCCGCATGTTCACCCATGCGTCAGAGAGTTGCGTCCGCTTACTCAACGCAGGGGTACCTGCGGACGAGGCAATAGCCGTGTTGCGAGAGAAGCTATTCGAGATGAGTGATCCCCTGCCGGCACTGACCGAAGGCCAAATCGAAGAGAAGTTGGATGACTGGGAGCTTGAGGCGTGAGTCGGCGCACGGTGGCTTTTGCATCGCCAAAGGGTGGGTCCGGCAAGTCAGTTACCTGTCTCGCCTACGCGCAGGTCATTCACGCCCTGGGATTTTCGGTAGCGGTCGTGGACCTCGACATCGAAACGTCAGGAACCACCCTGCTGCACTTAGATCAAGTGCTGGCGAGCAAACGTAGTCAGGGATTTGGTACCCCGGTTGGGGGCGCGTTTGACCACGAGGAATCAGAACGCTATGCGGAGGTGTTGCTGGAGTCCGGCGTCATACTGATCCCCGCGCAGATCGAACTTGGCGAGTTCAGCACTGACCGAACGGATGCAATCGGAGTTGTGCGTGACGTCCTAAGGGCGACTTCCGGTTTTGACTACGTGCTTCTAGATCTTCAGGCGGGAGCAGACCCGGTTGCTGTTCAGGCAGCCATGCATGCAGACGATGTTGTTATTGTTTCGGAGTTTGATCCGGTTTCGATTCAGGGGGTGAAGCGTCTAGAGCGACTTTACCCTGAAGCGTTCGCCAAGGAATCAACATGGATTCTCTACAATAAGGTCCTTCCCGAAATCGCGAAGCGAATGACGGACATCTTGCGGATTGAGCGCAAGCTTCCAGCAATGCCGTGGACGGTCGAGGTCGTGCGAAGTTACTTGGACGGCCAGATTCCAGTAGACATGCGATTGCCAAACCCGTTCACCCTTGTGGTGGTGGAAGGAGTGGCGTCGTTGCTAGGTACAGAAGTTGGCACTGCCATTGCAGAGTGGCGTATGGCTGCTGAGCGAACTCGGCGTGAGCCGATCGAGGACCGTCTCCGCCAAATCGACAACGAGCTCGACGAGCTGGAACGCGACAGAATTCGGGCTGGCAGCGAGCTCGAAGCGCAGCGGCGTTCGGGTCGCATGGGTCTCGCGGCGTTCTGGGTGAGCAGCGTTCTGGTTGTATTTGGCGTGAGCCTCGCGCTTACTCCGGACTATCGGTGGGTTGGTGGCGCGCTCTCGCTGCTTGGGCTATTTTCTGCTGGTCTCGCGTTCACTCAGCGGCCGGTGCGTGGTTTCGTACTTCGATGGGTGCGGTTGATTGCGGCCCCCTACATGAGGCTCTTTCGCATTGGCGGCCACGAAGGGGAGGACGACTGGATGGAACGTAGTGGTGAAACGGAGCTTGCTGTTCTTGAGCGCCGGATTGAGCGGCGCATTAGCGAGCTCGATCGTGAACGAACGGAGCTCTCTATCGCGACAAGGTCGAAATCCGACTCGCGGTCGGTGTGAGCGAGCGCCGCCAAAACACCCTGATGCTGTTCGGGGCTCGTGGCCGTTCGCGGCTGATCCGTAGTTTCGACTCGGTGTACCCGATTCTTCTAACGAAACTTCTAACGGACGGTTAGAAATCGGCTAGAAGCGGCTGGGACGGCCTGACACAAAGCTTCGCGAAACACCAGCTCAGATGGTATTTTCTGACACTCATCGGACTGTGGATAACCTCTCGAATCTGAGTTCAAGTCCCCCCTCGCGCACGATGAACCCCAGTCTCGGCTGGGGTTCCTTCGCGTCTGGGGTCGGTCGATGTGCCCGGTCGCCGCAACCTCAGCCCGTGGTCGCAGCCATCGCCACGGCCAGGAACTCGTCGCGGTCCGGGGCGAGTGTTGGTGCCGGCGGACGTTCGTCCTTCGCGGCGTGTGCGGCTCCGGCGGCGGACAGCACCGCGGGGTCGGCGAACAATGCGTTCGGGTCGTCGAGCATGTTGAACGAGCGGAAGAACGCACGGAACACGTCGGGGTCGGCGCGGGTCGCCGGGACGAGGCCGTTGAGGATGAAGTCGCGCGTCGCTGCAGCGGCCTCATCGGGGTCGGAACCGTCACGAAGCGACGCGTGCAAACGCGTCCGGTCAGCATCCTGCCGACACGCCAGCTCGTAGTGCGGCTCCATCTCGTCGCGCATCGCCTCGTCCATCGCCAACGCGATCGCCAGTCGGTTGCGGCCGTGCTCGGCGAGCGCACCCGACAATGCCTCGGCGGCGATGCCGGCGAGCGAACACCCCTTGCCGTACCACGGGTTCGTCGCGACGGCGGCGTCACCGATCACCACCAACCCGGTAGCGACCGGCGCACCGTCCACGACGAAGCGACGGATCCTGTTTCGGAGCCGAGCCATCGACTCCACGTCGGAGATCGGGTCGGCCAATCCCTCCTCGGTCCACGGAGCGAGCGGGACGAGCGTTCGGATCGCGGCCTCCCACGCGCCGGCGTCGCGCAACGCCATCAGCTCCCGGTCACCGGTCGGCACACCGAACGTGATCGAGAACGTGCCGTTGTCGCCGTAGAACCCGGCGAACGCCACATAACCGAGGTCGCCACCCGCACCGTCCTTCGTGAGCAACGGCATCTCGCGACCCTCGCGCAAGCGGTAGAAACGCGACAGGTAGATGATGCCCGCTTCGCTCAACTCCTCGACGGGCTGCACCGCTCCTTCCAGATCGGCGATCCAGTCGAGCACCCGCGAGTTGCGGCCACCGGCCACCACGACGAGGTCGGCATCGACGGTCGTGCCGTCGTCGAGGCGCAGCCCACGAACGTCGGTGCCATCGGCGAGCAAGCCCGACACGCCCACACCACCGCGCCACGTCAACCCGGCCTCGGCGGTGACCGCGTTGCGGAGCACCCACTCGATGGTCAGCCGACGACAGCACAGAATCGCGAGTTCGTCGTCGCCAGGCCGCGGCGCGCGGTCGACGATGTCGGGCGGCAGGATCTGCTCGACCGACAACTCGGTGGCCCCCTGCTCCCGCAACGCGTCGAGCACGTCGGGAGCCCGCTCGCGCAGGAAACGGCGAAGCCGTGCGAGCAGGGCGTGCGACTGGCGAGCGTGAGGAGCGCCTCGGCGTTCCCACTGTTCGAAGGCCTCGTCGGCCGACGCTGGAAGATCGGTGTCGTCACGCTCGTAGACGGTGACGGTGTGACCGTCGCGTGCGAGGACGAGCGCGGCGAGCATGCCGGCCATCCCGCCCCCGACCACGGCGATGTTCTGCGGATCGTCGACCTGCACGGCGCTCACGCCACGCTCGTGACGAAGTCGATCAGCGCGGCGTTGACCTCGTCGGGCCGCTCCTGCTGCGTCCAGTGACCACAGCCTTCGAGGATGATCGAACGGTGGAGTCGAGGCAGCGTCTCCGCGAACGCCTCGATGGCCGGGGCACCCCACACCGTCGGCCCGTCCCGATCACCGCCGATGAACAGCGCGGGCACCGAGATCGACGCGCCACGAAACGCCGCGAGGTCTTCCCAGTCGCGATCGACATTGCGATACCGGTTGAGCGGTCCACGAAACCCCGAGTGCTCGAACTCCGAGGCGTACACGTCGAGATCATCCTCGCTCAGCCACGACGGCATCGCGTCGGGACGGTGGAACCGATCCTTCATCAGCCCACCGCGAGCAACGGTCGCGACCGTCCCGACCGCTGGATCGGGAGGCGGCGCATCGCCCGACGCCGTGAACATGAACCCGAGCAGCCAGTCGCGTACGTCGGCCTCGATCTCGGCCTCGGCACGTCCCGGCTCTTGGAAGTACTCGACGTAGAACTCCTCGTCGCCGGCCATGGCGCGCATCACGTCGAGCGGTCGATGTTCCGACGGCGGCGAGAAGGGAACCGACAGCCCCGCCACCGCGGTGAACACGTCGGGTCGCAACATCGCGGAGGTCCACGCGATCGGCGCACCCCAGTCGTGTCCGACGATCACGGCGGTCGACGCACCCAGCGCGGCGACCAAGCCGACGTTGTCGGCCACCAAGCGGACCATGCGGTAGTCGTCGATGGCGAGTGGCTTCGACGACCGGCCGTAGCCACGAACGTCGATCGCCACCGCGCGGTAGCCGGCAGCGGCGAGCGCCGGCAGTTGGTGTCGCCACGAGTACCACGACTCGGGAAACCCGTGGACGAGGAGGACGAGCGGGCCCTCGCCAGCCTCGACACAGTGGATGCGCGTGCCGGCGACGTCGACGACGTGCGATCGGCAGCCGTCCGGAAGCGCCGAGCCGGTCACCTCGCTCATCGAGTTGCGATCTGGCCGGCGCGGGCGTCGGCCACGTACCCATCGGCAGCGGTCCAGGTGACCTCGCCGTTGACCACGACCGTGTCGACACCCTCCTGCCGGCGGATCCACCGGTGGCTGTCGCCGGGGAAGTCGTCGGACGCGATCTCCGGGCCACGACCGATCTCGTCGGCGTCGAACACCACCACGTCGCCCGCGTACCCGGGGGCGAGCAGGCCGCGACCTTCGAGCCCCCAGATCGTCGCCGGGTCGAGCGTGATCTTCTTGACCGCTGCCTCGAGACTCAACGATCCGGTACCGCGGACGAACTCGGAGAAGAGGTAGCCGGTGTCGCCGAACGTCGAGAACGAACCGACGTGCGCGCCGCCGTCGGACGCACCGACGTGCACGAGCGGATCGGCGAGCAACTCACCGATCACCTCGGAGTTGTCGTGACCGATCGACGCCCGGATGAACCACGTGCCGAGATCCTCGTCGAGCGCGAGGTCGACGAGCGTGTCGCCGTGCGTTCGCCCGCTCTCGCTGGCGATGTCGTCGATCGTGCGTCCGACGAGGTCGGCATTGCGGTCGTGCACGACCTCGCGCACCACGAAATCGCCGGCGCCGAGACCGCCACCCGGTCGCTGAGCGAGCGCATTCATCTCGTCGACGAGCGCCTGACGCTGGTCGGCGATCGCCGTGATCTTGTCGGCATGCTCCGACATCGACGCCACGCGCCACCACGACGGCATGGTGAGCAGCATGAGGCTGCGCTGTTCGAGCGTGAAACTGATGTCGATCGGTCGGGTCTGCACCTGCGGCCACACCGCCGCGCCGCGGGCTCGGGCGTCGTGCACCGCGGCCATCACCCGAGTGACCGCGGTGGGATTGGCGTCGGAGTGGAAGAGCGGAGACAGCGTCGTGGTGATGCCATGACGCAGCGACAGATCGGCGAGCTGCTCGATGCGCGCGATCGTGAGATCGGTGTCGTAGAACTCGTGGACGATCTGCAGGACGCCGCCGTGTTGGCCGAGCACCTCGGCGAGCGCATCGAGTTCGCCCGGCGCAGCCCAACGGCTGGGCACGGGTCGGTAGTTCTCGTCGATGTCGACGAAGCTCGTCGACAGACCGACCGCGCCCGTTTCGAGACACACCCGCAGGAGATCGGTCATCTCGCGAATTTCGGTCGCCGTTGCGTGACGCTCCTGGCTCTCGGGCCCCATCACGTACATCCGGATCACGGAGTGACCGACGAGTGATGCAACGTTCAGGGCGATGTTTCCGGTGAGCGAATCGAGCCAGGCGCCGAAGCCCTCGCCCCAGCCCCAGTCGACGCCGTTGTCGAACGCAGTCTTCGGCATCTCCTCGATGAGTCGGAACATGCTGCTGAACACATCACGCTGCTCGGCGCGAAGCGGAGCGAGCGACAGCGAGCAGTTGCCCGGCACGACCGTGGTGATGCCGTGCTCGATCGCCGGGAACGCGTACGGATCGAAGCAGAGTTGAGCGTCGTAGTGCGTGTGCGGGTCGATGAATCCGGGCGCGACGATCTTGCCGGCGGCGTCGATCGACCGCTCGGCCTCACCGACGTTTCCACCGACCGCGACGATGCGTCCGTCGTGGATCGCCACGTCGCCGCGGCGCCGGGGCAAGCCCGAGCCGTCGACGAGCATTCCATTGCGGATGACGAGATCGATCATGATGAGACTCCCTGATGCCGGTCGGGCGTTGATGGTGTGTTCGTGTCGTGTCCGAGCGCCGGGAGCACGACGCTCCAGGGCTGCCCGACGAGTTCGTCGATGGAGCAGATGCCGGCCCGATCGAGGGACGCGGTGCAGGCCTCCTCGTCGAGCGAGATCGTCGCGGTGCCACCGTTGTCGTAGGTGATCTCCACCTCGATCTCAGCGCGGCCGTCGTGTCCTCCGACGACGACGGCACGGCTGATGACGGCGGTCATTGCGCCGGCGGAGGTTCGGTGAACACGATGTCGCTGGGGAGGAGCCCGCTCGCATTTCCGAGCGGCGGCCTGGCGGCGAGATGCAGATTCCACGACTGCAGCTGTTGGGCGGCGTCGTCGACGTCGGGCAGGACCCGAGCCGCGATCGCCGCCAAGCTCTCGTCCTGGCCGGGCGTCACGAAACGTCGAGTGCTCATCGACGACGAGCGTAATCAACCTTGTTGAACGCTGTCCAATAGTAGATCGCGACCGGTTGACGCGACAGCACGCCAAAATGGAACGGTGCGCAAGAGGATGATCTGGTGACGTCGCCGTGACGATCGACGACGACGGGCCCCGCCGGACCCGCATGGACCCCGAAGCGCGACGCGGTCAGATCATGCGCGTCGCTGCTCGGCTCTTCGAGGAGCGGCCGTACAGCGAGGTGTCGATCAGCGACATCGCGACCGAGGCCAACATCGCTCGCGGACTGTTGCACCACTACTTCGGGTCGAAGCGTGAGCTCTATCTCGAGATCGTGCGGATGTCGGTGCAGACGCCGTTGGTCGACACGCCGCCGGAGGCGCTCGGCACCGCCGAGACCTGGGCGACCGCCGTCGACAGCTTTCTCTCCGCGATCGAGCGCAACCCGACCCGCTGGGTGAACTCGGTGAAGGTGGGCGGGGCCGAGACCGACGACGAGGTCGCCGCCATCCTCGACGAGACCCGCGAGATCATCGCCGACCAGACACTGCTCGCGATCGGGCTCGGCACTCGCGCCGACGAACCGGTCGTTCGCGCCTTGCTCCGTGCCTGGGGCGGTTTCGTGCAGGAACTCACCGTCGAGTGGGTCGGCCGCGGCCGCATCGACCGCGACCGTGCGCGCCGCGCCATGCTCGCCACCCTCCCCCTCCTCGTCGAGCAGGTACTCCCGCTGCTCGACGACGACTGACCGACCGGACGGTTTGTCTCTGAGACAAAGCGTCCGGTCACTGGCCGCGGGAGTCGGGATCGACGCCGGCGATCGTGAGGAGGTCGGCCATGGTGAAGTCGGTGCCGGTCGAGCCGTCGCGTTGCGGCAGCGTCGGGCGCCACCCATCGACGTTGAGGTAGCTGTCGGGATCGTTCTCCAGCAGGCCCATGAACACCTCGCCGACGATGCGGCCACCCACCGGGCCGAGGTGCAGACCGTCGGCGATCACGTCGGCTTCGCGCAGGATGTAGAAGAACAGCGGCGTCGACGAGTCGAGGTTCGCGCCGAGTTGTCCGACGTCGGAGAGGTCGGCCGCCGAGAGCCGGTCGACGTTCATCTCGTCGGCCACCCGCTGCCCCGACGGAACCTCCCACGTGATGTGGCGCAGCAGGTTGCGAGTCGCCAGCGACGTCGGCCCGATCTCCTCACCGCGCACGGTCGGGATCGAGAACATCGGCAACTGGAACAGCGGTGTCGACATCTTCGTGTCGATGCGCTTGTTGTTCCTCACCTCGCCGTCGCCGAAGTCGAAAAAGGTCTGCCACCCGATGAAGCGCCGCGGGCCGGTCGCATGACCGCTGAGATCGTTCGGGTCGTCGTCGCCGAAGGTGTCGGGGTCGAACACGAACGCGAAGAACGGCTCACCGTTGTCGCCCGCCAGGTTCGCTCGGTACGACGGCCGGATCTGTGAGTGCCCGAACCGGTACGCCGACGTCTGGAACTCGAACGGGATCCGGGTGACGGCGGGCCGGTACACCTGGCGACCGTTCTGCACGATGTCGTCGACCATCGCCTGGCCGACGAACTGCGGCAGGATCTCGTTGACGATGATCCACTGATAGTGGTGCCGGACGATTCGCTGAGCGGCGGCGAAGTCGTCGGCGGTCGGCACCCGACCCGAGATGTCGTCGAGCACTGCGTTGTGGAACATGATGAATCCGCACTGCAGGCCGGCGATCATCAGGTTCTCGTCGTTGCGCGGATCGGCGATCATCGCCACGCCTTCGTCGTCACGCAGCAGGTCCTCGAACTGTCCGCCGCTACCGATGCGCAACCGGAACCCGTCGTACATCTCGGGCGACTCGTCGGGCCCGCCGCCGTACACGCTGTCGAGATCGAACCGGGCGCTGCGCAGGTTGACGCTCCGCCGGGCCGGCGTCACCCGACCGAGCCGGGAGCCGGCATCACGGGTGATGTCGTGATCGAGGAACTGGCCCATGAAGGTCGCGCCCGCGGTGTTGGTCGGGTTGTCGCGGTTGTCGGGGCTGAGCTCGGGCTCGGTGAGGAGGCGGATCGGGCCGACCTCGAGCGGGTCGTTGGCGTCCATGATCCCGCCGGGTCGCCCGAGTTCGACGAGTGCCTCGCGCAGTTCCTGGCTCGGCCGAGCGAACGACGGGAGGTCGAACAAACGGGTGAACCGGTCGGGGCCGTCGGCACGGTTTGGCTGCGGATCGCCGTCGGCGTTGCCCTCGCCGTCCCCGTCACCCGGGCGTCGGTTTCCGCCGCCATCGCGACGACGGCCACCGCGACCACCTCGGTCGCGAGTCGGCTGCGGGGTGTCGTCTTCGTCGGTCTGGGCGGCAGCGATGCCGGGTACCGCCACGGCCGCCGCTGTGCCGGCACCGATGATGCCGATGAACCTGCGGCGAGACGTCGGTCCGGTGGTGCCGTCGGAGACGTTGCCGGTGGAAGGGTGGGAGCGTTCGGTGTGGTCGGTCATGGACGCCACCATCTCGGTGGAGTCGAAGGACCGACCTCGCGAATCTCACAAGATCACGACAAGGTCTGGCGCCATACCCAGTGCGTCATTCGGTGTCTGACACCGGATGACGGGTCAGGTGGTGGAGCGGGAGTTCTGGACGATCGCGATCGTGGCGGCAACGACGAGCATCACGAGCGTGGCGGTGACTCCGACCGTCGTGACGGCGTGTGGCTTGGTCGAACCAGATCCGAGGTTTCCGGCAGCGACGCCGAGCGGACGATCACCGATCTCGAGCAGCGACGACAGCCACAACCACAGCGTGATGCTCACGCCGCCGGCGGCGAGTCCGAGCCCGTAGGCGCGCACGAGGAGGAATCCCACGACCCCGGCTCCCGCCACCAGCGCGAGTTGTACGAGGCGACCGGCGAAGAACGCGAAGGGGAGGTCGTCGGTTCCGAAGTTGACGTCGAAGTTCGCGCCTTCGACGGTGATGAGGGGGCCGGCAGCGATGACGACCGCGGCCAACGCGCCGAGCGCCGCGGTCCACGGGTCGAGCCCGCGCCGCCCACCGGTACCGGCCGAGACGAGCGACAACGCGAACACCACCAGGCCGATGCCGGCCAGTGCGACGACCAACCAGTACCCGAGATCGCGGGTGACCGTGAGCGTGAACGGGCCGGGAGTGCTCGGGTCGCGCGTGATGCGTTCGGCTCCGTTGATCGGTACCTCGGCGTGTCCGATCACCAGCGCGGCCCACCCGGTGAGCGCGAGTCCGGCACCACCGGCGAGGCCCGCGCCCCACCGCAGTCCGAAGCAGTGCAGCAGCCCACCGACCAGCATGATCGCTGCCCCGATGAAGCCCGCGAGCGGCAGGTTGGAGCCCACATCGGCGAGCGTGCTGAGTTGATTGTCGATCCCGGCGACCACGCGGTCGGTGCGGATGTCGGTGACGTCGGCGACGCTCACCATCAGCGCGGCGAGCATCCCGAGGAAGGCGAGCACGAGCGTGGGCCGGACCTTGAACGGGCGCAGTTCACCGTCGAGCAGGGGGCCGCCCGCCACCGCCTCGGCGTCGAACAGTGCCGGTTGTTGCCCGGTCGTCTCGTCGAACGGTGCGCCGTGCTCGCTGACCGGGATCGCCGTCGTCGATTCGTAGGCCGGCACGGCGTCGCCGCCGGGCGATTCGGTCGAGTGCGTCGACGTGGCGAAGATGTCGTCGCTCAGCGGTGGGATCGGTTCGCTCCAGTCGGGCTCGGCGTCGGGCGGCGCGGTCGCCGGGTCGAAGAGCGAGGCACCGATCCGGCCCGCCGGCACCGACTCGTCGGGTTCGGTGTCGCTCGACGTCGGAGCGTCGGGAAGTTCGTTCGCCGGGATCGCCTCGGTGTCGGGCAGCTCCGGGTCGTCGAGTTGGCTGTCGGGCAGATCACCGATCGGCGACTCCGGCACCTCGTCGCCTGGCAGCTCGTCGATCGCCTGCGTCGGCGGAAGGTCGTCGTCTCCGTCGACCCGCGAGTCCGCGTCGGGGAGCACCTTCAACTCCTCGGTCGCGTCGGTCACGCCGGTGAGCGATTCGCCACACTCGTGACAGAAACGTTGACCTTCGCCGACCTCGACGTTGCAGACATGGCACCGCATCGCACTGACTGTACGAGATGGATGGACCCACGGTGGTTCGATTCGGATCGACCGTCGTTCGCTTCGCGGCACCGCGACCGGGGAGAATGGCCCCATGAGCGGCCGATTCGCGCCATCACCGACCGGTGACCTCCACCTCGGCAACCTCCGCACGGCCGCCATCGCGTGGCTCGCCGCGCGGTCGCGCGGCCTCGACTTCGTCATCCGCATGGAAGACCTCGACCGGGTTCAGGCGTCGCTCGACCACGAACGATCCCAACTCGCCGACCTCGTCGCCCTGGGCATCGAGTCGGACGTCGACGTCATCCGCCAGAGCGAACGCTTCGATCGCTACGACGCAGCGATCGCCGACCTCGCCGATCGCGGGTTGGTCTACGAGTGCTTCTGCTCACGGCGTGAAGTGCGTGCCGAGATCGAAGCAGCGCCGTCGGCGCCGCATCTGCCGCCCGGCGCCTACCCCGGTACCTGCCGCGATCTCACCGACGTCGAACGCCGGGCGTTCGTCGACGCCGGTCGGCGACCTGCGCTTCGGCTGCGTGCGCCCGACGACGGCACCCTCATCGAGTTCGACGACCTCGTCACCGGCCATTTCACCGGCGGCGTCGACGACACGGTGCTGCGACGCAACGACGGCGTGCCCTCGTACAACGTCGCCGTCATCATCGACGACGCGGCGCAAGGCGTCACGCAGGTCGTTCGCGGCGACGACCTCCTCGATTCCACCCCCCGCCAGATCCACCTCCACCGCCTGCTCGGACTCCCGGTGCCCACGTACGCACACGTACCACTCGTCATCGGCGACGACGGAGAGCGCCTGTCGAAACGCCACGGCTCGGTGAGCCTCGCCGACCTGGCCGAACGCGGCATCGGCGTGGCGGACGTGTGCGCGTGGATCGTCGACTCCTTGCCGGATGGTGCCGCGCCGAGTGATCGCTCCATCACGACGCTCGACGACCTGATCGACGGGTTCGACATCGGCGCGGTCGCCTCGCCACCCATCGTGGCGCCGACGTGGATCTCGGGCTGAACACGCCGCCGTCGACATCGGCGCGCCGCGAGAGTCTTGCGAAGATGTGAACTCTGGTCGGCAAGTGGACAACATCCATGCCGTGGAAGGCGCTACCCGGTAGTATCACGCTTCGTGGCAATTTCTGAACGACGTCAAGCGACCATCGGTTGCGGCATCGTGTTCGGTATCGCCGCGCTCGTCGGCTGTTCGTCGGCGATGTCGGGCGGAACCGGCGGCGGCGAAGGCGCCGCGGCGGCCCCGCAACCACTTGCGGCACCCGCCACGACAATTGCGCCGACCACCACGGTCGCACCCACCACGACGCAGGCGCCGACCACCACGGTCGCACCCGAAACCACCACCACGATCCCGCCGACCACCATCCCCGACACGATCATCGAGGTCGGGGCCATGGACGAGCCGATCCAGGCGATCGGCACATCGAGCGGCCAGGAAGCGGCACGCGTGCAGCTCCGTCTCCTGCAGCTCGGCTTCTGGGTCCAGGCGGCCGACGGCGACTACGGCCTCACCACCCGGCAGGGCGTCATGGCCTTCCAGAAGTACATGGGCTTCGACGATCCCGACGGCCGTGTCGACGAGCAGACCGCTCAGGCGCTCACCACCGAGACCGTGCGTCCGCACGCTCGCGCCAACTCCGGCACGCTGGTCGAGGTCGACAAGGGCAAGCAGCTCCTCTACTTCGTCATCGACGGCAAGACGGAGTGGATCCTCAACGCGTCGACCGGCAACGGCGAGTCGTACACCGAACCCGACCAGAACACGCCTGGCGAGATCATCACCGGCGTGTCGCTCACCCCGAGCGGCCTCCACGAAGTCAACCGCCAGCGCCCTGACGGCTGGTGGGAAGGCGACCTCGGCGAGATCTACCGCCCGAAGTACTTCGTCGGCGGCGTGGCCGTGCACGGCTCCAACAGCATCCCGAACTACCCCGCGTCGCACGGCTGTGTGCGCGTGAGCGTCCCGGCGATGGACTGGATCTGGGACTCGGAGATCATGCCGCTCCACACCCCCGTCTGGGTCCACGACGGCGCCTGACGCTCCAGACCGCCCGATCCTCGCGTCACCACATCACCGCTCGTCGACCAAAGCCGACTCGGGCTCGTCGTTGCTCGGTCTCGACCAAACCGAACACGGCTCACGCGGTGAGATGCTCAGCGTTGTACGGTCTGGGCGATGTTGCCGGGGATAGGTGCTGTGCGGCCGTGGGCCGATCCGGCGGTCACGTCGATCCGGCGCCTGCCGCTCGCACCTCCGACGCAGGCGTTCGCTTCGATCGACGACGCCCGAGCCGCGGATCCGGTCGACGCCGTGGCGTCGCGGTGGCGCAGGCAGCTCGACGGCCGGTGGAACTTCCGGCTGTTCGATCATCCCGACAACGTGCCCGCCACGGCCGTGACGAGAGCGCCGTCCGGCGCGAAGTGGCAGCAGGTCGCCGTGCCGGGCAACTGGACGCTGCAACACGTCGTCGACCAGCGCAACACCCCTGACCTCCCGCAGTACACGAACGTGGCGATGCCCTTCCCGGGTCCGCCACCACGGCTGCCCGAGCGCAACCCGACCGGCGTCTACCACCGCACCGTCAAGGTCCCGAAGAACTGGCTGAAGCGCCAGGTCGTGCTCCACGTCGGCGGCGCGGAGAGCGTGCACGCCGTGTACGTCAACGGCACGTTCGCCGGGTACGGAACCGACAGCCGACTGGCGAGCGAGTACGACGTCACCGAGCACCTCGTCGCCGGCGTGAACCGCATCGCGATCGTCGTGGTGAAGTTCAGCGCGCAGAGCTACGTCGAAGATCAGGATCAGTGGTGGATGGGGGGCCTCCACCGGGAGGTCTACGTCGAAGCTCGAGCCACCACCCGCATCGTCTCGCTCGAGTGCGATGCCGCGTACGACGTCGAGGCCGGCGCGGGCAGCGTCGACGTCCGCGCCACCGTCGGAGGACCAGCGAAGCTGCGCGCCGGCTGGACGGTGCGGACGCACGTCGAGACGCTGCGCGGGCGACGGCTCGGCACGCCGCGCACCTCGGAGGTCCCGCACCGGTTCTGGGAGATCAACGCGTTCACCGCGCACGTGGCCACGTCGACCTTCACCTACAAGAAGGTCGATCCGTGGTCGGCCGAATCTCCGACTCGCTATCGAGTCGTGGCCGAACTCGTCGACCCGAACGGCGACGTCGCGGAGGTGCACCGCCAACTCGTCGGGTTCCGGACGATCGAAGTCCGCGACCGCCAGTTCCTCGTCAACGGCCGACCGATCTGGTTCTTCGGCGTCAACCGCCACGACCAGCACCCCGAGCGAGGCAAGGCCGTCACCACCGACGACATCCGCAGCGATCTGCTCGCGATGCGCCGCCACAACATCACCGCGGTGCGAACGTCGCACTATCCCAACGACCCGCGACTCCTCGACCTCTGCGACGAGATCGGTCTGTACGTCGTCGACGAGTCCAACATCGAGAGCCACGCGTACAACACGAGCCTCTGCAACGACCCGTCATATCGCCAGGCCTGGCTCGAACGGATCGCCCGGATGGTCCAACGCGACCGCAACCATGCGTCGATCGTGATGTGGTCGCTCGGCAACGAGGCCGGGTACGGCGACAACCACGACGCCGCGGCGGCGTGGGTGCGCGCCAACGAGCCGTCACGGCCGTTGCACTACGAACCGGCCGTGTTCCACGACGGCTGGATCGACGGCGGGTTGAACGCCTCCGATGTGGTCTGCCCGATGTACCCGACGATCGACGACATCAGGGCGTACGGCGACGACGACCTCGGACACCGGCCGCTGATCATGTGCGAGTACTCGCACGCGATGGGCAACGCCAACGGTTCGCTCGCCGACTACTGGGATGTCATCACCACCACCCCCGGACTCCAAGGCGGGTTCATCTGGGAGTGGAAGGACCACGGCCTCACCACGACGCTGCCCAACGGTCGCACCGGCTTCGCGTACGGCGGCATGTTCGGCGAATCCCTGCACGACGGCAACTTCGTCGCCGACGGACTCATGTCGTCCGACCTGCAACCGCATCCGGCGATGCAGGAGGTCGAGTGGTGCTATCGCCCGGTCACGGTCACGCTGCTCGACGACCACCGGATCCGCATCACCAACCGACGGAGCTTCACGACGCTCGACGACCTGGTCGCCAAGTGGGAGCTCCGCGTCGGTGGCGAGATCATCGAGTCGGGAACGCTCGACGTCGGCACGGTCCCGCCCCATGCGTCGGTGAGCGGCCCGCTGCCCACACCGGCGCCGGCCAACCGCGACGCCCAGTTCGCGATCCGGTGGACGCAGCGGCGGGCGACTCCGTGGGCGCCCAAAGGTCACCTCGTCGCCTGGGACCAGGTCGAACTCGCGCCGCCGGCACAGTTCGGCGCGCCCACGTTCGTGCGGTTCGACTCGCCCGGTGACGAACCCGCCACCTTCGACACCGGTCTGGGCCACGACATCCGACCCGAGCTGACCGTCTTCCGCGCACCGACCGACAACGACGGCTTCAAACTCATGCCCGAACTCACCGAGCGTCACGGCGTCGGCGGCACGGCCCTGCGTTCGTGGCAAGCGGCCGGCATCGACCGCACCCCGGCAGACGATCTCGTCGAGCATCGCCACGACGTCGAGGCGGGCCCCGAAGACAGCGTGATCCATCACCACGAGGTGGTCGTGCCCGACCACCTCGACGACCTCGCGCGTGTCGGCGTGACCTTCGAGCTTCCGGCAGCGTTCGATCGGGTGCGCTGGTACGGGCGAGGGCCGCGTGAGAACTATCCCGACCGCAACCGAGGAGCGATGCTCGGCATCTGGGACGCCGAGGTCGATCAACTTCCGTATCTCGTTCCGCAGGAGTTCGGGCTCCGTACCGACTGCCGATGGTTCGAATTCGTCCGGTCCGACACGAAAGCGGTCGTACGGCTCGACGTGATCGACCCGGCCTCGCTGCACGTGTCGGCAGGCCGCCATCGCGACAGCGAGCTCTATGCCGCCTCCCACGAGACCGACCTCGAGCCAGGGTCGACCCTCGTGGTGCACGTCGACGTCGCGCACCGAGGGATCGGCACGGCAGCGTGTGGCCCTGACGTGCTCGACCGGTACCGGCTGCGACCCGGTCCGTATCGCTTCAGCTACCGACTCACGCCACGCCGACGCTGAGCCGGCGTCGCTCGCCGGAGGTCAGTCGATCTGTTCGAGCAGTGCCCGCGCGTCGGCTTCGACCGCCGGATGGTGGTTCGCTCGGGCCTGTTCCACCGCATCGCCGAGCAGCGATCTGGCGGTGTCGAGATCGCCGTCGGCCGCTCGATCGATGAGCACACGAGCTCGGCTCACATCGGTCTGCTCGGCCATCCACCTCGCATCGAACCGCCGAGCGATGTCGGCCGACACGTCGAGATGGGCGAGCGCCGCGCTGGTTCGTCCGAGCGCATGGCACAGTCGGCCGAGCGACAGGTCGATCGGCTGCGTGACGTGGATGACGTGCCCCGACAGCCGGCCGCTGTGCGGCGACAGCAGCACGTACAACTCCCGGCAGGCCTCGACGTGGCGGACGCCGGCCGCGGGGTCGGCCCAGTGTTGGAGCGCCTGCACGGTGTAGTCGTCGACGCCCAGGCTGAACCCGCGTGCCATCCCGGCATCGATCCGTCGTCGTACGTCGTCGTGGTCGCCGGCCAGGAAGACGCCGTGCGCCGCGACGGCCTGATAGAGGTCGATGTGCGGCCGTTCGTCGGCGAGCCGGATCGCCTGGTCGAGGACCTCGTGTGTGCGACCCAGGAGGAAGAGACCGTAGAAGAGGTGCGCCTCCTGCGTGATGGTGGCCTCGGGATCGGCCATGCCGGCGAGCAGTGCGGCGGCCCGCTGCGAGAGTCGGAGGTACTCGTCGCCGTCACCGCGCAAGCCGGTCAGCAAGACGTCGCTGAGGATCGCGGCGCGTTGGCACTTGGCGAGCGGGCGCTCCTCACCGTACGCGTGGATGGCCGCAGTGGTCGACGCGAGCAGCTCCGGGTCGGCATCGCGCAATGACTGGTTCTGGATGGCCCGCAGCAGGTTGACCATGAGGTACGGGTCGAAGTCGTGGCCGAGCTCGACCAGTCGCTGCATCTCGATCGACAGGCGCCGGTGTTCTTCGGCCGGAGCCACCGAGTTGCGGGCACGTGAGGCGCGCGTGAGCACGTTGGCGAGCGTCTCCGGATCGCCGAGTTGGCGGGCCAGGGCGATCGAGTCGGCACGGTAGACGGCGCTCTCGGCGCGGTGATCGTCATGCCACTTCTCGCTGGCGAGGCTCGCGAGCAGGTTGGCGCGTCGGGTCGACTGCTCGTTGCCGAGCGCGGCGATCGCCGACTCGAGCTGCTCGATCCGATCGTCGTCGATCTCCCAGATGTTGGTCTGGAGGCCGCGAGTGTTGGCGAGCGCAGCGTCGACCTGCGCATCGACGTCGCCGATCTCCTCGGCGGCGCGTCCGGCGGCGAGCAGTGCCGTTCGGAAGTCCCGATGGCCGGCGTTGCGGAGGTACGTCCCGCGCTCGACGAGCAGCCGCACGCGGGTCCGTGGCACGTCGAGCGTCTCTCCGGCGCCATCGACGAACTCATCGGACTCGAGTAGGGCGACCGCGCGCGTGAGCAGCGTCGCTGCCTCGTCGGGGTCGTGGCGGCGCGCCGCTTCGGAGGCGGCGACCCGAATGGCCTCGATGGTCTCGGCAGCCAGCGCTGGATCGTCGGCAGCAATGAAGTGACCGGCGATCTCGCCGGCTCGGCTCGTACGGTCGTCGACCGGCGATCGGTCGCGGTCGCGCAGGGCCAGCGCGCAGCGGGCGTGGAGGCGGCGACGGCGGCTCTCGCTGAGATCGTGGTACAGCGAGTGATGGACGAGGTCGTGGACGAAGCTGAACCGGTCGGGAGAACCTGGTGCTTCCGACACCAGCGCCGCGTCGAGCGCCGCTTCGAGATCGGCCAGCACGGTGCTCTCGTCGTGCCGGCACACTGCGGCGAGGGCGCGCAGGTCGAAGTGCCGACCGAACACGCTCGCCGTGCGCAACGTTCGAGTGACCGAGTCGCCGAGCCGGCCGACTCGCTGGCGGACCACCTGTCGAACGCTGTCGGGAAGTGCCGCCTCGCCGACCGCCGACCGCAACCGCAACCGCAGGGCGGCGCCGGGGTCGCCGTCGGGGACGGCTTCGATCAGGTCGCGCACGATCTCGGAGGCGAAGAACGGGTTGCCGCTCGTCTCCCGCGTCAGGTGCGAAGCGAAACCGACGAGTTCGTCGGTGTCGATGTCGGGCAGCAGGCTGCGCACCAGTGCTGCGGTGCCGTCGTCGTCGAGTCCGCCGAGGCCGAGCACGTCGACGTGAGGTTCGGCGCGGAGCGATGCCACCACATCGGACACCGGATGCCGCTCGTCGACGTCGGTGTCGCGCAGGAGTCCGATCAGCCACACCGGTCCGCGGAGGTTGCGCGCGACGTGGCGAAGCAGCTGTGTCGTCGACGCTTCGGCCCATTGAAGATCGTCGAGCACGAGCACGATCGGTTGCGTCGCCGCCACGCCGTCGAGCAGTTGGACGACCGAGCGGAACAGCGAGGCTCGGCGGGTCTCGGAACCACCGAGCGTCGCCGGAGCACCCGAACTCGGTCCTCCGAGTTCGGGAACGAGTTCGTGCAGATCGTCCGCGATCGTCGCTACGCCGAGTTCGTCGATCAC
Source organism: Ilumatobacter coccineus YM16-304 (assembly GCF_000348785.1). Taxonomy (NCBI): domain Bacteria; kingdom Bacillati; phylum Actinomycetota; class Acidimicrobiia; order Acidimicrobiales; family Ilumatobacteraceae; genus Ilumatobacter; species Ilumatobacter coccineus. The sequence continues at coordinate 265,966 of NC_020520.1, forward strand.
CGATCGGTTGGCGGCGATCAGGTCGGTCAGCACTTCAGCCCATGCGCCCAGTGGCACGGCGGTGTCCTCGTCGCTGCGGCCGTAGTAGGTGATCGCGCCGCGCTGATCGGCGCGCTGCGCGAACTCGGCAGCGAGGCGTGTCTTGCCGATGCCGGGCTCGCCGCAGATCAGTGTGACCCGCGGGTTGCCCCGCACCAGTTCGTCGATGGCGTCGGAGGCGAGTCGCAGCTCGTCGTCTCGTCCGACGACCTCGCTGGTGAGCACGCGCACGAGTTGGCTGGGGAGCGGAGCGCGCCACACGACCGGGCGGGGATCGTCACCGTCGGGTCGAGGAGCGAGCTGGAGGTCGCGTGCGTGGTTGAGGATCTGATGGATCAGGTCGGTGATGGTCGGCGACGGGTCGATGCCGAGGTCTTCGAGCAGGCGTCGACGGAGCGTCTTGGCCGCTTCGAGCGCGTCGTGCTGTCGGCCGGAGCGGTAGAGGGCGACCATGAGCAGGGCCCACGCCGACTCGCGGTGCGGATTGTCGTTGGCGAACCGGTGGAGCACCTCCATGAGCCGATGGTGCAGGCCGAGCGCCAGCCCGGCTTCGAACGAGGCTTCGCGTAGCGAGCGGCGCAACTCCTCGAGTTCAGTCGCCGACGTGCCGCGAAACCACACGTCGCCGACGCCGGCGAGGGGCTGCCCGCGAAACTCCGACAGACCCGATTGGAAGTAGGCCGAGGCGGCGGTCGCATCACCCGTGACGAGGCGGTCCCGACCCAACTCCATCGACACGCGAGCTCTGTCGACGTCGCTCTCGCCCTCGTGGACCGCGAGGCGGTAGCCGCTGCTCGTCGTCTGCAGCCGGTGGGCGGCGGGGCCGAGACGCCGTCGGATGTCGGCGATGAAGCGCTGGATCGAGTTGCGCGCCGTCATCGGTGGATCGCCGGCCCACAACGCTTCGCTCAACTCGTCGACCGTGATGCTCGTGTTGGCGTGCAAGATCAGGTAGGCCAGCACCGCTCGCTGACGCTGACCGGTGAGCGTGCCGGCGGTGCCGCCGACCTCGACCGCCACCTCGCCGAGCACCCGCCAGCCGCACGCCTGGTCGAGGGGGACGTCGACGTCGGGCCCGCTCGGGAGTGCTGTTTCCGAGACGGTCATCGAAGAGATTCTGCCTCAGCTCGAGCCGTCGGACGAAGCGACCGAAGTGCAGGCGCCGTCGTCACGACGTGTGGCCGTGGCCTGGGAAGCTCGGAGGATGATGACACCAAGATTGTCAGAATAGGTCGAATGAGTTGGCAACGCCACTGCCACTGACTACTCAGCGAACACTCAGCGACCGGCTCTACCCTGGTGTCGGGCTTGGGAGGGCTGACGTGACGGGTGAGGGTGTCGGTGTCGTCGACCGGCTTCGGAAGGGTTCCGAAGCCGACTGGCGACACCGGACCGCGCGCTGATTCGCGCGCCGCGTCGGCATCAGGTCGATCTGCCGATCCCGCCCAGAGCGGGCATGGGAGCCGAATCGTCGGTCAGATTGTCGATGCGGTCGCCGAGCCACTCGAAGAAGCTCGCCTGCACCACCACCTGGAACACGAAATACGCCACGAGCAGGACGATCGCCACGATGATCGCTCGCTTGACCCAACGCAACGCCGTGCTCGTGTAGTCGGTGATGAGCGGGGTGATGCCCCTCACGGCGTCGGTGGCGCGGTTGCTGAACTCCTGCGCCGCCCGGTCGATCTCGCTGCGGGCGACGCTGCGCACCTCGGAGATGATCTGCTGCACGTCTTGTCGACCGAGCCCGCTCGCATGCTGCGGAACCGGCTGCGCCGACGCGACGTACTCGTGCTGCTGCTCGAACGCCCGGCGTTGCGCCGCCGCGTCGAGTTCGGCGGTGCTCGGTGGGGCGCGCTTGATGTCGGTCCAGTCGAGCCCGTCCCACCAGCGGAGACGAACGCGGCTTTCCGGATCGGGATACCAACCCGCCGGAGGAGCATCGGCTTTGCGCATCGGTCAGCGGTCCCGGTGGTCGTCCCGGTTCGGTTCGGGCAGTTGCACACGATCGTCGTCGGCCGGAATCGGCAACCCGTCCTTGGGTCGCAGCTCGTCGCTCTCGTCGTCGGGCCGAATCGTCTCGGCGAGCGCAGCGACCGTGCCCAGCAGGCCGGAGAAGTCGGCCGGAATGACGAGCTTGGTGGCACGACCATCGCCGATGCGTTCGAGTGCCTGGAGGTACTCGACGGTGAGCACTTCCTGGTTCGCGCCGGCTTCCTTGATGCCGGTCAGGCGAGCCTTGGCGGCCAGACCTTCACCTTCGCCGAGCAGTTGGAGCCGCAGCTTGTTCGCCTGGGCGCGGAGCTGGATCGCCTCCGACTCACCCTGCGCGTCGAGCACAGCGGCTTCCTTGCGACCCTGCGCTGAGAGCACCGCAGCTTGTTGCTCACCGTCGGCGCGCGCGATCGCTGCCTCCTGGTAGCCCTTGGCCTCGGTGACGGTGGCACGACGATCGCGCTCGGCGCGCATCTGGGCGTGCATGGCCGACACGATGTCTGGCGGCGGATCGATGCGTTGGATCTCGACGCGCACGACGCGTACACCCCATTTGTCGGTGGCGTCGTCGAGCACTTCGCGGAGCTGCGTGTTGATCGTGTCACGAGACGTGAGCGCCTTGTCGAGCTCCATGTCGCCGATCAGGTTGCGCAGGTTCGTCTGCGCCAACTTGGTGATGGCGGTGAAGAAGTCGGCGACGTTGTACACGAGGCGCTGCGGGTCGGTGGCCTCGTAGTAGACGACCGCGTCGACCGACACGACGACGTTGTCGGCCGTGATGACCTCCTGCGGCGGCACGTCGACGACCTGCTCACGCATGTCGATCAACTGCATGGTCTCGATGAACGGGATGATGATGCGCAAGCCGGGTTCTTCGGTGGTCTTGTACTTGCCGAGTCGTTCGACGAGTCCGCGTTGGTACGGACGGACGATCTTGACGGCAGAGACCAGGACGATGATTCCGATCAGCGCGATGACACCGATGACGATGGCGATCACGTTTGCTCCTTTCGAGCGGGTTGTTCAGCGGGCGAAGCCGGCCGGTTCAGCGGCGGCCCGGAGGCGGGCGGTGGGCTGAGCGGTATGTCGAGCGGTGTGACGATGACTCGCGTGCCCGACATGGCGGTGACCTGGACCTTGGTGCCTTCGGCGAGGAGGCCGCGCCCTTCGGTGAGCGCGCCCCAGTCTTCACCGGCGACCTTGACGCGGCCGCGGCGGTCGACGTCGTCGGGGTCGATCGGTTTGGTGACGATGGCGGTCATGCCGACGAGACGGTCGGCGCCCACACCTTCCGGGTTGGTGTGTTCGGCCATGAAACGCTTGGCGTATTTCCAGAAGAGCGCCCACAGCGCAGCGCCGCCGAGGATGAAGATCGCCCACTGCGCTTCGATCGGGGCGTCGTACCAGCCGGCCAGCGCAGCGACGAACGCCGACAGGGCGAACGGAAGGAGCACGAAGGTGCCGGCGAGGACGGTCAACTCCACGATCGCGAACACGACCGCGACGCCGAGCCACACCCATGGCCAGACGTTCAGGTCCAGACCGAGATCGAGAATCGCGATCATGCTCCCAACCTAGCCACTCGTGGTGACAGCCCGCTCGCACGGTGCGCCGAGCGGCGGCGCCGGCCGGGTCACGCGCGACGAATCTGGAGGCCGGGTTCGTTCTCGGCGGTGAGGCACGCGCCGGTCTCGATGTCGAATCGCCAGCCGTGCAGCGTGCACACGAACTCGCAGCCGTCGATCTCGCCGAACGCGGCCAGGTCGGCATTGCGGTGCGGGCAGCGCCGTTGGACGACGTAGTCGCCGATCTGGATGTCGTCCTCGGCGGCCATCGCATCGGCGTCGGGGGGTGCGACCTTGCGGACCGCTTCGGCCTCGGCCCGTCGCATCCGCTCGCGCGACAGCGACTTGAAGAAGTTGTAGACGTACTCGTTGAAGTCGCCGTCGCGCCAGGCGACGAACCGGCACGAGAGGAGCAACGAGTTGCTCCAGTCGACGGCTCGCTGTGCTGCGACGGTTTCGACGAGGCGCCGATCGATGTCGAACCGGAACGAGAACGGCTCGCCGGCGTGTTCGCGCACGTCACCCTCGGGGAAGTCGATGAGGACGTCGAGTTGTTCGTGGTCGTCGTCGGCCATGGCCCGCAGCAGCACGTTGCCGCCGACCTGCTGGCGCAACGTGGGAGCGATTTCGAGCAGCGGTTCCCACCAGCTGGTGAGCGAACCGAGGAGGTCGGTGGTCGGAGCCGTCCAGTTGGCCTTCATGTCGTCGAGCCAGGGCAGCCAGTCGGCCTGGTAGCGCTCGAGGTAGGCGCGCTTGTCGGTGAAGATCGCGTCGACCTCGTCGTCGGGGATCGGATGGGTGATCTCGATGCGGTTGGCTTCGCCGTCGGTCAGGATCTCGATCGTCGTGCCCGGGATGTTCGAGGCACCGGTGCGGCCGGCCTCGGCGAGCATCGTCAGGAACGCCGACTGGTCGGGGAAGATGCTGGCCTCGTCGCCGTCGATCATGTTGAGACCGAACAGTTCGGGGTCGAGGAAACACGGCGGTCCGGCGCTCGGCGCCACCGCGCCGGCGTCGATGTGCTCGACGTAGCGCATCGCACGAGCGAACTGTGCCTTGACCTTGGCGCGACACGCATCCGCCTTGGCCTCGTCGTCCATCTCGTACACCATCGGATACCAGATGGCCCCCGAGTACTGCAGCCAGTGCAGGTCGACCGGACCGTGGGCTCGGAGCTGGCCGAGGTCGGTGGTTCGGCAGTCGTTCTGATCGACCACGATCGCGTCGTCGGCGATGACCACGAGTGCCGAGTCGCCACCGGGGCCGTCGGTGATCGACGACTCGATGTGAATGGCGACCTTCAGCCCGGGAGCGATCTCGAGTTCTTCGGTGTCGGTCGTTCGCACGAAGTTCGTGAAGCCGAGCTCGCTCAGCGTCCGGCGCTGTTCGCGGGTCGGATAGTCGGGGAGCAGGATCGGGATGTCGCGGCGCAGATGGCTGCGCAGCCACGCCTCGTCGTGGTGGTCGCCGTGCAGATGCGACACGTAGAGGAAGTCGGCGTGCTCGATCTTCTCGGTGAGCTCGGCGCTGAGCTGGTCGTTGCGCGGGAACGGGAACCACGATCCGAAGAAGGCGGGTTCGAACCACGGGTCGCAGAGAATGGAACCTGCAGTGGTCTCGATGAGCATCCCTGCATGGCCGATCGACGTCACCTTCACGACGGTGAGGCTATTCGTCGAGAGCGCGTCGGCGGTGCCGGATCAGTTGGTCGAGTGACACGCCGACGGAGGTCGGGTGTGACTCGGTGCTCGAACGTTCGGCTCAGGCGACCGGTGGGTCGGTGTACTGCTGGCCGGCGCGCGAGACGTGCTCGGTCCATGCGCTGCCGTCCCAGTAGCGGAGCTCGAAGCGGCCCGACGGGTCGGCGTACCAACCGGCGGGAACCGTCGACTCGGCGGCCGGTGCGGATTCGGCGGCGCCGGTCGCTGCCTGGGCAGCGTCGTCGGCGGCACCGGTGGCCGCGCCGGCGGCGTCGGTGGCGGTGTCGGCCACGCTCGAGGCGGCGTCGGTTGCCGAGTCGGCCATGCCACTCGCGGTGTCGGCGGCCGAGTCGGCCATGCCGCTCGCCGTATCGGACAGGCCGCTTGCGGTGTCGGACGCGGTGTCGGCCAGGCCGCCTGCTGCATCGGAGCCCGATGCGGCCAGGCCTGCGCCCGCAGCTCCCACGCCAGCTGCACCGGCGGCGACAGCGCCGTACCCGGAGGAGTCGCCGTCGTCGGCGCCGACCTGGGCGGCGAGATCGGCGATCGAGGTGTCGTCGTCGGTCGACTCGGCGGGAGCGGCGCCCCATCCGGCAGGTTCGTCGGCGGCGGCAACGGCGGCGGCTGCGGCTTCGGCGACCGCAGGATCGGGCGTGACGACGTCGGACACGTCGTTGCTCACATCGGCGACCGACTCGCCCGGCAGGGTCGGCGAGATCGCGGTGGCGGTGTCGGCGACAGCACCGCTGTCGTCGGCGAGTTCGGGTGCGGCCTCGACCTCGGGCACGACGGGAGCGGCGTCGGCAGCCGGAGCGTCGGTGGACGAGTCGGCTTCGGTGCTCTCGGCCGCGTCGGTCTCGGAGGCGTCGGTCTCGGGAGTCTCGGAGCTCTCGGCGGCGTCGCTCGTGGCCTCAGGGGCGGCGGCAACGGCGGCGGTGGCGCCACTGGCGGCGTCACCGGATGCGGCACCGCCTCGGGTCAGGTATGCGACGACGTTGGTCCCCGCGGCGACGATGGAGACGACGCTCCACCCTTCGCTCGCCTTCTCGGTGAGCATTGGCGCGAGTGATTCAGCGTCGTATGAGGACGCGGTGACCGAAGAAAACTCCTGCATGGGCTCAGGTTAGACCACGCGGCGCAGCATGAGCGGCATCTCTCGCCGGAAGATGAAATACGTCGGCGACCTCGGCGTTCGCGCTCGAACACGGTCGTGGCCGGGCGTGGCAGCGGGGTTCGTTCACTCCGCGTCGGAGTCGTCGACCTCGCCGTCGGGCACGGTGTCGGGCGCGGTGTCGGTCGTTGCATGCGGGTCGATGCTGTCGCCGACCTCGTCGGGCGGCGCTGCGGTGACGAGGAGATCGAGGTCGGCTCCGACGGGCGCACCGTCGTAGACGACCTGGCCGTCGCTCAGTGCGATCAGACGATCGCTCGCGCTCACGCTCGTCAGTTCGTGGGTGGCCACCACCATCGACGCGCCGTCTCGATGTGCCCAGGCGATGAGGTCGAGGAGCGCCGAGCGTCCCGCGCTGTCGAGTCCGACGAACGGTTCGTCGATGAGCATCACGTCGAAGGGCCGCACGAACGCGATCGCGATCGACGCCTTCTGCTTGAGGCCGCGGCTGAAGGTGATCGGGAGATCGTCGGCGCGGTGGGCGATGCCGAGCGAGTCGAGGAGGCTCGACGCGTGGTCTTCCCAGTCGTCGGTGCGATGCAGGCGGGCGATGTACTCGAGGTGCTGCCACACCGACAGGTCGTCGTAGAACACCGGCTGGTCGGAGAGGTACGACATCGCCGCGCGAGCGTCGGGGGAGCCGATCGGATGGCCGGCGATGGTGGCGGTGCCGCCCGTCGGTTCGAGTACTCCGGCCAGCATCCGGATGAGCGTGGTCTTGCCGCTGCCGTTGTGCCCGATGAGCGACAGTCGTTGACCGGCGGGAACCTCGAGGTCGATCGGCCACAGCGCCGGAACCTCGCCGTATGCCTTGCTCAGCTCGCTCGTGGAGATGGCTGCTGCTCTGTCGTCGATCTCGCTCACGCGCTGGACCGCCCTTCGTTGAAGAATGAACGCACTTTGATCGCCCATGCGTCTCGCCGGATGATCCACCAGCCCATCACGGCCAGACACAGTGCCACACCGATCACCGAACGGATGGCGGTGTCGACGGTGGCGTCGGCGCGCATCGCCGCGACCGGTGCGAGTGAGATGGCGCTGAACACGATCGGGGTCAACCCGGTCATGACGTTGCTCGCGCCGGCGAACTCGGGGAGCGCGAACGGGCTGTCGGACGAACGGTCGCGGCCGGTGAGGGTCGTCGCCTCGACATCGGCGGGGGCCGGTGCATCGCGCACGGTCGACACGACCGGGCCGATCGCCCCCGTCCACACCACCGGAACGGCGAGCGCGAACGCGGCGAGGGCGTGCGAGCTCTCGACGACGGTGGCTGCCGTCGCTCCGATCATGGCGGCGACGGCCAGGAGACCTGCAGGGGCCACGAGGTGGTTGAGGAAGAGCCACCCTCGATCGACCGGCAGACCGTCGGTGAGATCGGGACGATCGATCTCTTGCGCCAAGGGCTCGATCGCCTCGAGACCCAGCAGGAACAGCCCGCCGACGAACGGGACCGCGAACAGGAACGACGAGGTGACGACGAGCGACGCGCTCGCGCCGGCGATCGCCGCGAGCACGGCGATGCGGATGAGTCGGCTGAACGGGAGTCGGCTCATCGCGACGAGGCCGCGCCGCCAGATCATCGCGCGCTCGACGGAGCGACCCGACGAGTGCGGACGCGAGGCCGGCCGAGCCGAACTCGTGCTTCGTCGTCGTGCCCCGACCCCCACCCACGGCCGTGAGCGAACCGACTCGGCGCGGAGCTGACGACGGAGCAGTACGACGGTGCGGATGTCTTGCACCGTTGCCGCGAACTTGAGCTGCGACACGAGTTGACCTCGACGTTCGAGCGGTTCGAGGCGCAGCCTGCCCGCCACGGCGATCGCCACCGCCACCGCTGCCACGACGACGCCGACGGCGATCAGGTCGACGCCTCGTTGTCGCACGCCCCAGAACAGCAGCGACCCGTCGAGGTTCGCCGGCCCGACCACGGCGAACGCGTCGGGATCGTCCCATCGGTTCCAGGTGGTGACAGCGGCCGCGAGCTGCCAAGCGACCGTGAGCGTGCCGATGAGGCTGGCGAGCCATCGGGGCACCGCCATGGCGTGGGCGATCGTCGCCGCGCTCACGTAGACGACACCGACGAGCGCGCCGAATGCGGCACCGCTCATCGCCCACGCAGCTCGTGAGCCTTCGACCTCGCGTGCGACGAGTTGCGCCAGCGCGCCGACCACCAGCGCGGGAATGAACGCCACCGATCGAATTCGTTGGATCAGGGGTCGGACGAGCACGAGTCGGCGGCTGACCGGGGAGAGGAGTACGTGGCGAACGTCGGCCGACTCGACCGACACCGGACCACCGTCGGCACCGTTGCGGATGCCGACCGCGAATGCCACCGCCACGACGACCCCGGCGATGCTCGGCCCCCGAGCGAGGAGCTCGTCGGTGGTCAGGTCGTCGGACACCAGCCCGTTGATCGAATCGGAGGCGACGACGATCGCGATCAACCCGCCGAGCGCGAACAGGTACACCTGGTACAAGACGTCGAACCACTCGATGTCACCGAGTCGGCTCGCCCGGCGTGCTCGCCGAAGGTCGCTCAGGGTCGCGGCATCGTCGTTGCCGGTTCGACTCACGGAGATGACGGTACCGCGCTCACTTTGCAGGGAGAAGCGGGCAGACTGGAATGGTGAAATCCTCCGTCACATCCCCTCGTTCGAATCGTTCCACGCTGCGCCGCCTCCTGACCGCCGGCGTGTCGCTCACGCTCGTCGCGAGTGCCTGCGGCAGCGACGACACCGCGTCCGACGCCGTCGACGAGATCGAAGCGGTCGCCGACGAGCCGATCGAGGCGGAGTCGACCGAGGAAGCGCCTGTCGACGAGTCGTCCGACGAACCTGCCGCCGACGAACCAGCCGTCGAGGAGATTCTCGAGAACCGGCCGGTCGAGGTCACGGGTGACGCGCTCGCCGTGTACGACAGCACGATTCCCGACGACACCATCGGCACGGCCGCCCCGGTCATCGCCGGTCAGAGCTTCGACGGCACGCCCGTCACGCTCGGCGGGGCCAGCGACAACCCGACGATGATCGTGTTCCTCGCGCACTGGTGCCCACACTGCAACGACGAGATCCCCGAGCTCGTCTCGCTCGACGACGCCGGCTCCATCCCGGAGGGGCTCGACGTGATCGGTGTGAGCACCGCCGTCGACCCGGGCGCATCCAACTACCCGCCGTCGGAGTGGATCGTCGAGAAGGAGTGGCCGTGGGCAACGATGGCCGACGACGAGGAACTGTCGGCAATCGCGGCGATGGGCGGCAGCTCGTTCCCGTTCACCGTCATCCTCGACGCCGACGGCAACGTGCTCGCCCGACGCGGCGGCTCGGCCACGGCCGACGCCACGCTCGAGTTCATCAACGCAGCGCTCGGCTGAGTCAGCGGGTCGGTACAGTCCGACCCATGTCGCAGAGCGAGACAGAGCCGAGGCCGACGTCGACGCGGGTCGGGTTCCTCGGCCCGTTCGGCACGTTCACGCAACAGGCCCTGCAGACGCTCGACGATCTGCGCGACGCCGAGCACCAGCCCTACCGGACGGTGCCCGACATCCTCGACGCCGTCGAGGCGGGTGAGGTCGACCTCGGCTTCGTGCCGATCGAGAACTCGATCGAAGGCATGGTCAACTTCACGCAGGACGCGCTGGCGTTCGACTACCACCTCGTGATCCAGCGCGAAGTCGTCATCGACATCGAACACTGTCTCCTCGCGGCCGACGGCACCACGCTCGACGACGTCGTCGAAGTGCGTTCGATCGCCGTCGCCACGGCGCAGTGCCGTCAGTACCTCCGCACGAAGCTCCCCGACGCCGAGATCGTCGCTGCCAACTCGACGGCCGACGCGGCTCGCACGGTGAGCGAACTCGGTGCTCCCGGCGTGGCAGCCCTCGCCCCGCGCGTGGCAGCCGACGTGTACGGGCTGAACATCATCGCCAGCGACATCGCCGACCACGCCGGCAACCAGACCCGTTTCGTGCTCGTCGCCAAGTCGGGCGTGCCGGCGCCGACCGGCCACGATCGCACCGCGGTGGTCGTGTATCAGCGCTCCGACGAGCCGGGCAGCCTCATCTCGATCCTGCAGGAGTTCGCCGCTCGCCGCATCAACCTGTCGAACCTGTTCAGTCGTCCGACGAAGAACGGCGGTCTCGGCGACTACTGCTTCATCATGTACGCCGACGGCCACATCGCCGACGAACTCGTCGCCGACACGCTCCGGTCGCTCCACGCGAAGCAGGGCAAGGTCAAGTTCCTCGGGTCGTACCCGGCGGCGGGCGGTGAGGGGCACAGCGTGCGCGAGCACGCCGACGGGCGTTGGCGAGACGCCGACACGTGGCTCGCCGACCTCCGCGACCAGATCGGCAACTGACCCGCGACTGCGTCGCCACGACACGCGCACACGGTCGAGCGGCGACGGCTACCGTCGGCGCATGGCTGACCCCACCGACACCGCACCCGTCACCGTCGTCACCGGCGCGAACTCCGGCATCGGCCGGGCGACGTCGATCCACCTGGCCTCGGTGGGGCATCGCGTCGTCGGCACGGTACGTGCGCTGGCCAAGGCCGAGAAGCTGCTGGCCGCGGCCGAAGCCGCCGGCGTCACGGTCGAGTTGGTCGAACTCGACATCGCCGACGACGACTCCGTTGCCAACGGCTTCGCCGAGATCCACGCGTTGACCGGACGGGTCGACCACCTCGTCAACAACGCGGGTGTCGGCGGCAACGCCGTGGTCGAGGAGTGCCCGTCGGAGTTGTACCAGGACGTGTTCAACATCAACGTCTGCGGCGTCACCCGCTGCACGCAGGCCGTGCTGCCCGGGATGCGCGAGCGGGGGAGCGGCACGATCGTCAACATCACGTCGGTCGCCGGCCGGATCGCGGCGCTGGCTCAGTCGCCGTACGTCGCGTCGAAGTGGGCCCTCGAAGGTCTCAGCGAAGGTCTGGCGCAGGAGCTCGCGCCGTTTGGGATCCGCGTCGCGATCATCGAACCCGGCGTGACGAAGTCGTCGATCTTCGCGAAGAACATCGACGCTCCGAACTCCACCGGCGCGTACGACACCCACTACCGACGCATGTTCCAGTTCTACGCGGCCGGGATGGCCGGCGCGACCGACCCGATCGAGGTCGGCAAGGTCATCGAGCACGCGATCACGACCGACGCGCCGCAGCTGCGCTACCCGGTCAGCTGGGGTGGCGCCCAGATGGCAGCGATGCACGACCGCATCTCCGACGCCGACTGGCTCGAGCTCGGCACGATCGAGAGCGACGACGACTACATCCGTCGCTTCGACGAGATCTTCGGCATCGACATCACGACCTGATCGCCGGCCGAGCGTCTGACGCTGCGCTGCGCTGTGTCTCAGTCGTCGAGTCGGCGATAGCGCAGGCTCAGCGCGCAGAACGCGGCGTACGCGTACAGGCACGCCGCGCACCCGAACACGACGATCGAGCCGGTCGTCGTGCCGGAGATCTCACGAAGCGAACGGTCGAAGCCACGGGCGTCGTCGGGATCGAATCGAATCGCCGAACGGGCGACGAAGTAGCCGACGAGCACCAACACGATGCCTCGTCCGACCCAGCCGACGAGACCGGCCAGCACGGTCAGTCGTTTGCGTCCGTTGGTGCCGCGCACGGTCGGGTCGACGCCTTGCAGTTCGTCGGCGAACGATCGCCGGAGCCCCTTCTCGATCGAGAAGTAGAGGCCGATCGCGATGGTCACCACGCCGCCGACACCGAGCAGCACGCGGCCGAGGGGCGCTTCGAGGACCGAGCGTGACAGCTCTTCGACCGAGTTGGTGCCACCCGGATCGTCGCCGGTGTAGGCCGCCGACGCCGCGCTCCACGCGAGGACGACATAGAAGATGGCCGAGAACGAGTAGCCGATGCGGTCGCCCCAGTCGCTCAGCTTGTTGCCACGGATCAGGCTGACGCTGAGCACGCGCCACACGATGTAGCAGGCAAGTCCAACCGCCATCACCACGAGGACGATGCGCCCGAGCGGGGCTTCGGCGATGCGTCGGAGCGAACCCTGCGGCGACGCGTCGCCCGAGGGCGGGCGCTGGAAGGCGATCCCCATCGCCGTGAAGCCCATCAACCCGTAGACGACCGCCTTCGCGATCCAACCGAGGCGAGCGATGCGATGGACGACGGGGTTGGCATCGACGAGTTCGTCGATGCGTTGCGTCAGCCGGTCCGGCTCATTCGACGCTTGCTGTTCGGTGTCGCCCATGATCCCCTTCGATGCCGACGATCACGACGACCTGGCGGAACGGGCGGGATTCGAACCCGCGGAACCTTTCGGCTCGTCCGCTTTCAAGGCGGGTGCATTCGTCCACTCTGCCACCGTTCCGTCGGCCACGCTATCGGGCCGAAACGCGTCGAGAGTCCAGCGGGAGCGTGTTGCCGATATGCTCCCCGGCCGAGCCGAGGCTCGATTGGAGAGGTGCCAGAGCGGCCGAATGGGATGCCCTGCTAAGGCATTGACCCTCCGGGGTCCGTGGGTTCAAATCCCACCCTCTCCGCCAACAGATGACCGGTGCGCCCGTTCGGGTGCGCCGGTCATCTTGGTTTTCGCCGTCGACGTGCTCGCTGACGGCGACGGCTGCGACGGGCGCCGGACATCGTTCGTGGACGACGTTCGAGCGCGATCGGCGACCGAGCACCCCAAATTACGTGCGTGTCGCTTGGGTGACAGCTGCGTTGCGGTTTCATTACGAACCGAGTAGACATCTGACATCGATTGATGTCCGAGCCGGATCGGACCTCGTCGGGAGCGACCCCACACGGGTCGTGTTGGGCCACGACGGATCCGCAGTGACGAAACACAGGTGACGACATGAACGAACAGAACGACTTCTGGGGCGACACGCCCGACTGGACCGAATCGACCGAACGTCCGAGCCGCCGACGGCGCGCCGACGTGACTCGACCGACCGAGCGATCGAGCGCACGCCCCGGCACCTTCGGGTCCAAGCTCAAGAACCTCTGGGGCTCGGCGATGGCCACGGGTGCCGATGCCACCCGCGAGCACCGCGTGATCGATGCGACGCAACCTCGCCCCGACCAGGCGGGCATGTTCGACGATCTCGACGACGGTTTCGACGGACTCCACGCCCACGACGATCACGACCCGGCACCGACCACGCAGATCCCGACCGTTGTCGCTGGTGCCGACGCGCCGAGCGGCGAGACGTTCGCTGTCGGACCCACCGGGTGGAGCGGCGACGACTGGTTCGCCGACGACGTCGAGATCGACGAATTCGCTCCCGTCCACGCCGCAGCCGAAGAACGCTCCGAGCGTCGCGCCGGTGGCATCGACCCGTTGCTCACCCGCATCGGCGCGGCCGTCGTCGTCACGACGCTGCTGGTGCCGCTCGCCGTCGGCCTGAATTCCGGAGACGGCCCGAGCGACTTCATCGCCAGCGCCGAGATCGCCAACGCCGAGAACGAGGCGGCGGCAGATGCCCCGGTCATCTCGCTCACCCCCGTCGAGACCGCCGTGCCCGCCGAGGCGCAAGCCGACGTCTACCTCGACCCATCGCAGCTCCCGCCCGCCGTTCCGGTCAACACCGAAGCCGCCACCGACTCGGCCGCGTCGTCGGCATCGACATCCGACGACGCCGACGCCGCTGCGACCGCCACGGCAACCGCCGAGTCGAACGCGACACTCGCCTCCGACGAGATGTCGTCCCCGGCAGCGAGCGTCGACGAAGCATCCGACGAGACCGACGGAGGCATCGCCGCCCCCGTCGATGCGGCCGACACCGCCGATCGCATCGCCGCGATCTGCGCGGTCGACTACACCGTGGTCGAGGGTGACTTCTGGATCCGCCTCGCCGAGGCATCCGGTGTCGAACTGGCCGAGCTGCTCGAAGCGAATGACGCGACCGTGAACACGCCGCTGTACCCCGGCTCCGAGATCTGCCTGCCGGCCGGTGCGACCACCCCCGCTCCGCCGACCACCGTGGCGCCGGCTCCCGAGGCGACGACCACGACGAGCACCACCTCGACCACCACCACCTCGACCAGCACGTCGACGACCACCACGACGACCGTGGCGCCGTCGCCCGCCGGCCCCGAAGACATCAAGCAGATCATCCGTGATGTCTGGCCCGACGAGCTCGAAGAGCGTGCACTCGAGATCGCCTACCGCGAGAGCCGCTACGTCCCGACCGCCAAGAACTTCTGCTGCTACGGACTGTTCCAGATCTACTGGTCGGTGCACCAGGGCTGGCTCGCCGACATCGGCGTCACCGACGACCAGCAGCTGTACGACCCGGAGACCAACGCCCGTGCTGCGTACGCGCTGTACCAGCGCGCCGGCGGTTGGGGCCCCTGGGCGCTCTGACGTCGAAACCGGTCGACGCCCGAACGATTCGACTCCCTGGTTGGAACCGGAGAAACGGGCCTAGACTCCAAACTCGCCAATGGCGAAAGCTGCGCCCGTAGCTCAATGGATAGAGCACTTGACTACGGATCAAGCGGTTGGGAGTTCGACTCTCTCCGGGCGCGCCAGACGGATCCCCCGCACTGCGGGGGATCTTTCCGTTTTCGGCTCCGGTCACGTTCGCCCCGGCGGGACGAGCCGAGATTTCTTTCACAAATCCCTCAAGTTCGAGGGGCGCTGTGCCGATACTGACGTATGAGGATCGTCAGGCTTGCTGCCCTGTTCGGCAGCCTGATGCTGCTCGCAGCGACGACGGTCTCGCTCATCAACCGGCGGGCCGAGAACCGCAGCGACCAGATCGCGCGGGTCGAGTCCGCGGCCGATGTGCTCTCCGTCGCGGTGCGCGCCAACATCGCATCGACGCGTGGTGCCGTCGATCTCGCCGGCATCGCCGCCGCGTCGCTCCCCGAGCAGCGCCCACAACTCGCCACCGAGCTCAGCGCCATCTTCGAGGGCAGTGAGGCGTGCGTCGGGACCGAGGTCGCCGACTGCACGGGAGCCGATCTGTTCTCGATCTCGGCCATGGGTGAACTGGTGACGAAGGCAGCGGCGAGCCCCGATGCCGTGGTCGCCGTCGATGCGGCCACGCAGAGCGTGTTGTTCGTGCACCGTCCGACATCGGCCGGCGACTCGGTCACGGTCGTGCTCCGCGTGCCGGTCGACAACCTCATCCGAGAGAGCACGCAGTCGACGGCGACGGCCGACGGGGTGTCGATCGAACTCACCGCCGGCTCGCGCAACACCACCGACGAACGCTTTCCGGCCGCCATGATCGACGGCGAACGCACGGTCGACACCACGGTCGGCGACGTGTTCATCGATGGGTCGATCTCGATCCGCACGATGATCGACGGTCGCGTCGGTCTCGCGGGCGGCAACCCGACGCTCTACGGAGCGCTGCTCGGCCTCGGGACCGTGCTCCTCGCGCTCGCCGGCTGGACCTTCCTCGCCGAGCGTCGGATGCTCGAAGTCCGCGCCACCACCGACGAGCTCACCGGCCTCGCCAACCGTCGCGAGTTCGAACGGATCGCCGCCGA
Organism: Ilumatobacter coccineus YM16-304; assembly: GCF_000348785.1. Classification (NCBI taxonomy): domain Bacteria; kingdom Bacillati; phylum Actinomycetota; class Acidimicrobiia; order Acidimicrobiales; family Ilumatobacteraceae; genus Ilumatobacter; species Ilumatobacter coccineus. The sequence goes on from NC_020520.1 coordinate 281,906, forward strand.
AGCGGTCGACCTGGCCGACCGACACGGCACCAGCCTCTGTGTCATGGTGGTCGACCTCAACGGCTTCAAGCAGGTCAACGACACCCTCGGTCACCAGTTCGGCGACTTGGTTCTCAAGGCGTGTTCGGAGCGACTCATCGCCGCGGTGCGCGACACCGATGTGGTCGGACGCTGGGGCGGCGACGAGTTCGTCATCCTGCTGCCCGGCCTGCAAGACCGCACCGCCGTTCGCAACAGCGCCGAACGCATCTCTCGAACACTGTCGGAGTCGCCCGTCGTCGGCGACACGATCATGTCGGCCAGCATCGGTGCGGCCATCTTCCCGCGGCACGGCGACAGCTTCGACGGGCTCATGCGGGCCGCCGACGTCGCGATGTACGGCGCGAAGACCACCGGCGTCGGACACCGGATCGCCGACACGATCGCCGCACAGGACGACCTGATCGGCGACGACCTGCCGTCGTCGACGAGCGGTTTCCCCGATCCCGAGCCCGACCCGTTGCCCGAGCCGACCCCGATCGTGGCCACCGACGACTACGAAGGCCCCGACCGTCGACGGTCGCCGGTGCCGCCTCCTCCCGACACCGCCGGCGGCTCGGACGATGCGTTGTCGTCGATGTCGGAACGGTCGAGTCTCGACCGACTCGCCTGAGCCGCGCCGCAGCAGCCCGACTGGTCACACCCGCCCGGCTCAGGGCGTCGAAGCACGCGGTCGCATCAGCGCGCGACTCCTAGAGTGGTCCGGTGCCCGAGAACGTGATGACACACAAGTTGGCCGGCTTCGGGACGACGATCTTCGCCGAGATGTCGGCACTCGCGCTCGAGACCGGTGCGATCAACCTCGGGCAGGGCTTCCCCGACACCGACGGACCGAGCGAGGTGCTCGACGCCGCCATCGCGGCGATCCGCGGCGGCGTCAACCAGTACTCGCCGGGCCTCGGTGACCCCGACCTGCGACGAGCGATCGCCGAGCATCAACAGCGGTGGTACGGCCTCACCGTCGATCCCGAGACCGAGATCGTCGTCACCGCGGGAGCCACCGAAGCGCTCGCCGGCGCGCTGCTCGGCATGCTCGACGCCGGCGACGAGGTCGTGGTCTTCGAGCCGATGTACGACAGCTACCGCGCCGGCATCGCGCTCGCCGGGGCCACCCCCGTGCCCGTCCTGCTCAGCCCGGCCGAGTCGGGCCGCTACGAGTTCGACGCCGACGCCCTCCGAGCCGCCGTCACCGATCGCACCAAGATGATCCTGTTGAACACGCCGCACAACCCGACCGGCAAGGTGTTCGACCGAGACGAACTGCAGATCATCGCCGACCTCGCGATCGAGCGCGACCTGATCGTCGTCACCGACGAGGTCTACGAGCACTTGGTGTTCGACGGTTCGACGCACGTGCCGCTCGCAACGCTTCCCGGCATGTTCGAACGCACGCTCACGATCTCGTCGGGCGGCAAGACCTTCCACACCACCGGTTGGAAGATCGGCTGGATGTCCGGCCCGCCGAACCTCGTCACGGCGGCGAAGACGGCCAAGCAGTTCCTGACCTACGTCAACGGCGCGCCGTTCCAGCCGGCTATGGCGACCGGGCTGCGCCTGCCCGACGATCACTTCGAGCGCCTGCGGCTCGAACTCCAGACCGCCCGTGATCACCTCGTCGACGGTCTCGAACGCGCCGGCTTCGTCACCCATCGCCCCGAGGCGACCTACTTCGTCACGGTCGACATCCGCGCCAACCGTCCCGACGGCGACGGAGCGAACTTCTGTCGCGAACTACCGCACACCGCCGGCGTCGTCGCCGTGCCGAGCGAGGCGTTCTACATCAACGCCGAACACGGTCGTCACCTCGTGCGCTTCGCGTGCTGCAAGCGACTCGACGTCATCGACGCCGCAGCGCAGCAGCTGGCCACCGCATTCGGAGATCGATCATGACCGCCCTGCGCGTCGCCGCGATCCAGCACGACATCGTCTGGCACGACCGCGACGCGAACTTCGGTCGACTCGCGCCGAAGATCGCCGCTGCCGCGGCGGGCGGTGCCCGCCTGGTGCTGCTCACCGAGACGTTCTCGACCGGCTTCTCCTTCGACACACCCGGCATCGGAGAACCCGAAGGCGGCCCGTCGTCACAGTTTCTCGTGTCCCAGGCGGCCGAACACGGTGTGTGGGTCGGTGGGTCGTGCCCCGAGATCCGCCCGGACGCTCCCGACGACGACCAGCGACCGTCGAACACGTTCGTGCTGGCCGGGCCCGACGGAACCTCGCATCGCTATCGCAAGATCCACCCCTTCTCGCACGCCGACGAAGAGCGATACGTCCGCGCGGGAACCGACTTCGTCAGCGTCGAGGTCGAGGGCGTGCGGCTCAGTCTGTTCGTGTGTTACGACCTTCGTTTCGCCGACGAGTTCTGGGCGCTCGCCCGGGGCACCGACGCCTACCTGGTGGTTGCGAACTGGCCGGCGAAACGGCGTCTGCACTGGTCGACGCTGCTCCGCGCGCGTGCGATCGAGAACCAGGCCTACGTGGTCGGCGTGAATCGGGTCGGTACCGGCGGAGCGCTCGACTACACCGGCGACAGCGCGATCATCGACCCGCTGGGCGAGATCCTCGCCAGCGGCGCAGGGGGCGAGACCACGCTGTTCGCCGACATCGACCCGGCACACGTCGCATCGACCCGATCACACTTCCGATTCCTGCAAGACCGGCGCTGACGCGCCGACGCCGCGCTCGCGTAGTTCAGGCCTGAGGAGACACCGCTCGGCGCATGAGGCTGACCTCGATGCCGTGCGAGATCTGTCGCCCGACCTCGACGAAGCCGTGCTTCGCATGGAACGCGAGCGACGGTTCGTTCGGCGGATCGACGTTGACCTCGAGCGTCAACGCCGGAGCCTCCGGATGCTCCTCGCGCATGATGTCGTCGACGGTGTCGTACAGCTGCGATCCGAGCCCCTGGCCGCGAGCGTCGCTGGTGAACGCGACACGGTCGAGGTACATCGAATCGGGATGATGCTGCATGAACCAGCGGTAGTTGACGGAGTCGTAGGTCGAGCCCGGAGCCAACACCAGGCAGAAGCCCACGATCGCCTCGGAGCGCTCGGGGTCGCGTTCGTTCATGCGTTCGACGACGAGCGCGATGGCGGCCTCGTCGACGATGAAGCGGAGGCGGTCGAGGTCGAGGTCACCGACTTCGGGCACGTTCGCCTGGTTCACCTGCAGCACGACGGGCAGGTCGGCGGGGCGCATCGGTCGGGTTCGGGTGGTCCACACGGCTTCGCAACGTATCCGACGGCCACGGGTGCGAGCCGACTGGGATTCAGGCACCGGTTTCGACTATAGGCACTAAGATGGTCCCCGAGCTGGCCAGATGGCCGGGAAAATGATGTCGGGCGCACTGCCCGAAGGAAGTGAGAACCTCATGGGACTGTTCGACAAGCTGAAGAAGACCGCTGGCGGGGCCAAGGACAAGGTCGACGACCTCGTCGAGAAGAACTCCGACAAGATCCCCGACAAGGTCGAGAAGGTCTACGACAAGGTCAGCGACGCGGCCGAGAAGGTCATCCCCGGCGAAGACGCTGCCGGCGACACGCCCGCCAACTGATTCATCGAGCGTGGTGGTGCCGAGCCGGCGCCATGCTCACTCCCAGCCGGTCGATCTGATCTGATCGCCGTCGGCGTCGAGGCGCCGTCCCGCCCAGCGCAACGTGCCCGGCGTGGCTGACAACCGAGCAATCACACTCTGCATCGGGGTGTCATCGAGTCGTTCGATGGCACCCCGATGCGCGTAGTGGGGATCGGCTGCGATGTCGGCCATGTCCATGACCGGTCCGATCGCGGCCTCGGCATCGGTCAGCACATCGATCACCTCGGCCTGTGTTCGCTCGGCGCACCAGTGCGACATCCGCCCTTCGAGCTCGTCGCGATTCGACGATCTGCCTTCGAACGAGGCGAAGCGTGGGTCGTCGTCGACGCCGAGCACACCCATCACCCGCGCCGCCACGGTGTCGCTGCTGGTCGACACCGCGACCCAGCCGCCGTCACTGCACCGGTAGGTACCCCGCGGGACCGTGTAGGGCAGCCCGGAGCCCAGCCGGGGCTGCTGTTCACCGGTCAGGCCGTACAGCGACGCCAACGGTCCCATGATGTGGAACATGGTCTCGAGCAGGTTTGCGTCGACCACCTGCCCCACGCCGGAGTGCAGTGCCACCATCGTGGCGAACGCCGCAGCCAGGCCCGTGACCTCGTCGGTCAGGGCGATCGGAGGGAGCAACGGCGGACCGTCGGCCTCGCCGTTGAGTGCGGCGAGGCCCGACATCGCTTCGGCGATGGTCGCGAAGCCCGGTCGCTGCGCATACGGCCCGGTCTGCCCGAAACCCGAGACCCGCGTGATCACCAGGTCGCTGTTGACCTGATGGAGTTCGTCGGGGCCCAGTCCGAGACGTTCCAGCGTGCCGGGGCGAGAGTTCTCGACGAGCACGTCGGCATCGGCCACGAGCGAGAGCAGCGTCGCGCGATCGTCGTCGTCCTTGATGTCGAGCACGACGGTGCGCTTGTTGCGATTGACGAGCTTCCACCAGAGCCCTTCGCCGTCGCGCGGGTCGCGCCACGCCATGTTGCGGAGGCTGTCACCCGCCGGCCGCTCGATCTTGATGACGTCGGCACCGAAGTCGGCGAGGTAGCGAGCACAGTTCGGGCCGGCCAGCACCGTCGACATGTCGAGGACCCGAACGTCGCTCAGCGGTCCGGCATGTCGCGGTCGTGTCATGCCGAGATCTTCCCAATTCTGGGTTCGATCAAACGAATGTTCAGAAAATTCCGTTTCTCTCAAGAACCTTGATTCCGGGCTCACATGGGCCTGACACGGTACAACACCGCGTCAATTGGGGCTGTCGCGGTTCAAGCGGGTGATCGAAGCCGCCGAAGAACGATGCATGTCATCATCTCTCGTGCCTGCGGACACCGCCGGCAACACGACGTCACGGGCCGACGGGGGTTTCACCCTGCCCGAGGTCGTCGTCGCGATCGCCCTCACCGGCACCCTCGTGCTGTCGATCCTCACCGCAGCCTGGACGCTCATCCGGACGTCGACGATCAGCGACAACCAGGCTGACGTTGAAGCGGTGCTCGGCGCCGCCGCCGACGAACTCACCCTCCTCGGTTGGCAGAGCTGCCCCCTCGAGACGGGCGACTACGAGCAGCGAGTCCGCGAAGCCGCCGGACGCGTCCAGTGGGACGAGAGCGCGGTGACCGTCTCCGGCATCGAGTACTGGGACCTGAACACCGCCAGTTGGTCGTCGACCAACCCCTTCATCGACCAGACGACGCTCGAGTGTCGCTTCGTTCCGACGACCGCTGCTGCGTCCCGCATGCAGCGCGTCACCATCTCCGCGACGAGCCCGGGCGGGACCCAGTCCCGACAGCTCCAAGTCGTCGTCGCCGAAATTCGATTCCTCGACCAGCAGGAAGTGTGATGAGCATCTTCACCCGTTTCAAGAAGTCCCCCATGGCCGACGCTCCGAGCGTCGACCGTGATCGTCGCAGCGACAAGGGATTCACCCTCCCCGAGATGCTCGTGGCGATGATGGTGTCGGGCCTGCTCGTCACCTCGCTCGCCATGGCGTTCTCCGTCGTCGTGCGCAGCCAGGGCGGATCGCAGCAGCGCATCGCCGAGTCGAAGGACATCACGTTCGTCCAGACCTGGCTTCCCGCCGACCTGAGCTCGGCCACCCAGACCTGGCTCGAGCCCGAACTCGGCTTCCCCTTCAACGCGGAACTCCCGGGCGTCAACGTCCTCACGATGGCACGCCCCGATCTCGACAACGACAGCGAGTACCTCATCATGTACCGCTACGAAGACCTCGGCAACGAGGGCTGGGCGCTCGTTCGCTACCGCATCGACAACCCGGGTTGCCCGACGTCGAACCCGGTCGTCGGCAGCTGCAGCAACGGCAACGAAGTGGTGAAGCGCATCGGCGTCGCCTACGAACTCGTGCCGCCGCCCGCCGAGTGGGACGGCACGACGTCACCGACGTTCGCCATCGAGGTCACCCGCCGCAACGGTGGTGGCAACGGATACGGATCCGGTACCGACAGCCGCCCGGTCGGCGAAGACGTCGCCGTCCACTTCGTGAGTGGCAGCGTCTACCTCGCCGGTGGCTCGGGCCTCTCGGCCGGCCAGAGCATCGACCCGAACCCGCAGGTCATTCCCGACCCGGTCGCCCCGCCGAGCCGTTGCGGCCGCCGCATCCTGCTCGTGGTCGACATGTCGGGCTCGATCGGCGACTACCCCGACCTGCGCGACGACGTGATCGACGCCACCGGGAGCTTCGTCACCGGCTTCCAGGGAACGCCCGGTGAACTCAGCGTCATCGGTTTCGACGAGTGGATCGAACCGCTGTCGGGCCCGATCGGTGAGTACTACGACACGCTGAACGACTCCGACGGCAAGATGGCCTACCTCCTCAACACCGTGCTCCCGGGCATGGATGGCGTGAGCGGTTCGACACCGTTCGCCTTCCGTCCGCACGCCGGTGGTACCAACTGGGAAGTCGCCATCCAGGCGGCGTACGCCACCCCGACCGACTGGGAAGAGATCGACGGTTACGGCAAGGGCGACGACCTCAACAAGGATCGCAGCGACCTCGAGTACCTCGACTACATCCCCGACCTCGTCGTGTTCATCACCGACGGCGACCCGACCTTCCGACAGGACAGCAAGGGCAACTACTACCGCGACGACAACGGCGGCGACACCAACGCCGCCCGTACTGCGACCGCAGCGAACCTCGCTCGTCAGTTCGGCGTGACCGACCTGATCGGCGTGTACGTGAGCAACTCCAGCTCCAACGCCTCGGTGCAGCGTCTCGCCAGCGTCGTGGGCGGCACCGCCTGGAACAAGCAGTTCCCGGGCAACGCCGATGTCGCCGACTACTTCGCCGGCAGCTTCGCCCAGCTCGGTGGCATCGTCCAGTCGATCACCGCTCGCGAATGCGGCGGCGCACTCACCCTGCAGAAGCGGTTCAGCGACGGCACCAACCCGTCCGACACCGGCGTCTGGGACTTCCAGAGCGAGCAGGGCAGCAAGATCCTCGACTACGGCAGCGACTCGTCGGTGACCTTCCAGCACCAGTTCCAGAGCGGTCAGAGCTCGAAGGACTTCTGGATCGAGGAACAGCCTCGTGACGGCTGGGTCGTCGGTGACGCTTCGTGCGAAGAGGCCGGGCAGCCGCTGTCGGCCGCCGAAACAGCCTCCCGCATCAGCCGGGTCGACCCCGGCAACGGCGACCCCGTCCGCTTCACCTTCGAGCTCCTGCCCGACCAGGCGTTGTCCTGCATCATCGAATCGCACCCCGAGTCATGACGCTCTCGACACGACAACTCCGACACATGAACAAGCCGAATCGACCCATGGGATCCGACATGAGAAACAACTCCACAGCGACGAAGCAGGAGGCTGATCGCGACCGCGGTGCGGTGCTCGCGTTCGTCCTGATCTTCTTCGTGTTCGCCGGGCTGACCGTCGTTGCGACGCTCACGTTCGCACAGACGCTGATGCAGAACCGTCCGCCGATCAACGAACGCAACGCTCGCGTCGAAGCCGTTCGCTCGGCGATGCGCATGGCGATCCAGTTCCAGCGTGACCACGGCGTCGGCGACTGCTTCCAGAACAGCCAGACGTTCACGTTCAACGCGGGTACGCCCGAGGAGGTCGACGCTCAGGTCGACTGCACCATCGGCCCGGTCGAAGACCTCGACAACAACTACTTCCGTGAAGGCGGCGATGCCTTCGCCCTCATCACGACGCTGTCCGATGGCTCGTTCGCACCCGTCACGGGTTCGGCGCTGGGCATCGCGTCGCCGAACAAGCTGATCTCGGGCAACGCGTTCTACGCAGGTGGCGACGTCACGCCGCCGCTGCTCTCGACCCGCAGCGGTATCGACGTGCTCGTGGGCGACCAGACCGGCGGCACCCCGAGCCAGATCCTCACGACGCGCCTCGACGGTGCTCGCTATGGCGGGCTGCTGACCGACGTCACGTGTGACGACCCGGTCGTCAGCCTCTACTTCCCGTCCTCCGGCACCGCTCCCGACGGCTCCAACCAGTCGAACACATTCCAGTGCACCGACCTGGAGTGGACCGACCGAGCCGGCACCCGTGTCGCACCGGCGACGACGTGGTCGTACCCGAACCTGCCGGGCATCCCGGTCAACTCGCGGCCCGCCTTCCTGCCCCGCTCCTTCGGCTTCGACGAAGACAACGGGACGCCGGGCGCTCGCCCCGAGTGTCGCGTGATCTTCCCGGGCCGCTACGACGACCCGTTGGTCTTCGACGGCAGCCTGCACCCCAACGGGGTCACCTACTACCTCCCGTCGGGCGTGTACTACCTGACCGAGCCGATGACCGTCATCAACGGCGCTCGCGTCGTCGCCGGCCAGGGCCGCTCGGCAGGTTGCGAAGTCGACTCGACCGTGCTCCTCGACTCCCGCACCGTCGACCTCGAGGCGACCAGCATCACCGGTCGCGGCGCGACCTTCATCCTCGACGACGATGCTCGCATCACGGTCGAGGAGGGTCAGCTCATGATCAACCGTCGCATCTCGACTCCGTCGACCCGCGGCAGCGAGGGCATCGCCGTGCGGACCGTGCAGACGTCGGAGATCGACGAACCGAACCTCTCGGTGCCGGAAGACGACGTCGTCACCGGCGTCGACAGCAACGGCGATCGCATCCTCGCTCCGGCGAACTCCTACTCGATCGGTGACCCGCTCACCGCCGCCACGCTCACCTACTCCGGCATCGACGTCGATCCCGACGGCGACGACGCCATCGTGTCGGCCGACTTCCGAGATGGCGGATCGAACGGTGCCGCCAACGGCACCAACGCACTCATCATCGACGGAAGCGTGTTCACGCCGCAGGGCAAGTTCGTTGTCCGGGCGAACAACAGCGACTACCGCATGAAGATCGATGGCGGCGTCGTTGCGACTCGCGCCGAACTCGACGTGACGACCATGCCGAGCAACCCGAGCAACTGGTACCTCGGCGTCGATGCGTCGCCGCTCCTGCGTCGTGTGCAGCTCGAAGCCACAGCGGTCATCGGCGGCCGCACGGCCCGCTCGGTCGCCATCTTCCAGGTGAACTCGGTCGGCAACTACGCGATCAACTCGTGGATCGTCGACCCCAACGGCTCGACCGGCGGCTGGGGCGGCGGCAGCTCGACTGGTGGAACGACCGACGGTGGGACCACGGATGGTGGAACGACTGATGGTGGGACCACGGATGGTGGGACCACGGATGGTGGGACCACGGATGGTGGAACGACCGACGGTGGAACGACTGATGGTGGAACGACTGATGGTGGGACCACGGATGGTGGGACCACTGATGGTGGAACGACTGATGGTGGGACCACGGATGGTGGAACGACTGATGGTGGAACGACTGATGGTGGGACCACTGATGGTGGAACGACTGATGGTGGAACGACCGACGGTGGGACCACTGATGGTGGAACGACTGATGGTGGGACCACTGATGGTGGAACGACCGACGGTGGAACGACCGACGGTGGTACCACCGACGCACCTCCGTGCACCGATCCGACCAAGTGGGCCGTGTCGTTCTTCGACAACACGACGCTCAGCGGCAAGGTCGAGGCAGCGAAGTGCGAAGACAACGTGTCGGAGCCATGGGCAGCCGGCAGCCCCGCACCCGGTATCGACGACGACTACTTCTCGGCTCGCTACACCAAGACGGTCGACTTCCCCGACGCCGGCGTGCACACCTTCACCATCGGCGCCGACGACGGCGTGCGGATGTACATCGACGGCTCGCTCGTCTACAACCGCTGGGTCGACAAGTCGTTCAGCACCGAAACGGTCGACGTCAACCTGACCGCCGGCAGCCACGACATCCGCATCGAGTACTACGAACAGACTGGCTACGCCCAGCTGGAGATGAGCTGGGAATTCACCGGCCCGCCCCCGTGCCCGGCCGACGACCCGAGCTGGTACGCCGAGTACTACAACGGCACCTCGCTCAAGAACAACAAGTTCGAGTTCGCCACGTACGAGACCGAAGGACCGAACTGGAACTGGTACACCGGTGAGCCGTACCCGACGTACTCGCACAACCTGGGCAACGACACCTTCTCGGTGCGCTGGACTCGTCTGTACAACTTCCCCGAGGCTGGCACCTACCGGTTCACGGTCGGCAGTGACGACGGCATCCGGCTCTACGTCAACGGCACCCGCGAGATCAACAACTGGAACGTCCAGAGCTACAACGGCAGCCTTCGCACCGCCGACGTGGTGATCGAAGACCGGTGCCAGGTGCTCATCGAAGTGCGCTACTACGAGAAGAACGGTGGCGCTCAGGTGAGCTACGAGTGGGAGCGGATCGGCGACGTCTGATTCGTCACGGACCGCTACACGCATCAGCGTTGCACGTGATCGGCGGGGGCCTCCCCGCCGATCACGGCGTTTTCAGCTCGGGTCCGAGCCGAGAGCGTGCTCCAAGGTTGCGGACGGAGCAACCGATGCGGTGAGCAGCGCGTCGATCAGGTCGGAGCGACGAGCTCGCCGGCTGCGAGCTGGTGGGCGTAGCGCCCGTTTGCCGCGACCAACTCGTCGTGAGTGCCGAGTTCGGCGACGCGTCCGCCTTCGATGAACGCGATGCGGTCGGCCGAACGGATCGTCGAGAGGCGATGGGCGATGACGATCGCCGTCCGACCCTCGAGGGCGTGTTCGAGCGCCTCTTGGATGTGCGCCTCGTTGTCGTTGTCGAGATGACTCGTCGCTTCGTCGAGGATCATGATCGCCGGGTCCTTCAACAACAGCCGGGCGATCGCCAAGCGTTGCTTCTCGCCGCCCGACAGGCGGTACCCGCGCTCGCCGACGACGGTGTCGTAGCCGTCGGGTAGCGCCGCGATCGTGTCGTGGATACGTGCCGCGCTGGCCGCTGCGACGAGTTGCTCGTCGCTGGCGTCGGGGTCGGCATAGCGAAGGTTGTCGCCGATGGTCTCGTGGAAGAGATGGGGATCCTGCGACACCACACCGATCGAGGTGCGCAACGTGTCGAGCGTGAGATCGCGAACGTCGTGACCGTCGATGCGAACCGCCCCGCTGCTCACGTCGTAGAGACGTGGCACGAGTGAGATCGTCGTCGACTTGCCGGCCCCCGATGCACCGACCAACGCCACCGTCTCGCCAGCGGCGACCGACAGGTCGAAACCGTGGAGCACGTCGACGTCGGGATCGGTGTCACCGCCCAGTCCGGCGTTCTGCTCCATCGACGCGATCGCCGAAGCGCTCGCCGGGGGATAGCGGAAGACGACGTCGTCGAACTCGATCGTGCCGACGGGATCGACGAGATCGATCGCCCCGGGCTTCTCCTGGATGGCTTCGGGCGCATCGAGCACCTCGAAGACCCGTTCGAAGCTGACCATCGACGTCATCAGGTCGACGCGGGCGTTCGTGAGGCCGGTGAGCGGCTGGTACACGCGAGTCACGAGGGCGGCGAGCGCCACCAGCGTGCCCGACGAGATGTCGCCGTCGACCACCATGAGCGCACCAACGCCGTAGATGGCCGCGGTGCCGATGGCGCCGACGAGTCCGAGCGCCACGAAGAACACCCGGCCGTACATCGCTGCCCTGATGCCAGTGTCGCGCACGCCGGCCGCACGCGAGTCGAACGACGTGCGCTCCCGCGTTCCCGAGCCGAACAGCTTGACGAGGGTCGCGCCCGACACGTTGAAGCGTTCGGTCATCTGCGTGTTCATCGCGGCGTTGTAGCCCATCTGCTCGCGCGAGATGCCCTGCAGCCGCTTGCCGACCCGCCGCGCCGGCACGATGAACAACGGCAGCACGACGAGGGTGAGCAAGGTCAGGCGCCACTCGAGCGCGAACATCGCCGTGAGCGTCGTGCCCAGCACGATGACGTTGCTCACCACGCTGCCGAGCGTGCTCGTGACCGCCGTCTGCGCGCCGACCACGTCGGTGTTGAGGCGCGAGGTGATCGAGCCGGTCGGTGTGCGGGTGAAGAAGGCGATCGGCATGCGCTGCACCTTGGCGAACAACGCGCTCCGGAGGTCGTAGATCAGCCCCTCGCCGACCTGCGCCGAACACCAACGCTGCACGATGGCGAGACCGGCGTCGGAGAGCGCGGCGACCACGGCGATCGCTGCGAGCCAGATGATCCGATCACGGTCCTCGTTCGGAATCGCGTTGTCGAGGATCTCGCGCACCACGAACGGCGGAACGAGCGCGAGGAGCGCGGCCAGGAGGATGGCGAGCAGGAACACGATGATCGTCGTCCGGTACGGGCGAGCGAACTTCCACACGCGTCGCAGCGTTCCGTCGGCGAGCTCGACGCCTCGAACCGAATCGGAATCACCCGGCATCATGTGGTGAGGGGACATGCGCATGACGCCACGCTACGGCGCTGCCGTCGCCGTACGCTGAGACGCCATGCGAGTCGGACCACGAGTGCGTTGCCTGCTGTTGACCGGTCTGGTCGTCGCTGCGGCCTGCTCGGGCGCTGACGATGCCGACCCGCTCCCGCCGCCGCCGGTCACCCGTTCGACCATTCCGCCGCGAGTGTCGCTGCCCGATCCGAGCGAGCTCGTCGCTCCGGTCACCGATCCGGCCGACGGCTCCGCCGACGCGACCGACGCCGAGTCCGCGACCCCGCTCGACTACTCGATCGTCTGGGAAGACCGAGGCAACGGCGTCGAAGCCGGGTTCGTCACCGTGCCGCTCGACTACAGCGACCCACAGGGCGACACGCTCGACCTGCGCGTGGTGCGGCACCGAGCGCCGGCCGACGATCGCGTCGGCGTGTTGTTCGCGAACAACGGCGGCCCCGGTCTCCCGGCGAGTTCGATGGCGGCAACGGTTCGAGGCTGGTTCGGAGAGCCGCTCATCGAGCGTTTCGACATCGTCACCTGGGACCCGCGCGGGACCGGGGAGAGCGGCGCCTCGGTCGACTGCATCGACGGGTCCGAGTACGACCGGTACTTCGGATCGAGCGACGTCACCCCCGAAGACGACGCCGAGCGTGACGAGCTCATCGAGCTCTCGCGAGACTTCGCCGAGGCGTGCATCGACGCGGTGGGCGACTCGCTGGCGCACCTCGGCACCAACAACTCGGCCCGTGACATGGACGCGATCCGCCAGGCGCTGGGAGAAGACCAGGCGTCGTACCTCGGTTTCAGCTACGGCAGTGAGCTCGGAGCGGTGTGGGCCACCCTCTTCCCCGACACGGTGCGCGCCGCCGTGCTCGACGGCGCCGCCCACCCCGACGCCGACGGGCTCGAGCCCACCCGGCAGCAGCGCATCGGATTCGAGACCGTCCTGAACACGTTTCTGGCCGAGTGCAGCGCCAACGAATCCTGCGCATTCCACAACGACGGCGACGCCGAAGGAGCGTTCGACGCGCTGCTCGAGTCGCTCGACGAGTCACCGATCCCCAGCGCGGAGGGTCGCCCAGACGTCAACCTCGAGATCGCCATCAACGGGGTGATCCAGGCGATGTACACCGAAGGTCGTTGGTCGGCACTCGAACGAGCACTCGACGACGCCGCCAACGGAATCGGAGGTGGTCTGCTCGCCCTGCACGACGGCTACTTCCAGCGCGACAGCCAGACCGGCACCTACTCCAACCTGCTGGAGTCGTTCCAGGCGATCACGTGCGCCGACGACCCCGACCGGCTCACGCCCGACGAATCCGACGCCGAAGCAGCGCCGCTCATCGGCGTGGCCCCTCGCCTGTTCCCCTACACGACAGCGTCGTACACGTGCGACTTCTTCCCCGCGTCGGCCGATCCCCGAGCCGAGATCACCGGAGATCGCGCCGGACCGGTCGTCGTGATCGGCACCACCGGCGACCCGAGCACTCCGCTCGAGAGCAGCCAGGCCATGGCCGATGCGCTCGAAGACGGTCACCTGGTCACCGTCGAAGCCAACCGCCACACCGCCTACCGGACCGGCGACTGCATCAACGACATCGTGCACCAGTACCTCATCTGGCTCGAAGTCCCCGCGCCAGACACCCGCTGCACCTGACCGACGCAGGCCGGTGAGCGGCCGAAAAACGGCAACGACCGGCTGCTCGATGACGAACAACCGGTCGTTGGATGGCGGAAGGCGTGGGATTCGAACCCACGGAGGCCCAGAAGACCTCAACAGTTTTCGAGACTGTCCCATTCGTCCGCTCTGGCAGCCTTCCGTTGTCCACGATATCCACGATCGCGGGATTTTGGTCCGCGTCTTCGGCATCACCCGTCGAAGCATCCGATGGATGGAACTCTGGCGGAGTTCGTGACAGAGTTGTCATTCAAGAAGTGTCGGCTGGCAACCGATGTACAGATGTATGAAACTGGTCGAAAGCCCACGACCCCACGTCATGAACGACCGCGCCCCCGCCTCCTCGATCGAGCCGCAGGGTTCCCTCGCGCCGCCACCCGCCTCCAGCGGTTTCGCGCCCCCTCCGCCGCCGACGGCCAGCTACACCCCCCGTCGCCTGCCCACCACCGCCGCAGAAGTGCTCGACGAGATGACCGAAGTCATCCCCGGCGCCCGCGGTGCACTGCTTGCATCCGTCGACGGATTCGCCCTCGCGCGGTCCGACAGCATGCCGAACGAAGCCGCTCACGCAGCGATGATCTCGGCCGCGGTCGGTCTCGCCCATCAGTTGGTGAGCATGGGCAACGGCACTGAACTCCGTCAGCTGGTCGTCGATCACGACGAAGGTCTGCTCCTGCTCTGGCCGGTGGGCACCGACCGAGTCCTCGCGATGCTGACCGTGTCGTCGGTCGATCAGTCACGGCTCCGCGGGTTCGTCCGGGCCCGCGCCCGCCTCCTCGCCGAGGACCTGCGATGAGCGGCCACACCTTCAAGATCCTCGTCACCGGGCCGTACGCGGCCGGTAAGACCTCGCTGATCCAGTCGGTGTCGCAGACGCCGGTGGTCACCACCGACGTCGTCACGAGCGGCGAAGAGGCCGAGGTGAAGTCGCACACGACCGTCGCGATGGACTTCGGGACCTACTCGCTCGACGACGAAGAAGTTCGGCTGTTGCTGTTCGGGACGCCCGGGCAGCCGCGGTTCCGCTTCATGACCAACATCCTCAAAGGCGATGTCGACATCGTCACCTTCGTGATCGACGCCGAGGCTCGCGGCACGCACCCGGCGGCCGGCGTCGAACTGCGCTCGTTGCTCGCCGATCTGCGCGTTCCGGCTGTCATCGCCGTCAACCGGTGCGACGATCAAGCGGTCGCCGACCGAATTGCGCGGTCACTCGGTGCCAAAGGCACCGAAGCGGTCGTACCCTGTCAGTTGGTGGATGCCGACTCCGGCCGCGAGGTCGTCGTCGAGATCCTGCTCACCCTGCTGAACGCAATGGAGAACAACGAAGTCCCGGTCACGGCGGAGGTGGCCTGACATGACCAACGACGCTCGAACGGAAGTCTTCACACCTCCGAACACGTGCGCGCTCGATCCGTCGATCTCGTTGCCCGACTACGCGACCACGACCCATATCGAACCCCAGCCGGCCTGGCGCACCCTCAACGCTGCCCGCGAACGAGCGTTCACGGGTGAGATCAAGTTCTGCACCAGCCCACAGATCGTCACGTACGTCGACGGTGGAACCGTGTACTTCGCCGAGCGAGTCGGCGACGCACCACTCGGCGAGCGCCTCGTCGCCGCCGGCGTCGTGACGCAGCAGCAACTCGAGCGCGGCGTGGTCCGCGTCGGCGGAGCCGAGCACCTCGGCCGCCTGTTCGATCGTGACGAGACCATCGACCGTGACGCGGTGATGGTCGCCGTCGAAGCAGCGACCGACGCCCTCGTGAGTGAACTCGCAGCCGAGGTCGTCGCGCCGATCGAAGTCGGTGCCTACCGCCATCATCCGTCCGGCGTGCACCGTTGGTTCGTCGCTCCGGCCGACACCAGCCTGGCCCGGCCGGTCAGCGACGTCGCCCAGGTCGACCGCTCGGTCATCGACGAACTTCCCGATCTCACCACGGCCCGTACCGATGTCACCATCGAATGGGACCATCCGGCGCCGACCCACGACGACACGGCCGCAGCTTCGGCTCCGATCGGTCTCGATCGTCCCGACCCGGCCACGCTCGGGCTCGACATCGAAGCCGAACTCGGCCGTTTCAACGCCGACGAAGCCGACTGGTCGACGCAGACCCCGACCCCGCAGAGCGCCGCGACCGACGACACCTCCTGGCTCAACGACTTCCAGATCGTCTGGCCCGACGGAACCGAAGAACCAGCCACGCCGACACCGTCGCAGCGGCCGTCGTCCGACGCCGTCGACAGCGTGTCACTCGACGTTCCGCCGGCCACGCTGCCGGAGCCCGAGGCACCGCTGCCCAGCCCCGACGTGCCTTCGGCTGCCATCGAGGCGCAACCGGCGCCGCTCGAGGCAACTCCCGCGTTCTCGCTCGACACACCTCCGGTGGTCAACGGCGCATCGGCGCCTGCGCCGGTTGCCGACGACGCCGACGGCGTGCGGTTCGCGATGCCGCAGATCGTCATCGACTCGGCTCCCGAGCCCGATGCCGACATCCCGGTCGACGTCGCCGACGCGGTGCGTCGTGCGCTCCGCGCGATCGAGAACGCCGCCGTCGAGCCTGCCTCCCTGCGTCAGATCGATCTCGAACCGCTGACGCTCCCGGAGATCACCCTCGACTCGCTCGACGAGCAGCAGTCAGTCGCACCCGTCGACGTCGCCCCGGTCCAACCGGTGTCGTCCGTCGACGCTCCAGCGCCGACCGCCGAACACGACACGACCCGCGAGAACACGACGCTCGAGCAGTCGGCGTCCGTCGCCGGAGTCGCGCCGCAACCCGCGACGTTCGAGGCGCCGTCGCCCGAGCCGGTGTCGAGCTTCGCCCCGCCGAGCAGCGACATGCGAGCCGAAGCGATCTACGCCCGTGCCGCAGCCGAGGCCACGGCACCCGCCGTCCACACCGCGCCAGCCGAGTCGGCGGTGCAACCGCAACTCGCCCCCGAGCCGGGCCAGGCATCGGTCGTGTTCCTCGACGACGACGACGACAGCGGTCGGGCTCGCAAAGGCGCACTTCGCCGACTCATCGGCAGCCTTCGGCGCGCCGACTGATCGTCGATCGACGCCTCCCACTCCGTTCGGGCCGTGGCGCGCCGCCACACCCGTTCATTCGGAGGACTCCGTGGTCGTTCGTCCTGCTGAGCGAGGTGGCGACCAGGCGGTCTGCGGCACACGAACGATGCCGATGAAGGCTGCTACCTTCCGGTCCTGACCTGGTTCACGGGCGTCCATTGCACAGGACCCGGTCACCACCTCGCCCAGCAGGCGAACCCACTGGCCAGCGGGAAGAACCCGCCGGATGCAGTCAGTGTACTCCACGATACGCTGTTCGGCGCACACCCGGAGGGGTGCGAGAGCGGCCGAATCGGCACGCTTGGAAAGCGTGTGAAGGGCAACCTTCCGAGGGTTCGAATCCCTCTCCCTCCGCCATGCGTTGCGACGTGCAAACGCAGACCGACGAAGACCCGGGCCCGGCGCCCGGGTCTTCTGCTTTTTCGTGCCGGGCCGCTCGTGCTGGGACTCGTGTTCGCGACATCGAACCTCGATGCATCGCCGGGCGGCGCCTCGGGCCTGCGAGACTCTGATCACATGGAGCCGGACACCGACGACCTCGACACCGGTTCGCCGAACGCCGCGAGCTCACTGACCATCGAGCTGATGACCGTGGCACTCGACGAAGCCCGAGCAGCCGTCGACCACGACGACGTGCCAGTCGGCGCGGTGATCGTCCACGACGGCGTCGTCATCGCCCGGCGCCACAACGAGCGAGAACTCACCGGTGATCCGGTCGCGCACGCCGAAGTGCTGGCGCTGCGTGACGCCGCTGCGGTGCTCGGACAGTGGCGCCTCGACGACTGCACGATGTATGTCACGCTCGAACCGTGCGTGATGTGCGCCGGAGCGATGGTCAACGCCCGCCTCGGCCGGGTCGTGTTCGGCGCCACCGATCCGAAAGCCGGCGGAGTCGTCAGCCACTTCGGCGTGCTCGGCGGAGCGCCTCTCAACCACGCGGTCGCCGTCGAATCCGGCGCCCTCGCCGATCAGTGCGGCCAGATCCTGCGCGACTTCTTCCGCGCCAAGCGCCGCTGATTCAGCGACTCGCCACGTCGTTCGCGTGGTCGATCAACCCGGGAGCGCCGATCTGCTCACCGAGCGCAGCGAGTTCCGGTGATGGTCCGTGCCACTCCCAGTCGTCGACGCTGCCCACATCGAGGTCGACGTCGACCGTCGCGATCTTGCGGAACAGCAACGCGTCGTCGAGCTGCGCTTGCAGCGTGGCCGACAACTTCGCCGCACCGCGGAGACCGGGAACGTCCCACTGACCCGCCGATGCCGGAATGTCCTCGATGTGGCCGTACTTCGCGAGCACCAGTGACGCGCTCTTCGCACCCCAGCCCGGCAAGCCGGGGAATCCGTCGGCCGAATCGCCCACCAGACCGAGATAGTCGGGAATCGACGCCGGGCCGACGCCGAACTTGGCAACGACGCCGGCTTCGTCGATGATCTCGCGCTTGCGACGGTCGAACTGGACGACACGGTCGCCCACCACACACTGTCCCAGGTCTTTGTCGGGCGTGACGATGAGCACCTGATCGACTCGCTCGTCGGCGGCTGCGACCGCCGCCGCTGCGGCGAGCGCGTCGTCGGCTTCGTGGCTGACCATGCGCCACACCGTGAAACCGGCCGCTTCCAGGGCGTCCTCCATCACCGGGATCTGGTCGAGGATGGCCGGATCCATGCCTTCCCCATCCTTGTAGCCGTGGTAGAGGTCGTTGCGGAAGCTCTCGATCGTGTGATCGGACGCCACTGCGACGTGCGTGGCGCCGTCGTCGATCAACGCGAGCGTCGAGGTGACGACTCCAGCAGCGGCCGCCATCGGGTGACTGTCGCTGTGCCGAGCGGCCGACCCGAAGTGTTGGCGGAAGAGCTCGTAGGTGCCATCGACCAGATGAACGCGCATGACGGCACCATAACCCCGCCGCCCTCCACCGGAACGGGACGCGACCCCGCAAACGCCTGCTCGGCGCGACTTTTGCTTCAGAAATCACGTCACTCAGCCGATCACCTGACACCACCCTCCGTGAACCGTGAGCGCGGCGAGCGAGAAGTGCGCAGAGTCTCAGCAATTCCTCAAGAAGCCGACGACTCCCGTCGATACATCCATGTGGACCTACCGAGTCCACGACCAGAACACCGAGTACCGAACCCGCCAAAGACCAGCAAAGAGACCGCAAGAGGAATTCGATGAGCGACCAACTCGAACAAATGCAGGCGAACATCGTCGCAGCAGTTCAACAAGAGCTGTCGCGATTCAGTGGCGAAGTCGATTCGGCCGTCAAGCAGCTCCGCAGCGAACTCGCCGCCGGTACGGCAGCTCGCACCGAACTCGAGAACCAGGTGCGCTCGCTCGCATCGGCACTCGAGACCTCCCACGGCGCCAACACCAGATTCCAGGCCGACATCCAGCGAGCGCTCGAAGAGCGGCTCGCCGAGTTCAGCGAGAAGACCAAGCGTCGACACGACGAACTCAACACGCGACTCGGCCGCGTCGTCGACGAAGCCAACGTCGGGATCTCCTCCGCCGTCGAAGCCGCCGCTCGGCCCATTCTCAAGCAGTTCGAGCACCGCCAAGACCAGATGGACATCGAGGTCAAGAACCTCGACAGCAGCCTGCGCAAGTTCGACGACCAAGCCGGCCAGATGGTGTCCCACATCAACACCGTCACGTCGGCCATCGAAGGTCGCCTCGACCAGGTCACCAAGGACGTGCTCACGACGTTCGACGACCGTCACGCAGCCCTCGTGCTGCGCCTCGACGAAGTGTCGGCCGTTGCAGCCCGCCAGCAGACCGAGGTGAACAACCTCGTCGGCACTCGCGTCGACGCGACAGAAGATCGCATCAACGAACGCATCGTCGGCCTCGAGAGCCGCATGAACGAAGAGATCGGCCAACGCGTCGCCGACATCGATGCACACGTCGGACGCGTGAGCGCCGGCCTCGACGACGCCGTCATCACCCTCAGCGATCGCATCGCCAAGGCCGACGCACAGTTCCTCGCCGTCGAAGGCAAGTTCGCCGAGATCCGCGAAGAGCTGGCCAACCTCGACGAAGAAGCCATCGACGAGATGAAGGACCAGATCTCGAGCGCCCTCGGTCAAGCCGAACTCGTGCGCATCGAGATGGATCGCTTCAAGGTCGACATCGAGAAGGCGGTCGAGAAGAGCAACGTTCGACTCACCGAACTCGAAACGACCGTCCAGGATCAGAACATGGACGTCGAGACCGCTGTCCAGCTCGAACGCCTCGAAGAGGTCGAACGAGCCGTCCTCATGCTCGACCCCGACCAGTTCGTCCGACGCGACGAGATGGGCAGCGAGTTCCAGGCCGCCGCAGCTCCCGCCGGCTCGGTGTCGGTCGAAGAGACCTCGGGCACCGACGCCATGGACATGCTCGCCCGCATGGAAGCAGCCAGTGGTCCATCACTCGCCCCGCCGAACGCCGACCACGACGGCTCCGCCAACGGCGAACTCGAGTCCGCCGACTCGTCCTCGTCTCTCCAACCCCCGGTGAGTCACTGAGTTCGCCCAGCGCGCAACCGGCCACCACGATGACCCACCCCCGCCAAAGATTGAACGGAACTCACGATGGCAATCGGACGTAAGAAAGTCGAAGAAGCTCCCGCCGGCGGTGTCGCTGTCGCGGAGAAACCCGAGACGGGCGAGTCGTCCGAGCAGTGCATGGCCACCGGTCAGGCACTCGTCCAGGCCGGCTTCCTCGACGCCGAGAAGCTCGCGACGCTGCTCCAGGAGTCCAACGGAGACCTCCTGAAGTTCAGCGACTTCGCCCTCACCCGACACGGTGTCGGTCGAAACGAACTCGCTCAAGCCGTCGGCGCAGCATGTCAGGTACCGGTCGGCGACCCCAGCGTCGGGGAACTCGACGAAGAGATCGCCACGAAGGTCCCCGAACAGATCTGCCGTGACCACAAGGTCATCGCCATCGCCGAGAGCCCCGAAGGGCTCGTCCTCTACGCCGCCGACCCGTCGCCCTGGCGCCGGCAGCAAGTCGAAGCAGCAGCCGGCGGACTCCGGTTCGCCTGGCGAGCCTCCGACAACAAGACCGTCACCTCGTTCATCGAGCAGATGTTCCGCACCTCGTCGAACCTCGACGAGATCGTGTCGACGTTCGCCGGCGAAGAGATCCAGCGCAAGGAAGCGGAGAAGAAGGGCGGCGAGGTCAACCTCGACGACCAATCACCCGTCGTCCAGCTCGTCGCCAAGATCGTGAGCCAGGCGCTGCGCGACCGCACGTCCGACATCCACATCGAACCACTCGACGACCGTCTCCGCATCCGGTTCCGCGTCGATGGTCACCTTGTCGAAGCCTTCAGCCTCCCGCTGTCGGCCCACAACGCACTCACCTCCCGACTCAAGATCATGTCGGAGATGAACATCGTCGAGAAACGAGCACCGCAGGACGGGCAGTTCTCGACCAAGGTCGACGGCAAAGAGCTCGACGTTCGTGTCGCCTCCGTGGCGACCGTGTTCGGCGAGAAGATCGTCATGCGTCTCCTCGACAAGTCGAAGTCGATGGTCGGCCTCGCCGAACTCGGCATGCCCAAGGAGACGTACAACACGTACTCCAAGCTGGTGCACGCCCCCTTCGGCATGGTCATCTGCGCCGGACCGACCGGTGCCGGTAAGACGACGACCCTGTACGCCACCCTGCTCGAGATCAACTCGACCGGCAAGAACGTCACCACGGTCGAAGACCCAGTCGAGTACGTGTTCCCCGGCATCAACCAGGTGCAGACCAACGAGAAGGCCGGCCTCACGTTCGCCACCGGCCTCAAGGCCCTCTTGCGTCAGGACCCCGACGTCATCCTCGTCGGTGAGATTCGAGACGCCGACACCGCACGCATCGCGATCCAGTCGGCCCTCACCGGTCACTTCGTGCTGTCGTCACTGCACGGCACCGACGCCGTCGCCGCGCTCCACCGTCTGCTCGACATGGGCATCGAAGCCTTCCTCGTCGCCTCCGCGATCGTCGGCGTCGTGTCACAGCGACTCATCCGCAAGATGTGCGACAACTGCAAAGAGCCGTACGAGCCCGGAGCAGAAGAACTCGCCGTGTTCCGCCAGCACTCAGGTGGCAGCGAGAAGACCCAGTTCTTCCAAGGCGCCGGCTGCAGCTACTGCTCCGGCACCGGCTACCGCGACCGCATCGGCGTCTACGAACTGCTGCGCATCACCCCCGAGATCCGCCGCCTCATCGTCGGCTGGGCCACCACCGAAGAACTCCGACGCCTCGCCGTCGCCCAGGGCATGCGCACCATGCTCCGCGAAGCGATGCAGCTCGTTGAAGACGACATCACCACCGTCCCCGAAGTCGTCCGCACCCTCTTCGCCCACTGATACATCGACGGTTGGTCTTCGCCACGTCGTCGACCCGGAAGGTCTTCGGCGTTTCGGCCGGTCAGGTCGACGGTTGGTCTTCGCCACGTCGTCGACCCGGAAGGTCTTCGGCGTTTCGGTCGGTCAGGTCGACGGTTGGTCTTCGCCACGTCGTCGACGTGCACGAACTGGTGTACCTGATCAGCGGGTGTCGCAGACCTCGATGACGAAGTTGTTGAGCGAGGCAGCCTTGCTGCTGCGGTCGATGCCGATGATCTCCTCGGTGGTCACCCCCACTCCTCCAGCGCTGATCGAAGCGAGGCGGTCGTCGACGTCGTCCGCCACGTCGGCCAGCTCGGTGCGGAGATCGTTGTCGAACTTGTCGTGCCAGCCCGGCTGGATCACCGGATCGAGCGCATCCAGCGCTTCGGCTTCCGCTTCGAGCCGGTCGCGGCTCCCCAGACGCAACGATCCCTGCCGACCGGTCTGGTAGATCTCGAACCACTCCAACGCCGGAGGACAGAACGCCGCCACCTCGTCATCGCTCAGATTGTGCGTGGGTTCGGTATCGGCGCAACCGACCCCGGCCCCCGTCATCACGAGGGCGAGGATTCCGAACCTGAGTGCGATGCCGAGCCGCTGCATGCCCCGAGCATCCGCCCGGACCGTCAACCGAGCGTGACCCGCCGTGACGTAACGGTGCGTGAGGGCGATTTCTGCCCAGGCTCGATGTCGTCGCGTGAGGGTGATTTCTGCCCAGGCTCGATGTCGTCGCGAGGTGGTTTTGTCTCAAGAAATTTCAAACTCTGGCTTAAAGCGCGGTGAGTTCCTGCCGATGTATCTCTGAACGAAGTCTTGAAGAAACGTCGAAGACAGGAAATGACCGATGCCAAAATTCGCTTATGCAGCCATTGACCCGCAGGGAGCGCCCGTCGAAGGCGTGACCAAGGCTGACACCATCGGCGCAGCGCGTGCGAACCTGGTCGAACAGAACTTGTTCCCGACCAAGATCGAAGAGACCCGAGGCCTCCTCGACTTCGAACTCACCGCGGAGAAGGTGAAGAAGAAGGAGCTGATGCACTTCACGCGTCAGCTCGCCGTGTTCGTCAAGGCCGGCATTCCGATCACCGACGCACTCGTGACGATCGGTGACGAAACCGAAGACGTCGCCCTGCGGCGCGCGCTCAGCAACCTGATCGACGACCTGCGCAACGGTGGCCTCCTGTCGGCTGCCGCTGCCAACCACCCACACGTCTTCCCCGACTACTACGTCGGCATCCTCCAGTCGGCCGAGCTCACCGGTCAGCTCGACACCGCACTCGAGAGCCTCGCTGAGTACCTCGAACGAGAGATCGACACCCGCTCCAAGGTCGTCGGTGCGCTCTCGTACCCGATGGTCGTCATGGTCATGGCCTTCGGCACCGTGCTCCTGCTGGCCGGCTACGTGCTCCCGCAGTTCAAACCCCTCTTCGAGGAACTCGGCGCCGAGCTGCCCCTCCCGACGCGGATGATGCTCTTCTTCTCCCGCTTCTTCACCGACCTGTGGTTCATCACCGCCGGCTGTTTCGTGGCGTTCATCGGCACTGCGCTCTTCTTGAAGAAGCACCCGACCGGCAAGATCTGGACCCAGCGCATGGTCCTCAAGCTGCCGATCATCGGCGGCATCATCGACTACGCCATGCTCGAACGGTTCTGCCGCATTCTCGGCGCCATGGTCAAGGCCGGCGTGCCGCTGCCCGAAGGACTCAAGACCACGACCGAGGCCACCTCGAACATCGTCTACCGCGAACGCCTCGACGTCGCCCGTGCGCAGATGCTCGAAGGTCGGGGTTTCTCCGGCCCGTTGATCGAAACCGAGCTGTTCCCCGGCGCCGCCAAGCAGATGTTCAAGGTCGGTGAAGAGACCGGTACGTTGGACGATCAGCTCGAGGTCGCCGCCATCTACTTCGACCGTGAACTCGAGAGCCGCATCAAGAAGTTCACCACCATGTTCGAACCGATCATGATCGTGTTCGTCGGTGTGATCGTCGGCTTCGTCGCCATCGCCCTCGTGTCGGCCATGTACGGCGTGCTCGGCGGCATCAAGGAAGACGCCGCACCGGTCGTGACCGGTGTGCAGACCGTCGCCGAGGCCGCTGGACACGGCAGTTCCTTCTGATCGCCTAACGGCGAATCAGCGAGCGAGAACGAGATCGACGAAATGTTGTCCGACGAACACAGCGACGACGGCACCGGCCGCGAGGAAGGGACCGAACGGCACCGCAGTCTGACCATCGGCCTTCTTGGCGATCATCGCCGGAACCGCAGCGAGCGTTCCGAGGATGAAGCCGAAGAACAGGCCCGGGGCGACGATGCCCGGATTGATCCAACCGAGGAACAGACCGAGGAACGGGGCCAGGATCACGTCGCCGAAACCGAACGCGACGTCCTTGCCGTAGCGCCAGTTGGCGCCGAGGTAGATGCCGCCGATGATCGCCAACGCGATCGCGGCGCCCAACACCGACATCCAGATGCGCTCGGGTTCCTCGATCACGAGCGCCGAGATGGTGAGCGCGACGCCACCGAGGCCGGCACCCCAGAACGTGATCTCTCGCGGCAGTCGCTGCTCGCGGAGATCGATCCAACTCTGAGCGACGAGCGTCGCTCCGAAGATGCAGAACGCCGGCAGCGCCGACACGAGGTCGTCGATGAACTTCAACGCGAAGATCGTGAAGATCGCTGCCGTCGCGAGTTCGATCACGATCGGCTCGATGCCGATCTTGGTCTTGCACTGGCGGCACTTGCCGCCCAGCGCGAGCCAACTCAACACGGGAACGAGATCGATGGGCCCCAACCGGAGCCCACAGTTTCCGCACGCACTCGGCGGTGCCATCACCGAACCGCCGCGTGGCACACGATCCACCACCACCGTCAAGAACGAGCCGATCAACAGGCCCATCACGACGACCAGCGGGATCAGCACAACAAGTTCCATCTCTACCCAACTCCCGGCCTCGCGCCGGACCGAATTCCCGGACTCGTTCCGGCCTAGCGGGAGGTTAGACCACCATGCAAGAACCAGATCCGATGCTCGTCAATTTGGCGACCGCAACTGTCCAGGCCGGTGCTTCCGACCTCCACCTGACCGTAGGCCGTCCGGCCACGGTGCGCCGTGATGGCACGCTCGTCGGCTTCGAGAACGTCCCGGTGCTCTCGTCGACCGAGATCGATCGAATGATCTACTCGTTGATCGACGAAGAGCAGGCCAAGGAGCTCGAGAACAACAAACAGGTCGACTTCTCGTTCGGCCTGCCCGGCGTCGGTCGATTCCGTGCCAACGCGTTCAGCCAGCGCAACTCGCTCGCTCTCGCCCTCCGTGTCGTGCCTTTCCGTGTGCGTACCCTCGAAGAGCTCGGTGCTCCATCGGCATGCACGACGCTCCTCAACCGTCCGTACGGCATCGTCCTCGTCGTGGGACCGACCGGTTCCGGCAAGTCGACCACGCTCGCGGCAATGGTCGACCGCATCAACGAGACCAAGCCGTTGCACATCCTCACCATCGAAGACCCGGTCGAGTACCTGCACCATCACAAGATGGCCATGGTCAACCAACGCGAAGTCGGCACCGACGTGGGCTCGTTCGAGAAGGGCCTGAAGAGCGCCCTTCGTGAAGACCCCGATGTCGTGCTCCTCGGCGAGATGCGAGACCTCGAGTCGATGGAGATCTCGTTGTCGCTGGCCGAGACCGGCCACCTCGTGTTCGCCACGCTGCACACCAACGACGCGGCGCAGGCGCTCGACCGAATCATCGACGTGTTCCCGGCCGAACGGCGTGACCAGATCCAGATCATGCTCGCCGGTGCGCTCCAGGGCGTCATCTCGCAGCGTCTGCTCCCGGCCGTCGGCGGCGGTCGTGTGGCGGGCTACGAGATCATGATCGCCAACGAGGCGATTCGTAACCTCGTGCGTGAAGGCAAGTCCCGGCAGATGCGAAACATCATCGCCACCGGCGGCGCCGAGGGCATGCAGACCATCGAGATGGACCTCGCCCGCCTCGTGGCGGCCGGCCTGATCTCGATGGAGACGGCGATGGAGTCCAGCGCCTACCCGAAGGAGATCCAGGCGCAGCTCGCCACCGCTCGTGCTCAACTGCAGGCACAGGCCACGATGTCGACGGGTCAGTCCGGTTCGTCCGGTTCCGGCACGTTCGCCAACGAGGTCCCCGCCGAGGCCTGATCGATGGTCGTCAAGAAACTCCCGTACAAGAACCTCGCCGGTGTCGTGCCGTGCCCGGCCGGTTGGGTGATCCTGCCGGCGCGCATGGCCGGCATCACGGTCGCCGCCGAGGAGGCGTTCGTGGTCGAACGACTCTTCGACGTGCTCGACTTCCGCCCCACATTCGATGCTGCGGCGATCAATGCTCCCATGGGGTTGCGTGACGAGCCGGGCGCCGAGTTCCGGCAGTGCGAGATCGAAGCTCGCGAGTTCGTCGGATGGCCGCGAGCTGCGGCGATCTATGGAACGCCCAGTCGCGCGGCCCTGTCCGAAACGAGCGGCTTGGCCGCGTCGAAGCTCGAGCCGTGGATGAACGGACACGACAAGCGACGGTTCCGCTGGCTGCGCGAAGCGGCACAGGAACTGCAGCCGTATCACTCGCGTCGAATGTTCTCGGCGCATCCCGATGTGAGCTTCACGCAGATGAACGGCGAAGTCCCGCTCAAGACCTCGCCGTTCCACGAGGAAGGTCGCCTCGAACGACTCGAACTCATCAAGCAGCAGTTGCCCGGCGTCGACGAAGTCGTCACCCGTACGCCGCCGAAAGGTGTGCACCCGACACACCTGGTCAGCGCCGCAGCGCTGCTCTGGACGGCTCGCCGCGGCAGCGGCCGAGCCATCTCGCGCTTCCCACTCGATCCCGCATGGGACGCCGAGGGGATGCGCATGGAACTCGTTCGCTGACCGACCGACACGCGCGCCGTGTCGGTGTGTCGCCGAATGGCGCCTGTCACCGTTCGCCGTGGTCAGGTGTGCGCGACACTTGGTGCATGTGGAAACGAGCGTTGGTCACGGGAGCGTCGTCGGGGATCGGTCGCGAGATCGCGCGGCAGCTCGCTGCTGACGGCACCGAGCTGGTGGTCGTCGCTCGTAACGAAGCGCGCTTGGTCGAACTCGCCGAGTCGCTCGACGTCGAGTGTCAGGTGCTGGTCGCCGACCTCGGTGAGCGGGGCGAGTTGTCGATCGTCGAGGAACGTCTGCGTGACACGTCGGCACCGATCGACCTGCTCGTCAACAATGCCGGATTCGGACACACCGGTTCGATCGACGAGCTCGACATCGAGCGTGAAGCCGCTGTCGTCGACGTCAACGTGGTCGCTGTTCATCGCTTGTCGTTGATCGCAGCGCGGGTCATGGTCGCGGCCGGGCGGGGCGGGATCTTGAACGTGTCGTCGATGGCCGGGTTCATGGCGAGCCCGGAGGGAGGCACGTACGCGGCGACGAAGTCGTTCGTCACGACGCTGAGCGAGTCGATGCACACCGACCTGAAGCGGCGCGGCGTACACGTCACCGCGCTGTGTCCCGGGTTCACGCGCACCGAATTCCAGGAGCGCGCCGACTACGACACGTCGAAGTTGCCCGACGTCGTCTGGCAGTCGGCCGAAGAGGTCGCCGCGGCCGGGCTCGCGGGGATCGCGAAGAACACGGCGATCGTCGTTCCGGGTGCGAAGAACAAGATCGGGGCGCTGGCGATCAACGCGATGCCACGTCGTCTCCGCCGCTTCGCCCTCGACAAGCTGCCGACCTAGCCGGCCACATCCCCGTTGGCGTTGCCGGGACGGTTACGTTCTGGGCATGCCTGAGGCCCACGATGACGCGCACCATGACCATCACCACGATGACGGTCATGGTCACGGTCACGCCAATGATCGAGGCCTGCGCGGGATGCTGCGGTATCTCCGCTGGGCGCCGAGCATGTGGAGGTCGGAGATCAACACGGCGGTGCTCGAGATGCTCGCCGTGCAGCCAGGCGAGCGGGTTCTCGACGTCGGCGCCGGGATGGGCGCCGGTTCGGTGCTCGCCGCACGCGGTGGTGCCACGGTCGTCGCGGTGGAGCCGACGCCGTTCATGCGCCGAGTGCTCAGCGGGCGCCGTCTGTTGCAGCGTGATCGATCGCGCATCGAGGTCGTCGACGGCTCGGCCGAGGAGATCCCGGTCGCCGACGACAGCATCGACGCGGTGTGGGCGGTCAACACCATGCACCACTGGGTCGATGTCCAGCGAGGCGTCGGCGAGATCGGTCGCGTCATCCGACCGGGTGGACGGGTGCTCTTGGTCGACGAGGACTTCCACGACCCGGCGCACCCCGACCACGACCGCTTCGGGGGCGAGGGGTCGGCCGATGACCACCACGGCTTCACCATGGTCGATGCCGACGCGATGGGGACGTTGCTGTCGGCTGCGGGCTTCGGCGACGTCGTCGCCGCGAAGCGAGATGTCGGCGGACGGCCGGCGATCGTCGTGACCGCCACCGGCGCCTGACACCGTGCCCCCACGCCGAGGGTGATTTCTGCCCAGGCTCGATGTGGTCGCGTGGGGGTGATTTTTGCCCAGGCTCGTTGTCGTCGCGTGGGGGTGATTTTTGCCCAGGCTCGATGTGGTCGCGTGGGGGTCAGTGGTCGGAGAGGTCGACTTCGTTGACCATCGGTGAGCCGTCGGCGAAGCGTGCGAGGTTCGTCGCGAGCAACGATTCGAGGTTGATCATGTAGCGATCGAGCGACACCGACGTGTGCGGTGAGAGATACAGGTTCGGGGCGTCCCACAGCGGGTCGTCGGCCGGCAGCGGCTCGACCTGGGTGACGTCGAGCGCCGCAGCGCGCAGATGACCCGATTCGAGCGCGGCGATCAGGTCGGCCTCGACGACGTGCGCACCGCGGCCGACGTTGCAGAAGATCGTGCCCTCGGGCATGGCGGCGAAACGATCTGCGTCGAACAGGTCGATCGTCGTCGGATTCGACGGCAGCGTCGACACGACCACGTCGCAGCGCCGCAACATCTCGTCGAGGTCGGCGGCGGGGAACAACTCGTCGACCGCATCGTCGACGTCACCTGGCTGCGCGCTCGCTCGTGTCGCCAGCACGGTCATGTCGAACGCCCGGGCGCGCCGAGCGACCTCGCGGCCGATCGAGCCGAGCCCGGCGATGCCGATCGTCCGCCCCGTCGCCTCCGTGCCGAAGACTCCCTCCCACTCATGGCGCTGTTGCTGCTGATCGAACGTGCGGAGGTGCTTCCAGATCTGCAGGACGCGAGCGATCACGAACTCGCCGATACCGGCGGCGCCGAGACCGCTCGCGTTCGTGAGTCGCACTCCTTGGCGGTGCAGCGCTTCGAGGTCGTACTTGTCGTAGCCAGCGGTGATGCTCTGGATCCACTGCAGCCGGGGCATCAGTTCGTCGAGACCGTCGGGAAGATCCAGCCCGATGGCGACGTCGGCGCGTTGCCATGCGGCGCGCATCTCGTCGGTGATCTCTGGCGTTTCGAGCCCGGTCGTGTTGCGCCCGTTCTGGTGCCCGCGAGCGGAACGGAGCTCCTCCGACTCGGTGTACGGCGTCCACACGACCTCGGCGCCTGGGTGCGCGGCGTCGATCACGTCGAGCAGCGACGGCGACGGTTCGAACCCGATCATGACGGCGACGACCATCGAGCTCATGCGTGATCTCCGACTCGGATGCAACGATTCGTGATCGTCCCGATGCCGGCGATGGTGGACTCGACCAGATCGCCGTCGGCCAGGAAGTTGCCGGTCGACCCTCCGACACCGGCCGGGGTGCCGGTGAAGATCAGATCTCCGGCCGCCAGCGTGGTCACGTGCGACAGGTGGTTGATGAGTGTCGGAACACCGAAGATCAGTCCGGACGTCGATGCGTTCTGGCGAACGTCGCCGTTGACGCTGCAGGTGATCGCCAGGTCGTCGGGGTCACCGACCTCGTCGACCGACACGACGACCGGCCCGATCGGTCCGTAGGTGTCGAATGACTTGGCCAGACCGAAGTGCGGTGGGTTGGCGGCGAACTGCATCCGCCGATCGGAGACGTCCTGACCGACGGTGAGGCCGGCGACGTGGTTCCACGCGTCGGCCTCGGCGATGTCTTTGCCGCCCGGACCGATGACGACGACCATCTCGACCTCGTAGTCGACGAAATCGCTTCGGAGTTCGATGGTGCTGTTGGGTGCGCAGATGCACGACGGGAACTTGGTGAACACCAACGGCGTCGACGGCGGCTCCATGTTGCTCTCGGCCGCGTGATCGCTGTAGTTGAGGCCGATGGCGAACACGTTGCGAGGCCGCGGGACCGGGCTGAGGAGCGTCGCATCGTCGAGCGAGCCGGTGGGGGAGGCGTCGCCGAGGCGTGCGGCGAGCGCTGCGAGTCGTTCGGGTCGTTGCAACGCCGCCATCGGGTCGGAGCTCAGCGAACCGTCGCTGATCGTCTCGAGGTCGACGTAGTCGTTGCCGGTGACGAGCGCGGCGCGCCCGTCGACGTTGGCGAGTCTGAATCCCATCGACGCAGTCTGACGCCCGTCGACCGTCGACGACGACTTCGCTCCGCTCGAATGGCCGTCGACCCTGACGAACCTCGCGGGCTCAGTCGGGCGGGCGGTGTGCCGGGGCCATGTAGAACCACATCGGGAACGGCGCCTCCTGCTCCTTCATCGCTCGGCGTGCAGCGTTGATGGTCTTGCCGGCTTCGGTGGTCTCGTAGAACCAGGCCTCGACCGCACGGCTGCCGGGAGGCGGGCCGTCGACCAGTTCGAGCGCCGCTTCCTCGTAGTACGAGCGGATGTCGTGCACCAC
Organism: Ilumatobacter coccineus YM16-304; assembly: GCF_000348785.1. Taxonomy (NCBI): domain Bacteria; kingdom Bacillati; phylum Actinomycetota; class Acidimicrobiia; order Acidimicrobiales; family Ilumatobacteraceae; genus Ilumatobacter; species Ilumatobacter coccineus. The sequence continues at coordinate 313,201 of NC_020520.1, forward strand.
TGCGATGGTGTTCTTGCCGGGCAGCGGATTGTCCTTCCACGAGGCGCCGTCACCCCACTGGTGGAGGATCGAGAGTGCGTCGGGGATGGTGTCGGCGTCGATGACGCGGCCGACCGAGGTCACGCCACGCTTCGCGACCGCACGGTTGTAGGCGGCGCGCAACCCCTTCGCTTCGTCGACGCTGGCCGGAAGGTTCGGGTCGAAACGGGGAGGGATCGCGCACGAGATCGGCGTCTCGTCCGCTTCGATCACCACTGGATGGGTTTCGAGCACCGGGCCGGTGGCGTCGAGGAGCGCGAACGCTCGGTGCAGCACGTCGGTCTGGAAGTCGGCGTCACCGGGACGGCCGAGCGGGCGGCCGAGGGGAAACTCGCAGTAGAGCGCTCGTGGCGGCGCGATCTGCTCGGCGACTTCCTTCATCGACGCGAGGACGATGGTGGTGAGGCCGGCTGCTTCGAAGACGTGGGCGAGCGTACTCACGGTACGCGTGCAGAGCGGTCAAACAGGGGTGAGGATCACCACGTCGACGCCGTCGGCCTGCATGTCGGCGGCGCACGCCGGGCCGGTGTCGAGCCGGAGTTCGCTCACCGTGTCGGGCTGATTGCCGGCGAACGCGTAGTGGCGCGGCGCGACCTCGCCGATCACACCGGCATCGGCCAGCTCTTCGAGGCGGTCGATGGGGTACACCACGTTCACGTCGATCTGGAACCCGGTGCGGTCGAAGTTGGGGCTCCAGTGTCCGAGCACGAGATTGCGGTCGGCGCGGTCGAGCGATCGATAGCTGGTGTCGCCCTGCGTGAACTTCTCGTCGTCGGGCCGATGGAGCGCCGCCGAGGTGACGATGGCGACTCGCGCCTCGGAGAGGGGCTTCGTCAGCGGGTTGAACGCGCGCTCGTCGAACTCGGGAACCGGCGTGGTCGCCCCGAACTCGCGCATGGTTGCATCACCGGACATCGTGGACTCCTCGTCGATCGGAGGTTGGCCGCCGGGCGTTCGCGCCCGTCGTTCGCTCCATCATGGCGTGTCGGGCCGCTGGGAACTGAACGCGAGTTGAGCGGGACCTGAGCGGGATCTGAGCGAGACGTGCTCGTGACCGTGTTCCGGCGAGCGCTCACTGCGGGTGAGCGTGGGACGGCGGCGACGGTTACTGTCGTGAGACCAGCCGTGGGTCGCCGTGACCTCGGCGCCATGAGGAGCCGCATGACGATTGTCGACGAGGTGTTCGGGCAGACGAGGGATTGGATCGTCGGTCACCGAGAAGACGATCTGCCGCGGGCTCGGCTCACACCGGCACTCGCCGCGAAGTGGATCGTCGACGAATGGGCCCTCCAGCTCGAGTCGGCCAACAGCCGCCTGCGCGCTCCGTCGATGAGTTTCCGGCGCCGACTCCGCGACGAACTCGGCGACGGCGTCGAGATGTTCAACACGGAGGGCTGGGTCGACGATCCGCGGAGTTACCACGAGGACCCACCGCCGCTGAAGCGTCCGCGGATGACGAAGAAGTCGGTCGCCGGCCTCGAGTACGAGCACCTCATCGTCAAGAGCGGGTACGAGCCGCACGCCGACGAGCCGGGCCGTGATCGTTGGCTCGGCTACGAGCCGAACCGCAACGCTCACGCCTGGGTGCTGCGCCACGACGACGGGCCTCGGCCGTGGCTCATCTGCATCAACGGGTACCGCACGGGCACGCCGCTCGTCGACTTCACCACCTTCAACGCAAAGCACCTGCACCACGATCTCGGGCTCAACCTCGCGTTCCCGGTGTCGCCGTTGCACGGCCCGCGTTCGGTCGGGGCGTCGGGCGACCGCGTGCTGTTCGGCGGGGCGATGAACACCGTGCACACCGCGGCACAGGCGATCTGGGACATCCGACGCCTCAAGTCGTGGATCCAGGACACGCAGGACGCGACCGCCGTGGGCGCCTCGGGTATCTCGCTCGGCGGCTACTTCACCTCACTTCTCGCGTGTTTCGAAGATGACCTCGCGTGCGCGATCGCGGGGGTCCCCGAAGCCGATCTGGTGCGGGGAATGCGCCGCAACGTCGAAGCCCTGCTCCCGCCGTTCTACGAGCAGTGGGGTTTGAGTTGGCGGTCGCTGGAGCGCGTCAACCGGGTGGTGTCGCCGCTCGCGATGGACCCGCTGATCCCGAAGGAGGCTCGCTACATCTTCGGAGGGCTCGTCGACCGCTGGGTTCGGCCCGGCAACGTGCATGCGCTGTGGGAGCACTGGGACGAGCCCGAGATCTGCTGGTATCAGGGCAGTCACCTGTCGTTCCGGATCGAACCCGAGGTCAATCGGTTCATCGACCGGGCACTTGCCGACCGACTCGGGGTCGTCGACGCTCGGAGCACGTCCGGCCGCTCGCACATCCGGCTGATCTCGTAACCGACGGAGGCACGACGCATGAAGCAACTGACTGGCATCGACGCCAACTTCCTGTACATGGAGACGCCGTCGTCGTTCGGCCACGTCAACAGCCTCGTCGTGTACGAGCGCCCCGACATCGACGGTTTCGACCCCTACGAAGCGTTCCGGTCGCAGCTCGAATCGCGGCTCCATTTGCTCGACCCGTTTCGACGCCGGTTGGTCGAGGTCCCGCTGTCGCTCGACCATCCGTACTGGATCAACGATCCCGACTTCGACCTCGACTTCCACGTCCGGCACATCGCGCTCCCCAGACCCGGCAACCTCGAGCAGTTGTCGACGCAGGTGGCGCGCATCATCGGCCGGCCGATCGATCGGAGCCGGCCGCTGTGGGAGGCGTACGTCTTCGAAGGATTGGAGAACGACGACTTCGCGGTGCTCACCAAGGTGCATCACGCGACGATCGACGGTGCCTCCGGCGTGCAGATGCTCGGCATCATCCTCGACAGCCAGCCGGGTGGCGACGAGGTGCCGCCCGACGACGGAAGCTGGACCGCCGACGAGGTTCCGAGCGACACCGAGATGTTCGCCCGAACCGCCGCGAGCTTCGTGCGCACCCCGGGAAAGTTCGCGAGGACGCAGCTTCGGCTGATGCAGGACTTCGCTGAGATCACTCGGTCGAAGGGCGTGTCGGCCATGATCAGTTCGGTGCGTGAGCAGTTTCCGACGGCCGCGGGACGTGACCGCCGAGAAGGCAACCTGCTCGCCCGAACCGGCCTGACCGCACCGCCGACTCCGTTCAACAAGTCGATCACACCGCATCGCCGCCTCGCGCTCCGGGCGACGCCGCTCGCTGATCTCAAGGTGCTGAAGTCGGCGCTCGGTGCGACCGTCAACGACGTCGTCATGGCCATCAGCACCGGGGCGTTGCGCAACTATCTCCTGCAGCACGACGCGCTGCCCGACGTGCCGCTGCGTGCGATGGTGCCGGTGTCGATTCGCACCGGCGACGAAGACGACATCTGGACCAATCGCGTGTCGGGCCTGGTGTGCGACCTGCCGACGCACCTTGCCGACCCGCTCGAGCGCGTCGCCTCGGTGCACGAGTCGATGGTGGCTGCGAAGGAGCAGTTCGACATGACCCCGGCCGAGACGATGGTGGCGGCGGCACAGTTCGCGCCGCCCGCCCTCGCCGCGCAGGCATCGAGGGTGTCGGCGTCGTTGCGTCTCGCCGATCGCACCAACCCGGCGGTCAATGTCGTCATTTCCAACGTTCCGGGTCCGCGTGAACCGTTGTACATGAGCGGTGCGCGGATGAAGAACTTCTTCCCGGTGTCGACCATCGCCCCCGGGGTCGGGCTCAACATCACGGTGCAGAGCTACGTCGACACACTCGACTTCGGTCTGGTCGCCTGTCGTGAGCTCATTCCCGATCTCGACGATCTGCTCGAGTTGCACCTCGCCGAGATCGACACGCTGTTCGCTGCTGCCGGCATCGACCGAGACGGCAGTCTGCTCGCCCCTGCCGAGCCCGCTGCGTCGAAGAAGCGCTCGGGCACCAAGCGCGCCGCGGCGAAGAAGAAGCGCTCGACATCGTGACGCCGAGTCGCGACGGTCTCCGTGGCCGCTGACGGGTCGATGGCATCACGCTGGTCGCCGGAGGCGCTGTTCGACATCGGTCGTCGCGTCGGTCTGCTCGATCCGCGTCGCGTGCCGTCGGTGGCTGCGTCGACGGCGCGCTGGGGGCCGACCGTCGCCGCCCTGTACGCATCGGCGGCGCTCTCGTCCCCTCGGCGCGCGGCGGTGGTCGATGATCACGGGACGCTGTCCTACGCCGACCTCGACCGCCGGTCGACGCAAGCGGCGAAGGGGCTGCGTCACATCGGCATCGAAGCGGGCGCGAGCATCGGCGTGGCGTGTCGCAACCACGCCGACTTCGTCGAGATCACGGTCGCCGCGGCAAAGGCCGGTCTGCGGTGCATCTACCTCAACACCGGGTTCGCGGCACCGCAGATGACCGAAGTGCTCCGTCGCGAAGACGTCGCAGGCGTGGCCGTCGACTCGGCGTTGTTGCACCTGCTCGACGACAGCGACATCGACGGCCCGATCGTGGTGACCGGCGGCGGGCTCGTCGACGGCGAGACGCTCGGCGGCCGCGCTCGGGCGCTGGCAGAGGTCCGCGACCTCGGCCAGCGGCGTCCCCCGCTGCTCGCGTCGATGCCGATCGCCCCCGTGCTGCTCACCTCCGGAACCACCGGCACCCCGAAAGGGGCTCGCCGGGGCAACCGGGCCGACCCGTCGGTCGCCACCGGCATCATCGAGCAGATCCCATATCGACACGACGACGTGATGGCGGTGACCTCGCCGCTCTTCCACGCGTGGGGTCTCGCCCAGATGACCCTCGCCGCCGGACTCGGAGCCACCGTCGTGCTCGCCGAGTCGTTCGACCCCGACGCGACCCTGGCGCAGATCGAGCGCGAGCGCGTCACCGTGCTGGCGGTGGTGCCCGCCATCCTGCAACGGCTGCTCGCGTCGCCGATGCTCGACTCCACCGATCTGTCGTCGCTGCGTATCGTGGCGTCGAGTGGCTCGGCGTTGCCGGTCCCGGTGGTGGAAGCGTGGCTCGATCGCGTCGGACCGAACCTCTACAACCTCTACGGATCGACCGAGGTCGGACAGGCCACCCTCGCCACGCCCGACGACCTGGCCCACGCCCCGTCCACCGCGGGGCGGGTGATGCGCGGCTCGACGATTCGGATCCTCGACGAGTCGGGTGCCGAAGTCGCCACCGGATCGATCGGCCGGATCTTCGTCGGCAACGGTGCGCAATTCGACGGCTACACCGGTGGCGGAGGCAAAGAAGTCGTCGACGGGCTCATGTCGTCGGGCGATGTCGGATACGTCGACGATGGCGGACTGCTCTTCGTGACCGGCCGGGCCGACGACATGATCGTGAGCGGTGGCGAGAACGTGTTCCCGCGCGAGGTCGAAGACCTCCTGTTGGCGCATCCTGCGGTCGCCGACGTCGCCGTGGTCGGGGTGGACGACGACGACTTCGGTCAACGCCTCGCAGCGCACATCGTGAAGGAACCGGGCCGCAAGATCACCAAGAAGCAGGTTCGCGAACTCGTCGGAGCGAACCTCGCACGCCACAAGGTCCCGCGCGACGTCCACTTCGTCGACGAGTTGCCGCGCACGGCGACCGGCAAGATCCGGCGCTCGCGACTCTGATGACCTGGGTCGTGGGCGCCGCCGACCGACCTGCGAGCATGACGTCATGACCACGATCAATCGCCGCGTCGTCCTCGTCGAACGTCCGGTGGGGCAGGCGCTGCCTCACCACTTCCGTGTCGAAGACGTCGAACTCGAGCCGCTCGGCGACGGCGACGTGCGCGTGGCGGTCGAGTTCATCTCGGTCGACGCCGGCACCCGCACGATGCTGCGCGGTGAAGGGTTCCACATGCAGGTCGGGCTCGGCGAGACGATCCTGGCATCGGGCGTCGGACGGGTCATCGAGTCGAAGGCCGACGGGTTCTCGGTCGGCGACGCCGTCCGGGGTGGGCTCTGCGCCCAGACGATCGCCACCATGCCCGGCAACATGCTCGAACGCGTCGACGACTCACTCGGACCGCTCAGCCTGCACCTCGGAGCGCTCGGCGGTTCGACAGGTGTCACCGCCTGGATCGGTATCCGCGACGTGGCCAAGCCGGGGCCCGGCGACGACTTCGTCGTGTCGGCGGCGGCCGGAGCGGTCGGCTCGATCGCCGGCCAGATCGCGAAGCTCGACGGCGCCCGAGTCATCGGCATCGCCGGTGGGCCCGACAAGTGCGCGCACCTCGTCGACACGCTCGGCTTCGACGAAGCGATCGACTACAAGAACGACGACGTCAACGCTCGGCTGCGCGAGCTCTGCCCCGACGGCGTGAACGTGTTCTACGACAACGTCGGTGGGCCGATCCTCGACGCGGTCCTCGACAACATCGCCATGCGCTCCCGCGTTGTGATCTGCGGCGCCGTCTCGCAGTACGACGACATGGACAACGTGACCGGCCCGTCGATGTACCTCCGTCTCGCCGAGCGGCAATCGACGATGGAGGGCTTCGCGTACTTCCACTTCCCCGAGAGCATCGAACCAGCGAAGGCCGAACTCGCCCGCTGGATCTCCGACGGCACGATCGTGATGCCCGAAGACATCCTCGACGGCATCGACCGCTACCCCGAAGCGCTGCAGTTCATGTTCGACGGACGCAACGTCGGAAAGTTGCTCGTCAAGGCGTCGTGATCCGGTCGCCGGGCGGCAAGTATGGGCGTATGACCAACGTTGCCGACGGGGCCTCTCCCGATCTCGACACGCTTCGCGAGATCGAGCGACGCGTGCTGTGGCTCGCCACCCGGATCATCGACCACGCCAACCGGCGCGGCGACACCGACGTGAAGGTCGGCGGACATCAGGCGTCGAGCGCGTCGATGGCGTCGATCATGACGGCGCTGTGGTTCGCGCACATCGGTAGCGCCGACAAGGTCGCCGTCAAGCCGCACGCGTCGCCGGTGTACCACGCCATCAAGTACCTCACCGGTGAGCTCGACCGGTCGTACCTCACGAAGCTCCGCCAGCGCGGCGGTCTGCAGGCCTACCCCTCCCGGACGAAGGACCCGGACGTCTCCGACTTCTCGACCGGGTCGGTCGGGCTGGGTGCTGTCGCCCCGCTCTTCTCGGCGCTCACCCGGCGCTATGTCGACTCGCACTTCGGTACGCACGGTGACGCCCGGTTCATCGCGCTGGTCGGCGACGCCGAACTCGACGAGGGCAACGTGTGGGAGGCGATCGCCGACCCCGCCACGCAGGGGCTCGGCAACTTCACCATGGTGATCGACCTCAACCGACAGTCGCTCGACCGAGTGATTCCCGACATCGCCGCCACGCGCCTGAAGCAGTTCTTCACCGACGCGGGCTGGCACGTCGCCGAGGCGAAGTACGGCAGTCGGCTGTCGGCGGCATTCGCCGAACCCGGCGGTGAGACCCTCGAGGCGCACATCGATGCCATGCCGAACGAGGCGTATCAGGAGCTGTTCGCCGTGTCGGGTCCCGACCTGCGTCGCAAGTTCCTGGTCGATGCCGACGACGCGGTGAGGCGGTTCGCCGACCGACTCGACGACGATGCGCTGAAGCATCTCGTCACCGATCTCGGTGGTCACGACCTCGGGTTGCTGATCGACACGTTCCGGTCGTGCGACGCCGAGGTCGACCGGCCGTCGGTGGTGTTCGCGTACACGATCAAGGGTCACGGTCTCGCCATGGCGGGCGACCCGATGAACCATGCCGCCCTGCTGAGCCCCGAGCAGATCGACGAGTTCCGGACGAGTGTGGGGCTCGACGAATCGACCGAGTGGGACCGCTTCGATCCCGACAGCCCAGCCGGTCGGCTCTGTCGCTCGGTCGGCAGCGAGGTCAACAACGCGTTGCCCACCCCGCGGCCGACCCTGCCGATCCCGACGGCGGCACGTTCGGTCACCACCAACGGCTCGACGTCGACACAGGAAGCGTTCGGTCGCGTGCTCGCCAGCCTCGCCGACGTCGCCGGCGTCGGCGAGCGGCTCGTCACCACCGCGCCCGACGTGTCGATCTCGACCAACCTCGGTGGCTTCATCAACAAACGCGGCGTGTACTCACACGTCGAGCGCGCCGACCACGGAGGCGCCGAGCGGCTGTTGAAGTGGGCGCCGGGACCGGGTGGTCAGCACATCGAACTCGGCATCAGCGAGATGAACCTGTTCATGCTGTTGGGGCAGCTCGGGCTCAGCCACGACCACCACGGCGAGCATCTGCTGCCGGTCGGCACGGTCTACGACCCATTCGTGCTGCGCGGTCTCGATGCCTTCATCTACGGGCTGTACAACGACGCGAAGTTCGTCGTGGCCGGTACGCCGGCGGGCGTGACGCTCGCGCCCGAAGGTGGTGCGCACCAGTCGACGATCACCGCATCGGTCGGAGCCGAACTCCCGAACCTCACCTACTTCGAGCCGGCGTTCGCCACCGAGGTCGACTGGATCCTGTGCGACGCGCTCGACCAGGTCGGGCGCGCCGACGGGTCGAGTTCGTATCTCCGGCTCTCGACTCGGCCGATCGACCAGCAGCCGTTCGCGAGCGTCGTCGAGTCGATGGGTGCCGAGCGTCTTCGAGCACACGTGCTGGCCGGTGGCTATCGGCTTCGTGACGCTCCGAGCGACGATCGCCCCGGCGTCACCATCGTGACCACCGGCGTGATGGCGCCCGAAGCGCTGGCCGCCGCGGCCGAACTCGACGGGGAAGGGGTGCAGGCGAGCGTGGTCCACCTCACGAGCCCGGATCGCGTCTACCGGAGTTGGCGTGACGGGTTCGCCCAATCGACCGCGTCGGCCCGCATCGTGCGGCGGCCGAGCCGTCTGCATCGGCTCGTTCCCGCGTCCGAACGGCGCCGTCCGATCGTGAGCGTTCACGACGCGGCGAGCCACAGCCTGGCCTGGCTCGGTTCGGCGCTGGGCGCGCGTCAGTACACGCTCGGCGTCGACCGGTTCGGCGAATCGGGCACCATCGCCGACCTGCACGAGATCACCGGCATCGACGCCGGCAGCATCGTCAACGCAGCGTTGATCGCACTGAGCGAACACGACGACGGCATCGACGAGTAGCCACTCCGCTCGTCGCGGGGATGATTCACCTCGAGTTCAGATGGCGCTCACGTCAGCGTCATCCGTCGAGATCAGGATCGAGTCATGCCTTCATGGATCGATCGACTGCTCGTGGATCTCGGACGGAACATCGTCGAACAGGGATGGGCAGGTCCGTGGACGTCGATTCCGCCGATGGTGGTGGGTGACGAGCTCGGTGCCCGCCCGCTCGGCTGGTCGGACGACACCGGGTGGCCGGATCGTGACCCGCGGCCCGAGGGCGACCGCGACGATGGGCATCGTCATCGCGAGCTCGGTCAGGAGTTGACGGCGAGCTCGTCGAGGTAGTCGCCGTAGCGCTCCAACGCGGCTGCTCGGCGAGTCGGAACGTGATCGATCGACGGATCCGCCGGCCGGTAGCGCTTCAACACCTGCCGCGCCACGGTGACCTTGTGCACCTCGTCGGGACCGTCGTAGATGCGTGCAGCACGCGCCGCCCGGTACATCGCTTCGAGCGGCAGGTCGGTCGTGTAACCGAGCGACCCGTGAATCTGGATCGCCCGATCGATCACGTCGTGCAGCACCTTCGCACCCCAGAACTTGATGACGGCGATCTCGAGACGGGCATCGCTGTAGGTGCCCCCCGCCTCGTGGAGCTTGTCCATCTTCCACGCAGCTTGCAGCGTGAGCAGTCGGGCAGCTTCGCGGTCGGCGTACGACTGCGCGATCCAGTCCTGGATCATCTGCTTGTCGGCGAGGATCGACCCTTTCGTGAAGCGTGTGAGCGCTCGCTCGCAGAGGAGGTCGAAGGCGCGTTGTGATTGACCGAGCCAGCGCATGGCGTGGTGGATGCGACCGGGGCCGAGGCGCTTCTGCGCGAGCGCGAAGCCTTGCCCGATTCCGGCCTCGCCGCCCACGACGTTGTCGAACGGGACGCGCACCTCGTCGTAGATGATCTCGGCGTGACCGCCGGGTTCGCCGGTCTTGTGGTCGGGTTCGCCCATCGTCGGCACGTCGCGGAGGATGTTGACACCCGGCGTGTTGGTCGGCACGACGGTCATCGAGAACGCGGTGTACGGCGACGCGTCGTCGTCGAGATTGGTCTTCGCCATCACGATCAAGATGTCGGACACCGACGCGTTCGACGAGAACCACTTGTGGCCGTTGATGACCCATTCGTCACCGTCGCGGCGGGCGCTGGTGGTGAGCAGCGTCGGGTCGGCGCCCGCACCCGGCTCGGTCATCGAGAAGCACGACCGGATCTCTTGGTTGAGCAGCGGTTCCATCCACTTCTTCTTCTGCTCGTCGGTGCCGCCGAGCGAGAGCAGTTCGGCGTTGCCGGAGTCGGGAGCGTTGTTGCCGAAGATGCGCGGTGCGAGCGGTGACTGCCCGAGGATCTCGTGCATCAGGCCGAGCTTGACCTGGCCGAAGCCGCCACCGCCGAGCTCGGGCGGCAGATGCGCGGCCCACAGGCCCTGGTCCTTGACCTGCTGCTTGAGCGGTTCGGTGATCTCGGCGAACGCAGCGCGCCCTTCTTCACTGCGGAACTCGGGCGCCAGCGTCTCGAGTGGGAAGATCTCCTCCTTCACGAACTCGCGCATCCACGCGAGCTTCTGCTCGAATTCCGGTTCGGTCTCGAAGTCCCATGCCATCGCCACAGTCTCACGATGTGGGAGGCCGCGCGACGAGTCGCAGCACCGCTTGTTTCCTTCGGTCCCGGTCGAAAAGAAACAAGCGCTTGTTTCCCTTGGACCCGGTCGAAAAGAAACAAGCGGTCAGTCGTCGTCGGACGCGGCAGCGGCTCGGGCAGCTTCGATCTTGGCCGTGGTGAGCTTCGGAGCAGCGACGGCCCACACGACGAAGTGCAACCCTCCGGCGATGAAGAACGGCATGCGCAACGCCAGTTCTCGCGAGCCCCAGACGTCGGTGAGGACGACGATCAGACCGCCGAGCGCGGCGCCCAGCGGCATCATGCCCCACGCGAAGAAGCGGTAGACGCTGTTGACCCGGCCGAGCAGATGATCGGGAATGATCGACTGGCGCAGGCTCACCGTGATCACGTTCCACAGCACCGCGACCAGCATCGCGATCGCGAACATCAGCCACACGAGATACCACGAGTTGGCGATGCCCATTACACACGTCGTCGCCCCGCCGACCGTGAGCGTGAGCGACAGCGACGGTCCGGCACCGATCTTCTTCGCGATGCGCGATGCCGTCCAGCCGCCGATGACGCCACCGATCGCGCCGCCGGTTTCGAGCAGCGCGAACTCGGTGGGTGTGGTCTCGAGCACTTCCTGTGCGAACAGGACCATGGTGGCGACCGACATCGTGCCGAGCATGTTGAGCAGACCGAGGATGATCGCCATCGGTCGCAACAGATCGTGCGACCACAGCCAGGCGAACCCTTCTCGGAGTTCGTCCTTCCATGACGATGGTCGAGGGCTCACGGCGGGTTCGTGGTCGGGAGTCTGATCGCCCTCGACGCCATGCTTGGTCGCTGGCGCTCCCGGCGCGGGCCGTGACGATTGTCGAGGGCCCACTGCGAGTTCGTGGTCGGGAGTCTGATCTCCTTCGGCGCCGTGCTCGGTCGCTGGCGTTCCCGTCGCTGGCGCTCCCGGCGCGGGCACGGCTCGCGACTTGGAGCGGCGCTTCGTCGCGGGGATCAATGCGATCAGCGCAGCCGACACGGCGAACGTGGCGGCATCGAAGAAGAACGGGACCGAGAAGGCCGCGACGAGCAACAGGGCGCCGAGCGGCGGGCCGACGAAGGTGTTGGCGACCATCTCGATGCTCCAGAGGCGACCGTTCGCTTTCTCGAGATGCTGCTTGTGCACGATCGACGGCATGAAGGTCTGTGCCGAGTTGTCGTACAGCACCTCGGCGAAGCCCATGAGCAACGTCGCGAGGAGCACGATCACGTAGAGGAGGTGATCGGTCGCGAAGTCGGTCGCCGCGTCGTTGATCTCGTCGGGCCCGGGCAGGACACCTTGCTTGCCGAGCACGATGAACGCCACGCCGAGCGTGAGCACGGCGCGGATCGAGTTGGCCAGCACCATCAGCGTGCGACGATCGTTGCGGTCGGTGATGACCCCGGCCGGCAGCGAGAAGAGCAGCCACGGCAGACGTTGGACGACCGCCACGAGCGAGATCAGGAACGGGTTGCGCGTGACGGCCGAGGCCAGCCACGGATACGCGATGAGCCCGATGCCGTCACCGAGGTTGGAGATCGTGCTCGCTCCGAAGAGCTTGAAGTAGTTGGCGCCGAGTCGGTCCTTCGGGGGTGCCGCCACCGGCTCGGGGGTCGATGGCGGTGTGGTGCTGTCGAGTTGATCGGTCATTCGCCAGCCTCCGGCAGCGTCGGGTGATCGGTGGGGTACACGGCGGCCACGAAGCCGTACACGGTGTCGCCGTCGCGTTCGAGCGTGGTGAACTCCTCGGCGATCTCGTTGACCCGTGAGAAGAACTCGTCGGCTCGGTCGGCGGGGATCCGGGCATGGCGCAGCGTGGCGAGCATCTTGCCGGGTGACGGCACGCGAGCTTCGGCCTGCGCCTCGGCGAGCATGTTGACCGGTTCGGCGCCCGCCGGCAGGGCATCGCCGAGCACGATCGTGCGCCCCACCCGACCGTAGAAGCGTTCTTCGATCGCCCGTACCTGCCGGGTTCGCACCACTCGGAGCAGACCCACGTCGACGAGGAGGTCGACGTGATAGGCGATCGACGACTTGGGTCGTCCGACCGCTTCGGCGAGCTCGGTGACCGTTGCCGCTCGCTCGAGCACGAGGTCGAGGATCTGGCTGCGAAGCGGGTTGGCGATCGCCTTCATTCGGGCCGGCGTGTCGGCCGCTACCGATGGTTCGAGTTCGTAGTCGGGAGACATCGAGGCAGAATATCCGAGAAAAACAGAATGATCCACAAATATCGGACATTCGTTGCCGGTCGATGCTCGGCATTGCTCATGCGGGCCGATCGCGAGGTGGTCGGCGACGCGCTCTAGTCAGACCGTGGTCGTGGTGCTGCCGGCGGGCGAGTTCGCGAACATTGCTTCGGAGTCGAAACCGATCCGGGTGTCGGGCGTGATCTTGATGACCATGCGCCCGGGGCTGTCGAGGTGGGCGACGAACGCAGCTTGCTTCGTGGCATCGCCAGGCCGGACCTTCGCAGCCAGCACCGGGTAGAACCAGTCGAGTGTCGCCCGGTCGTCGAGGACCTCGGCATCACCCTTGTACGTGACCGCCTGGCTGACGCCGATGTCGGTTCCGCGACTCGAGATCGCCACGGAGACCCGGGGACGCGCCTCGACGGCGGGGACGCGCTTGCGACGCCGGGTGCAGGTGACCCAGAACGCTCCGTCGAGGTACACGAAGTTCATGATGACCCCCACCGGATCGCCGGTCGAGGTGGTCCACATGAAGGTGCACTCCGTCTGCTTCTCGAGCAGCGTGGCCTCGCGGTCACCCGACAGGACGAACTTCGAGACGTCTTCGTAGCTGTCGGTGTAGTCGGAATGGTCGTTCGTTTGGTCGCCCATGGGGCCTCCTCGTGATTGGGTGAGAACGGATCAGCGCGGCTTCGCGCCGCCGCCGACGCGCAGGATCTCGCCGCTGACCCAACTCGCCGCGTCGGACGCGAGATAGACGCACGCCGCCCCGATGTCTTGCGGGGTGCCGAGTCGGCCGAGCGGGATGTTCCACTCGTCGAGCAGTTGGTCGAGTTGGTCGTCGGTCTTGCCGACCGCTTTGAGCATCACTTCGGTCGGGATCGCTCCGGGAGCGACGCCGTTGACTCTGATCTTGGGTGCCAGTTCGGCCGACAGGGTCCAGGTCAGCGAATTGGTGGCCGCCTTCGCCGCGCCGTAGTGCGCGCTGCCGGGCACCGGGCCGGTTCCGGCACCCGATGAGATGTTGATGATCGAGCCCTGGTCGATGTAGCGCGCCGCGGTCATCGACCCGACGTAGACCGACGTGAGGTTGAGGGCGATCGTGCGATCCCATTCTTCACGCGGGAGGTCGGCGAGCGGCATGCGCATCGGTGAGCCGCCGGCGTTGTTCACCCAGGTGGTGAGCGAGCCGAACTCGTCGACCGCGGCCTGGGCGAGCGCATCGACGGCGTCGTCGTCGGTGACGTCGGTGGTGACGGCGATGGCCCGACCGCCGGCGTCGCGGATCCGAGTGGCCACCTGTTCGATCTCGGCGGTTCGTCGCGCCGCGACCACGACAGCGGCACCAGCCTCCGCGAACGACACGGCGATGCCTTCGCCGATGCCGCGACCGCCACCGGTGACGACGGCAACGTGGTTGGACATGTCGAAGAGTTGAGGTGTGGTGCGTGCGTCGGAGCTCATCGTCATCCAGTGTGCCCAACCGGGCTCGTCGGTCTCCGACCGAGGTGTCCGGGCCCGCCGACGTGGCAGGCTGTGGACGATGACGAGAGGTACTTCATGAACGATTCATCCATCAAGAAGATCCCCGCCGACGACCGGCGGGCGAACTATCGAGCCAGCGAGATCGACGTCGACCGGGCCGAACTCGCGCAGCATCTCGCGGGCCGTCACCAGTGGGTGCTGGCGACGACCCGGCGCGACGGGCGGCCGCAGATGAGCCTGGTGACGGGCGGAATGATCGCCGATGGTCGGCTCGCGATCTCGACCTACCCGGAGCGGGTGAAGGCGAAGAACGTCCGGCGGAACTCCGCGGTGTCGGTCGCCGTGATGGGTGAGCAGTTCAACGATGCCTGGATCCAGATCGACGGAGACGGCGAGGTCATCGATCTGCCGGACGCCGACGACGCGTTCGTCGAGTACTACCGGTCGATCTCGGGTGAGCATCCCGACTGGGACGAGTATCGGCAGGCGATGGCCGATCAAGGGAAGTGCATGATCGTGATCACGCCGACCCGGTGGAGCCCGCTGAGCAAAGGCGGCTTCCCACCGTCGCTGTTCGACGACTGACCGGACGGTTTGTCTCTGAGACAAAGCGTCCGGCTCGCGATCGAACCACGATCCGATGGTCCCCGACGACATCGATTTCGAGATCGCTCCACCGAGATGAACGGTCACCGGCGGTGCTCGAAGATGATGATCGTCCAGCGCGGCGCGAGACTGTGGTGGTGAGGAGCGAGTTCGATCCTGGGGCCAAGGAACGCGAGTTGCGAGCCGAGTCGTCGTCGTGGGAGACGTCGGTGGTCGTCGATGCCGAACCGGGCGACATTCCGGTGGTCGACATCTCGGCGTACGTCGAGAGCGGATCCGAGGCCGACCTGGCGACGGTCGCTGCGCTGGTGAACGATGCGTGCGAGACGGTCGGCTTCTTCCAACTGATCGGGCACACGGTGCAGACGGATCTGATCGACTCGACGTTCGACGCCGTCCGTGCGTTTCACGATCTGCCCGTCGACGAGAAGCAGCAGATCGCGATGGACGGTGCCGATTGGCCGCTCGGTGGCGTCGGCTATCTGGGTCTGCGCTCGCGCAAGCTGCCGTCGCGTGACCGCGGCAACCTGAACGAAGCGTTCTTGATCAAGGGTCAGGAGGGCATCGGTGTCGACGACAACCAGTGGCTCGCCGACGACGTGCTGCCCGGGTTCCGTACGACCGTCGAGACGTACGCGTCGGCGGTCAACGAACTGGCCCTGCGGCTGCTGCCGATCTACGCGACGGCGCTCGGCCTCGACCCCTCGTTCTTCTCCGACGCGTTCCGCGATCCGACGTGGCGGCTTCGGATGACGCACTACCCGCCCGATCAGTTCGGGGCCGACGACAACCCGGGTGCCGGCGCCGAGTACGGCATCGCACCGCACGTCGACACGACCTTCTTCACGCTGCTGCTCCAGGACGGCCCGGGGTTGACGATCTACAGCCACCCTCGCGACGAGTGGATCACGGCGCCGGTCGTCGAGGGCGCGTACGTGGTCAACTCGGGTGAGCTGCTCAAGCACTGGACGAACGACAGGTATCTCAGCGTGCGCCATTTCGCGAACAACGATGCACACGTCTCGCGCTACTCGATCCCGTTCTTCTACAACGCGACGGCGAGTCACCCCATGGAGTGCCTGCCGACCTGCTGCTCCGACGACAACCCGCCGAAGTACCCGCCCATCTCGTACGGCGAGAGCCAAGCCGTCGCGCAGGGGGAGTAGACAGTTGCAGTGAGAGCGGCTGACAACACACGCCTCGGCGAGCTCATCTCGGTCGGCCGGACGTCGGAGGTGCACCGCTACGGCACCGACGGGGCGATCAAGATCCTGAAGCGCTCGACGCCGCCGCACTGGGCGCAGGTCGAGGCGTCGTTCACCACGTCGGTACGCCGCCTCGGAGTCGCGGCACCGGAGGTGCGCGACGTGCTGCACGTCGACGGGCGGGCAGCGATCCACTTCGAGATGATCGACGGGCCGTCGATGCTGGAGCGCATGATCGACCGACCGGCCGACGTCGCGGCGCTCGCGTGCGAGCTCGCCGACGTCCAGCGCGCGATCCACGAGGCCGGTGTGCCCGACGGCCTTCCAGGTCTGGTCGACCGTCTTCGCCTGAAGCTCGGCCTGGCGACCGACCTCGACGATCTCGAACGGTGCCGTGCGGTCGACGTGCTCGAGGCGATGCCTCGTGGTGCGGCGCTGCTGCACGGTGATCTGCATCCCGGGAACGTGCTGCTCGGCGCGTCCGGACCCGTCGTGATCGACTGGTTCGATGCCGCCGTCGGCCACCCGGCGGCCGACATCGCTCGCACGCAACTCCTCCTGCGAGCGTCGGGTGCAACCGATCTTCGCCACCTCCCGGGCGCCTCGACCGCCGTGGTCAGCGAGGTCCACGACGGCTACATGGCGCGGACGCTCGCCGGTCGGTCGGGGGCGGAGGCGGCGGTCTTGCGTCGCCAGCTCGACGACTGGCTGCGACTCCGAGCGGCGGGTCGGCTCGCCGAGCACACCGACGCCGACGTCAGCGGCTTGGTCGAGATCTGGCGGCAGGGTTCAGCCGTCGACGACCGCTCGGAGCTCGTCGAAGATCGCGGCGCTCGCGGCGATTGACAGGCCCTCGCCGTTCGAGGCCGGGTCGTCGACGCGGGCTCCGCCTTCGCTCGCGATGAGGTCGCCAGCGGCGTGGTCGTAGAGCTTGGTGTCGTGCTCGTAGTAGCCGTCGAGCCTGCCGCAACCGACCCAGCAGAGGTTGAGCGCCGCCGAGCCCATGCACCGAATGTCGCGGCTCACCGGGAGCAGTCGGTTGAGGATCTCCGACTGCTGCGCTCGGCGCTCGCTCGAGTACGAGAAGCCGGTGCCGATCAGGGCCTGGTCGAGTGCGACGGTGTCACGCGCTCGGACGGGCACACCATCGCGTCGCGCGCCGCGCCCGAGCGCTGCCGAGAACGTCTCGTCTCGCACGATGTCGACCACCGCGCCGGCGACGGTGACGCCGCCGACCGTTGCCGCGATGCTCACCGACACCACCGGGAGGTCGTAGAGGAAGTTGACCGTGCCGTCGATCGGGTCGACGATCCAGCCCACGCCGTTGCGCCCGCGGTCGTCGTCGAGCTCTTCGCCGACGATCGTCGAGCCAGGGCACCGCTCGAGCAGTTCTCGGCGAATCAGCGCTTCGGACTCGACGTCGGTGGCGGTGACGACGTCGGTCGGACTCGACTTGGTTCGGGTCGATGCAGCAGCCCCGACGGATGCGCGCACGAGTGTTGCCGCAAGTCGGGCGACCTCGACGGCGACGACGACGAGGTGGTCGCCCTCGGTCGCCGACGGCGGAACGACCGATGACGGCATGTCAGGCCAGCACGACCGTGGTCCCGCCTGCTTCGATCGATGCGATCTGCGCAGGGTCGGTCTCGGTGTTGGTCACGAGCACGTCGACGTCGGACCAGTCGGCGAAGCGCACGAAGTGTTCGTGTTCGAACTTCGAGTGGTCGAGCAGCATCACGACCCGCCGGGCGGAGCGGATGATCGCACGCTTCCAGGCTGCCTCTTCACGATACGGCGTGGTCAGCCCGGACGATGCGGTGGCGGCGTCGGCACTCATGAAGACCGTGTCGACGCGTAGCGGTTCGACGGCTTCGATCGCTTGGGAGTCGACCATGGCGAACGTGTTCTTGCGGACCTTGCCGCCGATGACGATCACGTCGGCGTCGGTGCGCTCGCTCAGTGAGCGAGCGATGAGCAGGGAGTTGGTGACGAAGCGCAGCTTGGTCTCGACCGGGATGAACTCGACGAAGCGGCCGGCGGTGCTCCCGGAGTCGATGATGACCGCGCCGGTGTCGGGGAGTTCGTGAAGCGCGGCCGCTGCCACCCGGCGCTTCTCGTCGTCGTGTTGGTCGTCGCGCACCGAGAGGAGCGGCTCGAATCCACCGGTCTCCCAGGGGGTGGCGCCGCCGTGGACACGACGGACCAGCCGGCGCTTCTGGAGCTCGGAGAGGTCGCGACGGATCGTCTCGGTCGTGACGTCGAATCGTTTCGCCAGGTCGGCGACCTCGACTCGACCGTGCTCGATGGCGAGCGACGCGATCTCCTGCAACCGCTGCGCCTGGAACAGGGCGGGGGACTGAGTGGAGGTGGCGCTGTCGGTCATCGATCGGGTGCGGACTCAGTCGGGTGTGATGAGCGCGGCGATCGCCGACTGTACCCCGCCGCCGCGAAGGGCGGCGAGTGCGTCGACGAAGGCCCGGGTGAAGGCGTCCGAGCCGCTCAGGTCGGCACCGAAGACCTCGGTGAAGCCGAGGAAGGCTGCCGGTTCGTCTCGGGAAGCGGTGGCGTGTGCGACCGCTCGGTCGAGCAGCGGGTCGGCCGATGGTGCGTCAACGGTGGCGAGGTACTGGCACCACCCGGCGAGCGCGAGCGCCGACCGCTCGATCGATCCGTCGCCGGTGAGCTGCGCTCGCACGGTCGGGAGCAGAAACTTCGGGAACTTGGCCGACCCGTCGAGGCAGAGCCGGGCGATCTGGTCGCCGACACCCGGGTTGGAGAAGCGCTCGATCAGCGACGAGATGTAGTCGTCGAGATCGATGCCTGCGGCGTCGGGAAGGGTCGTCTTCGCTTCGGTGTAGAGGAGGTCGGTGACGAATGCTCGCAGCGCCGGATCGGCCATCGCCTCGTCGACTCGCTCGAACCCGTCGAGCGCGGCGAGGTAGGCGAGGCAGGAGTGTCCGGCGTTGAGCAGCCGCAGTTTGGTGAGCTCGTAGGGCTCGATGTCGTCGGTGACGATGACGTCGAGGTGTTCGAGAGGAAGCCGGTCGCCGGCGAAGTCGTCTTCGACCACCCATTGGCGAAACGGTTCGGCCACGACGGGCCACTCGTCGGAGATGTGCATCTCGTCGCGCAGCCAGTCGATGTCGGCGGGCGTGGTCGCCGGGGTGATGCGATCGACCATGCTGTTCGGGAAGCTGACGTGCGTGTCGATCCACTCGGCGAGGTCGTCGGATCGCTTGGCTGCTTCGCCGATGGTCGCGGTTCGGGCGACTCGGCCGTTGGTCATGATGTTGTCGCAGCTCATCACGGTGAGCGGGTGACCGTGCGTCGCGCGGCGCGCGGCGAGGCCGGCAACGAGCACGTCGAACGCGCCGCCAGGTGCTGATTCGTCGGCGACGAACTCGCCGCTCACGTCGTCGACCGGGTACCCGCCTTCGGTGATGGTCATCGACACGATCTGTGTGTCGGGGTCGGCGATTCGAGCGACCAGTTCGTCGGGGCTGTCGGTGACGTGCACGAAGTCGACGATGCTGCCGATCACCTGGACGTCGGTCTCGGCGGCGCCTCTCGACACGAGCGTGTACAGGTGGTCTTGGCGGCGCAGCACCTCGGCGATCCGGGCGTCGAACGGCAGGACTCCCGCGCCGACGATCGACCAGTCGGTGTGGCCTCGTCGGGCGAGATCGTCGACGTAGGTGGCCAGGTGAGCTCGGTGGAAGCCCCCGACGCCGATGTGCACGATGCTGCGTCGCAGCGCCGTGCGGTCGTAGTCGGGGACGACCACCGTCGTGCTCAGCGCGCGCAGTGAGTCGGCGGAGATGGGGAGCGTCACTGTGTCGTCGAGCACACCGGGCACCCTAAAACAACATGAAGCCAAGTGTCCAGCAAAGATTTGTGTGGGAATATCGCGAATTCGTCTTGCATTCCAACATGAAGCCAACTAACAATGGGGCTCACGAACCGGCAGAGTGCCGTTCGTCACCACTCAAGGGGGAGCAATGGCTCGAACGAAGAAGATCAAGACGAGGATCGTCGCACCGGCGGTTCTTGCCACATTTGCGCTCGTTGCCGGTGCATGCGGCAGCGACGACGCAGCCGAACCAGCCGAGGCGCCGGCAGAAGAAACGGCCGAGGAAACGGCTGAAGAACCTGCCGAATCGCCGGCCGAAGAACCGGCAGCCGAGGCTGATCGCTCGATCACCGTCGCACTCGTCGGCAACGACAACATCACCCGGATGGGCGAGCTCGCGGCGGAGTACTTCACGCCCGAGACCGGCATCGAAGTGAACCTGACCGTGCTCGACGAGCAGACCCTGCGTGAAGTCACCACCCGTGACGTCGGCGCCGGCGGCGAGCAGTTCGACGTCGTCCAGATCGGCATGTACGAGACGCCGCAGTTCGGTGCCAACGGGTGGCTCGTCGGCCTCAACGATCTGGCCGCCGCGTCCGACACCTACGACATCGACGATCTCATCCCGGCGGTCCGCAACGGTCTGTCGGTCGACGGTGAGCTCTACTCCTCGCCG
Organism: Ilumatobacter coccineus YM16-304; assembly: GCF_000348785.1. Classification (NCBI taxonomy): domain Bacteria; kingdom Bacillati; phylum Actinomycetota; class Acidimicrobiia; order Acidimicrobiales; family Ilumatobacteraceae; genus Ilumatobacter; species Ilumatobacter coccineus. The sequence goes on from NC_020520.1 coordinate 333,915, forward strand.
TTCTACGCCGAGTCGTCGTTCGTGATGTACCGCTCCGACATCATCGACAACATGCCGGATGCTCCGACGTGGGACGAGGTCGCGGCAATCGCACGCGAGATCGACTCCGACGAGATGGCCGGCATCTGCCTCCGCGGCAAGCCCGGCTGGGGTGACCTCGGCGCAGCCTTCACCACCGTCCTCAACACCTTCGGTGGCACCTGGTGGGCAGCGAACGAAGACGGCTCCATCGGTGAATCGCAGGTCGATCAACCCGAGTTCGCCGAGGCGCTGAACTTCTACGTCGACCTGCTCAACGACGCCGGCGAAGACGATGCCGCCAACTCCAGCTTCAACGAGTGCAAGACGCTCTACGAAGAGGGCAAGGTCGCCATGTGGTACGACGCCACCGTGGCCGCCAGCCTCTTCCCCGAGGACGTCGTCGAGAACACGGCCTTCGCACTCGCTCCGACCAAGGAGACCGAGGCATCCGGTTGGCTGTGGGCATGGACCCTCGCCATCCCGGTCAGCACCTCTGACCAGGAGGCTGCATGGGAGTTCATCGACTGGGCAACAAACGCCGACTACCACGAGATCATCGCGGCAGAAGACGGTTGGCGTGCAGTTCCTCCGGGCACCCGTCAGTCGCTCTACGAGCGCCCCGAGTACCAGGAAGCCGCCGGCGCATTCGCTCAGCGCACCCTCGACGCGATGCTTGCAGCACCGATCGACAACCCCGGCACCACGCCGCGGCCCGGTCTGCCTGGCGTGCAGTACGTCGGTGTTCCTGAGTTCCAGGACGTCGGCACCCGCTGCACCGAGCTGTTCTCCGCAGCGATCGCCGGCTCGATGAGCGTCGATGATGCACTGGCTGACTGCCACATCATCGCTTCCGAAGTCTCCAGCTGATCCTCCCGCCGAGAGGATGACGAGCGAGCCCGGCCCGGCTGAGGGGTCAGGGCTCGCTCGTCCCTCTTGTGCGCGAGCACGAGCGGGACGAGACTGAACACCACCACCATCACCACTCAGTACGAAGTGAACAACGGAGGCCTTCCATCGAAGGCCGGTCTGGTCAGCGCTGCGGACGTGGTTGCCCAGTCAGACCTTGTCCGAACCGGGGCGACAGCGAGGGGAAAGCCATGTCCGATGCGGTGACCGAACACACCGAACCACAATCGATCGAGTACGACGAGCCGACCGATCACGCCGACGAGGTCAAACGACTCGAACGTCGCGAGGGCTGGAAACGCCGACTCCCGATTCTGCCGGCGTTGCTCTTCACGATTCTCGTCACACAGATTCCGTTTCTCTTCACGCTGTTCTACAGCCTGACCGAGTGGCGTCTCGACACGCCGGAACCCCGCGAGGTCATCGGGTTCGAGAACTACGCCGCCTTGCCCGACGACAAGTTCTTCCGCGACGCCGCCTGGGTCAGCGTGAAGATGACCGTGTCCGCGGTGCTGCTCTCGCTCATCGTCGGGACCGGCCTGGCTCTCCTGCTCGACCGGAAGTTCTTCGGACAGGGGTTCGTTCGAACGCTGCTGATCACGCCCTTCCTCGTGATGCCGGTCGTTGCCGGTCTCCTGTGGAAGACGCAGATGTTCAACTCCACGTTCGGTGTCATCAACTGGTTCATCGAAACGCTCGGCTTCGGGCCGACCGAGTTCGCGACCAGATTCCCGCTGGCGTCGGTCGTGGTCGTTCTCGTCTGGCAGTGGAGTCCGTTCATGATGTTGATCGTGCTCGCGGGTCTCCAGGGCCAGGACGCATCGACGCTCGAAGCTGCTCGCGTCGACGGTGCGACGAGCTGGGGCACGTTCCGCCAGATCACCTTCCCGCAGCTCCGCCCCTACCTCGAACTCGGAACGCTGCTCGGAGCGATCTATCTCATCCAGGTCTACGACCACATCGAGATCATCACCGGTGGCTCACCTGACTCGAAGAACCTGCCGTTCTACATCGCGCAACGATCGATCGGCGGTGGCAACCGATTCGGACTGGCGTCGTCCTACTCGATCATCGTGGTCATCGCCTCGATCATCATCGCCAACATCGGCCTGCGCGTGCTGTCCGGCCTCCTGGAGGACGATTCCTGATGGCAATCTTCACTCGAGCCCCCAAGGCGGAGCCGATTCTCGGTCAGAACCGCATCGTCGCCAACCTGCTGGCGTTGCTCACATGGTTCATCGGCCTGCTCTTCTTCTTCCCACTGTTCTGGATGGTGCTCAACGGCTTCAAGGAAGAGGCCGACGCCAGTGCCAGCCCGAAACTGTTCTTCGAACCCACCCTCGACCGATTCTCCGAGGTCACCGAAGACTCTCAGGGATTGCTGAGCTTCACCGAAGCGTTCGGCAACTCGTTCTGGGTCGTGCTCATCTCGACCATCCTGGTCATGGCGCTGGCCATCCCGGCTGCGTATGCCCTGGCCATCCGTCCGATGAAGAAATGGCGCGACATCCTGTTCTTCTTCATCTCCACGAAGTTCCTCCCGATCGTCGGTGCGATCATGCCGATCTGGATCATCGCTCGCGACATCAAGTTCAGCTTCTGGTTCATCGAGATCGACGGGCTGCTGGGAACACGGACCGTGCTCGTCATCTTGTACACCGCGATGAACCTGCCGCTGGCCGTCTGGATGTTGCGCTCGTTCTTCGCCGAGGTGCCCAAGGAGCTCATCGAAGCATCGCAGATCGACGGCTGCAGTCTGCTGGGCCAGATCCGGCAGGTCATCTTGCCGATCGTCGCACCGGGTGTGGCCGCGACCGCGCTGCTCTGCGTCATCTTTGCGTGGAACGAGTTCTTCCTCGCCATTCAGTTGAACCCCACCGGCGCGTCGACGATCCCGGTCTGGGTCAACTCGCAGCAGAAGTTCCAGGGCCAGTTCATCGCCGGACTCAGTGCGGCGTCGGTACTCGCGACGCTGCCGGTCGTCGTCGCCGGTTGGGTCGCGCAGAAGCGAATGATCCGCGGCCTCGCGATGGGAGCCATCAAGTGATCGAAACCTCAACCACCGTCCACATCATCCGACTGGAGCAGCGTCATGGCTGAAGTACGTTACGAAGCAGCGAGTCGGATCTACCCCGGCAGCGAGATCCCAGCGGTCGACCGCCTCGACCTCCACATCCATGACGGTGAACTCCTCGTTCTCGTCGGGCCCTCCGGGTCGGGCAAGTCGACCGCACTGCGGATGCTCGCCGGGCTCGAAACGGTCAACAAGGGCAGCATCTTCATCAATGACGTCGACGTCACGTTGAAGCCGCCGCAGGACCGAGACATCGCGATGGTCTTCCAGAACTACGCGTTGTACCCGAGCATGACCGTGGCCGAGAACATGGGCTTCGCGCTCAAGCAGGCGGGTGTTCCCAAAGAGCAGCGAGCGATCCAGGTGCGCGAAGCCGCGCGCATCCTCGACCTCGAGCCGTATCTCGATCGCAAGCCGAAGAACCTGTCGGGTGGGCAGCGGCAGCGTGTGGCGATGGGGCGCGCGATCGTGCGGTCGCCCCAGGTGTTCCTGATGGACGAGCCGTTGTCGAACCTCGACGCCAAGCTGCGCGTGCAGACCCGCACCGAGCTCGCCGATCTCCAGGCGCGTCTCGGCGTGACCATGGTGTACGTCACGCACGACCAGGTCGAGGCGATGACGATGGGTCACCGTGTCGCCGTGCTCAAAGACGGCATCCTGCAGCAGGTCGACGCGCCGCGCACGCTCTACAACGCGCCGCAGAATCGGTTCGTCGCCGGGTTCATCGGCTCGCCCGCGATGAACATCGTCGATGTCGAGCGTGACGCCGGCGCACTGATGGTCGGTTCGCTGACGGTCTCGCTCAGCGACGCGCAGCGTGCCGCCGTCGCGGAGCAACCGTCGTCGAGCTTCGGTGTCGGCGTGCGCCCGGAGCACCTGTCGTTGGGTGCTGACGGTCTCGAAGGTGAAGTCGTCGTGGTCGAGGCGCTCGGGTCGGAGTCGTTCCTCCACGTGAAGACGTTGCATCAGGGCGAGGCGCTGCTGCTGGTGGTTCGTGAAGACGGGCAGAGTGAGGTCGGCCGAGGCGATCACGTCAACGTGTCGATCACCGGACCCGTGCACCTGTTCGGCGACGACGGTGAACGCATCGGCGATTGAGCCGGCCGCCGGCCCGACCTCCAATATCGTGTCGACGTGATCTTCAGCTGTGGCGAGGCGCTCGTCGACCTCGTTCCCGACACGCCCGCCGGCGACACTGGCGAGGGTCGCGTTCCCCTGCCGGGTCGCGTTCCCCTGCCGGGTGGCGGCCCGATGAACGTGGCGATCGCCGCGGCCCGGTTGGGCGCAGCGTCGAGTTTCGTCGGCGGCATCTCCAACGACGAGTTCGGGGAGATGCTGTTGGCCCATCTGACGGTGAACGGTGTCGACGTGTCGTTGTGCCAGCGGTTCGATGCGCCGACGGCGAAGGCGATCGTCGAACACGTCCCGCAGTTGCGGTTTCGGTTCGAGGGGGTCGACACGGCCGACACGCAGCTCGCTGATCTCGACACCGACTCGATCGTCGGCGCCCACAACATCGTCCACGGCGGGACGCTGGGCATGTTCCGCGGCCCGACGGCCGAGACGCTGGCGCGGCTCGCCGAGTCGCACGACGGCATGGTGTCGCTCGACCCCAACATCCGGCCGCAGATCATCGACGATCGTGACGCGTGGTGGCACTTCCATCAGCGATGGTTGCCGCACGTCGACGTCTACAAGGGGTCGGACGAAGACCTCGAGTGGATCTGGCCCGACCGCACTCCCGAGGAGTCGGCCGAGTGGCTGCTCGCCAACGGTGTCGGTGCGGTGATCGTGACCAGAGGGTCGGAGGGATTGCAGATCCTGACGCCGACGACGTCGGCTCGGGCGACGCCTCCCGAGGTCGACGTCGTCGACACGGTGGGCGCCGGTGACACGATCGTCGGCACCGTGCTGACGTCGATCGTCGAGCACTTCGACGGCGCGGCGATCGAGCTCGCCGAGCTCGGCGCCACCGAGTGGCAGACGTTCGCCGATCGAGCGGTCGCAGCGGCGGCCATCACCTGCTCGCGCGCCGGTGCCGACACCCCGCTGCGCTCCGAAGTCGACTGGTGACCGGACGGCGCCCGGTGCTGGCGCCCGTCGATCGTCGAACTGGCGCTCCACCCTCTCGAGGTGGCAGCACCTTGTGCGTCAGCGTGGCGGGACGAGCACGAGTTTGCCGACGTGGCGTTTGGCGACGAAGTCGTCTTGGGCGCGGGCGATGTCGGCCAGCGGATAGGTCGCTGCGACGAGCGGCCTGATCTCGTTGCGTTCGATGTAGCCGACGAGATCGGCGAACACCTCGTCGGGCTGAAAGGTGGCGCCGAACAGCGTGAGATCCTTGAGGTAGAGCGTGCGGATGTCGATCTCGCAGATCGGTCCGGCGATCGCCCCCGACGTCACGTACCTGCCGCCCGGACGGAGCAACTCCATGAAGGCGGGCCAGTCGTCGCCGGCGACGAGGTCGACGACGACGTCGAACGAGTTGCGCTCCAGCGCGCCGAGGAGGTCGTCGTCGCGGTCGACGACACGATGTGCGCCGAGCGCTGCGACCTGGTCGGCCTTGCTCGCGCCACACACCGCTGTGACGGTGGCTCCACGTCGGGTGGCGAGTTGGATCGCAGCCGAGCCGACGCCGCCGGAGGCTCCGGTGACGAGGACCCGTTCTGCTCCGACGCTGGCGCGTTGCAGCATGTTCTCGGCGGTCGACGATGCACATGGCATCGACGCGAGTTCGACATCGGTCCAGTCGCTCCGAACGGCAACCGCTCCGTAGGCCGGCATCGCGGTGAACTGTGCGAAGCCACCGTCGGCCTCCGAGCCGAGCGTCCAGCAGGCGAACGGGTTGGCCGGGTCGGGCTGCGGGTGGCGCATCATCGCTCGCCCGAGCACGCGTTCGCCGATGCGGTCGGGGTCGACCTCGGCGCCGACCGCCACGATCTCGCCGCACACGTCGGCTCCCTGGATGCGGGGGAACTCGAGTGGGGTGCCCGACCAGGTGGCGTCGGTCCGGTCGACGTCGTCGAGCCCTCCAGCGCCGGCGTTCGTGGCGCCGGTGACCGACTTCGAGTACCAACCGATGCGGGTGTTGATGTCGGTGTTGTTCACGCCCGCCGCGCCGACGCGGACGAGTACGTCACCTGGACCGACGGTCGGTGTCGGCACGTCGGTTCGGTACTCGAGCATCTCGGTGCCGCCGTGCCCGGTGAGCAGGACGGCGGTCATGGTCGTCGGGATGATCACACGGCGACCCTAGATGGAGCCGGCCTGCCGCCGCCGTGGCGCGCAGCCGGGCGCGGTCTGATCAGTGTTCGAGGTACGGGGCGAGGAGTTGGTCGACGCGCAGATGTTCGGGGACGTGATCGCCCATGACGCGGTCGATCTGTTCGTGGAGGTGCCAGATGCGGCGTTCCTGGTAGTTGATCGGAATGCCGGTGAGCGCCGGTGACTCCATCGAGCGTTGCATCGGGGCCATGTTCATCTCGTCCTCGGCCATGATCTGGTTGTAGACCTTGCGACGCGCCTGCCAGTGCTCGGGCAGGTCGTCGGGGTCGAACCGATCGGACCCTTCGGGCGGCACGCCGTAGTAGATCCAGTCGAGGCGGGTCGTGTTCTTGTCGATCGGCCAGAACAGGTTGATCGGGAAGCCGATGCGGCCGAGCGGGATGATCGCGTTGGGGAAGAAGCTGACTGCGGTGCTGGTGCAGTCGACCATGCCGGGGAGACCGTCGATCGTTCCGGCTTCTCCGGTCGGCAGTTGCTTCCAGTCGTCCCATGAGCTCATCCCCGCCCGCTCGACGTTCTGCTTCGAGTACGGGGTGATCATCCGACTGTGGCCGTTGGGGTAGAGACCCATGGCGGCGCCGCGGTTGTCGAGCACGCTGACGCCGTCGTGGGAGTGGATGTGGCGGAAGTGGTACACCTCGAGGAACGCCTCGGCGGTGACCTTCCAGTTGCACGGGACGATGCGCGTTTCGCGGTACACCTCGCGCAGTTCCTCGGCGTGGAACGGATCGAGCATGCGGGCGAGCGGGCCGATCCACTCGTGGAGTGGCGTGGCATCGAGGTCGCGGTTGACGAAGATGAAGCCGCCGTAGGTGTCACACGACGCCCGGGGGAGGCAACGGACCGACCAGTCGAGTCCGACGAAGTCGCGTTCGTCGGGCACCGACACGAGTTGCCCTTCGTCGACCTCGTAGGTCCACGAGTGGTACTGGCATCGGAGTCGGCGCGCCGACCCGCGTTCGTCGCGCACGACCGGCGCGCCACGGTGCTGACAGGTGTTGTAGTAGCAGTTGATGTCGCCGTCGGTGCCGCGCACCACGAGGAGCGGCACGCCGAGATCGTCGAACGTGTAGTAGTCGCCCGGGTTCGGGATGTCTTCGACACGGCCCGCCATCACCCAGGTCTTCGGCCAGAGATGCTCCTGCTCGAGGTCGTGGAACTCCTGACTCGTGTGCCGCTCCGTGGAGATGTCGTGAAAGGCGGGGAAACCTTCGGGTGGGGCGAGTCGCCCGAACTCGTAGGCCATGTCGGCCTTGATCTGCTCGATGAGTTGTTGATCCACGAAGCCCTCTCGCGTGCGCTCGACATCGTTACTGAACGAACAGTAACGAAGTCGGGGGCGGAGCGTGACGGCGGAGCGTCGGGCGGTCGACGGCGCCGTGGTGGATCAGCTGTCGACCCAGCCGGCGACGAGTCGCTCGACCTCGTCGTAGAGGTCGGCGTCGTCGACGTCGAGGCCGATCTGGTCGCGGTGCCCGAGCCCGAGCAGGATGAGGTACAGCACCTTCACCTGGGTCTGGCTGAGTCCGGCCGCGCGTTGGATCTGAGCGTTGGCGGAGTGCCATTCGGCCAACAGGGTCGCGACCTCGGGGTGGCGGATCGCGGCGACGTGCAACTCGAGGCTGAGGTTGCGCATCGTGGAGTTCTGCGGATCCATCCACAACGCGACGGCACGTTGCACCGATGGGCGCACGAAGGAGTTGTCGGCGTGCACCCGCTGGAGATGTCGCCTGCTGGCAGCGACCATCAATTCGGCCTTGCCGTCGAAGTGGCTGTACACCGCAGGCGTCGACACGTCGGCACGTCGGGCGATCTCGGCGAGGGTGGCACCGTCGTACCCGAACTCGACGCACACCTCGACGGCGGCATCGAGCAGTCGTTCACGCGTCGGCGTGCCGTGCTCGTCGAGCTTGGGAGGCCGACCGATGCGACTGGTGCTGCTCTCGGTCATCTCGCCGAAGTGTAGGCGCGGGCGACCACCGCAGGTTTCGACTTCAGGCGCCGGGGTCCGGACCGTGTGGTGGCGACACTCACTTGGGCATGAACCGCGTGCCGGCGTCGAGACGGACCGTGTCGCCGTTGAGCATCGGGTTCTCGATCATCGCGATCGCCAGTCGGGCGTACTCGTCCGGCCGGCCGAGTCGCTTCGGGAACGCCGCGTCCTTGGTCAGGTTGACGGCCTGCTCGTCGCTCACCCCTGCGGTGAGGCCGGTCGCGAACAGGCTCGGAGCGATCGTGTTGACCCGGATGCCGAGCATGCCGAGGTCGCGTGCCATCGTCAGGGTCATCCCGGCGATACCCGCCTTGGCGGCGGTGTACGCAACCTGTCCGATCTGCCCTTCGAACGCGGCGATCGACGCGGTGTTGATGAGCACGCCGCGCTCGTCGTCGTCGTTCGGTTCGTTGTTTGCCATGTGCGCGGCGCAGAGGCGGTTGGTGTTGAACGTGCCGACCAGGTTGAGGTCGATCGTCGCGCGGAAGTCGTCGAGGCTGAACGGCCCGCTCCGGCTGAGCGTGCGGCCACCCTTGCCGCCACCGGCGGTGTTCACGGCGACGTCGAGGCCGCCGAGTGCCTCCACCGCCTCGCCGATCACCACTTCGATCCCCTCGAAGTCGAGGACGTCGGTCGGGTGCCAGGTGCCGCCGAGTTCGGCCGCCACTTCGGCGCCGGCCGACTGTTCGCGGTCGAGGATCGCCACCGAGCCGCCGCCCGCCGCGATGCGTTCGGCGGTCGCACGGGCGAACCCGGACGCTCCACCGATCAGGATTGCCTTGATGCCGTTGATCTCCATGGTCGATGCCTCTCGTGAGTCGTTCGTGAGTCGAAGTCGTTGCGGTCGCCGCCGCGTGGGCGACTCGACCGTGTCGAACAGCGTCGCGGGTGCGGCACTCAGATCTCGCATCGAGCGGCGACGTCAGGGCCGCCCGCTCGCACGGTCGGTGGTCAGGGTGTCGGTCGGCCACCGGTGGGCGTCGAAGTGGCCGGTGCCAGGCAGTGGCCCGCCGGGCACGGGTCGGGCCACGGTCCGGCCTCACCCACCCAGAGCACCGGGCCGCCCGCCGTGCGCTCCTCCACGAGTTGGCGAAGACCGGTGACGAACGCCGGGTGCGTGCCCACGGTCGGTGCGCGCCGCATGTCGATGCCCACGGAGGTCGCGGTCTCGGCTGCCTGGAAGTCGAGGTCGAACTGCACTTCCATGTGGTCGCTCACGAAGCCGAGCGGCATCAGGGTGACCTCGGTGACGCACTGTTCGGCCAACGTCGCGAGATGGTCGTTGATGTCGGGTTCGAGCCACGGGACGTGAGGCGGGCCGCTTCGACTCTGGAAGGCGAGGTCCCAGTCGGCGCCGACTCGACCGGCCACGAGGCGAGCCATCTCGTCGAGCTGTGATTCGTAGTCGCACCACTGCGCCATGGAGACGGGGATCGAATGGGCCGTGAACACGAGCCTCGCGCCAGGTCGGTGCACCTCGGCGATGCGGTCGACGACGGCATCGACGAAGCCGGGGTGGTTGTAGTACAGCCGGAGCTTGTGCAGGCCGGGGGCGCGCTCGCCGACCTCGGCTGCGGCACGGTCGAGGTCTTCGCGGTACTGGCGGCACCCGCTGTACGACGAGAACGCCGAGGTCGCCAGCACGAGCGCGTTCGCCACGCCGTCGTCGGCCATCTGCGCGACCGTGTCGGCGAGGTACGGCTCCCAGTTCCGGTTGCCGAAGTAGATCGGCAGATCGATGTCGTGCGCGGCGAACTCGGCGCGCAGCGCGTCGATCAACGCCAGGTTCTGGTCGTTGATCGGGGAGCGGCCACCGAAGCGTTCGTACTGCTCGGCGACGACGGCCAGGCGAGCGTCGGGAACATTGCGTCCGGCGGTCACGTTGCGCAGGAACGGCATCACGTCGTCGGGTCCTTCGGGTCCGCCGAAGCTCAACAGGCACAGTGCGTCGTACGTCGGCTCGTCCATGCGCTCAGTATGGACGCGGTTCCGCTGCGCACGCCCAACTCGGCGCCGATCGACAGCACGTCCGTTGCCATTGCCTGATGGCCTTCGGCCGGCCGCCGCACGATGCGATACTGCTCTCATGCGATCGACGCCACGGCCTCCCGCTTGGATGACGGCGCTCGAAGGACGTGCCGTCGGTGAACGGCTCGCGATGCGCGTCACGCGCCCGCTGCTCGAACGTCTCCCGCGCGGTGACGGGCACGCGGTGTTGGTGCTGCCCGGAATGCTCACCGACGACCGTTCGACCGAACCGCTCCGCGACCTGCTGCGGTCGCTGGGATATCGCTCGTACGGCTGGCGTCAGGGCATCAACCTCGGCCCGACGCAGGCGATCATCGAGGGGCTCTCGCGCCGCGTCGACGAGCTCGTCGAACGCAACACGACGTTGAGCCTGGTGGGTTGGAGCATGGGCGGGATGTTCGCCCGTGCGATCGCCCGCGAGCGGCCCGACGCGATTCGGCAGGTCATCACCCTCGGCAGCCCGATTCGTCTCGGTCCACCCGACGGAGATCGCGGGCCGCTGCCGGTGCCGACCACCTCGGTGTACTCGCGCAGCGACGGCATCGTGCACTGGTCGGCGAGCCTCGTCAAGGCGAGCCCTCGCGCCGAGAACGTCGAGATCATCGGGAGCCACTGCGGCCTCGGGGTCAACCCGTCGGTGGCGGTGGTGATCGCTGATCGACTCGCCCTTCCGGAGGGTTCGTGGACGCCGTTCGAGCCGCCGTGGTGGCTTCGGATGAACTATCCCACGCCCGCCGATTTCGATCAGGGCATCGCTTCCGACCGTCGCTGAATCAGGCTGTCGAGCCGCATCCTCGGCGCGTCGTGACGTGGCCGACGGTGGCCCCGATCGGCGCCGAATCTTCCCGTCACCCCCCGGACGCTGGATGTTCACCCGCGCGGTCCCGCGGCCACTCTGAGAGGTGGTAGAACCTGGATTCGTTCCCGACCTTCAGGAACTTCCCGCCAACTTTCGGAGGAAAAATGTCCACACTTCACAGCCGTTCGCGGCGACGGGCTGCAGTCTCTGCAGTCACGGTCGCTGGGCTCGGCCTCACGACTGCGGTCGTCGGCGGTGTCTCACCGCTCGTCGGCGCGGCAGACGGCGACGAGACCGTTCAGATCTTGTCGTTCAACGACTATCACGGCCATGTCGAGGCCGACACACCCGGCACGATCGACGGGTCGTTCGACGACGATCAAGCTGCCGGTGGAGCCGAGTACCTCTCGGCGAAGCTGACCGAGCTGCGCGAAGCGACCGACGCCGACAACAGTTACACGGTCGCGGCCGGTGACCTCATCGGCGGTTCGCCCTACTTCTCGGGCCTGTTCCACGACGAACCCTCGGTCGAGTCGCTCAACGCAATGGGCCTCGACTACTCGGGTGTCGGCAACCACGAGTTCGACGAGGGGGTGACCGAGTTGATGCGGATGCAGAACGGCGGCTGCCATCCCGACGACGGTTGCTACTTCACCGACTACGACGACGACACACCTGGCGATCAAGAGTTCTCGGGCGCGGTGTTCTCATGGCTCGCTGCGAACGTCACCGAGGACGCACCCGACGGCACCGACGACTTCGCCGACACGATCGCTCCGTGGTCGGTCGAGACGACCGAGGCCGGACACGAGATCGCCTTCATCGGCATGACGCTCGAAGGCACGCCCGAACTCGTTGCGGCATCCGGCATCACCGGCTTCACGTTCCACGACGAGATCGTCGCCGGTAACGCTGCCGTGGCCGACATCAAGCTGGCGCATCCGACACTCGAGACGATCATCGTGCTGCTCCACGAAGGTGGCATCCCGAGTCCGTTCGCGATCAACGGTTGTGCCGGCGTGTCCGGACCGGTCGTCGAGATCGCCGAAGGACTCGACGCCGAGATCGACGCGATCGTCACCGGCCACACGCACCAGCCGTACACGTGCTCCATCCCAGACCCGGACGACGATCCGCGTCCGGTCGTGAGCGCCTGGTCGTTCGGCCGAGTCGTCACCGAGATGATCCTCGAACTCGACGACGACGGCGAAGTCGATCGTGACACGTTCACGATGGTGAACCACCCGGTGATGCAGGCCGAACTCACGCCCGACCCCGTGCAGACGTCGATCATCGAGAAGTGGTCGCCGCTCGCCGAATCGATCGGCAGCACACCGGTGGGCACCATCACCGCCGACATCACGCGCGGCGAAAACGGTGGCAACCGCGGCATCGAGTCGGCAGCGGGCAACCTCGTCGCCGATGCGCAACTCGCGGCGACCGCCGAGGCTCCGCTCAACGCGGAGATCGCCTTCATGAACCCCGGTGGTCTGCGCAGCGACCTCACCTACGCGACGTCCGACAAGGGCGAAGGCGACGGCGTCGTCACGTACGGCGAAGCGTTCACGTTCCAGCCGTTCAACAACACGATGTTCGTGTTGCCGATGACCGGAGCGCAGATCCAGTCGGTGCTCGAAGAGCAGTGCCAGCCGGGTGGCAGCAGCCGCCCGTTCCTGCACCTCGGTGTGTCGGAGGGCTTCACGTACGACCTCGTCACCTCGAGTGTCGGCTCGACCTGTACCGGCGTGGAGGTCTCGAACGTCAAGCTCAACGGCGTCGACATCGAGCCCGCTGCGATCTATCAGGTCGCGGTCAACAACTTCCTCGCTGACGGTGGCGACAACTTCGACACCTTCGCCGAGGTCGACCCGTTCGACCGTAAGCCGGGCCCGCAGGACATCGATGCGCTCAACGACTACCTCGACGCGAACTCGCCGGTCGAACCGCCGTCGATCGATCGAGTCAACGAGACGTTGACGGTGCTGCCCGGCACCACCGAAGCGCTCACCCCGGCCCGCCTCCTCGAAACCCGCGTGGGCGACGACAAGAAGACGGTCGACGGTGAGTTCGAAGGCATCGGCCCGAACCCGGCCGACGAGGTGGTCGAACTGACCGTGCTCGAGCGCGGTGGGGTGCCCGAGGGCGCCGACGCCGTGTGGCTCAATGTCGCGGCCATTCGCCCCGACACCAAGGGCTACCTCACGGTGTACCCGTGCGACGCCGAGCGTCCGCTCTCGGCCAACGCCAACTACACCGCCGGCTCGGTCGTCTCGAACGCCGTGCTCGCCAAGGTCAGCGACGAGGGCACGGTGTGCATCTACACCAACCGCACCTCCGAGCTGACCGCCGACGTCATCGCGTACGTGCCCTCGGGTGGATCGCCCACGGCAATCGACCCGGTGCGGTACCTCGAGACCCGTGTCGGCGACGACGCCAAGACCTTCGACGGTCTGTTCGAAGGCGACGGCCCGATCCTCGGTGACACGACACTGAAGCTCGACGTCGCCGGACGTGGTGACGTCGCTGCCGATGCGAAGGCAGTCGTGATGAACGTCGCTGCGATCAACCCGGCGACCAACGGCTACCTGACCATCTACGCATGTGACGACGATCGGCCGCTCGCGGCCAGCGTCAACTTCCGTGCCGACGAGGTCCGGTCGAACTCGGTCACCGCGGGTATCGGTGAAGACGGCGACGTCTGCATCTACGCCCGCCAGACCGTCGAGGTCACCATCGACATCAACGGCTTCATCCCGGCCGATGGTTCGCCCGATCCGGTCGAACCGGCTCGCATCCTCGAGACCCGTATCGCCGACGAGTACAAGACCGTCGACGGTGAACGCGAGGGCGAAGGTCCCGTCGCAGCCGGCGAGGTGGTCGAGTTGATCGTCGCCGGACGTGGTGGCGTCGCCGACGACGCGGTGACCGCGGTGCTCAACATCGCAACGGTCAACCCGACCGGCCCCGGCTACGCAACGGCGTACCCGTGCGGTGAGGAACAGCCGAACACGGCGAACGTCAACTACCGAGGTGGCGACGTCAACTCCAACGCCGTCGTCGCCAAGATCGGTGACGAGGGCAAGGTGTGCATCTTCACCTCCGCCGCCACCGACATGGTGGTCGACGTGACCGCGGAGATCCCCGTGGTCGTGCCGCACCGCCCGGCCAGCTGACGCATCGACCGTCGTGCCCAGTCGGCACGACGGTCGGTTGCAACGAACAACCGATGGCGCCCGTGCCCGGATCCGCACCGCGAGGTGGTCAGGATCCGAGTGCGGGCGCCGTCGCGTTCACGGGAGCCGGCCCTCTACGACGCTTTGGTCGCCGTGCCGATGATCTGGTGACGCACCCACGCGGCGGAGCGTCCCCGATCGATCTCGTCGAGCTCGACCGAGGCGAACGGCCCGGCGCGGAGCAGATCGGCGGTCGTCTGGTCGATGCGGCAGCCGTTGAACATCCAACGGTGCGGACGTCGGAGCACCTGCTGCAGCCGTCGAGTGCGCGAACCCTCGGGCGAGCGGACGTGCTCGATGAAGAAGTACACGCCGCCCGGCGTGAGCATCCGGTGCGCCTCCTCGACGACCGCGGCCGGATCGTCGACACCGCACAGCAGCAACGTGCCGACCACGCCGTCGGCCGCACCGTCGGCCACGTCGACCGACTCGCCTCGCAAGCTGCGGATCTCGAGATCGACGCCGTGCCGTTCGGCTTGCGCCCGCAACCGCTCGTGCATGTGGGGGTTCGGCTCGATCGCGATGACCTTCACACCTGGCTGGTAGTAGCGCATGTTCGCACCGGTTCCGGGGCCGAGTTCGACGATCGTGCCGCTCATCGTTCCGATGACGTCGGACTTGCGTTCCCCGAACGCGGCATGACCGTCGGCGGCGCCGGCGTCGAGCAGCTTGGCTTCGAAACGGCTCCGGAGTTTCTGCTTCGCGAAGTCAGGCATCGCGACACGCTAGGTCGGGGCACCGTCCGCAAGCGCAGCTCCGTCGGTTCGTTAACGTCTGAACGATGAGTACCCGATCACCTCACGACGTGTCGGCGAGCATGCATGCGCAGGACCGAGTGGCGCAGGGCATGGCGATGTCGATCGACGCGGTCGACGACGGTTCGGCCACGGTGTCGATGGTGGTGACCGACGAGATGTGCAACGGTCTCGGGGTCTGTCACGGCGGCCTGCTGTTCACGCTCGCCGACACGGCGATGGCGCACGCGTCGAACGCCGGCGATCAGCGAGCGTTCTCGACCACGGCGCAGATCGACTGGATCAACTCGGCCCTGGTCGGCCAGACCCTCACGGCGACGAGCACACGGATCAGCCAGCGCAGCAAGAGTTCGATCCACGACGTGATGGTCGTCAACGATCTCGGCGAGACCATCGCCTTGGTCCGCGGGCAGACCCTGACCGTCGGCGGCGCGGTGGCCGTGTCCGACCCGGCGAGCTGACGTGACCGGCTCCGACTCTGGCGCCCCCGGCGCCGACGACTTCGAGGCACGTGCCGCGGCTCGTGTGTCCGACCTCGGCGACGACATCGACGTCACGACGTTCGCCGCGATGTTCGATCTGTTTCGGGCGTCGGCGCGCCTCATCAGCGACCTCGAGAACACGGTCCATCGGCCCGCCGGGCTGTCGACCGCCGGCTTTCGTGTGCTGTTCACCGTATGGGTCTTCGAGTCGTTGGAGCCGCGGCAGATCGCTCACCTGTCCGGCGTGTCGCGCGCTGCGGTGTCGGGCGTGGTCGCCACGCTCGAACGTGACGGCTTCGTCACCCGAACGCGCCGGACCGACGACCGGCGACTGATCAGCGTCGAGCCGACCGATGCGGGCCGCGCCGTGCTCGCCTCGGCGTATCAGCAGCAGAACCTGCGCGAGCGCGAGCTGTTCTCGACGTTGTCGGCCGACGAGTTGGCGCAGTTCACGGCGACGCTGCGCAAGCTCCTCGCCACGTGACCGGCGACGCCTACCGGCAACGGTCAGCGAGATAGTTAAGGCCTTGACGATCTCGGGCCGTCGCGCGACGATGGACCCATGAGAACGCTGGCCGCTCCTCCGACAGGCGGGCGAACCTGGTCCGACCTCGATGACTTCCAGTCGTTCATCGACGACGGCGGCATCGTCGAACCCTCCGACGAGATGCCCGACGAGTACCGCAACGAGGTCTTCCGCTTCATCGAGTTCCACGCCAACTCCGAGTTGATGGGTGGGCTCACCGAACGCGACTGGATCCCCCACGCGCCGGGCCTGCGGCTCAAACAGATCTTTCTCGCCAAGACGCAGGACGAGATCGGCCACGCGCATCTGCTCTACATGGTCGCCGCCGACATGGGCGTGAAGACGCGAACCGAGATGCTCGAGCAGCTGTTCGACGGGCGCTCCCGTTTCCACAACGTCTTCCACTACCAAGCCGTCACCTGGGCCGATCAGGTGGCGATCGCCTACCTCGTCGACGCGGCAGCGTTCGCGAGTCAACGAGCCGTCTTCGCCGAGTGCACCTACGGGCCGTACAAGCGAGTGCTCAAGCGCATCGTCGCCGAAGAGGGCTTTCACATGCGGCACGGCGAAGAGATGCTGCTGCGCCTGGCCACGGGCACGCCGACGCAGCACGAGATGTTCCAGGCTGCGCTCGATCGCTGGTGGTGGCCGGCGGTGCAGTTGTTCGGCCCCGACTCTCCTCCGGGCGACGCCGACCCGTTGATCCGTTGGAAGATCAAGTCGCAGCGCAACGAAGTGCTGCGCGACGCCTACGTGCAGAAGTACGTGCCGCTGCTGCAGAGCTACGGGTTCCGCATCCCCGACGACGAGCTCCATCAGGATGCCGCCGGTCGGTGGGTCACGAGCACGATCGACTGGGAGCCGTTGAAGGCGACCATGCGCAATGGTGGCCCCGACTCGGCTCGCCGCATCAAGACGGCAGCCGACAACTGGGCCGACACCGCCTGGGTGCGCGAGGCCCTCGGATGAGCACTGTCATCCCGAGCGCGGTCGCCTCCGTGTCGATGCTCGACGCTGTTCGTGAGGCGGTCGCCGCGGTCGACGATCCGGAGTATCCCGATGTCTCCATCGTCGACCTGGGTCTCCTCGAATCGCTCGACGTCGTCGGCTCGCGAGCGACCGTCGGCCTGATCCCGACCTTCTCGGGTTGCCCGGCGCTGCACATGATCGCCGCCGACGTGGCGGCATCGGTCGAAGCCGTCACCGGCATCGCCGAGTGCGTGGTCGCATGGCTTCCCGGCCCGGTGTGGTCGACCGATCGCATGTCGAGCGCTGCAGCCCGGCGCCTGTCCGACGAGTACACCGTCACGCTGCGCCGCAAAGACGGTGGCCTCCGCTGCCCGGTCTGCGGCAGCGACGCGGTCACCGATCAGTCGATGGCCGGCCCCACCCGCTGCCGCTCGATCGCCTGGTGCAACACCTGCCGCAACCCCGTCGAAGTCATGCGCACCACCAACCTGGTTATTTCCATCCCGGATGGAAATAACCAGGTTCGGGGAGGTGGGGCGTGAACACGTACGAGGTGTTCTTGAAGAAGCCGGGCAAAGACGAGTTCCGGCACGCCGGGACGCTCGATGCCCCCGACCCCGACATGGCGTTGATGCTTGCCCGAGAGACGCACAGCCGTCGGGGTGAAGGTGCCGAGATGTGGCTCGTCGATCGCAACGACGTGCTGGTCGGCGACCCCGACCACCTGGCGCTCACCGCCGACAAACCACATCGCCACAACGACGGCACCGCTGTGGCCGCCCGTCGCCGAGAGAACCGAGCGAGCTCATGACCCTGTCCGACGGTTCACGCGAGTTCCTGCTGGCCCTGGCCGACGACGAGCACATGATCGGAGCTCGGCACACGTCGTGGATCGGTCTCGGGCCGTTTCTCGAAGAGGACCTCGCCTTCTGTTCGATCGCGCAGGACGAGCTCGGTCACGCCATCGCGCTCTACGAGATCCTGCTCGACGATGCCGGCCGTTCGCGCGACGAACTCGATGCCTTCGCGATCATGCGAGACGCAAAGGAGTTCCGCAGTTGCCAACTCGCCGAGGTCGAGTGCGGCGCGTGGAGCGACTCGCTCGTACGCCACTGGCTCTACGACCGCGCCGAGTCGCTTCGGTGGGAGGCCCTGCTCGACTCGAGCGACCAGGCTGTGGCGTCGCTCGCGGCACGAGCGCTTCGCGAAGAGTCGTTTCATCTCGCGCACGCCGCGCAGTTCATGTCACGAATCGCACCGGACCGGCCACGCCAGATCCTCGACTCGATCGATCGGCTCCTGCCCCTGGCGATCCGACAGTGGCAACCCGTCGACGGGGAGCCGGCCGCACTCGCCGACGGTGTCGCCACCGCCTCGTCGGCGGAGCTCGCCGAACGCTGGGAGCTCGCGGTGCGCGCCGACCTCGCCGACTGGAACCTCGAAGTCGCCTGGCCTGCCGTGCCCGACGTCGCCTCGCGCACCGAACGCAGCGTGGGATTCGACGACTTCCTCACCGGGCTTCGCAAGGTGATCGTCCTCGACGAAGCCGCCGTCTGGTGACGCGCTGAGCGTCACCACCACCCAGCTCACATCTGTCCAACATCACGAACCGGAGACCTCAATGCCCACACTCACCAGCCTCTGCACCATCGTCGTCACCCTCGACTTCACCCCGATCGGCAAGGTCGGAACCGGCCTGCGCATCGACGTTCCGTTCAGCGGCGTGGCGACGTCGTCGCACTGGGACGGCGAACGGCCCGTCGAAGGGGTCGACTACGTCACCATCGACGGCAACGGCATCCAGCAGCTCGACATCCGCGGCCGCATCGGCACCGGCAAAGAGGTCGTGAGCTACCGCGCCGTCGGCCGCGGCAACGAGGCCGGACCGATGGAACTGCTGGTCTTCGAAACCGCCAACGAAGAACTCGCGCATCTCAACTCGACGATCGCCGTCGCGGTCGGATCGGTCGATGGCAACCAACTCACCCTCGACGTCTCCGCCGTCGAACGCTGAACCCCACAACCGGTCATCTGGTGTCAGACACCGGATGACGGGGGCGTGACCGTTGTTTCCGCGAGAAGTGTCGAGCATCGTGAGAGTGGCACGGCGAATTCGGGGTACATGTAGAACGTGATCGAACTCGACGAAGCACGAGCAAAGAACCTCCGACTCTGGAATCTCGGCCTCACCGTCCTGCACGGCGTCCAGGCGGTCTTGATTCTGGTGATGGCGAGCGACTTCGTCATCGCGGTGACCACCGCGCCACCCACCGGCCCTCCGGGAAGTCGCGTCCCCGACGCAGAAACACTCGTCGATGTCCGCATCGGAGCAGCGATCGCGATCTTCCTCGCGCTCGCCGCGATCGATCACCTGATCACGGCCACGGTGGCTCGCTCGGCCTACGAGTCCGACCTGCGAAACGGGATCAACCGGTTCCGTTGGATCGAGTACTCGGTCAGCGCGACGATCATGATCCTGCTGATCTCGGCGTACTCGGGGATCACCGAGGTCACGGCCTTGTTCGCCATCGCCGGCACGAACGTGTCGATGATCCTGTTCGGCTGGCTGCAGGAGCGCTTCAACCCTCCGGGACGCACTGAGACCACGATGCTGCCGTTCTGGTTCGGTTGCGTCGCCGGCACCGCGCCGTGGGTCGCGATCTGGTTCAACGTCGTCACGGCCGACACCGTGCCCGGCTTCGTCTACGGCATCGTCGTCGCCGAACTCGTCTTCTTCTTCAGCTTCGCGCTCAACCAGTGGCTGCAGTACAAGGGCGTCGGCAAGTGGCGCGACTACATCTACGGCGAGAAGGCGTATCTCGTGCTGAGTCTCGTCGCGAAGTCGGTGCTGGCCTGGCAGATCTACGGCGGATCGCTCGGCACCGACACCTGACCCAGCGCCGTCATCTGGTGTCAGACACCGGATGACGGGACCGTCGTGTCAAACGGTGTCAGACACCGGATGCGGAGACGGTGTCGACGAACCAGGCATGGCGGATGTCGTCGGCGAGCGGGCGGGCCTCGAAGGTCCCGCTCGGCAGATGGAACAGCGTCGTGCCGTCGATCCACAGCATGCCGCGATCATTCGAGTCGACTTCGACATCGGTCACCGTCGGAGGAAAATCCAGGGCGGCAGCAGGGTCTTCCTCGAGCGTGACCGGGTCGAACATCCGCACGACCGAGAGATCGGGACCGGTGACGTGGATGGCGATCATCCCATCGGACGTCGTCCCCGCGAACCGGGTCGAGTCGAGGTCGGACAGATCGGAGACTTCCGCCGTCAGCGTCGACCGCAGCGTTGCCGCGTCGAACAGTTCGAGTTCGGTCCTGAACGACGTCGGGTCGTCGCCGGCGGCGACGACAGCGACCAGGGTGTCGTCGTCTGCCCAGTCGAGGTCGATGATGCTGCGGATCTCGGCGCCGGGCTGCTGATTCAGCAGGACCCCGGTTCCCTCGCCGCTGGTCGTGTCGACGACGGTGAGTGCCATGAAGTTGGCAGTGGCCCATCGGGCGCCGCTCGGGCTCAACGTCGGTGCACTGCCGACGGCGAACAGCCGCGAGTCGAGCGGTGCAGCGAGGGCGAAGACGTTGCCGCTCACCGGTTCGCAGCAGTCGGCGTAGACGAGGGAACCATCGACGACTCCGGCGACGTCGGAGATGTAGTTCGGGCCGGTGCCCTCGTCGACCGGCTCCCGTGGGTCTGGGTTGTCGACGAGGAGGACGGGGCCGCCGGCGCCGTCGACGCCGAGTGCGCCGGGGAGATGGACCAGATCGCCGTCGGTCTGGAGCGCCACGACGTCGTTCGGCGCGACGACCAGTTCACCCGGCGGCACCGGGGCGTCGAGGTCGAAGCGTTCGCCGCCGTCGTCGGGAGTCGTCGAACTCGGTGCCGGTGTCGTCGTGGCGGCGACAGAGGTGGTGGTCTCGACGACGGTCGTCGGCGGAATCGTCGTGGCCGGATCCGTCGTCGCCGGTGTCGTCGGTGCAGTCGTCGTCGAGGCGGCGTCGGTCGTTTCGGTGGTCGTTGCGGGTGCGTCCGTCGAGGGGCCGGCGTCCGAGGTTCCGTCGGGCCCAGCGCCGTCGCTGCCCGCGCACGCGGCGAGCGAAAGCGTGGTGATGAGGGCGATGGTCGGCCGAAGCAGTTCCATGCTTCGAGCTTGGCCGACGTGCTGCCGACGTGCAGATCGCGGTCGGGGATCGACGGCTGACCAGCCGCGATGCCGCCCCTCAGCACCCGTCATCTGGTGTCAGACACCGGATGACGGGGTTGGCGCGGCTACTTGCGGGTGGGGAGCGGAGCGCTGTAGTCGGCGCCCGAGTCGAGATCGAACGCGGTGTGCAGCGCGCGTGCGGCACGCTCCATGTCGCCGGCCGGGATGATGATCGACACGCGGATGGTCGACGTGGAGATCATCTGGATGTTGACGTCTTCGTCGGCGAGGACGCGGAACATCTTGGCGGCGATGCCCGGCGACGACTTCATGCCGGCACCCACCAGCGACAGCTTCGCGATGTCGTTGTCGTGGGTGACCGTTTCGGCGCCGATCTCGGCAGCCACCTGCTGGACGATCGACGTCGCCTCGTCGAGGTCGGCCATCGGCATGGTGAAGCTGATGTCGGTGCGGCCCTCGGTCGACGTGTTCTGCACGATCATGTCGACGTTGACGTTCGCCGCGGCGAGCGGCTCGAACAGCGCCGCGGAGATGCCCGGCTTGTCGGGCACGCCGAGCACGGTGACCTTGGCTTCGGTCATGTCGGTGACGACGCCGGAGATGATCGGATCTTCCACAGAGGGCTCCTCGTTGCTGACCAGCGTGCCGGGCTCCCAGGTGAAAGCCGAACGCACGTGGAGGGGGACATCATGATTGCGAGCAAACTCGACCGAACGCATCGCCAGCACCTTCGAACCGGCGCCGGCCATCTCGAGCATCTCGTCGAAGTGGACCTTGGCGAGCTTGCGAGCTTGCGGCACGATGCGCGGGTCGGCGGTGAACACGCCCGTGACATCGGTGTAGATCTCGCACGAATCGGCACCCATCGCCTGTGCGAGCGCCGAGGCGGTGAGGTCGGAGGCACCACGACCCATCGTGGTGACTTCCTTGTCGGTGCTGACGCCTTGGAATCCGGCGATCACGCAGACCTTGCCCTCGGCGAGCGAGTTGCGGACACGATCGCCCTTGACCTCGATGATCTTGGCCTTGCGGTGCGCGGTGTCGGTGATGATGCCGACCTGGCTGCCGGTGTAGCTGATCGCGTCGATGCCGCGATCGGCGAGGGCCATGGTGAGCAGCGCTGCGGTCTGGCGTTCGCCGGTGGTGAGCAGCATGTCCATCTCGCGGCCCGACTGCTTCTTGGCGACCTGATCGGCGAGGCTGATCAGGTTGTCGGTGGCCTTGCCCATCGCCGACACGACGACGATGACGTCGTTGCCGCGCTTCTTGGTGATCGCCACGTTGTCGGCGACCGCGTGGATGCGATCGGGATCGGCCACCGAGGTGCCGCCGTACTTCTGAACGATCAGTGTCACGGGTACGAGAGGTTATCGGCAGGCCGACGGCACCCCAGGCACGGGTTTCGCGCCTGCGCTGGGGTGCCGACTCAGCGGAGTGCGATCAGGCGCCCTTGACGACGTGTTCGACGACGTCGAACGACATGAGATCGGCGCCCTGTGCGACCGGCTTGCGAGCCTGCTCGCCGTCGCCGTCGGTGTTGCCGTCGGCCTGGCCGGAGCCGTGACCCTTGGCGAAGTCCTGGCTGTCGACCCACGCCTGGAAGTCGGCTTCCGACGCCCAGCGCGTGTAGACGAAGTAGCGGTCTTCGCCCTCGGTCGGGCGCAGCAGCTGGAAGTCTTCGAATCCCTCGAACTGCTCGACCATCTTGGCTCGACCGGCGAATCGCCCTTCGAGCTGCGGGCCCATGCCCTCGGGAATCGTGATGGCATTGATCTTGACGACGCTCATGCCATCAGCATGCCAGCTCGACGGGCCAGTCCGACCGTCAGCCCCGCGTCCACTCGCAGATGCCACCGAAGCGGGCGCCGACGTCTCCTGATTGGATCGTGATCGCGAGCGGTAGTGGGTCGTAGCGACTGTCGATTCGGATGGTTTCCATCGGCGACCAGTCGAATCCGCCGACGAATCCGGCGAAACTGTTGAGTCGCGACGCCACACAGATCTCGCCGAACGGCACCGTCGTCGTGTACGTGCCCGGGGCGATGTGGTCACCGACGACGTAGAACCCCTCGTCGAACGTCGACGGGAACGACGACGGCAGCGGATCGGGGGCCTCGTACGGCGTCACGGTTCCGCACGCCGAGTATTCGATCTCGACCGTGTCGTCGGTGGGTGCGACCTCGATGATCAGTTGGGCGCCGTGGAAGGTCGACACGTAGCCGTTCAGTTTGAACTCCTCGTCATCGTCGCGTCGATCGATGTCGCAGAAGCCGTCGTCGAACTCCTGCTTGATGTAGCGGCCGGGCGGCATCTGGTACGGGCCGACGGGGTAGTGGTCGTCGTAGTGATCCCGGGCGACGAACTCGAGCGGGCACCGCTCGCCGGTGTCGGCCGGTGCGTCGCCGATCAGGTAGCCGGCGACGTCGACGATCATCTCGACGTCGGACGACGCGAACATGCACACCATGCCGTTGCCGCCGAGTTTGGCGACGACGGTGTTGGCGATGACCTGCCCGGCGGAGTAGTTGAGGTTCGCCGCGTTCGGTCGGTCGGAGTTGCGGGGGTGGGCGGTGACGTAGCCGTTCTCGTCGGTGCCCACGGCGGTGACGTTCAAGATCACGGCGCTGGCGTCGGCGGGGATGTCGACCCGCCCACCGACCGGCAACTGCAGGGTGGTGCCGGCGCGTCGGTAGCCGATCTTCTCGACGATGCCGTCGGCGGTCTCCCCGCTGCCGCGGGTGTCGGTGATGCGCTGCGGTGCGTCGAGCGGTGCGTACGTGTCGGTCGGCAGGCTGCCCGACACGTCGACCACCACGTCGGTCGTGGCCGAGGTGAACACGCAGGTCGTGCCGTCGCCGTCGAGCTTGGCGATCACGCTGTTGGCCACGACGTCGCCGGCGCTGTAGTTGAGGTTGGCCGACAGCGGCTGCGGTTGATCGCACGGGTACACGGTGACGTACCCCCGTCGGGCAGGCCCGATGACGGTCACGTTCAGCACGGCGGTGGTGGCATCGGCGTCGATGCCGGCGCGACCCGCGACCTGGACTTCGAGGGCGGTGCCCTCGGTGTTCTTGCCGCCCTTCTCGAGTTGGCCGTCGACGGTGTCGCCGGTGCTGCGGGTGTCGACGATGCGCTGTGGCGAGTCGAGCGCTTCGAACGAGCCGCTCGGTAGCGATCCGGTGGCGTCGACGATGATGTTGGTGGTCGACGACGTGAAGATGCACGTCTTGCCGCTCGGGTCGAGCTTGGCGAACACGGCGTTGGCGATCACCTGGCCCTGCGCGTAGTTGAGGTTGGCGGCGTTCGGCTGATCCTGGTCGCACGGATAGATCGTCAGGTAGCCGCGGCTCGTCGTGTTGGCGACGGTGACGTTCAAGACGGCGGTGTCGGCATCGGCGGGGATGCCCGCTCGGCCGGCCACCTGCAGTTCCAGGGTGTCGCCTCCGCTGACCGGCCCGCTCTTCTGGTCGTCGCCGTCGGCGGTCTCCCCGGTGGGCCGGGTGTCGGCGATGCGCTGCGGCGATGCGAGCGCTTCGAAGGTGCCGTCGGCGGCAACGGGCGAACTCGGGGTGACCGCTCCGATGGTGACACCGGTGACGGTGATGGCGAACGCGGCGGCGAGTCGACGGAATGAACGTCGTGGCGAAGACATGCGGTCAACGTACGCCTGCCCCGATAACAGCTGACCAACAGCTCGGCGGCGGCCCGCGCTGCCTGGTCAGGCGAGTTCGGCGAGCAGCGTGAGGCCGTCGTGGACGTCGACGAACCGGGTCGTGAGCGGCGAGAGTCCGAATCGGAGCACGTCGGGGTCGCGCTTGTCGACCACCACTCGCCGCTCGGCCATCGCTGACTGCAACGCAGCGGCGTCCGGGTGCGTGATCGAGACGTGCCCACCGCTCGACACCGGTGGGCGGGCGGTGGTGCAGATCAACCCGAGCTGCTCGGTGAGGTCGATCGCGAAGTTCGCGAGCTCCGCGGCCTTGCGGGCGATCGCCTCGATGCCGGCCTCGGCGCTGACCGAGATGCCCGAGCGAGCGGCGACGAGGCCGAGGATGCCGGGTGTGCCGTTGAGCATCCGGCCGATGCCGGGCTTCGGTTCGAACGGATTGTCCATCGCGAACTGGTCGGTCTGGCCGAACCAACCCCAGATCGGCTGTGTCACGTCAGGCTGGATCTCCCGACGGACGTAGGTGAAAGCGGGTGATCCGGGCCCACCGTTGAGGAACTTGTACGTGCAGCCGGCCGCCAGCTCGACACCGGATCCGGTGAGATCGAGGTCGACGACGCCGGCCGCGTGCGAGAGATCCCACACGGTGATCGCTCCGGCGTCGGCCGCTCGCCGCGTCTCGATGGCGAGCGGAGCGACCGCAGCTGTCCGGTAGTCGACGTGCGATCGAACCACCACGTCGACACCACTCAGATCGTCGAGCCCGTGACGGACCTCGACGGCCGCTGGCCTGTCGGAACGCAGCCGAGCGATCCCGTCGATGACGTATCGGTCGGTCGGGAACTCCGTCGCTTCGACGGCCACGACCACAGCGTCGTGGGAGCCACCGGATCGCTGGCGGCTGAGTTCGATGGCCACGTTGACCAACTGGAACAGACACACCGTGGTCGAGTCGTGCACCGCCACTTCGCCGGGCCGGGCACCGAGCAGCGGAGCGAGTTCGTCGCCGACCGTGAGCGGCAGGTCGAGCCAGCCGTGCTCCCACCACGACGTGATCAGGTCGCCGGCCCACTGCTGTTCGACCACGTCGCGGAGGGCGTCGACCGTGCGCCGCGGCGTCATGCCGAGCGAGTTGCCGTCGAGGTACACGAGGTCGGGGTCGGCGATGACGAACTCGTCACGCCAGCGGGCGAGCGGATCGTGAGCATCGAGTTGTTCCGCGTCGTGTCGAGAGATCATCCGGCACTCATCCTGACCGACGCGTCAGTCGTCGACAAGGCCGACGAAGCTCGCGTGACGCACGTGTCCGTCGTTGGTGAACTCGGCGATGTCGACGATCGCCCGCAGCTCGGGAGCGACCCAGGTCGCGGTGCGCGCGATGGGTCGAGGAGGCGCGGGGTCGAACGGGCACTGCTCGGTCTCCAGGGCGGCGAGCCGGGTGCGAAGCGACTCGAGCACGTCGTGGGTGAAGCCGGTGCCCACGCCCCCAGCGAACCGAAGACGGTCGTCTGCGCCGGAAGTGGCGTCGGGTTCGACGACGCCGACGAGGAGCGCTCCGAACGTGGACGAACGGTTGCCGGTGCCGGCGGTGAAGCCGCCGATCACGACCTCGACCCGCACCCGGTTCTTCAGCTTCAGCCAGTCCTTCGACCGCGCGCCGGGCCGATACACCGAATCGACCCGTTTCGCGATGAGCCCTTCGAGGCCCTGTTCTGCCGTGGCATCGAGGAGCGCCTTGCCGCCGGTCAGATGGTGCGCGGGAACGGCCCAGTGGTCGCCTGGCTCCACGAGTTGCATCAGCAGGTCGCGGCGCGACGTGTACGGCAGGTCGACCGTGTCGGTGCCGTTGATCGAGAGCACGTCGAACGCGTGGAACATCGCCGGGTGGCGTGAGGCGTCGCGCGCCTGCACGAGATCGAAGCTCGGGAGGCCGTCGTCGCCGATCACCAACATCTCGCCGTCGAGGATCGCCGTGTCGGCGTTGACGGCGCCGGCGATGTCGAGCACCTCCGGCCACCGCTCACTGCTGATCTTGCCCGACGTGGTCTGGAGCCGCACCGACGAGCCGTCGATGTGCGCGAGCGTCCGGTGTCCGTCCCACTTGATCTCGTAGGCCCACCCGTCGTCGGAGGCCGGCAGCGTCCCGAGGGTGGCCTTCATGGGGCTGACCGGGAAACGCAGGGCCACGACGACTCAGTTCGGAACTCGGCTCGACAACACGCCGTCGGCTTCGAGCGCGTCGAGGTCGTCGGTGCTCAACCCGAGGAGATCACCGAGCACCGTGCGGTTGTCTTCGCCGCGGAACTTCGGCACGCCCGCCACGCCGACCCCCGGGCCGTCGGAGAAACGCCACGGCGAGTTGGGCACGGTGATCGTGCCACCGGCGCGGTCGTCGACCTCGACCGTTGCCCCGCGAGCCTCGGCCCAGTCGGTTCGGGCGAGGTCGCCCGGCTCTCGGACCCTGCCGACGGCCAGTCGGTTGGCGGCGCAGATCCGCTCGAACTCGTCGGGGTCGGGGACGGTGAGGGCAAAGGCTCGGATGAGCTCGCACAGGTCGTCGTAGTGCTCGAGCCGCGCCGCGACGTCGGCGAAGCGTGGGTCGTCGGCGAGGTCGGGTCGCTCCATCGCCGACAGGAACAACTCGAAGGTGCCGCGCTCGGCGGGGTGACCGGCGACGATGAGCGACTCGCCGTTCGCCACCTTCATGACGAGGTAGTCGCCGGGTCGGAACGATCGGATCCACTGCGGGTCGGGCTCGCCCTCCCAGAGATCGTTGTGCAGATGCTCGTTGACGTAGAGCATCGTCTCGGCCATCGACACGTCGATGAGCTGACCGCGACCGGTGCGCTCGCGATGGAACAGCGCCGCGAGGATCGCGGCCCCCGCTTCGACGGCCGTGTACACGTCGGCGTGGCTGTGCGGGTCTTTGGTGAGCTGCCCGCCGCGGGCGTTGCCCTGCGATGCGATGAGGCCCGACTCGGCTTCGACGACCGGGGCATAGGCGCGCCGACCGACCCACGGCCCGTCCTGGCCGTAGCCCGAGATCGACGCCACGATCAGGCGCGGGTTGCGTTCGAGCAGCGCGGCGGGGCCGAGGCCGAGTCGCTCCATCACGCCCGGTCGATAGTTCTCGACCACCACGTCGACCTCGTCGCAGAGGCTGCGCACGAGTTCGGCGCCACGCTCCGTCGACAGGTCGATGCTGAGGTTCGCCTTGCCGACGTTCTGCTGCGCGAAGTACGTGGCGACGCCGTTCCGGCGCGGGAACGAGTAGCGGGTGAGGTCGCCGTCGGGCGGTTCGAGCTTGATGACGTCGGCCCCCATGTCGCTGAGCATCCGTGTCGCGTGCGGCCCCGACAGCACGCGGGTCAGATCGAGAACACGTATGCCATCGAGAGGTGTCGCAGCCGTCATCACCTCATCGTGTCGCATCGCGCAGCACTCCGTCGAAACGACCCTCGTCATCCGGTGTCTGACACCGAATGACGCATCGGGTCGGCGGGGGCCGTTGCGGAGCGCGACACTCGGGGCATGACGAACTCGACGCTCGCTGGCCAGGTCGCTCTCATCACCGGTGGCGGCACCGGCATCGGACTGGGATGCGCGCGTGCGCTGGCGGCCGACGGTGCCGCGGTGGTGTTGGCCGCCCGCAACACCGAGCGATTGGAGGCAGCGGCCGAACGGCTGGTGGCCGAGTTGCCCGACGCCGAGGTGGCGACGGTCGCCTGCGACGTCACCGACGAGGCGAGCGTCGCCGCTGCATGCGAGCACGCCGCCGAGATGGGGAGGTTCTCGATCGTGGTGGCCAACGCCGGGTACGGGTCGGCATCGCCGTTTCACCTCACGTCGACCGAGGAGTGGAACGGCGTCATCAACACGAACCTGACCGGCGCGTTCATCACCATGCGCGAGGCCGTGCCGCATCTCGTGGCTGCCGGCGGCGGGTCGATCGTGGCGGTGTCGTCGATCGCCGGTGTCGAGACGCACCGGTTCATGACGCCGTACACGGTGTCGAAGGCGGGTCTCGAGATGCTGGTCAAACAGGTCGCCGACGAACTCGGCCCGTCGCGCATTCGTGCCAACGCCGTGCGTCCCGGCCTCGTTCCGACCGACGCGACCGAGGGGATGATGCAGGTGCCGGCCATCGTCGACGACTACCTGGCGCAGATGCCGCTCGGCCGAGCCGGGCTGCCCGAAGAGATCGGCGCGGCGGTGCGCTTCCTGGCCGGCCCCGAGAGCGCGTGGGTCACCGGCACGTGCATGTCGGTCGACGGCGGACATCACCTCCGGCGCGGTCCGAAC
Source organism: Ilumatobacter coccineus YM16-304 (assembly GCF_000348785.1). Taxonomy (NCBI): domain Bacteria; kingdom Bacillati; phylum Actinomycetota; class Acidimicrobiia; order Acidimicrobiales; family Ilumatobacteraceae; genus Ilumatobacter; species Ilumatobacter coccineus. The sequence goes on from NC_020520.1 coordinate 363,127, forward strand.
CTCGATGCGGTGATGGACATGCTCCACCCCGACGGCACCGCCCCCACCGCCTGACGCCGGCCGGCGAGCGAGTGCTCTGAACGCGTGGTGACGCGCGTTACGTCGGTTTTCGTGGCCACCGCGTTACGGTCAGTGGTTCGTCAGGCGTGTTTGCCTGATGGGCGCTGTTCGGGAATCTGCTCCGGCCTCAGCGCTGTTTGTAGCAGAAACTGAAAGTACCCCCTCATGACCACCATTGATGCTGGCGCGCGCGACGCGTCTGTCGACACCACGTTCGCCGACCTCGGTCTTCCCCGGAAGATCGTCGACGTGCTCGAACGCAAGAACATGTCCACCCCGTTCGCCATCCAGGCTGCGGTCATCCCTGACGCTCTCGACGGCCGCGACATCGCCGGCCGTGCACCGACCGGCTCGGGCAAGACCCTCGGCTTCGGGCTCCCCGTCGTCGCCAAGCTCGTCGACGCCAAGCCGAAGCGCCCGGTCGCTCTCGTGCTCGCTCCGACCCGTGAGCTGGCCGAACAGATCATGGCCGAACTCAACCCGTTCACGAAGGCCGTCGGCCACCATGCCACGTCCATCTACGGTGGCGTCGGCTACGGCAACCAGCGCAAGGCGTTGGATCGTGGCACCGAACTCGTCGTCGCGTGCCCCGGCCGCCTCGAAGACCTCATCCAGATGCGGGCGATCGACCTGCGCGACGTGACCACGCTGGTCATCGACGAAGCCGACCAGATGGCCGACATGGGCTTCCTCCCGGCGGTGCGTCGTATCGTCGAGCAGACCGCCAACGACCGTCAGGTGCTGCTGTTCTCGGCCACGCTCGACGGCCCCGTCGCCAAGCTCATCCGCGACTTCCAGCACGATCCGGTGCGCCACGAGGTCGGGCCCAAGGGCCCCGACATCCACGCCGCCCACCACGTCTTCTGGAAGATGGATCGCGCCGAGCGCAACCAGAACACCGCCGGCGTCATCGAGCGGTGCGGCTCGACCATCGTGTTCACCCGTACCCGCCACGGCGCCGACCGCCTCGCCAAGCAGCTCGGCAAGCTCGGGGTCACCGCGCAGCCGATCCACGGCGGCCGAAGCCAGGGTCAGCGTGACCGTGCGCTCGCCGCGTTCAAAGACGGCAGTGCCGACGCTCTCATCGCCACCGACGTCGCCGCCCGCGGCATCCACGTCAACGGCGTGTCGGCAGTCGTTCACTACGACCCGCCGGCCGATGGCGCCACGTACCACCACCGTTCCGGTCGTACGGCTCGCGCCGGGGCGACCGGCATCGTCGTGTCGCTCGTCGACCCGTCGATGATGAAAGACGTCAAGAAGCTCCAGCGCGACGTGGGCATCCAGGTCGAGGTGACCCCGCCCGACCTCGACGAGTTGGAAGTGGCACTGCTGCTCGAAGGCTCCGCCTCCGACGATGCGCCGGTCGACGTGGTCGACGCCGTTCGCACCGAGGAGCCGCGCACCGAGCGGGCCCCGAAGCGAGACCGTGTTCCCGAGAACACCGGGCCGGTCCCCGACGGGCACGAACTCGGCACGGTGAAGTTCTTCAACGCGTCCCGTGGCTATGGCTTCATCACCCGCGACTCGGGTGGCGACGAACTCTTCGTTCACTTCTCGAGCATCGAGACCGAAGGCTTCAAGACGCTCAACGAGAAGGCTCGCGTGTCGTACGTGGTCGGCCAAGGCAAGAAGGGCCTCGAAGCCCAGGCGGTCACCGTTCGCTGACGTCAGACCGACGCTCGGCGAGGCCCGTGTGAGCGGCGCGCTCGCTTAAGGTTCGGTCGTGCATGACGACCGGGAGTTGATCGAGCGGCGGATCGAACGCGAGCTCTGGGAACGGTTGCTCCCGCTGGTCCACGTCGACCGCCGAGCGCTGTCGGTCGCAGCCGGAAGCGATCCCGACGATCTCGCCGAGTTCGCGGTCGGAACCGACTGGGGTCTGCCGTGGACCACGACGTGGTTCGAAGCCTCCGGCGACATCCCGGGCGGATGGCTCGGTCGTCGTGGCACTCGAATCGAGGCGGTGATCGACCTCGGTTTCACGCGTTCGCCCGCCGGCTTCCAGGCGGAAGGGCTCGTCGTCGAGCGTCGTGCCGACGGTTCGATGCGGCCGCTCCAGGGCATCCATCCTCGTCGCACCAACTACCGGATCGACGACCCCGGCGAGCACCTGACGCTGCTCGTCGAGGCCGCGTCGAACCCGACGTTTCCGCAGTTCGCTCCCTCGGCCCAGGGGCTCCCCGAGACCGCCGGGACCGAACCGCTCTATCGATTCCGCACCGCTGACCTGGTGTTGCTCGACGTCGAGACCGAAGCGCTCGCTCATGATCTCGACGTGCTCGACGGCACGATGCGCTCACTCGCGCTCGGCGATCCGCGACGCGCTCGTCTGCGCCAGGCCATCGTGCAGGCGCTCGACGCGCTGCCCGACATCGCGGCCGGTCGTCGCGCCGTCGCACCGCATCTCGAACCGCTCGATCTACCGCAACGACACCGGATCGTCGCGACGGGGCACGCGCACATCGACACGGCGTGGCTGTGGCCGATCCGCGAGACGATTCGCAAGTGCACCCGCACGTTCGCCTCTGCAGTGGCGTTGATGGACGACGATCCGTCGTTCGTGTTCAGCTGTTCGCAGGCGCAGCAGTACGCCTGGATCGAAGAGCGCCACCCCGACCTGTTCGAACAGATCCGCGAGCGCGTCGAGCGCGGCCAGTGGAATCCGGTCGGAGGCATGTGGGTCGAGGCCGACATGAACCTGCCGTCGGGCGAGAGCCTCGCCCGTCAGATCGTGTTCGGTCAGCGCTACTTCACCGAGAAGTTCGGCGCCCCGTCGACCGAGGTCTGGATCCCCGACGTGTTCGGGTACCCGGCAGGACTTCCGCAGTTGTTCGCCGCAGGTGGCATGCATCGGTTCGTCACGCAGAAGCTGTCGTGGAACAAGCAGAACCGCTTCCCGCATCACACGTTCTGGTGGGAGGGACTCGACGGTTCGCGGGTACTCACTCACTTTCCGCCGGTCGACACCTACAACGCCGAGATCACCCCCGGCGAGGTCGCGCACTCGATCGAGCGGTTCCAGGATCACGCGTGGAGTGCGGTGTCGCTGGTGCCGTTCGGCCACGGCGACGGTGGTGGTGGCCCGACGCGCGAGATGCTCGAACGTGGGCATCGGATCGGCACGGTCGACCCGAAGGCGACGCTCGAATTCGGCACCCCCAGCGATGTCTTCGACGCGATCGAGCGCGAGGCGACGTACGGCGCACCGGTGCCGGTGTGGCGCGGCGAGCTCTACTTCGAGATGCACCGGGGCACGTTGACCAGCCAGTTGCGCACGAAGCTGGGCAACCGACGTTGCGAGCGGTTGCTGGTCGAGGCCGAGCTGTGGGCGGCCTCGCTCGGGCGTTCGGCCGACGTCGACGAGCTGTGGAAAGAAGTGCTCACTCAGCAGTTCCACGACATTCTCCCGGGCTCCTCGATCGCGTGGGTGCATCGAGACGCGGAGGAGGTGTTCGAGCGAGTCGAAGCCGACCTGAACGAACGAATCGACGCGATGCTCGCCGAACTCGCTCCCGCCGAACTGTCGGTGGCCAACCCCGCCGACGTCGCATTCGACGGCATCGTCACCGTCCCAACCTGGTTACATCGCTCCGGGAGCGATGTAACCAGGTTGGGGCAGGAGCTGGGTGATGGGTCGGTGGCGGTGCGGGCCGGCGCGCCGGCGCTCGGGGTGGCGGCGCTCGAACCGCTCCCGGCGGAGGATCGGGTCGTGGTGTCGGACACGGCGATGACCAACGGTCACCTCGCCGTCCGTTGGAACCGCAACGGCGACATCTCGTCGATCATCGACCTCGCGGCGCGGCGAGAACTCGTGCCCGACGGTCGGATGGCTGCCGTGCTCGAACTCGGGCGTGACCAACCGGTCGAGTACGACGCCTGGGACCTCGAATCGTGGACGCGTGCGAACGCCCGGCCGGTCGGCGGTGGGATCATCGCCGTCGAGGCGGAGGGACCGCTGGTCGGTCGGGTGTCGGTGACGCGCCGTTTCGGTTCGTCGACCGCGGTCGTCACCTACGAGTTGCAGGCGGGAGCGCGACAACTGCTCGTCCATGTCGACCTCGACTGGCATCATGACGAACACCTGCTGTCGATGGCGTTCCCGCTCGACGTTCGTGCCGACACAGCGTCGTGTGACGTGCAGTTCGGTGTGGTCGAGAGGCCGACGCACCCGTCGTCGCCGTGGGACGCCGCCAAGTTCGAGGTGTGCGCTCACCGCTTCGTCAGTCTGAGCGAGCCGTCGTTCGGTGCCGCCGTGCTCAACGACGGGCGATACGGCCACGCGGTGTTCGACGAGGCGATCCGGGTCAGCTTGGCTCGTGCGGCCAGGTACCCCGACCCCGATGCCGACCACGGTCGCCACCGCGTGACGCTGGCGGTGCTCGCACACGACGGAGACCTCGCTGCGGTACGTGCCGCGGCCGCGCAGCTGAACCAACCGTTGCGAGTGCTCGCGGGTGGATCGCCGCACACGGCGAATGGGGCGTCCGACGAGCCTGTCGTGGCGATCGTGTCGTCGCAGCCGGGTACGTCGAGCATCGAGGTCGACGCGGTCAAGCTCGCCGACGACGGGTCGGGTGATCTCGTCGTCCGATTCCACGAGGCGGTCGGGGATCGAGCGACCATCAGCGTTCGCTGCCGCCGGCGGATTGCGGCGGCGTCGCGGTGCGACCTCATGGAGGCGCCGCAGCGCGGCGAAGAGTGTCTCGACGGCATCGTGTCGACCACGATCCGTCCGTTCGAGTTGGTCACGCTCCGGCTGCGGCTGGCCGCCGACGACTTCGACGGCCGCTGACTCCGAGCCCGTCAATCGGTGTCTGACACCAATTGACGGGCTCGTCATCGGGTGTCTGACACCGGATGACGGGGGCGGTCTGGGTGGGCGAGTCGTCGGCGGCGTCGTTCGAGGTCGAGGCGTTGCGCGTCGTTGTCGCAGCAGGCGATGGCTCGTTCGATCGCTTCGACGGCCTCGTCGTCGCGCCCCAACCGCGTCAGCAGTTCGCCGCGAGCGGCGTGGAAGTAGTGGTAGTCACTCAGGTCGCCGTCGAGGTCGTCGGCGAGCAGGATGGCGTCGAGTGCGAAGAGACCGACGTCGGGCCCGTCGGCTTCGGCAACGGCGATCGATCGGTTGAGCGCGAGCAGCGCCGTGGGCTGACGACGCATCAACACGTCGTACAGCCGGACGATGCCTCGCCAATCGGTGTCGTCGAACGTCGGCGCGGTGGCATGGTGTCCGGCGATCGCGGCGTGGAACTGGAACGGCCCGCCCCGTTGTGCGGCGTGGGCGCGGGCCAGTGCGGCGAGCCCCCGATCGATCCGGTTTCGATCCCAGCGCGCCCGGTCTTGGTCACGCAGGAGGACCGGCCGTCCGTCTGCGTCGACTCGAGCTTCTCGTCGAGCGTCGATCAACAGCATCAGCGACAGCAGTCCATCGACCTCCGGGTCGGAAGGAACGAGTCGGTGGAGGAGCTCACCCAGCCAGATGGCCTCGTCGCAGAGGTCGCCTCGCACCAGCTCCGCCGAGGTGGCACTGGTGTGCCCTTCGGTGAAGATCGAGTGGATCACCGCACACACGGCCGGCAGTCGTTGCGCGAGCGTGTCGAGCGTCGGCGGTTCGAACGGGATGCCGGCGAGACGCACTTTGTCCTTCGCTCGGGTGATGCGCCGGGTCATGGTCGCCTCGCTGGTGAGGAACGCGTTCGCGATCTGGGCGGTCGACAGACCGGCGACGATCCGCAGCGTGAGAGCGATCTGTGCCTCGTGCGCGAGTGCGGGGTGGCAGCACCCGACCAGCAGTGCGAGTTGGTCGTCGAGTGCCGCATCGAGCTCACCGGTCGAGCCATCGGTCGCGTCGGGCCGTCCGACGAGCGGGAGGAGTTCGTCGAGTCGCTTCGTCCGGCGGATGCCGTCGATCGCTCGTCGTCGGGCAGTGGTGAGCAGCCATGCGGCCGGTCGGTCGGGCACACCGTCGGTCGGCCACCGCCGTGACGCTTCGATGAACGCTTCCTGGGCCGCGTCCTCCGCTGCCCCGAGATCACGTAGATCTCGAACGAGGACGGCGACGAGCCGCGTCCATTCTCGTTCGAAGATCGCGGTGACCTCGGGGTGGGTGGCGGAGTCGTTCATCGCGTCACGAGGACGGTTCGACCGGGCATCGCGTCAGCCGTCGAACTCCATCACCGGCCGGACTTCGACGCGCCCGAAGGTGGCGTTGGGGATCTTGGCGGCCCAGTCGATCGCCTCGTCGAGGTTGGCGACGTCGATGACGTAGTAGCCGCCGATGACTTCCTTCGTCTCGATGAACGGACCGTCGGTCACGATCCGCTCGCCGTCGCGCATCGAGACGGTGGTGGCGGTCTCGGTGCCTTGCAGTGCCTCGCCGCTCACCATCGCGCCGATCTCGTTGAGCGCGGTGCTGTACTCGAACCACTCCTGCATGTACGGACCGAACTCGGAGCTGTCGGGTGCGGGTTCGTCGGCGGGGTCGCTGACCAGAATGAGCATGTACTTCATGATGTGTCTCCTTGTGTCGGTCGGCCCTGATGGCCGATCTCGTGGGTTCGACGAACGAGACCGGACGAATCGGACAGGCCGGACAGAATTTCTCGAGGTGTCGTGCGGGTAGCGGTGCGGTGGGTTGGTCGCACAGTAGTTGGCGTCGGTTTCCCTTTCGCCGGGTTCGGCACCCACTGAGTGGCTGGCGGCGACCATCCGGTGGCCGCCGACATCACACGATGAACCACGAGGAGACATCACATGTCTGGAACACACGCAGTCACGCCCGACGAACTCGCCAGCCTGGGCGGCACGCTCAAGGCGCAGATCGAGGCGGTCAACACGATCATCACGTCGGTCGACAATCCGTTGGGTTCGATCGCCTGGACCGGTCCCGCGAAGGAGAAGTTCACACAGGAGTGGTCGGGCAACTTCAAGAGCGCGCTGGTGAAACTCAACGAGGCGTTCGAGGTCGCCGGCACCGACTGCGAGCGACGGGCAGAGGGCGCGCGCATCGCGCTCGGTTGACCGCTGCGGCTGCCGCGTCGCGCAGGGCTCCCACGACGGAGTGCCTGCGCGGCCCGGGCCGTCTCATAGGATTGTGTCGTGCCGCCTGCATCCCCGAGACGTTCACATCCACTCGTGGATGCGGTCCGGCCACTCGTCGATGCCGTCGGCGGCCAGATCGTGCCGTCCGATGCGGCCGAGTCGGCCGACGTGCCGCTGGTGTGGGAGGGCGACGTGATCGGTGCCGTTCGGTTGGCGCCGTTGCACGGAGCGCTCGATCGGTTGATCGCCTCGGTCGAGGCCGAGCTCGGTCAGTCGCTGCCGCTGCTGCCGCGAGCACAGAAGCAGCGGGCGATCCGTCTGCTGGAGGAGCGGGGTGCGTTCGTGCTGCGTCGGTCGGTCGAAGACGTGGCCGATGCGATGGGCGTGAGCCGCATCACCGTCTACAACTACCTCAACGCGGTGCACAAGTGAGTCGCCGCATCGATCGGTACGACGTCATCGCCTTCGACGCCGACGACACGCTGTGGCAGAGCGAAGACCAGTTCCAGGCGGCCGAGGCTCGCTTCGCCGAACTGGTGTCGCCGTTCGCTCCGGTCGGCGTCGACGTGCTCGATGCACTGCACGCCGTGGAGCGGCTCGACATCGCGTCGCAGGGGTACGGCGTCAAGGCGTTCACGCTGTCGATGGTTCGAGCGGCGATCTCGATGACCGACGGTGACGTGCCGACCGACGTGATCCGTCAGGTCGTCGATCTCGGGGCCGACATGCTCGTCGACCGGGTGCACCTGCTCGACGACGTCCCCGAGGTGTTGGAGCAGGTCGGCGCGCACGTTCGCCTGGCGTTGATCACCAAGGGCGACCTCGTCCATCAGACCCGCAAGGTCACCACCTCGGGGCTCGAGCATCATTTCGCCGATGTCGAGATCGTGCTCGAGAAGGACCCGTCGACGTACGAGCGGGTGCTCGCTCGGCTCGGTGTGTCGGCCGATCGGTTCTTGATGATCGGCAACTCGGTGAAGAGCGACGTGCTTCCGGTGATGGCCATCGGCGGCGACGCGGTGCACGTCCCGTATCACATCACCTGGGATCTGGAACGGGTCGACGATCTGACCGTGGAGGTCGACGAACTCGATTCGATCTCACACGTTCCCAAGTGGCTCGGCCTCTGACCCGCCGTCGTCCGAAACGCCATCGCCCGGAGCGGGCGGCTGCTCCCGGAGCGACACCGACTCGACCACAAGCTTCACGATGGGGATCTGGCGCTCGGTGCGAGCCTGGTAGGTCTCGTAGTCGGGCCAGAACCGGACCATCTGTTCCCACCGGAGCTCGCGTTCGTCGCCCTCCACGGTCACGGCGACGGCTCGACAGTTGAAGGTTCCGGCGATCACCTCGCAGTGAGGGTCGGCCAGGAGGTTCTTGTACCACTGCGGATGGTCGGGTGTTCCGCCCTTGCTGGCCACCACGAGGTAGCCGTCGCCGCAGGGCTGGTACAGCAGCGGAGCCACCCGCGGCTCACCGGAGGTTCGCCCTGTCGTGACGAGCAGCAGCGTCGAATGGAGACCCTCCGCACTGGCGCTGGAGTTCTCGGACGCATTCCAGTCGTGCGCGGCGACCGGGTCGGTCATGTACAGCTCGACGTGTCGGAAGAACCACGACAGGTCGCGGCCTCGGGTCGGGTCGTCGGCGCTGGTCTCGCCGGCGTCGCCCGGTTGGTCGGTTGCCGGCTGGTCGGATGATGGTGCTGTCATTGCAACTCGCTCTCGTTCATGACCGACTGGAAGACCGCGGCATAGGCATCGCCCAGCCCCGGCGAACGCGGGTCGGGGCCGCCGTCCTTGAACCATTGGAGTCGGCGGGACCGGAAACGCCAGGTGCCGTCGACGTCGCGTGCGTACTGGTCGTGATAGCGACCGCTTCCTCGGATGCGCCAGCCGTGATCGGCCGACAACTCGATCACCAGCAGGTCGACCGAGCCGTTGCCCTTCGCCCCGTCGACCTCGATCACCGGGTTGAGCATGAGGTGGCGTGTGCCGGCCAGCATCGGTTGGTCGCGGGTGTGTTCCTCGGCGAGTGACATCAACCGGTGCAGTTTCGCCCGCGAGCGAATGGTCACGCCGTTGTCGGTGAACTCGGCATCGTCGGTGAAGAGGTCGGCGTACGCATCGGGTTGCCGGGGCCACTCGTCGACGATCTGGCCGTAGCGCCCGATGAGGTTCGAGATGTGCTGGTAGTCGTTCACGATGGCTCGCTCACGACCGTGACGCAGGCCCGGCACGAAGGTGGCGATTCATCTCGGCGACGGCGCGGTCGAACGCCTGGAGACCTTCGGGGAGGATGCCGCCCATGTTGCAGAACGCGTGCGGCAGCCCCTGTTCGAGCCGCGCGTCGACCGTCACTCCCGACCGAGCGAGCATCTCCGCGTACCGCATCGCCTCGTCGCGGAGCGGGTCGTACTCGGCGGCAAGAATCAGGGTGGCGGGGTGAGCGGTCGGTACCGAGTCGGCCGATGCGGGGGTGAGACGGGGATCGGTGTGCGTCGCCTCGTCGGGCGCGTACTGGTGCCACATCCATTCCATCTGTTCGCGAGCCGGCGGCAGCAGGCCGCCGAGCGACTGCCACGACGGTGTCGACATGTTGATGTCGAGCGCGGGTTCGAGGAGGAGGAGGAACTGCAGACCCGCGTCGTCGCCGGCGCTCGCTGCCACTGCCGCCGCGAGACCGCCACCCGAGCTCTCACCGGCGAGAGCGATCCGCGTGCGGTCGCCTCCGATGTCGTCGGCGTGGGTTCGTGCCCACCGGACCGCGGCGACGCAGTCGTCGAAGGCGGCCGGAAAGGGTGCCTCGGGAGCGAGTCGGTAGTCGACGTTGACGACCACGGCGCCCGTCTGATCGGCCATGCGGCGGCAGAGGTGATCGGAATGTTCGAGGTCGCCGAGGATCCAACCGCCCGCGTGGAAGTAGACGACGATCGGTTGGCCTGGCTCGTTGCTGGCCCGGTAGACGCGAACATCGAATTCGGCGTCGTCTGGGCCGATGCGGTGCTGAGCCACCCGCCACATCTCTTCTCGCTCGGGGACGGTCGCTCGATTCGCGGCCGCTTCCCGGGAGCCGTCGACACCGATCCGGTTCATGGTCGGCGCGGCCCGGATCGCGCCGAGGATCGCTCCGACGAGCGGTGACGGCTCGGACAGGCCGAGTCCCGCAAAGTCGATCGGGGCGACGGTCGGGGTGTCGCCACTCATGTCGGCGGCTCCAGTCGGATCACGGCATTCCGAGGCAGCGTCACGCGTGAATGGACGACGGTCGCGGTGCGATATTCGAGTACCGGGAGCGCCCTGAGCGCCTCGATGATGTGCGCGGAGCTCGGTGCTTGCTGCCAGGTGGGAGCGTCGAAGCTGATCGTTCCCTGGCCCGTCCACGCCTCGGACACCGCGACGGTCGACAGCAGCTTGGTCGGGTAGTCGGCGTCGGCGCCACCTTCGGGATTCGGGATGTACTTCCAGCCGAGCGCGACCTGTTCTCGCTCACCGCTGAGCGAGGCGAGTACTGACTCGTCGAGCGGTGAGAGGCCGTCGACCTCGCCGCGCACCAGTCGCGTGCCGTACTCGCTGCATTCGAAGGCGGCGCGGCCATCGGAGCGTTCGTGGTCGGGGATCTCGCCGACGATCTTGGCGTAGCCCTGGAGTTCGCGGCCGGCGATCACGGGCCTCGGGTCGGATTCCCAGATCACCAGGCTGTACGGGCCGACCACATCGTGATCAGGATCGTGGCCGCCGCTCGACGATCGATGGCGAACGTTCACCTGGACGCGCACCACGTTGTACTGGCGGCCGCCGAGCCAGTCGACTCCGCCGTTGTGTGAACTCGAGACGGTCACGACCGGATCGCCCTCGACCTCGAAGAACCGAGGGAGGAACGGCTCGATCGCGGCCCGCTCGGTGAGGAACGGCACGGAGATGTTGCGCAGGTCCTCCATGACGGTCACGTCGGGGAGGAGCGATGGGCCGAAGACCACGGGCATGTCGTAGCGCTGTGTGGGGTCGAACTCGAAGGCCATGGTGGTCACCGCCCTTGGGGAGCTGCCCGGTACTCGACGTTCGCATCGAACTCGCCGATGGTGAAGGCCGGCTTGTCGTGGAGTCTCACTCTGATCTCACCGTTGGCGCCGGTCAGCATCAAGTCGACCGCTTCGCTCGCCATGTCGGCAGCGGTGATCAGCGGGATGCCGGCCTGTCGGACGACGTCGGCGATCAGTGTCGTGTCGACTGTTGCCGGACAGAGCGCGTTGATCCGGAGCTGCTTCCCGCGCATGCCCTGTGCAGTGCTGCGGACGAGGTGGATCGCAGCGGCCTTGCTGGCGGCGTAGATCGAATCGGCCGCAGTCGGCACCAGCCCCGCTCGAGACGCGGTGACGGTGATCGCTCCGCCGCGCTCCGTCATGAGCGGGAGTAGGTGCCGGAGCCCGTGGAAGACGCCGTCGACGTTGACCGACATGACCCGACGGTACGCCTCGAGCGGCGCCTCGTGGACCGCCATGAACGGAGCGTCGCCCGGTGCGGTCATCACCCCCGAGTTGAGGAGCGCGTAGTCGGCGACACCGACCTCGTCGACGCTCTGGCTGATTGCGTTGCCGAGGCTCGCGTCGTCGGAGACGTCGCCGTGGAAGAACGCTCCACCCACCTCGTCGGCGAGCAGACCGCCGGCATCGTCGTTGATGTCGACGATCACCACGCGACGACCCGATGCCGCCATCTGCCGAACTGCCTCGGCCCCGATGCCGGTGGCCCCGCCGACGACGAGTGCTGTCTGCGCCGCCATGGTCGCTCCTGTCATGACTCTCGCCGGTCGTAGCCGTCGGCGACCTGCGTCGGGACCTCGTCGGACCACACCCGCTTCCAGATGGCGATCGTTCGATCGAGCGTCTCGACGAGGTCGGCGTCACCCCCGCCTGCCGCCCATGCTGAGAGTGCCGAGTCGCGTACGTCGAGGCACGACGTCACGATGGCGCGTGCGACGACGAACCGATCGGGTTGGTCGGGCACGAACGGGAGGATGGTGCGGGTCAACTCGTTGCGCCACCGGTTGTGGAATGCGCCGCTGCGCTCGACGAAGTGCTTCGACTTCAGTGAGCGTCGCATGCGAGCGACATCATCGGGGTCGTTCGTCATGTCGGTCATCTGGACGATCGAGGCAGCGAGGATCGCATCGGCCGGTTCGAGATCGTCGAGGAGCAGTCGAGTGAGGGCGACGTGGTCGTCCATCGACGACGGGAGGTCGACATAGATCGCGTCGGCCTTGGTCTCGAAGTAGCGGAAGAACGTGCGCACCGAGATGTCGGAGCGCTCGGCGATGGCTTCCACCGTCGTCTTGTCGAGACCGCCGTCCTCGCCGCCGTTCTCTTCGTACAACTCGACGGCCGCAGCGAAGATGCGGCGACGCTGAGCGTTCTTGCGACGCTTCGCCGGCCCCGGCTCGTCGGCGGCACGCAGGTCGGCGATCCGTGTGGCGAGGTCGCTCATCGGCGCGCCCTGTCTCCGTGGGCCCCGCTCGGATTCCGACGGTACGGGCTGCTGTGTGGCATGACTGCCATCTTGACATGACTGCCAACTTCATGCAAGGTGGTCATCGTGACGAGCCGACGAACCCGTCGGCGCACGACTGGATGCACCACGCGACGCATCACACGACAGAGGAGACAGCACGATGAAGGTCGGAGTGACGATCTGGTTCCAGAACATGGCCGACATGCAGGAGCGAGCGATGGCCGGCGTGAAAGACCAGCCGATGCCACGCTCCGACTTCGACTGCCTCCAGGACGAGTTCGCCCTGTGCGACCTCGTCGAACCGCTCGGCTTCGACAAGCTCTGGACGATCGAGCACCACTGCAGTCCGTACGGGATGACGGTCACGCCAGCCCAGATCTTCTCCTACATGGCCGGGCGCACCAGTCGGATCGGCTTCGGCTCGATGGTGATGGTGCTGCCCTGGAACGACCCCATCCGCCTCGCCGGTGAGATCTCGATGCTCGACAACATGCTCGCCGGACGCGAGTTGTCGATCGGCGTGGGCCGCGGTGCGGCACCACAGGAGTTCGCCGCGTTCCGTACCGACTACGCGGAGTCCCGCGAACGCATGCTCGAGATCCTCGAAATCCTCCGTCTGGCGCTCAGTCGCGAGTTCTTCTCCTACGACGGACAGCACTACCAGATCCCCGAGACATCGATCCGTCCGCAGCCCTACACCGCCGACCTCACCCGCAACATGCTGATGGCGTGGAGCAGCCCCGAGACGCGCGACCTGGCCGCCCAATCCGGTTGTGCTCCACTTTTCAACAACTTCAGCAACTGGAACGGCGTGAAGACGTCCACCGACGAGTTCAACGCGGTCCGCCGGTCGCACGGTTGGGACGAGGTGGTCGGCACCGTTGCCGGGCCGATCTTCGTCTCGCGTGACAAGGAGAAGGTCGAGCAGGCTCGCGAGTGGGTCAAGATGACCTACGACACCAGCATCTGGCACTACGGCCTGTTCAACCAGCCGTCGATACGAGCGCTGCTCGAAGGCAAGGAAGGCGCGGAGCTCGAAGCGACCGTCGAAGCCATCCGCTCCGCTTCGCTCAACGTCGGTGCGTTCGGGACGCCCGAGGAGGTGCTCGAGACACTGCAGAGCGCCCAGGAGGCCACGGGATTCGGTGAGCTGATCTGCCAGATGAGCTACGGCATGATGCCCGTCGAGTGGGCGAAGGACAGCATGACCCTCTTCTCCGAAGAGGTGCTCCCGACACTCAAGGCCATCGAGACCGAGAACACCCATTCGACCCCGTTCGCTCAGGTCGAGGAGAGCCGCCGCAAAGCGTCCGCTCACCTCACGGCCACGGCGTAGCCGGCGAGATGATCGACTCGGTTCCGCTCGCCGGGGGTGACGCTCGGGGGTGTTGCGGCTGACGAGTGTTGCGACCGGCGCAGTGAGCGCCAGCGAGCAAGGCTGGTGTCGGTGCTCGCTGCAGTGGCGTGATGTCGGATGCGCTGGCAGGCGCCGACGAGCATCACGGTCGGATGCGCTGGCAGGCGCCGACGAGCATCACGGACCGGCGCAGTGAGCGCCAGCGAGCAAGGCTGGTGTCGGTGCTCGCAGCAGTGGCGTGTTGTCGGATGCCCTGGCGGGCGCCGACGAGCATCACGGTCGGATGCGCTGGCGGGCGCCGACGAGCATCACGGACCGGCGCAGTGAGCGCCAGCGAGCAAGGCTGGTGTCGGTGCTCGCAGCAGTGGCGTGTTGTCGGATGCCCTGGCGGGCACCGACGAGCATCACAGCCGGCGGAGTTGGACTCGGTCGATGCGGTGGTCGGCGTTCTTGCGGACGACGAGTGAGGCGCGGTCGCGGGTGGGGGCGATGTTCTCGACGAGGTTCTTGCCGTTGATGCTGTTCCAGATGCCGCGTGCGGTCTCGACGGCTTCGTCGTCGGAGAGGTCGGCGTAGAAGCGGAAGAAGCTGTTGGGGTCTTGGAACACCGATTCGCGGAGCGAGAGGAAGCGCTGGATGTACCAGTCTTCGATGTCGGTCTCGTCGGCGTCGATGTAGATCGAGAAGTCGAAGAAGTCGCTGACGAATTCGTTGGCGCCGTCGGTGCCGGTGGAGGGGCCGGTCTGGAGGACGTTGAGGCCTTCGAGGATGACGATGTCGGGTTGTTCGATGACGACGGATTCGCCCTCGACGATGTCGTAGACGATGTGGCTGTAGACGGGTGCTTCGACGCGTGCGCTGCCGCTCTTGATCTCGCGGAGCACGCGGATGAGCTCACGAGTGTCGTACGACTCGGGGAAGCCCTTGCGGTGCATGAGGCCGCGTTCTTCGAGCACCGAGTTGGGGTGGAGGAACCCGTCGGTCGTGATGAGGTCGACCTTGGGGTGGTCGGGCCAGTTGGCGAGCAGCGCTTGGAGGATGCGGGCGAAGGTGCTCTTGCCGACGGCGACCGATCCGGCGATGCCGATCACGTACGGCACCTTGGGAGCCATGGCACCGAGGAAGGTGGCGGTCACCTTGTGGAGGTCTTGGGTGGCGCTGACGTACAGGTTCAGCAGTCGGCTGAGTGGCAGATAGATGGCAGCGACCTCGTCCATGTCGATCTGCACGTTGATGCCGCGGAGCCGTTGGAGTTCGGGTTCGCGCAGCGTCATCGGTGTCGCTGCGCGCAGGACCGCCCAGTCGTCACGATCGAAGATGAGGTAGCGCGAGGTCTCACCCTTGGCAGCGCCGTTCACGGTGGCGACGCTAGACGGCAGGGCTGGCTCGGCCCGATTCGCGGGCGTCGGTGAGACATGTGTCCGGTCCGGGTTCCGCTGCGGGGAGCCGCCACGTAGGGTCCGATCGTGGCGATCAGCGAGCAGAAGCGTCGTGGTGCGTGGTACACCCCGGATGCGCTCGTCGAGCTCGTGGTCGATGCGGTGGTCGATCGAGCATTCGTCGACGGATGCGCGGAGCGTTCGGTTCGTGTGGTCGATCCAGCGTGTGGCGACGGTCGGTTCTTGGCGGCTGCGGCTGCTCGCGTCGAGGCGTTGGGTGGCCGGTCGGAGCTCGTCGGTGTCGACAGCGACGAGGGTGCGATCGAGGAGGCGCGGCGTGTGCTCGGGGGCGATGCGCGCTTGGTGCACGCCGACGCGTTGGGTGATCGTGGCCCGGCTGGTCTCGGGCCGTTCGACTTGGTGATCGGCAATCCGCCCTACCTGTCGCAGATGGCGTCGTCGACGACGCGCGGTCAGGCGAGTCGTCACGGCGGTGGACCGTATGCCGACGCTGCGGTGGAGTTCGTCGCGCTCGGTGCGGCGATCGTTCGCCCGGATGGTGGGCGGTTGGCGTATGTGCTCCCGCAGTCGATCCTGTCGGCTCGTGATGCGAAGCCGGTGCGTGAGCGGGTCGATGCGCGTGCGTCGATGTTCTGGTCGTCGTGGACGGGGGAGCGCGATTTCGAAGCGCAGGTGTTGACGTGCGCGTTGGCGTTCGAGTTCGGTCGTCCGGACGAGCGGGCCGGCTCGTCGTGGTCGCACGTGGTGACGGCGCGTGCCGGTGTGCCCCCGGTGCCTGATGCGATGTCGGTGTCGGTCGAGACGCTGGGTGATCGCGCCTGGCTGAACGCCAACTTCCGTGACGAGTACTACGGCATGATCCCGGCGGTCGGTGATCACGAGTCGGGACCGCCGCTCGTCACGAGCGGCCTGATCGACCCGGGTCGCTCGCTGTGGGGCGAGCGGCCGGTTCGTTTCGCGAAGCAGCGCTTCGACGCGCCGCGGATCGACGTGAGCGCGCTCGACGAGAGGATGCAGCGGTGGGCGAGCCGTCGGTTGGTGCCGAAGGTGTTGGTGGCGAATCAGACGCCGATCATCGAGGCGGTGTGCGATGCCGAGGGTGCGTGGTTGCCGGGGGTGCCGGTCGTGTCGGTGTATCCGGAGCACGCCGATGCCGAGACGGCGTGGCAGATCGCCGCGGTGTTGACGTCGCCGGCGGCGTCGGCGTGGGCGTGGCACGAGCGTGGCGGTTCGGGTCTGTCGGCCAACACGATTCGCGTGGGGCCGGTGATGCTCGCGGCGCTGCCGTGGCCATCGGGTGGTCTCGACGCCGCCGTCGCAGCACTTCGCGCCGGCGATGTCGTGGCGTGCGGGCGTCTGATCGGCGAGGCGTACGGCGTCGGCGCCGAGGAGGCGGCCGAACTCGACGCCTGGTGGCTGCCGATCGTGCAGCGGATCGACGAACGGTCGAGGTGAGACGTCGGTCCGTTGCCGTTGTGAGCTGATCGGTCGCTGCGAGACTGAGGGTGATGATGAGTCAGCGTGTTGCCCGGTATTCGCTCTCGACGCTCCTCACGGTGGCAATCGCTGTGGGAGCCGCAGCGTGCGGTGGTGACGGCGACAGTGGCCTGTCGGAGCAGGCTGCCAAGGGCAAGGAGATCGCGGCGAGCAACGGCTGTGCGTCGTGCCACGGGTCCGATGGCCGTGGCGGGGTCGGCCCCACGTGGATCGGTCTCGCCGGTTCGGAGGTCGAACTCGACGACGGCACCACGGTGACCGCCGACGACGCGTATCTGCTGCGGGCCATCCTCGACCCGGCTGCCGAGGAGGTGCCGGGTTATGCGGTCAACATGCCCGAGAACGGGCTGAGTGAAGAGCAGGCGCTCGACATCGTCGCCTACATCAAAGAACTCGTCGCCGAGTAGCCGTTCTCAGCGTTTCCAGGGGGCGACGGGGCTGACGGCGCCTTCGCCACCGGTGAGCACCTCGGGTTCGTCGTCGGTGACGAGGAGAGTGTGCTCGAACTGTGCCGTGCGGCGGCCGTCGGAGGTGACGGCGGTCCAGTCGTCGTCCCAGATCTTGAAGTTGATCGTGCCGAGGGTGATCATCGGTTCGATCGTGAAGGTCATGCCGGGACGCATGATGACGCTGGATCGGCTGTCGTAGTAGTGCAGCACCTGGATGTCGGTGTGGAACTGTTCGCCGATGCCGTGGCCGACGAAGGCTTTGACGACGCCGTAGCGGTAGGGCTTCACGTGGTCTTCGATCGCGCGACCGATGTCGGAGAGCGGGCGTCCGGCGCGGGCAGCCTCGATGCCCTTCCACATGGCGCCTTCGGTCACCTCGACCAGTTGCTTGCTCTCGGGGTCGACGTCGCCGACGTAGAACGTGGCGTTGGTGTCGCCGTGGACGCCGCCGATCCATCCGGTCACGTCGATGTTGCAGATGTCGCCGTCTTGCAGTGGGCGCGAGTCGGGGATGCCGTGGCAGATGACTTCGTTGATCGACGTGCAGCAGGCCTTTGGGTAGCCGTGGTAGTTGATCGTCGACGGGTAGGCGCCGAGTTCGATGAAGCGTTCGTGGACGAAGATGTCGATCTCTTCGGTGGTGACACCGGGGGCGACCATGGCGCCGGCTTCGGCGAGCACCGTGGAGGCGATCTTGCCGGAGTGGCGCATCGCCTCGATGATCTCGGGGCTCTTGACGCGGTCTTCCTGCCAGGGCTCGTACTCGCCGGTGTCGGCGTACGGCGGCCGTGCGATGTGGTCGGGTACGGAGCGCATGGGTGAGACGACACCCTGCAGCACGCGGCCTTCGAGCTTGCGGTGGCAGCGCTTGTACTTGCGGCCGCTCCCGCACCAGCACGCGTCGTTGGCCTTCGGGAGTACCGCAGGTTCCGCAGCGACGAGATCGGTCATGCGGTCAAGGTTAGACCGCGATCCGGGTGCCTCCGACGTCGCCGCTGATCCTGCCGCTGCGGTCACCGGGCGGCGCGCGTCACTCGGTGAACGAGATCGACCAGCTGTCGACGCGTGCGTCGCGGTCGCCGCCTCGTGCGTCGCATGCCGTGGCGCCGACGCTGAACACGACGCGGACACGGCATCGGAGTTCGACCTCCATCCGGTAGTAGGTGTCGGTGTCGAGGGTGGGGAGGGTGAAGGTTCGTTGGTCGTCGCCGGCGATCTTCAGGACTTCCAACGCCTTGAGGCCCGAGCCGATGCCGTCGTCGGCGAACACGTGCTCCCAGATGGTCGTGTTGGCCGACGATCCGCTGAGCGGGATGAGGCGGACGGCGAGGTACATCTCTGCCGAGGCGGAGGCGCCCACGAACGATGTCATCGTGCCCCACCAGTCGAGGTCGATCGAGAAGTCGCCGTTGGCGGTGTACGGGTAGAAGTCGGCGCGGAGTTTCGCCCAGGCCCGGAAGTCCTGGGCGGTCGCGAACGCCGAGGCGCCGGCGTCGACTTGGAGTCGGCGCGTGTCGGTGTTCCACGTGTACGAGCCTCCGCTCGTGAGGCCGTTGTCTTCGACGTGGCCGGTTCCGCTGAGGGTGACCCGATTCCGGTCGGTCAGGTCCATGATTCGAGGGGCAGGCGGCTCGGAGAGATACCAGCCGGCGACATCGGCGGTCAGGTGCGTGGTCCCCCGGCGGTTGTAGATGGTGAGCTTGCCGTCGTCGCCGAGCTTGAGCACGGCGAGGTTCGGGGTGTTCTGGCCCGGTTCGGTGTTGAGCGACGCAGCGAGGGGTCGTGTCGTGCCGGTCGGCCAGGCGGAGAGGTACGACGGTTCGGTCGAGGCGATCGAGGTGATGTTGACGACGACCGACGACGCGTTGGCGGGGATCGGTCCGACGCCGGCGATCTGCACGTCGATCTTGGCGTCGGCACCGAGCGGTTCGGGGTCGGCGCCGAGCCCCTCCCTCGTGTCGAGCACGCGGTGTGGGCTGGCAGGGACGAACTCGCTGGAGTTCTCGAAGTAGCCCATCACGTCGGCGGTGAGGTGCGTCTGTCCGGCGCTGACGTACATGTCGATCTGACCGTCGGTGCCGAGTCGGGCGATCGCCAGGTTGGGGGTGTTCTGGCCGGGTTCGGTGTTGAGCGTGGCGGCGAGGGGACGTTCCGACCCGGTCGGGAACACGGTCACGTACGCCGGTGCGGTCGCCTGGATCGACGTCACGTTGACGACGACGGCCGAGGCGGTGGTCGGGACGCCGGCGGTCCCGGTCACCTGCAGGGTGATGGTCGAGTCGCCGTTCACCGGGCCGTCGGTGCCGCCCGTGCCGTCTCTGGTGTCGAGGAGGCGAGCGGGAGCAGTCGGGGTGAGTTCGCTCGAGCCGGTGAAGTAGCCGGTCACGTCGCCGACGAGGTGGGTGGACCCGGCGCTGTTGTACAGGTTGATCGACCCGTTGCCGAGTCCGATGATGACGAGGTTCGGCGTGTCCTGGCCGGGGTCGAGGTTGAGGCTGGCGGTGAGCGGCCGGGGTTCGCCGGTCGGCCATGCGGTGACGTAGCCCGGAAGGGTGGCCTTGGTCGACGTGATGTTGATCACGACCGCTGTCGCGTTGTTCGGGATGTCACCCTCGCCGGCGAGGTCGAGGGTGATGGTCTCGTCGTCGCGCAGCGCTCCCATCCGTCCGCCGGTGCCGTCTCGGGTGTCGAGCATGCGAGCCGGCGTGATGGCGGTGAAGTCGTCGGCGGCCGCCTCGGCGACGTCGGCTGCGGGCTGCACCGCCACGACGATGCCGGCGAGTGCCGTGGCGAGAGCGAGGTACACCGACGTCGCTCGCCGACGGAGCGTGGTGCGGTGCGGGCAGGTGGTGCGGGGCGATCGGAGACTCATGGTCTCCATCGAAGAGGATCGGCGCTCGCCCGGCGATCGTGTGAGTGGGTGTGTTCGTGGGGAAGCAGGCACCCCCACGGTCGGTCAGACCGCGGACGGGAGCGACCAGAGCAGGTTCTCGAGGAGCAGCTTCTCGTTCGGGTTGCGTTCGAGTGATTCGAGCGCGTCGTGGATCGCGTGAACGGCTCCCGCCGCGGCATCGATGTTGCGGGCGGTGCCCTGCGTGAGGCTGTCTCGGTAGGTCTGGGCCATGGTGGTGAGGCCGGCGCGGAGTTCGTCGGTGCGCGCTCGCCGCACTTCGCGCTTGTGGCGGTCTTCGAGTTGCTTCTTGCCGCTGCCGCGCTCGCCGAACTCCTTGATGCGAGCGTCGAGTTCGGCGATTTCGTTCTCGTGGCGCGCCTTGATCGCGTCGGCCGAGGCGTCGATCGCGGCGAGGAGTTCGCCGGCGAGTCGCATCGCCACCGTGCCGCTGCCGTCGAGTTGCCCGGCGATGCTCAGGAACAGTTTGCGGCGCTCGGCGAGGGTGGGGTCGGTCGCCAGGAGCCGTGCTCGGTCGAGGTCGCCGAGCGAGGCCTTCGATGCGGCCTGGGCCTCGACGGGGCCGATGCCTTCGGTGAGCAGGCGGGCGGCGATGACGTCGGCGCTGATCGCCCGGAAGTCGACCCGGGTGCAGCGCGACGAGATCGTGATCAGGTCGTGCGGGACGAACTCGCAGAGGATGATGAACGTCGTGGAGTCGGGCGGCTCCTCGATCGTCTTGAGCATGAGCCCGGCACCCGTCGGATTGAGCAGGTGGAACTCGTCGAGGATCAAGACCTTGCGGCTGCTCTCGGACGGGGCCATCGCCGCGACGCGGACGATCTCGCGAGCCTGGTCGAACGAGATCGACGCGCCGCTTCGCTGCACTTCCGTGATGTCGGGGTGCACGCCTTCGAGCGCGAGGCGGGCATCGCGCTGGTCGCGGTCTTCGCTGCCCGAGATGATGCGCCCAGCGAACGCCCGAGCGGCTTCGAACTTGGTGCAGCCGGCCGGGCCGACGAAGAGGTAGGCGTGCGCGGCGCCGCGGTCGAGTGCGGCCCGGAGCTGCCCGATGGCGTGGCTCTGGCCGACGACGTCGTTCCAGATCGTGCCGGGCTGGCTGCTCGGCGTCGACACGTCGATCCCGGCGTCGGGGTCGAGCATGTCGCCGGCGTCGACGTCGTTCATCGTTCGCTCCACTCGGCGATGGAGTCGTAGATCGATTGGGCGACCTGTGCGATCGAGCCGACCGCTTGGACGCTGATCCAGCGGTCGGGGTCGGCGGCCGCCATCGTGCGGAACCCGTCGATGACGCGATCGTGGAAGTCGTCGCCGGCGGCTTCGAATCGGTCGAGGTTGCGAGTCGACATGCGTTCGGCGATCACGTCGTCGGGCGTGTCGATGAACACCACCAGGTCGGGCCACAGCCCACCGGTCGCCCAGTCGTTGATCTGCCGGAGTTGGTCGACGTCGAGGCGTCGCCCGTAGCCCTGGTAGGCCAGCGTCGAGTAGACCGAACGGTCGCTGACCACGGTGCGCCCGGCGTCGAGCGCGGGCCGCACGACCTGGTCGAGGTGCTGTGCCCGGTCGGCAGCGGCGATCAGCGCCTCGGCGCGAGGCGCCATGTCGTGGATCGACGTGTCGTGCAGGATCTCGCGGAGCCGTGCACCGATGTCGGTCCCGCCGGTCTCTCGCGTGAGCACGGCATCGATCGCCGACGCATATCGCGCAGCCTGCGTCGACTTGCCACACCCTTCCGCGCCCTCGAAGGCGATGTATCGAGGTCCGGTCATCGTGGGCGAGTCTAGAGACAAGTCGCTACGGCCCAAGGGTGCGCGCTGCGACGCACCGGAGCGATCAGTCGTTGAGGTCGACGACAACGACCCCGTCGTCGCCTCCGGCAGTCGATTTCTTGGCGGCGGACTTCTTCGCTGCCGCCTTCTTCTTCGCCGGGGCCTTCTTCTTCGCAGCCTTCTTCTTGGCGGCGGACTTCTTGGCCGCAGCCTTCTTCTTGGCAGCTGCCTTCTTCTTCGTGGCCTTGGCCTTCTTGCCCGGGGTGCCGCCCTTGGCGATGATCGCCTCACGCCGGATCGCGAGCAGTTCGAAGGCACGCTCGGGAGTGATCTCCTCGAGACGGTCGCCCTTGCCGAGCGACGCGTTGGTCTCGCCGTCGGTGACGTACACGCCGAATCGTCCGTCCTTGGCGGTGACGTTCTTCTCGCTGACCGGGTCGGTGCCGAACTCCTTCAGCGGGCCCTTCGCGGCCATGTTGCGGTTGCCCCGCTTGTACACCTTGGGCTCGCTGTAGATCTTGAGCGCCTGTTCGAGCGTGATCTCGAAGATCTGGTCTTCGGAGTCGATGTTGCGGTAGTCCTTTTCCTTCTGCACGTACGGTCCGTAGCGGCCGTTGTTCGCGTAGATGGGTGTGCCGTCCTCCGGGTCGTCGCCGAGGTGGCGCGGCAGCGAGATGAGCTTCTCGGCCTGCTCGAGCGTGATCTCTTCGAGCGTCATGTTGCTGAAGAGACTCGACATCTTCGGCTTCTCGAGCCCGGGAGGCGGGTTGTCGTGGTCGCCCCACTGGACGTACGGGCCGTAGCGGCCGTTCTTCGCGTAGACGGGCAGGCCGTCGAGTTCGCCGATCGGCTCGTCGCCCTTGGGTGCGGCCAACAGTTCGATGGCCTTGGCGACCGTGAGCTCGTCGGGCGGGAGGTTGTCGGGCAGGCCGGCGGTGTCTTCGCCGCGCTTGACATAGGGGCCGTAGCGGCCCGGCTTGACGACGATGAGTTCGCCGTTCTCGTCGTTGCCGAGCGGGAACGTGTTGATCTCGGCGGCGTCGATGTGGTCGAGGTTCTCTTCGACCAGGCGCTTGAGGCCGAGCAGCGCGTCGTCGGCCGAACCCGCTTCGGCCGTGATCGCCGGAACATCGTGGTCGTCGGTCTGGCCGAAGTAGAACCGCGTGAGCCACTGATCTTTCTGCCGCTCGCCTCGCGAGATGGCGTCGAGGTCGTTCTCGGTCGACGCGGTGAAGTCGTAGTCGACGAGCGCGTCGAAGTGCTCCTCGAGCAGGCGGATGACGGCGAACGCGGTCCAGGTCGGAACGAGCGCTTGGCCCTTCTTCCACACGTAGCCACGGTCTTGCACCGTCTGGATGATCGAGGCCCAGGTGGACGGGCGGCCGATCTCGAGTTCTTCGAGCCGCTTCACCAGCGAGGCTTCGGTGAACCGGGCGGGCGGTGTGGTCGTGTGGCCGTTGGGTGTGACCGAGGCGACGGGGACGATGTCGCCGACCTTGAGTTCGGGAAGCAGCGCTTCCTTGTCGGCTGCGTCGTCGCCGCGCTCTTCCTTCGACGCCACGTACACGGCGCGGTAGCCGGGGAACGTGATCGTGGTGCCCGATGCCGAGAACTCGCACTCGACGATCTCGCCGGTGGTGCGGTCGGTGGCGGGGGCGGTGAGCCGGACGCTGACCGTGACGCCGGTGGCGTCGGCCATCTGCGACGCGAGGGTGCGCTGCCAGATGAGGCGGTAGAGCGAGAGTTCCTGGCTGTTGAGCTCGGCCGACACGGCGTCGGGCGAGCGGTACGGCGTGGTCGGGCGGATCGCTTCGTGAGCGTCTTGGCCCTTCGACTTCTTCTTGTACTGCTTCGGCGCGGCGTTGAGGTACTTCGATCCGTACTCCTTGGTGACCGCGTCACGCGTCGCCGCCATGGCTTCGTCGGAGAGGATGACGTCGTCGGTACGCATGTAGGTGATGAACCCACGCTCGTACAGGCCCTGAGCGACACGCATCACCTGCGACGACGACAGACGCAGTTTGCGGCCGCCTTCCTGTTGCAGCGTCGAGGTCATGAACGGGGCCTTCGGCGACGACTTGTACGGCTTGTCTTCGACCGACTTCACGGTGAAGTCGGACTCGGCGAGGCTCTCGGCCAGGCCGGTCGCACGAGCTTCGTCGAGCGCGGTGACCTTGTCGCTGACGTTGCCGCGATTGTCGAAGTCTTTGCCGCCCGCGACTCGCGCTCCGGCGACGGCGTGGAGCTTCGCGTCGAACTCGGGGTCGGTCGCGGTGACGACGTCGATGTCCCAGTAGTCGGCGGTGATGTAGGCGATGCGCTCGCGCTCGCGTTCGACGATGAGTCGGACGGTCGGGCTCTGCACGCGGCCGGCCGAGAGGCCGCGGTTGACGCGACGCCACAGCACCGGCGACACCTCGTACCCGTACAGGCGGTCGAGGATGCGGCGGGTCTCGGCGGCGTCGACCATGCCGTAGTCGATGCCGCGCGGGTTGTCGACGGCGTGGTCGATCGCGGCTTTGGTGATCTCGTGGAACACCATCCGCTTCACCGGGACCTTCGGCTTCAGGTACTCGAGCAGGTGCCACGAGATGGCCTCCCCCTCGCGGTCTTCATCGGTTGCGAGATAGAGCTCCGAAGCGTCTTTGAGCGCCGCTTTGAGTTCTTTGACGACGGTCTTGCCGCGTTCGGTGAGCTCGTAGGTGGGCTTGAAGCCGTTCTCGGTGTCGATGTTCAGACCCTTCGACGGCAGGTCGGCCACGTGCCCCACCGAGGCGCGCACGTCGTAGTCACTGCCGAGAAACTTCGAGAGGGTTTTCGCCTTGGCAGGCGACTCGACGACGACGAGTGGCTTTGACATCTGTGTCTTTCGCTGGGTGGTCCGAAGATGGTGTGCGGGTGGTGGGAGGGTGGTCTGAAGTTCGTGTGCAGGTGCTCTGGGGCGCCCGACGGGGTGTCACCGGCGGGCCTCGAGATGTGTTGGTCCTGAGCAGAGTGTGCCGGATCGCGCACGTTTCCACATGTCATAGGCCCGCGAGACGGTCGACACAGCGTCCGCCTAGGGTCGCGAATCGTGCCCTCCGACCCCGACGCGATCTGGAAGCGTGGCTACGACGGTCCCGCTCCCACGTCGCCGGGGCCGGTCGAGATCGAACCGTCTCCGTCGGAGTCGGCAGGGCGGCCGGAGTCAGCAGGGAGATCGGCGTCACCTGCCTCGTCGGCGCAGCAGCGCACCGGCAGGAGGCGGCGAGTTGCGATGGGCGGCGCGTTGTTGACGGTGATCGCCGTGGCAGCGGTCGCCGTGTGGATTCGCAGCGGCGACGATGCCGAGGTCGCGGCGCCGTCGCCGACAGCGGTGAGCCCGACGACCGATCCGTCACCGTTGGCACCACCGGTCGATGAACCGGACGAACTCGACCCTGTGGTCGCGGCTGCGCTGCCGTCGCCGCTCGATGTGGTGGCGCCGACAGGAGAACCGTTCGCCGGTGCCGAGCCGCGCCGTCTTCCCGAACGGGTCGACGAACTGTGGCGATATCGGATCGACACGGTCGACGGCGACGCCGATCGGCCGGCGGGAACGGCTGCCCAGGTCGAGGTGATCGATTCTCGATACGTGGCGGTCATCGCTGGTGCTGCGCTCGGCACCGAGCGCAGCACGCTCTCGCTGCTCGATGCCTCGAACGGGGAAGAGCAGTGGACGATCGAGCTGTCCCTCGGCCACGAATCGTTCGATGTCATCGGCGCGACCGATTCGACGCTGCTGGTCGGATCGTTGCTCGCCACGCGTCCGGTCGTCGGCTTCGACCTCGACACCGGGGTAGAGCGCTGGACGATGATCGAAAGCAACGAGCAACTCGAGGCCCACGGCGGGTCGTCGGGATTCGAACTGCTGCGCGGCACGCCGTTCCTCGCGCGTCGCCCGACCGTCGCGACCAACCCGACGCTGCTGTTCGACCCCGAGACCGGAGTCGAGGTCGGACGACTCGACGGCGAGATCATCGGCACCGACCACCTCGGCACCTACTACGTCGATGTCGACGACGCGATCGCGGTGTACGACCTGTCGGAGGAGTTCGGTCCGATGCGACTCGCCAGCGTGGCCGCGGCCGACCCGGGCGACCTCGTCTCGGTGGTCGACGGCAAGGTCGTGATCGTCGCCAACAGGCAGAACGGGCGACCAGGCGGGGTCTTTGTCGGGATCGACCCCAACGGATCGTTCGTCGGTGCGTTCGACCTCGCCGAGCGATTCGGCGCCGAACCAGGAGTCGCTCGCCTGCCGGGGGTGATCGCGAACATCGCGCCGATGATCGGACCGACGATGATCGTGTCGGGGTCGGGGCAGATGACCGGCGCCGAACTCGACGGCGACGAGATCCGCCCGGCGTGGCAGCGCGACGGCATCGTTTCCCGGACCGTGCAGACCGAACGCGGAACCCTGATCCTCGCGTCGCAGAACGGCGGGGCGACGCAGGCGCTCGTCGACGGCCGAACCGGTGCGACGGTCACGGTGCTCACCATGACCCCCGGCGTGCTCGACAGCCTCGAATTCGCAGGCAACGGCGTACTGACACGACGCACCTCCGGCGACGGGAATCGGGTGGCCGCAATCGACCTCGACGGCAATGAGATCTGGTCGCTGCCGGGTTCGGCACCGGTCGCGCTCGGCGATGGCGTCGTTGCCCGACTCGAGACCTCCACCGACGAGGCGGTGGTCGTGGGGTACGGATCAGACCGCAGCGCTACGGTCGCGTCGTGACCGAAACACCGACATCGCTCGATCGGCTGGGCTGGTCGGACGCGTTCGCCTCGGCATGGCACGAACTCGGAGAGCCGGGTGAGCCCGCACGGGTCACCCGTCTCGATCGCGGGTGGAGCACCGCGGCCCGTTCGCTCGAACAGGCGCTCGGAACCGCCGAGCCGGTGCGACTCCGCAACATCGGCGCCGATGTCGCGGTCGGCGACTGGATCATCCCGAGTGACGACGGCGAACGTGTCGAGCACGTGCTCGAACGCACCTCGGCGTTCACGCGGCGGGCCTCGTTCGACGGCATGCGCGCCGTGTCGCACACGCTCGCCGCCAACATCGACGTCGTCTTCCTCGTGCACGCGCTCGGCTCGCCGCCGAGCCCACGGCGGCTCGAACGCGAGTTGGTGCTGGCGTTCGACTCCGGTGCCGAGCCGGTCGTGATCCTCACCAAGACCGACCTCGTCGACGATCCCGAACCCGCTCGGGCGGCGTTGGCCGAGGTGGCGTTGGGGGTGCCGGTGCTCCTGGCGAGCGGCATCTCGGGCGAGGGCATCGACGCCGTGCGGAGCTACGCCGACGGCAACCGGACCCTCGCGTTTCTCGGCGCGAGCGGTGTCGGCAAGTCGACGTTGGTCAATGGGCTCGTCGGCAGCGAACTGCTCGCCACCTCGGCGGTGCGCGACGGCGACCAGCGCGGTCGCCACACCACGGTCGCGGCCGAGTTGGTCGCGCTCGACGGTGAAGGGTGGGTGATCGACACGCCGGGCGTCCGAGCGGTCAGCCTGTGGCTGTCGGGCGACGGCATCGAGCGAGCGTTCGCCGATGTGTTCGACCTGATGGATGGCTGTCGCTTCCGTGACTGCAAGCACGATCAAGAACCCGGCTGCGCGGTGCAGGCAGCCATCGCGTCGGGTGACCTCGACCCGGTCCGCCTCGATGCGCTCGAGAAACTGATCGAGGAGGAGGCGGCGCTCGAAGAGGAGCAGCGCGCTCGCGAGAAGGCAGCCGATCGACGAGTCGGTGGCAAGACCCGCCCGCCCGAGGCGTCGGAGTACGACGGAATGCGTGACTGACTTCCGGGCCTGAAGCCACACCCGCCTCGGTGACATCTACGGTTTCTGACGTGGAGCGACGGGGCGAGAAGGAGTTGGAGCAAGCGGGTGGCCGCGGCGCGCTGGCACCCAACGGCAAGCCGGTCGAATCGGTCTGGGACTTTCCTCGGCCCCCATCGGTCGAGCGTGTCGACTGGCGTATCCGCGTCGCTCACGGCGGCGCGATGATCGTCGATGCGCCGTACGCGATGCGCGTCCTCGAAACGAGCCAGGCGCCGGCCTACTACGTGGCCCCCGAGTTCGTGACGATGTCGCACCTCGAGCCGGTCGGTCGGCAATCGGCGTGCGAGTGGAAGGGCGTGGCGACCTACGCCGACGTGGTCGCCGGACGCTTCACGGCGAAGGAATCGGCGTGGACCTACCGTGACCCGACGCCTGCGTTCGCGGCCATCCGTGGCCACTGGGCGTTCTACGCACAGGCGCTCGACGAGTGCTGGGTCGACGACGAGCGGGTCGAACCGAACGACGGCAACTTCTACGGCGGTTGGATCACCGGCAACGTCACCGGCCCCTTCAAGGGCGCCGCCGGCACGATGTTCTGGTGACGCCTCGTCGAGGCGCGTGCGACGCGTCGGCGACGGTCAGGCGAGGTCGTCGAGGCGCCAGCCGGCTCCGTCGGCGTCGATCGAACGAAGCCAGTAGTTGGTGGTGATGACGGCGCTGATCGGCAGCGGGCCGTAGATGTGCGGGAAGAGCGTGTCGACGCCCGGCGCTGGAGCCTCCCACTTGATCTCCGACGGCACTTTCAGTGGGTCGATCGTGAGCAGCACGAGTTGGTCGACGTCGGCGTAGAAGCGGTTCGCCGTGCCTTCGACCTGCTCGCGGGTCGACAGGTGGATGAAGCCGACCTCGGCCAGCGTCTGGCCGCGAGTCGACATCGTGTACTCGCCGGTCTCGAACGCGGTAGCCCAGTCGTCGGGCATCGCTGCGTGGAACAGTGGCTGGTCGTCGGCTGCGTTCATCGTCAGAGCTTGCCGTCGTCGAGCAACCGTCGCACCTCGACCGCTCGTTCACGAACCGCCGGCAGGTCGGACAAGCGCTCCGACGCTCGCACCTGCCGGGCGATCCGCGGGTTCTTCACCAAGAGGTCGTGGTGGCGTGCCAGGAAGTCCCAGTAGAGCGTCGTGAACGGACAGGCATCGTCGCCGACTCGCTGTTTGCGGTCGTACCGACACGGGCCGCAGTAGTCGCTCATCTTGTCGATGTAGTTGCCGCCCGCCGCGTACGGCTTGGTCGCCATCCTCCCGCCGTCGGCCCACTGGCTCATGCCGATCACATTGGGCAGCATCACCCACTCGGCGCCGTCGATGAAGTGCGACCACATCCAGTCGGTGAGCGCCCAGGGGTCGACGCCGTGCAGCATCGAGAGATTGCCGAGGACCATCAGTCGTTGGATGTGGTGGTTGTACGCCCGCTGCTCGACGCCGTCGATGCAGTGCCGTACGCAGTTCATGTCGGTGGTGGCCGCTCCGGTGAACGCCGGTGGCACCGGCCGGTCGGCGCCGAGCGCGTTGCGCGACCGGTAGTCGGGCATCCACAGCCAGTAGACCCCCCACACGTACTCGCGCCAGCCGATGACCTGCCGGATGAAGCCCTCGGCGGACGCGATCGGGACGTCGCCACGATCGAACGCCTCCTGGACGGCGTCGCACACCTCGCCGGGCAGCAGCAGACCGATGTTCATGTACGGCGAGAGCACCGAGTGGGCGAGGTGCCACGACCGTTCGACCATGGCATCTTCATGCGGCCCGAACTGGGGCAGCACCTCGTCGACGAAGTGGCGAAGGCGGCTGAGCGCCGCGCGCCGCGAGGTGGCCCAGGTGCCGTCGGGGTCGCGGCCCCAGGTGTCGACGCCGTGCTCGTCGAGATCGTCGAGCACTTGGCGGTCGGCGTCTCCCAACTCCGATGTCTGCGGCGATGCCCACGGATCGTCCGGTGCGCTGGGTGGTGGCTCGCGGTTCTCGTCGTCGAAGTTCCATCGTCCGCCGACCGGTTCGTCACCGTCCATCAGGTAGCCGAGACGGCGGCGCTGCCAACGGTAGAAGTCCTCCATCTTGAAACGCTGCTTGCCGTCGGCCCAGTCGGCGAACTCGTCGTAGTGGCACAGGAACTGGTTGGAGCGCACGATGGTGACGTCGTTGCGTTGGAGCAGGCCGAGTCCGTCCCAACTGGCCGGCTCGGTGGCGATCACCTCGTCGGGGCCGAACTGGTCGACGTGCTCGTCGAGGCCCTGCTGCAACGAGTCGGACCGGCGGAGGTCGACCTCGAAACCGGCGCTGCGGAGTTCGTCGGCGAATCGTCGCATCGAGGCGATGACGAAGTGCGCACGCTGTCGGTGCCAGCGCTTCGATCGGAGCTTGGCGAACGACTCGACGAGCAGCACCCGGTGCGTGCTGGGGTCGGCGTCGGCGAGCGCACCGATCCGGCGGTTGAGCTGATCGCCGAGCACCCACACCGTCTTCACCCGATGATCGTCTCGCGGCTGCCGCCGGCATGCCAACTCGATCTCCGGATCCGTCAGGAGCGGCGTGACCGCCCTCTGGCCGGTCGACGAGACGGTCGGCCGGCAGGCCTCGTCGCCGCCAGCGATCGGAAGCCGGGTGGGAGTGTCCTCCTACAGTGAGCCGATGGATCTCGATCTCACCGACAAGCGCGTTCTCGTCACGGGCGGCAGCAAGGGCATCGGTCGCTCGATGGCTCAGACGCTGTTGACCGAGGGAGCAAAGGTCGCCATCTGTGCACGCGACGCCGACGGTCTCGCCGCAGCAGCCGGCGAGTTGTCAGCGTCGGGGGAAGTGCATCACCGCCCCACCGACATGGCTGTCGAGGGTGAGCCATCTGCGCTCGTGGAGTGGGCAGCCGATCAGCTGGGCGGACTCGACATCGTCGTGTCGAACGTGTCCGCGATGGCAGGCACCGATTGGACCGCATCGGTCAACGTCGATCTGGTTCGCACCGACGAGCTGCTCCGAGCAGCGCTCGGGAGGATGGGCGACCACGAGGGCGCGAACATCGTCTGCATCGGGTCTCGCGCCGCCAACACCGGAGCGCCACGCATTCCTGCCTACGCGGCGGTGAAGGCCGCGACCGTCAGCATGGTGAAGTCACTCGCACTCGAAGTGGCTCGGCGCGGTATCCGAGTGAACGTGGTCTCGCCCGGCGACATCATCTTCCCCGGTGGAACATGGGACAAGGCGCGCGAAGAGGGCGGCAAGCTCTGGGAGTCGACCGTCAAGCAGAACCCGTTCCGGCGGCTGGGTACACCGGAGGAGGTCGCCAACGTCGTTGCGTTTCTCGTCAGCGATCGCGCCAGCTTCGTCACCGGAGCGAACTATCTCGTCGACGGTGGCGCGACCACCGGCCTGCAGATCTGAGATCGGCGAGGGTTCGCTGAAACCGCCGGGGCCTACGAGGTCACCGAAGCGCCGGCTCGGGCCAATCGGCTGGCCTCGGTGGCGATGGTGCGACAGGCGAATCGGGTGGCGGAACGGGCCTCGTCCACGTCGAGTCGGCACGTGTCGAGCATCGCAGGCACCGCTTGCGAACCCATTGCGAGTGCGAGGGCGTGGCGAACGCTTCGGCGTTCGCTGTGCGAGAGTCGGTCTGCGATCGGTTCGAGCGCAGCATCGATGTAGCCGAGGCGGCGCGCGGCACGATCGGTGTCTTGGGCCATGCCTCTGAGGCTGCGATCGAGAGCCGCCCGTTCGAAGGCGCGAGCGCCGTCGGGGTCGTCGAACAAGTATCCGTTGATGGCTTCCTCCGCGGCCAGCACTCGGTCGGTGATGTCGTTGCCGGCTGCCGCCATCACTGCGTCGACGTCAGCGATCGCACGGTCGGACATCACCTCCCACACGACCTCGCTGGACGAGTCGAAGTACCGGTAGGCCGTCGCCCTGCTGACCTGCGCCGCCTCGGCGATCTGATCCATCGACGGTTCTGCAGTGCCGTCGGCGAGCACCCGAGCCGCCCCATCGAGCAACGCTTGCCGAGTGCGCGCCTTCTGGTTCGATCGAATCGCCATCGTGCGAACCCTATCTCATCGTGAGACAAATGTCTTGCAATGGGGGTGGCGCTCGTGATACATCTGTCTCACGAAGAACGGTCAGACGAAGAACCGCGAGATGAAAGAGGAGCTCATGACAATCACGGAGAACCCCACCGGCAAGAAGTTCTGGTTCGACAGCTTCCTGATGGAAGTGCTGGTGTCGGCCGCAGACACCGACGGGTCGCTGTCGGTCTGCAAGCAGACGCATCGGGCGGGCTACGGCACGCCCGTGCATGTGCACGAACGCGAAGACCAGACCCTCTTCGTGCTCGAGGGAACGATCACCGCGTGGCTGGACCCCATGGGGGATCGGGTCGAAAAGGTCGTCGACGCAGGTGAGGGCGTCTTCCTTCCCCGAGGGGTGCCACATGCCTTCCGCGTCGAGGCCGACAGCAAACTGCTGGAGATCAACACACCCGGGGGGTTCGAAGGCTTCCACATCGCTGCCGGCGAACCTGCACTCCACGACGGCCTCCCGGAACCGTCGGCGCCCGACATCGAGAAGCTGATGCGCCACGGTGCCGACTACGCCTGCCAGGTGCAGGGTCCACCCGTCGGCGCCAACTGACTGTTCGGCCACTCCGGCCGAACACACTTCCCGCTCACGGTGGCTCGACGGCCATCGTGGCGGTGGCCCGATGCGTGATCGGACCGATGGCGGCACCGATGATCGCGATGTCGGTCGGGTCGACGTAGGTGACCGTGACCGACACGCGACCGCCGCCTGACGCCGTCGACACCTCGATCGGCAACGACACCGCTCGCCTCGCCGCAGCCGCGGCCGCGCCGGCGGGGTCGCCGGACACAGCCGCGGCGCGAGCGCCCTCACGGGCAGCCAACTCGACGGCAACCTCGTTGCGCACCGACACCCCCACCTGCGTGATCGCCAGCAACACCACCACGATCAGCGGCAACGCCACCGCGAACTCCACCGCAGCCTGGCCGTTCTCGACGCGGGCGTCGAAGCGGCCCGCGGTGGGAGCATCGGCGGCGGTCATCAGACGCGGTCGATGACGGCGTCGATCACGCGGTTGAACAGGCGACTGACCCTGGCTGCGCCACCGCCGGCCGTCGCCCAGGCGACGACGAGCAACGCGACGAGCGCGGCGGCCAAGAGTACGAGGGCGTACTCGGTCGTCGCCTGGCCGCGATCGTCTCGACACCGGGCGACGAGTCGCTCGACTCGATTGGCGAGACGGTCGCCGAGGTCGAACGCCCAGCGGTGGGCGAGGACGGCCACGGTCAGCAGCGCGCTGAACGGATGAAAGGTGATGAACGGCATGAGTGCTCCAGACGGATCGAGAGAGGACGGGCGGTCACCAGGTGGTGTCACCGAGCGACGAAAGGGCGGCGATCACCGCAGGAGCGATCGCCACGAGCACGAACGACGGAAGGGTGCAGAACACCAACGGAAACGAGAGCCGCACGGGCAGCTTGCGGGCGTCGGCCTCGGCCAGACGGCGCCGCTGCTGTCGGACCTCGCCCGCCAGCTGGACGAGCGCATCGCCGATCGGGGTGCCGTAGCGCTCGGCGATGGCGAGCGTGTCGGCGATGGGGTCGAGCGCCGAGCCCAACACGTCGGGCAATCCGCGCAACGCGTCGGCGAGCGGCTGGCCTCGATCGAGTCGCCGCACGACTTCGGCGAAACCCGGCCGAATCGGTTGCGGCGACTGCGCCGACGATGCGCGCACGGCCTGATGCGGGGTGAGCCCCGCATGGATCATCAAGATCAGGAGTTCGATCGCATCGGGCACGGCGGCGGCGATCAGCACGCGTTGCCGCCGATCGTGCAGCGCCCGTCGGATCGGTGGTGCGACGACGAGGCCGAGGCCGATCGCGACCGGGATGATCGGGTCGACCAGCGCAGCGGCGAGCAGACCGACGCCGGCGAGCACCCGACGCTGTCGACGCGTCATCTGGCGCTCGTGCACCGCCGGCCGAGCGTCACCGACCGAGGTGGCGACGACTCGACGCGCGCTGATTCGACAGCGCAGCATCCACCCACCGACGAGCACGCCGGCCATCGCGCTGAGCTCAGGGACGAACATCATCGGCCACCACTCGTGATGATCCGACGCATCCACCAGCCGCCGAGCACGTTGAGAGCCAGGCCGCACGCGACGACCGCTGCGCCAGGGGGCGACCGGACCACCGAGCGAACGTCGTCGTCGAGCGCGAGCAACAGCGCGAGCATGGCGACGGGAACACAGGTGAGCACACGTGCCGAGATCAGTGCTTGCGCGCTCTGAGCACCCCGCTCCGACTCGTCGGCTGCGGTCTGGCGTAGCGCTGCAGCGAGCCGATCGAGCGGTGCCGCTGCACCGCCGCCGACCGACGACGAGATCGACAGCACCGACGCCGTCGAGCGCAGATGTCGTTCGACGCGATGGTCGGCCGTGAGTTCAGATCCCCACTCGCTGCTGGCGGCGGCCACGTCGGCACCGCGCTGCACGCGATGTCGGAGCGGCTCGGTCGACGCGGCGAGCCCGTCGTGATCGGGCCGAGTGTCGATGATGGTCTGCCTGAGCGTGATGCCGCGCCGCACCGAGCGAGTGAGGTCGTCGACCCACGCCGCCACGTCGGACGGGCCGATCCGCTGACGCTCGACGCGACGACGTTGCCACCACGCCCCGACCGTCATCGACCGACGAGCGAGTCGTTGCCTCCAACCGGCATGCTCCGCCGGTGGTGCCTGGCCGGGAGTGCAGAGCTCACGCGCGGGCTGCCGCGAGTGCCACCAACTGGCCATCACGACGATCACGCCCGCCGACGCGACCGGAGCGAGCAGCGCGATCACGTCCGCCGCCGACGCTGGAGCCGACCGACGAGTTCGAGCCGGTCGGCAGAGGTGATGGTGGCGAGCTCGCGTAGCGACGGTCGCCTCGACTCGTCGTCGGGCACCTGCGCCTCGGCGATCGAGACGATGCGTCGCTGCGAACCACGTCGGGCGACATGGACGATGACGTCGATCGAGCGGGCCAGCTGCTGGCGCACCGCTGGCAGTGGCCACTGCGGCGCCGCCGCCAGCACCAACGATTCGAGCCGGAGCAGCGCATCGAGCGGACCGTTGGCGTGGCACGTGGAGAACGATCCGTCGTGCCCCGTGTTGAGGGCCTGCGTGAGCGCCAGCACCTCGTCACCGCGCACTTCACCGACCACCAGCCGGTCGGGCCGCAGGCGCAGCGCGGTCCGTACCAACTGCTCGAGCGGCACTGCCGGCAGGCCCTCGGCCGACGACGGCCGGGCTTCCATCCGCACCAGGTGTGGTGCCTCGCACGGCAGTTCGCTGGTGTCTTCCAGCACGATGATTCGTTCGGCGTCGTCGACCTCGGCGATCATCGCGGCGAGCAGTGAGGTCTTGCCCGACGAGGTGGCTCCCGACACCACGACGTTGCAGCCGGCCTGCACCAGTTCGACGCAGAGTGCTCGGCCGACGGGGTCGGTGAACTCGTCGAGCCGTCGAGCGGTCGATGCGAATCGGCGGATCGACAACGTCGGGCCGTTCATCGAGATCGGGGG
Source organism: Ilumatobacter coccineus YM16-304 (assembly GCF_000348785.1). Classification (NCBI taxonomy): domain Bacteria; kingdom Bacillati; phylum Actinomycetota; class Acidimicrobiia; order Acidimicrobiales; family Ilumatobacteraceae; genus Ilumatobacter; species Ilumatobacter coccineus. The sequence goes on from NC_020520.1 coordinate 398,544, forward strand.
CACGACGGCGCACACCCGGGCACCGCTCGGCAGGCGAGCGTCGATGATCGGGCTCGTGCGATCGACGCGTCGGCCGATCGGTGCCAGGATCCGTTCGATCACCTGCTCGGTGCTGGTGGTGGTGAGCGACCCGGCGCGCGTGAGCTCGCCGTTGCGGTCGACCCAGATGGCGTGGTCGTTGACCAGGATCTCGTCGATGGTCGGATCGGCGACGAGCGCCTCGAGTTCGCTCAGCCCGGTCAGGCGGGCGGTGGCCTCGGCGTGGATGCGTCGTCGTTCGAGTGCGGTGGCCAGCGGCGCGAGCCGCCGCAGTTCGGCATCGATCAACTCGTCGATGTCGCCGTGTTCGTCGGCGACGGCGCGGCACACGGCGTGCACGATCTGAGCGTCGACCATGCGATCAGGCGGCGATCGACTCGGCGAGGACGTGTGAGCGGAGGAGTCGCCGCAACTCGCGCGACGTGGAGCGGCCGACGCGGCGAGAGGTGAGGAGGCCGGCATCGACCGAGCGGGCGATCGCGGGTTCCCAGGTGAGCGATGCCGACACGGGCGCACCGACCGAGGTGGCGATGTCGTGATCGGTGAGCGTGCGCCCCGGCTCGCGTACGACCACGACGCCCGTCGACGACAGCGATCGGCGTGACGCCTCACGCAGCGCGAGATAGCACGACCTCGTCACCAGCAGTCGTTGATCGCACGCCGCCACGAACTCCTGCGGCAACGGTTGCGTGCCGGCGTCGACGAACACCCGACCACCCGATCGAGTCGCCCACGATCGGCACCACGACGAGAGTTGCATCCAGCGCGTCGTCGATGCCTCGAGCCGTGCCGCGGCCGAACCAGCGGCGCCGGCGTCGAGACGCGTCGTCAGCATCGAGGTGGATGTGTTGACCTCGACCATCAGGTCGGACAGATGATCGAGCGGCGCGTCGCTCCCGAGCCAGTCGACGACACCGGGCCGATCGGTGCCACCGACGCCGAGCGCGGCCGGGAGTTCGTCGTCGAGGTCGACGAGCAGTGTCGGCCCCCGGTGCGCCAGCGCGGTGAGCGCCGTGGTGACCGTGGTGCCGCTCCCGCCCTTGACGGCGTGGAACATCGTGAGCATGGTGTCTCCCCTTGATGTGAAAGGTCACGGGGAGGGAGTCGGTACGGGCAAGGTACCGACGTGCGTCAGAACGCCAACACGCGCGCGGCGACGGTCAGGTGTGAGATGTCTGGAGCGAGGCGGCGTCGGAACGCCGCGGCATCAGGCCGGAACCGAGGCGTCGGACGTGCGGATCAGGTGGTCGAACGCCGACAGCATCGCTGTGGAACCGGCACCCATCGACACCACGATCTGCTTGAACGGCACCGTGGTGCAGTCGCCGGCGGCGAACACACCGGGAATCGACGTGGCGCCGTGGCTGTCGATCTCGATCTCGTTGTGCTTCGACAACGCGATCGTGCCGTCGAGCCACTCGGTGTTGGGCAGCAGACCGATCTGCACGAAGATGCCTTCGAGTTCGACGGTGTGCTCGGAGTCGTCGTTGCGGTCGCGGTAGACCAGCGAGGTGACCTTCTTGCCGTCGCCGACGACCTCGGTCGTCATCGCGCTGGTGATGATCGTGACGTTGGGGAGGCTGCGAAGTTTGGCCTGCAGCACTTCGTCGGCGCGCAGCTGGTGATCGAACTCGATCAACGTGACGTGGTCGACGATGCCGGCCAGGTCGATGGCGGCCTCGACACCCGAGTTGCCGCCGCCGATCACGGCCGTGCGCTTGCCCTTGTAGAGGGGGCCGTCGCAGTGCGGGCAGTAGGCCACGCCGCGGTTCGCGTACTCGGCCTCGCCGGGCACGTCGATCTTGCGCCACCGGGCACCGGTGGCGAGGATGATCGAACGCGACTGCAGCGCGGCGCCGCTCTCGAGGGCGATCGTGTGGAGGCCGCCAGCGCTGTCGGCGGCTTCGAGGCGCTCGGCGCGCTGCGCGGTGATGACCTCGACGTCGTGGTCGCGGACGTTGGATTCGAGTTCGGCGGCGAGCTTCGGACCTTCGGTGTACGGGTTGGAGATGAGGTTCTCGATGCCCATCGTGTCGAGGAGCTGACCGCCGAAGCGCTCGGCGACGACGCCGGTGCGCAGACCCTTGCGAGCCGCATACACGGCCGCCGATGATCCGGCCGGGCCACCGCCGACGATGAGCACGTCGAACGGGTCGAGTTCGTTGATCTTCTCGACCGCACGGTCGGCGCTGCCGGAGTCGAGCATGGCGACGAGTTCTTCGAGGGTCATGCGGCCCTGTCCGAAGCTCTCACCGTTGCGGAAGACGGTGGGCACGGCCATGACTTCGCGCGCCTCGACTTCGTCTTGGAACGCGGCACCGTCGATGGCGACGTGCTCGATGTTGGGGTTGAGGATGCTCATCAGGTTGAGCGCCTGCACCACGTCGGGGCAGTTCTGGCAGCTCTGCGAGAAGAACGTCTCGAAGCGGTGGGTGCCCTCAATGTTGCGGATCTGGTCGAGCAGCTCGGGGTCGGCGGTGGAGGGGTGGCCGCCCACCTGGAGGAGTGCGAGGACGAGCGAGGTGAACTCGTGGCCGAGCGGGACACCACCGAAGGTGACCGACACGGCCGGGTCGTCGACGCGGGTGATGCGGAACGACGGGCGACGTTCGTCGTCGCCATCGGTCCGGGTGTTGATGTCGGAGGACAAGACGTCCAACTCACCGAGGAGCTCGGTGATCTTCGTGCTGGTCGCGCTGTCGTCGAGCGAAGCCACCAGCTCGATCGGCTGGACGATCTTGGGAAGATGGGCGCGGAGCGCCTCGGTGAGTTGAGCGTCGAGAATCATCTGTTCAGTTCTCCGTGATGATGGAGGGTGTACAAGAAATGACGGTGGAGTCGGATCAGATCTTGCCGACGAGGTCGAGCGACGGAGCGAGGGTTGCTTCGCCCTCTTCCCACTTGGCCGGGCACACTTCGTTCGGGTTGGCGCGGACGTACTGGGCGGCCTTGACCTTGCGGAGCAGTTCGGTGGCCGAGCGGCCGATGTTGCCGGCGTTGATCTCGATGACCTGGATCTTGCCGTCGGGGTCGATGACGAAGGTGCCGCGCTCGGCGAGGCCGTCTTCTTCGATCATGACTTCGAAGTTGCGGGTGATGACGCCGGTCGGGTCGCCGATCATGGGGTAGGTGATCTTGTTGATCGTCTCGCTGGCGTCGTGCCACGCCTTGTGCGTGAAGTGCTTGTCGGTCGACACGGCGTACACCTCGACGCCGAGCTTCTGGAACTCTTCGTAGTTGTCGGCGAGGTCGCCGAGTTCGGTCGGGCAGACGAACGTGAAGTCGGCGGGGTAGAAGAACACGATCGACCACTTGTCGCGCAGGTCTGCGTCGGAGACGTCGACGAATTCACCGTTGTGGAACGCGGTGGCCGAGAAGGGCTTGACCTCGGTGTTGATCAGGGAAGTGGACATGTTGTAACTCCTGCGTGTTCGGGGTTTTTGGATCACGTTCACCATACGAACCCGAAGGCCTCATCCGGCAGATGACATGCGTCTCTTTCCCGGATTTGTGGCACATCTCGTCACCCGCTCGACGAGTGGTGTAGCGAGGTTCGCGAACGACGTGCCGGAGCGGTTCAGCCGGTGCCGGGTTCCCATCCGGGCGGAGCGAGTTCGAACTGGTCGAATCGGAATCCGGGCGCGACCGTGCAGCCGACGAGCGTCCACGATCCCGTGGGTTCTGCCGACTGCCATTCGCCGGTCGGAACGACCACTTGGGGCCGCTCGCCGCGGTCGACGGCGACGCCCAACAGGTGCTCGGTCACCGACTCGCCATCGGGTGAGATGCGGAGTCGCAGCGCGTCGCCGGCGTAGTGGTGCCACACCTCCGAGGCGTGGAGCACTCGATGCCACCGAGATCGTTCGCCTGCGTTCAGGAGGTAGTAGATCGCGGTCGATCGCAGCGTGCCGTCGGTCGCCTCGTCGGCGAACGTCTGTCGATACCAGCCGCCTTCCGGATGCGGCTCCAGTCCGAACTCGTCGATGAGCCGGCGCGCCTCGTCGCTGATCGGTGCTGCGTGGTCGCTCATGACTCTCGATGCTGCCAGTCGCGGTGGGCGATGCGGCGGTGTTCGACGAATCGGTGGTGCCGAACGCTTCAGGTCGGTGCCCGTTGCTCCGATGAAGAGGCGAACCCTCGAACGGAACGACTCATGCCCAACGCTCTCACTTCCCTGCCGCGCCTCGGTGCCGGTGCCCTCGCCGCCGTGTGCCTGCTCGGCGTGACCGCGTGCGGACGAGGCGACGACGACTCGGCCTCGGCCGACGCTCCCGTGGCCTCCACGGTCGAGACGGCGGCGCCCACGACCACGCCGGCGACGACCGTGCCCGAGACGACGACCACCGTTGCTGCGGTCGTGATCGAGGCAACCGACGAACTCACTGCCTTCGCGAGCGAGCACGGTGCCTTGGTCGCCGATTGGTCGGCCCAGCTCGAAGTGTTCGGCGAGCAGGCGGTCGATCACCTCGATGATCTGTCGGCCGCACCGGCGTCGCCAGGCGTTCGCGAGGTCTCCGACGAACTGGTCGCAGCGGTCGGTGCCGACGCGACCGACCCGGGGCTGGTGACGCTCCGCGACTTCGCAGCGAGTGCATCCGAGGCGCTCAGACTCGCCGCCGACGGCGATCACCCCGGCGCCTTCGCCGGTTTCCTCGACCTGCAGACCCAGGCCGACGACCTGACTGCCGTGGTCGACCTCATCACCGGCTGAGTCGCGTTCGACCGCCGCGCGGCCGGTAGCGTCAGGCCTGCACTACCGGGAGGTGTCTGGGTACCTGGTGGGCTCCGCCGCCTTCAAAGCGGTTGGGATGGGCGATCCCCATCCGGCGGGTTCGATTCCCGTCCACCTCCGCCAACATCGTTGTCACGGGCTTGTTCGTCGACGACCCGGTCGCCCCAACGAAGTTCCGCACCAGGTAAACCCGTGAGGGGCCGGCTGCGTCAATGATGATGTGACCGTGGCGACCGACACCGACTTCGAGGTGCTGTTCAAGGAGCAGTACCCGCGACTGGTCGCGCTCGGTATCGCGCTGACGAGTAGCGGCGAGGTCGCGAACGATCTTGCTCAGGAGACACTCGCGCGAGCACACGCCAACTGGGAGCATGTCAGCGACACGGAATCGCCTGCGGCCTGGCTGCGAACGGTCGGCGGTGGACTGCTCAGCTACGGATCGGGCGAGGATGATTCCCGAAGCGTCGACGACATGAGCGTGATCCGTCCGTTCGGCCAGCCTGTTCGAGCAGCGGTGACGACCGATCGTGTGGCGATCAGTTCGTCGACGGCTGACATCGAGGCATGGCAGCGTGGCGGCGATCGCCTGATCGACGATCCCCGCATGCGAGCCGCGGCCGAAGCGCTCGACGAGTTCTCGCTCATCGAAGTCCAGGCCTACGTCGTGGATTTCTCGGTGGCGGCGAGGATCGACGCATCCGCCGTACCCGAGCCGATACCGATCTCCGAGCCGTTCTCGGTGATCGCTGTGGGCACGACCGTCGACGGCGCAGGTGATCTCAGCACGGTGATCACGTACGTGTTCGATGACCCAGAGGCGGCAACAGCGATGAGCGACAGTGTCGAACGTGCTTGGCACCAGCCATCGGCACGGGATGCGCTGGCGCCCGCCACCTTCTACCAGTCGATCGACGTCGAGGCCGTCGGTCGAACGATCGTCGTCACCGCTCCGCTCGACGCGAACACGTCGAGCAGCAAATGGATCGAGTTTCTCGCCCGCGGAGAGGCGGTCTTCACCCACGCGCCGAGCGAGAACACAGACCCGGCGGAGGTCGATCGCCCCGACGCCACCTGTGCGGCACCGGAAGTATGTCTTCGGTACTCGATCGAGGAGGGTGACTACGCGGTGCTCATCGCCGAGACCTTCTGCATCAGCATCGGTGAACTTGCAAAAGCGAACGGGTGGAGCGATGTGAACGTCGATTTCCCCGGTCCTGACAGCACGATCGTGATCCCGTCCTTCGAGTCCCGATCGTCTTGCCCCGACCCGACCGATGGGTTCGTGGCCTCGTCGCTCGACGCGGCCGGTGGCGTCGAGGGTCCACTCGTGTACTGGAGCGAGCGGCCCGACGGAGAGCGGGAGAGTGAGGCGGCGCTGATCGAGGGCCTGCTGATGCAGGAAGGCGACTGTCTCTACGTCGGGAGCGACGAGTTTCGCTCGGTCGTGCTCTGGGAGTACGGAACTCGATGGCTCGCCGACGAGGTCGCGGTCCTGCTGCCCGACGGGTCGACCATCCCGGTCGGGTCGACCATCGACGGCAGGGGCGGCGGGTACCACGCCCCGAGCCAGTTGTCGGCCTTCACCACGAGCGATGCCGTCATCGGCCGAGCCGAACAGTGCGCCGGGCCCACAGGAGAGGTCGCCGTCATCCAGTCATGATGTGGTCCGGGTACGTGCCGACCTACTCGCCGAGTTGGCGGAGTCGGCTGGCGATCGCGTTGAGGGCCGTGGCGCCCGCGGCTACGCCGATCACGAGGTCGTAGACGTGGTCGTTGCTGGCCTTCGAGATCGCGACGCCGTGGGGGGCGGGCGACAGCGGCGCCGACCAGTCCGATCTCGCGGATCGGAGGCGGATCGCCGAGCAGCCTGATGGCCAACCCGACGACGTCGTCGAGATCGAGGAACTCGACGGCGCTGCTCACTCCCCGAGCTTCCTGTTCGTCGTCGGCGGGTGAGCCGGTCACTGGTCGGGTGCGGCACCGCGGTCGCGGCCGCCGCCCCCACCACCGCGCCCGACGGCGACGGACTCGCTTGCCTCCGTGGCGGTCGCGGTGCCGATCTCGTCCGAGTCGGCGAGCACGGTGTAGGTCTCGCCCGGCACCACCTCGGAAGCGGTGACGGTGAGCGAGGTGGCCGTGGTCGTGGCCACGAAGTCGGCGACGGTGGTGCCGTTGGCTCCGACGATCGAGATCGTGTCGCCGGCGGCGATGGCGCTCGCATCGACCGTGACGATGCCCGGCGCAGAGAACGTGCCGTTCACGTCGAGCGCACCGTTGCCACCGTTGGAGCTGGCGCCCGTGGCGATGGCGAGCGTGCCGCCCGTGATCGTGGCCACGCCGTTGGAGTCGAGGCCGTCCGACCCGGCAGCCACGGTCATGGTGCCGCCGGTCATCGTGAAGGCGACGCCTTCTTCCACGGCCTCGGCGCCGCCGTCGGCGGTGTGGGCGGTGGCGTTGAGGCCGTCGTCGGAGGCGACGACGTCGACACTGCCGCCCGCCATGGTGATCACCATCGCTTGCAGGCCTTCGTTCGACTCGATCACGTCGACGTCGCCGCCGATGACCGTGACGGCGCCGTAGCCGTCGAGCCCCTGAGCCCCGGCCGACACGGTGATGGTGCCCGCCTCGACCTGCACCCAGCCGAACTCGTCGGCGGTGTCGTTGTCGGACTTGATCCCGTCACCGCCGGCGACGATGTCGATGGTGCCACCGGCGACGTAGACGTAGTCCTTACCGCGGATGCCGTCGTCGACCGCGTCGACGTTGATCGTGCCGGACAGGATGACGAGGCCATCCATGCTGGTGATGGCGTCGTTGCTCGCCCCCGTCACGTTCAGCGTGCCCGACCCGACGATCGTCAGATCGTCGTCGGAGAACAGCGTGGCGTTCGGTGCGTCCTCGAGGTCGTCGTCGTCACCCGATGCTGCGGCGTCGGCGAGGGTGTTGACCGAACCGTCGGCGAGCACCACGACCGCTTCGTCGGCCTGGGCGAACACGATCGGTGATGTGGTCGACGATGCGATGTCGGCGCCGTCGAGCACGAGGCGGACCTTGCCGTCGTCTGCGCTGTCGACAACGATCTGACCGTCGGAGAGTTCGCCCGACACGACGTAGGTGCCGGCGTCGGTGATGGTGACGACGTCGCCGCTCACCGTTGCACCGTCGCCCGACACTGCGGTGGCACCGTCGGCGAGGGTGATCGAGATGGCGTCGGCCGAGTCGTACTCGCCGTCGTTGTCGTCGGCGTGCGTGTCGTCCAAGACGGGGAGGCCGCCGACCGCTGCTGGCTCGACGGTCGCCAAGTCATCTCCGGTCGCGTCGGTGGTGGACGTCGTCTCGTCGACCGAGGTGGCGACCTCGTCGGTCTCCTCGGCCGATGGCGTCGCGTCGGTGACGACGGCGGTCGAGTCCGCGTCGGCGGCGTCGGACCCGGCGCACGCGGTGAGCGTCAAGCTCAGGGCGACGACGGATGCGGTGAGGCCCCGACGGATGGCCGGGTGGTTGCTGATGCGCTGCTTGATCATGTCGAGTTCCGATCGGGGGAGTGGGAGGTGGAGAGTGGAAGATCTGTTGGCCAGCCAAGTCGTCGAACTTGTGAAATCGGTGTGAGCTTCCTCCGAGCTTCTCAGCAACCGAGAGGGCGCTCGCCTACGCTCCGGATCGCATGTACGACCCGGTCAAAGACGGCGTTGCGAAGAACGTCGAGTCGGTCGTCTACACCGAGGTGCGTCCACCCGCCGAGCTCGGTGAGCTCGTGCACTGCTTCTGGGAGATGCGCACCCTCACCGATCTCGACGAGGACTTCACGCTGCACGCCGTGCCCGACGCCTGCGTCAACCTGCTGTTCGACCAGCACGACACCCGCATCGCCGGGGTGACCCAGTTGCAGACCACGCACACCTCGCTCGATCTCGGCAGGTCGTTCCACTTCGCGGGGATCCAGTTCTTCCCCGGCGTGTGGCGTGGCGACCCCGACGCATCGGTCGACCACTACGTCGGCGAACCGTACGAGGGCGACCTGCCGCTCGTCGACGTGTGTGTGGCGGCTGCCGAACACGACCTCGACGGCAAGGTCGCCGTGTTCTCCGACTTCGTCGTGACGCTGCGGGAAGCAGGGCTCGTCGAACCCAACCCGGTGACCGCCGCGATCCTCGACAACCTCGACCAGATCTACAGCGTCGCCGACATGGCCGAGGTGGCGGCACTGTCGCCGCGCCAACTCCAGCGCGCGTTGAAGTCGACCACCGGCTTCACACCGCACGACCTGTGGAAGGTGCTGCGGGTGCAGCACTCGTTCCGCAACGACTACCTGTTGCTGTTCGCCGATCAATCGCACTTCACCCATTCGTTCCGGAAACTGACGGGCTACACCCCCGGTCAGTTCAACAAGACGTTCGATGTCTGATATCTACAATCCTTCTCGCTCTCGGTCGACTTGAGTGGTCTTCGAAGACACACGGTCTTCGCAACCACGAAAGGACACGATCATGCGCAAAGTTGGATGGTTCGACATCTACGTCGAGGACATGGAGCGGGCACAGGCCTTCTACGAGACGGTGCTCGACACCAAGCTCTCACCCATGGGTGACCCGAACGACCCGAGCGCTCAGATGCGGGCCTTCGAAGACGACTTCACGTCGCACGGCGCCGGCGGTGCCCTCGTGAAGCTCGACTACGCCCAGCCCGGCCCGGGCGGGTCGATGGTCTACTTCTCCTGCGACGACTGCGCCGTGGAAGCCGAGCGGGTGCCGGCCGCCGGCGGAACCATCGTGCGGCCGAAGTTCTCGATCGGCGAGCACGGGTTCGTCTCGATCGTCACCGACACCGAAGGCAACATGATCGGTCTTCACTCGGTCGCCGCCGGGTAGCACCGTGTTCGTGGCTGCGAGGTCGAGCATCGACACAGGTGCTCGACCTCGCGAGGCACACGGATCGGGCGTGGAAAGAATGTCGCGCAAAAAGTGAAAGGAACGGCGAGGTCGGTCCTCTTGTACGGCGAGCACTCACCGTGGGTGCCGAACGAGAGGAACCCAGATGACCACCATCCGCCACACCAACGAACAGAACACGAGCGACCAGCACTGCGGTGGCAACGCCGCCGGCCACCGACGCTCACTCCGCAACGGAGCCCGCGTCGCCGTCGGGCTCGGTCTCGCCGCCACGATCGGTTTCGGCGCACAGACCTTCGCCGGCATCTCGGGCGAAGCGCCCGACACGTCGCCGCCTCCCGGTGAACCGGTCGTGCCCGAGCCCGCCGACGGGCCGGCGCTCACGTCGGGCGACGGTGACTCGCTCGTCACCACGAGCTCCGCCAACTACGACCCGACGATCCTCACCAAGTTCATCCACGCCCGTGGGTTCACCGCCATGCAGGGTGACCCGCTCGACAACACCGACGACCGCGTCGACGTGGGCCCCCACGGATGTCTGAGCCCGAGCGCGGCGTCGACCGGAACACTGACCCGTCTCTACGCTCCGGTCGAGCTTCCCGACGGTGCCCGCATCAAGCGCGTCGAGTTCTACGGCGACGACAACAGCGCTGACGACATCGTCATCAGTCTGCACCGCACCACCGCCACCCTCGGCCCGTTCCTGGCTCCGACCGCCGGACTGAGCTCCGCGACCGTCACGTCGTTCTCGACGTCGGGCGTGTCGGCTGGCGATGCGGTCGCATTCATGAGCGACGACAACCTCGACGAGGTCACCGGCTCGTACAACACGGGCGGCATGGTCCTCGGAACCGACCACAACTTCCACACCGTGCAGGTGGCGATGGACAACGCGGCGCTGGCCGATCAGTTGCTCTGTGGCGTCGAGATCGAGTACCAGGTGCCGCTCGCCGAGGACGCCGGTGAGGCGTACTTCCCGATCGAGCCGATGCGTGTGTTCGACAGCCGCATCGACACGTACGACGAGTTCAGCCTGCTCATCCCGAACGACTCGAAGGTCATCGACGTCAGCGACGGCTACGACCTCGACGGCGTGGCCATCCCCGGCCTCGTCGACGCGGTCCCCGCCGACGCGACGGCCATCACCTACAACATCGCGGTCGCGGGCACCACCGGCCCGAACTTCGTGTCGGTCACCGCTGGTGACGCCACCGAGTTCAACACCGCTGTGCTGAACTTCGGTGTGGGCCAGGCGCTGTCGAACAGCGCCACGGTGCCCGTCGACGGCAGTCAGCAGATCAAGGTCTGGGGCGGCGACCAGGGTGGAGCGGCCCACGTCATCATCGACGTGACCGGCTACTACGCACCGGGTGCCCATCCGAACATGGGCAACTGAGCCGACCTGATCAGACGTGAGCGATGCCCGGGCCCGAGCGGCCCGGGCATCGTCGCGCTGTCGCTGAAATGTCACGATAGAGAGGTGTCGATGTGGTCGTCTGCTCGCTGGTTTCCTCGTGAGGTCCGGCGGCGTTCCGGGCTCCGCATGCGGGCGGGGTCAGGATGAACGCCGGGTTCTCGGTCGACACGGGCGTGTTGCTCGCCGGTGTACTGCTGCTCGTCGGCGTCGTGGCGAGCGGCTTCACGTCCCGCCTGCGCATCCCGAGCCTCTTGCTGTTCCTCGGACTCGGCATGCTCGTCGCCGACGACGGCCTCGCACTCGTCCGCTTCGACAACGCAGCACTCGCGCAGAACATCGCCGTGGTGGCGCTCGTCGTCATCCTGTTCGAAGGCGGACTCGGCACCGACCCCGGAGCGTTTCGTTCCGTCGGCGCGCCCGCTGCCGCGCTCGCCAGCGTCGGCGTCGCGATCACGGCAACGGTCGTGGCGTTGGTCGCGTGGCTCGTGATGGATCTCGAACCCACGACCGCCTTCCTGCTCGGTTCGGTCGTCGCCTCGACCGACGCTGCAGCGGTGTTCGCCGCGCTCCGATCCGAATCGCTTCCGACGCGGACCCAGCAACTGCTCCAACTCGAGTCGGGGATGAACGACCCGGTGGCCGTGCTGCTCACCATCGGTGTGCTCGAGACCTGGCGAGCCGACCCCGGCGTGACCGACTGGGTGTGGTTCCTCGGCGTGCAACTCGGCGCCGGTGTGATTGCGGGGCTGCTCGTCGGTCGGCTCGGACGCTGGATGGTCGATCGAGTGAGCGGGACCGCAGCCGTGTCGGTCGGGGTCGTCACCCTCGCGATCGCCGGCATCTCGTACGGGGCAGCGGCAGCCGTCGGCGGCTCCGGATTCCTGGCCGTCTACCTGACCGGCGTCGTGCTCACCGGGTCGAGGCGGGCGAGTCGCGGCGTGCTGTACTTCCACGAAGGTCTCGCGGCGACGATGCAGGGCGTGCTGTTCCTGATGCTCGGCACGCTGGTGTTCCCCAGCCAGCTCACCGACCACCTCGGCGTCGCGATCGTGGCCGCCGCGACGTTGATCCTGCTCGCCCGGCCCATCGCGGTCGCCCTCGTGCTGCTGCCATGGCGCATGCCGCTGCGTCGGATGGCGGTGGTGTCGTGGGCTGGGCTCCGCGGTGCCGTGCCGGTCGTGCTCGCCACGATTCCGTTCACCGCCGGACACCCCGACGGTGCGGTCATCTTCAACGTCGCGTTCGTGGTCGTCATCCTCTCGGTCGCTCTCCAGGCACCCACGGTGGGGGCGCTCGCCCGCCGTCTCGGGGTCGTGGGTGACGAGCGTGTCCGGCTGCGCAGCGAGATCATCCCGGTCGACGCGCACGACGCCGACCTCGTCGAGATCAGGATTCCCGACGATGCGAACGTTCCGTCGACCACGCTTCGCGTGTCGCCGCCGCCCGCCGGGGCGCGCATCGCAGTGATCCACCGCAACGACGCGACGGTGGTCGCTCACGGCGACACCACGATCGAGGCCGGCGACGTCATGTTGATCATCGCGCCCAGGAGCAGCGACCTCGACGAGATCGAACGATGGGGCCAGAGTTTCGTAGCGCCCGAGGCGGAGCCCGAACCCGAGTGAACGGCTGATCGTGTGACCGGTTCCTCGGACGTCGATACCAACGCGAACCGGTCCGGTCACTAGGTTCGCGACAGTCCACCGATCTCGAAACTTGGAGAAGCCCATGGCAGCACTCGAATCCACCGTCGACATGTACGACTTGCGTATGTCGGAGGGCGTGCGCCCTCTCTACGAGAAGGTCAAGGCGTTCATCGCCGACGAAGTGGCGCCGATGTCCGAGGAGTTCTTCCGCCTCGGCGAGAACCGCACCGACCGCTGGTCGTACGCACCGGGTCAGCTCGAACTCCTCGAAGCGGTCAAGGACAAGGCCAAGGAGAACGGGCTGTGGAACTTCTTCCTGCCCGACGCCGAGACCGGTGAGGGCCTCTCCAACCTCGACTACGCCTACATCGCCATCGAGCTCGGCAAGAACCCGCTCGCCTCCGAGTCGATGAACTGCGCCGCCCCCGACACCGGCAACATGGAAGTGCTCGAGCGTGTCGGCACCGAGGCACAGAAGCGCGAATGGCTCGACCCGTTGCTCCGCGGCGAGATCCGCTCGGCGTACGCCATGACCGAGCCCGATGTCGCTTCGTCCGACGCCAAGAACGTCGCCTGTCAGGCCGTCCGTGACGGTGACGAATGGGTCATCAACGGCGAGAAGTACTACATCTCGGGCGCCGGCGACCCGCGCTGCAAGATCATGATCACCATGGTGCAGACGAGCCCCGACGGCCCGCCGCATCAGCGTCAGTCGCAGATCCTCGTCCCGATCGATGCTCCCGGCGTCGAGATCCTCGGCCCCATGCACGTGTTCGGCAAGGACGACGCTCCCCACGGCCACATGCACATCAAGTTCACCGATGTCCGTGTGCCGTACGAGAACGTGCTGCTGGGCGAAGGCCGTGGCTTCGAGATCAGCCAGGTGCGCCTCGGCCCGGGTCGTATCCATCACTGCATGCGCTCGATCGGTCAGGCCGAGAAGGCGCTCGAGCTGATGGTGTCGCGCGGTATGAGCCGTGACGCCTTCGGCAAGCCGCTCGCCAAGCTCGGTGGCAACACCGAGATGATCGCCAAGGCTCGTATCGAGATCGAGTCGATGCGCCGCATGGTGCTCACCGCCGCCAAGGCGATGGACACGCTCGGCAACGCCGAAGCACGCGTCTGGGTCAGCGCCGTCAAGGCCATGGTCCCGATCCGCGTCTGCGAGATCATCGACCAGGCGATCCAGATGCACGGGGCCACCGGCGTGTCGCAGTGGACGCCGCTGGCCGACATGTACGCGAGTCAGCGCACGCTCCGTCTCGCCGACGGCCCCGACGAGGTCCACTGGATGGTCGTCGGTCGCAAGGAGGTCGGCGACGGCGAAGACAAGGCCAAGGAGTACGACCCGAAGGTGGCATTCCTGACCAACACGAGCGCCGTCAAGGACGGGGCGTTCTCCGGCCCGGCCTGATCCTGCGCGCTGAGCGCCTTCCGACGAACCGTCGAGCAGCCGCCGACGACCTCACCGCCTGGTGATGTCGTCGGCGGCTGTGTTTTTCGGTGCGTCGCGACGAATTTCGTGGCCTCGCCGATGCTCCGGCTGCCACGTAGCGTGAGTGTGAGCTGGGCGCTGAAATCGTCTTCGATCCGACAAGTGTCACTCGCTTCGCACCTCTTGTTCTCGCTCGGAGTGGCCGCAATTCCCCAGAGCGTGAGATTCTGGAAGAAAATTGGAGGCCACGGCCGCTCCGGGTGACCTCCTGCCGTGGTTCGTGGTCGGCGCACCAGTTTGCGCGGTGGGTGGCGGTCGATCCGGTACTTGCATGATTTCGTCAACCCTCGGACTCTCGGACTCAAGTGTCACAGAGGGTGGTCGATACAAGAGGTGAGGCGCTTGTCACCTCCACACTCAGCCACCACCGCAATCATGGGAGTACCTCACATGCGAGTACCAGCGATTCATGAAGATCTGGCCGGTCACCGAGGATCACGAGCCAGAAGGTTCGCAATCGGCGCAGTGGCGTCGATGTCGGCGCTGGCATTGTCCGGCGTGACGTCGATCAGCGCGTCGTCGATCGACACGTCGGCGTTCGTCACCTCGGCGTCGGCGGCTTCGCTCGGTGAAGCTGGCGGCCCGTCGGCCGACGAGGCCGAAGTGTTCATCGGCATCTCGCCGGTTCGGCTGCTCGACACCCGTGAAGGGGTCGGTGTCTCGGCCGCTGGTCCGCTCGGGCCTGGTGAGTCGGTCACCGTCAACGTGGTCGGCGTCGGCGGGATCCCGGCTGCTGCGACGAGTGTCGCGCTGAACACGACGTTCACCGCACAGACGACGATGCCGAGCTTCATGACGATCTGGCCCACGGGCGACCCGCGTCCGTACACGGCCGTGAACAACGCGTCGCCTGGCGTCGCCTCTCCCAACTTCGTGATCGCCAAGCTCGCCGAGAGTGGATCGATCGACGTCTACAACGAACGCGGCAACGCTCACATCGTGCTCGACGTCGCCGGCTACTACGTGCCGCTCAGCGAACTCGACGACATCGACGCCGCTGGTGGCGCCCTCTGGTCGGATCAGGGGCTGCCCGGACCTGGCGTCGGCGACGACGGTGACTTCTACATCGACGAAGACACCGGCGACATGTACGGCCCCAAGACCGGCGGCGAATGGGGTGACCCGATCGCCGGTGACGACCCTACGCCGCCGAGCGCCGCCAAGGCTCCTGCCCTCCTGTCGGGCAACGGTGCCCCGTCGATCGGTGAAGGTGACATCGAAGACATGTACCTCGACCTCGCAGCACCTGCCGTGTACGGCCCCAAGACGGCATCCGGCTGGGGCGCGCCTGTCGCTGTCGGTCCCGACGGAACCGGCACCGACTTCCTCGTCGGCGCCGGTGCGCCGACCGCCGGTGACGGCAGCGACGGCGACATGTACCTCGACGAGAACTCGCTCATGCTGTACGGCCCGAAGGCGGGCGGCGCGTGGGCTCCGGCCGTCGACCTCGCACTTCCCGGAACCGCTGAGCTGCTCACGGGTGCGACCGCACCGCTGGCGACGCTCGGCGACGACGGCGATCACTACATCGACACCGTCGGCCTCGACCTCTACGGCCCCAAGACGGCCGGCAGTTGGGGCAGCCCGGTGTCGCTCATCACCGGATCCGACTTCCTGGTCGGCGAAGGTGCGCCCGGCGCCGGTGACGGCAGCGACGGCGACATGTACCTCGACGAGAACTCGCTCATGCTGTACGGCCCGAAGACGGGTGGCGCCTGGTCGCCGGCCGTCGATCTCGGTGTCGGTTCGGAGTTCATCACCGGTCTCGTTCCACCGACGGCTGGTGTCGGTGAAAACGGCGATCACTACATCGACACGGTTGCGTCGATGATCTACGGCCCGAAGGCCGCCGGTGTCTGGCCGACAGGTTCGCCGCTCGGCGACGGCGGTGCTGAGTTCATCACCGGTGCACTTCCCCCGACGCCCGCGATCGGCAGCGACGGTGACATGTACATCGACACGCTCGGTTCGAAGATGTACGGCCCGAAGGACTCCGGCGTCTGGCCGGCCGGCATCTCCCTCGGTGGGGGACTCGGCGGCAGCAGCGACGGTGCGTTCCTGAGCGGCGTCGTGCCCCCGACGGCCGGCGTCGGCAACGACGGCGATCACTACATCGACACCGTCGGACTCATGCTCTACGGCCCGAAGGCCAGCGGTGCCTGGCCCGCAGGAACCGACCTCGATCCGGGCGCCGGATTCCTGACTGGCACGGTTCCGCCCGACGACGCCGACGGCAACGACGGCGACGTCTACATCGACACGACCAACCTCATGATCTACGGCCCGAAGGTCGGCGGCGTGTGGCCGGCGGGCACCGACCTCAACGGCTCGGTGCTCCTGAGCGGCGTCGTTCCGCCGACGGCCGGTGACGGCAGCGACGGCGACATGTACATCGACGCCGTGGGTCTGAAGATGTACGGCCCGAAGGCCGGCGGCGCCTGGCCCATG
Source organism: Ilumatobacter coccineus YM16-304 (assembly GCF_000348785.1). Lineage (NCBI taxonomy): Bacteria > Bacillati > Actinomycetota > Acidimicrobiia > Acidimicrobiales > Ilumatobacteraceae > Ilumatobacter > Ilumatobacter coccineus. Next base: position 415,210 of record NC_020520.1, read on the forward strand.
CCCGGAACGGATCTCAACGGTTCGATCATGTTGAGCGGTGTGGTTCCGCCGACCGCCGGTGACGGCAGCGACGGCGACATGTACATCGACACCGTCGGACTCATGCTCTACGGCCCGAAGGCCGGCGGAGCATGGCCCACACCGGGCGCCGATCTGAACGGTTCGATCATGCTCAACGGTGTCGTGCCGCCCACGGCCGGCGACGGCTCCGATGGCGACATGTACATCGACACCAACACGCTGACCATGTACGGCCCGAAGTCGGGCGGCACCTGGCCCGCTGGCCAGCCGCTGACCGGCATGCCGACGGCACTCACCGACTCGGCGTTCAGCGCCTACTCGAACGGCGTGAGCATCTCGGTCGCCGTGTTGGGCAGCACGGCCATCGACTTCGAAACCGACGGCGTCAGCGTCGGGTCGGCGATCAGCCGAGTCGACGACGACACGTTCGTGTTCAACACGGCCGGCACCTACAAGGTGTCGTACGACGTGACCGCCGGGCTGGCTGTCGCCGGCTCCGTCGCCATCGAAGTGGACGGAGTGGAGGCACCGGGTCGTCTCGTCGACCTGGAGGCGCTCGGGACGTCCTCGACGACCGAACTGGTCCACGCTGAAGCCGGCGACACGCTGGAGATCGTGTTGTCGAGCGTCCTCGGCGTCGGCCTCGGAGTCATCGACTCGTCGCTGGTGGTGGAACTCATCGCCATCGACTGACGATCACCTCGTCGACCGAAGCGTCCGCTCGTCTTCCCGATTCGTCGGGGAGCGAGCGGACGTTTCGCGTTCCGGGCGAGGTGGTCGAGGCGGGGCTCCTCGGTCGAGGCGCGCCAGATCCGAGGCGGGGCAGTGCGGAGGTGGCTGCGAGGAGCCTTGGGGAAGCGGGAGGTGGCCGCGGCTCAGGCGAGCGTGCGGCTGTACTCGAAGATGCGGTTCGGGTTCTGCGGGTACACGGCCAGCAACTCGATGTTGCCGGTCGGACGCCAACCGATCTTCTCGAAGAACCTGCGCCCCACGGGGCTGTCTTCGGGCACCCAGGTCGTCAGCATTCGGCCGCCGACGGCTCGCAGGTCGTCTTCGACCCGCGAGATCAGCGCCGAGGCGGCGCCGCAGCCCCACGAGTGCGGATGCACCCAGACATCGTCGACTTCGACGATGCGGCCACGCTTCGACGCCGTGACGAACCCAGCAACACGGGACTCGTTCTCGGCGACGTAGGTGTCGATGTGATCTTGCAGGGTGGAGGCCCGACACTCTTCGCGCCGTTCGGCGTCGAAGCGGTCGTCGGCGAACACGTCGGCTGCAAACATGTGGCGAAAGCCTTCACGCCAGGCAGCCGTGTACGCAGCGGCCATGACGTCGAAGTCGTCGAGCGTGGCGCGTCGTACCGTGATCATCAGTGAATGATCGGCCAGACGGGGCCGAGACTTGAGTGCGGCGTGCGCCGCTCCCGATCAGACGGCGAGCAGGTCGCGTGCGCCGGTGTCGCTCGACGGGTGGCGCAGTTTGCTCATGGCGCGAGCTTCGATCTGACGAATGCGCTCACGGGTCAGGCTGAAGTGGTCGCCCACTTCTTCGAGGGTCCGTGGCTCACCGCGGTCGAGGCCGAAGCGAAGCTTGAGGATCTCACGCTCGCGCTCGTCGAGCGGTGCGAGCAGACGGGAGATCTCTTCGGGGAGCAGCGCGGTGGCGGCGACCTCGAACGGTGACTCGGCCGAGCGGTCTTCGACGACGTCGCCGAGTTCGGCATCGCCGTCTTCACGCAGCGGCTCCGACAGCGAGAGCGGCTCGGCGGCGAAGCGCAGTGCTTCGGTCACCTTGTCTTCGGGCATCTCGACTTCCTTCGCCAGCTCGGAGAGCGTGGCGGGGCGGCCGTACTTGAGCTCGAGGCGTGACCGCGCCTTCTGCAGACGGGCGAGCGTGTCGCCGGCGTGCACCGGGAGGCGGATCGTGCGACCGGTGTTGGCGATGCCTCGTGTGATCGCCTGGCGGATCCACCAGGTGGCGTAGGTGGAGAACTTGAAGCCCTTGCGCCAGTCGAACTTCTCGACGGCGTGCATGAGACCGAGGTTGCCCTCCTGGATCAGGTCGAGCAGCGGGAGGCCGGACGCCTGATACTTCTTGGCGATCGACACCACCAGGCGGAGGTTCGACTGGACGAACTGGCGCTCGGCCTCTTCGCCCTTGCGAGCCGTGCGGCGAAGCTCACGCTTCTTGGCCGCCGAGACCTCTTTGCCACCGGCGTCGAGCGCTTCGATGGCTTCGTTTCCGGCCTCGATGGCCTTGGCGAGTCGAACCTCGTCGTCTTTGGTGAGCAGCGTGTACTGCCCGATGTCGGTGAGGTACAGGCGGACGAGGTCCTCGTCGTCCCGCTCGACTCGATCTTTGGCCACCGGCAACTCCTTCGATTCGGGCTGATCATCATCCTGCGCAGTTTGCGAAGATGCGATGATGTCAGCGAAGCTATGAGCGCCCCGTCAGTGATCGGCTCTGGTGCCGCACACCGGGAGACGAGCGTCACGATACCGAGCCATCACAACCGACCAACTCGCGAACGCAGACGGTGCGGCCTGTATCGCTGGTTGAGATGACGGAGAGTTTGGTATCACAAATACAGATGGCAGTATCGACGGGGAAGATAGGTCGGAAGTGAGCGCTGAACAGGGGGAACGCATGACCGATCCGGCGATCGACGCGAACGGCGAGATCGAACTGGCGGTGGTCACGATGCGCTTCGATGCTGTCGACGATGCTGCGTTGCTCGCGATCCTCTCGAAGTACGTCGTGCTCACCCGCATGGTCGACGGGTGCCGCAACGTCGATCTGTGTTCGAGCGTCACCACACCCGGTCGACATCTCGTGATCCAGAAGTGGGACGACGCCGACGCGCAGCGAGCGCACTTCGACTCGCCACTCATGGTCGAGATGGCACAGAGCTGCGTCGGCGTGCTCAGCTCGGCACCCGACATCGACCTGTGGGACGGCACGTCGGCCCACGACCTGCGCTGACCGCAGCGCGTGGCGAACACCGCCCGGAGAGCCCCGGAACAAACGTGGGTGCGGTAGCGTTCAGAGGAGTATGTCGAATCCACTGTTCAACGAAAAGCGGATGAACGAAGACCGCGCCGGCTGGGCCGCCCCAGCGATGGGCTCCTCCATCATCACCGACCCCGGCGCCCCCGCAGGTGCGCCGATCAACGACGGACCCGTCAGCTCCTGGAACAAGGAGGTGATGACGCTCAACGGCACCATCACCGCCACGGCGTCGCTGTTCATCCTCCTCCTCATCTCCGCCGCATTCGGCTGGATGGCCTCGTCGGGCCCCACGCTCGAGAACGGTCAGGAGACCTACCAGTTCCCGGCCATCGCCACGATCGGCATCGTCGTCGGTTTCGTCGCCGTCATCGCGTCGTCGTTCAAGCCGATGTGGGCCAAGTTCCTCGGTCCGGTCTACGCCCTCGCGTACGGCTTCGCCGTCGGCGCCATCTCGCACGGTTACGAGACGTTCTACGACGGGATCGTGCTGCAGGCCGCTGGGGCCACCGTCGCCGTCGTCGCCTCGATGCTGCTGCTCTACGCAACGGGCATCATCAAGGTCACCGAGCGGTTCCGCAAGATCGTCATCGGCGCAACGATGGGCATCATGCTCCTCTACCTGGTGTCGTTCATCATCAACCTCTTCGGTGGTGACGTCGCCTTCCTCCGGAGCGCGAGCCCGCTCGGCATCTTGTTCTCGGTCTTCGTCTGCGGTCTCGCGGCGTTCAACCTGGCGCTCGACTTCGACCTGATCGAACGGGGTGTCGCCCAGCGCTTCCCCAAGGCCTACGAGTGGGTCGCCGCACTCGGCCTCGTGGTCACCATCGTGTGGCTCTACCTCGAGATCCTGCGTCTGCTCGCCAAGCTGCAGCAGCGCTGACGCCCTCGACACCCGAACTCACATCCCCTCGAATGAAACGACGCCGACTGTTCGAAGCAGTCGGCGTCGCCGCGCTCGGGGGAGCGATGGCCGCTGGCGCCGGCTCGCTCGTCGGGCTCACCGTTCCGTTGGCCGCGGTCGGCGCGCTCAACGGCGCGATCTCGGGTTGGCGCGGCGTCTACGAGTGGAGTTGCAGCCGCGGGCTCGTTGCGTTCACCCTCGATTCGACGTGGGGCCTCACCATGACCACCGCGGGGCTGTTCGCCAACGCGGTCGGCATGGCGATGCCCAACTCGGGGTACGCCGCCGAACTCTCGGAGCGACAGAACCGTCACGTCTACCGGCGCGGTTTCATGCCGCGCAAGGGCTTCGCGATCACGCTCGGCAACGTCATCGGCGGTGCCGGTGACATCGAGCGCGAGCGCCGCACTCGCCTCATCACCGACCACGAAGACGTGCACTGCTGGCAGGCCCGCTGGTTCGGGCCGTTCTTCCCGGTGCTCTATGTCGGCTGGATGATCGCCGGGGGTGGGGCCGGGATGGTCATCTGGTTGGTCGCTCGGCGACGCGACCGCTTCACGAAGGTGGTCGAGTCGTCGGCGTACTTCATCAACCCGTTCGAGTGGTGGGCGTACAGCCGCGACGACTACTGGCCGCCGAAGGGCAAGGTCGAGGGAATGGGGTGGAAGCGGCCGTGCTGTCGGCCGCTCGCCGAGGTGAAGCCGCGCAACTGACGCGTCGGTCGGGCGTCAGTCGTCGACGGTGCGCAGCGCGGCGAGCAGCGCTTCGTTGAACTCGCTCGGCTTCTCCTGCTGCGTCCAGTGTCCGGCGTCGGCGATGATCGTCGAGCCGCGGAAGTCGGGGAGCGTGGTCTGCATCGAGTCGACGTACTCCATGCGGTGTGCGATCACCATGTCACGGTCACCGCCGATGAACGCGGTCGGCATCGCCGGCGCGGGCAGATCCTTGGTGAGTTCGTGGTCGGCGTCGAGGTTGCGGTACCAGCTGACCGGACCGAAGAAGCCGGAGTTCGTGAACTGTTCGGTGTAGCGATCGAGATCGGCCTCGGTCATCCACGGCGGGATGCCGTCGGGGGCGGGGCCGTCGGCGGTGGCAGCGTCGAAGAACCCGTTGCCGTCGGCGGGCACGATGTCGGCCACGTCGGGCGGCGTGCGGTACCCCTCGGCGCTGCCGATCCACAGCCACTTGCGCATGCTCTCGCGCGGGTCGGCGTCGAACTCGGCCTCGGCCGGCCCGACGGGTTGGAAGTAGAGCATGTAGAAGAACCGGTCGCCGTAGGTCGCCTCGAACAGTGCGGTCGGCGGCATCGGCCACGGTGTGTACGGCACGCTCACGTTGACGAGGCCGCGGATCCGGTCGGGGTGGAATCGGGCGATGTCCCAGCCGAGGAGCGCTCCCCAGTCGTGGCCGACGTAGAGCGCGTCGTCGGCGCCGACGTCGTCGATCAGTGCCACCAGGTCGGCGCAGAGCCGATCGGAGCGATAGGCGTCGACGTCGCGTGGTGTCGACGAGAACCCGTAGCCGCGCTGGTCGGGGACGAGCACGCGGTATCCCGCGGCGGCGAGGGGCTCGATCTGGTGGCGCCATGAGTACGACGACTCGGGGAAGCCGTGCGCCAATACGACGACCGGGCCGTCGGCCGGTCCGGCGTCGGTCAACTCGATGTCGATCCCGCCGAACTCGCTGGAAGTACGGACACGTCGACGGGAGGCAGGGGCGCTCATCACCCCATCGTCGCGCACCGGACGGTTTGTCTCAGAGACAAACCGTCCGGTGCCGCGGGATCAGAGGTAGTAGCCGGTGATGTCGATGGTCATGTGGGCGCCGTTGCCCGGACCGAAGACCGCTTCGAGTTCACGACTCGAGTTGAGCGTGAACGTACCGGCGTTGCCGATGTTCATGCCGGCTGCCCAGTTGACGGTGGCCGCGGTGATCGCGGTGGTGCCACCCGGGTTGATCGAGAGGAAGCCGGTGTCGCTCGTGCCGATCGCGACGACGTTGCCGACGACGGCGGTCGCGCCGGCCGGGACGGCGTCGGCGGTGACGACGGCGTACGTGTCGACGTCCTTCGAATCGGCCACCGAGATGGTCCGGTTGGAGCCGCCGGTGAACTTGCCGTCGGCTTCCTTGCGGCTGTCGTAGACGCGGAACGGGGTGACCGGGTGGAAGGCGCCACCCGTTTCGCCACCGGCGATCTTGCGCCACTTGTTGGCCTCGTAGCAGTACCACAGCGTGCCGTCGGCGTTGCGAGCGATGGATCCTGCCGCGCCGGTCGAGGTGGCTCCGATCGCGGGTGACGCTGCGGTGAGGTTGGCGATACCGGTGCCGGCTGCGTAGAGGTCGTATCGGGAGCCGCCGCCGACGACGCCGTCGCCCGCATCGGAGGTGCCGTAGACGCCGTCGCCGGTGTCGCTGCCGAGGTTCGCGTTGAACGCACCGCGGATGCCGACCGACCCACGCGCCGAAGCGACGCCCTCGGTGCCGGAGGAATTCGTTCCGTCGGCCACGCCGTACACGCCGCGGCTCTGCGTGCCGGTGGTCTTGCCGTAGACACCGACGCCGGACGAACTCGAGAGCGCCTCGCCGTACACTCCGATACCGCCGACGTTGGTCGCGGTTGCTTCGCCGTAGACACCGGAGCCGTCCGCGCTGACGCCCTGGACACCGTTGCCAAGTTCCGAATATCCGCGCACGCCGGGACCCGTCTGCGTGGCGCTGTCGTGATGGCCGTACACACCCGCCGCGTTGACAGCACCGGTGACGCCGTAGACGCCGGCGCTGTCGGGAGAGCTCGTGGTGCCGTGAACGAACTCGCCGCGAACGCCGTACATCGTTGCTCGTGTGCTGGCGTCGGAGTAGCCGTAGATGGAGGCGTCGCCGGCGCTGTTGCCGCTGCGAACATAGAACGTCGACCCGCCGCTGATCCCGGTCGTGTTGGACGCGACGTTGTTGGCGATCGTGTCGGGGCTGTCGAGGTCGCCGAGGTTCAGGTCACTACCATTGGCGGCGCTGGCCCGCTGGCTCATCGCGATGCCGGCCGCCGCGCCGACCGCTGCAGCGATCGCACCCTTCGACACGAAGTTCCGCCGCGACGTGGAGGCGACGGCCGGCTCGACGACCTCACTTGTTTCGTCCCCGTGTTCGATGTGGTCGAGTTGATCGGTCATGGTGGTCCCCTTCTGGGCGAGTCGATTTCGGGTGTGCTGGATGTGCTACGACCAGAGGCCGTGGAACAACAACCGAAGCTAGTTGGCCTCGAACTCATCGTGCGACGAATTGATTCCGTCATCGACGTGTTCACCGAGTCGTTCGGCTGGGAGGTTGCCTATGACGGGCCTGCTCGTGACGCTCGCGGCCGAGCGGTCGTTTTCGACGCAGGCGACGTCGCGATCACGCTGCTGCAACCCGACGAAGACGGCGACGACATTCTCGCCGACCGAACGCCTCGGCTGAGCCAGCTGGTCGTTGGTGGGGCGGATCCGAACGGCATCGTCGATCGGCTCACCGAGCTGGGCATCCCCACCCACGGCGCCGAACCCGGACGGCGGTTCGTGCCGCCGGAAGCGGTCGAAGGCCTCCTCGGTTTCGAGACCGCACTGATGATCCAGGAGGTCGTTGACGACCCCAGCAGCCCGGCGGTCGTGGAGTGATGTCTGTCGTCCCGCTCGTTCCCCCGACGGACGACGGTCTTCTCGAGCAGCATCGAGGCGTGCGCGTGGAAGCGAGAGACGCCTTGGGAGCGCTTCCAGATGCGGCCAGCGCGGTGTACCGCTGGTGGTCGCGTCGGCGCCTGGTCGAGTCGATCGGCAACCTGTTCCTCGATGATCGACCGTTGCTCATCCCCCCGCATCGACGCCATCTGCACGACAAGTTCACGGGGAGGCTCGATGGATGTCTGACCGCTTTGCGACATGTCGACGCTCGGGTCGAGATGCATCGTCGCGGTCACGTCACCAGCGTGCTCGGCACCGACACTCCATACGTTCTCCACGCGCTCGCGGAGAGTCGCAATCCGGGGGGCTCCGAAACGAATCCCGGGTTGCCTCGTCTCGTCGAGGCGGGGTTCGACCCCACGCAGTCGGCGTTCCTTCCACCGCCGGCTCACGAGTGCGAAGCGTTGGTGAGCGCCTTGGTCGACGTGGCCAACGTCGACGAGGTTCCGGCGATCGTTCGAGCCGGATGGGCGTGCGCGACGCTGCTCGCGGTCCATCCCTTCGTCGATGGCAACGGGCGCACGGCGCGTCTGGTCTTCCAACTCCTCGCCAGTTCCGACGAGGAACTGGGCTTCGACTGGGGCACGGTGGAGCAATGGGCCATGCGGCGCGTACCGTACGTCCGCGCTTTGAAGGCGAGTCAAGCTCCGTCGCTACCCGGCTATGACGGTCGACGGGTCGACACGTCGCCATTCATCGAGTTCGCGGTTCGCACGTCGATCGACGGTGCGGAGGTCGGAGTGCAACGAATGGCGTGGTTCGCCACCGCGTGGGATCTGCTCGCAGGTGAGGTTGACGCCGACAGCGACGACGGCTTGGCGGTGATCGTCGAGTTGACGGTGGGCAGCGCCTGGTCAGCTTCGCTCGCCGAGATCGAGGAGGTCGTCGGCCTTCCGCATGCGACCATCGCCGTCAATCGACTGGTGCGTGACGGTCGGCTGATCTGGGATCGGCGTCGGCTGCTGCGCCTGAGCCCCGATCATCCGCTTCGGGCGTTGCGCTGACCGACCGGACGGTTTGTCTCTGAGACAAACCGTCCGGTGTGGGGTTCAGAGCCAGTAGCCGGTGATGTCGACGGTGAAGTCGATGTTGGTGATGCCGCGAACCAGCACCGTCAGATCGCGGGTGTCGTTGATCTTGAAGATGCCGGCGTTGCCGATCGTCTGCCCTTCCTTCCAGTTGAGTGCGGCGGCGCCGACCGACGTGTCGCCACCGGGGTTGACCGTGGCGAAGCCGTTGCCCACGGCGTTGATCGCGACGATGTTCGCGGAGATCGCCGTGGCGCCCTCCGGCACGGCGTCGGGGATGGTGACCGCGTACGACTCGGGGTCGCGGCCGTCTTTGACCGACAACGTCACGTCGGAACTTCCGGCGATTCCGCCGCTGCCCTCTTCGCGGCTGTCGTAGACACGGAACGGTGTGGCGGGGTGGAATCCGCCAGCGGTGCCAGCGCCGGCGATCTTGCGCCAACTGCCCGGTGTGCCCGACTCGACGCAGTACCAGAGATCGCCGTTGTCGTCGCAGACGAGTTCACCGCGGGTGTGGATGTCGGTGCGTGCGCTCGGTGCATCGCCGTCGTTGTAGAACTCGAGGTTCGCTCGGGCACCCCGGGCGAGGATGCCGGCCGAGCCGCTCCCGCCGCCGTATCCGACCACACCGAACCCGGAGTTCTTGGTGTACCCGTACAGGCCGTTGGCGACCGTCGAGTTCGCATATCCGCCGACCGCCGCTGGATAGCCCGACGAATTGTCGGCTCCGACGATCACGAAACCCTCGGAGTTGTCGCGGACCGTGAAGATGTTCGCGTTGTAGTCGAACGTCAGGAAGCTGTACGCCGGCGGACTCGTGTTCTGATATGCGAGCACGGTGGTCTTGGTGCCGCTGTCGCCCGAGTTGGTCTGTTCGCCGGCGGTGATGGCGTCGGTGTCGGCGGCGGCCACGGGGCCGCCGGACTTGGCGAGCGCCAACGCGGTGCCGCCTGCAGCGGCGCCGGCGGCGAGCTTGAACAGATTGCGACGTGAGCCGTGTGGAACGTCGACGTCGACGGGCTCTGCTTCTCGAGCCGCAGTGTCGTGCGATTCGAGTTGTCGGGCGAGTCGCTCGACCGTTGCTTCCAACTGGGCGATGCGGGTCTCGGCATCGCTCGTCGGGCTGGACGAGTCTTCGATGATGGACATGAGGTGCCTCCTTGTAGCTGGGACACCAGGTTCGCGCGTTTGTGAAGGGGCTCGCGACGGATATTCGAGGCCCGACGTGGCCGTCGGGTGTTTGCCCTGGTCAGCGGCGGGGCAGGTCGGACCAGCCGAGATCGTCGGCGGCCCACAGTTGGTCGAACATGGCGTCGACCTCGTCGGTGAACCCGAAGCGGTTGCGGAAGTTGTACCGGAACCGTTGCTGGTTGACCGAGATCCCGACCCGTTCGAGTCGCCCTGCGCAGTAGGCGTCCCACGACGCGTTCTCCGACAGGCTGAGCTCGGCGTCGGCCGGGGTGTCGGCGAAGTCGGCGCGCATGCGATCGCGGGCGCGCAGCAGCATCCGACCGAGTGACTGCGCCGCCCGATCGGGACTGAACGTGGTGAGGCGCTTCGTGTTCTCGAGTGCACCGCTCTGCGCCCGGATGCTGACCACGGCATCGGACGACGCCGGGCCTACGACGTGTTCGCCGTGTTCGTCGAGGAGCATCGCCGACATCTTGGCGAGCGGGGTCGACTCGTCGACGGCGAGGCGGATCGGGTTGGCGACGCCGAGACGCTCGGCGACGTCTCTCAGCACGGCGGCGATCTCGGCGGGGTCGTAGTCGACGAACGAGAAGACCTCGGGGGTGACCGCGATCTTCGCGGCGGCGTTGGCGGTGGTCATCGCGTGGGGCTCACGCCGGCGTGCTGTCGAGGCTCGCGGTCTCCTGCATCGCGCGCACCGCGGCCTTGCGTTCTTCGAGTGCCATGAGATCCATCTCGGCGATGGTCGCCACCTCGTCGTCGGTGAATCCGGCGAGTTCGCGGAAACGGCGAGCGAGTTGGAACGACGATTCGTCGCTGTCGCTGCGGGCGCCGCCGAAGCTGAACAGCTTGTCGACCACCTGCTGGAACTCGAGCGCCTTGGTGCGCCGGTCGGGGTCGTTCTCGGTGACCTTGCGCAACCAGTCGGAGCCCATCTTCACGTGGGTCACCTCGTCGGCGAGCATCCAGTCTTCGCAGAACTCGAGGAACGGGTCGTCGGCGAGTTGGCCGAACTCCTTCATCTGCGTGAAGACGTCGATGGCGAGACCTTCGAGCGCCCGGTTGACTCCGGCGAGTCGCAACACCGGATCGTTGGAGCAGGCCGCTTCGAAGAGCACGGTGTTCTCTTGGAACTCGCCGAGTTCGGTGCCCATCCAGTCGCTCAGCTTTGCGCTGATCTCGACGTGGCGGGCTTCGTCCCAGGCCTGGCGGGCCATGTCGAGCTTGAGCTCGAAGGGGATCGTGTCGCCCGAGCCATCGCCGGCTTCGAAGTCGTGAGCGGTCCGCCCTGCCCCTTCGAGCGCTTGGATCTCGCCGACCATGATGCCGTGCATCAGGCCTCGTGCTGCGTCGGACGCGTCATGGCGATCGGGCGTGAGGCGGTTGTTCGAACCGCGGCTCTTCGACGACTTGCGGGCCGGCGCGTCGCCCTTGTCGGCGACCGGGATCGCCGATCGCTTGTCGGCGAGACGCGCCGCCATGTTGGTCTGCACGAAGCGCTCGTCGCGAGCGAGGTCTTCGACTGGCAAGAACTGACGCATGTTGTTCCCCTCACAACTCGTTGTGTCGAAACGCTAACCCAAGTCGGGATCGCTGTCGATCAGCCGATGCTGCCCGGCCCGGTGATGCCGCCCGCTTCGACCATGATCGCTTCGAGCGCGGCTTGGTGCCGGGTGGCGCGTTCGACGTGCTCGGGTGTGGTGATCAGCGACTGCAGCATCAGTTCGCCGTCGCACCAGTCGGCGTACTCGTCGTCGAGTGCGTGCCTGAGCGACCGGATCGTCGGCGCATCGGTGATCTGGCTCGTGTTGTTCAGGTGGTACGTGTACGCGGCGATGAACCGCGGGATGAGCACGCGGTAGACACCGACGAGCTTCTCGATCGTGAGCTCGGGCGCCTCGGGTTCGGTCATGGCCGCGATGAAGCGCTCCATGGCCTCGTTGGCCGGAACGGTGAGCCGCTCGGGCTTCATCTCGCGCAGTTCGGGGAGCCGCTTGTGCCACAACTCGGCGTGCCAGGCGTGGTGGTAGCAGTGGGTGCCGAGCCGCATCTTGACGTCGAGTTCGGGGACGGTGGCGACCCAGCCACCGAGCGCCTCGAACAGCTTCATCTCGGTCCACTTGTAGTTGCCGACTCGTCGGGCGGTCTCGGCGACGTCGAACGAGCCGGGCAGGTCGCGCCGATCCCACGGTGCGAACGGAGGTCGCGCCGTCGATTCGGTCGCGGTCGATGAGGTCGTGTCGTCAGCCATCGGTGGCAACAGTAGGTCGTTCTGGACAGGGGGGTGCGGACCAGAACGTTGTTCTCATCGCCAGCGATCGAAGACGCGGTGTGCGTCGCGACCGATGTCGATGCCGTGGTCGGCGAAGCGTTGCGTCATCAACCCGACCGACCGGGCGGCTGCGGCACGGTCACCGCTCGCGCCGAGCGCGGCGACGAAGAGCATCGCCGCTCGCTCGCTCAGCTCGTCGGCGTCGAGTGCTCGTTGCGCCCATCGAGCGGCTTCTTCGGGCTCGCCGCGCGCCGCCACGAGTTCACCGACGCGGCACATCGCGTTGACGGCGAGGGCGCGAAGCCGAGTCCGGGTCAACACGGCCCAGCCGACGTCGAACCCGTGCACGTAGTCGCCGCGGTACAGGTCGAGCGCGGCGCGGTAGCGGTCGAGGGCCCGAGCCGGCGTGCCGGCGTCGTCGGCACGCCGCGCCTCCCCGATCAGCCGTTCGAACTCGTCGACGTCGGTGGCGACGTCGCCGTGCAACGTGACGAGGTCGCCGACGGAGCGCAGGAAATACGGCTCGTTCGAACCGCGCTCCGGCTCGAGCACGCGTTGGAGCCGTGACATCGTCGTGCGGAGATTGGTGTCGGCCTTGTGGTCGTCGTCGTGGTCGCCCCACATCGCGCCGAGGAGTTCGTGTCGGGTGAGACGGCGGCGCTCGGCGAGGAGCGCGAGGAGTTCGCGGACGCGCACGCGTCGGACCCAGTCGGCATCGACGACCTCGACGCCGTTGCGCATCAGCGTGACCGGACCGAGCAGACGGAGCTCGACGGTGTGCGGTGCCTCCGGGCGACGCTGGCCGAGCAGCTCGGCCGCCTGCTCGCTGGCGACCGACCGGCCCTCGGCGACGACCCGACCGAGGTTGCGGTCGAGGTTCGGAATGGCCGCGAGCGCGTCGGTTGCTGCGTCGGTGCCTTCGTGGATCGCGGCGCAGGCCAGCTCGACGAGGTGGTGCGGGAGCACGTGGACGCGCAACACGTTCATCTTCGACCAGGGCAGACGTGCGGCGAGGGTCGCGTCGCCGTCGCGCAGCGCCACCAGCGCGCGCCCGGCATCGAGCGCGATCGTCAGCGACCGGCCCACCCGCATGCGGTCGAGAGTCGGGCGGAAGCCGGGTTGGAGCGCGTAGGCGAGGGGCAGGGCGAGCAGCTGCGCTCGCGATGGCCACACCGGCGAGCGCGTCGTCGCCACCGACGCAGCGAGCATCTCGGCCGCCCGCTCGTCGGATTCGACGACCGCCGCGACCGAGGCAGCGGCGATGTCGCCGAACACCTCCGACCCGCGGTCTTCACTCGGTCCGATCAGACTGTTGGCCAGTTCCGACCGACGACGGGCGGCGGCGTCGTCACCGGCGGCCAGGGCGATCGACGTGGCCACCGAGAGCATCGCGATGACACCCTCTCGGACGCCGCGCGCCTCCATCTCGACGAGCATCGCCTCGACGAACTCGTGGGCGAACTCGGGGCTCTCCTCACCGCGCAGCCACATCGCGTAGGCGACGAACACCTCGTACCCCTCGGGCAGGTCGGCGAGCTGGCTCGGTGTGAGTCCTTCGCCCACCCGCTCCGGGTGGCCCAGGTCGATGAGGCGCTGGCTCATCGACACGATGTGCCCTGCCGGGCCGAGCAGTTCGTAGTCGGCGAGTTCGCGCATCGCGGTGTCGACGTCGCCGACGTGCTGGGCGAGCTGCGAACGGACGTGGGCGAGCGCTCCTCGGGCGAACGGCACGACCTCGGCGAGTTCGACCAGCCGGTCGAGGTGCTCGCCCTCGACCGCATCGCCGTCGAGGTCGGCGAACTGGGCCTGGAACGCACGGTGCAGGGCCAGGGCTTCGAGTTCGGCGTCGCCGTGCCGTCGTGCCGACGCTGCGGCGGCGCGCATGTCGTCGACCATCGCGGGTTCGAGCCCGTTGTGTCGTCGGGCGACGCGCAGGATCTCGAGCAGCGGACCGTCGCGGTCGATCTGTTCGACGAGCCGGGTGACCTCGGCGATGGCGGGTGAGGTCTGGCTGACCGTCGGCGAGTTGATGAATCCGCGGGCGACTTCGCGCGCCCCGATCTCGTCGTTGGCGACGAGGTGCAGACGAATGGCGGCGACGTGGAGGCCACGCTCGTACCGCAGGTCGGCCGCGAGCGAGGCGGCCTTGCGTCGATCGGCGGCGGGATGGTCGCGGGCGAGCGCGTCGCGCAGCAGCGCGTGCAGCCGGTAGGTGCCGTCGGTCCGTCGTTCGACGAGGGGGAGCCCGCGCAGGAGTTCGTCGGCGCCGAAGCGATGGTCGGTGAACAACTCGACGAAGTCGTCGTCGAAGTCGTCGTCGAGCACGGCGAGTCGACGCAGCGCACCGAGCCGGTCGGCGTCGATGCCGGTCAGCACCTCCTCGTGCAGGAAGTCGGCGCTGGCCGACGAACCCGCCGCCAGACGCAGATCGGCGGTGGCAGCGTGACGCGGCAGTTCGATGTCGTCGGCGCCGTCGTCGAGCGTCTGCCGGGCGGCGCGCAGTTCGGTGAGTTCGTCGTCGTCGAGATCGAGTTCGGCGTCGTCGATGGCGAGGACGTTGCGGTGCGCTCGCAGCCGGGCGAGCGGCACGGCGACCTCGTGGCGAGAGAGCAACACCAGATGACCGTTGGACGGGAGTTCGGCGGTGAGCCAGGCGAGCTCACCGACCGCGGCGGATCCGAGCAGGTGGGCGTCGTCGAGCGTGACCGCCAGTTCGTCGGGAGCCGCCGCCCACACGAGGTCGACGAGACTCCGGCGAAGTCGATCGAGCGTCTCGCCGCCGACGGGTTCGCTGCCCGCCTGTCGGAGTACGGCGGTGTGGAGATCGACGGGGTCCTCGATCGCGGTGCTGAGCGGCACGTACAGGTCGCGGCCGCGCGGATCGAGACGGTTGTTCTCGATCGCGAGCGCGATCGCCGAGGTCTTCCCCGCTCCCGCCGGCGCGATCATGGTCGTGACCCGGTGCTCGAAGCGCAGGGCGAGTCGCCGCTCGATCCGCGGCCGCTCGATCAGATGCATGCGTCGGCTCGGCTGCGTCGGATCCATGGTCAGCCCAGACGTGCGGCGAGTCTGACCGTCGCCGCGTCGGGAACGATGTCGGCATCGTCCAGCGTGTCGACGAGCGAGCGCATGGCGGTGCGTGCAGCCGACCGGTCGCCGCTCGCTTCGAGCGCCGCGACGAACTGCCGGCCGGCGCGTTCGTTGAGCGGGTCGATCTCTCGCGCCTGCCCCGCCCAGCGAGCTGCCTGTTCGGGTTCGCCGCGTGCGGCGACGAGTTCCGCGATGCGGCACAGGGTGGTGACGGCGAGCGACCGGAGTCGGAGGCGCGTCAGCACCACCCAGCTCACGTCGAAGCCGGCGAGGTAGTCGCCCCGGTAGATCTCGATCGCGGCGACGTACGTGTCGAGGGCACGCGCCGGCAGGCCCGACCGGTCATCGGCTCGGGCCGCCTCGACGAGACGTTCGAACTCGACGACGTCGTGCCCGACGCGATCGTCGAGTGCGACCGACTCGCCATCGATCGCGAGGTGGAATGCAGACGTGCCCTTGACCCGGTCGGGCTCGAGTGCATTGTTGAGCGTCGACAGCGTGGTTCGCAGACTCGCCAGCGCACGTTCGTCGTCGTGCTCGGGCCACAGCAGGTCGATGATCTCGCGCCGATCGACGCGTCGGCGCTCGGCGAGCAGTCCGAGCAGTTCGCGGACCTTCGGCCGTTTCACGATCTCGGGCGCCGTGACCGGTTGCCCGTCTCGATGGAGTTCGACCGGACCCAGCGTCGTGATGTCGAGTCGGAACGGTTCGGCCTGTGGGATGTCGCCGAGCACATCGGCGGCGACGCGCGCTGCCGATCGCCCCGACACCTCGACGACGCGCTGCAGGAGGCGTCGCTCGTGTGGGAGGGCATGGAGCACGTCGGCCGCGGCCTCGCTGCCGACGCTCATCGCCGCGCACGCGAGTTCGGCGAGATGCGTGGGGAGCACGTTGGCACGCAGCAGGTCGACCTGATGCCACGGCAGATCGGCTGCCGGAGCGGCGTCGTCGTGCTCGCGCATCGCGATCACCGCTCGGCCCGCCGCCACCGCTGCTGAGCCGGCCGAACCCAGGTCGACTCGATCGAGCATCGGGCGCAGCGACGGCTGGCAGACGTAGACCATCGTGAGCGCGGCGAGGTGTGCCCGACTCGGCCAGTTGTTGTGCTCGTCGACGTACTGCGGGTGGGGCTGGTGCTCGGCGAGGATCGCTGACGCGGCAGCATCGCCGTCGAGCACGGCGGCGACCGCAGCGCGAGCGACGATCACCACCTCGAGGATGGACTGGCCGACGCCGCTGCGGGCGAGATCGGCCGCGTGTTCCGCGTAGCGGCGGGCGACGTCGTCGTGCCCGGCGGCGAGCGCGATGAGCGCGCCGGTGCCGAGGGTGCTCACGGCGGGGTGCGTGAAACCCTGACGCAGCGTTCGCTCGATCGAGTCACTGACGGCGGCCGCCGACGCGTCGGGTGACGAATCGCCGCGAATCCAGATCGAGATGCCGATGAACGCCGTGGCACCCGGTGTGAGGTGCGCGACGTCGTCGGAGGTGAGGCCCACGGCGACGAGTTCGGGGCGGGCGAGGTCGTAGAGCCGCTCCGCCCTGGCGACGAGTTCGGTCGAGCGGCCGAGACCGTGGATGCGGTCGAGTGCGGCGAGTGCGGCGTCGGCATCACCGTCGAGCTGATGGTGGATCGACGACAGGTAGGCCTCGACACCGGCCGCGAACTCGTTGTGCTCGGCGAGCTCGACGATGCGGTCGTACGTCGCCCAGTAGTCGTCGGCGTGGTGCAGGAGCTGGGTCTGCGCCGCCCGGTACATCGCCAGTGCCTCGAGTTCGTCGTCGCCATCGGCGCGGGCTGCCGCGCCGGCTTCGAGAAACATCGCCGCGAGCTGCCCTTCGAGGCCGGCGAATCGGCTGATGGCGTCGAGCACCTTGCACACGGCTGCGTCCGGGTCGATGCCGCGGGCGATGCGCCGAGTCGTGTGCACCGCATCGAGCGTCTGGAGCATCGTCGGTGCGAGCGCGAACGCCCGAGCCGTCTCGAGCGCGCCGATCGGGTCGCCCGACTCGTCGTACAGTTCGACCGCCCGCGGGAATCGTTCGCGTCGTCGCTCGGTGTCGGCGGCGATGGCCAGCGTCTTGCGTCGCTCGCCGGGTTCGAGCCGAGCGATGAGGGCTTCGCGCAAGATGTCGTGGAGTCGGTGGGTGCCGTCGTCGCTGCGTTCGACGAGTGGGGTTCCGGCGAGCAGGGTCGTGCAGTCGAATGCGCCATCGGTGATGGCGTCGACGAGTTCGTCGTCGAGTTCGTCGAGCACCGCGACGCGGCGCAGCGCGGTGAGTCGATCGGTGTCGTACGACGCCAGGATCTCTTCCCAGAGGAACGCGGCTCCTGCGTCGAGCCCGGCGGCGAGGCGCAGGTCGGCGGTCGCCGCGTGCCGTGGCAGCGACATCGCGTCGTGCTGTCGGCGCAGTTGTCGGAGCCGGGCGAGTTCGTCGTCGTCGAACTCGAGGTTGCGTTCGTCGATCTCGAGGAGCTCACCATGGGCTCGGAGGCGGGCCAGCGGGATGTCGGGAGTGCTGCGCCCGGCGAGCACCAGGTGACCGTTGGCCGGCAGCCGCGAGAGCAGTTCTGCGAGCACCTGCATCGACGCGGTGCCGTCGAGACGATGCGCGTCGTCGATCACGATCGCCACGTCGGTCGGGGCCTGCGACCAGATGGCGTCGATGATCCGTTCGAGCCGACCGTCGTCGACGGTCGACTGGTCGATGCCGAGGGCCGTCGCCAGGCCGCCGACGAAGTGATCGGGTCGGCCGTCGTCACGGTCGGCGGCGAGCCAGACGTCGCGGCCGACCGGGTCGAGGCGATTGTTCTCGGCGGCCAGGGCCAGCGCCGTGCTCTTGCCGAACCCGGCTTCGGCGATGACGGTCGTGACCCGATGGTCGAAACGCTGGTTGAGCAGACGGACGATCCGCGCGCGATCGATCACGTCGCCGTGTCGTACCGCCGTCGGTTCGAATCGAAACCCGTGTGTCATCGCTCGTCGCCCATCGTGCACCCGCTCGGAGGCTCTGGCACGTGTGCCGACACTACGACACACCGCCTCGGAGCGTCGGGCCCAATGCCGTGATCATCGACGTGCACCGATGGTCGATGTCAGTGGCTGCTGCGGCTGCGTGTCCAGGCGGCCTCGGTGGCACCCAGTTCGGTCGCGGGTTCGCCGTCGTTGGTGTACTCGAGCAGCATCGCTCGCCAGGGTCCGTGAGCTTCGAGCTTGCCGAGAATCGCGCTGACACCCCAGATCACACGGTCGAGGATCACGAAGCTCGGTGGCATGTTGAGCTGCTCGATCACGGGAGCGTGCGGCCCCTGCACGTCGAGGATCGTGGCGAGCGTGTCGCGCATCCACTCGCGTGTGAACGTGAACTCGTCGGTGAGGTACGGCACGTACGGGCTCGACACGTAGTCGTAGACCAGACCGGCGTCGAGGCCGTGCCCCGAACGCAGGAACCCCGACGACTCCATGCGTCGCACGAGCAACTCGGGGTCGCGGTCGACGATGATCGCGTCCATCGCCGGTTTGAGGGTCTCCCATTCGCCCGGCGACCAACGCTTGACGAGGCCGTAGTCGAGGAACGACACGCTGCCGTCGTGGTGGAACTTGTAGTTGCCGGGATGCGGGTCACCGTTGAAGATGCCGTAGCGGTGGATGGCGTTCTGCGAGAAGCGCCACAGCACTTCGGCAGCCCGCTGCTTCGTCTCGGTCGACTCCTGGCGTCGCAGTTGGTCGAAGGTCATGCCGTCGATCCACTCGGTGGTGAGGAGGTGTTCGGTCGAGTAGTCGGGAACCAGCTTCGGGATCCGCACCCACGGGTGACCGGCGAAGCGTTGCTCGAACTCCGCGACGTTGCTCGCTTCGAGCCGGTAGTCGAGTTCTTCGCGCATGCGTGACCGCAACTCGTCGACGAGTCCCTTGGCGTCGAGACCCTTGAGCATCATCGACGAGAACATCGCGTACATCACCTCGGCGGCGTCGAGGTCGCTCTCGATCGCCTCGTGGACGCCGGGGTACTGCACCTTCACCGCGACGTCGCGGCCGTCGGGCGTGACCGCGCGGTGGACCTGCCCGATCGACGCAGCGGCCACCGGCATGTCGGTCCAGTCGAGGAAGATCTTCTCCGGGGGCTTGCCGAGGTCGTCTCGGACGACGCCGGCGGCGAGCGTGGGGGCCATCGGTGCGGCATCGGCCTGCAACGTGGCCAGCGCATCTTGTGCCTCGTCGGGAAGTGCTTCGAAGATGAAGCTGATGAGCTGGCCGGCCTTCATCAGCACGCCCTTCATCTCGCCGAGTTCTTTGGCGACGTCGGCGGCGGTCTTGATGGCGAACTGTTCGTCGAGTTCGGCGCGGCGGGCCTCGGCGCTGCCGATGCCGCGAACGCGAGACACGGCGAAACGCGCCGAGTTGCGCGCCGACAGCTTCCACACCTTGGCCGACCGGGAGAAACGGCTCGCGACCGGCGATCCGACCACGCCGTCGCTGGCCTTCTTGCCCGCCTTCTGCGCGGCGGTCGCGAGACCGGCCGCCAGCGCCACGATCGACGCGAGCGAGGCGACGGCCTTCTTCTGCATCAGCTGCGCCGGGCGATCGGGTCGGCGGCGAGGACCTCGGGCGGGATCGGCTCGCCGGTCACCTCGTCGGTCCAGTAGGTGCCGTCGGCCAGGCGGACGAGTGCGGCGTCGACCCCGTCGAGGTCGGCGGTCATCGCATCGAGGTCGATGTCGTCGGCCGGTGCCGCCACGGGCACCTCGTCCTGCTGCGCGGCCTCGATCTGCTCGTGATGTTCGGCTGATTCGGCCGTCGACGGCTCGGCCTGCTGCTCTGCCCGGGCCTCGGCGGGCTCGGGCTGGTTCTGCTCGACTGTCACGCTTCGAGAACCTAGTGCCGATCCGGCCACTTGCGAAGGGCGACGTTTCGGGCGGCGGCGAGCTGTGTGATGCCCCTCGCCCGATCGCGGCCTAGCCTTGCGGTGTGGCCCTGGAGAACGTGACGTCGAACGCGCAGACGTCTCCGCTGTTCGGAATGTCGACGAGCGACGACGACCGGAAGCGGATCGAAGCAGCGATGCACGCCGCGGTGGTGACCCCCGATGCGTATCTCACCGAGATCGCGTCGCATCTCATCGTCGCCGGTGGCAAACGTCTGCGGCCGGTGCTGTCGACCGTCGCCGCGCAGATCGCCGGTGGCGACGCGTCCGACGACGTCGTGCGCGGCGGCGTCTCGTGCGAGCTCGTCCACCTCGGGTCGCTCTATCACGACGACGTGATGGACGAAGCCGACACCCGTCGAGGCGTCGAGACCGTCAACGCCAAGTGGGGCAACCTGCAGGCCATCCTCGCCGGCGACTTCCTGCTGTCTCGGGCCTCCGAGATCGCGGCGTCGCTCGGTACCGAAGTGGCCGGGCTGCTCGCCCGCACCATCGGGTGGCTCTGCGAAGGGCAGATCGAAGAACTTCGACACACCTACGACACCAGCCGCACCGAAGACAGCTACTACGCGTCGATCCACGGCAAGACGGCGTCGCTGTACGGCACGGCGGCACGCATCGGCGGCATCGTCGCCGGACACGACCAGGCGACCATCGACGCGCTCACCGAGTACGGCAACGCCTACGGCATGGTGTTCCAGATCGTCGACGACATCCTCGACGCCACGGCCACCGACGAGGAGTTGGGCAAGCCGGCCGGCCACGACATGGTCGAAGGCGTCTACACGCTCCCGGTGCTGCGCACCCTGGCGCTCGACACACCGGCGTCGGCCGAACTGCTCGAACTGCTCGGCGCACCGCTCGACGCCGCCCAGCAGGACAAGGCGCTGTCGATCGTGCGGTCGAACGCCGGCGTCGCCTCGGCCATCGACACCGCCGGCGAGTACGTGGCCCGGGCGGTCGAAGCATGTTCGTCGTTCCCGGAGTCACCGGCGACGACGGCGCTCGCCGACGCCCCGGCGGCCCTGTTGGCCAGCGTCGCCCGCTGATCGGCGAGTCCGTTCGGCCGCTCGCGGGTCGCTTGCGCTGACTTCGGTCTCCGTCGTCCGACACCATTTGTCGACGATGGGCGTAAGTGGGCGTCCGATCGGCAACACTTGCCACAATGCACGTCATCATCGTGGGCGCCGGCGAAGTCGGCCGCTACCTCGCACAACGTCTCGGTGCCGAAGGCAACGACGTCGTCGTCGTCGAACAGAACGAAGTCATCGCCGCCCAGATCGCCGGTGAGCTCGACGTCCAGGTGGTCGTCGGCAGCGCCACGGTGCCCTCGACGCTCGAAGCCGCCCGTGTCGACAAGGCCGACCTGCTCGCCGGTGTGACGCAGAACGACGAGGTCAACCTGATCGCCTCGTTGCTCGCGAAGGAAGCCGGAGTCGCCCAGACGGTCGCCCGCATCCAGACCGAGGAGTTGCGCGGCCCCGCCGGCAAGGCGCTTCGCGACGCGATGCAGACCGACCTGATCATCGACCCCGATGCCGACACCGCCGACGAGATCATGGAACTCGTCCACGTCTCGGGTGCCGACGAGGTCTACCGCATGTCCGACGGCGACCTGCTCGTGATCGGCGCGGTCATCGCCGAGGGGTCGACGCTCGCCGGGTCGACGCTCGCCGAGATCGGTGCGATCTACGAGCCCGACTGGCGCTTTCTGTTCGGCGCGCTGACGCGCAACGGCGAGACCGTGATCCCGCGCGGCGACCAGCGCCTCGAAGTCGGTGACCACGTGCGCGTGCTCACGTCTCGGTCGGCTCGTCAGGAGATCCTCGAGTTGCTCGGCGCGGCGCACCGCACACCGAAGCGCGTGATGATCCTCGGCGGCGGCGCGGTCGGGTCGCGTGTGGCCGAGCGACTGACCGACGAAGGCGCCGAGGTCGTGCTGATCGAGCAGGACCTGAGCCGCGCGAAGTTCCTCAGCGAGAAGCTGCCCTACGTCACGATCGTCAACGGCGACATCGAAGACGTCGACCTGCTCAACGAGGAATCGATCACCCGGATGGACCTCGTCATCGCCGCCACCGGTGACGACGCCGCCAACGTCCTCGCGTGCGCGTTCGCCGCCACCGAGCAGCACACGTTCACGGTCGCCGTGTTGCACCGACTCGCGCTCCTGCCGATCGTGCGACAGTTCGGCATCGACGCGGCGTTGAGCCCGCGTACCGCGTCGGCCAACGCGGTGCTGCGCCACGTGCGCGGCGGCACGGCGTCGGTGGCGACGTTCCTCGAGAGCGACATCGAGGTCGACGAGTTCCTGCTCGAAGAAGGCGCTCCGGCCGACGGGGTACGAGTCGCCGACCTGCACCTCCCGCACTCGATCGTGCTCGGCGCGGTGATCCGTCCGGGTTCTCCTGGCGCGATCGTCCGCGGTGCCACCACGCTCCACGCCGGCGACAACGTCGTCGTGTTCGCCCGACCTGATTCGATCCCGGCGTTGCTCAAGGCGTTCTCGGCGTGAGAGGCGCCGCGTCCGACGGGCCGGCACACGGCGGAGGACACAATCTCAGTTCGTTCGACCCGCACGCGTTGACGAACCCGCGCACGTCGTTGCTCGGCCGTCGCGGCGAACGTCTGCTCCGCGAAGACCGTCGACCGACGCTGACCGGTCACATCGTCGGCCTCAGCACCGCGGTGGTCGGTCTGGGCATCTTCCTCGCGGGACTCGTCGACGTCGTCGACGGTGGCCCCGACATCGTCGTGTTGCTCGTCACCGGCCTGGTCATGGCGATCGTCGGCGCGGTGGCGTGGCGATCGACGATCACGCCGAAGCAGATCCGCGTGCTCGACGTGTTCACCGCGGTCACGGTCACGTGGGTGGTGATCGCCGTGCTCGGAGCGATCCCGTACGTCCTCACCGGTCACTTCGGGCGCGTCGACGACGCGTTGTTCGAGTCGATCTCGGGGTTCACCACGACCGGCGCCACGGTCACGTCCGACATCGAGGCCACGTCGAAGGGACTGCTGTTCTGGCGCTCGACCACACAGTGGATGGGTGGCATGGGCGTCATCGTGCTCGTCGTCGCCGTGCTCCCGACCGTCGGCTCGGGCGGGATGAACCTCCTCGAAGCCGAAGCCCCCGGCCCCACCGGCGAGCGGTTGACGCCTCGGGTTCGCGAGACGGCGCGACGCCTGTGGGCGGTCTACCTCGGCTTCACGGCGGTACTCGCGGCGCTGTACTGCCTGGCGGGCATGAGCATCTACGACGGTGTGAGCCACAGCTTCACCACGGTCTCGACTGGCGGATTCTCGCCGTACCAGGCGTCGATGGGACACTTCGAGTCCGACGTCATCCAGTGGTTGGCGATCTTCGGCATGTTCTTCGCCGGCGGCAGTTTCACGCTCTACTGGCGAGCGATCAGGCGTAACCCGAAGCCACTGCTGATGTCGACCGAATTCCGGGTCTACGCCCTGTTCGCGCTCGCGATCACGCTGTGGGCGTTCGTCACCTCGGGGAACGGAGGCGGCCAATCGGCCGGGTTCCGCGACTCGCTGTTCACGACGCTGTCGACGGTCACCACGACCGGTTACGTCACGACCGAGTACGGCCTGTGGAGCGAGACGGCGCAGTCGCTGTTGCTGATCGCACTGCCCATCGGCGCCATGGCCGGGTCGACGGCCGGCGGCATCAAGATCGTGCGCGTCATGGCCGTTGCGAGCTTCGCCCACCGCGAAGCGCTCAAGCACCTGCACCCCAAGTTGGTGCGCCCCATCCGTGTCGGCAGCGGCATGCTCTCCGACGACGTCGCCGGCAAGGTCGTCGGCTTCCTGTTGCTCACACTCGTGATCTTCGGCGGCGGCTCGTTCTTCATCGCGGCGACGGGGCCCGACCTGATCACCGCGTTCTCGGCGTCGGCGACGGCACTCGGCAACGTCGGCCCCGGCCTCGGCGACCTCGATCACACCGGTGACTTCACCGCCATCCCGTCGCTGGGTCGAGCGATCGCGATGGTGCAGATGTTGCTCGGGCGACTCGAGATCTACCCCGTGATCCTCGCGTTGTCGGTCGTGACGTTGCGAGCACCGCGACTCGGTCGCGCCGTTCGCAACAACAACTGACCGCCCACGCCTCGCATCACCCGCTGCCCGCCCGAGTGGTCGGCCAGATCGGCTCGGTCGGCTCGTCGTGGTCACCGTGACGCCCGGTGAGCAGTCGCCGCATCGCGAACGCCATCTTCCTCGCTCGCACCTTGGCCATCTCGGCAGTCGGCCCGACGAACTGTTCGTCGATGGTCGACGTGAACAGATCGAGCCATCGTTCGAAGTGCGCGTCGGTGAACGGCGTGCGCTCGTGCGACGGCTCGTGAGCTCGTAGCGGATTGCCCTGGTACCCGCGCTCGCCGAGCAGTTGCCACGACCAGAAGTCGGTGAGCGTCGCGATGTGTTCGGGCCAGTCGACGTGAGCCGCGGCGAAGACGGGGCCGAGGAGTTCGTCCATCGCGGCATAGCGGTAGAACTCGACGACGAGTCGTTCGATGTCGTCGCGATGCTGCAGGTCGGTCCGCCCGGCCAGCTCGGCGTCGGTGAGCGGGCGCACGATCACGTCGTGACCGCCAGTGCGCCCACCGACATCGTCTTCAGCGAGGTCACCAGTTCGCGCCGTGCACGCCCCCAGGCGACGTGGAGGGCGCAGGGTTCGGTTGCGGCGCAAGGGCGATCGGCGACGACGCATCGCCCGGAGTCGGTGGGGCCGTCGACCGCCTCGACCACGTCGAGGACGTTGAGCGCGTCGATGTCACGCACCGGTTCGTAGCCGCCGGTGGGGCCCGGAACCGATCGCACCCAGCCTTCGCGCACGAGCGGGCCCATCACCTGGGGGACGAAACCGGCGGTGGTGCCCAACGCGGCGGCGAGGTCGACGCTCTTCAATCGTGTCGGTGCCCGGTGCAGCACGACCAACGCTCGGACCGCGAGATCGGCTCGCTGTGTGATCTCAAGTCGCATAGTGTGAGACTAATGAATTCCGACGACGACCGCCAGGGCCGTTCGAACCAGGCGGCGACCGACGGTCCGACACACCCGCATCTCCAGGCGACGCTGCTGATGGTCGGCATCGTCGTGTTCATCCTGCTCGTCGCGGTGCTCGACGCCAGATAGCCGCTCAGACGGCCCGTCGGGCGTTCGTCGCCGCTACCAGGACGGCGCGAAGCGTGAGACGACCTGGGCCAAGCGGTAGGCGCGCTCGGCCCCACCGGCGTCGTCGGACCGCAACTCGTTGGTGGCGATGCGCATCGCTGCGCCCATCGCTTCCTCGCTGCGGATCCCGCTGCGCAGCGCGAACTTCAGCAGTCGCGGCCGGCCGAGGAATCGAGCGCTGAGCCGGCCGACCTTGTGGTACGTGCCGATCTCGTCGTCGAGGAGCGCCGGGTAGCGCTGCAGCGTGGTGGAGTTGCCCACCGACAGTGCCTCGTCGAGCACGTCGGCCGCGATGCGACCGGTCATCAGCGCCGCGCCGATCCCGTGTCCGTTGAACGGGTTGGCCATGCCTGCCGCGTCACCCGCGACGAGGAAGGTCGGACCCATGATCGGGCGCACCGAACCGCCCACCGGAGTACGCCGGCGCACCGGATCGGTCAGACGCGCCGACGGATCGATGTGCCAGCGGGCAGCCACGTCGTCGATGACCGTGTCGAGCAGTTTGAGCGTGTTGACACCGAGCACGTCGCGGTAGCTCGACACCATCGTGACGCCGACGTTGACCGTGCCGTCGGCGACCGGGGTGACCCATCCGTGACCGGTGACCGGATTGTCGTTGCGGTCGCGCGGGCCGAGCACGATGTCGACCCACCGATCGGCGCTCCGACGGCTCTCGAAGTAGACGCTCGCCGAGATGGCGTACGGCCAGTTGCGGTCACGGTTGGTGCCGAGGCCGCGACCGAATCGGCTGTTGGCCCCGTCGGCGACCACGAGGAACCGGCAACCGATCTCGCGCGACGGTTGCACCGAGAGCGACGCGTCGGTCGCGGTGTCGGCGACCGTGGCGCCACGCACGAAGCCGCGCTCGACGATCGGAGCGACGGCCTCCTGGCCGATCACGACGTCGACCCCGGCGTCGCTGCACGTGTCGAGCAGCGCGCGATTCAGGTCGGAGCGACGGATCGACAGACCGGACGCACCGTCGGGCCATCGGATCGGCACCGACCGGTCGGACGACCACAGGCGCGTGCCGAAGAGTTCGTGGGTCGCGAGCCCGTCGGTGGCGATGTCGAGGTGCGCGAGCTCGCGAACCGTCGCCGGGTCGAGGAGATCGCCACGCGTGAACGGGGATCGGCCGGTGCGTCGCTCGACGAGGGTGACCGAGTGGCCGGCTCGGGCGAGCCGGATCGCTGTCGAGGCGCCTGCGGGGCCCCCACCGACGACGAGGACGTCGGTCGACGTGGCGTTGCTCACGTCGAGAAACTATCCGCTGGTCGTGGCGGTGTGCGCCCGATGCGGGTCAGGGGGTGCCGGGAACGGGCGCGGAGCCGATCGGGGTGATCTCGAACGTCTCGCCTTCGGCGTTGACGAACGGCTCGACTTCGTCGTCGGTGAGGTCGAACTCGCCGTCTTCGAGGGCGTGGAAGACCGGCGATTCGGCCGAGCACCATTCGGCGAACTCGGCGGCGTACTCGTCGCTGTCGGCGTCGGCGCCGCCGAGCGTGTAGCGCTCGTGGCAGACCACGCCGAGGATCTCATAACCGGTGAGCTGACCACCGAAGGCCGGCATGACGTTGCGGGCGCCCGTGATGTGAGGCCCGCCTTCGCGGTCGGGGTTGCCGTAGATCTCGATGCCTTCGAGGTTGTAGCCCTCGGTGCCGTAGTAGACGTAGCGGATCTGGTCTTCGATGTTCGGGAAGGTCTCGAGCACTTCGCCGCCGGTGAAGGCGTAGCCGAGGCCACCGCCACCCGCGCCGCCGTGGCAGCTCGAGCAGTTGCCGTACATCTCGGCGCCGATGCCGATCGGGCCCTCTTCGACCGCGGTCGACTCGGTGAGCGCGCGCACGTACATGAAGCCCCACACGGGCATGAGCGACAGCGTGGCCATGGCCCACCACGGCACCTTGCGGCGCTGCTTGGCGGCGACCACGTAGGCCGGGTCGGGCTTCGGCGGCTTCGGTGCCTCGGGTGCCGCGGCTGCGGTGCGGGCCGCCGGGCCGGTCGAGGCGGGCGCTGCTGCCGGTGCCGTCGAGGCAGCCTTGGCAGGAGCGGAAGACGACGCTCCGTCGGACGAAGCAGCGGCATCCGCGCCGCCGTCTCCGCCTTGGCCGATCGCGGCGCGCCGTTCGCGCGACCGCTTCAGCAGATGCTCGGGGATCTCAGTCACGTCCGCGAGGATAGGTGGCCGGAGCGCCGATCATGAATTTCATCCGCGACTTTCAGTGTGACGCGGGCGATATCGGAGAGAACTTGTGCACAACCTGGCGCGCGTTGCGAGGCTCTCTGCCAGACTTCAAACATCTGCCTCGCCTCAACTAGGCTTGTGTACGAATTCACGAGCACTACCCGAACGAACTGAGAGAGCCCCGCACGAACATGATCGCCATCGACGTCCTCGAGTGGCCTGGTTTCAACCAGGCGTTCATCGCCTCGTTTCTGGCATCCGTTCTGCTGTCACTCGCACTCATCCCGTACGGTAAGCGCCGCCCGATCGGTACGCCGTTCACCTGGGGTGAAGCGATGCTCGGCGCCACCTACATCTTCGGTGTCCTCTTCCTCTCGTACGGCATCATGCCGCACCAGTTCATCGACCACGCCGACAAGAACCTCGGTTGGTCGAAAGACAAGCTGATCTACGGTCCTGGCGGCATCTTGAAGGCCGAAGCCGAAGGTGGCTGGCTGCCGCTCACCCTCCAGTACGAAGCCGTTCGTGACACGGTCGTCGTGCTGCTGCACGCCTTCATGTTCGGCCTCCACATCTTCCTCGCCATCTGGTGGCAGAAGCGTGGCCAGAACGCCACGAAGGAACTGCCGACCTCCACCTACGGTCGCCCGCTGGTGAAGAAGGCATGAGCTCGATGACCTGTCCGACGATGCGGCTCCGTGCCGCCGGAGAACGCTGATCATGGCGAAGACCGACGCCAATCCTCCGTTGATGCCGTACACCGACGACTACACGTTGGTCGAGGTCGACGCGGACTACCTCACCAAGGCGGTCAAGCCCAAGCAGTTCATCCACATCGACCAGTCGGAGTGCATCAGCTGCGAAGGCTGTGTCGACATCTGCCCGTGGAAGTGCATCCACATGGTGTCGCTCGACGCGATCGACGACGCCATCGGCACCGAACAGCCGGGCACCGACCCGTCCGATGCGTTCATGTTCACGATCGACGACGACATCTGCACGCGCTGCGCGCTCTGTGTCGACCGATGCCCGACGGGCGTCATCATTCTCGGGAAGGCCGGCACGGCAACCGCCGTCGGCGACTCCCACACGCGTACCAACAACCACGGCTACGGCTACGGCATGAGGCTCTGAGATGGCAAAGATTATTGACGACAAACCCCGCCCGACAGTGAAGGACCGCATCAACGACGTCGTCGATGCGACCCAGGGCAGCCAGGCGTGGAGCTCGATCTTCCGCCCCGGCTCGATCTTCCGCAAGGGCTACACCGACAGCCCGCGTAACCGCAGCTACGTCATCATGAACTCGGTGCTGTACCACTTGCACCCGGTCAAGGTGAAGCGTCACGCGGTCAAGGTCAGCTACACGCTGTGCCTCGGCGGCCTGAGCTTCTTCCTGTTCATCCTGCTCACGGTCACCGGCATCTTCTTGATGTTCTTCTACCGTCCCGAGACCACGGCGGCCTGGAACGACATCAACAACCTGCAGACCTCGGTCACCTTCGGCCTCCTGGTCAGAAACATGCACAGGTGGGGCGCACACCTCATGGTGCTCGCCGTGTTCTTGCACATGGCTCGAGTCTTCTACCACGGCGCCTACAAGCCGCCGCGTGAGTTCAACTGGGTGATCGGCGTGATCCTGCTGATGCTCACCCTGCTGCTGTCGTTCACCGGCTACCTGCTCCCGTGGGACCAGTTGGCACTGTGGGCCGTCACGGTGGGTACCAACATGATGGGCTACACACCGGTGTTCGGTAGTGAGGTCAGATTCGTCTTGCTGGGCGGTGCCGAAATCGGCTCCGAAACGCTGTTGAGATGGTACGTACTCCACGTCTTGTTCCTGCCGTTCGTGATCGTCATCTTCATGGCGATCCACTTCTGGCGGGTGCGTAAAGACGGTGGTATTTCGGGTCCGTTGTGATCCGGATGCTTGACTGGAGACGAATCATGAGTGCAAGGAAGTGTGAGGGCAACGTCCGATGACTGAAATCCCAGAACACCTGCTGAAGCGAGCGGCTGCCGCTCGTGACAAGGCAAAGGCCGAACCGGCCGAAGAACCCGCAGCCGAGGCCGCCGCGCCCGCCGGTGACTCGCGCATTCCCGAGCACCTCCTGAAGCGGAGCCAGGCCGCCAAGGCCAAGTCCGACGACGCCCCCGCAGAGGGTGGCGGCGCGGTCGCCGTGGCCGAGAAGGTCGGCGCCGTCGTGGCCGCCGGCCCTGCCGGTGGTGGCGTGCCGATCGGTGCGGGCCCCGGAGGCCACACCCAGCGCCTGCTCACCGTCGTCAAGTCGGGCACGATCCAAGACGTCAAGGCGACGCCGGTCGACAAGGTCCACACCTGGCCGCACCTCCTCGCCGCCGAGTTCGTCGCCGCACTGGCGATGACGGCGTTCACGTTCATCTTCTCGATCTTCGTGCACGCTCCGCTGCTCGAACTCGCCAACACCAACCAGACCCCGAACCCGTCGAAGGCCCCGTGGTACTTCCTCGGCCTCCAGGAGCTGTTGGTCTACTTCCACCCGATGATCGCCGGCGTGACCCTGCCGGGTGTCGGCATGATCGCACTGATCCTCACGCCGTACCTCGACCGCAACCCGTCGAACAAGCCCGAAGACCGCAAGTTCGCCACCTCGATCATGACCGTCCACATCATGTTCTGGGCCGTGCTGGTCATCATCGGCTCGTTCTTCCGTGGCCCCGGCTTCAACTTCGTCCTGCCGTGGGTCGACGGCTTGTTCTTCGAGCTCTAGGAAAGACAGCAAAGGAACTACCCCCATGAGTACCGCAGCAGTCATAGCAATCGCCATCGCCGCCGTCGTGGTGTTGGGCGCCGTCAGCTTCCTGACGCTCGCCCGACGGAGCGACGTGCGCGGTGCCGGCGCGTTGTCCGGCGAGACCAAGAGCCGCGACAAAGCGAGCCGCAAGGACGCACGCGCCTTCGAAGCCGCAGCAACCGCTGACGGCGCACGCACCGCCGCCGTGGCCGAAGCCGAAGGTGAAGCCGCTCGCGGCGCCGGCACGGCCCTCGCCACCATCGACGACGATGCCGCCCTCGTTCCGTGGACGGCGCCCGACCCCGAGGTCATCGGTGTGTCGCGTCGCCAGTTCTTCAACCGGGCGACCGTCACCCTCATGACCGCCAGCCTCGGCGCCTTCGCAGCGGCGGCGTTCGTCGGCTTCCTGTGGCCGTCGGGCAGCGGCGGCTTCGGCGGCTCGGTCCCGATCGGCAAGCTCGACACCATCAAAGACGGCATCAAGCAGGGCGGCGGGTTCTTCTACGCACCCGAGGCTCGTTCGTGGGTCACCGAGTACCCGTCCGAAGCGCTCCCGATCGCTCGCACCGTCTACCCGACCAACCTCCTCGAAGCGATGGAGAACGGCATCGTCGTGCTCAGCCAGAAGTGCCCGCACCTCGGCTGCCGTGTGCCCGAGTGCGCGACGAGCCAGTGGTTCGAGTGCCAGTGCCACGGTTCGCAGTACAACCGCGTCGGCGAGAAGAAGGCGGGCCCCGCACCACGCGGTATGGACCGCCACCCGACGACCATCTCTGGAAGTGGTGAAGTAGTGATCGACACGAGCACCGTGGTGCCCGGTCCCGCGATCGGTGTCAACACGACCGGTCAAGAAGCCGAAGGTCCGCACTGCACCGGTGGTGGGGATCACTGATGGTCGGCCTCACCACCACGTCGATCGCCGGCCTGGCGTTCGTCATCATCCTCATCGGTTTCATCGTCTACGCGGCGTTCAACGTCGTCGGGGGTCGCGCCGAGGTCGGCTCCGAGATCGAGCTGGCACCCAACCGCAAGCAGTACTTCGACGACGAAGAACTCGAAGGCCCGCGCCTCGAGCGGATGCAGCTCCTCGGTGTGCTGCTCCTCGTCGTGGTCACGATCGGTCTGCCCTTCTACTGGATCCTCGAGCCGAGCCGTCAGGCCGGAGCGCAAGAGGGCTGGGACAAGCGATTCGCCAGCTGGGGTTCGGAGCTGTTCGAACCCACCGCTGACGGTGGCTTCAACTGCGCCGGCTGCCACGGCGGCATGTCGGCCGAAGGCGGCGCCGCGCCCTTCACCGTCACCGACCCGGTGACCAATGCGGTCGAGGCCGTCAACTGGAAGGCCCCCGCACTCAACACGGTCTTCTACAAGTTCGACGAATCCGAAGTCGAGTTCATCCTCAACTACGGCCGTCCGTTCTCACCGATGTCGCCGTGGGGCACCATCGGCGGTGGCCCGATGACCACCCAGCAGATCGAGACGCTCATCGAGTACCTCAAGAGCATCCAGATCCCGCGTCAGGGTTGCCTCGACGACGAGCTCGGCGGCGACGAGTACTTCGACGAGCAGCTCTGCGCCTCGGGCGTGCTGCCCGACAGCGAAGCCGAGAAGATCCAGACGGCGATCGAGCAGGCCATGGCCGAAGACGGCGTCTCCGAAGGCGAAGCCATCTTCAACCTCGAGCTCGGCTCCGGTGCGTACAGCTGCGCACGCTGCCACACCATCGGGTGGAGCTACGACGATCCGGGTATTCCCGGACAGGGTGCCTATGGTTGGAACCTGACCGGCGGTGCGACGAACAGTCACTTCGCCACCGAAGACGACATGGTCGCCTTCATCAAGAATGGTTCGGAGTTCGGCAAGCTGTATGGTCTCAGCGCCCAAGGCAGTGGCCGCATGCCCGGGTTCGGATCAGTGCTCACCGACGAGCAAATTCGCGCCGTGGTCGAATACGTACGGAGTCTGTGATCTGAAATGAACTTGTTGGCAATCGGCTGGGAGCCGGAACTTCGCGGACTGCTCACCGTCATCATCTCCGTGGTGATCCTGATGGGCTCCATCTACATGATCATGGCGACGAACATGGGCTCACGCCTGGCGTTCCTCGTCGCCATCACCGGCCTCGCCGGCTGGATGATGCTCATGGGCGCCACCTGGTGGATCTACGGCATCGGCCTGCGTGGCCCCGACCCGTCATGGCAGCCCGTGCCCGGGCAGACCGTGCTCCAAGACACCGAAGCGTTGCGCTCGGCCGGCATCCTCGAAGAGCCGCTGGCCGTCCCCGACGACGCCACGTTCGTCGAGGAAGCCGCACTCGTCAGCGACGTGCTCCTCGACGAGGGCTACGTCCTGCTCGACCCGGCGTCGCCGGCGTTCGGTCAGGCGCAGGCGTCGGCGTCGGTCTACCTCGAAGAGTCGGGTGCCTTCGCCACCGGCGAGTACGCCATCACCGACATCTTCGACATCGGCGGCGAGCGCTACCCGCGCATCGCCGGCCGTGACGAACTCGACTTCTTCGCCTTCTGGCACGAGCCGCACTACGTCGTCGTCGAAGCTGCGCCGTACGTGCAGGTCCGCGTCGAAGACGGCCGTGCACCGGTCTCGCCGACCATCGACGACACCCGTCAGCGCCAGTACGTGTACATGGTCCGTGACCTCGGCGCCCGTCGCCAGCCGGCCGTGGTGCTCACCATCGGCGGTGGAGCGATCTTCCTCTCGCTCTGTTACCTCCTGCACCGCCGTGAGCGCATCCTCAACGAGAATCTGGCAAACGCGAAGGCCGTCGCAACCGCCTAGGTTGGTTCGTGATGGGTCAGTATCTTCCGATCGTCGTCTTGATGGCGCTGGGCATCGTCTTCGGTGTCTTGAGCTTCCTGGCGTCGAAGCTCCTCGGGCCGAGTCGTCCGTCGGCAGCCAAAGAGGCGCCGTACGAGTGCGGCATCGTGCCGACGCGCGAACCGCCAGAGCGGTTCCCGGTCAGCTTCTACATCGTCGCGATGCTGTTCATCATGTTCGACATCGAGATCATCTTCGTCTACCCGTACGCCGTGTCACGCGGTGAGCTCGGGTACTACGGGTTCTGGGCGGTCCTGATCTTCTCGGTGATCTTCTTCCTCACCTTCGTCTACGAAGTCGCCCGTGGCGGCCTCGACTGGGGCCCGCTGCAGAAGTACCGCAGCCTGTCCGCCGAAGCGAAGATGGTGACCCCGGAACGAACGCTGACCTCGACCGTGCGTCGGGTCGGCACCGAGGGACGACTCGACGAGTCACCCGACCACGAATCAACTGCACCCGCCGCATAAGGAGAAACCCCACATGGGCATCGTCAACGATGTGCTCGACGACGGGATGGGCGGGCTGACGCACAACGTCATCACCGGCAAGCTCGAAGACCTCGTGAACTGGGCGCGATCGCGTTCCTCGTGGCCCGCTTCGTTCGGCCTGGCCTGCTGCGCCATCGAGATGATGGCGACCGGTGGTGCGCACTACGACATCTCCCGCTTCGGCATGGAAGTGTTCCGCGCCAGCCCGCGTCAGGCCGACATCATGATCGTCGCCGGCCGCGTCAGCCAGAAGATGGCACCCGTCCTTCGCCAGGTCTACGACCAGATGATGGAACCCAAGTGGGTCATCTCGATGGGCGTGTGCGCCAGCTCCGGCGGCATGTTCAACAACTACGCGATCGTCCAGGGCGTCGACCAGGTCGTGCCGGTCGACGTGTACGCGCCGGGCTGCCCGCCCACGCCCGAGACGCTCATCCACGCGATCGAGCAGCTCCACGGCCTGATCGAGACCCAGGAGATCATGAAGCGTCGTGCCGCCAACGGCGGCGGTGCCAACATCCACGTCGAGGAGATCACCGCCGGTGCCACGCCGGTCCTGCTCGGTGCGAAGGCGTCGTCATGAGCGACACGGTCACCGAACTCCACGGCTGCGCGGTCTCCGACTCGTGCGGACAAGAAGTCATCCACCCCACTCGTGAGCAGTACCTCGACCTGGTCAAAGCGCTCGCCGACGACGGGTACACCATCTGCGTCGACCTGTGCGGCGTCGACTACCTCCATCACCTCGACCGACCGCTGCCCGACGGCGTCGCCCCCGAGCGGTTCGAAGTCGTGGTCAATCTGCTCGACATCGGCAACCGCCGTCGCACGCGTGTCCGCGTTCAGGTGCCCGAGTCCGACCCCGTCGTGGCGTCGCTGTTCGACCTCCACCCCGGCACCGAAGCGCCCGAACGCGAGACCTACGACATGTTCGGCATCGAGTTCACCGACCATCCCGACCTCACGCGCATCCTGATGCCCGAAGACTGGATCGGTCACCCGCTGCGCAAGGACTACGCGATCGGTCGCATCCCGGTGCAGTTCAAGGAGACGAGCAACTGATGGCCACCACCGAAGAACACCTGGCCGACGAGAACTACGCCGTCTTCATCCCCAACACGCACGAGGGGAACCAGCTCCTCAAGCCGCGTTCGGAGACGAAGGCCAAGGAGCTGATGCGCGAGGTCGGCTCGGTGTTGCGCATGTCGGAGGCCGAAGCGGCACAGCTCGGCGACCTCCCCGACGACCCCGAAGACGATCAGACGATGATCATCAACATGGGCCCGCAGCACCCGTCGACGCACGGCGTGCTCCGACTCATGCTCGAGTTGCAGGGTGAGCAGGTGCTGCGCTGCAAGCCGATCATCGGGTACCTCCACACCGGCATGGAGAAGACCGCCGAGTCGCTCACCTACATGCAGGGCGGCACCAACGTCACCCGCATGGACTACCTGAGCCCGTTCAACAACGAGCTCGCCTTCTCGATGGCGACCGAGCAACTGCTCGGCATCACCGGCGACATCCCCGAGCGTGCCACCTGGATCCGCATGCTCATGGTCGAGATGAACCGCATCGCCAGCCACCTGCTGTTCATGGCCACCAACGGCATGGACCTCGGTGCCGTGTCGATGATGATCTACGGCTGGCGTGAGCGCGAAGAAGTGCTTCGGTTCTTCCAGGAGGTCACCGGCCTCCGCATGAACCACAACTACATCCGCCCCGGCGGTGTGGCTGCCGACCTTCCGGCCGGCTGGCGAGACGGCGTGCAGAACCTGCTCGACATGCTCCCGCCGCGGCTCGACGAGTACGACATCTTGATGACCGGCCAGCCGATCTGGCGCGAGCGTCTGCAGGGTGTCGGTGTGATCACGCCGAGCGAAGCGCTCGCCCTCGGTGCCACCGGGCCGATCGTCCGCTCCACGGGCGTCGAATGGGACCTGCGCCGTGACATGCCGTACCTCGAGTACGACAAGCTCGACTTCGACGTCATCGTCGGCTCGTACGGCGACGCGTTCGACCGTTACGCGATCCGCCTCGCCGAGATCCGCGAGTCGATGAAGCTCGTGCAGCAGATCATCGACCTCATGCCCGAAGGCGACTACCGCATCCAGGACAAGAAGGTCACCCCGCCGCCGCGTGCTCGCATCGACGAGTCGATGGAGGCGTTGATCCACCACTTCAAGATCTTCACCGAGGGCTTCAAGGTGCCCGAGGGTGAGGTGTACGTCGGCATCGAGAGCCCGCGTGGCGAACTCGGTTGCTACATCGCCAGCGACGGCTCGCCGACTCCGTACCGCATGCACATGCGCGACGCGTCGTTCACCAACATCCAATGTCTGCCGCACATGATGCGCGGCGGCCTCGTCGCCGACGCCGTCGCCGTCATTTCCAGTGTCGACCCCGTTCTGGGTGGAGTAGATCGCTAACCAATGTCTCGTCTCACTGATTCCAACGTCGCGCTCGCTCGCGAGATCATCGCTCGCTACCCCCGCACCAAGTCGGCGTTGATTCCGCTGCTGCACCTCTCTCAGGAGCAGAACGGATACGTCACCGACGACGCGATGCGCCACATCGCCGAACTCCTCGACATCACGCCGGCCGAAGTGCTCGGCACCGCGACGTTCTACGAGATGTTCAAGTTCGAGCCGGTCGGCAAGTACGTCATCAACGTGTGCCAGACCATGTCGTGCGCGCTGCTCGGCGCCGGTGCGCTGATGCACCACGCCGAAGAGAAGCTCGGCATCAAGGGCGGCTCCACCACCGACGACGGCATGTTCACGCTCGAGCACGCCGAGTGTCAGGCCGCCTGCACCGAGGCGCCGACACTGCAGGTCAACTACCGCCACCGCTACCGCGTCACGACCGCCGACTTCGATCAGATGATCGACGATCTGCGCTCCGGCAAGCTCGACGACGAGATCCCGCCGCACGGCACGCTCGGTCGCAACCGCCAGCGCACGCACCCGAACATGGTCGGCGCCGTGGCGCCCGAAGACGTCACCGAGCATCCCGCATGGATCAGCGTCAGCGTCGGCGACGAGAAGGACGGCAGCAACTCATGAGCACCGCCATCACGCGTGACTACACGCCCGGTTTCTACGAAGGTGATCGTCCGAAGATCGTCACCTCGCGATTCGAGTACGAAGACAGCTACACCCTCGAGCGTTACCTGGCGACCGGCGGCTACGAAGGACTCAAGGCGGCCCTCGCCAAGACCCCCGACGAGATGAGCGGTGAGGTCAAGGCCTCGACGCTGCTCGGTCGCGGTGGCGCGGGGTTCCCGGCCGGCGTCAAGTGGGGCTTCACCCCGCAGGGCGTGTGGCCGCGCTACCTCGTCGTCAACGGCGACGAGTCCGAGCCCGGCACCTACAAAGACCGCCTGCTCATGGAGCGCGATCCGCACCAGTTGATCGAAGGCTGCCTCATCGCCTGCTACGCGGCAGGGCTCTCGCAGTGCTTCCTGTACGTGCGCGGCGAGATGGCGCTGGCGCACGAGCGCATCGCTGCGGCGCTCAACGACGCCTACGACGCCGGCTACATCGGCAAGAACATCCTCGGTTCCGACTTCAGCGTCGACATCATCCTCCACTGGGGTGCCGGCGCCTACGTGGTCGGTGAAGAGACCGCGCTGATCGAATCGCTCGAAGGCGAGCGGGGCATGCCGCGACTCAAGCCGCCGTACTTCCCGGCCGCGGTCGGCCTCTACGGACAGCCGACCATCGTGAACAACGTCGAGACGTTGGCCAACCTGCCGTTCATCGCCGCCAACGGGTCGGCCGCCTACACGGCGATCGGCACCGAGACCTCGCCCGGCACCCGCATGATCGCCATTTCCGGGCACGTCAAGCGCCCGGGGGTCTACGAGATCATCAACGGCTCCACGACGTTCCGCGACATCATCTACGGCGACGAGTTCTGCCAGGGCATCCGTGACGACAACGAGCTCAAGGCCTTCGTGCCCGGCGGCGGTTCGGCCCCGTGGTTCCTGCCCGATCAGCTCGACATCCCGTTCGAAGGACGCGAAGCCGGTCAGGCCGGCTCGATGCTCGGATCCGGCGCCGTGATGGTGATGGACGAGACCACCGACATCCCCGAAGCGGCGCTCACGCTCACCCGCTTCTACGCCCACGAGTCGTGCGGCAAGTGCGTGCCGTGCCGTGAAGGCGGCACCTGGCTCCTGCGCATGCTCGAACGCGTGTGTTCGGGCCACGGCACCACCGCCGACCTCGACCAGATGTTCCAGGTCGGCGAGTCGATCTGTCCGGGTGACATGCCTCACGCCGCGAGCGAGCGTCTCGGTTTGGAAGCCACGCCGTTCCCGTACAAGATGACCACCATCTGTTTCGTCGGCCCCTCTGCGTATGCTCCGTTGCACTCGGCACTCACGCTGTTCCGTGACGAGTTCGACGCCAAGGTCACCGAATCACCCAAGCGCATCTCGATCCCAGTGACGGCCGCATCATGAGCAACGACGAAACGACCGCGGACACCGCCGACGACGCAACCGACGCGACCAACGACGAGGCCGCTCACGCCGAGCAGGCCAGCGACGTCGCCGTCGACGACGAGGTCGAGGCCGTCGAGGAAGAACCCGAGCCCGACCCCAACGTCGTGCAGGTCACCCTCAACGGACGCCAGATCGACGCTCGCAAGGGCGAGCTCGTCATCGCCGCCGCCGAGCGTCACGACACCTACATCCCGCACTTCTGCTACCACCCGCGGATGAAGTCGGTCGGCATGTGCCGCCAGTGCCTCGTCGAGGTCGACACCGGCCGCGGCATGCAGCTGCAGCCGTCGTGCATGATCTCGGTGTCGCCCGACATGGTGATCGACACCGAGTCCGACACCACGAAGCGCGCCCAGGAGGGCATGCTCGAACTGCTGCTCGCCAACCACCCGCTCGACTGCCCGGTCTGCGACAAGGGTGGCGAATGCCCGCTGCAAGACCAGGCCTTCAGCCACGGTCCGGGCGAGTCGCGCTACGTCGAAGAAAAGCGTCACTACGAGAAGCCGATCGCCATCTCCGATCTCGTGCTGCTCGACCGTGAGCGCTGCATCCTCTGCGACCGCTGCACCCGTTTCGCCGACGAGGTGGCCGGCGACAAGCTGATCCACTTCACCCAGCGCGGCAACGAGACGCAGGTGATGACCTTCCCCGACGAGCCGTTCGCCTCGTACTTCTCGGGCAACACCGTGCAGATCTGCCCGGTCGGTGCGCTCACCGCCGAGCCGTACCGCTTCAAGGCCCGCCCGTGGGACCTCGACCAGAACGAGTCGACCTGCACCACGTGCTCGGTCGGCTGCCGCACCGTCGTCCAGTCGAGCCGTGACGAGCTGCTCCGCTACCAGGGTGTCGATTCCGATTCGGTCAACCACGGCTGGTTGTGCGACCGGGGTCGCTTCGACTTCGAGGCCGTCAACTCCGAGCACCGCCTCGCCGAGCCGATGGTCAACACCGAGGCCGGACAGGTCGCAACGTCGTGGAACGCTGCGATGGCCACGACCGTCGAGATCATCCAGACCGCGCTCAGCGCCGGCGGACCATCGAGCATCGGCATCCTCGGTGGCGCCCGTGGCACCAACGAAGATGCGTTCGCCTGGTCACAGCTCGCCGATGCGCTCGGTGTGACCCACCGCGACGCCCAGCTCGGCGACGGACTCCCGGTCGAAGTGCTCGGCCTGAATCGCGCCACGATCGACGAGGCCGCCAACGCGTCCACGATCATCGTGCTCGGACCCGACATCAAGGAAGAACTGCCGGTCCTGTACCTGCGTCTCCGCGACGCCGTGCAGGAGAAGCGCTCGAAGCTGATCGAGATCGCCGCGGTCGACACCGGCCTCACGCGCTACGCCTGGAAGAGCGTTCGCCATCAGCCCGGCCTCCAGTCGGAGTCGATCTCCGAACTGCTCGCCGACGCCGACGTGCAGGCGCAGATCGCCAGCGGCGACGTCGTCGTCGTGGCCGGTCGCCCCAACCTCGCCGAATCGGCCGACGCCACGGTCGCCGCACTGTCGACACTGCTCGCCGGTGTGCCCGACGCCAAGGTGCTGCCGGCGCTGCGCCGCGGCAACGTCGTCGGAGCCCTGTCGGTCGGTATGGCACCGGCCGACGGCGACCACGACGGCCTCGCCACGCTCCGCGCTGCCGCCGACGGCAAGCTCGAACTGCTGATCCTGCTCGGTGCCGACCCGCTCAACGACTGCCCCGATGCCGATCTGGCTCGTCGAGCCCTCGCCGGCGCACGTCGGGTGGTGTCGATCGACACGCACCCGACCGAGTCGAGCAAGCTGGCCGACGTCGTCCTGGCCGCCGCGGCCTACGGCGAGAAGGCGGGCACGACGACCAACATCGAAGGTCGGGTCACCTCGCTCGCAGCCAAGGTCACCACGACCGGAACCGCCCGCCCCGACTGGATGATCGCCTCCGAGTTGGCGAGCATGCTCGACGTCGACGGTGACATCACCGACGTCGTCACGGTCGACGACATCACCGCCGCCATCGCCGAGACCGTGCCGGGCTTCGGCGCCATCGCCGGCGCCGCCGCTGCCGGTACCGAAGGCGTGTTGACCGAGGTGCAGTCGGCCGAGCTGCCCGCCGTGAGCGCCACGGCGCTCAAGCGCAACAGCTTCGACTACCGCCTCGTGGTCAGCCGCAAGCTGTACGACCGGGCGATCGGCACGGCGATGTCGCACTCGCTCGCCAAGCTCGCTCCGGGCGCAGCCGCTCACGTGCACCCGCTCGACCTCGACCAGCTCGGCGTCGCCGAAGGTGGCGACGTCAAGCTCATCGGCCCCAAGGCGACCGCCGTGTTGCCCGTCGTGGCCAACCCCGCGATCGCCCGAGGCGTCGTGTGGGCTCCGTTCAATCAGGGCGGCGGCAACGTCGAAGACATCATCGACTCCAGTGCCGCCGTCGTCGACGTCCAGATCGAGGTGGTGTGAGCCATGTTCGCGATTGACCCCATTCTCGAAGGCGAGCTGCTCTGGACGCCGCTGCTGATCGTCCTGGTGAAGGTGCTCGTCATCTTCGTCGTCGGACTGCTCGGCACGATGTTCATGGTGTGGTTCGAGCGCAAGGTCGTGTCGGGCATGCAGAACCGCATCGGCCCGAACAAGGCCGGTCCGTTCGGTCTGCTCCAGACCCTCGCCGACGGCATCAAGTCGTTCTTCAAAGAGACGTTCCGCCCGTCGAAGTCCGACCCGTTCCTCTACAAGCTCGCGCCGTACCTGATGTTCGTGCCCGCGTTCCTGGTGTGGGCCGTGCTGCCGCTCGGCGGCGACTTCTCCGACGGCAAAGACGGCACGATCACGATCTTCGGTGAAGTGACGCGAGTGCAGTTGGCCGACCCGCAGCTCGGCATCCTGCTGGTGCTGATGTGCTCGTCGATCGCGGTCTACGGCGTCATCCTCGCCGGTTGGGCGTCGGGCTCGAAGTACCCACTGCTCGGCGCCGTTCGCGGTTCGGCCCAGATGATCTCGTACGAAGCGGCGCTCGGCCTGAGCCTCGCCGCCGTGCTGCTCTCGAGTGGCAGCCTGAGCACGGCGAGCATCGTCGGTTCGCAGAACAGCCTCGCCGACTGGAACATCGTCGCCACCGGCATCGTCCCGTTCGTCATCTTCGTCATCGCGGTCACCGCCGAACTCAACCGCCCGCCCTTCGACCTCGTCGAAGCCGAGCAAGAACTCGTGTCGGGCTTCAACACCGAGTACGGCGGCATCGGCTTCGCCCTGTTCTTCCTCGCGGAGTTCATGAACGTCATCACGATGTCGGGCATCGTCGTCACGCTGTTCCTCGGCGGACCGCAGCCGGTCATGCTCGGCGACTTCAACCTGTTCGGGTTCGCCGGCGCCGTGGGCGGCACGCTGTGGTTCGTCCTCAAGCTGTTCCTCTTCCTCTACATGTTCGTCTGGTTCCGTGCGACGCTTCCTCGCCTCCGCTACGACCAGTTGATGGATCTGGGCTGGAAGGTCATGATCCCGATCTCACTCGGTTGGTTCCTGCTGCTCGCCGCACTCCGCGAGTTCTCGCCTGAAGGAAGCTCGAGCGACAGCGTGCGGGTCACCGCGATCTGCGTCGCCGTCGGAGCCGTGGCGATCAGCCT
This sequence comes from Ilumatobacter coccineus YM16-304, assembly GCF_000348785.1. Lineage (NCBI taxonomy): Bacteria > Bacillati > Actinomycetota > Acidimicrobiia > Acidimicrobiales > Ilumatobacteraceae > Ilumatobacter > Ilumatobacter coccineus. The sequence goes on from NC_020520.1 coordinate 456,935, forward strand.
CTTCATGCTGGCGCTCAAGGTCAGCCGCAAGAATCGACTCGCCGACACGACAGGAGCTCCCGTCTGATGGGCTACTTCGAAGGATTCGCCATCACGATGCGTCAGCATCGTCTGTTCGGCGGCAAGCAGGTGACCACCGAGTACTCGGGCGGTCGCCGCGCGAAGAAGAAGGGCACCGACGCCAAAGAGGTGCAGGGCGACACGAAGATCCCCAAGCCCGAGCGGCTGCACGGGCGTCACGTCCTCAACCGGTACGAGGACGGCATGGAGAAGTGCATCGGGTGTGAGCTGTGTGCAGGTGTCTGCCCGGCCAACTGCATCCACGTGCGCGGTGCCGACAACGACCCGGTCAACCCCACGTCGCCGGGCGAACGCTTCGGCTACGTCTACGAGATCAACTACCTCCGTTGCATCCACTGCGACCTGTGTGTCGAGGCGTGCCCGACCGAGGCGATCACCGAATCGAAGCTGTTCGAGTTCAGCTTCACCAACCGGCAGGACGCGATCTACACCAAGTCCGAACTCGTCGTCGACGACACCGGCATGCCCCAGAAGCTGCCGTGGGAAGACTGGCGTGAAGGCGACGACGTGCTCACGTCGGGCTGGATGCGCGCCACGTCACCGTCGGGCGACGCCACGTTCGAAGGCGAAGTCGGCTGGAGCAACGAACTCGGACACGGCACCCGTGCGCCCGAACCGAAGCAGGCCGAGCGTGACGCATCGGTCACCGGCGTGAAAGTCGTGAAACGATGATCGCCGCCACCGACGCCACGATCATCGAGTACATCGTCTTCTTCGCCGCATCGCTCATGATGCTCGGCGGTGCGCTCGGCGTGATCCTCTTCAAGAACCCGGTGCACGCTGCACTCGGCATGGTGCTCACACTCTTCGGTGTCGCCGTGCACTTCGTCGCCCAGGAAGCGCACTTCCTCGCCGCCGTGCAGGTCATCGTCTACGCCGGCGCGATCGTCGTGCTGTTCCTGTTCGTCATCATGCTGCTCGGCGTCGACAAATCGGCCGATCTGTCGGTCGAACCGATCAAGATCCAGCGCCCGCTCGCCGGAGTCATGGCCGTCGGCCTGTTCGGGCTGATCGTCGCTGCCGTCGCCAAGGCCGGTGGCGCACTGACCGAGAACAACGTGGCGCCGCCCGGACGCGAACTGCTCACCGACGACGCGTTCAACGGCGACTCCAACATCCAGCGCCTCGGACAGAACCTCTACAACGACCACGTCTTCGCCTTCGAACTCACGTCGGTGCTGCTCATCGTCGCCGTCGCCGGCACGGTGCTGCTCACCCGCAAGTGGCCACGAGGCATGGAGATGGAGAACAGCAAATGATCGCTGCCATCGAACCGTCCTGGTACCTGATCGTCTCGGCACTGCTGTTCTCGATCGGCGCGTTCGGGCTCCTCGTCCGTCGCAACCCGCTCGTGATGTTCATGTGCATCGAGTTGATGCTCAACGCCGCCAACCTCACGTTCGTCGCCGTGGCGACGAAGTTCGTCGGCAACGACGTCGTCCGTGACATCAACGGCCAGACGGCGGTGTTCTTCGTGCTCGTCGTCGCCGCCGCCGAAGTGGTGGTCGGGCTCGGCATCCTCGTTTCGATCCTCCGACGCCGACCCGGCGCCAACGCTGACGACCTCGCGGAACTGAAGGGCTGACCATGACAGAACTCGTGTGGCTCATTCCCGCGTTCCCGCTGTTGGGCTTCCTGCTCATCCTGGTCGGTGGACGCAAGCTCGGTGAACCGAAGGCCGGTCTGCTCGCCACCACCATGGTGGCCGCCAGCTTCGTGGTCGCCGTCGCGATCTTCTTCGACCTGCTCGGCATGTCGGCCGAGGAGCGGTCGCACACCGAGACGTTGTTCTCGTGGGTGCCCGTCGGCGACCTGCAGATCGACATGGCGTTCCTGGTCGACCCACTGTCGATCACCATGTGCCTGTTCGTCACCGGCATCGGTGCGCTGATCCACCTGTACTCGATCGGGTACATGCACGGTGACCCGAAGTTCTCGAAGTTCTTCCTGTACCTCAACCTGTTCATCCTGTCGATGACGTTGCTGGTGCTCGGGTCGAACCTGCTCGTCACCTTCCTCGGTTGGGAAGGCGTCGGCACGTGCTCGTACTTCCTCATCTCGTTCTGGCACACGAAGGATGCCAACGCCACCGCCGGCAAGAAGGCGTTCGTCACCAACCGCATCGGTGACTTCGGCGTGATGCTGGCGATGTTCCTCGCGTTCGGTGCGGTCGGCTCGATCGATTACGCAGTCATCAACGACTCGGCGCTCGCCGGCACGCTCACGCAGGCGACCGCCACCGGCATCGCCGCACTGCTGTTCCTCGGAGCCGTCGGCAAGTCGGCGCAGCTCCCGCTCTACGTGTGGCTCCCCGACGCCATGGCCGGACCCACCCCGGTCTCGGCGCTCATCCACGCGGCCACCATGGTCACCGCCGGTGTGTTCCTCATGGTGCGCATCAACCCGGTGCTCGGCGCTGCCGCCGACTGGGTGCCGATGCTCATCGCGTGGGTCGGTGCACTGACCGCACTGTTCGCCGCGTCGATCGCGCTCGCGCAGAACGACATCAAGAAGGTGTTGGCCTACTCGACGGTGTCGCAACTCGGCTACATGTTCCTCGCCGTCGGTACGGGCGCGTACGTCGCCGCCATCTTCCACATGATCACGCACGCCTTCTTCAAGGCGCTGCTGTTCCTCGGCTCGGGTTCGGTCATCCACGGGATGCACGACGAGCAAGACATGCGCAAGATGGGCAAGCTGCTCAAGTTCATGCCGATCACGGCGGGCACGTTCATCATCGGCTGGCTCGCGATCGCCGGAGTGCCGCCGTTCGCCGGCTTCTGGTCGAAAGACGAGATCCTGCTGTTCGCCCTCGCCGAGAGCCCGGTGCTCTACGTCCTCGGCATCATCACGGCGATCCTCACCGCGTTCTACATGACCCGTCAGGTCATCATGACCTTCTTCGGTGAGCAGAAGTGGGGCAGCCACGCCAACGAAGCCGAAGCTGCCGAACTCGACACCGCCGACACCGGTGACGAGACCGACGAGGCCACCGAGCCCGCACCGGTCGAGACGCACGGCGCTCACGGTGAGTTCAAGCCGCACGAGTCGCCGCCGTTCATGCTGTTGCCGCTCGTCGTGCTGGCCGGACTCGCCATCGTGGGCGGCATCATCCAGCTCCCGTCGCTCGGCATCATCCCGAAGAACGCGCAGCACAAGCTGCTCGACTGGCTGCACCCGCTGGTCGAGTTCGGCGAAGGCGCCGAAGAGCGTGGCATCGGTGAAGCGATCATCACCGACACGTGGGCGTACGACAACAAGGTGCTGCTCATCGCGATCGCCGTGGCGTGTGCGCTCGGCGGCATCTTCCTGGGTTGGCTCGTCTATCAGAAGCGCCGCCTCAAGGCGATCGAGCCCGACCTGCTGGCTCGCGGTTGGGGCTACGACGACGCCATCGCGTGGTTCATGGGCAAGCCCGGACGCGCCGGCTTCCAGGCGGTCGCCGACGGCGACGGCAAGCTCGTCGACGGCGCCGTCAACGGTGTCGCCACATTGGTTCGTGAAACCGCTGGTCAGGCTCGCAAGGCCCAGACCGGCTACGTCCGGCAGTACGCCGGCGTGATCGGGATCGGCGTCGTGCTGCTCCTCGGTTGGTTCGTCGTGATTCGAGGAATTCTGTGATTGCAGCTGAAGCCGCCGGCCACTCGGCTGGCGCGTTCCCACTCCTGTCGGCGCTGATCTTCCTGCCGATGCTCGGCACGGTCGGCATTCTGTTCACGCAGAAGTCGCGCCCCGACTACGCGAAGTTGATCGCGTTGCTCACGTCGGTCATGACGGGTGCGTTGAGCATCTGGATGCTCAAGGAGTTCTCGACCGACGAGTCCGGCTTCCAGTTCGTGTCGCAACACACGTGGATCGAGCAGTGGGGTATCGGCTGGCACCTCGGCGTCGACGGCATCTCGCTGTTCCTGGTGGTGCTCACCGGTGTGCTGTTCCCGCTCGTGATCGTGGGCATCGACCCGCACCACGACGAGAAGCCGTACCTGGCGTGGCTGCTCATGCTCGAGGCGGGCGTGATGGGCTCGTTCCTGTCGCTCGACCTCTTCTTGTTCTTCCTGTTCTTCGAGATCGTGCTCGTCCCGATGTACTTCCTCATCGGTGGCTGGGGCTACGAGAACCGCGAGTACGCGGCGACGAAGTTCTACCTCTACACGTTCCTCGGTTCGGCCTTCATGATGGTCGGCCTCATCGCCACGGCGATGCTCGCTCGTGACGATCTGGGCAAGGTCACCTTCGACCTCGTCGAGATCGCCGAAGGCGCGAACTTCGCTGCGTCGACCGGGCGCTGGCTGTTCTTCGGCTTCGCCATCGCCTTCGCGGTGAAGGTCCCGATCTTCCCGTTGCACACCTGGCTGCCCGACGCGCACACGCAGGCCCCCACGGCCGGTTCCGTCGTCCTGGCCGGCGTGATGCTCAAGCTCGGTACGTACGGGTTCCTGCGCTTCGGCCTCTACCTGTTCCCCGAAGCGGCGGTGTGGAGTCGTTCGCTCTGGCTGACGCTTGCGGTCATCGGCATCATCTACGGCGCCATCGCCGCCACGATGCAGAAGGACCTCAAGCGGCTGGTCGCCTACTCGTCGGTGGCACACCTCGGGTTCATCGTGCTCGGCACGTTCGCCTTCACGTCGCAGGCCATCAGCGGCTCGGTGCTGCAGATGATCAACCACGGCGTGTCGACCGGCGCGCTGTTCCTGTTCGTCGGGTGGATCTACGAGCGTCGCAAGACCCGTCAGATCGCCGAGCTCGGCGGCATCCAGTCGGTCGCGCCGATCTTCGCAGCCGGCTTCATGATCGTCATGCTCAGCTCGATCGGTGTGCCGGGTCTCAACGGCTTCATCGGCGAGTACCTCATCCTGCTCGGCTCGTTCCAGTCCGCCCGTTGGTGGACGGTCGTGGCGACCGCCGGTGTGATCCTGGCGGCGCTCTACCTGCTGTGGGCGTACCAGCGTGTGTTCCACGGCGAGGCCGACGACGACAACAAGACGTTCCCCGAACTGCGGGCCAAGGAAGCGATGGTGTTGCTGCCGTTCATCGCCGCCATCGTGTTCACGGGCGTCTATCCCAAGCCGTTGCTCGATCGCATCGAGCCGTCGGTCGAGGTGCTCGTCACGCACGTCGAGGAGAACAGCAGCCTGACGCAACCCGACATCGGTACCCAGCGCGGCGAGTTCGAAGCCGAGCACGGCGATGACCACGGAGACGACCACGGTGACGAAGACGAAAGCCACGACGAGGGAGAGGAGCACGGCGAATGAACTTCATGACTTCCGTGCTCGCACAAGCTGAGCAGATCGTGCATCCCGAAGTCGGTTGGTTCGCGCTGTCCCCGATGATCGTCATGGTCGCCGGAGCACTGGTGCTCATGGTCGCCGGGGCGCTCACCCCGCAGTGGCCCAAGGGTCTGTACGCCGCAGCATCGGCCACGATCGCCGGCGCCGCTGCCGTGTTGGCGATGGTCAACTGGGACGACATCAGCGACGAGGGCACCTCGACGCTCGTCGCCGGTGCCATCGCCTTCGACACGTTCGCGATGATCTCGACCATCACGATCGCCGTCGCCGTCGTGTTGGTGTCGATGCTCACCGACAACGCGATCCGCAACACGCCAAACGACGGGCCCGAGGTCTACGCGCTCTATCTCGTCGCCGCCGTCGGTGGCATCGTCATGGCGTCGGCCAACGATCTCATCGTCCTGTTCCTCGGACTCGAGACGTTGTCGCTGGCGCTGTACGTGCTCGCTGCGTCGAACCGTCGCTCCGACGAGTCCGCCGAGTCGGGTCTCAAGTACTTCATCCTCGGTGGCTTCGCGTCGGCGTTCTTCCTCTACGGCATCGCGCTCGTCTACGGCGCCGTCGGCTCCACCAACATCAACGAGATGGTGCAGGCCCTGTCGCTCGGCTTCGACGAGAACAACGACGCGCTGGCCCTCGCTGGCGTCGCGTTGATGATGGTCGGCCTCGGCTTCAAGGTCGCGGCCGCTCCGTTCCACGTGTGGACGCCCGACGTCTACCAGGGCGCTCCGACCCAGGTGACGGCGTTCATGGCGTCGGTCGGCAAGACCGCAGCGTTCGGTGCGATCATCCGTGTGCTGATCGTGGCGCTGCCGTTCTACCGAGACGACTGGCGCCCGATCATCTGGGTGCTCGCCGTCCTGTCGCTGGTCATCGGTTCGGTGCTCGCTGTCGTCCAAGACAACGTCAAGCGCATGCTCGCCTACTCGTCGGTGTCGCATGCCGGTTTCCTGCTCGTCGGTGTCGAAGCCGCTGCGCACACCGCCGGCGAGTCGAACCCCGGTGCAGGGCTGCCCGAGGTGGCGCTGTACCTGCTGCTCTACTCGGTGCTCGTCATCGGTTCGTTCGGCGTGGTCACCGTCATCACGATGCAGAACGGCAACGATTCGTCGCTCTCCTCGTTCAAGGGCCTCGCCAAGCGGCGCCCGACGCTGGCGATCGCCTTCACCGTGTTCCTGCTCGCGCAGGCGGGTGTGCCGTTCACGTCGGGCTTCGTGGCGAAGTTCGGTGTGATCCAGGCAGCGGTCGAAGAGCGCAGCTACGCCATCGCGATCATCGCGATGGTCAGTGCGGTCATCGCCGCCTTCCTCTACCTGCGGATCATGATCAGCATGTGGCTGCACGACGCCGACGAGGATGCGCCGACGGTCAGCGTTCCGCTCAGCGCCGCGTTGGCGATCGGCTCCGCCGCGATCTTCACGATCGTGGTCGGCCTGGTTCCGGGTTGGCTCATCGACGCCACCCAGACCGTCACCGAACTCGCCAACTGACCGGCCGGTCTCGCCGTCAGGCGATCGCCGGTGCTTCGAGCCTGGTGACGACAGGGGCCGCCCATTTCTCGAAGGTCGACTGGAACGGCGCGATGCCGAGGTCGGCGTTGACCACCGAGACGTACGAGTGGGCCCCGGTCCAGTTGCCTTTGGCTCTGGTCATCGACACGTAGGCGAGTCGGCGAGCGCCGATGGACACACCGATGCCCATGACGAGGGTCGGGGTCTCCCAGCCCTTGAAGCTGTGGATCGTGCAGCCTTTGATGCCATCGGCATCAGGCCAGAAGCGATGCTTCCGACGCCCGCGCTCAGCCTTGGTCCGGCCGAAGGCGTGATTCACCCGGTAGCCGGCAGCCTCGATCTCGTGGACCGCACGGATTCCGTCGTCATGGCTCTCGAGCAGGAACGCGATGTCGGAGAGAACGAGCCCTTTGTTCGTTTCGAGGAGTCGAATGACCTCACGGCCGACCTCCGTCCCGAGATCACTCGGGCGGTCGATGTTGCGCCAGCGGCGAATCGATCGTGAGTGCGAGGTGCCTTCGTCGGCCACGTCTTCCTCGGGACACGTTCCCGAGAGCTTCTCGCCTGGGAGGAACCGCTCAGCGAAGGCGTTGGCGATCGGGGTGAGGTCGCTGGGCATGCGGTACGACCCGGACAGCTTGGTCCAGCGTCCCGAGAACCCAGCACCGAGCATCTGATCCTCGTCGGTCCACGACCGCTTCTCGTACACGTCTTGTGTGGGGTCGGCGACGAGCAGCATCTCGCCGTCGTCGACGACGACGTGCTCACGAAGGAGGTTCCACCAGTCGAGCGTGAAATCCTGGCCTTCGTCGATGAGTACCGCGTCGAAGCGAGGAGCGTGTCCGAGTTCGCACGCCTCGCGAGCGCGGAGGACGATCTCGTCGAACCACTCCACGTCGGGGTGGCGCATCGTCAGCACACCGGTGCGCTCCGCATCGTCGACGATGCGTCGACAAAGCGAATGGAAGCTCACGCAGGTGACCCGTGTCGGGTTCGCTCCGTACTCCCGGCAGCGAGCGTTGACCAGTGTCCGGAGGTAGTTGGTGAGCGTGACGTTGAAGCTGAGCACGAGGACCTGCTTGCCGTCGGCTGCGAGCCGTGCCGCTCGCGCCGCGAGCCCGAACGACTTGCCCGATCCAGCCGCTCCTCGCACCCGGCGGATTCGCGCGTTGGACGGGTTGCGCTCGATGTTGGCCGCGTCCGGCGAGAGTCGCGCTGGTTGGCGAAGTTCGGTCAGGATCGACGACTCTGCCAGGCTGCGCCGCAATCGGGCCAATGACGACGACACGGGAGTGGTGCATCCGCGACCACGGACGATCCGGTCGATCGATTGGCGAAGACCGTCGCCGCCCCACACGGCGACACCGTGCTCGTCGTCGGTCACCGACGGCTGTTCGACGAGCTTGCGTGCTTGCTCGTTCGACATCTGCGGAAAGACGACGACGGCCCGCACGGCCTCGGTCGGGTGTTGCCCTTGGTCGGGGGTGGCGAAGTGGTTGTCGAAGATGCTGGTGCGGTAGCGGTATGCCTGATACCGCGGCTGCTCCGCGCACGCGGTCCAGCCACCGGCGTGGGATCGGTGTTCGATGACGCCGTCGTCTCGTTGTCGGTACAACGTCGGACGCCAGTCCTTGACCTCGATCGCGCACACACCGAAGCGGTCGTGGACGGCGATGAAGTCGGGAAGGTCGGGGCCGACACGCGGTTGGATGTAGACGGTCCAACCGTCATCGAGCGTCTCGAGCGCCCGCGCGGTCTCACGTTCGCCGTCGTTCAGCGGCGTGACGAGATGATTGAGCTCATCGAGAGACGGACGGAACTGTGCCACTCGCAGTGTTTCGGCACGTGTGTGACGTCACTTGAATGGGGGTGGCTGGCGTGCCCGACCCGCTGCGGATCAGGCGGCGGTTTGTCGGCCTGGCGGGCCGGTGCAGCGGATGCGACCGTCGGGGAGGGTGAGTGTGAGCTCGCGGTTCGGTCCGAGTTCGATGATCCAGTCGTCGTTGTGGATCTTGGTGTGGTGCACAGCGCACACGGGAAGCAAGTTGTCGAGATCGGTGCGGCCCCCGTTGCGCCACCACACGACGTGGTGGAGTTTGCAGCGGTCGTAGTTGGTGGTGCAGCCGGGAATGGCACACGACCCGTACAGGGCTCGTAGCGCTCGACGCTGCGCCCGGTTCGCGAGCCGAGTCGAACGACCGAGATTCAGATTGCCTGGCGCGTGGAGCACAACGCCGTTGCGAACGACGATGCCGATCACATCGGCGCTCGCGGCGAGGTCGGCAAGCACCCGTGCTGGGAGTTCGACGGGGATGTTGAACTCGACCGCAGGCCCGGCAGCGGACGGAGGCGCATCGGCGTCGATGACCGCAACGAACTCGGGCCGGCCGCTCGCGGCGTGGCCGGCCTTGCCGTCGACGAGGTGTGCGAGTGCGTGGGCGGCGAGGAACTTGTTCTTCTCGACCGGGTCGGTCGGGCAGTGCTCTGGCACCCGCTCAGCGAACAAGGATTGGGTGGCAGCGTCGAGTTTGTTGGCGAGGCGGAGTCCGGTGACGGGGTCGAACTTGCCGCGGATGTTCCACATGCCGTCGAGGTCGATCCATGTCGACAGTCGAGTGTTCTTCTTCTGGCGGGTGAGCCGGTCGTCGCCGTCGTCGGACTGCAGCTTCTTGATCTCCAGGTCGAGCCGCTTGCCGAACTGCTCGATCGTGCCGTGCTCGGCAACACCCGCGAGCTGATCAGCACGGTCCAAGAACTCGGCGCGCTGCTCGTCGTCAAGCCGCTTCGACCCACGCGTCACCGCATCGACGTGACCGGCGGTGATCGCACCCTCGGCGAGCGCATCGGCGAGCGTGGGCGTGGCGGCCAAGGTGTCGGATCGCTCTTTGGTCTTGGTGGCCGCACCGACCGAGCAGCGATTGGTGTCGGCAATGGTCGCCTCGGGAAACGAATCGACCCGTGACAGCTGGGCGATCAAGCCGGCTTCCTGTGCATCGGCCCACGCCCGAATCGAACGCACATCGATCAACGCCGAAGCGACGTGCTCGCGCTCGGCATTCGCATCAGCGAGCACCGCAGCCACACCGGCCGCCCGCCTCCCGATGGTGATCGGAGTCATGATGACATTGTATCGAACAGGTGTTCGATCGTCAACCATGATGTCAGGCGCTTCTGATCTCGGGGCGGGGTGGAGACCGCGACCCGGGCCGCACGGCGCGAGTGAACGTGCAGATCGTGGCCGTCGGAGATCTGTGCGTCGTCGAGGGTGGTGGGGAGGTCGCAGAGGGAGGTGCGCAGCTCGTCAAACGAGGTGCCGGAGTCGTCCGCGCGTCGTGCCATGCCAGAGATGGCGGCACGCGAATATCGGAGATCGGGTCATCGTGAGAGGTGTACGTTCGCGCGCGTCCGATATCCCGAGTGAGAAGGAGCGTTGCATGACGAACGATGCGAAGAACAACCACGAGGTGCCGCTGCCAGACTCCGCATCGAACGCGGGGCTCTCCAGGCGATCGGTGCTCGGCGCGGCGGCGGTGTTGAGCGGCGCGAGCCTGGCTGCGCTGGCCCGCGGCGAGGCCGTCAGCGCCGGCCCGGCCGCACTGCACCACGCGGTCTCGCCGCCGGTCGACGGATTGTCGTACATCACCCTCGACGCCTTCGCGTTCCACGTCGCTGACACCGCATCGACCACCTATCGGCTGTATCAGGAGCTCACCGGCATGCAGCCACAGCCGGCACCGAACTACCTCGATGCGCCGCTCACGATTCCGATCGGATCGTCGGTCAGGCAGCTCAACATCGGCTACCAGGGCACGCCGGTCATCTCGATCGCGCGCCGAACGCTCACCGGGACCATCGCGAACGTGACCACCCCCACCACCCTCGATGGAGGCGGTGGCGCCAAGACGCAGACTCTCGATGTCGACGCGCTTCTCGAGCACGATGGCACCTACACGGTCCGCGCCTTCTGCAGCGTCGGTGACTCCGTGTACGGCATGACCGTCGGATACGCGCCTCCGGCCGCGATGGCCGCCGAGCCGACGCCCGCGTACGTGCCCTACACGGGTGCCGACCCCAGAGCGCTCGACACCCGCACGACCGGCAAGATCGGGCCGAACGCGGAAGTGGTCGTCGACCTGTCGTCGTACGTCGAGGCGGCAGCAACCGCGGCCGTGATCAACGTGACCGCCGTGCAGGTCACTGGTCGCGGCTACCTCGCGGTGTTCCGCGACGGCATCGAGTGGCCCGGCAACGCGTCGGTCAACTCGACCGAACCCGGCCAAGACGTCGGCAACAACGTCATCACCGCGATGCAAGACGGCAAGATCAGAATCCGGACCGGTCCGATCAGCAGCCACATCGTCGTCGACGTCGTCGGCTCCCTGCTGTAGCCGAACCGCTGCTCAGCGGATGCCGATGGTGCAGGGGATGTCGCCGGTGATGGTGCGCTCGGCAGGCTGGTCGTCGAACACCGGAGGGCCGGTGCGATCGGTGATCGGCCCATCCTGCGTGAGGGTGAGTACGAAGCGCACGATGCCGTACACGCCGTCCGCTTCGATCACCTCGGCCGACCCGACGCCGGTGAACATCACCGACGTGTTGTCGAGGCCACCGCGACTGCGCACCGGGAACGTACCGTCGTCGGTCACCGAGGTCACCGCGGTCATGTTGAACGGAAACTGGGCCTCGGGTTCGGTGGTCGCGTTGTCGAAGGCGATCGACACCGACACACCCGGAGACGCAGCGTCATCGACAGCGCCTTCTTCGAAGCCCATCCGAGCCAGCTCGCACTCACCGGTGACGTCGAAGGTCCGGCCCTCCGGCTCGACGGTGATCGTGGCGGTTCCGAGATTGGCGTCCCCGGCCCCGCTGTCTTCGGCCTCTGGTTCCGCTTCTACCGGCTCGGCCGACGCCTCCATTTCCGGATCTGCTGGTTCCGTTTCGGAATCACTCCCACCGCACGCCACGAGGGCGAGGGTAAGCGACACCACGACGGCTGGACCTCGATGTGAACGGCGCATCGCGCAAACCCTAGATGGGTCTCGCGAGCGGTGCGCTCGAATACTCGCGGGAGGGGACGCTCGGTCAGCCGTCGTCGAGGGCTTCGAGCCATTCGGTCCAGAAGGGCTTCCACTGATCGACGTCGGCTGGCTCGGTGAGCTTCTCGTGTGACACGGTGACGGTGGCTCGGCCGTTGGCCTTCTCCTCGATGGCGATGCCGACGGTGCCGACGTCGAGCCGGATGCGAGGCATCTTCACGCCGGGTCGTGACCGCATCTCCGACGCCATGCCGCCGAACAGATCGGCGCGATCGGCATCGTCGTAGAGCATGGCTCGCAACGCATCGGCGTCGATGGTGATGGTCCGTGACACCGCTGCGGTGAACGTGCCGTCCGCCATCTGGTTGACGAGTCGCCGGCCCGTGATGCGTTCCCAGCCGACGGTGATGCCCTGCCCCCACCACCCGGTCACGTCGAACTCCGCCAGCACGCGGGCGGCGACAGCGGCGTGACCCTGGTCGGCTTCGGGCCACGATTCGATCAGATCGCACCACTCGTCCCAGCCCTTGCCGGTGTGCTCCCGCACCGACTCGCCGGACTGCTCGGGTGGCGTCACCCACACCCGCTTGCGGGAGCCGGACGATGCGGCCTGCTCGATGAGGACGCGCCGGGCCGCGCCGTAGCGCTCGCCGGTCTTGGCCATACGAGCGCGGATGCGCTTCTTGAAGGAGGCGTTGGAGGTCATGATGTCTGCTTTCAGCGCGCCGCCGCAGCGGACCTCGCACGTCCCAGCCACTCGGCGCGACCGATCAGATGGTCGACCCGATGCCGAGCACTCGAGGTGCCCTTTGCCTCCATGAGCCGGTGGTGCGAGCGCCGGTGCGAAGGTCTGGCGAAGCATCTCGCCGACGCCAAGAGTATCAGGGAGCGATGATCGCTTCGAGGCGTGCGTACGACGTCTCGATCCCGTCGGCCATCCCGGTGGCGAGGATCTGATCGCGCAGCTCCTTCGTCGGGTACGTGATGACCACGGTGAGCAACGTGCCGCCGTCGACAGGGTGCAGTGTCATCTCATTGCGCGTCGAGGGCCCGTCGGTGCCGGCCATGCGCTCGGTGGTGACCGATCGCTGCGGCGGGTCGGCCTCGAGCAGTGTCCCTTCGAATCCGAAGGCGTTCTCGCCGTCGTCCGACTCCCAGCCATAGCGATAGGAGTCGCCGACCTCGACCGCCGGCTCGCACACCGGCATCGTCCAACCATCGGGGCCGAGCATCCACTGACGGATCAGCGCCGCGTCGTGGTGCGCCTGCCACACCTGCTCGACCGTGCCGCGAATGACCCGACTCGCACGCACTCGGGTGTCGTCGAGTTCGGTGAGATCGAGCGAGCCGGCGGCGAACGAAGCGAGGTCGGCGAGCACGGCGTCCATCTGACCGAACGCAGCCGTCGCTCCCTCGACCATGCCCATCGCCACGAGCTGCTCCATCGCGTCGACGCTCGGGAACGTGGTGACCGACGTGAAGCGCGAGCCGTCGGGCGTGCTCTCGAACGTCATCTCCATGGTCATCGACGGCATGTCATCGTTGGCTTCGCCATCGTCACCGGTGAACCCGTCGCGCGTGACGAGGCGACGCTGTGGCTCGATCGCCTCGACCACCCAGTACCCGCTCGACGTCTCGCCGTCGGGTCCGGTCATGAAGTAGTCGGAGCGGCCGCCGACGACCATGTCGTGGCGCGTGAACGTGGCGGGCCACTCGGGCGGCCCCCAGAACTTCTCGATCTGGCGCGGATCGACCCACGCGTTCCAGAGTCGTTCGACCGAGCAGGCGTAGTCGCCGACGAGAGTCATGGTCAGCGCGTCGGGGTCGGACGTGACAGAGGTGATGGGCATGTCGGGTTCTTTCTGAGTCAGGCGTCGGGCTCGGCGAGCACGGCGTCGAGTTGGCTGAAGCGTGCGTGCCACAGCTGTTCGAGTTCGGTGAGGAGACGGCGGGCGCGGGCGATCTGGTCGGGCGCGGCGCGCACGATTCGTTCGCGCCCGTTCGGGTGCTTGGTGACGAGGCCGGCCTCGGCGAGTACCCCGACGTGCTTCTGCACGGCGGCGAAGCTCATGTCGTAGTCGCCGGCGAGCTCGCTCACCGAGGCCTCGCCGAGGAGGGTGCGGCGAACGATGTCGCGCCGCGTCCGATCGGCCAGCGCCCGGAAGACGCGGTCGACCTCCTCGTCGGACAGTTCAGTACCTACAACCATATGGTTGTATATAAGTGGAGAGCGTGTCAGGTGTCAAGCCCGACGACGCTTCAGGTGAGCGGCGCCGTGTCGTAGGCGGCGGAGTCGCCGACCACAAGGCGGTCGCGTCCTTCGGCCTTTGCCCGCATCAGCGCTTGATCGGCGGCATCGAGGATCTCTTGGAAGTCGTGACTCGTCGTCGAATCGGCGAGCCCCAGGCTGGTCGTGAACGACGGGACGGTGGCCGTGCCGAGCGCGTCGGCCAACCGCTCGCGAAGTCGATGCAGCACCGGAGCGGCGGTGATCACGGTGGCACCCGGAAGGATGATGACGAACTCCTCGCCGCCGTGACGGCACACGATGTCGCTCTCGCGAACCGTGTTCTGCAGCACACGCGCGAACAGTCGCAGGGCTCGGTCGCCCGTGTCGTGGCCGTAGGTGTCGTTCAGCTGCTTGAAGTGGTCGAGGTCGGCCATGGCGACGGCAAAGGGTGTGTCGTCGCGGCGCAGGCCCCGCACCAGATTCTCGGTCGCTCGCCGGTTGAGCAGCCCGGTGAGCGGATCGGTGTCGGCCTGCAACTGCGACTGCCGCATCGCTCGGATCATTCCGAGCCGGGCCCCGAACGTGACCGCAGCATCCTCGAGTTGGGTCTTGGCGATCTTCAGGTCACGGTCGTCGACCGGCGTCTCCTGCAGCGCGTGGAGCACGGCGGCGGGAGCCCCGAGCACGGCGATCGGAATGCACGTCGCACGTACCCCGTCGGGAAGGCTCCGCTCGCGCAGCCGCGGACACGCGGCCAGACCGTTCGGGTCGTCGAAGTCGAGCGTCTGCCCGCGTTGCACCGCCGGGCACGAGCCGGGAGTCGACACACCACACCCAGGAGCGTCGTGCCCGTTGCCGACCGTGCTGCGGTCGATGTGCGACTGACTCGAATCGGCCACGAGGATCTCCGACGGTCCAGCATGAGCGACCGCCAACGCGTCGCCGGCGATCTCGAACAGCCCGTCTTCCGTCTCGGCCATGTCGAAGGCCTGCTGTACGTCGCGGTGGAAACCCTGCGACTTGGCGTGCGCTTGGAGGTGCCGCTGGTGGCTGGCGATGATCTCGGCGATCTCCAGGTTGCGGTTGCGGATCGGGATCACCGACGACACGGTCAGCGCACCGAGGGAGAGCACGAGGTGGATCGACAGCTCGGCAGCGAGCCGCCCGTTCGAGTTCGCGCCGGTGTCGAAGAACAGCTCGACGAGGCTGCGGGCCACGACGAACGCGGCGGTCAACCCGACGAACATGCGGACCACCTGCATGGCGACGTTGCGGCGACCGAGCCGCTCCTGCAGAAGCTGATGCCCGCTGGGCTCGGAGTCCATGATGTCGGTATCGGCACGGCGGCCGCCGCTCTTGAGGCGAGAAGTCGACGCTCCGTGACGCACTGCCACCCAGGGTGCGAAGATGATGCGATGTCGTTCAACAGCCTGCGCTCGACGGCGTCAGCGTTCTCGATCATGTCGGTCGCATCGGTCGGGTCGATCTCATCCATCGCCTCGACCGGCTCCATCCTGTCGATCGCCTCGACCGGTTCGATCCTGTCGATCGGGTCCGCTGGCTCGATCCTGTCGATCGGGTCGGCCGGTTCGATCCTCAGCCAGAACTCGGCCGGTCGCATCCTCCACCGCGACCAGCAACGCATGCAGTCCGGCGACGTCGCCAAGCACATCGCTGCGGTCGCCGCTGTCGGCCTTGCCGCAGCAGCGATCACTGCTGCCGCCGCACGATTCGTGCGAGCATCGCGCTGATGGAACTTCCCGAGGGATTGACCCTGCAACGAACGACGCCGACGTTCGACGAGACGACGGTGCCTGCGGCGCTGCGCAAAGCACACCTCGTCGCCGACGGCGTGTGGGGTCGCCTCGTCGTGGCGTCGGGGTCGGTCGGGTTCGTGTTCGACGATGATCCCGACGCGGTGCGCACTGTGTCGGCCGGCGAGTCACAGGTGATTCCGCCGGCTCGCCCGCACCACCTCGTCGTCGACGGGCCGGTCGCCCTGGCCGTCGAGTTCCACCGCTGACCTCGGCGCGGTCGGCGCGATCCGACGGAACGCGATTTCGCTGAGCACACTGGGTGTCGTGGTCGCCCTCATCTCCCCATCCAAGATCTCTGCATGGCTGGAGTGCACGCACACGTTCACGTTGCACCGACTCGTCGAGTCGGGCGAGTTGACGTTCGAACGTGGCGGCCTCGGCGAGATGGCCAACATGCTCATGGCCAAAGGCCAGGCGCACGAAGACGCCGTGCTGGCCCGCTACGAAGCCGCCGGCAAGTCGATCTTCCGAGTCCCCGAGCAGGAACGCGGCGAGAGCTTCGAGGCGTGGGTGGCCCGCGTCGGCAACCCGATGGCCGACGGCTGGGACGTCATCTACCAGATGCCGCTCGTCCACGACGGTGTGCGTGGCGTCGCCGACTTCCTCATCCGCGTCGATGACCACTACGAAGCGGTCGACGCGAAACTGGCCCGCGCCGAAGCCAAGCCCGGCCATGTGCTGCAACTCTGCTTCTACGCCGACGCGGTCGAAGCGCTCACCGGAGCACGCGGCGAACACATCCATCTCGAACTCGGGTCGGGCGTCCTCGAGACGATTCGACTGGCCGAAGTCGACCCGTACTGGCGCCGCATCCGCGGCGCGCTGTGGCGGGCGCTGGAGAAGCCGTCGAAGACGGTCGCCGAGAAGTGCAGCCACTGCGATTTCTGCGAATTCCACCAGGTGTGCAACGACGAGTGGCGCGCCGCCGACTCGTTGGTCTTCGTCGCAGGGGCTCGACGCGCCGACCGCGACGCCCTGGCCGCGTCCGACATCGACACGATGGCCGCACTCGCGAACGCGACCCGAGCCCCCGCCGACGTCGACCCCGATCGCTTCGCCAAGCTCGCCGACCAGGCCCGACTCCAGATCGAGTCGCGCGGTGCCGAGGGTGGGCGGCCCGTCTTCGAACCCCTCGTCGACGCATCGGGCTGGGCCGAACTGCCCGAGCCCGACGAGGGCGACATCTTCCTCGACTTCGAAGGCCACCCGTTCTGGTCACCGGAGGAGGGACTGTTCTTCCTCTTCGGGCTGATCCAGCGCGTGTCGTCCGATCCCGAAGACTGGGAGTTCGTCGAGTTCTGGGCGCACGACCGTGACGAAGAGGCGGCCGCCACCGCAGCCCTGATCGATCACATCGTCGCCCGCCGAGCCGAGTACCCGGGCATGCACGTGTACCACTACAACCACACCGAGCGCACCTCACTGCAGCGCCTCACGACCGACCACGGCGTCCGCGAACTCGTGCTCGAACAACTCATCGCGACCGGCGCGTTCGTCGACCTGTTCCCGATCGTGACCGGATCGATCATGCTCGGCGCCGAGTCGTACGGGCTCAAGCACGTCGAACTGCTCACCGAATACGAGCGCGGGCACGACATCGACCAGGGCGCTGGCGCCGTCGTCGAGTACGAGCGGTGGATGACCGACGCCGACCCCGAGACGCTTCGCCGCATCGCCGACTACAACGAAGACGACGTGCGCGCCACCCGCGACGTGCGCGACTGGCTGGTGGCGCAACGCCCCGCCGACGCGGCATGGCGCCCGGCCGTGCTCGACGTGATCGAGCACGACGAGGAACGCGACCAGCGGATCGAGGCGCTTCACGCGTTCGGCCCCGGCACCCCCGAACATCTCATGGGCGACCTGCTCGGCTACTGGCGTCGTGAGCGGCGGGCCGTCGCCGCCGACGTCTACCGCCTCGCCGTCGCCGATGTGGCCGACCGTCGCGAGGCGCCCAGCGCGATCGTCGACCTCGAGTTCCAAGAGCTCGAAGATCAGTTCAACGCGCGCGGCAAGAAGCGTAAGTGGCCTGCGGCGGTGTTCACCTTCCCGGAGCAGCCGATCGACCTCGACATCGGACGCGGCTCCGACCTCATCGTCGCGCTGAGCGAGCAGGAATGGGTCTTCTACAAGGTCGAGGCGATCGACCACGACGCACGCGAGTTGCGCCTGACCTGGACGCGTGACCACCAGGAGTCGGGTGCGATGCCGACGAGCCTCGTGCACTGGGTGTGGTTCAACGAGGGCGCCAAGCTCGACGCGTTGGAGACCCTCGGTGACCAGATGCTGGCCGGCGCAGCGAACTCCCCGGCGCACGCGTTGCTGCGCCGCGAACCGCCGCGGTTCACCGCAGGGCACGGTCCGGCGTCGGGCGTGTTCGCACCCGATGTCGCCGACATCTCGCAGTGGGCGCAGCATCTCGACGTGTCGGTGGTGCCGGTGCAGGGGCCGCCCGGAACCGGCAAGACCTACACGGGCGCCCGGCTGATTCGAGCGCTGGTCAAGAGTGGCAAGCGCGTCGGTGTGACGGCGATGAGCCACCTCGCGATCGAGAACCTGATGCGTGCCGTGGTCGAACACTTCGTCGAAGAAGGTGACCTCGACGGGCTGCGCGCCGTGCACAAGAACAACGGTGGGCACGTCGAGTCGATCTCGTACGTCAACGACAACGCATCGGTGGCCGACGGTCCGTACGACATCATCGGCGGCACCTCGTGGCTCTTCGCGAGCACGGCGATGCGCAATGCACCGGTCGACGTGCTCGTGGTCGACGAGGCCGGCCAGCTCGGTCTCGCCGACACGATGGCGGCGGCGATCTCGGCGTCGAGCGTGATCCTGCTCGGCGACCCCCAGCAGCTCCCGCAGGTGTCGCAGGCGACGCATCCCAACGGATCGGGAGCCAGCGCGCTCTCACACCTGCTCGACGGCGAGGCCACGATCGGACCCGACCGCGGCGTGTTCCTCGACACGACGTGGCGGATGCACTCCGACGTGAGCGGCTTCATCTCCGACATCACCTACGAGGGGCGGCTCGGCGTCGACCCGTCGTGCGACGCACAGTCGACCGAGATCGGCGGCACCGGTCTGCGCTGGTTGCGAGCGACGCACAATGGCTGCTCCACCTCCTCGGAGGTCGAGGCGCAGTTGATCGCCGAGAAGATCCGGTGGCTGATGAACACGCCGTGGACCGATCAGTACGGCAACGTCGAGAAGCTCCGGCCGAAGGACTTCATGGTCGTCGCGCCCTACAACGATCAGGTGCATCTGATCGACGAGGTGTTCTCCAGTCACAAGCGCCTGGCGAAGGTCGACGTCGGCACCGTCGACAAGTTCCAGGGCCGCGAGGCGGCCGTCGTGTTCTTCTCGATGGCGACGTCGTCGTCCGATCAGATGTCTCGCGCCGCCGACTTCCTGTTCTCGCGCAACCGACTCAACGTCGCCATCAGCCGAGCCCGCTGCTTGGCCTACCTGGTGTGCACCGAGTCACTGCTGTCGACGCGAGCGAAGTCGGTCGACGACATGAAACTCATCGGCTCCCTCTGCGCCTTCGTCGAGCGCGCCGACGAAGTCTGAGCGTTCGTACACTGAGTGCATGGCCGGAAACATCGTGTCCTGTCCCTCGTGCCACGCGAAGAACCGGGTGCCGTCGAGTTCGTCGGGGAAGCCGACGTGCGCCAAGTGCCATGCCGATCTGCCCTGGCTCGTCGACGCCACCGACGGTGACTTCTCCGCTGCCATCGACACGTCGCGTCTGGTGCTCGTCGACCTCTGGGCGCCCTGGTGCGGGCCGTGCAAGATGGTCGCTCCGATCCTCGAGAAGCTGTCGAAGGACTTCGCCGGCGCCCTCAAGGTCGTGAAGGTCGACGTCGACCAATCACCGATGACGGCGCAGCGCTATTCGGCGTCGAGCATTCCGATGCTCCTGTTCGTCCGTGACGGCGACGTGATCGATCGGGTCGTGGGAGCACAGCCCGAACACGTCTTGCGCGCAGCTATCGAGCAGCAACTCGCCTGAGGTAAGTCCACGCGCCGGTCGAGAACAGGGCCCACGCCACCAACACCGGCTGGAAGAACAGCCGGGCGAATCGCTTGGTGTCGGTGTCGAGACCGAACGCATCGGTGCCCTCGACCCATTGCGCGATGTTGCCCGGGAAGATGACGACGAAGAAGGCGGCGGCGATGGTGCCGACGATCGCCCGGTGTCGGGGGAGCGCGATCAGCGCGAGCCCGAGACTGATCTCGACCACGCCGGAAACGATCACGACCAGGTCGTCGCCGACGGGAAACCAGTCCGGCACCTGAGCCTGGAACTCGTCCCGCTGCGTCGTCAGATGGCTGACGCCTGCGGCGAGCAGCACGCCGCCCAGGAGCCACCGCAACACGTCGCGCAGCGTGGAGGTCTCGGTGGCAGCAGCCGTCATCGCCTCATCCTGCCGTCCGCGTCACCGTGTAGCGCGCCGCTGGCCGATCGAGGGCTTGCGGGTGGAGCGGGCGCCAGGAAAACGGGGCTGAACCGGGCAGCTGTCGCACGGGTGGATCGCGGGGACGTCTGTCGAACTCGACCCGCGGCGTTGGGCCACCGGGGCTGCGCTTCCGGCGACGCTGGTTGCGTCGGAGGTGGGGCAAGACGATCAGGACCGGCTCGCTGTGTGGGCAGGGTGAAGTGAGGTCATCTGAGCTCAACTCGCGTCGCCGGGCAGGGGGAGCTGCGGTTGTGTGGGCAGCGGTGCTCGAGTCGGCGGGGCGAGGCCGACCACGGGCGGACGCAGCATCTGCGACGTGCCGTGTGGTGAGTTCAAGGTGAAGTGTCCGGCCCCGAGGGGCTCGATACTCCAGTGCTGCTCGTGGAGCAGGTGGTGGTGGAACCAGCAGAGCAATACCAGGTTGTCGGGCTTCGTTTCACCGCCGTCGAGCCAGTGCTGTGCGTGGTGGGCGTCGCACGATCCGGCGGGGATGGAGCAGCCGGGCCAGCGGCATCCGTGGTCACGGATGAGCAGGGTGTCGAACAGTGGGTCGGTGACGACTCGTTGGGAGCGTCCGTAGTCGATGACGGTGCCCAATGGGTTGGTGATGTAGCGGTGGACGTTGCAGTCGCATGCCATCCGTCGGATCGTTTCGGCGGGGACGACGGTGGTGTCGTGGTCGGTGTCGATCACCCCGCCACCCATGCCGTTGGCGAGGTCGTCGTAGTCGATGGTGGCGATCACTTTGGGCTTGCGTCGCTTCTTGCCGGGAACGATCTCGAGGTTCGCGAGTGCGATCCTCGCCATCTCGGTGAGTGCGTCGGCGCGGCGTTGGCTCGCCGTGCGCGTCTCACCGTCCGACGGCTGCGACAACGCGCGAATCGCTTCGCGAACCAAGGCGAGTGCTTCGGGGTCGAGGGTGCCGTCGAGGCGTCCCATCCCGTCGAGCAGGCTCGACAGGTGCAGAGCGCGTGAGTCGAACTGTTCTTGTGCGGTCTTGTCTTCTCGGTCGGGGTCGGCGCGCATGCGCCAGGTGTCGAGCACGAAGCGGAAGTCTTTGTGCGGCAGGTCGACTGCCCATGACCGCAGCATCGCCTCGTCGCGTTCGAACACGTCGGCGACATCGAGGGTCCAGGCGTCGGCCAAGGAGCGCAGGTTGGTTTCGGGAATCCGGCCGGCGGCAAACGCCGTCTTGATGAGTGGCATGTGTTGGATGCGTTCAGCCAACTGCAACGTCACCTTGCAGTGGCCGATTCCTTCGCCGGTGGTCTGGTAGAGCCAGTCGGTGGCGGAGCGGTAGCCGAGTGTGTAGAACTCGCCGCGCTGGACGATGGCGTGGACTTCGTCGAGCTGCTCGGCGCGCTGGCGGCGCATCCCACGCGTTGCGGCGGTGACCGCGGGTGTGGGGTCGGCGAGCCGGTCGAGCTCCTCCACACACCCGGCGATCAACGAACCTGTCATACGAACAAGTGTACGACAGGGGTGCCTCAGAGTTGGGGAAACGTGAGTGCAGAACGACAGTTATCACTCCCTCGCCGACCGCTCGACCATCCAAATCCGCCTCATCGCGGCTGGCGACGGATCTAGCGTTGGCGACACACCAACGAGCGCAGAGGAGATCCACCATGAGGACGACACGAGTCGTGGCTGCGATCGCAGCCTGCGGCCTGGGAATCGCAGCGTGCGGCGGCGACGACGGGCCGAGCATCGGTGACTTCGCCGATGCTGGCGACACCGACGAGAGCTTCGAGGACGACCTCGAAGACTTCGCCGATGCCATGAACCAGGCAACCGGCGCAGGGGGCGGCGGCACCCTCACCTTCGACGGTGGCGAGCACCCGATCGACTCGGCGGTCTGCTTCAACCAGGGCGGCACGATCGACATCGGCACCGTCGGCCCCGACAACTTCCGCATCTTCGTCAC
This sequence comes from Ilumatobacter coccineus YM16-304, assembly GCF_000348785.1. Lineage (NCBI taxonomy): Bacteria > Bacillati > Actinomycetota > Acidimicrobiia > Acidimicrobiales > Ilumatobacteraceae > Ilumatobacter > Ilumatobacter coccineus. The sequence goes on from NC_020520.1 coordinate 479,288, forward strand.
TGGCGAGCCCGACAACATTCGCATCCAAATCCTCACGCCTGAGGGAGTGCAATGGTTCGACGGCGACCCGATGCAACAGAACAAGCCGACCGTCACCATCGACGGCAACGTCATCACGTCGACCGGCGGCACGTTCTTCCGGAACGGCGATGACACTCGAGCGACCGCGGAGTTCGTCATCGAGTGCCCCAACGCCATCCTCTGACCCACCCGGACGCTTTGTCTCAGAGACAAACCGTCCGGGTTCGAAGCACCGTCCGGATCGTGAAATGCGGAGGGGAGCGGGGAGGGGAAGTCTCCCCATTCCGGGATTCGACGGGGTCGTTCATTGTGGTTCTCAACACCTCGGACATCCGGTCCGGGGCACCTCGAAAGGGAATCCAATGAACAAGCTCAACACCATCAACCAGAACACCACCGCCAAGAACATCATCACCAAGAAGGCTCGTCTCGCCGGAAGCATCGCTGCCGTCGCCGTCGCCCTCACCGCCTGCGGCGGCGCCCAGAGCTCCACCGCAACCGAGTCCCAGATCCCCGCCGTTCCAGCCGTCGCCGAGCAGGCCCCAGCCGCTGAGCAGACGCCGGCCATCGAGCAGGCCCCGGCGGTCGAGGAAGCCCCGACCATCGAGGAAGCGTCGGCCGTCGAGGAAGTCCCGGCCGTCGAGGAAGCCCCAGCCGTCGAGCAGACGCCGGCGCCGATGCCGATCGTGGAAGAAGCTCCGGCCGTCGATCCCGTCGACCCCACGCCGGCCAACGACGTCGCCGACGCCGAGTTCGACGACAGCTACGCCCCGACGAACGGCGAGGCGGTCAACCAGTTGATCCCCGCATCGAGCCCCGACTTCCCGTGCGTCGAATACATCGAGGCCACGGAGCTGCCGTTGTTCCCCTGCTCGAAGGGCGAACTCGTCGTTCAACTGCAGCACGACCTGCAGTGGAACGGCACGCCGCACACGGTCGACGGTTACTTCGGTGAAGACACCTACCTGGCGCTGCAGGGCATGCAGAGCGCCTGGGGGATGTACCCCACCGGCATCATGGACCAGGCCATGGAGACCGTGATCTCGTACATCTACAGCCACTGACCACCCCGAACCCTCCGTCGGCCCGACGGTCGACCGCTACCCGGACACCTTGTCTCTGAGACAAGGTGTCCGGTTCGCGTCAGGCGGGGGTGTGGCCGATGAGCCACGCGACGAGATCGGCGGTCACCTCGTCGCGGTTGGTCTCGTTGAGGATCTCGTGACGGGCATCGGGGTACACCGTCACCGTCGAGCACCGTCGATCCCGACAGCACCACGCCCGTGTACAAAGGCGAGTGCTGGGTGATGACCGCCTGCGCTGCGAACGATCCCATCGACTGGCCGAACAGCAACAGCGGCAACCCCTCGTGAGCGACGGCGATCGCTTCGCCGGACTACGCCACGTCGGCGACCAATCCGCCGGAAACCAGCGTCTCCGAAGTCACCGAGCGCGTCGGTCCGTCCTGACCTGTGCGACCGTGGCCGCGATGATCGGTCGCGAACGCGAGGAACCCGGCCTCGTCGAGCGCCAGCGCGACCCAGGCGAACCGGACGCTTTGTCTCAGAGACAAACCGTCCGGTGGGATCGTTGGGTCGGTCGGCGAGGCTGTGGGGATGCGTGAGTCTGCATCGGCAACATCCGACGTGATCAGCTTCGACGGGTCGGTCGTCGTGCTCGATGGCGGTCTCTCGACCGCACTCGAAGTCGGTGGCGCCGACCTGAGCGACGATCTGTGGACTGCCCGGCTGCTCCGTCACGACCCCGCGGCGATCGTCGCCGCCCACGCCGCCTACTTCGAAGCCGGTGCCGACGTCGCCATCACCGCCAGCTATCAGGCGAGTGTGTCCGGCTTCGTGGCGGCGGGTATCGAACGAGCGGAGGCCGAGCGGCTCATCGCGTCGAGCGTCGAGCTTGCCAAGGAGGCCCGAGACCAGATCACTCCGGGAGAGCGCCCGCTGCTCGTCGCTGCGTCGGTCGGCCCGTACGGGGCGGTGCTCGCCGACGGCTCCGAGTACCGCGGGGACTACGGCCTCTCCGCCGGAGAGTTGCGTGACTTCCACCTGCCGCGCCTCGAGCTGCTTGCCTCGGCCGAACCGGATCTCTTCGCCGTCGAGACGATCCCCGACGTCCGCGAAGCCGAGGTCCTCGTCCCGCTCCTCGACGAGGTCGGCCTGCCCGCGTGGTTCTCGTACACGGTGGCCGACGGCCGCACTCGCGCCGGTCAGCCGCTCGACGAGGCGTTCGCAACCCTCGCCGGAAGTTCGTCGATCGTCGCAGCGGGTGTCAACTGCTCGGCGCCAGAGGACGTGCTGGCGGCGATCCACGCGGTGGTCGTAGCGACCGGTCTGCCGGGTGTCGCGTACCCGAACCGCGGCGAACGATGGGATCCCGCCACCAACAGCTGGACCGGAGCCGACTCGTACTCGCTCGACCTCGTCCCCGAATGGATCGCCGCGGGAGCTCGCCTCATCGGCGGCTGCTGCCAGATCAGCCCCGGCGACATCGCCGAACTCGCCCGCACCATCCGCTCCTGACCCCGGACGCGCAAAACCGGACGGTTTGTCTCAGAGACAAACCGTCCGGTTGGTGGCGGCGGGGCGGGGTCAGTCGTCGAAGTGGCTGAACCAGGAGATGCAGTCGTCGATGTCCTGCACGCTGAACTCGATCTGGCCGGCCGAGCTGTTCGCCACGGTCAGGACGTGGTCGCAATAGGCGTCGAACGGGAAGTCACGCTCGTAGTCGCTGACCCAGCCGTCGCCGTTGACGTCGAGCACGGGGTCGTAGGCGTTGTCGGCACCGTCGCCGTGCCAGTCGGCGGCGTCGCACATCGAGCCATCGGCGTTGCAGCTCGGATCGATCTTCGCGATGACGTCCAGCAGTTCCTGCGTGACGAGGCCGTTCTGCTCGAAGCCCCACACGCCCTGCATGTACTTCACGGCCTCCAGGGTCTGCGGACCGAAGTAGCCGTCGGTCGAGACGTCGGCGAACGGGGTCAGCAGGCGTTGCAGATCGGAGACCCAGTCGCCCTTGTCGCACAGTTGGAGCGGCAGGTTGTTCGTGGCGTTGTACGTGGGGCAGGGTCCGCTGTCGACCTGCGTCGGAGCGGCGGCCGGTGCCGGCGCCTCGGCGGCGGGAGGGGCGGTCGTGTCGACCAACGCCGGATCGATCTCGACGGGGGCGGCCTCGAGGGTCACGATCGGATCGATCACCACAACCTCGCTGGCCGAGGAGTCGGAGGCGGGAGCCTCGGCGACCACCGGCGACGCGGCGTCGACCGGTGCGGCCACCGCCGGAGCTTCGACGGCCGGGGTGACATCGGCCGAGGCTGCGCTGCTGCTGCCACCGAGGGCGACGGCCGAGCCGATGCCGATCAGAGCGACGAAGGCGGCGGTGGTGGCGCCGATCGCAATGTTGCGGCCGGTGTTGTCGGCGAGGTGGTTCTGGTTGCTGGTGGTGGTGAAGTCGTTCATCGGATTCCCTTTCGAAGTTCCCCGAACCGGTTGCTCGAGGTGATGAACACCACACTGAGGGAGACGCCGAGAATCCGGAATGGGGAGAGTTCCCCTCCGACGAAGGGCGGACGGTTTGTCTCTGAGACAAAGCGTCCGGGGGTGTTACGGTTGTCACATGGGGGCGAGACTCGACGAGCAGGCGGCAGCGATGGTGACGGCGTTGCATCCCGACGCGGAACAGGTCGACGTCGTCGACTTCGGGCCGATTCCGGGCGGATTCTCGCGTGAGACCTATTGCTTCGACGCGATCATCCACACCGCCGGCGCGGAGGAGCGGCACCCACTCATTCTCCGCAAGGATCCGCCCGCCTCCGTCGCCATCCTCCACACGAGTCGGGCCGTCGAACACGACCTGATCGAGACGATCCGGCTCAACACCAACGTGCCCGTCACCCAGAGCCTCGGCCACGAGATGGACCCCGACGTGTTCGGTGAGCCGGCCATGATCATCCGCCGAGCCGACGGCAACTCACACACGTCCGATCTCTTCCACGACGGACCCGACAGTGACCAGGTCGACGACGTGGTGCGCCATCTGTGCGAATCACTCGTCGAACTGCACCAGAGCGACATCGCGACCCTCGACCCTGCCGGCGTCCTCGACGATCCTCGTGGCGTCGGCATCGACGTCACCGACTGGGACTCCTACATGGACTCCACCTTCGAGTACTACCTGTCGAGCTACCACGGCCTCAACCGCGACCCGATGCTGTGCATCCTCCTCGACGCATTCCTCACACTGCGACGAACCAAACCGAGGCCGCTACCGCTCTCGGTCGTCCACGGCGACTTCAACCCGGCCAACTTCCTGTACGCCGACGGCAAGGTCACGGCGCTCATCGACTGGGAGAACGCCCGAATCGGCGATCCGCGAGAAGATCTCGGATGGATGGCGATGATGGACACGCTGTCGAACACGAACATCATGTCGCACCCGGCCGATGAAGGCGGGTTCCTCGCCTACTACAACAAGCTCACCGGCTACGAGATCACCGAAGCCGAGATCGGCTACTTCATCCTGTTCGGCAGCGCCAACATCGCGGTGCCGGTCAACGAAGCGATCAAGCGCCGGGTCGACGGCGAGAGCCGCGAACTCGTGCATCTCTACATGATCCAGTCGAGCGCCCCGGCGTTGCCCGGGATCGGCCGTCTGCTCGGCTACCCGGGAGTGCCCGCATGAACACGTCACCGTCCATCGATTCGATTCTCGAAGGCGTCATCATGACCATCGACGACGAGATCATTCCGGCGCTCGACAACCCCAAGGCCCACGCCAGCGCGCAGATGATCCAATCACTGCTGCAAGGCCTCCGCCAGACGCTTCCGGTGTTCGACGCCTCGCTCGTCGACGAGCACAACGACATGATCCGCACGCTTCGCGATGCTGCCGCAGCGCTCGGCGACGCTGCGGGCCCGGCGGCCGATCGGGTGCGCGAACGGGCGCAGACGTTCGGCTCGTGGAGCGATCTTCCGGCACCGTCCGACCGCGACGACGTCGTCGCCGCGCACACCGAACTCGGACGGGCGATCGAAGCGTCGTTCCTCGACCTCGACGAACTCCAGCGCGCCGGGGTCGGAGCGGCCGACGACGCCGTGCAGGTGATTCGAACACATCTCGGCCCGCGCTACGTCCGTGAAGCCGCCACGATCATGGTCGGCGAGGGGATGCTCGGCCGCAACTGACGACGGCCCACCCGCCGATCACACGCTCGGGGCGTCGTCGCCTCGGAGTTGCCAGAACGGCGAGGTGAGGCCCGCCGACGTGAGCAGCGCCTGCAACTCGTCGAGCGACTTGGCGACGAACGGTTCGGCCAACCGATCGCCGTACCACCCCTGCGTGAGCGGCCACATCGCGCTCATCGGAACACTGTCTCCAACGGCGGGCCCGACGTCCTTCGACCGAAGGAACGTGATGGTGCGTCAAGTTCGAACGATGTCGCGCCACCAGTGTCGGGCCTCGATCTCGAAGTGCACGTGACCCTCCGTGAGACCGAGGACGTCGTCGACGACGTCGAACTCCAGCGGCTCGCCGCTATCGGCCCAGACCGACTCGATGTGCACGTCGTCGTCGATCGCCGCAGCGATCGCGAGCGAGTCCCACGCGCAGTTCGCCCACCACGATCGATCGCCCGAGCGCACCCGATGCTCGGTGGGCACGGCGGAGAACGGGAGGGCCATGCGAATCTCGCCCGCCCGCTCCGGTCGGTCGTCGAGCACGATCACGTGCGCATCGTGCAGCCGCCGCAGTTGTCGGTCGGCAACGTCGGGATCACCGATCCGCTCGACCAACTCACCGCGCGTCGGCGCCATCCCCGTCGAGGCGAACCGACGGTAGATCACCGCGCGCAGATCGAGGTCGTCCACGTCGACCACCGTACGCCACCGCTCACTCGGCGCCTGACGCGCCGCCGCCCGGCGCCGGGAAAGCCGTCGCAGGGCGCCGGGAAAGCCGTCGCCGGAGGCCCGGCGCTGAGTGTCGGCCAGACTGGCGGAGTGGAGGAGGCGCGGCGATTCGTGATCCAACAGCACGATGCGACGCGCCTTCACTGGGACCTGCGACTCGAGCACGAGGGAGTCCTGCTGTCGTGGGCGCTCCCGCGAGGTGTGCCGTGGAACCCGAAGGAGAATCGGCTCGCGGTGCAGACCGAGGATCACTCGCTCGACTTCCTCGACCGCGAGGGCGACGACTTCGACGGTCGGTTCGGCGCCGGCCGCAGCACGCAGTGGGACACCGGCACCTACGAACTCCACAAGATCGAACCGTCGAAGGACGACCCCACCGGCGCGCCGGTGAAGCTGGTCGTCACACTCCACGGCCGCCGCGTCTCCGGCAAGTATTCGCTGTTCTCGATGCGCGGCTCACGCGACTGGTTGATCCACCGGATGGACCCACCCGACGACGAACACCGCAAGCCGGTGCCGATCGGTGTTCGGCCGATGATCGCGACCCCGGGCGAGATGCCCGTCGACTCGCCGAGCGACTGGTCGTACGAGACTCGTTGGAACGGCATCCGGGCCATCGTCACCGACGACACGGGCCGTGTGTTGATCACCGGTGCCGACGCCGCCGACATCTCGATCCACTTCCCCGAGATCCGCCGGATCGGTCGAGCGCTCGGCCACCGCGAGGTGATCCTCGACGGAATGATCGTGCCCGTCGACCCGACGACCGGCACCGTGCTCCACGATCGTGCAGGCCTCACACGACGGCTGAACATCACGAGCGACAGCGGTGCACGCAATGCCGCCAAGACCGCGCCCGTCGTGTTCATGGCGTTCGACATCCTCTGGATCGAGGGACGACCGATCACCGACCTCCCGTGGGAGCTGCGCCGTCGCCAACTCGACGATCTCCGCCTGGACGGCCCTGGCTGGCGCACCAGTCCGAGCCTCAGCGTCGACGAGGCGTACGGCGCGATCGATGCCGAGACCGGCATCGTCGCCAAGCGCCGCGACTCCGTCTACACGATCGACCGGCCGACCCCCGATTGGATCGACACGGCCTGACGCTGCCTGCGCCGACCCGTCGCGCCGGAGATCGACCGTGCGAGCGTCAGGCGCCGACTGACGCGGTGCGGGCCCAGACGGCGTAGAGGGGGTCGGTGGGTGCGCCGGGGTTGCGATGGGCGATCGTCGGATCACCGAACCCCGCCGTCAGTTCGAAGTAGCGGGCAACGATCGCGCAGCGGCCGCGCTCGTCGTTCGCGAGCCAACCGCGGATCGCCTTGGTCGGAAAGCAGCGGTTCGAGAAGGTGCAGGCGAACACGCCGCCGGGTCGAAGCACGCGGGCGACCTCGGTGAACACGTCCAGTGGGCGGGTCAGGTAGTCGACCGAGACGCAACAGGTCACCGCGTCGAACTTCCCGCTGGGGTACGGGAGCGCCGGGTCGACGTTGAGATCACCGACCGTCCAGTCGTCGGCCATCTCGTTGGCGGCCAACTCGGCGGCGTTCATGCCGGTGATCGTGAGCCGAGCCGGTCTGGTCGAGAAGTGTGAGATCCACGACGAACAGATGTCGAGCACGTCGCCGGTCAGGCCGAGTTCGTCGTACAGCTCGCCGACCGCCTCGATCGCGCCGTCGTCGATGTGGGTGACGAAGCGATCGAACGAATAGAAGGCGCTGTCGTCGGATTCGTCCTGACGCGAGAAGAACCCCGGAGGGAACTCCGTCGCATGAGGATCGCGGGCCGCCGTGTCGTTCACGCGCCCATCCTCTCGCCGGTCGTTGGCGAAGGGAGCATCGTGCAGTGGATCAGTCGTCGAGCAGTTTCAGCACGGTCTTGGGCGCGACCAACCGAAACGCCTCGTCGATGATGCCGGCCATCTCGTCCCAGTCGGGGTCGACATCGAGCCGAACCCCGATCCACCCGCGATGACCGACGTAGGGCGGCCGGAAGAATCGTTCGGGTTCGGCCTCGACCATCTGTTCCTGCGCGCCGGGAGGTGCCGGACACCAGACCGCCACTCGACCGTCGTCGTGATGGTCGTTGTGAAACGTGCAGAACGTCTTCTTCTCCTGGATGAAGAACGTCGGCGAACCGTGGCTCAACCGCTCGCTGGTCTCGGGGAGCGCGAGACAGATCTCACGAATCGCGGTCAGCGGGTCGGTCGCAGCAGTCGCCATACCCGCCACTGTACGAACGCCCGCAAGCCGCCCCTGACCACCCACCGCCGAGGATGATCTCCGCCCAGGCCAGATGTCGTCGCGTGAGGGTGATTTCTGCCCAGGCCAGATGTCGTCGCGTGGCGCGCGTGAACCGGTTTTGCCCCTTCGATGCGTCAGGGGTGACGGTTTGCCGGGGCAAAACCCGAAGTGTTGGCGTGAGGGTGATATTTGCCCAGGCCAGATGTGGTCGCGTGAGGGTGATTTGTGCCCAGGCCAGATGTCGTCGCGTGGGGGTGATTTTTGGCCAGGCTCGATGTGGTCGCGGGAGGGGGTTCCCTACGTAGGGAGACTCGTCAGATGACGACTTCGTCGGGTTCGTCGCCGGGTTCGCTCGACGCAGCGCTGTCGGCGCGCATGCGGGTGAAGATCGGCGGCGGGTCGCGCCACGGATCGGGGAGCGTGCCGGCCTCGGCCTGACGGATGGTCTGCCACACGCGTTCCGCCGTGCAGGGCAGATCGACGTGGCGCACGCCGAGGTGGGAGAGCGCGTCGACCACCGCGTTCTGCACCGCTGGCGTCGAACCGATCGTGGCTGCCTCGCCGATGCCCTTCGCCCCGAGCGGGTTCAGATACGTCGGCGTCTCCGTGCTGTACGTCTCGAACGACGGCAGTTCCGCCGCCGACGGCACCGCGTACTCGGCGAAGTTCGACGTGACCGGGTTGCCGTCCTCGTCGTACCTGATCTCCTCGAGCAGCGCCTGGCCGATACCGGCCGCGATGCCACCGTGCTGCTGCCCTTCGACGATGAGCGGGTTCAGCACGTTGCCGGCGTCGTCGACCGCGACGTGACGCAGCATCGTGACCCGGCCGGTGTCTCGATCGACCTCCACCACGGCGATGTGGGTACCGAACGGGAACGTGCCGTTCTCCTGCTTGAAGTCGAATTCGCCGGCCAACGGCTCGCCCTCCTCCGACGCCTTCGTCGCGAGATCGGGCCACGTGAGCGCCTGTGCCGGCACCCCGGCCACGCCGATGGTTCCGGCCGCCGTGTCGACGACGATGTCGGCCTCGTCGGCTTCGAGCATGCGCGCGGCCAGTGCGCGCGCCTGATCGACCATCACCTCGGTCGCCTTGTGCACGGCCGATCCACCGAGCTGCAGCGATCGTGACCCGCCGGTGCCACCGCCCGTACGGATGCGGTCGGTGTCGCCGTCGACCAACGTGATCTTGTCGACGGGGATACCGGTCTGGTCGGACACCAACATCGCATACGCAGTCTGATGGCCTTGGCCGTGTGATTGGGTGCCGGCGTACATCGTGGCCGTGCCGTCGTCGTGGACTTCGACCGCACCGAACTCGGTGCCACCAGACCCCGACGTGACCTCGACGTACGACGCGACGCCGATGCCGAGCAGCTTGGTGTCGCCCCGCTCGCGGCGCGCCGCCTGATCCGCTCGCAACTCCTCGTATCCCGACACTTCGACGGCGCGATCGAGAGCGTTCTGATAGCGGCCCGAGTCGTACTGCGGGCCCATCAGCGTGTCGTACGGGAACACGTCGGGCGGCAGCAGGTTGCGGCGACGGATCTCGATCGGATCGATCCCCATCTCGAGCGCGGCCTGGTCGACGAGTCGCTCCAACATCGCCGTGGCCTCGGGTCGGCCGGCGCCGCGGTACGCGCCCATCGGCGTCGTGTTGGTGACGCCGACGGCGATGTCGAACTGGATCTCGTCGAAGCCGTAGGTGCCCTGCGCCATGTTCTTCGTCAAACCCGGAAGGTGCGCACCGACGTTGGGATACGCCCCGGCGTCGTTGACGAGTCGCACGCGGAGTTGGCGGAATCGACCGTCGTCGTCGATGCCGAGTTCGGCGTACTGGATCTGACCGCGTCCGTGGAGTAGCGACTTCATGTCTTCGCTGCGCGGCGGGACCCACACGACCGGGCGGCCGGTGCGCATCGCGCACTTCGCCACGACCGAGTATTCGAACGCGAGACCGGCCTTGCCGCCGAACCCGCCGCCGACCTGCGGGGTGACGACACGGACGTTCGATTCGTCGAGCCCGAGCGCGGCACACAACTGGGCGCGCACGACGTGCGGCATCTGATTGGCGACCCACAGCGTGAGCTTCTCGTTCTCGGCATCCCACTCTGCCGCGGCGCAGTTCGGCTCCATCGGCGCAACGGCCACCCGCTGGTTGACGTATCGACCGCGCACGACACGATCAGCCGTGAAGTCGACCGCGGTGTCACTCGTGACGAGCATCGCCTCGTTCGAACCATGCTCCGGGAACAGGAGCGTGTCGGTGTCGGCGAGTGCCTGCTCCATCTCGACGACGGCGTCGAGCGGTTCGATGTCGGCCCACACCGCCTGGCCCGCATCGGCCGCCTGGGCCTGCGTCTCGGCGAGCACGATGGCGATCGGCTCGCCGACGAAACGGACCCGTCCGTCGGCCAACGGTGGCCGGATGAAATCGGGGTGCACCGGCGCGAAGCCGTGGTGCGGAGCGACGCCCAAATCGGCCGCGGTGACGACGTCGACGACGCCAGGCATCGACTTGGCATCGTCGACGTCGATCGAGTTGATCACGCCGTGGGCGACGTCGGAGCCGACGAACGACGCGAAGAGCCGATCGTGGAGCGGAAGGTCAGCGAGGTACTGGCGCGCGCCGACGAGGAGCCCGGGGTCTTCGGTGCGCTGGACGCGTGTGCCGAGGATCGAGCCGGGATTGGACGGAGATTCGACGGTGGTCATTGCGCACGAAACTACATCGGCGCCGAGTGCCGCCCGCTTCCGAGCGGGCCGATCGTGGCTCAGCGGCGCTTCGGCACCAGCCAGACGGCGAGCGTCTCGAACGTCGACACGAAGCCGAGGCCGCGGTACATCCGGTTGAGCACACCGTCGGCCGCGGGGATGTCGACCACCACGTCGTCGACCTTCTGCCGAGCGATCTGCTGTGCAGCGACAGCGACCGCGAGCGTCCCGGAGTAGCCCTCCTTGCGCAGGGCAGGAGGGGTGTACACCGCGTTGATTCGTGCGACGCCGAGCCGCGCCGGTGACACGATCAACTGGCTGACCACGTCTCCCTTCACGGCCCACTCGATCAGGCGTCCTTCGTTGATCGCGTCGGTGACCTGCGCGGTCGCGTCGTCGACCGTCCGTGGCACGCCGATCTCGTCCGCATGGTCGACGAGCCACCTTGCCGCCGCATCGATTCGGTCGCGCCCGGCGATCTGCATCGCTCCGCCGCGTTTGCGGCGCGGTTGGATCTCGTCGAGTCGATACCACCGGAAGAGTCGGCCGGTGTCGATCGCCCCGTCGCATCGTTCCGACCAGCGTCCGGCGATCGCCGCCACGTCGCCGGGGACGCCGACGAGACGCAACCGCTGATCGGTGTCGGTCGGGATGGCAGCGGCGAGCAGCTCGACTGCGTCGCCGCGAAGCGGAGTGAGGGTGTAGCCGGCTGGTCCCGAGACCGCAGCGCCGATCGTGTCGGCCCCGTCCGACACGCGCAGCAGTTCGACGCCGCGACCCGGGTACAGGCTGGTGGCGACTCGATTGCAGCCGATCGGATCGGCGCGAAACAGGTCGCCGCAACGCTCGAGCGCCGCGCTCGAATCGGTGATCGTCTCGATGTCGGCCATCTCCCCAGCGTCCCACATCACCCCCGCCGGCCCCGAGCGCCGCCACGGTGATTTCTGCCCAGGCTCAAAGTGGTCGCGTGGGGGTGATTTTTGGCCAGGCTCGATGTGTACGCGTGGGGGTGATTTTTGCCCAGGCTCGATGTGGTCGTGTGGGGTGATTTCTGCCCAGGCTCGATGTGGTCGCGTGAGGGTGATTTTTGGCCTGGCTCGTTGTGGTCGCGTGGGGGTCCGGTGGGGATGGGGCGCGGGGGTGGACGTACTGTCGGGGGCATGCCAGGTCCTGCGTACGAGATCGTCCAACAGTTCGGGAACGTCGAAGACGACCAGCGGTACACGCGCCTCGTCGATCTGTTCGCCGACGGCGCCGTCTACTACGACCCGTTCTTCGGCGCGCAGCGCGGCAAGGCCGCCATCCGCACCTTCATGGAACACATGGAGGAGGTGGTGCCCGGATCGGGGGCCACGTTCGCGAGTTGGCACACCGAAGCCGACACCAACTGCGGTTGGGCGAAATGGGACATGGTCGCTCCGAACGCCGACGGTGAACCGGTCGCCGTGCCGGGCCAGAGCCTCTACCGACTCCGCCACGGCAAGGTCACCTTCGTGGCCGACTACCTCGACGCCGATGCCTACCGCGCACTTCGGGGCGCCGACGCGAAGGTTCCCGACCACGCGTCGTCGATCGGGCTCTCGGCAGCCGACACGAACCGCGGCGGCTCCGGCGCAGACCTGATGCGGCAGTTCTGGCAGATCCAGACGACGCAGCGCTACACCGAGCTGGCTGCCCTCTTCACCGACGACGCCGTGTTCACCGACCAGGTCAATGGCGAGATGCACGGCATCGACGAGATCACCGCCTTCCTCGCCCACATGGAGCAGAAGATCCCATCGGCAGGCGCGCGCTTCGAACTCGTCGACACGGCCGGCGACTCCACGGTCGGCTGGTCGCAGTGGTGGTATCGATTCGAGCACGGTGCCGTCCCCGGATGGACGTTGCACACGTTCGACGGTGGCAAGATCAGCGCCGACCACGACTTCTTCGACGTCTCGCTCGCCCGCACGCTCGCGAGCCGAGCGTCGGCAGGCTCCCACTGACCGTCACCACCGCCGCCACCGGCGCCGGCCCGCGATCAGTGTGCTTTGGCGATCGACACCTGTGACCAGTCGATGTCGGTGGCCGACCCGTCGGTGAACGAGCTTCCCGAACAGGGCGCCTGCGTTCCGTACAGCTGCCACAGACCCTGCTTGTCGCCGTCGGAGAACGTCGTGTTCGCCGTGAGCTCGGGGTACATCAACTGCTCCTTGAGCGTGGCGGAATCCCAGTTGCCGGCGTTCGGGTCGAGGCCTTGGAACGCATTGCTCGGCGCGCCGTACTGGTCGAAATCGCTGACGTGGCCGAGCCCCATGAGGTGCCCGATCTCGTGCGTGGCCGTGGCGATGCGCTCGGCCGACGACCGCAGGCTGCCCAGGTAGACCACCGCGAAGCCACGGAACATGAGCCCGTCGGGCGTGCCGAGACCACCGGCGACACCGATCACCCCGTTGCTGCTCCGGGGCGTGTCGGCAGGGGTGCTGTACCCGATGACGACGTCGGCCCCCGGCGGCAGATACTTGTACGGCAGGTCGGGAGTGGGGTCGGGCTGTTCGGGTTGGAGCAGATCGTCGGCCAGGTTCATCCCGGCTGACGTGACACCGGCGTACTGGAAGTCGACGCCGCTGTAGCGCTCGACCTCTTCGATCGACGTGAACAGGTCGGCGATCGCGTCGTCGTCGGCGATGTCGATGTTGAGCGCGTACCGGATCGGGTCGCACGCTCGGTACGCCACGGCCTTCGTCGGGTTCGGCCGCACGCCGGTGGCGCTGTAGGTCTGGCGGTCGAAGAGGAAGTCGTACGGCTCGTTCGGCGGTTGCGCGCCGAGCGGTTCGGGGACGAACGTGCTCGGCTCGATCGTCTTGTCGATGCCGAACCCGGCCGGCGGCGTCGCCTCGTCGTCGAGGAAGTAGCCGGTGGCGTCGACGATGACGTGCGTGCGGGTGCTCGGCAGGAGATCGATCGCTCCGGTCGCCTCGTCGATCGTGGTGATCGCGTGGTTGGGCACCGTCTGGCCGCTCGTGGTGAAGTTCAACGACGAGGTCGTCGGCTCGGCCGCACCGCTGGGATAGGCCTTGATGAAGCCGCGGCTCGACGACTGGTGACCGGTGATGTTGAGCGCGATCGCCTTGGCTCCCTCGTCGGGAACCTCGGCGAATCCTGCCAACGTGAGCGTGAACAACTCATCGGATTCGAGTGGCTCGCCGTCGCCCTGTCCGTTGTCGTCGCGCGTGTCGAGGAATCGCGTGGGGGTGAACGGAACGAACAGACCGTCGGTGGTGCTGTCGTCGTCGGCGCCGGTGAAGTAGCCGGTGATGTCGATGGTGAGGTCGCTGCCGACGTTGGTGTAGATGTCGACCTTGCCGTCGGTGAGTCCGGAGATCACCTGGTTGCCGGCGTTGTACCCGACGCCCAGCACGTTGACGTTGGCCGTGTCGGGACGGCTCGTGCCCGACTGCCACACCGTGTAGAACCCGCGCCCGTTCGCCTGGACGGCGGTGACGTTCATGACCACGCCGGACGCCTCGGCCGGCACACCAGCGGTGGTGAGGTCGAACGTGCGGGTCTCCTCGGCGGCCATCGGCTCGCCGTTGCGGGTGTCGGTGTGGCGCACCGGGCCGAGTGCGACGAATCGTCCGGACTCGGTTGCGCCCGATCGGACGAACACGCCGAACACGTCGACGGTCACGTCGGCGTCGGTCGAGGCGTAGAACGAGATCTTGCGTTCGAGTCCGAGTGGGGCGATGACGAGGTTGCCGATCGTGTGGCCCGGGAACTGGGTGTTGTTGGTGGCGGTCGTGAGGCGAGGCGAGCCGGTCGGCCACATCGTGGCGTAGCCGTTGCTGCCCGCGTTGATCACGGTCGTGTTGACGACGACGGCGGTGATGTCGTCGGGTGAAACGCCGGCGGCGCTTGCCACTCCGGTCGTCGTGACCGGGTCGAGCGAGATCGACGACCCGCGGTAGACCTTGCCGTAGGCCGGATCGCTTCGGGTGTCGAGTGCGCGGATCGGCTCGATCGGGACGAATGCCGAGGCCCCGGCGGTGAGGTGGTCGGAGCCGATGTCGGACGATGCAGACGACTCCGACAACACGGGCGTGGGGATGGTGTCGTCGGCCCCGGCGATCGACGTTGTCGTCGCCCCGGTCGCGCCGAGACTCGCCAGGATCATCGAGACGCCGAGCGCCACGACCACAACCGGACGCCGTGCACGTCTCGTCGAAATCATTCGAGCGACCCTATGCGCTCGAACGCTGTGAGTGACCTCGCCGGGCGACGAACATCGCGCGAACTCGGCGAACGTCGAGATGTGCCAGCGACGGACGGGAGCGACGGACGGGCCGAGGCGCCGGCGATCGCTGGGACACGGTGCTCGTGGGTGGTGCCTCCCCAGGGGCTCGAACCCTGAACCAATGGATTAAAAGTCCACTGCTCTACCATTGAGCTAGAGAGGCGTGGTGCGGCCCAGAGCGTATGCGCGGATCTGCCCGGTCACAGCAGTCGATGTGCCCGACTCGCGGAGATGTTGCGATTACATGTCATTCTGCAGCTCGTCCGTCATGCGCTCCAGAGTTTGTCACCTAGACTGACGAACATGGCCTCTTCGCAGACCTCACAAGTTGCCGACGGGCGCTCGGCGCGACGTGAACGGAACCGCGAAGCGGTGATCGACGCATTCATCGACCTCATCATGAACGGTGAGAACGACCCGTCGGTCGACGACATCGCCGACAAGGCGGGCGTGTCGTATCGCTCGGTGTATCGCTACTTCGAAGATCGCACCGACATGATGGCGGCGGCCGCCGACCGGGCGATGCAGTGGATTCGTCCGCTGCTCGTCGAGGCGTCGGGTCCGTACAAGGCCAACGATCCGCTCGACCACCGCATCGATGCCGTGGTCGACGCCCGGTCGGAGGTATACATGCAGATCGCCGAAGTGCTGCGCACCGCACTGCTGCGCTCGAACAGTGAGCCCTTCGTGGCCAACGAGCTGTACCAGGCGCGTGAGCTGCTCCGCGAGCAGATCAACGTCCGCTTCGCCAACGAGCTCGACGCGTTCTCGCCCCGCGAGCGCGAACTGCGCCTCACCTCGATCGACCAGACACTCCAGTTCCAGTCGCTCGAATACGTGATGCACGATCGTGGACACACCCGCGAAGAGCTCGAGCGGTACCTCCGCGGCCAGATCCGCCTCGCGCTGATCACGCCCGAAGCCGACCTCGACCCCCGCTGACCTGCCGCCGAACGCGGCGTCGTCGCGCGTCGAACCGGGCCTGAAACGACGTTGCTCCGTCTCGCCCGCGGGCGGGTTCATCGTCCTACCATCGGCCCATGAGGGGCTCCGATCACATCACCCGAACCCGAGCGCTGACCCGACGCGGAGCGTTGCGATGATCGAGCCGCTCGACTCCGTCGACGAGGTCGACTTCTTCGACCCCGCCACCAACGACTGCCCGTACCATGCATACCGGACCCTGCGCGAGGACGCGCCGGTCTGGCAGGACCCGCGCACCAAGATGTGGACGCTCACGCGCTACGAGGACGTGAAGCGAGCGGCCCGCGACGTCGAGGTGTTCTCGTCGGTCAAGCCGCGCGGGCGCGTCGACCCCAACGCCGCCCTGACGCGCCAGATGTACGAAGACAAGGGCTGGGTTCCGGGGCGCACGCTCGCCGGCCGCAACGACCCCGAGCACAAGGAGATGCGCGCGCTGTTCAGCCACGCATTCCGCCAATCCCGGATCACTGCGCTCGAACCGCAGATCATCGAGATCGCCGACGATCTGATGAGCGATTGCATCGCCGCTGCGGTCGAGACCGGTGACTGCGACTGGGTGAAGCGGATGGCGGTGCCGCTCCCGCTTCTCGTCATCGGTATCCAGATGGGAGCGAACCCCGACGACATCTGGCGCATCAAGGCGTGGACCGATGCGTGGGTGCAGCGTCTGGGGATGATGCAAACGCACGACGAAGTGGTCTGGTCGACCGAGATGGAGATCGAGGCGCAGCACTACTTCCAGCCGATCTTCGAGCGCCTGCGCGAGCAGCCCGACGAGACGCTGCTGTCGGATCTGGTCAACACCGTCATCCCGGAGTGGGGGCGCACGCTCACCGACGAAGAACTCCACGCCGAGATGATGGCCGACACGTTCGTCGGCGGTTCGGAGACCACGACCAACGCGATCAGTCAGGGCCTGAAGCTGCTCGTCGAGCATCCCGAGCAGTGGGCGAAGCTCAAGTCCGACCCCGAGCGCTACCTCCCCGTACTCGCCGAGGAGGCGATCCGGCTCGAAGGCCCGGTCCAGACGCTGTTCCGCTACACGACGCGCGATGTCGAGGTGTCGGGCACGACGATTCCGGCCGGCTCGATGGTCGCGATGCGCTGGGGATCGGCGAACCGCGATGCCGACGTGTTCACCGACGCCGATCGTTTCGACCTCGACCGACCCGACTACAAGCAGCACGTGGGCTTCGGGTTCGGCACCCACTTCTGTCTCGGAGCGCCGCTCGCCCGACGGGAGATCATCCACGCGTTCCGCGCGCTGGTCGACCGCGTCGACGACGTCGCCTTCGTGGAGGGCGCCAACGACTTCCGCATCGCGCCCAACTACGTGCTCCGAGCGCTCGAAGAACTCCACGTCACGTTCACGCCGACCTCCTGAACACACCCGCCGAAGCCAGTTCGGTTCGGAGGGAACCGCTTGCGGGACGAGTGCGACAACGCGATCAGGGCGGCGTGTCGCCGAGCAGCCAGCGCGGGCCGCTGCCGTGTTGGGCCGCGGTGTCGACGGGGTTGTAGAGCGCACACGCATCGAGGCTGAGGCAGCCGCAGCCGATGCACCCGTCGAGCTTGTCGCGCATCGACTCGAGGAGTGCGATCCGTTCGTCGAGCAGCGGGCGCCAACTCGTGGCGAACTTCGCCCAGTCGCGTTTCGTGGGCGTGCGACCTTCTGGGAGGGTGGCCAGCGACCGCTCGATCTCGCTCAGCGACAGCCCGATCCGCTGGGCCACCTTGATGAAGCTGACGCGGCGGAGCACGTCGGCGCGATAGCGGCGGTGTCCCGACTCGTTGCGATCCGACGTGATGAGACCATTCGCCTCGTAGAAGCGGATCGCCGACGTGGCGAGGCCGGCTCGCTGGGCGACCTCGCCGATGGCGAGCAGCCGCGACCTTTCGGCCCGTGTGGATCGACCCTTGACTTCAACCATTGTTGAAGTCTTACGGTGTGCCGACATGACCGCAACACCCAATGCCGCAACACCGAACATCACCGCGACCGACGCCGAGCCGGAAGCCGAGGCTCGGCAGGCTCCCGTGGCCGATCTCGCCGACCTCGCCGACGGGTCGATGAAGATGCTCAAGGTCGACGGCCATCGCGTGTGCCTCGTGCGCACCAGCTCCGGAGTCCACGCGCTCGACCACGCCTGCCCGCACGAGGGCTACGGGCTCACGCAGGGCAACCTCGACGGCGACGTGCTCACGTGTGCGTGGCACAACTGGAAGTTCAAGGTCACCGACGGGACCTGCGTGCTCGGCGAGGAAGCGGTCCGCGTGCACGACGTCGACGTCGACCCCAACGGCGAGATCCGGGTCACGCTCAATCGGCCCGACCCGCAATCGCTCCGGCCACAGCTGATGGCGAGTCTGCGGCGCGGTACCGAGAAGCACTACGTCGGTCAGATCGCTCGCGACACCGTCCGCCTCCTCAAAGCGGGAGCCGAGCCTGCGGAGATCATGTGGGACGCGGCGGAACACGGCCTCCCGCGCGCCGAGTACGGGTGGGACCACGCGCTCGCCTCGGCGACCGACTGCCTCGCCATGGTCGATCTGTACGACGGTGACGAGCGGGCGCTTCCCCTCGTGCAGGGCGTTGCCGGCATCGCCGAGACCGCGCGGGATCGACGAGTTCGGGAGCTTCCCGACCCGACGAACGACGCGAGCGTCGTGCATCACGAGGGGTTCCGTGCCGCCGTCGAACGAGAAGACCTCGACGCGGCGCAGGCGATCGTTCGAGCGGCGGTCGCTCGCGGCGACGGACCAGCCGACCTCGTCGACTGGTTCAGCGGTGCCGTGTCGGATCACCACCTGTCGTACGGCCACGGCGCGATCTATTCGCAGAAGGCCTTCGAACTCCTCGAGATGGTCGGGTGGGAGCACGCCGACGCGGTGCTCGGGCACCTCACTCCTGCGATCGTCTACGGCACGCGCGAAGACACGTTGCCGTACATGAAGCCGTTCATGCGGGCGCTCGCCGAACTCGATCTCGACGCGCTGGCCGCCGAGGCGGCCAACGCCGCGACGCCTGACTGGACCGACGACGGGACCTTGCGGTCGGCGCTCCTCGGCTCCGACCGCACCGCGCCGGTTGCCGCGGCGGTGCGTGCCGTGCGTGACGGTGCAGGCATCGACGGTCTCCTCGATGCAGTCGTCGATGCCGTCAGCGAGCGCATGCTCCGGTACGACTTCGATGGCGAGTTCGACTTCGGTGACGACTTCGGCTGGCTCGACATCACCCACGGCCTCACCTATCCGAATGCCGTGCGGTGGCTCGCGGCGCACGACGACGGACGTCGGGCGGGCGACCTGCTGCGACTGGCGATGTTCACGGCGTTCCAGGCGCACTGGACCGGACGACACGAGTGGCACACGAGCGTGGGCGAGCCGGAACAGGTCGAGCCGCTCGCCGCCGACGTCGTGGCCTACGGCGACGAACTCCAACGACGTGCACACCTCGACGGGACGACGGCGTTCATCGTCCACGCCCATGCCGTCAAGACGTCACGTGCGGCGGCGCTCGAAGCCCGCCGACGAGACACCACGCTCCCGCTCGATGCGACGGCCAGGTTCCTCGCGTCACCGAAGCTCGAACGATTCGTGGCCGCCAACGTCGTCCGGTCGATCGACTTCCTCAACGGTCGGACGCAACGCGACTGACTCACGCCGCGACGGTCAGCTGATGGTCCCACTCGAACCAGTCGGGTCCGAGCGCCGCGCGGATCGATGCGGTGGCCCGGTCGCGGCGGTTGCGAATCGTGCGCGGGGTCACTCGCTGTTCCTGTGCGAGCAGTCCTGGCGAGCCGGTGCGAGCGAGCTGTCGGATCACCTCGAGTTCGTCGTCGGCGATGCCGGCCCGCGCTGCGGCGCGTACCGTCTCGGCGAGCGCGCTGATCGGGTGGACCGGATCGGGGGTCGCCGCCTTGCGCATGAAGACGCCGTTCGGCGTCGGGATCTCGGTGAACGCCTTGCGTCGGGTCGCACGGCGGAACCCGGCCCAGACGGCGTCGGACACGAGTGAGGCGGCGACGTTGTGGCGCCGTGTCTCGATGTCGAACGAGCGGATCACCAGCCAGGCCGCGCCGATCGCGATGTCGGTGTAGTCGTCGTTGTAGGTCGTCCGCCGGAATCGCCGAGCCGACGCGATGACCCCGGGGAGAATGCGTTGGAGCACGACCCGTGCGGCCAGTTCGTCGGCGCGCGCCGCGGTGACGAGGGCACCGAGCACCTCGTCGGGATCGGCGACGTGCTCGGGGCGCCGACCAGCACGTGCGCGACCGCGTCGATCGGTTGCGGCGACCAGATCATCGAGATCGCTCGCGGTTCGCAGCGCTTGGGCGAGTGCGCTGGCGGCGCGTTGGTCGTCGACCAGATCGGGCCAGGTACGTGCCCGGCGGAGACTGGCGGGGCGCCGGTTGGCTCGGTGCCAGTCGGCATCGAGTGCGTCGAGTTGACGTGATCGCTTGACGACAGACGAGGCGTGCCGTGGCGACCTCGGCGGGCGGGTCTGATGGGTACAGGACGATGCGGAGTTGCTCATGGAGGCACCGTCGCGATTCGCCATCACCGCTCCGCTCACCGACCGGCTCAGCCGTGGGCTCACCGCCCGCTCTCAGCCCCTCACAGGGGCGACTCGGAGCTTCACAGCACCAGGTCAGCGCCCCTTTTTCGTCGTTGCGCAGAAAAATCGTTTCCGGTTCGCCCGGTTCGTGACCCACTGACCTGTCGTGGCCGAGAAACAACTCCCTCCGCTCGACGTGGTCAGCCCGACGGGTGACCTCGTCACGATCTCGCACCTCGACGGTGACACCACGGTCGCGTCGCTGGCCGCGTCGCTTCGAGTGCCCGCGCTGGGCGTCGACGGCACCGACCTCGACCAGGCGTGCCCCGTCGCTCGCACCGACGCCATCCGGAGAGGCGTGCACCTCACCGCAGCCGGATCAACGCGGGAGAGACCCGCGAGCGTCGACGACGGGGTCGAGGTGTCGTCGTCGAACGCGACCGAGGGTGAACAGCCGGAAGCGTCGACCCGCCGCTCGGTGGAAGTGGCGGTCATCGCCGGGCCCGCGTGTTCGACGTGGCACGAACTCCCCGTCGGACGCCACGTCGTCGGACGCGCACGGCATGCCGACCTCGCGATCGCGGACCCGGCGCTCGAAGCTCATCACGCGTTGATCGACGTCGACGCCGATGCGAACGTGACGTTCACACAACTGGCCGGGGCGGTGCCCGCCTTGATCGACGGCGAGCCGGCCGCTCGTGCCGTGATCTCGCGCAACGGCTGCCGGGTGATCCTCGGCGCGTCGGTCGTCGAGTTCCGGCTGGGTCGACGACCATCGCTCGGTGAATCTCGTCAGCACGGTGGATCGATCGCTCCGCACGTGACCGATCCGTGGCGCCGGATGGTGTGGCGTGCCCCCGTCGACGCTCCGACCTGGAACCGCGCGCCGATCACCCCGCCGCAGCGCGGTGACGAGCGGCCGGGACCGGCGCTGACCTCGCTCGTCGGCGCAGCCGTTGCGGCGCTCGGAGCGATCGTCATCGCCTCGGTGATGAACAACCCGATGTTTCTCGTCTTCGCGGGCGTCGGAGCGATCGCCGCACTGTCGACCTGGTGCGTGGGTGCCGCGGTCGCGGCGCGACAGCGACGCGGCGTGCGCAACGACCATCGGCGCGACATCGAGCGGTTTCGAACTGCCCTCGACGAGCTGGTGGCGGCACGCCGGGTCGTTCACGAGCGCCGCCATCGACGTGTGGACGAGGTGCTCGACCTCGCGCTCGGCGTGAGCGGCGACGTCTGGTCGACGCGGCTGCCTCCGGTGCGGCAGACCAGCGACGGGTCGGGTTCGGGCGAGCCGGACGCCGCCGACGGAGCGCCGAGCCTGGCCGCGACCATCGGCATCGGAACGGCTCGCTGGCGGCCACCGGTCGACGACGTCGGCAACGACCCCGAACTCGGTGCCGCTGTCGATGCCGCGAGTCACCTCACCCACATGTCGATCCCGCTGTCGATCGGCGACGGTGACGTGATCGCGCTGCACGGGTCGCTTGACTCGGGTCGCGCCGCGGCGCGGTCACTGATCGCACAGCTGGCGACGTTGGTCGGGCCTGCCGACTGGCGGCTCGTCGTCGTGACCTCGGCACCCGACGAGTGGGCGTGGACCAACTGGCTACCGCACGCGGTGGCGGCCGGTCGCGCGGTCGTCCGTGCCGACGACCGTGAACAGCTCGCCGGCGAACTGGCGTCGATCGATGGGCGACGCCGAACGCTCGTCGTCACCGATGAACCGACCGCCTTCACCACACGAACCGGGCCGCTGCGTCGCATGCTCGCCGCGACGGGCGCTGCTTCGCTCGTGGTCGTCGACACCGAGGCGACCGTGCCGGCCATCTGCCGGCGCGTCGTCCGGCTCGGCGCCACCGGTCGGGCGCACCTGGTCGGCGAGACGCCGGCATCCGACGACGCGGTCGACGTGCGCGTCTGCGGCATCACCGCGGACCTCGCCGATCGAGTCGCGCGACGACTCGCGTGTCTCGTCGATCCCGAAGACGACGACGCCGACGTCTCGGGGGTTCCCGGTGCCGTGTCGTTCGCCGACGTGGCAGCCTCGGCCGTCGCGTCCGTCGCGTCCGTCGCGTCCGTCGCGTCCGGCGCGTCGAGCGTCGACGACGTGCTCGCCCGGTGGGCTGCGGGTGGCCACGACCCGGCACCGCGAACACCGATCGGGTGGTCAAGCGACGGCCTCGTCGAGATCGATCTCGTTCGCGACGGGCCGCACGGTCTCGTCGCGGGCACCACGGGATCGGGCAAGAGCGAACTGTTGCGCAGCCTCGTGCTCGGCCTGGCGTTGCACGTCAGCCCCGTCCATCTCAACGTCGTCCTCGTCGACTACAAGGGCGGCTCGACCTTCGACGCCTGTGTCGACCTGCCGCACACCGTCGGATTGGTGACCGACCTCGACGACGGGCTCGCGGAACGAGCGCTGGTGAGCCTCGGCGCCGAGCTGCACCGTCGCGAGCGGATGCTGCGCAGGGTGGGGGCGAGCGACCTGGCCGACTACCGCTCGCGTGGCGACGTGGAACCGATCGCTCGCCTCGTGGTGGTGATCGACGAGTTCGCCGCACTCGCCAAGGAGCTCCCCGACTTCCTCGCGGCGCTGGTCGACATCGCGCAGCGCGGGCGCAGCCTCGGCGTGCACCTGTTGCTGGCGACGCAGCGCCCGGCAGGCGTGGTGAACGACGACATCCGAGCCAACACGAACCTTCGGCTCGCCCTCCGATTGCACGATCGGGCGGACGCCGTCGACGTGGTGGGCGATCCGCTGCCGGCGAGCTTCCCGCGGGGCGTACCCGGGCGGTCGGCGCTTAGCCTCGGCCCCGACGAACTCGTGGTGTTCCAGTCGGCTCGATGTACCGGGCCGATCGTGACGGCACCCTCCGGCGGGCTGTCGATCGCTGCGTCGACGCGTCGCAGCGGCGCGCCCGATCGCAGCGCATGCGACACCGCATCGGTGGTTGCCGAGCACGCCGTCGGACACGGCACCGACGAGGAGTTGCCGACCGAACTCGACACGGTGGCGAACTGCATCGCGGCAGCCGCTGAATCGGCGGGCCTGGCCGAGCCGCACCGTCCTTGGCTCGAACCGCTGCCGTTCCCCTTGGTTCCCGACCGGTCGTTCGCCGGTGGAATCGGTCAGGTGGACGACCCCGCCGAACAGGCCCGGCGCGTGCTCGGGTGGACGCCTGTTGACGGGAGCCTCGCGTTGATCGGCGCCCTCGGTTCGGGCACGACGTCGACGCTCATCTCGCTCGCGGCATCGGTGTGTCGAACGCATCGTCCCGACGAACTGCACCTGTACGTCGTCGACGCGCGCGGCGACGACGGTCTCGGTGCGCTCGCCGCGCTCGCACACTGCGGTGGGGTGGTGCGAATCACCGAACACGAGCGGCTGCATCGGCTGTTCGCTCGGCTGGTCGAACTGATCGACGCACGCTTGTCGGGCGGAGCGCGCGACGCCGACCCGGCATCGGTGGTCGTCATGATCGACGGATGGTCGGCGCTGCGGACCGCGGTGTCGCACGTCGAGCGGACCGAACTCAACGATCTCGTCGGCCGCGTCGTACACGATGGCCTGGGCGTCGGCGTCGTCGCGATCGTGGCCGACGGGTCGACGCCGGCCGCCGCGGCCCTGCCGGTCGCCGACCGCTGGGTCTTCCATCTCGACGACCCTGCCGACGCCCGCTCGCTCGGCGTGCGGCTTCCGGTGGGCGACGGCCGACCCGGCCGCTTGCGCATCGCGTCGAGCGGCCTCGAAGCACAGGTGGCGGTGGGCGCCGCCGGCCTCGCCGAGATCGCATCGCGCGACGCAGACGGGTCGGGCCCACCCGCGGTCGGCACGTTGCCCGACGTCGTCACGGCGTCGAGTGGTTGGACGAGCGCCGTCGACGGGTCGGGCGTGAGGTTGACGATCGGGATCGGAGGTGACTCGCTGTTTCCCGACGGGCCGACGGTGCCGCACGGCGACCCCGTCTTGGTCGTGGGAGCAGCGCGCACCGGCGTCACCACCACGGTCGAGCGATGTGTGGCGGCGTGGACGGCAGCGCACCCGCTTGCCGTGCTGCGAATCGATCGGCGGACGTCCGTCGCCGCCGCCGCCGAGTTGGTGGATGCCGCGACCGAACACGAACGGTTGCTCGTGGTGGTCGACGACGCGCACCGAGTCGACGACGATGCTCGGGGGACGCTCGCTGCCGTTGCCCGCGGCGATCATCCCGGCGTCGACCTGATCGTCGGAGCGCGGGCCGACGCGGTGCGCTCGGGCTACGGCCACTGGACCCGAGAGGTGGCCAAGGCCCGCTGTGGCATCGTCATGGCGAACCGCACGGGAGCCGATGGTGACGTGTTCGGCGTCGACCTCCCACGGCGACCGCTCGTGGCTGCACGTCCCGGGCTCGGCTGGATCGTCGACGGCGGACCGCTCCGACAGATCCAGATCGCGCTCGAAGGAGCAGGTTCGCCAGCGCGCTGACTCCCCAGAACTGACATTGTTGAGAAATGTCGGAACCAACCAGCTGTCTCGTGCGTTTGAGGGTGTGATCGTGGCCGAGTCCGAGCTTCCCGCACCGTCGTCAGCATCGTCATCGTCGTCGGCCGCGCCGGCAACGAGCGCCGACGCCTCAGCGTTCGACACGGTTGCGCTCACGTTCGACGGGTTCTTCGCCGACCACTACGAACGCATCGCCCGTGCGCTCGCCGTGTCGCTCGGCGACGACCACTTGGGTCGCGATGCCGCGTCGGAGGGTTTCGCCAAAGCGTTGCAGCGGTGGAATCGTGTGCAGCAGTACGCCAACCCCGCCGGCTGGATCTACCGCGTCGGCCTCAACTGGGCTCGTTCCCGTCGCCGCAAGTCACGACGCGAAGTCGCCCGTCCGGCATCGGTGCTCGACGGCGCGGTCACCGAGTTCGGCGATCACGAACCCGGCCTCGCACCGGCACTCGCCCGACTCTCGGTCGACCATCGCGCCGTCGTGGTCGCCCGCTACTACCTCGACTGGTCGGAAGCACAGATCGCCACCGCCCTCGACATCAAACCCGGCACGGTCAAGAGTCGGCTGAGCCGAGCGATCGACGAACTCGCCACGTCGCTCGGCAGCGACTCGCACCGCTGACCAGACCCATCTCACACCCGACCCCAGCGTCTCCACAACGCCGTCATCTCAGAAGGACATCACGATGAGCAACGAACCCGAAGCACACACCACTCCCGACGCCGCCGACAATGTTCGCGCCGCGGTGTTCGGCGCCGCCGAGAACGTCGACATCGGGTCGCTCAGTGACCCGCTCGGCGAGGTTCGCGCCACGGTGCATCGTCGCCGGCGGCGTCGCAACGCGCTCGTCGGCACCGCAGCGGCAGCCACCCTCGTGGTCGGAGGCGTCGTGGTGGCCAACGTCGTGAGCGACGACGGGAACGGCGATGAGCGGATCGTGTCGGCGCCCGCGACCGACCCGGTCGTCACCACCGGTGAAGCCGACGACGCTCCTGCCGTGACCGCACCGGTCGACAGCACCGCACCCGTCACCGCTCCGGTCGTCGAGGTCGGTTCGGCCGGCACCGCCATCGCCGAGACGATCGCTCCCGCCGAGAGCTTCGTGGCGGGCAGCTATCAGCAGATGGTCCCGTGGAAAGACGGCTTCCTCGTCATCGGTCAGACCCAGGCCGAGCAGGCGTTGCCGACCGAACTCCCCGACGAGATCAACGAGGCGTTCCCGCCCGAGGTCGTCCAGTTCTTCGAAGACGCGGGCGGGCTGCCGCCGACGATCAACGAAGCCATTGCGATGCTGCAGGAAGCGGGACTGTACGACGTGGTCTCCGATGTCGTGTTGAACAACCCGGAGGTGTCGGAAGCGATCTACTCCGTCCCGATGGCTCCGCCCGAGCCCTTCGCTCGGGTGTCGGACGACGGCATCACCTGGACCGACATCGCCCTCGACATCTCGTTCGACGAGTACGGCGACCGGCGCGTGTTCAGCACCGGCGACCGGCTGGCCGTGGTCTCGCTGGAGTACGAGCCATTCGACCCCACCACCACATCCACCCCGTTGCAGCACGCACCGCGCGCTGCAGCCATCGTCGTGCAGACCACGACCGATCTCGAGACCTGGTCGGTGCAGCGCACCGAAATCGCAACGAACGACGCCGAGCTTCCCGACTACATCTACGAGAACACCTACCTCAGCAGCGTCGGCGTCAACGACGACCGGTGGGTGGCGACGATCGAGAGTTACCAGGAGGCCGACTACGACGCGCTGCTTCCCGACGACTTCGATCGCTCCTTCATGGACAGCCAGTACGGCTGGGGGATCTACCACGACGCCGACGGTCTCGTCATCGACGTCTACGACGAGACCGGAGGGAGCGAGCAGCGTCGCTTCTCGTGGAGCGAGCTCGGGTTCACCGAGGTGCCGCCCGGCATCGACACGCATTTCGATGGCGGCAACCAGCGAGCAACCAGTTGGTCGGCTCCGTGGGGCGGCGATGCAACGGCGACCCCGATCAGCGGACTCGTCTACGGCTCGATCACCGGCTTCGACGGTGGCTTCATTCGGCAAGGCGAGGTGCTCCGCCACTCCACCGACGGGGTGACGTGGACCGAGATCGATCGGCCCGACGCATTCGGTTGGATCAGCACGGTCATCTCCGTTCCCGACGGTCTGATCGGCTTCTTCCAGCAGGAGGACGGCTCGACCGACGTGCACCGACTCGACCTGACGACGCTCACGTGGTCGCCGGTCGACGAGCCGTCGGTTCCCGACGGGTTCTCGCCGTGGAGTGACGGATCGGCCGGTGGCGTCCTCTACTCGATCGAGAACTACCAGTACGACGACGTCGTTGAGCCCATCGAGATGGAGCCGTTCGAGGTGTCGGTGCGCAACGACGACTACGTCCTCGACGGGATGTTCGACAGCCTGACGCAGTCGTACACGGTGACCGACATCCTCACCGGCGACGTCGTCGTGTCGGAGACCGTCGACGCCGGCCCCTCCGAGTTCGAGTACCTCGTCGAGGTCGGTGACACCGTCGAGATCGTGTCGCCCGAGACCGGCGATGTGCTCACCGTGTTCACCGCCGAGCGGTTGGAGACGATGGAGACGTCGGCCGACGACGTGTCGCCGCCGACCGTGGTCACCTACGAGGAGATGCCGGCCGACATGGAGTACGTGCAGCCGGAGCTCAACGTGTTGGCGACGAACGGTGAGGAGTGGATCAACCAACGACTCGATCTCGGCACCCCGGAGCCCAACGACGCCGGATGGTCCGACGTGCTCTATCCCAACGAGGTCGTGGTCAACAACGACATCGTGTTGATCTCGATGTCGGACGGATCGTTCGTCCGACTCACGTTCTGATCGACGCAAGCCCCTGAGACGGGGCCCAGTGTTTCCCCGGACGCGGCAACGCCCGGTCGAGCCTCACGGCACGACCGGGCGTCGTCGAGTGTTCGCTCAGAGGGGGATGAGCGAACGAGGGGTCAGGTGGAGCTCGCTTCGATCGCAGACGCCTTGGGGGAGGCGCTGTTGATGCTGATCTTTTTCGGCTGGGCCTGTTCGGCGACCGGGATCCGAAGCGTGAGGACGCCGTCGGTGTAGTCGGCTTCGATCGCATCGGCGTCGAGTCCGTCGCCGAGGGTGACCTGGCGTCGGAACGTGCCGCGGCGACGCTCGGCCAAGTACAGCTGGTCGTCGTCGTTGCGCTGCCAGTTGCGTTCGCCGGTGACGGTCAACACGTTGCGCTCGACCGAGACGTCGAGGCTGTCGGCGGCGACGCCGGGGAGGTCGAGGTGGACCCAGATGTCGGAATCACGCCGGTAGGCGTCCATCGGGATCGGGTTGCCAGAGCTGGCGGTTGCACGCCCGGACAACTGGTCGAAGAGCGAATCGAGCTCACGGAATGGGCTGTTCATGACAAGCATTGCATCTCCTTTGTCACGTGGGTCGTACTGTCTGTGTCGTCGGAACCTGATGGCCTCGACGTGAAAACAATGATAAGCACATCATCAGAAAGTTGACAACCATCGACTCAGGAAAATCTGGGTGCGGCTCGGAGACGACTCCGAGCCGCACGGGTCGTGAGGGTCTGCGCGGCGTTCGTGGCCGCCGGGAGCAGGCCGGTCAGCAGCAGGAGGTGGCGACGGCTTCGTGTTCGAGTTGGTCGTTGTCGCCCGTCTTCACGTACCACTCCCAGCGAGCGCCCTCGGGCGACTCCATCCAGGTCTCGGTCTTGTCGGCGAAGCAGCACACGGCATCTTCGACGCCGGTGGTCTCGATGCCGGCGCTCGAGATGCGTGCTTCCGCGGCCACGACTTCGTCGGCGGTCTCGGTCTCGACGCCGAGGTGGTTGAGGTGCATGAACGCACCGTCGGCGACGTCGGCTCCGTCGGCCGTCTCGAACAGCACCAGCTTCAACGGCGGGTTCTCGATGGCGAAGTTCGCGTAGCCGGGCTTGGTCTTGTATGGCGAGGCGTCGAACATCTTCGAGTAGAAGTCGATCGCTTCGTCGATGTCGCTGACGTTGAGGGCGAGTTGTAGGCGCATGATGTCTCCAGTGTCGGATCAGGCGGGCTGATCGTGGTTCGATGCTCGAGTGAGCCATCGATGATGTTCGATACGTTACCAATCGTATCGATGATCGTCAATATGAATGTGCAACATTTCGCACGGCCCGAGGCGTAGTGTCGCCTCGTGATCGAGGTCAGAAACATCACCAAACGGTTCGGCGACGTCACGGCGGTGAGCGACCTGAGCTTCGACGTCCACGACGGTCGCGTCACCGGCTTCCTCGGTCCGAACGGTTCCGGCAAGAGCACCACCATGCGCTGCATGCTCGGGCTCGACCAGCCCCAGTCGGGTGAAGCCCGCTTCGCCGGCAAGCTCTACACCGAGCTCACCAACCCGCTGCACGAGGTCGGCGTGCTGCTCGACGCCGGCTACGTCCATCCGGCGCGCAGCGGCCGTGATCACCTGCGGTGGATGGCGACGTCCAACGGGATCGGCATCGAGCGCGTCGACGAGGTGATCGACACGGTCGGTCTGTCCGACGCCGCCGGTCGACCGGTCAAAGGGTTCTCGCTCGGCATGCGCCAGCGCCTCGGCCTCGCGGGGGTACTCCTCGGCGACCCGCACACGATCATCCTGGACGAGCCCGCCAACGGACTCGACCCGGAGGGCATCCGCTGGATCCGTGATGTGCTGCGGCACCTCGCGTCCGAAGGGCGCGCCGTGCTCGTGAGCAGCCACCTCCTCTCCGAGATGGCGCTCATCGCCAATGAACTCGTCGTCATCGGGCAGGGTCGCCTCGTCGAACAGGGTCCGGTCGACCAGTTCGTCGAGCGCCACTCCGACGCCTGGGTGCAGGTGCGGAGTCCGCAACTCGCGCAGCTCGTCGACCTCGTCCAGGCCGATGGCGCTCGCGCCCGGCCCGTCGACCCGGCGGCCCCTGCTGCGGGTGCCGCGCTCACCAACATCTCGATCGAGCAGGTCGGCGCACTCGCCGCGGCGAACGGGGTGGTGCTGCACGAACTCGTCGTGCGTCGCGACTCGCTCGAAGACGCGTTCCTGCGAGCGACGGCCGGCGTTCAGGAGTACCGGTCGGGTGTGCCCGAGGTCCAGTCGATGCCGCCCGCCGCGCCGCCGACCGCCCCGCCGTCGGGGATGCCGACACCCGGCGGACCGCCACCGGGGATGCCGCCCGGTCCGCCGCAGACCGGATCGTTCGACGGAGGCGTGTCGTGAACAACCTGCTGCGTTCCGAGTGGATCAAGCTCCGCACCGTGCCGCTCCACATCATCCTGTGGTGCATCGCGGGCGGCTTCGTCTTCGTCATCACCGTCCTGGTCGGGGTCTTGACCGGGTCGCCGCGCTTCTTCAGCGCCGCCGACCTCGCCAACCTCGTGGGCGGCACGTCGATCGTCGCCGGGCTGCTCGTGAGCGTCGTGTCGGCGCTCGCCATCACGTCGGAGTTCGCGCACGGCACCATTCGACCGACGCTGGCGGCCACGCCCGACCGGACGAAGGTGTGGGGCGCCAAGGCCATCCTGCTGCTCGTCACCGGCGTCCTGATCGGTGTGATCGTCGTCTGGGCCTCGTACCTCGTCGGCATGGTCATCCTCAACATGCGCGACGGCGACATCGGCATCTCGGGTGACGACGGCAGCCTCGCCGTGCTGGTCGGTACCCCGTTCCTGTTCGGCATCCTGGCGATGTTCGGCTACGGGCTCGGTCTGCTGCTGCGCAACTCGCCGGCCGCCGTGTCGATCGCGATCCTGTGGCCGCTGCTGATCGAGACGGTGCTCGGCGGTGTGCTGAGCATCGCCGGCGTCGACGACCCGGTTCGCTACCTGCCGTACCAGTCGGCGTTCGCCCTCGCCGTCGCCGAACCCGACGACCTGGTCAACGGGCGCGTGGGCGGAGGGTTGTTCTTCGCTGTGGTGGTGGCGGTGCTCGTCGCCGTGGCGGTGGTGATCAACAACCGCCGCGACGTCTGAGGCGCCGCTCCGTCAGTGCGACCGCTGGACAGCTTGTTTCTTTTTGTCCCGGTCCGAGGGAAACAAGCGCTTGTTTCTTTTCGTCCCGGTCCAGGGGAAACAAGCGGGTCAGCGGGCGCGGAGTTCGAGGCGGTCGCGCTGGGTGATCTTGTAGGTGCGGTCCTGCTGCTCGAGCCATCCGAGTCGGATGAAGCTGGCGATCGCCTTGTTGACGCGCTCGCGTGACGCGCCGACCATGCCGGCGAGTTCTTCCTGCGTGACCGGCAGCGTGAACTGATCGGCGCCGTCGGCGAGTTCGAGCAGACGCTTCGCCGTGCGGCCGGTGACGTCGAGGAACACCGAGTCGGCGAGTGCTTCGTCGGTGACGCGGATGCGCTGCGCGAGCAGCCGGGTGACGTTCCAGAGCAGCTTCGGGTACTGGTCGAACATCGAGAGCACCGGCTCGAACGGGATCTCGAGCACCGTCGTCGGTTCGAGCGCACGGGCCATCGCCGAGCGCGGTCCGTCGTCGAGCATGCCCATCTCGCCGAACAGGTCGTCGGGTTCCATGAGGGCGACGACGCTCTCGCGCCGGTCGATCGGGTTGGCGATGGCGATGGCCAGACGACCCCGCAGCACGAGGTACAGCGCCGCCGGTGGGTCGCCCTCGTTGAAGAGGACGTCACCTCGAATCAGGTGTCGTTCATGACCTGCAGCCGATACGGCCCTGAGTGCATCAGGATCGGCATCGGCGAAGAAGTCGGTTCGGGCGAGGATCTCTTCATGGGCCATGACGCTCGTCACGGTACTACCCTCCGGGCTCGTGCCGCGTGCCAAGACCAAAGTGTGGACGATCATCGTCGGTGGAGGCAGTGGTCAACGCTTCGGACGACCGAAGCAGTACGAGAAACTCGACGATCTGCGCGTGATCGATCACGCACGGCGAACGGCCGACGCCGCGAGCGACGGCGTGGTGCTCGTCGTGCCGGCCGACGACGTCGCGCGTGAAGGTGGCGTGGCCGGTGGCGCCACGCGCAGCGAATCGGTCAGGGCCGGGCTGGCAGCGCTTCCGGCCGATGTCGACGTGGTGTGTGTGCACGACGCGGCCCGTCCGCTCGCGTCGCTCGAACTGTTCGAGCGCGTGATCGACGCCGTGCTCGCCGGAGCCGACGCGGCGGTGCCGGGTGTGCCGCTGGCCGACACGATCAAGGTGATCGACGCCGCGGGTCTGGCGCCCGGTGACATCGAGGGCGCACGTGGTGTCGTCGTCGACACGCCCGATCGGAGCACACTGGTGGCCGTGCAGACGCCGCAAGCATTCCGTGCCGATCGACTCCAGGCGGCGCACGCCTCGGGAGGCGAAGCGACCGACGACGCCGCGCTGATCGAGTCGGTCGGTGGGCGTGTCGTGGTCGTCGACGGAGAGGCGACCAACCGCAAGATCACCACGCCCGACGATCTCGACTGGACTCGTGATCAGCTCGGTCGGAGGTCGTCGTGAGTTTCTCGGCGAACGATCTCCGGGTCGGGCAGGGTTTCGACATCCATCGATTCAGCGACGACCCGAGCCGCGTGCTGGTGTTGGCTGGATCGGTGTTCGACGGTGAACGGGGCCTCGTGGGGCACAGCGACGCCGACGTGATCTCGCACGCCTGCGCCGATGCGCTGCTCGGCGCTGTCGGTCTCGGCGACATCGGCATGCACTTCCCCGACACCGACCCCGAGTGGTCAGGAGCCGATTCGATCCGTCTGCTCGAGCACGTCGTGGGTCTGATCACCGCCGACGGGTGGGACGTGGCCAACATCGACTGCGCCGTGGTGTGTGAGCGTCCGAAGTTGGCGCCGCGCCGTAACGAGATGCAACAGCGATTGACTGACGTGGTCGGTGCTCCCGTGACGATCAAAGGCAATCGTGCCGAGCAACTGGGTGCCATCGGCCGCACAGAGGGCATCGCGTGTTTCGCCACCGCGCTGCTCGTGCGCAGCGCGCCGGACACGGCGGTCTCGAACGAAACGGATGACGACGAATGAACAAGCCAGGTGGACGTGGAGCGAGCGGTCGAGGTGGCGGTCGGCCGCGCCCCGGCTCGAAGCCGGGCGGATCGAAGCGAGGCGGTTCCAAGTCGGGCGGCCCGAACCGTGGCCCTCGTGATTCCCGCGGCCCGTCGAGCGGCGGCGGCAACAAGGTGGGCGGACCCAAGTCGTTGGGCGGCCGACAGATCGAAGGCCGCCAGGCGACCCGCGAACTCCTGATGGGGGAGCGCCGCAAGGTCCACGAGATCTGGATCAGCGCCGAACTCGAAGGCGACAGCGGCGTCGAAGACATCGTGATGATCGCCGGCGCGCAGCGCGTCCCCGTGGCGTACGTCGCGAAGGCGAAGGTCGAGCGCGAAGCGCGCACCGATGCGCCGCAGGGCGTCATCGCGTTCGCCGCCGACATCCCGGAAGCGAAACTCGGCGACCTGATGCGCCACGGTCGTGACGGTGCTCCGCCGTTCCTCGTCGCCGTCGACGGCGTGACCGACCCGGGCAACCTCGGAGCCATCATCCGCAGTTGCGACGGTGCCGGCGTGTCGGGGCTGCTCGTCCCGCGTCACCGCGCCGTGCACGTCACGCCCACGGTGGCCAAGGCGTCGGCTGGAGCGGTCGAGCACATGCCTATCGCGCTCATCCCCGGTCTCCCGGCCACGCTCAAGCAGCTGAAGGAGCACGGCATCTGGATCGTCGGGCTCGACGACGGTGCCGATCACGACCTGTTCGAACTCACCGATCTCGCTCGCGAGCCGATCTGTCTCGTGCTCGGTGCCGAGGGTGCCGGACTGTCGCGTCTCGTTCGCGAGCGCTGCGACTCGATCGTGTCGATTCCGATGCTCGGCGGGGTCAGTTCCCTGAATGTTTCGGCCGCTGCGGCACTTTCGACCTACCAAATCACCCGGGTCCGGCGTAGCGAGTCGTAACATGACGGGCCTTATGGCTGACCAATCCGCCGACGGCCGTGGGGCGTTGACGACCCCGCTCGGACGCCGCACGTTCATCGCCGGAGCGACGGGTGCCGTTGCTGGCGCTGCACTGCTGCCGCGTACCTCCGCTGCTGCGACCCCCGACTTCAGTTCGTTCCAGGTGGTCACCCCCACACGTCTGGTCGACACCCGTCCGCAGATGGGCGACTTCGGCTACACCCGCGTCGACAGCAAGGTCATCCGCGTGCAGGTGACGGGGCGTGACATCACCGGGTCTGATGATCCGGTGCCCGCCGACGCGTCGGCGGCCGTGTTCACGCTGGTCGGCATCAACCGGTCGGCGGCGGGCAACTACCTCTCGGCATATCCGACGGGCACGGCGTGGCCCGGCACGGCCAACCTCAACATGAGCGGCAACGGCGACGTGTCGCCGAACCTCGTCACGGTCAAGCTCGGCACCGGCGGTGCCGTCGACGTGCTGTCGAACCAGAACAGCGACATCGTGCTCGACCTCGTCGGGGTGTACGTGCCGACCGGCGGCGATCCGGTTCGTGCCGGTCGCTACAAGCTGCTGCCCACGCCGAAGCGTGCGCTCGACACGCGCAACACGTCGAAGCCAGGGGCCGACGCCGTCGTGCGTGTCGACCTGTCGTCGCTGCGCGACCAGGGCATCATCGACGCCGATGCGCAAGCCGTGTCGGCCAACATCACGGCAACGCAGGCGAACCGTGGGTTCATCGCGGCCTACCCGTTCGGTACCGAGAATCCCGGCACCTCGACGCTCAACGTCGCGCAGGACGCCACCCGCGGTATCGGCACCATGGTCAAGCTCGGTGTCGAGAACGGTCGACTCGGTTTCAACCTGTATCTGCAGTCGGGCGCGCACGTCATCGTCGACGTCGCCGGATTCATGACGGGCGAGAGCGCGTCACGTTCCACGACCGGCCAGTTCGTGCCGATCGAGCCGGCTCGCCTGCTCGACACTCGGCGTGGCGACGGTGGCAAGAAGCGACTGTGGCCGAAGTGGACGCGTGCGTTCACGCTTCCGGCTGAGTACGCGTCGCAGGCCAGCGCGATCGCGATGAACCTCGCGGTCACCCGCACCATGGGTCGCGGCTACTTCACGCTGCTCGGTGCGCAGATGCGCCGTGAGGAGGTCTCGAACCTCAACGTCACCGGACCGAATCAGACGCTGTCGAACCATGCGATCACCGCGGTGAGCACGAAGGGCGTCGAGTGCTACTCGTCGGCCGGCGGCGACGTGATCTGCGACGTGGTGGGCTGGTACAAGGCCACGTCGGCCGGTCCGAGCCAGCCCGACCTCGACTTCCCGCCTGCCGACCCCGATCCGCCGGCCGCGCCGACGCCCTATTACATCAACGTGCCGCGCCTCAACCTCGGTCGCAACGTGTTGTCGGGCGAGTCGGAGCCGGTCGTCGACACGGGGCACTTCTGGCACTGGACCGGAACCGGCCTCGTCGGTCAAGGGCACGCCATTGCGACGTTCGCACACCGGACCGAAGCACAGGGGCCGCTGCGTCAGATCCACACGATGGTGCCGGGCGACCAGGTCGCACTGTTCACCGGCGACCAGCGCAAGTACACCTACGAGTACTTCGACCGGGTGGTGACCTCGAAGGATCCCGACGAGATCCTCGCGTCCACCCAGTTCCGCAACAACGAAGAGACGTTGGCGATCGTGGCGTGCACCGTCGGTTTCGACGCGTCGAAGTCGGCGTATCCCGACAAGTGGGCGCCGACCAGCCTCGAATGGCGCATCATCGTGCGCCTTCGGTACGTCCGCTGGGAAGACGTCATCCCAACCACCTGAGTTCGGAGCACCTGAGTCGCTTCGCCAGACGCCGCTAACCTTGCCGCTCTCGCCGGGTTAGCTCAGTTGGTAGAGCACTTGACTTGTAATCATGTGGTCGCGAGTTCGACTCTCGCACCCGGCTCCAACGATCGATCTTGCATCGCATCGCAGCCGTCTCCGCGACCAGGCCGTCGTGCCATCGGGGTCGGCTTTGCCGAGGTAGGCCTCGGTGATCTGCCGGCCGGATGCGGGGGTCTAGGTTTCCCGTATGCGAACTCGGGGTGGGCGCTCGTGAATCTCACACGTTTCGTCGAGGCTCAGAACCTCGACAACATGTACGACCAAGCGCTGGCCGAAGTTCGGAACGGCAAGAAGGTCACGCATTGGATGTGGTTCGTGTTTCCCCAGCTCGAGGCGCTGGGGCACAGCGCGACGGCCAAGTTCTACGGAATCTCCGGCATCGAGGAGGCCCGCTCGTACCTGGATCATCCTGTTCTCGGGCCGCGCCTGCGTGAGTGTGCAGGTGCAGCGGCGGCCATCGAAGTCGGACGAATCAACGCAGCATTCGGCACGATCGACACCATCAAACTCAGGTCGTCGATGACCCTGTTCGAGGCGGCTGACCCAGACGATCACTCGTTTCCGGCCGTGCTCGACCGGCACTTCGATGGGATCCGCGACGAGGCCACGCTCGATCTGCTCGGCTGATCCGTTGTTGCGGCGGCAACTTCGATGATCGATTCCCCGTCATGGGCGCAGCTCGCTCGTCAGCCCTTCTCGTGAAACAGAGACCGGGGTGTCGGGGCCACACACGAGTTCGCGAGCGGTCACCCGTACGCCGACAACGGCGGTAGAGACGTCGTCAGGTCAGTTCGCCGACGGGTCGCAGGAGTTCGGCGGGCACCCACGCTCGCTCCCAGTCGTCGAAGTGGGCCGGCTCGACGTCGCCGGGCAGGAGATGACCGATCCACAGTTCGCCGCGATCGTTGCGGACCGGGGTGAGCGCATCGGTGCCGCGGTTCGCGAACGTCACGATGCACCGCCGTCCGTCCGGGAGCTCGTAGATCGTGCCGACCGACCCCAGTGGGCCGTGGCGAACCGCCGACGGCAACTCCTCACGCTCGACCACGACGGCTGGTTTACCACGACGCGGCGCCGTGCTGCCCGGTCGGTGGTCGCGCCGAGCGACGTCAGGTCGGTTGGCCGCCGGCGACGTCGATGAACTGGCCGGTGATCCAGTTGGCGGCGGGTGACGCGAAGAACGCCGCGGCGGCAGCGCAGTCGGCGGGTTCGCCGGTGCGTCCGAGCGGAATGAGCTGTTCGAATCGCGCTCGTGCGTCTTCGTCGCTGATGCCCATCGTGTCGCGGAACATGTCGGTGACGATCACGCCGGGGGCGATGCAGTTGACCGTGATGCGCTTGGGGGCGAGCTCGACGGCGAGGGTCCGCGTCATCGAGATCATCCCCATGTTGGCGGCCGAGTAAACGCCGAAGCCGGGCGACGGCTTGTGCGCCGCGATCGAGATGATGTTGATGATGCGACCACCGTCGTCCATCCGAGCGGCGGCCTGCTGCGCACCCCACCACTTGGTCTTCATGTTGAGGTGGAGTTGCTCGTCGAACTTCTCGAGCGAGATGTCGGGCAGCGCGTACATCTTGTTGTCGAGCGTGCCGCCGGCGTTGTTGACCATGATGTCGAGCCGACCGAGTTCGTCGACGACGCGGTCGAGCGCGGCCGGGATCGACTCCCAGTCCATCACGTCGGCCGAGATGCCGAACGACCGCCGACCGAGTGCGCGGATCTCTTCGGCGACAGCATCGACGTCGGCCTGGCGGCGGGCGACGACGACCACGTCGGCACCGCACTCGGCGAGCCCGATCGCGATGCCACGCCCGATCCCGCGTCCACCGCCGGTGACGACCGCGACCTGTCCGTCGAGTCTGAACTGCTCTGAAAGTCCCATGTGACGCTCCTTCGACTGCCTCCGTCGTGACCATAACGATCGGTGGCGAAGCCCTTCGGGTCGAAGGGAGCTCACGGTGCGCGTCGCGCAGGCGCTCGTCGATGGCCACCCACGCGGAGGGGGAGCCGACCGCGTCAGAATCTGAACGGCAGGGTGATGGTGCCGAATCCGCTCACGTCGATCCGCACGCTGAGGTCGAGCGGCGACACGCTGCCGGCGAGGCGAACTCCGAAGATCTTGCTCCAGCCCGACCAACGAAGGTTGGTCTTGACGTGCTTCTCCTGCACCTCTGCGATCACAGCGATGCTCCCGTCGACCGTCGGTGCCCCCGCCCCGTTGCCGTGCGCGGTGACGTCGAAGTCGCCGGCCGCATGGCCGCGGAAGCGAATCAGGCCGATGTCGATCGTGGGGCTGCTGATCTCGATCGACCCGGCGCCCTGGTAGGCGTAGCGACCGTCGTCGTGCAGCGTGCCCGACACCGAGTAGTTCGCCGGGATGCCGAAGGCGCCGTCGACGACGGCGTTGAACTCGACCTGCGCATCACCGTCGGAGTTCGACCGGAAGTGCAGCGTGACATCGGGTGAGCCGATGAGCTCGCCGGCCGGCCCACCGAGGCGGGTACGAGCGTCGAACGACATCGAGCCGTCGGCGGCCACCGCCACGGTCACGTCGATGCCACCGATCGAGGGCGCCGAGAATCGAGCGGTGCCGACCAGGCCGGCGGTGACGGCGCAGGCGGCGTCGGAGCACCCGTCGGCGACGAG
Organism: Ilumatobacter coccineus YM16-304; assembly: GCF_000348785.1. Classification (NCBI taxonomy): domain Bacteria; kingdom Bacillati; phylum Actinomycetota; class Acidimicrobiia; order Acidimicrobiales; family Ilumatobacteraceae; genus Ilumatobacter; species Ilumatobacter coccineus. Next base: position 517,960 of record NC_020520.1, read on the forward strand.
GGGTCGCTCGCCGGCCACCCGGGCACGGATCGACTCGGGCGTCGAGGCGGCGGTGCCGGGCTCGGCGGCTTCGCGATAGAGCACGAACGACCCGTCGGAGAGTTCGAACCCGCCGATCTCGACGTCGGCGTCGCCTGCGAGCTGGAACAACGTGCCGTACTCGGGTGAACGTTGGAACGCTCCCGACAGTGCGATGTCGCTGAAGCCGGGCACGTCGAAGGTCCCGGTCATGGCGAGTTCGTCGGTGCCGAGCGGGTCGCGAGTGGCGCTGAACTGCGCGTCGGCGAGCGAGAACCCGGCGAGACGTACCGTGCCGGTTCCGTTCAGTTCGAGCCGACCGCCGGTGTCGAACTCGCCAGCGAGGGTGACGAAGGCGTCGGTGTTCCCGAGGCCGAGGTGGATCGAACCATCGATCGAGGCGTTGGTGTTCCCGCGGATCGACGAGATGTCGATACGGCTCTGCATGTCGAATCCGGCGAGCCCGATCACCGCACCGACGGCGCTGAACCTGAAATCGCCGGGCTCGACGTCGGTGTCTGCGACGTCGGAACTGCCCGCCTGCACGCTCGGGGTCGCGCTCGGGTCGAAGCCGTAGGCGATCATGCCGGTGACACGAGCGTCGACCAGCCCGTCGATGCCGAGGCGGGCGGCGACGTGCAACCCGTCGGGCTCGACCTGGCCGGTGGCCGAACCGAGATCGAGGCCGAGCGCTTCCAGCGACCCGTCGAAGCGAATCTTCGGGAAGTAGCCGCTCTCCATGTCGACCGTGACGTCACCTGCGAGTGACACGGCTGCGAGGTCGATGTCGACGCTGCCCGTCCCGGTCGCCTCGGTGACGCGCCCGTTGCGGACACCGAAGTCGAGATCGATGTCGACGGTGTTGCCGAGCAGGTCGATGGCAGTCGTTCCGGTGGCCGACAGCTCGCCGGTCTGCGGCGACGACTCGAACTCGACGTCGAGATCATCGAGTCCGAAGCCGCCGAGCGAGGGGCCGGGGAACGAACCGGTGAAGCGGGTGCTCGTCGTGGTGGCGGAGCGAATCACTTCGCCCTCGACGCGGGCGGTGGCACCGAAGACCGTCACCTCGCCGCCGAACGCGATCTGTTGCGACGTGGGCGACATGTCGAACTGCACGTCGACGCCGTCGATGGTGAGCCCACCGAGCCCGATACGGCCGAGTTCGATGTCGGCCGACATCGCCGAGGTCTGTGGCTGGACGCTCACGTTCACGACGGCGGGCACCGAGAGCACGTCGCCGTCGAAGCCGACGGTGATGCCAGTCGGGTAGTCGTACACACCGATGGTGCAACCGTCGGGAGCGATGACGAGGCTTGCGTAGTCGGCTTCGATCACACCGGCGTTCAGCACGTCGATGGCGAGCGAGTCGCCGTCACCGATCTCGAAGGCGAAGCAGCCGTTCGGGCCGCCGAGGCGTGCGGCAAGCGTCACCGGCGTACCCGGAGCGATGCCGAGCGGATCGGCGATGAACCCGGGAAGGCTCGCGGTTCCGGCGAGTCCGATCACCGGACTCCCGCCACTCCGGACGTTGATGTCGGTCGACACGGCGAGGCCGGTCACGTCGAGGCCCGACACGCCGAGCACGTCATCCCATCGCTGGCCGGGAGCGAGCGACGCCGACAGTGCGAGCGTGCCCGTCGTGGGGTTCATCCCGGCCGACAGGATCACGTCGACCTCGGTCGGCGACGATCCGGCGACGCCGGGAAGCCGCAGACGGGCGGCCGCCGTGAAGTCGGAAGCGACGCGCGTGCCGCGACCGCGGAGGTGCAGGTCGAGTTCGTCGACGGCGATCGAGACGCCGGCGACGTCGACGAGTTCTGCTCCGCCGAGCGAGGCGACGCGCAGCGCGAGATCGAACTCGCTGGTGGAGAGGTCGATGCTGCCACTCGCATGGACCTGTGTGGCGGGGATGCCGAACAGGTCGGTGAGCCATGCCGGTGGCGTGGTCGAACCGGCGGCGGTCACCGTGCGAGCCGAGACGCTCACGGCTTCGCCGTCGATCACGAGCGTCCGGTTGCCGGAGGCGTACAGGACGCTGGCATCGCTGAACGTCGGTGCGCCGGTGAACGGCGTGAGTTCGTCGAAGGTCAGCCGGGCGACCCAGCCGCGCGGTTCGATGTCGAGCACGAGTCGGCCGGCCGTCCCTGCGATCGACGCGCTCCCGTCGAGGGCAACCGATGTGGCGCCGCTCTCGTCGCGTTCGATCGTGGCGGAGATGTCGGTGGCCGACACGCCGTCGAACGGCGAGAAGGGGGTGAGCGACGACACGGTCAGGTCGTAGGCACCGGTCGCGAGCTCGATCCGGCCGTCGACCACGCCGCCGATCGCGACGCCGTCGAGGTCGATGCCGAGTCCGGCTCGAACGGCGAACGCGAGCGCACAGGAGGAGCCGTCGACGCATGCTGCCGATGCGGTGAGGTCGAGGTCGCTGATGGTGACGCCGTCGACGGCGTTCCAGTGATCGGCGCCGAGCGTGACGGTGACGGCCGTGGTGGATCCGCTGCGCTCGATCGACCCGGACGTGAGCGACGGGTCGATGCTCAGCCCGGTGACGAGCTGCCACGGTCCGGCGGTCGGATCGCCGGCGATGGCGACGCTCCAGTTGTCGGCGCTGGAGATCGACATCGAGACGGCCATGGTCGTGGATCCGGCGAGGTGGACCAGGCCCGATCCGCTGACCGTGCCGTCGCTCCAGGCGAGCACGATGCCACTGAGTTCGACGCCGTCGGCGATCGCGATCCGGCCGGGGTGTTCGGCGCCGATCTCGACCGAGAGCGGGAGGTCGCCGGCCGCGCGCCCGACGGACCCGGTGAGCGCGATCGGGCCGGTGCCGAGGTCGACGAGACCGTCGATGCGCGCATCGAGGTCGAGCCGTCCTCCGGTCGTCCAAGACCCGGAGAGGGTCACCGCTGGTGCTCCGTCGGCGACGACGGGCAGGCCGTTCTCGGTGCCGGTCGACGCCCCCGAGCCGGGCAGTGCCACGGCGTCGATGGCGACCGTGGCGACCCCGTCGTCGGACGTGAAGTCGAGTCGCGTCGCAGCCGACCAGCCGGCGGGTGCGTCGAGCAGCGCCAATCCCGGAGAGACGAACGATGCGTCGGCAGCGAACGTGTCGTCGCCGAAGTCGACCGAGAGCCCGTCGCCGACGAGGTCGAAGCGATGATCGCCGAAGACCTCGTCGTCGACACGCAGCGTGCCCGACGTGAGTCGGAAGCTCGACCGGTCGAACGACCCGGAGGCGTCGGAGACGATGAACGCGTCTCCGATGACGATCTCGGCGCCGGTGAACGTCGCCGTCGTGTCGCCCGTGCAGGCGCGAGCGTTGAGTGCGACCGATGCGAAACGGATCGTGATGTCGTCACCGAGGCGAGCGGTGCTCCCCGGAGCGCGGGCGGCCGCGACGACGTCGCAGAGACCGGCCGGTGCGGGCGTGGGCGGCGGTTCGTCGTAGGTGACCACGACGATGTCGGTGGCGGTGAGTTCGTTCGCGCCGCGAACCTCGAATTCGAACACGAGGGTGCCGCTGCCGGAGTCGGGCACCGTGACGTCGACGGCGCCTCCGTCGACCACGCCGTCGAGCACGGGGGTGCCGGCGGTCTGTGACCAGTGGGACGTGGACGGAGCGAGGGCGGTGCCGGTGCCGGAGAGCCGAATGGTCGTGCCGGTCAGCACGTCGCTGTCGGAGGCGTCGACACTCACGACGCGTGCCGGTTCGGTGTAGTCGATGCGTGTCGTCGCGCTGGCGGTCTGACCGTCGGCGGTCTCGATCGTGAGCGCGAACTCGAGCGTGTCGGCGCCGGTGATCGGAGTGGCGACGACGAGGTCGGCGACCGTCGCGTCGTCGATGTCGACGGCCGGTCCGGCGGTCTGCTGCCAGTCGTAGGTGAACGGTGCGATGCCGCGTGCTCGGGCATCGAGCGTCACCGACGTTCCACCGACGACGACGTCGGTCGGGGCGATCACGTCGAGGCCGGCGGGTTGCGCGTAGTCGACCACGACGTCGGCGCTGTCGGTCCGGCCGTCACCGGCGGTGACGACCAGTCGGAAGGTGAGCGTGCCGCGTCCGAGCGGCGGGGTGGTGAACGTGAGGACGGGGTCGTCGACCGGTTCGGCCACGACATCGGACCCGTCGATCTGCGTCCATTGCAGCGTCACGCCGTCGTGACCCGTGCCGGTGCCGGTGATCGTGATCGTCTCGCCGCCGCCGACGCTGAGGTAGCCGCCGTCGACGTCGGTACCGGCCACCGCTGGCGGGGTGTAGTCGATGTCGACGGATGCCGAGGCGGTCTGGCCGTCGCCGGTCACCAAGTCGACGCGGAACTGCAGTGTGTCTGCACCGGTCGGGGGTGGGGTGATGTCGAGTCGGGGTCCGGCCACGGTCGACGTGAGCACCTCGGTGCCACCGGTCTGGGTCCAGAGGAAGGTGTGCGGGGCGGGGCCGACTCCGGAGGCGACGACGGTCGCCGGTTCGCCGCCGACGAGCGGGCCGTCGGGTGCGGTGATGGTGACCGCTGCGGCGACGACGACGTCGACGCGGACGATGGCCTCGGAGAACTGTTCGTCGGGTTGCGTGGCGCGGTAGGCGAACGTCAGCGATTCGGTGATGCCGTCGGGGGCGACGAAGTCGAGTTCGTCGCCGGAGATCGGTCCGTCGATCACCGACGTGCCGCTCAGCTGGGTCCACGTGGTGGTGAGCGCCCCGGTGCCGCTCGCCGAACCGATGATCGTCACCCGTTCGCCGCCGATCGCGCCGATGGCGCCGCCGGGAGCGTCGGTGCTCACGGTCGGACCCGATCCGAGTGCGACGGGATCGGAGGCAGCGGTGAGTTCGGTCGTGGCTCCGTACGCGTTGCTCGCGGTCACGGCGACGACGAGGCGGCGGCCCAGCTCGGCGACGGGTGGCGTGTAGGACGTGCCGCTCGACCGGTCGACGCAGTCGGCGAGGTCGGCGGTGCACGAGCGCCACTGGTACGAGAACGCAGGGGTGTCGGCGGTCCAGGTCGTCCAGGTGCCGGGGTCGACCGAGAGCTGGCGAGTCGCCAGTGGCGTCGACGACAGTGTCGGCGCCGTCGCGAGGCTCGGGGCCCCGTCGACGACCGCGCTGCTCTCGACCGATGCGGCTGACTCGGCGACGCCGAGCCCGGTCGCGACGTGCTCGACGATTCTGATTCGGTCGCCGACGATCGCGTCGGTGATCGTGTAGGTCGGCCCGGTGGCCACCGTGGTGCACCCATCGCCGTCGCAGCGCTGCCAGTCGTAGGTGCGCTCGGTCACGAGGGGGTCGGTCGGCGGTGAGGTCCACGTGCCGGCGACGGCCGACAGGGTCATGCCCTCGTGTGGGCCGGTCGCACCGACGGGGAGTTGCAGCGAGGGCTCCGAGAGGTTGATCGGGACGTCGATGCTGACCGGGCCGACGGTGCTCGACCTCGATGCGGCCGCTCGGCCCCACTGGTTCGTGGTCGAGATCTCGGCGCGGAGGTACGAGCCGTCGTCGGCGAGCGCGAGGTCGTAGTCGTCGGCGGTCTGGCCCGGCAGATCGACACAGCCGCTCGCGGGGGACGAGCAGCGTTGCCACTGCGTGGCGAACGTGGCGCCTGCCCAGTTCCATGCGCCCGTCGAGGTGACGGTGGCCGTGGCTCCGGCGGTGGGCGACGCGACGCTGATGGCGGGCGTTGCGATGGCCACGGGGTCGGGTGCGGCGACGGGATCGACGGTTCGGCCCGCCGCCGACGTGACGGGGCCGAGTTCGTTCCACATCGTCACCACGACGGCGAGATGCGTGCCGATGTCGGCGGTGACCACGTCGTAGCTCGACGACGCACCAGCCTCCTGGACAATGGTGCACGACTCGATCGGGGTGGCCGCGCCGGCGCATCGGCGGAACTCGTACTCGACCGTGACCGACGGGCTCGCGCCGGTCCAGGTGCCGAGGGTGGCGGTGTAGCGCTGTGCCTCTGAGGTCGTCGCCGGTGCGACGACCGACGGCGGGACGGTGTTGGCGACGGGGGCTCCGACGACGGTGGCGAGCTCGGTGAACACGTTGATCGACCCGGCTGGGACCTCGACGGTGATCTCCGCACCGATCTGGTTGCCGGTGTACGACACGTGTGGTGCGAACGTCGGGCGCGTTGCGCCGCCGACGTCGAAGCACGAACTGCCTTCCGGTGAACACACCCGCCACTGGTACGCGGTGATCGTGGCATCGCTCGGTGCGTACGTGCCGAGCACGACCGACGTCGACTCCCCGGCGATCGGGGCCGTCAGCGTCGACGGCGCCAGTTCGAGGACCGGCGTCGAGAACGCGGGGACGGCAGCCGTCGTGGGGTCGTGGAGCGGAATCGAGGTGCCGACCGAGTTGGTGGCCGAGACCCTGGCTCGAAGCCAAGCGCCCGCGTGATCGGCGGTCGGTGTGAACTGCTTGCTCCGAGCACCGGAGATGTCAGAGCACGTCGCGAGGTCGACCTCGTCGGTGCACACCTGCCACTGGTAGGAGAACGTCGTGGGGTCGGTCTCGAGCAACCAGCCGCCTTCGTGTACCGACACGCTCTCTCCGAGTTCGGTCGCATCACCGGTGATCGTCGGGGGTTCCGACGCGGAAGGGAACGGCACGCGATCCATCACGGCGATGCGCACGATGTACTCACCGTGCAGCGTCGCCCCGTCGTGGGACGAGAAGCGGGCCTCGAGAATCTTGCCCGGGGCGATGTCGTCGGGCACGATGAGATAGGGGTACCGATCGTCAGGCGGCGACGCGGCGATCTCGGTCTGTTCGACACATCCGACACTCGGAGCGTCGCACGCGAAGAAGCCGTCGAAATCGGTGGTGAGCCAGGTCCCGCCGGCCGACCAGCGCACCTGGCCGGCTCGTTCGAGACGACTCCGGCTCGTCGCATACGGCAGTTCCCGGCCGAACTCTGCGGCGGCGTCGGCGTCGGCCGGGTCATAGAGAACGATGACGCCACCGAGGGAGAAGGACCCGCTCCCGTGATCGATTCGCTCGTGGGCCTCGTACACGCCGTTGACGACGTCGAGCGTGCTCGGCAGCGCCGAGTCGACGTTCGTCATCTGCGTGAGGTCGTCGCGCTCGCCCCGATGGTCATCGGTCGACGCCTTGGCGGTTCCGGACGCCGACCCGCCGTCGGAGGGTTCGGAGAGTTCGGACGTGGTCGTCTCGGCCGCCGACTCGGCGGGGATGGTGCGGGTCTCCGTCCCGTCGGTCGGCTCGCCGGTCTCGACGAAGTCGGCTTCGTCGCGAGCGTCGATCACCACGTCGATGAGGTCGATCGCTGTCTCGGCACCGTCGTTCACGGAGAGTTCGAACCGCAGCGTGGTGTCACTGTCGACAGTCGGTCGTTGGAACTGGACGACGCGTCCGACCGGCGAGCCGATCCATTCGACCGAGTCCTCGACGATGGCCGAACCGTCGAGGTCGACCTGGCGCCACGAATACGACGCGGTGCCGCCCTCGCTGGCTCGGGCGTCGAGCGTGATGGAAGCGTGCGCGGGTCCGGCCACGGCGGGAATCGCCTCGGCGACGGCGGTCAATGGCGGGCGGATGTCGATGGTGACCGGAACGGGTTCGGCGCCGTCGGTGTCGGGAGATCGCACGATGGCGTCGGCGCGATGATCGCTCGTCGCGTGGTCGTCGGCCTCGACGTCGAGGTGGACGGTGGCCGTCGAGCCTGCCTCGATCGAGTCGGCGAACGTGCACTCGACGACCGACGCATCGACGACGCTGGCGAGCGGCCCGGACTCCACGAGACGGAGCGGCGCACACGTGCTCGACGTCCCCGCGAGATGCAGGCCTCGGCCGAGCGACACCACGACACCGACGTCGTTGGCGCTGGCGTCGCCGTGGTTCTCGACGTGCAGGGCGAGCGTCGTACCACCGCCGGCGCGCAGCCGGGCCGGGTCGGCCGACAGCGACAGCCGGGGTGTCGTTCGTTCGATCGTCACGCGCACCGACGACGGGAGGGACGATTCGTCTCGCATGGCGCCCGATGCGTCGACCAGACCTGCTCGGGCTGGCCATGCTCCGAGCCGTTCGTTTCGTCGCACGTCATCGACGTGCCCGACCAGCGCTGGCAATCGTCCGTCGGGGCCGACACCGGCGGCGGTGGTCTGCGTGCAGGTGGTCTCGATGCCGAGCACGAACGGTGGGGTGCCGATCGGAGCCGACTCGCACGTCCAGTGCTCGTCCGACCAGGTGATGTCGAGCGACGCCGGGGTCGTGACATCGAGTCGCACGTCGGTGCCGGGGGCGATGTCGACGCTGCCGCGGTTGTGAGCGGTCAGGGCGATCGACTCGCCCGACCGGATCAGCGGGCTGCTTCCGTCGACGACGACCTCGACCGTGCCGTCGGGGAGGATGACCGACGGGAGCACCTCGAGCATCGGCTGCTCGCTCTCGGCCACGGCGAGCGTGACCGCTGTCGCGTTGTCGTGCAGGTGGGAGTCGAGTTCACCGGGGACGTCGAGGGAGAGGTCGATCGTGGTGAGACCCGTCGTGGTGTCGTCGGCGATGGCGAGCGGAAGGCGCAGCGTGCTTGCGCGTGCTCCGCCGTCTGCCGAGTCGAACTGGCCGGCAGCGATCGTGCAGATGGCTTCGCCAGCGACCGCTCCGCACAACCACGGGGTGGTCGCGCGGTTGGCATCGAGCGTCAAGCCAACGGGGAGCGACGCAGACACCGTGAGTGTCTCCGCATCGAGATCGAACGCGGTGACGTCGACGTCGAGGTCGATGCTGGCGGGAGCGACCACGACGACCGAATGCACGACGTGCGCCGACAGCGTCGCCGACGGCGCAGAAGGCGGAGCGATGGTGGCGACGTGATCGTCGACGATGGGGTCGTGCCCTGCCGGGGTGACGGTGCTCGACCACTCGACGGTCGAGTCGGCGGCGACGGCAGGATCGAGCACGCCCGTGAGCGTGAGCGGTGGTAGGTCGGCACCGACCTCGGGTGCCTCACCGTTCCACGTGCACGTCGGACCGCTGGAGTCATCGAGGCAGCGCCAGTCGTCGCCGGCCGACGACCAGTCGGTGACCGTCGGGGGAAGCAGTCCGTCGATGGCCACGAGGTCCGGTGCCGTGCCGCTGCCGCGGCCGACGTACGTGAGTGCTGCTGTCGCCGTGACCGACCGATCCGCGGTGATCGTGCTCGGCGTCTCCAGCGTGGCGAAGATCGGCAGCGCGGCGGTGTCGAGGAACTCGATCGTGGTGCTGGTCGACGCGGCGGTCGATCCGGTGCCGGCTGACGTCGAGATCTCGAGTGACGACGCCGTCACGTCGGTGTCGGTGTCGACGTCCACGTCGAGCACGAGGCGCCAGGGTGCGAACTGGTCGGCGGCGAGCGACATCGGTTCGGCCGTCTCGGTCGAGACGAGCGTGCAGGTCGATGCAGCGACATCACATTCCCACGCAGCGTCGGCGGGAGCGCCGGCCGTCGCGTCGAGCCGGTCGATGGCGACACCCTCCGTGTCGGAGTCGACGGCGACGACGATCGGCGCAGCCACGGCGGCTCCGTCGGTGTCGAACACCGCGCCGGCGACGACTGCGGCGCCGCCCGCGTGCAGGCCGGTGCGAGCCTCGGCGGTCACGGCCAGGCCCTCCGTGGCGACGTCGGGAATCGGGGAATGCCGGTCGTCGACGGTGTCTTGTGCCACTGCGATTCCCGAGGGGAGCCCAGCGACGGCGACGGCCGCAGCGAGCGTGATCGTCGCGAGGCGCAACACGCTCGTGCGCGACCGATGGTCGGGATCTCGCATCAGTTGCTCGTCAGCGTGTCGAGTGCGTCGGGGCAGTGGTCGCTGAGCTCGGAGGTCACTCGCTCGGCGGCGTCCGCGATGGCTTCGACCCGATCCGATTCGCCGAGTGCGGTGAGGTCGCCGTCGGCGATGGCGGAGTACGAGTCGATGAGGATCGTCAGTTCGGCGTCGAGGTCGTCGCGCCCCTCGCGGATCCGCTCGAGGGCGGCGATGCCGTCGTCGAGCGGAGTGTCGCCGTCTCCGAACTCCGAGAACACGTCGACGGCGGCGTCGACATCGGCGCACTCGGCCACGCCCTCGTCACCGGCAGGGTCGCTGGAACCGGGTGATTCGGCGCCGCTGGCTGGCCGTCCCGCGTCTGCCGAGGAGGTCGTCTCCGAGCCGACGCTCGTCACGACCAGCGTGATGATCGCGACCGCCGCGAGCGCTGCGATCACCGCAATGGTGACGCGAGATCGAAGCACGTCGGTGACTGATTCCATGGACACCTATCGGCGCGACGCCGACCTTCTTGAGTTTCTCAAGGCAGTGTCATGGCCTCTGACCAGGGTTTTCGCTGTCGTTCGCTCCTCCTGGCCCCGCTCGCTCGGTGACGGACGGGCCGGGACACCGCCGAGTTGTCCGCCCGCCATGGGCATCCGGGAGATGCTCCGAAGGCTCGGTGCGTGAGTCAGTCGAGGCGGATGCCGAGGGAGACGAGCGCGTCGGTCAGGACGCGACGTTGACGCGTCGCGGTCCACCGCGACGGGTCGAAGACCGCCTCCGCGGCGATGCCCGGTACGAGTGCCGAGAGACGGTCGGCGGCACGTTCGATGTCGACGCCGGTGGGGAGGGCTCCGTCGTCGCGCATCCGCTGGAGACAGGTGACGATCCGCTTCGTCTCGGCGCGAGCTCGCCGACGTTGGTCCTTCGCAAGCGCTGGGGAGGCGAGGGCTTCGCTCCAGAACGCGAACCAGATGCGCCAGTCGTCGCGGCGCACCGCGTCGAGCGGCAGAACCGCCTCGATGAGTCCTCGGATGTCGGCCGGGTCACGATCGAGCACGGTCTTGATCCGCGCTCGGGCGCGGCCAGCGGCGTAGTCGTAGGTCTCGTGCAGCAGGTCGCCGATGTCGGCGAAGTAGTGGGAGACGACCTTGGTCGAGTAGCCGGCGCGAGTGGCGACATTGCGGACCGTGAGCGCCGAGCGACCCTCGGTCGCGATCAGTTCGGCAGCGACCGCCGTGACCTCGCGACGACGAGCATCGTGGTCGACGACTTTCGGCATACCGGGTTCACCTCGCTCCGCTTCGACTCGTGGATGTGTGCGACGGTACGTTATGCAACAGGGGTTGCACAACATGGTGCGATGGGATGGAAGGGGAGAGCAATGAGCAGCGATGTCAGCAGGTCGCAGGAGCAGGTCGGGGGGTACGACGTGGTCGTGCTCGGTTCGGGTGCCGCAGCGCTCGCCGCCGCGGTCGCGGCCCGTGGGCACGGGGCGGAGCGCGTCGGTGTGTTCGAGAAAGCCGACGTGGTGGGCGGCACGTCGGCCATGTCGGGCGGGATGATCTGGATCCCGTGCAACCACCACATGGACGCCGCAGGTGCGCCCGATGCCCGAGCCGAGGCCCTCCGCTACCTCGATTCGTTGTCACACGACCGCATCGTTCCCGAGTTGGCGGAGGCCTACGTCGACACCGGGCCCGAGATGCTGCGTTGGTTCGAAGACCACACGCCGGTCGTGTTCGAAATCGTCGAGAGCTTTCCCGACTATCACCCCGAGCATCCCGGCGCATGTCGTGAGGGTGGGCGATCGCTGGAGTGCCCGCTCTTCGCCTTCGGCGAACTCGGCGAGTGGCAGCACCGCGTGTCGCAGAGCCGCCAGATGAGCGCTCATCTGCTGATGAACGAGACGACGCTCGGCCGAGGCGCCCACACGTCGATCGCTCCGGGCGTGCTCGACGAGCGCAAGGCGGCCGATCTCCGAGGGTGCGGTCAAGCGCTCATCGGTCGGCTGCTCAAAGCGTGCCTCGACCACGGTGTGGAGCTGCACACCGGCCACCGAGCGGCCGGGTTCGATGTGATCGATGGTCGAGTCGCCGGCGTGCGCTTCGACACGGCCGACGGCGACGTCACCATCGAGGCCTCGGGCGGCGTGATCCTGGCGACCGGCGGGTTCGAGTGGAACCCGGCCATGGTGCGCGACTTCATCCGTGGGCCGATGGAGCGCCCCGCATCGATCGAGACGAACACCGGCGATGGGCTCACGATGTCGATGCGGATCGGCGCGGCGCTCGGCAACATGCAGGAGGCCTGGTGGGTGCCGGTGATCGACGTGACCAACGATGACGGTGACGAGATCCCGTGGATGATCAACCGAGAGCGAGTGCAGCCGCGCAGCATCATGGTCAACGCGGCGGGCAAGCGTTTCGCGAACGAAGCGGCCAACTACAACGCGTTCGGCGCAGCGTTCCATCGGCTCGACGCCGGAAGCTTCACCTACGAGAACATGCCCTCGTGGTTGCTCTTCGACCAGCCGTACCTCGTGAAGTCGGGCCTCGCCCGATATCGAGGCGAGGGCCCGGTGCCCGACTGGCTGCACGCCGCCGACTCGCTCCCCGAACTCGCCGACGATCTCGGCATCGACGGAGCCCAATTGGTCGAGACGGTGGAGCGATGGAACGCGCAGGTCGCCGACCTCGACGACCCAGACTTCGGCCGAGGCCGCAGCATCAACGACACCCACTGGGGTGACGGAACACGCACGCCGGCGGCCACGCTCGGCCCGATCGACACCGGCCCGTTCTATGCCGTGCAGGTTCGGCCCGGCGCACTCGGCACCAAGGGCGGACCGCGCACGACGGGCGACGCCCAGGTGCTCGACGTCGACGGCAACGTGATCGAGGGTCTCTACGCCGCCGGCAACGTGATGGCCTCCGCGATGGGGATGACCTACGGAGGCGCTGGCGGGACGCTGGGGCCAGGAATGGTCTTCGGGTTCGCCGCAGGCCGGCACGCGGCACGACGCGTGTCGAGCGAGGTGCCGGCATGAGCAGCGACGACCTCACCGGCCGCACCGCTGTCGTCACCGGCGCCACCGGGGGAATGGGGCGAGCGATCGTCGCAGCGCTCGCCGGTGCCGGTGCCCACGTGGTGGCCACCGACCTGCGCGACGACGGAGCCGACGACCTCCTCGCTGCGGTCGCCGACTCCAGCGGCTCGGTCGTCTTCGTCAGCGGCGACGTCGCGAACGCCGAGCACATGGCCGACGTGGTCGAGCGCGCGGTGTCGCTGCACGGGTCGCTCGACTGCGCCGTCAACGCCGCGGCGATCGAGTTCGAGACCGTGCCGCTCGCCGAGTGCACCGTCGACGACTTCGACCGCATGATGTCGGTCAACGTGCGCGGCACGTTCTTGTCGATGAAGGCGGAGATCGCCGCCATGCTCGACGCCGGGACCGGATCGATCGTCAACATCGCGTCGACGAACTCCTTTCGGCCGCAGCACGATCAGCCCGCGTACACCGCGAGCAAGCACGCCGTGCTGGGCCTCACCCGGAGCGCCGCGATGGACTATGCCGCTCACGGCATCCGCGTCAACGCCATCTGCCCCGGCGCGATCGACACCCCCATGCTGCGCAGCGCGATGGAACGTCGCGGCCGCAACGCCGACGACGTCGCCGGACGACTGAGCAGACTCGGCCGCTTTGGCCAACCGTCGGAGATCGCCGACGCGGCACTCTGGCTCTGCTCCGACTCGTCGTCGTTCACCACCGGCCACGCCCTCTCCGTCGACGGCGGGATGCTCTCGAGCTGACCGCCACAGACGCCGCAACCAGCCATCTGCCGCCGACTACCCACCACCCGATCCGACAACCGATCCACCCACCCGCACGTCCGAGGAGCGACACGATGACCACGATCCCCATGCCCCGACACCACGACGACCTCACGGTTGACTGGCTGAACCAGATCATCCACAATGCGGGGATCGAGGCGACCGTCGAGTCGTTCGACCGGCGACCGATGGGTGAGGGCGTCGGCATGATGGCCACCCTCGAACTCGTCGACCTCACCTACAGTGACGGCGACGGCCCGGCCACCGTGGTGATCAAACTCCCGGCGGTCAACGACGCCAACCGGGCCGTGGCGCTCGCGTTCGACATCTACCGACGCGAGGTGCTCTTCTACCAACACATCGCGAACGAGACGTCGGCCGGAACGCCGCGGGTGTTGCTCGCCCAGGTCGACACGCCCGAAGACTTCGTGCTCGTCCTCGAAGACCTCTCCGACTATCGCCTCGGCGACCAGGTCGTCGGCTGCGACCGCGCCGACGCCGAGGCAGCGGTCGTCACGCTGGGCAGGTTGCACGCCCCGTTCTGGGACGACGTCGACCGACCCGAACTCGACTTCGTGCCCTACGAGACACCCTCGACGCACGGCGACGCGCTCCGTGACGGGTCGCTCGCTGGCTGGGACCCGATGGTCGAGGTGTTCGGCGACGCTGTGCCCGACCACATGCTCGCCGTGCGGGATCGATTCCTCGCGGTGGTGCCGGCGATGCAGCGATGGCTGGTGACCGCACCGAGCACGATCGTCCACGGCGACTTCCGCATGGACAACCTCTTCTTCGGGCAGTCGCCCGACCACGACGAGATGGTGGTGATCGATTGGCAGGGTTGCCTGCGTTCCAAAGGGGCTCGCGACGTCGCCTACCTGCTCAGCCAGAGCATGCCGACCGACCTGCGCCGCGAGCACGAGCGCGAGCTCGTCGGCATCTGGCATCGCACCCTCGTCGAAGGCGGCGTCGAGAACTACTCGGCGGAGCTGGCGTGGGAGGACTATCGCCGATCGGTGCTCGCGCTCTGGACGCTCGTCGTCGTGATCGCCGGAACCCTCGACGCGAGCAACGAGCGCGGTCGAGCCTGGATGACCGAGATGATCCGTCGTTCGGCGACCACGATCGCCGACCTCGATCTCCTCGATCTGCTCCCGGAGTTCGAATAGTCACGGACCTCGACGCGCTCGCGTCTCGACCGATCGGCCGGGCTCAGCGGAGCGTCGACACGATGAGACCGTTGCGGCCGCGCCGCTTGCATCGGAGCATCGCCATGTCGGCGTCGTGCATCAGGTCGTCGGTGGCGTACGCGAGCCCTGCGCTCACCGTGACGACCTCGGGTCCGATCTCAGGCGGCATCGGCTCGGCGACGCTGGCCACCAATCGACGGGCGATCTTCTCGGCCATTGCGAGGTCGACGTCGTGCAGCAACACCGCGAACTCGTCGCCGCCGATCCGCGCCACGACGTCGTTCGGTCGACACACCGCGAGCATGCGCCGTGACAACTCGATCAGCACGGCATCACCGGCGGCATGACCGAACGTGTCGTTGACCAGCTTGAAGTTGTCGATGTCGACGTAGAGCACCGCGGCGTGGTCGTCGGATTGCAGCGAACTGTCGAACGTGGTCCGGTTCGAGAGACCGGTCAGTGCATCGCGTTCGGCGGCATCGCGGAGGAGTCGTTCGTCGCGTTCACGGCTCAGCGCCGATGTGAGCAGGCCGAGCGACCGCGCTTCCATGCGACCGACGTACCCGTCGAACGCTTTGGGATGGCTCCCGAAGCCGACGATGCCCAACTCGGGTTCGCCGGTCGACGACGCGACGCCGAGCGACACCGACTGCACGCCGTGACGCTCTGCGGCATCGGCGAGTTCGCCGGGGAGTAGGTCGAGCGCTCCGCTCACTCGCTCGTCACCGATCGGTTGATTCCAACGCGCTGTGGGTGCGTCGACGAGGTCGGCGAACGTGCTCACCAGCGCGGAGTCGGCGCGGCCGGATGCGACCGAGGTGAACAGACCGTCGACGCGCTCGTCGAGCACGAACGTCTCGATCCAGACACCGCCGTCGGCTACCAGCGATCGCAGTTGGGCGAATCGTTGGGCCATCTCTCGCGCCGACGCGCCGTTGACATGGTCGTCGATCAGCGACTGCTCAGGGGCGCGCACCGAGTGGGGCGTGAGCGCGAGCATCCAGAGATTGCCGTCGTGGTCGCGGTGCACTCGCGTGGCGAGGCAGTCCATCATCTCGGTCGCGCCGCCGCGCCTGACCAGTTCGATCTCGAACATGTCGTGTTCGCCACGGATCAGGTGCTCGCCGCCCGCCACGAAGTGCGCGGCGATCTCGTCGGCCTGGCTGGGTGCGACGTAGTCGATCGCGTTCTTGTCGACGAAGCTGTCGATCGAATAGCCCAGCAGGTCGTCGAAGCCGGTCTCGATCTGGAGAATCTGACCGAACGGATCGATGACGATCAAGAACTGCCGAAGGTGCGCGATGAGCTCAGCCCGACTCAGCGGCGCATCGATCGACAGGGAAGCCATTGCTGATGCATCGGTGCGAACGGCGCGCATCTTGACGACATGTTGTCAACCACCGAGCCAAAGGGCGGCCGTCGCCCGTGACACCGCGCCGGATCGCCGGTCGGATTCTCGCAAGTAGCGTGCCGCGCATGAGTCTCGTCGATGCGAACACCACCCTGCCGACACAGCGATCGTTCATCGGCGGGCGGTACGTCGAGTCGACGTCGGGCGAGTGCTTCGACGCGGTGTACCCCGGCACCAACCGAAAGATCTGCGACGTCGAGCAGGCCGGCGAGCGCGAGATCGAGTTGGCGGTCGAGAGCGCCACCGCCGGCTTCCACGAGTGGTCGGCGATGCCGGCGCTCGAACGCCAACGCGTGCTGCTGCGCGCCGTCGCGATCCTGCGCGAGCGCAACGACGAACTCGCCTACCTCGACACGCTCGACACCGGCAAGCCGGTCGCCGAGACGACGACCGAAGACGTCGTGACCGGCGCCGACGTCATCGAGTTCTACGCCGGCATCGCGCAGACGCTGCACGGCGAGACGATCGACTTTCCCGGACACGGCTTCGCACGCATGAAGCGTGAGCCGCTCGGCGTGTGTCTCGGCATCGGCGCCTGGAACTATCCCATCCAGATCGCGATGTGGAAGTCGGGTCTGGCGTTGGCGTGCGGCAACTCGATGATCTTCAAACCGGCCGAGGTGACGCCGCTGTCGGCCACGAGACTCGCCGAGATCTACCTCGAAGCGGGCGTGCCCGCCGGTGTCTTCAACGTCGTACACGGCGACGCGCGAGTGGGGCAGGCGTTGGTCGAGCATCCGGGCATCGCCAAGGTGTCGCTCACCGGAGAGGTCGGCACGGGGAAGGTCGTCATGGCCAACGCGGCACAGACCTTGAAGAAGGTCACCCTCGAACTCGGCGGCAAGTCGCCGATCATCGTGTTCGACGACGCCGACATCGACAGCGCTCGCAACGCTGCGCTCACCAACAACTTCTACTCGACCGGGCAGGTCTGCTCGAACGGCACCAGGGTGTTCGTGCAGCGCGGCGTGTACGAGTCGTTCCTCGAGCCGATCGCCGAGCGCGTGGCCGCGCTGAAGGTGGGCGACCCGTTCGAGCCCGACACGATGATCGGACCGCTGGTGAGCGCCGAACACCACCGGAAGGTGATGCACTACATGACGTCGGCGAAGGCGTCGGGTGCTCGCCACGTCGTCGGCGGGGACGTGCCCGACGACCCGGCACTCGCCGACGGCAACTACGTCACCCCGGCGGTGTTCGCCGACGCGACCGACGACATGGAGTTCGTGACCGACGAGGTCTTCGGCCCGCTGATGGCGGTGCTGCCCTTCGACACCGAAGACGAGGTCCTCGCCCGCGCGAACAACACGCCGTACGGGCTCTCGGGAGCGGTGTTCTCCTCCGACTTCGCGCGAGCGAACCGAGTCGCCAACGCGCTGCAAGCCGGTTCGGTGTGGATCAACGACTACGGCACGCTGCCCGCGTCGCTTCCGTTCGGTGGCTACAAGCAGTCGGGCGTGGGTCGCGAGAACGGGGCCAACGCCATCGAGCACTACACGCAGGTGAAGGTGATCTACTCGTCGCTCGTCGAGCACCCGCGTTACATGTAGCGGCGAGCCCGTTCGCGGATTGTTCATCGCCGTTCCTCGGCCCGCACCGCCGACGCTTCGTAGTATCGGTCGGGTGATGGGGCGGACGAGCATGCTGACCGGGCTCGCGCTCGCCGTCCTGGTGTCGACCGCGGTCAGCGCCGCGCCGACCGCCATCGACGGAGGCGCGGTGGCGTCGTCGCCCGCAGTTCGCGGCGAGGCCTTCCAGGTCGGCGACGACCCGGTCGAGCCGCAACCGCTCACCGCTCGCTACCGCATCACGCTCAGCATCGAGTGGTCGCCGCAGACCCACCCGGCCACGATCCCGCCGGTTGGCCGCAGCCCGCACGTGTCGCCACCCGTCGTCGCCACACACCGCGCGGCCGACGACATGTTCCGCCTCGGCGCGCTCGCCTCGCCCGGCGTCGAGGCGATGGCCGAGACCGGATCGACCAGCGCACTCGTCGGCGAGATGCAGGCGAACGCGAACGTTGCCACCGTCGACGTCGGTTCGAGCATCTACGGCGCCGGGTCGAGGTCGTTCGACGTGGAGTTGCGCCAAGACGTGAGCCGCGTGTCGTTGGTGACCATGCTCGCCCCCAGCCCCGACTGGTTCGTCGGCGTCAACTCGCTGCCGGTGTTCGTCGACGGTGTGTGGGAGTCGGTCGTGTCTGCCGACCTCGAGGCGTACGACGCCGGAACCGACAGCGCTCCAGGTTTCGTTCACTCGAACACCGACACCGACCCGGCACAGCCGATCAGTGGTCCCGTCGACACCGAGTTCGCCCGAGCCGACGACGAAGGCCGGTTCGGCTTCGTCACGATCACTCGCCTGTCGTAGACGTTCGTCGGCCAGTCGTCGACGGTCAGCGCTCCTCCGGCGGGTGGGGCGCACGACCATCCGATCGGTGGATGTGACCAACGTCACAATCAAGGAATCGGCAAATTCATCCGACGGACCTTGTGGACATTTCGCTGCGACATGACGGTCGTGGCGAATCTCACGCCGAGGAGGCAGTCCGTTGTCACTCCGATCGATACCGCTCAGATTGAAACTGGTCGCCGCGCTGGTGCTTCCCATGCTCGTGGTCGCCGGCTACCTCGCCGTCAACGTCAGGTCCGCCACCGAACAGCGGTCGGTTGCATCTCAGCAACAGGATGAAGTCGACCACTTCGTCGCCGTCGCGTCGTTCTCCGATGCCATCAGCGTCGAGAACCTCGTCATCATCGACCGCGACGCCACCGACTCCGACCTCGCCGCCGCCCGCGCCGAGACCGACGCGATCGTGATCCTCCTCCGCTCCGACGAACTCGGTCTGCGCCCCACCACGCTCGAAGCCGTCGAAGCCCGCTATGCCGAACTCCTCGAACTGCGAGCGCTCATCGGCGATCGTCCGTTCGAGATCCGCCTGACCGCACAGAGTGAACTCCGCTCCGGCGACCTCACGTCGACCGGCGAGATGATCCCCGCCCTGACCGCGATGAGCTCGCTCCCGTCCGAGATCCTCGCCGACTTCGACTTCGACGCCTCGCTCTCCGCCTCGGCCACCGCCGAACTCCTCGACGACTACTTCCTCGTCCAGCGCTACCGAGCCGACCTCAGCCGTGAGCTCTCGACGCTCCTCCGAGTCAGCTCGCTGCCGGGCAACCTCGTCGACGCATCGGTCACCGAACTCGTCGGCGTGTCGATCGGGGCCACCGACCAGAGCCGTCAGCTGATGAGCGATCTCGGTTCGGCCAACCTCGCCGAAGCCGCCGAACCGGTGCTCACCGGGGCGAGCATCAACCAGTACGAATCATTCCGCAGCATCGTCGACGCCACGCCGATCGGACAGACCCCCGACGTCGACAGCGAACAACTGCAGGTCGCCGCTTCCCGTCTCGACGTCGCCCTGTCGGGCGTCGCCAGCTCGACGATCAACGAACTCGACTCCCGGTCGAGCGACTCGGTGTTCCGCGCCAACCGCGACCTCATCGTGTCGGCCCTCATCGGCTTCTGGCTCCTGGTCCTCGTCGGCATGTTGCTGCGAGTCCTCTACCGAGCCATCAAGGCGCCGATCGAACGCCTCACCGAGCAGGCGCAGCAGATCTCGCTGATCGAGCTTCCCGAGGTCGTCGCCCAGATGCGTCGAGGGGAGATCGAGGACCTGCCCGAGATCGAGGAGATCAAAGCCGAGTCGAACGACGAGATCGGCGACCTGGTCAACGCGTTCAACGGGATGCACCGCACCGCCGTCGAACTCGCTGCCGAACAGGCCAACTCGCGTCGTGTCGTCGCCGACATGTTCGTCAACCTCGGCCGCCGCAACCAGCGCCTGGTCAACCGTCTCCTCAAGGGGCTCACCGTGCTCGAACAGCACGAACAGGACCCCGACAAGCTCGCCTCGCTGTACGAGATCGACCACGTGGCGACCCGCATGCGTCGCAACGCCGAATCGCTGCTCGTGCTCGCCGGTGCCGGACAGTCCCGTCGCTGGGACCGCCCCGTCGCCATGTACGACATCGCTCGTGCGTCCCTCGCCGAAGTCGAGAACTACGAGCGGGTCCAGATCGACGTCGCCGACGGCATCGAGATCGACGGTGCCATCGTCGCCGACCTCACGCACCTCCTCGCCGAGATCGTCGAGAACGCGCTGTCGTTCTCGCCCCCGACCGCACCGGTCGAGCTCGTCGCCCGACAGATCTCGAGCGGACTGCTCATCGCCGTCACCGACCACGGCGTCGGCATGTCGCCCGAGCGCCTCGTCGAGGCCAACCACCAGATCACGCAAGCCGCCGGTGAGGACGAAACGCCCTCCGAGTTCCTCGGTCACTACGTGGTCGGCCGGCTCGCCGCACGTCACGGCATCAAGGTCGAGCTCGTCGAAGGAGCGGCGGGCGGCCTCACCGCTCGTGTGCTCCTGCCGCAGCAGCAGGTGCAGTCGACCGCCGACGCCCAGCCCGACGTCGTCGCCGATCCACTCGCAGCGCTCAGCGTCGCCGAACCCGACGCCGTGGCGGCTGCGTCCAGCCCGGTCGCAGAATCGCCCGACGACACCGCCACGCTCGAGTCGCTGGCCGCCTCGTTCGACGTCGACAGCGTCGTCGCCGGCCCGGTCGGCACGCGCCCCGAACACGACGAGGTGCGAGCGCCAGTGGCTCCCGTCGAGCGTGCCGTTCCGCAGGAGCCGAGCCCTGTGGCGATGACCCTCGCAGAACAGGCGCCTCGCCGTCGCACGCCCGACGTCGCTGCACCGGCCGCGGCACCGGCCGCTGCACCGATTCCGAGCGACCCTCGCCCGGCTCCGGCTGCCGCTCCCGCGGCCGCTCAGCCGGCGCCCACGACCGCCGAACCGAACCCTGCCTCCTTCGAGTGGCCATCACCACTCGAGGTGGATCCTCTGTCGAACGAACGTCGTCCTGCCGCCAGCAACGCGACGGCATCATCGGCCAACGGAGCGTCGGCGACCCCGGTCGCTGCCACGCCGTCGACGATGCCGCTCGGAGGAACGACACCACCCGAAACCGCCATCCCCGCCGCACCGACCACACCGCTGCAGCCGTCCAACGATGCGACCTCGGAGCTCAATCGAGCAGCCGACGAGGCGGTCAACGACGCGATCAGCGTGTTCGGCACGCAGCGCCGCACGCCCGGAGCGCAGCTCCCCGCCACCGACCTGTTCGCCTCGATCTCCGGAACGATGGCGCTCGGCGGTTCCGACACACCCGCTCCACCAACACCTCGACCGGCATCACCGGTCACCGACCTCGGAGACGAAGACCAGGTCCGCTTCGACCTCTCCGGATTCCAACAAGGGACCACGCGAGCTGACCGCGAAATTGGAGACATGAACTCATGACCGTTCAACCAGCCAACACACAGGCAGGCGCGACCGAGTCGCTCGACCTCGACTTCGTGCTCAACCGGTTCGTCGACGACACCGATGGCGTGCTGTTCGCTCAGACCGTCTCGGCCGACGGCATGCACCTCGCCGCATCGGCCGGCTTCGACTCGGCCCGTCACGACACGTTCGCCGCGATCGCTTCGGGACTCGCCAGTCTGAGCGACAGCTCCGTCGACCTCTTCGGTCTCGGCGCAGTGACGCGACAGATCATCGAGGCCAGCGACGGCTGGGTGCTGCTCAGCCGCATCTCGAACACCGCGAGCCTCGGTGTGGTCGCTCGCCGACAGGCCGACCTCGGCCTGATCGGCTACGAGATGACCCGCCTCGCCAAGCAACTCGGCCCGTCGCTGTCGCCGGCTGTGGTCGACCGCCTGAAGGGCTCGCTCCGGTTGTGAGCCACCTCGACGCACCCGACGAAGACGACGCCATCATCGGTGGTGACGTCGTGCGCGGGTTCATGCTGACCCGCGGTCGTACCCGTGCGTCGGTCCCTGAACTCGCGATCGAGACGGTCGTGAACGTGACGGCGATGGTGAAGTCATCGGTCGCCGGACTCCAAGTCGACCATCGGCGGATCGTGCAGATCCTGTCCGGACCCCTCTCGATCGCCGAGATCTCGGCGCACCTCACGATTCCCCTTCGCGCTGCGGTCGTTCTCGTCAGCGAGATGGTCGACGCCGGCACGCTCAGTGCCGGAAGCTCGATCGACGACGCCGACACCGACCTGCTCGAGAAGATCCGCTCGGCCCTCCAACTGCTGTGACCGGTCAGGAAGAACCCATGAACCCCACTCAGACAAACACCCCCGACGTTCACGTGTCGTCGACCTCTGCGACACAGTCGGCGAAGATCGTCATCGCAGGTGGCTTCGGTGTCGGCAAGACCACCTTCGTCGGCGCCGTGTCGGAGATCCAACCGTTGCGCACCGAAGCGTCGATGACCGCCGCCGCCGAGAAGCACGACGACGCCAGCCGAGTCGACAAGAAGACGTCGACGACCGTTGCGATGGACTTCGGCCGCATCGCGGTCAGCGACGACATCGTGATCTATCTGTTCGGTACGCCCGGCCAGGACCGCTTCGCGTTCATGTGGGACCAGGTCGCCATGGGCGCCCTCGGTGCCGTGGTGCTGATCGACACCGCTCGGCTCGCCGACGGGTACGCCGCGATCGACTACTTCGAGAGCAAGAACATTCCGTTCATCGTCGCGACGAACCAGTTCGCACACTCCCCGACGGGAACCAGCGAGCAGATCCGCGACGCGCTGGCGCTCGACCCGAAGGTCCCGATCGTCACGGTCGACGCTCGCGATCGCCAGTCGGTCAAGCATTCGCTCATCGCGCTGGTCGAGCACCTCATCCGCTTGCGCCTGCACGCTGCCCAGGCCGCTCCGGCCTGACGTCGCCGTACTCGGCGCCACTCCGCCGTCTCGTTGCGTTCGCCTCCGGACCAGTCCGGCGGGAGCTCGGTTCCGGCGTTCAGCCGTCGTTCGGTGTCGTTGCCACTTCGCGGACGCGGGCGAGCAGCACGTCGATCGCCGGTCGGTTGAGGCCGCCCTCGGGGATGATGACGTCGGCGTATCGCTTGCTCGGCTCGATGAACCGTTCGTGGGCCGGCTTGACCGTGGTGAGGTACTGCTCGATGACGCTCTCGACGGTCCGGCCGCGCTCGGCGACGTCACGTTCGAGACGTCGGATCAGCCGCACGTCGGCCGCGGTGTCGACGAAGATCTTCAGATCGAACCGGTCGCGCAGCGCTCGGTCGTAGAGCACGAGGATGCCGTCGACCACCACGATGCGGTTCGGTGTGACCGTGCGTGTCTCGCCCGACCGGTTGTGATCGGCGTAGTCGTAGATCGGCACCTGCACGCTCGCGCCGTTGGCCAGCGCCGCGAGATGGTCGTTGAGCAACGCCCAGTCGAACGCGTCGGGGTGGTCGTAATTTGCAAGCCGCCGCTGTTCGAGCGGCTCGTCGGTCCGGTCGAGGTAGTACGAATCGAGCTCGATCCGCGACAGATGGTCTTCGCCCGTGAGCTCGACGAGGCGGGCGGAAATCGTCGTCTTGCCGGAACTACTGCCGCCTGCAACACCGATGAAAAAGGGCCGTGACACGCCCCGCAGCCTATGCGTGGAGGGCGGCGGCCGATCCCACGCCTGCGTCCGCGGGATTTTTCTGCCGAGAGATTTACTCCGATGCTTGTAATTTGGCGCGCCGACAGGCCAACCTGTCAGGTAATGCTCAGCGAACGCCATGCCGCCATGCTCGATTTCGAACGCTCATGGTGGACGAACGACGATCCTCGTGACCATGTGATCCGCGCGCGCTTCCAATGCTCGCCGGACGAATATCATGCTGAATTGACCACGGTGCTCGAAGACCCCGCTGCGCTCGATCACGACCCCCTCGTCGTGCGTCGTCTGAAGCGGCTCCGTCTGCGGGCTCGCAAGTTGCGTCTGGACGAGGCTGCGGTCTCGTCCGGAACAGGAGAAGGGCAGCACGCATGAGTAACGAAGAGTCGATGGCCGCCGCTGCGGTCGCATCCCGCCGGGTTCCTCGACAGGGTGTGGGCGGTTCGCCGGTCGGCTCGACGTTGAGCATCGTGCTCGCTGTGATCGCCGTCGTCGCCGGCTTTCTGATTCTGCGCAACATCACCGACGACGGTGGATCCGGCTCGGCCGACGACGGCCTGCCGACCACGCCGATCGACGGTGCCGACACGACCGTTCCGGGTGACGACGTCGCCGAGCCGACCACGGTTCCGACCGTTCCGCCGCCCACCACGATCGCCAAGGTCACCGACGGGGCCACCGTTGCCGTCGCCAACGCCAACACGGTCGGCGGTTCGGCCGGCGCCATGACGAAGTCGCTCGAGCTCGAGGGCTACACGATGGGCACGCCGGTCGACGCGACCGGCCCCAACATCGACGACACGATCGTCTACTACGACCCGGCCGTCGCCGCCTCGATCGACGTCGCCAACTCCGTCGCCCGTGACCTCGGCGGCGTCGCCGTGCTCACGGTCGTGTCGCCCGCTCCCACCGAGTCGGGTGACCTCGGCGATGCGTCGGTGCTCGTGCTGCTCGGCAACAACGAGGCCGGCAAGACGGTCGCCGAACTCGCCGTGACCGCCGACGAAGCAGCCACCGCTACGGCCGAAGCGCCCACGGTCGCCGGCTCCGACGACGCTGCCACCGACGACGCCGCGACCACCGACGATGCGGCAACCGACGAAGCAACCACCGACGAATAGTCGAACCTGGTTATTTCCATCTCGGATGGAAATAACCAGGTTGGTCAGCTACGGGTGAGGTGCGCCTCGAGCAGGTGGCGCGCTGCAGTCTCGATGTGTCGTTTCGGCTCGGCGAACGCGGCCTCGCGGCCGACCAGTTCCGTGAGCGACACCACGTCAGCTCGCTCCGAGATCTCGTCGGCGACGTCGTCGTCGATCTCCCCGGCGATGACCGCGACCGGGATCCCATGTTCCTCACCGAGCGTCAAGAGCTCGCCGACGACCTTGCCGGCGAGACTCGTCCGGTCGAGTCGGCCTTCGCCGGTGATGATGAGGTCGGGCGGATCGCCGTCTTCGAGCAGATCGAACAGGCCGACCTCCTCGCCGATCAGCTCGACGCCTGGCACGAGGCGTCCACCGAGCGCGGCGAGCGCGCCTCCGAGTCCGCCTGCGGCCCCGCCGCCGTCGATCTCGGTGACGTCGATGTCGAAGTCGTCGGCGAACATCTGCACGAGGCGGTCGAGGCGTCGTTCGAGCAGCTTCACCTGAGCCGGTGTCGCTCCTTTCTGGGGCCCGAACACCGCCGCAGCATCGGTGAACCTGGTGGTGACGTCGCACGCGACGAGCAACTCCACCTGCTTGATGCGGGCGATCGCGGTGATCGCCCGGATGGCGCCGAAGCCGCCGTCGGTCGTGGCCGATCCGCCGAGTCCGACGATGATCCGCTTGGCACCCGAGTCGAGCGCATGGTCGATCAGCTCGCCGGTGCCGGTGGTGGTGGCTCCGAGCGGATCGTTGCCTTCCGCGCCGCCGGCGAGCACGAGGCCGCTGGCCCTCGCCATCTCGATGACCGCGGTCTCGCCGCGCATCCGCCACTCGGCGTCGACGATGTCGCCGAGTGGGCCGGTCACCTTCGTGGTGCGGTTGGCGCCTCCCAGCACGTCGAGGATGCCGTCGCCCCCGTCGGCCATCGGCAACTCGACAACGTCGATGCCGACCTCCCAGCAGGCGTGACCGATCGCTGCGGCCACCTCGGCCGCCGTGGCCGTGCCCTTGAACTTGTCGGGAGCGGCGAGAACCCGCTTGATCTGCCCGGCGCGCTTCACCGCCCGAACTGTACGAGGCCGACGAAGCGAACGTCACGCTTGAATCCCGACCGAATTGGTAGGGATTGGCGCTAGATTGCCGATCATGGCTGCGACCGTTCGAATCCCCACCACCATGCGTCCCCTCACCGGCGGCGAGAAGCAGGTCTCCGTCGAGCCCGGCTCCCTCAACGACGTGATCGCCGCCCTCGAAGCGGCGCACCCCGGCCTCGGTGAGCGCCTGCTCGACGACGACGGCAGCCTGCGCAAGTTCGTCAACATCTTCGTCGACGACGACGACGTTCGTTACCTCGACGGCCTCGACACCCAGGTCGGTGACAACATCACCGTCTCCATCATCCCCGCCGTCGCCGGCGGCTGATTCGGTTCGATTCGGCCCCTCCAAGTTGGTGACGCGGCTCCCGGAGCGATGTAATCAACTTTGAACCTGGTTATTTCCATCCGGGATGGATGTAACCAGGTTGGTCAGGAGTTGGTGGTGGTGAGTGCCGCGGGGAAGTCGGCGTTCTGGCCGGTGGCGATGCGGCTCACCTCGTTGCCGTCGAGGTCGACCTCGATGAACAGCGTCGTCACCCGCAGTTCGGGATCATCGCTCGGTTCGGCGTTCTCGTAGGTCTCGATCCACACCGTCCCCTCGGCGCCGAACGTGGAGCCACGCCAGATGTTCGACACGAGGTCGAGCACGGGACCTGGCTCCTCGGTGAAGCCGGTGATCGGCAGCAGACCGTCGATCGAGAAGTCGGTCTCGGCGTCGCCGACTCGGTCGCTGATGCGGACCATCGGGTTGTCGGGCTGGTCGAAGTCGGGCTCGTCGATGTAGTCGACCAGGTAGCCGTCGCGCATCCCGATGTGCACGGTCGCCTCGCTGTAGGCAGCCTCGTAGCTGGATGACAGATCGATCCAGTCGTCCTCCAGCGAGTCGAAGTACGGCGTCGCGATCACCAAATCGTAGACGACGCCGCTGATGTCGGGCAGTGACTGCCCGTCGTTGAGGTCGACAGCGATGCTCTTCTCCCACACGCTGCCGAGGTCGCGGACGACACGGCGGTCAACGGCGAGCTCGGCGTCGATGGCGGGGATCGTGGCGACTTCGAGGACGCCGTCGCACTCGAACGTGCCATCCTGGCCACCGCTGCACGAGCCGGTCACCACCTGGTACAGGATCGTCGAGACGCCGTCGACGGTGGCAGCGTCCATCAGCACGATGCGTGCCGACCCGTCGTCGGGAACACCGTCGACCCACAGTTGGTCGAGCTCGGCATCGGACTCGGCGCGCGGATCAAGGATGCGAAGCTCGCCGGGAAGGCCGCGGCCGGTGCCGGTGGTGGCGATGACTCTGCCATCGGGCAGGCCGACCGCCGAGCCGGCGGGTTGAGTCGTGAGCTGGCGCTCGCCATCCCAGCTGTCTCGGGCGACGATGCCGCTCGCATCGGCCACGATGATGCCGTCGCTCGAGATGGTCGGGCCGCCGGTGGTGACCGCTGGTCGGAAGAACGGCACGCGCTCGGCGCCGTCGACGAGCTGTCCGGCGACGTCGACGAGGCGAGCCAGGAGCTCGTCCGGATCGGCAGTCGACTCGTCCGAACCTGGTCGCGCCATCCACTGGATCGAGACGGTGGTGGACTCGTCCCAGGGCACCCAGACGGCACACGTCAGGTCGGAACAACCTTCGCTGCTGTTGGCGTCGTACACCGCTCGGCCGCTCGGAAGCGTCGCCAGGGCCGGATCGCCCTCCGGTTCTCCCTCCCCAGCGGTCGAACGGATGTAGACCGCGTGTTGCCGGTCGCTCGTTCGGTACCGAGCCGTGTGCAGAACTTCGCCGACGTCGGTCGTCGTGGCGAAGTCGAAGTCGTACACCTCGCGGCTGGTGGCCGTCGGTGTGATCGCGACTCTGGTCGGCTCCCCATCGGCGTCGGCGGGCTCGTCGGTCGTCGAGGGTGCGGCTGTCGGCTCCGGCTGTGTGTCGTCGGTGTCGGACGGCTGTTGCTCCGGTGCCGTTGTGGGAGCGAGCTCGGGCACCGTGCTGTCGGTGGGCCCCGGAACGGTCGTCTCGGGAACGAGCAGCGGTTCGGTGATCGGCACCGTGGCGGGGACCAGGGTGTCGGTCGGTTCGTTGTCGAAGACGAGGAACGTGACCGCTGCGGCGGCCGCGGTGAGGCCGATCGCTCCGCCGGTCAGCCAGCGGCGTCGGCGCTGTCGAGCGGTGTCGAGCGAGCGCACGGCGCCGGGCGTGCCGGGGACGAACGTGGCGGGATCGGGAGCGGGCGGAGCGTCGGCGGAAGCGTCGGCGACGAGTTGGCGCAGACGTGCGTCGATCGGGTCGCCGGACGAGTTGCCGAGGTTGCCGGGGTCGATGGGGTTGCGGGGATCAGACATCGAGGACCTCCCTCAGTCGGGCGCGGGCTCTGGAGAGTTGTTTGCGGATGGTTCCTTCGGTCACGTCGAGCGCCGCGGCGATCTCGGCGGGTGACATGTCGCACCAGTAGGCCATGAACGTCGCGGCGCGTTGCTGCTCGCTGAGTTCGACCAGCGCGGCTCGGGCGTCGAGCGACGAGTCGGGCGGGGCGGTCGCTGGGCGCCGAGACAGCTCGTAGCGGGCTTCGCGGCGCTCACGTCGAGACCGCGACCTCGACACGTCGACGATGCGGTTGTGGACGGCTCGAAACAGGTAGGCCCGGGTGTTGGCGACGTGGGAGAGGTCGTCGTTGCGGGCGAACGCGGCGACCATGGCGTCGGTGACGACGTCGGAAGCATCGTTCGGGCCGACCATGGTGGTCGCAAACCTGATGAGCTCGTCGGCGTGTTGTCGGTACGCCGATTCGAGAGTCTCAGTCATGGTGGTCACACACGTGTGACGTCACCGCCCGCCGCCCTGGGTGACGCCGTCGGCCAGAACTCCGCCAAGTTGATTACGGCGCTCCCGGAGCGATGTAACCAACTCGGGCGCCGACGCCCGCTTCAGCAGGAACCGAGCCATTCGCGAACCAGCAGGTCAGCCGTGCCATCGAAGCGAAGTTGATGACGGCGCTCCGGGAGCGATGTAACCAACTTGGCGATTTCCCTCCGGGATCGAAATGACCAGGTTGCTCAGTCGGTGTCGCCGGTCGCAGCGTTCTGGAGGTCGTCGACGAACGTGTCGTCGAAGATCGTGTCGTCGATCTCGGCGTCGTCGATCATCAGCCACACGAACACCGCGGCGACCGCAGCGACCAGCGGGACGACGATGAACACCCAGACCTGACCGAGCGCATTGGGGTCGTTGTCGGAGAAGATCGCCGAGCCGAGCGAGCGAGCCGGGTTCATTCCGCCGCCGTCGATCCCGCCGAGCACCAGGTGGCCGATCGCGTACGCGAGCCCGGTGAACGCTGCGATCGACGCCTTCGACAAGCCCTGGCTGATCGACGAGAGCAACACGACGACCACGATGATCGTGAAGACGAGTTCGGCAGCCATGACCGATCCGAGCTCGCGGAAACCGCTGCGGTCCCAGCCGTTGGCGCCGAGGCTCGACCGCGTCTGGTCGTTGATCCCCCACACGACCGCGGCGCCGAGGATGCCGCCGGCGATCTGACCGATCCAGTCGCCGACCGCGTCGCGGATCGAGATCTCGCGCACGACGAGGAGCGCCAGCGTGAATGCCGGGTTGGCGACGGCGCCGATCACGCCGATCGCCACGGCGAGGCCCGCTCCGAACGACAGGGCGACAGCGAGGTCACTCGCCTGGCCGTTCGAGAGCACGATGAGCCCCGGCCCGGCGAGCATCAGCACCAAGGTGCCGACCAGTTCGGTGACGACGTTGCGCGACAGCCCGGCCGGCGCAGGGGTCGTACCGGAGGCACCGGTCGGCGGGGGGAACGAAGCAGCGTCGTCGGCCATGTCGCAACCGTACTCGTCGGCTTCGTCCCGACGGTGATGACCGAGGAGCGATGGTGCAGCGAACCCTGCTCGCGAACGGAGTGGTCACCTCGAGACGTTGGCGACCGACCGCTCGCGGCGCGGTGGCCCGGGTGCCTGCCGGTTCCTAGGCTGGCGTGATGCTCGGACTCGTGACCGCCGACGTGGCGGCGCCACTCGACCCTGACCTGTCACCGTTCGACGCGGCGTGCCGCGCCCGCCTCGGCGACGACGCGGTGCGCATCGTGTCGTGGGACGACCCGGAGGTCGAGTGGTCGGCCTTCGACGCGGTCGTCATTCGATCGACGTGGGACTACACCGAACGGCTCGACGAGTTCCTCGACTGGGTCGACCGCGTGAGCAACGTGACCGAGTTGATCAACGGCGCCGCCGCCGTGCGTTGGAGCACCGACAAGCGATACCTGGCCGAACTCGCAACCGAAGGCATCCCGATCGTCCCCACCACGTTCGTCGCGCCAGGTGAACCGGCGCCGGTCGTCGACCGACTACACGTCGTCAAGCCGACCGTCGGTGCCGGCTCAAGTGGGGCTCGCCGGTGCGAGCCCGACGAAGTGGCTGCGCACGTCGCCGAGCTGCACGCGCAGGGCCGCACGGCGATGGTGCAGCCGTACCTCGACCGGCTCGACGAACTCGGCGAGTCGGCATTCTGTTTCGTTCCTGCGGCTGCCGGCGACGGTCTCGAACTCAGCCACGTCTTCCGGAAGGGCGCGATCCTCACCACCACCGATGTCGAGCAGGAGGGAGACCTCTTCGCCAAGGAAGACATCACGGTGCGCGAACCCGACGAGCGCGAGCGTGCGCTGGCCGATGCCGTGCTCGAGACCCGCGCCGTCCAACAGTTCGACCGCATCGCGTTCGCCCGCGTCGATGTCGCTCCCGCTTCCGACCCGACGGCCGACGAGCCCTTCGTCGTGATGGAACTCGAGCTGATCGAGCCGTCGTTCTACCTCGGGCTCAACGTGGGGTCGGCCGACCTGTTCGCCAACCGCCTGATCGCCTGGATGCGGCGACACCGCATCGGGGTGGCGAGCTGACATGGATCGTCGTCGTTCGGAACGACTGATCGTCACCCGCGTCGCCGGCGGTGCCGGTGAGCGGGTCACCTCGCGGCGCCCCGACGACCTGATCGTCGAAGAGCCCATGTCGATCCAGCTCGACGGCACGCTGGTGTCGACCACCATGCGCACGCCCGGTCACGACTACGAGTTGGCCGCCGGGTTCTGCCTCACCGAAGGGCTGCTCGGCGACGTGCCGATCGTCGGTGTGCGCTACTGCGCCGACGGCTCGGCGACCGACACCGAGTTCAACGTGGTGACCGTCGAGACGGACGGGCGTGCCCCAGCGCCGACGCCCCGGCTCGGCAACGTGTCGTCGAGTTGTGGATGGTGCGGCAGCGAACAGCTCGACGAGCTCTGCGAGCGCCTCGACCCGCTCGAGCAGCGCATCGAGCCGCTCGACCTCGACCTCATCGCTGCGATTCCCGACGTGGTCCTCGGCGGTCAGGGGCTGTTCGCCACGACGGGAGCGGTGCACGCTGCGGCGGCGTTCGACGCCGACGGGACGGTGGTCGTCACCCGGGAAGACGTCGGTCGGCACAACGCGGTCGACAAGGTCATCGGTGCGCTGTTGCTCGACCGTCCGGCACGGGTACCGGCGCACGATCTCGGGCTCTTCGTGAGCGGTCGGGCGAGCATCGAGATGGTGCAGAAGGCGTGGGCTGCCGGATTCCACACGCTGGTCGCGGTGAGCGCACCGACCGCCCTCGCCGTCGACGCCGCTCGGCGCGCCAATCTCGTCCTCGCCGGCTTCGTCCGCGGCGACGAGTTCAACGTCTACGCCCCCGAGCACCCGCGCACCGCACCGAGCTGACGTCGCCCCGGCCGGTCACACCCACCGGCAACCCCACCCACCCGGGTTCTGCCCCGGGAATCCGTCATCGGTGACGGATCTGAGGGGCAAAGCCAGCGGTGTTGGGTTTTGCACCGGGGATCGGTCATGGGTGACGGATCCGAGGGGCAAAGCCGACCGACTGCTGGGTTCTGCTCCGGGAGAGAGCCCGCGGTGTTGGGTTTTGCCCCGGGAATCGGTCATGGGTG
The DNA here is from genome assembly GCF_000348785.1 of Ilumatobacter coccineus YM16-304. Taxonomy (NCBI): domain Bacteria; kingdom Bacillati; phylum Actinomycetota; class Acidimicrobiia; order Acidimicrobiales; family Ilumatobacteraceae; genus Ilumatobacter; species Ilumatobacter coccineus. The sequence goes on from NC_020520.1 coordinate 549,918, forward strand.
ACGGATCTGAGGGGCAAAGCCGGCGGTGTCGGGTTTTGCTCCGGGAATCGGTCATCGGTGACGGATCTGAGGGGCAAAGCCGGGGATGGGGCGGGGAGTCGGAGGTGGGTGGGTGATCGTTAGCCTTGAGGTCATGCTGATGGATGACGGACTGACGGTGTTGCACCTCCTTGCTCGACGGACTCCGTCGACCGACAAGGGAGCGGTCGCCGCAGCGATCGAAGCAGCCGAAGCCGACGACTGCCAGGTCATCACGGCCGCGATGCTCGGCCACAAGGCCGACATCTGCTTCATGGCGCTGTGCGCCGACTGGCGCACCCTGCGGCGCTTCCAGTCCGCGCTGCAGCGAGCGGGCCTCGACGTCGGCGACAGCTACGTGTCGGTCACCGAGGTCAGCGAGTACGCCAAGGGCATGCCGGAGGAGATGCTGCGCGGCCGCCTCCACCCGGTCATCCCGCCCGAAGGCCTCAATGCGTTCTGCTTCTACCCGATGAGCAAGAAGCGCGAGGCGCACGCCAACTGGTTCGCCACGCCGTACGACCGTCGTCAGGAGATGATGATGGAGCACGGCAAGAGCGGGCGCACGTTCGCCGGTCAGGTCGCGCAGGTCATCTCCGGTTCGACCGGTCTCGACGACTTCGAGTGGGGTGTGACGCTGTTCGCCAAGAGCCCCGACGTCATCAAGAAGGTCGTCTACACGATGCGATTCGACGAGGGCTCCGCGCTCTACGGCGAGTTCGGCGCGTTCTACGTCGGCTACCTCGACTACGTCGACAACATTCTCTGACCGAGCGCCGACGGGAGGTCGAACACGATCGCGACCAGCGGCGGGTGTCAGCGGCGCACGGTGAAGCTGCGAACCAGCACGTCGGTGCCGTCGGGTTCGAACCGGAACGTCTCGAAGACGGCTTCGGTCATCTCGCCTTCGCGATTGAGTTCGGTGACACCCGTCGGTCCGTTGTAGTCGATCTGCCGATCGTCGGCGACCTCTTCGGCACACGCCGCGAACGAACGGCAACGCAAGCCGCCCGACGACACGGGAGCCATGTAGCTGGCGATTTCGGTCGGGGAGTCGGAGCCCGCCTGCACGGCGGAGAGCGCGATCAGGTTCATGCAGTCGGTCACCTGCGGACCGAACGGTGCGGCGAGCGTGGGATCGGATCCCGACACGGTGATCTGAGGAGCGACGCCCGACACGCGGGTCCGCAGCGAGGCGGGAAGCGCTTCGATCACCGGTTCGGCTGCCGGGTCACGGATCGGGTCGTTGAGGATGACGTGCGACAGCCCGCCGAACGACTGCTGCCCGAGCGCGTCGAGAAAGCGGGCGCTGTCGCGAGCCGCACCGAGCACGATGGCCACGGTGGCGTCGCTCTCGACCAGGTCGATGGCCGCCGAATCGAACGTCTCGGCATTGACCGGGATGGAGATCGTGTCGGACAGGGTGAGCGGACGCCCTTCGAGCGCCTCGGCGACGGCGTTGGCGTACGGCCGACCGTACGCGTCGTCGACGTGCACGATCGCGATGTTGCGGGCACCGGTCTGCTCGGCCTCTTCGGCGATCGCGATCGCCTGGAGCGAGTCGCTCGCGATCGTCCGGAAGAAGAGTCGGTCGTCGGGGAAGTCGTCGAGCGAGATGGCCGTTGCCGTGGGCGAGCAGGTGAGGACTTCGGCGGCGACGGCATCGTCGAGCGCGCCGATGGCGGCGAGCGACGACGACGGGCCGATGATGGCGTCGACGCCGTCGTCGATCAGCGACACCGTGGCCGCCGACGCGGTTGCCGTGGTGTTGCCCTCGTCGACGATGATGACCTCGACGTCGTGCCCGAGCACGCCTCCTGCGTCGTTGATCGCTTGCTGGGCGGCGGTGACCGCGGAGGTCAACGACGTGCCGATCAGCGTGTCGCCCACGGGAAGCAGTGCGCCGATGACGAGCTTTCCGTCGGATTCACGAGGCTCCGGCGGGAGCGTTGTGGTGGTGGCGACCGTCGACTCGGGAGCGGTGTCGGGGTCGCCGGAACAGGCCGCGAACGCAACGGTGGCCGCCATCGAGATGGTCACCGCACGACAACGGGTGAATCGCGTACGAACAGCCATGGTCCGTACGGTACAGCGGCCGCGGAATCCAGTGAATCCAGGGGTCATAACATCACATTCAAGAAAGTGTCTGATTCGTCCGATGAACCCTGAGCAGGCGTCAAACCGCGCTGTCATGGTGACCGGTCCTGTGGTCCGGCCGCACGAACGAATCGCAGAGAACCCATGAACCCCGCACCCATTCTCCCCAGCGACCGGCAACTGGTCGGCGCCGTCAGAAGTGGGAGCGACGCGGCTTGGAACGAGTTGATGGGGCGCCACGAGACCTCGGTGCGCTCGATGCTGCGATCGCGCAAGGAACGCAAGGCGCTGGCCAAGCGGCTCGCCAATCTGCGCGACACGATCGAGAACGAAGACGACACGCACGAGGGCGATCCGGCGATCCGGGCCTTCCGCCCACGAGCGCTGGCCGCGCTGTCGGGAGGCACGTACGGGCCGACGCCCCGTGCCGACGGCGAGCACGAGCAGGAACGCAGCGACCCCTTCGACGTGACCGACGACGAACTCATCGCCACGGCCTTCGCGCTGCTGCCCGAACCGTGGCAGACCGTGCTCTGGCACAGCCATGTCGAACAGCTCACGGCGGCCGAGATCTCGCCGCTCGTCGGCCGCACGACCAACGACGTCACCGAACTCGTCAACACCGCCGAGCGCGGTCTGGTCGACGCCTTTCTGATCGAGTACATCGGTGTCGGACCGCTCCCTCCGGAGTGTGAGCGCATCGTCTCGCTGCTCGGCGGGTACGTCCGCGGCACGCTGCCACCGCACGACCAGCGCCTCGTCGAACGGCACCTCGAGGGTGAGGCGTCCGTCGCCGAGTCGAGCGCGCTGAACGCTGCGCCTGCCGCGCACAACGCCGCGAACGCCGAAGCGTCACCGTTCGCCCCACCCGCGGCGCGACGACACACCCCCGACGACAGCCGTCGGCTCGTCGAGGTCATCGCGTCGCTCGGATCGTTCGTCCCGTCTGCCATCGCTCCAGGAGTCACCGGTTTGAGTGTCGAAGCACAACGTCAAGCGCTCGGAACCACGAGTCGCTCGTTCGGAAGCGCCGGGCTGCTCGCCGCGCGTTCCGATCGTTTCCGTCGGTTCGCCACGTTCGGCGCGATCGCCGGCATCGTGATCGCACTGGCCGGCGCCGCCTACCTCGTCCGCCAACCCTTCGACAACGACGGCACCCTCATCACCGCCGGCGGCGACGACACCCCGGCGTCGCAGGTGCCGGTCACCACCGTTGCCGACGAGCCCGACCCGACGGTCGCCACGACCGAACCCGCTCCCACCACGACCGAAGGTCTCGACCTCCGGCCGCAGCCGTCCGGCCCGAGGAGCGCGGTCGAACTCGTCGTCACCGACGGGATCCGCGCCATCGGACTCCGACAGGCTGTTCCCGATCTCACGCTCGCCGTGTCGTCGCCTGCCCCGATCTACGCCGGCGGTACGGGCACGATCGACGTGGCGGTCACCAACTCCGGCGCGGCGGCAGCCGACGCCACTGTCGAACTGCTCCTCCCCAACGGGGTCTCCCTCGAAGCGTTGGCAGCGGGCGATGCGGCGTGCACCGATCCGGAAGGTGACTCGCCGTTCTGCACCTTCTCGGTCGAGGCGGGCGCCACGCTCGACTTCGCGCTTCGTCTCCGTCTCGAGAGCAGCACCGTCGGTCGCCTCGTCGTCGAAGGTGACCTCGTCACCGAACCGCTCGAAGCGGCGATCGTCGCGACGAGCGACCTCGTCCACTCCTCCGTCGGCACCGGTGGCGTCGTCACCATCGGCAACTCGCTGATGACGTGCGACGACACGGCGGCTGCCGAGCTCGGCATCGACTGCGCCGACGTGCGCGCCGGAGCCGGTGAGTTCGTCAACCGTTGGGACGTGCCGATGGAGTTCATCGGCCCCGCACCGCAGTACGGCATCGTCAACTCGTCGAGCGCCGTGCTCGACCTGCCCGACGCATCGTCGATCGTGTCGGCGCACCTGTACTGGTCGGGCGACCTCGAAGAGCGCCAGCAGTCGATTCCCGACGACGGCAGCAACGAGTTGGTGACCGTGTTGGCCCCGAACGGCGAGGTGACGCAGGTCGTCGCCGACCGTCTGAGTCTCGGCGACATCGATGCCACGCAGTACCTCGGTTCTGCCGACGTCACCGACATCGTCGCTGCGGGCGGCACGGGCAGCTACCTCATCGGCAACGTGCAATCGGTCGAAGTGCAGGGCTCGTACGCCGCCTGGTCGCTGGTGGTCGTGTACGACAACGACGCCGAGCCCCGCCGCCACCGTGTGGTGACCCGTCCGTTCGAGTGGGTCGCCCCTCAGCCTCGCTTCGAGTACGACGTCGACCTTCCGGTCCCGGTGGTCGCTGGCGCCGACGCGCACCTCTCGATCGTCGCTTTCGAAGGCGAGCGTGGTTTCCGACCCGAAGCCTTCACCGTCGGCGGCGAACCGCTCGGCGGAGACGCTGTGTTCGACAGCACGATCAGCGGTGAACGAGATCCGTCGTACGACAACAATCTCGGTGTCGACATCGACGCCTATGATCTGGTGATCGACACCGCCGACGGCACCCTCCCCATTCGAGCGACTTCCGAGAAGGACGGCGTGCGCATCGCCGTCCTCGCGCTCTCCGTCGATCTGGCGTCGTGACGCCCGACGGCCGCGCCGACCAGCTGGTCGCGGCGGCCGACTCCGGCCGACCCAAAGCGCCGAACCAGGGGCTCGACTACTGCCGGGCACTGTCGAGGATCACCGACGAGTGGGTCGTCGAACTGTTCGATGCAGCCATTGCCGCGCATCCGACGAAGCACCGCGTCGCACTGCTCGCGGTGGGCGGTTATGGGCGAGGTGAGCTCGCGCCGTACAGCGATCTCGACCTGCTGCTCGTGCACGACTGCAAGGCCCGCAAGGTGTCGAACGAGATCGAGCCGATCGCGAGCGCGATCTGGTATCCGCTGTGGGACGCCGGGGTCAAGCTCGGTCACGCCGTCCGGCGCGTCGACGAGCAACTCGACCTGATCGACGGCGACCTCGACTCGGCAACGGCGTTGCTCACGGCACGACCGCTCGCAGGTGACGTCGACATCGCCACCGAAGTGATCGAACGCGGCATGAAGTCGTGGGCGTCGAATCGGTCGACCTATCTCGGCGTACTCCGCGGCCGCATGCGCGAACGCCAGGCCAACGCCGCCGACGTGGCGTACCGGCTCGAACCCGACCTGAAGGCCGGCCACGGCGGGCTGCGCGACGTGCAGACCGTGTGGTGGGCTCGCGCGAGCGGTCTCGAGGTGATCGAGGAAGACCTCGTCGCGCTCGACGAGTGTTACGACATGTTGCAGCGGGCTCGCGTGGCACTGCATCAGGCCACCGGCAGACCCGGCGAGGTGATGCGACTCGAAGACCAGGACGAGATCGCCAAGTGCGGTGGGTGGCTCGACGCCGACGCGATGATGGCCGACGTCGCAGCGGCCGGTCGAACGGTCTCGTGGCTGTGCGACGAGAACTGGAACCGGGCCGTCGAACGTGATCAGGTTCCCGATCGGCAGATCGCGTCGGGCATCGCGCTGCAGAACGGCGAGATCCATCTGACCGAGGGCGCCGACCCGGTTGCCGACCCCACGCTGGCGCTCAAAGCCGCTGTGGCGGCCGCTCGGACCGAGTGTCGCATCGCGCGGTCGACGCTCGAACGCCTCCGCGACGAAGTGGAGCCGTGGCCGTCGATCTGGCCGATCGGCGCACGAAACGAGTTGGTGGCACTCCTCCTCGAAGGGCACCGTGCGATCCGAGTACTCGAGTCACTCGACCAGTTCGAGCTGCTGTCGCGGTTCCTGCCCGAGTGGGAACCCGTTCGGTCGAAACCGCAGCGCAACGCCTACCACCGCTTCACGGTCGACCGTCACCTGTGGGAAGCCGCCGCCAACGCCGCCGAGTTGGTCGACCGCGTCGGTCGTCCCGATCTGCTCGTCGTCGGCGCGCTGTTCCACGACATCGGCAAGGGCTACCCGGGCGATCACACCGAGGTCGGCATGGACATGGTGCGTGACATCGCACCGCGGATCGGCTTCAACGGCCACGACACCGATGCGCTCGTGACCATGGTCGAGCATCACCTGCTGCTCCCCGACGTGGCGATGCGTCGCGATCTCACCGACGAAGCGACCATCGACCTGGTGGCCGGCCTCGTCGGTTCGGTCGAGAAGCTCGAATTGCTCGACGCGCTCACCGAGGCCGACTCCAAGGCGACCGGTCCGTCGGCGTGGGGGTCGTGGAAGGAAGAGCTCGTCGACGAACTGGTGTCGAGGACGAAGCACGTGCTCGGCGGCGGTCGAGCGTCGGAGGTCACCTGGCGGTTGTTTCCCGACGAGGCGACGCTCGCCGTCATGGCCAAGGGCGAGGTCGACATCTCTCGCGACGGCGATCTCATCACGATCATCAGCCCCGACTCGACGGGTACGTTCAGCCAGGTCGCCGGTGTGCTGTCGCTGCACGGGCTCGACGTCGTCACCGCTCGTGCCTACTCCGACGAGCAGGGCATGGCGGCCTCACAGTTCCGGGTCGTCGCGCCGAAGGCCGAGATCAAGTGGCGCTCGCTCAAGGCCGACCTGCGCAAGGGCATGAACTACGAGCTGGCGATCGAAGCGCGGCTCGTCGAGCGGGCCAAGACCTACCGTCGGCGCCGTCGCACACAGGCCGACGCGCCGGGGCCGCCGAGGGTGAAGTTCATCGAGGGCGGCTCGAGCAATGCGACGGTCATCGAGGTGCAGGCGGTCAGCAAGATCGGGATCCTGCATCGCATCACCAAGGCGCTCAACGAGGTGGGGCTCGACATCCGCCACGCCACGGTCCAGACGATCGGCATGGAAGTGGTCGACACGTTCTACGTCCGTACACGCGCCGGTGGTCTGGTGACGCGCACGTCGCACCGCAAGGAGATCCAGAAGGCGCTCCTGCACGCCGTGTCGTAGCGGCGTCAGGCGGTCGGCGCGCCGGTCGCCGGTGGCGTTGCCAACACGGCGCGGGTGACGAAGTCGGCGATCGCGTCGGGCGACCATCCGAGGCGTTGGAGGTCGAGTACCTCGCGCGGATCGCTGGTGACGTTCCACATGAACAGCATCATCGTGGTGTCGCCGTCGAGTTGTTCGAGCAGCGGTTCGATCTGCGCACACGCGTACTCGATGACCGGGTCGTGCTCGTCGCGTCGTTGCAGGAACCCGATCGGGGAGCGCAGATGGACGGCGAGTTCGCCGTGTTCGACGCAGGCATCGACCCACGCGCGGTTCCAGCGGGCGAACGATTCGACCGGGTCGTCGGTGGTGCCACCCGATTCGGTGAAGCGTTCGACGGCGCGGATCGGCAACTGCAGCACGAACGCCTGGATCGCGTCGTCGTGGCTGGCGAAGTGTCGGTACGCGGTGGCGGTCGAGACGTCGGCCATCGCGGCGATGTCGGCGAGGCGCTCGGGTGGCGCGCCGTGCGTGGCGACCCACGCCTGCACGGCATCGATGAGCCGCTGATGGGTCTCGCGCGTGTCGGCGCGCGTCGAGGTGGCCCGACCGGCGAGTCCGGTGAGATCGGTGGGTGCATCGCTCGACACGGCGGTCACGATACAGTCGACATGACGTGAGAATCTATTCTCACCTACAATCGACGTCGTCGGACAGCGACGGCCGACGCAACACGAGAGAGGCCACCGACACATGGCGAATCGACAACCACACTCGGCCACGACGCCGCGGGTCGCAGCGTTCGACGACTGGATCCGCAACCGGTTCATCGACCTCAACTCCGAACTCGAAGATCTGTACGAAGCGCAGGAGAACCGGTCGCAGGTGGCGGGAGTCGGCGACGATCTCAAACAGGTGCTCGTCGACGAAGGTCGTGAGCTCATCGTCGACCTGCTCGAGGAAGGCAACACCGACGAAGGGTTCGATCGAGCGTTCGAACTGCTCGGCAACGTCGGCTACTACATGGCGGCATGTCGCCGGCACGACATCACCGAGCCGTCGCGTGAGCGCACCTCGCCGCTGGCGGAAGCGTCGGCGCTGGCGATGCACCTCGGTGCGTCGCTCGGCACCGTGCCGCGGTTCGTCAGCAGCCACATGGAGACCTACAACCGGTCGATCAACGGGCGCTACCGCACGTTCACCTGGCGGCCCGCCGAGAAGATCTTCCTCGACTACAACACCCGGTCGGCGCTCGCCTACATGCGTGCCGCCGACGCGCTCGGCCGGATCCATCCCATGGGGCTGTCGCATCCGGCGGCCAACGACCTCCTCGTCGATGCCCGCAACGCGCTCGACGACGTGCTCCGGCTCAACACCGAACTCGCCGACCGGCTCGACGTCGACGAGTTCTTCTTCTGCGTGCGCCCGTACTACAAGCCGTACCGCGTCGGTTCGCAGGAGTACCGCGGGGCCAATGCCGGCGACTTCGCCGCGTTCAACCAGGTCGACATGTTGCTCGGCCTGTGCTTGCCGACCGAGGCGCAGTACACCCAGATCGTCATCGAGAAGATCCCGTATCTGACCCCCGACGAGCAGCGACGGCTGCACGACTCGTTCCGCCACCCGAACCTGCTCGACAGTCTGCTCGAACAGCGCGAACACGCCGGTGAGGCCTGGTTCCGCGAGAACGCGCAGGCGTACCTCGAGGTGTGTGCGGCCCACGGCGCGGCCGCCGCGCACCACCACGACGAGTTGGTCGCGCGCTTCATCACGGCGCCGTCGACGGGGATCCCGCCCGAGTTCTTGGAGGGCATCACCGCGAGCGGGCCGCCGCTCGACGTGCTCCTGCGAGCGCTCGAAGGGCTGCGCGATCGCCGGCTCGCCGCCCCGCGCGACGACATTCCGACTCGGCACGACGATCTCGTCGAGCTCCGCTCGTTGATCGCCGCACCGTGAGCGCCGCCGACCTGTTCGCCTCGCCGCCGGGGACGTACCTGCTCAGCCACTCGGTCGGCCTGCCGCTCGCCGGAGCTCACGAGCAGCTCGGCACCGACTACTTCGACACGTGGGCGACCGACCCGGAAGCCGCGTGGCCGACGTGGTTGCAGTTGATCGACGAGTTCAGAGGGTCGTTGGCCGGTCTGCTCGGTGGTGACGCCGCGTCGTACTGTCCGCAGCAGAACGTGTCGAGCGGGTTCACGAAGATCCTGCAGGCGGTGCGCCCGGCCGGTCGGACCCCGGTCGTGTTGCTCACCGAAGAGGCATTCCCGTCGCTGGGTTTCGTGTGCGAGCACGCCGGCTACGAGGTGCGCTACATCCCGTCGAGCGTCGACGTGACTGACGTGTCGGCCTGGGCCGGTCACGTGGGTGACGACGTCGACGTCGTGCTGATCACCCAGGTGCATTCCAACACGGGCCAGCTCGTCCCGGTGGTCGACGTCGCCGCGCTGGCCCGCCAGAGCGGCGCGCTGTCGGTCGTCGACGTCGCTCAATCGGTCGGGGTGATCCCGATCGACGTCGTGGCCTGGAACGCCGACTTCCTCGTCGGCTCGTGCGTGAAGTGGCTCTGCGGCGGACCGGGTGCCGGGTGGATGTGGGTGGCGCCCGACGTGCTCGACCGGTGCGCACCCACCGACGTCGGGTGGTTCTCACACGCCGACCCGTTCGAGTTCGACATCCATCGGTTCCGCTACGCCGACGACGCCCTGCGGTTCTGGGGCGGCACGCCGAGCGTCCTGCCGTTTGCGGTCGCCCGCCGATCGATCGACGTGATCGCCGGCATCGGCGTCGACACGATTCGGTCGCACAACCTCGAGCTCACCGATCGGTTGATCGAACGCTGCGGGTCGATGGTCGTGAGCCCGCTCGACGCCGACCGCCGTAGCGGCACCGTCGTCGTCGACCCGGATACACCGATCGAGGACGCGCTCGCCGCGCTGCGCGCCAGCGGTGTCCGCGTCGACGCGCGGTCGACGGGCCTGCGCATTTCACCGCACGTCTACAACTCGGCCGACGACATCGAGCGTGCGGCGGCGATCCTCCGTCCCTGAGCGCCGCAGTCGCGCCGAGGTCGCGTAAGTTGATGGGGTGACCGCTGACGCACGAGACCTGGCTCGCTGGAGCGAAACCCTCGCGGGGATCGCCCGAACGGGGATGGCCTTCACCGAGAGCCTGTACGAGCGCGAACGGTACGAAGAGGTGTTGCACGTCGCCGGCGACATCAAGGCGGCGGCTCGTGCCGCGGCCGACGAGGTCGAAGTCGAGCGCGAGGTCGACCACTTCGTCCAGGAATGGATGGAGTCGATCGGCGAGGGCGTACCCGGGTACGTCACGCCGAAGGTGGCGATCGGGGCGATCGTCGGCAACGAGAACAGCGAAATCCTCCTCGTGCAGCGCAAGGACTCCGGCATCTGGCTGTACCCGACCGGGTGGGCCGACATCGGCTATTCGCCGTCGGAGGTAGCGGTCAAGGAAGTGAGCGAAGAGACCGGCATCGAGTGCGACGTCAGTCGCTTGCTCGGCGTGGTCGACGGCCAGCGCATGGGATTCAGCCGCTTCGGCATGTACATGCTGCTGTTCCACTGCACAGCGACGGGTGGAGAACTCAACCCGCATCCGCTCGAGACCGGTGACGTCGGCTGGTTCTCGCGTGACGAGTTGCCCGAGGCGACGGCCGGCGCGGCCTGGTGGGGTTCGATGGCGTTCGCTGCGATCGACGGCGAGCAGGCGCCCGCCACGTTCGATCCGGTCCGCGACGCCATCTGGCGCACCGACGACACCTGACGCCGCCGGGCGGTCGCCGGCGGTCGCGCTCAGTCCTGGTCGCGGAGGAACTGCTCGACTTCGTCCATCAACTGTTCGGGGTCGACGGGGTCGGCAGTGGTGAGGTCGTCGGCGGGCGATGCCTGCTCGTCGGCCATCTGTTCGAGTCGGTGAAGGTACTCGGCCATGTCGTCGTCTTCGCCGATGAGCGCGGCGACGCGAGCCTCGTACTCGGCGGCGCCGGAGGCGAGCCGGGAGAGCGGTGCGGGCGTACCGATCATCGAGCAGGCCCGATCCACGAGTGCCATGGCGGCCTTGGGCGACGGCACCTGCGAGGCGTAGCCGGGCACCGCTGCCCACAGCGAGGCCGTGGGAAGCCCGGCGGTGCTGAGCGCGTCTTGGAGCACACCGACGATGCCGGTGGGGCCTTCGTACTGCGACCGCTCGAGTTCGAAGCGTTCGACCAGCCCGTTGTCGGTGGCGTTGCCGATGAGTTGCACGGGACGCGAGTGCGGCACGTCGGCGAGGAGCGCGCCGAGCGAGATCGACATGGTGGCACCGAAGCGTTCGGCGATGCCGACGATCTGCTCGCTGAACAAGCGCCAGCGGAGCGCGGGCTCGGGGCCGAGCACCAGGATCACGTCGGTGCCGGGAAGCGACGCCGACCACACGCCGACCGTGGGCCACACGATCGAGCGCTTGTTCTCGGCGTCGAGCTTGATCTGCGGGCGGACCGTGGCGAAGTCGGTGAACGCCTCGGGATCGATCTCGGCGAGCGCTTCGGCGCCCCACGATTCGACCATCGTCGTCAGCGCAGACGAAGCGGCATCACCGGCGTCGTTCCATCCGGTGAAGGCTGCGACCACCACCGGGCGGTCGAGCGATGGCTCCGCAAGCCAGCGAACGTGTTCGGTTCCCACGAACGACACGCTACCGGTCGACGATGATCGCGTGGCCACGACGTATCGTTGAGCGGGTGAGTGATCAGGAAACGCCGTCCGTGTCGAGTTCGATCGAGATCGCCGAGGTCGCCGACGACGAGTTGGTCGCGGCGTTCGAGCACCTGATCCCGCAGCTCTCGTCGTCGTCGCCGCCTCCCAGCCGCGAGGCGCTCGCCGAACTGGTCGAGGGAACCGACACCGTGGTGTTCATCGCTCGTGTCGACGGGGCGATCGTCGGCAGCCTGACGCTGGCGTTCTACCGCATCCCGACCGGGATCAAGGCGTGGATCGAAGACGTCGTGGTCGACGATGCGGCTCGCGGGCACGGCATCGGTCGCCGGCTCAACGAGGCCGCGCTCGACGTGGCACGCGAGCGTGGCGCGAAGAACGTCAGCCTGACGAGCCGCCCGTCGCGCGAGGCCGCCAACCGGCTCTATCAGCGAATCGGGTTCAAGATCCGCGAGACGAACCTGTACCGCTTCGACTTCTGACGCCGAGCACAGCATCGCCGTTCGGTGACGCCGTCGTCACCGCTCGCGTTTCAGTCCTGATCGTCCTGGTCCTGATCGTCATCGTCCTGATCGTCATGGTCGTGATCGTCGTCGACGTCGGCCGTGGCGCGACGCAGGTCCTCGGCTGCCTGGCGGACCTGCCAGTCGCGATCCTCGAGAGCCCGGTCGATGGCTGCCTCGACCTCGTCACCGTCGAACGGGGCGAGGGCGAGCACGGCACGTCGGCGCACGGCCGGCTTGTCGGTGGTGGCGGCGATGATCGTCGGCACCGCGCGCTCGTCGCCGATGGCTCCGAGCGCGGCGACGGACGACTCTCTCACGAGCGGATCGTCGGCGTTGACCGCGAGGTCGATCAACCGCACCACGATCTCGTCGCGTTTCGATTCGTGTTCGCCACACGCCCACGCCGCGACCTCGACCACCCGTGGGTCGACGTCGTGCAGGGCACCGACCAGGTCGACGTCGGGATGCGTGGCGGCGACTTCGGCAGCGCGCCGGCGCACCGACGGTTCGTCGTCGGCGAGGGCCGTCGCCACCTCGTCGTCGCCGAGCCGGCCGAGTCGTTCGAGCGCACCGAGCGCCGTGGCGCGCACGGCCGGGTCGGTCGAGGCGAGGCCGAGCCGAGCGGTGTCGACGTCGCCGCTGTGCCCGGCGATCGCCACCTCGCGTCGGGTGATCACGACTTGAGGAGATCGGTGAGTGTGATGACGATGTACGCGGCGCTGAACGCCACGATGATCGCGAACACCGCTCCCATCACGACCGCGATGCCGAGACTCGCCGCCGCCGCCCAGATACGACGGAAGATGTTGGGCCGTTTGTAGAGCGGCACGGTCGCCTCGGCGATGCCGATGGGCACGCGCGGTCGAAGAACTTTCGGCTCGGCGCGTGGCGTTCGGGGCACCGCTCTGGCATTCTTGCGCCAGCCCGCGAACACGAGCGCCGCTATGGCCAGGGCCGCCATCCAACCGGCTTGAGTAGTGAGATCCGTGACTGACACGACAACCCCCATCGTACTCACCGCACCCCGTCAGCGGTGGTGGGCGGTGATTTCCGCAGCGCTGGCGATGCTGCTGATGGCGGCGATCGCCGTGAGCGTGCTGATCCCCGCCGAGCTGTTCGCCAAGGCCGACAACCCTCGACTCGGAGTGCAGCAGGCGGCCCCGTACGCCCGAGTGCCGGCCTCGGCCGAGTCGGTCAACGATCGGGTGGTCTACAACGACCTGCCCGACGACGTCGAGGTCTACGACACGAACGGCGACTTCTTCTTCGTCACGGTGAGCGCTCCCACACAGTCGTTGCTGAGCTGGCTGATCGGCGCGAACGAACCCGTCGTCGACCCGCTCACCGAAGAAGGCAAGTACGGCAATCTCACCCCGACCCAGAGTCGCCAGGTGAGCTTGCAGCAGATGCGGACCGCAACCGAGGAAGCGCAGTACGTGGCGCTGCTCACGGCCGGCTACGAACCGACGGTCGAGCCGGGCGAGGTCATCATCCAAGACATCCTGTGTCGCGTCACGGCCGAGAACGGCGACTGCGAGGAGCCGTTCCCGTCCGACGAACAACTCGACCCGGCCGACACGATCCTCGAGGTCGACGGCGTTCCGATCGGCACACTCGCCGATCTGTCGGAGGAGCTCGACGGTCGTTCGCCGGGCGACATGGTCGACCTGAAGATCAGTCGACCCGATGTGGGCGAACTCGACGTCACGGTCGAACTGTCGACGGCGATCGAGGAGCCCGATCGCACGATCGTCGGGTTCGTCCCGTTCGACACCGCATCGGTCGATCTGCCATTCGACGTGTCGATCGACTCTGGCGCCATCGGTGGCCCGTCGGCCGGACTCGCGTTCACGCTGGCGTTGATCGACGAACTCACCGAAGGCGACCTCACCGGCGGACGCGACATCGCCGTCACGGGCACCATCGATCTCGAGGGCAACGTCGGCGCGATCGGTGGCCTCGAGCAGAAGGTGAGCGCCGTCAAGCAGCACGGCGTCGACGTGTTCCTCATTCCGGCGTCGCAGTTCGAACTCGGCGAGCCCTTCGAGGGCGAAGAACCCGGCGAGATCTGCCGCTGGGAGTGCCTGAACGCTGCGGGTGACGACGACGTCGTGCTGATTCCGGTCGCGAACGTCAACGAAGCCCTGATCGCCTTGCGTTTCCTGGGCGGCGACCCGGTCGTGCCGGTCAACGCCGACGACGCCGCCTGACCCGACGACCCCGACCTGGCTATTTCCATCCGGGATGGAAATAACCAGGTGGGCCTCCACCATCTCAGCGTCTGGGACGCGTAGCGTTGCGTGAATGGCCATGTCGTTTTCCCGTCCTGACCCGGCGTCGCCGGCCCAGGTCGCCGATGCAACGTTCTCGACCGGGCGGCGTGGGTTCGATCAAGATGAAGTCCGCGACTTCCTGCGGATGGTGTCGACCGAACTCGGTCGACTCCACGAGCGCGAGCGCTTCCTCGAACGCGAGCTGCGCAACGCGCAGGCCGCGCCGGTGGTCGACGCGTCGCAACTCGACGACGAAGCGCTGACCCGGCTGCTCGGCGAAGAGACCGCACGCGTGCTCAACGCGGCCCGCCAGAGTGCGGTCGAGATCCGCGAGAAGGCCGAGCAGGCCGCCGCCCGCCTGCTGACCGAAGCCAGCGACGAAGCGGCCCGACGTCGTGAAGAAGCCGAGATCGAGGCGTCACGTCGGCGTGCCGATGCGGCCAACGACGCCGAAGCCGAACTGTCGATGGCCAAGCAGCAGGGCCGCGAGATGGTCAACGAGGCTCGCGCCTATCGCGAGCGCGTGCTGAGCGAACTCGCCCGCCGACGCGAACTCGCCCGCGAGCAGATCGAGCAGCTCATCCACGGGCGCGATCGCCTGATGGAATCGTTCGAACGAGCCCGCCTCGTCGCGGTCGAGGTGGTGGCCGAGATGCAACCGCTCGGCGAGCCCGACGAGTACGTCAACCTGCAGCCGACCACCGGACCCGTGCCCGTGATGGTCGCTCGCAACGACACGCCCCGCGACGACGCCGAAGCCGAGGCGATCGCCGCCGCCGACCGCGCCGCCACCGCCGCCGCCGCCATGCCGGTCGCCGACGACGCAACGCACGACGCCGACGACACCGAGATCGAGGCCGCGCCTGACGCCGAGGCAGCGCCTGACACGGCCATCGAGTCGGAGGTCGACACCGAGCCGGACACCGAGACGGTGATCTCCCTCGTCGCCGAAGCAGACGACAGCGACGACGACGATCTCGAGCACACCGACGCCAGTGCCGAACCGGAGACGGTGGTCGAGGAAGCGGCCGACGTGGTCACCGCGGACGACGAAGCCGTCGATGTCGACACCGCCGCCGACGACACCCAGGCGCACGACGACGAGGCCGCCGCCGACCTCGACCTCGACCCCGCCGACGACACTCTCGACACCGACGCCGAGGTGCAGCCCGCCGCAGACGATCCCGCCGCTGATGCGGCCGACGACGCATCGGGCGATGCGTCGGCCGACGACGATGCCGACGATGCCGACGATCACGTGGTCGTCGACCTGTTCGCCCGGCTTCGTGGCGGCACGACGAACCGCGACGATCACGTCGACGCCGAGCCCGACGAGTCGACCGAAGCAACGATCAGCGACGACGCCCCCGCCGACACCGACACCGACACCGAACCCGCCGTCGACTCCGCGAGCGCCGACGAGCAGGATGCTGACGACGAAGACGCCGACGACCTGGCGGTCGAGGCGTCACCGTTCGAACAGCGCGACGCCGACCTCACGCCGCTGATCGTCGCCAGTGCCAAGAAGCTCAAGCGCGTCCTCGCCGACGAACAGAACGAAGTGCTCGACGGGCTCCGGCGCAACGATGCGGTCGCCGACCTCGACGCCATCGTCCCGCCCGTCCGCGAGCACGCCGCTCGCTACCGCACGGCACTCGTCGACGATCTGCTCTGTGCCGCCAACGCCGGCGCGCAGATCGCCGCCCCCGAATCGACCAAGAAGCTCAAGAAGGCCGACGCCAACGAGGCGATCGACCACGCCGGCACCATGCTCGACGAGCGTCTGGTCGGTCCGCTGCGCGACCGACTCGAACGCTGCATCAGCGAGGGCGACGGCGACAACGCCGCGATCACCCAGAAGGTGCGTGCCGTCTACCGCGAGTGGAAGACGCAACACATCGACGAGACCCTCGACGACGTGATGCGCGCCGCGCACGGACGTGGCGTGTTCGCAGCGACCGAACCCGGAACCCCGACCCGGTGGACGACCGATCAGCGCTTCACCGCGTGCCCCGATTGCGACGACAACGCGCTCGAAGGAGCGGTCGCCGCCGGTGATCCGTTCCCGACCGGACACACCTTCGCACCGGCTCATCCGGGCTGCCGCTGCATGTTGCTCCCGGCCGCCCCCTAGGCTCAGCGTCGATGCGGCGCTCTTCTGACCTCCCGGTCGATGCGCCACGCCGCCGTGTCAGCGGCCGTGGTGTTCTCATCGTTCTCGGTGGACTCTTCCTCTTCGTACTGATCTTCGGTCGCGCCATCGCGCGTTTCTACGTCGATTACCTCTGGCACGACGCGCTCGATCGCGGCGACATCTTCTGGGGCGTGATCGGAGCAAAAGTCACGCTCTTCCTGGGGTTCTTCGCGATCTTCGCGGTGCTCGCCGGGCTGAACCTGTTCGTCGCCGACCGCGTCGCACCCGAGACGTTCCCGGCCGAGGTGCACCCGTACGTCGAGCGATTCCACGACCTGTTCGGCCGCCGGCTGCGGCTGCTGCGCTACCTCGTCGCGCTGCTGTTCGCGATCATGTTGGCGATCCCGGCGATCGCCCGATGGCAGCAGTGGCTGCTGTTCCGCAACTCGAAGAGCTTCGGAGTGGCCGACGCGCAGTTCGGCAACGACGTCGGTTTCTACGTCTTCCAGTTGCCGTTCCTGTCGTTCGTGTTCGACTGGATGTTCGCCGCGGTCATCGTCGTGCTCCTGCTCACGATCGCAGCGCACGTGCTCAACGGCGGCGTCGTGTTCGTGTCGCCGGTGCCGGTCATCCGCCAGGCCACCAAGACCCACGTGGCGGTGCTCCTCGCGCTGCTCGCCGTGCTCAAAGCGGCCGACTACTGGCTCGACCGCTACGAGCTCACCAACGCGCAGACCGGCATCGTGCAGGGCGCGACCTATTCGGTCGTCAACGCGCAGATACCCGCGATCATGTTGCTCATCCTCATCGCCGGGCTCACGGCGGTGCTGTACTTCTCGGTGGCCAAGACCGGCTCGTTCCGGCTCCCGGTCATCGCCTCGGCGCTGTGGCTGGTCGTGTCGATCGTCGGCGGTGTGATCTACCCGGCCGTCGTGCAGGGCCTGATCGTCAACCCCGATCAGGAGAGTCGTGAGTCGGAATACATCGAACGCAACGTCCGAGCCACACGCGAGGCGTACGACCTCACCGAGGTCGACGTTCGCCCGATCGAGTTCGACGACGACCTGACCGCTGCCGAGGTCGAGTCCGACCTCGAAGCGATCGACAACGTGCGCCTGCTCAACCCGACAGCCATGCTCGACCGGTTCGTGTTCGACCGTGGCGACGTGTCGGAGCTCACCATCAACGACCTCGACGTCGACCGCCAGTCGCTCGACGGCAAAGACGAACAGGTCTTCGTCGGTGCGCTCGAACTCGACCTCGCCGGCATCCCCAACCGAAGCTGGCAGGGTCTCCACCTGCTCAACACGCGTGGCTGCGGCATGGTCATGGCGCCGGCCAACGCGGTCACCGCACGCGGCCAGCGGCCCGTGTACCAGACGGTCGAACTCGAACGTCCCGAGCTCTACTTCAGCCCGTCGCTCACCGGCTACGCCATCGCCAACACCGAGTCGAACGAACGCGAGTGCGAGGAACCGCACCAGTACGAAGGCGAGCTCGGCGTGCCGATGTCGTCGTTCGTGCGCAAGGCGGCGTTCTCGCTGGCCTTCCTCGACTACAACCTGCTGCTGTCGGGCGCGATCCAGAGCGACTCCACGATGCTGTGGGTGCGCGGCATCAACGATCGCCTCGAGAAGCTCGCTCCGTTCCTGTCGTACGACGCCGACCCCTACCCGGTCGCGTTGAACGGCCGGGTCAACTGGGTGGTCGATGCGTACACCACCACGAGCCGGTACCCGTACTCCGAGAGCGTCGGCGACGTGAGCCGTTCGAGCTCGTCGGGTCTCAGCTCGAGCGACAACTACATCCGCAACAGCGTGAAGGTCGTCGTCGACGGCTACAGCGGCGACACCACCTTCTACGCGGTCGACGAAGAAGATCCGATCCTGCGGGCCTGGCGCAGTGCCTTCCCGGATCTGTTCACCGACTTCGCCGAGATGCCCGACGAGCTGCGCGAGCATCTCCGCTACCCGGAAGATCTCTTCCGTGTGCAGACCGAGCGCTACTCGAAGTACCGGATCGACCCCGAGTTGTTCTTCGACCGCACGGGTGCGTGGTCGATCGCCCAGGCTCCTCCGGGCACGCCGACCGCGGCGACCACGACCGGCACGGCCACCGAGTCGACCACGGCTGGTTCGGCCTCGCGCAACACGTTCGCCGTCGAGGCCAACACGCCTCGCTTCTCGCCGTACTACACGTACTTCGACACGAGCTTGCCCGATGAGCCGCTCGACGAGGAGTTCGTGCTGTTCCGGCCGTTCGTCGAGTTCTCGACCGACAACTCGCGTACCCAGCTCCAGGCGTACATGACGGCGTCGAGCGACCCCGACACCTACGGTCAGCTCACCACCTACGTGGTGCAGCCGGGCGACGAGAACCAGTTGCCCGACGGCCCGCTGCGCGTCGCGTCCGACGCCGAGTCGACCGAGCTGATCTCGCTGCGCATCTCGCGAGACAACGACGGTGGCACCGGCGTCGTGTTCGGCGACCTCCAGGTCGTGCCCGTCGCCGATGGACTCATCTACATCCGCCCGTACTACGTCACGCAGAGCCAGACCGGGAGCCGGGTCAGCCAGACCACCGAGTTCCGTGCGGTCATCGTGTCGCACGACGGTCAGGCCGTGCTGGCCCAGACGATCACCGAGGCGCTCACCGAGCTGTTCCCCGGGTTCGACGGTGAACTCGACGAGATCGCCGAGATCGATCCCGACGACCCGGCGGCCGAGCCGACCGATCCCGACGATCCCGATGCCACTCCCGTCGACCGCACGTCCGACGAGCTGTTGCTCGCCGTCAACGACCTGCTGATCGAGGCCGACGCGGCACTGGCGTCGGGCGACCTCGGGGCGTACCAAGACAAGGTCGACGAGGCGAATGCCACCCTGGCGCAGGCCATCGAACTGCTCGGCATCGCTCCCGAACCCGAACCCGAGTCGACCGACGACGGTGACGAATCATCCGAGGGCGACGAAGCCGGAGACGACGAGCCGGCTACGGACGACGGCGACGAATCGTCGTCCGACGACACCGACGGCTGACGCGCTGCGCCCGAACCGATCGGGCACCGCATCGTGCCGGTGAACAGGGGCGCCGCGCTCCGCCGAAGCGTCAGGCGGTGCCGGGGCGGCGAAGCCGTTCGACGAGCTCGGCGAGATCGTTGCGGAACTGGATCTCGTAGCGGGCCTGCTCGTTGGCGAGCCGTGTCTGGCCCGAGGTGATCTCGTCGAGGCGCTGCTCGATGGCGGCGGTGTCGCCGCCGCGCTCGTTGACGGCGTCGAGGTCGCTGCTCAGCTCGGTGAGCTGATTGGCGAGCTCGACGGAGATCTGCGTGACGCGAACGTCGAGGGCGCTCATCTTCTCGGCGATCTGGCCGATCTGGAGGCGGAGCTCGTCGTCGACGGCGCGCGGGGGTGTGTGATCGGTGTCGGCCGACTCGATCGCTGCGGCCTTCTCAGCCGTGTCTTTCGCCACGAGGGCGAGGTCGGCGAGGTGGAGCCGCTGTTCTTCGACCGTTGCCGCGAGCGCGGCGACCTGTTCGGCGAGGCGTCGCTCGACGTCGTCGACGCGCGGGTCGCCGACGGGCTTCGCCGCAGACGCGGACGCGGCGGTGGCGATCCCTTCGACGGCGCCGATCTTGCCGTCGACGTCGCCGACTCGTCCTTCGACTTGGCCGACTTTGGTTTCGACGGCGCTGACTTTGCCGTCGACGTCGCCGACTCGTCCTTCGACTTGGCCGACTTTGGTTTCGACGGCGCTGACTTTGCCGTCGACTTCGCCGACTCGGGCCTCGACGCTGCCGACCTTGCTGACCACGTCGCCGACGTTCGACTCGACCGTTCCGACCTTCGACGCCATCGACCCGACGGCGCTGGCGACCTCGCCGACGCGGCCCTCGACCGCACCCACCTGACCCTGCACGGTGACGACCTGCACCTCGACGTCACCCACCTGGGTGGAGAGGCGCTGGTTCTCGGCGTCGAGATGCACGACTCGCTCTTCGAGTTGCGACTTGGCCGCGTCGGCCTGGTCGAGGCGCTCGCGCATGGTCACCAACTGCTCCTGCATCATCCGCAGGTGTTCGGCGTCGTTGTTCTTCTTTCGAAAGAGTCCCATGAGTTCCTGGCAGAAATCTACCTGACTACTGTTTCGCAACATGGCTGGCCACGACACTCCCAAGAAGATCCACCTCGACGAATCCGAGATGCCGACGCAGTGGTACAACGTCGTCGCCGATCTCCCCACGCCTCCGCCCCCGGCGCTGCACCCCGGAACCCACGAGCCGGCCGGCCCCGACGACTTCGCGCCGCTGTTCCCGATGGCGCTCATCGAGCAGGAGGTCACCACCGAGCGGTACGTCGACATTCCGGGCGGCGTGCTCGACGTGTACAAGCTGTGGCGGCCGAGCCCGCTGTTCCGCGCCAAGCGCCTCGAGGAGATGCTCGACACCCCGGCGCGCATCTACTACAAGTACGAGGGTGTGAGCCCGGCCGGGTCGCACAAGCCCAACACCTCGGTGCCCCAGGCGTACTACAACCACCAGGAGGGCATCACGAAGCTCACCACCGAGACCGGTGCCGGGCAGTGGGGCAGCGCGCTGGCGTTCGCCACGGCGCAGTACGGCATGGAGTGTGAGATCTGGCAGGTGGCGGCGTCGTACAAGCAGAAGCCGTACCGCAAGACGATGATGGAGATCTGGGGCGCCACGCTGCACTCGTCGCCGTCCGAGCTCACCGAGTTCGGTCGAGCGCTGCTCGCCGAGAACCCCGACCACACCGGTTCGCTCGGCATCGCGATCTCCGAAGCGGTCGCCATGTGTGTGGCCGATCCCAACGCTCGGTACGCGCTCGGCTCGGTGCTCAACCACGTGCTGATGCACCAGACGATCATCGGCGAAGAAGCACTGCTGCAACTCGCCAAGGTCGACGAGACACCCGACGTGCTGGTGGGTTGCACCGGCGGCGGGTCGAACTTCGGTGGGCTCGCGTTCCCGTTCCTGCGCGAGAAGCTGGCCGGCAAGATGGATCCGATCATCCGTTGCGTCGAGCCGGCAGCGTGCCCGACGCTCACGAAGGGCGAGTACCGCTACGACTTCGGCGACAGCGCCGGCATGACCCCGCTGATGAAGATGCACACGCTCGGTCACAGCTTCGTGCCCGAACCGATCCACGCCGGCGGGCTCCGCTATCACGGCATGGCGCCGCTCGTCTCGCACGTCTACAACGAAGGTCTCGTCGAGGCGATCGCCATCCCGCAGCGCGAGTGCTTCGCCGCTGCGATCGACTTCGCCAAGACCGAGGGGATCGTGCCGGCGCCCGAGCCGACACACGCCATCGCCGCGGCCGTTCGTGAAGCGTTGGCGTGCAAGGAGTCGGGTGAGGAGAAGGTCATCCTCACCGCGCTGTGCGGCCACGGCCACCTCGACCTGGCGAGCTACGAGAAGTACCTCCACGGCGACATGGTCGACTACGAACTGCCCGACGATGCGATCGCCGAAGCGATGAAGTCGGTGCCCGTCCTCAACTGAGCAACGTCGGCGCCGCGGTCTGGCGGGGTCGGTGGATGGGCAATACTCGTTCGGTGACCTCGCACGACCCGTCCGATGCCATCGCCGAGGGAGGAGCACGCCGATTCGTCGCGCTGGTGGCCGTGGCGGGCTTCCTCGCTTCGGCGATGCTCGTCCTCTCGCTCGCGCCCGATGCGCCTCGCGCCCGTTCGGCGACCGGCGAGATCGTGGCGACCGAACCGACGCGCCTGCTCGACACACGGCCGGGCGAGTCGACGATCGACGGCGAGTCGGCGGGGGAAGGACGCATCGAGGCGGGCGAGACCCTGAGCGTGCGCGTGGCCGGACGGGCCGAGGTGCCGGCCGATGCCGGCGCCGCCTTCCTCAACGTCGTGGCGATCAGCCCGGAGCGGCGCGGCTACCTGACGATCTTCCCGTGCGACGGCGACCAGCCGACGGCGGCGAGCCTCAACTACGAGGGCGGCAGCGTCACCGCGAACGCCACGCTCGCCCGGCTGTCGGGTGACGGCTCCGTGTGCATCTTCTCGTCGGCCACGACCCACCTGGTCGCCGACGTGACGGGCAGCGTGCCCGACGACGGCTCGCCGGTGGCGCTCACGCCCGCCCGTCTCTTCGACTCGCGTGACACCGGCACGACCGTCGACGACCTGTTCCTCGGTGGCGGTCCGGTCGACGTCGACTCGGTGACGCCGATCGACGTGGCCGGACGCGGTGGCGTGCCCGCCGACGCGGCGTCGGTGATGCTCAACGTCACCGCCGTCGGCGCGCAAGCCAACGGGTGGGTCACCGTGTTCTCGTGCGACGACGACGTGCCGCTCGCCGCCAACCTCAACTACTCGGCTGGCGGGGTGGTCGGCAACGGAGCGCTCGCGACGCTCGACGACACCGGGCGAGTGTGCGTCTACTCGAAGGCGTCGATCGAGCTCGTCGTCGACGTGACGGCGTACGTGCCCGACGATCGTGACCCGGTGGCGGCCGAGCCGATCCGACTGCTCGAGAGCCGGTTCACGAGGAGCAACTCGACCATCGACGGGCAGAGCTGGCGTCTCGGACGTCGCTTCGGCGGGACGACCACGCAGCTCCAGATCGGCGGCCGGTGGTTCGTCCCCGACGGGATCGACGCGGCGTTCATCAACGTCACGGCGATCGGCCCGTCGACGCGTGGCTTCGTCACGATCTACCCGTGCGGCACCGAGCGTCCCAACGCGGCGAGCCTCAACTTCGTCGCCGGTGAGGTGCGTGCCAACTCGGTGCTCGTCAAGCTGGGCGGAGGAGGCACGGCGTGCATCTACACGTCGGCCGAGACCGATCTCGTCGTCGACCTGTCGGGCTGGATCGACGACCCGGCGACCGCACCGCCCACCGAGCCGCCGCCGACGTCGACACCCGGGGCCACGCCCGACACCGTCGTGGCGCCGTCGACGACGCAACCGCCTGCGACGTCGCCGACGAGCGGGGCGTTCAGCCTCCTGATCGAGCAGCCGGGCTATGGGGTGATCCGGTGGGATCCGTGCCGTCCGATCCGCTATCTCGTCAACAGTGCGCTGGCCACGCCCGAGCAGATCTTCTACATGAACCAGGGGATCGCCAAGATCGAGCAGGCGAGCGGAATCGACTTCGAGTACGTGGGCCAGACCGACGGTGGCCACGAACTCGACGTGCCGGCCGGTCAGAACGCCGATGCGGTGTTGGTGTTCAGCAGCCGTGCGCTGTCGTCACGCCTCGTCGGCAACGTCGGAGTCGGTGGACCGAGCGTGAACTTCTACAGCGGCGGCCGAGCCCGTATGACCTCCGGTGGGGTCGCCGTCGACACCGAGCAGATGACGCAGGGCAACCAGCATCTGGTGTGGGCGCACGAACTCGCGCACATGCTCAACCTCGGTCACGTCTCCGATCCGAACGAACTGATGGCGCCGCTGCTCGACGGACAGAACGACTTCGGCCCCGGTGATCGGCAGGGCCTGTGGACGGTCGGCGCAGCGCAGGGGTGCCTGCCGGCGGTGCGAGCAGGCGATCACCTCGTCGCTTCGGAGTCGAACTTCGGTCACGAACATCACGACGGGCACGACGAGCAGCACACCGACTGACCGGCTCCGGGTCGTGCGCCGCGCACGGCGGCGTCGCGTCAGAGGACGAGTTCGAGTTCGCCCGGGTGGGCCGCGGCGGTGGCCTCGAAGCCGGCGCGATGGAGATACTTCTCGTGGGCTTCGGTGACGGCATCGGCGCGCAGGCGTCGTACGCCGAGCGAGCGGAACACCTGGGCACCCTGGCCGTAGAGCCACGTGCCGAGGCGTGAGTCGCGGTGCTCGCGCAGCACGTAGTCGAGGTCGATGTGCAGCGTGTCGTCGGCGATGTGGCCGACGACCAGGCCGGCCGGGAGGCCTTCGCGAGTGAGCATCATGGCGACCACGTCATCGCCGACGGGCATGGAGAAGTCGGGTTGGAAGTGGCAGATGTCGTCGATGTGGTACTCGACGAAGTCGCGGAGGAACGGGGAGTCGTGGCGGATGAGCGACACGCCGAGGTCGGCCGAGCCGGAGGTGCGCACCACGAACTCCTTGCGGAGGAACCACACGTTGATCGCGGCGATGCACAGGTTGGTGATGATGATCGGCGTCGACTCGATGAGGATGCCGTAGACGAGGAACGTGACCGACCCGCACAGCGAGATGAGGCGGAGCTTCAGGATCGACCGCATCGTGAGCGACAGCACGACGAGCGCGGACGCGGCGTAGCCGATGACTTCGGTTCCGTCGAATGCGATCACGAGCAGAGACTAAGCCGTGCCGTCGTCGATACCGGTCGACGCATCGCTCGTCGAGTCGGTGGGCGCGTCGAGGACGACGGCGGCGGTCGTTGCACCGGTCGTGGGTTGCTTGGTCTGGCCGACGACGATCATGGCGAGTGCGCCGATCACCGAGGCCATCGCCACGCCCTGGAGCAGGGTGATCGTCTCGTCGAGCACCAGCCAGGCGAGCGCGGTCGAGGCGACGGGGATGAACAACGTGAAGGTGGAGCCGACCCACAGCGGAATGCGTTGCAGCGACCAGTTCATCAGCGAGTGGCCGACGATGCCGGAGCCGATGATCATCAGCGCGAGCCAGCCCCAGTTCGATGCATTGGGCCACGACATGTCCTGGCCGATCGGCAGGCCGATGCCGATGCAGATCACGGCGGTCCACAGCGACGTGCCGGCGGTGAACTCGGTCGAGGTCATCTTCTTCTTCGACTCCTTGGAGGCGATGAAGTAGGCGCTCCACGAGAACATCGCGGCGAGTGCGAGCAGGTCGCCGCGCAGGCTGCGTACTCCGTCGCCGGTCGATGCGGTGACGACCACGAGCGCACCGGCCATGGCCACGATCGACCAGAGCGCGTCGCGCGGGCGGATCTTCTCGCCGAAGAATCGGGCGGCGATCACCCCGACGAGGACGGGTTGCAGCGACCCGATGATGGTGGCGTTGACGACGCTCGTCGACTTGATGGCGGAGAAGAAGAAGACGATGTCGCCGCCGAGTGCGAGCCCGCCCCACATCGAGTTGCGGATCATGTTCCAGCTGAACGTGACGCCGCGGGTGCGCATGAACAGCGCGAGGCCGATGAAGAAGACACCGAACCGGTAGGCGCCGATCGCCAGCGCATCCATGTCGAGATACTTCGCGAGGATGGTGCCGGTCGACCAGGCGGCGACCGCGATGCCGGCGCCGACGAGGCCACGCGGCAGGTCGTCGCCGTCGGCCGCGGTGGCGGTCGTGGTTCGGGTCGTGCTGGTCACCCGTGCAACGTATCGGTCGTGACCGATCGCTGTCACCACCGGGCGTTGCCGGCGGAACGGTTCCACGGTTCCCGGCGCTCAGCCCGGAAACCGTCGTGGAACGTGAGGGTCAGATGTCGATCTGTGTCGACGGGGTCTTGTAGCTCTCGTTGCCGGCCGCGTCGACGGCTCGCACCTGGTACCAGTGGCTACCAGCCGCCGGTGTGGGCACGGTGAACGTGGTGCTCGGTACACGGCCGATCTCGACGGCGTTGCGGAACACGATGTATTCGGTGACGCCGACGTTGTCGGTCGAGGCGGTCCAGGTGAGGGTGACGTCGCCGTTGTCTTCGATCACGCCGACCAGATCCCGCGGCGTGTTCGGCGGTGTGGCATCGACACCCAAGATGGTGATCTTGGTGGACGGGGTCTTGTAGCTCTCGTTTCCGGCGGCGTCGACCGCTCGCACCTGATACCAGTGATCGCCGTCGGCCGGGGTCGGCACGACGAACGTGGCGCTCGGTGCACGGCCGATCTCGACGCCGTTGCGGAACACGATGTATTCGGTGACGCCGACGTTGTCGGTCGAGGCGGTCCAGGTGAGGGTGACGTCGTCGTTGTCTTCGATCACGCCGACGAGGTCGCGTGGCGTGGTCGGTGCGGTGGTGTCGCCCGCGCTGATCGTGATCATGGTGGAGGGCGTCTTGTAGCTCTCGTTGCCCGCGGCGTCGACGGCACGGACCTGGTACCAGTGGTTGCCCGCCGCCGGGGTCGGCACCGTGAAGGTGGTGTCGGCGGCTCGGCCGATCTCGACGGCGTTGCGGAACACGATGTATTCGGTGACGCCGACGTTGTCGGTGGAGGCGGTCCAGGTGAGGGTGACGTCGCCGTTGTCTTCGATCACGCCGACGAGATCGCGCGGTGTGGTCGGTGCGGTAATGTCGCCGGCGTCGATGGTGATCTTCGTCGACGGCGTCTTGTAGCTCTCGTTGCCCGCGGCGTCACGAGCTCGCACCTGGTACCAGTGGTCGCCCGCTGCAGGGGTGGGGACGACTGCGGTCGGCGTGAGCACGGTGTCGATGACGACGCCGTTGCGGTACACGATGTAGTCGACGACGCCGATGTCGTCGGTGGATGCGGTCCAGGTGAGGGTGACGTCGCCGTTGTCTTCGATCACGCCGACCAGGTCGGTGGGTGTGGTCGGTGCGGTGACGTCGTCGCCGAGGATCGTGACCTTGATCGGGATGTTCTTGAAGCCTTCGTTGCCGGCGGCGTCGAGGGCTCGCACCTGATACCAGTGGTCGCCGGCGTCGGGGGCGGGCACCACGAAGCTCGTGTCGGCGGTGCGGCCGATCTCGACGCTGTTGCGGAACAGCACGTACTCGGTGACGCCGACGTTGTCGGTCGATGCGGTCCAGGTGAGGGTGACGTCGCCGTTGTCTTCGATCACGCCGACGAGGTCGGTGGGCGTGCTCGGGCGGGTCGTGTCGACGTCGGTCGCCGTGAACACCTGCGTGGTGGCCGAACGGTTGCCGGTGTAGTCCATGGCCCGGACGAAGTAGCGGTCGGCGCTGGTGCCCTCGGCGTCACGGAACGTCGTGATCGAGATGTACGACGCGAGGACCGAGTCGTTCTTCAGGAGTTCGTAGCGGACCTGACCTCCGCGGTCGTCGCCGGCCGACGGCTCCCAGGCGAGGTTGACGCCGTTGCTGACCACTTCGGCCGTCGGGTTCGACGGGGGAGCGGGCGGGGTGGAGTCGGCAGCGCAGAACTTGGCGAAGCCGCCGACGTAGCGGGGCGTGTTGCCGTCGTAGCTACCGCGGTTGAAGTCGCCGCCCGCCCACAGGCAGTCGGTCGAGTCGGCGAAGAGTTCCCAGGCGCCTTCGCCGCGCTCGGTGCCGATCTGCGGGTACCAGGTGAGGTGGTCGTGGGTGCCGCCGATGGTGGCGTCCCAGGCACCCATCCAGCGGACGGGCTTGCGCGAGGTCCAGCCGTTGAGGTTCGGGTACGAGGTGGTGTCGGCGTACTCGTAGGTGTCGCCGTTGGCGTGGCTGCCTTGATAGACGATGCCGTTCATTTCGGTGAGTGCCTGGCCGTCGCCCCACGGGTAGCTGATGAAGCCGCGCAGCAGTCCGAAGTCGGAGGCGCGGTACACCTGCTGGCTGTGTTGGGCGCCGGTGAGCCACACTTCGTCGCCGAGCGAGAGAACGGCCTGCTGGTACGAGTTGTAGACGTTGGCCGTGTAGGTGCGGACCATCGGCTCGAGGTCGGGAACGAGTTGGCCGTTGCTGGCGTGCATGGTGCCCATGCCGATCGACCAGGTGCCGTTGACGTAGAAGAAGTTGCCGGCGGCGTAGACGCGGTCTCCGTCGGCGTCGACGTCGAACACGATGCCGTTGATGTCGGGCAGGAAGGCGCCGTCGATGTTGCCGGTGCTGAGCGTTGCGCGGGCGATGCGCCCGGCGTTCTTGGTGATGCCGTCGGAGCCTTTGATCTGCGTGAAGTTGCCGCCGATGTAGAGCTTGTTGCCTTCGATGTCGAGGGCGCGGGCGAGCGGGCGGGCGTTGCTGCCGGTGAGCGTGAGGCTGACGCGCCACGTCGGGTCGACGGCGCCGGTGGTGGCATCGAGCATGGCCACGCCGGAGGTGTTGGCGACGCCGTTGATGTTGGTGAACTGTCCGGCGACGATCAGGCGACCGTCGTCGGTTGCCTTGAGGTCCCAGACGTTGCCGTTGACGGTCGGGCGGAACGTGTCGATCCAGGCGCCGGTGGTGCGGTCGAACGCGGCGAGGAACGGTTGGTCGAAGCGTTCGCCGGTGGCGGCGATCTCGACGCGGGTGAACTTGCCGCCGACGTACATCGTGTCGCCGATCTCGGCGAACGCGGCGACGCGGATGTTGGTGTTGGGGAAGCTGTCGTTCTGCGAGTTCATGCCGGTCACACCGGCAGCGAGGACTTCGGTGCGCTCCGACACGAGCGGCGACGCGGCGACAGGCAGTGCCGGGAGGCCTTCGTCGGGGATCGGGTCGGCGGCGAGCACCGTCGAGCTCGCCGGGGTGGTGACGAGCACCGAGGCGGCGACCGCTGTCGCCAGGAGGAGTCCGCGCATCGTGTTCTGTTTCATGACCGTCCGCTTTTCACAGGTGAGGTATCGGACACAGCAACCGCCTGCTGTATCGATATTCCAGCGTATTGACCATTTCGGGGCCGTTGGGGCAAGTCTCCGACACGTCTTGGTCAGGTTTTTCACCATCTGTGGTCACCCGTCTACCGACGGTCGTTTTCCGGTCGATTCTGGCGATGGGAGCGCCCCAATCGCGCTCGTTCGCTGCCGGTCTGTCGAGTGGGCCACGGTGGTCTGATGCGGCGATGAGGGGGCGTCGGGGCTTCGTCAAGGCGTGTCTTGAAGTTGTCGATTGGCCGTTTCCGCCCGGGGGTGGTCGGTACCGTTGGGCGGATGATTCGTTCGGCGGGCTCCGCATTCTCTCGACTCGTGGTGCTGCCGGTGGCGGCGGCGCTTGCGGTCGCATCGTGCTCGGGGAGCGACGACTCGTCCGACTCGGCGGCGAGTTCCGCGCCGGTGGTGACCGATGCCGAGACGGGTGAGCCGGTGTTCGACCCGGCCAACCCGGAGGGCACCGCCCCGCCGGTTCCGGGCACGGCCGTGGTGCTCGACGACGACGTGATCATCGAGACCGAGGACGGTTCGATTCCGACGCCGACCACCGAGCCGCCCGTCGATCCGAACGGGCCCGATGCGCCGCCGGTCGACGTGACCACGACGACGGCTGCGCCCGTTGCGGTTCCGGAGGCTTCGGAGATCGGGCGGATCGTGTCGATGTCGTCGACGCACACCGAGACGCTGTTCGCGCTCGGGCTCGGCGAGTTCGTGGTGGCGGTCAACAACACGTCCGACTTCCCGGCAGAGGCGGCCGCGGTTCGTGTCGACGACCTGGACGCCGACTCGGCCGACCTGTCGACGCTGTTGGCGCTCGATCCGGACGTGGTGATCGTCGGTGACGATCCGACCGATCTCGTCGGGCGACTCAACGAGTCGGGTGTGGCGTCGTTCAGTGGGCCGCCGGCGACGTCGCTCGACGACGTGTTCGCGCAGATTCGCAGCATCGCTTCGCTGGTCGACCGGCCCGATCTGGCCGAGGGGTTGATCGGGTCGATGCAGGCCGAGATCGACGAGATCGTCGGTTCGATTCCCGCGGGTTCGGCGTCGGCTGGTGAGCGGACGTACTTCCACGAGATCGACCCGTCGCTCGTGACGGTGTCGCCCGGGTCGTTCCTCGACTCGATCTACGGAGAGCTCGGCTTGACGTCGATCGTGGCCGACGCCGACCCGTCGGGCCTCGCGCAACTGTCGCCCGACGAGGTGATCGCCGCCGACCCCGACGTGATCGTGTTGGCCGATGCCGAGTGCTGCGGCGTGACGATCGACGTGCTCGCCGGCCGTGCCGGTTGGAACTCGATCGGTGCGGTGAGCGACGGTGCGGTGGTCGCGTTGACCGACGATCTGGCGCTGCGTTGGGGGCCGCGTGTGGTGGAGTTGATGCGTCTCGTTGCGGGCGGCGTTGCCATCGCCGGGTGACGTCGGCGACAGTGTTCGACGCGGCGTTGTGTTCGCGTGCGAGGGGCTCTACAGTTCTCCATACCTCGTCGCGGGGTGGAGCAGTTCGGTAGCTCGTCGGGCTCATAACCCGAAGGTCGCAGGTTCAAATCCTGCCCCCGCCACCATTTGGGAGCCCTGGTAGGTCGCAAGATCTGCCAGGGCTTCTTCGCGTCTCGGGGCCGATCTTCTAACCATTCCTTTGTCGGATGTGATGCGCTAGTAGCCCAGCATGATCCGCTCCGGCGACCGGTACCGGGCTGACGCCTGCCGCATCGCCGCTCTTTCGAAGGCTGAGGACCTACGGCACGAGCTGTCCGAATTCGGCGATCGCTGATCCACTGAACACCAGCTTGCAGCGTGATTCCCCGCTCGTCGCGAACTCTGTGACACCCATAGGGCAGTATTGACGGATGTCCTCGCCTTCCGGCCCCACTGACACCCCGGAGAAGTCCCTGGCCGAGTTCTTCGCGGAGATCGAATCTGGCGACGGGCCAAGCTTGACGGCTGATGATCATCGCGACCTGGTTGCCGCTGTGCGTTCCGACCGCGAACGGCCAGACGCCTGACGTGCACGTCGTTGTCGACGCATCGCTGCTTGCAGGAACGCTCGTCGACGTCCAAGGCGACATCGGTCGTCGCTACCGAGAGAAGCTCACTGACCTTGTCGGCGATGATCGCGCGTACGTGATGCGAACTCTGACGAAGCTGGAAGTAGCGGCAGCGTTGCGGAACAAGCTGCTCCGAGCCAGCAGCGACCCGGTACTGACGGAAGAGCACTGTGACCGGGCGATCAGAAGCATGGCCAGCTGGCCGTTCCAGCGGATCGAGCTGACACAGCCGATGCTCGTTCGTGTGTGGGAGATGCGAAACAACATCACGCCGTACGACGCCATGTACGTCGCCGCCACCGAGCAGTTGATGAACGAACATGACGGCAACGCAGTTCTGGCGACCGCCGACGGACGTCTCGCCAATGCGCCTGTCTTGAGTGTCCCCGTCGAGCGGTTCTCGCCCGACGACCCCTGACGCAAGGATTTGCGCCGCGGTTTGACGCGCACGGCCAAACGTTGCGCCATCGGCACGCATCGGTTCGACGATGGCGTCTCGCGCAAAAGCTGTGTGGCTACTCCGCCATGGGACGGGCCGCACCCACCTCATCCACCTCGTTCGGCCGGCACACCAGCGAACGCGGTCTTCCGCACACAACCGACTACCGGCCGACCTGCCTCTGTTCGTCGGCGTGGGGCGATGGCTCTGTCGGCACCAGAGTGACTCGCACGAGGTCGGAGATGAGGTCGTGCACCTCGTCGGTGCGCAGCAGTCCGGCAGCCCACTGGTTGAGGGCGAAGTAGAGCGTGGCGAAGGCGATCGTGGCGATCGTGTGCGCGTCGCGCGCTCCCTGGCCCGGCATCGTCGTCTCGAACAATTCGACTGCGCCGTCGATGCTGGCGCGTAGGGACGAGGTGACGGCGCTGTCGCCGGAACGTCCCGTCAGGTTGATGAGTCGGAGCATGTGGGGCTCGCGGGCGAACGCGTCGATCGTCCGGTGGAGCACGTTCTCGAGCCGAGCGGCGTCGGTGTCGCCGACTGCGTCTTGGGCGAACGCCGCCCAGTGTCTGGTGCACCAGGTGAGATACGCCTCGGCGAACAACGCCTCTTTCGAGCCGAAGTAGCTGTACACGGTGGCAAGCGCGACATTGGCCTCGCCAGCCACTTCGCGCACCTCGACGTTCTCTGATCGCTGGGCGAGCAGCGCGAGTGTGGCCTCGACGATCCGCGAGCGTCTCTGGAGTTGCTTGTCGGTCCAGTCGACCGCCATCGGCGGGGCACCCGCCGCCGGACCCGTGAGTTTGGGAGCGAGCGAATCCCCCGACATCAGACCTCCTCGCCGCACGGCGTTGCGCACTCGCATTGCTTCAAGCCGACGAATCTACTTGACAAACCCCCGATTCAGGACCAGAATCTGATTCTGTTCCTAAAGGGGGAAGGTACTGATGACGAAACTCGAGATCACCATGCTCACGCGGGCCGCCGACGAGTTGCTCGCGGTGACGGAGAATCCGCTGCACCGGCAGATCCTGGAGAACTACCGGCGCCACGCCATCCTCGAGGTCACCGGGAACTGGCAGCAGATCTTCACGCCGGAGATGACCGTCGAGCACCCCGTCTACCGCGTCAACGGGGGCGGCATGAGCATGACGTTGGATGGACTCGACCAGGTTCAGGCCTTCTACCAGGGTCTCAGCGCGACCGAGACCACGGTGATGGTGCTCGAAGACGAGAACATCGCGGTCGCCGACTGGGGCTTTGCGTCCGAGGCGATCTTCCACACCTACGTCACCGGTGCCGCAGCGGCTGCCAGCTTTGCTCGCGGCGAGGGTGGGTTCGATGCGGATCCCGAGCGCTTCTACGTGAACCGGCGGCGGCTCGCGATGATCTGGCCCTACGACGAACGCGGCCGAATGATCGGCGAGCACGTGTACGTCCACGACGACGACTCCGCCACAGTCGAGGTGCCGCAGTCGGACTTCATCACGTTCGACGAAGCGTGTGAGCAACTGCTGCCGACCCTTCGGCCGCTGCCCGCGTACGAGCCGGTCAGCTGAGGGCGTCGTCGTGCTCACCGGGACCGCCCGCCAGAACGGCTTCATCGTCGAGGACATCGAGGCGGCCTGCCTGCATTGGGCCAAACGCTTCGGCGCTGGTCCGTTCTTCGTCGTTCGGCACGCGCCGTTGGCCTCGTTCCGCTACCAGGGCGTCGAGAGCGAACCCGACCTGAGCATCGCCCTGGGCAACCTCGGCGAGCTGCAGATCGAACTGATCCAGCAACACAACGACGCCCCATCGCCGTACCGGGACTTCGCCACGGCAAAGCAGTCGGGGCTGCACCACACCTCGGCGTGGGTGAACGACTACGACGCCGAGCAGGCCCGACAACGAGAACTCGGCGCCGAGCCGGACTGCGAAGGACAGCTCAGCGACGGCATGCGCTTCATGTACTACGGCTCCACCTCCGTCGACGGGTCCGCCCTCGAGGTCGCGGATCTCGGACACGACAACGAGTTCGCCGCCGGCTTCGAGCTCGTACGTCAAACCCACCTTGCGTGGGACGGCGACGAGCCCGTGCGGTTCCTCAACTGAACGCCTGCAACCACTCATCCAGCAGCGAGCCCGAGTCGGAGACATCCCATGCTTGATCGAATCCTCTACGAAGCGGCCCGCCGCCACGGCGATCGACCGGCGCTCATCGACGGCGCCGGCACCCGCACCTACGCCGAACTCGAGGCCGTCTCCGCCGCTGTGGGGCAGGCGCTGCTCGATCTCGGTGTCGCTCCGGGCGACCGGGTCGGCCTCCACGCGTTCAACAGCTGGGAGTGGGTCGCCGCCTATCACGGCATCCTCCGCGCCGGCGCGACCGTCGTTCCCATCAACGCTCTGCTCACCGCCGACGAGGTCGACTTCATCCTCCGGGACTGCAACGCCGTCGCACTGATCGGCTCGGACGACAGCCTGGCTCGCGTCGCCGACGCCACGACGGAGATCACGAGCCTGTCGTTCTCCGCGTTCGCCGACCTGAAACCTGCAGCTCCCCTCCAGCCGAGCCTCGAGCCGGACGCAGTTGCGAGCATCGCGTACACCTCGGGAACCACAGGACATCCCAAGGGTGCGGTCCAGACGCACCGGTCCGTCTACCTCAACATGGCGCTGACAGCGACGATGCACGGGCGCACCGACCGCGACGTGCTCGTCACCGCGCTCCCAGCAGCCCACGTCTACGGCAACGTCGCCATCAACAGCACGCTGATGGCCGGCGGCACCGTGGCCCTGCTCGAACGGTTCGAACCCGCAGCAGCGCTCGAATCGATCTCCCGTCACCGCGCAACGCTGTTCGAGGGCGTCCCCGCGATGTACTCCAGGCTCGCGGCAGACGAGAACCTCGCCGCGGCGGACCTCTCGACCCTCCGCGCGTGCACGGTGGGCGGGCAGACGATCGCCACGTCGGTGGTCGAAGAGTGGGAGGCGAGGACCGGCGCCCCCCTGCTCGAACTGTGGGGCATGACCGAGGTCTGCGGGCTCGGCACGACGCATCCGCTGTACGCCCCGAACGTCCACGGCTCCATCGGCGTTGCCCTGCCCGGCATCTCCATTCGCGTCGCGACCTTCGACGATGACGCCATCGAGGCCGCACCGGACGAACCCGGCGAACTCCAGGTATCAGGCCCCATCGTGATGCACAGCTACCACGGCAACCCGACGGCAACCGCCGAGGCGTTCACCGCTGACGGATGGCTCAAAACCGGCGACGTCGCCACACTCGATCGACACCGCTACGCGCGCGTGGTCGACCGGCGCAAGGACGTGATCCTCTCCGGTGGCTACAACGTCTACCCAGCCGAACTCGAGCGGGTCGTGGCCGCATGCCCAGGCG
Organism: Ilumatobacter coccineus YM16-304; assembly: GCF_000348785.1. Lineage (NCBI taxonomy): Bacteria > Bacillati > Actinomycetota > Acidimicrobiia > Acidimicrobiales > Ilumatobacteraceae > Ilumatobacter > Ilumatobacter coccineus. Next base: position 584,893 of record NC_020520.1, read on the forward strand.
TCGAACTCGTCGCTGTCGGGAGCGCGTCCCACTCGGACCTCGGTGAGGTTCCCAAGGCGTACGTGGTGCCACGACCAGGTGCAGACGTCGACGAGGCGACGATCATCAGCCACTGCCGCGCCCACCTCGCCTCGTACAAGATCCCCGCCAAGGTGGCCTTCGTCGAGAACCTTCCCACGACGTCGACCGGCAAGTTGCTCCGCCGGAGCCTCGGCGAACTCGATGTCTGACACTCCGAGAACACACCGCTACCGAGGGCGCCGAACGACCGCATCCCTCGGCCACCCACCCATCACTCATCCACCAGCGAGCAGCCGATGACCGACAGCGGCAACTCCGTCGAAAGGACGCATATCTGATGCGAGCAGCAGCGTTGAACTCCGGCCAGATCCACGTCCGCGACGACGTCCCCGAGCCGCAGCCCGAAGCCGGACAGATCCTCGTGCAGGTGAAGGCATGCGGCATCTGCGGATCCGACCTGCACTTCGCCGAGCACGGCGCCGACTGGCTCGCACTCTCCAAGGAGATGCAGGGCGCGCCCCCGCTCACCCTGGACGGCCCGGACGTCGACCTCGGCCAAGACGTCTTCCTGGGTCACGAGTTCTGCGCAGAGGTGCTCGAAGTCGGCCCCGACACGGTGGGCCCGAAGCCGGGAACGCTCGTCACGTCGATCCCGGTTCTGCTCACGGCCGGCGGCATACGATCGATCACCTACAACAACGACGTGCCCGCCGGCTACGGCGAGCGCATGCTCCTCTCGGCCGACGTACTGACCGAAGTACCCAACGGGCTCGACTTCCGCCACGCCGCACTCACCGAGCCGATGGCTGTCGGCATGCACGCCGTCAACAGATCGGGAATCACCCCGAACGACGGCGCGCTGGTGCTCGGCTGCGGACCCGTCGGTCTGGCCGTGATCGGCGCACTGAAGCTGAAGGGCGTCGAGACGATCGTGGCCACCGACTTCTCCCCGGCCCGTCGGGCACTGGCCGCCACGATGGGCGCCAGCGAGGTCGTCGACCCGGCCACCGAGCCCGCCTTCGACGCCTGGCAACGCGCCGGCGGCGGCCGCCCGCTCGTCGTGTTCGAAGCCATCGGTGTGCCCGGGATCATCGACGGCGTCCTCCGCGACGCACCTCACGGCACCCGGCTCGCGGTCGTCGGCGTGTGCATGGAGCACGACCGCATCAACCCGTTCTTCGCGCTCAACAAGGAGATGAACATCCAGTTCTGCTTCGCCTACGACCCGATGGAGTTCAACGAGACGCTGCGCTGCATCGCCGAGGGCGAGCTCGACGTGGCCCCGCTCATCACCGGGGAAGTGGACCTCGCCGGCGTTGCTGGTGCCTTCGAAGCGCTCGGCGACCCCGACAACCACTGCAAGATCCTGGTGACCCCCTGACATCCCGACCGTCGGTTGTCTCACCACGTTCGACGCCGAACACGCGGGCGATGTCTCCACATTCGTCCAAGGCTCATCCAACGTAAGCATCGCCCGGCTCGTCCGGGCAAAGGAGCAAACACATGAGACGACTCGACGGCAAGGTCCTCCTGATGACAGGAGCTGGTGGATCGATCGGAAGTGCCGCAGCCCGGCGCTGCGCGGAACAGGGCGCAAACCTCGTCCTCACCGACATTCGAGAAGACGCGCTCGAGCAGTCAGCGCACGACGCGAGGGCGGCCGGAGCTGAGGTCCTGTCCCTCATCTCCGACACGCGTTCCGAGGAAGCTTGCGACGACGCGGTCGCACAGGCTGTCGAGAAATTCGGCAGAATCGACATGGTCTGGGCGAACGCCGGCGAGGCATGGGTCTCGGAATCATTGGAACAAGACAAGGATTTCTGGACGAGGTGCCTGGAACTCGAGCTCATCGGTCAGTGGTTGCCGATTCGGGCTGCGCTCCCGACCATGGTCGAGCAGCAATCCGGGTCCGTGTTGGTGAGCTCGTCGATGACGGCGAACACGGCCTACCGGCACATCGCGGCGTACAGCGCGGCGAAGGGCGGTCTCCAGTCGCTCATGAAGACACTGATGGTCGAGTTCGGCGACGACAACATTCGCTTCAACAGCCTGGCGATCGGGTCGACCGAAGGGCGCCACATCGTCGCGTCGAACGCCATGCGAGCAGGCATCTCCTTCGAGGAAGCGGAGCGCGTCGTCGACCTCACGAAAGTGACTCGTGACTTCATCTTCCCGCTGGGTCGGATGGGAACCCCCGACGACATCGCCCCGGCGGTCGAGTTCTTCGCGTCGGACGATTCCGCGTGGGTCACGGGCACGACGTTCTTCGTCGACGGTGGCCTCACCAGCGCGGGGATGGCCGGTCTCCACCGGTTCGATGCCAACCAATGGGGCACCTTCAAGCGGACGATGCTGGACGACTGACCACGCTGCGAGCCGCCAGCGTTCGATACCACGCGTGCGGCTCCAGCTCGAGAAAGGCAAGTAAAGGCAAGATGAGTTCAACATCAGAAAACGCAACGTTCGTGTTCGTTCACGGCGCCCATCACGACGGCGGCACCTGGGACGACCTCGTCCCGGAGTTGGAAGCCCGCGGACATGGCTCGGTCACGCTCGACCTGCCCGGCGCCGGCGTGAACGCGGCGGAACCGGAGTCACTCCACGTACGGCCACTCGACCCGGTCGCTTTCGGCACGGAACCATCGCCGAACGCCGGCGTGACTCAGGACGAACGAACTGCTGCTGTCATCGAGGCCGTTCAGGCTGCAGCAGCGATGGGCAACGGTGACGTCGTGCTCGTCGGACACTCGTTGGGTGGGCTCACCACCTCTGTCGTCACCGAAGCCATCCCGGAAAAGCTGAAAGCCACCGTCTTCCTGGCATCGTTCCTCGCGCCCAACGGAATGATTGCCGGCGCGTTGCTCGGCCACGAAAGCATGGCCGACTCTCACATGCTGGGTCTCTTGATGGCAGACCCAGGAGTGGTTGGCGCCATACGTATCGACACTCGCTCGACCGACCCTGAGTACCTCGCCAAGGTGAAGGCTGCGTTCTACGCCGATCTCACCGACAGCCAGTTCGAGGCAGCGATGGGCAAGTTGCACTCCGACGAACCAGCACAGGTTGGCGCCGAGCCCTCCAACATCACTGCGGAGAACTTCGGCCAGGTCGACCGGCATTACATTCGTTGCGCGCAGGACAACGTCATGACTCCGGCATGTCAGGATCTGGTGGTTCAGATGGTGGACGAGTCCCTCGGTTCGACAACGACCGTTCATGAGATGAACACCAGCCATTCGCCGTTCTACTCTGACCCCGCAGGTCTGGCAGACATCCTGGCGTCCATCGCTGCCTCGCCATCGGCCGAGTGAAGGTCGCCCACATCAATCCAACGCTGCAGCTCACCGGTTCGCTTCACATGAACGCCCACCCACACGGAGAAACATGAAGAACTCCTGGATCCACATGCATCGCGGCACGGTCGCTCGCCAAGCCCGCGTCGACGTGCAAGACCTCAACGAAGAACACGTCAGTCGGCAGGGCTTCTTCGGGCCGGTCGCGATGCTCTACCACCGGCAGCGGCCGGCTGACCCGGTTCGTGTCGAGGGGCCACTCGCAGTTCGCATGTCGGCGGTCGCCGACCTCACTCGACCCGACGAAGACACCACCGGCGGTCTTCCTTCCCCGCTGTTCACCAACGACACGATCTCGGTCTCGCTCAGCGTTCGCTCGACGCCGTGGCCGTTCTTGCTGCGCAACGTCGACGCCGACACGCTGCTGTTCGTCCATGAAGGCGAGGGTGTCATCGCCACTGAATTCGGGCCGCTCGCCTACGAGCCCGACGACTTCATCCTCCTGCCGAAGGGCACGACTCATCGGCTGATGCCCGACACCGAAACGACGATGCTCGTCGTCGAATCGACCAACCCGATCTCGTTCACGGAGCACCAGCAGGTCGGGCGCCACTCACCCATCGACTTCGGCGTCATCGGTATCCCAGAGGTCGAAGAATACGACTGGCCCGATCAGGACGAATGGGAGGTGCGTCTCAAGAGCGGAACCGACGTCACGTCGGCCTTCTACGCCGAGCTGCCATTCGACGTCATCGGATGGAAGGGCGACTACTTCCCGCTCAAGATCAACGCTCGCGACGTCCGCCCGATCACCAGCGAACGGCTGCACCTCGCGCCGTCGTCGTGGGCATTGTTCGAGTCTGCGGGCGCGATGATCATTCCCTTCCTGCCGATGAAGGTCGTCGACGACCCCGCAGCCGAAGAGTTGCCGTCGCGGCATCGCAACCTCGACACCGACGAGCTCGTCTTGATCCAGCGGTTGGGTGGCAAGCCGGTCAACCTGCTCGGGCACTTCCCGCAAGCGGTCACCCATGGTCCCACCGAACGAGCCGCGTACGACGCGATCCGAGAAGCCGGAATGCAGCGGCTGACCAACGGCCTCAGCATCGACACCTATCAACGACTCCGCCCGACCGATGCGTTCCTCGACCCGACGGAGCGGAGCGAATGACGCGGCCGGTGCGAGCCATCGAGATGCGGTCGTTCCTCCTGCGGGCGGAGACGGGCCTGCCCTGGGAGGTCTATCCGCCGGCGGTCAACAACAACCCGACCGTGCGCGTCGATCTGTACGAGCCCGACGACGGAATCCCAGGGCACAAGACGGCTGCGGTCATGGCCCACCCGACCGTGCCCGTCGCCGGGTTCTACATGTTCGAACCGTTGAAAGCTCTGGGATTGCCGTGCCTTGCGGTGGCCACTCGCTTTCTCGGCAACGACTCCACGCTCAACATGGAGCGCTGCGCACAAGACCTCGGAACCGCGATTCGATTCCTGACGGAGCGCGGCTACGAGCACATCGTGCTGCTGGGTTTTTCTGGCGGTGGCTCGCTGGCGACCTTCTACCAAGCACAAGCCGAGAACCTGACGGCCACTCACATGCCTGACGGTCGTCCGAGCGGTCTGCTCCCCGAGCACCTACCGCCCGCCGACAAGATCGTTCTCTTCGGACAACACCTCGGACGATCACAGACGCTGCAGAACGTCCTCGACGCGTCGGTGCTCGACGAACACGACCTCGACAAGGTCGACCTGTCCCTCGACGTGTTCGACCCAGCACACGGACCGCCGTTCTCCGACGAGTTCCTCGCTCGGATCCGTGAGGGCCAAGCAGCCCGAATGCAACGAATCACCGAGTGGGTGCGCCAACGGCTCGCCGAACTCGAAGCTGTGTACGGTCCCGGCGCGGACGAGGCCTTCGTCGTGCACCGCACCAACGCCGACCCGTTCATGTTCGCCGACACGTCCGACTTCAAAGGCGACCGGGAAGCCATCAAGGCGATGAACCTCGCCGCCAACGGCCTCGGGCGGTTCACCAGCCTGCGATCGTGGTTGAGTCAGTGGGCGACGGGCGTCAGCAACGCCGATGGCCCGAGCGATCTGGCACGCACGACGATCCCGGTGCTCAGCATCGTCCAGACAGGCGACCACCGAGCCCACCCCGACTACCTCCGGCAGTGGGAGGAAGCGATGGGGGAGCGCTTCACCGGGCACCACGAGTTCGACGCCACGCACTACATGGACCCCAAGGCCCAGGCCGGCATGGTGGCCGAGCTCGCGCAGCTCATCCACGACTTCGCGATGCGCTAGCTGGCCTCAGGCGTCGACGGTGTAGCCGACCACGTCGACGGCGAGGTCGGTGCCCGACGTCGAGTACAGGCACACATCGCCCGACGCGCTCAGCTTCACGACCACCGCATTCGACACGATCGAGCCCGCAGTGAAGTTCACGTTCGACGCCTCCGGACGATCCTCGTCGCACGGGTAGGCCGTGATGAAACCGCCCGTGTCGGGGCGGATCGCGGCCACGTTCAACACCGCACCCGTCGCATCTTCACTCACCCCACCGCGACCGGCCACCCGCAGCGACGTGCGTGACATCGCCCCGACCGGCGACGTCGTCGCACTCTGGCCGTCCACCGTGTCGAGACCCGCCCGAGTCTCCAACAGTCGAGCCGGAACGATCGACAAGAGGCCGCCGCCGGCCGGCACGAACGCAGCGACATCGACCACCAGATCGGTCGCCGCACTCGAGAACACACAGATCGTCCCGGCCGCGCTGACCTTCGCCACGACGAGGTTGTTCACGATGGAACCGGCCGCCGCATTCAGACTCGATGCGCTGGGCTGATCCTGGTCACACGGGTAGACGGTCAAGAACGCTCCGGTCGACGGCTTGATCGCCGTGGCGTTCACGACCACCGCGTCGGCGTCGGATGTCACGCCGCCCCGACCCGTCACCTTCAGCGTCGTCGTCGAGTTCGCCCCGACGCGTCCGAGCCGTTGCGACACGCCGTCGATCGTTTCACCCGTCGGTCGACTGTCGAGCAGACGAGCCGGCACCAACGGTGACACCGAGCCGCCGTCGGGCACGAAACCGTTGACGTCGACGATCAGATGCGCCGACGCCGATGTGTACAGACACACGGTCCCCGCCGCGCTCAGCGTGGCGAACGCGGCAGCCGACGCCGCCCCGCTGGAGGTGTAGTTGAGATTGGACGCCGTCGGCTGATCGGCGTCACACGGGTACACGGTGATGAAACCGACCCCGCTGGCCTGTGCGGCGGACACGTTGAGGTTGACGGCCTCGGCGTCGGCGGGCACCCCGCCGCGTCCCGCGACCTGGAGCACCTTGACCTGACCGCCGGGGACAGGACCATCACCGAGGGCCTCGCCGTCGACGGTCGACACGCCACTGCCGGATCGGGTCTCGAGGAGGCGAGCCGGCGGCAACGTCAAGATGCCGGGCGCCACCACCGAGAAGCCGACCGCGACCGTGTCGGCTCCCTTCGCACCGACCGCGACACCGGTGCCGTCGGCGCCGATCGCGACCGACGGCGTCTCGTAGATCTGGCCGGAGAACGGCGCCGTCTGATGAATCTCGGAGCCATCCGCTCGGACATGGAAGATGTCACCGCGGTTGGTCGAGAACACGAACGTGCCGTCACCGACGGCGTCGACGCTCTGCATGACGCCGGAGTCGCTGCGCGTGCCGGTGCGGAGGCTGGCCCCGTTGCGGTCCAACAGGTTGGTCCAGATCGTGCCGGCGAAGCGCGTGGTCGACGCGACGAACCAGTTGCCCGTCGCCGGATCGCCGACCGGAATGGCTCGCATGACGGGGCCCGAGTAGATCGGGTCGACGGGATCGACGTCGACGGTCAGGATCGACCCGACCGGGGTGAGCGCGGACGTGAGGATCTGGGCCTCGAATCGGCGGCCGTCCCGGTTGGCACCTGCGCGCAACTCGGTGAACGACCGGGTCACCATGATCTGGTTCGTCACGGGATTGTGGCCGAGCGCCGGAATCGGTGTGCCCTCCTCGGAGTTGGTCAACACGTCGACACGCGTGCCGCGGCCCAGCGACCCACTCAGCGCCTGGACCGTGGTGGTCACCTCGTTCTCCAGCCCGTCACACGTACCTCGCACGGGGTTGCCGTAGAAGATCTTCGTGTAGGCGAGCACGTACCCACCGGTGTTCGGATCGGCGACAACGTCGGGATAGCGCGGATAGCACGCGCCGGCCAGCCCCGTCTGCGCCGTGCCGAGCGGCGGGTTGAGCGGAACCTCGCCGCCCACGAGCGCCCCCATGTCCGACACCAACCGTCCGAGCACGACCGCGAAACGCCGATCCTCGATGTCGTCGGCGCCGCTCGCATCTCGCCCGAACACGACGAGGTACTGGTTCGTGGCCGCGTTGTAGGCCACCTTGGGAGGCATGAACGACTGCTGCAACAGGTTGCCGTCGTCGTTGTGTCCCTGAGCAGCGATCTTGATCGGGGCGTCGAGCGGCGAGCCGTCGGCGGCGAGACGCTGTCCGTAGATCTCGCCGGCCACGGTCCCGAAGTCCTCCCACACGGCGAAGTACTCGTTTCGCTCCGGGTTGTGGGCGATCTCGTGGTTCCGGTTCTGGATGTCGCCTGCCACGACCACCTTCGGTGGTTCGGGCTCGACGCGTGCGTCGACGGGCGTCGCCGTGACGGAGGTGAGGACGATCAGCGCACTCGCAGCTGTCGTGATGATCGAGGCAAAGCGGGATGTTCGCACGGGGAAAATGTACGACGCCACGATCGCCGGCTCCAGCCGCTCGCTAACAGATCGGTAACAGCTCGCCGTCCGCGATCGAACAGATCGTCATCGACGTCGCGACGCTCCGTCTCACCCCTCCGGACGACCGATCGGGCGACCGCCGACCGCGCCTCAGATCAGGCCGGCGGGGAGTGGTTGCTTGGTCTGGCTCCACTGTTTGGGGGACTGGCCGTACATGCGCTTGAACTCTCGGCTGAACTGCGACGAACTCGCGTAGCCGACGTGGGTGGCGGCTTCGTTGACGGTCATGCCGCTTGCCATGCGCATGGCTGCGTTGTTGAGCCGGATGCCCTTCACGAACTGGATCGGCGACATCGTGGTGGCTTGCTTGAACTTGCGGTGGAACACGGCGCGGCTCATGCCGACGTGCGCGGCCATGTCGTCGATGGTGATCGATTCGTCGAGGTGCGTTGACACGTGCTCGATCACCCGGGCGATCTCGTTGCCCACACCGAACGCACGCCGAGCGGTCGCACCGGCCTCGCCCTTGAGGACGGCGTAGTACACCTCGCGGAGCCGACTGGCGCCGAGCACCGCGGTGTCGGTCGGGTCGTCGCCGAGCTGGATCAGCCGCAGCAGCGCGTCGGTGAACGCGTCGTCCCAGTGAGCGAGCGCGAAGCCCTGCGGAATCGGGCCGCCTCTCGGTTCGCGGATGGCCCCGGCCGCGTTCTCCATCTCGATCGCGAGCTCGGTCATCACCTTCGGGTCGAGCGTGATCTGCACACCGAGGAGCGGGTCGTCGGGCGAGGCCATCGGCGTGCCTGCCTCCACTGGGAGCGAGATGGCGCAGCACAGGTAGCGACTGCTGTCGTAGACGTGCGACTCCCCGTCGATGATCGCTTCCTTCTTGCCGCTCACGATCGCCACGAGGGTGGGCTCGTAGACCGCAGGTGTGCAGCGCACGGCCTCGGTCACGCGGAACAACTGCACGCCCGGCACGCCGGTGTCGACGAGTCCGTCGCCGGTGACACGGTCGTCGATCAGCTGCTGGATCTCCTGCCTGCTCACGCCACCGAAGGTAACGCTCCGATCTCCGTGCTGCAAGCAGGACGATACGAATAGGCATATTTTGAAGACCATTCGGTCTAGCACGACATATCGGTGAGAGTTATCGTCGAATCACGACATCACGGCCGGCCCATCGCCGTCACCGCACCAACGAAGGACAACACCAATGGCAGACACCACATTCGGACCTCGAGGCTGGACCCCCGAACGCCTCGGCTCCCAGCACGGCAAGACGTTCCTCATCACCGGCGGCAACGCCGGCGCCGGATTCGAAGCAACCCGCATCCTCCTCGGCAAGGGCGCGAAGGTCGTCATGCTGAACCGCAGCACCGAACGATCCGAAGCCGCTGTCGCGAAGCTGCACGAAGAGTTCGGCGCCGACGCCGACGTGTCGTTCGTGCGGATGGACCTCGCCTCGCTCGACAGCGTTCGCACCGCCGCCGCCGAGATTCTCGACACCGTCCCGCGCATCGACGCCCTCATCTGCAACGCCGCGATCGCGCAGGTGCCCGAGCAGAAGCTCACCGTCGACGGCCACGAGAGCATGCTCGGCACCAACCACTACGGCCACTTCCTCCTGGCCGGGCTGCTGTTCCAGCGCATCGAGGAATCGGTCGGCCGCATCGTGGTCGTCGCCAGCCTCGGCTACAAGATGGGGATCCGCACGATCCAGTTCGACGACATGAACTGGGACGCCAACTACCACCAGAACAAGACCTACTCGCAGAGCAAGCTCGCGCAGATGATGTTCGCCTACGAACTGCAAGACCGGCTCGCCGCAGCCAACTCGGGCGTCGAGGTCTACGTCTGCCACCCCGGCTCGTCGCGCACCTCGCTCATCACCACCAGCGGCAACCTGATGACCCGCGTCATGTTCAAGCTCATGTCGCTGTCGCCGATGGTTCAATCCGCCGAGAAGGGCGCCTACCCCGAGGTGATGTGCGCGACCGAAGGCGGCCTCGAGCAGCGCGCCCTCTACGGCCCGACCGGCCGGAACGAATGGGTCGGCCCGGTCGGCAAGGGCACCCTCGAACCCTTCGCCTACGACAAGGCGACCACCCAACGGCTCTGGGAACTCTCGGAGCGCGAGACCGGCTTCGCCTGGAACCTCTGACCTGCCGAACGCCCCGACCGGGCCGGCAGCGCATCGCGCCCCGACTATTACTTGCCGATCGTCAATAAATACGCTCACTTCTCGGTATGGTTGACGTATCAGCTAATCGGAAATCGGTTCCGATTTCGGAGAAGGGAGTCGACCATGTCGGCGAACACCGTTGTAGACACGTCGGACCCGTCAACGGGTCCCCAACCCCACACCGCCGACTCGGCACCTCGTCCCGAGGCCCGCACCATATGGTCGTCGCGAACCGCCGACGGCGTCGGCACTTTGGCGCGGCGAGCAGCCCGTCGAGTCGTTCCGCTGCTCCGCGACTTCCGCATGGTGGTGGGCGCAGCATTCCTCGTGCTGCTGCTCGGAGCGTGTGGCGACGACGGTCCGGAGCCGACCGTCGCGGCGGTCACCATCTCGATGGCAGACTTCACGATCGACGTGCCCGACGTGGTGCCGTCCGGGCTCGTGGAAGTGCGCGGCCTCAACGAGGGTGAGCTCACGCACCAAGCCGTGTTCGCTCGATTGTCAGAGGGGCAGACCGCTGCCGAGTACGTCGAGGCGTACCTCGGCGATGTGGCCGGAACCCTGGAGGAGTCCGACCTCCGAGGCGGCGTGCAACTCGTGCGGCCAGCGGAGGAGCAGACCGTGACGGTCGACCTCGAGCCGGGCCACTACGTCGTGCTGTGCTCGTTGCCGGGGCCGGAAGCCGGCGAGAACCACCTCAGTAACGGCATGTGGGAAGAGTTCACCGTCGAAGGCACCACGAGCGACGCCCCGAACCGAGTCGACCTGGTCAAATCCGACGGGCGGATCGAGTTGATCGACTGGGCGTTCGACCTGCCCGACACGCTCGCAGCGGGCGGCGTCTACACCGTCGTCAACTCCGGAACCCAGGTTCATGAGATCGGCATGGCCGAACTCGCCGACGGAGCGACCAGCGACGACGTCGTCGCCTTCCTCACCGGTCAGGCCGAGGCCGACGCGCCGCCACCGATCGACGACCTGAGCGGTGTCGGATTCCTCAGCCCCGGAGAGTCCCAGACCCTGCCGATCGACGTGGCATCCGGCAGCTACGTCTTCGTGTGCTACATCCCCGACCCCAACGACGGAATCCCCCACTTCCTGAAAGGCATGATCAGCGTCGTCGACGTCGAGTGAGCCCCGTCGCTGATCACGCGTCGACGGCCTCGGCACCCGAGTTCAGCGTTGGAGCAGTCCCTCCACGAGGATCTCCGTCGCCACGTCGATGTGTTCGGCCGGATCGAATGCGCCGTCGAACTCGTCGAATCGGTCGCTCAAGCCGATGAGGGTGTACGGCGCCACGGCGCCGTGTGCGAGCAGCAGGAACAGCGTCCGCATCGTGACCGGGCGGACGCGTCCCGCGGCGCGGAGGGCGACCAGATGCTCCTCGATCGATGTGAGCGCCGGACGGATGTACGTCTCGAAGATGTAGTCGAGATGTTCGCTGTCGTGGATTCCTTCGAGGTTCATCAGGCGCAACAGGATCGGATGGTCGACGGTTATGCTCATGAAACGGTGGAGTCGTCGCCGAAGCTGCACGAGGTGATCGTCGCTCGGTTCATCGTCGGCCGCTTCCGCCGCGTTCAGCTGCGACGCGAGCGAACCGAACCCGTGATCGACCGCCCGATACCAGAGCTGATCCTTGGTGCCGAATCGTTGCTCGATCGAGTTGCGACTCAGTCCGAGTTGGCTGTTGAGCGCCCGAACCGAGGTTCCCTCGAAGCCGAGTTCGGCGAACGACTTCAGGGCGGTGTCGAGGACCTGCTCCTCGGTGGCGCGGGCAGGGCGCCCCGGGCCGCGCTGGCCGTCGCTGCTGGTCATCGTTGCAATCATCCCACGGTGACGTCTCCGTCGTGAGTTGCAGAAACGTCGAGCGGGGCCGAGTGCTGTCGCGGTGCCGCGGAGACGGACGGAGTGGTCAGTCGGCCATCTCGTCGAGATTGGCCAGCAGCCGCTCGCAGATGGCAGTGAGGGTCGCTGCATCGTCGTCGCTGAGGTGGTCGAAGAACACCTGCCTGGTGGCGGCCACGTGGCCGGGCGCCGCTGCGGCGATGGAGGCCTGTCCGGCGTCGGTGATTCGGACCATCGACGCGCGGGCATCGTCGACGCAGTCCTCTCGTGTCACCAGGCCTCGCTTCTCCATGCGTCGCACCTGATGCGACAGGCGATCGCGTTCCCACGCGATCCCTTCGCGGAGCTCACGCGACTGCAGTACTCCGTCGGGTGATTCCGAGAGCGGTACGAGGATGGCGTAGTCGGCAGCCGACAAGCCGCTGTCGCTCGTCAGCTGTTTGTTGAGCGCGGTCGACATCTCGCTGTTCAGACGTAGCCAGCTGCGCCACAGCCGTTCCTCGCTCGGGTCGAGCCATTGCGTCTCACTCATGTGCCGACCCTAGCGGGGTTGCTGATGCGTCAACCTTCACCTATTGTTGATGCATCAACAACAAGGGGCTGCGATGTCCCGCCACCTGAGAAGGGAGTCGGCGATGCCGGCGATCACCGTTGAAGACACACTCGTGCTTCCAAGAGTCCCTCGACCTGACATCGGCGTCTCGCTGCCTCGCCCCGTCACTCGAATCGTGAAGGCGGGCCGCGCGGTCGAAGGGGCCGGCTTCACGATCCGGCGTCCGTTCCCCGGCATCGTTCCGCTCGTCGACGTCGACCCGTTCCTGCTGCTCGACCACGTCGGACCAGCGGTTGCCGCTCCACGTGAGGCGAAAGGTGCACCGTGGCATCCGCACCGCGGGTTCGAGACGGTGACCTACGTGCTCGACGGCGGCGTCGCCCATCAGGATTCGATGGGCGGCGGTGGCGTCATCGGCGACGGCGAAACACAGTGGATGACGGCGGGGAGCGGGATCCAGCACGACGAACGCCCGTCCGACGATCACTTCCGACTCGGCGGCCCCAGCCACGCCGTGCAGTTGTGGGTCAACCTCCCACCCGAGCTCAAGATGACGCCGCCCCGCTACCAGGCCATCGGTCGTGACGCCGTCGTCCTCCTCACCTCGCACGACGGTGGCGCGCTGATCCGCCTGATCGCCGGCGACCTCGCCGGCTTCGAAGGACCCGGCGCCACCCACACTCCGATCACCTACGCTCACGTGACCCTGGCCGCCGGCGCCCGGCTCGAAGTCCCGTGGGACCGGCGATCCAACGCGCTCGTCTACACGCTCACCGGAAGCGGGTCGGTCGGCGATGACGCACAGCCCGTCGACGACGGGTACCTCGCGATGTTCGGTGACGGCGACCACGTCGTCGTCAGTGCGTCCGACACCGAGCCGCTCGACGTGCTGCTCATCGGAGGACAGCCGATCAAGGCGCCGATCGTGCACCACGGACCGTTCGTGATGAACACGACCGAGGAGATCCGACAAGCCATCGAGGACTACCGCACCGGTCGCTTGGGGCGGATTCCCGCAGTCCAGTTGTCGCCGAACGCTCCACCCCGACCCGGCAGTGGCGACGACACCTGACCCACGACACCCAGTCCCACGACACCCAGTCCCACGAAACTCAGCACCACGAAACTCAGCAAGGAACCCAACTCATGAACATCGCACTCTGGATCATCGCCGCCATCCTCGCCCTCGCCTTCATCGCCGCCGGCGGAATGAAGCTCGCGAAGAGCCGATCCGACCTCGCTGGCTCCGGCATGGAGTGGGTCGACGGCTTCTCCGAGGGGCAGATCAAGGCAGTCGGAGCGGTCGAGCTGGCCGGCGGACTCGGGGTCGTCCTCCCCGCGCTCGTCGACATCGCTCCGGTCCTCGTCCCCATCGCCGCGGCCGGTCTTGCGTTGACCATGGTCGGCGCAGCGTTCTTTCACATCCGCCGCAACGACCCTCCGGCCAGCCTGGCGCCGAGCATCGTGCTCGGCATCCTCGCCGTGGTCCTGGCCGTCGGCCGCTTCGGTCCGGAAGCGTTCTGATCTCCCGCGAGTGACGCGGCGCACGGCCACGCCTGCGCGCCTGGCGACGATCGGCCCGGCGAGACTCAGATGTCGCTTCGTTGGAACGTGGCGGTCGCCGCCGCGGTGAGCACGCCGATCGAGGCGAGCAGACCAAGCGATGCGGGGACGATCGACACGACGAGTTCTCCCGTGCCGCTGATCCACGACGTCACGTCGTTCGCGAGCGCTGACGGCGTGTACTTGCCGACCGCGGGGATGAGCGTGAGCAGCGGACCGACGATGATCATGACGCCGAGGGCGCCGAGCATCGCGTACGTGTCGCTTCGCAGCAGGATGCTGAGGATGAACGCGATCGACGCAATCACGAGTGCGAAGAACCCGTCGCTCAGCACGCTGCGCAACACGCCGTCCCACACGATCGTCTCGCCGAAGGATGCGGCCGACGCCAGGGATGCGAGCGCACCGACACCGACAGCGATCGACACGCCGGCGATCAGCGCGACGAGTCCGGTGGCGGCCTTGGTGGCGATGAGTCGACCGCGGCGGGCATCGTTGCCGAGCACGCGACGAAGCGTGCCCTGTCGATACTCGTGCCCGATCATCCAGCCGCCGAACACGGTGGCCAGCAGCGGTGTGAGGATTCCGCTCACGCCGATGTAGGCATCCATGAGCCCGGTGGTGTCGTCGGGCGACTTGATGGCGAAGTAGATCGGCGCGATCAGGAGCGAGGCGATCAGGATCGCGAGGAGCACCCATGGTGTGCGGTGGGTGCGGAGCTTGAACAGTTCGGTGCGGATCATGATGCGGCTTTCTGAGTCGGGGTGTCGTGCTGAGCGGGGTCTGGCTGTTGGCGAACGAGGTCGAGAAAGGCGTCTTCGAGCGACACGACCGGCTGATTGATCGACGAGGCGAAGACGTCCGACGAGGCGAGCAGACGGTTGAGGTCGCGTCCGCCGACCTCGGGTGGCGGTTCGATCACGAAGGTCGTGCCGATCCGTTCGACCACCACCAGACCGGCCGCGCTGAGCGCGGCTCCGGCTCGGACCGTTTCGTCGTCGCCGACGGTGACGTGGAAGACGTGCTGTGAACGCCCCGAGAGAATGTCGCTCGTCGTGCCCTGCGCGACCGTCCGGCCGTTGGCGAGGATGACGAGCTGGTCGCAGGCCTGTTGGACCTCGGCGAGTTGATGGGACGACACCAGCACGGTCGTCCCGGACTCCGGGAGCCGTCCCATCAACCTGCGGATCTCGATGATGCCGCTCGGATCGAGACCGTTTCCGGGCTCGTCGAGGATCACGAGTTCGGGGCTGCCGACCAGCGTGATCGCGATGCCGAGCCGTTGACGCATGCCCAGCGAGTAGCCGCGAGGTCGGTCGTCGGCTCGGTCCGCGAGGTCGACGAGGCGGAGCAGTTCGTCGACCTCGTCGTCGTCGACGGAGCCGCTGACCGCGAGGGCCTGGTACTGCAGGTTCTGGCGAGCGGTGAGGCGGTCGTAGATCGGCGGGGCCTCGATCATGGAGCCGACCCGACGGAGGGCGTCACCCCAGCGAGGTTCGCCGATCGTTCGTCCGAGGAGCGAGATGTCGCCACCGGTCGGTCGGACGAGTCCGAGCAGCATCTTCATCGTGGTGGTCTTGCCGGCGCCGTTCGGCCCGATGAGGCCGACCACCTGGTTGCGCGGGATCGAGAACGACAGGTCGTCGACGACGACGTGCTCGCCGTACCGCTTCGACAGGTGGCGGACTTCGCACGGGCTGTCGGTCGAACCGGACGGTCGGGGTTGGGGAGGAGCGTTCATGGGTGCCATCGTGCGCTCGACGTCATGACGACGGGCATGGCCTGTCGGCTGTTCTTCCCTGGCCGAAAGTACGAGTTGCGCGATCGGCGTATCGGCCGCTGGGCGGATGGCCTGTTTCCACCGTCTGGCTACCGTGGCGACGTGCGAGTGCAGCTCTCTGACCGGTTCGACGCGGTGGCCGTCGTCGAGCCGATCCCACCCAGGCGAGTCTGGGACTGGGTGCTCGCGGGGCTGCTGGCACTGGCCGCGATCGGGTTCGTCGTCGTCGACGATTCGCTCCCGCTGTGGGCGCAGACCGTGCCGGCGGCGATCGCCGTCGGGTTCGTCCCGTTCCGCCGACGCATTCCGTTGACGGCCGTCGCAACGGTGAGCATCGCCGCAGCAGCCAGCGTCGCGATCGCACTCCGTGACACGGAGTCACTCGATGTCGGGTCGCCTGCCGGCCTCGCCGACGTGGTGCTGTTCTACGCGCTCTGTCGATGGTCGACGCCGTTGCGCGTCGCTGCCGGTTTCGTCCTGAGCGTCGGGAGCGAGACGATCATCCAGTGGTCGGCGGGCCGCCTGCAGAGCGAGGACTGGATCCTGGTGTTCCCCTGGCTCGTCGTGGCGGGGTTCGCGCTCGCGATGAGATACCGAGCGCGCCTGATCGAAGGCCGACACGAACAGGTGCGTCTGGCCGAGCGCAACTCGCTCGCCCGAGAACTCCACGACACGGTCGCTCACCACGTGTCGGCGATCGCGGTCCAGGCGCAGGCCGGGCAGTACGTGGTCGAGTCCGATCCCGCCGCCGCGGCCAAGGCCCTCGAGTCGATCGCAGCGATCGCCAACGACTCCATCGACGAGATGCGGCGCATGGTCGGCATCTTGCGGAGCGACGACCACGACACCCGCAACGTCGCGCCCGCCACACTCGACGTGCTCGCAGCCCCCGACGGGCGGCCGGCCGTTCACGTGAGCGGCGACACGCGACTCGACGAACTCCCCGCCGGGGTCGGCGCAGCACTCTTCCGCATCGCACAGGAGTCGATCACCAACGCTCGACGCCACAGCCGTGACGTCACCTTCGTCGACGTCGCCGTCGAACGACACGCCGACCGAGTCGACATGACCGTCGACAACGACGGGGCGCCCACCACCCGCCACTCCGGCAGCGGGTACGGCCAGGTCGGCATGCGGGAGCGAGCCGAAGCGCTCGGCGGCTCCTTCGAGTCGTCGGCGCGCTCGTCGCTCGGCTGGCGCACCCGCACGTCGATCCCACTGGCACGGGTCGGCCGATGATCCGCGTGCTGATCGCCGACGACCAAGACCTGGTGCGCGCCGGCTTCCGCATGATCCTCGATGCCACCGACGGCATCGACGTGGTGGGCGAAGCCGACAACGGTCGTGATGCCGTCACGAAGGCGCAGCACCTGCGCCCCGACGTCTGCCTGTTCGACATCCGGATGCCCGAACTCGACGGCCTCGCAGCCACCGCCCTGATCGCCGGCCCCGATGTGGCCGAGCCGTTGAACGTGGTCGTCATCACGACGTTCGATCTCGACGAGTACGTCTACGGCGCGCTCCAAGCGGGAGCGATCGGGTTCCTGCTCAAGAACGCGGCCCCCGAGTTGCTCGTGGCCGCGGTCCGCGCCGCCGCGAACGGAGACTCGCTGATCTCGCCCGAAATCACGACGCGACTGCTGGACCATGTGGTCGCACCGAACGCACCGTCGTCGCTGAGTGAGTCTCCGCTCACCGATCGCGAAACCGAAGTGGTCGCCGCCGTGGCGCGGGGCTTGTCGAACGCCGAGGTGGCGACCGAACTGCACGTGTCGGTCAGCACTGTCAAGGCCCACATCGCGGCAGCGATGTCGAAGCTCGACGCCCGAAACCGAGTCGAACTCGTGATCTGGGCGTACGAGCACGGCCTCTCCGGCTGACCTTGCCCCGCCGTTCGCAGGTGACCTCGCAGCGAGGCCGCGTGTTGGCCTTTCGGACAGGCGTACGAACCGATTCGTGGCCGACCGGCCGATGTGCGAATCAGCGTGCCTCCGCACGATGAGGTCATGAAACAACACACCCCCAACGCTGCCCGCCACGACTCGAACCCGCGACTGCGACTCCTCTCGGTGCCGGTGCTGCTCAGCTTCGCGCTGGCCGCCGGCGCCTGCTCGAGCAACGGCATCACCGCACCGGAAACGACCACGACCGCCGCACCCACCAGCACGCCCATCACCGGCGCTCCACCCGCCAGCACGCCCACCTCGACCGCGCCCGACACGGTCGTCGACAACACGGCGTCGACCGACACATCACTCGCGCCCGAGCGCACGACTCCGCCCATCAGCACCCAAACCGACCAGCCCGATGCCGACAGCCAGAGCGATACCGACGGCGAACGCGCCCACGCCGACATCGTCGCCGACTTCTTCGCCGAGCTCGACGCGGAGAACTTCACTGGGACAGTGATGGCGACGACGCCCGACGGCGTGTACAGCGCCGGCTTCGGTGCGGCAGACCGCTCGGCGGGAGTCGACAACGACGTCGACACCGTCTACGACATCGGGTCGCTCACCAAGCAGTTCACCGCTGCGGCCATCGTGCGTCTGGAGATGGACGGCCTGCTCTCGGTCGACGACAACATCGGCCAGTACGTCGACGGGCTCACCCCCGAACAGAGTGAGATCACCCTCCACCAACTGCTCACCCACACCTCGGGTGTTCCACATGGGTTGGGGCCCGACGACGAGGTCATCGGTCTTGCCGACTACATCGAGCGCGTCGCGAACTCCGAGTTCCCGGCGTCACCCGTCGGTGAGTACGCGTACTCGAACGTGGGGTACAGCCTGCTCGGCGCTGTTGTCGAGGCCGTCACCGGCGGTTCCTACGAGGCGTACCTGCGTGACGCGCTGTTCCTGCCGGCCGGCATGTTGCACACGGGCTACGTACTCGCCGACTGGACGGACGCAACCATCGCCGTCGGGTACGTCGGCGACGAGGTCTTCGGGCGTCCGAACGAGCAGCCGTGGGCTGTCGATGGTCCGGGATGGAACCTGCGCGCGAACGGCGGCCTGCTCTCGACCATGCCCGATCTACATCGATGGGACGCGGCGTTGCGCGGCGACGAGATCCTCGACGCAGATGCCAAGGCGAAGCTGTTCGCGCCGCACGTCGAAGTCGCCGGGGGCGACGGGGCACATTCCGGATACGGATGGAACGTCGTTCCGTTCGACGACGGCACGACGCTGATCACCCACGTTGGTGGCAACGGTGTCTTCTTCGCCGACTTCTATCGCTTCGTCGACCACGGCATCACGATCTCGATCGCGTCGAACGTGGCCGATCCGTTGGCATTCGACGTCGGCGGCGGCCTGGCCAGCATGCTCCTGCCCGAACTGTTCGCGGATGGTGTCTGCGAGCTCGATCCGACACCTGTCGACGCAGCGGCCGGGTTCGACCTCGTCGCCGACTTCCCCGACACCCCGGCTGGGCGTGCGATGGACAACTGGATCCAGCTCGTGCTCTCCGACAGCTCGAGCGACGCCGACGACCGGTCGATGCTCGTCGACTACGTGAAGCAGTCGATCGGCGACGGCTTCATCGACGAGCTGGGTTCCGAGACGGTGGCCGACATGATCACGTCACTCCAGGACACCCTCGACGGCTTCGACCTCGACCGCATCCATCAGGAAGACGACACGACGTTCCACGTCGTCGTCGCCGACCCGGACGGCAACGACGCCGTGATCTCGACCCGTCTCGACGCCACTTCCCACCCGCGCGTCGACTGCATCGGCGTCTTCGTCTGATGGCCGCACTGCCGGGGTCACGCGACTCGACCGCCGACCACGACCGTTTGCCCGATCGGCCGACCGGCTGGGTGCTCGGCGCCGCGGTGGGCGTCGGCAGCAGTCTCAGCGCCACGGTCGGCTCGGTCACCGGCGACTGGTCACGGGCATCGGTCGTCCTCGCCGCCTGCATCTCGCTCGGCGCGATCGCCGCGCTGCGGATCGGTCGTGGCTCGAGACGCACGAGGTCGCAGTCCCGTGCCACCTCGGAATGATCGACGGCAGGTGCATGCCGTGAGTCGGAGTGCTCAGGTCATTGGAGTGCTCAGGTCAGTGGTGTGGGACCGGGCTCCGGAACGTCCGGATCCGGGTCGGGCACCGGTGGGATGACCGGCTCGTGGCCGGGGTCGGGATCGGGGATCGTCGGCGTGTGCGTCGGATCGGGGTCGGGGATGATCGGATCGGGATTCGATGGCACATCGGACATGCGCGGAACGTACCCAACTCTCGCCGCCGTATTCCTCGGCAGGCTGGTCACCCACCTGGAACGTGACCGGAATGCAGCGGGGCCGTACCGGTCCAGCGTTCGAAGGCACGGTGAACGACGGCTGGTCGGAGCAGCACAGGGCGTGACATGCCGCCACGGGAGCTCGGACGCGACGGTGGGGCGCCGCCGAAGCAGCGCCCCACCGGACGTCTCGGAATCGAGTCGGGTCAGTCGAGGTCGAAGCGGTCGTTCTCCATGACCGTGACCCAGCCGTCGATGAAGTGGCGGATCATGTCGCTCTCGCCACCGGCAGCGGCGAACTCCTCGGAGAGTGCACGCAGCTGGCTGTTCGCACCGAACACGAGGTCGACGCGGGTGCCCTTCCACTTCGGCTCGTCGGTCGCACGGTCACGGCCTTCGAAGACGTCGTCGCCCTCGCCGACCGGCGACCACAGGGTGCCCATGTCGAGCAGGTTGACGAAGAAGTCGTTGGTCAGCAGGCCCTTGCGGTCGGTGAATTCGCCGTAGCCGTCGCCACCCACGCTCGCACCGAGCACTCGCAGACCACCGACGAGGGCGGTCATCTGCGGAGCGGTCAGGTTCAGCATGAACGCCTTGTCGATGAGCATGTGCTCGGTCGGAACGTTGCCCTGCTTCTTGACGTAGTTGCGGAAGCCGTCAGCGTTCGGCTCGAGCCACGAGAACGACTCGACATCGGTGCTCTCCTGGCTGGCATCGGTGCGACCCGGGGTGAACGGAACCGACACGTCGTGGCCGGCCGCCTTGGCGGCAGCTTCCACAGCAGCCGAACCACCGAGCACGATGAGGTCGGAGAGCGACACCTTCGCGCCGCCCTTCGCGTTGAAGTCGGCCTGGATCTGCTCGAGCTTCGAGATGACCGGACCGACACCGGACTGCACGTTGATGTCCCAGTCGGTCATCGGCGACAGGCGGATGCGAGCGCCGTTGGCGCCGCCGCGGAAGTCGGTCTTGCGGTAGGTCGACGCAGCGGCCCACGCGGTCGAGATGAGCTGCTCGGTCGAGAGACCCGAGTCGAGCAACGTCGACTTCAGCTCGGCGATCTCGCTGTCGCCGATGAGCGCACCCTCGTGAGCGGGCACGTTGTCTTGCCAGACGTATTCCTCGCCCGGAACCTGCGGTCCGACGTAGCGGATCGCAGGGCCCATGTCGCGGTGCAACAGCTTGAACCAGGCGTTGGCGAATGCCTCGGCGAGCTGATCGGGGTTCTCGTAGTAGCGCTTCGAGATCTCGAGGTAGGCCGGATCGGTGATCATCGCCATGTCGGCGGTCGACATCGTCGGCTTCGTCTCGGGTGCACCCGGGGCGACGGGCGGAACCATGAATCCGTCGCGCACCGACTTGGGCTGCCACTGCTGGGCACCGGCCGGTGAGTGGACGAGTTCCCACTCGTGACCGAAGATCGTCTCGAGGTACGAGTTGTCCCACTGGGTCGGTGTCGGGGTCCAGGCTCCTTCGAGACCGGACGTGATGGTGTACTCGCCGAGCCCGGTTTCGTTGGTGTTCGCCCAGCCGAAGCCCTGCGCTTCGAGGCCGCCACCTTCCGGTTCGGCACCCACGGCGTCGGCCGGGCCGTTGCCGTGCATCTTGCCGAACGTGTGGCCGCCGACGACCAGTGCGACGGTCTCTTCGTCGTTCATGGCCATTCGGCTGAACGTTTCACGGATGTCCTGCGCCGACTTCATCGCGTCGGCGACACCGTTCGGGCCCTCGGGGTTGACGTAGATCAAGCCCATCTGCACGGCGGCGAGCGGGTTGTCGAGGAGACGGTTGCCGTCTTCGAACGAGCCGGTGTAGCGCTCGTCTTTGTCGCCGAGCCATTCGTTTTCGGGGCCCCAGTAGATGTCGTCTTCGGGTGCCCAGATGTCGGCGCGACCGAAGGCGAAGCCAGCGGTCGTGAAGCCCATCGTCTCGAGTGCGCGGTTGCCGGCGAAGACGAAGAGGTCGGCCCACGAGATCTGCTTGCCGTACTTCTGCTTGATCGGCAGGAGCAGGCGTCGGGCCTTGTCGAGGTTGCCGTTGTCGGGCCAGGAGTTGAGCGGGGCGTAGCGCTGGGCGCCGGTGCCGCCGCCGCCGCGGCCGTCACTGACACGGTAGGTGCCGGCGGCGTGCCAGCTCATGCGGATGAAGAAGCCGCCGTAGTGGCCCCAGTCGGCGGGCCACCAGTCTTGTGAGTCGGTCATCAGCGCGTCGACGTCGGCGGTGAGCGCCTCGACGTCGATTCCGGCGAATGCCTTGCGATAGTCGAAGTCGGGTCCGAAGGGGATCGAGTCGGGGTGGTTCTGGTGCAGGATTCGCAGGTTCAGCGAATTGGGCCACCACTTCTCGTTCGACTGGAACTCGGCGGAAGTGAGAGAGCCCCACTCTGCGGCGGGGGAAGCTTGGTCGGTCATCGGTGCTCCTTGGTGGTGTTGCTGGTGCTGGGTGGATGCCGGTCGGTCGACCGGGTGGTGGGGAGAATCTGAGTGGCGCGTGTGTGTCGATCAGGCCTCGGCGGGCAGGGCCTGGCAGTCGGGGCAGATGCCCCAGTAGGTGACCTCGGCCTCGTCGACGATGAAATCGCCGGAGTCGACGGGGATGAGGCAAGGCACCTCGCCGGTGGCGCAGTCGACATCGACGAGGCGGTCGCAGCGGCGGCAGACGAGGTGGTGGTGGTTGTCGCCCACACGGTCTTCGAACCGAGCCGACGAACCCGCCGGCTGAATTCGGCGGATGAGGTCGCGTTCGGTGAGCAGGGTCAGCGTGTCGTACACCGACTGCCGAGAGATCGAACCGATCTCGAGTCGGACGTCGTCAGCGAGCTCTTGAGCGGTGGCGTGCGGGCGGGCTGAAACGGCGCGGAGCACAGCGAGGCGCTGGGCGGTCACGTTCAATCCGTGAGTGCGAAGCATGGCGACGGAGTCGGTGGTCATCGGAATCCATACAAGCACGAACTTTGGACTCTGTCAAGAACTGGATGATCGCCAGTGCGATCGGATCGGGCTCGGTGGGACATCGGACGTGCGCGGAACGGTGTCGACGCTCGCCGCTGTATTCCTCGGCCGGCTGGTCAACTGGAACGTGACCGGAATGCTGCGGGGGTCGTGCCGGTCCAGCGTTTGAAGGCACGCGTGAACGAGGTCTGGTCGGCGAACCCGGTCAGGAAGGCGATGTCGACGATGGAGTGGCGACTCGTGGTCAACAGGGATTCTGCGGCCTCTCGGCGTGCCCGGGTGGCGATCGCCTGGAACGTCTCGCCCTGGTCGGTGAGGTGGCGGTGGAGCGTGCGCTCACTGAGCCCGAGCCGGCGGGCGACTCGCGACTTGCTCGGTTGGCCGTCGGGAAGCGCGTCGGTGATCGCAGCTCGAACGTCGTCGACGATCGAACGGGTCGCCTTGCGCGCCGCGAGGTCATCGAGTCGGGCGAGCAGGTACGACGACAGTCCGTCATCGGCGAGCAGCGTTCGGCGCGCCAGGAGCGCATGGGGGAGGTGAATGCTGTTCGTCGGCGCGTCGAAGCGGACGCGACACCCGAAGTACTCGCGGTGATGACGGTCGTCGTCGGGCCCAGCGTGCTGCAGCTCGACGAGCGACGGCGCGATCGGGTCGCCGATGATGCTGCGCAGCATCGAGACGACGGCTGAGAGGGCGCACTCGTTCGCGATCGCCGCGCCGCGACGATGATGCGGCCGCCCGACGAGTGCGAATGCCCGACCGTCGGCCGAGTCGACGAACTCGTACTCGAGCGTGTCGCTCAGGACGAGCACGTAGCGACGCAGGCGTTCGAGCGCGGACTCGATCGTCGCTGCCGTCTTCAGTGCGAGGCCGAGCGCGCCGAGGTCGTCGGGCCGCAGCGCGCGGCCGTATCGAAACGGGAAGTCCGGATCGTCGTCGGCGATCCGTTCGAGCAGGGCGTAGTACGCGCCCTCGTCGACGGCTTCCCCTGCCCACCCCACGTCGGGCTCTCCCGGCGGCAGGCCGACGCTGGCGAGGAGATCGTCGCGGCCGTGTCGGGAGTCGGCCACGTCGATCATGCGACGCACGACTGGTGTGCCGACCGAGGCCATGACGGTGTTGTAGCAGAACCGCGGCGATGGCCCGATCGGTCAATCGGTCGGCCGCCGAAGCCAAGACCAGGCTCCCCACGCGTCCGTACGGTCGAACACGTCGCCACTCACTCGAAAGGACATCGCCATGCACACCGAAGCCGCCACCGTTCAGCGGCCGTCGAGGCGGGCACGCCGGACCGGAATCGCCTACCTGGGCATCATCGTCACCGGGATCTTCGCCGAGTTCGCCGTGCGGGGTTCGTTGATCGTCGACGACGATCCGATCGCCACCGCGGCGAACATCGCCGGGTCGCCCGGACTGTTCGGCATCGGAATCGGAGCAGACGTCGTCATGATCGCACTCGACGTGGTCGTGGCGTTCGGGCTGTTCGGACTCCTCCGCCACGTCGACCGTCGCTGGGCGATCGCTGCTGCCGTACTGCGCTTGATCCAGGGCGCAGTGCTCGTCGCCAACCTGAACTTCTTGTGGCGAGCGCTCTTCTCCGCGCTCGACGCCGAAGGCAGCGATGGGTCGATCGCGATCGGTCCGGCGCAGGACGCGCTCGACGCGGTCGAACGTCACGCGCTCGGGTACGACGTCGGACTGATCGCGTTCGCGTTCAGCTGCCTGGTGCTGGCCCGACTGCTGGCGGTCGGCGGGCTCGTGCCGCGGGTGCTGGCGTGGGGCATGGCCGCCACCGGTGGCGTCTACCTCATCGGTTCGGCGGCGGCGGTGTTCGCACCCGATGCGAGTTCGGTCATCGAACCGTTCTACGTCATCCCCCTCGTCGTCGAGTGCGCCCTTGCGGTCCGTCTCGTCACCCGCGGCCTCGATCACCCGACCGACGCCATCACCCACCGACCCGTTCGGGTCGCAGCCTGAAAGGACAACGGCGCCCCATGAAGACCACGACACACACCGCCACTCCCACTACCACGCCCGCCACCACGCCCACCCCGTCACACACCACCACGCCCACCACGTCACACACGACCACGCCCACCCCGACCGGCGCCACGAGCCGGGTTCGGTCTGCCCGGATGACGGCGATCGTGCAACAGCGCTACGGCGATGCCGACGCCCTCGAACTCCGGGAGCTTCCGCGTCCCGAGCTCGGCGAGCACGACGTGCTCGTCCGCGTCGACGCCGCAGGTGTCGACCGGGGCGTCTGGCATCTCATGACCGGACGGCCGTATCTCACCCGCCTCGCGTTCGGACTTCGTCGTCCGCGGAACCCCGTGCCTGGACTCGACGTGGCCGGGGTCGTCGACACCGTCGGTGCAAAGGTGACGCGATTCGCGGAGGGCGACCTCGTGTTCGGCCACGGGCACGGCACGTTCGCCGAGTACGCACGAGCATCAGAAGACTGCCTCGCGGCAGTTCCCGCCAACCTCGACATGACCGCAGCCGGGGTGCTGGCCGTCACCGGCACCACGGCACTTCAGGCGGTCGAAGACCACGGCGGAGTTCGACCAGGCGATCAGGTCTTGGTGCTCGGAGCGTCCGGTGGCGTCGGCACCTACGCCGTCCAGATCGCCGTGGCGCTGGATGGCATCGTCACCGGCGTCGCGAGCGCAGGCAAGCTCGAACTCGTCCGCCGGCTGGGTGCTCACCGCGTCATCGACTACCGAACGGCCGATCCGCTCGCCGAGCCGAGTCGCTACGACGTCATCATCGACACCGGCGGGAATCGATCGATTCGCGACCTGCGGCGCGCGCTGACGCCTTCGGGCACGCTCGTGATCGTCGGCGGAGAGAACGGCGGCCGCTGGGTCGGCGGGGCCGATCGTCAGATCAGAGCGAAGGTCGCGTCGCTGTTCAGCCGCCGACGTCTCACCACGTTCGTCGCCCGGGAGGACTCGTCGCATCTCGAACGGCTGGCCGATCTCGTCGAGACCGGAGACGTCGTTCCCGTCGTCGACCGAGTCTTCCCCCTCGCCGCAGCGGCCGACGCCATCGTTCGCCTGGAGCAGGGCGCAGCGAGCGGCAAGATCGCGATCACCGTTGCGCCCGCCGAGCGTGGGTGACGGCGGAGCGACACGTCGCTCAAGTATCTCGAGCGGCGGTCCCGCCCCGATGGTTCTGCGCGGCGTCGATGAAACAGGAGCTCGGGTATGGTCGACGGATCGCTGCGCACCTCGACCAGTTGCTCGACGTCGTCCGTGCAGCGGGGCGCGTGTTCGAGGCTGCGCCGGCCCGGCCGCCAGCGAGCGAGGCACCCGTTCGTCGGGTGCTGGAGGCGGTGGAAGCGAATCGACTCGAGCCGTCCCACCGAGCCGACGAGGCCGCGCAGGTGCCAGCGTGTCGGAACCTCGACGTTGCGATCGCCTCGGCGCGGCTGGGCGGCGGTGAGGTCGCGGCGCTCGCACACGCGATCGACGACGTCGCGGCGAGCCTTGCGTGGCGGACCCGCGGCGACGCCGAACAGTTCGGCCCGGAGTTCGTCGCCGGGCACGCCGACGCGCGGATCCTGCGCTCGGTCGAGGGAGACCGAGACATCATCGTCGGGTTGAGCCTGCTGGCCCCACGGGTGCGCTACCCCGACCATGCGCACCCGCCCGAGGAGGTGTACGCGGTGCTCGGCTCGGGCGAGTGGTGGCACGAGGGCGGTACTTGGCACGAGCCGGGCCCCGGCGGGGTCGTCCATACACCGCCCGGCGCCGTGCACGCGATGCGGTCGTCCGCTCAGCCGCTTCTCGCTGTCTGGTTCCAGGTCGACGCGTCGCTGAGCCATCGTCGCTAGTCGATTTTCCGTCCCGAGTTGAGGCGGCGATTCGAGATTTCTTTCATGCGGTGGCGAGGGGGCCGGATGAGCGCTACATGCCCGCGTCGCCGCAGCTCAGCGTGTCGGACGAGCAAGTCGCCGTGCCCCCAGCTGGGCCCTCCTGTACTGCGACGCGGCACGTGACACAGAAAACAACACTTGTGCCAAGTGCCACGTTTTGCTACGTTCTCGTCGGGCGCCGAACAACGGCGTTCAGGGGAACAACAAGGGGAATGGGGGACGAGCATGTCGAATGACTCGTTTGATGTCTTGATCAGCAACGGCTTCATCGTCGACGGCACCGGTGCGCCCGGCTACTACGGCGACGTCGGCATCCGCGGCGGCAAGATTGCCGAGACCGGGCGATTGGCCGGCCGGAGCGCCGCACGCACGATCGACGCAACTGGAAAGATCGTGGCACCGGGCCACGTCACCCAGCACACGCACTACGACGCGGCGCTGTTCTGGGATCCGTACTGCCTCGACTCGGGCGGCAACGGCATCACCACGGTCGTCAATGCCAACTGCGGCTTCGGCTTCGCACCGGTCAAGCCGCAAGACGCCGAACGAACGATGCTGATGATGTCGACGACCGAACAGATTCCCGTTTCTCATCAGAAGTCTGCGATGCCGTGGGACTGGGAGTCGTTCCCTGACTGGATGGATCGTGTGCAGAGTCTGCCGAAGGGTCTGAACGTGCTGACGTACCTGCCGCTCAACCCGCTGCTGATCTACGTGATGGGCGTCGACGCGGCGAAGACCCGAACGCCCGACGAGCAGGAGATGGCCGAGATTCATCGGCTGATCAACGAGGCGATGGACGCCGGTGCGATCGGCATCTCGATGTCGGCGATGGGCGCCGAAGGCAACTCGCACGTCGACTACGACGGAACGAGCATGCCGACCGACTCGATGGACCACGACGCCATCGTCGAGATCTGTCGCGCCGTGGTCGAGCGAGGCGAAGGCGTGATCCAAGTGCTGTCGCAGATCGCGATCTATGGCGACCGCACGATCACCGAGCGCCTCGCCGAGCTGGCACAGGGGTCGGGCGTCCGAGTGATCCACAACGCGTTCCTCACGTCCGATCAACTCGAGTTCATGGTCCCGCAAGACCTGGCCTGGCTGAACGAGCAACGAGCGCTCGGGCGAGACCTCACCGCCGGAGCCCTCGTGAATCGAGGTTGGGTCGAGGTCGGTGTTCGCGAACTCGACACAGCCGGCGGGCAGTTCAAAGGCGTGCGTCGGATCATGGCGTGCGCCGACGACGACGAGATCCGCTCCCTGCTCGGCGACCAGCAGTTCATCGACGAGTTCGCCGCCGAACTCGACGAGGCGACGGCCGCCACGGGTGCGTCGGGCCTTCACGGCCAGACGATCATCGACGTCGGCGGCGTCGCCGAACTCGAGCCGCTCCTCGGCCGCACGCTCGCGGATGTCGCCGGCGAGCGCGAGGTCTCGGTCGTGGCAGTTCTGGCTGATCTCGCCCTGCGCACCGATCTCGATCTCCAGCTGAAATCAGGTCCGATCGGCGCAACCGGGCCCGAGCAGGCGATGTCGTACATGGACCACTGTGCCGTCATCTGCGGTGGCTCCGACGGCGGCGCTCACACCAAGGCGTTCGGCATGGGCCACTACCCGACCGATCTCCTCATCTGGATGGTTCGCGAGCAGGGCCTCCGGACCATCGAAGACATGCACTTCCAGCTCAGCCTGAAGACCGCACGTTCGGTACTCATCCCCGATCGTGGGGCACTGATTCCGGGATACTGGGCCGATGTGTTGGTGTACGACCTCGACGACCTGTTCTTCGACATGAGCCGCTACGACATCGTCCACGACATGCCCAACGGCGACTGGCGACGCCGAGGCAAG
Source organism: Ilumatobacter coccineus YM16-304 (assembly GCF_000348785.1). Classification (NCBI taxonomy): domain Bacteria; kingdom Bacillati; phylum Actinomycetota; class Acidimicrobiia; order Acidimicrobiales; family Ilumatobacteraceae; genus Ilumatobacter; species Ilumatobacter coccineus. Next base: position 613,818 of record NC_020520.1, read on the forward strand.
GCTGGGGGCTATCGATACATCATCGTCAACGGTGAGGTCACGCACGAGAACGGCGTCAGCAACGGGCAGACACCGGGTCAGGTCGTGCACGTCACCACCGGAGTCGCCGCATGACCTCGCCCGGCGACTCCAACTCGGACGAGCGCGCGAAGATCCTCGACGCAGCCGTCCGTTGCTTCGAGCGGTACGGGCCGCAGCGCACGTCGATGACCGACATCGCCGACGAGGCGGGCATCTCCCGGCGCACGCTGTACCGACAGTTCAACGAACGTCCCGCGCTCATCGCAGAGATCCTCGATCAACGGATCTTCGAATTGCGAAAGGCGGTCGTCAAGCGGCTCGAACGCTTCGATGACCTGGAAGAGGCGCTCGTCGAAGGCTCGCTGTTCTCCGTCGAGGCAGCGGAAGCCGACGAGTTGATGTCGGAGATCGTCGCCCACGAGCACGCCGGCACACCCGGACGATTCCTGCTCCGAACCAACGAGGCCACCACGGCGCGCATGGTCGAGAGTTGGGGTCCGCTCATCGAGCGGGCTCGCGACGCCGGGCGAGTGCGCGACGGACTCTCGAACGAGCGAGCCGTCGAACTCATCATCACGGTGCATGCCGTCGCGTTGCTGCGTGACGACCTGGGCCAGACGGGCCGTCGAGCCCTCTTCCGCGACCTCCTCGTCGCAGCCGTACTCAAGCCGTAGAGATCTCAGATCTCGTCCCCCAGCCGCCTCGCGCTGGCCGGGAGGCACCTCTTGGATGCTGCACGCCCTCGTTGAGGGTCTGCATCGACACGTACCCACATCAATCACGGGCACCGCCCGAACACAACGGAGACCGACTCATGAAACGAACCCTGAAGCACCTCGGCGTCGTGTGCACGCTCGTCATCGCAGCCGCCGCATGCGGCAGCGATGACGACGCGTCGACGAGCGACGACACAGCGGTGGCGACCGATCCCGCCGAGACCGACGCCGAACCGGAAGCAACAGCGACAACCGATGGCGACACCACGTCCGATGACGAAGCGCAATCAGGCGACGAAGCCGCGTCGACCGAAGCAAGCGAATCGACCGACACCGGCGATGGGGACACCGCCGACCTCGCCGGTGACCCGGTGATCGTCGGGTTCATCGGCACAACGGTGGGCGGAAGCTCCTCGTGGGACTCGTCGGGCCTGGCCTTCGACGCTGCGACGGCTGCAGTCAACGACGCCGGCGGCATCGACGGCCGGCCCATCGAGGTGCAGCGCTGCGACGACGGCGGCGACCCGAACGTGGCGGTCGAGTGCATGCAGACCCTCATCGACGACGGGGCGGTCGCGTTCGTCGCCAACTACACCCAGTTCGGTGACGCCGTGAACCCTGAGATCATCGCTGCCGGACACGTCGTCATCGGCGGCTTCTTGTTCACAGGTGGTGACTTCGGCGTGCCGGAGGTGTACGCCACCAACGGCGGGGCCTTCGTCGGTGGGGCCGGACAGTTCTCGGCCTGTGCAGCGGTTGGAGCCACCGGCATCACCGCGGCATACCTCGACGTCCCCGCAGGCCAGCAGGTCCCGGGACTGATCGAAGGCGTTGTCAAGCCGGCATTCCCCGACGTCGAGTTCGTGTCGGCAGAGCCGTTGGCCGTCGACCTGGCCGACTTCGCCCCGGTCGCCGCGAAGATCATCTCCGACGGAGCGGATTGCGTCATGGCGCTGTCGACGACTGCTCAGAACAACCAGCTGGTCCAAGCGCTCCGGGCACAAGGTTTCGACGGACGGATCACCGCGTCGGGCGCCGTGACCACCACGGCGCAAGCCATCGCCGACCTCGGTGCCGACGCCGACAAGATGGTGATCCCGCATCTGTACGACCATCGCTCCACCGGCTGGGACGCATACGTCGCAGCCCTGGCAGCAGTTGCGCCCGAGCAGGTTCCCGACGACATCGGAGCAGGCGCATGGCTGTCGGTCCTGATCGCTGCCGACGTGATCGCCGAGACGGGTGACGACCCTGCAGCGATCACCGCCGGTGTCACCGAGGTCGTGGTCGACTACGACACCGACGGACTCACCGAGGCGCCGCTCGACTGGTCGGTCGATGGCGACAACCCTCTCGGCCTCGTCAACCTCCGCAACGTGAGCTCGGTCCCGAGCGAGATCATCGACGGCGAAGAGGTCATCAGTGACGCCGGATTCGTCAGCCTGTTCGGCGGCTGAGCGCCTCCGCATCAACGCACCGACTCGAGGCGAACTGCCGTCGAAAGGGAAGACATGAACGACTTCATCCAGTTCCTGTTGCTCGGTATGGGCACCGGATCGATCTATGCGCTCGTCGCGCTCGGTCTCGTGCTCGTGTACCGAGGTTCGGGAGTCGTCAACTTCTCGCAGGGAGCGCTCGCTCTCTCGGGGGCGGCCTTCTTCTACGAGGCGCACAAGCACACGCCTGTCGTGGTTGCCATCGTGATCGCCACGATGGGCTGTGCGGTCATCGGTGCCCTGATCCAGCTCCTGGTGATGGGCCCGATGCGCGGGTCATCGCCGCTGGCTCGGCTGATCGCCACGCTCGCGTTGCTGACCGTCGGGCTCGAGACGTGGGACCGCGTCTATCCGAACCCGGTCGCCCCCGTCCAGTTCCTGCCCGATGCGTCGGTCGACCTCGGTGGCGGCATTCTGATACCGCAGAGCCGTCTGCTGTTGCTGCTGATCGTTGTCGCGCTCAGCGTCGGTCTCTGGTTCTTCTTCCGATCGACACGCTTCGGTCTGGCCACCACAGCCGTTGCCGAGAACGAACAGGTCGCCGCCGCGCAAGGGTGGTCGCCCAACCTCATCGCGATGTCGAACTGGGCGCTCGGCGGAGCTCTTGCGGGTCTTGGCGGCGCCCTCCTGTTCGGACTCCTCGGCATCGAACCGGTCGGGCACACCCTGATCGTCATCCCGGCGCTCGCGGCTGCTCTGCTCGGCGGGTTCCGTTCCTACCTCGGCGTCGTCGCAGGTGCGTTGGCGCTCGGCGCTGCGCAGAGTCTCGCACTGCTCTACATCGACGAGACCGGGGTCACGAAGGGGGCGCGATCGGCGATCCCGTTCCTGGCCATCGTGCTCGTCCTGGTGGTGCGCGGTCGTTCGCTGCCGCTGCGAAGTTTCGCCGCCGATCGACTGCCGACACTCGGCACCGGGCGGGTGCGGCCGTGGATGGTCGCTGCTGCCGGTGCGGCGACCATCGCGAGTCTGCACGCGTTCGATGTGTCGTGGTCGCGTTCCGTCATCGTCGGTACCTACTTCGGCATCGTCGCGTTGTCGCTGGTGGTGCTCGTCGGATTCGCCGGCCAACTCAGCCTCGCCCAGTGGGCGGTCGCAGGAATGGGGGCGTTGTTCGCCGGCCGCCTGGCCGCCGACATCTGGGGGCTGCCGACGTGGCTCTCCATCATCGTCGGAGTGGCGCTCACGATCCCGGTCGGCTTGGTGATCTCGCTACCTGCGCTGCGAATACGTGGGGTGAACCTGGCGATCATCACGCTGGCACTCGCTGTCGTGATCGACTCGATGATCCTCACCAACAATCAGTACACGACCGACGGATTCGTGCCCGCGAAGATTCCCGACCCGTCGATCTTCGGGATCGACCTCACGGCGAGGGAGCACCCGGAGCGCTTCGCCACCTTCGGTGTGGTGCTGTTCGTCATCGCCGGCCTGATGATGGCGAATCTTCGTCGCGGGCAGATCGGGCGTCGGATGATCGCGGTGCGTGGCAACGAGAACGCCGCGGCGAGTCTTGGCATCAGCGTGCTGCACGTCAAGGCCTACGCCTTCGCCGTCGCCTCCGGTCTGGCCGCGCTCGGCGGCGCACTCATCGCGTTCTCCAACTCGAATCTGGTGTTCGAGTCGAGCTTCCCCAGAATGCGCAACATCGAGATCGTGCTCTTCTCCGTGCTCGGCGGTGTCGGCTATCTCGGAGGAGCGATCGCCGCTGGTGCCGGTGCGGTCGGAGGCATTGCGGAACATCTCGTCGGTCTCGTCATCGACACGAAGGACTGGTGGAGGTTGATCGCAGCGGTGCTCGTGGTCGCATTCGTGATCTTCCGTCCGAACGGCGGAGCGGCGTACGTCGTGAAGGATTTCGCTGCCATGACCCGTTCGACGATGTCGAAGCTCCTGAACGTTGCGGCACTCGGCTTGGTCATCTCGCTCGTCGCGATCCACACGACGTGGACGCCCGAGGGGCTGAGCGGACCGGACTTCTCGAGGGTCAGCACCGTGCGGTTCGTGCTCGCCTTCGGCGTGTTGGTCGCCGTCATCGGAGCGCGGCGTGAGAAACAGATCGTTCCGGCGGTCGTGACCGCGGTGGTCGGCCTCGCCGGTGTCGCTGCGACCGCGAGCCTCGGCGACGACGTGGAATTGGGCGGCACCTGGCGATGGACCGTCACCGGCTGTGTGGTGGCGGCGTTCGGCGGCGCCATGGTGGTTGCGAAGACCATCGCCGAGCGCGATCGTCCGGACGTGATCCGACTCGATCGATCGGCGTCGGTGACACGGGTGGAGCCGAGAACCCTCACGCTCGACGGTGTGACCGTCGCCTTCGGAAGCGTCGTGGCGCTGTCCGACGCTCGCCTCACCGTGCGGCCGGGAGAAGTGACCGGCCTCATCGGCCCGAACGGCGCCGGCAAGACGACATTGATCGAAGCGGTGACCGGATTCGTCGACGCCAGGGGACGGATCGCGCTCGATGGTGAGGACATCACGCGGTTCTCGCCGACGAAGCGTTCGCGCGTCGGAATCGCTCGATCGTTCCAATCGCTCGAACTCTTCGAGGACATGACGGTGCTCGACAATCTCCGCACGGCAGCCGACGCAGGCAGCAGCACGCCGTACATCACCGATCTCATCTGGCCCCGCTCACCCGAGCTCACCGAATCGGCGATCGCCGCGATCGACGAGTTCGACCTGGCCGACGTGCTGCACGAGAAGCCGAGCGAACTGCCGTATGCGAAGCGTCGGATGGTCGCGATTGCACGAGCGCTCGCCGCCGGACCCTCGGTCATCCTGCTCGACGAGCCGGCGGCCGGACTCGATGCAGCCAGCACCACCGAACTCGAACACCTGATTCGTCGGCTCGCCGACGACTGGGGCATGGCCGTGCTGCTCATCGAGCACGACGTCGGCTTGGTGATGCGTACGTGTGACCGGATCACCGCCCTCAACTTCGGTGCCGTCATCGCTGAGGGCACCCCGGACGAGATCGCCCGGTCGGAAACGGTCATCGCGTCCTACCTCGGTGAGCCGGACGATGGCGAGCCCGACGTCGGCAACCGGCGCGACGAGGAACGGTCCGGCGCTGACGAGCGGTCCGACGACACTGTCGTCGACGCCCAACACGCGGAGGTGATCGCATGAACGATCAGACCGATGTTCTGCTCGCTGCACGCGGCCTGTCTCTCAGCTACGGCACTGTCCCGGCCGTTTCCCAACTCGATCTCGAGGTGCGCGCTGGCGAGGTGGTTGCGTTGATGGGAGCCAACGGAGCGGGGAAGTCGACCACCCTGATGGGCCTCGCGGGGTTGCTCGGGCCTGCCGAGGGGCACGTCGAACTCATGGGCGAGCCGACAACCGAGCCGCTCCACCGACGCGCTCGACGCGGCGTGAGGTACGTATCCGAGGAGCGGTCGGTCATCCGCTCGTTGAGCACGCTCGACAACCTGCGCCTCGGACCCGGTCCGGTCGACGACGCCCTCTCGCTGTTTCCCGAACTCGAGGCGCTGCTCGACCGCCCCGCCGGACTGCTCTCGGGAGGCGAGCAACAGATCGTGACGCTGGCGCGTGCGCTCGCCGGTGACGTGCGTGTTCTGCTGGCCGATGAACTCTCACTCGGGCTGGCCCCGTTGATCGTGCAACGTCTCCTCGGCGCAGCGCGAGATGCCGCTGCTCAGCGCGGGGTCGGCGTGCTCCTGGTCGAACAGCACGCGCACCTCGCCCTCAAACACGCCGATCGGGCGTACGTGTTGCACCGGGGCCAAATCGTCCTGAGCGGCCCTGCCGACGAACTGAGCGACCGCCTCGACGAGATCGAGGCGTCGTACCTCCACGGTGCGATGCCAGCCGCAGCCACGCCGTGACGTCGGCCGGACTCGAGTACGCCCGACGACGTGCCGCAGAGGGCGTCAGCGTGCCGGCTGGCGGCAATCGGTTCCGGCGTCGGTGTGCCAGTGGCGGGCGAGGACGCGGTGCCACTTGTTGGCGGGGAGTTCGGGATGGATCGCGGCGAGGCCGGTGCAGTACTTGCTGATCTTGGTCGGCCGAACGTGGTGGTGCCACAGCCACCGGTCGGCGGCGCTGGGTGTGCCAACCGACTTCGTCTCGACGACGATGGCACCGAGGACGACGCCGTCACCGTGCTCGCCAGCGGTGTCACCCATCTCGTCGGTGCAACGCAGATGCCGATCGAACGTGAGGCGACTCCGGCTGGCGGTGTCGACGATGGTGCTGCGGTCGTACGCGGTGCCGAGCACCGGTCGCAGCGCCGCGGCGAGCTCGGGGCCGCCGGTGGCGTCGGCGACGAACCCGCATCCGTCCGCCGTGATCGTGTCGTGATCGCCGCGGGCGTAGTCGATTCGTGACTTGACGTTGGCGCCGCGCTGGCCCTTCGACTTGACCTCCAGAAAGCACGGCCCGGCGGCGCCGTAACGGCGGCTCCGAACCTTGTGTCGCCGCCGCCGACCCTGCACGGCTGCCCGGTAGAGCGCGAAGTCCTCGGTGTCGAAATAGGTCGAGCGGTACCGGCACGAGCGCTCGCCGTCGATCTCGAGCACGCGAGCGGTCGGCGCCGACGCATCGAGCAGCGCCACGAGGGTGGCCTCGTCGACGAGGTACTTCCGGTCGACTCGGGTCTGGAGTTCGGCGACGTCGTTCGCGTCGCGCAGCGAGATCGGCTCGAACGTGGCGAGCGCCTGGTCGATCGAGTCCATCACAGCCCCAGCGACGTGTCGGCGAACTCGGGATGCCCGGACGGGATGTCGCCCGACCCCTGATCTCTTCGCAGCTTGAAACACACGTCGACCACGGTGGTGTCGTGGACCAGGTCGAGCTTCTTGACTCGGAGGCGAGTGACCTCGGCACCGAGCAGCGACTCGAGATGGGCGACGGCGACCGATTCGTCGGGATACGCCGTGTCGAGCGTGATCGTCTGGTGGCGATGGTTCGTGAACAGCCGAGGATGATCGGCCACGAACAGGATGACCAGGATCGCACCCATGAGCACGGGCGTCACCCACGCCGGCGACACCTTCACGCCGCCGAGCAGCCCGATCGCCAATGCGGTGAAGTAGTAGGCGATCTCGTCCTGGGAGAGCTCCGACGACCGCAGCCGAATGATCGACAACACGCCGAACAGTCCGAGCCCGAGCCCGGCGCTCACCTCTGCCGTTGCGAGCGCAGTGGCGACGGCCATCACCCCGACGTTCAACCCGAGGATCGCCACGACCATGTCGCGTCGGCGATAGCGGGGGAAGTAGAGGCCGAACACCAAGAGGGTGATGGCGACGAGGTCGGCGGTGACGAGTGCTGCTGATGACATGACGCCATCGAAGCGAACGAGTTTGTGAGCTTCGTGTGAATGGTCTTCGGATCTTCCGTGACCGCGATTCACAGAGGACTCACAAGTGGTTCCCACGACGTCCGCAAGATGCGTTGCTTGGGTGGTGACATCACCAGAACGACCCGCCCCGACAGGAGCACCCCATGACCAGCACCTCCAACACCTCCTACATCTCCAACACCTCCGGCACATCATCCGGTCGGCACCACGAACCCGTCCGACCACGCCGGTTCGGCTCCGGGCTCGCGATCACGACCGCCGGTCTGCTCGTGTTCACCGGCTGCGCCACAGGATCGCAAGCGGCGTCACCGGACTCGACGGCCGCCGACACCGACTCCTCGTCGGCGGTGACCTCGGCGACCGACGACGCCCAGTCGAGCAGCGACGTGGCGGCCGGCGAGCTCGACCTCTTCGACAGCACCGTCGTGCACACCATCAGCGTCGACTTCGATCAAGCCGACTACGACGCGATGATCGACACGTTCACGTCGACGGGTGACAAGGAATGGATCTCGGCCACCGTCACCCTCGACGGCGAGGTCTACGAGAACGTCGGGCTCCGCCTGAAGGGCAACTCGTCGCTCTTCGGACTCACCTCGGCGACGTCCGGCAACCCGGAAGACCTGCCGTGGCTGATCCGGCTCAACGAGTTCGTCGATGGCGCCGACCACCAGGACTACGAGGAGATCGTGATCCGGTCGAACTCGACCGAGACCGCGATGAACGAGGCCGTCGCGCAGCAACTCCTCGCGCTCACCGGGCTCGCCGCGCAGCAGCCGATCGCCACGGCGTTCACCGTCAACGGCGGCGAGACCGAACTCCGTCTCGCCGTCGAGCACCCGGACGAAGAGTGGTACGAAGACAACTTCGCCGACGAGGACGGGTTGCTGTACAAGGCCGACAGCGAGGGTGACTACAGCTATCGCGGCGACGATCCCGAGGCGTACGAGGACGTGTTCGACCAGAAGGCCGGCGACGACGACCTCGAACCGTTGATCGACTTCCTCGACTTCATCAACAACGTCGACGACGCCACGTTCGAGGCCGAGTTGAACGACCATCTCGACGTCGAGTCCTTCGCCACCTACCTGGCGTTCCAGGATCTCATCGGCAACTCCGACGACATCGACGGTCGCGGCAACAACTCCTACCTGCAGTACGACACGACCGCCGACCGGTTCACCGTCGTGTCGTGGGACCTCAACCTCGCCTTCGCCACCGCCAACGTCGGCGGAGGCGGCGGAGACTTCGGTGCGGGTGGCGTCGGCGGCCGCGGCGGCTTCCCCGGCGTCCCCGACGGTACGGACGTGCCCGACTTCGGTGAGGACGTGCCCGACCTCGGTGCGGACGGCCGTCCGACCGGCCCGCCACCGGGAGCGCCGGCCGATGCCAGCGTCGACCGACCTGGCCTCGACGAATCTGGCCTCGACGGAACCGTCGTCGACGTCGACGTCGCCGGTGGCGGCCGGCCTGGTGACGTGGGCGGTGTCGGTGGTCCCGGCGGCCAGGCCAACGTGTTGGTCGATCGGTTCATGGCCGTCGACGACTTCGCCGCGCTCTACACCGCAGCGACCGACGAACTCAGGGAGGACCTCTTCGCGAGCGGTACTGTCGACGAGGTGATCGCGAACTGGGCCGACCTCCTGATCATCGACGCCTCCGACCTGGTGTCGGAGGCCACCGTCACCACCGAAGCCGCAGCGCTCATCGCCTACGCCGACAGGGTCCGATGAGCGATCGGCCCCCGAAGATCCTCGTCGTCGACGACGAAGAGAACATCCGGTTCCTCGTCGAGTCGGCGCTCCAACTCGCGGGCATGGAAACCGAGGGGGCCGACGACGGCCGAGCGGCACTGAAGGCGGCCGCCGACGCTCGCCCCGACCTCATCGTGCTCGACGTGATGATGCCCGAACTCGACGGTTTCGAGGTGCTGCAACGTCTCCGCGACAGTGGCGTGCGAACACCGGTGATCTTCTTGACCGCACGCGACTCGACCGACGACCGGGTGCGCGGCCTCACCACCGGGGGCGACGACTACATGGTCAAGCCGTTCGCAGTGGCCGAACTCGTGGCGCGTGTGCAGCTCCGCCTCCAGCAAACCGGGCGCGCCTCGAGCCAGACGGTGCTGCGCTGTGCCGACCTCGAACTCGACGTCGAGGCGCACCGAGTCAGCCGCGGCGGCACCGTCGTCGAGCTGTCGCCGACCGAGTACAAGTTGCTGCACCACCTCCTCGCCAACAGCGGTCGCGTGCTCACCCGCGCGCAACTGCTCGACCACGTGTGGGATTACGACTTCGGCGGCGACTCGTCGGTGGTCGACACCTACATCAGCTATCTGCGACGCAAACTCGACCACGTCGAACCCAAGCTGATCCACACGATTCGCGGCGTCGGGTTCTGCCTGCGAGCCGACGAGTGAAGCTGCGCACACGCGTCCTGTTCGGGTTCGCGATGATCTTCGCCGTGGTGATCGCCGCCGGCGTCTTCACCGTCAACGCGCAACGCAACCAGCTGTACGAACAGATCGACGAGCGGTTGACCAGCACGCCGCTGCCTCCCGACACCCGTGACCGGCCCGTCGGAGGAGCCCCTGGCCGAGGCGGGGCACAACCGCTCGACGACGCGAACGTCTCCGACGTGTACGTCGCCGTCATCACGCCCGACGACACCGTTCACCCGGCCATCGAAGGACAGCTGCTCAGCGATCTTCCCGACGTGCAATCGCTCGTCGACGACCGCCCGACCGACACCACGTTCGTCACGACCGACGGCGTCGCGGGCACGTCGAAATTCCGCGTGCTCTTCATGCCGAGCACCGACACCTCGCTCGCCGCGATCATCGCCGTTCCCGTCGACGATGTCGACGACACCATCCGGCAACTGGCGCTCACCTACCTCGGCGTCGCCGGACTCATCCTGCTGGCGCTGATCCTCATCGCATCGTGGATCAGTCGCTTCGGACTGCGCCCGATCAGCGCGATGACCGATGTCGCAGAGGCGATCTCGTCGGGCGAGCGTGACCGTCGCGCCGAGGTGACCGACCTCTCGACCGAGGCCGGGCGACTCGGCCACGCCTTCAACGTGATGCTCGACGACCGCGACGCCGGCGAGGAACGGCTCCGTCAATTCGTCTCCAACGCGTCGCACGAACTCCGCACACCGCTGACCTCCATCCGCGGGTACCTCGACCTGTACGCGGCCGGCGGCTTCCGCCAGCCCGGAGAACTCGACGACGCGATGCGGCGCCTTCACGTCGAGGCAGAGCGGATGAACCTGTTGGTCGAGGACTTGCTCGTCTTGGCGAAGTTCGACGAGGAGCAACCACTCGACATCGCGTCGGTGCGCGTCGACGACATGGCCCGTGACGTCGTCGCCCTGGCCCTCGCCGGACACCCCGATCGTGAAATCCTCGTCGACGCAACCGACGAGATCGAGGTCGCCGCCGACCGGTTGCGACTGCATCAGGCGCTCGCCGTGCTCGTCGACAACGCGACCCGTCACACACCCGACGACGCCACCATTCGAGTCACCGCGGCCCGCACGCCGAGCCACGTCGAGTTGGCGGTGAGCGACGCAGGGCCTGGGCTCACCCCCGAGGAGGCGGCGGTCGTGTTCGATCGCTTCAGCCGTGGCGACCGCTCGCGCGCTCGTCGCACGGGCGGTTCAGGCCTCGGTCTCTCGATCGCACAGGCGATCGTCCACGCTCACGGTGGCGAGATCGACGTGACATCGGCGCCCGGCGAGGGGGCCACGTTCACGATTCGGTTGCCGCAGCGCGACTGAGCCGGCCGGCTCAGCCAGTCGCCGGGATCGGGGTGCCCCCGGCGCGAGTTGCGATTCGACCCGGGTTCACCCGGGTGATGGCCCGGAGCGGGTGAGGCGCCGCCACCTACGCCGGAGGGAGGATGGCGGCATCCACCCGACGAAAGGACGCCCGATGCCGAACACCACCAACCCGAACACCACCGACCCGAACACCGACCCGAACATCAGCGACCCGAACACCGCCGCCGACAACGACGACGCCGGAGACCCGAGCACTGGATGTTTCGACGACGCCGACGGCGCGAGCGTCGCGCAGCTGCGTGCTGAGATGCAGCGGCTCGCCGATGGGGCGGTCCGCGGTCGTCGGACTCACGGTCTGTCGCTCGGGGTGCAGTCGGACGATGGCGCGACCAACGTTCAGGTCGCCGCCGGAGACGCCGCGACCGACGACAACTATGCGATCGCGAGCATCACCAAGATGTTCACCGCCGCACTCGTGTTGGGGCTGGTCGACGACGGCCGCCTGCGACTCGACGACCGAGTCATCGACCTGCTTCCCGAACTCGACCTGGCCGGTCTCCACCGGCACGATGGCGTCGATCACACCGCCGAACTCGCGGTCCATCACCTGCTCCACCAGACGTCGGGTCTCGCCGATTACTGGAACGGTGGCATCGAGAAGCAGCTCACCCGCGGCGACGATCGTGCGTACTCGGTCCAGGACACGATCGACATCGCACGCGACAACGGCGCCGAGTTCGCACCCGGTGATCGTGGCGGGCGACGTTCGTCGTATTCCGACACCAACTATCAGCTGCTCGCTGCGATCGTCGAGGAGGCGACCGGAGGGTCGTACGCCGATGCCGTGAGCGCTCGGATCACCGAACCGCTCGGCCTGACCGAGACGTACCTGTTCGGGGTCGGAGGTCATCGCCCGGCGCCGGTGGTGCTGCGACAGGGGAAGCAGTCGTTGTCGATCCCACTGGCGCTCGCGTCCGAACGCGGCGCCGGTGCCGTCGTGTCGACGCTCGACGACCAGTTGCGCTTCAGTCGGGCCTGGCACCGCGGCGAGTTGTTCGAGGGTGGAACACGTCGCGCGACGCCGCACTGGAATCGGGTCGTGTTCTTCGCACTCGCGTACGGCCACGGGGTGATGCGCTACAAGCTGCCGCGCTGGATGTCGCGTCGTCCGGTTCCCGAGATGGTCGGCCATTCCGGCACGACCGGCTCGTTCCTGTTCCACATCCCAGCACTGCGATGCCACGTCGCCGGCACCTTCAACCAGTTCGCCGAACCGGCGCGGCCGTTCCGCCTGCTCCCGCGCATCGCGAGTGAGATCGCCGCCGTCCAGCAGGGCCGCTGACATCGGCCGACTGGCCGAGCGACACGTCGCCACAACTGACGGGCGATGGGCCGGTCAGGCAATGCCGATGCGGCGAGCGGCGCGGTCGGCGGACTCGGGGCCGGCGATCTGCCGCAGCAGGAGGAGGCCGTCGATCAGCGCGATCGCCGCCTCGGCTTCGATGCGTTGTTCGTCCGGGTCTCCCCGGATGAACTCAGCGGCCCAGACGATCCACAGTTCGACAAGAGTCGGCACGACCGTGCGATACGGCTCGCGCCCGCTCACGGCGAGGCCATTCGCTTCGAAGAACAGGGCGAAGACGGAATCGGCCTCCGGTGTGGTGACGAGCGGCCACGCTGAGCGCACCAACTCGAGATGATCGGCGGCGGGCTCCGTGAAGGCCTGGGCCAGCGTCTCCTGGAGCTCCGACCCCATCGCGATGATCACCTCGTTGATCAGGTCGATCTTCGACGGGAAGTAGTAGACGATCACCCGATCGCTGATGCCGAGTCGTTTGGCGAGTCGGCCGAACGTGAGTTGGCTCAACCCGTCGTCGTGTGCCGCTGCGAGCGCGCCATCGAGGATCTCGGATCTGGTGTGCTTGTGACCCACAGGGGTTGATTGTAGTGATGACTTCAATTACCGTTTCGTAGTGATCACTACAACTCGATGATGGAGTGTGCCCGATGGCGACCTTGACGCAAGCAGCAGCATCCGATCTGTTCCGACGCGAACCCGACCGGTTCCTCGACGTCGGCGCCGGCGAGGTCGCCCATCGATGCGTCGGCACCGGCCCCGACGTGTTGTTCGTCCACGGTTGGCCCGTCAGCGGCGCCACGTTCCGCTTGCTGCTCCCGCACCTGGTCGACCACGTGACCTGTCATGTCATCGACTTCCCGTCCGCCGGCTCGAGCCGGTTCGACGCGAACACACCCATGTCGATCGACCAACACGTCGAGACCGTTCGGCGAGTCGTCGACCTTCTCGGGCTCGACGACGTCGCCGTGGTCGGGCACGACAGCGGGGGTCTGATCGCTCGCCACGCCATGGCGGGTGACCCTCGTCTGCGGGCGATGGGTCTGATCAACACCGAGCCGCCCGACCCGAGTTGGCGCTTCCGCTCGTTCATCGCCGCTCGCCGTCTCCCTGGCTTCAGCGCAGGTCTCGGTTGGGTTGCCGGCACGCCCCGCGTGCGGCGGCTCAAGATGGTGCTCGGCGACGCGTTCGTCGACCGGAGCCTGCTCGACGGTGAAGCCGACGAGTTCTACTTCCAACCGCTGCACAACAGTGCGAAGCACCGAGACGCCGCCACCAGACTGCTCCGCAGCCTCGACATGGAGATGATCACCGGCCTCCCCGATGTGCACCGGCGCATCGACGTGCCGGTCCGGCTCGTGTGGGGTGATCAGGACCCCTTCTTCCCCGTCGAGCGAGCGGAGGCGATGGTCGAGACGTTCCCCGACGCAACCATCGAGATCATCGAGGGTGCCGGACTGTTCTCCCACGAGGAGCGCCCGGCCGAGGTCGCCGCCGCACTGTTGCCCACTCTCGCGAACTGAGTCGGGACGCGGCTATCGGTCGCGCAGTCCTTTGCCGGCGAGGATGCGGTCGACGACCTTGTCGATCCGGCTGTGGCGTGTCGTCGACTGCTTGGCGCTCGAGATGTGAAGGTTGTACTCGCGCTGGCGGCCGGGGGTGAGGCCATCGAACGCCTCGGCGAGGTCGACATCAGCAGCCAACCGCTCCTGGAGTTCGGGTGCGAGTTCTTCGGCGGGTCGCGGTGGGAGTTCGGTGCCGGCTCGCGCGTGATGGATCGCGTCGGCGACGTACGACGGAATCGTGTCGCCGACCGCCTCGACCTCGGCGACCGACGTGAACTTCATCCGCTTCGGGCCGTGCGTGTTCGGACCCTGCGCGTGGAGCAGGTTCGCAGGGTCGTCGAGCAGGACTCCTTGGAAGAACATCAGGGCCAGGTGGTCGGAGAACTCTTGGAGCAGCGCGACGTTGACGTCGTCGTCGATGCGGTAGCACGGCTTGCCCCACTTGATCGTCTCGTCGAGACCGCACCCCAGCAGGATCGGGCGGATGGCGGCGATCTCGTCGGGCCACCGCTCGCTGTCGGCGAGGTAGGCGTCGACATCTGGGTAGTCGTTCATCGTCATGTCCTCCGAGCTTCGGTCGATGTTGCTGCCGTCGATGTACGTTCCGGCAGACACTATGTGGCTGGCGTGGGGCAGCCGCGAGCGCGGCAACACGCGGCGGAGCGCTTGGGCGGGTGCGGGCGCCACTCGGCAACGGCGGGCTGCCGCACCGCTGACGGTCGATGATGTGACTCCTCGGTTCGCGCCCGCGCTACGCGGCGCTGCGTCTCGGCGGGCCCGCCCGTAGGACGGTGCCGTCGGGGATGCGGATCGACAGCTCGCGGTTCGGGCCGAGCGACACGTCCCACACGTTGTCGTGCAACAGCGTGTGATGGTGCTGGCAGATCGGCAGCAGATTGTCGAGATCGGTTCGGCCACCGTTGCTCCACCAGACGACGTGATGCAACCGGCAGCGGTCGTAGTGCACGGCGCAGCCCGGCACCGCGCACGTGGCGTACAGACCCTGCAACGCCCGGCGTTGTGCACGGTTGGCGAGGCGGGAGGTGCGGCCGAGATCGAGCCGACCCGGTGCGTGCAGCACGACGCCGTTGGCCACGATCACGGCGTCGGGATCCGACCGGCCGAGCACACCGTCGAGCACCGACAGCGGCAACTCGACGGGAATGCCCCAATCGAGCACCGGGCCACCAGCGCCGTTGGTCTGCGTCGCGTCGATCACCACCACCGGTGGGCCCGAAGCCGAGCCGCTGGCGCCGTCGCCGATGACGAGCTCGGCGAGTGCGAGCGCTTCGAGATGCTGCGTGCGTTCGAGTGCATCGACCGGCGCGGTGGCGGGAACGTCGTGCGCGAACATCGAACGCGTGGCTGTTCTGATTCGACGAGCGAGCTCTCTCCCGAGGTCGGGATCGAAGCGACCCTTGAGATTGAACATGCCGTCGTCGTCGGTCCATGTGCGCAGGCGAGTCGCTCGTCGTTGCCGCTCGAGGCGTGCCTCACCGTCGGCTGCGGCGAGTGCCTTGGCGGCGCGCTTGAGGAACGCGTCGAACTCGGCGATCGATCGCTGCGAGGCGGCGGTGGCGAGTGCCTCGTCGTCACCGAGCAGGCTCGCGGTGGCCGCCTCGTCGAGGTCACGGGTGGCTCGGGTCAACGCATCGACGTGGCCGGCGGTGATGACGCCATCGGACAGCGCGTCGGCCATCGCTGCGGCCGAGTCGAGGGTGTCGGCACGTTCACGTTCTCTGCTCGCCGCGCCGAGGGTGCAGCCCGACGTGTCGGCGATCGCTGCCTCCGGGAACGACGTCGGGTGCTGGGCGAGCGCCCGGACGAGTTCGGCTCGCTGCGCGGCGATGAACGACTGCACTTCGACCGTGGCCTTGAGCGCTGCTTCGAGTTCGGCCGGTGCGGCATCGGGCGAGCCGGTGGTGGCGACCACCCGTTCCAGACGCTCGACCGCTGCTCGCAGCTTCATGATCCCAGTATGACGCAAGGGTGTCACAGAGTTGAGGGGGCGAAGTCGAGGGTCTCGGCGTGGTCAGAAGTACTGGTCTCGCCACTCGCGGCTGGCGCGCTCGATGTCGGGGAGGAGTGCGCGGACGGCGTGGCCGTCTCGCTGTGCTTGCAGCGCTTCCTCGTGCAGGCCGCCGTCGAAGAGGATGGTGCCGATGCGCGACACATCGTTCGTCGGACGCCTCGGGAAGCGCCCTTCTCACCCTGGCCCGCCGGTGGCCACCACGTCGAGCGCCCGCTCTGCCGTCGCTCGCAACGCCGTCGTGTCGTCGCCGGTGTCGAGGGAGTACACCTGCGTCGTGCTGCCGAGTCCGATGTCGAACGCGCCGACGTCGGTGATGCTCCACTGCTGCTTCGCCGCCCGCTTCACCGCCTCGGTCATCAGCACCGGCGTGTCGAGCGTGCGGGTCAACGCCTCGAGGCGCGCCGCGGTGTTCACCGGCTCGCCGATGATCGTGTAGTCCATCTTCACCGACGACCCCATCGACCCTTCGAGCACCGGGCCGAGCGCGAGTCCGAAGCCGCTGTACAACAACCGAAGTGGACTGTGCGGCGGAACGTCGTCGCGCGCCTTCTTCAGCCCGAGGAGGATGTCGGCACAACTCTGGATGGCGCTGTCGGTGAGGTCGGGGTCGAAGTAGGCCATGACGCCGTCGCCGAGGAGCTTCGTCACCTCGCCGCCGCGCCGGGCGATACCGGTGCAGCAGATCTCGAAATAGGCCGAGACGAGTTGTGACACGTCGTCGATCGGCAGCCGATCGCTGATCGCCGAGAACGCGACCATGTCGGTGAACATCACCAGGCGATCAGCCTTGTGGAGCGGCACGTCGAGCGGGTTGAGGCCCTGACGCAGAATCCGTGACACGGCAGGCTGGGTGTAGCGCTCGATGATGTGCTGCGCCTCACCCATTCGCCCGAGCAGGAGCTTCATCGGGCCGACGACATCACCGTCGAGATGGTCGAGATCGAGCACGTTCATCGACCAGTCCGGGAACAGCCGCTCGGCGATGCCGTGCTCGGTTCGGAGACAGATGATGTCGGTGTGGCGATCGTCGCCCAGGACGCGACGGTAGAGATCGTCGATCGCCCACTCGTCGCCCTCGATGATCTGGAAGAAGACATCGCCCAGGGTCAACAGCACACCGCTGATTCCGTCGGCGGCATTCCGTCGCGACGAATCGATGCCGATCTGATCGATCTCGCTGCGGTCGAGCGGTCGGGCGAAGGCGCTCATGTAGGTCATCCGCTTCACTGCCGCCACCTCCTTCGGTCACCGATCAGGTCGAAGCTAGTGCCTCACCTCTCGCTGACTTCGAGCAGCGGGATCACGGTGTGGCAGTGGTGTCCGACACGTCGAGTCGGATTCGGTCGATGTGCGGTCGCCGGACGCCAGGCCCGCAGTACGGTCGGCTCGTGACACGATGGGATGCCCACGAGCTGCCCGTCCTTCCCGGACGGCTGCAACGCCTCGCCGACGAGCTGAACGAAGAGGCCTTGCCCGCCCTCGACGGAGCGTCCGATCCGGTCATCGCACTCGTCGAGCTGGCATACGCCCTTCGGCCACACCTGCACGAAGGACGCGTCCCGTCGTACGGCGTGCTGCTCCCTCCCGGCCCGATCGCCGACGTCGTCTCGGCATCGGCGGCACTCCACACCTCGGTCGATCTCATCGGAGCTCACGACCTCGATCTGAAGTTCGCTCGCCGCTTCGCCGATGGGGTGACGTCGTTCGGCGTCAGGACCGACGACGCCGTCGACCAGCTCGCATGTTTCGATCGGAACATGTCCGACGAACACGACCTGGTCGGGCTGCAGGCAGCGATCGGCGGGCTCATCATCCAGCGCCACCCGGCCGGTGAGGTTCGGGTCTTCGGGCCGGCCGGCGTGGTCAGGTGGAACGGAACCGGATGGCACCACGACGTTCCGATGAACGCCTGGATCGCGCGCCTCTCGACCGTCGCTCCCGACCTCCCGGTCGGTGGGGTGCGCCCACTCCTGCGCTTCGCGATCCACAAGCTCGGCGGGCATCGCATCGGGGCGACGCTGATCTGGCGGCCGACTCCACACGCCGTGCCGCCGCATCGACACGAATCGCTCATCCACAACGCACCGCCGCTCCGAGTCGGCAAGGTCGGAGAAGAGGCCGCACTCGCGCACGCGCTCTCCCAGACCGACGGCGCAGCGGTGTTCGACGGCACGGCCACGCTGACCGCGCTCGGAATCCGGCTCGCCCCGTCGTCGGTCGCCGAGCAGTCGATCAGCCCGATCGGGGGCATGCGTCACACGTCCGCGCTCCGCTACTCGCACGACGACCCTCACTCGATCGTGATCGTGGTGTCGGAGTCGGGGCCGGTGACGCTCATGCACGCCGGCCGGGCAATTACCGAAGCCGACCCCGCCGACGAGACCATCGGCTGATCCGCCACACGGGTCGGCTGCACGGCCGACGACACGACGTGGCCAGCACGGGCCACGAGGCCTGGACAGGCGTGCCCGGCATCTCTAGCGTCGATGGGTGACCGGGCGATCGGCTCGGAACGAGACGGAGGACCCATGACCGAGAGCACCGATGCGACCAGCTTCATCCGCAGCGCGATGCCACTGTGCGACACGCTCGGCATCTCCGCGATGGCCATGACGCCAGAGCGCGTCGAACTCACCATGGACTGGACGGACGCGCTCTGCACGAGCGGCGGCCTCCTGCACGGTGGCGCGCTCATGGCGCTCGCCGACTCGGCGGGTGGAGCGTCGGCGTTCCTCAATCTCCCCGAGGGAGCCACGGGCACCTCGACCATCGAATCGAAGACCAACTTCCTCGGCGGCGTCACCGAGGGCTCGGTCGTGGCGACAGCGACGCCGCTCCACGTCGGGTCGACCACGATCGTCGTCGAGACCGAGATCCGCCACGAGCAACGACTCGTCGCCAAGGTGACCCAGACCCAGGCGGTCCTGCGGCCGCGCTGACGACGCGCCAGGGCCCGCGAGTCGCGTCGAGGCCGACGCGACTCGGCACGACGCGACCTCCTCGGCTTCGGACGCCGTCAGAAGATGCCGCAGACGAGGTCGGTCGAGGTCGACCGGTCGATCGTGCGGGCCGTCCAGTCGCCGTGCGGCCCGTCGTTGCTCAACACGTACGCGTTGGTCCGCGTCGGATCGCCAGCGACTGCGATGGCGAACTTCGACGGGTCGGTCACGATCGGAACCAGGCGGTCCGGGTCGCCCGACTCGGCGAACACGGCGGGCACGTGGCCGGCATCGGCCAACTCGACGAGCGTGCGGCGCCCCGAGGTGAGGTTGCTCCACTCGCCGATCAGCTTCTCGAAACGCCACGCCGGGATGCGCGCGTGCTCGAACAGTGCGGCGCGCACGTCGTTCTTCGACCATCCGGCGGCGGCGAACATGCGAGCGATGATCGGCGACACGACGAGCAGCGGTCGATACTGGGCCTGGCCCAACCCGTACACGTGGGTGAGATCCCATCCGCTGATCCGCGCCAGCCCGTCGGCGAGGTAGGGGACCACCTCGTCGGGGGACGAGCCGAAGACGCTGCCGACGATCGCCCCCGAGTTGAAGCGCGCCATCGTCAGCACGTCGTCGGTGCGGTCGAAACCGAAGTCGGCCGCGAGCGGTCCCCAGCCGATCTCGGCGAGGGCGTCCATGTCTTCGGCGAGGACGACGCGGGCCGAGTTGCCGAACGTCGCCTTGTCGTGTTCGTCGGGAGTGAAGCCGAATACGTTGCGCAGGAACAACCGCAACCAACGACCGACCGTGGTGTTCGCGTGGTGCCCGTCGCGCAGCGCACCTTGGCCGTGGTTGAAGCCGAGGTCGTTCACCGACGGACCCGACACGATCATCAACGCGTCGGCGCCCGTCGTGTTGCCCGAGTGCTCTGCTCCGTAGCGCGGATCGAGCAGGATCTGTGCCGCGGAGATGAGGACCGGGAGGTGTGCCGGCTCGCACCCGGCCATCACCGCGTTCACCGCGATCGACCAGATCGTCACGTCGCGACCCGACGACGGGGCGATGCCGAGTCGCTTCCACGGGTCGTGCGCCGTGACCGCGATGAAGTCGTCGACGCGCTCGCGGGTCGGCGGGATGAAGGGCATGCCATCGCACCAGCCGTGCGCGAGGTACGTCCGATAGATCTCGTCGATCGTCCCCGACGCGGCGACGTCGAGCGCGCTCGGCTCGGCAACCTCGGCGTCGCCGACCGCGACGGGTTCGGTCAGGCCGGCGACGATCCGATCGACGGCGATCTCGCGCACGTTGGCGAGCAGTACGTCGCTCGACTGCGCGTCGACGTGGCCGGGGAGCACGGCGAGCGGCAAGCCGTCGAAGCCGTGCCCGCGACCGGTCGCGGCGGCCTGGGTGACGAAGCCTTCGCACACGATCGACACCGAGGGAATGCCGGCTGCTTCAGCTGCGATGGATGCCCGCATCACGGCGGGCGTACAGCTGCCTCAACACCCCATGGCGGAGACGACGGCATCGATGTGTCGATGCGTCAACCCCTCCGCGAGCCCGGCGACCATCTCCTTCTCGTCGGCACCGTGCGTGTTGCCGAACTCGTCGTAGCCGACGATGTCGACGGTCGGGAAGCGGCGCCGCAGTTCGGCCTCGACCTCCGGAAAGACCTCGTCGCCACGGAACAGGAAGTCCCACAGGAACGCGACACGCTTGCCGTCGAGCGTGTCGAGGCGAGGAGCGAGCGCTGTCTGCTGCACACCTCGGGGGGACTTCGGCCAGACCACGTCGTACGTCGACTCCATGCGGCCCACTCTTGCACGACGGACCTGGTAGCCGCTGGCGTAGTTCGCGCCGATCACGGCTGATCGTAGAATCGACGGTCATGGATGACGTCGATCGTGCAATTCTCCACCAACTGCAGGTCAACGGTCGAATCGCCAACAACGAGCTGGCGGCGATCGTCGGACTGAGTCCGTCGTCGTGCCTCCGACGCGTTCGCAACCTCGAGGCGACGGGCCTCATCACGGGCTACGTCGCGCTGCTCGATCGCGATGCGGTCGGTAGCGGCTACGAGGCGCTCGTGTGGGTGACGCTGCGCGAGGTCACCCGCACCACGATGCTCGACTTCGAAGCAGCGATCGCCGACGCTCCCAACATCACCGAGGCCAGCAGGATGATGGGCCAGCCCGATTACCTCCTCCGCGTCGTCGCCGCCGACGCCGTTGCGTTCGAGACGCTGTACATGGACGTGCTCGCCACGCTGCCGCACGTCCAACAACTCACCTCGCAACTCGCGATGAAGGTCGTGAAGCGCTCGACCGCCCTGCCCCTCTGAACGGGCCGGCTCGCGGAACGGCGCCGTTCACGAGGAACGACGCCGCCACCGGTCGGGAGATGGGGGAGGAGGGTAAGGATCGCGGACGCTGTCGGATCAGCTCTCGGTCTCGTCGCCGACCACACGGTCGAGCGCGCGGTCTTCGGCCCGGTCGAGACGTTCCTGAGCCTCCTCGGCGGTGAGGTCACCGGCGGCCACCTTCGCATCGAGTCGCTCGGCCTTCCCGTCGACGATGGCGTCGACGACCGCATCGATCTCGACGCCCTGCGCCGCGGCGATGTCGGCGATCGACATCCCCGACTCCTGAGCGACGCTCAGTTCGTCGGTGGTGATGCCGAGCGCTTCTGCCACGGCATCGTCGTTGCAGCCGCGCCCGTCGCGCTGCTCGCCGTCGGTGTCGTCGACCGTCACGTCGTCGAGCGTCTGCAGCCCGACCGGCTCCGTCGAGGTGTCGGCGATGCCGTCATCGCTGGCCTGGGCCACGACGCTGCCGACGCTCACGGCGCCACCGGCGACGATCGCTGCGGTCAGCACTGCACGGGTGAGGTTCTTGTTCATGGTGTTCCCTTTCGGTTGGATCGAGCCGGAGTCTCCGGCGATGTCGTTGTCGACATCCACCACGCTCGTGTCACCGGGTAAAGCGACGTGTCGCAGCGTCGAAAGAGAAACAAAGGATCGAGAGACGTGGCGGGACCATGTCGGGCACGCGCCATTGCCGTCGAGGCCGAGAACTCGGAAGCAGTTCCCAGAGTTCTCACAGGGTGATGATCTACCGTCCGCCGAATGTCCGTGTTCTCGTTCGCCCCTGCAGGCCCATGATCGACTCGTCGAACGCTGACGCCACCGAGTCCGGACCGATGCCGGACCTTGCCGACCAGCCGTCGTGCCGATGGTGGTCGGTGCCGGTCGTCTGGGGAATCGCCGCCATCGGTGTCGCCGCGCTGATCGCTGCGACCGCACCGTCGAGCGAACGTCCTCCCGAGCGGATCGCGACCGCGCTCGTCCTCGCGGGCGCCACCCTCTCTTTTTTCTCGTGGCGTGGACGGCACTGGCGGCTGTTCCCGTTCGGCATCGTGTCGATCGTCGGCGGGGTGCTGTTGCGACTCGACGGACCCCGCTTCATCGAACCGGTCACGCGCGTCGGCGGCATCGTCGTCGTGATCGTCGGCGCGCTCGCCTCGCGATGGGTACTCGGCCGACTCGGTCGTCTCGCGAGTGCGGCGGCGTTCAGCGTGTTCGTCGCTGCTGCCACGTTGTTCGTCTACTACGACCGCGAACTGTTGTCGCTCGCGCTCGGTGTGAGTGGCGCACTCGCTGTCGTCGTCGCCGGTACGGGGCTGGCCCGTGCTCGGCGCGACAGTGAACTGTCGGCGAAGCATCGCTTCGGCGAGATCATGGATCGCGGCGCGAGGGCGATCATCGAGCGGGCGTCGGACGCAGCGGCAGGCGAACCGGTTCGAGACAAGGTGCTCTACACGGGGGCCGGTTGGCGGTCGCGGGTGTTCCGGTTCGTGGTGTTGATGTCGTTCGCCTCGGCGATCGCCTCCCTTGGCGTGCTCGCCGACTCCACGGCGGTGGTCATCGGCGCGATGCTCGTGGCACCGCTGCTCACGCCGTTCATGGGCATGTCGTTGTCGCTGGTCGTCGGATTGACCGAGGAACTGCGTCGAGAGAGCTTCGTGGCGTTGCTCGGCACGGCCGTGGCGATCGGGGTCGGCTACCTCATGTCAGCGATGTTCGGGAGTGGCACCGACGTGGCGTCCAACGCCGAGATCGTTTCGCGCACCTCACCCACGCTGCTCGATCTGGTCATCGCTCTCGCTGCGGGTGCCGCCGGCGCGTATGCGCTGTCGCGTCGCGACGTGTCCGACGCGCTGCCGGGCGTCGCTGTGGCCATCGCCCTCGTTCCGCCCCTCGCGGTGGTCGGAATCACCGCGCAACTCGGCGCTGCCGACGACGCCATCGGAGCGTTCCTGCTCTTCGGTGCCAACGCGATGGCGATCATTGCGATGGGAGCGTTGACATTCCTTGTCACGGGAGCGGCGGCAGCTGAGTCGAAGCGCCGATGGACGCTCGACTGGTGGACGATCGGCCTCGGAGCAGTCGCAGTCGTGGTGTTCGCCGCGCTCGTCATCAACACGGCGGCGGTCAACGAGGACGCGGTCACGTCCGAACGCGCCACCGCAGCCATCGAACGGTGGATCGGCGACCGTGACTACGAGGTGATCTCGGTGGACGTCGGCGGCCCCGTCGCAACGATCGTGCTCAGTGGGCCGTCGGGCCCTGGCGACCTCGACGACCTGGGCAGCGCGCTCGCGCTCGCCGTCCCTGACGCAGAATCGGTCGACGTCCGGATCGCCGTGACCGAACAGGCCACACTCGAACTCGATGGTTGAACGATCGAGCGTTGCCGGCAACCGAGAGGTGTTCACGCACAGTCCCTTGCTCGGGACGGTCGTGGCGGTCACGGTCGAGCGCGCCGATGCCCGTCTGGCGCGAAAAGTCGACTCGCTCGTCGTGGCGGAGATCGACCGGCTCGAAGCGATGCTCAGTCGCCATCGACACGACAGCGCGCTGGAGCGCTGGAAGCGCGACGAGTTGACCGGCGACGACATGCCGCACGAGTTCGCCGGCCTCCTGATTCGCGCGCGTTGGTGGGCGACGCGCACCAACGGGGCGCTCGATCCCCGCGCTGGAGCGTTGACCGAGCTGTGGCGTCGATCGGCCGCCGCTGGGCACGTGCCAGCGGACCGCGAGGTCGACGCAGCGCGGCGCTTGCTCGCCCAGCCCGGGTACGAGATCACCGACGACGGTGAGGTGCGACGCGTCGGCGACTGCACCGACCTCGATCTGCACGCATTTGGAAAGGGCTGGATCGTCGACCGTGCACTGCGCGCGGCGCAGGCGACCGCGCCGAACGCAGCGATCGTCGTGAGCGCCGGCGGCGACATCGCTCGGGCCGGACCGGGCGACACCGTGATCGCGATCGATGACCCGTTCCGCCCCTACGACAACGCAGCGCCCGTCGACCGAGTGATCCTCGGCCGCGGAGGACTCGCCACCAGCGGCAGCGCTCGGCGAAGTGTCGAGATCGACGGCCACAGGTTCTCGCACATCATCGACCCTCGCACCGGGCAGCCCGCGCATGGCGCCGCGTCGGTCAGCGTGATCGCCGACTCGGCCGAAGCCGCCGACGCGTGGGCGACAGCGCTCGCGCTTGCCGGCCCGGACGAGATCGTCCCGACCGCCGACGCGGCCGGCGTTGCGGTCATGGCCGTGCTCGCTGATCACTCGACTCTCGCCAATGTTCGATGGCGAGCGCGACGGGTCGGCGAGAGCGGCAGGGTCACATGAGTGCGACGACGATGAGACCCACGATGATCGCGCTGCCCGCGGCGGCGCTGACGTAGGCGGAGCGACGGCGCTTGCGCAGAAAGAACTGCAGCACGATGCCGCTCAGTGACACGACGATCAAGAAGATGGCCGCAGCATCGACCGCCCATGACCACGCACCACCTGTGTCGGTGCCGGTGTGGAAGTCGCTCAACACCGCCACCCAACCCTGCTGCTCGGCCGAGAACTCGTAGGTGGACGTCTCGATGTCGACCACCAGGTCGGCGGTGTAGCCAGGGTTGGCGTAAACGATCGAAGCGGATCCGCCGGCCTCGCCGAACGACGTGACCTCGCCGTTCGCTCCCAACTCGTTGCGAGCGAACTCCGACAACGTGAGGTAGTCGAGCGCACCATCGTCGAGGTAGAGCTCGACCGGCAACTCGCCGGTCGACACCGTGATGTTCGCCTCGTCGCCGAGCGTCCACGTCGGATGGTTGAGCATCAACCCGGTGAACGCGAACAGCAACACGACCGTGAACGCGATCATGCTCGCGTACACGTGGATGAGCCGCGACCACTTCTGACCGCTGCGCGAGGCCGTCGATCTCGATGGAGCCGGACGCTGGTGAACGGGTCCGGCAGAACGCTCCGATGGGCGCGTCGCGAGCAGCGGATCGTCGAGTGCGGTCACGCCACGACCCGCGCAGTCAGGTTCGTCAGCTCGCCGTCGTCGGGGAGTACGGCTTCGAATTCGGAGCCGTCGAAGTCGACGAGCGTGCTCGACAACTCGTACGGACCGTCTTCGCGGGCAGCCTCGACGAACAGTTGGTACGTCCCCGGCGCGATGGCGGCTCCGTCAGCGTCGAGTCCGTCCCAGGCGACTGTGTACGTGCCCGCCGGTCGGGTGGCACCCGACGAGGTCGAGTCGACCACCTCTTCGGTGAGATCGCTCCACTGTCGAAGCGTCCGTAGCCAGCGCGAGCCGCGTCCGCCGGTCTCGTACCAGAGGCTGATCGTGTCGACGAGGTTCCCGTCGAGGTCCTCGATCCACACGGCGATGTACGGGTTGTGGATCCGTTCCCCCGACGACGTCGGGGCGAACGTGAACTCGACCAGCAACTCGCCGCCGGTGGGGAGGGCGGACGCGGCGACCTCGCCGTCGTCCGGCGCGGTTGGCTCGGCGGGAGTCGATGCGGGCGTTGCGGCATCGTCGGTCGTCGTCGATTGCCCGGTCGACAGAGCGCCCGGGTCGGAGCCGTCGGATTCGTCGTCGGCGGAACTCGTCGGCACGCTGTCGTCCGCCGGAACGACGGCTGGAATCTGCGCGCCGTCGAAGACCGCGGCATCGTCGTCGCCGCACCCCGCCGTGATGGTGAGCACTCCCACCGTCGCGAACGACCGAACCGGACGCCGTTTCAGCGCCTGTCTGTATCGACTGGAGTTGCGTCGTCGAGGGAACACGATCGGAACGTACGCCTCGTATGTAAGGATTCGCGAAGGATCCGATGAATGCTTCGTTCATCCGTGACCGAGGTCAGTACCCGGCGGTGAACACGGTTCGCTGATGCTTCGGGCGCTCGACTTCGTCGAGGATCGCGACGGCAGCGTCCTCGAACGAGATCGTCGATGCACCGTCGCTGTCGACGACCAGTTCGTCCCGGGCGACGCGGAATCGTTCGGTACGTTCTCCCGGCAACAGGTCGGCGGAGGGGCTGAAGTAGGTCCAGTCGACTCCCGAGCTGCGCCGCAGCGCATCGAGTTGGTCGACGCAAGCGCGGGCGACGCCACGGATCGGCTCCGGAACGAAGCGGGGATCGTCGAGCACGAGTCGTCCATCGGAACCGGGGACCACGAGCGGGCCGGCACCACCGGCGACGATGAGTCGAGCACCGGTAGTGGTGACGCCACGGAGCAATGCGTCGGCGGTGATGGCCAGCTCGTCACCGCCGCTGCGCGGCCCCGAGGTCGCACTGATCACCACGTCTCGTCCACGGCTGAGACGCACCACGTCATCGGGCACACGGGCGTCGCCCGTCTCCCAGGAGGTGGAGTCGACTGCAACGTGTGCGACCGCGCTGCGCGACACGGCGGTGACCTGGTGGCCTCGAAGCATCGCTTCGTCGAGAACGCGTCGACCGACCTGGCCGGTCGCTCCGAAGATGGTGATGTTCATGTCGTCGCTCCTTCGGCGAGATCGTGTTCGTTCCACCACGCGGCGAGGAATGCCGCCGCAGCGAGGAAGAGGTGTTCGTTGGAGGGGTCGTGTTCGGCGGCGTCGAGACAGGCGAGCGTGTACTTCACCAGGTGCGCGTCGCGATGAGTCGCCGCGTGGTCGACGAGGCGCTGGACGATGCTCGCCCGCATTGCCGTGTCGGCGTGCCATGTCGTCGCGGCGGCGGCGCCCGGGTGGAGCCGTTCCACCTCGGCGATGAAGCGTTGCGGAGGTTCGGGAGCCCAGCTCGGGTCGATCGCGGTCGAGCTCTGCGTCGCTCGGAAGCCGAGCACGAAGGTGGCCGCCACGTCGACGGCGCGCTGCGGGTCGTCGGTCCGGTCGCCGATGGCCAGTGCAGCAGCGGGCAGGGTCAGGCAGTGAGTCCATCCGTACGGAGCGTTGGCCGGGTCGTCTTGCAGCATCGACATGGCGGCGATCGGCAGCAACTCGCGGCGTGCCTGATCGATCGTCAGGTGCTGGGTCACGTCGGCCAACGCCCGGTGGGCGAGCCCCGTGTCGTCGACGAGGGCCATGGTCGGCTGCACGAAGTGACTCGACGGGCGGCCCTCGGCACGCGGCGACGTGAGACGTTCGAACAGCGAGGCATCGGACGGTGCTGGGCTCGGTTCGTCGAGCCACCGAAGCCGCCAGTCAGGGTGCCTTGCGATGTCGCCGATCACGGTGCGGCCCATGAGCGCCGGGTTGATGCCGGATGTCGGCCGGAACTGGGGGAGCAGTTCGAGGAAGATCGCTCCGTGGGCGGCCCCACCGAGGAGCCCGAGGACGAGGCCGGCGAGGTCACCGACGATCTCTGCCGGCGTCCGTGCGGCACACAGCGCGACGAATGCACGGTCGGCCGAATCGGGATCGCCGTCTTCCAGAGCGCTTCGCAGCACGTCGAGCGGGCGTTCGATCGGGGTCGACTCGCTGCCTGAGGCGGGGGCCGCCGCGGTGGCGGCCGTCTCGGCCCAGGTCTCGGCGATGTGGGCGATTCGTCGTCTCGCTGCCGTCCGCCGGGATGGGCTGACCAGCGGAAGGAGCCGGGCCCGGGCCATCAGTTCGAGTGGAGCGTGCAGCGTGAACGAGTTCGCATCGGCGCTCGATGACGACAGGAGACGGGACGCAGCGTCGAAGAGGTCGCTGTCGGTGAGCCTGTCTGTGTGGTCGGGCGACCACGAGCTCGGGGCGAGCAGGACCGACGTCTGCCGACTCACGACGTCGCTCCGACCATGTGATGGCTTCCGACGTCGACCCCGCCGACCGTGCTGGTCTCGTCGGCGAGTCGTTCGAGCCGGCGCCCCTTCGTGAGCAGCCACAGTGCGAACCAGACCTCGGCGATCAGGGCCGGGGCCAGAATGATCGGCGAGGCCGACCCGTCGTAGCCGGCGACGAGGAAGTGGCTGAACGTGTCGATCAGGTAGCCGGTGCCGGCGAGGCAGAGCAACACGCCGAGGGGTCTCGGCATCTGTCCTGATGTGAGCGCGAGGTAGGCGACGGTCAGCGTGCTGGCGCCGAAGAACGCCAAGCCGAGGATGTAGCCGTACTCGTGCGCCTCGAGGTGGAGCAGCGCGAGTGAGGCGGTCTGGTCGTCGTCGAACGCGCCGAGATGGTCGGCGTCGTCGAGGATCCTGACGGCCTGGAACATGCTGAGCAGGTTCAGGCCGATGACCGCGGTCTGCGTCATGCGGAAGGCTGCGGCGAGCAGCGACAGCGTTCGGCCGAGTGGGCGAAGGAGTTGGTAGAGCACGACCGCGATGGCGACGTCGGCGAGGAACATGACGATGTCGGCAGCGAGGCCGGCCCGGAACAGCACCGGGGCATCGATGATGTTCTGCGCGGTCGTCGCAGGGTCGTCCGACTCGATGAGTCGGGAGCGCACACCGAGCTCGGCGAAGAGGCCGCAGACGATGATGATCACGTAGAGGACGCCGGCGGTGCGAGCTGTAGCGAATCGTGATCGTGGCGGTCGACGGTCGGCCTCGCCGAAGGGGGTGCGGGGTTGCGGTGGGACGTACATGGCAGGTTGTTCCTTCCTGAACGGTTCAGTTCGTCGAACGTTCGAGGACGCACTGGCCGACGAAGCTGTCCAGCGCGACGTCGTCGAGGCCGACGAGCGCCCCGTCCGATCCGATCGACGCCTCGCCGACGGTGAGCGTGCGATCGGCGACGTCGAGGCCCATGTTCCTGAGCCAGGTGCAGACCATCGCGGCGCCGTTGGCGCCACCACCCCGTCCGGGGCTGGCCGAGGCGACGAGGATCCGGAGGTGGGCGAGCGCCGCTGCGTCGACTCGGCTGACCCAGTCGATGGTGTTCTTGAGCAGCGGCGAGAACGTGCCGTTGTACTCGGGTGACACGATCACGAGCGCATCGGCTGATGCGATCTCGGCGGCGAGGGCCACGGCTGCAGCGGGGATGCCATCGCGGGCTTCGAGGTCGCCGTCGTAGAGCGGCAGGACGTGTTGGCGAAGGTCGACGAGTTCGGCGTGTCCGGCAGCGTCGAGCAGCTCGGCGATGTGACCGGCCAGCGCCTGGTTGATCGAGCCGGTGCGGGTGCTGGCCGCCACGACCAGGACCTTGTCGGGATGGGTGTGTGTTGTGTGCATGTCTGCCTCCAGTTGCAGTTCTCGTGAAGTAACACGCCAAGAAGTATCTTGCTGGCGTGAGACATTCAGTATCGACAACCGAAAGCTCGATGTCAAGAGACTTTCTGGTAAGATTGTTTCGTGGATGAGAAACGAGATGCCGACGCCATGGACGAGATCGTCGACGGGGTGCGGGGTTGGTCGCCGCAGACCGATGTCGAGGGTCTCCGCATCACCGGCCGCATCCTGCGCCTCGCTCGATATCTCGAGGCGGCGCGAGAGGAGACGCTCGGCGAGTACGGACTCTCGGTCGGCGACTTCGACATGCTCGCGACGCTTCGTCGCCGCGCCGTCGACGACGCGATCAAGATCCGCGATCTTCAGCAGTCACTGATGCTCTCGTCGGGCGGCACGACGAAACGACTCGATCGCCTCGAGAATGCGGGATTGATCGAACGCCATCCCGACCCGCACGATCGGCGAGGCACGCTCATCACGCTGTCGCCGCAGGGGTTCGAGTTGATCAGCGCGGCCGTCCCCGCCGTCGTCGAGCGCGAGGCGCGCTTCGTCGCCGAGTCGGTCGGTTCGAAGCGCAACCGTGCCGCGACCGAATCGAGCCTCCGCCAGATGCTCATCGCGTGCGAAACGACGTCCGCTGCTGCGCCCTAGCGGGATGGCGCCGGCGCTCGCGCCGACGGGACGTGGTGGACGGCGGCGCAACGCAGCCGTCCGTCGGGCTCGTGACCGCCGAACGACGGTCAGGGTGGGTCAGGAAGACGTGAGCGCGGCGATCTGCTCGTCGAGGGCGGCCACGAGGGCGGCGTTCATGCCTGCGTCGAGGGCATCGGGGTGCGGGCTGGCGAACCGGCCGGAGTCGTTGTCGAAGTAGCGACCTGACGCGGCGGCGAACTCGTCGCCGGTCGCCGCGCGGGTGAGCGCGTCGACGCCGATGCGGATGTCGTTGCCGGCGATGCCGTAGCCCTCGCGCACCATCTTGGTGGCGAGCAGCGAACCCGGGTTGACGGCCACGATGACCGGGCCATCGGCGCCGATCTCGGTGGCTATGTGACGCGTCCACATCGCGATCGCCAGCTTGCTCTGCGCATATGCAGCACCATCGCCGAGTCGCCGGTCACCGGCGAGCGCGCGTAGGTCGACCGGAGCCTGGGCGGCCGACGAGAGGTTCACGACCCGCCCGTTCGGCGGCAGGTTCGGGAGCAGTCGGCGTGTCAGCAGGTAGGGAGCGATCGTGTTGACGACGAATCGCACGTCGAGGCCGTCGGTCGTCACCGGGCGGTCGGTGTGGTAGACGCCGGCGTTGTTGATCAGCACATCGAGGCCGAGATCGGCGGCGGCATCGGCGAGCGCATCGACCTCGGCCAACATCGACAGGTCGGCGATGAGCGTGGCCGTCACCGAGCCGGCGCGACGAGCCTCGACCGCCTTGCGGGCGGCGTCGAGCTTGACCGGATTGCGGCCGTGGAGGACGAGCTGGTGGCCGAGCGTTGCGAGGTGTTCGGCGGTGGCGAGACCGATGCCGTCGGTGGCGCCGGTGATCATGATGGTTGACATGTGAGTGCTCCTTGGTGCGTGAAGTCGGGGAGGAGGTGGTTGGCGAGTGTCTCGAGCGTCGGCTCGACGGGCGAGGTGTTGAACCGCAGATTGAGGGCGACATGGTTGACACCTGCCGCCTCGAGCGAGCGCAGATGCTCGCCCAGTCGGTCGACGCCGAGTCGGTAGCCGAGGTGGATCGGACGCATCCGCTCCGACGGGTCGTCGGCCAGGTCGATGTAGAGCGGTTGCATCACCGGTTGCATGTCGCGGCCGGCGGCGTCGACCGCATCGCGGTACTGGTCGATCGCGTGACTCGTCTGAACCGCATTCGCTCTCGGATACGTCATCCAGCCGTCGCCGTGCCGAGCGACCCACTCGGGTGTCTGCCGGCTCGATCCGGTGATCATGAGCGGCAGTCGGCCACCGGTCGGCTTGGGGAGCAGGTCGATCGCCGTGTTCGTCGTGCCGAACGAGTTCGTGAAACGCGGCCGTTCATCGGCCATCCGCGTCAGGTACTCGAACGATTCGCGGAAGCGTTCGCCGCGCTCCTCGAACGGAACGTTCATCGCCGGGAACTCGTCGGGGCGATCGCCCGACGCAACACCGAGGATCACCCTTCCGCCCGACAGGACGTCGGCACTGGCAGCCGCCTTCGCGACGTGTGCGGGGTGTCGCAATGGGAGCACGATGCTCGCCGTGCCGAGCGCGATCCGCTCGGTGGCGCCGGCCAGCAGTCCGAGGTAGACGAAGGGGTCGTGGAGCTGTCCGGCGTCACCGAACGAGTCGACGTTGAACGGCACGTCGCGCAGCCACACCGCGGCGAAGCCGAGCTCTTCGGCGAGGCGGACACGCTCGAGGTGTCGGTCCATCGTCGGTATCGGCCCGTGGTGGTTCTCGATCGGGGCGACGAGGCCCACGCTCAGACGGCCAGGTCGAAACACCGAGTCGTAGCCGCGGTTGATCGGCGCGAAGTGTGTGTCGTGGTGCGTCATCGTGCTCGCCGATCAGCCGATGGTGGCGACGAGCTTGCCCATCGGGCCACCGGTCTCGCCGATCTCGTGGAGTTCTGCCAGTCGGTCGAGCGGCCGGGTGTCGCCCACGACGACGCGCAGACTGCCGGCCTCGATCATCGCCGCCACGGCTTCGAGCGATGCGTAGTCGGGTTCGACGAGGATCCACGTCGCGCTCACGCCTGCGTCGTCGAGCATTGATGCGGGTGGGATCGCGTCGCCGCCGGGAACGACGACGAGTCGACCGCCACGGCGAAGACTCTTCACGGATCGCTCGGCGTGCTCCGAACCGCCGACGAGGTCGAGCACCGCGTCCATGTCGACGGCGATCTCCTCGAAACGCTCGGTCCGGTAGTCGATGAGGTGATCGACGCCCAGGTCGCGCAGGGCGTCGTGGTTCTTGGCCGATGCGGTTCCCCACACCTCTGCGCCGCGGGCCTTGGCGATCTGTGCCGCGAGGTGGCCGACGCCTCCTGACGCGGCGTGGACGAGCAAGCGGTCGCCCTCACCGATGTGCAGCGTGTCGACCACCGCCTGCCAGGCGGTCAGCACTGCGAGCGGCAGCGCGCCGGCCTCGATGTCGGAGAGCGCAGCGGGCGTCCTGGCGACCTCGCGCGACCCGGCGACGACGTACTCGGCGTAGGCCTCGGCAGGTCGTGGGAATCGAGGCATGCCGAACACTCGGTCACCGACCTCGAAGCGTGTGACGCCCGCGCCGACCTCGACCACTTCGCCGGCGACGTCCCACCCGAGGATCATCGGGCGGGCGGCGTCGAACGTGCCGAAGGCGTCACCGTTCGCTCGAATCTTCCAGTCGACCGGGTTGATGCCGGCCGCCGCGTTCTTGATCAGCACCTCGGTCGGTCCGGGGGTCGGTCGATCGACCTGCTGTTGCGACAGTGAGCCGTCGTCGTGTCGGACGATCGCATGCATCTGGGGGTTGCTTTCCGTCATGTGATCCAGGATGATCTCTGTAGTACCCGAACGCAAGAAGGCACTCTCAAGACAGGTAGGTACCCGATGGAAACCACTGGTGAACAGGGAATTGTCGCCCTCTCGGTGGATCACGACTCCTGCGACGACCCCGAACACTTCGGCGACCTCTACTCGGCCGAGTGCCCGTGCCGTGACATTCTCGACCTCGTCGCCTCGAAGTGGTCGGCGTTGATCATCGGCAGACTCGAAGAGCGCGTGCATCGTTTCGGTGAGCTGCGACGCGCCATCCCGGGCATCACGCAGAAGATGCTCACGCAGACGCTCCGACGCCTCGAACAGGACGGACTCGTCGAGCGGACCGTGCTCGCTCAGAAGCGACCACCGCAGGTCGAGTACTCGCTCACCGACCTCGGCCGAACCGTGACCGAGCCGCTCGCGGCCATGCGCGACTGGACCGAGCAACACCTCCCCGATGTCCGCGCCGCCCGGCGCCGATTCGAAGAACTCGAACCCGTCTGATCCGACTGGCGGCGACGTTCGATCCGAGGCGCCGCCGATGGGCTCGTCGCGCGCGTCGGCCCGTCGCTACGAGCCGCTGCCCGAGCGAAGGCGCTGAGCCAACTCGTCCTTCCAGACCTGCAAGAACGCCTCCTGGTCGGAACCGATCTGATGGAAGTAGACGTGGTCGACGCCGGCCGCCACTGCACGCTCGACGTTCTCGACGAGCGGGTCCAGGTCGGGTCCGTGGACGACCTGCTCGGCCAGCATCTCCTTCGTCACGATCGATGTGGCCATCTCGAAGTGCTCGGGTGTGGGCAGGTCTTGGCTGAGCTGACCGGGCACCGCAGTGTTCGGCCAGATGCGAGCGACCGTGTCGAGGGCCTCGTAGCGATCCTCCGCCCAGCAGAACGACAGCTGTGAGTACACCGGTCCCGAACCGCCAGCTTCCTTCCACACGTCGATCGGGCCGTCGGTACCGGTGATCCAGAGTCCGTCGCCGACCTCGGCAGCGACGCCGGCGGCACGGTCACCGAACGCCGACACGACGAGTGGAATCTCATGCTCCGACGGGTCGTAGATGCGCGCGTTCTCGACGTGGAAGTGGTCGCCGGAGAAGGTCACGTTCTCGCCGGTCCACAGTTCACGGATCAGGTGGACCGCCTCGCGGAGCATCTCGATGCGCTGCGGCGCCGGTGGCCATCGGTCGCCGAGGACGTGCTCGTTGAGCGCTTCGCCCGAACCGACACCCCACGTGAAGCGACCGTCGCAGAGCCCCGCCGTCGTCGCCGTGAGGTGCGCCAGGATCGCTGGGTGGATTCGCATGATCGGGCAAGTCACGCCCACCGCGATCTCGAGCTGTTCGGTCGTCGCCGCTATGGCACCCAGCACCGGCCAGACGTTGGGAGAGTGGCCCTGTTCCGGGATCCACGGATGGAAGTGGTCGGAGATCGAGACGAAGTCGAATCCGGCAGCCTCGGCGAGTGAGGCCAGTTCGACGAGTCGCTGCGGGCCGTGTTCCTCGCTCGACAACGTCAGTCCGAACTTGGTGGCGCTCATCGTTCGCTCGCTCCACCTTCGACGATTCGACATGGTGTGTTGTTCATGCTGATCACCTCGTTGTGCTGAGTTGGTCTCGAAGAGGTCGTACCCGGATCGCGACGAACTATTCCCGCTGCTCGCCCCTGCTTCCGATCGCGTGCGTCGCCGCACACGGTGTCAGACACCGTGTGCGCCGACGCAAGGAGCGGCGGTGCACTGTGCACTGGATGGCAATGCACCAGATGGCGGTGTCACCAGATGTAGGGCTCGAAGTACGTGGTGTAGCGATCGCGGTCTCGGTCCCAGTCGCCACTCGTGCGATCGACCGTCTCGTCGAGATCGGGTGCTTCCTTGATCTGGTCTTTGGTCATGTCGACGTAGACCTTCTCGTCGTCGTAGTCGACACGAGTCACGACGCCGGCGGGCAGGAGTCGGCGCTTGCCGAAGATCCAGAACCCGGTGTCGACGATGATGTGGTCACGATCGCTCGTGGCCTCGTCGACCTTTCCGATGCCGCCGTCGGTCGCCTCGACGTCGAAGCCGCTCAAATCCGTGTCCGCCCGATGGATGTTCTCGCGATACGTCCATGTGTTCGCCATGGTGTCACGTCCTTTCGCTGAATCGTTGTGCTGTGTTGGGCGGGCCGGCCAGGCAGTCGCTCGGCCGGCCCGCACCGTTCTCGTACCCGCGGTGCCGCTGGCTCATTCGCGCGATCGGGCCGAGAGCGACTCGCGCATGGCGTCCGTGGTCGTCTGCGCGGTCGCGATGGCGCGCGCGGTCACGGCGTGGTTGACTGAGACCGTCGCCCCGGACCCCGGCGACGTTCGTCCGCCACCCAAGACCTCGGTGCCCGACTCCCACAACGGAGACGACCTCATGTGCACGAGCCATCTGGACTCGTCGACGCACGTGCGCACGATTCGCCGTACGTCGGCCCTCAGTGAACCGATGCCAGTGATGCCAGTGGAGCGAGAGCGCGATGCGACCTCGCAATGATCGCCGTCAGCAACACATCGTCGTCGCGAGCGACGATCACGTTCAGGCATCGCGGGTCGGCCTCTCGCTCGCTCGGCGACTGCACCGGCCGTTCCTCGACGGGACGGCGACGCCCGAGGCGATGCTCGCTGCGTCAGACAGCGACGCCGAATCGACGCCTCGCGACGCGGTGTGCGCGTGGTTCCACACTGCAACCCGGACGAGTTGTGGAGCGGTCGTCGCGACACCGGCGTTCGTGCTCGGCCGCCGGACCGACGACTCCGGCGACACCGACGTGTGGGTCGTCCGGCTCGACGGTGATCCCGATGATGTCGGTGACGCCGACGCCCACTCCGACACCGACACCGGCGTCGACGTTCGTCTGGCGGTTCGGCACGACGACGTCGACCAGGTCGTCGATCGCATCGTCACCGCATGGAACGCCATCGATACGTGACGCTCCATCCCGTCCTCGCAGTCGTCGGTGCATAGGTCGGAGCAATTCGGGTACATCCCGTCTCAGACCGGACTCGACAGGAGTTCGGCTGTCGGAGAGGAGATCTCATGCCACGGGGCAAGTCACCCGGGTCGTCGATCAAGGACCCGGATCAGTACGAAGCACTTCGCGATGAAGGAATGAGCAAGGAGAAGGCGGCGCGCATCTCGAACGCGTCGGCGGCCGAGGGCCGTTCAGAGGTCGGCAAACGCGGCGGCGAAGCCGAGGACTACGAGGATCGGACGAAGGAAGAACTGCTTGAGCGGGCTCGCGAGATCGGTATCGACGGCCGCTCCAAGATGTCGAAGAGCGAACTCATCGACGCCCTCCGAAACCACTGACCCGGTCAGAAAGACACCCGCAGTCGCCACCCGTGAGGGTGATTTCTGCCCAGGCTCGATGTGGTCGCGTGAGGGTGATTTCTGCCCAGGCTCGATGTGGTCGCGTGAGGGTGATTTCTGCCCAGGCTCGATGTCGTCGCGTGAGGGTGATTTCTGCCCAGGCTCGATGTGGTCGCGTGAGCTGGGGGCGGGGTCACCGTTTGGGTGAGGTGAGGAGCTGTTCGTAGAGGCGTCGGGTCTCATCGTCGAAGCACACGAAGCGGACCAGCTCGACGGAGGTCGCCGCAGAGCGAACTGCGTCGACCGCGACGGCGGCCGCGAGGTCACTCGGGTAGCCGTAGACGCCGGTGGAGATCGCAGGAAAGGCAACCGACCGCGCCCCGACCTCGTCGGCGCGAGCGAGCGACGACGAGTAGCACGATGCGAGGAGTTCGGCCTCGCCGTGGTCCCCGCCTCGCCAATATGGACCCACGGTGTGGATGATCCACGTCGCCGGCAGCCGATGGCCCTTCGTGGTCTTTGCCTCCCCGGTGTCGCAGCCGCCGAGCAGTCGACATTCGTCGAGCAGGCCTGGGCCGGCGGCGCGGTGGATCGCCCCGTCGACTCCGCCGCCGCCGAGCAGCGACGAGTTGGCAGCATTGACGATCGCATCGACCTGTTCGGTCGTGATGTCACCGGTCGTCACGTCGAGTGCGGGCCCAGTATGGCTGGTGTCGTTCATCGCTCGTCAGTGTCGCGTCTGAGTCATTGACAGCCGCCCGATGTTCCAGGTGGCGAGTCTCATGGGGTCTTCCAGGTGGTGCTGTTGCGAGCTCGGGAGAAGATCTCGTCGACGTCGTCCGGCGTCGTGGTGGCCGGGAGTGAGTGCAGCCACTCGACGACGCGGCGGCGGGTGGCCACGTGGACGTCGGGCGGCATCTGCTTGATCTTGATGTCTTCCAGGTCGACGAAGACGATCGCTGCTCGCACCTCGATCGGACGTCCGCACGCAGCCGACAGCAGCTCGGCAGCGCGGGTTGCCTCGAACTGCGAATTGCGGAGGTAGTCGGTCTTGCGGCCGTTGACCAGCAGTGCTCGACGCGCGACCCACACGTCGCCTCGCGGATGGCACTTCGTGTTGATCGTGACGACCCCGGGCGGGCCGATGACCACGTGGTCGATGTCGCTGCCGTTCTTTCCGACGGGGACGGCGTGCAGCACGTGCCAGCCCGCCCCGAGCTTGGCGAGTTGTCGACCGACCTTCTCCTCGCCCTTCGCGCCGATGCGCCACGCCCGCTCGTCGGTCTTGACGCCGCAGAGACGGGCGAGCAGGTTGCGAACGGGGGCTTCGCTGTTGATGCGATCTCGCTCGGCTCGTGCTGCCGCGCCGGCTTCGTTCGAGGCGAGGTCGCGGGGTTCGGGGACGGGTTCGGAGACGGCAGTGAGCTCTGCGTCGACCGTCGGGTCTGCCGTGGATGTGGCGGCGGCGCCAACGTCGACCGACGGGTCGGCGACAGCCTCCTCGATGATGGGCGGCGGCGGAGTCGGCGCGGCCAGCACGGGTGGCGAGGCTGGCGGGGGAGCCTCGGGCGGAGGGGGCGGGGGCAGCCCGATCGGTGCGGCTGACGTTCCGGCGTCGGCGCTGGCCCACCGGCGAAGGCAGTCTTCGAGCGTGGCCTCGTAGCACGCTTCGGCCGCAGCGACCGTACGTTTCTTGAGGTCGACGTGGCCGATCTCGTTGCCGTCGGAATCGCGCACGTAGACGCGATCGTTCCCGAACCGTTTCCAACGTTGCTCGATGAGTTGGCTCATGTCTGACACATCGGCGCGTCACATGATCAGCATGAGGAAAATTGTCAGCACGCTGCCATCGGGTGGCGCGGGTCGTCCGGGTCGTCCCAGGTCACACACCCCGAATGTGTTTGGCCGCCCCGGTGAGATTTGTACGTTTGAGACGGCGCTGAGCGGGGAACGGTCAAGAACTGGTCGGGGGTGACCGATGCACCTGAAGATGGATACTGACGCATTGCTCGACTCGATGCGCGGCCTGATCATCGTCGTGCTCAGGGACGGAACGATCGAGCAGGCTCGCGGCGGCTTCGGCGGATTTCTCGGCCTCGACGTGGCGTCGCTGCCGGGCACCAACGTGTTCGAACACGTGCCGCCTGCCGACGCCGACGAACTGGCGCTCTACTTCATCGAGAGCGTGGACGAGTCGGCCAGCACGATCGCCCTCCCACTGCCGTTCCGAATGGCGGTCGTCGACCCCGACGGTTTTGCTCATCCGGTCGACGTCATCCCGACCGGGAAGATGATCAATGGCGACGACTGGTCGTGGACGGTCCTGTTGATCCCGGTGGCGCTCAACGGTTCGAACACTCGATCTCTCGACCTCGAGATCGGCGGAGCGCCGCGTGACGCCGTCCGCAAGATGCTCTGCGAAGAACTTCGAGTCGACAACGCCAACTACACGAGCCGATGGCTTCTCATCGACCTCGCCGAACCGGACTCGCCGAACGTCATCGTCGCCCGACCCGTCGACCAGGTCATCGCCGACGCCGTGTCGGTCGGCCTACAAACCGGCTGGAAGCCGTGGGATGGTCTGTCGGCCGGTGCCTCGGCGTCGGTCGACGTCACCGCGTTTCCCGACAGTGTTCGCGCCGTGCTCGACGAGCGCGGCTGGACGCGATCGATCGTCGCCCCGGTCTTCGTGCACGGAAAGCTGTCGGCGGCATTCCTGCTCGTCGGCGGCGTGCCGAGTGACTACGACCCGATGAGCGTGAAACGAAACGTGGCCGCACGCATCCAGTCACTCGTGCGGGCCACCACCATGCTCATCGAACGCTGGAACGACCAGGACCGGCTCCATGCGGCCGCGACGACCGACGAGTTGACGGGGCTGATCAACCGGCGCGAACTGTTTGCTCGCCTCGGTTCGGAACGGCGTACCGGTTCGCTGCTGTACGTCGACGTCGACGATTTCAAGAGCGTCAACGATCGACTCGGACACACCGCTGGCGACGAGGTGCTCGTGCAGCTCGCTCGTCGCATCGAGTCGGTGTGCCGACCGCAGGACGGCATCGGACGGGTCGGCGGCGACGAGTTCGTGGTCGTGCTGCCCGGCGCCGACGCCGAACTCGCCGATCAGATCGCCCGACGCATCGTCGAGAGCGTCGACGACCTCAGGCTCGAGTCGGGGCTCACCGTGTCGGTCAGTGTCGGAAGCGCGCCGCTCGACGTGAAGGATCCGCTCGACGCCGCCGACCAGGCCATGTTGCGCGCCAAACGACGGCGCCGCGAGGTGGCGGGCTCCGGCCCCGCCTGACGGACGGCCGCTCCTCACTCTGCGGAGTTCGACCCAACGATCTCGATGTCTGCAGTAGGCGAGTACGCCACGGTCGGCCCTGCCACCAACCTCACGCCCCACCACCACGCGCCGGTCGGAGCATCGACCGGCGGTGAGAACTCGACCGTGACGACGCAGGTGTCGTGTGGCGGCACCGTGGCCTCGTGCCGAGGCGGCGTCATCGTCCACGTGCCCCACGGACACAACACGTCGAGTTCGACCCACGCCGACAGGTCACCGTGGTTCTCGACGCGGATCTCCGCCGTGGCACGGCGCCCGGGCAGGACGCGAATCGACGCCGGGTCGGACGCCAGGACCACGGGTGCGGCACGAGTCCGGTGAACCTCGTCGTACACGGCCCAGCGTGAGCCGTCGGCGTGCCTGCCGCGAGCGATCACCCGGATTCCGCCAGGAGCCCGGTCGCCGGAGCACTCGGTCGAGTAGGTGGCGGTCCGCCCTGCTCCCGCGGAGATTGCCTCGGTGGCCGTGGAGACGACTCGATCACCGGCGATGACCTGGACCTCGACGTCGAGGGGTTCGCAGCCGCTCTCCCGAGGGCTCAGCGTCATCAACGGGTCGGTGAGACGGACCAGGTCGACCTCGATCTGGCCATCGTCTCGACGCCCGAGAGGATGGATGCGAATGGCGACCGGGGCATGGCGTCGCTGCAGCGGACCTCGACCCTGCGACCACCAACGCGAGAACACCGGCGTCGGTTCGGCGTCGGGGCGGGGCGCGATCGCAAGATCCGCCAGCAGTGGCAACGTCATTTCGTCGGTTCGGAACGGCCCGGTGTCCAGGTCCGTGCCGGTCGCTCCTGGCTGACCGGGGAGCCCGGCCAGCCGCACGCGATGACGCGATGGCGTGCCCGTGCCGTTGCCGAGGCGCACTCGTGCGACACCGGGACGCACGACGCTGACCGACCGGAGGATCGGCGTACCGGAACCCTCGACGTCGACGTCGACGTCGGCGCCGAGGACCTGGTCGGGTCGGTTGTGCGCGTTGGTGTCGGCGCCGGCGTCGCACGGATCATCCGGGGCTGGCATGCCGACGGTGACCACCGCGTCGAGCGGATGCTGCAGGTCGTTCGCCGACCGCACCACTGCTGCTCGACGCCAATCGCCGTCGCGGGCGAAGAGCGCTCCGTTGTATGCGTGCGTCCAGTGCTGGAGTTGAAACGACGAGCCGTCGGGCACCGTTCGTCGGGGTGGCTCGATCCACTGACCCGACGGCCACCCGGTCGAGGAGCGCATGATGGCGCAGCTCAGCACGCCGTCTGTCGTCACTGCGCAACTCGGTGTGCCGGTGTTTGCCACGGCCACCGTTCGCCCTGGCCACGGAGGCCGGAACGCGCCCGCAGGATCGGCGGTCGTGGCCGACTCGACGGTGATCCGGTGCACGGCGAGCTCTTCGATGAGTGCATCGAGTTCGCGTTCGAGCGCTGCGGCGTCGACGGCGATCACGGTCAGGACGGGGAGGTCGTCGTCGTTCGTGACGTCGAGACCCGGTTGCCACACATCCGTCAGCGGCCGAATGGCGGGCGTCCACGCGCGGGCGCTGCCCGTGTCGGCGAGGTTCCGGTCGATACGGCTCCGATCAGCGGTGGGCAGCCTCCTCAGTGCAGCCTCGGCGACCGAGTTCGCCCCCACTTCTCCGAGAGCGATCCGCAGATCCGGAGCGTTGGAGTCGAAACCGAGGCGGCCGTATCGGCGACCGGCGGCCGACGTCGTAGTGGCCGTCACGCCAGCGGCCCCCAACGCCACGACCAGTCGGCGCGCGCTGGACATCGACGTCGGCGACCAGTCAGCGGTCACGACCTCCCCGATGCCGATGGCATGCGAGAGCACAGGACTCGCTGCGTCTGCCTCCGCGCAGTCTGCGACGAGGTCGACTCGGGCAGTGACCGACGAACCGAACCAGTTCGTGGCGGCGGTGTCGAGCGTCTCGGCGTGAAGTGCTGCGTCGACGTCGGTGAAGGCGAATCCACGACCGACGACGGCTTCACCGACTTCGACGACGGGGGTCGCTCCCGGAACCGCCGCCGCCCATTCGACCCGAACGAGTTCGTCGCGGAGATCAGGGTCATCGATCACGGCACCGACATCGACGCGATCTACGCCGGCGAGCAGCGTCAATGTCGACCTGACGCGAGCGTCGCTCTCGCCGTTCGTCATGGCCGCCGTGGGCAGGGACGCGTCGATCACGAGTCGCTCGCCGATCGGTGACGTCTCGCAGCGAACCTTCGCCGGTCGGTCGGACGAGCGCCGCGTCGTCCCGGTCGGCGACAGGTGCCACGGGCCCTCGCCGTGCGTGGGGTGGTTCGGGTACTCGTCGTGGACGACGAACTCGTTGCCCAGCCGATCCTCGATCATCATCTCGTCGTCGAGCGCTCGCCACGACGTCACGCAACCGCCGCGCTGCGGGTCGACCGTCAATCGGTGATGTCGGTTCTCGATCGTCGTGCCGGGACGGTGTTCCCAGCGTGGCAGTGCCCGGTCGGGAGCAGCGATGACGCGCAGCGTGGTGCGGCCGATCCCGGAGGTCGCAACGAGGACGCGTAGCGCGATCGAGATCGTCGCACCTGACGTCTCGTCGACATCGAGGACGTCGACGACGAAGGGAAGCTCGTCGCCGTCTTGGCTCAGAACGGTCAGCCCCGATGGGGTGTTCGGATCGAGCGCAGCGAGATGGTCGCGGTCGAGGACGACCCGCACGGCATCGGTGCGCGCCCCGATGGTCGCGTCGAACACCGTGACCGTCAACGCGGCGGAACCGTGGTCGGTGCCAACGTCAAGCGTGCCGTCGCGCCGGTGGAGGTGGTCGAGCGCTCTGCTCTTCACGGTGTGTGCGAGAGCGTGGGCGCGACGCCAGCCAGCGAGGAGTTCCAGATACGCCTGGTCCGACTCGGTGCCGGTGATGGCGTCGTGGTGAGCGCCGTACACGAGGAGTCGCCACGCTTCGTCGAGTTCGTTCGCCGGATAGTCGACCCCGTGGCGGCTGCTCGCGACCGTCGACCAGAGCTCGGCGTCGACGAGTGTGTTCTCGATCTCGCGCTGGGCCTGCTTGGTGTCGATGTACGACACGTCCTTCCCGGTGTACACCGGATTCATGTCGCGCGATTGCGGTGACAGCGGGCGACCGGCGAGTTCGTCGCGCATCGCACCGATGAAGTCGCTCGGCAGCGAACAACGGACTTTCGGCCAGGCGTAGCGAGCGGCGAACCAGCCGGGTAGCTCGGTGATCCAGCGCGCTGGAGGCGAGAGGTCGGTGCCGACCAGCATCTGCACATGGCTCGACGCCGCCAGATTGCCGAGGTGCGTGCCGACCCCGATCAGGAACTCGGCCGCTTCCTCGATGGTGTCGTATCCGTCGATCCGAAAGCCCGACGAATAGTGCGCCGCGAGGTATGCGGCGATGACG
This sequence comes from Ilumatobacter coccineus YM16-304, assembly GCF_000348785.1. Classification (NCBI taxonomy): domain Bacteria; kingdom Bacillati; phylum Actinomycetota; class Acidimicrobiia; order Acidimicrobiales; family Ilumatobacteraceae; genus Ilumatobacter; species Ilumatobacter coccineus. Next base: position 657,120 of record NC_020520.1, read on the forward strand.
CTTCGGCCGTCCGGAGCGATCCATTCGAACTCGGTCGGGAATTGCATCTCGCCCGGGTCGGCGGGTGACGAGAAGCCGCCGTCGAGCATCGGGCCCCACGCTCCGAACGGACCGCGTGCAAAGACGATCGTCTCGACGCCAGCGTCCGCCAACAGGCTGGGGAACTGGGGGTCGTGGCCGAACACGTCGAGTTGCCACGACGTGTCGGCTCGCTGGCCGAGCACGTCACGCTGGAACTCGGTGCCCATGTCGAGATTGCGGCGAGACAGTTCTGCGCTGGTGAGGGTGCCGTTCGGTTCGTTGTAGGTCGCGCCGACGACCTCGGCGCGACCATCGGCCAGCAGCCGTCGTAGACGTTCTCGATCCTCGAGATGGTGTGTCCAGAGCGGTGCGAGGTAGTCGACCTCGGCAACGCAGAACCGATACTCGGGGTCATCTTCGGCACGGTCGATGTGGGTGCGCAGAATGTCGATCACCGAGCGCTGGAACTGCATCCGTGGTGAGCCCGACCAGTCGAATCGATCCAGTTCGTCGAACGTCGACGCCTGAGTGTTCCACCACACCGGGTCCATGTGGAAGTGCGGGATCAGATGAATCGTCCGCCCGGGTTCGTGAACGAGCAATGGCACCTCCGCCGTCGCCGAGGAGACCGAGGTCGACACGATCACGTTCAGCCTGACGGTGTCTCCCGGCTCGGGTGGTGGACCGTTGAACTCGATTGGCACGTCGATCACCCGCAGTCGGAGTCGACGATCGTCGGTGACGCGGATCGGCGCAGGATCGTCGACGGTGATCGTGATCTCGGCACCGGGTCGGGTCCTCAAGGTGAGGCGCAGGATCTGCGCCAGACGTTCCATTCCTTCGGGTTCGAGATCGACGAAGTACGCGGTCGACTCGGCTCCCATCAACTCGACGGTGTCTCCCGATCGCCAGGTCACGAGAGGCGACGAGTCGGGAGCGAGCGATCGCAACCGTTGTTCGGTGATGTCATCGAGATCACCACTGCATCTGCTCGGGTGCAACTCGCGACAGCACGAGGCGCTCGACGACCGCGACCGCACCGTACGAGATCGACGCGATCGCGGTGACGATCACGACGCAGGCCCACAACGTCTCATAGCGACTGCTCACTGCTGCGATCGCCATCAGGTTTCCGATGCCGGATCCGGTCGCCAACCACTCCGCAACCGTGGCCGCCAGGATCGTGGCGGGCACCGCCATGCGCGCCGCAGCGAAGAACGCGGGTGCCATGGCGGGGATCTGCCCGGACAGCAACGTGCGTACCCGGCTCGTGTCGTACACCGCGTAGAAGTCGAGCACCTGACCCGGTGTCTGACGGAGGCCGTGGGCGCACGCGACCAGTGTCGGGAAGAAGGTCATGATTGCGACCGTGATGGTCATCCCGGCCACGCCTCTGCCGAACGCCTGCACGAGCAGCGGTGCGATCGCGATGATCGGGACGCACCTCAATGCGACCGCGATCGGGGTGAGCGTCCGGCGGACCGCGGCGAAGAGGTCGAAGATCGATGCTGCCGCAGCGCCGAGCAGGAGCCCGAGCAGATAGCCGGGGATGACGACCTGGGCCGTGTCGCTGAGGGATTCGAGGATCTCGGAGCGGTTGGCGGAGGCGGATGGTCCGGAGACCATGTAGCGCCACACGTCGCTCGGGCGTTTCGCGAAGTACGAGTCGAGGTCGAAGAAGTTCATGAGCCCCGCCCAGATCACCACGATGATCGCCAACGTGATCGTCGCCTCGACAGCGGTGCGCGCGATGCGGCGCGATGTCGACATCGCTCGACCGCTCGATCCGGGTGCCATGAGGAGCGAAGGACGACCGACGGAAAGCCGCTTGCCGATCGCTCCGACGCCGACGTAGGCCGCCATCGACACGAGCGCGGAGATCGAGGCCACCGCCCACAGTTCGTCGGTCTTGAGTGCCCGCATCGAGTTGATCGTGAGAATGCCCATTCCTCGATCGGCGCCGGTGAACTCTCCGACGAGTGCACCGAGGAACGCGGCCGGCGCAGCAACCTGGAGACCGGCGAAGAGATAGGGGATCGAGGCGCGAGCGCGAATCGTCGCCAGGACTCGGAACCGCCCGCGTCCGTAGCTGTGGATCAGATCGGTCCATGACTGTGGAACTGCGCGGAATCCCACGAGAACCGGAACGAGCGTCGTGTAGAACACCGCGAGGGCGGCCATCGTGACTTGAGGACCCTCGCCGACACCCCACACCACGCGGAGAATTGGTCCCATCGCCACCAACGGCAGGCAGAACACTGCCAGCGACAGGCGCAACAGCACGCGTTCGACCGACGGTGCGACCGCGACGAGCGATGCCAGCGCGATCGCGACGAGGTTGCCCCAGAAGAAGCCGCGGATGGCCGACCAGGCGGTGATCCGAACCGCACGTTGATACAGGTCCCAGTTCTCGATGCTGGCTGCGACAACTCCGGTCGGCGGGGCGATCAGATTCGTTCCACCGAGGATCACGCGCGCGATGAACTCCCACGCTGCGGCCACGACGGCGAAACCGGCGATGGTGCGAGCGCCAGACCCGATCGATGCGCGAGACGGAGAGAGCCGCACCTTCACCGGGCGGGACTGGGCGGTGACGGCGGCGGTCACTCTGGCTCGTCGTCCTTGTCGACGTCGACACCGAGCAGCACACCGACTTCGTCCACGAGCTGGTGGAACTCGGGAAGGTGCAGGTGCTTCGCCCGTCGTGGTCGCTCGATCGGGATGTCGACCGTTGCGGCGACTCGGCCGGGACGCGCCGACATCACGACGACGTGGTCGGCGAGCAGCACGGCTTCGGGGATCGAGTGGGTGACGAGGAGCGTCGTGCTCCCGCGGTCCTGCCAGATGGGCGGTAGTTCGAGGTTGAGTCGTCGGCGGGTGAGTTCGTCGACTGCGCCGAACGGTTCGTCGAGCAACAGCAGGCGTGGGGCGGTGACCAGACAGCGGGCGATCGCCGCTCGCTGACGCATGCCACCGGACAGCTGAGCTGGTTTGGCCTTCTCGAATCCGGCAAGTCCGACGAGCTTGATCAGTTCGGCGACACGACCGGGTGCCGACCTCTTGCCCGCGAGCTTCAGCGCCAGTGCCACGTTCGACTCGACCGTGCGCCACGGGAGAAGGGAAGCATCTTGGAATGCGACAGCGATCTCGCCTTGCCGTCGCAACACATCGGGGCTCTCACCGTCGATGCTGACCATGCCTGCGGTGGCGGACTCGAGGCCGGCGATGATCCTCAGCAGCGTGGACTTGCCGCACCCGGACGGCCCGACCAGCGCCGTCACCGTTCCCGGCTCCAGCACGGTCGAGACGTGATCGAGTGCGTGGACCGCAGCGCTGCCGTCGCCGAACCGCTTCGTGATGTCGATGCACTCGACTCGCGGGGCCAACCCCTCGTCCACCGGCGTGTTCGATGTTGCCGGGGTCATCCTGTGGGCCTCGTCGGTGCCTTCGGTCGGTCGATGTCTCGGAGGAGACGAGACGTTCACAGCGTGGGTCCGTCTGCGTAGATCTCCTCCAGCAGCGATCGGTCGAAGAGTTCCGGCGAGGCGCCAGCGATCTCGAGGTCGGCGAACAGCTTCATGTTCTCTTCGACGGTCTCGTCGGTGAACCAGGCGAACCCGTTGGCGTCGGTCACGTCGCTGTACATGATGTCGAGCTGGACTTCGGCCTGTTCGAGTTGTGTCTCGATGTCGAGACCCGCATCGGGGTTCATGTCGATCGAGATCTGTGCAGCTTCGGCGTGATCGGTCTTGTAGTCCTGCCAGCCGAGGATCTCGGCACGCAGGAGGCTGATGATCTGTTCGCGCTTTTCGCCGACGAGGTTCTCGGTCAACACCGTGTACACCTGAGAGGCCGGGTTGAACCCGAAGTCGGCGAGCAGCATCGTGCTGTGCTCGATGCCCTGAACTCCGAGAGCGACGGGCAAGTCGTTGTAGAAGCAGAAGATCGAGTCGGCCTGATCGGCGGTGAGGACCGCCGGGTCGTACTGGCTGGGGATGAACTCGATCTGCGATCGATCGATATCGTTGTACTGCAGGAACGCGTCGAGTGCCGGCGTGTCGGTGCCGGCGACGGCGATACGTGTTCCGATCAGCGACTCGGGGGTCACGAGGTTCTTCTCGGCGAGCGACAGGAGCGTGCCCGGAGCACGCTGGTACTGCATGCCGACGATGGTGAGCGCGGCGCCTTCCGCGTTGGACCGAGCGACGTTGTCGCCACCGGAGATGTTCATCAGTGCAGCGCCCGAAACGGTCTGCGTGTTGCCGGCGACGTTCGGCCCGCCGGAGCCGAGCGTGATGTCCAGACCCTGGTCGGCGTAGTAGCCGCGGTCGACGCCGAGGTAGGTGCCGCCGAACTGGACGCTCGGTGTCCACGAGAGTTGCAGTGTGGTCGGCGTCAGCGACACAGCCGGGACGGAGTCGGCAGCGGCGCCGGAGGTCGAGGGCTCGTCGGCCGACGACGAGTCGTCGTCACTGCCGCAGGCCGCGAGGAACGCCGGCCCCATCGACATGGCTCCGACACCGATGCATCCGTTGCGTAGTAGACGCCTGCGGGTCATCGTCGTCGGAGACTGCATCTTCAGGTCGTATTGCTTGGTCATCTTCATCTCCAGGTTCTCGGTTGGGGGGAGCACCGACCGACGTAGCGCCGATCCGCAATATTTGATGTGGTCAATATTGCGGGTCAACGTCACGGGGCATCGACGTGCATGTTTCGGCCGCGTGAACTCCCCGAGCGACGCGCTCGTGGTGTGTGGTCGTCGAGCGCTCGATGGTTCGACCATCGCCTCCGATCCCGACACGCAGCGCTCGTCATCTCGTCCAGCGTGCCGCTCGACGACGCGAACCGATCGGCGTCGACCGACGTCGTAACGGAGCGTTCACGCGAGTCCGCCCCCGTGGGGGCCCGTCACCGGTACTTTGATGACATCAATATCTGCAGACTGGGCGAAACGAGGAACCCACGATGACGAATCAACCGAACGTCGTACTCATCAACTGTGACGACCTGGGGTACGGCGATCTCGGCTGCTATGGATCGACGCTCAACAAGACGCCGGCGATCGACGGGCTCGCGGCCGATGGACTCCGATTCGATTCGTTCTACACGGCATCGCCGGTGTGTTCGCCGGCTCGCGGTGCACTCTTGACCGGTTGCTACCCGCCGCGGATCGGATTCGGACGCTTCGAAGGTGTGTCGGTGTTGTTTCCAGGCATGGGGCTCGGTCTGGCGCCGGAGGAATACAGCTTGGCGAGTCTGCTGTCGGATGCCGGCTACCGAACGCAGGCGGTCGGGAAGTGGCACTGTGGTGACCAGCCCGACTTTCAGCCGACCAACCACGGGTTCGATCACTATTTCGGGTTGCCGTACAGCAACGACATGGGGATTCAGGCCGGAGGCGAGCCGCCGACAATGCCGGAGTTGGCGCCACTGCCGTTGATCGCCGACGGGCAGGTCATCGAACAGCAGCCGGACCTCGCGGCGTTGACGGGGCGTTACGTCGATGAGGCGCTCAAGTTCATGCGTGTCTCTGATGAGCGGCCCTTCTTCTTGTATCTCGCGCACATGTACGTTCACCTCCCGATCTATGTCGAGGAGCGATTCGCCGAGCAGTCGTCCAACGGCGTCTACGGCGCGGCGGTCGAATCGATCGACTGGGCGACGGCGGTCATCCTTGCCGAACTCGAGGCGCAGGGAATCGTCGACGACACGATCGTGATCTTCACCAGCGACAACGGATCGCTCGGCGACAATCCGCCGCCATGGGGTGAAGGCGAGTCGCTCGGCGCGAGCAACGGTGCGCTGCGCGGCGCGAAGACCACGACCTGGGAGGGTGGCCAGAGGGTGCCGGGGATCGTCCGCTGGCCGGCCCGCGTCGAAGCGGGTCGAGTCAGCGGCGAACTCGTCACGGCGATGGATCTGTACCCGACCTTGGCTGCGCTGTGTGGCGGTCGAGTGCCGACCGATCGGATCATCGATGGGCGCGACATTCAGTCGATCTGGTTCGGCGATGCGCCCTCTCCGCACGAGGTCTTCTACTACTACTGGATGAACGATCTGGAGGCGGTTCGCTCCGGCCGCTGGAAGCTGCACTTCTCCAAACACGGAGCCGAGCAGCGCGAGTTGTACGACCTCGACAGCGACATCGGGGAGACGACGAACGTTCTCGCGGATGTGCTCGCCGATCGTCCGGACGTGGTCGAGCGCCTCGACCGACTCGCCGAGGTCGCCCGTTCGACGCTCGGCGACGAACGGCTCGGCCGATCGGGATCGGAGGTCCGTCCGGTCGGAGAGGTCGACGATCCAGCGCCGCTGACGAGGTATGACCCCGATCACCCGTACATCGTTGCCGAGTACGACATCACTGCGCGCGGCTGACGCAAACCAGTTGAGCGCTGCGCGGCTGAGTCACGAAACGCGCTGTTCACGGAGATGGGTTCGTATTGCAACGTTGCCATGGTTTGATTGACTACATCAATCAGCCGGAGACGATTCGAGCAACGACGTACACATGGCCAGTCCGACAATCACCAACTCCCCGACCGATCGGCTCGCCGACGTCGAGCAGCGTTGTGCGCAGCTCGGCTTCCTGGTCGACTCCATCGCCGCGAGGCAGCGCGCCGATCCGGAGGTGTCGGCTCAGGCGGCGGCGATCCTCTTCCACGAAGCGCGACTCCTCGACGCTCAGCGTTACGAGGATTGGTTGGAGAGTTGGGCGGACGACGGCATCTGGTGGGTACCGATCGCACACACGTCGCCCGACGCGAACGCCCAGTCGCTCGCGCTCGACGACGTTCGTCGCCTTCGCGAACGCGTGGCCTGGATGACCGACCCGGCCGCGTGGTCCCAGCACCCGGCGACCCGCGTGGTCCGCTCGGTGAACGCGGTCGAAGCATGGTTCGACGGACCGGATCGTCTTGTCGCTTCGTCCGCGTTGACCCTGAGCAGTGTGCGGCGTGGGAACGTTCGTGTGGTGGCCGGACGTCAGGTCCACGAGTTCGTCGTCGATCGCTCACACCCCTTGGCCTCACCCTTCGGCGACCTGCGACTGCGGAGCAAGGTGATCCTGCTCATCGACTCCGAGATCGGGCAGTCGAACCCGGGGTACCTGCTGTGAGCGCGTCGGTCAGCATCGACGGACTCGTCGAGCCGACGCGGGTGCATCGGCGGCTCTACACCGACCCGGCGATCTTCGAACGGGAGATGGTCGACGTGTTCGGGGGCTCGTGGACATATCTCTGCCACGAGAGTCAGATCGCAGAACCCGACTCGTACCTCACCGTCGACGTCGGCCGTCGATCGACCATCGTCACGCGCAGCCGCGACGGCGTCGTCAGGGCGCTCTTCAATCGGTGTTCCCACCGCGGGACGACGGTCGTCGAAGGCGCAGGCGGCTGTGCCAAGCGATTCACCTGCCCGTATCACGGGTGGTCATTCGCCAACGACGGACGACTACTCGCTGTCCCGTACCCCGACTCGTATGGGCCGTCGTTCGACAAGGCGCAGTTCGGTCTTGGAGGGCTCCGGGTCGAGATCTACCGCGGCTTCGTTTTCGGAACCGTCGATCACGACGGCCCCGATCTGGCCGAGTATCTCGGGGCGGCATCCGGCTGGCTGGACGTCCACATCGATCGCAACCCAGGCGGTGAGCTCGCCGTGCTTCCGGGGCCGATCCGGCAGGAGTATCGCGGCAATTGGAAGCTCGCGTTCGACAATGCGTCGGACGGGCTACACGCCACGTTCGCTCATCGCTCGTACAACCACCTCGGCCGATCAACCGATGTCGAAACCGTCCTCGCACGCGATCCAGCGCAGACCGAGATGTTTGCGAAGGCCTTGGGTCACGGACACATGCTCGTGGATCAGCGGCCAGGACTCGCGTCCGACGCATGGGCGACGATGCGCGCCATGCCGTTCTCCGACGAGCTGATCGCGTCGCTCACCTCGACACTCGGTCCCGATGAAGCACGCGCGCAGCTCGAACTCGCGACGGGCTCGATGGTCAACCTGACGCTGTTCCCGAACATGATCCTCGTCGGCAACCAGCTGATGGTCGTCGAGCCGCTCGCGGTCGATCACACGCGCCTCACGCTCTACCTGCTGGCCGCGCCCCGAGCATCGGACGAGGTGGCACGACTGCGGCCCCGAGTCGAGGAGGACTTCACCAACTTCGGCACACCCGACGATCTCGAGATGTTCGAGCGGGTGCAGCGCGGGCTGCTCGTGCCGGAGATGGAGTGGATCGACACCAGCCGCGGCCACGACGCCGGGTGTGAGTGGATCGATCCCGACGATGGTCTGCTCACCGGCCCGATCACGTCGGAGGCGCCGATGCGCGGCTACCACGCCGAATACCTCCGATTGATGACCGATCGTTCGCCGAGAGTGACGGTTCGCACCGCTGGGGCCAACGATGGATGACGAGGCCTGTTTCGAAGCGTTCGTCAGCGACGGTCACGTCGTGCAACGCAAGGCGCTCGGCGCTCACCAACTCGACATCCTGCGCCGCGAGATAGACGAATGTCGGAGCGCACCGAGTGAGCATCACGCCGTCCTCGGTCGGGTCGGCGACGCGGTGTTCGACAGCGATCTCTTCCGATGGCGAGACCGGCCGGCGATCGGCGATCTGATCGCCGCCGAGCGACTCGTCTCGCAGGCGACACTGCTCCTCGCTTCACCGGTGCTCTTCGTCGAGGACCAGTGGTTCGCCGCGGATCCCGGCTCGGCCACCGGCTCGCCGTGGCATCAGGACGGTCCGTACTACGAGATCGACCGGGCATTCGTCACGTGTTGGATCGCCCTCGATGACGTCGACGCGGCGCACGCTCTCCACGTCATACCCGGAAGCCACCTCGACGGGACTCGCCTCGATGCTGTCGCGTTCGACGCGGATGGCGACACGATCAGCAACGTCTCTCACTCGGACGATCACAGCGATGCATCGACGCTGGCTCTCGCCGTGGAGCGCGCGGTGTCGTACGACATGAGCGCCGGCGATGCGCTGTGGTTCGACGCCGGCACCGTGCATGGCGTGCCGGTCCCTTCGCCAGTCGGCGGCCGCAGATTCAGCCTTCGATATGCGCCGGCCGATGCCCGCCGGCAGACGACCGACCGGCCGGTTGCCGCGTTCTGGAGCACGCTGCCCCACGGTCTCGACGATGGCGACCACCTCTCGGACAGCCCGTGGTTTCCCGTCCTCGACAGTTCCTCATCCCCCGACGAAAGAACCGATCATGCCCAGCAGTGACGACAACAAGAAGATCATCGCCGACCTGGTCGACGCACAGTGGAACCGCCGCGACCTCGACTTCGTCCGGGCCACGTACGCACCTGACGCATCGATCTTCGTCCCCGGCTACGACACCGGCGGCATCGACGATGTGATCGACGACGCCCAGCACTACTTCGATGCGTTCACCGACGTGACGATGTCGGTCGACGATCTCATCGCCGAAGGCGACCGGGTCGTGCTTCGCTGGACCACAGCCGGCCGTCACGTCGGTGACTACTACGGCACTCCGGCGACCGATCGTGTCATCGCGATGCAGGGAGTCGACGTGTTCCGTCTCGATGGCGGGCTGATCGTCGAAGCGTGGAGTCTTTGGGACGCCGCCTCGGTCGACAAGCAGTTGGCTGGAGAATGACGGCCTCGCCGTCAGGAGTCCTGGCCGGTGATCACGTGTACGAAGCGAGTTCGAACGGGTCCGTCCTGCTTCCAGCGATGCCGCATGTGGCTCGGGTAGCGGATGCTGTCGCCGGCACGCAGGTGATGGGGTGGAGCGTCCTCGATCTCCACGATCAAACCGCCCTCGAGTACGTTGATGAACTCGACGCCCTTCGACTCGTAGAAACCGCCGAGCTCGTCGCCCGGTTCGGCGAGGTACTCCGACACCGTCATGACCGAACCGTCGATGAGGGCACGACGATGCGCCGAGTGCTCGTCGTCGGTGACCCGATACATCGGTGTCTCGGTGGATCGGATGACATCGACCACGTCGGGAACGTCGTCTGCGAGCAGCATCTCGGGAGTGACGCCATAGAGTTCGGCGAGGGTGAACATCGTCGTGAGACTCGGGGCCGCCTGGCCTCGTTCGATCTGACTGAGGAAGGGCTGGGAGATGCCGGTCCGGGCCGCCACCTCACGCATCGTCAGCCCATGTGTCCGACGAGAAGCTCTCAGCCGAGTGCCCAGCTGCTCCAAACGCGGAGCTCTCTCACGCTCCGCCGCGCCGTCGATCGTCATCGTCGTTCAACGTACCGCCCTTACACCGTCAGGAGGAGAAATGGCCCACACGGCCGACCATGATGAGCATCTGCCCGCGATCCCGGTGATCGATCTGCAGCGGTGGCGCGATGGCGACCCGTCGGTCGCTGCCACCGTCGACGACGCGCTCCGCACCGTGGGCTTCGTGATGCTCGCCGGCCACGGCGTCGATCAGGGGCTCATCGACGGCACCCGCTCGGCTGGCTACGCGTTCTTCCACGGACCCGACGAGGCGAAGGCGTCGGTAGCGGTGACCCCCGACGCGTATCGCGGCTGGGTGGGGTCGGGCACGCAGTCGAACGCAGCCACCTACGGGATCGAGACCTTGCCCGATCTCAAGGAGAGCTACATCGTCGGGCCGACGGCACCCGCCGACGTCGAACTCAGCCCGGCAGGAGAGCAGTGGTTTCTGCCGAACCGGTGGCCCGCCGCTCCGGCGGATCTTCGAACGTGGACCGAGCGATACCACGCAGCGATGGCTGGGCTGGCCGAAGAAGTCCTCACGTTGTTCGCCGAAGCGCTCGGTCTCGAAGCTGACGCGTTGACCAGCTTCTGCGCGACGCCGACGTCGAGCATCAACCTGAACTGGTATCCCAGTCACACCGTCACGCCCTCGGCGCCCGTCGGACAGTTTCGAGTGGGTCCACACACCGACTTCGGCACCATCACCTTGCTCGATCGCGAGCCGGGCGCGGGTGGGCTCCAGGTGCAACGCCTCGATGGCGAGTGGGTGGATGCTCCGTGGGTTCCCGGAACCTTCACGGTCAACATCGGCGACCTCATGAGTCACTGGACGAACGGTCGCTGGCGGTCGACACGCCACCGAGTGCTCCCGCCACCGATCGACGTTCCGTCCGAAGAATTGCTCTCGCTCGTGTTCTTCCACGGGGCCGACCACGACGCAGTGGTGGTCCCGTTCGACGTCGGGGGAAGCGGGGTCGTCGATCGCAGCCCGGTGCTCGCCGGGGAGTACGTCGCGGCGAAAGTCGCCGCGCTCGCGGTCGACTGAGCGTCGACCCCGCACACCGCTGATGTGCGTGGTCGTCCCGGCGTCTCGAACCGTCGTGAAATACCCTTGCGGCGCTCGTGCCGCGCCAATGGCTCGGCGACAGCCTCGTACGGTGGGGAGTGATCCACACACGAGCGGCGAACAGCCGAGCGAGGAGCAGCGATGGTCGAGTACTGGGGCAACGAGACACGTAAGGCGATCGAGAACTTTCCGATCTCGGGTGAACGCGTGCCGGCATCGGTCATCCGGTGGCTGGGACGGATCAAGTCGGCTGCGGCGACCGCCAACGCCGAACTGGGCGTGCTCGATGCCGAGTTGGCCGCTCGGGTCGCGACCGCGGCCGACGAGATCGGTGCAGGCGAACACGCCGACCAGTTCCCGATCGACATCTTCCAGACTGGCTCGGGCACGTCGACGAACATGAACGTCAACGAAGTCATCGCGCACCTCGCCGGCGACGACGTCCACCCGAACGATCACGTCAACCTCGGTCAGAGCTCGAACGACGTGTTTCCGACCGCGGTGCATCTGGCCGCGCTCGACATGGCGACCACCACGCTCGCTCCGGCGCTGCGATCACTCGAACGCTCGTTGGCCGGAAAGGCGGCCGAGTTCGCCGATCTGGCCAAGGCCGGACGCACGCACCTGATGGACGCCGTACCGATCACGCTCGGCGAAGAGTTCGGGGCCTTCGCTCACCAGGTGGGTCTCGGCATCGACCGCGTCGAGTCGTGTCTGCAACGGGTGGCAGCGGTTCCGCTCGGTGGCACCGCCGTCGGCAACGGGTTGAACACACACCCCGACTTCGCCCGCCGCGTGCGTGAGCTCATCGCCGAGCGAACCGGCGTCGAGGTCGTCGAGCCCGGCGATCGTTTCGAAGCGCAGGCAAGCCGCGATTCGCTCGTCGAACTGTCGGGTGCCCTCAAGGTCGTCGCCGTCTCGCTCACCAAGATCGCGAACGACATCGCGCTCCTCGCGAGCGGCCCGCGGGCCGGGCTCGGCGAGATCACGTTGCCGGCATTGCAGAAGGGGTCGTCGATCATGCCGGGCAAGGTCAACCCGGTGCTCGCCGAGGTGGTGCTGCAGGTCGCTGCGCAGGTCATCGGCAACGACACGGCCATCACCATCGGCGGTATGCAGGGCAACTTCCAGCTCAATGTTCGGATCCCGCTGATCGCGCGCAACCTCCTGGGTTCGATGGAGATCCTCGCGTCGACGTCGATCGTCTTCGCCGAGAACTGCGTCGCCGGAATCGTCGCGAACCATGATCGGTTGGCGTGGTTGGCCGACCACACGCTGGCATCGGCGACGGCGCTCAATCCGATCGTCGGCTACGACGTCGCGGGCGCCATCGTGCAACTCGCGGACCGCGACGGGTTGTCGTTGCGCGACGCGGCCCGAACGTTCGATGTCGACGAGGAGGTCATCGCCGACGTTCTCGACGCTCGCAAGATCGCCCGCGGCAACCGGGTCGACGACAACGGATACGGTGCGCCACATGACTGACGGCACGGAGATGGAGACGTTGAGCCAGGCCACGACCCGTCTGTCGAAGGCCGGCTACGTCGAGAACTACACCGCACGCGACGGGCACCTTGCGTGCGGCAAGTGCGGTGCTTCCTACGACCCGGCGACGGTGACGATCGACGAGATCGTGCGCTTCGAAGGGCAGAGCAATCCGGACGACGAGGCGGTGGCGTACGCGATCGATGCCGGATGCGGCCATCGCGGCCTCTACGTGTCGGCGTACGGTCCCGATGCGACGGCCGACGACATCGCCGTGGTCGCAGCCCTTCCCGACGCTCGGCCCTGACCGGTCAGGACGGGGCGACGTCGACGCGCCGCTCGAACACGAACTCGTACTCGAGATAGGCGTTGGCGTACTCCTGGCCCGGCGCCGGTGGAATCAGCTGGGCCGACTGCAACAGCATCCAGCCGTCGCGCAACGCGGCGACCCCGCTGGAGTACGGCGGTCGTCCGGGCTGCTCCGATTCGGGCAGCTGCGGTCCGGCTCCGTCGCTGCCGTCGTGGAACGCCCAACCCACCACGCTCTCGTCGAGCGCCGAGCCCTGCAACCACAGGTAGAGGACCTGCTGCCGCGTGGTCGTCATGCGTCGTTCCCGATCAGGTCGGCGCGACCTTCGAGACGTGACAGGTAGTAGTCGACGTCGAACTCGTCGTCACCGCTCAGATACCGCCACAACCGGGCGCGCTGCATCTGGTCGTTGCGGTAGTCGGTGATCCCCATCCACGGGTGCCACGTCCGGAAGATCTCGGCGACGCTGCCCGGCTGCATACGGGCGAAGACGTGGTCGCTCGGCGGATTCTGCACCTCGTCGAGGTCGTCGGTGTTCCACTGCCGAACCTGCGGTGCGGTTGGGTTGAGTCGCACCTTGTAGAGCCAGCGGTCGTTGGCCCCCGGGTTGGGTTGGCCCGCATGCCAGAGCCCGTGGTGGAAGACGAACACGCTGCCCGCTTCGCACGACACCTGCTGCTCGCCGACGATGTTCTGATAGCGACTGAGACCCGACGACCGAACCCGTGACAGGTGGCTGCCGGGAAGAAACCGGGTGCCGCCTTCGCCGGGAGCGACGGCGCTCGGGTACCAGAACAGCTGCACGTCGAACGTCGGGTCGGGCGAGTCGGTCACCGCGTCGACGTGGAGCGGCTGGACGTAGGTGCCGCCGCCCGGGATGTAGTGAACCCAGTCGTGATCGAACACCGGGTCGGTCCCGACCATCGACTCGATGATCCCGCGGATCTGCGGCAGTCGGAGGTACTCGCCGATCGCCGACGGAAGCGGATAACACTCGTCGAGTGGTGTGCGTGAGTGCGGCGGCTTCATCCCGTCGGGGAGCAGCCGCTCGGCGTTGAGCCGTTCGATCTCCTCGATCGCTCGGCGGTTGATGTCGTCGGGCACGATCGCGTCGAACCGCAGGAATCCGTTGGCCACGAACTGGGCCATCTGGCGCGTCGACAATCGATGGTCGCTCGCTGTGGAAAGTGTCATTAAGATCCCCCCTGATCGTGACGCCCGTCATCGTAGGCGGCACCGTCGGCCCGGTCGGACACGGACGTCGCCCGCTCGACGAGCGTCGCTGTCAGGGGGTCACGTCGACGCGTCGACGCGGTAGCCGAGTTCGAGATCCCACGAGTGGTACGAGAGATCGTGCTGGTCGCGGCGGCCGGCGAGTCGATGCTGGATCGGCATCCTGGTCGACCCCAGCGCCCTCGACCAGTCGGTCACACAGGTTCGGTGGGCGATGCGCCACACCCCGTCGCGACGTTCGAAGCGGTCGACGTATCGACCGCAGTGGAGTTCGTCGGACGCTCCGTCGCCGTCGTGGTATCGGTACCAACCGTTCCAGTGGCATTCGGAGGTGGCGCGATCGCCGCGCACGTCGACCAGTGGATTCGTGATGTCGTGCTGCGTCGACACCCACGCACCGACGTGCCCCATCACCCACGGTACGAACTCGTCGACGGGTCCGGCGAAGAGACCGTGATCGTCGGTGGCATCGGGGTGGAAGCAGGTCGCGAGTCGATCGGCGTCGAGCCGGTCGACAGCGGCGGCGTATCGATACAGCACCTCGGTGATCTCCTGGACGTCGAGCAGCCGCTCCATACGTGCGTTGGTCGCTTCATCGGTCATGAGTGATCCCCTTCATTCGGTGGTCGATCCGGATCGGCGGTTCGGTTCGCCCTCGGTATCCGGTCGGTCCCATGCGACGGGCAGCGAGCGACGGCCCCACAGGTAGAACGGCGCGACTCGCTCGTGCTCGCCATCGAACCGGAGCCCGGGCAACCCCGAGACGATTGCCCGGAGTGCCTCGCGCGCTTCGAGTCTGGCAAGTGGAGCACCGAGACAGAAGTGGGGTCCGGCTCCGAAGCCGACGTGCCGACGAGCCTCCTGCGGCGGCCGATCCAGCGAGAAGACGTCGGGCTCATCGAACTCGGCGTCGTCGTGGTTCGCCGAAGCGTAGAGCAGCATCACCTTCGCGTCTTCCGGAATCTCGACGCCGTGCTTCTCGATCGGGCACGTGGTCGTGCGGAAGAGTCCGAGCACCGGTGCGTCGAAACGGAGGCTCTCTTCGATCACGACGTCGATCAGACTCAGATCGGCGCGCACGCGCTGGAGGAGGTCTGGTTGCTCCAGCAGTCGCACGACGGCGTTGGTGATCAATGACGTCGTCGTTTCGTTGCCGCCGACGAGGAGTTGAACGATGACGCCGAAGATCTCCGCCGATGAGAGCGAGGCGTCTTCGTCTTCAGCCGTGACCAGCGCGCTGATCAGATCATCGGAGAGGTCGTCGTCACGCTCCAACGCGTCGCGCCGGGCTTCGATGTGCTCGTCGAGGTACGCCCTGAGGTCGCGCCAAACGGAACGGTGTGTCTCTCGATCGGTGGCGACGAGATCGGCGGCCAGCGCGTCGGACCACTCCTTGAATCGGCTGTGATCGTCGGGCGGGATGCCGAGCATCGTCGCGATCGTGATCGTCGGCAGCGGAGAGGCGAACTCGGCGTGTAGGTCGCCGCGCCCAGCGCCGACGAGTCTGGCGAGAAGATCGTCGGCAAGACCGGCGACGAACGGCTCCATGTCGGCGACGGCACGCGGTGTGAATGCTCGCTGCAACAGTCGCCGGAACGCTGTGTGGGCCGGCGGATCGCTGAAAAGTCCGCCTTCCGGAGTGTGACGCGGTCCCTGACCGTGGCGACTCGAGAAGGTCTCGGTATCGCGAAGCGCCGAAACGACGTCGTCGTATCTCGACAGCGTGAAAAAGGGAGGGTCGAAGGCGTCGAACCGGTGCACCGGGCATCCCTCACGGAGTCGGCGATGGGTCCCGATCGGGTCGGCCAACGTCTGTTCGTCGAACGGGTTGTACTCGACCGATGTACTGTCAGGAACAGCGACGACATCATCGGATTCGCGGTCGAAGTCAGACATCGGAATCTCCTAATAGATAACGCGTACTATCATCCGAGCGACGAGCGTTGCCCACGCTCTCGCCGCCATGACTGATCGACGCCGTTCCCCGCTTCCCGAGACCCCGTTGCCGACCGCGCCGCAGCGCCGTCGAGGTCGGCCACGAAAGGACTCGCGGCAACCTGGCGAACCCGAGATGCGGGAGGCGATCCTCCGATCGGCGGCGTTGCACTTCGCCACACGTGGGTATGACAACGCCTCGCTGGCGAACATCGCGGCGGGGGCCAATGCGACCACGGGGGCGATCTACGCTCACTTCAGAGGCAAGCCCGAACTGCTCGTCGAAGTCATCCGGGAAACGCTTGCGTTCCTCTCGTACGAGTCGCGTGACAGTGTCGCCGACGGCCCAGCCTCGCTCGAAGGGTACGTGCGTTGGCTGTTGCACGTCGACCGCCGTACCACCCGGCAGCTGATCAGCGAGGTGTACACGACCGCCGACCGAGTGCCGAAGGTCTTCGAGATGGTCAAGAACTACGCCGAAGGCGAGACGAAGGCAGTCGCCGCCATGATCACCCGGTGGGCGGAGGAAGGTCTGTGCGATCCACCGGCCGATCCGTTGCTCGTCGCACATCAGTTCTTCGTCGAGATCCTCGGCCTCTGTCGGATCGACAGCTTCGGTCCCGAGCTGCTCGACGACAAGGGGTGGCGGGAACTGGTGCTCACACGTGTTCGCCAGTTGCTCGGCGTGAATCCGCACGTCCATCAGTAGCCACGCTCCGCGAGCGGGGCGGCGACTCGCTCCCAGTAGGCCTCGAGTCGAGGTCCGACGTCGTCGGCGCGGGCCGGGGGAATGACGTTGAGCCGTGACACTCCCAACTCGGCGAGTCGACATGCCGAGTCGACATCGCGTACCCGCGAGCAGGTCACTTCGATGGCATCGGGATCGCGTCCAGCCGCGACGGCGGCCCCGCGCATCACGCCGATCAGGTGAGCGATGTCGTCGATGTCGGATGGAGCGGGGATGAATCCGTCGGCCAACCGACCGGCGCGTTTCGCCACCGCTTCGCTGTGTCCGCCGAGCACGATCGGGGGCCCGGCCGGGCTCGACGGCTTCGGGAAGCTGCGAACTCGATCAAGATCGTAGAACTCGCCCCGGTACGTGGCTTGTGCGTCGCTCCAGAGCGCTCGCATCACGGCAATCTGTTCCTCGCTGCGGACGCCGCGTCGGTCCCAGGGCGCGTCGAGCAACTCGGCCTCCTCGCGGAGCCAACCGACGCCGAGCCCGAGGATCACGCGTCCGCTCGACAGGAGGTCGAGAGTGGCGACGGCCTTCGCGAGCCGTACCGGATGGTTGAGCGGAAGTACCAGCACGCCGGTCGCGAGCTTGACCGCGTCGGTCACGGCGGCGACGTAGGCCATCCACACCAGTGGATCGGACATGACGAGGTCATTGCCGCCGGGCATCTCACCGTCGTCGGTGTACGGGTAGGGCGAATCGAAACCGCCCGGAATGGCAACGTGCTCGACGGTCCAGATCGATTCGTAGCCGAGTTGCTCGACCAGTTGAGCGAACCGTTTCGCCTCCGCCGGATGTGCACGCTCGCCAGTGTTTGACGACACCACGCCGAACTTCATGATGGAACCTTCTTGGTCGGGGTACGCATCAGCTCAACCAGCGCTTGCGACGTCGGTAGTGCTTCACTGCAGCGAAGTTGCGACGCGTACCGCTGTCGCCGACCCCGAGGTAGAACTCGCGGATCTCGCTGTCTGATCTGAGGTCTTCGGCGGCCTTGTCGAGCACCACGCGACCGTCTTCGAGGACGTATCCGTGGTCGGCCACCGACAGGGCCATGCGGGCGTTCTGCTCGACGAGCAACACCGAGGTGCCCTCGGCGTTGATCTCCGCGACCACGTCGCGAACTCGTTCGACGTAGCGTGGCGCCAGGCCCAGTGACGGTTCGTCGAGCACGAGGAGCGACGGTTCGCTCATCAACGCCCGACCGATCGCAACCATCTGCTGCTCCCCACCGGACAAGTACCCGGTGTGTACGTTGCGTCGATCGACGAGTTGCGGGAAGAGCGAGTACACGCGGTCGAGGTTGCGGCGAACCGCATCTCGACCCGACCGCGTGAACGCGCCGACCAGCAAGCTCTCCTCGACGGTGAGCTCGATGAACATTCGACGGCCTTCCAACACTTGGCCGACACCTCGCCGGACGATGCTCGCAGCGCGTGCACCGACCAGCGAGACGCCGTCCAACTCGATCTCACCCTTGGTGACCTTGGCGTCGTGGTCGTCGAGCAACCCACCGACGGCGCGCAGCACCGTGGTCTTGCCGGCGCCGTTGGCGCCCAGCAGGGCGACCACTTTGCCCGCCGGCACATCGAGGCTGACGCCGCGCAGTGCCACGATTGCGTCGTCGTAGACGACTTCGAGATTCTTGATCGAGAGCATCGGGGCCGTTTCTCCGAATCAGTCGCGCAGGCCGACGGCGGCGGCTGCGGGTCCTTCGAAGAAGTCGGTGATGGGCGTGAAGTTGCCCGGTGAATCATCGACGGCACACATCTGCGACGCCCGGTACGGAATTCGGTCGACGGGGTCCGTGCCGAACGAGATCGGTGTCGTGAAGCCCTGAGTGTCGAGATCGACGATCTGTGTCGACGCTTCGACCAGGCCTTCGGGTGTCAGGTCCCCGTTCGCCACCGCTTGCTCGATGATCCCGTGCAGCACGAGGGCTTGGAGGTAGCCGTACTGGAACGAGTTGTCGGGCTGTTGGTCCGGAGCGAATTCGGCGAGCGCGGCGTTGAGGTTGGTCATGCCTTCGATGTCGGAGGTCCACACAGCGATCCCGCAGGTCGTGATGAACTGCGACTTCCAGGCGTCGGCCGTCGCGGTCTGGAGGAGCGCTCCAGTGAACGACGAGCCGGCTCCGACGAAGGTGGCGTCGTAGCCACTTGCTGCGGCTGCACCAATGACCACGTTGGCCGCGCCGGGGCCGACACCCATGATCACGTACTCGGCGCCAGCGTTGCGCATGGCCTGCACCTGACCGTCGGCCGAGGTGTCGGCAGCGCCCATCGAGGCTTCGGCGACGATTTCGAACCCGTAGGTCTCCGCTGCAACTTCGAGGCCGTAGATGTGGTCGGCACCGAGGTCGTCGGCCTGAGCGATGATGCCGATGGCCGGTGCCTCGCCGTCGCCGAGATCGTTGACGATGTACTCCACCGCGTTTGCGACCTCGATGCTGACTGGTGTGCTGACCAGTGCGATGTTTTGGTCGGTCAGGAAACCGGAGTCCTTCGACCCTGGGATGATGACCATCGAGTCCTCTGAAGCCAGCGCTCGGATGGCACCGACGATCGGTGTGCCGAACACCTGCATCGCGAGGACGTCAGGGCCGATCTGCTGATAGGTCTGCACCGCGACCTGACCGTCGTAGCGAGTGTCGCCGGCGATCACCTCGACCTGTCGACCGGCAATACCACCCTCGGCATTGACCGCATCGAAGTACGTCTCGAAACCGAGTGCGATCGGTCGACCTGCGGAGGCCACGGGGCCGGACAGGTCGCTGAGTGCGGCAAGCTTGATCGTGTCGTCGCTGACACCACGACCGGTGGCCAGCTCGGCTGGTGCTTCCGCTGGTTCTTCGGTCGTCTCGGCCGCGTCTGCCGGCTCATCTGCGTCGGCGGAGTCGTCGGCTGCTGCCGGCGCTTCGCTGGTGACCGATTCGGCGTCGGAATCTCCATCGCTGCCGCATGACGCGGCGACGGTGGCGAATGCTGCGACGAGCGCAACGGCTCGCCACGTTGTTGTGTTCTTTCTCACGGGGTCCTCCTCAAGTTGGTGTTCATGTGTGTTGTCTTCGGGGGGTGCCCCGTCGAGGGTCGACGGGGCGATCTGTGTCAGTAGCGGAACGGCCAGCTCCGCAGGTAGGCCTTCACCCGCCGCCAGATACCGGTGATTCCGGCCGGCTCGAAGATGAGGAACCCGATCACCACCGCGCCGTAGATCACACTCGAGAGCAGCTCGGGGGTGAGCCCGCGCTGCGATGCGAGATCGGTGGTGACGAAGGGGAGCCCATGCCCCCATTCATCGATCACGCGAGGGATCGCCGTGATGAAGAGTGCGCCGAGAATGCCGCCCGACACGGAGCCGAGTCCGCCGACGACGGCCATGGCGAGGTACTGGACGGCCAGCAAGAGGCCGAACGTGGCCGGATTGACGAAGCGGATGTACGAGCCGTAGAACGCACCAGCCATGCCGCCGATGAACGCCGACAGCACGAACGCCTGCGTCTTCACTCGGGAGACGTGGATGCCGATCGTGGACGCAGCGATGTCTTGATCACGGACCGAGTTGAACGCTCGGCCGATGCGCGTTCGCTGCAGGTTGCGGATCGCGAGTGCGATCACGGCGACCGAGGCAGCGAGCACGACGAACCACTTCTGATCCGAGGTGAGGTCGATGCCGAGCCACGTTGCGTCCTCCGACATCTTCGTACCGAAGAGCGAAGGCGACGAGATTGCACGGCCTGCGCCGCCGCCGGTGATGCCATCGAGGTTGAGAAGGAGATGCTGGCCGACGAAGACGAGGGCGAGTGTCGAGAACGCGAGGTACAGACCGCGCAATCGCAGGGCGAGCGGCCCGACAAGGAGACTGAATGCAGCGGCGATCACTCCGCCTGCGATGACGACGGCCGGGAACGGCCAACCGTGGTCGGTACCGAGCCAACCGGCGGTGTACGCACCTGCGCCGACGAACACGGCGTGGCCGAGCGAGATCTGGCCGGCATCGCCCGACACCACGTTGAGCCCGATCACCGCGATCGCGGCGATCGCCGCGAAGTTCGCCACCGACAGCCAGTAGTCGCCGAGCCAGAACATCGCCCAGGCGGCGAAGGCCATCAGCAAGATGGCGCCGCCGCGAAGGAACGGCGTGCTGAAGATGCGGAGTTCGACGTCGTAGTCGTTGGCCAATGGGGGCCGCAGTGGCGACCGCAGTCGACGAGCGCTCGACTTCTTGCGAGTGCCGGTTCTGGGTGTCGCTCTGGGCGTCGTTTTGGGTGTCGCGGTCTCAGACACGGGTGATCTCCTTCGTTCCGAACAGTCCGTAGGGCCGGACCATCAACACCACGATCAAGATGACGTACGGAGCGACCTGGTGGAAGTTCGACCCGAGCCACGGCGCCCACTCGGGCTGATAGCCGGCCACGAGCACCTGGACCACGCCGACGATGACCCCGCCGGTGATTGCTCCCACGATCGAGTCGAAACCGCCCAGAATCGCGGCGGGCAGCGCAAGGAGTGCGGCCGACGACATGTTGAGGTCGAGCGCCCGTGGGAAGCCGGCGAGGAAGACGCCGGCGACCGTGGCCAGGATCGCTGCGAGCGCCCAGGCGAGGGCGTAGATCGAGCGGACGTTGACGCCCATCGCACTCGCCGCTTCGTGGTCTTGAGCGGTCGCTCGCATTGCGACGCCGTACCGACTCGCCTGGAAGAACCAGGTCAGCACAGCGACGAGCGCGACGGTCGTGACGACCGTGGCGATGCTGACGTGCGTGATCCGGACGCCACCGACGTCGATGAGCTTCGCGCCGTACGGGTCGCCGATCGACTTGCTGTCGAACCCGAAACCGGAGGCGAGTCCGGCACGCATCACGATCGACAGGCCGAGGGTGACCATGACGATGCTGAACAGCGACTCGCCGACCATGGTGCGCAGCACGACCACCTGGACGAACACGCCGAACGCGGCGGTCAACGCCGCAGCGATCGGCACCGCCAGGTAGAACGGCACCGCGGAGCGCTCCGTCACCATGAGGAACACGAGGTAGGCGCCCATCATCACGAACTCGCCGTGTGCGAAGTTGAAGACCCCGGTCGCCTTGAAGACGATGACGAAGCCGAGCGCGATCAGCGAGTAGATGCAGCCGAGCGCCACGCCGCTGAAGACGAGTTGGAGAAGTTCGGTCATGAGGTTTCCTCGTACATTCCTTCGATCAGGTCTGCGAACCGCTCAGCGATGACGCGCCGCTTGACCTTCTGTGTTGCGGTGACTTCGGAGTCGTCTTCGTCGAGTTCCTTGGGCAGGAGCCGGTACGACTTGACCTGCTCGACTCGAGCGAGTTCGGTGTTCGCCTCACGAACGACTTCGGCGACCAACTCGAGGATCTCGGGTTGCTCGGTGAGGTCGCGATACGTGGTGTACGCGACGTCGTTGCGCTGCGCCCAGTCGCCGGCGACTTCGCCTTCGATGCCGATCAGCGCCGACACGTACTTGCGTCCGTCGCCGATCACGATCGCTTCCTTGACGAGCGGAGAGGCACGCAGACGGTTCTCGATGACGGTCGGCGTGATGTTCTTGCCGCCGGCCGTGATCATCACGTCTTTCTTGCGGTCGGTGATGCGCAGGTGGCCGTCGGCGAGTTCGCCGATGTCGCCGGTCATCAACCAGCCGTCGTCGGTGAACGACTGCTTCGTCGCCTCCTCGTCGCGGAAGTAGCCACTGAACACGAGGGGCCCCTTGACGAGGATCTCTCCGTCGTCGGCGATCTTCACGTCCATGCTCGGCACGGGCGGCCCGACGGTGCCGACGCGCACGTCGTCCGACAGCGTCCACGAGACGGTGGCGGCTTCGGTGAGGCCGTACGCCTCGCAGATCGGCACGCCGATACCGAGGAAGAACTCGAGCGTCTCCTGCGAGATGGGGGCCGAACCCGACACCGCTTGGCGGCAGCGGAGCATGCCGAGCTTCGCCTTGAGCGGCCGGTACAGCATCCAGTGCCCGATGCCGCCGACGATCCGCGTGGCGAGCGTGTCCTGGCCGCGGTTGGCGACACGAACGCTGCCGCGCCAGCGCGCGACTCGCAGCCAGAGCCGGAAGTTCGCTCGCTTCAACCAGTCGGTGTCGTTGGCTCGCGACTCGATGTTGGCGCGCATCTTCTGCCAGATGCGGGGCACGCCGAGGAACACCGACGGCTGGATCTCGACGAGGTTCTGCTGAACCGCTTCGATGCTCTCTGCGAAGTTGACGACGCACCCCAACTGCAGCGGGATGAAGAGC
This sequence comes from Ilumatobacter coccineus YM16-304, assembly GCF_000348785.1. NCBI lineage: Bacteria > Bacillati > Actinomycetota > Acidimicrobiia > Acidimicrobiales > Ilumatobacteraceae > Ilumatobacter > Ilumatobacter coccineus. The sequence continues at coordinate 680,401 of NC_020520.1, forward strand.
GTGTAGACCTTCTCGGCCAGGTGGCAGAGCGGCAGGTACGACAGCACCTCGTCGGACCGGGTCATGCCCAGGGCGCCGAGCGCGGCTTGGCCGTCTTCGACCATGAGGTGAGCGCTGAGCATGGCCGCCTTGGGCTGGCCGGTCGTGCCGGAGGTGTAGACGATGGTCGCGACCTCGCTCGGCACGCGGCGATCGACCTCGTCGTTGAACAGCAACGGGTGCTGTTCGAGCGCTGCGGTGCCGAGGGCGAGGAAGTCCTCCCACCACATCAGTCGCTCGTCGTCGTAGTCGGTCACGCCGCGTCGATCGATGACGATGATGCGTTCGACCGACGGACACGCGTCGCCGGCTTCGATCACCTTGTCGACCTGTTCCTGGTCTTCGGCGATGAGAACGCGCGCCCCGGAGTGTTCGAGCAGGAAGCCGACTTCGGCAGCGGGGTTCGTCGGGTAGATCCCGAACGGGATCGCGCCGATGCCCTGGGCTCCGATGTCGGCATAGACCCACTCGGGTCGGTTTTCGGAGTGGATCGCGACGCGGTCACCCGCGGCGACGCCGAGTTCGGTGAGTGCTGCGCCGACCGTGGCGGCCAGGTTCCAGTACTCGGCCCAGTCGATCTCGCGCCACCGGCCGAGGCGCTTCTCGCGGATCGCCGTTTCGGTCGGCCGTTGCTGCGCCTGGAAACGAAGCCACGCCGGGAGCGTGGTCGGCGTGTCGTCAGGCGTGGAGATGCGGCCGTCGTGTGTCAGTGGCATGGTCATCAGATGACCTCCTCGCCGAGATAGGCCGCGGCGACGCGTTCGTTCTTCACGATCTCCGCCGGCGTGCCGACGCCGACCAGGCGGCCGAAGTCGAGGACGAGCACGCGATCGGAGATGTCCATGACCATGCCCATGTCGTGCTCGATCAACACGACCGTCGCGCCCCACTCCGACACGACGTCGAGCAGGAATCGAGCGATGTCTTCGGTCTCTTCCAGGTTGAGGCCCGCTGCCGGTTCGTCGACGAGGAGCAGCCGTGGCTCGGTCGCGAGTGCTCGGGCGAGTTCGACACGCTTCTGCAGGCCGTAGGGGAGTTCGGTCACGACGCTGTGGCGGTAGTGATCGATGTCGAGGAAGTCGAGGATCTCCTCGACTCGCGCTCGGTGGGCGATCTCCTCACGCTTTGCCGGACCCCAGAAACACATGCCGGCGAAGAGTCCGCGCTGCATGAGGCGGTGGCGGCCGGCCATCGCGTTCTCGAGCACCGTCGAGTTCGAGAACAACGCCAGGTTCTGGAAACTGCGCGCGATGCCGCGCTGAGCGACACCGTGCGGCGGAAGCCCGCTGATCACCTCGCCGTCGAGTCGGACCTGGCCCGATGTGGCAGGCGTGAGTCCGGTGAGGACGTTGAACATCGAGGTCTTACCGGCACCGTTGGGGCCGACGATCGAGAACAACTCGCCTTCGTTCACCTTGAACGAGACGTCGTCGATCGCTCGGACCGCTCCGTATTCGAGGGTCAATCCTTCGACGCTCAGCACGACACGCTCCGTCGTTCGAGCCGCGGAGCTCGCACGTAGGGTCCGGCCTCATGGCTGATGAACCTCGTGTCGTTCTCGTGGCTGGTGCTTCTCGCGGCATCGGCCGCGCTCTGGTCGATCGTTGCCGTGCGCACGGCGACACCGTGATCGCACTGAGCCGTTCGGCTCCGGACGTCGCCTTCGAGGCCGACGTGCACCATGTGCTCGTCGATCTGCTCGATGCCGAGGCCACCGCGGCCGCCGCTCGTGGTGCTGCCGAGGCGCTGGGTCGACTCGACGCGACCGTCTACGTCGCCGGAGTGACGCTGAGCGGCACCGTCGAGGAGTCGACCGGCCACGAGTTCGATCGCGTCATGGGCACCAACGTGCGCGGTGCGATGCACGTTGCTCGAGCGGCGCTGCCCGTCATGCGCGCTGCGCAGCGCGGGCTGATCGTCAACGTCTCGTCGCAGTCGGCTCACCTGCCGAGCCCGTACTTCGGTCTGTACGGCGCATCGAAGGCGGCGCTCGAACATCTCACCGTCTCGCTCGATCACGAAGTGCGACCGTTCGGCATCGCCGCGCGACTCGTCGTGCCCGGCGGAGTGCGTACGGGCATCCTCGATGGCGACGGACACGGGGCCGAGGCGGTGGCGGGGCACGAACCGACCGAGAGTGTCTACGCCTCGGCCCTGGAGCGACAGTGTCGGCGTGCTCGCCGAGCGATCGCTGAAGGCGTGGAGGCGAGCGTCGTGGCCGAAGCCATCGTTGGAGTGCTGCGAGCCGAGGATCCGCCGATGCGAACCATCGTCGGCGAGGATGCGCTCCACTCGATCGCAGAGGGCGGCGTATGGCCCGCGGCGTCCGACTGAGGCGCTGAATGCAGCACGACGCCGCTCGTCACTTCTGGAATCCATTCGCTCCCCCTGAGAACTGCCCGGTCCCCTGACCGGTGACAACTGCTCGAGTGCCATCCGCTGCGGGTTGGCCTCTTGCACGAAACATATTATGGACTACTTTTAATCCTCGTGGCCCTTCCGAAACGAGTCGAAGCATGACCCTGTCCCCCCACGACGAACTTTTCGTCCACCAGACGCCCACGACGTTCGGCGAGGTGTCGTCCTCCGATCTCGGCTGGGACGACGGCACCTACCTGGGCGCGTACTCGGCTGATGCCGGGGTCTTTCTCTTCGCCGGCATGCGGGTCGCACCCAACACCGACATGATCGGCGGGTACGTCGGCGTCATCCACGACGGGCGTCAACGGACGTGCCGCGTCAGCCGCCCGTGGCGTGCCGACATGAGCACGACCATCGGTCCATTGCGCCTCGATGTGATCGAACCGTTCGAAGAGATTCGACTCGTCCTCGATGCCAACGAATCGGGCATCGAGGTCGATCTCACCTGGGTCGCCACCCGCCCCGCCCATCTCGAACCACGGCATCAGGCGCGTCGGCGCGGCCGCCTGACCACCGATCAATCGCGCTACTCGCAAGGCGGATCGCCGACCGGACGCATCACGATCGACGGACACACGCACGAGGTCACGCCCGCGAACTGGTCGGCCGACCGAGACCACTCGTGGGGCCTCTACGCCTCGCGTGCGCCGCTCGCCCCCTCGTCGCGGTGGCTGCCGCCGAGCGAGCACGACGGCAAGTCGCGGGCACTGCGACTCTGGGCCAACTTCGAGGTCGACGGTGCTGCCGGCATGTTCCATCTCCACGAAGCAGCCGACGGCAGCCGCGACGGACTGAACGACACCTTCTCCAGCCCCTTCGAAGGCGCAGCATGGAGAGACGGCGAGGTGGCCGTCCGCTTCACCGACGCCGAACACGAGATCGAACTGGTGCCCGGAACGCGACTCGTCAGCGGGGTGACGGTGCGCTTCACCGACACCGACGACCAGACGTGGGTCCACCGCTACGAACCGGCGGCGGTTCCGTGGACGCCCGCCACGATCGGCTACGGGCGCGGCTCGTGGTCGGATGGCGGCTCGATGTTCACCTACCGCGAAGGCGTCGCGTCGGAGTGGGACGAGTTGCAGGTCGACCCGCAACCCTTCGAGTTGGTGCTCGCCGATGGGCGCTCGATCCCGAACTCGATTGGCCTCGAGTACGTGTGTCGCCTGTGGGTCACCGGACCCGATGGAACCGAACACGGGCCGGGACTCGCGCACCTCGAGTGCTTTCTCGACGGGCCATACGAACCGTTGGGTCTGACGTGAGCGTCGTTCCTGACAACTCAGACGAACTGACCGCTCCCGAGCTCGAACGCTGGCTACAGAGCCTGTTGCCGGAGTCGTTCTCAGGGGCCCGAGTGAGTGCGGTCGATCGAATCAGCCGCGGGGTTTCGCGCGAGACGTGGACGTTCGACGTCTCGACGGATGCGGACCCGTCCCGCACACTCATCCTGCGACGCGACTTGGCCGGTGGCAGCATCGACGCCTCGCCTCTCCGGCAGGAGTATGAGATCTATCGGGCGCTCGCCGACTCAGCGGTTCCCGTCGTGGACGTGCTGTCGTATGACGACGACACGACACGATGCCCGAATCAGCGGCCTGCGTACCTGCGCTCGCACGTCGACGGTCACTGGATGCCCGAGCACTTCGACGATCCCGATCCGCAGTGGAACCTCCGGCGCGTCGAGATCTGTCGCTCGCACATCAGGGCCCTGGCGACCGTGCACGAGGTCGACTGGCGCAGCCTCGGATTCGCCGAGATCCTGCCCGTGCCTGCGAGTCCCGAACATGCTGCACACCACCTGATCGACCTGCACGAAGCCCATCTCGACGACGCCCGGATGGTGGCGCACCCGGTGGTCACCCGTGGGATCGCCCGACTTCGCGAGACCGCACCCTCAGCCGGGGACCTCCGATTGGTCAAAGGCACCAACGGTCTCGGTGAGGAAGTGTTCGCTGGCACCGACCTGGTGGCGATGAGCGACTGGGAACTCGCCGCGATCGGTGACCCGGCGTACGACTTCGCTCAACTCCAAGGCTTCATCGATCGCATCGAACACGACGGCGAAGTGATCTGGAGCCTCGACCATGCGCTCGCCTACTACCGCGAACTCACCGGTCGGACGATCGAGCGAGCGGCGGTCAAGTGGTATCGCACGCTCTACGGCCTGATCATGTTCACCTTTGCCAGTCGGGCTGCCCGAGCGCTCGCCGAAGGCCGCGATCATCAGGCCCGTCTCGCTTGGGTGGCGATCGAGATGCAGCATCACGGCCAAGCACGACTGGCAGCGGCGTTCGGCATCCGAGCCGAACGCCCGACTGACGAATCGAAAGGACGCTGATGTCATCGCACCCGACGACCGATGAGGTACTCGGATCGATTTTGTGGACCTTCGAGAATCAGATCACTCCTGCTATCGACGACGACTTCGCGGTGAGCGCGGCGCGAACGGTCACGAATCTGCTTCGCCACGTACGCGCGAGAGTGCAACTCGAAGGAAAGGGGCTGGCCGAAGACAACGCAGAACTGCGAGCGGTGCTCGGCGCAGTGCAGATCCATCCCGAGGTCGGGCCTCTGATGGAGGTCGCCGCTGTCCTCGATGCTCCGCCGGTCGCCCCCGAGCCGTGGCCATCCGTCGAGGCTCTGGTCGATGAAGCCGAGCGCTTGCGCCTCGCACTCGACGCCGTGGTCCGGTCGGGGGTCGTAGGGAGCGACGCGTCGCTGGCAGCGCGCGTCGATGGCTACATGGCACGGCATCTGGGGCGCGAGGCGCAATGGGCAGTCGATCCGTTCATCGGCGACCGACGCTGAAGTTCGAGGGCGGACACGGAGGTCGTGACCTCCGGCCCTGTTCCGCCGGCTGGTCGGGCGCGACCATGGAAGTCGTCCCCCGACCCGAACGACACAGGAGTGATCGACGATGGAACTGATGGAGATCAAGCAGGAAGGCCCGATCGGTCGGGAGGCGGCTGCCGCGTGGCTCCGGGACCTCGCCGACTCGCTCGCCCGCCACAACGACGTCGAGTTCGTGCGTGAGGGCCTCCGGTACACCATCGCCGTGCCATCGGTGATCAACTTGGAAGTCGAACTCGAGGTCGAAGACGACGAGACCAAACTCGAGATCGAACTCTCCTGGTGACCGCTCGGGCGAACAGAACGTGTCGATCGTTGATGATTCCTTGACGAACAGCGTTTGGATTCGTCCTGGATGGGTAGTGATCTTCTTGTAGTTGAAACCAACTAGTGCCTACACAGAAGGAGTCATCCATGGTTTATGGCGGAGGAATTCTCATCACCATTCTGGTCATTCTCGCGATCATCTATTTCGCGAAGCGAGTCTGACTCCGGTCGGCCCGTGGCGGTCCCCCCGCCGCTGCGAGTCCACCGTGGAAACTCCAGATCCCAGACGACGGGCCGGCTCTCCGAGCCGGCCCGTCGTTCGTCCCCGATCGCTGCACGTCATCCGAAACGCGTCCCCCATCGTCTGCTGAACCCGCGGCGCTGACGTGCCTGTCCACCCGCACCGAACCGTAGGGAGCCCGCCCATGTCTCGCCCGCCCAGGTCACGATGGTCGAAACGATTGTCATGCGCCGCGATCATGTTGTTGTCGGCATCTGCCTGTGGCGACGACACCGCGAGCGTCGACGAACCCGGCGTGGACGCAGCCGTCGACGACGTGACCGACGTGGTCGACGAACTGATCGCCTCGCTGAACGGCCTGGGGCTCGACAGTGCGGCGAGCGCGGTGGCGTCGGCCGACCTGACCGACATCGTCGACGCCGGTGAGTTCACCTTCTTGGCGCCGAACAACGACGCGTTCTTCGCCGTCGATGCCGACGAACTCGCCGATCTGCTCGCGGACCCCGGCCAGGTGGAGCGCGTGCTGCGTAACCACATCATCGCCTCAGCCGTGGTCGCCGACGAGCTGCGTGACGGTGCGTCGATGGAGGCTGCGTCGGGTCGGATGCTCGACGTGACGGTCGACGGAAACGCCGTCACCATCGGCGGCATCACGGTCGTGGAAGCCGAGGTTGCCACGGGAGCATCCGCAGAGACCCAAGGTGTCGTGCACATCGTCGACGGGCTGATCCTCGAATGAGCGACGCCACGCAGGGAGCACAGCCCGCTGTCACGTTCGACGGGGTCGGCAAGGCGTTCGACGACGAATGGGTCCTCGAAGACCTCAGCTTCAGCGTGCCGCGGGGGAGCATCATCGGCTTGATCGGACCGTCTGGTTCGGGAAAGACCACGACGGTTCGACTCATGACCGGCGCCTACCGGCCCGACGCCGGCACGGTCGACGTGCTCGGCGCCGACCCGGTCGCTCGACGGCGTCATGACCGATCGATGATCGGCTACCTCCCCCAGCAGCCGGTGCTCTTCGACGAGCTCTCGTTGTGGGAGAACCTCAATTTCCATGCCTCGCTGAACGGCGTCGGACTCCGTCGAAAGCGGCGGCTGCTCGACGTGCTCGAACTCGTCGAACTCGACGGTCACCGCAAGAAGCTCGTGCGGGAGTCGTCGGGCGGCATGCAGCGTCGACTCGCCCTCGCGTCCACGTTGGTGCACGCTCCGAATCTGGTGATGCTCGACGAGCCCACCGCCGGAATCGACCCGATCCTTCGACGTCGGTTCTGGGAGCACTTCCGAGCATTGAGCGACGCCGGCGACACGCTGGTGATCAGCACGCAGTTCGTCGACGAAGCGACGCACTGCGACACGGTCGGTCTCCTCGCCGACGGACGCCTCGTCGCAGTCGGCGCTCCCGACGAGCTCCGACGCCAGGCGCATGGCGGCGATCTGATCGACGTGGAGTACACGCGCATCGTGGGTTCCGACGATCTCCGCAGCTGTCGCGACATCGCCGGAGTCCAACGTGCCGACTACCACGGAGACGCCACGGTGCGCCTCGTGGTCGACCCCGACTCCGACGCCCGCTCCCGGGTGTTCGATTCTCTCGTCACCACCGACCCCGACATCTCCGGCGCGGTCGAGATCGCCCCCGACTGGGACGACGTGTTCATCAGGCTCGTCGAGAGCGACACGGCCGAGCCGACCCCCGGGCAGGTGGCATCGTGACGTCGACACCGCAACGCAGCCGAAGTGTCAGCCGCGTCTGGACGGCGATGGTCCAGCTCCTCGGCATCGTCCGCAAGGAGCTCTCCGAGATCGTCCGCCAACCTCGGCTCCTCGTCGTGATGGTGCTCGGACCGTTCCTGGTGCTGCTGCTCTTCGCCGCGGGATTCGATCAGCAGCAGACCGTGCTGAGAACGATCTTCGTCGGCCCAGCCGACGGACCGTACGAGGCGTCGGTCGACGACTTCACCGACGAACTCCGACGGTACGTCGACAGCGCCGGCTACTCGTCCGACGTCGTGGCGGCGACGGCCTTGCTCGATTCGGGTGAGGTCGACCTGATCGTGGTGTTCCCGGAGGACCCGGCCGACGCCGTGCTGTCGGGTGAGCAGGCGACGATCGACGTGCTGCACGACAAGATCGACCCGATCGCGCAGACCACTGTCGAAGTGTCGGTGCAGGTCGCGGTGCAGGAGTTGAACGCCACGATTCTCGAGACGGTGGTCGGCGAGGCACAAGCCGCTCTCGTCCCCTACACCGACAACGTCGACGAAGCGGCCTCCCTCGTCAGCGAACTCGGCGAGGCCGTCGCGGCCGGCGACGACGCCGAGGTCGCCCGGATCGCGAACGAACTCTCGGTGTCGGCGAACTCGCTGTCGGCGATCACCGAGGTCTCCGAATCGCTGGCCATCCGGTTGGGAGCGGGCGACGACGAACTCGCCGAGTTCGGCGAACTCTCCCAGTCGGCTCGGGACTTCGAAGCAGCGGCTTCGTCACTCGGCGGGATCGTCGACGAGATCGGGCAGGACGACGTCGAGTCGGTCGAGGCGCTCCTCGACCTGGTGACGGAGAACGGTGCGGAGGTCACGACGCTCGACCCGCGTGTGATCGTCCGGCCGTTCCGAAGCGAGACGGCGAACATCCAACGCGAGCAGGTCGGGATCGAATCGTTCTTCGCGCCGGCGGCGATCGCACTGCTGTTGCAGCACATGGTGCTCACGTTCGCCGCTATGAGCCTGGTGTCGGATCGAGCGCTCGGGCTGTTCGAGGTGTTTCGAGTCGGCCCGGTCGGGCCCGGCCGGGTCTTACTGGGGAAGTTCGTGTCGTTCCTGGCGATCGGTGCCGCCGTAGGAGCCGCGCTCTTCGCAGCGCTGCGCTTCGGCCTCGACATCCCGATGCGCGGTTCGCCCACGGCGCTCGTGCTCGGAGGCCTCGGGTTGCTCGTCGCCGCGATCGGTCTCGGGTCGGTGCTGTCGCTGATCGCCCGCTCCGACACTCAGGCCGTTCAGTACGCGTTGCTCGCGCTGCTCGCCGGACTCTTCTTCGGCGGCTTCTTCCTCGACCTCGATTCGTTCCGCTATCCGTTCAAGGCGGTGTCGTGGGCGCTGCCCGTCACCTACGGGACCAACATCTTCCGAGACGTGATGCTGCGAGGTGACGACCCGGCGACGGCAGATGTGATCGGCCTCGCTGCGGCCTCGATCGTCTACTGCGGAGGTGCATGGTTGCTCCTCGCTCGACGGCTCCGAGTCACATGAGGTCGTCCGGATGAACGAGATGAACGAGATGAACGAAGTGAGCGCGACGAGCGCGACGGCGCCGCTCGACCCAGCCCTGCCGTCCCCTGCTGGTCGTCGGCTCGGCAACGTGATGGTGGGCATCGCCATCGTCGGCGTACTCGTCGCTGCGGTCGGCACCGTGTTGGCCTGGCAGTTCGTCGGACGACTGGACGATTCGTCGAGTGAGTCGTTGACCGTCACGATCGACACCCTCGACACGGTCGACGACACCATCGTGCTCGCCGGCGACGTCTTCGATGCCACCTCCGCAGCGCTCGACACGGCGGCCACCACACTCGACGCGGTGGCTGCGTCGTTCGACGACGCCGACGGCGTGGTGACGGAGATCGACGAGCTGGTCGAAGTGGTCGGGCCGTCGCTCGGGGATGCAACGACCAGTCTGCGTCAGCTGGCCGCGGTCGGCGACGCGATCGACGGGCTGCTCGAGGGGCTCGACGACCTCCCGCTCACGCCGAACTACGACCCCGACACCGACCTCGGAACGTCGATTCGCCAGATCGCCGACGTGTTGGAGCCATTGCCCGAGGCGTTCGACGGCACCGCCGACGACCTCGACGACTTCGGCACGTCGATCGGTCGACTGCGGCGAGACGTGTCGCAGCTGTCGATCGATCTCGACACGGTGGTGGACGAACTCGAAGCGACCGAGGGCCTCGCCGACCAGTATCGGCGCAACGTGCGCGACGCCCGAGCGGTCGCGGTCGACACCCGCGACGGTCTCGGGGACGACGTCGGATGGTTGCGAGTGGTGTTGGTGATCGGCGGCATCAACTTCGGGCTCGCGCAGCTCGTGCCGTTCTGGATCGGTCGCCGCCTCCGCCGCGGCGACGCCACCGTGTAGGAGCCCCCGGCGGGCTCAGTCCGATTCCTCATCGGTGATCACGAGTTCGGCTTGCTCAGGGTTCTGCCCGACGAGCACGAGCCCCCGAATGGCGTAGAGCAACATGAGCACGACCGAGATGAACGCCCCGCCGGTCACGGCGCCACCGAACAGCACGGCGTAGTAGACGACGACGTACCAACTCGGTTCCGCGTCGGCCTCACCGAGCGGGAAGCTGAGAAACATCAACAGGAGGACCGACCCCACGATCAGTGAGGTCGTGAGGAACGAGATCTGCCGGATCCGGCGGTAGTGGCTCTGCCTGAACTCGAGATCGTTGCTGATGCTGAACGTGATGAGCGTCAGCATCAACGCCAGGATCGTCGCCCCGCCGGCCACGTACGACGACGCCGCGAAGCGAACCGTCGGAAGCACCGCATCGAGCAGTCGGCGCGCCTCGAACGACGTGGCCGTCCCGACGAACGCCATGCCGCCGAACCCCACGATCGCGGCCGCCAAGCCTCCGCCCATGGCGATCTTCGAATGGTGGAGTCGCTCGTTGCGCTCCGCATCGGACTCGGGTGTTGACGAGCGGCTCATCGGCCGTCCTTTCGGCGTCGGTGTTCGGGTCGGAAAACGAGAACGGGCGCCGGACGCTTTGTCTCAGAGACAAAGCGTCCGGCGCCCGGAAGCGTCCTCGGTGCGTGCGTCAGGCGACGGTGTCGCGGAGCCGCTTCACTTCGTCGTGAGCGGACTGGATGTGCAGGAACTGACGCTCGATCGTCTGGCGCAGGTCGGCCGAGATGTCGGCCTCGAGCGCCTTCTTGTACTCCGACACGGCGTGGTCCTCGCCCTGTTCGGCGGCGTCGAGCACACCGTCGGGATCGGAGCCGGCGATTGCGTCCTTCAGCGACATCCAGCCACGGTGAACGGCGGCGAGCACGCTGCCGTCCTCGTCGATGTCGTCGCCGTACGCGGCGGCCATGCGGTCGAGTTCGGTGCAGAAGTCGGCACGCTGTTCGGAGAATGCCCGGAACTTCGACGCCAGATCGGCGCGGTCGGTCTCGGCGAGTTTGTCGGCGGCTTCGGCAAAGCCCTTCTTTCCGTCCTGAAGGGTTTCGATGAGGTCCTTGGTGACTTTGCGGTCGGTAGACATGTGATTCCTTTCGTTGGCGGAAGCTCCATGTCGGAGCTGTAATGAGAGTTACCCGAATTGCCGGAAACCATTCGTCGATGTCGCATATTTCTTTCAAATCGGCACTGCACCTTTCGCTGGAAATCCCCCACTTGGAGGACGTTCGAGTCGTTGTGACGGTGTTGCTTCGAGTGGGTCGGTGAAGAGGTCGGAATCGTCGGCGGATCGCTCGGCGCGGAGACCCCGAACGCGACGAAGCGCCCCGGTCGCAACCGGGGCGCTTCGTTGTTGGGGGGGATCTGGACGCCAGCCGTCGGGATGGCGTCGGTGTGATGGGATCAGCGCACCTGTGACTCTTCGACGACGTGCTGTCCGTCAGGCGACACATGGCGTTCCGAGCGCATGCGGCGACTCGACATCGACATGAATCCGGCGGCCTGGATCGCCGCCACGACGAGTGCGAGCACACCGCCTGCCATGAGGATGTAGCCGATTGCCTCGAGGTCGAGGCCGTCGACGGCGGTGTCGACACCGAAGGCCACGATGGCGCCGGCGACGATGAGAATGACTCCGAGTGTTGCAAACATGAGATTCCTCTTTCCTTCCGGCCGTGGCCGGTCTGTGGTGGTTGCTCAGGTGAACGAGCAGTACCCGATCGGCGACTGATTCAAACCGTGGAGAGAGGAAAGGCGCGGGAAGCTGGCCACCTGACCCTTCGGCAAAAGCGGTCCATTCGTTGCCGAAATGGGGGTACTGAGAATTCCCGTAATGACGCGTCGGCAGTTGGTGATCGCTCGACGCTGCCGTGTGCAGATCATTTCGTGCCAGACGTTTGAGCGAACGGGGTGGCGGGTACGACCCCATTGTCTCGAAAGCGGACGGTGACACATCGCAACCGCCGCACACCCGCCAAACAAAGGAGAACCACATGAGTGGAGAAGCTGACCAGGCAAAGGGCCGCATCAAGCAGGCCGCTGGCGATCTGACCGGCAACGACGACCTCGAGCGAGAGGGCGAAGCCGACGAGACCGCCGGCAAACTCAAGGACAAGGTCGACGACGTCAAGGACAAGGTCAACGACGGCATCGACAAGCTCAAGGAAAAGACGTCCTGAACGACGCGATCGTCACTCGATGATGATCAGACGGAGCCCCGAATCATCAGGTTCGGGGCTCCGTCGCGCACGGACCCCCGAGAGCTGAAAGGCTGAACCGATGACTACTGACGTGAACCTGCTCGACATCGCACGTGAGGCGAGGCAGAAGTCGTACGCACCCTTCTCCAAGTTCCGCGCCGGAGCAGCGCTCGAGACCACGAGCGGCGACATCGTCCCCGGCGTGATCGTCGAGAACGTCTCGCTGGGACTCGCCATGTGTGCCGAGCGCGTGGCGTTGTTCGCCGCCGTCGCTCAGGGCCAGCGCCCGGCGCGACTGGGCCTGGTCGCACCGTCGACCGACGGCGACCTGACGTGGCCATGCGGGGCCTGCCTCCAGGTCGCGCTCGAACTCGGTGGGGCTGAGATGGTGATCGAGGTCGGCAACATCGACGGCACCGAATCGGGCCGAGCCACCGTCGGAGAACTCATCCCGCGCGGCCCGAAGGTCGACGTCGACGACTGACGCGTGGTGTGGGTCAGTCGGCGACGCCGCTCGCGTGACGCAACCAGTGCCCTCGGTCGGCGTCGGTCACGCAAACCGGCGATGCGAGCTCAGGCGGTCACCGCGTCGACGACGCGTCGCATCACCCTGCCGCGTTCGACTGCGCCGCCCGACGTCGCCACACCCGACAGGTTGACGCCGGCGATCGAACCGGAACCGAGCAACTCGCCCGCCATCGCCACCGCCAGGTCGAGTCCCGTGGAGAACGGGTCGCTCGACGTGTGCATCGCATTCACGGCGTCGTCGGCGATCGTGAGCCCAGGGAACTGCTCGAGCGCCGCCATCGACGCCAAGTCGGTCATGACCGGTACCGGCGCGTACATCGGGAGCCGGCAGCCGAGCGCCGATGCCTGTTCGGCGAATGCGATGACGTCGGCGACCGGACCGCTGTGATTGAGCACGGCGATGTCGGCGCCCGCTCGTTGCTTCTCCACGAGACGGGCGGCGCGCTGGCGGGTCGGCTCGGCAGCCGGACTCTCGGCAACCGCGACTCGTCCGCCGCGCGAGCGCACTTCGCCGGCGAGCAACGTTCCTTCCGACACGAACGTCACGTCCGGGTGAGCGGTGAAGCGTGCGCTCGGATGATCTCCCGTCACGCACAGTACGGCCGCGACCCCGGCGGCGAGGAGACCGTCGATCATCTCGGCGCGCTCGTCGGTTGAACGGTCGCGTCCGGTGATCGTGGCGATGGTGGGCACGCCGGCGTCGACCGTGCGCTCCGCTGCAGCGACCCGGTCGACAGCCGGGGGATCATCGAGATGATCGCCGAGCAGGACGGCGACACCGGACGCGGCGTAGTCGTCGAGAACCTGCCGATCGACGCGATCGTCACCGGTCGGTCGATGGTCGACGAGGAAGCGGGGCAGTTCGATCGCTCTGGGTGCCAGCTCGGTGCCGGCCCACTCGACGAGTGGTCGGCCGACGAAGGGGCACGGCTCGTCGACGACCTCGCAGCCGCCGCCGGTGCGAACGCCGCCGCACGGTCCGTACCTCATCGACTTCGGACACGCGCCGAGCTCCATCAGCGGTCGTGGCCCGGCAGTGGCTCCTCGAACGGCAGCTCGACGAAGGTCAGCTCACACGCACCCGATGGCGGCTCGGCGCGGCCGGTGGAACCCGGCTCGACGTCGCGATCGACGAGGGCCAGACCGAGGTTGACCGCGAATCGCGGCGACCACGCCGCCGCGCGGAGTTCGCCGAGCGTCGTCGCTCCCGACGAGATCGGAACGGGGTGCGGCAACGTGTCGCGGCGCGGTCCGTCGATCACCACCCCGAGCAGTCGTCGTTCGGGTCCGGCGTCTCGGATGCGGCGGAGGGCGTCGCGGCCGACGAAGTCGTCGTGGTCGAGATCGATCGTGTCGCCCAGACCGAGTTCGAGTGGGTTGGCGTGATAGCCGGTGTCGGTGCCGTACGACAGCAGGACGTTCTCGATGCGTTCGGACGGGTTCGGCGCTGCCGGACCGATCCCGTGCGCTTGGCCGGCCGACGCGACGGCGGTCCACAGACGCGATGCGTGTCGAGGGTCGTCGAGGAAGATCTCGTAGCCGCCCTGCGTGCTCCAACCCGATCGCGACACCATGACGTCGAGTCCGTCGATCGTCGCCGACCGCTGTTCGAGGTCGTTCATCCCGTCGACGTCGACGCCCAGATCGGACATGACGGCCTCGGCGAGTGGACCCTGCAGCGCAAGGGTGACCGTGTCGAGTTCGGTCACCGAGCAATCGGCACCGCGCTCACGGGCGATGGCGTCGATCCACAGACGGATGTCGGCGTCGGCGATCGAGAAGTGCCACTCGTCGACGTCGACGTGGAACAGGATCGGGTCGTTGATGAGGACGCCGTGGTGGTCGACCATCGGCGCGTATGCCGCGATGCCCACGTCGATCTTGCTTGCGTCGATCGCGGTGACGTACTGGACGATCGAGTCGGCGTCGGGTCCACGTACCGCGACGTGGCGTTGCGCAGCGACGTCCCAGATCGTGACGGCCTCGGTGAGCAACCGGTACTCCTCGTCGGCGTCGCCGTAGCTCATCGGCAGCCACATGTGGTTGTAGCTCGACACGGCGCTGAGACCGGCCTGCACGGTGTCGTCCCAGAACGGCGATTTGCGAACTCGCGGTCCGATGGCGGCGAGCACCTCGACGTCGGCGGTGATCGACATCACGCACCATCCGTTCGAGGCGAGCCGACGGCCGACGCGACGTCGCCGTCGATGAGTGGGCAGTCGCATGTGTTCATACGGCCGGGATATCACGGGTCGCGCAGATGCCGCCACTCGTTCTCGGAGTCGACGGCCGCGCGTCAGGAGGGTCGGGCGATGCTTCGTGCTCGGACGATCGCCACACCGGCTGCGGCGATCGCCAGTGCGAGCGCGGTGAGCAGGCCGTTGCCGTCTGCGGCGCGACGATCGAACGCGAGCACGAGGACCCACACCACGACGGTGGCGCTCGACACCGCGCCGACTCGCCGGAGCCAGGCGGCGAGCGTGGCGGTCGGGAGCACGCCACCGATCGGAACGGACGCCGACACGGCGATCACCGAGTGATAGACGAGCAGGCACGTGCTGGCCACCGGTAGCCACGGCGTGGTCACGTCGTCGACGACCGCCAACCAGTGCCACACGACGATGGCGATCGTGACGTCGGCGGTGTGCGTGTCGGGTCGTACGGCCGAGGCGATGGCGAGTCCGGCCACCAGCGCGAGCCCGAGCGGCCACCATCGACCGTTCGCCCCCGTCGCTGCCAGCACCGCTCCGAGCGACGCCGCGAGCGCGAGCAGGCGGAGCAGCCACTGCTGTCGGCTCGTCGCGTGGATCTCGTCGATCCACTGCTGTAGTCGGGCGGCGTTCATCGCCGGGCCATCCGTGGAGCCGACGAGCGACGAGCGATCTCGCGCAGGAACGGGTCGAGGCTGCCCGGTCCGCGCCAGGCGATGACGGGGACGCCGACCTGTTGGACCAGGCGAACCTCGCGGCGCCGTTCGAGCAGACGGATACGCCACGCGAGTTCGGTGGTGGCGTCGTCGTCGAGGTGGACGTCGTCGGGCAGGGTGTCGATCACGGCCACGCCGAGGCCGCGACTCGCGATCGACGTGGCTCGTTGCAACGCCACCGGTGAGACGAGCGGCGACAACATGATGGCCAACGCGCCGTTGGGGACCATGGTGGGGGCGCGGCCCTGTGCCGAGACCGGCCGGTACATGTCGGGTTCCACGGTGGCCAGCACGTCGAGGATCCGACGCAGATGACTGCGGCCGCTCGCGGGTGGCACTGTCGCCGTGAAGCGCGAGTCGAGCACGCGGAGCGACACGCGGTCGCCGCGCAGCAGGAAGTACTCCGAGATCGCGCCGGCGGCACGCACGGTCGTGTCGAGGCTCGACGACGGCCCGTCGATGCCGCCGGACGGGCCGAAGTCGGCGAGCGCATCGATGAACAGCGCGACGTGCGAATCCTGATCGGCATAGGTGGCGGTCACGTGCAGTTCGTCGCTGCGCAGCGAGCGGCGCCAGTTGATGCGTCGGAGCCGGTCGCCGGATTGGAACGGCCGGATCCCGGCGAACTCGTTGCCGTCGCCGGGATGCGCCGAACGGTTGAGCCCGACGAGTCCGTCGGCCCGGTGCGTCGGCGACGCCGCGTCGAACACGTCGGGGAGCGGCAGCGTCGTGACCTGGTAGCCGACATCGAGGGACTTCCAACGGAACGCACCCCACGACGCGACGGAGACGATGTTGATCGGGCCGATGTCGTGTCGGCCCCAGTGCGTCGCCCGCATCGGAATCGCCACGGTGGCCGTCGGATCGTCGTGGCCGACGGCGACGGTGGCCACACCCGAACTCGGCTTGGCTTCGAGCCACGGACGCTCGGGGGCGAAGGCGATCACGTGATCGACGCCGCCGACGTCGGTCAGCTCAGCGGTCCAGGTCGTCGCCTCCCCCTCGCGCACGGCGGCCGGGCCGATGCGGCCGGCCAGGGTGGGGTTGCGTTCGGGGCGGGTCATGGTCGACCAGACCGAGACCAAGACGAAGGGCGCCGAGAGCACGAGCAGCATCGGGACGCGAAAGAGCAGCGCGACCGCGATGCCGACGGCACCGATGGCCACGGCCCGGAAGTGGGCAGGGCTGGCGCGCCACGGACGCTCGGTCGACACCGTCATCGCGTCGCCGCCATCACGTGACCGCCCTCACGTCGCCGCCCGGGATCGGTCGGTCATGCATGCACAGCCTCCGACACCGACGTCATGCGTTGTCCGGTTCGAGCGCGGCGGGGGTCGGCACCGACGCGAGCACCGCGGCCACGACCGAGGCGCCACTCGCGTTGCTCATCCACAGCTCGGGCTTCACCGCGATGCGATGAGCGAGGACCGCGGTGGCCACGGCCTTGACGTCTTCGGGCGTGACGTAGTCGCGGCCGGCGATGACGGCGAACGAACGGGCGACCAGCATCAGCGCGAGCGATCCTCGTGGCGACGAGCCCATGAGCACGTGGGCGTGGCTGCGCGTCGCCGTGGCCAGTGCGACGCAGTATCGGCCGACGCTCTCGTCGACGGTCACCTGCTCGACGGCCGCCTGCATGTCGAGCAGCGTGGGCGCGTCGATGATGCCGCGCAGCGTCTGCTCCTCGCGCTGTCGATCGAGTCGACGGTGCAGCACGTCCCACTCCTCGTCGAGCGTCGGATAGCCGAAGCTCACCTGGATCATGAACCGATCGAGCTGTGCCTCCGGCAGGGGGTAGGTGCCCTCGTACTCGACCGGGTTCGCGGTGGCGAGCACGTGGAACGGCGCATCGAGCGCGAACGTCTCGCCTTCGATGGTCACCTGTCGTTCCTGCATGGCTTCGAGCAGCGCAGCCTGCGTCTTCGGTGGGGTGCGATTGATCTCGTCGGCGAGGAGGAGGCCGGTGAAGAGCGGGCCCTTGCGGAACGAGAACTCGTTGACGCGCTGATCGAAGATGAACGAGCCGGTCAAGTCGGCAGGGAGCAGGTCGGGTGTGAACTGGGCCCGGGCGAAGTCGAGCCCGAGGGTCTGCGCGAACGACCGCGCCGCCAGCGTCTTGCCCAGACCGGGGAAGTCCTCGAGGAGGACGTGGCCTCCGGCGAGAATTCCGCTGAGGACCATGGTGAGCGCGTCGCGTTTGCCGATCACCGCCGTCTCGACCTCGTCGAGGATCGACCTCGCGAGTTGCGAGACCTTCGGGAGTTCGAGTTGCGTCATGTCGGGTTCCTTCACTGCGAGCCGGGGGCGGACGGTCGTTCGAGCGCTTCGATCAGTGCGACGGTGCGAGCGAGCGCTCGTCGCTGCGTCATCGATCGGCGAGCTGACGGGTCGGTCATGAACCGGGTGAGTTCGGGGCCGATGACCGCTGCTGCCGCGTCGGGGGCGAGTTCGATGTCGAGCCCGTGCTCGGCGCACAGATGATCGTCGATCACCGCGACGAGGGTGTCGCTGATCGCGAGTTCGTGCTCGTCGGGTTCGGCAGATCCGCCGCCCACCCTGCGGTTGGTGCGGGCGTTGCGTTTGAGCCGAGCCCGCAGCATCAGCACGCGACGATCGGGGCGCGAGGAGGTCGTCTCCCCCGAGCCGTGGTCGTGCCACAGCAACGGTTCGGAGGCGCTGCCGACGTCGACGAGGAGCCAGGTCGTGGCCGACACGATCAGCACGACGAACGCGACGAGCACGAGGCGCGGCTGCATACCGAGCAGCATCATGCCGACAGCGGCGGTCACTCCGACTGCCGCCGTGGCCCCGATGCGCCAGTCGACGCGCGACGCCGTCGCTCCGGCGGTCATGCGGACGGGCTCTCGACGGCGTCGAGCGCGTCGTCGTTCGCCGCGGCGAGGGTCTGGTGCAGGCGGTCGAGTGCGTCGAGGGCTGCGACGCGTGCCGACTCGTCGAGCGGATGGGTCGAGAAGCGCGCCTCTCGATAGAGCGCAGCGAGTTCGCCGATCGCTCGTGAGTCGACGCTGTACCGGGCGAGTACGCGCTGCGTGAACTCGGCCGACGTGTCAGCCGGATGCCGTTGCAACCCGACGCTCGCGACGTCGCGCTCGAGCCGGAGCCAGCACTGGACGATGGCGTTGCGCGGCGAGCCGGTCTGCAGCGTGGCTCGCTGCGCGGTGGCTTCGTCGACGATCGCCGCGGCGACGTCGGGCAGCGCTTCGAAGTCGTCGCCGACCACACGCTTGCGGAACCGCAGACGCGGTCGATGACGCCACGCCGCGATCAGAAGTGCGATGCCGATTGCGACCCCTGCGGTCACGAGCATCACGCGGAACACGGCCTCGATCCAGCCGGGGAGTTCGATCGGATCGCGATCGGTCTGCTCGGGTTCGTCGGTCGGTTCGAGGTCGAAGCCCGACGTGTCGATCTCGACCGGTTCCTGCGTCGGGGGAGCGGGATCCCACTGCGGTTCGGTCCACATGCCGACGCCGCCAGATGTGGCGACCGAGGCGAAGAGTGATGCGATCAGCAATGCGGCGATGACGATCGGCGCAACGCGTCGGTCCATGTACGGACCCTAGGTGCTGCTCGCGACGAGAGCACAGACGGCCCACCGGGCCCGACCGATGTGACGGCTCACCACTCGGGGCGTCTTGACCCGCCCTGTCGTTTCGGCGCAGGATCTGCGGATGGCGCTGCCGACCTTCGATCTGTCTCCGTTCGCCACCGGTCGTGAACTGCCGTCACCCGAGGCCGCGGCGATCGCACGCGAGATCGACGACACGTTGCGATCGACCGGCTTCCTGCTCGTGAGCGGTCACGGCGTCGCCGACGACGTGCGCGACGCATACTTCGACGCGATGCGGTCGTTCTTCGCGTTGCCGATCGAGAAGAAGGAAGAGATCGCGATCGGGCGCAGCGCCTGCCACCGGGGCTACGTCGGGTTCGCCACCGAGACGCTCGAAGGCGCACTCGCCGGCGACGAGGACGCGGTCGGCACACAACTCGCCGGAGACATGAAGGAGACGATCGACACCGGCATCGACCACGGGCCCGATCACCCGGAGGTCATCGCCGGCACGCCGCTGCACGGCCCGAACCAGTGGCCCGACCTGCCCGGGTTCCGCGAAGTGGTCGACGTGTACCGCGACGCGATGATCGAGGCGGCACTGCGGATGGAACGGGCGCTCTCCATGGCGCTCGGGCTCGAACCGACCTTCCTCGAAGGCCAGCCCGGCGAGACGATGTTCCACCTCCGGCTCATCCACTACCCACCGATGGAGACGCTCACGCCCGAGCCGGGGCAACTCGGTTGCGGTGCGCACACCGACTACGGCACGCTCACGTTGCTGGCCGACGACGGCAACGGCGGACTGCAGGTGCGGCAGCGATCGGGCGAGTGGACCGACGTGGTCGTGCCCGACGGACAACTCGTCGTGAACCTCGGCGACCTCATGGCGATCTGGACCAACGACCGGTGGGTGTCGAACCCGCACCGCGTCGTCAACCCGCCCGGCGTCGACCGGTACTCGTCGCCGCTCTTCGTCACGCCGCCGTTCCACCTCCGCATCGAGACGCTCGAAACGTGTCTCGCCCCCGGGGAGACCCCGCGCCACGAACCGATGGTGACCGGCCCGTACCTCCTGTCGCGCTTCGACGGGACGCACAGCTATCGCAACGAACTCCTCGAAGCACACAACAGCGCCACGTGAGCTGATTCGCCGATGGCGCGCTGAGTCGCTCGACGACGCGTGCCGGGTCAGGCCGCTCGGTGGCGACGGAGCCCGGCGATCGCGAGGAGCAGGCCGGTCGCGGGAGCGATCATCGAGATGATCAGCGCGGTGCGGTAGCCGCCGGTGAGCGACTGGACGAGGGCGAAGAGGGCGGGGCCGATCGCGCTCGCCACGACCATCGCGCTCATCTGCACGCCCGAGATCGAACCCAGGTGACGACGGCCGAAGACCTTCGGAATGGCGGCGGAGGTGAGCGCCGAGAAGCAGCCCTGCGATGCGCCCCAACTCACGATGGCGAGGCCGACGCCCCAGCCCGTGTTGAGGAAACTGACCGACGGATACATGATCAGTTGCGCGCAGGCCATCGCGGCGGCGATGAACAGCGGTGTTGCCCGGTCGAGCAGCCAGCCGGTGAGCAAGGTGATCGGCACGCTGACGAACGCGAGCGGCACGAAGATCTTGACGATCTCGTCGTCGGTCAAACCGAGTTCGGCACCGAGGTCGACGATGTGGAACGTGATCGCCGTGCCGGTCGACGACAGCGCGGCCACCGGGATCGTGAGTGCCCAGAAGCGGACGTCACGGATCGCCTGGGCCCGGGTCGCGTCGTCGTCGGTCCCGACCACGGGGGAGCGCTGCGCTGTCGGGGCGGGAGCCTCGCCGCGGGCTCGAGCGGCTCGCGAGCCCTTCGGCCCGCCGTCGATCTCGATGCCCGCTGCTTCGGGGCTGACTCGGTAGAACGTGGCGATGATCGTGGCGACGACGACCACGAGGCCGATGGCGAGGATCCGCCACGCGGTGCGGAAACCGTCGATGTCGATCAGTGCGAGGAGCAGCGCCGGCGCGACGGCGAACGAGAAACTGGTGAACGCGCTCGACATCGCGGTGACGAGACCGCGTTTGCGGTCGAACCACTGCGCGACCATCGTTCGTGACGCGAGGGTGAGCAGCCCCTGGCCGCTGAAGCGGAGGCAGCCGAACCCGATCGACATCACGCCGATGCCGACGGCGGTCCCCATCGGGCCGACCACGCTGAGGCCGAGCAGCGTCGACGCCAGTCCGAGGGTGGCGCCGAGTGCGACGACGCGTGATCCGTATCGGTCGATGGCCCGGCCGCCGTAGCCGAGCAGGGCGCCGCTCGTGCCGGTGCCGATGAGATAGGCGATGGCGAGTTGCAGCCGGGTCAGGCCGGTCGTGTCGATCAGGTCGTCGGTGAAGACGCTGACGCCGGCGGTCTGGCCGGGCACCGATGCCATCGCCCCGATCGTGCCGACGACGACGATGACCCAGCCGTAGTAGAAGCGGACGCGGCGCGGGTCGAAGGGCCGAGTTCCGGGCGACTTCTTCGATGGCTGCTCGACGTGTTGTTCGTCGGCCGTCAGCACGACGCCGTCGCTCGCAGTGAATCCATCGCCGTGCAGGCTAAGGCGCCCTCACCACGTTGGAGACGAGCAAGTTGGTTACATCGCTCCGGGAGCGATGTAACCAACTTTGCAGGTCTGGGCGCCCTCGCCAACGCTGATCGATTGCACCTGGGAGGGCGATGACCAGGGGCGGAGCCGAGAAGTTGATTACATCGCTCCGGGAGCGCCGTAATCAACTCTGGGGGAAGGGGGCGTGGAAGTCGGGGGTGACGTCGGTCGTGGGCCAGAGGAACTGGAGGACGCATCGGGCGATCTGCCAGTTGCCGTCGACCTTGCGGTAAGTCTCGTCGTAGACGCCCACGACCACGATCGGTTCGCCATCGGTCGGGGTCTCGGTGACGATGTCGATGAGGTAGGAGCGGCCGATCGCCGAGTCGGGGCCCGTGACTTCGACCCAGTGGTCGGTGGTGGCGTGCAGCGCGTAGAAGGGGATGCCGTCGTGATGCTCGGCGTCGACCTTGGCGAAGTTGGTGCGGATCTCGTCGCGGCCGTGCCACTCGCCGAACTTGCCGAACACGCACACGGCGTCCTCGGTGAAGATCTCTGCCAGTTCGTCGATGCGCCCGGCGTCCATCAACTGCGAATACAGCAGCTTCACCTTGCGGATGTCGTCTTCGACGAGCAAGCGGCGCAGGCGTGCGATCTCGTCGCTGGTCAGGGCGTCGGTCATCGCGCGAACGTACATCGGTGCTGATCGGTGGCTGCTGGCGGAGCGCGGCGGAGTGCAGCGCCGAGCGAGCGTCGGCGGTGACTGGGCACCGGGGGTTCGCGTGCGTCAGTATTCGTGCATGCCGGTGAACGTCGTCAATCGAGTGACCCCCACGATCACCCCGAACGATCATCCCTACATGAACGGCGCGTGGACGCCGCAGTACGAGGAGGTCGACGCCACCGAGATGGAGGTGATCGGTGAGATCCCGACCGACCTCGACGGGATCTACGTCCGCAACACCGAGAACCCGGTGCACGACGCGATCGGGATCTACCACCCGTTCGACGGCGACGGCATGCTCCACACGATGTCGTTCCACGACGGCAAGGCGACGTACCGCAACCGGTTCGTCCGCACCGAAGGGTTCCTCGCCGAGCAGGAAGCCGGCCACGCGATCTGGACCGGGCTGACGGGCAACCCGAAGAAGTCGCTGCGACCCGGTTGGGGCGCACGCGGTGGCATGAAGGACGCGTCGTCGACCGACGTGGTCGTGCACGCCGGCGAGATCCTGTCGACCCACTACATGTGCGGCGAGGGCTACCGCTTCGACCCCGACACGCTCGACCAGATCGGCACCGCCAACTGGGTGCCGCCCGAAGGCGTGTCGGCGCACCCCAAGGTCGACCTGGCGACCGGTGAGCTGCTGTTCTTCAACTACGGCAAGCAGGCGCCGTACATGCACTACGGCGTCGTCGGTGCCGACCGCAAGCTCAAGCATCTGATCCCGATCGAGTTGCCCGGGCCGCGCCTGCCGCACGACATGGCGTTCACGAAGAACTTCTCGATTCTCATCGACCTGCCGTTCTTCTGGAACGAAGAACTGCTCGAAGCGGGATTCCACGTCCCGACCTTCCACGACCACCTGCCGACCCGCTTCGCCATCGTGCCGAGGTTCGGTCAGCCGAGCGAGATCCGTTGGTTCGAAGCCGACCCGACCTTCGTCCTCCACTGGATGAACGCGTACGAGGAGGGCAACGAGATCGTCCTCGACGGCTACTTCCAGGAGGACCCCGACCCGGCCCCGCTCGACGTGCCCGGCATCGACCCGCGGCTCGGCAAGCTGATGGCGGCGATCGACGAGCACTCGTTCAAGCCCAAGCTGCATCGTTGGAGGTTCAACCTCGACACCGGTGCGACGCGTGAAGAACACCTCGACGAGCGCAACCTCGAGTTCGGCATGTTCAACCAGCACTACGCGGGCGAGAAGGCTCGCTACCTCTATTCCACCACCGCCGAACCCGGCTACTTCCTCTTCAACGGCATGGTGAAGCACGACCTCGAGACCGGTGAGTCGACATCGCTCGCGTTCGGCGACGGACGCTTCGGCAGCGAGGCCCCGTTCGCCCCACGCGTCGGAGCGACGGCCGAAGACGACGGCTATCTCGTGTCGTTCATCACCGACGTGAACGAGGGCCGCTCCGAGTGTGTGATCATCGACGCACGCGACGTGGCGGCGGGCCCGATCTGTCGGATCATCCTCCCGCACCAGATCTCGAGCGGCACGCACGCCACGTGGGCCGCCCGCAGCGAGTACGGAGGAGCCCGATGAGCCAGCCTGGCAACCGAGCGAGCAGCAGCCCGCAGGTCGACGCGGTCGACGCGATCATCGACGCCTGGCGCCGTCACGACATCGACACGGTGCTCGACCAACTGCACGACGACGTCGTGTTCACGTTCGCCATCGGGCAGCGACCGGCGGTCGGCAAGGCCCGGGTCCGCCAGATGCTCGAGTTCCTCCAGGGGCACCAGACCCAGGTGCGGTGGCGCACGATCAACAGCGCCCAGAACGGCGACATGGTGTTCACCGAGGGCGTCGACGACTACGTCAATCCGGCCGGGCACCGAGTGCAGACACCGCACGCGACCGTGTTCGAGTTCGACGGCGACAAGATCGTCGCCTGGCGCGACTACTACGACCAGCGCCAGATGGAACAGGCCGAGGCCGGCGAACCGCTGTCGGAGTGGGGCGCTGCGCTCGTCGCCGACGATCGACCCGCGTAGCGAACCGCCGCTCGCGGCGAACGGCGCCGCGACGTGCGGTCTGCGGCCCGCGACGTCAGTCGATGATGACCGTCAACTCGACGCGGGCGACCGATCCGGCGACGAGTTGCTCGGCGGTGCGAATTGCCTTCTTCACCGGCAGGACGTACGTCTCCTTCTCCTTCGACGGGAAGATGGAGGTCTGCCAGGTGCTGGAACCGATCGTGACCTCGACGCGGACCGATCCGAATCCGGCGGCGCTCCGACCGAACCGTTCTTCGATGTCGTCGGCGTCGGACTCCGGCACGTCGAGGAAGAACCACGAGGTCTTCGACGTCCACTCCCACAGTTCGGAATCGAAGGAGTAGACAGCGGACATGCACCGATCGTAGGCGCCGGTCGGCCGGTGGTGCGGCGGGCGATCCGGGTCAGAACTCGAGCATCGACGACTGACCGGACCCGGCGCCGGCGAGGTCGGGTTGCTTCACCGTGCCCGAACTCGCGGCCTTCCAGAAGGCGCGGTAGCTCGGGTACTCGAGCTCCTCGATCACCCAGCCCGATGCGACCAACTCGTCGTGCAGGCGCGGCAGGTTGCGCCACGGCACACCCATGTCGACGTGATGCGCGAGGTGCCACCCGGTGTTGTACGGCACCATCCAGATGCGCGCGATCAGCGACTGGCGGATGACGTGGGTGGTGAGGCGGCGGTCTTTCGAGCGGATCATCCCGCCGTGTTCGGCGATCGCGCGAAGCCGGTTCGACACCCGCCACAACGTCGACCACGACACGATCCACACCACGTACATGAGTGGGCGCATCACGGCCAGCGACGCGCCGAGCATCACGGCTTGGACGGCGATGATCTGGCGCGCTTCGAGGGCGCCGCCGCGTGCGGCACGCCACAGCCCACGGAAGTTCTTGTACGCACTCACGCCGGTGGCATCGCGGCGCAGCTTGCGGCGCCACGAGTCGGGCGGCACCGGGTAGCCGCTGTAGAGCACGAGGTCGGGTTCTTCGGGCCCCATCTCGTCACGGTGGTGGGCGAAGTGGGCGCGGCGGTATCCCTGCATCGCCTGATACGTGGGGTAGCCGAGGATCCAGCGGCCGACGAAGTCGTTGACGGCACGGTTGGAGAACAGCAGGCGGTGCGCCGCTTCGTGTCCGAGGATGTTGAGGCCGACGTGGCCGCGAGCCATGACGACGAACGCGAGGAGGTAGGCCCACCACGTGTTGACGTAGCCGGC
The DNA here is from genome assembly GCF_000348785.1 of Ilumatobacter coccineus YM16-304. Taxonomy (NCBI): domain Bacteria; kingdom Bacillati; phylum Actinomycetota; class Acidimicrobiia; order Acidimicrobiales; family Ilumatobacteraceae; genus Ilumatobacter; species Ilumatobacter coccineus. The sequence goes on from NC_020520.1 coordinate 706,158, forward strand.
GAGGATGACCGACCCGAACGACACGGTGACCGCGCCGATCACCGTGAGCACGTTGGCCGCATTGTTGATCCGGCGGAGCTCGTCGCGCAGCCCTTTGGTGGCCATGCCGCGCTCGTTGAGCCGATCGGTCGGCAACACATCGGGAAGCAGTTCGTCGCTCGGGACCATCGTCGCTGCCATGCGGTGATGATACAGTCTCTGATCGTTGTGAGCAAGATCGGTAACATCAGCCCGGATGTGGAGGCGCTCGGTCTCGAGTCGCTCAGTGCCCGTTCGATCGTGCTGTCGGTGCTGCTCGGCACGCATCCGCCGACGCTGTCGGCGCGTCGGCTGATCGCCCTCACCGAACTGTTCGGCATCCGATCGGGCACGGTTCGCACGGCCCTGTCGCGCATGGTGGCGAACGGCGAGTTGCTGGTCGACGACGCCGACTACTCGCTCGGCCCGCGCCTGCTGCTCCGCCAGCGTCAGCAGGACGAAGGTCGCAGCACACCGACCGACGAGTGGGACGGCCGCTGGTACACCTCGATCGCCGTGGCGAGCGGCCGACCGATCGCCGAACGCCGAGCGTTTCGCGCGGCGATGGTCGGGGCCCGTCTCGCCGAGTTGAAGCCCGACATCTGGATGCGTCCGGCCAACACTGCGCCACCCGACCGACCCGAAGACGTCGTGCTGGTGACCGGCGAGTTGACGGCCGACGACCCGTCCGACCTCGTCGAACAACTGTGGCCGCTCGCCGAGATCGAACAGCGGTCGCTCGACCTGCGCTCGGCGCTCCTGCGGCACCGCGCCTCGCTCGACGCCGACGACCCGTCGGTGCTGCCGAACACGTTCGTGCTGTCGGCCGCGGTCGTGCGCTTCCTCCGCGTCGAGCCGCAACTGCCGAGCGAACTGCGACCCGCGTCGTGGGCGCCGCCCGGTCTGCGCGACGACTACGACGAGTTCGAAGCCGCCTTCCAACGGTTGCTCCGGTCGTTCCTCCGCACCATCGGCTGACCTCCGACCGAGTTGGTTACGGCGCTCCCGGAGCGATGTAGCCAGCTTCGCGACGCGGGAGCGGGCATGAAATCGACGCGTGGATGGTTGTATGTGGTCACGGCACCGATCCGGGTGCCCTCCATCGAAGACGAAGGGAACCGCCATCATGTTCCGCAAGAAGCCCGCACCGCCCCCAGCCCCCGAAGAGTGCCTGCCGGGGCGCGACACGCCGATCTCCGTGCCCGCCGAGCATTTCGTCAACGGCAACCCACTCGTCGGCCCGTGGCCCGATGGTCACGACACGCTCGTCGTCGGCATGGGCTGCTTCTGGGGCGCCGAACGCTTCTTCTGGCAGATGGACGGCGTCTACACCACGGCGGCCGGGTACGCCGGTGGCACCACGCCCAACCCCACCTACGAAGAGACCTGCACGTCGATGACGGGGCACACCGAGGCGGTGCTGATCGTGTTCGATCCGTCGGTGGTGAGCCTCGAAGAACTGCTCGCGGTGTTCTGGGAGAACCACGACCCGGTCCAGTACATGGGTCAGGGCAACGACATCGGCAGCCAGTACCGGTCGGCGATCTACACCAACTCCGACGAGCAGTTCGCCGTCGCGCAGGCCTCGCGTGAGAAGTACCAGGCGAAGCTGACCGAGGGTGGGTTCGGTGAGATCACCACCGAGATCGCGCCGGTCGGCGAGTTCTACTACGCCGAGCCGTACCACCAGCAGTACCTCGCCAAGAACCCCGGCGGCTACTGCAACCACGGCTTCTGCCAGGTCTCCTACGCCTGACCACCCGCCAGCCCGCCGCTTGTTTCCCTCGGTCCCGGTCGAAAAGAAACAAGCGCTTGTTTCCCTCGGACCGGGTCGAAAAGAAACAAGCGGTCAGCTGTAGGCGTCGAAGAGTTCGGCGAGTGCCTTGTTCTGGCCGCCCGATGTCGACGACGGCACCAGGATCGGTGCGGTGAGGCCGGCGTCGAACCAGGCCTCGACGCCCTCACGAACTCGGTCGACCGGGCCCGAGAGCGTGCAGTCGTCGAGCCACTCGTCGCTCATCGCAGCGAACACGGCGTCACGGTCGCCGGCGTCGAGCGCGGCGCTCACTGCGGCCATCTCGGCGTCGTAGCCGGCGTCGATCCAGTAGTTGCGGTAGTTCGGCAGCGCCACATAGCCCTGCAGGGTCTTGCGGTTGCGAGCGCGAGCCGCCTCGATGTCGTCGTCGATCACCGTCGGGATCATGTTGCCGATCCAGAAGCCGTCGTCACGCCGGTCGGTCGGCACCAGCCCGATCGAGTGCTCCATCCGGCTGCGCGAGCCGTTGGCCCACACGGCGCCATCGCCGACCTCGACCGACAGGCCGACCATCTTGTCGCGCAGGGTGGCGAGCACGATGTCGGGCAGGTCGCCCATCTGCTCGGCGCTCGCACGCATCGTCGAGACGTACTCGCGCATGTCGCTCAGCGGCTTGCCGGTCTCGACGCCGAGTCGCTTGATGACCGGACCGTGCGTGACGCCGATGCCCAGGCGGAATCGACCCTCGGCGATCTCGTGGAGGTAGGTGGCCGACGTGGCCAACGCCATCGGGTGTTGCAGGTAGATCGGTTGGATCGACGTGCCGAACTCGATCGTGTTGGTGGCGTGGGCGATCGACAGGCACAGCCCCATCGCATCGCCGAAGCTGGGGCAGTAGATGCCGGAGAACCCGCGTCGCTCGATGTCGACGGCGAGTTCGACGGTGGTCGCACGTCGTCCGGGAACGGCGACGAGGGAGACGGCAGGCATACGTTCGGTCATGGCTCGAACCTAGTGTCGCCCTCCTCGCCGGTCGGCAGCCTCGGTGTCGCACGGATGTCGCCGCCGCCGCTGATCGTGACGGGATGCTCGCATCGGCGGCGCTGGCGCTGATTGCTCGCCGTCGACGGAAACGGCGGGGCAGTCGGCCGGTCGCCTGTGGGAAGCTCGGTCGATGGAGGAGGAGCACACACCGATCGTGATCCGGCCGGAGTCGTCGGATGACCACTCGGTGATTCGCGACGTGGTGGCTGCCGCCTTCGACTCAGACGTGGAAGCCGACCTCGTCGACCGGATTCGAGCATCACCCGAGTACGTGCCGGACATGGCGCTCGTGGCCGAGGTCGACGGCGACGTGGTCGGGCACGTGATGGTGAGCGGCGCCGTGCTGCGCAGCGCGATGACCGATCGACGGATCAGCATGCTGTCGCCGCTGTCGGTGCGGCCCGACCGCCAGCGAGCCGGCGTCGGCAGCGCGCTCGTGCGTGCTGTGCTCGCCCTCGCCGACGAGCGTGGCGAGCCGCTCGTGGTGGTCGAAGGGAGCCCCGATTACTACCGACGTTTCGGATTCGAACACTCGGCCTCGCACGGCATCGAGATCGACCTTCCCGACTGGGCACCTCCCGAGGCGGAGCAGGTCGATCTGCTGAGCTCGTTTGATCCCGACGACGCGACGCTCCGCGGCAAGGTGATCTATCCCCCGGCCTTCGATGGTGTGTGAGCGCCGGCGTGGACACTCGGAGCTGCCGTCTCACTCGTCGTCATCGCCTGCACCGCGCCGTCCGTGGATGCCGATCTGCCGTCGAGCACGTGTTGAAATCGGCCTGCCCGAGACGTGCGTCATCGGTTGCGACGAGGTCGTCATCGTCCCGTCCGACGCCGTCGACGGACGGCCCGTCGGCTGCCTCGGCTAGCTCCAGCGGACGCGGAAGTTCTGGTTCCAGAAGTTCATGATGTCGGTGTCTCCGCGCATGTCGATGCTCGACCCAGGTGTGCGATTCCAGAGCCGGACGTAGAGGTCGGATGCCGTTCCGGAGAGCGTGAGGTCGGCTGAGTCACCGTCGCGTGAGGTCGTGATGGCTTCGGAGCTCATGGTGACGTACCAGTGCTCGCCGGTGTCTTCGGCGTGCACGTGAACCACCTGTGGGCGATCGATGTCGAGCGAGCGCGGGCGTGGGGTGAATCCACAGAGGAGTTCGTCGAGCATGTCGGTGGCGAAGTGGGGAGCAAAGTGCGCAGTGATGCCGCGCGCCTGCTGAGCGTCGAATCGGTGAATCGCGATCTCGCTGGCCTGTCGGCGGGCCCACATGGTGAGCGGTGTCGGCGCCGGGAGGAACGTGAAGGCGGCGACGTCGTCGGGTGCTGACGTCAGCACCTCGATCAGGTTGTCCAGGGTGTCGCGATACCAGGCGACCAGCTCGGTGTCGGCTGGATACTGGCCGCCGTTCGCGAGGTCCGGCCAGTACCGGACCAGGTCGGGGAGTTCGTCGACGTCGAGCCAGTCCGACTCCGGAAACGCCACGTTTGCCGCAGCCCACAGGTGGATCATTCCGAGGTGACGCACGAGGTCGCCCATGTCCCAGTCGGGACAGGGTGCGATCCGCGCGCTCAGCTCGCCGTGCTCAGCGGTCGAGGCGAACAACTCGCCCTCCGTGGCCACGAATCCGATGTAGTCCGTTACGTCCATGTGCTGTCCACTTCGTTGGCTGCCGAGCAGCGATCGAATACTGCAACTTGCATGATGGACTTTACTGCATCATGCAGTAAAGTCAAGACGTGCCTTCGCGTCTCACCCCATCGTCGTACGCCGTGCTGGGGCTGCTCGCGATCCGGCCGTGGACCGGCTATGAACTCACACAGCAGGCAAAGCGGAGCCTGCGCTTTGCCTGGCCCAAGTCTGAGCGGTTGTTGTATGCCGAGCCGAAGAAGCTCGTCGCGCACGGGCTCGCCAGCGCGCACCAGGATTCGGTGGGCCAACGCAACCGCACCATGTACACGATCACCGATGACGGCCGGACAGCGCTGGGAGCGTGGATGGGAACCGTGCCGCAGCCCCCGGTGTTCGAAGCCGAGGCCCTGGTGCGGCTGCTCTTCGCCGAGAACGGCAGCGTCGACGACCTCGCGGCTGCACTCGATCAGATGGCCGCCGACGCCGCCGAGATGCGCGAGCAGGTCGCCACGATCAACGCGGGTTACCTCGACGGTCAGCACCCGTTCCCGCAGCGAACGCACCTCTCCGTGCTCTTCGCCACGTTCCAGCTCGAGCTGTTCGACCTGATCGTCCGATGGGTGGACTTCGCCAAGGCCGAGATCGCGGGGTGGCCCACGACGGAGGGGCTGGGGATGACCGATCGGACCGAGGCCATCCTCGACAACATCAAGCAACAACGATCCCTCCTCGAAGCGCCGCCCACCACGCGGTGACGGATTGGACCGAGGGGCTGGGAGTCGGGGAGTCGAGGGGACCCGGCGACCGCCGTGGGATGCGCCGCCACTCCGCGGTCGCGTCGTGGCCGATGTCTGCACCGGAGCGTGACGTGTTGCGTCGTGTTCGCTCTCGTCGTCCCCCTGCGTTGCCGGGCTGAATGTGCAGGGGTCGGTGGGGGTGTGAGGAGGCGAGCCGTGGTTCGCCGCGGCCGGAACGGGCACGTTTCTCCAACTCTGTAGCACCCCTGTCGTACACTTGTTCGTATGACTCCGGGGGCGATCTTCGAGCGGGCGCAACGCATCGCTCGGGTGCGCGGCGATGCGGCGGCTGGGTCGCCGGCGATCCGTCGGGCGATGGTCGACGCTCGCGAAGTGAAGGCATGGGTCGATGCGCAGCTGGCCGGATTGATCGGCCAGCTGTCCGATGTCGAGGCCTTTCCGGAGGCAGCGATCGCCGACGCCGCGCGATGCTCGCTGGCTCAGGCGAACAAGGATCGCGAGCGCTCCGACACGTTGGCGGAGACTCCGGGGATGGCCGACGCGTTGGGCGACGGTGCGATCACCGCCGGCCATGTCGATGCGGTCACGCGCGGATCGAAGAAGCTCGACGGGGAGCAGCGCGAGGAGTTCATCGAGCGAGTCGAGGCACTGGTCGATGTCGCCGCAGCGGCAACGGTCGACCAGTTCTCGAAGCGGCTCGATCTCGAGATCCGTCGGCTGCAGTCGGAGTCGGGCGAGGAGCGACTCACCCGGCAGAAGCAGCGCGTGCGAGTGTCGACCTGGACCGACAACGACGGCATGTGGAACATCCGCGGATGCTTCGACCCGGTCACCGGCATCGCGCTGACGTCGAAGCTCGACAACGCGATCCAATCGTTGTTCTCCGAGCGGGTCCCCGAGCACTGTCCGTCTGACCCGGTCGAGAAGAACAAGTTCCTCGCCGCCCACGCACTCGCCCGACTCGTCGAGGGCAGCGCCGGATCGGGGCAGGCCGGACGCCCGGAGTTCGTCGCGGTGATCGATGCAACCGAGCCGGTCGGCGGCGGTGCCGACGGGCCGCGGGTCGACTGGCCGATTCCGGTCGAGGTGCCGGGTCGTGTGCTCGCGGAGATGATCGGCACCGATGACGTGGCGGGCGTTGTCGTCCGCAACGGCGTCGTCGTGCATGCGCCGGGCCGCCTCGATCTGGGTCGGGCAACCCGCTTGGCCAATCGGGCACAGCGGCGAGCGTTGCGAGGTCTGTATTCGTGTTGCGCCATCCCGGGGTGTGCGGTCCGCTACGACCGCTGCAAGCTGCATCACATCGTGTGGTGGCGCCACGGCGGTCGCACCGATCTCGACAATCTGCTGCCGGTGTGCGCGGCGCATCACGCCAAGATCCACCACAGCGGCTGGGTCGTCGAGCTCGGACCCCATCGGGAGTTGACGCTCACCTTGCCCGACGGTCAGGTCATGAATACCGGCCCTCCCAGACGCAACGCCGCCTGAGTGCGGCGGTCGGACCCCGGCGTCAGAGTTTCAACGATCGGTCGGCGAGTTGGCGGCGACGCGTGCTCCGACCACGTCGCATCGTGGTTCGGCGACGTCGCTCGACCGCGCCCCGACGCAACGGGCTCCGACATGCCAAGCCATGACCCGATCTGGTCTGAACTGGCCGGGGGCCGACCGACCGGGATTGATCCGACCGGCCTGACGTGGGCTGGCCGGACTTGCTCGGCGACGATACGTGGGATCGGTCGGGAGTTCGGTTTCCCGGCGGGAGGTGCCAGCGATGAGGCTCGTTGCCAGTGATGAGGCTCGTCGCCAGTGATCAAGCTCGTTGCCGGTGATCAGGCTCGTTGGGCGGTGATGCCGGCAGTCGTGGCGTCGTAGACCGCGAGGGCGAGGCGCGATCCCCACGTCGACAGCGGCCCACCGAACTGCTCGGCCGGCCCGTCGGGCGCGCACACGATCGCCACCGCATCGCTCGCAGTCCCGGTCCCGTCGACCCCGGCATCGAGCAGCGCCTGCACCTTCGCCTCGGTCGCGGTCGAGACTGCATTGACCAGCGCAGCATCGGTCAGCCGAGTGGGGAGTGACACGATCAGGTTGATCGTGCCGGGCCGACGGGCGGTGGCGACCTCGGGTCTGAACTCGGCATCGGCCGGCGATCGGCGCGCGTCCGGTCGGGGCTCGTCGCGTCGGGCCGACGGGTCGGCAGCCCACACCGGACGGCTCACGCCGACGGTCGCGCAGGCAACCGCTCCATCGACGTCGGCCGTCTGGAATGCGCTGACGGCGACCGCCGTCATCATGGCGAGGCCTCGACCCTGCAACCCGAGGCGGTCGGAGGTGTCGAGAAGATGCTGGTCGGGGTCGTAGCGCGAGTAGTCGTCGTCGACGGTCATGTTGAGCGCCCACGACACCGAACCGATGCCGCCGCCCACGATCGACGAACTGATCCCGCGCCGTACGGACGCGAAGCGCCACACGAGGCAGAGTCCGGGAGCGCCTGGCGACCCGTCGATCTCGAGCACCTCGGGCAGGGCGATGGGGATCGCGTCGTCGTCCACCCGAGCAGTCTGCGCTTCGCACCCGGCCGCTCCACCCGAAACTCACCGAGCCCTGCACCCGGCACCGACACGAACACTGAACACTGAGCTGCCAGGCACCGAGTCGCCGAGACGGCGAGCACCCTGACGCCGCGCACCGAACGCTCAGATGCCGAGCACCGAGACGCCGAGCATCGAGACGCTGAGACGCCGAGAACTGAGCACCGGGATACCGGGATGTCGAGCACCGAACGCTCAGATGCCGAGCATCGAGCATCGAGCATCGAGCATCGAGCACCGGGACGCCGAGAACTGAGCGTCGGGATGCCGAGCACCGGGACGCCGAGACGACGGGCACCGAGACGCGAGCATCGAGCGCTCAGATGCCGAGAACGAGAACGGAGCACCGAGAACGGCGCGCCGGGGCGCCGAGCGGACAACCGACCGATCGTCAGGCGGGCCGAGTCGGTACCGTCCGATGCTGGATGGTCGAGACACTGGGAGCGCGAGCCGAGCGGGTCGGAGAACGGCGCGCGTGGCCGATCGTCGCCATCGCGACGATGTGCAGCGCGTTCCCCGCGTTTCTGACCGGTGCGCTCGGCGTGCAGTTGCGCGACGACGTCGGCCTCTCGGCCACGCAGGTCGGATTGGCGATGGGCACGTCGTTCACGTTCGCCGCCGTGCTGTCGGCGCCGATGGGACGTCTCGCCGAACGCCTCGGCCCGCGCCGCGCGTTCCGGATCGGTGTGTCGACGTCGGCACTGTCGATGCTCCTGATCGCCGCATGCGCCCGCAGCTTCTGGCAGTTCTGCCTCCTGCTCGCGCTGGCCGGTATGGCCAACGCACTCAATCAACCGTCGGCCAACCTGATGCTCAGCACGCACATCAGCGCTCGACGACTCGGCTTCGCCCTCGCCACCAAACAGTCGGGCATGCCTGCGGCAGCGCTGTTGGGCGGCGCCGCCGTGCCGGCGATCGCGCTGACCCTGGGCTGGCAGTGGGCCTACGTCGTCGCCGCGGGCATCGCCATCGTCGCGGCTGCTGCTCTTCCGGCCGACACCGCCGCTCGGCGAGCGATCACGTCCACCAGGACCACGGCGCCGCGAGCCGAAGCCGGTCGTCCCGACCTCGGTACGAAGCTGTTGGCGCTCTATGCCGTTGTCGGATTCCTCGGGGCCACCAACGCCGGCGCGATGGTCGGCTTCATCACGAGCGGCGCCGAAGCGTCGGGCGTGAGTCCGGGTGCCGCCGGCCTCGTCCTCAGCCTCGGTTCGCTGGTCGGCGTCATCAGCCGACTCGTGCAGGGCCTCGAAGTCGACCGACGCGGCATCCTGCCGATTCAACGCCTCGTGTGGCTCTACGGCCTCGGCGGCCTCGGCGTGCTGGTGCTCGCCGTCGACGTGCCGCTCACCTACGCGATCGCACCGATTCCGGCGTTCGCGTTCGGCTGGGCGTGGCCGGGGCTGTTCAACCTGTCGGTCATGCGCAACAACCCGTCGGCGCCTGCGGCGGCGACCGGCATCAGCCAGGTCGGCGTGTTCGCCGGCGCGGCGCTCGGCCCGGCACTCGGTGGCGTCATCATCGACAACGGCAGCTACCGAGCGCTCTGGATCTTCGGCGCGGTCACCCTCCTGACCGGTTCGGCGCTGGCGATGTATCTCCGGTCGAGAATTCGTGCCAACCGGATCTCGACCGAAGCGGCGATCGCCGACTCGCCGGGCTGACCGGGCAGACTCTCCGATGATGAATCGAGCAGGTGATCGAGTCGAGCAAGGCGCCGTGATCGGCGCCGGGTGCAGCGCCGTGAATCGAGCCGTGTCGTGATCCCGCGGTTCGGACCCGACACTTGTCTGTTGCTGATCGATGTTCAGCAGGGCGTCGACGTCCTCGAACACTGGGGCGGCCCGACCGGCCGACGCAACAACCCCGATGCCGAGTCCGTGATGGCCTCGCTGCTCGACGAGTGGCGCGCCGCAGGTCGCACCGTCGCGTTCACCCGGCACGACTCCCGCGAGGCCGACTCTCCGCTTAAGTTCTCGCTGCCGACCGGCGCGCAGAAACCGGGCTTCGAACCGCTCGACGGCGACATCGTGATCGACAAAGACGTCAACAGCGGCTGGGTCGGCACGCAGCTCGAACTCCAGTTGCGTCGCCACGGCATCAACCGACTCGTCGTCGTCGGCTTCTTCACCAACATGTGCGTCGAGACCACGGTGCGCATGGCGGGCAACATGGGCTACGACACCTACCTGGTGCCCGACGGGTGCGCCACGACCAACCGCGTCGGACCCGACGGCGTCGACCACGACCCGGAGACGGTGCACCAACTCAGCGTCGCCAGCCTCCACGGCGAGTTCTGCACGGCGCTCTCACCGAGCGACGCCAGCGCGCTGATCCACCACGACATCGACCACATCGACCGAGTACAGGGGAACGAGTGATGAACACGACGAGCGACTTCGGCGTCGCCACGATGAGCGGCACGCTGCGCAAGGTCGGCATGCGTCGGCCCGGAGCAATCCTCACGGCCGACTCCGACACGTGGCACTACGCCAAGCCGATCGATGCCGGTGCGCTGCAACAGCAGTACGACGCGTTCGCCGAACTCGTCGCAGCGTCGGGCGCGGAGATCCACTGGCTCCCCGATGCCGACGACGACGGGCTGGCCGACTCGGTCTTCACCTACGACGCATCGTTCGTCGTCGGAGCGGGCGCGGTGATCCTGCGACCCGGTAAGGACCTGCGTCAGGCCGAAGCCGCACTCCACGCAGACTTCTACGAGTCGATCGGCATGCCGATCCTGGGCACGATCGACGCACCGGGCACCATCGAAGGTGGCGACTGCTTCTTCCTCGACGCGTCGACCATCGCGGTCGGGCGAGGCGTGCGCACCAACCAGGCGGGCATCGACCAGCTCGCCGCCATCGTCGAGCCGACCGGCATCACCGTCGAGGCGTACGACCTGCCGTACCTCCACGGCCCCGACGCTTGCCTCCACCTGATGTCGGTGATCAGTCCGCTCGACCACGACCTCGCGCTCGTCCACGCGCCGCTCGTCCCGTACGCGCTGTACGAGCGGATGGAGTCGCTCGGCTACACCCTGTTGCACGCTCCCGAGCACGAGTTCGACGCCAGCCTCGGGCTGAACCTCAACGTCCTCGCCACCGGCCCGCGCCAGCTGATCGCGATCGAGGGCTTTCCGGGCACCGTCGAACTGATGCGTTCGGCCGGGTGCACCGTCGAGGTGTTCACCGCCGACGAACTCTGCATCCCGTGCGAAGGTGGACCCACCTGTCTCACCCGCCCGCTGCTGCGCGACTGAGTCGTCGACGTCGGGGGTGTGATCGATGACGCACCCGATCTGCTGCGGTTCGGTGATGGTGGTCGTGTTCGGGCAGTAGCATCCCGAATGGTCTGACCATCAGCCCAATCGTGGACGACAGGAGCACAACAGCATGACGATGTGGGAAGCGTTGCTGCTCGTCGTCGGCGGCTTGGCCGCCGGGATCATCAACACGATGGCCGGTGGCGGCTCGGCGCTGACCGTGCCGCTACTCGTGCTCGCCGGGGTGCCCGGCAACCAGGCCAACGGCTCGAACCGCGTCGGTGTGCTCACCGCCAGCGGAGCAGCGGTCGCCGCCTTCCGCCGTTCGGGCGTCGACGGCCTCACCGGTGCCACACCCGTGCTGGCGCCGACCGTCGTCGGGTCGTTGATCGGCTCGTTCGGCATCAGCCAGATCGCCGACGACACGTTCGAGACGATCTTCGGCTATCTGCTCATCCCGATCATCATCCTCACGATCTTCAAACCCAAGCCCGCCGAAGGCACCGAACCCTGGTCGGTGCTGGTGACGATGGCCGTCTTCTTCTGTATCGGGCTGTACGGCGGCGCGTTCCAAGCGGGCGTCGGCCTCGTGATGTTGGCGGCACTCACCCGGGCCGGTTTCGACCTCGTCACCGCCAACAGCGTCAAGGTGCTGATCAACCTGATCGTCACCGTCATCGCCTTGCCGGTGTTCATCCTGCAGGGGAACGTCGTGTGGGCGCCGGCGCTCGTGCTCGCCGCAGGCTTCCTCGCCGGTGGTTGGTTCGGAGCGAAGCTCGCGGTCAAGGGCGGCGAGAAGCTGGTGCGTATCTTCATGATCGGCGCCGCGCTGTACCTCGCCGGTCGCCTCATCGGCATCTGGTGAGGCCGGCCGAGCGGGTCGGCCCGCTCATGGAATCGTGACGATGTCGAAATCCTCCGTTCACGAAGTGGTCTTATGGTCAGACCATCATGAACACGAGGTTGAACGCCACACCCAACACCTGTTTCTGGGGCTATCTCGACGCGTCCGAGGCTCCGGTCCTCCAGGTCGAGTCGGGTGACACCATCACGATCGAAGCGGTCACCCATCACTCCGGTGATGCGCCCGATCTGCTGATGGACGAGGGCGTCAAAGCGATCTGGGACGGCATCGCCCCCGAGACCAGAACGCCCGGCGTGCACATCATGACCGGCCCGATCGAGGTCGCCGGCGCCAAGCCTGGCGACACGCTCCGCGTCGATCTGCTGTCGATGACGCCACGCATGCCATACGGCTCGAACTGTGCAGCGAACTGGGGCCTGTTCCACAACAAGTTCCAGAAGGAACGCATCACGATCTACGAACTCGTCGATCCCGACCCGGCGGGAGGGTTTCCGACCACCGCCCGCCCGATGTTCGGTTTCGACTTCACCGCCATGGAGTTGTACGACCTGCCCGGCGTGATCTCCGAACCCGACCCGTCGCAGCGCCAACCGTTCGGGCGCGCCGTCGAAGTGCCGGTGCGTCCGCACCTCGGCGTGATGGGCGTGGCACCCGAAGGCGGCCGCGTCAGCAGCATCCCGCCGGGCGTGTTCGGCGGCAACGTCGACAACTGGCGCTTCGGACCCGGAGCGTCGGTGCACTATCCCGTGTTCCACGAAGGCGCCGGCTTCTACGTCGGCGACCCCCACTTCGCGCAGGGCGACGGCGAGATCTGCGGCACCGCGATCGAAGCGTCGCTCGACGTCACGTTGCGCCTCTCGGTCGTCGACGACGTCAAGGCGGAGGCTCCGCTCCTGCGCACCGACACGCAGTGGATCACCCACGGCTTCGGTGACGGTGTCGACGGACTCGGCAACGCGATGGCGATGGCCGCCGAACAGATGCTCAAGATGATGGTCGACCGCGGCGGTTTCACGATGGACGAGGCGTACTCCCTCGCGTCGGTCGCCATCGACCTCGGCATCACGCAGGTCGTCGACGGCATCGTCGGCTGCCACGCGGCGGTCGACCACTCGATTCTCGAAGTCTCCGCAGGGCGATAGCGCACGACCGGTCGCGATGGCGCGAAACTCACCTCGATGCATCTCACACCGCACGAACAGGAGCGACTGCTCGTCCACGTCGCTGCCGACGTCGCCCGCGCCCGTCAGGCGCGAGGGCTCAAGCTGAATCACCCCGAGGCGGTGGCCATCCTCACCGACTGGGTGCTCGAAGCGGCCCGCGACGGTCGCACCGTGGTCGACGTGATGGAGGCGGGGCGCCACGTGCTCACCCGCGACGACGTGATGGACGGCATCGCCGAGATGCTCGCCGACGTCCAAGTGGAGGCGACGTTCCCCGACGGCACCAAGCTCGTCACCCTGCACCACCCGATCGGACCCGCGTCGTGATCCCCGGTGAGATCGCCGGCCCCGACGAACCGGTCGAGATCAACGCAGGCCGTGCCGTGCTGACCTTGCGCGTCGAGAACGGTGGCGACCGTCCGATCCAGGTCGGGTCGCACTATCACTTCGCCGAAGCGAACCCGGCGCTCATCTTCGATCGCGACGCCGCTCGCGGTCATCGCCTCGGAGTTCCGGCCGGAACCGCCATCCGATTCGAGCCGGGCATCGCCACCGACGTCGACCTCGTCCCGCTCGTTGGTGAGCGGATCGTCCCCGGTCTGCGCGGCGACGTGCGCGGCCCACTCGACGGGAACCAGTCATGAGCTTCATCGACCGATCGCGCTACCGGAACCTCTACGGCCCGACCACCGGCGACCGCATTCGCCTCGCCGACACCGACCTGTGGATCGAGGTCACCGCCGACCACTGCGCCGGTGGCGACGAGGTCGTGTTCGGCGGCGGCAAGGTCATCCGTGAATCGATGGGGCAGTCGACGCGCACCAGCGCCGACGGCGCGCCCGATCTGGTCATCACCGGCGCGGTCATCCTCGATCACTGGGGCGTCGTCAAGGCCGACGTCGGCGTGAAGAACGGTCGAATCGTCGGCATCGGCAAGGCCGGCAACCCCGACACGATGGACGGCGTCGACCCGGCGCTCGTGATCGGCCCGTCGACCGAGATCCTCGCCGGCAACGGCCGGATCCTCACCGCCGGCGCCATCGACTGCCACGTCCACCTCATCTCCCCGACGCTCCTCGACGAAGCGCTCACCTCCGGCATCACCACGATCATCGGCGGCGGCACCGGGCCGGCCGAAGGCACCAAAGCGACCACCGTCAGCGGATCGTGGTGGCTCGAACGCATGCTCGAAGCGCTCGATCACTGGCCGATCAACGTCGCCCTGCTCGGCAAGGGCAACACCGTCGAACCCGCGGCGATGTGGGAACAACTGCGCTCGGGAGCGGCCGGCTTCAAGCTGCACGAGGACTGGGGCACCACGCCGGCGGCGATCGACGCGTGCCTCACCGTCGCCGATGCGTCGGGGGTCCAGGTCGCCATCCACACCGACACGCTCAACGAGGCGGGCTACGTCGAGAGCACGCTGGCGGCGATCGCCGGACGTTCGATCCACACGTTCCACACCGAGGGTGCGGGGGGTGGCCACGCCCCCGACATCATGACCGTCGCCTCGCACGCGAACGTGCTGCCGTCGTCGACCAACCCGACGCGGCCCCACACGATCAACACCGTGGCCGAGCACCTCGACATGTTGATGGTGTGCCACCACCTCAACCCGTCGGTGCCCGAAGACCTCGCCTTCGCCGAGAGTCGCATCCGCCCGTCGACCATCGCCGCCGAAGACATCCTCCACGACATGGGAGCGATCTCGATGATCGGCTCCGACTCGCAGGCGATGGGACGCATCGGCGAAGTCGTGCTCCGCACCTGGCAGACCGCCCACGTCATGAAAGCTCGACGCGGAGCGCTGACGATCGGCGACGAGCGCGACGGGCCTGCCGACAACCTGCGCGCTCGGCGCTACGTGTCGAAGTACACGATCTGCCCGGCCGTGGCCCACGGGCTCGCCGGCGAGGTGGGCTCCGTCGAAGTCGGCAAGCTCGCCGACCTCGTGCTCTACGACCCGGCGTTCTTCGGTGTTCGGCCGCACGTCGTGGTCAAGGGCGGCATGATCGCCTGGGCGCAGATGGGCGATGCCAACGCGTCGATCCCCACGCCACAGCCGCAGCTGCCGCGACCGATGTTCGGCGCCGCCCCCGGTGTCGCTCCGGGCCTGTCGCTCGCCTGGGTGTCGAACACCGCGCTCGACGATGGGCTTCCCGACCGGTTGAACGTGCGCCGCCCGCTCGTGCCGATCGCCGACACGCGCAGCATCGGCAAGCCCGACATGACCCTCAACGACGCGACGCCCGACATCGACATCGATGCCGACACGTTCGCGGTGCGCCTCGACGGCGAGTTGATCACCGAGTCGCCGGCCGAGTCGCTGCCCATGGCCCAGCGCTACTTCCTCTACTGATCGTGCTCACCGACCCGAGCGTCCGCACGAGACCCGGCGCGGCGAGACCCGACTCCACGAAACCAGCCCGGCGATGAACTCGGCACTGCTGATGCTCGTCGACGGTCGGTTCCCGGCGGGCGGGCACACCAACTCGGCCGGGGTCGAGGCCGCCGTGCGGATCGGCGACATCGGCGACGGCGCCACCCTCGAGCGATACCTGCTCGGGCGTCTCGCCACGACCGGCGTGGTCGACGCCGCGTTCTCCGCACACGTGGCCGGGCTGGTTGCGCCCTCGATCGCCGACCTCGAACTGGTCGATGCCGAGTACTCGGCACGCGTCCCCTCGCCGCGGCTACGCGAGGCGAGTCACAAGTTCGGACGCCAACTGTTGCGTGCCGGACGCGGCATCTGGGCGAGCCCGACGCTCGACGCGATCGACGCTCGAGACCGCGCGACGCATCAAGCCGTCGTGCTCGGCGCCCTGTGCGCCGCGGCGGGAGCATCGCCGGCCGATGCCGCGCTGCTCGCGTTCCACCACCTGTCGGCAGCGGTCACCTCCGCGGCGATCCGTCTGCTCGGACTCGACCCGATGGAAGCCGCGGCGATCCAAGCTCGAGCGGGACATCGCGCCGACCGTTGGGCCGCCGACGCCGACCAGTGGGTACGTTCGACCCCCGCCCAGCTCCCAGCGTGCGGCGGCTCCCTCACCGAGATCCTGGCCGAAGACCACGGGCGCTGGGACGCCCGACTGTTCGTCGCCTGAAACGAGACCCATGCCTCCGCACGACATCCCCCACGACCTCTTCGACAACGCGCGCGCCCCGAGCCGACCCGAGTCGGGAACCGGCCGCCGCGCGCTGCGCGTCGGCATCGGCGGCCCGGTCGGTTCGGGCAAGACCACGCTCGTCGGTTCGCTCTGCGCGCTGCTCCGTGACGAGCTCTCGATGGTGGTGGTCACCAACGACATCTTCACGTCGGAAGACGCCGACGCGTTGCGCGCCGCCGCGGTGCTGCCGACCGAGCGCATCGTGGCGGTCGAGACCGGCTGCTGCCCACACACGGCGATCCGTGACGACATCGCCGCGAACCTCGACGCGGTCGAAGCGCTCGAACAACTCCACGGCGACGTCGACCTGTCGCTCGTCGAGTCGGGCGGCGACAACCTGACCGCCATCTTCAGTCGTGGTCTCGTCGACGTGCAGATCTTCGTCCTCGACACCGCGGGCGGCGACGACGTGCCCCGCAAGGGAGGGCCCGGCGTCGCCATGGCCGACCTGCTGGTGATCAACAAGGTCGACCTCGCGCCCTACGTCGGCGCCGACGTCGACCGGATGTTGAGCGACGCCCGAGAGCGACGCGACGATCGTCCGGTCCTGCCCACGTCGTTGGTCGATCAGTCGGGCGCCCGAGGCGTCGCTGACTGGATCACCACCCAGATCAGTGCCCGGAGGTGATCGCCCACGGCACCATCGTCGTCGCTGCCGACGCCGACACGGGGCGAGCGCACCTGCAGCGCGCCGAGGGTGACCCGCCGTTCAGCATCAGACGATGCGGTGAGCGCGTGCTCATCGCCGCGTCCGCGGCTGCCCCCGTCGGTGGCGACGAGTTGTCGCTCGACATCGGTGTGCTCGACGGCGCCGTCGCCGACATCGGCACGGTCGCGTCGACGATCGTCCTTCCCGGCCCGACGGGTGCCTCGTCGTCGATGACCACCCGGTGCGAGGTCGGCGCCGACGCACACCTCGACTGGATCGGTGAACCCACCGTGTCGGTCGTGGGGTCCGACCACGAGGTCGTCACCTCGGTCGACCTCGCTGCCTCGTCGACCTGTCGGATCGTGGAGGAGGTGTCACTCGGTCGGACCGGCGAGCCGTCGGGGCGATTGCGCTTGGTGCTCCGGGTCGTCCGCGACGCAGCGACGGTCGTCCACCACGACGAGTCGTTCGGCCCCGACGTGCCGGGAGCCGGAAGCGTCGTGTCGGTCGGCACCGCGCGCCACGTGCTGTCGGCGGTGCTCGTGGGCGTCGACGCCGGCCCATCGCGTTCCTCGATCTCCGACGACTGTCGTGTCGCGTGGCTGCCGGTGTCGCCCGACGTGGCGGTGGTGCTCGCCGTCGGCACCGACCGGCCATCGGTTCGGGCGGCGGTCGAACGCGTCGCGCCCGAAGTGATCGCACCGCGCTGACGGCTGAAATTCCGGGCCGGCGGCGGGGTGGATTCTCTATCGTCGCGATCATGAAGCCGTTCAACGCCCGTCGCTCGCACCGAGTTCGCAACGCCGTGATCGTGGCCACGCTCGCCCTCACGGCGGCCGCGTGTGGCTCCGACGACGACGGAGACGTGTTGAGCGGGGGCGGCGGCGCCACATCGGCGACATCGAGCACCACGACCGAGGTCGAGGAGTCGACCGACACCGTCGATGCCAGTACGACCACGACGATCGGCGGCGGCGCCGCGACCACCGATCCGACGACGACGACCTCCACCACCACCACGACCACGACGACGTCCACCACCACCACGACCACCACGACCACGACGGTGCCGCCCGCGCCAGGCGAGTGTCTGATCGGTACCTGGAGCCTGCGCAGCCAGGAATTTCTCGACGAGATCGCAGCGGCGATCCCGCCAGAGATGACCGGCGGTGCCGCCGTCGACTGGAAGTACGTGTCGGGTGAGTACCTGATCACCATGAACGCCGACGGCACGTCCCGCGGACAACGGCTGGCCTGGACGCACCGCCTGTCGACGCCGCAGGGAGCGCTCGTCACCACCATCGACAGCGACGACCCCGGTACGTACACGGTCGACGGCAACGCGATCACAGTGCTCGACTCGGCGAGCGAAGCCACCGTCAAGCTCCAGATCGAGATCGGCGGCGTGCTGCAAGACCTGCCGATCGGCGGAACCCAGACCGTCGGCACCGACGCGATCAGCGGTTCGGGCACCTTCGAGTGCGCCGGCGACGTCCTGTCGATCACGGTGACCGACCTCCCCGATGCGCCACCAGGCGGCATCACCGTCACGCTCGATCGCGCCGCCGGCTGACCCACGTCGCCCGACGCTCGTTCGGCGCGATCAGTCGAGACCCCCTACGGTCTCGTCATGAAGCTCAGTACGACGATCGGATTCAACGGAGACCCGCAGAAGCTCGCGAGCCACGCTCGCGATCTCGAGTCGGCCGGCATCGACATGGTGTGGGGCGGGGAGATCTACGGCTACGACCTGGTGTCGACGCTCGCCTACCTCGCGGGTCAGACCACCACCCTCGAACTGATGACCGGCATCCTGCCGATCTACTCGCG
The DNA here is from genome assembly GCF_000348785.1 of Ilumatobacter coccineus YM16-304. Taxonomy (NCBI): domain Bacteria; kingdom Bacillati; phylum Actinomycetota; class Acidimicrobiia; order Acidimicrobiales; family Ilumatobacteraceae; genus Ilumatobacter; species Ilumatobacter coccineus. Next base: position 724,888 of record NC_020520.1, read on the forward strand.
TTCACCGGCGCTCATCGCGCAGACCGCAGCCACACTCGACGCGCTGTCGGGTGGACGCTTCATCCTCGGGCTCGGGTCGTCGGGCGCACAGGTCATCGAAGGCTGGCACGGCGTGCCGTTCGAGAAGCCACTCGGCCGCACCCGCGACACCATCGAGATCTGCCGCAAGGTGTGGTCGGGTGACAAGGTCAGCCACGACGGCACGGCGTACAGCCTTCCGCTGCCCGACGGGCAGGGCACCGGTTTGGGCAAAGCGCTCAAGTTCGTCGGTCGCCCACCCGAGCGAGACATCCCGATCGTCATCGCCTCGATCGGCCCGAAGAACGTCGAGATGACCGCCGAGCTCGCCAACGGATGGCAGCCGATCCACTTCGTCCCCGATCGTTTCGAACAGGTCTGGGGTGAGTCGCTCGCCGCCGGTGCCGCCAAACGGTCTGACGACCTGCCGCCGCTCGAGATCATCGCAGGCGGCGTGGTCGCCCTCGGCGACGGGCCGCACGTCGAAGCTGCCCGAGAAGCAGCTCGCGCGCACATCGCCTTCTACGTGGGCGGCATGGGCGCCAAGAACAAGAACTACTACAACGACCTCTTCAAGCGATATGGCTGGGAGGAGGAGGCCGAGCAGGTACAAGACCTCTTCCTGTCGGGCAAGCGTGCCGAGGCCACCGCAGCAATTCCCGACGAGTACCTCGACCTCTCGATGCTCTGCGGCGACGAAGGCCAGGTCCGCGAGCGCATCGCCGTCTACAAGGAGGTCGGCGTGACCCGCCTCAACATCGATCCGGCCGGAGAGAATCCGTTGGAGACGATCGAGAAGATCAAGGCCTGGGCCGAGTAGATCGCACTGCAACCGCGCTCCTTCGAGCGCTGCCACATCGTCAAGTTTCTTGAGCCGACCGGCCGATCTGACGCGTTCTGGCGCGCCCCGCCGAGTGATTTGACACGCGCTTGACGCGCGGCCGCGAGCCTTGACACAGCCGTTTGCTCGCTCTGACCCCGGCCCGTCGGCACCGCTTCATACTGGGGTTCGTTCCTCTACGTGGTCGTCGTAACGATCACCGTGGTCGGCAGAAAGAACGGCGGGCGAGATGACAGCGGACAGACGAAGCATGGGCGGCGAGACGCCCTCGGCGGCACACGAGCAACGCAGCGAGCACGATCGCGGCTCGACTCTGCTCGAGATCGTCATCTCGATCGTGCTGCTCGGCACCATCGTCGCCTCGCTGGTGACCGCGGTGCTCACGATGGTCCGGGCCTCGTCGACCGTGTACGAGGCGGCCCGCGTCGAAACGGTGCTGCTGAACGCCGGTGACCAGGTCGACCGCTCCCGCCAACAGTGCAACTACGACACCGTGGTGCAGGCTGCGGCGCTCGCCGAAGGCTGGCCGGCCGAACAGATCACCGTCTCGGTCGAGGTCCTCCAGGCCAACACCGGAGACGAGTCGGCCGACTGGGCCCCGCAGGACTGCGGCACGACGCTCGAACCGTTCGACGTGCAGCGCCTGACCATCTCCGCCACCCATCCGACGCAAGCGATCACACGAACCCTCATGGTGGTGAAGAGCGATGTCAACTGAATCCCTCCCGAAGACCCGTCTGCAGCGTCGCCGCGACGCCGGCATGACGCTGCCCGAGTTGCTGATCGTCATCACGATGATGGGCGTCCTCTCCGCCGTCATCGGCACGGCGATCGTCACCACGTTCCGCGTGTCGCGCAGCACCGAAGGCCGGGTCAACGTCGCCCGAGCCGAACAGAACATCGACGTCTGGCTGCCCGCCGACCTGGCGTCGACCGACGTCACCGACCTGACCCTGCCGGCGGTCGACACCTCGCCGACGGCGACGCCGTGCGGCAATTGCGGCAGCATCGACCTGTCGGGATCCAACGCGCTGCAACTCGCCTGGACGACGCAGATCGCCGGTGCGAGCGCCGGTGACGCGCCGATCGAGATCGTCACCCGGGTGCAGTACCAGTACATCCGCGTCGGTGACGAGTGGCAGATCCAGCGCATCGAGTGCGTCGGTTCCGAGCCGTGCCGGATGAACGTCGTGCTGCACGATCTGGACGGGCCGCCGGACCCGAGCGCCTACGCCGACGTCGCCCCGACCTGGGTGTTCGACGTCGCCGCACCCGACTCGAACCCGGACCTCTCCGACACAGCCCGCCGTGTCGTCGTCACCATCAACGGTGGCGGCGAGTCCGCCGGTGCCGGTGGCGGCGAGAACACCGTCAGCCTGACCGCTGGCGGTCGCACCACCGACGAGATCGCCGCCGACGACTTCATCGTCCCGTCGTTCGTCCGGGCTCGCTCCCGCTGCGGCGGCCCGATCTCGCTGCTCGTCGACACGTCGGGCTCCATCCCCACGAACGACCTCAACAACGTGGTCGAGCCTGGCGTGCAGGCGTTCATCAACGCCTTCCGCGACACACCGACCCAGATCCAGGTCATCGAGTTCGGCGATCACGCTCGGCCGATGGGCCCCGGCAACGACTGGCACAAGTACGTCGACATGACCGACGAAGCCGCCGTCGATGCACTGGTCGCCGAAGTCACCAAGCTCAGCGACCGCCGTGCCGGTGCTCGCACCAACTGGGAAGACCCGTTCTTCCGGGCGCTCAAGAACGCCGACGGCACCGCTGCACTGCAAGCGTCGAACCGCATCGTGTTCTTCACCGACGGCGTGCCGACCGTGCACCGCCGGATGGATCCGGAGTCGGGCAAGCCAGCCGATCAGTTCTACACCGGCACGCAAGTCGACTACAACGCCGGCAAGTACGACCCGAGCAAGTGGACGGCGATCTACAACCAGACCGCCGTCACCAAGTTCAACCAGGAGTCGTTCGACCGCACCGACGCGCTGCTCGACGCCAACCGCGGCATCGACCTGATCTTCGTCGGCGTCGGCAACGGGCTGCAGAGCGTCGACCGCAAGTGGATCCAGAACCGCCAGGCCTACACCGACCCGAGCGCCGACCCGGCGCCCGTCGTCAACCGTGCCGGCAAGGACATCCTCACCGAGCTGCTCGCCAACGCGCCGAGCGGCCAGGTGCCGGCCGTGCAGTCGGGTGGCGAATACACCAACGCCGAGGTGGCGAACTACTACGAGCAGTCGAACTTCAACGCCGCCAACTTCGCTGCAGCCATGCGAGCGGCTGCGCTCAAGGATTGCGGTGGCACGCTCACCCTCCAGACGCGCCTCGCCGACGGAACGCCCGTCTCCGACGAGTTCGTCTACGAGAACAGCGAGTTCCGCGACGACGACGGTGTCGTGATCGGGTCGGAGGTCCGACGCGTGACCACGTCGAGCACGTTCAAGACCGGCACGTTCGACTTCGAGATCCCGAGCGACACCGAGTACTTCGATGTCGACATCGTCCCGCAGGAACTCCAGACGCAAGCCGGATACACCCCGGTCGGCTGGTCGTGTCGCGCAGGAGCCGATCCACGGGTCCCCGAAGCGGTGATCGACGTTCCCGACTCGGCGTACGACGGCATCACGGTTCGCGTGAGACCCAACGAAGCGGTGTCGTGCATCCTCGAGGTGACGACGTGAGCGCCGCCCCGACGGTCGTCGTCGACCCGATCACAGCGAACGTCCGTGCATCCGACGCACCCGGCGCGCCGGGCGGTCACGACGACCGCGGCGCGATCCTCGTGCTCGTCCTCCTCGCCGGTGTGATCGCCACGCTGTTCGTCCTGCCGATGCTCTACTACGTGTCGACGGTGACGAAGGCCAACAGCGTCCCGACCGACAAGGCCGAGGCGGTCGAACTCTCCGAGGGTGGCGTCTGGGTCGCATTGAGCCATCAGGCCGATCTGTACGACATGTGCACCGGCGGCGAACTGCCGAGTTCGCTCGGTGACGTGACCACGACCTGCGACGTGATCGCCACCGAGACACTGCGCGACGCGGCAGCGATGCCGTTCCACGTCGCCACCGTCCAAGCCGACGCGGCGATCCCCGCCGAGGTCACGGTGCCCAACCCGTACGCGAACCCGAACACCGCGGCGAACCCGGCAGCGTGGCTCGGCACCCCCGACTGGGCCTCGTCGCCCACCGCCGGCACGGTGTGGCTGCCGCAACTCCCGGTGCGTGCGGCGAGCGGCGGCGGTGCTCGAGACGTGTCGATGCTGCCCGGAGCGCAAGATCCCAACTACTCGTCGTGTCGCGTGTTCTTCCCCGGCACGTTCACCTCCCCGATCGAGATCTCGGGCCCGACGTACTTCACGTCCGGCGTCTACTACTTCACGCAGCCGATCGTCCTGAAGAGCGGTGCCGACGTCGTGGTCGGCAACGGCGCCGAAGTCGGCTGCACCAACGATCCCGAAGCGATCGCCGGCGCCAACCCGCTGCCCAACCCGCTCAACATGAGCGGCCTCGGCGGCACGTTCGTGTTCGGCGATGCCGCCCGCATCGAGATCGACGACGACGGCTCCGACGACATCCGCTTCGTGATGAACCAGCGGTACGTGTCCGACGAGGAGACCGGCGTCGCCGCGTCGTCGAACGTCTCGATCGTGTCGGTCAACGGCACCCATGCACCGTTCGCCGCCGGTGAAGCCCTCGGCGACGATCTGTCGGTCGCCGGCGTGATCCACGTTCCCGCCTCGACGATCGGAGTCGACGGTGACCCGCTCGCCGCCGACGAGGGCTACGTCCCGTCACGGCTCAGTCCGAAGCCCAGCCCGCCGTCGGCTCCGGTCGTGACCTCGTCCGTCAGCCATCAGCGCGATCGGTCGGGCAACGGCGGACCTGCGAACCGGGGCCGGCTCACGGTGTTCTGGGATGCTCCCGCCGACAACGGGTCGCCCATCACCGGCTACACCGCCACCGACTCCGTGTCGGGTCGGAGCTGTTCACCGGCGGTTCGACCGGGCTACGAGATCCAGACCTCCTGCACGATCACGGGTCTCACCAACCAGTCATCGGCGTCGGGCCTCCACCCGATCGTCACGGTGACGGCCAGCAACGCGGCCGGTACCTCGGCTCCGTCGGAGGCGTTCGACGCCGACCGGATCGATCTCGGCGGGAACGATCAGGTGCCGAGCGCCGACGTGCCCGGCAAGCCCGACAACCAGGCTGCCGCGAACCACAGCGACGGCATCGCCGTGAGCTGGGACGCACCCGGCGACGACGGTGGCAGCCCCATCACCGGTTACCGCGTCACCGCCACCGACCAACTGCTCGGCGGCACGCTCACCTGCGACGCCTGGTGGAACGAGACCATGTGTGTCCTGCCCGGCACCGGACTGGTTCCGGGCCTCTACGACATCGAGATCGTGGCACTGCAGAGCGAGGGTGCCCCCGCCGTCGAGTACGTCGGCGACGCCCGTGACATCGACGACCATCTGTACGCCCTGGGCGCGATGGCAGCCCCCGACACCACACCGACGTTGCCGCCGTCCGAACGCACCGCCATCCTCGATTTCACCGTCGAGCACAATGCCGAGGTCACGGTCTCCATCGCCGGCTACGTCTCCGTCCCGCAGGGGCGCATCGCCCTGAGCTCGGCGTCGCCGGCCGATTCGAAGATCGCGTTGACCGGAGGAGTGATCGCGGGCGAGATCGACGTCGACCCCGCCGCCGTGCCGACGCTCGACATCCGATTCGACAACCCGATCGCTCAGAAGCGGATCCGCATCGTGAGTGTCGCCGACCGTGACTACACGGCGACGTCGACCGCAGTGGTGCAGGTCAACAAGTCGGGATCCATGGCCATCAACTCCTGGATCGTGCAGTGATCGCATCGGTCTCAGCGGGCCGCTCGGCCAAAGAATGTGCCGGCTTGCAGGTCTTTTGTGTGGATTCTCTCAACTTCTGTCCAAACCGGCCGAAGAACCAAGCATGAGTACCGAAGGTGCAGTGGCAAGCGTCGAGACCGAGAACGTCTCGGTCGGCCCAGGGACGATTCTCGTGAGCCGGACCGGGCAGATCAAGATCCTCCGGTCGCGGAACAAGGCCGACGATGGCTGGAACTGCGCCGATGGTGCGGGCATCGACGATGCCGATGCCGCCCGCCCCGAACTGTGGCGGGCCTACACACCTGAGCAACTCGCTGCCGACCTGGCGTTGGCCGCCGACCTCAACGAAGTGCGCGGTCACCGCGTGCTCGGCGGTGGCCTCGCGACCTGGGATGCCTGCTCCGGGCGCCCGTGCGTCCTCCCGAAGCTCGCCAAGCTCGTCAACTGACGCGACGAGCCGCGACCGGCTCGAGCGTCACTCGATCACCGAACCGGTGATCTGCGGGCTCCCGAGTCCGAGGAAGAAGATGCCCGGCAATCCGGCGGTTCCGAACCGGTCACCGGTGTTTCGGCGCAGCACCGAGTTCGTGATGCGCAGTTCGCCCGTCCGGTTGTTGGAGACGAAGAAGACCGCGCTGCCGCCCTCGTTCCCGGTGTTGTCCTCGACCACCGTGTTCACGAGGTCGAGCGTGAAGCGGTTGCCGTCGAGGTAGATCGCTCCGCCGTTCCCACCGCCGGGCGTGCCGGCGCGCGCCGGATTGGCGCCGTCGCCGGTCGCATGGTTGTGGCTGAACCGGCTGTTGTAGATCTCCCACGACACGCCGATCGACGAGATCCCGGCACCGTTCGAGCAGCGGTTGGCCTCGTCGGGCGATCCACCGAACGTGCTGTTGGCCACGATGACCGGCCGTTCCTCGTACTGGCTCAGCACGCGCAGCGACGCTCCGCCGACGTCGGGCCCGCTGGCGTCGCATCGGTTGGCGGTGAACGTGGTGTTGAGCACGCGCACCTGGCCGCCGCGCACGTACATCGCCCCGCCGCTTCCGCCGCCCCCGCCACCGTCGATGGTCTCCTGCCCGGTGCTGTTGCCGCGCGTGAAGCCGATGTTCTGCACGGTGAGATTCGGGTGGTCTTGGTTCTGGCAGTGCGGCGTGGTCCAGGTCTGCGCCTGGTCGCAGGTGTTCATGTAGAAGATGCGTCGGGTGTCCTGCCCGCTCAACGTCACGAGGCCACCGCCGTCGAGGACGACGATCGGCGAGGTGTTGACGACCTTCGCAGTGGCGTCCATCTCGATCACGACCGGATCGGGGCCACAGTCGAACGTGATCACACCGCCGGCGGCGACCGCTGCGACCACCGCTGCCGACGTGCAACTGGCCGGCGTGCCGGTGCCCACGACATGATCGGGATTCGACGTGTCGACCGGCTCGGCCCGTGCGGGTACCGGTCCGTTCGGCTGCGGTGTCTCGATGCGAACAGCGACTTCGGTGGCTGTCGCTCCGTTCGTGATCGTGCCGCTGAGCGCCGCGAGGCGCGTCGAACTCGACCACGAGAGCGCGGTCGCCAGTGCCAGCCCGGCGAGTGCGACGACGTGCCGTTGCGAGATCCCCACCGCGTCAGTATCGGTCGTGGGCGGCACCGAATTCAGTCAACGTTGCCTCATGATCGCCGATGGTCGCCGGTGGTGCTCGTTGTCAGGCGATCTCGTGCCGTCACGATCTCGCGCCGTCATGCCTCGACGGCCGTCAGTCGGGGAGCGAGACGATGGTGACCGTGCCGGCCGAGCCGTCGACCTCCACGATCGCACCGTCGGGAATCAACCGGGTCGCCTCGGCAACCGAAGCCACGCACGGGATGCCGAGTTCGCGCGACACGATCATCGCGTGGCTCCCCATCGCGCCGACGTTGACGACGACGCCCGCAGCCGGGACGAACAACGGCACCCACGACGGGTCGGTCTGCGGGGCGATCAGGATGTCGCCCGGCTCGAGTGCGAGTGGATCACTGGCGTCGAGGATGACGCGCGCTCGACCGCGTGCGGTGCCACCCGATCCGGCGTTGCCGGTGAGCACGTCGCCGGCGCTCGACTGCGTGACCGCCACGCTGTTGCGCTCGGTCATCTGGTCGAGGCCCGGCACATCGTGGTTGACGACGAACACCGGCTCGCGGTCGTACAGCGTCTGGAACTGGGTCCAGCGGCTCTCGATGAGATCCTTCATCGACTCCGGATCGTGACGGCACTGCGACAGCTCGTCGTCGGTGAGCATGAAGATCTTCTCGATCTTGTCGATCACGCCGCGCTCGACCAGGCGACGACCGAACTCGCGGAGCGCCATGCGCATCTCGTTGATGGCGATCACGACGTTGGTCTTGGCCCGCTCGCGCCCGCTGAGGAAGAGACGTGACGACTGCATCGCCGCTTCGAACGTCCCGGCCGCTTCTTCGTCGCCGGCGAGCTTCTCGCGCATCTCGGCAGCCACCCGGTCACGTTCGGCCACCGACGCGTCGTGACGCACCGACGGCGCCTTCGACTCGTCGGAGCGACGCATCAGGTCGATCGCGGCGAGCGCGATGCGCGGCCGCACCTCCCACGACGGCGACATGATGTCGTACTCGTTCTGAGCACGCGACCCGTAGGTGGCGATGAACTCGTCGAAGCGAGCGAGGAAGTCGTTCGCGTCGTCGGAGCCGCTGGCGCGCAGCGTGTCGAGCACGGCATCGGGTCCGCCCTCGAACGCGGCGCGAAGCTCTTCGGAGGCGTTGGCGACTCGGCCGAGTTCCCACATGGCATGCGACGGTGCTGCCGAGTCGACGTCGATGCCGGCGAGCAGACGGATCGAGGCGGTCGGGTCGCCGACGGCCTCGCACAGCGCGCCGAGCGCACCCGGGCCGAGCGAGCTCAGCGACGAGATCCGCATCGCGTTCTCGAACAGCCGTTGGATCGCCGGCACCATCTCACGGGCCCGAGCGAGCAGTGCCGAGTCGGTGGCCGACGCAAGGTCGGGCCGGTTGGTGCGCAGCGACTCGGCGTACTCCTTGTCGGCGTCGAGCTCGGGAATCGAATCGGTCGACATCGTCCACGCCATCGACTCGGCCAGCGCGGCCTCGTGCTTCGGCGACTGGTGCCACGGCTGTTCCTCGTATTCGGGGATGTCGTCTCGATCGTCGAAGAACGCGAGGTCGATGGCCTGCGGTGTCACGCCGGGCATGCGGGCGCCGAGCAGGCGAGTGAGCGACAGCGGGTTGTAGAGGTAGCCACCGAACATGGCGAACAGTTCGGGCGACTCCGGGTTCTCGAACTCGTCCCAGTCGAGCACGCCGATGTCGATGTAGGCGTCGCGAAGCGAGATGCACAGACCCTGTCTGACGACCAGGTCCTGGCCGAGCGGACTGAACGGGTCGGGGAACACGTCGGCTGCGTTGCCGCGCGTCCAGGCCGGAAAACGGTCGCCGATCGCGGAGTCGCCGAACCAGGTGTTGGAATCGCTCGCAGATGTAGTCACGACAGCAACGTAGTCAGACTTCATCGGTGCGATTTCAACCGAGCGCGCGGGGTGGCCGACCGTGATGTTCGAGCGACTCGAGGCTCGCCGCCGGCGCCGGCCGGGCAAGTCGGATCGCGAGGTCGAGCCGGTGATCTAGAGTCCTGCGTCGACACGACCGACACGGACGACAGGGGATCATCGTGAGCGAGAACATCGGCCAGCTACTGACGAGGCGAGCACATCGCGATCCGTCACTCGAAGCGATCTTCGAACCGGCCACGGGCCGCCGCTTCGACTACACCGAACTGAACCGGCGTTCCGACCAGGTCGCCAACGCGCTCGTCGAGTCCGGCGTGCAGCGCGGCGATCGTGTCGGGCTCCTGCTGATGAACGGTGTGGAGTTCGTCGAGACGTTCTTCGCGGTCGCCAAGATCGGGGCGGTCAACGTTCCGCTCAACTGGCGTCTCGTCGGTGACGAACTCGAGTTCATCCTCAAAGACGCGGGTGCGACCGTGCTCGTGTTCGACAGCGAGTTCGCCGAGGTCTGCGCCGACCTGAGGGGGCGTGGCGACAAGACCGACGTGGCGACCTGGATCCAGCACGGCGGCGACGCGGCCGACGGCGTGATCGACTACGACGCATGGATGTCGGCGGCGAGCGCCGACCCGGCCAGCGCCGAGACCGACGGCGACGACCTGTGCTTCATCATGTACACGTCGGGCACCACGGGGCTGCCGAAGGGCGTGATGCACACGCACGACACGGTGCTGTGGGCCAACCTGACCATGGCGACCACCAACGACTTCCGTCAGGGCGACGTGTTCCTCAACGCACTTCCGCTGTTCCACGTCGGTGCCCTCGCCCCCGTGCTGGGCGTGGTGTTCAACGGAGCGTCGCTGGTGCTGTTGCGCGCGTTCGATCCAGCACAGTCGTGGGACCTCATCAAGAGCGAGAAGGTCACGATCACGCTCATGGTGCCGGCCATGCTCCAGTTCATGCTGGCGGTGTTCGATTCCGAAGCGCACGATGCGACCACGTTGCGCTGGGTGATGAGCGGTGCCGCGCCGGTGCCCGTGAACCTGATCAATGCGTACACCGATCTCGGCATCGAGATCCACCAGGTGTACGGACTCACCGAGACCTGCGGCCCGGCGTGTGTGATCTCGGCGGCCGACGCGCCCACGCACATCGGCTCGACCGGTCGGTCGTTCTTCTTCACCGAGGTGCGCGTCGTCCGCGACGACGGCACCGACTGCGATCCGGGTGAGGCAGGGGAGGTGCTGGTGAAGGGCGGCCACATCATGACCGGGTACTGGAACCGCCCCGACGCCACCGCCGACACGCTGATCGACGGCTGGTTGCACACCGGTGACGTCGCCACGATGGACGCCGACGGCTTCGTCACCATCGTCGACCGCATCAAAGACATGCTCATCTCGGGTGGGGAGAACGTGTACCCGGCCGAGATCGAGAACGTGCTGCTCGGTCACGACAAGATCGCCGACGCCGCCATCATCGGCATGCCGTCCGACAAGTGGGGCGAGTCACCGCTCGCGGTGATCGTCCGCTCCGACGAGAGCCTCACCGCCGACGAGGTGATGGAGTACACCGCCGGCAAGTTGGCCCCGTTCAAGGCGGTGAAGGGTGTCGAGTTCGTCGACGTCATCCCCCGCAACCCCACCGGCAAGGTCCTCAAACGAGAACTCCGCGACACCTACGTCTCCTGACCCCATCCGACACCCCACCCACCCGCCCAACCCGGTTTTGCTCCTGGATTCCGTCATCCGTGACGGATCTGCGGGGTAGAACCCAGTCGACGCCCGACCTTCTCGGTTTTGCCCCTGGGATCGGTCATCCGTGACGGATCTGCGGGGGCAAAACCCAGTCGAGGTCTGGCCGTCTCGGTTTTGCTCCTGTGATCGGTCATCGGTGACGGATCTGCGGGGTAGAACCCAGTCGAGGCCCGGCCGTCTCGGTTTTGCCCCTGGATTCCGTCATCGGTGACGGATCTGCGGGGGAAACACTGCGGTGTGGCGGTCAGGGGGCGAGGGTGAGGCCGAGCCAGGCCGCCAGGACGCCGCCGACGATGGTGACGGCGAGGTAGATGGCGGCGACGGATCGCCGGTCGCGGCGATCGACGAGTTCGCCCATGAGGGTCGAGAACGTCGACAGCGAACCCAGCAACGCCGTGCTCGCGATGACCGCCACGGTCGGCGACGACTCGATCAGCAAGCCCGCGACGAACGCTGCGCCGACGTTGACCGCCAAGGTGCCCCGCGGCAGGTCGTCGGTGTTGAGTTCGCTCGCTCGCCAGCGCACGACGCCGCCGAGCATCGCCGCCAGGATGAAGCCGATCACGATCATGCCGCAACTCGCTCGATGTCGCGGGCGCCGCCGACGCGACGGCCGCCGAGGAACGCGACGATGCCGACGATGATCGACACCGCGAGGTAGCCGAACCCGATCGCGACCCGCCCGTCACGAAGGAAGACGGCCACCTCGACGGCGAACGTCGCGAACGTGGTGAGTGCGCCGCAGAACCCGGTGCCGATCAGCAGCCGCAGCGGATCTCGGGTCGGATCGTCGGTGCGGTGATGCGTGTGAGCGAGGACGATGCCGAGCACGAACGAGCCGACGATGTTGACGACGAACACGGCCCATGGCCACCCGTCGGGCTCAGGCACTGCTTCGACGACGGCCCACCGCGCACCGGCCCCTGCGGTGGCGCCAGCGGCGACCGCCATCGTGGAGCGTGCATCGATCACCCGGTCAGCCTGCCAGGCCCGGCCGCTGACTCCGGTGTTTCTCGATGGGATCGCCGGGGCCGTCAGGCGTTGATTGCGACCGGAGCGGGGCGCTCGATCGCCGGAAGCCGAAGCGTGAGCAACCACGTGATCGCGACGAACGCAGCGGCACCCCAGAGGGCCACAGCGAGTCCGCCCCACAGGTAGAGCAAGCCGGACAGCAGCGTTCCGACGAGTCGTCCGGCAGCGTTGGCCGAGTAGTAGAAACCGACGTCGACCGAGACGTCGTCGTCGTCCGAGTACGCCAGGATCAGGTAGGAGTGCAACGACGAGTTGAGCGCGAACGCCACGCCGAACACGAACAGTCCGCCGACCACCACGGCGGTCACCCCGATGTCGAACGCCACCAGTGTCGCCAGTGCCGCCGACACGACGCCGAGCGCCAACGCCCACACGCGAGCGGCGGCGACTTCGTCGAGGTGGGCACCGCTGCCGCGTCGAAGCCACCGAGGTGCCGACGACTGCACGATGCCGTAGCCCACGGTCCAGGCGGCGAGGAATCCGCCGACGCCGTAGAACGACCAGCCGAGTTCCTCGTCGAGGAACACCGGGAGTGCGACCACGAACCAGATGTCACGCGAGGCGAAGAGGAAGAACCGCGCCACGGCGAGCCGGTTGATCGCCGTCGACTTCGACAGGATCGAACGCAACGGCGGCTTCTTCTTCGACTTGCCGATGTCTTCGTTGAGGAGCAGTGCGACGGCTGCCAGCGACACGGCGACGAAGGCGGCCATCGACCACAGTGCGGTGTCGTAGCCGAGCCATGCGAGCAGCGCGGCACCGACGAAGAAGCCGATGCCCTTCAGCGCGTTCTTCGAACCCGTGAGGACCGCCACCATCTTGAACAGCGCGCCGTCGCCGTCGCCGGCGATGAACTTCACGGCGCTCTTCGAACTCATCTTCGTGAGGTCCTTCGCCACCCCGGACAGCGCTTGGGCACCCATCACGTACGTGACCGACAGCCATTCGGCCCACTCCGCCTGCTGGAACGTGAGCGCACCGAGCGCCACGATCTGCAGCGACAGCCCGGCGACCAGCGTCCGGCTCAACCCGGTTCGGGCCCCGACCCACCCGCCGATCAGGTTGGTGACGATGCCCATGAACTCGTAGGCGAGGAACAGGAACGCGATGGCGACGGGCGAGTAGCCGAGGTCGTTGAAGTGCAGGAGGACGAGGACCCGCAGCGCGCCGTCGGTGAGCGTGTACGCCCAGTATCCGGCGGTGACCAGGATGTAGTTGCGGAGTTGCATGAGGCGGCCGACTCAGAGCGCGTCGGCGACCTTGGCCGCGAGGTCGGCCATGCGGAAGGCGTAGCCGTACTCGTTGTCGTACCAGACGAGCACTTTGACCATCCGGTCGTCGATCACCATCGTCGAGGGGCCGTCGACGATGCCCGAGCGCGTGTCGTTGGTGTAGTCGGCCGACACCAGCGGTCGGCTCTCGTAGCCGAGGATGCCGGCGAGTTCACCGTTGGCAGCCGCTTCGAAGAGGGCGTTGACCTCGTCGACCGTGACGTCGCGTTGCATCGTGAAGACGGCATCGGTGAGCGATGCGTTGAGCAGCGGGACGCGCACCGCAGCGCCGTTCAGCTTGCCGGTGAGTTCGGGGTAGATCATCGTGATCGCGGTCGCCGAACCGGTCGTGGTCGGGATGAGCGAGTTGAGCGCCGAGCGCGCCCGGCGAAGGTCCTTGTGCGGTGCGTCGACGATCACCTGTGTGTTGGTGACGTCGTGGATCGTCGTGATCGCACCGCGCTCGATGCCGATCTGCTCGTGCAGCACCTTCACCACCGGAGCGAGGCAGTTCGTCGTGCACGAGGCGGCGGTCACGACGTGGTGAATGGCCGGGTCGTACAGGTCGTCGTTGCAACCCATCACGATGTTGAGCACGCCGTCGCTCTTCACCGGTGCGGCCACGATCACCTTGCGAACGCCACGGTCGAAGTAGGGCTCGAGCTTCTCGGTGGTCTTGAAGGCACCGGTGCATTCGAGGACGATGTCGACGTCTGAGGCGTTCCACGGGACGTCGCCGGGTGCGTCGTGCGAGGAGTACGCGACCTCGTGTCCGTCGATCGTGATGGTGTCGTCGGTCGAGGAGATGTCGCCGCCGAAGCGTCCGTGCACGGTGTCGAAGTCGAGGAGGTGCGCGGCGACCGAGGCATCACCGGAGAGTTCGTTGACGTGGACGAGTTCGAGGTCGTCGTACTGGCGCAGGCCGCGCACGACGAGTCGTCCGATGCGCCCGAAACCGTTGATGCCGATGCGTGTGGTCATGTCGTTGAGGTTCCTTGTGAGATGAGGTGGGTGATGCGGGTGTCGATGTCGTCGGCCGCGCGATTGAAGGCGGTCGCCGAGTCGTGCTCGACGGGGTCGTCGATCGACCAGTGCAGCCAGTCATCGCTCGGGTTGAGCTCTTCGTGTGCGCGGTCGCAGACGGTGATGACGAGTCGTTCGGCGAGTGGCTGTTCGAGCTCGGCCGGGTCGGCTCGGGTGGGCACCGCCGAGGTGAGGTCGAGGCCGCGTCGTTTGGCGGCCTGGATCGCGCGCGGGTGGACGCGTGCGGCCGGCTCGGTTCCGGCCGAGCTGGCCGGCGCGTGCGGGACCCGGTCGTTCCACATGGCGGCAGCGAGTTGGGACCGAGCGGAGTTGTGGGTGCACACGAACAGCACCGAGCGTCCGTCGAGGTCGATGCGCGAGGGGCCTCCGACCGGAAGCGGTCCGGCGAGACGGACGTAGCGGCGTCGCCGGTCGCCCCGCGAGATGAAGCGTTCGATCAGGCCGGCCTCTTCGAGCACGTCGAGGTGGTGAGCGAGCAGGTTGGCCGGAACGTCGAAGTGCGCCGCGAGTTCGCCGGGGGAGCGGTCGCTGACCGAGAGCTCGTCGACGATGGCCAACCGGGTCGGGTCGCCGAGCGCGGCGTGGACCTCGGCTCGGCGGATCAGGTCGTCGTTGGTCTTCATCAACCTTCACTCAATCACTCAATGGATGTTGAATCAACTGTGACTGAGTGAATTCGCCATGAACGATCGTCGCTGCGCCGCCTCGACATCTCCGCTTTGCCCCTCAGATCCGTCACCCGTGACGTTCTCGAGGGGTAAAACCTGGTGCGGGTCGTGGCCGTTCGGTTTTGCTCCTGGGATGCGTCAGATGTGACGGATCTGAGGGGCAAAACCGGGGGTCAGGGGGTGAGGTAGTCGAGGGGGAGTTCGGTGGTGCGCTTGAGTTCTTCCATGGCGAAGATCGAGCGGACGTCGTAGAGATCGATCGCTGCGATGAGGCGTTTGTAGAAGTGGTCGTAGGCCTCGATGCTCGGCACGAGCACCTTGAGGGTGTAGTCGATGTCTCCGCTGGTGCGGTACGCCTCGACGATCTCCGGGAACAGTGCGATCGCGTCTCGGAACCGTTCGAGCCACTCGGGGCTGTGGTCGTTGGTGCGGATGTTGACGAGCGCGGTGACGCCGAGGTTGACCGACGACGGGTTGATCAGCGCGACGCGGCGCTCGATCGTGCCGTCGTCCTCGAGGGCCTTGACGCGTCGCCAACAGGGCGTCGACGTGAGCCCGACCTGCTCGCCGAGTTCGCGGGCCGTCAGCGAGCCATCGATCTGCAGTAAACGCACAATTTCCCGATCAACTTCGTCCACAATCGAAGAATAGTGCGCATCGGGCGAGAAAGGAGCGACAGCATTGCTCGAATCGACTCAATCCACGCGAACAACGCAAAGCACGCCCAGGCTGTTTCTCGTACCGTGGTCACCCATGGAGATGCGCAAAGCCTTCACCGAACACCCCGCATCGGTCGGCGAGACCTACGGCGAGCACATGCGTGTGTCGCTCGGGTTCGCTCGCAACCTCGCCGTTGCCGCAGGTGCTGCGCTCGTGCACGCCGTGGTGCCGTCGATGTGTACGAAGTCGGCGTCGACGCGCATCCGCGCGATGCACGACACGATCTCGACCGGCGCCCGTGGTGCCGCGCACGCCGCCGAGCAGGTGCACTCGACCGCCGCCTGAACCGTCGGCGCTGTTCCGACTCGCCGGGTCGCCCGGCTCACGTCGCCGACGGTGCGTGCTGGAGTGCCCATGCGAACATCGCGATCCCGCTGGCGACGCCGGCATTGACGCTGCGCGTGCTTCCGTACTGGGTGATCGCGTAGGTCGCCGCGGCCACGTCGAACACATCGCTCGACAGCCCGGGTCCCTCCTGGCCGAACACCAGGACGCAGTGTTCGGGAAGCACACTCGACTCGAGTGGCAGCGATCCGTCGACGTTGTCGATCGCGATGATCGCCAGTTCGGCCTCGGTGCACCACGCGGCGAACGATTCGACGTTCGGGTGATGGTGGAGGTGGAGGTACCGGTGGGTGGACATCGCGCCGCGTCGATCCCATCGGTGTGGTCCGATCACGTGGACGCCCGCCGCGTTGAACGCGTTGGCGTTGCGGATCACCGTGCCGATGTTGAAGTCGTGTTCCCAGTTCTCGATCGCGATGTGGAGCGCGTTGCGCGACGTGTCGAGGTCGGCGACGATCGCGTCGACCGACCAGTACCGATATCGGTCGAGGACGTTGCGTCGGTCGCCGTGCTCGAGCAGTTCGGGGTCGAGTCGCTCGTCGTCGGGCCATGGCGTCGGGTGCGGCCCGACACCGACCTCCGCAGCGACACTTGGCTCGGATGAGCGGCTGGCTCCGGCCGAGCCGTTGGCCCTGGTCGTGGCGCCGGCTCCGGTCTCAGAGCGCTCGGGCGGCTGGGACGACATCGTCGAGATAGGCATCGAGTGCATCACCGTCGACCGGCAACCGAAGGGCGATGTTGACCATGTCGGCACCGGCCTCGCGGTACGCCGCGATCTGTTCGATCGCCTGATCGGCGGTGCCCGTGAGCGCCCCTTCGGTGACGCGTTCGGCCTGCTCGGGACCCCACTGGTCGAGGATCTTCTGGCGCTCGGCGGCAGCGGCCGCTTCGTCGGCCCCGATGTGGAACGCCAGGTTGACCGAGCGTTGGAGCGTCGCCGGGTCGCGATCGACGGCTTCACACGCGGCGTCGAGGCGGTCGTTGAGTCGGCGGAACTCGGCCGGTCCGACGTAGGGCACGTTCCAACCCGTACAGAAGCGTGCGGCGGTTTCGGGGGTGCGCTTCGGGCCGCGCCCACCGGTCCAGAGCGGGATCGACCCGTCGTACGGGCCGGGCACACACGTGACGTCGTCGACGCGGAAATGCTCGCCGGTCACGGTGGTGCGTTCGTCCGCCGACAGCATGCCGCTGATGATCTCGAGCCCTTCGGTCAGCATGTCGAAACGCGTGCCGAGGTCGTCGAAGGTGAAGCCGTGGGCGACGAACTCGGGCTCGTGCCAACCGGCACCGAAACCCGGCTCGAAGCGGCCTTCGGAGATGTGATCGATCGCGACGATCGACTTCGCCAGCACCGCCGGGTTGCGGTACGGCACACAGAACACCAGGCAGCCGAGCCGTGCCTTCGACGTGACCGACGCGAGCGCACCGAGTGTCGCCACGGCCTCGAAGTGCGGCGTGGTCCCGCCAGCGGGTGGCGCCTCGTACAGGTGATCCCAGATCGAGATCCAGTCGACGGTGTCGTCGAGCCGCTTCCACAGTGCGATGAGGTCGGCCATCGCCGCGTTCTGCTGGCCGACGTGGACGCCGAGCTGAAGTCGTTGTGGAGTGCTCACGAGCTCATCATGTCAGGGAGGCGGTGGCGATCGCCTCCCGAGCAGCCGAGCCGTCTCAGGCCGGCGCCGGCTGCGCGCCGCGCTGGAGACGGCCCGGACGCTCACCGGTGAGCGTGCCGTTCTCGGCGGTGACGACACCGCGCTTGATCGTGGCGACGTATCCGTCGGCGGGCTGCATCAGTCGAGTGCCGCCGGCGGGCAGATCGTCGATGAGGCGTGGCGGGCGCAAGGCCAGGCGGTCGTGATCGATGAGGTTGATGTCGGCGAGGTAGCCCGGAGCGATCACGCCACGGTCGTGCCAGCCGACGTGTGCCGCGGTGCGCTGGGTCTGCTGGTGCACGATGAACTCGAGATCGATCCGTTCGCCACGATCGCGGTCACGGGTCCAGTGCGTGATCGCCGTGGTCGGGAACGTGCCGTCGGAGATGATGTTGCAGTGAGCGCCGGCGTCGGACAGGCCGAACATCGAGTGCTCCGACAGGATCATCTCGCGGACGTCGTCGAGGTTGCCGTTGGCGTAGTTCATCAACGGCATGTACAGCAGTTGCGCGCCGTCATCGGCGAGCATCAGGTCGTACATCTTCTCGACCGGGTCGACCCCTTCCGCGGCGGCCAGACCGGCGACGCTGTCCTCGGGAGTGGGCTCGTAGTCGAGCGGATCGGTGAGCGGGTACATGCGGTCGAAGCCGCCGTGGATCAGCGCCGGGAAGTCTCGGACGCGCACCTCGGCGTGTTCGGCGATGATGTCGGCGCGGGTCGCCGGGTCGGCGAGATGGGCGACCCGTTCCTCCACGGGCAGGTCGTGCAGGCGGGCGTAGGTGGGGCAGCGACGCAGCGGGTTGGCGGTGGCCGACAGCCCGAGCAGCACCCCGATCGGCCGGACGGCGACCTGGGCTCGCACGTCGGCACCGCGAGTGCTCCACTCGTCGATCCGAGCGACGAGTTCGCGCCAGCGGTTCGGTGTCTCGTCGTTCTGCTGCACCGTGAAGCTCATCGGTCGACCGACCTCGTCGACGATGCGTCCGAGCAGGTCGAGTTCGCGAGCCACGAGCTCGTCGTCGCCCGACTGGTATGCGTCGGAGATCAGCTGGATGACGCCGGCGCCCGCCCGATTGAGGCCTTGCGCGACGCCGACCACTTCATCGGCCGTGGCCTTGAGCGTGCCGATCGACTCTCCCGTCGACGTCCGATGCGCCCAGGTCCGCGACGTGGTGAAGCCGAGCGCGCCGTTGCGCACGGCCGATTCGGTGAGCCGGCACATCGTCTCGATCTCGTCGGGTGTGGCGACCGACTGGTGATCGGCGCCGCGCTCACCCATCACGTAGGTGCGCAGTGCGGCATGAGGCATCTGGGCGCCCACGTCGACCGTCCACTCCAGACCGTCGAGCACGTCGAGGTACTCGTCGAAGCTCTCCCAACCCCACGACAGTCCTTCGGCGAGTGCGGTGCCGGGGATGTCTTCGACGCCTTCGAGCAGTTCGATGAGCCACTCGTGCTTGTCGGGGCGGGCGGGCGCGAATCCGACGCCGCAGTTGCCCATCACGATCGAGGTGACGCCGTTGATCGATGACGGCGCGAGGTCGGGATCCCACGTGACCTGGCCGTCGTAGTGCGTGTGGATGTCGACCCAACCGGGCGTGACGACGAGCCCGGTGGCGTCGATCTCGCGTGTCGCCGGCTCGTGCGCCGCGACGTCGCCGACCGCGACGATGCGATCGCCGACGACCGCGATGTCGGCGCGTCGCCGCGGCGCGCCGGTGCCGTCGACGAGGGTGCCGTTGCGGATGATGAGGTCAGCCATGTGGGCAACGCTACGTCAGACCCGCCGCCCGATCCGGGCCGGAGCCGATCATCCCGCCCGCCGCCCCGAGAGGATGATTTCTGCCCAGGCCAAATGTCGTCGCGTGAGGGTGATTCTTGCCCAGGCCAGATGTGGTCGCGTGGGGGTGATTTTTGGCCAGGCCAGATGTGGTCGCGTGGGGGTGATTTTTGGCCAGGCCAGATGTCGTCGCGTGAGGGTGACTTTTGCCCAGGCCAAATGTGGTCGCGTAAGGGTGATTTTTGGCCAGGCTCGATGTGGTCGCGTGGGGGTGATATTTGGCCTGGCTGAAAATCGTCGCGAGGGGCGGTCGGGTCAGCGGGGGTCGATCGGGAGGAGGGGTGGCGCGGCGGCTTCGATCTGGGCGGCGATGTCGAGGCAGCGCAGGTCGGTGAAGCGGTCGCCGATCACCTGGACGCCCACCGGGAGGCCGTCGGCCACACCGTGGGGAACGATCGCTGCCGGCAGCCCGAGGAAGTTGACCGGCGTGACCGGACGAAGCGTGTCACGGATGACCTCCTCGCCGTGCGTGAGATCGGCGCCGTGCTCGAACGCGGGCATCGCCCACGTCGGCGTGAGGAGGATCGGATGGTCGATGAAGAACTCGGTCCAGAGCCGCATCGCCTTGTGGCGCTCGGACTGCAACAGGACCATCGATTCCATCGTCACCTCCGGGCCGGTCTCGAACAGCGAATCGAGGATGACCTTGGCGTCGTCGCCCAGCACCATGTCGAGCATCGGACGCATCACGGCGATGTCCTGCATCAGCAGCGCCGCCCAGAAGTCGATCGTCTCCTCGTACATCGGCGGTTCCACCTCGACGACGTCGTGGCCGGCGTCGGCGAGCACGTCGCCGGCCGAGCGCACCGCTGCTGCGATCTCCGGATGCGTGTTGCCGCCCGGCGGGTCGGCGAGGATCGCGATCTGCAACCGCTCGCCGTCACCGAGCGCCGTGAGATTCACCGGCAAGCTCGTCGGGTCGCGGTGATGCGGCCCGGCCACGACCTCGAACGCCGCTCGCACATCGGCGACACGCCGGGCCATCGTGCCCTCGACCGCCATCTGCTGGAACGACAACGTCGGGTCTTCGGGCGGGAGCGACGACGCTCCCGGCACCACACCGATCGACGGTTTGATCGACGCGATGCCGCAACAGTGCGCCGGGTTGCGGAGCGAACCGCCGATGTCGTTGCCCAGCCCCAGCGGGCTCATCCCACTCGCGATCGACGACGCTTCACCGCCACTCGAACCACCGGCCGTGCGATCGGGATGCTGCGGGTTGCGAGTCAGCCCGTGCAGCGACGAATCGGTCGACACCCGCAGCCCGAAGTCGGGCAGGTTGGTGCGCGCGATCGGGATCGCACCCGCCGCCTTCATCCGCTCGGTCACCGGCGCGTCGACCGGCGGGATCGCCTCGGCGAACGCCGGAACCGCCTGCGTCGTCGGACTGCCCGTGAGGTCGATGTTCTCCTTCACCGTGATCGGCACGCCGTGGAAACGACCGAGCTGGTCGCCTCGCTCGACTGCGGCGTCGGCAGCGTCGGCCGCCGCCAGCGCGTCGTCGTCGAGTCGACGCACGACCGCATTGAGCGAACCGTTCACCGCGTCGATGCGGGCGTAGTGGGCTTCGACCACCGCCCGACTCGTCGTCGCCCCCGAGCGGATCATGTCCGCGAGCTCCAGTGCCGAGTGTTGCCAGAGTTCCGTCATGTCGCGAGTCTCGCGCCGACGGACGGCGATGCGAGACTCACACCATGTCACCACGCTCCATCGGACTCTCCACCGACCTCAACGACTACGTCGTCGCCCACACCACGCCCGCCGACGACGTCCAGCAACAGCTCATCGATCTCACCCAGCAGATGACGATGAGCCAGATGCAGATCGCCCCCGACCAGGGCGAGTTCTTCACCATCCTCACCAGCCTTCTTCAACCGAAGTTCGTCGTCGAAGTCGGCACCTTCACGGGCTACTCCTCACTCGCGATCGCCAAGGGCCTCGGTCCCGACGGGCGGATCCTGTGCTGCGACGTCAGCGAGGAATGGACCGCCATCGCACGCGAACACTGGGAAGCCGCAGGCGTCGCCGACCGGATCGAACTGAAGATCGCGCCCGCCATCGACACGCTGCGCGCGCTGCCCGACGACACCGTGATCGACATGGCATTCATCGACGCCGACAAACGCGGCTACCACGCCTACTACGAAGAGATCCTCGCTCGACTCGCCGACGACGGCGTGATCCTCGTCGACAACACGCTGTGGAGCGGTGCGGTCGTCGACGACTCCGACACGTCACCCGACACGCTCGCACTCCGCGAATTCAACGACGCCATCGTCGCCGACGACCGTGTGCGCAACGTGGTGCTGCCGATCGGCGACGGCGTCACCATGATCCGGCGAGCTGTTACATCGACGTGAGGACGGCCACGTCGTCGACACGGAAGGTCTCCAGGGTTCCGTTCGCGTGAGGACGGCCACGTCGACGCCGAAAGTCTCACGGGTGGGTTCGTGGCGTCAGCGGTCGCGCATCTCGGTGCCCGCGCCTGCGGTGATGAAGAGCGCCGTCGCCGACGCTCCGTCGGCGACGTCGGCGGTGTGCCACACCCCCGGTTGGTTCACCACGGCCTGACCATCGGAGAGTTCGACCGTCGTCGTCGACCCGTCGGGATGCTCCTGGTGCAAGGTGAGCGTGCCGCGCACGCACAGCACCAGTTCGGAACCGGTCGGATGCATCTCCCACGTGTCCCACGGCGTGTCGAAGGTATGCATCGACACGAGGCGCCCTTCGTTGCCGTCGTCGCCGTGCCGTTCGCCGTAGTCGACGTACCACGAGACGTCACCCGTGTGCGGTGGCTGCGGAACGGTCGTCGCCCCGAGGCCGAGGTGGACGAACTCGCTCTTGCCGAAGTCGATGATCTCGCTCATCACACCATGCTCGCGCACTGCGGCGTGGCCGACGACCAGACCCCGGCCAGCCGGAACGCCGCAACGCGCCGACGGCGCAAACCCTTGCGGGCACACGCTCTCGCCCTGCTGGGCACGCGCTCACCTCGGTTGATTCGCGCTGAAAGTGACCAAAACGCCACAGCGCCTCTGTCCCGACTCAAGATCCTGGGAAGGTAGTGCGCGAGCTCTTGCCCGAACATGGTCGATGTTCTTGACTGGACCGTGCCCGGACCGGCGGACGGCGCGGGCAGAAGGAACGAACGATGGCGGACATCGCAACTCACAGCAGCAAGCGACCGGGCGGTCGCCGCATTGCACGGCGCAGCCTGTTCGTCGCGATCGGCGCGTCGCTGGCGGCGACGTCGCTCGCCGCCCCCGCTGATGCGCGTCTGCTCCCGCTCTTCGGCAACGACTCCAAGCCGGCGGCCGAGCTCGGCTCGATGTACTCCGTCGTCGACCAGATCGGTGCACGGACGCTCTGGGAACGTGGCGTCACCGGCGAGGGTGTCAACGTCGCCGTCATCGACACCGGCGTCGCCCCGGTCGAAGCGCTGAGCGGCCCCGACAAGGTGATCGCCATGGTCGACCTCTCGGCCGAAGCCGGCGTTCCGGAAGCCGAGTATCTCGACACCTACGGGCACGGCACGCACATGACCGGCATCATCGCCGGCCGTACGCCGGGCGCCGACCCGGCCACGTCCGAAGACCACCCCGAATGGTTCCTCGGCGTCGCACCCGACGCCGGCATCGTGTCGGTGAAGGTCGGTGACAACACGGGCGCCGTCGACGTGTCGCAGGTGATCGCCGGCATCGACTGGGTCGTCGAGTTCCAGGACGAACTCGACATCAGCGTGCTCAACCTCTCGTTCGGCAGCGACTCCCTGCACACGTACCTGACCGATCCGTTGACGCACGCGGTCGAGCGTGCGTGGGCCGCAGGCATCGTCGTCGTGGTCGCCGCCGGTAACGACGGTCTCGGCATCGGGCTCAGCTCGCCTGCCACCGACCCCGACGTCATCACCGTCGGCGGGCTCCGCGCACTCAGCAACACGCGCTACGAGATCCCCGACTGGGCATCCAACGGCAACATCGTCTTGCGCAACCCCGACATCGGCGCTCCCGGCGCGCACATCCAGAGCCTCCGCAGCCCGGGCAGTCGCGCCGACGTCGAGCATCCAGAAGGTCGGATCGACGATCAACTCTTCCTCGGTTCGGGATCATCGCAGGCCGCAGCGGTCACCTCCGGTGCCGCAGCGCTGCTGCTCTCGGAGCGCCCGTGGCTCACCAACGACCAGGTGAAGGATCTGCTCAAGCGCTCGGCCAACTCGCGGTCGGTTCCGTGGCTCACGCAGATCTACCGCGGCCACGGTGCGCTGCGTGTCGACACGGCGTCACGCCTCTCACCTCGATCCGGACGCCAGTACAATCTGCCGGCACTGGGCACCGGGACCCTCGATGGCGCACGCGGCACCGCATCGCTCTCGATCGCCGGAATCGAACTGTCGGGCGAGGTGTCGATCGTCGGTGGAGACTGGACGGGCGCTCGATGGACCGGCGCACGCTGGACCGCCGGCGAATGGGACGGCGCTCGCTGGACCGGCGGCGAATGGCGCGGTGCCCGATGGACCGACGCCACGTGGACCGGCGCTCGTTGGACGGGTGCTCGTTGGACGGGTGCCGACTGGGCCGGCGCACGCTGGACCGGTGAGGAATGGACCGGCTCCTCGTGGTCGGGTGCTCGTTGGACGGGCGCCCGCTGGACCGGTACCGAGTGGAGCGGTGCTCGCTGGACGGGAACCCGATGGATGTCGACGACCTGGTCCTGACCGACGATTCGGTCGAGCCGTCGCGCGACACGTCCGACCACGCCTCGACGCTCGACGCCTCGATCAGCGGTGCCGTCGACGACGAGACATCGCGCGACGAGACGCTGGGCGACGAGTCGCCGCGTGACAGCGGCGTGATCGCGGCGCTTCGACGCCCCGTCGTTCGCGTCTGCCTGCTCGCCGTCGGCCTGATCATCGGGTCGACACTGCTCGTCGCGTTCGGCGACTCCGACCCGCACCTCGACGGTGGCACGATCTGGATGGCGGCCCTCGTCGCCGTCGGCTACGCGCTCGCCGAGCGCTTCGTGTTCCACGTCGAGTACCGACGCGAAGCCGTCTCGTTCTCGATGTCGGAGGTGCCCTCGGCACTCGCGCTCGTCTTTCTCGGCCCGATCCCCGCCATCCTCATCCGGGTCGTCGTGTGCGTCGTGGTGATCCGGCTCGCGTGGAAGTCGCCGCCGTTCAAGTTGTTCTTCAACGCTGCGCTCTTCGCCTTCGAACTCGCGTTGGCGTACACGATCGTCGGTGCGATCAACGGAGCGAACGAGACCGATCAGGTTCGTCTGCTGCTCGCCGTGGGCATCGCCCTCACCGTGTCGACGCTCGTCGGAACCGTGCTCGTCACCCTCGCGATCGCCTGCTTCGAGGGTGAGGTGTTCTCGTTGATCGTCGCCGAGGTCCGCACCGCCGTGGTGGTCAGCCCGCTCGTCACGATGATCGCGTGTGTGAGCATCGCGCCGACGCTGTTCCGAACCGAACTCGTCGCGCTCGCCGCGCTGCCGGTGGTCACCGGCTGGTTCGTCGTCGAACGTCACGGCCGTCTCGCGCAGAGCTACCGAGACCTTCGCTCGCTGCACGGATTCTCCCGAGCGGTGTCGCAATCGCTGCAGATCGACGAGATCGCCGAGTCCGCCGTGGCGGAATCGATGCGGCTGATGCGGGCGAGTGGCGGCATGATCCAGATCTGGGACGAGGCCGGCAACGTCATCGTCGAGCACGGCGACATCGGCCACGCACCGAGTTCCCGTCGCGACCCCGTCTGGGCGGCGGTCTTCGACTCCGACCGCGCGACGCCGTTCTCGATCGAGTCCGACGGTTCGGTGTCGGTCGACCCGAAACGCGCCCACGGATCGATCGCCGTGCTGCTGAGCGACGGCGACGGTGAGATCGGGCTGTTGCTGCTCACCGGGCGCGGCGGTGCCAGCGAGACCTTCGGCACGGCCGAACTGTCGCAGGCGCGCACGCTCGGCGACCAGGCGGCTGCGAGCTTCCGCCGAGCGCTGCTCCACGCCGAGATGGAGTACGCAGCACTGCACGATCGGCTCACCGGCGAGTACAACCGTGGAGCGTTCGAGAAGGTGGTGACCGATCGCCTCGCAGAACTCGGCGCACGACGTGCCGCGGTGCTGATGTTCGACCTCAACCGGTTCAAGGAGGTCAACGACACGCTCGGACATCATGTGGGCGACCGTGTGTTGATCCAGTTCGCCGACCGGCTTCGCAAGCGTCTCGAACCGGGAGACGTGCTGGGCCGATTCGGCGGCGACGAGTTCGCGATGCTGGTGCGACGCGCCGACGACGACGCCGTCAAGCGGTGCGCCGAGCAGATCCTCAGCGACTCGTTGGTCGCCATGAAGCTCGACGACCTCGACGTCGTCGTCACCACGAGCGTGGGTGTCGCGTTCGTCGACGCCATCGACGATCCGGTGGCCGAGGTGATGCGCCGTGCCGACCTCGCGATGTTCACGGCGAAGCGTGAGCGGACCGCGGTGGAGATCTACCGAGAAGAGATCGATCGCCGAACCCCCGCTCGACTCTCGCTGCTCGGCAGTCTGCGCAAGTCGCTCGAGGCCGAAGAGTTGACGGTGCACTTCCAGCCGAAGGTCGACCTCGTGACGTCGACGGTGATCGGTGCCGAAGCACTGGCGCGATGGCAGCATCCCGTGCACGGATGGGTGTCGCCAGCCGACTTCATCCAGCTCGCGGAGGAGTCCGGGCTCATCAAACAGCTGACCGACCAGATCCTCACGTCGTCGGTGCGCACGCTCAGCGGATGGCACGCAGCGGGTCACCTGCTGTCGGTGGCCGTCAACCTCTCGACGCACGACCTGCTCGACGAAGGTCTTCCCAAGCGGATCGCGAACCTGCTCGAGCGCTACGAGGTCGAGGCGAGATTCCTCACCCTCGAGATCACCGAGTCGGCGCTGCTCGCCGACACGCCTCGCACGAAGGGCACGATCGAACGACTCGATCAACTCGGCGTGCGCATGTCACTCGACGACTTCGGTACCGGCTATTCGTCGCTCGGGTACCTGCGGCGCCTCCCGGTCGCCGAACTGAAGGTCGACCAGAGCTTCGTGAAGAACCTGCTGCTCGACGAGCAGGACGCAGTGATCGTCAAGTCGACGATCGATCTCGGTCACAACCTCGGCCTCCAAGTGGTCGCCGAGGGCATCGAGAACATGCCGATCCTGACCCGTCTGCAGGAGCTCGGGTGCGACATCGCCCAGGGATACGGCATCTCGCGTCCGCTCGCGCCGGAGCAGTTCGGCACGTGGCTGGCGACCACCGACTACGCCGTCGCCGGTTCGTCGTCGTCGTCGCTCTGGGCCTGACGACCGAGGCTCGTCTGTCGCCGGCTGCGACCGTCGCGCTGTGAGGGGCCGCTCGTACGGCGACCACCGAGTCGCGAAGCGTCCGCTCAGTTGCGCGGAACCTCGTTCCAGGGCACCGACTTGTCGACTCGCGGTTCGCCCGGCAGGCCGAGCACCTGCTCGCCGACGATGTTGCGCATGATCTCCGACGTGCCGCCTTCGATCGAGTTGGCACGTACACGCAGGAAGGCGTAGCGCAGGCCGTGCGCCGTGCCCGACACGTCGAGGTCTTCCGGGCGACGGAACGTGTAGTCGTAGTCGATGAGGGCATCGGCGCCGAGCAGGTTCATGCAGAACTCGTAGAGCCCCTTGTTGAGCTCGGAGTACGCCAGCTTGGCGATCGACATCTCGGGGCCGGGGTTGCCGGACTTGGCGTTCTGTGCGGCGCGCATGTTGGTGAGGCGGCCGACCTCGGCCTGGACCCACCACTTCATCAACGTGTCCTTGTCGGCAGCCGTCTGCTTCGACGCGTCCATGGCCTGCCACACCTCGACGGCGTCGTTGGCCGCGGCACCGCGACGCGGGGCTCCGCCGCCGCCACCACCGATTGCGTTGCGCTCGTTCATCAACGTCGTGAGGCTGGCACGCCAGCCCTCGCCGACGTCGCCGACGCGGTGAGCGTCGGGCACGCGGACGTCGGTCATGTAGACCTCGTTGAACTCGGCCTCGCCGGTGATCTGGCGCAACGGACGCACCTCGACCCCCTCCGCACGCATGTCGAGCGCGAAGTAGGTCATGCCCTTGTGCTTGGGTGCCTCGGGGTCGGTGCGGGTGACGAGCATGCCGAAGTCGGCGAGGTGGGCGAGGGTGTTCCACACCTTCTGCCCGTTGACGATCCACTCGTCGCCGTCACGCTCGGCGCGCGTGCCGAGCCCGGCGAAGTCGGAACCGGCACCGGGCTCCGAGAACAGCTGGCACCACTTCTCTTCACCGGTGAACATCGGTCGCAGGAAACGCGCCTTCACCTCTGGCGACCCGTGCGTCGCGATGGTGGGACCGGCCAGTTCCATGAAGAACGTGCTCGGATCGGTCGGCTTGGCGCCGGCTGCCCGCAGGCGCTTGTCGACCAATCGGTTGAGCTCGGGACGCACGCCCAGGCCACCGTCACCTTCGGCGAAGTGGACCCACGCGAGTCCGGCATCGTACCGATGCCCGCGGAACTCGATGTTGTCGATCGTGGTCGGGTCGTGCGCGGCGAGCAGGGCGTCGATCGCTTCGTTCACACGGGTGGTCTCCGGATCGCTGGTGGTCGTCGGAGCGTCATCGAGAGCAGTCATCGCGAGAGTTTCGCAGACCACCGCAGAAATGTGTAGTTCGCTCGGGTTCGGTCGGAGCCGACCGGTCGTCGCTACATTCCGGAAGCCATGGCACTCATCTCGACGAGCGAATTCCTGGGCATCACCGATGCCGACGACCACGGTGTCCGCCACATGGAGGTCGGCGATCGGGCCGTCGGCGGTGGGCGCGGGTCACTGTTCGGCGGGGTGGGGCTCGCCGCCGGAATCATCGGGCTCGAGGACACCGCCGCGCAGCCGGCGGTCTGGGCCACCGGTCAGTACGTGTCGACGGCGTTCCCGCCCGCCACGCTCGACCTCGAGGTGACCCTCTCCGCCGTCGGCCGCACCGTGACGCAGGGACGGGTGATCGGCTCGAACGACGGTTCCGAGATCATCTCCGTCCTCGGGGCCACCGGTGTGCGACCCGAGCCGGCACGAATGGTCGGCGAGTCGATGCCCGACGCGCCGCCGCCGGAGGACTGCATCGACAGCGAACGCCCTCACGAGGTCGACTCGATCCACGATCACATCGACGTGCGCATGGCTCGCGGCATGTTCGGCTTCAGCGGGGCCGGCGAACCGAGCGGTGACAACCGGACGGTGCTCTGGACTCGCTTCCGCGGGGTCCGTCTCGATGCGGCAGCACTCGCGGTGATGGCCGACTACAGCCCATCGGCGCTCGGCAACAGCCTGGGCCGCGTGACGTTCTTGTCGAGTCTCGACAACACGATCCGATTCGCCGAGATGCCGTCGGCAGACGAGGCCGACGACGACTGGGTGCTGCTCGACAACCGCGTCGAATTCGTCGGCAACGGCTTCGGCCACAGCTCGTGCACGATGTGGAGCCGCAGCGGTCGCCTCCTCGCCGTCGCCAGCCAGTCGATGACCGTCATCGTCCCCGACGTCGTCTGACCGCACCTCCGACCGTCGACCTGGTTATTTCCATCCGGGATGGAAATAACCAGGTGGTGACCTTCTGGTGGTCTTCGCGATCGTGGGAGAATCGAGCCGATGGCGGTGGACGCGACGGGGAGCGGAGCCCGAAACGACGGCAGATCCGAACTGCCGCGCCCGCTGTTCGACGAGATCGGACGGGGTCGACTGGTCGAACGGCTCGCTCAGCGTTGGGACGTGCGCCTCACCATCGTCGAAGCCGCAGGGGGATTCGGGAAGTCGGTCGCCATCGCACAGGCGATCCGTGACAACGACGACGACCCGAGCGGGATCGACGTGTACGCGAGGTTTCGTTCGAGCCACGACTCGTCGTCGGTCGTGGCGTTCGCGATCGCCGACCACCTCGCCAGTCGAGCCGCGCTCGGCGACGCGAGCCCGTCGTCGGACGACGGCAGCGGACAGCGAGCTCGGCTGTCGCCGACCGAGGCAGCGACGCTGGTTGCGACGTCGATCGCCGAGCAGTCACCGGTCGACGTGTGCGTGTGCCTCGACGACGTGCATCTCGCTGGTTCGATCGACGGCGCCGTCGACTTCGTAACGGTGCTGCTCGACGCGCTCCCGTCCAACGGCCACCTCGTGCTGTCGGGACGCGCGGTCGACCTGGTGAAGCGAGCGCGTCTGCGCGCCGCCGACGATCTGCTCGAGATCGGAGAAGACCACCTCGCATTCGACGACGCCGAGGTCACTGCGCTCGCAGATCGGCACGACGTGCCCGCCGACGACCTCGCTCGAGCGGGCGGTTGGCCGGCCGTCACCAGGTTGGCGGTCAACCCGGGCTTCGATGCGTCGCGCGAGTTCCTGCTCGAAGAGCTCGTCGACGGGCTCTCCGTCGAGTATCGCCGAGCGATCTTCGTCGCCGTCGAATCCGGCCTCGCCACCCCCGACCTGCTCGCAGCCTGCGACATCGACGTCGACATGAGTGCGCTGATTCGAGCCGTGCCGCTCCTGGTCGACTACGACGGCGGACTCGGAGCGCACGATCTGTGGCACGAGGTCGCCGACCACCTCGTCGACGGTGTCGAGGCGCCACGCCTTGCGTCGCGGATCGTCGACACGATGGCTGAGGCAGACCGGCTCACCGACGCCATCGGTGTCGCGATGCGACACGGTCTCGTCGACGACGCGCTGGCCAACATCATGCGCTCCTTCGAGCACGGCGACGATCTGGTGACCGCCGACATGGTCGACCGGTGGGTCGACGAGCTGGGCGACCGGTTGGATGGACGTCCAGAGGCCCATTTCCTCGCCGGGTTCCAGCGGCGGCTCGCGGGCGACGTCGCCGAGGGCGCAGCGTTGCTCGCGCGTGCCGCCGAGGGGTTCGAAGCGCGCGGCGACATCGAAGCCGAGACCACGACCGTCAAGGAACTCGCGATGAGCTCGTGGCTCCTCGGGGACTCCTCGGTGTGGCGCGAGGCTTCCGAACGATCGCAGCGGCTGGTCGATGCCGGATCGGAGCGCATGCGCCGCTCGGTGCTGGGCGGCCGAGCCGCAGCACTCGACCTCCGCGGCGACCTCGACGCCCTGATGGAGCTCTATCGGGGTGTCGACGAGTTCAACGAACTCGGGCTCCGCCACGCTGCCACCATCGCCGTCCTCGCCGGCGACGTGCCGCAGGCCATCGAATGGGCCGACCGACTCGTCGCCGAGTTTCCCAAGCCGCTCGTCTTCGGTCAACGCGACGCGACGATGTGGCAGGTCGGTCGGCCCGACATCGAACGGCTGGTGCGGCAGCGTCGAGGTGTCGAACTCGGCAACGCGCGCAATCAGTTTCTCAGCCACGTGTTCACGTCGATGATGGGCGCGTGCATCGGTCGCGTGCCCGATGTCGGGGCGGTCGACGCGCTGGCGTGGAGTCGAAGTCGTGAGCGCACGTTCGTGGCGCTCGTGCACGCCGCTCACGACCTTCTCACCCGCACCGAAGCCGAGGCGCGCGCTGCGTTCGTTGAGCGGCTCGACGAGATCGGTCACGATGACCCGCTGCTGCGCGGTGAGCTGCGACGGTTCCTGCCGTACGCCTACATCCTGTCGGCGCCCGACCGTGACTGGCTCGACGAGTCCGAGCTCAGCCCGCTGCACCGTGACCTGCGCGACCTCGCGCAGACCTTCGTCGCCGCTCGTGCCGACCCGGGTGCCCCCATCGGTCGTCTTCCGTCGCACCAGGCGATCGTGGCCTGGTTGCCATTGCCCTGGTCGATCGAGCTCGCCGTGCTGCTGGCCGAATCCGGTGACGAGCGCGGTCTGGAGCTCGCCGCCGCGCTGTCGGGCTGGATCGGTGCTGCGGCGCATCGTGAGTTGCGTCGCGTCCGCGAGCGGGTGCCGGAGTTGACCCGAGCTGCCGACTCGATTCTGTCGGTGGTGCCTGGTCCGCCCGTCGAGGTGACCGAGGTGCGGGTCTGTGGGCCCGAGACCATGCTGTCGCACGGTGGTGTCTCGCACGCGGTGTCTCGACGACGCGTGCGCCAAGCGCTGCAGCTCCTCGCGCTTCGTCCGGCCTGGAGTCGGGCGGCGATCGGGCACGCGCTCTGGCCCGATCTCGACGAGGCCAAGGCCGCGGCCAACCTCCGCTCGACGCTCCGGCATCTGCGCCTCGCGCTCGAACCGAGTCGCGAGCCGGGGGAGGCCGATTTCCACCTCCGCCACCGCCACGGCCGTCTCACCCTGCACCGCAGTGACTGGCTCGACGTCGACGTGTGGCAGCTCGACGACCTGCTCGCCGATGGAAAGCGAGCGGAGTCAGCCGGTCGGGTCGCCGCGGCGATCGAGTGCCGGACCGACGCATTGGCGATGTGGTCGCGCGATGCGTTGTCGGAGGTGCGCGAGATTCCCGAGGTCGATGGTGTCGTCGCCGACCTGGAGCACCGAGTACTCGCGGCGGGGAGCTGGGCGGGCGAACGGCAGCTGTCGCTCGGTGATCATGCCGCAGCGCTCGCCACCGCCGACCGTCTGCTCGAGATCGATTCGCTGTCGGAGCGGGCGCACGACATTCGAGTCGGGGCGCATCTGGCCGCGGGAGACCTCGATGCCGCGGCGAGTTCGGTTCACGAGTTGGTCGAGGCCGCCGAGACGCTGGGCGTGGCACCGTCGTCGGGGAGCGAGATGCTGATCCGACGATACGAACGCCGTTCGGGCCGGCCGGCGCACCGGTCGCGTGGATCCACCGCCGGATAGTCGTCCCGGATCGTCGTCACAGTCGGGTCGGCGTTGCGGTGGTCGATCGGTCGATTGCCGGTGAGCGACGCAGGCGGATACGTCGCTCACCGGCGGTGCTCGAAACGTCAGTCGTCGTTGTTCGACGAGACCGAATCGGGCGATGACGGCGAGGCGGGGCTCGCCGGCGAGGGCGGGCTGACCGGCGATGCAGGGCTTGCCGGTGACGCCGGGCTGACCGGTGACGCTGGGCTTGCCGGCGAATCGACGGTGTTCGGCGGCGCGGGTTCGACGATCGTGTCGGGTGCGGACGCCACCGTGGTGGCGGGTGAGGCCGGGCTCGCGGAGGAGTCAGGACTCGCAGGGGATGCGGGGCTGACCGGTGAGGCCGGGCTGACGGGTGAAGCCGGGCTCACGGGTGACACAGGGCTCGAGGGCGAGTCGATCGTGTCGACGGGTGACGGAGTGGCGGTCGTGTCGGGGCCGTCGTCGATGGTGCCGGTCGAGATCGTCGTCGAGGTCGTGTCGGGGTCCGTGTCGCTGTCGTCGTCGCCGGTGG
The DNA here is from genome assembly GCF_000348785.1 of Ilumatobacter coccineus YM16-304. Classification (NCBI taxonomy): domain Bacteria; kingdom Bacillati; phylum Actinomycetota; class Acidimicrobiia; order Acidimicrobiales; family Ilumatobacteraceae; genus Ilumatobacter; species Ilumatobacter coccineus. Next base: position 757,787 of record NC_020520.1, read on the forward strand.
TCGTCGGAGCTTCAGTGGTGGTGGTCGCCTCGCTGGTGCTCGGAGCCTCCGTCGTCTCGGGGGACGTGTCGTCCGTCGTGTCTGCGACGGTCGTCTCGACCTGGATCTGGTCGGGGACCGACGGCGAGGTCAGCGAGGGGCTGGCGAGCGCGAACCCGCCGAATCCGGCGCCGAGGACGGTGCCGGCTGCTGCGGCGAGTTTCCAGTTGATACGGGTCGGCTTCATCGTGGGTCTCCTTGTGTCGGGCGTGTCGGGGGTGTGTTGCTGACGATCGTCATCGTGCGCAGGTGTTCGTGAGGTCGCGATGAGGCTGCGGTGAGAGTCCTCTCATCGAGCCACCGGTGCAGAGCTCCTCCGCGACGTCGAGGAGTCGGCGGATCGTCGTCGTCCAATCGGGTGATTGCAGACGGAAGGGCCCGGTCGCCAGGCCGACCAACGCCGCTGCGGTGCGCACCGCCAGGTCGGGCGCATCGAATCGACCGGCTGACGACACCGTCATCATGTCGACGTGCTCGACGAGCCGGGCATCGGGAGTGGCCGACGTGTGCACGCGGTAGAGCAGACGCGCCAGCAGATTCGCTCGGTCGTCGATCGGGCGTCCGGGGCCGGCGTCGTCGATGTCGAGTACGCCGACGATTCGGCCGTCGCGCACGATCACCTGTCCGTCGTGAAGATCGCCGTGGATCGTCGTGACGTGGCGCGCCGTCGAATCGGCGCAGTCGGCGCGCTCGAACCGCTCGGCCAATCGCGTCAGTTGCGTCGCCGCGGTCGGCATCACGGTGGCGAGCATCCGTGCGTGCAGCACACCGTCGGCGAGCCGTGACGCCAGCGGAGCAGCGTCGAGCTCGGCGCCGGCGAACGCATCGGCGATCCGATCGAACTCGGCGGCGTCGGGCCACGATCCGGTGTTCGATTTCACGAGCTCGCGGAAGGTCGGGCCGATGACCGGTTCCAGGACGAGCAGGCCCGATCGAGCGTCGGCGTGCTCGATGCGTGGCACGGGAACGCCGGCCTGGAGCAGCGATGCGTGTCGTTCGACCACGCCGTCGACGTCGCTGGGCGGGACCGCCTTCACGAAGGCGACGGTTCGGTCTCCGCGATCGTTGCGATCGTTGCGATCGTTGCGATCGTTGCGATCGTTGCGATCGTTGCGATCATTGCGATCATTGCGATCATTGCGATCATTGCGGTCGCCGCGGTCGCCGCGGTCGCCGCGGTCTCCGCGTTCTCTCCGGTCGACCCGAACGACGGCGCGTTCGGTGGGCCGGTAGGTCACGACGTCGAGGCGCAGTTCACGTGGGTCGAGCGGGCCGTGGCTGGACCTCAGCACCTGTGCGATCTCGACGGGGGTGACCACTCGTGCGAGGCCGACCAGAACGGGATCGAACGGCCAACGCCAGACGCTGACATCGAGCGGACCTGCAGGTGTCGACGCCGTCATCGTGAGTGCGCCGGGCATCGGACCGTGCACCGTCGAGGCAGCTGCCAGCGTCTCGCGGCGTGGCTCGGCCCCGCCCCACGAGACGAGCGCCGAGTAGCGCACGACCACGTCGGAGCCCGGTCGGTACTGCACGTGAACGGGGCGAACAGAGTCGATGGCGCCGCCGGTGGCTTCGACCGGCGGACGCAAGACGTCGATGGCATCGGGGCCGACGAGGTGGCGGGCAGCCGGCAGGGCGCGATCGTCGAAGTGCACCTTGCGATCATCGCTCGGATCGATGACGCACAGATGAGGAGAAGATGAGAACTCTCTCATCTTCGAGGGCCGCATCCGGCGTCGTCGTCAGGCGCGCAGCCGGTACCCCGCGCCGCGAACCGTCTCGATCGTGTCGTCGGTGAGCTTGTTGCGCAGGTAGCGCACGTACACGTCGACCACGTTCGAGTTCGGATCGAAGTCGTAGCCCCACGCGCTCGACAGCAGCTCCATGCGCGAAAGCACGCGACCGGGGTTGCGCATGAACGTCTCCATCAACGAGAACTCGCGGGCGGTCAACTCGACCACCCGATCACCGCTGGAAACCGTCCGTGCTCGCAGGTCGAGGCGCACATCGCCGACCGTCAGCACACTGGGCGCACCCGCGTCGTCGGTCGAGTCGTCTCGGAGACGAAGTCGGATGCGAGCGAGTAGTTCCTCGAAGCGGAACGGTTTGGCGACGTGGTCGTCGGCCCCGCCCTCGAGCGCGCCGACGGTGTCGTCGACGCCCGAACGAGCGGTCAGCACGATGATCGGCATCCGCTCACCACGGCCGCGAACCTGCCGCAACACTTCGTGCCCGTCCGCTCCCGGGAGGCCGAGGTCGAGGATCAGCAGGTCGAAGGTGTCGTCGCGAGCGAGCGCGATCGCATCGGTTCCGGTACCGACCGCGATGGTGGTGTAGCCGTTCGCCTTCAACCCCTTTTCGAGGAAGCTGACGATTCGCTCTTCGTCTTCGGCGATCAGGATGCGGGTCATGGTGGATCTCGGTGCGTCGCTGCTGGGTCGGTGGAGCGGTTGATGGCTGGTCGAGCGGTCAGTGGCTGGAGGGGCGGACGGAGGCGGGAAACTCGATCGTGAAGGTGGCCCCTTCTCCAGCGGTCGAGTCGACCGACACTCTGCCACCGTGAGCGACCGCGATGGCGTCGACGATCGACAATCCGAGTCCGATGCCGCCGTCGCTGCGACTCGTGGCGCTCCGGATGTGACGCTCGAAGAGCGCGTCGACGATCGCCGGGTCGACGCCGGTTCCCGAATCTGCGACCCACAGGCGGAAACCGTCACGACCGTCACGGCCGTCGCTGGCGTCGGCCTGGTGCAGTTCGGCGATGCCGATGCCGATGCGGCTTCCGTCCTCGCTGTGGCGAACGGCGTTCTGAGCGAGGTTGAGCACCGCTTGGACGATCCGCTGTTCGTCGAGCATCGCAGAGGAGTGCACGCGTGATTCGACGACCCACTCGCGGTATCCGAGCCCGGGAACCTTCGCCGTGATCGAGTCGAGCAGGTCGTCGAGGTCGGTGTCGGCGAGCCGGAGGAAATCGGGTCGTTCGGCTTGCGCGAGCACGAGCAGGTCGTCGACGTATCGGTTCATCCGGCGGAGTTCGTCGGTGAGCACCGCCGTGGTCTCGGCCCGCTCCACCGGGTCGTCGCCGAGCACGTCGAGGTGCCCTTGGATGATCGTGATCGGCGTTCGCAACTCGTGAGCGACGTCGTCGAGGAACGACCGTTGCGCGGCGAAGCCCGCATCGAGTCGAGCCATCATGGCGTTGAACGTGTTGCTCAACTCGGCGATCTCGTCGCTGCCCTCCACCGGGATCCGTGCGGACAGGTCGGCCTCGGTGATCGACGTCGTCACGGCGGTGAGTTCGCGAATCGGTCGGACGACGCGTGCGGCGATCGTCAGTGCGATCAGCGCCGAGGCGAGCAGCACGAGTGCGCCGACCAGCGCGAGTACCCGGAACACGTCGTCGAGATCGGCGCGAGCATCGCGAGTGAACGTCGCCGCGACGAACGTGCCACTGTCGTTCGACAACTCGACCGGCACGATCAGCAGACGTACCGGGCCGGCCGCGCTGTCGACCGTCTGGAAGGTCGAGGTCTCGACCGCTGCCCACTCCTCGACGAGATCGGTGTCGGCCGAGAGGTCGAGCGGTGCATCGAAGCTCAGCAGGTACGGGTCGCCGTCGACGAGGGTGTAGAACGCGCCGTCGTCGTCGGGAAGCACGCGCCGGAGATGGATGTCGAACAACGATGCGGCGTCGGCGAAGCCGGCACCGGTGTCGGGATTTCCCTCGGCGATGATCACCTCGAGCTGAGCGACCTCGTCGGCCAGTCGAGTGTCGATGTCGTGATCGAGTCTCGACACGAGCGCGACGCGGGCAACGAGCAGCGTGATGATCAACGCCACGGCGATCAGCGCGACGTAGCCGACGACGATGCGGTTTCGGATCGACCCGAGACCTGCGCGCCACGTCGTGCTCATCGGGTCCAGTCTGCACCGCGGTCGAACGGCGTGCGACACTTCCGACGTGAGCGAGTTTCCGGACGACCCGCAGGCGATCGACCTGATGATCGCATTTCCGTTCAAGAAGGCCGACGTCTACGCGTTCCTGCGAGAGCAGGCCAACGACGCCGAGTCGAAGGCGGGGGCGGGTGACCTGGCGATGCCGGCCGGGTACATGTTCAACGACGTCGGCGACGATGCCGACCCCGACGAGGACGTGATCGAGACGTGCATCGCCGCGATGGACGCCGTCGGCGTGGCCGCCGGATTGTTCAACCTGAACGACCAGTCGATCGAAGCGGCGCGTCGCCATCCGGGCCGAGTGCACTTCTCGCTCGAGATCGACCCGAACGACGTGATGGGAGCGGTGCGTCAGATCCGCGAGGCCCATGCCGAACACGGGATCAAGGCGGTCACCACCTTTCCGGCCGGTTGCCAGCCGCAGGTGCCGATCAGCGACGCGAAGTACTACCCGGTGTACGCGACGTGCGTCGACCTCGACATTCCGATCTGTCCGACAGTGGGCGTTCCCGGACCGCGGGTGCCGATGGCGTGCCAGACCGTCGACCACGTCGACCGAGTGTGTTTTGACTTCCCCGATCTGAAGATCGTGATGCGCCACGGGTGCGAACCCGACGAGGAGTTGGCCGTGAAGCTCATGCTGAAGTGGCCGGGACTGCACTACATGACGTCGGCGTTCGCGCCGAAGTACTACCCGAAGGCCATCGTCGACTTCGCCAACACCCGCGGGACCGACAAGGTCATGTACGCCGGCTACTACCCGATGGGCCTGTCGCTCGACCGCATCTTCGAGCAGCTTCCGGACGTGCCGTTCCGCGAGAAGGTGTGGGCACCCTTCCTCCGCGACAACGCCAAGCGCGTCTTCGATCTCTGAGCCGCACCCGTCAAACGGTGTCAGACACGGATTGACGGGGATTGCGCGCCGCCATACGGGTGGCGAATGACACGTGGACGCGACCTGTGTCGCGGCCTGAGGTGTGCCGATACTGGACTGTGAAGAATCTTGGACTGCACTCAGCAGGACGAACCCGCGAACTGGTCGCGGCGATCGGGACGCGCCTTCGGCGCCGGGCATGGTCGCGTGCCGGTGCCGTCGCCTCGGTGGTTCGATCGGGCGCGCCGCGGCGAGTCCTCACGTTCTCGAGCCGAGTCGCACTGCTCGTCTTCGGCTCGTTCATGATCTCGGCGTCGGTCGCCGTCACCCTCTGGAACGACCTGGGTCCTGGCCCGCTCGACGTGTTCATCGGCGCCGTGCGCGTGCGCACCGGCCTCCCGCTCACGATCGCCGTGTGGGCGACCGTCGGATCGCTGATCGTGGCGGCCTGGGCGCTGGGGCGTCGACCCGGCCTCGGCACCGTTGCGTCACCGTTCATGATCGGCCCGATGATGCAGACGACCCTGGCGGGGTTGGAGCAGTTCGGTGCGCCGTCGTCGCTCGTGGTGAGCATCGGTGTCCACCTCGTCGCGATCGCGGGGATCGGCATCGGGGCAGGCGCGCTCGTCGTGTCGGGCCTCGGAGCCGGCTCGGGTGAACTCTTCGCCGGTGCCGCATCGGACCGCGTGCGTCGGCCGGAGTCGCGTGTGCGCCCGTTGATCGAGTCGACGTGGATCGTGGCCGGTGTGCTGCTCGGCGGCCCGGCCGGGCTGGGCACGGTGCTGGTCGCCGTGTTCATCGCACCGTCGGTGGCGCGTGGACACCGCCTCGTCGACGGCGTGGCGGCGCGCTCGAAGCACGGCCTCGCCGTCACCCACGACGCGATCATCTCTCGCGAGATGGCCGCCCTCGCCCGAGAGAACGAACTGATCCGCCGCTGACCGAGACACGCGTCGGCCCCGACGAACCGTGTGAGCCGTGCGCCCCGGGCGCCGGTCGCATCAGGGTTCGACGAGGTTGGCGCTGTCGAAGTTGTCGAGCGCAGCGAGGAACGACTGGGCCACACCGCCATCGCCCGCGACCACTGCGATCTTCCCGCTGTCGACGTGATCGCTCCAACGCTCGGGGGCGATGACGACGTCGACCAACGTCGCCCGATCGACCTCGATGACCACATCGGCCGCACCGGCGTCGTGGCCGGTGAGGTCGTCGTGGTGGATCGTCGAGTTCTCGACCCCGAGTCGGTGCAGCTCGCCGTCTCCGGCGGGGTCGCCGAGGTCGGTGATGTGCCACACGATCGCCGCGGTCTGCGGGAACCGGGACGGGTCGAAGCGCACGCCCATCAGCTCGACGAGCTGTTCGCCCGTCATGCCGTTGAGCATCGCCGGCGGGCCGCCGCGCCCGAGTTGGATCGTGCCGTGTCGGAGCTCGAAGGCGCCCATGAGATAGGCGTTGCGCCACGTGCTCGACTCCGACTGGTAGCCCAGCTGCTCCATGGCGTCGGCCGAGAGCCGGCGAGCCTCTCGGTGCTCCGCGTCGTCGAAGATCACGTGCTTCAACACCTCGACGACCCAGCGGTAGTCGCCCTCGTCGAACGCTCGTTGTGCGCCGCGCATCACGTTGTCGGCGCCGCCCATCATCTCGACGTAGCGGTGAGCGGCTTCGACCGGCGGATGCGGATGCAGATTGGCCGGGTTGCCGTCGTACCAGCCGAGGTAGCGGTTGTAGACCGAGCGGACGTTGTGCGACACCGTGCCGTAGTAGCCCTGCACGTGCGACTGTTTCGTGAAGTGCTCGGGCAGTTCGGTGAGCGTGGCAGCGATCTCGTCGGGTGTGTAGCCGTGGTTGGCGAGCCGCAGCGTCTGGTCGTGCATCCAGCGATACACGTCGCGTTGCAGGGTCAAGAACGCGCGAACGTCGTCGCCGCCGAAGCGTGGCCAGTGATGGCTCGCGAACATCGTGTCGGTGTGCGACCCCCACATCTGCATCGCCTCGTGGATGTACTTGCTCCACGACAGCGGGTCGCGTACCTGAGCGCCACGGATCGGGTACAGGTTGTGCAGCGTGTGCGTGCAGTTCTCGGCCATGCACAGCAGTCGATGGTCGGGGAAGAAGAAGTTCATCTCCGACGGTGCTTCGGCATCGGGTGTGTTCTGGAAGACGATGCGCACGCCGTCGACGTCGAGTTCGGTGCCGGTCTCGTGGATCAGCTCGGTCGGGGGCACCAGCCCGGAGGTGCCCATCGGCACGGTCTTGCCGAGCCCGGCGTCGACCTGCCCTCGGGGTCCGAACGGCAGCAGCGGTCCGAACTGGTACATCGAACGGCGACCCATGATCGGCCCGCACAGGATGTTCTCGGCCACCGCTTCGTGCATGAACCCCTCGGGCGCGATCACCCGAACATCGCCGTTGTCGACGGCCTCGCGAGTGGTGACGCCCAACATGCCACCGAAGTGGTCGAGGTGGCTGTGGGTGTAGATGACCGCGGTGACGGGCCGAGCGCCGAGTGTGCTGTTCGCGAGCTCCAGGCACTCGCGGGCGCACTCCTCCGACGTGAGCGGGTCGATGATGAGCCACCCGTTGTCGGCGGCGATGAACGTGATGTTGGAGATGTCGTACCCGCGTGCCTGCCACACGCCGTCGGACACCTCGAAGAGCCCGTGGATCGCGTTGAGTTTGCCCTGGCGCCAGAGCCCGGGGTGCGACGTGTCGGGCGCCGGGTCGTCGGTGCGCAGGAAGTCGTGGTGAGCGACGTCCCAGACCGGCCGCCCGTTCTTCTCGATGCGGCCCGTCGCGTGCTGCGCGATCAGGCCGCGCGAGGCGGCGGCGAAGTCGGTGTCGTCGTCGAAGTCGATCACCGCGGCGCTGTTCCGACGCCGAGTGACATCGCTCGCAGGCTTCGGTTCGAGAGTGGGGTCCGCGTCGGTCATGACCCCATTCCAGCACGTCGGACGCGGCGCGCTCGCAGGCTCACACCGACCCGGTCACCGACGGTGCCGGTGCGGCGGCAGACCGAGGTCGAGGGCAGTAGCTTGTGGCGGTGACAGACGCCGAGAACCCGACCCCCAGGCTTGCCGGTTGGCGCGAATGGGTGTCGTTTCCGGTGTGGGGTTTCGGTCCGATCAAGGCCAAGCTCGACACCGGCGCACGCACCTCTGCCATCCACGCCGTCGACCTCGAATCGTTCGATCGCGACGGAGAGCAGTGGATGCGCTTCACCGTCCATCCGTGGCAGAAGAACGACGGCGACGAGATGCGCGTCGAAGCACGCGTCATCGACGAACGAGAGGTCACCAGCTCGTCGGGAACCACGTCGCTGCGACCCGTGGTCGAGACCACGATCGACCTCGACGGCCGCAGCCACGTCGTCGAACTCACGCTCACCCGGCGAGACGACATGGGCTTTCGCATGCTCCTCGGACGCGAGGCACTGCGCGGTCGCTACGTGGTCGACCCCGGGCGCTCGTATCTGACCGGTCGCGCCGACCGGGCCACCCGCCGCAAGAACCGCGAGCGCGCATGACCGACGACGTCAGCACCTCACCGCGCCCCGACGATCGGCCGGCGCTTCGACCTCGACGGTTGCTTCGCCGGCCCGCGTTCTCGATCGGCGACCTCGACGTCAAAGCCGGCTCGTCGGCGATCGGCGAGCTGCCGATCTCGCGGCTGGTCACCGGCACGCGGATCTCGGTGCCGATCAACGTGCTCCACGGACGTGACGACGGCCCCGTCGTCTGGTTGAGCGCGGCGGTGCACGGCGACGAGATCGGCGGCGTCGAGATCATTCGGCGTGCGCTCGAGACCGTCGATCCCAAGCAGCTCTCGGGCACCATCGTCGCCGTTCCGATCGTCAACGTGCACGGCTTCCTGAACGGCGATCGCTACCTGCCCGACCGGCGCGACCTCAACCGTTCGTTCCCCGGGTCGGCCACGGGTTCGCTCGCCGCCCGCGTGGCGAACCTGTTCATGACCGAGATCGTCGACCGGTGCGACGTCGGCATCGACCTGCACACCGGATCCGACCACCGGATCAATCTGCCGCAGATCCGGGCCGACCTCGACGACCCGGCCACCCGCGATCTCGCCGTCGCCTTCGGCGCGCCGCTGATGATGCACGCCAAACTGCGCGACGGCTCCATGCGCGCCGCGGCGACCGCCAGCGGATCGACCGTGCTGCTCTACGAAGGCGGCGAAGCGTGGCGCTACGACCGCGCGGCCATCGAAGCCGGGACGCTCGGGGTCCGCCGTGTGCTGGCCCGCCTCGGGCTGCTCGACGGCGACGCCGTCGTGCCGTCGCCCGAACCGCCCCTCGAGAGCCGATCGAGCAGTTGGGTTCGAGCCCGACGCAGCGGGATGGCGCTCATCGAGGTCGAACTCGGCCAACTGGTCGAGCGAGGCGAAACGGTCGCCACGATCCGCGACTCGGTCGGCCGTCGCCTCAGCACGTCCAACGCACCGCGAGCCGGCATGGTGATCGGCCACGTGCAGCAGCCCCTCGTCAACCAGGGCGACGCCATCATCCACATCGCAGACATCGAGTCCGCGCCGAACTCCCCATCGGACTCGACGTCCGGAATCGAGGCATCATGAAACTGGCCATCCTCTCCCGCTCGCCCGGCGCGTACAGCACGCACCGACTCAAGTCGGCGGCGCTCGAACGCGGCCACGACTGCAAGGTGCTCAACACGCTGCGCTTTGCGATCGATCTCTCCGGTGACGAGCCCGACCTGCAGTTCCGCGGTCGGCAGCTCTCCGACTACGACGCGATCCTGCCGCGCATCGGCGCGTCGATCACGTACTTCGGAACCGCGGTCGTGCGCCAGTTCGAGCAGATGGACGTGTACACGCCGAACACGGCGAACGGCATCGCCAACTCGCGTGACAAGCTGCGCGCCACGCAGATCCTGAGTCGCCACGAGATCGGCATGCCCGCCACGACCTTCGTGCGCGACAAGGCCGACGTGCTGCCCGCGATCGAGTTGGTCGGCGGCGCACCCGTGGTGATCAAGCTGTTGGAAGGCACGCAAGGAATCGGTGTGATCCTGGCGCCCGACAAGAAAGTCGCCGAGGCGATCATCGAGACGTTGCAGTCGACCAAGCAGAACGTGCTGATCCAGCAGTTCATCGCCGAGAGCCGAGGTCGTGACATCCGCGCGCTCGTCGTCGGCGACCGTGTCGTCGGCGCGATGCGTCGCACCGCGCAGGGCGACGAGTTCCGCTCCAACGTGCACCGCGGCGGCTCGGTCGAAGCGGTCGAGCTCACCCCGGAGTACGAGCGAACCGCGGTGCGCGCGGCGCAGATCATGGGGTTGCGCGTCGCCGGTGTCGACATGCTCGAAGGTGCCGACGGGCCCTTGGTGATGGAGGTCAACTCGTCGCCGGGTCTCGAGGGCATCGAGCGAGCCACCGACCTCGACATCGCCGGCGCGATCATCGACCACATCGCGAACCAGGTCGACTTCCCGGAGCTCGACGTGCGTCAGCGCCTCTCGGTCAGCACGGGCTACGGCGTCGCCGAACTCCTGGTCCGAGAGGGAGCCGACCTGGTCGGCACGACGATCGCCGAATCGGGCTTGCGTGAGCGCGACATCACCGTGCTCACGCTGCATCGCGACACCGACGTCATCCCCAACCCGAAGACGAGTCGAGTGCTCGAGGCGAACGACCGACTGTTGTGCTTCGGCAAGCTCGACGAGATGCGCGACATGATCCCGGCCCGCCGCAAGCGCCGCGCCAAGATCCGCAAGCTTCCCGCCGACGCGATTCCCGAAGCCACCGACTGACTCGGTGGACCGACGATCATCGGCGGCCGACGCGTCGGCGGTGTTCAGTCGTTGGCGTCGAACACGTCGAAGCCCGCCTGTTGACCCTGGATCAGGTGATCGTCGATGTCGCAGACGACCCGGTAGGCGCCGGCGTCGTCGAAGGTGACGGTCACCGATCGGACCGCTCCGGGCGGGATCCGTTCGGTCATCCCGAGCACCCGATTGTTCGCGTCCCACACCTCCATCTGGTGTTCGAGGTCGCCTCCGTTGCGGACCTCGAACTCGATCGTGTCGCCAGCGCGGATCGTGATGGCCTCGTCGGCCTGGAAGCGGTATTCGACGGCTTCCAGCGACACCGTTCGAGGAGGACCCGACGCGCCGCCGCTCTCCGACCCGCCGCAGCCGGCCGACGCGCCGATGACCGCGATCGGGAGCAGGATCAGGGCGAGGCGATGACCGAGATTGCGCACCGTGTCAGTGTGGCAGGCGCCCATGGCCGGTGGGCCTTCACGGCCCGAAACGTGCCACTCTGACAGTGACCATCAGCGACCCGCGGGTGGGTGATGACGGCGACTGTCGCCGAGCCGTTTCGGCGCGCCGGGTATCCACCTCCCGGCGCCGGACATCTGTGATGATGGGCGGTGATGAACATGGTGGCTGAACATCTTCCCCTGCCCGTGGGTGCGCGCGTTGCCGCACCTGCGCGTCGGTCGAAGATCGACGTGTGGGCCGCACCCGACCCCGCCGAACTCGTGCTCGACCCCTGGGCGGCTCCCGTCGGCCTCCCGGTCGCACGCACCCGGGTCTCGCCGTGGTCTGCCCCGGTGGCGTCGGCACGCGTCACGTGGATGCCGGCGCCGGCCGCCCTGCTTCCTGCGCCCACAGCGCTCCAGACTCCTGCCCTCGATGCGGAGCCTGCACCCGACGCTGCGCTCGCGACCGAACGAGCCATCGCCACCTTGCGCGCCTTCACACGATCACCCGAAGCCGTCACCACGCCGCCGACGCTCGGGCGGTTGCAGCCGCCGGTCGGCTCGCCGCTTCCCGCACCTCGGCTCGCCTCGGCTCCCGACGCGCTTCCCGCGCCCTCCGCGGCCACACGAGCGGCGGACGACGCCCCGCTTCCCGCGTTCGCTCCGCCGCACGCCGGCACGGCCGTCCGCGACCGCAGCTCGGTTGCTCGTTGGCGCCTGGTCGCACTGGTCAGCGGCGTCGGAGCCGCCACCGTCGCAGTGGTGACGCTGCTCGCCTCGGTGCTCTGACCTTGTCGGCTCCAGCGTCGACCAGTGCGGTGTCGAACGCACACCGCCTCGGCCGCTCGGCCGCCGTCATCGTCCTGTTCCTCGCCGCCGCCTGCTCCGGCAGCGACGACGAACCGTCTCCGACCGAACCGTCACCGACCGGCTCGGTCGTCACACCGATCGACGAGCCCGAGGCCACCACGGCCCCCGAGACCAGCACGGCCCCCGATCCCGCCGACGATGTCGAGTCGGTTCCGCCTGCGACCGACGACGCCGATCCGGCCGACACCGCGACCGACGGCACCGATCCCGCCGGCACCGATCCCGACCGGCCGTTGGTGATCAACGGGCCGGCCACGGTCGACCCCGACGAAGCCCCCACCACCGACGGCTGACCGGCCGCGGCCCGGCCGAGCAATGGAACCAGGAGCACGCGGCCCGAGCGCCTACGCTCGTCGGCATGTCGCTCGAGATCCTGCTGCTCAACGGGCCGAACCTCAACCTGCTCGGCACGCGTGAGCCCGAGGTCTACGGCGCCGACACCCTCGACGACATCGTCAGCGAGCTCACGTCGCTCGCAGCCGATCGCGGCCGCACCCTGCGACACGTCCAGTCGAACGTCGAAGGCGAACTCGTCTCGGCACTGCACGAGGCGCGCACCGTGGCGGCTGGGGTGGTGTTCAACCCGGGGGCCTACACGCACACCTCGATCGCACTGCGCGACGCGATCTCGGCGATCGAACTCCCGGTGGTCGAGACCCACCTGTCGAACGTCCACGCACGCGAAGAATTTCGCCACACCTCGATGCTGTCGGCGGTGTGTCTCGGAGTGATCGGCGGCTTCGGTCGCGACAGTTACCGACTCGCTCTCGACGCACTCATCACCCACCTCGACGCCTGACGGTCGCCGCGACGCGCAGCTCAGCGGTCGGCGCGTCCGCTCAGCGGTGCCACGACCGGCGTGCGGCAGCCTCGACTCGGTCGGCGACCACGTCGAACTCCTCGAGCTCACGCGCGCGGTAGCCGGAGATGTGCAGGCGCTCGGCGACCGGGGTGCCGAGCAGCGAATCCACGGCCGTGGCGAGCGCGTCGTCGAGCAGTGCTCGATGCTGAGCCAGCTCCCAAGCGACCACGCAGACCACACCCGGCGTCGGTTCCGTCGTGCCGATCACGGCGAGCTGGTCGGTGGCGTGCGACTCGTGTTCGAGCGCGAGGCGCCACGAGTGCACGTCGATCGCAGCGAGGTCGGCAGCTCCCGAGGCCACCGCCTGGATGGAGGCGCGATGAGCGCCGGTGAACAGCACCGGCCCGAACACGGGAGCATCGGCGATCTCGCGAACGAAGTTCCCCAGACTCCAGTAGCCCGACTGCGAATCGGTGCCGTTGGCGGCGAACGTCGCCCCGGCGAAGGCCAGCACGTCGTCGGTCGCCGATCCGTGCCCGACGTGGGTGCGTCGCGAATCGTCACGGCGACACACGACGACCGAGTAGTAGCTGCCGGGTTCGGGTTGCGGCAGGTCGAGCGGTGGGTCGTAGACGAGTGTCCCGAGCACCTCGGTCTCGCCGAGGCCGTCGCGAACCGGATTGAGCGAGCAGACCTGACCGACGATCATGCGCGGGTCGCGCCAGAGGGTCTCCAGGTGGTCGGTGCGCGTCAGCCCGATCGGGGCATCGAGGCCGCGAACCGTCACCTCGCGTGCGATCCGCGTCCAGAGTGCATCGATGTCGCTCGACACCTCCGGCCAGTCGTACATGGGGAGTCCGGCGATCAGCCCGCCGCCGCCATGATCGGTCACCGCGTCACGCCCACCGGGCCCAGCGACGATCGACTGCTCGGACACCTGCTCACGGCGGGCAACCTACCGCCCGAGCGCGGCCGAGGAGGTCGACGGCCCACGTGGCAAACTCGGCGCATGAACGACACGCCATCGCTCCGCCAGCTCTGGGATTCGGGTGCGACCACCCGTGGCGGGTGGCTGTCGATTCCGTCCACGGTCACCGCGGAGGCCGTGGCCCGAGCCGGATTCGACTACGTGTGCATCGACACGCAGCACGGAGCGATCGAGTACTCCGACTGTGTCGACCTGATCCAAGCGGTGCTCCTTGGCGGGAGCCGGCCGATCGTTCGGGTGCCCTGGAACGAGCAGGGGATCATCGGCAAGATGCTCGACGCCGGAGCGCAGGGCGCGATCGTGCCGATGGTGAACTCGGTGAAGGAGGCCGAAGCGGTGGTTCGCTCGTGCCGCTACGCCCCCGACGGAGCTCGCAGCTACGGGCCGGGCCTCGTCGCGCCGCGCACCGACGGCGACTACGTGGACTGGGCACGCAAGAACATCGCCGTGATTCCGATGATCGAGACCGTGCACGCGCTCGAGTCGATCGACGAGATCCTGGCCGTGCCGGGCATCGACGCCGTGTACGTCGGCCCCGCCGACCTGTCGCTGACGCTCGGACTACCAGCGGGCAACAACGACGACGACGAGTCGTTCGCCGCCGCCCTGACGACCATCGTCGACGCGTGTGAGCGAGCTGGGGTCGTTGCCGGAATCCACGCCAACGGCGCGCTCACCGCTCGGCGAGTCGCGGCGGGATTCCGCATGGTGACCGTGGCCGCCGACGCCGTCGTGCTGCGGGCAGGCCTCGCTCGCGAACTCGCCACGTCGCTCGAGAGCGACACCGCGGACGGCGACGGCTCGCTCTACTGATCCGGACGGCCGGCGCCCGGCTCGAACGTGACCGATTCGAGCGAGCTCCGGTCGTCACTCACCGCGTTCTCCTGGCAGAATATTGCGATGGCAACTAAATCTGGCTCGCCGCACTTCGGTTCCGACCACGACGGAGATCATCCCGATCGCACCGACGAATGGGAAGCGCTGCGCCAGCGATACCTGTTGCCGCCTGGAGATCGGCCCGCGTCCACCGCACGCGGGGTGCATCACCAAGCGCTCATCTCATCCGACGTCGCCACGACGATCGACTTCTACCAGGGGCTCCTGGGCTTCCCGCTCACCGAACTCTTCGAGAATCGCGACTACGAGGGCTCGACGCACTTCTTCTTCGACATCGGCAACGGCAACGCCCTGGCGTTCTTCGACTTCCCGGGGCTCGGTCTCGACGAGTACACCGAGGTGCTCGGTGGGCATCATCACCTCGCCATCTCGATCAGTCGTGACAACTGGGAGGAGGCGAAGCGCAAGCTGACCGATGCCGGCGTGGAGACGTACGAGGTCGGCGGGACGTCGATCTACTTCGCGGGTCCCGACGGAGAACGTCTCGAACTCATCTCCGACCCGCTCGGCGAGATGTACGGCATGACGGTGCTCTGAAGCATCGGCCGGCTCGTCGCCGCCGGCCCGTCACTGACGACTGATCACGGTCGTCCGGCCCGGGGACGGTCGACTCTGGTGGAGTAGATCGCGCCCGTCGCCGTGCCTGCGGCGACGCTGGGGTCGGCGTCGTCGCACGTGAGCACGAAGAGCGTCGTGCCGTCGTCGCCGCCGAGCATGCAGGCGTACGTGTTGTTCGGGGTGCCGAGACGCACGGTGCCCGGATCGCTCATCGTCATCGATCCACCGATCCGCACGACTTGCCGTCCAGCGGCGTCGGAGAACCAGATGTGATGGTCGGCGTCGAGCGTGCACCCGTCGGGTGCGGTGCCTTCCACCTCGGCCCAGACGCGCGGTTCGGTGAGCGAGCCGTCGTCGGCGATCGTGAACGCGGTGTACTGCCCGCCGAACGTCTCGCCGACGATCAGCGTGTTGCCGCTGTCGGTGATGACCGCGCCATTGGGGAACAGCAACTCGCGTGTGTCGGCGGTGACCGAACCGTCGGGGCGGACGATGGCGAGGGTGGTGGTCTCGACGGAGTCGCCGGCTTCGAAGTCGAAGCCGAAGTTGCCCACGTATGCCGTGCCGTCGTCGGCGACGACCATGTCGTTGGTGTGTCCGCCCGCGACGTGGGACAGATCGGCGTGTTCGACGATCGTCCCGTCGGCCTCACGGCGCATCACCTTGCGATCGAGCATCGACACGAACAGCAGTCGACCGTCGGGCAGCCAACCGAGACCCGACGGGCGACCGTCGTACTCGAGTTCGACGTGGCGCGTGCCCGAGCCGTCGGGGTGGATCTCGACCGACGAGATCGTCTGCTGGTAGAAGTCGCTGAACCACAGCCGACCGTCTCGCCAGCGGGGGCCTTCGCCGAAGTCGATTCCGTCGATGACGAGTGTCCAGTCGGCCTGCGAGTCGCTCATGGGTTCACCGTACGCCCCACCAACAAGCACCGCCAGCCCGAGGCGATTTCTGCCCAGGCAAATTGTCGTCGCGTGAGGGTGATTTCTGCCCAGGCCAAATGTCGTCGTGTGAGGGTGATTTTTGCCCAGGCAAATTGTCGTCGCGTGGAGATGATTTTTGGCCAGGCAAATTGTCGTCGCGTGGAGATGATTTTTGGCCAGGCAAATTGTCGTCGCGTGGGGGTGATTTTTGGCCAGGCTCGTTGTGGTCGCGTGGGGGTGATTTTTGGCCAGGCTCGTTGTGGTCGCGTGGGGGTGATTTTTGCCCAGGCTCGTTGTGGTCGGGTCAGGGGGTGAGCCAGGTGGCGATGGCTTGTCCGATCTCGTCGGGGCAGTCCTCTTGGATGAAGTGGAGGCCCGAGACCCGCACCTCGGTCTGGTTCGGCCAGCCGCGGCAGAACTCGCGTTGGCGGCCCACCAGAATCGAGCCGGGATCGGCGTCGACGAACAGCTTCGGAATGTCGTTGCTGTCCATCCAGTCGGCATAGCCCTGGACGATCTCGACCACGTCGGCGGGCTCACCGGCGATCGGGATCTGTCGCGGCCAGGTGAGCGTCGGCCGCCGATCCTCGCCAGCCGCCGCGAACGGAGCCCGATACACCGCGTGCTCCTCGGCGGTGAGTCCGCTGATGATCGCGTTCGGCAGCACGCCTTCGACGAACAGGTTCTTCTCGAGGCAGAGTTCTTCGCCAGCCTCCGAACGGAAGCCCTGGAAGATGCCGCGAGCGTTGGGCGGCCACTCGTCCCACGACGGGATCGGCTGGACGATCGCCTCCATGTAGGCGATGCCGGCGACACGGTCGCCATGTCGATGCGCCCAGTCGAAACCGAGTGCCGAACCCCAATCGTGCACCACCAGCACCACTTGGTCACCGAGGTCGAGTTCGTCGAGCAGCGCGTCGAGCCAGCGTCGGTGCTCGACGAAGGTGTAGCTGTCGGGTCCGACGTCGTCGAGTTTGTCGGAGTCACCTTGACCGATCAGGTCGGGCGCGACGACGCGACCCAGGTTCCAGACGTGGGGGATGATGTTGCGCCACAGATACGACGAGGTCGGGTTGCCGTGTAGGAACAGGATCGTCCGGTCGGACCCGTCGAGCGTGCCGGTGTCGAAGTACGCCATCGACTTCGTTGCACCGTCGACGGTGAGTGAGGCGTGCTTCTTCGGGAGTGGCGCGATCGTCATGCACAAACGATGACACGTTTTTCGCGAGTCGGAAGAAACAGCGGATCGAGGTGCCGCCTCGACCGACCGAGCGAGCGAACGAACGAACGAACGAGGATCGTCCGTCGGGGCCGACCGTGCGGCCGACGTCAGTTGTTGGCGCGTCGAACGCGGACGGGCTTGTTGCGGATCTTCGCCCCGTCCATGCTGCGCAGCACCTTGCCCGCGTGCTTCTCGGGAACCTGCACGAACGCCGACTTGTCGTTGATCTTGATCGCGCCGATCTCGTTGCCACGGATGTTCGACTCGTTGGCGATCGCACCGACGAGGTCGCCGGGCCGCACGCCGGCCGAACGACCGAGGTTGAACTGCAGACTGACGAACCCGGCTTCGACGTGGTGCGAGCCGTCGCTGTTGCGAACCGCACGATTCTCGAACGACTTGCCCGAACCGCGGTCGTTGCGGTCGCGCTGGCCGCGATGGCCCTGACCCTTGCCGCGGTCGTCCCACTTCTTGCCCTTGTCGGCGTGGGAGCTGACGTCGGGGATCTCCTGCTCGACGCTCGTGCGACCGGAGGTCTCGTGCGCCAGACGGACCGCGGCGATGGCGACGTCGATCGGATCGTTGTCGGCGGTGAGGCTCTCGACGATCGAGCGGTAGAGGTCGGCCGACTCGGTGTCGTTCAGCTTCTCGGCGACTTCGTTGCGCGTGATCTCCATGCGCTTCGCCGTGAGGTCGTTGACCGTCGGGACCTTCTCGATCGCGATCGGCTGGCCCGTGTAGCGCGCGATGTTGTTGATCTTGCGGTGATCCTTCGGGCCGCCGAGGGTGATGGCGATGCCTTCACGACCGGCTCGACCGACACGGCCGATGCGGTGCGTGTAGGCCTCGGTGGTCTGCGGGATGTCGTAGTTGACGACGTGACTCAGGTGGTCGACGTCGATGCCGCGGGCGGCGACGTCGGTGGCGATGAGCAACGTGGCGATGCCGTTCTTCAGACGGCCCATGGCGCGGTCGCGCTGGTCTTGGCTCATGCCGCCGTGGAGGGCTTCGGCGCGGTAGCCGCGGCCGTTCATCACGTCGACCAACTCGTCGACGTCTCCGCGAGTGCGGCAGAACACGATCGCGGCTTCGGGCGACTCCATGTCGAGAATGCGGGCCAGCGCCGACGCGCGGTGTGTGCGATGGCTGAGGTAGGCGGTCTGGCGGACCTTGGGCGGCGTGCCGTCGGTCTCGGTGGCCCGCTTGATGCTGATGCGCACCGGATCGGAGAGCTGACGCGACGCGATCGAGTCGATGCGGTTCGGCATGGTGGCCGAGAACAGCACCGTCTGGCGCTCGGGCGGAGCGGCGTCGAGGATCGCCTCGAGGTCTTCGGCGAAGCCCATGTCGAGCATCTCGTCGGCTTCGTCGAGGACGACCATCGCGCAGCGCGACAGGTCGAGCGAGCCGCGCTTGAGGTGGTCGAGCACTCGGCCCGGGGTGCCGATCACGATGTCGACGCCCGACTTCAGCAAGCTGAACTGCGGGCCGATGTTGGTGCCGCCGAAGAGCGCGGCGATGCGCACGCCGCGGTTGGCGCCGTACTGCTTGGTGGCTTCGGCGACCTGGTTGGCGAGCTCGCGGGTCGGGACGAGCACGAGGCCGAAGGGGATCTTCGACTTACCCGCGCCGGCCACACGGTCGAGCATCGGGAGCGCGAACGCGGCGGTCTTGCCGGTGCCCGTCGCAGCCTGGCCGAGCAGGTCGAAGCCGTCGAGCAGTGGCGGAATCGACTCGGCCTGGATCGGCGTCGGGATCTCGTAGCCGAGGTCGGTCAGCGAGCTGAGCAGCTCGTCCGACAGGCCGAGATCGCTGAAGCGAACCGTGTCGTCACCGTCATCATCGCCGTCGTCATCGTCGCCGCTGGCATCGTCGCTGTCGTCAGCATCGCTCGCGTCGTCGTTCGATGCGGGGGCTGGAGCGGATTCGGCTGCCGGCTCCTCGGTGGCGGTCGGCGGGGTGAGGTCGGCCGGGCCGGCATCGTCGATCGTCGGAGCCGGAAGATCGTTCGACGGATCGACGGCGTCGATGGCGACCGTGTCGTCGTTCTCGGTCGACGCTGGTCCGTCGACGAATTCGTTGTGTTGTTGTGAGTCAGGCGTGTCGCTCTGAGGCATGTGCTTCGGATCCCTTGGGTTTGTTGCCCCGTGGTTTCGAAGCACTCCAAGGTTACGGGGCCTCGCTGCGATCGGCTCGCGCTGTGGCCTCAGGCACCGACACTCGCGCCGGCGATGCGGTCTCCGGTGAGGTTGAGGATGAGCTCGACGCGACCATGGCCTCGTTCGATCGAAGTCCAGCCGAAACGCTCGCTGAGGCGCGACACCGGCCGACTGCGGCGGCTCGTCTCCATGACCAGACGCGGAAACGACAGCTTCGTGGCGGTCTGGATGACGTGGCTCAGCAGCAGTGTGCCGTGGCCCTGGCCGCGATGATCGTGATCGAGCACCACGGCCACTTCGCCGTCGCGCGACAGCGAGCACATGCCGACGAGACGCCCGTCGAGCATCGCTCCGAAGCGGAGCCGCTGCGGGTCGCTGACCTTGCGCACGAGCGACGGGAACGGTTTCGGGTTGCAGCGGTCTGCTGCACCGAATCGCCGTGATTCGGCGCGCAGGCCGTCGACGAACGGTTGGATCTGGCCGTAGAGGCTCGGATGGTCGATGGCTGCGATGTACGAAGTCACGAGGTCATCTTCGCCACCGTCGGTGTCGGCAGTGTTTCGAGAAGTTGGACACCGCGTGAGCGGTCGGAGCGCCGCTCCGAGCCGCCCCGAGGGTCTGGTTCGGGTCAGGCGTCGGCGACGGCTGCGACCAGTGGAGCGAACTCGTCGAGCTTCGCCATCACTTCGTCACGCGGGCCCTGCGGCAGCACCATCACCACACGAGACATGCCGGACTCGGCGAGCGCAGTCAGCTTCTCGACCGACGGCGCGGCGCCGAACAGGCCGCGTTCGACCGTTTCGGGGTCGCGCCCGATCTGCTCGCAGGCCTCGACGACGAGGTCCCACTTCTCGAGTGGGTGGCGGCCGCCGATCGGCATCCACCCGTCGCAGAACTCGGCGATGTCGGCGGCGGTCTTCGGGCCGGCATTGCCGCCGAGGATGATCGGTGGGCCACCCTCCTGCGTCGGCTTCGGCCATGCCCAGCTCGACGAGAAGGTCACGTGGTCACCCGAGAACGAGGCTTCGTCGTGGGTCCACAGCTCCTGCATCGCGTAGATGCGCTCGCGCAGCAGGGCGCGCCGTTCGCCGTAGGCCGTGCCGTGGTGCGCCATCTCCTCCTTGTTCCAGCCGTACCCGATACCGAAGAGGAAGCGACCCTTCGAGATCCGGTCGAGGCTCGCGACCTCCTTGGCCGTGTGGATCGGGTCGCGTTGCGCGACGAGGCAGATGCCGGTGGCGAGCTTGATCTCGGAGGTCACCGCCGCGCACGCGCCGAGCGCGACGAACGGATCGTGCGTGCGCCAGTAGTGCTCGGGGAGTGGCGGTGCCGCCGGGTTGCCGCCCCACGGCGTCGCTCGGCTGGTCGGGATGTGCGAATGCTCGGGGAACCAGAGCGATTCGAAGCCGCGGGCTTCGGCTGCGCGGGCGAGTTCGACCGGATCGATGGTCTGGTCGGTCGGGAAGATCGTGAGGCCGAGGTGCATGGCGCGAACGTAGCCAAGGCATCGGTCGGCGTCGGCAGCGTGCTGCGCCGGGCCAGCCTCGTCGTCGCGTCCGAAACCGATGTACCCGACCGGGTCAGACGGTCGTGTCGTCGAGGCCGGTGTCGGCGTCGTCGTCGGTCGCGTCGTCCGCGTCGGTCGCCGCGGCGACGGCGGCGAGGGTCTCGTCGAGTTCGCGGAGGTCGTCGAGTTCTTCTTCGTCGAGGTCGTCACCCGCGCCCGGCGCGGCGTACCCGGCCGCGAACGCGACGGCGGTCGGGATGATCAGCAACGGCCACCACGCCACCGACGGCAGTGGGAAGATGCGCAACACCGAGAACGCGACGGTGAGCAACATGCCCACGCCGAGCCCGGAGATGGCGAAGCGCAGACCGCGCCGGAACCGGTTGGGCGGCAGCGTTCGCCGAGCGAGCCCCTGCAGGTTGAGGAAGATCGACCCGGCGGTCACGAAGAACAGGAGCAACGCGAACAGCGCCATGGTGGAGGTGACGCTGCCGCGAACATCGACGGCGAAGTCGGTGGTGGCCAACAGTTGCCGGTCGTCGCCGGGCGCGTACAGGGCGAGTTTCGACCGGAGGTAGCCGTGGGCCTGGCTGTCGATGTCGAAGAAGTCGAGCGGTACCCGCACCTCCCGGGTCTCGCCGGGGCCGAGCTCGACAGCGATGCGCGTGGTGTAGGTGAGGAACGTGAGACCGAGCATCTCGCCTTCGAGACGCAGGTAGCGGACGGCCTGGGTCGTGTCGCTCGTGTTCGTCATCGTCATCGACAGTTGCGATTCTTCGGTCGACAGCGGAAGTGGGTTCGAGGCGTCGGCGTCGTCGAGGTGGATGTCGTCGATCGTCGCGTCGATCTCGAGGACTTCGTCGGTCGAGCCTCCGCACGCCGACATGACGAGTGCGGCGCAGACGGCGAGCGCGCCCATCAGTCGCGTGCCCCCGCCTGATCGGAGGCGGGACGCAGATGCGGTGGCGGAGGAAGGGTGCATGTTCGATCTCGAGGTGAGGGCGGTGGTCGTACATTACGGCCACCGCGCCACAGCATGCACGACAACGCGTCGCCCGGCATTAACGAGTCGGCCCGCCTGCGCGTCGCAGGCGACAGACAGCACCACGACCTTCTACGCTGAGACGGTGCACCCCGTCGTCGAAATCCGTCAGCCGAACCAGCCGACGCTGTTCATCTCGATCCGCGGTCCGCTCGAGGTCGGGCGGGAGTGCAACGGCGTGTTGCTCGCCGATCCGCAGGTGTCACGCCGGCATCTGTCGATCGACGTCGACGCCGGCCGAGTGATCGTGAGCGACCTGGGCAGCACCAACGGCTCGACGCTCGACGGCAACCGGTTGGTCGCCCCGTCGGTGCTCGGTCCCGGCAGCGAGGTGAAGTGCGGGGAGACCACGATTCGCCTCGACGCTCCGGTTGCGGCGGTGAAGCCGGTCGACGACGCCAAGGGAACCGTCGTGTCGGGCGCCGACCTCGACCCGACCGGCACGATCGTCGCGACGCCTCCGACGGTGACTCCGAACGCTCCCGATCCGCTCCTCGTCGCGCAGCGCCCGATCGCCGGTGGAGACGAGGCCGTGTATCGCACGTCGATCGACATGGTCGCCGAGAGCGCGCAGAGCGATGGTGTCGACGTGAGGGCGCTGCCCGCCGATCAGGGCACCGTGACGATCGTGTTCAGCGACATCGAGTCGTCGACCGAGCGCAACGTGCAACTCGGCGACCAGGTGTGGATGCAGGTGCTCGGCGACCACAACCGCATCGTCACCGACCGCGTCAACCAGTACGGCGGCACGATCATCAAGAATCAGGGCGACGGTTACATGCTCTCGTTCTCGGGTGCCCGCGTGGCGCTCGACTGCATGATGGCCGTGCAGCGCGACCTCACGGCACACGCCAGCGCCAACCCCGACCGATCGGTGCGAATCCGCATCGGCATGCACACCGGCGAAGTGCTCGCCGACCAAGACGGCGACCTGTTCGGCACGCACGTCGTGGTGGCCGCTCGCGTCGCCAACCTCGCGCAGGGCGGCGAGATTCTGGTGTCGTCGTTGACGAAGGAGATCATCGCCTCACGCGGCGACATCACCTTCGACCCGCCTCGCAACGTGCATCTCAAGGGCATCGGCGACGCAGTGGTGTACCCGATGGACTGGGCCCGCCACGGCTGAGTGACCAACCTGGTTATTTCCATCCCGGATGGAAATAACCAGGTTCGTGTCAGCGTGAGGCGAGGGCTTTGATGGCCGTGTGGCGCAGCGCTTGTTTCGCGGCGCGTCGGCGCTGACGATTCGCTCGCGTTGCGAGGCCGAGTGCTGCCGCACCCAGCGCGCACAGCGCAGCCGGACCGACGAGGGCGACGAGACCCCGTTCGGTGCCGACGATGATCGTCAACGCGGCCGACACGCCGGCGCCGAGCAGCCCGCCGGTCACGACGAGACCGACGAACGACGTGAACCCGCCTCGGCCTCGGCGGAACGCGCGGAGGTTCGACTCGACACCGGCCACCGCGAACAGGATCAGCAGGATCGAGATCACACCCGCGGCGGTGAGGAACCAGGCATTGGTGGCAGTCACTGCGAACTCGGAGCTCGTCACGACGTCGCCGGTCGGGTCGGCGAACTCGACGGTCGCGGTCATCGATCCCGCCGAGACGTTGCCGATGAAGCCGGTGTTCAACGTTCGGAACGAGCCACTCGTGTTGCCCGGAATCGAGTCGGTCGCACCGACCGGGATGCCGAATTGCTCGAAGCTCATCGAGACCTCGACCTCGTCGGGCACGGCGAGACCGTCGACGACGAGGGGCTCGCCGAGGTCGATCTCGATCGGGCCGGACGCGTCGACGCGCTCCCCGTTGACGGTCATCTGGGCGATGGCCGGATCGGTGTCGAGGTCTCCCGAGCCGCCACCGACGAGCGCCCAAGCGAGACCGGCGATGAAGAGGATCGCGGCGATGGCGTACTGCGCAACTGGCCGAGCGGGCGGTGCCAAGACCTCGGAGATGTCGATGAGTTGGTCGATCTGATCGGCCTTGGCCCGCCCGAGGTCGCGATCGGTCGCCTGCGGCTTCACCGGAGTCAGCGCCGCCGGCGCCCGTGATGGTGTCGGTGAAGGTGTCGTTGATGCCGTCGGTGATGGTGTCGGCGAACCGGCGTCGGAGCCACCGGTGTCGCCCGTGTCGGCCGTGCGGCCGTCGTCCGGTGCGACCTCGACATCGCTCGGGGTCGCTGAGGCGGTCGATGACGCGGTCGATAGGGGGTCGATGTCGCTCGGCGTCGTCGGCACGACGGTCGAGGTGGCTTCCGACGGCGCCGCGTCACCGGGCGCGGCGCCCGCCACGACGGTGCCACGCGCGCCGCTGCTCGGCTCGGCGGTCGGCCGCTGCGGCACTTCCCCCGGGCGGAGGGTGCGAGCGGCACGGCCGATGCGTTCGGAACCGAGGACCGCGACCCCGGCGGCGTCGAGCCAGGCGGGGCCCCATGCCTCGACGGCCGCCTCGGCGAGCAGCGTGCCGAACAGCTCGGCCGATGCGATGCGTTCCGACGTGGAGCGAGCGAGCCCGCTCATCGTGACGTCGGCGATCGGGGTCGGGACGTGTGGCGCTGCCGTGGTGACCGGCATCGGATTGGAGGTGATCCGCTGCGTCAACATCGCGACGAGCGAGTCGGACGAGTCGAACGGCAAGCGGCCCGACAGCATCTCGTAGAACATCGTCGCCGTGGCGTACACATCGGCGGCAGGCCCGACGTGCTTGCCCTCGGCCTGCTCGGGCGCCATGTAGGCGGGCGTGCCGAGCACCGACCCGGCGACCGTGGCCTTCGTGCTCGCACCGTTGACCATACGCGCGATGCCGAAATCGGTGACCTTCAGCACGCCGTCGGCGTCGAACATCAGATTCTCCGGCTTGATGTCTCGATGGAGCACGCCCTGGTCGTGAGCGTGCTGCATCGCGGAGCAGGTCGCCAGCGTGAGCGCGGTCGCTCGCGGCATCGTGAGCCCGGCGCTGACGAACTGGTCCCAGACGGTTCCGCCGGGAAGCTGTTCCATGACGAGCACACAGTGGTCGTCACGCTCGATGTAGTCGTAGACGGGGACCACGTGCGGGTGATTCAGCGCGGCGAGTGCCTTGGCCTCGACGACGAAACGCTCACGCGTGGCGGCATCGGCGGCCAGGGCCCCCTGCAGTTCCTTCACCGCGACCAGACGGTCGAGGCGCTGGTGGCGGGCGAGGTGCACCACGCCCATCGCACCTCGGCCCAGCTCCCGTTCGATCGAGTACTCGGGAAGCAGCGCTGCCAGATGATGTCGGCCGGATGTCGGCTGCCCGCTCGTCACTCGCAGCACAG
Organism: Ilumatobacter coccineus YM16-304; assembly: GCF_000348785.1. NCBI lineage: Bacteria > Bacillati > Actinomycetota > Acidimicrobiia > Acidimicrobiales > Ilumatobacteraceae > Ilumatobacter > Ilumatobacter coccineus. The sequence continues at coordinate 783,170 of NC_020520.1, forward strand.
TACCGAAGCGACGTCAGCGGGGCGTGAACGATGCGGAACCAGCCGCGACCAGCGGCGATTAACGCTCGGTTCACGTGCCATCCGTAGTCTTGTGTGATGGCTGGTGCGAGCACGATGCGCAGAACGCGCTCTCGACGCTTCGCCGCGCTACGACTGATGTCGTGCCTGGCCGTGGTCCCGATCGGCCTCGGACCGACCGTGGTGGCGTTCGCCGACTCGGCAACGCCCAGCACGACGGAACCCACGGCGACCACCGAGCCGGCCCCCACACCGACCGTTCCGACGACCCAGAGCACGACGGTCGCGCCCGACACGACCGCGCCGACGACTCCCGTGCCGACGACTCCGCCCGTGACGACCGCCGTCGCCACATCGACCACGGTCGCTCCCGCCGAGCCGCCGACCGCGACGTCGACCAGCGAACCCTCGCCCGACACCACCACTCCAGGCACCAGCACTCCAGACACCAGCACCCCGGAGAACACGACGCCGGGCACCAGCACCCCGGTGAGTACGACGATCGACCCGGCCTCGACCGTCACACCGTCGACCTCGGTGCCGACCGAGGCCTCCTCGACCACGGTCGATCAGCAAGCGGCCACGACCGACCTCGGTGCCACGCCTGCAGCCTCGAGCACCGTCGTTCCCACCAGCGTCGCGACGGGTTCCGCGGGCCCGGAGAGCACCACGACGATCCCGACCAGCACGAGTACGACGAGCACCACGCCGGGTCCGCTTCGTGCGCCGGCACCGCCATCGGCCGCGCCGCCGAACACGATGTGGACGCTCGGACTCCGCTACCTCGGCGGCACCACCTACACCGGTACGTTCGACCTGTACCTACGCGCGCAGTTCGGCGGCACGACCGTCGAGCTCACCGACGGCCAGGTGTCGCTGCCGCTCGCCCGCCGAACCGGTTTCGACGAGTACGTCCGCGTCGAGATGGGTTCGAGCTACGTCGCCGCGTTCCCGTTCACCTGGGAGTGCACGGGCGATGTGTCGGGCACACAGATCGGAACCACGCAACAGTTCACGCCGGCCGTCGACGCGATGGACGCCACGATGGACTGCGTCTTCATCATCGACAACACCAACCCACCCGTCGTCGACGTCGTCTCCGAAGTCGTCGGTGACGACACCGGCACCGTCAGCTTCGACTACAGCATCGACTACGCGTCGTACGACCGGGTCAACGTCACCTCCTTCGGTGGCGGCGACGGCACCACCGGATCCGCGGCCGGTCTCGCCGGATTCTCGCTCGGGGTCACCGCCACCGATGCAGCGACCAACCCACCCAACGTGCAGTCGACCGCTCGCTGCGTCGACGCCGGCGGTGGGTACGTCTCGAACGGATACTCGGGCTCGGTCTCGACGCCTCGAGACCACATGACCAGCGGAGCGCGGATCACCTGCACCTTCACACACGTCGTGCCGTCGACGCTGACGATCATCGAGGACGTCGTGCCCGACGACTCGACCGCACCAGCCGCCGACTACTCGATCACTCGATTCCGAACAATCGAGAATCTGAGCGCCTGGCAGTTGAGCGACGGCCAGACACAGACCTTCACGCTGCGGCCCGACTACAGTGGCAACGCCACGATCACGCGCACCGAGGTGCCGGGGTGGGACCTCGACCGGGTCGACTGCGTTCACGACGTCGGCGGATCGGTGCAGCCGTACACCGACTACGACGTGACCCTCGGATCCACGAGCGGGCGAGCGGCGTTCCCCTCACCGCCTCCCGGCACCGACATCGTCTGCACGTTCGTCGCCGTCCCGGCCGGCGCGCCGTCGGTGTTGGTGAAGGTCGAGCCGAACGTGATCGACGAGTCGGCGTACGACGACTTCGTGGTCGAGGTACGCGATGACGGAGGAAGCCTCCTGCAGACGATCACGGCGGCGCCCAGCGGTGGGACTCAGACCGAGCCGCTCCCGTCGGGCGGGACGTACGCCGTCACCATCACCAACCCGCAGGGGCTCGACATCACCTGGACCTGCGACGGAGTCGTCACCACCGACCCGACCGCATCGTTCCCGACGATCCTCGGCGAGACCGCCGACTGCACACTCGCCCTCGTCGAGCCGATCCCGACCGGCACGACCACCTTGAGCCTTCGCAAGAACGAAGACCCCGACTACTTCTACTTCCAGAACTACGGCGTCGAGGTGAACAACGGCGACTACCGCATCGCCTCCGGAGTCATCGCCGAAGACGAGCCGGCGCTGGTCATCACCGGCCTCGCCGCGCAGACGTTGACGATCACCGAGACGAGTCGCAACTCGGAGTACGAACTCGCCTCGGTGGTGTGCACCAACGTCGATTCGACGTCGCCGATCACGCGACGCGCCTACATCGATGGTCCGACGGACGGCAACCTCATCCGAGAAGGGGTGTTCTCGATCGACTTCGTCGACGGCGTCGACATCGACTGTCTGCTCACCAACTCGCCGAGCACGGCCACGTCGATCCTGCGGGTCGAGACCATCACCGACCCCGCCGGCTCGTCGCAACAGTTCGACTACTCGATCGATCCGGCCGCCCTCGTTCCGGTCGACCCGACGTTCGCACAGGGCGACGGCGACGAAGCGAGCCGGGAGGTCGCGGGCGGCGAGTTCTACACCGTCACCCAGAGCCCGGTCGCCGGATTCGCCACCGAGTCGGCCTGCTTCCCCACGTCGGGCATCCCCTTCTACTCCGACGACCTCGAAGCGGGGACGTACGTCGAGAACGACGTCGACTACACCTGTCGGTTCATCAACACGTTCGCACCTGCCTCGCTGACCGTCGGGGTCGACGTCGAACCCGACGACCCGGCGATCGACACCCAGGTGTCGATCGATCGGGCGGGCACCTACGTCGCAACCGACGACACCATGATCAGCGGCGACGGATCGGTCGTGGCGTCCACGCTCGTCGATGGCACGTACACGATCTCTCTCGAGTACCCGTACGCCCAGCACGTCACCGGTGTGGTCGGCGCCGGGTGCACCCAAGGGGTCACGACGGTGCAGACGGTCGGCGGCGTGCCAACGACGCGCACCACCATCATCACCGCCGAGATCTCGGGCGGCGCCGACGTCTCCTGTACGGCCACGCTCGAAGTGGCGCCGCAGCTCGCCCAGATCACGGTCGTCACCGACGTGCCACACGGTCTCGCCCCGACGGCCGGCTATGACGTGGCGCCATCGGCCGACGTCATCGGCGCAGCGACCTTCGCACACATCGGATCCGACTCGTCGACGTTCGACGTCGACATCGGTCCTGCGTTCACCATCACGCAGAGCTTGCCTGCGGGGTACACGGTGAGTGCCGAGTGCGTCGACGCACTGTCGGTCGACGTCGCAACGGGCACCTCTGCGGTCACCTTCACGCCGGCAGACGCCGACGACATCACGTGCACGTTCACGCTGACGCCCGAGTCTCCGACGGTCACGGTCCGAACCGTCACCGTGCCGGCCACCACGGGCGGAACCCCGGCGTTCGACTACGCCGTGTCGCCCGACGGTGGCTTCAGCGGAGCGTCCTCGCCGTTCAGCCAGTCTCACGACGACGAGACCACGCTCGTCCTCGACCCGCACGCCGTGTTCGACCCCGCCGACTTCTTCGGCGTCTCGCCGTACCCCGGCCCCGGCGTTCCGACGATCACCCAGGACCCGCACGCCGACCACACCACCCGCGTCGGTTGCTACGACGCCGACACGGCCACCGAACCGGCGAGCTACGCCGACGCGCTCGTCGTCTCGCCCGCACTCGTGCCGGGCCTGAACGTCGTGTGCATCTTCGAGAACCGTCTCGATGTGCCGAGCACCTACAGCGTCACCATCGACGCGATCGTCAGCACCGGCCTCGTCGACGTCGCCGATCGATTCTCGTTCGTGGCCTTGCTCTCCGGACCAGGTCTGCGCGGTCCGATCGCCACCGGCGCCCCGCAGACCCCGTCGTTCGCCGACGGCGACAGCACCTCGGTGTTGATCGACGCCGGCACCGCGATCACCATCGACGCCACCGACGCGCTCGCCGGCGCCGACGGTTTCGAGTACTCGATCGACTGCGGCGTCCCCGTCGTCGTCAACGCTCCCGTCACCGTCACTCCGGTCGGTGACCTCGACTGCACGCTCACCTTCGAAGCCCGCACGGTGACGGTCGAGAAGTTCGTCGACCCCGTCGTCGTCGGTGGATTCGACGAGTTCGAGATCGGCCTGGCCCCATCGGTCGACCCGTCGACGTCGTTCGTCCTCCAGGACGGCGACAGCGAGATCGTCGTCGTCTCGCTCACCGGCACGCCCGACCTCACCGAACTCGATGCCGGCCCGTACGAGCCGTCGATCCGGTGCACACAGGTCGGCTTCGGCGGGCCGGTCGCGCCGCCGACCGGCCCCTTCGGCGGAGACACCGTTCAACTGCCGGACGATCGCATTTCGTACGACTGCGACGTGATCAACAGCGTGCCGGTCACCCCGGCCTTCGAGATCACCCTCGAATCCGAACTCGACTTGGGCGACGTTGCGATCCCTCGCGATTTCCCGGGTGTCGAGGTCGAGTTCGACGGCGACCTCGCCGACGGCGCGGTGCCGCAGTTCGGCCAGGTGCCACAGTTCGGTCCAACCGATCTCACGGGCCGACGGAACGTTCACCAGCCGACGCTCGGGGCGCCCCTCGGCAACCTGCTCGACACGGTGACGGTGAGTCCGAACGGCACCGTGTCGGTCTTCGTCGTCGACGGCGGCGACGTCACGATTCGACCATCGACCGGCTCCGAGCAGTTCGCCACGTCGATCAGTTGTCCCGCGGGCATCGTAGGAGTCGACGGCTCCGTCACGCTGCAGAACGTCGGCGCGGCGACCACGTGCGTGATGCGCAACGCCGCCGGCAACGTCACGCTCACCCACACCGTCGTCGGCCCGACCAGTGAAACGTCGTGGCCGTTCACGATCAGCAACGTGGTCGCCGGCCCGTCGGCCACGTCGCTCGGCAACGGTGGGTCGGTCACCGTCGCGGTCGGCGTCGACGCCCCGACGACAATGACCCAGACCGATGCACTCGGCGCGACATCGGTGGCGAGTTCGTGCGGCGCGGTCAGCCTCACCTCGCTCAGCGGCTACCGGTCGTTGATCGACTCGCTGATCGACAGTTCCGAAAGCGTCGCCGTCGGCGGCGGACAGAGCGTCACCTGTCGCTTCGTGACCGAGTACGCCACCACGAGCCCGCCGACCGTGCCGCCGACGACCGTTCCTCCGACGACGGCACCGCCGACCACGACGCCGGGCACGACGCCCGTGGTTCCGACCAGCACCGTGGTGCCGACGACCACCGTGCCGTCGTTGCCGGGTCCGACCGTGGCTCCACCCGGTACGACCCCGCAGATCCCGTTCGCCCCACCCGGCGCGACCATCCCGACGATCCCAGCATCGACCACACCGGTGGACACGACCACGACCACGCCCGACGAGCCGGCGGCGCCGTCGACGACCATGCCACCGGCCGACGAGTCGACACCGACCGATACGCCATCGACCACCGTGCCCGACGAGCCGGCGGTCGTCATCACCGACGACCCCGACACTCCCGACGTGTTCGTCGACATCGGCGACCCCATCCCCGTCGACATCGACTGCGATGGCACCACCACCATCTTCGTCAACGGTGTCGAGCAGTCACGCGTCGACCAGATCGAGCCGTCGGCGTTGGGCCTCGGCGACCACGTGATCGAAGTGCGCTGTGACGACGAGACGATCACCGAAGTGCGCGCCGTCGTGTTCGAACAAGACGAGGGCGCACCCGCCGGAAGCAACATGACCGTCATCGTCATGTTCGTCGTCATGGCCGTCGGGGCCTTCGTGTTCGCTCCGAGCGCCGCCGGTCGCAAACGCCTCGCTCTCTGAACCCGCGGGCCCGTCACGGCGAGTCCGGCGCGCCGGCGTCATCGCAGCGTCGCCACCCGTACGAGCCTGACGCGCCAGCGTGATGACGCACGCTGCATCGACGCGCTGCGTTCGCGGTCTGCGCGGGCGGGGTCGGACGCACACGTCGCTCGCCGCATTCGCCCACGACCAAGCGCGGCGTGCCACTCCGGCCCGGTCACGCTGGAACCGGCGCACGACCGTGAGCCGGACTCGCGGTCGTACGTGCCCGACGAAGACCAGCCGTCGACCTCGGGTGAAAACAGCGAACGACCCGATCGGACGGATCCGATCGGGTCGTTCAGGGTTCCCGTCGAGCTCGTGCGGCAGGTGCCGCAGTTCGCCCGCTCTCCGCGTCAGCGGAGCGACATCACTGCGCCGGAGGAGGGGGCGGCGGGGTGCTGTCGTCGCCGTCGAAGGCGTCTTTCAACTTGTTCATGTCGGTGAGGTCGGACAGCTCGCCGCCGCCGGCCTGGAAGTTCATGAACGCACCGGCTGCGGCGATGGCCGACCAGACGAGTGCGCCGAACATGCCGATGCCACGGTCGAGGTCGATGCCCAGCTCGGAACGGCCACCGAGGATGACCTGGATGAGCATGAGGAGCGTGGCGAGGCCCGCCATGCCGAGGAAGATGATGCCCCACGGTTGCGTCTCGGGAAGCTTGCCCATCGCCTTGAGGCCAGCGAGCACGCCGACCGCGACGACGAGGAGCCAGGCGATACCGCCCGTGATGAAGTAGTTGAACGGCCCGTCCCCGCTCTCCGAGAAGCCGCCGATGCTGATCGTCGACCACGGCAGTGCGAAGCCGAGAATCAGCATCGCTGCACCGCCTCCAACCATCAACCAGTCCGATGTTTTGAAATTGCTCACTTGATTGCCCTCCTGAGGGTGTTGTGCGTCACTGAGACTGGTCACGACCGTAGACGATCGTGCGATCGTGCTGGTGGAAATTACCCAGCGTGTTGCATTCCTGTGACGTTGCCGGGCCCGTCGCACTAGGTTCGGATTCGTGCCTACCGCATTGCTGTCCGTGTACGACAAGACCGGGATCGCAGATCTCGCAAAATCATTGAGTGAGCTGGGGTGGTCGCTGGTCTCGTCCGGCGGAACGGCCAAGGCCATCGCCGACGCCGGGGTCGACGTGACCGACGTCGTCGAGTGGACCGGCGTGCCCGCGATCCTCGGCCACCGAGTGGTCACACTGCACCCCAAGGTCCACGGCGGAATCCTCGCCGATCCGACCGATGCCGAGCATCAGGCCGACATGGCCGCCTACGGCATCACCCCGATCGATCTGGTCGTCGGCAACCTCTATCCGTTCGGTGCCGACCTCGACTCGTTCGATCACGGCAGCGGGTCGGCCATCGACATGATCGACATCGGCGGACCTGCGATGGTCCGCGCCGCGGCCAAGAACCACGCGTTCGTCGGCGTGGTCGTCGACCCGGCCGCCTACGACGGCGTGGTCGAGGAGTTGCGCGCCGACGGCGAACTCAGCGCGGCCACACGTCGTCGCCTCGCACGTGACGCGTTCGCCCACACCGCTGAGTACGACGCGGCGATCGTCACGTGGTTCGACCAGTCCGACGACGCCGAACTCGCCGCCAACGGCAGCCCGGTGCTGCCCGCGTCGATCCACCTCGCGCTCGAGCAGGCACAGCCACTCCGCTACGGCGAGAACCCGCACCAAGACGGCGCTCGCTACCGCCAGGTCGGCGCCACCAGTTGGTGGGACTCGATGACCCAACACGGTGGCAAGGAACTCAGCTACCTCAACGTGTTCGACACCGAGGCCGCGTGGCGACTCGTCAACCGTTTCGACGACCCGGCCGTGGTCGTCGTGAAACACGCGAACCCGTGCGGTGTCGCGCTCGCCGACGACATCGGCGCCGCGTACGTCGCGGCCAACGCCTGCGACCCGGTGAGTGCCTTCGGTGGCATCGTCGCCGCGAACCGCACCGTGACCAAGGAGATGGCCGAACCGTTGTCGAGCGTGTTCACCGAAGTCGTCGTCGCCCCCGGCTTCGACGACGACGCGCTCGAGATCCTCACCGCGAAGAAGAACCTGCGCGTGATGAGCGCCAACGCACCTTCGCCGCTCCCGTTCGACATGCGACCCGTCGACGGCGGTCTGCTCGTGCAGCACCCCGACGTGGTCGGCGGTCGCACCGACGCCTGGACCGTCGTGACCGATGCGCAACCGTCCGATCAACAGTGGATCGACCTCGAGTTCGCCTGGCAGGTGTGCGCCGCAGTGAGCAGCAACGCCATCGTCTACGCGAAGGACGGCCAGGCGTTCGGCATCGGCGCCGGCCAGCAGAACCGACTCGACTCGGCGCGCATCGCCGCCGACCGAAGCGACGGCCGAGCCGTCGGTGGCGCCTGCGCGAGCGACGCGTTCTTCCCGTTCCGAGACGGCCTCGACGCCGCGGCCGCTGCGGGCATCACCGCCGTGATCCAGCCCGGCGGCTCGGTCCGCGACGAAGAAGTGATCGCCGCCGCCAACGAACACGGCATCACCATGGTCTTCACCTCCACCCGCCACTTCCGCCACTGACTCCAGGCGGGCCAGCTTTCCGTCTGACTGCGTTCCGTGAGCTCGTCACTGACGCCCGGTCAGCTTCCTCGCCACGCGCCTTGTCAGACGAAAACCGTGATCCCGCCTGGAGACGGATTGTCGAACGACAGGAGCCCACGTCGCCGCGGCGGCCTGGCGGCGCCTTGGTCTCGAACGATCTGCCGGCGCCTCAGCAAGCTGATTCGAAGCGGGAGGTACCGGACTCGTTGCGGCGACCCGGGCCTGTGGAATCGAGGCGGAAGATCATCGAGTGGCGGAGGCGGAGCAGGGGGAGTGCGGAGACGATGTGAAGGTGACGTCGACCGAGGAACGAGGGAGGTCACCAAGCATCGGTCGCAGTGCTCCCCCTGCGCAGCCGGACAGAAACTCGGAATAGTTCCGCACCGTGGAACCGTTTCGCGTCAATCTGTCGTAAATTCGACGGTCATGGCTCGTATCGGTGATCTGCTCGCCGCCAAGCGCACGTTGTCGTTCGAATTCTTCCCGCCCAAGACCAACCAGGCGCGCCTCACGCTCGGCAAGACGGTCGGCGACCTCGAAGCACTCGAACCCGACTTCGTCTCCATCACCTACGGCGCCGGCGGGTCCGATCGTCACCGCACCGGCGACGTCGTCGGCTGGATGCGCGACGAGACCACACTCGAACCCATGGCCCACCTCACGTGCCAGGGGCACACGCGCACCGAGGTCGCGAGCCTGCTCGTCGACTACCGCAAACGCGGGGTCGCCAACATCCTCGCCCTCGGCGGCGACGCACCCGCCGACGGCACGGCCGGCAAGAGCGACTACACCTACGCACTCGACCTCCTTCACGACGTCGCCGCGTCACAGAGTTTCTCGATCGGCGTCGCCGCGCACCCCGAGGTGCACCCGCGCAGCGAATCGCGCGCCGCGGATCGTCGACATCTCGCCGACAAGATGCGTCTCGCCGATTTCGCGATCACGCAGTTCTTCTTCGAGGTCGAGCACTATGAGCGACTCGTCGACGAGATGGCCGCGCTCGGCATCGACAAGCCCATCGTCCCGGGCATCATGCCGATCACCAACAAGGCACAGATCAGTCGCATGGCCGAGATGTCGGGCGCGGCGCTCCCGACGTGGCTGGTCGACCGGCTCGGGTACGTCGACGACCCGGTCCACGTTCGCCGTCTCGGCATCGAACTCGCCAGCAAACTCTGCAACGATCTCATCGCGGCGGGCGCCCCGGGCCTGCACATCTACACGCTGAATCGTTCGGCGACCGCGAAAGAAATCGTCGCAAACCTCGAACTCGCCACCGTCTGAGCGATAATGGCGCCGTGATGGGCCGATGACCGGGACACTTGATGCCAACGTGCGCGGCCCCGGATCCGGCGGTGATGCCACCGATGCCGACGTGAGCGTCGGTACACGACGGGCCCGAGACCGCCAGATCAGCCAGGTGCCATACCTGCCCGGGCTCGACGGGCTGCGCGCCGTGGCCGTGGTCGCGGTGATGATCTACCACGCCAACTCCGACTGGCTGCTGGGCGGCTACATCGGCGTCGAGGTGTTCTTCGTCATCTCCGGCTACCTCATCACGCTCCTGCTCATCGCCGAGCACGAGCGCACCGGTGCGATCGACCTGAAGAGTTTCTGGATCCGCCGATTCCGACGGCTCCTGCCAGCGCTGTTCCTGATGATGCTGCTGCTGTCGGTGTGGGTGTCGCTGTTCGAACGTGATGCGCTCGGCAAGCTGCGCGGTGACGTGATCGCCGGTGCCTCGTACTTCTCGAACTGGTATCAGATCTTCATCGGGGCCGGCTACAGCGCCGGCAACGACTTCGCCCCGCTGCGCCACCTGTGGAGCCTCGCGGTCGAAGAGCAGTTCTACGTCGTGTGGCCCATCATCATGCTGGCGTTCGTCCGCTTCGGCGCCCGCCGCATCGCCGGCGTGGCGCGGTGGTTGTTCCTCGGAGCGATCGTGGTCACCGTCGTCGTCGCACTGCTCGACTACACCGGAGCGCAGCAGACGCCCGAGCTCACGCCCGACGCCTACTGGATGCTCGGCGACCGCCCGATCTCGAAGCCCGACGCGCTCTACCTCTCCACCCTCAGCCGCTCCGGCGGCCTGATGCTCGGCGCCGCGTTCGCCATGGTGTGGCGTCCCACGGCGGTCATGCGCGGCCCGCTACGCAACAAGGCGAAGATGTTCGACGTCGGTGCCGGCGTCGGTTTCGGCATCCTGCTCGTGCTGGCCTGGGTGATGAGCTTCGACCCGTCGCAGGGTGTGCACGGCTTCCTGTTCAAGGGCGGGCTGTTCCTCACCGGGTTGGCGACGTTGGCGATCATCGCCGCGATCACCCACCGCGGGGCGAAGACGGGGCACCTGCTCTCGAACCCGGTGCTGCTCTGGATCGGCACCCGGTCGTATGGCCTGTACCTGTACCACTGGCCGATCTACCAGATCATCCGCAACATCGCCGCCAACAAGCTGCAGTTCCACGAGTTCGTGCTGGCGATGGTGGCGACGGCGATCATCACCGAAGCCTCGTATCGCTTCGTCGAGACCCCGATCCGCAAGGGGAAGCTCGGCGAACTGTGGCGTCGCCGCGGCGAGCTCGGTCGGTCTGGCGGTGCGGGGGGCCAGCAGCGCCCCGTGCTGATCGGCGGAGCGATCGCGCTCGTACTGAGCTTGTTCGCGGTGGGCAGCATGGCCACCGCCGAACTGAAGCAGAACAGCGTGCAGACGCAACTCGATGCCAATGCCGAGTTGGCGTGCAATCTCGCCACCGGTGAGAACTGCGACACCGAGCCCGACGAGGCCGCAGAGTCCGAGCCGGACCCCGATCCCGACCCCGCTGAGGACATCGACGGCGAACTGCCGGTCGAGGAGACCCCGGTCGATGACCCAGCCGAAGGTGAGGTTCCGGTCGAGTCCGAGACCACGACGGTCACCACGGTGCCCGCCGGGCCCACTCGCTTCGCCGTCGGCGACTCGGTGATGTTGGGTGCGCTGATCCCGCTGCAGACCCTCGGCTTCCAGGTCGACGCGCTCGAGAGTCGTGCGTTCGTCAACGGACTGGATCTCGTCGAGACGCTTGCTCGTGAAGGTCGTCTGCCCGACCAGATGGTGATCCACCTCGGCACCAACGGCCGGATCTCCGAATCGCAGATGGAGCGCATGGTCGCCGCAGTCGCCGAGGTGCCCGAGGTGGTGCTGGTCACCAACGACGTCGACCGCGACTACACCGCCGGCAACAACGAACTCATGTATTCGACCGCTGCGGCGAACGACAACATCAGCGTGCTCGACTGGCAAGGTCTGGTGAAGGCGTGCGAAGGCGACTGCCTGGAGAACGACGGCTTCCACCTGAAGCCCGACGGCCAGCAGTACTACGCCGACGTCATCGCCTTCCAACTCGGCATCGAGTGAACCGGTTGCAGGTGGTGCCGATCGCATCGGGCGCTTGATGAGATCGTGAATCGCTGGTGACGCGACATCGCGGCGCCGCTCGGTGATACTGGGACGTTCATGACGACGTTCGCGGCGCCGCCTGCGTCCCCCAAGGTCGACTTGCGGGACTTCAATGCTCACATCAGTCGCGTCCCGTACCTGCCCGGGCTCGACGGCATGCGAGCGCTCGCCGTCGTCGCGGTGATGATCTATCACGCCAACTCCACGTGGTTGCCCGGTGGCTTTCTCGGTGTCGAGATGTTCTTCGTCATTTCGGGCTACCTCATCACGCTGCTGATCATCGCCGAACGCGAACGCACCTACCGGGTGTCGCTGGTCGACTTCTGGAAACGTCGAGCCCGCCGTCTGTTGCCCGCGCTGGGCGTCCTGCTGCTGCTCGTCACCGTGTACACCGCGATCTTCGAACGAGAAGCGCTCGGACAGTTGCGCGGCGACGTGATCGCCGGCGGGGTCTACGGATCGAACTGGTATCAACTGTTCGTCGGCCTCGGATACACCGCGGCGTTCGACTTCGCGCCGCTGCGGCACCTGTGGAGCCTGGCGGTCGAAGAGCAGTTCTACGTCGTGTGGCCCGTCGTGATGGTCGTGCTGCTCGGGCGACGCAGCACCCGCAAGATCGCCAACGTCAGCCGGTGGCTGTTCCTCGCGGCGATCGTCATCGCGATCATCACCGCCCTGCTCTACCACCCGGGCGTGATCGGCGAGCCGGAGCAGACGCCGGAGGCGTACTGGTGGATCGGCGACCGGGCGATCTCGAAGCTCGACTTCCTCTACATCGGTTCGTTCTCGCGAGCGGCCGGGATCCTGCTCGGCGCCGCGTTCGCGATGATCTGGCGGCCCTACGCCGTTGCTCGCGGTCCGCTCGGCCGCAAGGGTCCGCTGTTCGACGTGGTGGCGCTGCTGGCGCTCGCCGGGTTCGCGTGGATGTGCTGGAACATCTACCTCGTCACTCCCGAAGGCGTCGCCGACGGGCGGCTGTTCAAGGGCGGCCTGTTCCTGTCGTCGGTGCTCACGATCTTCGTGATCGCCGCCGTCAGCCATCCGGGTGCCCGCTCGAACCGGGTCCTCGGCAACCGCGTCCTCGTGTGGATCGGCGTGCGCTCGTACGGGCTGTACCTGTTCCACTGGCCGATCTATCAGGCGATCCGTGGGTTGGCGGGCAACAAGCTGACGGTCAACGAGTTCGTCGTCGCGATGATCCTGACGGTGATCGTGACCGAGCTGTCGTTCCGGTTCGTCGAGACACCGATCCGTACGGGCAAGTTCATGGAGATGGTGCGCTCGGCACGACGGAGCCCGAACCCGGGTCGCCGCCGAGTACTCGTCGGGGCGCTGGCGGGTGGCACCGCGATGACGTTGTTCGCCGGGGCGACGTTGGCGACCGCGGATCTGAACCAGAGCGAGATCACCGAAGACCTCGACACGGCGCAGGAAGCGACCGTCGACCTCGCCTCCGGCGGCGCAGGTCTCGGCGACGGACCGCGACTCGAGCCGACGGTCGACCTGCCGACGACGCCGACCACGCTGGCCGACATGGACGGGCGCGTCGTCGACTTCGTGCCGGTCACGACGCTGGTTCCGGTGCCGACCACCGTGCCGGAGAACGCCGAGACCGGTGGCGAGGAAGGTGCTGGCGAGGAGCCGGCGCCAGCGACGACCGTGCCGACCGAAACCGATCCGGCCGACGAAGCCCCGGTGGTTCCGGCGACCACCGAACCGCCGGCTCCGCCGTCGACGGGGCCGGTGCAGGTGGGCGTCATCACCGATCTGTCGGCCGTCACTCCGACCGGTATCCCGGCCCCGGCCAACACCGCCGCCACCGCCATCTCGGTCATCGCGCTCGGCGACTCGGTGATGCTCGGCGCCGCCGAAGAACTCCAGGCGCGTGGCGTCGTCGTCGATGCGGTCAAGAGCCGCCAGTTCTCCGCGTTCCTCCCCGAACTCGAGGTGATTCGCCAGAACCAACTGCTCGGCTCGGTCGTGGTCGTCCACCTCGGCACCAACGGCCCGTTCCCGCAGACCTCGCTCGACCGGATGATGGAACTGCTGTGGGACGTGCCCGCCGTGATCTTCATCACCAGCAAGGCCGACCGCGACTGGGTCGCAGGCAACAACGAGAAGGTTCGAGCGCTCCCGCAGGACTGGCAGAACGTGAGTGTCATCGACTGGGAAGTCCTCGGCGCCACGTGCCCGGGCGACTGCTTCTACGACGACGACATCCACCTCAACCAGGCCGGGCAGAACTACTACGCCGACATGGTCGGCACCGTCATCGGCATCTGACCCCCCGAGTTGATGACGTTGCTCCCGGAGCGATGTCACCAACTTCGTCGCTGACGACCGTCACGTCCGTCGCATTGGTGGCGCTTCCGATTGCTCGCCTAGCCTCTCCACCATGACTACTCCAGTGCGTGTTGCTGTCACCGGGGCCGCTGGCCAGATCGGCTACAGCCTCCTTTTCCGTATCGCTTCGGGCACGATGCTCGGCCCCGACACCCCGGTCGACCTGCAGCTCCTCGAGATCACGCCGGCGCTCGGCGCGCTCGAAGGTGTGCGCATGGAGCTCGACGACGGTGCCTTCCCGCTGCTCAACTCGATCACCTGCACCGACGACGCCGATGTGGCGTTCGGCGACGCCGATGTGGCGATCCTCGTCGGCTCGATGCCGCGCAAGGCGGGCATGGAGCGCGCCGACCTGCTCTCGGCGAACGGTGGCATCTTCAAGCCGCAGGGCGAAGCGCTCAGCCGCTCGGCCAAGAAGGACGTCAAGGTCCTCGTCGTCGGCAACCCGGCCAACACCAACGCCCTCATCGCGATGAACAACGCGGCCGATCTCGACCCGGGCCGCTTCACCGCGATGACCCGCCTCGACCACAACCGGGCGATCAGCCAGCTCGCCACCCGCCTCAACAGCCAGGGCGAGTCGGTGTCGGTCAACGACATCAAGAAGATGACGGTGTGGGGCAACCACTCGGTCACGCAGTACCCCGACCTCTCGCACTGCGAGGTCGCCGGGAAGAACGCCCTCGAACTGGTGGGCGATCAGGAGTGGTACGCCAACGAGTACATCCCCACCGTCGCCAAGCGTGGCGCCGCCATCATCGACGCTCGCGGGTCGTCGTCGGCAGCCTCGGCTGCGTCGGCTGCGGTCGACCACATCCGTGACTGGACGCTCGGCACCCCCGACGGCGACTGGGTCTCGATGTCGGTGCCGAGCGACGGCAGCTACGGCGTGCCCGAGGGCATCATCAGCTCGTTCCCGTGCGTCTGCAAGGACGGCAACTACGAGATCGTCCAGGGCCTCGACATCAACGACTTCAGCCGCGAGAAGATCGACGCCTCGGCCGCCGAGCTCGTCGGCGAGCGTGACGCGGTGACCGAGCTCGGCTTGATCTGAGCCTTCGTTCGCAGCGCGACGGCGCCGGTACTCGGTACTCGGCGCCGTCGCTGCGGCGAATCTCCCGCTAGGAGGCGCAGCCGTCGGCCGGCTGCGTTCGCTCGACGTACGACGCGAGCACGTCGAGCACCGCGTCCGCCTTGCGTCGCTGCCCTTCCTGATCGGGATGGAATCCGTCGGGCCCGGTGAAGGTCCCGTCCTCGGCCCGTCCGGGGAACTCGTCGTACAGGGCCGGGTCGCCTCCGACCGCATCGTCGGCGCGGAGTGGCGAGTCGAGCAGCGGAACGGCCATCAGGCCGATCGCCCGCAGCTCCTCGTTGAATGCGTCGATGTCCGGGTTGAGCTCAGGGAGGCGATCGTCGATGGCCGTGCTCACGTAGTTCATCGGCAGTACCAGAGCGTCGAGTCCGTACGAGCCGATGGTGTCGAGGATGCTCTGGAGGTCGGCGATCGCCCGCGCGACGTCGCCGTCGCTCTCCTGCAGGTCGATGAAGCTCGGTGCGAGCAGCACGAGTGTGCGGTCGAGCACGGCCGGGTCGATGCCGTCGAGCACTGTCACGGAGTAGCCGTTGAGGCGCAGCCGGGGGTCGGGCCCCCAGGCGTCCCAGGTGCCCATCGTCTGTCCGCGCTGCGCCTCGTTGACGACGCTGACCCCCGCCGTCGTGTCGGTGCGGTCCCGGTCGGCGAGCAGCTCGGGCCAGGCGACCAGATCGATGCCGTCGTCGGGTCGGAACGTGAAGTCGGTCGAATTGCCGAACACCAGGAGTTGGTCGACGCCGACGTCGGTCAGCGTGCACGGGCGAGGCGCGGTGCTCGTCGGGGCCGGGAGTGTCGTCGTCGAGGTCGTCGTGCTGCTGGCCGTGGTCGCGGTCGTGCTGGCGGTCGTGCTGGTCGTCGGAGCGGCCGTGACGCTGCTGGCTACGGAGTCTGCCGGCGACGATGACTCACTCGAACCCTGGGCGCCGCACGCCGCAGTCGCGAGCAGCAGCGCCGTCGTCGCGACGACCCCGATCGACGTCGGCCCGTGTTTCCTGTGGACCTGGACCGAAGGCAACATGGTCGAGCGACGGGTCAGAGGGAGAGACCGGGGGAGCGGCGGCGGACGACGAGCACCGACACCCACGACAGCGTGCACAGGATCGCGACGCCGATCGCGAACGGGGTCGTGGAGTCGCTCACCTGAGCGCTGACGATCGTTCCGAGCACGGCGCCGCCACCCATACGAGCTGCGCCACCGAACGCCGAGGCGGTGCCGGCGATGTGGCCGACGGGATCGAGCGCCGCGGTGTTGAGGTTGGGCATCAGGAACATGAACGACGACAGCGTGAGACCGAGGAGCGGAATGTAGATCCAGAAGCTCGGGTGCCCGTCGGCCATCACCGACACGATCACCGAGATGATCGTGAGCCCGACCGTGATGAAGTAGACCTTGCTGATCAGACCGTGGACGCCGAAGCGAGCGACCACGCGACCGTTGACGAGCGCACCGCCGGCGAACAGCACGGCGATCAGGCCGAAGATGATCGGGAACTGCGCTTCGCGATCGAACACCTCCGAGATGATCAGTTCGCTGCTGGCGAGGTACGTGGTGAACACGCCCTGCAGGAAGATGCTGGCCATCGTGTAGCCAGCCGTGACTCGTGTGCGGGCGACCTCGGCGTAGCCGGTCCACGACTCACCGAAGCTCAGGGGGCGCTGGTCTTCGACGGCGAGTGACTCGCGAAGCCGCAGGCTCCACAGCGCGATCAGCACGCCCCAGACGGCACAGAACCAGAAGACGAAGCGCCACGGAAACACGGCGATGATGCCGGTGCCGACGCTGGGCGCCAGCACGGGGACGAGCATGAACACGGCCATGATCTGCGACATGGCCTTGGCCATCGCCAAGCCCTCGAAACGGTCGCGGATGATCGCGGTCGACACGACTCTCGACCCAGCGGCGCCGAGGCCCCACACGAATCGCGACACGAGCAGGAGCGTGAACGACGGCGCCAGCGCAGAGCCGATCGCTCCGACGAGGTAGATGCCGATGCTGATGTAGAGCACCGGCTTGCGACCGAAGCGGTCGGCCACCGGCCCCCAGACGACCTGGGCGAACGCGAGTCCGAGGAAGAAGACCGTGATGACCTTGCCGGTCTCGGGTGACCCTTCGCCGAGGTCGAATGCTTCGCGGATGTCGTCGAACGCGGGCAGCATCAGATCGATGCCGAGCGCCATCAGCGCCATGATCGCCGAGAGCAGCGTGAGCAACTCTCGGGGCTTCATCCGGTACTCCCGCGCCGGCCGCGAAGGGGCCACTGGAGGAGACAGAGTCATTCGGCGAACCTAACGAGACGAATCGCTCGGTTCGATGGCGGAGAGCACACGTCACATCGATCTGGAGACACAATCGTCGCCACCAGTTCGCGACGGCCAGCGTCGCAGTGTGCCGTCATGGGCAGTCGCGGATCAGCCCGAGACCGCGACGCGGCAACCGATCTCCATCATCTGGTCGACGCCGCGCTTCATGTCCTCGTCGGAGATGCGAACGGTGTCGCCGTCGCCTTCGCCGATCATGTCGCTCACGGTCATGAGGGCGAGTGCCTCCATACCCTTCATCGCTCCGACGACGTACATCATCGCGGCTTCCATCTCGACCGCGAGATGGCCGAGCGCCTTCCAGGTGTTGAACTTCTCCCAGTTGGGTTCGTAGAAGAGCCCGGACGTGACGATCGGGCCGATGTGGACCTTGCCCATCGAACCCTCGCGAGTCAGGCGGGCGGCTTCCTCGACGAGCGAGAAGGTGGCGGTCGGCACGATGCCGTCCATCTGGCTGAGCTGTCGGGGTGCGTGATCGTCGGCGGCGGCGGTGAGTGCGATGACGGTGTCGCCCATCGACATGTCGTCGGCGAGGCCGCCGCAGGTGCCGACGCGCACGAGGCGTTTGGCGCCGAGTTGGGCGAGTTCGTCGAAGACGATGCCCGCAGACGGCGCGCCCATGCCGGTGGTCTGGACGCTCAGCGGCTTGCCTTCGAAGGTGCCGGTGAATCCGAGCATGCCGCGCACTTCGTTGACCTGCTTGAAGCCGGGGTCGAAGAAGGTCTCGGCGATGTACTGCGCTCGGACGGGGTCGCCGGGGCACAGGACGTTGGGGGCGTAGTCACCGGGCTCGGCACGAAGATGAATCGGCATACGAGAAGGTTACGCGGCTCCGGGAGCGTCGTAACCAACTTCTCGCTACTTCAGGAATTTGCTGGTCGTGTTGTCGGCGAGGATCTTGCCGTTGGTCTGGCAGGTCGGGCAGTAGTTGACCGTGTAACCGGAGTACTCGACGGCGCGGATCGCGTCGGGCCCGTGCTCGTCGGATCGTGGACAGGGCTCACCCGTCTGGCCGTGGGCGTTGCTCGGGCGGTCCTTCGACTTGCTCATGTCGCTCCGCCCGCGCTCGTACTCCAACCCTTCAGCGGCGCACACGGCAATGGCCTCGGCGACCTTCGTCGCACCCTCGAGGCCCAGCTTCTTCGTGGTGGCGAACGGCGAGATCCGCGCCTGCCAGCAGACCTCGTTCGCGAGACGCCGACCGATCCCGGCGACCGATCGCTGGTCGCGGAGGAAGCCGTGCACTCGCATCGACTGTCGGGCGAACAACTCGGCGAGTGCTTCCGCCGGCAACCCGACGGCCTCGGGTCCGAGTTTGTCGATCGGCGGCGACGTGTCGAGTTCGCCTGCGGCAACGCACCAGATCCCGGCGCGCCGTTCGGTGCCTTGCTCGGTGAGGAGGAGCGGCGGGACGTCGTCGCCGAACGTGAGTCGTGCCTGACCGCCGCGTGGCTTCTTCGACATCTTCTCGTCGGGGAGGAGACGACCACCTTGCATGAGATGGATCACCATCGTCAGCGGTTCGAACTCGATCAGCAGGTACTTGCCGCGGCGACCGATCGACACGACCGGATGGCCGTACGCGGCGTCGGGTGGCGGCACGGCGGTCTTGAGCGCGGTGAAGTTGAACGGGTGCAGCTTGGTGAGCACCTCACCGACGTAGTCGGCGGCGAGTCGTTCGGCGTGTGCTTCGATCTCCGGCATCTCCGGCATGACGAGAAACTACCCCCACGCCACACACCCGCCGTCGTCCCGATGTTTCCCCTGGACCAGGTCGAAAAGAAACAAGCGGATGTTTCCCTCGGACCGGGTCGAAAAGAAACAAGCGGTCGAGGGTGGCCGGCTATTCGTAGACCGTGCGGTCGCGAACCGATGCGAACACCGCATCGAGCGCACCGAACACCGGCTGCGAGTCGAGCAGCTTCTGTTGGTCGCCGAACAGGCGGATGTGCCCGTTGATGAACGCTTCTTGCGCGTTGAGTTCGCCGGTGGCGACGTCGACAGCGGTCTTCCACGACTGCTCCATCTTGACGTGCTCGGGGTCGGCAGGCCCGGCGCCGAACGCTGCCTCCCCGTCGCCGACGACCAGGTGGTAGGTCACGTCCCCCTCCGGACCGTCGCTCACGATCTGCGTGACGCCGATCGAATGGTGCTCGGCCACGTCGCGCATGTGCTCGCTCGCGGCGACCTCGGCGGTCAACGCGTTGATCCAGTCGAGGCTCAGATAGCGGATTTCGTTCGACACGTCACACAGTCTGCCTGATCGGTGGGCCGACGGATACGTAGCCTGCTCGTCGTGGCCGAGTGGACCGATGGACGACATGCGGATGCATCGGTCGAGGAGTGGGTGTTCGCGGCGTGGACCGACGACGCGTCGCTGGGTGTCGTGTCGGGGCATCGGCTGGTCGGTGTGACGTCGTGGTATTGGGCGGCGTTGGCCCGTCCCGGTCGGCCCCTGCTCCACATCACCGACTTCGAGGTGCCGGTGCGCGCCGACCCGTTCATCTTGAAGGGTGAGGCGATGTGGGCCGAGCACTTTCGTGACGCACCGATGGAGCAGTGGTCGGTCGGCAACGAGACGTACGCTGCCTCGCTCGACGACCCGATCGAGGCCCTGGGACGGGCGTACGGCGATCCGACGCCGATCGCGTTCGACCTCGAGTGGTACGCCACGTCGCGGCCAACGGCGATCGACGACCTCGCCGGTGCCGACGACGGCTACGAGCAGGTCGGCGTGGTGCACGGCGTGATCGAGATCATCGGCGAACCGAAGATCGAACTCGCCGAGGTGCCCGCGCGCCGGTGGCATCGGTGGTCGCTCACCGAGTCGTTCGGCGTGATCGCCCACCCGATCGCCGCCGCCCACTCAGGCGCCCGCGCCCCGTTCGTGTTCCCCGACGGCACGCGCACCGACATGGTGCTCACCGCGACCGGATGGGCCGAACGCCGACCCGCCCGCACCGACTGAACCTGGTTACAACCATCCGGGATGGAAATAACCAGGTTGGTGTGCCGCGGCGGGGGTGGGTGGTCGTGGCATGCTCGACGCTCGACTTCTATGGGATACAGCAATGACGTGCTCGACGACTTCGAGCAGCAGAAACGAGCGCCGCGCTACCCGGACGTGACGGTGGAGATGGGCATGCTCGTCGAAGACCGATCGAGTCACTTCACCGGTGACGTCGTGCGGTGGAGCGCCGAAGGTGTGACCCTGCAGGATCGCCACGACTACGTCCGCCACTTCGGTTGGAAGCCCGGCGGCTTCCTGATCGAGGGCAAGCCGGTCACGCTCGTCCGCCCGCCCAAGGTGAAGACGGTGACGCAACGCATCACCGCGTCGGGCTCGGTGGCCGGCGACGGCCGTGCCAAGGTCGCCAAGGCCAGCCGTATCTGGGTCGAAGGCAAACACGACGCCGAACTGCTCGAACACGTGTGGGGCGACGACCTGCGCGAGCTCGGCATCGTCGTCGAACCGCTTCACGGCGCCGACGATCTGGCCGCGGCCGTCGCCGACTTCCAACCGTCAGAGCAGCGGCGACTCGGGGTGTTGCTCGACCACCTCGTGCCAGGTTCGAAGGAGACGCGCATCGCAGAGACCGTCCGCGACGCGAACGTGCTCATCACCGGGCACCCGTTCGTCGACGTGTGGGCCGGAATCCGGCCGAAGGTCGTCGGACTCGAGGCCTGGCCCGACATCCCCTTCGACCCCGACGTTCCGTGGAAGGAAGGCATGTGCCGGGCGCTCGGGGTGCAGTTCGAGGGCTTCTGGCCCAAGCTGCGCAACCAGGTCAAGACGTTCGCCGACCTCACTCCCGAACTGATCGGTGCGGTCGAGCAACTCATCGACTTCGTCGCCGAAGCCGGCTGAACCGCAACGCGGCGCGGCGGAGTCGCCCGCGCTCTCAGCCCCGGCGGCGGACGTGCCGGACGTTCCCCCGTCGCCACGTCCCGACGTGAGCAGGCGGTAGCCCATCACCGAGGTCATGCGACGGAAGCGAGGCGCTCGCGGATGCTGCTCATCGCCCGGCTGTTGTGCGTCTTCACCGAACCGGGACTGATCGACAACGCGATCGCGGTCTCGCGTTCACTGAAGCCGGCGAGATGGCGCAGCGTGAACACCTGGCGTTGTCGCAACGGCAGGTCGCCGAGGCATCGGTGGAGCGTCCGCGCGTCGTCGCTGCGGACCGCTGCGTCGGCGGTCTCGTCGTCGGCTGCCACATCGACGCTGACGTACCAGTAGCGACGGGCGACGACGCGCCGGCGCAGTGTCGATCGGGCCTCGTTGAGCACGATCGAGCGAAGGTAGGAGAGTTCCCGGCCCGGTCGGGGTCGCACGGTGAGCATGGCGAAACGAACGAACGCTTCTTGCACGACCTCCTCGGATGCGTGTTGCGTGTCGACCAGACGGCGTGCGGCTCGACACATCGCATCGAACTGCGTGCGATACAGCGCCTCGACCATCGCCGGCCAGTCGGTCGGTTCGCCCGAACCGAGATCCATCGTTGCCCCCACTGCGGTGTCCCCCATCTGTTGCATGGGGACCACTGTCCGAGGTGGCGGTTTCCATCGAGTTTCCGTCGCCTGGACAGGCGTGTAGGCGTCGATGCTCCACCCAGCACGCGCTGGTGGTTCAGGGGGACTCGCGCAGGGCGGGAGCGACCGCGGCGTAGTCGTCGACCACCAAGCCGGTTGCCCCAGCGGCACGAAAGGCGCGGGCGGCGGCGGCGTCGTTCACCGTCCAGACGTGCACGGCGACGCCGCGCTGCACGTTGCGGCGGATCACCCAGCCCCGAGCGATGGGGGCGAAGAGTTGTACGCCCTGCGCCGCCCGCCGTCGCCAGAAGACGAGGTCGAAGCCGATGAGCGCGCCTTCGAGCAGCGAGGCGTTGGTGGCCAGATCGGGGAATCGCCGGCGGAGACGGCGGAGCACCCGAGTGTGGAACGGCGCGCTCACGCACAACCGCTCGCGATGCGGATATCGCTCGATCAGGGCGACGAGTGCGTCTTCGCACTGCACGCTCTTGAGTTCGATGTTCCAGCGCGCCTCGGGGAACTCGGCGAACAGTTCGCTCAGCGTCGGAACGTCGGCGCCCGCGAGCTCACGCGTGTCGGCGAGCGTTCCGCTGAGAAACCCGCGTTTGCGGCCGAACACCGCATGCATCGAGAGGAGCGTGTCGTCGGGAGCTGCCACGACGTCGACTTGAAACGCCCGGAAGCCGAGCTCGGCGGCGCGACGGTATGCGGTCATCGACCCAGACGACGCTCCCGACGCCGTGTCGCCCGCGTGACTGACGAGCATGAGCGGCTCGGCGCACTCGAAGAACGGGTGCGCGTCATCCACTGTCACGCCTTCTGACTACTCTCGTTCTTCGGATGGCGCAAGTAGCGGGGGTGAGCGAGAGCGATCTCGATGGCAACCGTCTCGTCGTCGATGTCTTCGGGCCGACGGTCGTGCGAGTCGATGGTCGGCCCGTCGAGCTCGGTCGCAAGCAGGTTCGTCAGCTGGTCGCCGCGTTCGCTGTTCGGCGTGACTGGGTCTCGGCTGATGCGCTGATCGATCATCTCTGGGCCGACGCTCTGCCGGCCCACCCGCGCAAGGCGCTGAACGTCGCGCTCTCTCGTCTTCGGTCTGCACTGGGCGGTCTCGGCGAACGTCTCGAAGTGGCGGGCAACGACTATCGACTCCGCACGGATTCGGTCGACGTCGAGCGGTTCACCGAACTCATCGAATCGGCGCGAGGGCTCGATCGACGGGCAGCGGTCGAGGCGTACGAGGAGGCACTCGCACTCTGGACGGCCCCGCCGTTCTCCGACGAGTTCGAGTCTCCGGCGGTGGTCGCTCGACGGCTCAGCCTCGAAGAACTCCGCTGGTTCGCGACCGTTCGTCTCGCTGAGCTGTGTAACGAGCTCGGCGAACCCGAGCGGGCCGTCGAAGTCTCCGCCCGCCTCGTCGACGACAGCACGGTCCGCGAGCGAGCGGTCATCGCGCATGCGACGGGGCTCGCGATGCTCGGCCGGAAATCGGAGGCGCTCTCGATGGTCGCCGCTGCGGTCAGCGGGCTCCGTGACCAGCTGGGCCTCGAACCGTCGCCAGGGTTGCTCGCCACCGAGCAGGCGCTGCTCGCCGAGAGCTTCGAACTCGAGGCAGGCTCGGTGAAGCGGGTCAGGCCCGACACCGGTGTGTTCGTGGGGAGAGCCGGTGAGCTCGAGACGTTGAAGGCGGTCGAGCCTGGGCGAAGCATCTCGGTGATCGCCGAGGCGGGCACCGGAAAGACGGCGCTCCTCGACCGTTTCGGTGAGCTGGTGGTGGACGCTGGTGGCGTGGTGGCTCGGGTCGACGTCGTGGCGACTCCGGAGCGCCCGCTCGACACGATCGCCCACCTGTGCCTCGCTCTGTGCGAGTTGCCGCCGCCATCGGGCGAGCTCGACACCACGGGTGAGTTCGCTGCGGCACTCGCGAGGATCTGCCCCGAACTCGGGATCCCACGGTCGGGTTCGCTGACTCGCGACGCACTCTTCGACGACCTCACCCGATTCGTCGAACGGCGCGGCCGTCAAGCCGTGATCATCGTCGATGACGCGCATTGGATCGACAGCGGATCGGCCGAGGTGCTGTCTCGGCTCATCCATCGAGGTCGGCTCGCCATCGTGGTCGGCTTGCGTCCGGTTGACGACCACCGCTTCGACTTCCTGCAGGTCGCCGACGAGTCGCCGGTGGAGCGCGCTGACGACGCACCGGCCGGTCGTTGCGAACCGCTGCATCTGCAGCCCGTGGAGCGGAGCGATGTGGTGGCGCTCGTGGCCAGCCGCTCCACGCGAGCGGTCGACGACGCGTTCATCGATGATCTCATTCGTGCGTCGGGCGGCAACACGCTGTTTCTGCGGTTGCTGATCGACCGCTGGGTCGAAGGACGGGCGTCCGACGACGAGTTGCCGTCGTCGATCCTGGTCACCGTCAGCGAACGCCTCGATCTGTTGGCGAAGTCGGTCGTCGACACGCTGCAGGTCGCTGCCGCACTCGGCTCGACCTTCGAACTGCACACGATCCGCCAACTCCGGCCGAACGTCGACGCCGACCTCCCGGCCGCAGTGGCTGCCGGCATCATCCGCGTCGACGCGGCGTCCGAATCGGCATCGTTCGTCCACGCGGTGGTCGCCGACGCGTGCTACCAATTGCTCGGCGAAGGCCGACGGATCGCGATCCACGAGGACATCGCCTTCGTGCTCGAGGGCGACCGAGCCGCCCAGGCAGAGATCGCTCGCCACCATGTCGCTGCGGCGCCGCTCGATCCCGAACGGGCTGTGTGGACGAGCATCCGAGCAGCGTCGGAGTTCATCGTCGGTTTCGACTGGGAAACTGCCGCCCAGCATCTCGACACTGCGGCGTCATTGGTCGACGAACTCGACCTCGACGACGTGTCACTCCGTGCTCACGTGCTCGTTCGGCGCGGCGCGGTGGGTCGCGCACTGTCGTCGACCGACTATCTCCACGACCTCTTCCACGGCGCCGAGTTGGCGCGAGAGGCCGGCGACGACGAACTGTTCGTCGTGGCGGTCACCGAGATGTGTGGCCACGGCCAGACCACCCGCGCCGGCGATCTCGACCCGCGAGTGGCCGGTCTGCTCGATGAAGCGCTCAGCCTCTCGATCGCCCCGGCGCTTCGAGCCGAGCTGTGCGCGGCGAGCGTTCCGCTGTTCTCCACGTCGAATCAGGCCGATCGCGGACGAGCGCTGTATCACGAAGCCTGGCGCATCGCTCGCGACCTCGGGGACACGTTCGTCGAGTCGGCAGTCATCGGCCACGCCCATCTCGGCTTCGCCCATCCCGACGACTTCGAGTTGCTGGCGGGAGCGGCCCAACGGATGACCGACATCGCGGGGAACGACGCGGACCTGATCTGGGAAGCGGCGTTCGTGCGTTTCGAGTGTTCGGTCATCAGAGGTGATGCGGCGGCGGCGCAGCAGGCGATCGACGAGATGCGTCTGTACACCGGAAAGGTCGGTCGTCGACCGCGCGACTTCGGTATGGCGTTCAGTGAGAGCGCACACTCGCGACTGCGCGGTGAACTGGAAGCGGCCGAGCGGCACGCAGAGTCCGCGCTGTCGATCGGGCTCGAGCGCTTCGACGCGACCTGGGCGCTCACGGTGTACGGGCTGCTCCTGCTCGGTATTCGTCGAGAGCAAGGGAGAGCCGGCGAACTCGAGGCGGCGATCGCCGAGATGCTCGCCGGACAGCCGGACTATCTGCCCTTCCACTCCGTCGCATCGGTGGTGGCGGTGGAGAGTGGTGAGCTCGATGTGGCGCGCGCTCACATCGACGTGCTCGCCCGCGACCGATTCGGTGGGATCGTGCGCGACGTGCACTACACATCGGTGATTCTCCTCGCGGCGCCAGCGGTCGCATCGGTCGGCGAACAAGGCGAGATCGAGGCGCTGGAGGCGTTGCTGCGTCCCTTCTCGGGGCGAATGAGCTGGAACGGTGCTGCCAGCGATGGAGCGATCGACGGCGCCCTCGCGCTGCTGGCCTCCGCACGTGGCGACGCCTCGGCGGCGGAGCGCTACCGGCTCGCCGCAGCGTCGCTCGAGTCTCGATTCAGACAATTGCGTTCGGAGATCTCGACGTCGGCCCAGACGCACGCGAGTTGACCACCGGTTCCGAAGGTCTCGTCGAGCCACTCGAGCCCTGCCGCGATCTCCGCAGGGTCGAGCGTTCGCCTGACTTCGAGCGTCGAGATGAACCCGACCACGATCGCGAGGTCGGCCACGGCGTAGTTCATCGAGGTGAGGCTCATCGAGCGGACTCGGGACTGCAGTTCGGCGAGTTTGCGTCGCTCCAACGAGTCGTCGACGACGGGTTGTTTCGCGGCGCTCGATCCGTCGCGGAAGGTGCGTGACGGGTCGGGCGCGGCCGGCGGCAGCACGTTCGGCGACCAGAGCCGCGCGTACTGCCCCGGGCCCAGATCGACGAGGTCGTTCACGTAGGTCGCTTCGAGGCTGACCTTCAGCCAGCGCCCGAGCAGCGAGAGCATGCTCACCGACTGGAGCGACTGTGCGATCCTCGAGTTGCTCGTCATGTGTCGTACCGCGTCGACGGCGAACCATTCGCCGCCGCTGCGCCAGGTGTCTTCCGGTCGTCGGCGAATCGTGGTCGACACCTGCTCGCCGAAACTGCCCGACACGCCGCCGTCGACGAGCACCTCGCGGCGCAGTGCACGCGGCGCCCGAACGTGCCCGGTTCCCGGCAGCGCCGTCGATGCCTTCGCCGCGTCGGCGAGGCTGTAGCCCGAACCGAGGGCAGTGCCGTAGACCGGCTCGAACGGCTCCCCGCCAGCCGTGAAGTAATAGGGGAGCCCAGAGGCGAGACCCGAGGCACAGATCGTGTGACGTCGGGTGGACGCAACGCTGTCGAGCGGTGTCGTCCGACCCTGCGTGACGACGTCGACGACATCGCGCTGGTAGGCGCCGGCGAGCCGGCGCACGAGATTGAGTCCGAGTGGGAAGATCGAGATGCCGATCACGACGGACCACGGCGACTGCGACATCGCTTGCGGCCCGACCACGCCGAGAGCGGCGAGGAGCAGCCAGCCGAGCGCCGCGAGTGTGACGACGCCGAGCAGCGCGATGATGCATCGCTTGGTCGTGCGATGCGGAAGCAGTCGGTC
The DNA here is from genome assembly GCF_000348785.1 of Ilumatobacter coccineus YM16-304. NCBI lineage: Bacteria > Bacillati > Actinomycetota > Acidimicrobiia > Acidimicrobiales > Ilumatobacteraceae > Ilumatobacter > Ilumatobacter coccineus. The sequence goes on from NC_020520.1 coordinate 810,506, forward strand.
GTGTCCGATCCGGTTGCGGACCTCGGCGAGTCGGGCGGCGGCCTCGGCGGGTGTGTCGGTCGCTCCGGCGAGCGCGGCGTTGAGGATCGAGCCGCCGCTGACCGACACGATCTCGTCGATGTCGTCCCACTTGTCTGGTCGCCGTCCGACGCCGTGCTCAGGGAGTCCGTCCGACCACAGGAAGTAGCTGATCGCCCCGATCGATCCGAGCGTCGCTCGATGGCTGCCTCCCGAGAGCAGCAGCCTCATCGCACACCTGAGTGGTTGCCCATCAGGGGATTGTTGCTCATCGACGCGTGTCAACCGAACCGGTCGTCGCCACGTCAGTGTGGGCCGATGAACCCGAACGTACCGCCGATCTTCTACCTTCTTGCAGAATGACCGACACAACCGCACACCCAGGTGTCGCTCCGCCGGACCCTGCGCCGGTGTTGCTCGCCGGCTCGTCGCCGGTCGACAAGGTCGAGTTGGCGATCGATGCCGAGTTCGACCTGATCGAGAACTCGGTCCAGCTCGGAAGCCACCGACAGCACCTCCGGATCGTGCTGAGTCGAGACACCGAAGCTGGCGAACTCGTCGCCAAGATGCTCGGCGAGAAGCCGTCGGTCGTGCACTTCTCGGGTCACGGCAATCAGCAGTCTGAGCTGTTCTTCGAGAACGAGCATGGCCAGTCGGTGGCGGTCGGGGTCGATCAGCTCTCGAAGATGTTCGCCGGGTTCAGCGGAGTCGTCCGGTGTGTCGTCTTGAACGCGTGCTATTCGGTGCCGCAGGCCGAGGCGATCGCGCACCACGCCGACTGCGTCGTCGGCATGTCGGACCGCGTGTCGGATGCAGCGGCGCACACGTTCGCGACGAACTTCTACAAGGCGATGGCGAGCGGACGCGACGTGGCGACCTCGTTCGACCTCGCCGTTGTGAACATCGATCTCGCCGGCATTCCGGAGGCGAAGACGCCGGCGTTGTTCGGTCGGGAGCGGGCCGCGATGCTCGTGTTCGACGGACAGCAGGTCGACGACAAGGAGGTCACGACCTCGGTCGTCGCCGGGATCGAAGCGATCGCGCGGCAGCTGTACGAGTCGGAGTACCTGTCGTTGGTGCGGCTCGCGAGCACGATCATCGACAGCGTGTCGGTCTGCGAGGGGATCGTGCAGGAGGCGTTCGTCGAGATCCTCACGACCGAGATGAGCCCGATCGTGACGGGCGTGGACGGTGTGCTCGCCGTGCTCCGGAAGCTGGTGCTCGACATCGCACAGGATCGTCGAGACGTCGCTCAGCAGTTGTTCCCGGCCCAGCTTCCTCCGACCGCGACCTCGGCGTCCGACGAGGTGACCAAGGTGCTGCGGGCGATCCAGTCGCTCGCACAGGACGAGGCTCAAGCGCTGGTGCTGTCGCAGTTGTCGAAGCTCGACCCGGCGACGATCTCGTCGACACTCGGCATGGAGCAGGGCCATCTCGACGAGACGATCAGAATGGCACTCGACAACGTCGGCTCGCTGCTCGAGGCACTCGGATGAGAAGCGACGAAGAGCTCCGACCGGTGATGGCCCGCATTCGTGCGGCCGTCGACGAGCGCACCGCTGGCGTCGTCGTGTCACCGCCACCGTTCGAGACGATCCTCGCACGCGCCCAGGGCCAACCGCCCACGCCGCCCACCGCCGCACCGCTGCCGCTTCCCGCCGTCGCAAGCGGGCCCGGTGGTACCGCTGCAGGGACCGGCGCTGGAGGGACCGGTGCCGCAGGGGCGGCGGTGGGCGCGAGCACGCTGCCGGCCGCCTCGTTCGTTCCGGTCCCCTCGCTCGGGGGCGCCCGCGTCGTCAGGAATCGCATCGACGCCCCGGCGCCAGAGACCTCGGCTTCGGTGCCGAGCGGCACCGGGGGCCGTCGCCGCGGATCGCTCGCGGTGAAACTGCTCGTCCCGGTCGTGGCGGTCGCCGCAGCCGCAGTGTTCTTCCTGGTCCGGGGCGGGCAAGAAGACAGCACCGACGCACAGCCGGCGACGGACGGCGTTCGAGACGCAGTGCAGCCCGACGTCGACACGACGGCCGAAGCGCCCGACGACGGCGATCCTGCGGAACAGGACGACGAGGCCGAAGCACCAGACGACGGCGGTCCGGCGGAACAGGATGACGAGGCTGGTGCCGACGCCGATCGAGATGCGCTGGGAGATCCCGGTGATGAACCCGCGGGTGACGACGTCGTTGCCGCGTCCGACGATGCCGCGAACGACGTCCAGCCGGGCGTCGAGTCGGCGGACGATCCGGTCGTCGTCGACGCCGAGCCGGCCGTGGAGCCGGTCGTGGAAGAACCATCCTCGAGCGAACCGTCCGCCGAGGAGCCGGTCGGCGAAGACGCCCCGGCGCCGACGGCCGAAGAGCAACCGGCGCCGAACACCGAGGCTGCGTTGGACGAACGACTGCAGCGCCGAGCCGAGATGTTCATCACCTCGCTGGTCGATGTCGATGCTGCGGCGTACGAGACGTTCTTCGGCCCGCAATGCGATCGGGAACAGGCCGGCCGCATCGTGGATGACTTCGATCGCTACGCCGAGATGTGGGCAGGCTTCCGTCCGCGGATCACGTCGTTCATCTCGGGGCCAGACAGCGGAACGACCAGCCTCGTGTATTTCATCGAGGAGGCGGGAGGGGACTTGGGAGCGTCCCTGCCGTGGGAGTTCATCGACGATGAGTGGTATCCCGATACCTGCGACGTCAACGCCACGGTGTTCGGCCGGGGAGGCTGAGCTTGCAGGCTGTGCGGCCTGACTCGAAACCCATCTCATGCAGCCGACACCGACCGGCGATTCGCGTCGGCGAGCGACGGGTCGACGGTGCGTCGTACCGCTTTCACGTGATTCGCGTCAACCGATCGACGAGGTGCGGCGTCTGTGTTGCTGATTCGGAGCCGATGGGGCTCCGTTCGACTGAAGGGCACAGATCATCATGACGAAGAACAGCGCGAGCGCCAGTCGGCTGCGAAGCCGATGGGCAGCGATCGGGGCAGCAGTGGCCGTCACCATCGGGGCTGGTGGACTCGGCCTCGTCAACGCTCAGAGTGCAACGAGCGACGGCCTCACCTACGTCCCGCTCACACCATGTCGCCTCGCCGACTCTCGGCCCGGAACCGACAACGTCGGGCCGTACGACGAGCGGATCGGAGCGACCACGCAGAAATTCAGCTTCGACGGCCGCGGCACCAGCGGCGACTGCGCGCTGCCGGCGAACGCCGAGGCACTCACCATGAACGTGACCGGGATCCAGCCCGACGCGAACAGCTTCTACACGCTGTATCCGGAGGATCTGGCATCGCCACCGCTCGCCGCGCACCTCGTGCTCGGCGCGCTGACGGTGACCGAGAACGAAGTGACGGTCACGCTCGACGACGACGGGGAGTTCACCCTCTTCAACAACGCCGGGACCAGTCACGTGGTCATCGACGTGCTCGGAGCCTTCGTCGGAGCCGAGCGCACATCGTGCGACACGACGGCGATCGTGCGAGGCACCGCCGGGTTCTACATCGGCGACGCGGGTGTGTTCGTCACGTTCGATGATCCGTTGCCGACGGCCACCTACACGCTCTTGATCCAGACGAACAACACCGGTGGCTATTCGACGACGACCGAGGCGACGTACTTCAACCCGTTGAAGAAGACGGCGACCGGTTTCCAGATTCAGCACAAGACCACCGACGACGACACGCCGCTCGCGGTCGACCAGAGCGTCGGACTCGATTGGGTGGTCATGTACGACGGTGACGAGTGTGCGACTTCGGACTCGTCCACGATCGTGCGCGGCACGACCGGCTTCGGCATCGGTGATGCCGGTGTCGTGGTCACGTTCGCCGATCCACTGCCCGATGCCGACTACAGCCTGTTCATCCAGCCGAACAACAACGGCGGGTACTCGACGACGACCGAGGCGACGTACTTCAACCCGTTGAAGAAGACGGCGACCGGCTTCCAGATTCAGCACAAGACCACCGACGACGACACGCCGCTGGCCGTCGACCAGAACGTCGGCATCGACTGGATGGTCGTCTACGACTGATCCAACGGCGTCCTGACGTCGTTCAGGCCACCCCGTGAAATGTGAGCTCACCGCGCCGAGATCGGCGCGGAGGGCTCACATTTCCGCGTTCGGCCTGGTGCGCCGTGTCAACCAGTTCGACGCGGTCGGCGTCTGGAGAGGTGACGGGGCGATCAGCGCCTCGCACGACGAACCGGGAGACACGATCATGCTTGCAACGAGAACGACGAGGGCGAGGTGGGCTGCACTCGGCGCAGCCGTCGCGATCACCGCCGGTGCGGGAGGGCTGACGTTCGTCAGCGCAGCCGACGGCGACGGCGGCAGCACCTTCGTGCCGATCACGCCGTGCCGCATCGGAGACAGCCGGTCGGCGCCGAACAACGTCGGTCCGTACGAAGGTCCGATCGGGCCGGCGGCGGAGTACACGTACGACGGACGTGGGACGTCGGGTGAGTGCGAACTCCCCGACGACGCCACGGCGCTGTCGGTCAACCTCACATCGGCAGCGGCGTCGGCGCGGAGCTTCTACACGGCGTACCCCACCGGTGAGACGCGGCCGCTCGCGGCACATCTGGTCCCTGGCGCAGGAACACCGGTGACCGAGAACGGCGTCCAGGTCGCGCTCTCCGACGACGGGAAGTTCACGGTCTACAACAACGCCGGCACGAGCCACGTCATCATCGACGTGCTCGGTGTGTTCGTGCCGAGCTCCGGCGGCGGGGTCGCTGGCCCAGCCGGTCCCGCTGGACCCGCTGGACCGGCCGGACCCGAGAAGGAACTGTTCTCGCCCGACGGCGACGGCGACGGTTTCGGTGGCATCTACGTCAACGCCGGGCAGATCCAGCTCGCCGTGACGGCGCCGAGCGGGTTCGGGCCGATCGGCGACTGCGACGACTTCGACCCGGCGATCAACCCGGACGGCACCGAAGTACTCGACACGTACCAGGACGAGGACTGTGACGGCTTCCAGCTGCAGACGCTCTACACCGACGGCGATGGTGACTACTGGGGCGTGGGCGCGGGCACCCCGACCGAGGTCGACACCAACACCGGACCGCCGGCCGGGCTGACCTCCAACTTCGGTGACTGCGATGACGCCGATCCGTCGATCAACCCGAACGCGTTCGACGTTCCCGGCGACGGGATCGACCAGAACTGCGACTCGTACAACGAGCCGCTCAGCGACGGGGACGGCGACCTCGAGAACCTCGGCCTCGACCACTACTTCGGGAGCCAGTGCAACGACGGTGTCGACAACGACGGCGACGGCAACGTCGACTACGACTTCGGCTTCGGCGGTGGAGACGGCGAATGCGACAGTGAGTTCGATGCGTTCGAAGGCGATTGCGACGATGGCGATCCGACCGTGAACTCGGCGGCGACCGAGACCGCTGGGGACTTCGTCGATCAGAACTGCAACGGCGACGACGACACCTGAGTCACCGAGCCGTCGGGAAGTGTGAGCTCACCGCGCCGAGATCGGCGCAGAGGGCTCACACTTTCGCGTTCGGCCTCACACTCAGCACCGGCGGCGGACGCTCAGCCGTTCGTGTCGGCGGTGGCGTCGCTGGAGGCGTCGGCCGGCTCGTCGTCGCCGTGCAGTGCGTTCTTGAGTTCCTTCTGCGCCAGGCCGAGGTTGCGGGCCAGCTTCGGGATCTGCGAGCCGCCGAACAGCAGCAGGATCACAACCACCAGGACCATTCCTTCGGATCCGCCAAGCATCGTGTATCTCCTTCGTCGCGGGCACGACGTCTGGCGGCTGTCGGAGTCGCCCGGTGTCGCCCCGGTCGGGTGTCTGAATCGTCGGCGAGAGGGGAGCAGGCTCGTGACCAGGTCGAACTCGTCGCCAACGATCTTGCGCCTCCGTCCCCGCCGAGGTCAATGTGACAGACGTCCGAAAACGACGACGCCCCGCCGGACGGTTTGTCTCAGAGACAAACCGTCCGGCGGGGCAGACGTGCGGATCAGGTGTGGATCAGACCAAGGTCATCACACGAACGCGGAGGCGAACACCAGGCTGACGATCGTCATGACCTTCAGCAGGATGTTCATCGCCGGGCCGCTGGTGTCCTTGAACGGGTCACCGACGGTGTCACCGACAACGGCAGCCTTGTGCGGGTCGGAACCCTTGCCACCGTGAGCGCCGGCCTCGATGTACTTCTTGGCGTTGTCCCAGGCACCACCGGCGTTGGCCATGAAGATGGCGAGCGCGAAGCCCGTCACCAGGGCGCCGGCGAGGAGACCACCGAGGGTGTCGACGTCGATGAAACCGACGACGAGCGGAACGACGACAGCGAGTGCGCCGGGGATGACCATCTCCTTGAGGGAGGCCTCGGTCGAGATCGCCACACAACGAGCGGAGTCGGGGATGACGCCTTCCTTGCCTTCACGCAGGCCCGGGATCTCGCGGAACTGACGACGCACTTCCTCGATCATCTGGTTGGCCGCACGGCCGACGGCGTCGATCGTGAGCGCAGCGAAGAGGAACGGCAGACCGGCACCGAGGAACAGACCGACGAACACGTCGACCTGACCGATGTCGAGGTTGAGCACCTTCTCGCCTTCGGAGGCAGTGGTGATGGCGAACTCGAAGCTCTTGAAGAGCGCGAGTGCGGTGAGCGCAGCCGAACCGACAGCGAAGCCCTTGGCGACGGCAGCGGTGGTGTTGCCGAGCGAGTCGAGGGCGTCGGTGACTTCACGCACCGACGGGTCGAGCTCGGCCATCTCGGCGATGCCGCCGGCGTTGTCGGCGATCGGACCGTAGGCGTCGACCGACACGACCACACCGGTGGTGGCGAGCATGCCGATGGCTGCCACGGCGATGCCGTAGAGGCCGCCGAACTCAGCGTCGTTGAACGTCTGCAGGCCGCCCCAGTAGGCGACGCCGACACCGACGAGGATGAGGACGACCGATGCGGCGACCGAGATCATGCCGAAGCTGATACCGGAGAGGACCGTGGTGGCCGGGCCGGTTTCGGACTGCTTGGCGATCTTCTTGACCGGACCGAACGCGTCGGAGGTGTAGTACTCGGCGGTCTTGCCGAGTGCCCAGCCGACGAGCAGGCCGCCGATGACCGAGAGGGCGAGGCCCCACGGCTTGGTGAAGATCTCGTCGTCGCCGAAGAGCCAGTAGGCGCCACCGATGACGCCGACGATGGTGATGCCCATCGCCACGTTGGTGCCGAGGTGCAGTGCCTTGCTCAGCGCGTGGCTGTCGGTCGAGTCGCCACCCTTGACGAGGAACGAACCGATGATCGAGGCGACCATGCCGATGAACGCGACGAGCATCGGGAACATGAACAGCGGGAGCACGTTGGCATCGCCGGCGTTCTCGGCCACGAGGCCACCGGCGAATGCCACCAGCGAGATCGGAGCGATGATCGAGCCGGCGTACGACTCGAACAGGTCGGCACCCATGCCGGCGACGTCGCCGACGTTGTCGCCGACGTTGTCGGCGATGGTGGCCGGGTTGCGCGGATCGTCTTCGGGGATACCGGCTTCGACCTTGCCGACGAGGTCGGCGCCGACGTCAGCAGCCTTGGTGTAGATGCCGCCGCCGACACGGGAGAACAGCGCGATCGTCGATGCGCCGAGGCCGTAGGCCGTGACGATCTCGAACGCGTCGTCGACCTCGAGGAACGTCACGAACACCAGGTAGGTGATCATGAGTCCGCCGAGTGCGAGACCCGCAACGGAGAAGCCCATGACGGCGCCACCGCGGAATGCCACGGGGAGCGCTGCCGACGGGCCGGACTTCGCGGCTTCGGTCGTGCGAGCGTTTGCCATGGTCGCAACGGTCATGCCGGCATAGCCAGCACCCGCCGAGAGCACGGCGCCGAGGACGTAGGTGACCGCCGCGAGCGGGGCGATGACGATGGCCAGAAGGATCGCCATGACGACGGCGAATGCGCCGACCCACTGGTATTCCTTCTGCAAGAACGCCTTGGCGCCCTTCTGGATCTCGGTCATCAGGAAGACCATGCGCTCGTTTCCGGGCGGCGCGGCTTCGACGGCCTTGTAGTAGTAACCCGCGAGTCCGAGCGCAGCGACAGCTGAGATCAGAGCGAGATATGGAATGACGTCCACGGGGTGGTGCCTCCTGGGCGTGATCGGTCGTCGCGTGGTTCGCAACGATTGTCATCGTTCGCGGGCTTCCCCCCGTCGAACCGGACCATGATGGCCGGTCGATGAGGTTACGATGAAATCAGAGCGACCGGTCACACGATCGGTTGACCCCGCGCGAGTCACATCGTCGAGCTCGCGATTCGGGAAGGCCGCGGTTCACGATCACTGCGATGCATGCGGTTCGCGATCGGACGACACGTCGCTGCTCATGACGGTCGCCGTCAGAGACCGCTAGCCAAGGTGACGGTGTCGGCGGGAACGCTGATCTGGACGACCGATCCTGCGGCGTCGGCGGGATCGATCTCGAAACAGGCGGCGAACGTCTTCGGTTCGTCGGGGAACGCCATCAGGTGGTCGTCGCCGAAGTTCCAATCGACGCCTCCCTCGGGAGCCGGGGCGGCGGCGAACACGTCGAACACGCCGGGGCAGTACGACGTCCAGTCGTAGAGCTCGGTGCCGTCGCCCGACACGAGAGTCCAGTCGGCGCCCCACGTCGGCGCGATCGGGCCGAACTCCTGCGGATCGAGGTTGGTGACCTCGACGTCGACCATCACGTACGAGCGAGTGTCGGACGGCGGGCGAACCGTGTCGCCGAGCCGCTCGGCCAGAAGCTCGACGTCGTCGACCGATGCGCCGACCACCTTGAGATCGAACACGAGGTCGGTCCCGACGAGTTGCTCCGTGCTGCCGGAGTCGGCGGCCTGCGCCGTGTTCGCCGTCGGCCCGTTGTCGGGGAGACGCATCGTGACCGGGGCGTCGTCGCCGAGGAACACCGAGACGACGGCGAGCGCTTCGGCGGCATCCTCCTCCTCGACGATCACGCACGTGTTGAAGACGACCTGATCGCCCTGCTGCTGTTCCGTCGTGAGGCCGTGGATCGACAGATACGAGTCGGGAACGTGGGCGCCGCAATCGTCGTCGTCGTGGTCGTAGACGACGAGGTCGTAGCCACCGATCGCTCCGATCTGGATGTCGCTGGCCCGGCCGGGTGCGTCAGCGATCCGTGTGGCGGTCACCTCGGTCAGGATCGCTCGGCGACTACCGCCGACCCGGTTCCTCGACGAGTACGCCTCCAGGAAGTCGGCAGCGTCTCGGTCGACTCCCGTGATCTCGATGCGCCAGCCGTCGAGTTCGACCGGGCCGGGAGGGACAGCGGCCTCGGTGGCCGCGGCGACCCGTGCGATGCGTTCGCGTTCGAGCCGTTTCGCCTCGGCGATCTCCGCGAGACGAGTTTCGCGGGCCTCGAACGAGACCGATCGGCCACCCGGGTCGAGTCGCACCTCGCCGTCGTCGCGGAAGCTGAAGTCGCCCGAACACGACACCAGGTAGCCATTGGTGCGGTCCCACGTGCCGTCGCCATCGGCTTGTTTCCAGTCGGCAGCGCAGGTGAGTTCGCCTGCATCGCCCTGGTTGAACGCGGCGACCTCGAACTCGGTGCTGCCGTCCTCCAGCACCGACACCGTGGTCGTCCACGGCAGATCGACGACCATCGACTCACCGCGGTATTCGTACGGGTCGTCGAGTTCGAGGTCGGGGGTGAACGGCGCCCGCCGGCCGTCCGGATACACCAGCGCCTGGTCGACGCCATCCCCCGAGATGGTCACCTCGATCGTGACGCCCGGCGCCGACCCGGACGAGCAGGCGGCACCGAGCGCAGCGAGGCAGCACACGATCGCGGAGGCGGTGACACGGCGAAGGTCCATGCGGCAACGTTCCGACACTGCCGTGAACGAAGCGTGAACCGGTCGTCGCTCGCAGGCGCCGACCGTCCGCAGGCCGGCGGCGCGGCGTCGCGTGACGAACGCCATGAAGGATCGACGGCGGCGGATTCGGTGCGGTCCGGACGCGGGCGAGTAGGTTCAGGTCCTATGGCACAGACGTTGAGCCGAGGACCTGTGACGGGCACCGCCGTCAAGGAACCGGCGAAGAAGAAACCGTTCGTTCTCGACCTGTACGCAACTGCGGTCGGCAAGAAGTACGTCATGGCGGTGACCGGCCTGATCGGCATCGGCTTCGTCATCACGCACATGATCGGCAACCTCAAGATGTACCTCGGTGTCATCGACGAGGGCAACGGTGAGCGTGCCTACGACATCGACATCTACGGAGAGTTCCTGCGTGAGCTCGCCGTGCCGCTGCTCCCGCGCACGTACGTGCTCTGGGGTCTGCGCATCGTGCTGATCGCTGCGGTCGCGCTGCACATCCACGCCGCCGCCGGACTCACGAAGATGAACCACGAAGCTCGCTCGGTCAAGTACCAGTCGGCCCGTGACTACCAGGTCGCCAACTTCGCGAGCCGTTCGATGCGCTGGACCGGCTCGATCGTGTCGATCTTCATCGTCTGGCACCTCGCCGACCTCACGTGGGGGTTCGTGCACCCCGACCACGTCGTCGGCGCCGCCTACTACAACATCAGTGAATCGCTCAGCCGTATCCCGGTGGCGATCCTCTACATCGTCGGCAACGTCGCCCTGGGTATCCACCTGTTCCACGGCGTCTGGTCGCTGTTCCAGTCGCTCGGCTGGAACAACCCGAAGTTCAACGCGTGGCGTCGCAACATCGCGATCGGCACCGCAGCACTCATCGTGGCCGGAAACGTCTCGTTCCCGGTCGCAGTCATGGCGGGAGTGGTCGAGTACGACCCGGCTGCCGTCACACACCCCGTCGGAGAAGAGGCCGGAGAATGACGTTCGAACTCGATTCGAAGATCCCTGAAGGGGCGATGGCCGACAAGTGGTCGAACTACATCGCCGATCAGAAGTTGGTCAACCCGGCCAACAAGCGCAAGTTCAAGATCATCGTCGTGGGCACCGGCCTCGCCGGTGCATCGGCAGCCGCCACGTTCGGTGAGCTCGGCTACCAGGTCGAGTCGTTCACGTTCCACGACTCGCCGCGGCGTGCCCACTCGATCGCTGCCCAGGGCGGCATCAACGCCGCGAAGAACTACCAGGGTGACGGCGACAGCGTTCACCGTCTGTTCTACGACACGGTCAAGGGCGGCGACTTCCGTGCCCGTGAAGCCAACGTCCACCGCCTCGCCGAGGTGTCGGTCAACATCATCGACCAGATGGTCGCCCAGGGCGTGCCGTTCGCCCGCGAGTACGGCGGTCTGCTCGACAACCGTTCGTTCGGTGGCGCACAGGTCAGCCGTACGTTCTACGCCCGCGGCCAGACCGGCCAGCAGCTTCTGATCGGTGCCTACCAGCAGCTCGCCCGCCAGATCGGCCTCGGCAACGTCAAGCTCTGGAACCGCATGGAGATGGTCGACGTCGTCAACATCGACGGCCGTTGCGCCGGCATCGTCACCCGTGACCTCATGACCGGTGAGGTCAGCTCGCACTCGGCGCACGCCGTCGTGCTCGCAACCGGTGGCTACGGCAACGCCTTCTACCTGTCGACCAACGCCATGGCCTGCAACGTCACCGCGGCGTGGCGTGCGCACCGCCGAGGTGCCGGATTCGCCAACCCCTGCTACACGCAGATCCACCCCACGTGCATTCCGCAGGCCGACGACTTCCAGTCGAAGCTCACGCTCATGTCCGAGTCGCTCCGCAACGACGGTCGCATCTGGGTTCCCGAGAACCCCGACGAGACCCGCCCGGCGTCGGAGGTTCCCGACGAAGAGCGCGACTACTACCTCGAACGCATCTACCCGAGCTTCGGCAACCTGGCGCCGCGCGACGTGTCGTCGCGAGCCGCCAAGCGTGCGGTCGACTCCGGTCGCGGTGTCGGACCGCTGAAGAACGGCGTGTACCTCGACTTCGCTGCGGCGATCGAACGGCTCGGTGCCGACACGATCAAGGAGCGCTACGGCAACCTGTTCGACATGTACGAGCGCATCACGGGCGAGAGCCCGTACGAGCGCCCGATGCGCATCTACCCGGCGAGCCACTACACGATGGGCGGCCTGTGGGTCGACTACGAGTTGCAGACCACGGTGCCCGGACTCTTCTGTGCCGGTGAAGCCAACTTCTCCGATCACGGCGCCAACCGTCTCGGTGCGTCGGCGCTCATGCAGGGCCTCTCCGACGGTTACTTCGTGCTGCCGTACACGATCGCCCCGTACCTCGCCGACCTGCTCAACAAGCCGGTTCCCGACACGAGCCACGAAGCGTTCAAGGCCGCCGAAACCGAGGCGACCGAGCGCTACAACGGCTACCTCGCCATCAACGGCACACGGGGTCCCGACCACTTCCACCGTGAACTCGGCAAGATCATCTGGGACTACTGCGGCATGGACCGCAACGAGGCCGGCCTCGAGAAGGCACTGTCGGAGATCCCGGCACTGCACGAAGAGTTCAAGAAGGACCTCAAGGTCACCGGCAACGGCACCAGCCTCAACCAGACCCTCGAGAAGGCGGCGCGCGTCGACGACTTCTTCGAACTCGGCATGCTCATGTGCAAAGACGCACTCACCCGTGAGGAGAGCTGCGGCGGACACTTCCGTTCCGAACACCAGACCGAAGAGGGCGAAGCACTCCGCAACGACGAAGACTTCGCTCACGTCACGGCGTGGGAATGGAGCGGCGACCCGTCGGCCCCGATCGAGAACCGTGAGCAACTCGAGTACGAAGTCGTGAAGTTCGCGACCCGTAGCTACAAGTGACGCCCAGGCGAATCCAGCAGAGCATCGAACGCAGAGTCTGAGAAGAGAAGCAGAGCAGTGACCACACTCACCAACATCACCCTCAAGGTCTGGCGCCAGGACGGACCCGGTCAGCAAGGCCGTTTCGAAACCCACCAGATCCCCGAGATCAGCGACGAAGCGTCGTTCCTCGAGATGCTCGACATCTTGAACGAACGCCTCATCGAGGAGAACAAGGAAGCGATCGTCTTCGACCACGATTGCCGCGAGGGCATCTGTGGCACCTGCTCGTTGATGATCGACGGTCAGGCGCACGGCCCCGAGAAGGCCACCGCCACGTGTCAGCTGCACATGCGTACGTTCGAGTCGGGTGCCGAGATCGTGATCGAACCGTTCCGTGCGACGGCGTTCCCGATCATCAAGGACCTCATGGTCGACCGGGCTCCGTTCGACCGGATCATCGAGTCGGGTGGCTTCATCACCGCGCCGACCGGTGGGGCCCCCGACGCGAACCTCATCCCGATCCCGAAGCCGGTCGCCGACTCGGCGATGGACAACGCCGAGTGCATCGGTTGCGGCGCCTGCGTGGCAGCGTGCCCGAACGGTGCAGCGAGCCTCTTCACCTCAGCCAAGATCGCACACCTCAACCTGCTCCCGCAGGGCCAGGCCGAGCGCTTCAAGCGCACCGAGGCCATGGTCGAGACGATGGAGGAGTACTTCGGTTCGTGCACGAACCACGGTGAGTGCAGCTCGGCGTGTCCGAAGGAGATCTCGATCGACTCGATCGCCCTGATGAACGCCGACTACCTCAAGTCGAAGATCAAGAACCGCAAAGCCCTCTCCCGCCGCTGATCTCACCTCCGCGGCGCCCGATGCTCGCTGAGTGAGGAGTGCGTCGAAGGCCTCACGTTGCTCGAGTTCACGTTCGGGCCGCGCTGCTGTGGCATGCTGGCTCCGTCGAAAATTTGACGGGCGGCGGTGACGCCGTGGAGAGGGATGAGCAGATGACCACACCAGCAGGTAACCGCGCACGCAAGGCGAGCCGCGTCGGGGGAGCGATCACCGTCATTGGCGGCATGCTCGTCGTCGGAGACGGCGGGCCTGTCGGCGCCGCGACGCTGACCGTCGACACCGCATCCGACGACCCGGCCGATGGGCTGACGCTCCGAGAAGCGATCGACACTGCCGCAGACGGCGACACGATCGTGTTCGATCCGTCGCTTGCCGGGGCGACGATCGAATTCGACGGCCTGACGAATGGCCAACTCAGGATCGTTACCGATCTCACGATCACGGGTCTGGGGCGCGACGCCCTCACCCTCACGTCGAACGACGGCGACGTGTTGTACATCTACAACCACTCGGTCACGGTGACCGACCTGTCGATCGAGGCGGCCCCCGACGACGGCATCGAGGTATCGGACAACGGGGGCGGCCCGACTCTCACCCTGACCCGTGTCGACATCTCGGGGAGTTCCTCCGACGGCGTGAATTTCGAGAGCGTCACGGGGTCGGTGTCGATCAGCGACTCGACGCTGACGGAAAACGGCAGTCGTGGCGTGGCGATGAACCAGGTCCACGACCTGACCGTGATGGATTCGACGCTCACGGGCAACGACTCGAGCGCCATCTACGCAGATGACGTCTACGGCGATGTGATGATCTCCGGATCGACGTTCGACGACAACGGTCGCGCGGGTGTCGGTCTCGAAGAAGTTCGGGGCAACCTCAGCGTCACCAACTCCACGTTCACCGGCAACGACAACGACGCGATCTATGTCGACGACTTCGTCGAGGGCGACGTGACACTGACCGATCTCGAACTCGTCGACAACGGTGACGCCTGGAGCTTGCAAGACGTCGCAGGGGCAGCCGTCACGATCACCGATGTCACGGCGAGTGCAACGGGCGTCGACACCGACAACGACATGCAGTTGTACGCCGACACCGGGGTTGCCACGAGCCCCACGCTGACGGTGTCGAACGTGACGGGCGCCGGAGATGACACCTCCTTCCGCCTGTACGGCTTCGGAGACACCACCATCTCCAATGTCGAGCTCACCGGCACCAACGGGGCGTACCTTCGCGCCCGGCGCATGCACGGTGACGTGTCGATCACCGATTCTCGAGTGGTCGGCGAGCGGTATGCCAGCTTGTACCTGTATCGGGCGTACGATGCCGACATCAGCATCGATGAGGTCGAGGTCAACGGTGAGGTCGGAATGCGACGCATCTACGACGGCGCCATCAACATTTCGAACGCCACGGTGGGGTCCGAGCGCGACGGCGGCATCGAGATTCGTTACGCGTCCGACGTGTCGATCTCGGATGTCTCCGTCAGCAGCCCCGACGACACGGGCATCGAACTCAACTACATCGAGAGTTCGGTCGGTGCATCGCTCCCAGGTGACATCACCATCGAACGGGCCACCGTGAGTGGGGCCGGTGATGAGGGAATTCGTGTTCGCCGGGCCGAAGACGGAGTGGTCACCATCACCGATACCGAGATCGCCGATGCCGGGGAGGTGGGTCTGTACCTCAGGTACGTGGGGGACATGACCCTGAACCGTGTCACGATCACCGGCTCCGAGGAAGAGGCGGTCTCCGCTGATCGAGGTCTCGGGACTCTTTCGATCGCCAGTTCCACGCTGATCGACAACGGCGGGGCGGGGGACCATGCCCTCAACCTGTACGACGGCACCGTTGACATCGCTCACTCCACCATCGCCGGCAACGGCGCAGGTGCGAGCAGCGGTGGCATCGAGGTGTACGCCGCCGACGTCACCATCGATCACACGATCCTCACGGAGAACGGAGGCACTGCGGTATTCGTCGACGGTCCGGGCAGCGTCACGGCAACGAACTCGTTGGTGCCCGTCGGCTCCGGCCTCGGAGCGTCGAACGTCGAATCCGACACGGCCGATCTGTCCCCGGTCGGCGATTTCGGCGGTGAGACTCGAGTCGCTCCGCCGCTCAGCGGGTCCGCGGCCGTCGACGCCGGCGATCCAGCCATCGCTGGTGAACCTGCGACCGACCAGCGTGGTGGCCCGCGCAAGATCGGCACGATCGACATCGGCGCCGTCGAGGTCGACCCGGTGAGTTCGGTCGCTGTGGCCGACGCGACCGTCGACGAGAACGCAGGTGTGGTGTCGGTGGAGGTGGAGCGCACCGGCTCGGTCGACCTCCCCATCAGCGTCGACCTCGCTACGGTTGACGGTTCGGCAACTGCGGGCGACGACTACACCGCAACGACCGGCACCGTGTCGTGGGCCGCTGGCGAAACCGGTGTGAAGACCGTCGACGTCCCGATCACGGACGACACGATCGCGGAGCCGTCGGAGACGTTCGCGGTGAACCTCTCCAACCCAGTTGACACGACGATCTCCGATGCCGAGGCGACCGTGACGATTCTGGACGTGCCGCCCCCGCTCGCCGCGCTGTCGCCGGCACGTCTCGCCGACACTCGCGCTGGCAAATCGACGGTCGACGACGACTTCAACGGCGACGGGAAACTCGGCGCGGGCGACGAGTACAAGGTCCAGATCGCAGGACGAGGCGGTGTGCCCGCCGACGCAAAGGCCGCGACGATCAACGTGACGGCTATCGGCGCCGACAGCAACGGGTTCGTCACCGTTCACCCGTGCCTCCCGACGCCGCCGAACGCGTCATCGCTCAACTACACCGCTGGAGTCAACCTGGGCAACGAGGTCACGGTGCCGCTCGACGCGAACGGCGCGGCGTGTTTCTACACCTCGAGTTCCGTACATCTCACGGTCGACGTCGTCGCGTTCATGCCCGGCGAGGGTCGGGGGATGCCGTTGACGCCTGCCCGTTTGCTCGACACTCGAATCGGAGCAACGACCGTCGACGGCCGCGCCGCCGGCCGTGGTCGGGTTCCTGCGGGCGCGTTCGAACAGTTGAGCGTGGCTGGTCGAGGTGGTGTCCCCGCCGACGCCGCCGCCGTCATCGTGAACGTCACATCGATCGGCGCCTCGGGCAACGGGTACGTCACGGCGCACCCGTGCCTCCCCACCGCGCCGAACGCGTCGTCGCTCAACGTCGTCGCTGGCGTCAACCGGGGCAACGAACTGATCGCGCAGGTCGATGCGAACGGCGACATCTGTCTGTTCGTGTCGACCGAAATGAACCTCACGGTCGACGTGACCGGCTACATCCCGAACGGCACGGCGCTGAACTCGGTGTCTCCCGCTCGCATCCTCGACACCAGAGCGAACGGCGAGACCGTCGACGACATGTCGGAGAAGGAGGGCAAGCGCTCCGCGGGTTCGGAGTACACGCTGCAGGTGGGCGGTCGCGGCGGCGTGCCGGGCGATGCGAAGGCGGCGATCTTGAACGTCACGGCGATCAATCCGGAGAGCGTGGGGTTCCTGACGGTGCACCCGTGTGTGTCGCCACGACCCGAGGTCGCTGCGCTGAACTACGTCCCTGGAGTGAACGGCGGCAACGAGATCGTCGCCTCGCTCGACGCGAGCGGTCAGGCGTGCATCTACACCTCAGCCGCTGCCGACATCACGGTCGACGTGGTCGGCTACCTCGCCTGATCCCGACAACTCGTCGGAACCGCGTGCGTCATCTGGTGTCTGACACCGGATGACGCAGTCGGTCATTCGGGCGGGATGGTGACGGCGGTGGTGTAACGGTTGTGGGCCAGCGCGCCGGTCGGGTCGCTCGCGACGATCTCGATCGCGAGTTCGCCGAGCGTGTCGGGCACGACCATGTCGAGGGTGCCGACCTTGGCGACCTCGTCGGGCTGCACCGGACCACCGAACCGGAACGTGGTGCTTCCGCCCGCCCACGACACCACCGCCGAGACCGACGCGTCGTCGATGGCGACGCGTCGATCGTTGACGAGGTGCACGTCGACGCTCAACGCATCGCCGGGATTGATCCAGTCGGGGAGCTGATCAGCGACGACGATGACCGGAGCGCACGCGAGCCGCACCGTCTCGTAGGCGTCTTTCGGAATGCGCTCGTGGTCGAGCACGCTCGACGAAATGGCCGGCATCGCGTCGGCCAGGTGCGAGAAACAGAAGCCGCCGGTGGGTCGGTACTTCAGCCGTCGCAGCGTCTCGATCTGCACCTTGAGCACGTGCGACTGGTACAGCTGCGTGGTGTGTCGCCACTCGTCGAACGACGGGAACGTGTCGGGCGGCAGGAGCTCGTCGAAGATGGCGCGCTGGTAGCCGTGGTCGGCTTCGAGCGCGTCCCAGTCGACGTCGGGCCATGACCCCTTCGCTGCTTCGTCGATGAACGGCGTGCTCTCGGGCACGGAGTCGGAGCCGAACTCGCTGACGAACCGCACCGTGCTCGGGAGCAGCTTCGCCTGCTTGGCGAGCCCGCTCGCATCGCCGTGCCGCCACCCGAACCAGAGGTGGCTGTCGGTGCCGTCGAGCTGCGGCAGGTGGGGGAGGACGCCAGAGTGGGCGACGGTGGTCCGGCTGTCGTCGGCACGCTCGAACGAACGCTTCACCCATCGGTCGAGCACCGACTTGTTCCACGACGGGAGCTGTTGCGCGGCCACTCGGCGGAGCCGTCCACGCCAGCCCGCGTTGGCGCTGCGGTCGGCGTTGGTCGGTTCGTTGTGAGCCGTCCACGACGCGATCGATGGATGGTGACCGAGCGAGTCGACCGTCGCAGTTGCCTGGTCGACGGCGCGGCTGCGAACCGACCGAGCGTGCGTGCGCTCGAGCGGGAAGTCCTGCAAGATCAACAGACCCAACTCGTCGGCGCGGTCGTAGAGACACCGTCGGCTGATGTGTCCGCGCACCCGGATCGTGTTGAGACCGAGTGCCAGGACGTGGTCGAGATCGCGTTCGATCAACTCGTCGGTGGTGTCGGCGAGCCCGACCGTGATCGGAGTGAGGTTGGTGCCACGGAGGAAGAGGCGTTCGCCGTTGACCGAGCAGATCCAGTTGTTCCACTCGATCTGGCGCAGCCCGATCCGGCGCATCCGCTCGTCGCTGCGTTCGCCGTCGACCTCGATCTCGACCGTGAGCACGGTGAGTGGCTGATCGCCGAGTTCACGCGGCCACCAGAGATCGGGGTCGCGGATGTCGATCGTCCACTCGAGTTCGTTCCGGCCGGTGGCGACCGCTGAGGTGTGTTCGTCGACGACCTGTCCGTCGCGTCGGGTCCGGACGACGATCTCGTGTGGGGCGAGGCTGTCGAGTTGCGCCGTGATGCGAACGTGGGCGCGACGCACGTCGGCGTCGCGACACAGCACACGCAGCCGATCGATGCGAACCGGGCCGGTGTCGTACATCCGGACCGAACGCCACAGACCGCCAGGATTCCATCCGGTGGGCACGACGTCGGACGACTGGAGGACGCCCGTGATGTTCGACCGAGCGCCGTGTTGCGGCGAACACGCGACCTCGACGGCCAGAACGTGCTCCTCGCCGATCCTGGCGAGTTGCGTGACATCGAAGCTGTGCGGGAAGAAGTAGCCCTCCGGGTCGCCGAGGTAGGCGCCGTCGAGCCACGCATCGGCCTGGTAGAAGACGCCGTCGAAGGTGATCCAGCGCCGGCGACCCTCGGCCGGGGGAGCCGATTCGAAGCGGTGCCGATACATGAGCGGGCCGTCGCTGTTCGCGAACTCCGGAGTCTGCTGCCAGTGGCCGGGCACCTCGACCTCCAACCACGACGAGTCGTCGCTGTCGAGACCGATGCCGAAGCGACGCACGTCGTCGTTCGCTTCGGTTGCGACCCACCGGCCTCCCAACTCCATCAGCCCGATCGTACGCCGCAATGCCCCACCCCCGCAGATGCCACCCGAGAGGATGATTTCTGCCCAGGCCAATTGTCGTCGCGTGAGGGTGATTCTTGCCCAGGCTCAAAGTGGTCGCGTGGGGGTGATTTCTGCCCAGGCCAATTGTCGTCGCGTGGGGGTGATTTTTGCCCAGGCTCGATGTGGTCGCGTGGGGGTGATTTTTGCCCAGGCTCGATGTGGTCGGGCTCGATGTGGTCGCGTGGCTCCGATGTGAGGGTTCGGTGATCGTGAACTAGGTTCGACACATGGCAGACGAGAACTCTGATCGGCCGTCCACGCTGGGCGAACTCCGCGCATCCGGATGGGTGTCACGACCCATCAAGCAGGAGATCCGCGAACACGCGATCGCCAAGGTCGTTGCAGGTGAGCCCCTGTTCAGCGGCGTCGAAGGCTACGAAGACACGGTCATGCCGCAGCTCGAGAACGCGCTGCTCGCCGGACACGACGTGATCTTCCTCGGTGAACGCGGTCAGGCGAAGACCCGCATGATCCGGTCGCTCACCGGTCTGCTCGACGAGTGGATGCCGATCATCGCCGGCAGCGAGATCAACGACGACCCGTACAACCCAGTGTCGAAGCACGCGATCGACCTCGTCGCCGAACACGGCGACGACGCCCCGATCTCGTGGGTGCACCGCGACACCCGCTACGGCGAGAAGCTGGCCACCCCCGACACGTCGATCGCCGACCTCATCGGCGAAGTCGACCCCATCAAGGTCGCCGAAGGCCGCTACCTCTCCGACGAACTGACGCTGCACTACGGCCTCGTGCCGCGAACCAACCGCGGCATCTTCGCCATGAACGAGCTTCCCGACCTCGCCGAGCGCATCCAGGTCGGCCTGCTCAACGTGCTCGAAGAGCGCGACGTTCAGATCCGCGGCTACAAGATCCGCCTCCCGCTCGACGTCATCCTGATGGCGTCGGCCAACCCGGAGGACTACACCAACCGCGGCCGCATGATCACCCCGCTCAAGGACCGCTTCGGCTCGCAGATTCGCACGCACTACCCGCTCGAGGTCGCCACCGAGGTCGCGATCATGAAGCAGGAGGCCGTGCCGCTCGATGTGGAGACGCCCGATGGTCCGATCACCGTCCGCGTGCCCGACTTCCTGACCGACGTGGTCGCCACGTTCAGCCATCTGGCTCGTTCGAGCAACCAGGTCAATCAGCGCAGCGGTGTGTCGGTGCGTCTGAGCGTCAGCAACTACGAGGCGTTGTCGGCCAATGCGCTGCGCCGAGGACTGCGATCGGGTGAGACCGACATCGTCGCCCGCGTCGACGACCTCGACGCGCTGCCCGCCAGCTCGCAGGGCAAGATCGAGATCGAGTCGCTCGAGGAAGGGCGTGAAGGGATGATTCTCGACACGCTCATCAAGGGCGCCGTGCTCACCGTGTTCAAGGAAGCGATCGACCCCGGTCAGACCCGCGACGTCGTCGACGCCTTCGAGGAGGGAGCGATCGCCCACACCGGCGAAGACGTCACCAGCGCCGATCTCGCCAAGCTCGTCACCGATGTCGCTGCGCTCCGCGAGCCGGTCATGGCGCTCACGGGTGGCGACGAGTCGGAAGCCGCTGTTGCCTCCGCCGTCGAGTTCGTGCTCGAAGGACTGCACCTGAGCAAACGGCTCAACAAGGATTCGTCCGGCGCATCAGCCACCTATCGCGGAAGGGTCTGATCATGCTGACCACCACACTCGAACTGACCGCCGACCAGTTCGCAGCCGGTACCGGCTGGGAGATCAAGCCCGAAGGCGCCTGCAAAGGCGAGGTCTGCGTGCCCCTCGGCGGCGGCGACTTCGACCTCGCTGCCACGGCCGAACGCCTCGGCATGGCGATCGTGCACGACGACACGTCCGGCCGTTGGGCCATCGGTCCCGAGTCGCTCGGCGACCGTGCACTCGCGACTGCCGAAGCGCCCGAACTCGTCCTCGACGACATCGACGGCAACGAGTTCCGGTTGTCGTCGCTGCGTGGCAAGAAGGTCGTCATCGTCTCGTGGGCGCCCTATTGAGGTTGTTCGTTCGATCTGCCCGGGTGGCAGGCACTCCGTGACGAACTCCACGCCGACGGCTTCGAGGTCGTCACCGTCTCGCTCGAACTGAGTGGCCCCGACGCCTCTCGGTCGCTGATCGAAGCCGCATCGCCCGAGCACCCGTCGCTGCTCGACCCGACGCACAAGATGGACGCGCTGTTCGGCGTCGTCAACATTCCCAACGTCGTCTGGATCGACGAGAACGGCATCATCGTGCGTCCACCCGAACCGGGTTGGCCCGAAGGACGACTCTCGATGCCCGACGACATGCTCGAGGGCTGGCCCGAACTCTCGTCGGCCCCCAACGCACCGGCAGCTCCCGAGGGCGGCGCCGGTCAGTGGGACATCCTCGGCTCCGGCCAGGACCGGGCGGCCTACGGTGACGCGATCCGCGACTGGGTCGCCAACGGCGCCGACAGCCAGTACGTCATGACGCCGTCGCAGGTGATCGCGGCGTCGCAGCCGCGCAGCACCGGTCAGTCGGAGGGAGCGGCACACTTCGAGTTGGCCAATCAACTGTGGCAGGAGGGCGAGCGCGACGCGGCGATCGCTCACTTCAACGCCTGCCATCGGCTGCAGCCCGACAACTGGACGTACAAGCGTCAGGCGTGGTCGCTGCTTGGTCGCGAACGCGTCGGCGGCAAGTACGGACAGTTCGTCCAGATGCCGGTGAAGGGCGAAGAGGCCGACTGGCCGTTCGACTCCGATTTCACCTCCGATGTGCTCACCACCGACGTGGGCGCCTACTACCCGAAGACCCTCTGACCGGACGACTCCCCGACGCGGTGGTCGGGCCGCCGCGGCCGGTCGGTCGGTTCAGTCGCCGGGGGCGATGAGGAAGGCGTCGGCCGCGGGCAGCGCCGTGCGGTCGGAGCCGACGAGGGCCGAGGGAGCGTCGGGTCCGGCGATCGCTGGTTCGACCAGGCACGTCGTGACGTCGATGCCATCGCCGATCGCTGCGTCGATCGCCCCGACGAGGCGTTCCATCATCCGGCCGCTCACGTCGGGATCGATGTGAGCGGGGGTGAACGAACTGATCATGATCGGCTCGTCGGGCGCGGCGGCGGCAGCGTCGTTGAGCGTCTGTTCCCAGTGTTCGGCGGCCAGTCGGAGATCGTCGTCGGTCACGGCGAGGTCATCGGCCAGATGCGTCGGAAGCGCCACGCCGAGCACGTCGAATTCGCCGTTGCGACGCCCGGCGAAGCTGTATCCGTCGGCGGCGGCGAGCGAGGCCACGACCGGCGGTTCGCCGGCACCGAGCACGCGCCACGTGTCGATCCACACCTGATCGGGGAGCGAGTCCGGCAGCACCGCGAACGGGATCCAGCCGTCGACGTGAGCGCCGAAGGTGTCGGCGACACGCTCGATCCACCGAGGCCACCAGCGGGTGAGCGCCTCGTCGTCGTCGATGCCGCCTTCGTTGGCGAACCACTTCGGCACGCCACTGTCGTACATGGCACCCCACACCGAGATGCCGATGGCATCGGCCGCGGCGAACAGGTTCTCGTACCGCTCGACCCAGTCGCCGGCGAACTCACCAGGCTTGGGCTGGAGCCGAGCCCAGTCGAACGTCAACCGGAGATCGGCGACGCCGAGATCGGCGAGCAGTGCGAGGTCGTCGGGCCAGCGTTTGTAGAACCCGTTGCCCGCGGTGGGGCCGAGATCGGACGACTCGGCGAAACCGAGCGTCGTCGAGACGGGGAGTGCGGCACCGCGGCGGAACGACATGAGAACTACGAGACTGGACGGGCGTTCAGATGAACGGCGTGCGGGTCCACAGGTCGCTTGCGTCGGAATCGACGGGCTGCGGGACGCCGGTGAGCTCGACCACGTTGATCGGCCCCGGGAATCCACGCAACTCGACTTCGCCGTACGGCTCAGCGCTCACGCCTTCGGGCAGGCGTTCGATGTGCATGGTCGGCATCAGGACTTCGACGCCCTTGGCGTGGTCGCAGAGACGAGCGGCCATGTTGACGGCGGAGCCGATGTAGTCGTCGCCTTCGAAGAGCAGCGCGTGACCGGTGGCAAGACCGGCACGGACGGTGAGTGGGCTGCACACGTCGGCGGCCCGCTGTTCGAGGTCGAGCACGAACTCGAGTGCGTCGCGCTGGTTGACGGCGACGCACATGCAGCCGTCACCCAGCCACTTGGCGATACGGACGCCGCGTTCGGATGCAACCGACCGGACGATCGTGCGAAACGCGCTCAACACCCGCCCGGCCGCGTCGTCGCCGAAGGCAGCCGTGTAATTCGTGAATCCGGAAAGGTCCACGAAGATGAAGGTGCGAGGAACACGCATGGTCACTCATGTTATTCGGTCGATCGAGGCGATGTCTTGAACAGCTCGTGAAAACCTGCGATGACGTGACGATCGAACGACCGCCGAGAGTGAGCTCGCCGACGGGTGCGAGAGCTACAGTCGGCGTGATCGCGAGCACGAGGGGGAGCACGGTTGCCAGTTCACGGGACACCGGACGCGCATCCGGTTTCGGCGGGTGCCGTGGGGGCTTCGAGGCTGCGGACGGCGTCGCTCGTCGTCGTCGCCGTGGCGTTGGCCCTGCCAGCTGTCGTGTTGTTCGTCGGATCGCTCCGGCCACCTGATTCGCCGCCGTTGCGCCGACCCGAACTGCTGCCGTCCGATGCCGGATTCGACAGCTATCGCGAGGCGTTTCACCTCGTCGATCTCGCTCGTCAGTTGACCAATTCGGTCGTGGTCGCCCTGATCGCCACGCCGTTGGCGGTCGGGTGTGCGTCGTTGGCCGGGTTCGTCATCGCTCGGGCACCGCGCTCGATCGCACGGTTCCTTATCGGTCTCGCCGTCATCGGCATGGTCGTTCCGACGACCGCACTGTTGATCGGGCGTTTCGGCGTCTACCGTGAACTCGGCGTGCTCGACACGATGGTGCCGTTGATCGCTCCCGCGTTGTTCGGGGTGAACGCCCTGTCGGTGCTGCTCTTCGCCTGGAGCTTCTCGATGCTGCCTCGGAGCGTGTTCGACGTCGCCGAACTCGAGAGCGTGTCCCCGTGGCGCGCCTGGTTCGGCATCGCTCTGCCGATGGCTCGCCCGATGACGATCGCCGTCGGCACCTTGGCGTTCGCGGCGACGTGGAGCGACTTCTTGAATCCGCTGGTGTTCGTCACGTCGAACGAGAAGTTCACCGTGCCGCTCGGCTTGCGCTCGCTGCAACTCGTCGGCGGAGAAGACGTCTCGGTGGTGCTCGCCGGATGCGTGGTCGCCACGGCGCCGGTGGTGATCGTGTTCGCCATCGCCCAGCGGTGGTTGTTCGCGTCGTTGCGTGGAGCGGAATCATGACCACTCGTCGCCCACGGCTGGTCGGCCTGCTGGTCGCCGTCGCCGTGTTCGTCGCAGCGTGTGGTGGCGGAGGTGGCGACGGGGAGGTGAGCTTCCTGGTGTTCGGTGAGCCGGAGGAGGCTGCTGCCTACCGCGAGTTGGTCGACGCATTCGAGGCGACGAACGACGACGTCGAGGTCGACCTGGTCGTTGCGGCGAGTCGTTCTGATCTCCTCACCCGCATCTCGACGGCGATTGCGGCCGGGTCGCCACCCGAGCTCTTCCTCGTCAACTACCGCTTCTTCGGGCAGTTCGCGTCGAAGGGAGCGCTGCAGCCGCTCGGACCGTTCGCCGACGTATCGCCGACCTTCGACCTCGACGGTCTGTACGAGGTCGCACGAGACGCCTTCGTGTGGGACGGCGAACAGATGTGCATTCCGCAGAACGTGTCGAGCCTGGCCGTGTACTACAACGCCGACGCGTTCGCCGCCGCGGGCCTCGACGTGCCGGCCGCCGACTGGACGTGGGCCGAGATGGTCGAGGTCGCCGCGGCGATGACGCTCGACGACGACGGTGATGGAACGGTCGAGCAGTACGGGCTGGGGGTGGAGCCGGGCATCGTGCGGCTCGCGCCGTTCGTCTGGTCGGAAGGCGGCGAACTGTTCGACGACGACGCACAGCCGACCGGGTACACCCTCGACAACGCTCCCGCCGTGCGAGCACTCCAGAAGTTCATCGATCTCCGCGGCGGGCGGGGCGTGATACCGACCGATGAGGAGATGGAGTCGGAGCGTCTCGAATCACGGTTCTTGAACGGGCGCTTGGCGATGTTCATGTCGTCACGGCGGTCGGTGCCGCAGTTCCGTTCGATCGACGACTTCGCCTGGGACGTCGCCCCGATCCCTTCGAACGGCCAGCCGGCGAACGTGTTGCACTCCGACGCCTTCTGCCTCACGACAGCGTCGTCGAACCACGACGCTGCGTGGGAGTTCGTCGAGTACGCGCTTGGCGAGGTCGGTGCCGAGATACTTGCGCGCACCGGCCGGACGGTGCCGTCACGCATCACGGTGGCCGAGTCGTCGGCGTTCCTCGACCCCGACCTGCCGCCCTCGCGGTCGCAGGTCTTCCTCGACGCGATCCCGTCGATCCGGCCGCTGCCGAGTCTGTCGACCTGGCCCGAGATCGAAGACCTGTCGGACGTCTTGATCGAAGAGGCGGTGTTCGACGTCGTCGGCGGCGAGGCGACCGAGCTGATCTCCTCGCTCAGAACCGAGACGCGCGACGCGTTCGACCGGGGGCAACCGTGACCAACGACGTCTCGGTACGCGGCGTCAGCAAGCGGTGGGGAGTTCGCCCGGTGCTCGCTGGCCTCGACCTCGACGTCCGGGCCGGTGAGATCGTCGCGGTCCTCGGGCGCTCCGGCACGGGCAAGAGCACGCTGTTGCGGATCATCGCCGGGCTCGAGGTCCCCGACGCCGGCGAGGTCAGGATCGGTGGCGTCGACCTCACGGCAACGCGTCCCGGGGAGCGCGGGGTGGGCATGGTGTTCCAGCACAGCCCGCTCCTGCCGCATCTGAGCGTCGGCGAGAACATCGGCTTCGGGATCAGTCGTCGTCGGCGCCTGACCGGCGAGGCGGTACAGCGCGTCGAGCGTGCGGCGTCACTGGTCGGATGCCTCGACCTGGTCGATCGTCGCCCCGGCGGTCTGTCGGGTGGAGAACGGCAGCGCGTCGCGCTCGCTCGCGCCCTCGTCAGAACGCCGGACGTGGTCTTGCTCGACGAGCCGCTGAGCAGCCTCGACGTGCACGATCGCGCCGACGTCCGAGGTGTGCTGCGTGACGCGTTGGTCGGCAGTGGTTCGACGGCGATCCACGTCACGCACGATCAGGCCGAGGCGTTCGCCGTCGCCGACCGAGTCGCCGTCGTCGATGGTGGCGTCGTGCAGCAGGTCGGCACCGCCGACGATCTGTACGAGCGCCCGGCGAACGTCACGGTCGCCCGACTCGTCGGCACGCCTCGCATCAACCTCTTCGTGGCGAGCGGAGGGTCGGTCGGACCGTTCGTGGTGTCCGGCGAGGTGGCGGATGGCGACGTCGTCGGCATCCGCCCCGCCGCGTTCACGATCGTGTCACCCCGAACGGATGGTGCGGTCGACGCTCGCGTGCGTTCGGTCGAGATCGCCGACGACATGGCGGTGGTGCGAGCGGAGATCGGCACCGGCACCGGCACCGAGGTGATGGAGGTCTCCGTCACCACCGGCCGCAACGAGCGCCCGACGCCGGGCGAGGAGATCGGACTCGCGCGAGAGGTCGCTCGCCACGTCGTGCTCGAGTCGGCGGCGGAGTCGTCGTGACGCGCCGTCGCATCGACGCCTCGATGGTCGTGATGGCGGCCCCGTTCGTGCTCGGCATCGTCGCCCTCGTCGTCGTACCGGCGATGTGGACGGTGGCGCTCTCGCTCTACGAATGGGACCTCGTGAGCGATCCGACGTGGCGCGGCCTCGACACGTTCCGAGAGTTGTTCGCCGACGACGTGTTCCGCATCTCGCTGCGTAACTCGATCGCATTCGTCGTCGTGTCCGTACCGCTCCGAATGCTGGGCGTCGTCGCGTTCGCGATGCTGCTGCATCGTCGTCAGCGCGGTGATGGCCCAGCGCGGACCGCCGTGCTGTTGCCGACCTTCATCCCCGACATCGCCTATGGCCTGGTGTGGTTGTGGATCGCCAACCCGTTGTACGGCCCGCTCAACGTCGTTCTCGACAGCGTCGGCGCTCCCACGCCGTCGTGGTTCACCGACCCCGGCTCGGCGAAGGCGCTGGTGGTGTTGATGAGTCTGTTCACCATCGGCGAAGGCATCATCATCGCCATCGCCGTGCGAAATCAGATCCGGCCGGAGTTCTACGAACTCGCCGCCGTCGAAGGCGTCGGTTCGGTGTCGACGTTCCGGCGGGTGACGCTCCCGCTGATGGCACCGGCGTTGCTGGTGCTCGCGATGCGCGACGCAGCGTTCGCGTTCCAGGCGTCGTTCGTTCCGGCGCTCGTCGTCACCGAGGGTGGACCACCACCGTTCAGCACCACGTACCTGCCGCTGTTCGCGTACCGCAACAGCTTCGAGTATCTCCGCTACGGCTACGGCGCAGCGGTCACCGTCGTGATGCTCGGGGTGACCGTGCTCGTGCTGTTGGTGCAGCGTGGCTTCGTGCGCCAGATGGCGGCCGACCGGGTCTGACCGGTGACACGCGGTCAGCCGCTGACGTAGCCGGTGACGTCGACGACGAGGTCCATGGCGCTGCTGGTGTAGATGCAGACCTTGCCGGTGGTGGTGCCGAGTTTGATGATGGCGCCGTTGGCGATGACTTGGCCGGCGGCGTAGTTGAGGCTGGCGGTGAGGGGTTGGGTGGTGCCGCAGGGGAACGAGGTGATGAATCCGCCGGTGGTCGGGCGGATGGCGGTGATGTTGAGGACGGCGGCGTTGGCGTCGTTGGGGACCCCGGCGCGTCCGGCGACGTCGACTTCGACGATCTCTCCTGCCGTCGTGCGGCCCAGAGCGGTCTGCTGCCCGTCGACGGTCACGTTCGGCGCCGAACGAGTCTCGTAGATGCGGCCCGGGCTCAGCGCACCGAACCCGGTGGTCACCGGGATGTAGCCGGTGACGTCGACGACGAGGTCCATGGCGCTGCTGGTGTAGATGCAGACCTTGCCGGTGTTGGTGCCGGTGGTGCCGAGTTTGATGATGGCGCCGTTGGCGATGACTTGGCCGGCGGCGTAGTTGAGGCTGGCGGTGAGGGGTTGGGTGGTGCCGCAGGGGAACGAGGTGATGAATCCACCGGTGGTCGGGCGAATCGCGGTGATGTTGATGATCGCCGAGTCAGCACCGTTCGGCACGCCGGCGCGACCGGCGATCTCGACCTCCACCACGCCACCGGCGGCGGTGCGACCGACGGCGGTCTGCTGCCCGTCGACCGTGACGTTCGGAGCCGACCGCGTCTCGTACACACGACCCGGCGCGAGTGCTCCCAGCACCGATCCGTCGGGCACGTAGCCGGTGACGTCGACGACGAGGTCCATGGCGCTGCTGGTGTAGATGCAGACCTTGCCGGTGTTGGTGCCGGTGGTGCCGAGTTTGATGATGGCGCCGTTGGCGATGACTTGGCCGGCGGCGTAGTTGAGGCTGGCGGTGAGGGGTTGGGTGGTGCCGCAGGGGAACGAGGTGATGAATCCGCCGGTGGTCGGGCGGATGGCGGTGATGTTGAGGACGGCGGCGTCGGCGTCGTTGGGGACCCCGGCGCGTCCGGCGACCTCGACTTCGACGACCTCTCCTGCCGTCGTGCGGCCGACGGCGGTCTGCTGCCCGTCGACGGTCACGTTCGGCGCCGAACGAGTCTCGTACACACGACCGGGCGCGAGCGCCACGATCACCTCGGTGCCGGGTGTTCCGGTCACGGTCGCGGCGTTGCTCGTGCCGTTGGCGTTGGACGCGGTGATCGAGAACGTGTACTCGGTGCCGTTCGTCAGCCCGTCGATGGTGCACGAGGTGTCTCCGGCGGTGCCGCACGAGCCGGTGCCGGGGCTGGCCGAGACGCCGTAGGCGATGACCGGGGAGCCGTTGGCGCTCGCGGCGTCCCACGACACGGTGACCTCACCGTTACCCGGTGTCGTCGTGGCGTTGAGCGGTGCCGATGGCGACACGGTCGCGTCGAGATTGACGGTGACCGATCCAGTGTCGAACGTGTCGTAGCCGTCGACGGCGATGCGGTACGTGGTGCCCTCGGTGACGGGGAGCTCCACCTGACTCTGTAACTCGGAGCCGGTGTCGTCGTTGTGCGCGAGTTGCGTCAGCGAGCCGATCGAGTCGCCGCTGTACACGGAGAGCAGGGTGTCGGCCGCACTTCCGAACGTGTCGATCTCGACCGTCCCGTTGCCGGGCGAGGTCCAGTTCCACCAGAGCGAGTTGCTTGGCAGCGGGTCGCCGGAATCGGGGTTGTGTCGCGGTTCGCCGAACTCGGTCGACGCGCACGTGTTGTCGCCGACGTCGCTGTCGCTGTGGCCCGTCAGCGTGGTCGCGTTGGCGAACAGGTCGTTGGTCGGCACGCTGCAGCCGATCGGCACGGTCCACATACCTCGTCCGGAGGTGCCGGCGGTGAGGGTGTTCTGCGCACTGTTGACGACGACGTCGAGCGTCGTGATCTGTGGCAACCCGGTGCCGTAGCGGGCCCAGTTGGCACCGCCATCGTCGGATGCGAACACCCCGACGTCGGTGCCGACGAAGACGTTCGCGGGTGACGTACGGAAGTCGGCGTCGATCGCGTTGACCGGCGCGTCGGGGAGGTCACCTGACACGTCGAACCAGAAGCCACCGCGATCGTAGGTCTCGTAGACGTGTCCGGATCCGAACCCCGAGAACGCCACCCACGCATGATCGGCGTCGCGCGGGTCGACGAGGATGTCGGTGATCCACCGTGCCGGGAGTGACGACGAGACGACGGGCCACGTGTTGGTGATACCGGCGTCGCTGGTGACCCGGAGCTCCCCGCCGATGTCCCCCGCGTAGATGACGTTCTCGTCGCTCGCTGCCGGAGCGATGGCGCTGATCGGGTTGCTGAACGCGGCGCTGATCGGGAATGGTGCCGTCTCGCCGGCGTCGGTGGTTCGGTACACCCTGTCGGTCGCGGTCAGGAGCGTGTCGGGTCGCGCCGGATCCATCTCGAACGGTGCGTAGAACAGGCATGCCGAGGTGCCTTCGCCCATGCAGTCGGGCTCGTTGAGGGGGAAGCTGTTCGCGCCACCGTCGAACGACTTGAACGCCTGACCGTAGATGTACGTGCCGTACACCACCTGGGGATCTCGCGGATCTACCGCGCCCGCACCACCGTCGCCCGAGAGCCACATCGTCCAGCCCGGCCCGGTCGTGTAGCGGGTGGAGCCGAGGTCTTGCGTGCCGCCGAACAGCGTGCCGTCGGGCGTGGTCGAGACGCCGTGCTGGAACTGCTGGAGGTTGAGGTCGGCGTTGACGTTGGTGAACGTCGTGCCGTTGCTCGTGCGCTGGATGCCGCCGTCGGTGCCGACCCAGAGCCGGCCGCTCGCGTCGAACGAGAGCTTCTGGATGTCGACGTGCAGTTGCTTCGAGCCGAACTCTTCGTTCGGATCGTTGCCGGAGTAGCTGAAGGTGACGCCGCCGTCGGTGCTGCGGCCGAGGAAGATGCCGGCGAGGTACACGATGTCGTCGCCGGCGGGCGATGTGTCGACGGCGATGTCGAAGTCGTAGTTGCACTGCGCCGTGAGTGGGTCGCCGGGAAGCTGTGGATAGTTGCAGATGTCGGCGGGTGCCGACAGCAAGCTGTAGTTGATGCCACCGTCGGTCGACTTGTAGATGCCGAGCAGCGAGAAATCGGATGCCTTCTCGATCGCCGCGTACACCACGTCGCCATCGCCGGCGGCGACCTTCGCCTGCCCGCGATCCGACCCGGGGAGACCGCCTGTCGTACTCCAGTCGTCGCCCGAATTGATCGAGTACAGAGCGCCGAACTGTCGGTCGCCGGCGTAAATGCGGGTGGGGTCATCGGCGTCGACCGCGAGGTCGGTGGCCCCGTCGGTGACGGTGTGTGACCAGTTCATCCCACCGTCGGGCGAGGTCCAGAGCCCGGTCGCGGCGAACGTGCCAGAGGTCTGGCACGACGACGCCGGTCCGCCGAACGTCGCGGACGACACGGTGACGATCACTCGGTCGTTGCCGGGCAACGCGACGACGTCGGAGACGTGGCAGTAGTCGAGTGCGGTTCCTGGCGAGCCGATGGAGAGCTTCGTCCACGTCGCGCCGCCGTTCGTCGACTTGAACACGCCCTGGCCGTAGTAGCGGCCACCGGAGCCCTCACCGGTGCCGACGTAGAGGGTGTCGGGAGCGTCGGGGTCGATGGCGATCGCACTGATCGAGAGCGTGGTCTGGGAATCGAACAGCGGCGTCCACGATGTGCCGCCGTTGGTCGTCTTGAACAACCCGCCGCTCGGCGAGCCGATGTAGGCGGTGTTGGGATCGATCGGGTGGTTCGCGATCGCCACGATGCGCCCCGACAGCGGCACCGTGCCGTTGTAGAAGTCGTCGAAGGGGTTCGTGTAGCCGGTGATGCCACGGGTGCCGACCTGGCTCCACGTCGCACTTGCCGGCAGCCCGAACGCGTCGGGTCCGCTCAGCGAGTCGGGCGACAACGGGTCGGTGGCGACGACCTCGTCGGCGGTGGGAAGCGATCGGGTCTCCGCAACCACCGGGAGCAGCGCTGCCTCGGCCCACGCGTCTTCGAGTGCGCCGGGCGGCACCTCGTCGTTCGGGTAGGCACGCTGGCGGTAGAACTCGTCGTCACGGATCAGGCGATCGCCGAGTTCGTTCTCGACCTGCCCGCCGCGCGGTGTCGGCCGGTTCGGGTCGACCGACTCGGCCGTGGGCCCGAACTGCCCGCCGCCGGCCCATTGATACACACCGAGCAGCGCGAATGCGGCCCCGATGGCGGTGGCCCGCCGTACTGCTGTTCCGTTGACTGATCGCATGATCCCCCCGTGTTCGTCCGTTGCAGAACGTACCAGGGTGCTCACCGCCGCTCGGACGTCGCCCGTGCGCCGGCGACACGTGCGCCGAGCGACCCGCCGGTCAGCCGGCGCGGCGACCGGCGCGTGCCATCTGGCGCTTGCCGTCGAGGAAGTCGACGAGCACGTAATCGCCGAGGTTCTCAGGCGTGGTGAAGAACGCCCGACCCTGGTTGATCTGTGTCATGCGTTCGATGAATGCTCGCAGCGAGCCGTCGGCGCCGAGCCCGAATGTGTTGATGCGGATCTGTGACTTCGTGGCCCGGACGACCTCGCGCAACGTGGCCTCGATGGTCTCGCGAACCGGCGGGTAGTTGAAGAAGGGCAGCCCGTCGGGGGTGATGTGCGCGGTCGGTTCACCGTCGGTGATCATGATGATCTGCTTGTTGCCCGATTCGCGTGCCAGGAGTTGGCGGGCCAGCGTGAAGCCGTGGTGCATGTTGGTGCCGTACACGAAGTCCCACGACACCTCGGGCAGTTGCTCGGCGGTGAGGATTCGAGCGGTCTCGGAGAAGCCGACGATGCCGAGGTAGTCGCGTGGGAACTGCGTCGAGATGAGGTGATGCAGCGCCATGGCGACCTTCTTGGCCGGGAGGAAGTTGTCACGCATCGGCATCGACAGCGACAGGTCGAGCATCAGCACGGTCGCCGAACGGGTGAGGTGTTCGGTGCGCTCGATCTCGAAGTCGTCGGGGGAGAGGCGGACCGGGGTGCCGGTCTCGCCGTCGCCCGCCGAGCGGCGCAGCGCGTTGCGGATCGTGCGGTTGAGGTCGAGTTGGAACGGGTCGCCGTACTCGTACGCCTTGGTGTCGTAGGTGCGTTCGTGGCCGACGCCGTGCTGGCTCATCTCGTGCTGGCCGGCCATGTCTTTCGACATCTTCGAGAACAGCTCGCGCAACGCGTTCGACCCGATCTTGCGCAGGCCCTTCGGCGTGAGTTCGAGCTTGCCCTCCTTGTTCTCGATGAGCCCGGCCTGTTCGAGTTGCTTGGTGAGTTCGGCGAGCCGCTCGAGTGACTTGGCGGCGTCGTCACCCATCAGGTTGCGCACCTTGTCCATGTCGGCTTCGGCGAGGGCGCTCGGGCTCGACGCGTTGCGGAGCAGGTTCTCGAGTTGGTCGATGTCGCCCAGCTCCTGCATGGCCTGCATCGCCTGCTGGAACCCCATCGGGTCCTGGCCTTCGAAGTCGTAGCTCTGGTTCCACTGCATCTGCGGGAACATCTGCTGGAGGTTGCCCGAGAGCTGCTGCATCTGCCACTGCAGGTCCATGTCGCCCATGAGCTGGTCGCTGAGCTCTTGCAGCTGCGCCCGCTGCTCGGGCGTCATCGAGTTCATCATCGCCTGCATGGCTGCCATGCGTTGGGCCATCTGCTCGAGGAGTTGTTCGACGTTCTCGGGGTTCTCGGGGAAGAAGTCGCCGAACTCGTCCATGAAGTCGCTGAACTGCTCGGAGGTGTCTTCGCCGCGCTGGTGCGCTTCGAGGAGTTCGTTGAGCGACGCCATCATGTCTTTCATGCGGGCCATGTCGTCGGGGGTCATGTTCTGGATGGCCCCCGACATCTGGTCGACCATCTGTTGCATGAGTTGTTCTTTGAGCTGCTCCATGAGCTGCTCGAAGCGCTGCTTCGCTTCGGCCGACTCGAAGTTGTACGAGTCGAGCTCGCGAACCTTGCCGGCGAGGTCGTCGGGCATGAGGTCGAGGCGCATGTTGCGCTCCATGGCCGCTGACTCGGCGTTCTCGGCGCGACGCTGATCGCCGGAGTTCTGCGCCTCGCGCAGCGCGTTCTCGATGGCGTGGCGTTCTTCGTCGAGGATGTCGTCGAGCGCGTCGTTGATCTCGTCGTACACGCCGCCGAGGTCGCTGTTGGCGAGGCGTTCCTGTCGTTCCTGGCGGAGCTGTTCGAGGAGTTCGCGCAGGCCGGAGAGCTGGTTGCCGTCGCGGTCCTGCATGCCTTCCTGCATCATCCGGCGGAGGGCGGCGTTGACGTCACCGTGGTAGAGCAGTTCGTCGGTGAGTTCGTCGAAGGCGGCGTCGGCGTCGAACTCGAACCCGGTCTGCGACCCGTCCCAGCGTGAGTAGGTGAAGCGAGACGGCATGGACGCGAACCTACTCCAGCATCGCGGCCGACCCCGATCGGAGCCGGATGGAGGCTCGACGCCGGAGAGATGAAGGCGGGATGGAGGCGAGTCAGCGGCCGGATCGAGGCGGGACGGTGCCGTGGTCGTCTCGCGCGGTCCGCGCGATTGCGAACCGCCGATTCGCGCGGATCGCGCGATTATTGCGATCGCGCCCTTGCGAAACACAGGCATCGTCTGGCAGAATGACAACACTGTAGTTACAAGGTTGTCGCAACGACGTCAAGCACCGCTTGTGAACGAGGGATTCACAGCGGTGATCGGCCGAACGAGACAACCCACACATTCGCACCGAACGGACCGCTCATCCCGGCAGGAGGTCCACCATGCAATTCATCACCACATCGAGCATCACGATCAGCGCGACACCCGTCGAGCCGGACCCTGATTGGCACGACCGCGCCAACTGTCTCGGCGTCGACCCCGACCTGTTCTTCCCCGAGCGGGGAGCGTCCACGCGTGAAGCCAAAGAGGTGTGCCGTGGTTGCGAAGTCCGCCACGACTGTCTCGAGTTCGCCTTGCAGAACGGT
This sequence comes from Ilumatobacter coccineus YM16-304, assembly GCF_000348785.1. Classification (NCBI taxonomy): domain Bacteria; kingdom Bacillati; phylum Actinomycetota; class Acidimicrobiia; order Acidimicrobiales; family Ilumatobacteraceae; genus Ilumatobacter; species Ilumatobacter coccineus. The sequence goes on from NC_020520.1 coordinate 845,590, forward strand.
GAGAAGTTCGGCATCTGGGGTGGCCTCTCCGAGCGTGAACGCCGCCGGATCCGTCGCCAGCGCGCGCAGGTCGCACGCAGCACGATCGGCGCCTGAGGCCGTTCGGCGCGTCCGAACTCGACCCAGTGCGGTCGTCGACGCGATCACGACTTCCCCGAACCGCCGACGTTCGATCCACACCGTGAGGTAGCCTGAACACATGATCGGATTTCTCGGTGGTAACGAAGCGTTGATCGTCCTGGTGGTGGTCCTGTTGCTGTTCGGGAGCTCGCAGGTCCCCAAGCTCGCGAAGAACCTGGGCAAGGCACAGAAAGAGTTCAAGGACGGACTCGACGAAGCCAAGAACGGTTCCGACGACGAGAAGACCGCCGCCGACTCCTGAGTCGTTGAGCATCGGCGTTGCCGATCACCAATTCGATCGACACCCCGGCCGCCAGGTCGGGGTGTTTCGCGTTCTGGCCCACCTTCCGATGAGCAGGGTGGCCCCGACTACCGTTCGCTCATGGAACCCGGAACGCAAGCGTGGCTCGATCAGGTCGTCGAACCGATCATCGACCCCGAGCGCGAGATCGTCGACCCGCACCACCACCTCTGGCCGAGCGGCAAGGGGCTCCGCTACTTCAACGACGAGTTGGCCTCCGACACGACCGCCGGACACAACGTCGTGGCCACCGTGTTCGTCGAGTGCCACGCCGCGTATCGCAAGGAGGGCCCCGAACATCTGCGCCCGGTCGGTGAGACCCAGTTCGTCGCCGAGTCGGCCGACGCCCTCGCGATCTCGCATCCCGATGCGCCTCCGATCTCGGGCATCGTCGCCCACGCCGACCTGACCCTCGGCGACCGTCTGGGCGATGTGCTCGACGCCCATTCCGAGGCGGCCGGCGGTCGCTTCAGAGGCATCCGTGACGCACTGGCTCGATCGCGCGAGCCCGAGGCGCATCGGATACCGGCCGCGTATGCCGAACGCAAGGCGTACGACCCGGCGTTCCGGGCCGGGGTGGCGGCGCTGGGCCAGCGCGGACTCACCTACGACTGCTGGCACTTCCACTACCAGAACCGTGAGTTCCTCGACCTCGCGCGAGCGGTGCCCGACACGACGATGGTGCTCGATCACTTCGGTACGCCGGTCGGCGTCGGTTCGTTCGCCGGCCGCCACGACGACTACTTCGAGGAGTGGAAGCGCGACATCGCCGACATCGCGTCGTGCCCGAACGTCGTGGCGAAGTTGGGCGGGCTCGCCATGCCCGACAACGGGTTCGGTTTCGATCGGGCACCGGCACCGCCGACCGCGGACGAGTTCTTGGCCGTGCAGCGTCGGTGGTACGAGCACGCGATCGAGTGCTTCGGTCCGGAACGGTGCATGTTCGAGAGCAATTTCCCCGTCGACCGCATGGCGATCTCGTACACCGTGCTCTGGAACGCGCTCAAGCGCTTGGCGAGTCAGTACAGCGAGTCGGAACAGCAAGCACTGTTCAGCGGCACGGCGACGCGCGTCTACCGACTCTGACCTCGACGCCATCGGGGACGCGGGCGCCGGCGCTGCGTCCGGCGTGGAGACTCAGGCGGTCTCGGCGGTGGCGACGAGCGATTCGTCGCGGCGGCGCTTGAGGATGCGGCGGCGTTCACGCTCGCTGCAACCGCCCCACACGCCGTGGTCGATGCGCTCCTCGAGCGCGTAGTCGAGGCATCGCGACATCACCGGGCAGTCACGGCAGATCTTGCGTGCCTTGTCGACACCGACGCCGTCGCTCGGGAAGAACGTGGCAGGCGGGTGGAGGCGACAGTTGCCCTCGGCCATCCAGGCGGTCTCGCTGTCGGGATCGGGGGCCGCGGTGGCGAGTTCGGTGGGGCGACCGTTGAGTTCGGCGATGGCGGCATCGCTCAGACCCTTGGCGGCGGGCTGCTTGTTCTGATTGCGCTTGTTTCGCTTGATCATGGCGGATCCTTCGTGTGGGGGGAACCCGCCGCTGCGTTCGTGGAGAAGCAACACAGCGGCTGCATGTGGGTCTGTCTCCAATACTGACGTTCTCAAACGCCGTCTGGTTCCCAATTTCTCATTCGTTTCTCAGACGTTGCCCGATCTTTCGACCGCGTTGTCGACGCCCTGTTGTTGCGCAACTGTAACACATCCGTAATCTGAACGCCAGGCCTGTCATTTCGAACCACGGCCGGAATGGGCGGCGCCGGCGGGTGACGTCGAGATGAACGCTGGTGCGACCACCTGACGTCTGCGTGGCGAAGTCGATAGAGTGCCGACAATGTCTGATGTTGTGGAATCCACTGAGCCCAAGGCGCACGCGCGAATCGTCTACCTCGGTCCGGTGTCTCCGCACTGGGAGGTCTACGGCGACTGGGGTGACCGCCAGACGCTCGACGAGTTCCGTGCTCGCGTGCTGGCCCGCCTCGTGCTGCTTCCGCGCGAAGACCCGCAGTTCCGCCGCAACCGCGAGCGCATCGTTCGCGACGCCGAGCGCGAGAACATCACCATCGAATGGGATCTCGGGCTGCCGACGTCGGCCCCGGCCGCCGAGCCTGCTGCCGAGGTCGAACCGGCCGCCGAGTCCGGCGACGTCGCCGAGCCGGTCTCCGACGACGTTGCCGAGTCCGCCGACGCTGCGCCCGCGGCCGAGGCCGACGCCGGCGACGACACTGCCTGAGGAACCGGCCTGTGGACGGAGATCGGGTGTCGTGGCCGGCTCCCGACGACGCTGACGACGAACTCGTCGAAGTGTTGCCGCATCAGCACGAACTGCTCGCCGACGCTCCGCCCGAACCGGTGATCGACGACCCTCCGTCTCCCGACCTGCCGCTGCCGCGGCCGATCGACGGCACCGACGACGGCATCGATCAGCGGTTCTTGAACCGCGAGCTGTCGTGGTTGCAGTTCAACGATCGCGTGCTCTCGCTCGCGTCCGAGCCCGGAATCCCGCTCCTCGAACGTGCGAAGTTCGTCGCCATCGCATCGACGAACCTCGACGAGTTCTTCCAGGTGCGCGTCGCCGCACTCAAAGACACGATCGCCGCTGGTCTCGACCGGCCGACCCCCGACGGGCGCACACCGGCGAAACAGTTGGCCGACATCGGTGCCTCGATGCCGGAGTTCATCGAGCGTCTCGACACGGCGTTCGTCGATCATCTCGTCCCCGAACTCGCGGAGGCCGGCGTCGAACTCGTCGACTACGACGACCTGACGCCCGACGAGATCACCGCGCTCGACTCGTGGTTCGACGAGCGCGTCTTCCCCGTGCTCACCCCGCTCGCCGTCGACCCCGGCCATCCGTTCCCGTACATCTCCGACCTCGCACTCTCGCTGGCGGTCAACGTCGCCGACCCCGAGACCGGTGATCGGCGCTTCGCCCGGCTCAAGGTGCCCAACGTCTTCCCGCGACTGGTCGAGGTCGCCGTCGGCCGGTTCCTGCCCGTCGAGCAACTCATCGCCGCCAAACTCGACCTGCTGTTCGTCGGGATGATCGTCGAAGAGTGGGCGCCGTTCCGGGTGAGCCGCAACGCCGACCTCACCGTCGAGGACGAAGAAGCCGAAGACCTGCTCGAAGCCGTCGAGATGGAGCTGCGCCGTCGCCGCTTCAACCGGGCGGTGCGCCTCGAGGTCAGCCACGACATCGGCGCCGAGATCCTCGAGCTACTGGTTCGCGAACTCGATCTCACCCACGACGATGTCACCTATCACCGCTCGCCGCTCGACCTGAGCTGCCTGTGGGAACTGATGTCGATCGACCGGCCCGATCTCAAAGACGATCTCTGGGCGCCGATCACCGCGGGTCGACTCGCCGCAGCCGAAGAATCCGACAAGCCGATCGTCGACGTGATCCGCCATCGCTCGATGCTCGTCCACCATCCGTACGAGAGCTTCTCGAGCAGCGTCGAGGAGTTCATCTCGCAGGCGGCCAAGGACCCCAAGGTGCAGTCGATCAAGATGACGCTGTACCGGGCCGGCGGCGACAGCGCCGTCATCCGCAGCCTCATCCGTGCCGCCGAGACCGGCAAGCAGGTGGCGGTGCTCGTCGAACTCAAGGCGCGCTTCGACGAGGCGACCAACGTCCAGTGGGCCAAGCAACTCGAACGTGCCGGCGTGCACGTCGTGTACGGCATGGTCGGCCTCAAGACGCACTCCAAGGTCGTGCTGGTGGTCCGCGACGACGGTGACCGTCTTCGCCGCTACTGCCACATCGGCACCGGCAACTACAACGCCAAGACCGCCAAGATCTACGAGGATCTCGGCCTGTTCACGTGCGACGACGACGTCGGCGCCGACGCGCTCCAGCTGTTCAACCACCTCACCGGGTACAGCCGTGCCATCGAATACCGCACGCTGCTGGTCGCACCGCGCGACCTACGACGCCAACTGACCGATCTCATCGAGCACGAGTCGTCGTTCGGCACCGATGGCCACATCACGATCAAGTGCAACTCGATCGCCGATCCCGAAATGGTCGAAGCGCTGTACAAGGCGAGTCAGGCGGGGGTCACGATCGATCTGATCGTGCGCGGCATCTGCTGTCTGCGGCCCGGCGTTCCCGGCATGTCGGAGAACATCCGAGTCCGCAGCGTGCTCGGTCGCTACCTCGAACACAGCCGAATCTTCCGCTTCGCACACGGCAACCGTGTCGGACCCGACTCGTCGGAACGGATCGACGACGCCACGTCCGATGCGCTGTACCTCATCGGGTCGGCCGACCTCATGCCGCGCAACCTCAACCGTCGCGTCGAAGTCCTCGTGCCGATCGAGCATCCTCGCCATGTCGCCTGGCTCGACCAGGCCATCGAGTTCGCGCTCGCCGACGACGTGGTCGCCTGGGAGCAGCAACCCGACGACACGTGGCTGCGCCTCGGGCCGGTCGACGAGTTCGACCCGCACCCGCAGCGCCGGATGTACGAGTGGGCGGTCGAACAGCAGACCGCCGGCCGTCGCGCCAGCGAATAGACGCAGTTCGTCCGTCGTCGGCCGCCGATCGGCCGGCCAACAGCGCCGCACGCCCTTGTTGGTTCGCGCGTTGGGCGTTGTTCACCTTCCGTTCACCCGACGGAGGGTTCGGTTCACCTTGGCTTCCTAGCTTCGCTCTCAACGTCGACGGGCCGCTGGCTGGTCGATGCCACGTGAACCATTTCCCCCAACGAACGAGGAGTTCGACAGCGTGATCAACAAACGCCGTATTTTTGCGGGTGCGCTTGCACTCGGATTGACCGCGGCCGCCTGTGGCGGCAGCGACGAGCCCGAGGCGGAATCCCCCGCCGAGAGCAGTGAAGAGACCCCCGCCGAGAGCGGCGAGGAGAGCCCTGCCGAGGAGGCTGCCGGCGAACTCTCGGGTGACATCAACATCTCGGGTTCCTCGACGGTCGAGCCGGTGTCGGTTCGTGTGCAGGAACTGTTCAACGACATCGAGCCGAACGTGAACATCACGGTCGACGGTCCGGGTACCGGTGACGGTTTCCAGTTGTTCTGTGAAGGCGAGACCGACATCTCGGACGCCTCACGTGCGATCAAGGACGAAGAAGCTGCGGCCTGCGCCGAAGCCGGCATCGAGTTCACCGAGATCCAGGTCGGTATCGATGGTCTGTCGGTGTTGACGTCGGCGAACAACACCGCCGTCGAGTGCCTCAGCTACGAGCAGATCTACGGCCTCGTCGGTCCCGAGTCGTCGGGCTTCGGCAACTGGAGCGACGCCAACGCGCTCATCACCGAACTGGGTGGCGAGGGCAACCTCCCCGATGCCGAGCTCGAGATCTACGGTCCGGGTGAAGAGTCGGGCACGTTCGACAGCTTCATCGAGATCGTCCTCGAAGATCTCGCCGACGAGCGTGGCCAGGAAGCGATCACCCGTCCCGACTACAACCCGTCGGCTGACGACAACGTCATCCTGTCGGGTGTCGAAAGTTCCGACACGAGCTTCGGCTGGGTCGGCTACGCCTTCGCCGAGAACGCCGAGAACGTCACGCTGCTCGACGTCGACGGTGGCGACGGTTGCGTGACCCCGACGGCCGAGACGATTGCGTCGGGTGAGTACCCGATCAGCCGTCCGCTGTTCATCTACGTGAACAACGCCAAGGCTGCCGAGTCGCCCGCACTGCAGGCGTTCGTCGACTTCTACGTCGCCGACGGTCTCGACACCGCGGTCGCCGAAGTCGGCTACGTCGAACTCGCCGACGACGCCAAGGCTGCGGTTCGCGCCGCCTGGAGCGGTGACGCTCCGGCCGCCACGGAAGAAGAGCCCATGGAAGAAGACGCCATGGAAGAAGAGCCCATGGAAGAAGAGGCCGCAGCCGACCTGAGCGGCCTGTCGGGCGAGATCACGATCTCGGGTTCCTCGACGGTCGAGCCGGTGTCGGTTCGTGTGCAGGAACTGTTCAATGACCAGGCTCCCGACGTGAACATCACGGTCGATGGTCCGGGTACCGGTGACGGTTTCCAGTTGTTCTGTGAAGGTGAGACCGACATCTCGGACGCCTCGCGTGCCATCAAGGACGAGGAAGCTGCGGCCTGCGCCGAAGCCGGCATCGAGTTCACCGAGATCCAGGTCGGTATCGATGGTCTGTCGGTGTTGACCTCGGCGAACAACACCGCCGTCGAGTGCCTGAGCTACGAGCAGATCTACGGCCTCGTCGGCCCGGAATCGACCGGCTTCGGCAACTGGAGCGACGCGAACGCGCTGGTGACCGAGCTGGGTGGCGAGGGCAACCTCCCCGATGCCGAGCTCGAGATCTACGGTCCGGGTGAAGAGTCGGGCACGTTCGACAGCTTCATCGAGATCGTCCTCGAAGACCTCGCCGACGAGCGTGGCCAGGAAGCGATCACTCGTCCCGACTACAACCCGTCGGCTGACGACAACGTCATCCTGTCGGGTGTCGAAGGTTCCGACACGAGCTTCGGCTGGGTCGGTTTCGCCTTCGCCGAGAACGCCGAGAACGTCACGTTGCTCGACGTCGACGGTGGCGACGGTTGCGTGACCCCGACGGCCGAGACGATTGCGTCGGGTGAGTACCCGATCAGCCGTCCGCTGTTCATCTACGTGAACAACGCCAAGGCTGCCGAGTCCGAAGCCCTGCAGGCGTTCGTCGACTTCTACCTCGCCGACGGTCTCGACCAGGCCGTGGCCGAAGTCGGATACGTCGAACTGAGCGACTCGGCCAAGGCCGAAGTCCGCAGCGGTGCGGAAGCCATCTGAATCAACCCCACCACGAGTCTCGACTCGTGAACAACCGAGGGGTGGCGCCCGCCCGAACTTTCGGGCGGGGCCACCCTTCGTTCGTCCCCTTTGTCATACCCTGATGGCCGATTCGGAGGTCACCACGTGAGTTCGCCAGTACCCATCACCATCGAGCAGCTCGAAACCCCAGGGCGTCGCCACGCTCGCGAGATCATCATCAAGGGCGCCGCGTTCCTCGCCGCGCTCGTGTCGGTGCTCATCTCGGTGCTGATCGTCTTCTCCCTGTTCCGCGAAGCATGGACGTTCATGTCGCAGATCGAGTGGGCGAAGACGTGGGGCGAGATCGGCTGGTTCCCTCGGCGTGGCATCTACGACGTCCCGACGCTGCTCGTCTCGTCGCTGATCGTCACCGCTGTCGCCATGATCGTCGCCATGCCGATCGGCCTCGGTGCTGCCATCTACCTCTCCGAGTACGCCAAGCCGAAGGTGCGCAAGATCCTCAAGCCGACGCTCGAGATCCTCGCCGGCATCCCGTCGGTCGTCCTCGGCTTCTTCGCACTCACGTTCCTCGCCCCCAACGTCGTCGCCCGCATCGGCGGTGACGCCGGCGGTTCGCTGATGGCGGCAGGCATGGGCGTGGGCATCCTCTCGATCCCACTGGTCGCATCGATCTCCGAAGACGCCATGCGGTCGGTGCCACGAGAGCTTCGGGAAGCCTCCGCGGGGCTCGGTGCCCGCAAGGTCACCACCACGACACGAGTCGTGCTGCCCGCTGCCGTCTCCGGCCTCGTCGCCGCCTTCATCGTGGCGGTGAGCCGAGCGATCGGCGAGACGATGGTCGTCTTCCTCGCCGGCGGCGCGACCGATGCCGCCATCTTCAACTCCAGCCCCTTCGACGGCGGCCTCACCATGACCGCCGCGATGGCGTCGCTCGCCAGCGGCACCGACAGCGTCGTCGGTGAAGGCCTCACCTTCCAGAGTCTCTACTTCGTCGGACTCATGCTGTTCCTGATCACCCTCGTCCTCAACATCATCGGCAACAGCTTCGTTGCCCGTGTGCGAGAGAAGTACTGAGCCATGGCTTTCACGCAACCACTCGTCAGCGCCAACGACCGCCAGCGGATCGAGGCGAACGTCACCGGATCGCGGGTCGACGTCGCCGGCGCCGCCTTCAAGGGCCTCCTGATGCTGGCGCTCGCCTTCTCGCTCGCAGTGATCGGCCTGCTGATCGCCACCGTCGTCGTCGACGGCTGGGACCAGATCGGCACCCGCCTCGGCGGCTTCCTGAACGGCACGCTGCGTTCGCTCTCCGATTCCGATCGACTCGGTGTGCACCAGGGCTTGTATGGCTCGCTGTGGATCGGCGTGTTCGTCGCTGTCCTGGCGTTTCCGATCGGCATCTCCGCAGCCATCTACCTGGAGGAGTACGCGAAGCAGACCCGCTTCAACAGCTTCCTCCAGCTCATCATCCGCAACCTCGCCGGCGTTCCGTCGGTGGTGTACGGCCTGCTGGGTCTGTACCTGTTCGTCAACGACGGCTGGATCAAAGACAACATCACCAACGGCCGATCGGTCATCTCCGCCGGGCTGACCCTCGCGATTCTCGTGTTGCCGATCGTGATCATCACCGCCCAGGAGGCGTTCCGTTCGGTGCCCTCCGGTCTCAAGGAAGGTGCCTACGGTGTGGGCGCCACGCAGTGGGACATGATCCGCACGCAGATGCTGCCCTACGCCGCTCCCGGCATCCTGACCGGCACGCTGCTCTCGATGTCGCGCGCGATCGGCGAGGCCGCACCGCTCATCCTGATCGGCGCCATCTCCGGTGGGCTCACCGCAAACCCCGGCTTCACCGACCTGGGGGCCCTCGACGAGCGATTCACGGCCATGCCGATCCTCATCACGACCTGGACGCAGAACTCCGGCCGTGACGCCGGCTTCTCGACCGCAGCGGCTGCGGCCATCGTCGTGCTGCTCGTGTTCGTGTTGCTGCTGAACCTCGTTGCGATCATCCTCCGCAACCGCTTCGAGAACCGCAGAAGCTCATGACCGATGCCGACCACAGTAAGTTCGCCACCAATGACCCAGGTAGGACCATGGAGACCAGGATTCACAACATGACCGAAGCTGACCCGACCGAACTGGCCGATTCGGGGGCCGTCGCAACGAAACAAGGACCCTCGACCGCCGACGAGGCAGCCGCTCCGGCGACCGTCTTCGAAGCGCGTGGTCTCAACGTCTACTACGGCGACTTCCTCGCCGTGCGCGACGTCGACATCGACATCGTCGAGCACCAGATCACCTCGTTCATCGGCCCGTCGGGCTGTGGCAAGACCACCATCCTGCGGTGCTTCAACCGCATGAACGACCTGATCGACTCCGCACGCGTCGAAGGATCGCTCACCTATCACGGCGTCGACCTCTACGCCTCGCGAGTCGACGCAGTGGAGGTGCGCCGACGGATCGGCATGGTCTTCCAGAAGCCCAACCCGTTCCCCAAGAGCATCTACGACAACATCGCCTACGGTCCGCGCGTGGCCGGCAAGGTGAAGGGCAAGTCCGCCACCGACGACCTGGTCGAGCGCTCGCTGCGCCGTGCCGCACTGTGGGACGAGGTCAAGGATCGCCTCAGCGCCTCGGCGTTGGGCATGTCGGGTGGCCAGCAGCAGCGTCTCTGCATCGCCCGTGCCATCGCCGTCGAGCCCGACGTCTTGCTGATGGACGAGCCGTGCTCCGCGCTCGACCCGATCGCCACCGCCCGCATCGAAGACCTGATGCAGGAACTGAAAGACGAATACACGATCGTGATCGTGACGCACAACATGCAGCAGGCAGCGCGAACGAGCGACCGCACGGCGTTCTTCTCCGTCGAGGTCAACCCCGACTCCGATCAGCGCACCGGCCTGATGGTCGAGGTCAACCCGACCGAGAAGATCTTCTCGTCTCCCGACGACAAGCGGACCGAGCAGTACGTCACGGGGCGGTTCGGCTGATGACACAAGACCTTCGCACCGTCTTCCACGAACAACTGTCGGAGATCCGCACCGGCATCGCACGTCTGTCGGCCGGCGTCACCGAACTGGTGCCGCGCGCCACCGAGATCCTCCTCGACGGCGACCTCGAAGGTGCCGAGTACATGATCCTCGGCGACGACGAGTACGACGCCAAGTCGCTCGAGATGGAAGAGCGTTGCTTCAGCATCATCGCGCTGCAGGCGCCGGTCGCCAGCGACCTGCGCGAGCTGGTCTCGGCGATCAAGATCATCGCCGACGTCGAACGCTCCGCCGACCTCTGCGTCAACATCTGCAAAGCCGCACGTCGCATCTACAGCCACGACCTCGACGCGAGCCTGCGCGGCATCATCCAGAAGTGCGGGTCGCAGGCGGCACTGCTGTTCAAGGAGTGCACCGAGTCGTATCTCGCGTCAGACGGCGCCCGCGCCGCGGCGCTGCACGACATGGACGCGTACCTCGACGACCTGCACAAGCAGTTCATCCAGCTGATCTTCGAGAGCCACGCCGCAGGGCACATCGACCTGCAGGTGGCGGTGCAGTTGGCCGTGGTGGCGCGCTTCTACGAGCGAATCGGTGACCACGCCGTGAACATCGCCGAGCGCACCCGCTACATCGTCGACGGGTGGCTTCCCGACCATTCGCACTCCGAGAGCGGGTTCGGTGTCGCCGACGCCGACGCGCTGACGGATGAGGTCGAGCTGGACGAGACCTGAGCGACATGTTCGTCGTTGCGATCGTCGGGCTTCTCGCTGGCGTGTGCATCGGCATCGTCAGCCAACGACTCGCCGATGCTCGACGACGTCTCCCGCCCACACCCACACCGGATCCGGCCGACGACGAGCTCCCCGACGACCACCGACGAATGGTCGCTGCGGCGATCGAGGCAGCCGATCGACTCGACCTCGCCCTCGTGCTGCACCACCCGACCAGTGACACCACACTCCGAAATCGGGCCGCGACCGCCATGCTCGGCACGCACGTCGGCGTGATCGTCGACGAGCACGTCGACCGTGCCATCGCCGCCGCCTCGGCCGGCCAGTCGACCGACAAGCGGCTCGATCTGCACGGCCCACCTCGAGCGTCGCTCGAGCTCGTCGCCGAGCCGCTCGCCGATGGCTGGGTGCTGGTGACCGTCGACGACGTGTCGGATCGCACGCGGATCGACGCGATGCGCACCGACTTCGTGGCCAACATCTCGCACGAGCTGAAGACCCCGGTCGGCGCGATCGCGGTACTCGCCGAGATGCTCGAAGACGAGACCGATCCCGAGGTGGTCGCCCGGGTGGCGAGTCGCGTCGTCGCAGAGTCGCACCGAGCCGTCACCACGATCGACGACCTGCTCGAACTCTCGCGTATCGAGTCGACTCGCTTGGCTGACGACATCGTCGACCTGAGCGACATCGTCGACGGAGCGGTCGCACGCGGCCGCGGCGCCGACGGCGGCGAACGCGTCGAAGTGACCGCCTTCGGCGCGAAGGGCGACATCGTGCTGCGTGCAGATCGGCGCCAGCTCACCTCGGCGATCGGCAACCTCGTCGAGAACGCGGTGAAGTACAGCGACGACGACGGCGTCGTGCAGGTGCGTACCCGCGCCGACGATCGATGGGTCGAGGTGATGGTGAGCGACCAAGGCGTCGGCATCCCCACCCGCGACCTCGACCGGGTGTTCGAGCGTTTCTACCGCGTCGACCGGGCGCGCAGCCGAGAGACCGGCGGGACCGGACTCGGACTGTCGATCGTCCGGCACGTGGCATCCAACCATGGCGGAGAGTGCGTCGTGTCGTCGCAGGAAGGCGAAGGCTCGACGTTCGTGCTCCGCCTCCCGGCGTCACTCGTGGTCGATGCCGCCGACCTGACCGACACGAACGAGTCGACGGAGTCCACGTCGACCACACACCAGGAGATGACCGATGAGTGAAGCGACCATTCTTGTCGTCGAAGACGAGCCCGGGTTCGTCGAGGCGCTACAGATCGGGCTGTCACGCGAGGGCTTCGACGTCGCGGTCGCCGTCGACGGAGCCGAAGCGTTGTCGATGTTCGACGAGGTCGACCCCGACCTCGTGCTCCTCGACGTGATGCTGCCCAAACTGAGCGGCATCGAGGTCTGCCGTCAACTCCGCAAGAAGACGCAGGTGCCGATCATCATGGTCACGGCCAAGAGCGCCGAGATCGACACGGTGGTCGGGCTCGAGGTGGGTGCCGACGACTACGTCACGAAGCCGTATCGGATGCGCGAGCTCACCGCCCGGATCCGCGCGGTGTTGCGGCGTGCACCGTCGGGCGACGGCGTGGCGTTGATGACGCCCGACTCGCTCGCGGTCGACGGCGTGCAGCTCGACCCGAGCCAGCACCTGGTGGAGGTCGACGGCACCGAGATCACGTTGCCGCTCAAGGAGTTCGAGCTGCTCCACATCCTCCTGGCCAACGCCGGCCGGGTGCTCCCGCGTGACACGCTGATCGATCGCGTGTGGGGTCACGACTATGTCGGCGACACCAAGACGCTCGACGTCCACATCAAACGGTTGCGCGGCAAGATCGAGAACGACCCGGCCAACCCGGTTCGCATCGTCACGATCCGCGGCCTCGGCTACAAGTACGCACGCTGACCCCGGTCACCCGTTGCCGGTAGCGGCCGACTCGACTCAGTCGTCGGTGTCGGTCTCGCCGTCGTCGAGGTAGTCGACGGTGGGGAGCGGCTCGTTCGCCGTGCGGACGATGCCGAGGAGGTTGGCGACGATGCGCTTCAAGAATCGGTAGTAGATCGCCCGCGGCACCACCTCCCTGCCGGGTCGGTCGGAGTGGAGGTACTCCTCGATCTTGGCTTGATGCTTGTCGAGCAGCGCACCGCCGCGGCGCGAGATGTCGTCGAGGCGTGCATCGTCGGGGTCGGCGAGCAGTTCGGCCGCTTCGCCGAACAGCGTCGAGATGATGCCGCGCTCCGCGAGCATCTCGGCGGTGTCGGGCTCGTGGGCGAGATCCACCCCGCTCTGGGCGAGGTCGAGCACGTTCTTGGCCTGATCGCCGATCCGCTCGATCTTCTTGATCAGCAGGATCATGCCGAGCACCGATCCGATGTCGGTCGACCCCTGCACGGTCACATGGACGACGAGTTCGGAGCGGAGCTCCTGCTCGGTGTGGTTGATGCGCTGATCGGTCTCACGGATGTCGGCATCGACGGCGGCGACGTCGGTGTCGGTGAGCAGCGCGAGCGTCGCCAGGTCGAACGAGTGGCGTGCGTCGCCCAGCATGCCGACCGCCTTGGACACGACGTGCTCGAGGCCGCCGGAGCTCTTGGTGAAGAATGACAAGACCATGGTGTTCTGCTTTCTGTGGACCTAGCGGAGTACCGCGACGCCGATGAGCGGAAGAACGATGAACGCTCCCATGACATATCCAACCGCCAGAGCTCGCCGCTTGACAGCGATCTCGGCCAAGCCTTCGGCGAGCCGGATCGGCACGTCTCGCCACCACGGTGGAACGTACAGCACCGCGATGCCGATGATGTTGAAGGTGGTGTGAACGAGTCCGACGGTGAGCGCCTCGGGCCGGGAGGTGGCCAGCGCAGCCAAGAGCGCGGTGATCGTGGTGCCGACGTTCGCTCCGAGGGTGACCGGATACGCGTTGCGCAACGACAGCACACCGGCCGCCGAGAGCGGAATCAGAATCGACGTGGTGATGCTCGACGACTGCACCGCGATGGTGATGACGAGCCCGAGCAGCATCGCGACCGATCCACTGCCCTTGCCGAGCACCGAGTTGACCGACCGTTCGACGCGGTCGGCGACGAGTTGTCGCATGTTCTTCGTGATGAAGGTGAGCGCCGCGAGCACCACGACGAGGCCGGTGATGACCACGATCGTGCCGAGGGCGTTGCCCGACATGCCGGTCGCCTCCCAGGCATCGACGATCCATCCAACCGGTTCCTTCACCCACGCCTTGATCGGGCTCTTCCACTCGCTGCCGGCCGAGCCGACGAGTCGTTCGCTGATCCAGATGGCGATGTCGGAGATGAACCCGGTGATCATCTCGAACGGCAGCAGGATGCCCACGGCGAGCACGTTGAAGAAGTCGTGCACGGTCGCCGCGGCGAACGCACGCTTGAACTCACCGGAGTGTCGCACGTGACCGAGCGACACCAGGGTGTTGGTGACCGTCGTACCGATGTTGGCGCCCATGATCATCGGGACGGCGTCGTCGACCGAGATGTTGCCGGTGGCGACAAGACCCACGATCACCGACGTCGACGCCGACGACGACTGCACGAGCACCGTGCCGAGAATGCCGATGCACAAGGCGGCGATCGGGTTGCTGACACTGGAGAACAGACGCTCCTGGGTGTCTTCGCCCATGATCTTGATGCCGGTCTCGAGCGACGACACGCCGACGAGGAAGGTGTAGATCAGCCCGAGGACCAGCAGTGACCTGATGGGTGTCGGGATGGAGAACGTCGCAGGGGTCTCGGAGGAGTCGCCGGGCACGGGGCACGAATGTACCCGCCCGAGCGACACTCGGCGTTCAGACGGGCGATGCTCTCCGTTCAGACAGGCGATGCTCTGCGTTCACCCGAGGATGTCGGCGAGTGCACCGAGCAACGTGGTGACGTTGCGCTGACGGGCGGTGTGGCCCATGCTGCCGATGCGCCAGACCTTGCCGGCAACCGGTCCGAGGCCGCCGCCGATCTCGATGCCGTAGTCGCCGAGCAGCCGTGATCGCACCTCGGCCTCGGTCATCGAACCGAGGTGACCCTCGGGAATGACGATCGAGCTGAGCGGTGCGAGGCGATGCCCTTCGGCGGCGAAGAGTTCGAAGCCGAGGTCGACCATGCCCTGCTTGACGGCGTCGCCAACGGCCTGGTGCCGGGCGCGAACGGCGTCGAGCCCTTCGGCGAGGACGGCGCCGAGCCCGGCGTGCAGCGACATGATCATCGAGATCGGCGCGGTGTGGTGATAGGCGCGCGCTCCGCTGCCGGTGACGTAGGCGGCGATCATGTTGAGGTCGAGGTACCACGACTGCGGCGTCGGCTTGATCCGCTCGATCGCCCGGTCCGACACGGTGAGCGGAGCGAGACCGGGTGCGACACCGAGGCACTTCTGCGTTCCGCTGTACGCGATGTCGATGCCCCATCCGTCGACCTGGAGGTCGACACCGCCCAGCGACGTGACACAGTCGGCGAGCAACAGCGCATCACCCTTGCGGGCGCCCATCGCAGCAACGTCGCTCTCGACGCCCGTCGAGGTCTCGGCGTGCACCATGGCGAACATCGCCGGCGCCGGGTGGGCGGCGACCATCCGGTCGATGTCGACGGGCTGCCCCCACTCGTGCTCGACGGCGATGGCCTCCGCGCCGGTCCGCGACACGACGTCGACCATCCGGCCGCCGAAGACGCCGTTGACCGCGACGACCACGGTGTCGCCTGGGCCGACGAAGTTGACGATCGCCGCTTCCATGCCCGCCGAGCCCGTGCCCGACACCGGGAACGTGAGCGCGTTCGACGTGCCGAACACGGTGCGCAACCGCTCGTTGGTCTCGTCGAGGAGCGCGATGAACTCGGGGTCGAGGTGACCGAGCATCGGGCGCCCGAGCGCCTGCACGGCCTCGGGGTAGGGATTGCACGGGCCCGGGCCCATCAGGATTCGATCAGTCAGTACCAGCTCGGTCGACGCCATGCCGTCACCCTACGGCCCGCGTCGGCTGCCAGACCATCCGATCGACACGACCCAGGCGACGGTGTCGGGGCGGCGCGGTGTGGCGCAGTGCGGTGCGTAGAATTCGACCGTGAACACGACACGGGGGGCACCGTCGCAACCGCCGATGTCACCGTTCACCCGCCTCGCGGTCACCCACGCGTTGATGATGGCGGGCGATGCGGCGATGGTGGTCGCGCTCGCCGATTCGTTCTTCTTCAGCGTCGAACTCGATGCCGCTCGCACCCAGGTGCTGATGTTCCTCGCGATCAGTTTCGCGCCGTTCCTGTTCGTCGCGCCGCTGATCGGCCCGCTCATCGACCGGATCGCCGGTGGCCGCCGACTCGTGATCCAGACGGTGGCGATCGCCCGGCTCGTACTCCTGATCCTGATGGCGCAGTACATCGACGGCATCGTGCTGTTCCCGCTCGTGTTCGGATCGCTGGTGCTGCAGAAGACGTACGTGGTGTCGAAGTCGGCGCTCGTGCCGTCGACCGTTCGGTCCGAGACCGAACTGGTGGAGGCCAACTCCAAGCTGGGTCTGCTCTCCGGTATCACCGGCGCCGTGGCCGTGATCCCGGCCGGCATCCTGCTCAAGACGGTCGGGCCCGGCGGCGCGCTCGTCTACGGCGCCATCCTGTTCGGCCTGTCGTTCGCGTCCGCGACGAAACTGCCGAAGGAGGTCGTCGCCGACCACGCTGCCGGCGAGGAGGAGTCCGCTCAGTTGCACTCGAGCGGCCTGCAGGTCGCCTCGCTGGCGATGACGGTGTTGCGAGCCAACGTCGGCTTCACGTTCTTCCACCTCGCGTTCTGGCTGCGCTCGCAAGACAAGGGCACGCTGCTCTTCGGTGCGGCGGTCGGCGTGTCGGCGGTGGCCACGATGATCGGCAACGCGATCGCCCCACGGCTGCGGGCTCGGATGCAGGAGGAGACCATGCTGTCGGCGGCGCTCGTCGTGAGCGCGGCCGGAGGTATCGGTCTCGCTGCGCTCGGCGGCCCGGTCGCCGGTGTACTCGTGGCGGCGGTCGTCAACTTCGTCGCATCGATCGGTCGCCTCAGCTTCGAGAGCATCGTGCAACGCGACGCCCCCGGCGCCAACCAGGGTCGAGCATTCGCGTCGTTCGAGACTCGGTTCCAGTTCGCCTGGGCGGCTGCGGCGTTCGTGGCGGTGGCGATCAGGGTCCCCGGCGAGATCGGATTCCTCATCGTCGGTGTGGTCGCAGCCGCAACCCTCGTCAACCTGCGTGTCGGCACCAGCCGGTCACGTTCGGGTCCGAAGCGTCGGCGTCGGCGTCGCCCGTCGCAGGGTCGCGGTCGGTCACGGCGCGCTCGTCGCCCTCCGCCGCGTGCTCGAGGTCAGCGTCCTCCGGCCGACCGGCGGCCGCGGCCGAACTCCTGAGCCGTCGGCTATTCGGGGCTGACGCGAGCGAGCCAGAGGCCGGGAGCTTCGATCTCGCTCGGCGTCGGCATGGCTTCGGGGTCGGCGAAGAGCGGGGCCAGGCCGGTCTCGCCGGCGCGGTCGACCACGCCCTGCACGAACGCCTTGCCGCGAGCGGTCTGCTCGGCGCCGAGCCGGATACCCAGCAGGCGTTCGACGAACTTGTCGTCGGGTGACGACTCGGAGCGTCGACGGCGAACCGCTTCGGCGATCTGGAGCGCGTTGCCGCCGATGATGCGAACGGCCACGGCGTCGACCACCCAGTCGATGGCGCCGATGATCGTGGCCACCGCTGCGTCGAGCACGGGTTCCATCGCGAGCTGCTCGGGCGAACGCACCGCACCGAGCAACACCTCGGGATCGCCGAACGCCGACTGCATCGCGGCCATCGGGTCGGACTGGTCGATGTCGAGCGACGTGAGCTTGTCGGTGACGGCGGACGCATCGGGACGGAACGCGCCGACGTGCTCTCGAACGAGCGCTTGCAGGTGTTCGGCGATGTGCGGCACGGCGAACAACGCGAGCCCGGCGAGCTCGTGCGCCAGCACCCACAGCCGCATCTCGTCTTCGGAGATCTCCCACTCAGCGGCGAACGCGTCGATCGTCGGCGGAACCAGCACCAGCGCCGGGGTGGCCCGCGGGATCGGCAGGTCGTAGACGCCGAACGCTCGGCGAGCGAGGTTGCCGACCATCGAACCGACGGCCATGCCGAGCATCGCCGGCGCCATCATCTTCGACAGCCCGGCCATCATCTGGGCCATCGGGTCGGACGCCGCCTCGTCGGGCAGGTCGTCGCTCGGGCCGAGCGAGGTCGCCATGTCGGTGAACAGCGGACGATACGCCTCGAGCGTCTCGACGGCCCACTGCTCGGGGGTGGCGACCGAGGGCTCGACGTCGGGCACCTCGATGCCCATCACGTCGGCGACGTGGAGGCGAGCGATGTTGGCCAGTTCGGCGTACTTGATCCGAACCGTGGGGTCGATGTTGGGCGTGGCGGTCGGTTGTGCTCCGCCGAAGCCGACGAGTCCGGCAGCGTCGCCGCCCGTGGCCGACATGATGGCGAACTGACGCGCGGCGTCCCAGTTCAGCGGGCCTTGCCCGGCCAGCATCTTCGAGATGTCGCCGAACATCGGCATGCCCTCGAACGGGTTGAACGGGTTGACGTTCGAATCATCGTCGTCTGCCATGGGCCCACGCTACCGACAGGGTTGCGTTCGCCAGCCGCGCACTCGACGTCGACCGCGCACCTCGACGTCGGTCGGTACGATCGGCGAGGTGACCGCCCGGCTCAATGCGCTGATCCTCTGCGACTTCGCGCAGATCCGAGAGGGCCTGCTGTTCGTACAGTCGGGTGGGCTGACGCGTCTCGTCGCTCCCACCTTCCCGGCCCAGTTCGCCTGCCACGTGGCGGCGCTCGTCTACCTGCCGCCGCACGAAGCGAGCGAGGCGCACGGCATGGTGATCAAGGCCAAAGCGGCCGAGACCGCCACGCTCGTCGCCACCGTCAAGGTCTCGATGCACGAGACCCCGCCGCCGGCCGGGCTGCAACCTGGCGAGGGTCGGCAGGTTCCGATCGTGGTGCCGCTGTCGGTCATCAGCTTCCCGTCGCCGGGCGAATACGACCTGCACGTCGAGATCGACGACGAGTTCGCAGGCGAGATCAGCTTCCGGGTCGAACAGCGCCCGACACCGACCGCCTGACCGGGTCGGCGAGGAGGCTCAGGCGCCGTACTCGTGTTCGGGGCCGGGGTAGATCCCGGCTTCGACCTCTTCGCGGTACGAGAGCGCAGCCTGCTTGAGCGTGCCGGCGAGGTCGGCGTACTGCTTGACGAATCGCGGAATGCGGCCGGAGGTGAATCCGGCCCAGTCGGTCCAGACCATCAGTTGGCCGTCGCACTGCGGGCCGGCGCCGACGCTGATCGTCGGAATCGTGAGTTCGCGGGTGACTTGGCCGGCGACCTCCGACGGCACCATCTCGAGCACCACGGCGAACGCGCCGGCGTCTTCGACGGCGTGAGCGTCGGCGAGCAGCTGCTCGGCGCCGTCGTCGCCACGGCCTTGGATGATGTGTCCGCCGAGACCGTGCTCGCTCTGCGGTGTGAACCCGACGTGGCCCATGACCGGAATGCCGGCGCGGACGATGCGCTTGATCTGCTTCGAGCTGCGCACGCCTCCTTCGCACTTGACCGCATGGCACCCGGTTTCCTTCATGAACCGGATCGCGGTGCTCAACGCCTGGTCTGGTCCGTTCTCGTACGAGCCGAACGGCATGTCGGCGATGACGAGCGCCCGGTTGACGGCGCGGACCACGGCCGCGGTGAGCGGGATCAGCTCGTCGACGGTGACCGGAATGGTCGTGTCGTAGCCGAACACCGTGTTGCCGGCGGAGTCGCCGACGAGGAGGAAGTCGATACCGGCGTCGTCGAACACGCTCGCCGACAGGCACTCGTAGCTCGTGAGGCCGGTGATCTTGATGCCGTTCTCCTTCGCCTGCTGGAAGTGTCTGGTCCGGACGCGTTTGAGCGCCGGGTCGGCGTTGGTGTTCGATCCGTATGGGGCAATTTCATCGGCCACACACTCACCGTAGCGACAAGGTGGCGACGGTGGCTCATGCTGTGCCGCACGCCGGGCCACGCCGGTCGGAGGCGGCCGGTCGTGGCGGCAGAACAGCGCTGTTAGCCAGCTGTTACCGGCCCGTCGTTACCTTGCGCGGAGGGCGCCGGCAGACGGGTCGCGCGCCGACGGAGGATCTGCACAGATGGCGACGAAGAGCATGCGGTACGGACTTGCGACGCTGACGGGCATGGCCTTGTGCCTCGCCGCCGCGGTGCCGGTGGCAGCCGACGACGGGCACGGCGAGCCGGTCGAACCGGTCGCGGAGACCAGCGTGCCCGGCGCCGACGACACCGAGCAGCCCGACGACACCGACTCGCCGACAGACTCGGCAGCAGATCCGGCCGGTGACTCGACGACGGCGAACCCGCTGCTGACGTGGCTCGCCGACGAGGTCGCCTCGTCCACCGCGGAGGTGTCCGGCGGATCCGTTCTCGACTGGGCTCGCGAACTCGCGAAGGACGACGTGCCGGTCTCGCCCGAACCCGCCTCGGCATCGCCGTCGTCGCTCGTGGCGTCCGGCGAGATCGTGTCGTTGGATCCGGCGCGTGTGTTGGAGTCGCGTGATGCCGACGATGCGAAGACGGTTGATGGGTTGTTCGAGGGTGATGGTCGTGTGGAGGCGGGGGAGACGGTTCGCCTGGATGTGGTTGGTCGTGGTGGTGTGCCGGGGTCGGGTGTGTCGGCTGCGGTGATGAATGTGACGGCGATCGTGCCGTCGGGTCGCGGGTTCGTGACGGTGTTCCCGTGTGGTGAGATGCCGTTGGCGTCGTCGTTGAACTACGACGCGGCGGGTGTCGTGGTGGGCAACGAGTTGGTGGCGAAGCTGAACGATGCGGGTCAGGTGTGTCTGTTCTCGTCGGCTGAGACGCATTTGACGGTCGACGTCGTCGGCTACGTCCCCGAGTCGTCGTCACTCGTCTCGCTCGATCCGGCACGTGTGTTCGAGTCGCGCGATGCCGACGACGCGAAGACGGTCGACGGCCTGTTCGAAGGCGACGGTCGCGTCACCGCCGGCTCGAAGGTCACCCTCGAGATCGCCGGTCGCGGCGGCGTCCCGACCGACGGCGTCGCGGCTGCCGTGATGAACGTGACCGCGATCGTGCCCTCCGGGCGCGGCTACGTCACCGTCTTCCCCTGCGGCGATCAGCCGTTGGCATCGTCGCTCAACTACGACGCGGCGGGCGTGGTCATCGGCAACGAGCTCATCGCCAAGCTGAACGCCGACGGCGAGGTGTGCCTCTTCACCTCCGGCGAGACGCATCTGACCGTCGACGTCGTCGGCTACGTGCCGGAGTCGAGCGAGATCGTGTCGTTGGATCCGGCGCGTGTGTTGGAGTCGCGTGATCAGGCGGATGCGAAGACGGTTGATGGGTTGTTCGAGGGTGATGGTCGTGTCGAGGCGGGGGAGACGGTTCGCCTGGATGTGGTTGGTCGTGGTGGTGTGCCGGGGTCGGGTGTGTCGGCTGCGGTGATGAATGTGACGGCGATCGTGCCGTCGGGTCGTGGGTTCGTGACCGTTTTTCCGTGTGGTGAGATGCCGTTGGCGTCGTCGTTGAACTACGACGCGGCGGGTGTCGTGGTGGGTAACGAGTTGGTGGCGAAGCTGAACGATGCGGGTCAGGTGTGTCTGTTCTCGTCGGCCGAGACGCATCTGACGGTCGACGTCGTCGGCTACGTGCCGACCGGCGTGCCGAACCAACTGCAACCGCTGTTCACCGAAGGCTGGCATCTCGAGCCGTCGTCGGTGATGTTCACGGGCGATGACGAGACCGCCTCCGTTCGGCTCGTCCACTACGGGCCCGATGGCCTTCCGAGCGATCGGCCGGTCCCTGCCGGCGCAAAGATCGAGCAGACCGATCGGATCTTCGACGCGCAGTTGGAGGACGGCGAAGTCACGGTCAGTGGCTCATCGACCATCGGTGCCGAGGCGATCGCGGTGTCGGTCCCCGGTGTGGCGACCGACCTCTACTTCTGGGTGAGCTCGGTGCGGTTCGAAGCCGACATTCTCCGACTCGATCCAGACCGTGTGCTCATTCCTCCGCCGGCAGGCGCGGACGTCTCCTCGATCGACCCGTTCACCCTGGCCGAGTTCGAGGCCCGCACGTTCGAGGGCGACGAGAACGCACCGTCGTACTTTCCGTATGTGCTGACCGGGACCCCGCCAGCGGTCGGAACCACCGTCGCCAGCGAACGTGCCATGGGAACGGTCATCGAGCCCAGCGGCGCACCCACCATCGAACGCAACGGCCTCAGCCTGGTGACGCTGGAGTTCACCCCGCTGGGTGACATCTTCACCGAAGCGAACTTCGACGTCGACTTCGCGGACCTCTCCGATCGCGGGCTGGTCGATCTCGGGCCCGATGTCGTCTGCTACGCGCTCACCGACGATCCCGACGACGTCTCCGAGGAAAGCTGCGAGTCCGACGTTGCCGGACCGTTCGCCGATTCGATCGGGCCCGGGCACGGAAGCCCGTCTGGCACGACCGCGCCCTCGTCGCTCGACCGCCCGAGTTCGGCCGACGCCGAGGAGAAGAAGGATCGGCCGTGCGGTGTGACCGGCGGAGTCGGCCTGGGCGGACTCGACCTCGTGTTCGAGAAATCGCTGGGTCTCGACGGAAAGCTGCTGTACATCGACACTCCCGATGGCGATCTCGTGGGTCTGCAGGCAACGCTCGGCCTCGCAGGGTCGCTGAAAGCGGGGGTGAAGGGCAAGCTCGCGTTGTCGGGCTCCATCGGGTTGTCGTGCTCGAAGTCGCTCGGCAAGGCCACCATCGACATTCCACCGCCACTGGGCACCGTGCTGAACGGCGTCATCGATCCCTCGGTTTCGGTCGAGGGGACGCTGTCGGTGAGTCCGTCGGCGAAAGCTCTCGACGTCGCGCTCGTGTGCGGCGTGTCGGCGAGTTTCCTCGGGGGCGTTCGGTGGACCAACGGAGGCGGATTCCAACCGATCGATCCCACCCCCAGTGCCGACGCGGACTGCAAGGACTCGAAGTTCGAACCCGGTCTCGACCTGGGAAGTGTCGAGAACGGTCTGGAGATCAGCGGCTCCTTCACGGCTGGCGTCTACCTCAACGTCGCGGCCGGTGTTCGCATCGGTGGCCGAGTTGCGAGTTTCATCGGGTTCCTGCTGTCCCGCGAGGACCTCGGTGAAGTCACGCCGTTCGCGGCGAAGATCGGTCCACAGTTGGTGTTCGCCTTCGAGAGCGAAGCGAACACGCTCGCTTCGAAGAAGACGGGGACCAGTCTCAAGGCGGAGTTGATCGCCGAACTCGGACTCGACACGTCGCAGTTCGCAAACTTCTTCAAACAGTTCGCCGACCTCAAGATCAACCTGCCGCTGCCGAAGATCGCGGTCAAGCTCGGAGAACTGTCGTTGGTGCTCCCACCCGAGGTCGGTGGCACGCCGACCCTGTCGATCGACGGGGAGGTCGTCGATGCCGACAAGAAAGTCGCGATCGACGAGACGTTGCAGGCGAAATGGACGGCGTCGCCACCGTTCGTCCTGTTCCCCGGGGAACTCACGTCTGATTTCGACGTGTTTCGAGTCGACGGGTCGAGTCTCGAGCCCGATGTCATCGTCGACGTGGCGAAGTCGGCGTCTGGCGCCGTCGCCACATTCGACATGACCGAGTCGCGGTGCCTTGACCATGGTGAGAAGGTCATGTACCGAATCCTCGGCTCGTCCGAGGCGTTGGGCGGAGCGCTCAGTTTCCCGACGTACATCGGTGAGTTCTCGGTGCAGTGCGCTCGCTCGCTCGAATGGGAGGAGAAGGAACCGGTCAAGCTCTCGATCGCCGAGCCGGAGGCGACGGTGACGCTCAAGCAGTCGGGCCTCGACGAGGAACAGTGGACGCTCGAGGAGACGTTGTCGGGGACCGAAGGGCATGCGTTGACGCCGTTCCCGACGACGGGTCGGTTCGTGGTCGGAAACTCGCCTGGCCAGACGACCAAGGACGACGTGCCGATCGAGTTCACGCTCGACTGCGAAGGAGCGGAGTCGAAGAAGGTCGAGCGACAATGGACCGCCTCGGTCGATGACACGAGCAGCGAGCCACTGAAGTTCGAACTCGACTGCACTCGCAAGCTCGAGGTCGTTCCATCGACGGTGTCGCTCGCGAAGCGCACACCCACGACGTCGTTCACGGTCACACAGGAACACCTCGACGACGCGGCGTGGACGATTGCACTCAAGGAGGGCGAGGCCGTCCCCGCCGGATACACGGTCTCGATCTCGCCGGCGTCGGGAACGTTCGCTGCGGCCTCGACCACCGCCGAGGCGACAATGACCTGCCCCGAGCAGTCCGACGGCATTCCGAGCGTCGTCTACGAGGTGGAGACGGCAGTGCCGCTCGAAACGCAGGAGTTCACCGTCGAGTTGAACTGCACCGACGACTTCATCGACATCGTGGGTGACTCCTCGCTGGAGGTGCCCGGCGGGGCAACCGTCGCGATCGAGAGTGAGGGTGCCGACGACACCGCGTGGACGCCGACCGGTCGTATGGAGGCCGACAAGAGCCAACCGGTTCCGGGCTTCCTGCCGGGCCGGGGCTCGGAGAGCGACCAGCCGGGCGTGTTCATGGCCACCACGCAACGCGACCCGCGGAAACAGGAACCGATCCCCGTGCCGTGCGGCAAGCCTGGCCTGACATCGCTCCCCGAATCGAAGGGGCCGGGCGGTGTCACAGCGCCAGGCCGAGGCAGCGACTCGATCATCGTCGTCTGGGAGGCCAAGGACGGGTTCCCACCCGAGCCCGAGCCGTGTCCCCCGCCGCCGCCGCCCGACCCGCCGGGACCGCCCGGTGGACCCGGCGGCCCCGGCGGCCCCGGCGGGGGAGGAAACGGTGGCCCGGGTGGCTCGGGCGGCGGCGCCTGGGGCGACCCGCACATGACGAGCTTCGACGGGCTCCGCTACGACGCGCAGACGCGTGGCGAATACGTGTACGCCCAGCAGGTCGACCCCGACCCCGACGGTCCGCGCGTCGTGGCACGACATGAGGACTTCGGATCCAGTACCAGCCTCTTCGCCGCCACGGTGGTCACCGGTGTGGCCGTCGAGCAGGCGGGTGTCAAGCTCGAGGTCACCACGCGCCCGCCCGCCGTTCGCCTCGACGGAGACATCATCGAGTTCCCGATCGGTTCGTACATCGAGGTGTCCCCCGGCGTGTTCGTCGGACGCACCACGGCAGGCACATACCGGTTCACCACGACCGACATCGACGTGGTCATCCAGGTGAACAGCTATCTCAACGTCGACGTCTTCGTCGCCGACGACGCTTCGATCGTCGGCCTCCTCGGGCTCGCCGACGGCGACCCGGCGACCGACCTGCTCATTCGCGACGTTGCCGAGCCCATCGGGAACTGGGACGAGATCACCCTCGCCGACGCGCGAGCCCATGTCGACGAGTTCTTCGAGTTCAGCGACTCGTGGCGGCTCACCGACCCCGCCGACTCGCCCTTCACGGTGTCGTCCGACGTGTTCGACCAACCGAACCGGCCGCGCCCCGGCAGCGAACTCCTCGAACCGTACCGCGAGCAGGCGCGCCGACTCGTCGCCGCGAACTCGGTGTTCTGCGACAACTCCGGCCCGGCGGAAGAACACACCATCGAAGTGCTCGCCATCGAGATCGCGATGGGGAACGAAGCTGGAATCCTCACCTGCGAGTTCGTGCTGTCGGGATCGGTCCGCATCGACGACCCCGACACGATCGCCGTCGGCGTCGAAGTCGAGGCCAGCGCCCCTGGCCTCGTCGACTGCGTCACGACCACCGACACGGTGGGCAACTGGCGCTGCACGACCGGACCCGACCCGCTCAGCGACCCTCCGAGCGAGGTGACGTACCCCTACGACGTCGACGTGGTGGCTCGCGCCGTCGGCTCGACGGACGTGGCAGCCTCCGCAGTCGTGCCGCTGCCTCAGAAGGCGCCGTTCACCGGTCAGCTCAGCGTCGGTCCGATCGCGCTGGTCATCCCGGCAGCGACCGCCACGGTGGTCGAGTTGAGCGGCACCCTGGAATCGGGCAACGAGCCGGTGACCACACCGACCACGCTCGAGTTGGTCGGTGACGACGTCGATGGGAACAAGGTGGTCGGCACTCGCCTCACCGTCGTGCCCGATGCGACCGGCGCCTACTCCGAGGTCGTCGGCCTGCCGCTCGCGGTGACCGAACTCGACGTTGTGTGGCGCATCGGCATCGACCACGACCACGAGACCGCCACCTACCCGAACCTGGTTCCGGGTCTCAACGAACTCGACTTCACACGCTCGTACGACCCGCCGTTGCTGCGCATCGCCGGACAGTTGCGCTACAACGGCGACCCCGCGGTCGGCTCGGTCACCGTCAGGGCGACGCGCCCCGGCTTCGCCACGCCGTCGACGCAGACACTTCCGATTGCAGCCGACGCGTCTGGCAGCTACGTGGTCGAGACCTACGTGGCGTCGACCACGACGAGCGTCGAGTTGGTCGGAACGAGCGGTCACCCGTCCAACGTCGTCACCAGCGTGTTCGACGCGCCTTCCGGCGGGCTCAACGACGTGCCGCTCGACATCGTCGTCAGCGCGCCGCGCCTGGTGCTGTCGGGATCGGCGTCGGTCAACGGCCAGGTTCCCAACCGCTTCGAACTGCGGGTCGACGCGGTCGGGTATCCGCGTCAATCGGTGGGGATCTGGCCCGACGGTTCGGGCGACTGGGACGCGACCTTCGACCTGCCGGCCGGCGTCACGACCGTGAACGTCACGGCAGCAGCCGGATCGATCGCCGCTGACTACCCGACGATCGACCCGACGGGGCTCGTCGACGGGACGAATCTCGTGCCGTTCGACGTGGTCGTCGACGGCCCGTCGGTCGCGGTGTCGGGTCGCATCACGGGCGACGGCGTGCCGATCTCCGGAAACACGTACTTCGACGTCGCGGCCACCGACGCCAGCTACGCCACCATCGTGGCGGCGACGTCCGACGCCAACGGCGACTACAGCTTCGCCACCGATCTGCCGATCGGCGTCGACGAAGTCGACATCACGGCGCGCGCCGGTTTCAGCGTCGCCGCCCGTCCGACCACCCGCTCGGCCGTGCAGCCGTCGGGGGTCACCTCCGTGGCCTTCGACCCGACGGTCGATGCGGCCGGCGTGACCTTCACCGGCACCCTCGAGATCGACTCCGCCGCCGCGACCGGCAACCGGCCGCTGACGGTGGAGTACTTCGATGGCGACGACGATCTGGTCGACCTCGCCACCGTGTACGCACCGGTCGGGAGCGACGGGACGTACTCCGTCGGCCACGTCGCGCCGCCGTCCGCCGTGCGCGGCACCGTGTCGGCAGCCGTCGGGCCATGGCGGGCGCATCGCACGCTGCAAGCGTTCAGCGGACTCGCCGACGACGGAACACCGACGGTGGTGCCCTACTCCACCGATGCCATCACGCACCGGCTCGACGTGAGCGGCGTGATGACCGCCGACGGCGCGTTCGTCGGCGGCTCGAAGCGGTTCGTGGTCACCGTCGAGGCGACACGAACGAGCGGAGCCCCCGAAACCCTCGTCATCGTCCGTGACGTCTTCGTCAACCCGTTCAACGGCGAGTACTCGTTCGTCGTCGAGATCCCGGAGACCTCGACGTCGGCGTCGATCGTGGCCGAGATCGGCGCCGATCCGATCGACTACCCGACGATCGCGGTGCCGACGATCGAAACCGGTACCACCGTGGTCGACTTCGACGGCGACGCCGCGCTGCCCGTCGACGTGAACGTCACCGGCGTACTCGCCGACGCCGACGGCCCGTTCACGGGCCAGGCCACCATCCGCAGCATCCTGCGCGAGAACGACGGCACGGTCGTGGCGACCTACGACGACGTCGTCGACGTGGTCGACGGGGAGTTCCAACTCGCGTTCAGTGAGCGCAGCGACACCAACGAGATCCTGCTCTCGTGGCTCGTCGGTATTCCCGGTGAGAGCCCCGTCGTGCGCACCTTCACCGGGCTCACGCCTGGCGACAACGAGGTGGCCTTCGCCGAGGTCTACGACCCGCCGATCATCGAGATCGACGGTGTCGCGACCCGCAACGGCGCGCCGATCGCCGGCGATGCGACGATCGACCTCTCCGTGTCGCGTGACGGTGGGGGATCGGTGTCGAGTTCGGTCGACGTGACCATCGATCCGGTCGACGGGTCGTTCGCGTACTCCGAGACCTTGCTGCGTGACGCCGTGGCCATCGACGTCGACGTCTCGGTGTCCGACGCCGACGACGGCACGGCGAGCGCCACCATCGATCCGCTCGTCGGCGGATCGAACGAGGTGTCGGTCGAACTGATCTCGCTCCGCCCGGTGCTCGAGGTGTCGGGCACCATGACGCATGGCGTCGGCTCGCCGTCGGGCAACGTCACCGTCGTGGTGGCTGCCTCCGACGGTGCGAGCCAGAACCGGAGCATCAACGTGGTCGTCGATCCCGACGACACCGACGGCTCCTACGACTTCGAACTGCTGCTCCCGATGTGGGCGACCGAAGCGACGCTGACCGCTCGCATCGGTCCCGACGCGTCGCTGTGGCCCGAGCAGACCGAAACCGGCCTCGTCGCCGGTCCGAACGCCGTCACGTTCGATCCGGTCGTGGTGGTCCAGTCGATCACCGTGTCGGGCGCCGCCACGATCAGCGGAGGCGACTATCCGGTGCCGTTGCAGTTCTACGTGTCCGACAACGATCCGGGCGTCAACTGGGGTCGGTTCGTCGTCGCCGACGTCGTCGACGGGCAGTACAGCTTCGACCTCCTCACGCCGTCGACGGTCGACTCGGTGCGCGTGCTGGTTCGTACGGGCATCGGCCCGTACACCGCCGAGGACCCCGAACAGATCTTCAGCAGCCTCGGTGCCGGCGGCAACGCGCTCGACTTCGACGTGGCGCTACGCGGGCGCGGCGTGCTGGTCACCGGCCGTCTGACCGACAGCAGTTCGGGCACCACCGTTCCAGTCACCACTGCGCAGCAGTTCCACGTCGACAGTCGGATCGCTGCAAACGCGCAGTCGAACTTCTCGACCAGCTACACGATCTCTCCCGATGCGAACGGTGACTTCACCACCTTCTTCATCGTGCCCGACAACGCGACGGTCGTCGGCCACGGCACGCGGATCGGACCGAACTCGGGCGACCTCGTCCGCCAGGTGTCGGCGGCCATCGGCGACGGCGTCAACGCCATCGTCCATGACGACGACTACGACCCGCCGAAGATCGTCATCACCGGCAACCTCCGCCGCGACGGTGATCCACTCGACGAGGACGCTTTGTTGCGGCTCGGTGGAGGCGGCTTCGCTCAGGTCAGCGTGACCCCGGAGGCCAACGGAGACATCGCCGGAACCATCCTGGCCCCACGGGATCGGGTCGGCACGACCGTCGACGTCCAGTGGATCAACGCGAGTTGGGTGTCGGCCGAAGACATCCCGGCCGTCAGGACGCAGACGCTCGTCGACGGTGACAACCCGCTCACCTTCGTGTGGGATCGACTGACCACGACGGTCACGCTGAGCGGCACGATCGAGTACCGCGGTGTCGCTCGAACCGGGTTGACCAACATCGACGTGTACATGTCGTCCACCGAGGGTTCCCCTGGCACCAACCTCGGTGAACGCAACGTGGCCGTCTACCCCGATGAGTTCGGCTACTACGAGACCACCTTCGCCGTGGCGTCCGATTCCGAGACGGTCAACGCCGTCATCCTCCTCGGCGGCTTCTACTCCGATCCGTACGAGCGCTTCTCGGTCGTCGTCGACACGACGCCCGGCCAGAACACCGTCGACGTGCTCGACGCGCAGACCACCTCGCTCGAACTCGACGGCACCGTCACGTACGCGAGCAGCGGCACTGCGTTCGTCGACGAGTACTTCACGGTGTCGGTCGTGGCCGATGACGCAGGCGACAACGAACTCGACACGTTCGACGAGATCGACGTGTACACCGACGAGAACGGCGACTACGAGCTCGAACTGTTCCTGCCGCCCGGCACCGCGTCGGTCGAGATCAGCCCGGACCTCCCGGGTACCGACCCGTTCGACATCGCGATCACGTCGAGTCCGGGGCTCACCACAGACACTCACGACTTCACCACGGCGGGCGGTCTCGCCGTGACCGTTCAAGGGGTCATCACCGATTCGGTGGGGGTCGCTGACCCGACGATCGAAGTGGTCGGTTACAGCAGTGACGACTACGGGTTCGGACCGATCGACTGGTACGAGGAGTCGAGGGCCGCGGTGCCCTACGTGTTCTTCGATCCGGCGGGCGACTACACCGGCGACTCCATCGTCGACCCGATCGCCGACTTCGTCGAAGTGGTGGTCACCTTCTCCGACGGCGCCGACGACACCGTGTACCGCCGGACCTTCGACGTCCGGTTCGAAACGGCGCCGTACGTGCTCGATGTCGACATCGAGCACAGCGACGACCGTCTCGAATGGAGCGGCACCACGGAAGTGTTCAACCCCGATCCCGACAACACGTACTGCGAGTCGGAAGGGATGCCGTTCATGTTCCGGGCGAGTCTGACGGCGTACGTCGACCAGGACAGCGTGACCGACGGCGATCCGTCGAACGACCTCGAAGTCGCCTCGACCATCGTCCTGCCGACCAACTACGACGAACTGACCGGCGACGACTGGGCCTTCGCGTCGGCGGTGCCGGCCGGCTACGGGTACCTCATCGTCGGTTTCGAGACGTACGACTTCTACGACCCGAACGCCGTCGACGCGAACTACGGCTACGGCGTGACGTACGCCGGCGGCGTCGACGAGTCGCCGTTCAATCTGCTCGATGCGGAATGCGTCGGCGAACCGATCGACTTCTGATGCTCCCACCGGCTGCGTCATCGGGTGTCTGACACCCGATGACGCAGCCGGCATGTCAGAGCATGAGTTGCATCACGGCCATGTCGAGCCACCTGCGATGCTTGCGTCCGACCTGGCGTTCGATGCCGACCAGCTCGAAGCCACACGCACGATGCAAGGCCAGCGAGGCCTCGCCCGACGCTTCGATCCGGGCGATCATCGAATGGAACCCCGAATCGCGAGCGACCTCGATCAGGTGGTCCATCATCGCTCGGCCGATTCCGCGTCCGCCGTGCGCTCGCGACACGTACACCGAGTTCTCGACCGTGGTGCTGTACGCGGCCCGCTCGCGGTAGGGCGACAACGACGCGAAGCCGACGACCGTACCGTGTTCTCGGCCGTGCTCTTGGTCGTCATCGTCGAGCTGGGCCACGACCGCCGAGAACGCTCCCGAGCGCTGCGCGATCCAGTCCTGCTGAGCTTCGAGCGTCCGTGGGACGAGGTCGAGCGTGGTCGTGTGATTCTCGACCTCGTGGTTGTAGATCGTGCGCATCGCCTCGGCGTCGTCGACGACAGCGAGGCGCACCCTGACCAGCGGCTGAGGCGATTCGGAGGGTGCGACGGACATCGCCTGTGAAACTACTGGGCAAACACCGCGCGAACGGCGAAAGTTCGCGGTGGTTGTTTCCGCCTCGCCGATACACTCTCGGGCTGGCCGCAACGCTGGAGCGGTCCCGAAGGTTGCCCCGGATCCCGGGACAGTCGGCGGAAACCACATAACCAGCAACGGCAGAATCGAGTGCTTCGGCGCTCGGTTGTGACGCCCTCTTAGCTCAGTCGGTAGAGCACAGCCATGGTAAGGCTGGTGTCGTGAGTTCGATTCTCACAGAGGGCTCGACCAAGTGGCCGGGGTGACCCGGTGACGAGTCAAATCACCGAACACGCAATCCCACACCATGTTTGGCGGCGTAGCTCAGCTGGTCAGAGCATCCGGCTCATAATCGGAAGGTCGTCGGTTCAAGTCCGACCGCCGCTACCAAATCAAGATCCCAATCACAGGAACCCTCAGGAGCGAGGAAAGCAATGAGCAAAGCAAAGTTCGAGCGGAACAAGCCGCACGTCAACATCGGCACCATGGGTCACATCGACCATGGCAAGACCACGCTCACGGCTGCGATCTCGAAGACGTTGTCTGATCGTGGTCTTGCGGATTTCACCGATTTCGAGGGCATCGACAAGGCGCCTGAGGAGAAGGCTCGTGGTATCACGATCTCGATTTCGCACATCGAGTACGAGACGGAGAACCGTCACTACGCGCACATCGACATGCCGGGTCACGCTGACTACATCAAGAACATGATCACGGGCGCGGCGCAGGTTGATGGTGCGATCCTGGTGGTTGCTGCGACTGATGGTCCGATGCCCCAGACGCGTGAGCACGTGCTGTTGGCTCGTCAGGTTGGTGTTCCGTACATCGTGTGTGCGCTCAACAAGTCCGACATGGTCGACGACGAAGAACTGTTGGAGCTCGTGGAGCTCGAGGTTCGTGAGTTGCTGACCGAGTACGAGTTCCCGGGTGATGATGCTCCGGTCGTGCATGTCTCGGCGCTGAAGGCGCTCGAGGGTGATGCGGATGCGCAGGAGAAGGTCATGGAGCTCATGGCTGCGTGTGATGCGTCGATTCCGAACCCTGAGCGTGATCTGGACAAGCCGTTCTTGATGCCGATCGAGGACGTGTTCACGATCACGGGTCGTGGCACGGTCGTGACGGGCAAGGTCGAGCAGGGCATTGTTCACACTGGTGATGAGATCGAGATCGTTGGTTTGCGTGACACGCAGAAGACGACGTGTACGGGTGTGGAGATGTTCCGCAAGCTGCTCGATGAGGGTCAGGCTGGCGACAACATTGGTGCGTTGCTTCGTGGTATCGACAAAGAGGACGTGGAGCGCGGTCAGGTGCTGTGCAAGCCCGGCAGCATCACGCCGCACACGAACTTCGATGGTCAGGTGTACATCTTGACCAAGGACGAGGGTGGCCGTCACAAGCCGTTCTTCAACAACTATCGTCCGCAGTTCTTCTTCCGGACCACGGACGTGACCGGGACGATCGAGTTGCCGTCGGGTACCGAGATGGTGATGCCTGGTGACAACGTCGAGATGACCGTCGAGTTGGGTAAGCCGATCGCGATGGACGAGGGTCTTCGTTTCGCCATTCGTGAAGGTGGCCGTACCGTCGGCGCCGGCCGCGTCACCAAGATCCACAAGTAATCAATTCGAACCAGTCAACGGCCGGCTCGGGTTCGCCCGGGCCGGCCGCTGTCTGTCATCCACCATTCGACTTCGAGTGTTGGAACTGCAAGTAAGAAAGCGAGGCCGTCATGGCCAAGAGTGACAAGCGGGTCAAGGTGACCCTCGAGTGCACCGACTGCAAGCGGCGCAACTACATCACGATGAAGTCCAAGGTGAACGATCGTGAGCGCCTCGAAATGCAGAAGTACTGCAGCAACGAGCGCAAGCACACCACACACAAAGAAACTCGCTGATCTACCTCTGCGGCCGTCATGCACCGACAACACGGTGTGCCGACGGCCGACGGTGAGTCTCTGGAGGCGCTGGTACCCTGGTGCCTCCTCCCAGAGGGCAGTAGCTCAGTTGGCTAGAGCATCGGTCTCCAAAACCGACGGTCGTGGGTTCGAGTCCCTCCTGCCCTGCCAGTAACCAACCATGCCTCGGCATGGATCGACGATCGAGAAATCGCAGACAACATCGTGTCATTGGACGACCTGAACCGCGAGCAGAAGCGCCAGCTGAAGAAGATGGGCGCGCTCAACGACGAGGGCAAGGCTCAGCGCGCCCCGCGCCAGCAGCCCAAGAAGCGTCAGGACCGGGTCGGTGTTCGTCAGTACCTCAGCGAAGTTCGCGATGAAATGCGCAAGGTCGCGTGGCCGAAGCGCCCCGAGGTCAAGCGGTATTCGATCATCGTCGTGATCACCGTCGTCATCTACACAGCGCTCGTCGGCGGTCTCGACTACCTGTTCGGCCTTCTGGGCGAATGGTTCTACGAACAGAAATCCTGATTGACATGACCGACAACAACAGCAACAGCCTCGCCGACCTGGCAGCGCAGCTCGAAGCAGCGAGCGCCGCCGTCGACGACTCCACCGCCTCGATGGAAGGTGCTGCCGCGGCCCTCACCGAGGAGCCGTCGGTCGACGACGTCCCCGACGAGCAAGACCTCACCGTCAGCGCCAGCGACGAAGCCGTCACCGCCGACGCGGTCAGCGATCTCCTCCCGACCGGCGACGCCGTCATCAGTGACGGCAACGAAGACCTCGTCGCCGCCGACAGCATGTCGAAAGACAGCGCTGCCGACCTGCTCCCGACCGGCACCGCCAACGTCGACGCCGACAGTGACGAAGCTGCCACCGCGGACGACCAGGCCACCGACGACGCAACCGCGGACGCGAGCGATGACAGCAAGTCGGAGGGCGACGCCGGAAGCGCCGGCGACGAGTCTGCCTCGTCGGACGACGACGCTCAGGCAGCAGAAGCTGACGCAGAGGCCGACGACGTCGAAGAAGTTCCGTACGACGACCCGAACAAGCGCCCCGGCAAGTGGTTCGTGGTCCACACGCAGAGCGGCTACGAGAAGAAGGTCACGGCCAACCTCAACGCTCGCATCCAGTCGATGAACATGGAAGACAAGATCTACGAGATCGTCATCCCCATGGAGGAAGTCGACGAGTACAAGAACGGCAAGAAGCAGACCGTCATGAAGAAGGTCTTCCCGGGCTACCTGCTCGTGCGTTGCCGGATGGACGACGAGTCCTGGTACTGCGTGCGCAACACGCCGGGCATCACCGGCTTCGTCGGCCAGGCTGCCAAGGGCCAGAAGCCCACGCCGCTCTCACGTCGTGAAGTCAAGACCTTCCTGTCGCCCAAGACCGAAGGCGTCGAAGCCGCACCTCGTCGCAAGGCGAAGCTCGACTACGAAGAGGGCGAGAGCGTTCGCGTGAAGGAAGGCCCGTTCGCCGACTTCACCGGCGAGATCGCCGAGATCAATGCAGACCATATGAAGCTGAAGGTGCTCGTCAACATCTTCGGTCGTGAAACCCTGGTGGAGATGGACTTCAGCCAGGTTGCCAAGCTCTGAGCGACCACGCTCCGAACCACGCAGCTTTCCTGCATCCACCCACCCCCTGACGAGAACACGAGAGAAGAAACATCATGGCCAAGAAGAAGGTTGCAGCGGTCGTCAAGATCCAGATCGAAGCCGGCAAGGCGAGCCCCGCTCCGCCCGTCGGTACCGCGCTCGGACCGCACGGCATCGCCATCATGGACTTCGTCAAGGCGTACAACGCCAAGACCGAAGACAAGGCTGGCACGGTCGTCCCGACCGAGATCACGATCTACGAAGACCGCACGTTCGACTTCATCCTCAAGACCCCGCCGGCGTCGACGCTGATCCGCGCGGCCGCTGGTCTCGAGAAGGCAGCGAACAACCCGGGTTCCGAGGTCGCTGGCTCGATCACTCCGGCTCAGGTCAAGGAGATCGCCGAGATCAAGATGCCCGATCTCAACGCGAACGACATCGAAGCTGCCATGCTGCAGATCGAAGGCACCGCTCGCTCCATGGGGATCGAAGTCGGCTGACGCCGGCCGACGGCTTCGCCGTCGACAGCGACTCCGTCGCTGTCGCTGCTTTCTCGGACCTGACGGTCCGAAGCGCCTTCGGCGCTGACGGAGATCCGGTCGCAGTTTGCACTCGATCGGGCCTCCGCCTCCAACGAATACCGAACACCATTTTCAACCACCACAGTCTCGACCGGGAACACCTCGACCGGCGGACTCACCACTGAGGGAGACACACCATGTCCGGCAAGAAATACGACGACGCACTCAAGACGTTCGATCGTGACCACTTCTACGCACCCGTCGAAGGCGTGACGCACGCCAAGAACACGGCCACCGCCAAGTTCGACGAGTCGATCGACCTCGTCATCCGTCTCGGCGTCGACCCCCGCAAGGCCGACCAGATGGTGCGTGGCACCGTGGCGCTTCCCGCAGGCACCGGCAAAGACGTCCGCGTCGCCGTGTTCGCCGCTGGTGAGCAGGCCGACGCCGCCCGCGAAGCCGGAGCCGACATCGTCGGCTCCGACGATCTGCTCGAGCAGGTCGAAGGCGGCATGATGGACTTCGATCTCGTCATCGCAGCCCCCGACATGATGCCGCTCGTCGGTCGTCTCGGCCGCCAGCTCGGCCCCCGTGGCCTCATGCCCAACCCGAAGACCGGCACCGTCACCCCCGACGTCGGCAAGGCCGTCGAAGAGTTCAAGGGCGGCAAGGTCGAGTACCGCACCGACCGTTACGGCAACGTGCAGGTCCCGATCGGCAAGGCGAGCTTCGAGGTCGACAAGCTGGCCGAGAACTTCTACGCCGTCATCGAAGAGCTCAACCGTGCCAAGCCAGCATCGGCGAAGGGCCGCTACATCCAGAAGGTGACCACCTCGGCCACCATGGGCCCGGGTGTCCGCATCGACATCCAGCGCCTCAAGAAGAGCCTCGACTGATCACACGCTGATCACGACCTGATCTTTCGAGATCCCGGCCGGTTGCTGCACAGCGCAGCGACCCGCCGGGATCTCTGCGTTTTCGGCCAACCCGGCCGCATCGCTCCGGGCTGTGTGGTCAGGTTGGCGTTCTTGTTGGTCGGCTGTTATCGGCGGTTCGTTACAACGAACGTCATGTTGACTCGACGACGCCACGGGCGCGCTCGCCTGGC
This sequence comes from Ilumatobacter coccineus YM16-304, assembly GCF_000348785.1. NCBI lineage: Bacteria > Bacillati > Actinomycetota > Acidimicrobiia > Acidimicrobiales > Ilumatobacteraceae > Ilumatobacter > Ilumatobacter coccineus. The sequence goes on from NC_020520.1 coordinate 882,085, forward strand.
CATTGCCACCGTGCTCGGTCTCCTCGCCACTCTCGTGGTCACGGTTGCCGCTCCACCGGCCGGGGTGGTCCAGGCCGTCCCCGCCCCCACGTCGCCGCTTCCGTCGTGTGTCTACGACGAGAACGACAACGCTGGTCTCGGCTGCGCACCCGGCGAGCTGGGTGGCATCGCGACGGGAACCTTCGCATCCGACTCGTCGTTCGTCATCGATGCCGGCGAGATCGGCTTCGCGCCGTGCGCCAGCTACGTGTCGACCGGGTGCTACTACGAGGTGTACTCCCCGTCGATCGTCCGGTGCGTGTACCTGTACGACAACGACCCGACCGACGTTCGGTCGTGCTCGGGAAGCTTCAGCACGTCTGGGTCGGTCGGCACCTACTCGGCGCAGCGTCAGGGCTCGTGCCGAGGCGAGCTGGGGAGCACCTACGCAGCCGGAGGGCCGACAGAGGACACGTTCTGGACGGTGCGCGGCCCGGTCGCGGCTCGGTGCGAATTCTACATCGACACCGTCGACATCGATCGGCTCGCCGGCCCCACCTTCCTGCTGGCGAGCGCCTCGGTCGACGAATGCATCGAGCCGGGCAACGGCTATGGCTGCGACGAGTACTGGGCCACGCTCGAGCGGCACACCCGCTACGGCTGGATCCCGGTCGAAGGTGACCTGGCACCTCGCGCGTCGTTCGAACCGGATCAGCTCGGGAACAGCCTCAGCTATCGCATGGACAACACGTCGATCCCATTCGACGGGCCGACGACCTACGAATGGGACTTCGGTGACGGCTCGGCGGTCGTCCAAGGCTCCGAGCCCACACACGTCTACGACGCGCTGGGGAACTACCGCGTGACGCTCACGATGCGCGGTGCACAGGAGGGGCAGGTACTCACCGCGTCGGAGTGGATCGACATCGCGGCTCCCGACCTCCGGCTGACGGTGTCGAATCCGGACGCTGAGTTCGGTCCCGGCAAAGACGGCAACCGCTACGACATCGGCGACGAATTCGACGTGCGGGTCCATCTGGAAGTCACCGACGGCGTCGGGAACCTGCGACAGGCGGCCCCCGTCGACAATCTGCTCTCGCTCCCAGCTCAGTTCGAGTTCGTCGGCACACCGCCGAATCTGTCCCCGAAGACGTACGAAGTCGGGGACACCGACGAATTCGAGGTGCGCGTGCGAGCCATCGCCGCTGGGCGCGCAACGATTCGGTCCGTCTGGAACGCCAACGACATCCTCGGCGATCCGGCAGGACCGTGGACCGGGTCGTTCGAGACGAGTGTCAACGGACTGCAGGTCACCATCGAGGCCGACCCCGACTCCTCGAAACTCGAAGACACCAACGATGACGGCATCATCGACGAGAACGACGAAAACTTCGTCGATGTCGACGTGACCGTGAAGAACGTGACCGAACAGCCGATCACCGATGTGGGGAAGGGCCCGCTGATCGTCACGTCGCAGACCGACGACCTGTTCGTGCAGTTCATCGAGATCGCAGCACCCGTCGACGATCCCGGCACGACACCCGACGAGTCGAACTTCGGTGACCTCGCGCCCGACGAGGAGAAGACCCTCACCTGGAGCTACCGCGCCGACGAACAGCTGAAGGTCGAGTTGTCGATGCTCGTCACGGGCAACGCGGCGGGCGCGACGGTGACCGGGCGAGGAACCGAGACGGTCAAAGTCGTCGACCAGGTCATGCTCGAAGTGCGAATCGACGTGGTCGAGAGCCAGAGCTTCCGGTCCGGCGCACCGGTGCGCATCAACGGCAACTTCACGAACGTCACCGACGACGCCGACGAGCCCGAGACGATCTCGTTCGTGATCGGACCGTCGTACGGCCCCGCATTCGAGGGCACGAGTTACGAACTGAACGCCGGCGGCGGGTTCTTCGGAGCGGGCGGCGCCAGCGCCACCGGAATCACGGCGTTCGAACTGGCTCCCGGAGCGTCGATCGACCTCGTCGCTGTGGCCGAGACGATGGAGGCGACGGTGTCGTCCGGATTCCGCGTCGAGTACAACGCGCTCGTCTCGGTCAAAGAGGTGGCCGAGGGCGGCGCCGTTTCATGGACGCCGATGGACGAGTTCGTCATCGACTTCATCGACGACGACGGCTTCGACCGCAAGCACGACGTCACGCTCGGGCGCGTGCCCGAACCGGAGCAGGAACCGACGAACTTCATCACGTGCGACGAGGACCTCCTCTGGGCGGCGGAGTACGTCGGCTGCAAGCTCGTCCGTGGCGTCGAGACCGCCGCTCGAGGATTCGGTTCGCTCGCGCAGATCGCATGGACACTCGCGAAGGCTCCCGCCGCGGCGTATGGATGGATGCTCGGAACGACGTTCGCGTACCTCGAGAGCGACTCGGCCGCCCGCCAAGCCATCGTGTCGGAGATCGTCGCCGAAATGGAAGCGATGTGGCACGCCGGCGTCGAAGCAGTCCGCAACGTGTCGCTGGCCCAGCTGGGCGCCATGGTCGGCGAGGCGATCGACAGCGCGATCACGCGCCTGGTGGCGGCCTGGGAGCGCGGTGCGACGGCGTTCCTCGGTGAGGTCGCCGAGATCGCGGGCGAGAACATCGACATGGTGTTCGAAGCGCTCGTCGCCGCTCGTGCCGTCGCGAAGGTGTCGCGAGCGGTCGCAGCGGGCGAGGGACCGATCCGCACCAAGTTGCAGCAGGCGTGGGCCGAGCGTGCCAACAAGGCGTTCGACGAGGTCGACGACGTCATCGCATCGAAGGGACACCGGGCCGTTCCCGAGAGCAACGTGATGCCCGCCGGACTCGATGTGACGACCCACGCACGGATCTGGCGCGACAGCTACGGACTGAGCGCCGACAACTTCCGCATGCTCGCAGCGATCAGCAAGGAGTATGCGGTCAACATCATGTTCCGCTCGCGTTCGCCGAAGTCGATCCAGCTGATCGAGGACGGGATCGCGCTGCCGAAGCCGCAGGGCATCAAGGCGAAGGGGGTGAACGAGATCGACATGGACTTTCTCGACTACCCACGCAAGTACGACTCCAAGGTCGTGCACATGGAGCCGCCGATCCCGTTCATCCCCGATGCCGGAGCGCAGCGGCGTGCTGCTGAGCGCTATGCAGATCGCGTGCTCGCCGAGAAGCGGCCGGGCCTGTCCCCGGGAACCCCCGAGTACGACGACCTGCGCGGTCAGATCGCGAGCCGTGTCGAGACTCGCGTCGAAGAGTGGGTCAAGCTCGGGCCCGAATACAAGAAGGCGCTCTCCCCTCCGATCGATCCGAAGACGGGGCAGCCGATTCCCGGGGCTGACCCGGTCGGGGTGAAGGTCGACTTCGATCCGGAGTTCAACGGCGTCCAGAACGGCACGATGCGCCACGAGCCCAACCGGCCCATCGAGCTGAAGGAGGCGGAGTCGGTCAACGGGCGGGCGCTGTTCGAGGTGAAGCTCTTCGACCCCGACACGAACCGCTTCCTCGACGTGACCGGCGACATCGACTTCGTGGCGATCCTGAAGCCGGACGGGAAGGTCCTGGGCGCGAACGGCGACCCTGCGGAGTTGGCCAAACGGCTCGAGGTCTACGAGGCCATGCGGTCGCTGGTCGGCATGCAGCACGGCGAGTCGTTCACGATCTTCGACCGGGAGAAGCTGCGCCGCAAATTCCTGTCGGCGCACGTGGACGCCCCCGGCAAGGAGACGATGCTCGCCATGACGCCGCAGCAGCGACTCGTCACCACCTATTTCGACGACAACCTGTCGACGCTCAAGGGCGGTCCGTCCGCACAGCTCGGCGAACTCCAGCAAGCACATGCGTTCTTCCGTGGCATCTTCACCGAACTCGGCTCGCCCAATCGACCGTGGTCGGCCCTACTGCTCGAGGAGCTGGCCCGGGTGAGGCGCCGACTCGTCGAGCGGATCCCGACCCTGTTCAGCCTGGCGACGCTGCGTCAGATCGTGCGTGAACTCGACGGAACCGAACTCGAAACCAGCCGTGATGCGCCTGCGCTTCGGCCCACCGACGACGGCAACCTCGAGATGTATCAGGCTGACGGTGGCGGGGCGGAGTCGTTCGCTCCGATCGGTGCCGAGGCAGCGACCACCGACGACGCCATCGAGGTCGTGTCGCCGGCCGCCGCGAGCGCCGCGGCGACCGATGACGCGGTCATCGATGCGCTCGACCAGATCATCGCCGACCTCGAAGCCGCCGGTGCCGACTATTCGGTGCCCGCTGGGGCGCTCGGTGGTCGATGGGTCCCCGTCGAACTCGATGACGTCGTGGTCGACGACACGCTGTCGATGGCACCGTTCGGCTACCTCCTGTCGAGCGCCGAACCCGGCTCGACCGGGCTCGATCTCACGACCCGCCAGAACCTGTCACACGCTTCCGGAAGCGCGTACTTCGAGGTCGGGGACGAGATCATCCTCGACCCGGGCGGTGTCGACGAGGAGCGAGCGACGATCGTGTCGCTCGACCCGGTCAAGCTCGCAGCGCCCATCCGGAACTTCCACGGCGACCTCACCGAAGTCATCCTCGCCACCTCGGCGGTCGTCGGAGAGGCAGCCTTGTTCCCGCTGACGCCGGCTCGTGTGTTCGAAACACGTACGGGCGAGGTCACCGTCGACGGCGAGCACCAGGCGGTCGGTCGGCTCGAGGCCGGCTCGGTCACGAAGGTGCAGATCGCCGGGCGAGGCGGCGTGAGCAGCGGTGCCGCCGCGGTCGCGCTCAACGTCACGGCCATCCGTCCGTCGGGCGTCGGGTACGTCACCCTCTTCCCGTGTGGGGACGACCAACCCCTGACGTCGTCGCTCAACTATCGGGCGGGCGTGGTCGCGGGCAACTCCGGCATCGTGAAGCTGAACGACGCGGGTGAACTCTGCATCTTCACGTTCGCCGACACCGATCTCGTGATCGACGTCAACGCCTGGTTGAAGTCGGCACCATCGTTCGCCTCGTTGACGCCGGCTCGTCTCGCTGAAACGCGCTCGGGTGAGGTGACGGTCGACGGCGAAGCCCAGGAGCTCGGACGACTCGACGCCGGGAGCGTCACCGAAGTGCAGATCGCCGGCCGCGGCGGGGTCGATGCCGGAGCCGACGCCGTCGCGTTGAACGTGACCGCCATCCGCCCCGACGGCGTGGGCTACGTGACATTGTACCCGTGTGACGAAGACCGTCCGACCACGTCGAGCCTGAACTACAGCGGTGGCGGAGCGGTCGGCAACTCGGCGGTCGTGTCATTGTCGGCCACCGGTTCGCTGTGCGTGTTCACCTTCGCCGACACCGACCTGGTCATCGACGTGAACGCGTGGCTCGCCGACGACGCCTCGTTCGACCCGTTCGTCCCGGCGCGGTTCTTCGAGACTCGCTCGGGTCAGGAGACCGTCGATGGCGTCGGCAACGGTGGCGGCCGACTCGGCGCCGGCTCGGTGACGACCATCGACGTCGCCGGACGTGGCGACGTTCCTGCGGACGCGTCGGCGGTCGCCCTGAACGTCACGGCGGTCAGGCCGGACGGCGTGGGCTACATCACGCTGTTCCCATGTGACGGCGACCAGCCGTTGACATCGTCGCTGAACTACGCGGCGGGTGGCGCGGTCGGCAACTCCGGCATCGTGAAGCTCGCAGCCGACGGCACGGTGTGTGCCTACAGCCGGGCAGCGACCGACCTGGTGATCGATGTCAACGCCGCCTGGGCGGGCTGATCATCCACCTCCGACGTCGGCGAAGTCGATGCCAGCGGCGGAGGCGTTCCCGGTCGACTCCGTCACCGAGCGAGCAACGCCGACCGACGGGCGAGGAACTATTGTCACGAGGGTGGACGGATGGGTGCTTTCGGCGTGGGGTCCGACCGAACTGACCTTCGGGACCGAGCGCGTCCAGTTGCGGCCGCGAGAGCGGGCGGTGCTCGCTGCGCTGGCCGCTCGATCGCCTGCGTCGATCGACACCGCCGAGATCGTGACGCTGGTGTGGGGTGACGCGCCACCCAAGACCGCCCGCAACTCGATCCAGAATCACATCGCACGTATCCGATCGGTTGCTCGCGACGTGGTGGTCACCACCGACACCGGGTACCGGTTGGCCGCAGAGGTGACGGTGAACAGGGGAGCGTCGCTCGACGACTCCGAGCCGTACGCCGATCTCGCCGAGTGTGAGCGAACCGACGCGCTGAGGTCTGCGGCATACGTCGCCCGCGACGACGCGTGGATCGCCGACATGGCCGATCGCCTCGATCGCAGCATCATGGGCGACGACGCCGGCGACACGATCGACGGCATCGAGAAGTGGGTGGCACGCCACCCCGGAGATGAACGCGGTGTCCGCCTGCTCACTCGCGCCCTTGCGTTGGCGGGGAGGCGCCGCGACGCCCTGGCCGTGATCCGTGACGCGACGCGGAGCGCCGCTCGATCGGGGCACGCTCCCGACCGGGTGCTTCGTGATCTCGCCCGTCGCATCCTCGACGACGACCCCACGCTCGGCGGCTCGTCGACACCTCCAGCGGACGCCGACGTCGACCCGGTGGAGGTCGGGCATCTCGTCGGCTTGGACGACTACGTCGACCGCATCGAGCGCTCCGCCGACGACGGGATGTCGCTCGTCGTCGTCACCGGGCCGGCGGGCATCGGCAAGACCACGCTGGTCGAACACCTCCGCGATCACGCCGACGTGCACGGGCGAGCGACGCTGTTGGCGGCGTGTTCACCCGAGCCGTCGATTCCGCTGGAACCCTTCACCGAGATCCTCCATCAACTCGCCGATCGATTTCCGGCGGCGTTCGGCTCGCTCGACGACATCGACGTGCTGCGATCGCTCGCTCCGACGCTCGCCGGCGGCGACGACCGGGCGATGTCGAGTGGCCGAGTCGATCGCTCGGTGCTGCTCGACGCCGTGGTCGCAGCGTTGCGCTGCGCCCCGGTGCCGTTGACCGTGATCTTCGAGGACCTGCACTGGGCGACGCCGTTGACGTTGCAGATGCTCGACGCATGTCTCGCCGGCGACCACGACGGGCAACCGGTGAAGATGATCGTCACGTCTCGTGAGGTCGATGCGGAGTTGGTCGGCCGAGCCGTCGAACACGTCGTGGTCGAGCCGTGGCCGCTCGAACGTGTGCGAGAGTACGTCGGCCGTTTCGGACGCCCGGCCGAATGGTGTGCTGACGCATCGGCGTGGATCCACCGCCAGTCGGTCGGTACGGCGCTCTTCATCCGCGAACTCAGCGTCGCGGCGCATGCCTCACCGGATGGCGAGTTCGTCCCTCCGGCGAGCACGCCCGACAACCTGCTCGCGTCGCTGCGTCGAACCCTGCGTGGCCTCGCATCGTCGACCCAGCGAGACCTCGGCGCGGCGGCGATCCTCGGTCGTCAGTTCAGAGTGGTCGAGTGGAAGTCGATGGGGCTGCGCAGCGCGGCATCCGTCGACGAAGCGATCGCTGCCGACGTGCTCGAGCGCGTCGGCGACGATCGGCTGGCGTTCCGTCACGACCTGCTGCACCGTCTGGTGCTCGACGAGCTCGCACCCGGTGAGCGCATCGAACTGCACGATCTCGCCGTCGACGCGATCGGGTCCGACACGTCGCTTCGACGTGACCGGCTCGACGAGCTCAGCCATCACGCGTACGGCGCAGCACCGCTCGACACGGCGAGAGCGTTGTCGGTGATGCTCGCCGCGGTCGATGTCGACACCGAGCGGTTCGACTACGAAGCCGGCATCGCGAAGTGTCGTGCAGCACTCGAACTCCTCGACACCGATGCTCGCCCGGGGGCCGTCGATCGGTGGACGGTCGAGTTCGAGATCCGACTCGGGCAACTCCTACTTCGGCTGGGCGACGGCGCCGCCCTCGATCACCTGCTCGGCGCAGCCCGGCACGCACTCGAACTCGGCGACGACGACCTCGTCGCCGAAGCGATGCGCGAAGCATGTCGCCTCGGCCCGACGTCGGTGGTCGGGGGAGTGCACGCCGAAGCGAGCGAACTGCTGGACCGCGCCGTCGAGTCGGTCACCGACGAGCGGGCCGCCGCCGTCGTGGCGACGGCAGGCGTCATGCTCTACGCGATCTCGGGTGAGTACGACCGCTGTCGTGCTTTCTTCGAACGAGCCGCGTCGTACCACGGCGACCCCGGCACTCGGGTCGATGCGCTCGGCCTCGCCGTGCTCGTGCTCACCGAACGAACCGACCTCGATCGACGCATCGAGATGGAACGAGAACTGACCGAACTCTCGAAACTGGTCGACGGTGAAGACGCACGCTGGAGCGCAGCTCACCTCCGGATGACCAACCAGGTCCAGGCGGGCGACCCGGCGATGCGAGACACGCTCGCGGAACTGGCCACCCTCACGGCGTCGATGCGGCAGCGGACCCGGCTGTGGGAGTACACCAACTGGTCTGCGTCGGTCGCGCTCACCGATGGTGACGTCGGTGCCGCCGAGCAACTCGCCACGCAGGCGCTCGACTGCATGGACGCAGTCGCCGAGTCGCTCGTGATGTCGGCGTACGGCGCCCAGTTGCTGTCGATCCGCCACGCCCAGGCCGACGTCGGCGACCTGTTCGACACGGTGGCGTCGATCGTCGAGGGCGGTGACGCGATCGGCGCGTGGCACGCCGTGTTGGCGTTGGCCGCAGCCGACGCCGGCGACGCGAAGCGAGCGCGTCGACACCTCGACATCGTCGTGGCCGACGACTTCGCCGTACTCGATCGTGACTACACCTTCAACGGCGCGCTCCACGCGGCGTCGTTGGCGGCGGCGACCATCGGCGCCGTCGACATCGCTCGACTGCTGGCCTCCGAGCTCGACGCATGGTCGGGTCTGTGGGCGTTCGTCGGCACCTGCACCATGGGCCCGATCGACCTCGCGTCGGCCCGACTCGCCGAACTCCTCGGTGACATCGAGCGGGCGAAGGCGCTCGCCGGTCGAGCGTTGACCTCGGCCGAGCGTGCTCGCGCACCGATCTATGTCGAGCAAGCGGCCGATTGCCTCCGTTCGCTCGATCGCCACTGACGTTGCTCGACGCCGGCCTCGTACACCGGTGATCCCGTACACCGGTGATCTCGTTCGACGGTGACGTCGACGGCGAATTCGTCAGGGATCTCGCCAACAATTGTCAGCCCGAGAGGTGCGCAGCCCTCGCCAGATCTGGCATACTCACTGTCGTTCTTGAGGTGTGGCCCACTCGGGGCACGGTTCGGAGCCGCTGACAGACCGACCGCCGCTGGCCTCGTAGACGGGCGAGCCAGGGCGGTGGTCTTGTCAAGCCGGGCCCACCACGTGCGCACCGGAGTAGGCGATTCGTTCGTCAGCCTCTAGCCTTTCCGTGACAAGTACACGGTTCTCGCCCGAAGACAGTTGGTCCACACCGCACGTGAGTGACGGCGTGGCTAATGGAACATCGTTCCGCCAACCGAGGTGCATGCCTTCGAAGAAACATCGCTTCGGCGATGCGCTCCTCGACGGTGTTCGCATTCGGAAATGCGAGCACCCCGAGTTGCAGCGAAAGGAGGAATGCACATGTCAGAAGGAAACGCACCACGCCCCGACAAGGTGGCGGTGGTCGAAGAAGTCACAGCGAAGCTCGAAGCAGCATCCGCAGTGTTCGTGACCAACTACCGAGGCCTGACCGTGAGCCAGTTCGCTGACCTGCGGAAGCCGCTTCGTGAAGCCGGCGCAGAACACAAGGTGTACAAGAACACCCTCGTCAAGCTGGCGGCCACGGCCGCCGGAATGGAAGGGCTTCACGAACACCTCGTCGGCCCGACGGCGCTCACGTTCGTGAGCGGCGACGTCGCCGCCGCAGCGAAGGCGCTCACCGAGCAGGCCAAGGCCACACCGGCACTGGTCGTCAAGGGCGGCATCATGGGTGAAACCATCATGTCGGCCGACGATCTGAAGGTCCTGGCGGATCTCCCGCCCCGCGATGTGTTGCTGGCGAAGTTCGCCGGAGCACTGCAAGCACCCCTGGTCAAGACCGCCGGTCTGCTCCAGGCGATGCCCCGCAACTTCGCATACGGCCTCAACGCCCTCATCCAGCAGCAAGAAGAAGCTGCCTGATCCCCGAAACCCTGCACGTGAGTGCTCGCGAGACGAGCGCGGCGTCCGGGTTTCGATGCCAACAGAACTGAACTGCTGGATGACCAGCACGAATCGAAAGAGAGAACACCATGTCCAAGGATGAAATCCTCGACGCAATTTCCGCACTGACCGTGATCGAGCTCAAAGAGCTCCTCGACGCCTTCGAAGAGAAGTTCGACGTCACCGCTGCAGCCCCCGTGGCCGTCGCAGCAGCCGGCGCCCCCGCAGCTGGCGGCGACGCCGGTGGTGGCGAAGAGCAGAGCGAGTTCGACGTGATCCTCAACGGCGCCGGCGCCCAGAAGATCCAGGTCGTCAAGGTCGTCAAGGACCTGCTCGGTGTCGGCCTCAAGGACGCCAAGGACCTCGTCGACGGCGCCCCCAAGCCGCTCATGGAGAAGGCCAGCAAGGAAGATGCAGAGGCCGCCAAGGCCAAGCTCGAAGAGGTCGGCGCAGACGTCGAACTCAAGTGATCGCCGGCGTTCGTCGACCGCTCGTCGGTCGTGCGAGCGCTGCGCTCTCATGAGCTGAAATTCGAACGGAGCCCGGCGGGAGACCGCCGGGCTCCGTCGCGTTCCGGAGCCGGTAGCGTCCGCCGGCCGACGCCACCGATCGTCTGGTTCTCGTCAACCGATCGCCACGCACCGCGACACGCCACGGTCGCGTCACTGCAGCCCGTGACGCGACGCGCGAAAATCGCCCCGAGCCTGACGAACCCTGCACGCGCCTCGCGTTCGTCGAGTCGGTGCGCTGTCGTATCGTGGCGTCATGGGTGGGCCGGGCCGAGACCAGGGAGCGTCGCGATGACCGGCACTCCCACGCCGCCGCCGCCGCCGCCCGCCCCGCCGCCACCCCCGCCACCACCGCCTCCTCCGCCGCCACAGCCCGTGGCCATCACTGCGGCAGCGACCGCGCCGTCGCCCACGAACGGCCGCCCACCGCGCCTCGTGTGGGCGTTGGCGGCGATCGGCGTGCTGGCGCTGCTCGGGCTCGCGGTCGTCGGCATCGTGACGCTGCTCGCCGACGACGACGGTGGCGAGCAACGGATCGCATCGACCGACGAGACGCCGTCGACGTCACCGGTGACGTCGGTGGACGACAGCGACGAGCCCTCCGACGCCGCTGCCGATCCGACCGCCGAGGCCGCCGAAACGCCCACCACGGCAGCGCAAGACACGGACCCCGCAGATGGTGCCGAGCCCGCCGGCGACGAACCTGCCGGCGACGAGCCCGCCGGGGACGAGGAACCGGCCGGAGACGAGGACCCCGCCGACGATGAGGATCCCGCCGACGATGAGGATCCCGTGGCGGCTGACGATGCCGGAGACGCGGGCGACGCCGATGAACCAGCGGAGTCGCGTGCGGTGGTTCGTGGTGGTCAGATCTTCTTGGAGGGTGCGGTGCCGAGTGTGGAGGCTGGTGCGGAGATCGAGGCGTTGGCGGCTGAGGTGTTGGGTGCGGAGAACGTGTTCAACGACTATGTGGTCGACCCGGCAGCGGGCGATCCGAATCTGGGCAATGTGACGGTGGAGGACACGATCAACTTCCAGACCGACAGTGCGGTGATCTTGTCGGAGAGTGAGGGGTTGTTGAACCAGGGGCTGGCGTTGTTGACGATTCGTCCGTCGATGACGATCACGATCGTGGGGCACACCGATGATCGCGGTTCCGAGGCGACCAATCTGGTGTTGTCGCAGGAGCGTGCTGGTGCGGTGAAGCAGTGGTTCGTGGATCGTGGTGTTGATGGGGATCGTTTGTCGACGGTTGGCGCTGGTGAGTCGGAGCCGATTGCCGACAACGGCACGGTGGAGGGTCGTCGGTTGAATCGTCGGATCCAGTTCTTCTTGGAGAACATTCTCGGCGACGCCTGACCACCCTGAGCCACCGATCTGATGCGGTCGCTCAAGTTTGTCAGTCGTACCGACGATAGTTCTCGGTGAACAAATCGACCTCTACTCCGTTGCCGCCTCCTCCGCCCGTCGTTCCGGCGAGGCTGGAAACACTCGCCGCAACGCCCACGACGCCCGCAACTCCTGCAGTTTCGGCGCCGACCGCTCCGGTGTCGCCGGTCGCGGTGCCCGCTCCGCTGACGTGGAATCCGCTGCACCCGTCGTTCGAACCCGCGCCGGTTCCGGCACCGGCCGACGCCGAGTCAGCCTCGTCTCCACCACCGCCGGTGGTGGTGGCAGGGACCATGACCGTTCCGCAGACGGCCGTTCCGCCAGCCGTGACCGTTCCGCCAGCCGTGACCGTTCCGCCAGCCGTGACCGTTCCGCCGGCCGCCGCCGTGCCATCGGCTTCATCGCTCTCGGCCGCACCGGCCGTGACTCCGACCCCCGCGCCATCGCCGGTTCCGCCGCCACCCCCGACGCCGACGGTGTCGTCGCCGCACACGGCGGTCGTGCAGACCGCTCCGGTCGCACTGGCCCAGGTGGCGTCGCCCGCAACGGCACCGCCCCCGGCCGACACACCTCCGACCGCGACCACCGCGGCGCCTCGTGGCGGCCGCAACATGTTGGTCACGGCGCTCGCCGTGGTCGCCGTCGGTGTGCTCGGCTTCGTCGGCTTCGCCGTCATGCGCGGCTCCGACGACGCCGGATCGGCTGACGCCGACATCGTGGCCGACGGCGCACTCGTCCGACAGGGCGACGGCGAAGCGACCGACGGCGCCGCCGACCAGACGGCTGCTCTGGAGGTGCCGACCTCGGACGTACCGAGCGCCGACGACGCGCCGGCGAGCGGCACCGACGCGGCCGACGCAACGAACGACGAGTCCGCAACTCCGTCCGACACGGCGACCGACGCCCCCGACACGGCGACCGAAGCGCCCGGCGCCACCGACCCGGTGGCCGACGCTGCCGCCACGGCGAGCACCGCCGACACCGCCGACGAGTCACCGATCGACGCCGAGGCCGACATCGCGTCCGACCCGGTCATCGAGCCCGACCAGGAACCCGCTGCCGACACCACGGCACCGGCTGCCGACACGACGGCACCGACCGTCGATCCGGTCGAGCCGGCGTCGGACGCCAGCGCGGCGGAGTCGCGTGCGGTGGTTCGTGGTGGTCAGATCTTCTTGGAGGGTGCGGTGCCGAGTGTGGAGGCCGGTGCGGAGATCGAAGCGTTGGCGGCTGAGGTGTTGGGTGCGGAGAACGTGTTCAACGACTATGTGGTCGACCCGGCAGCGGGCGATCCGAATCTGGGCAATGTGACGGTGGAGGACACGATCAACTTCCAGACCGACAGTGCGGTGATCTTGTCGGAGAGTGAGGGGTTGTTGAACCAGGGGCTGGCGTTGTTGACGATTCGTCCGTCGATGACGATCACGATCGTGGGGCACACCGATGATCGCGGTTCCGAGGCGACCAATCTGGTGTTGTCGCAGGAGCGTGCTGATGCGGTGAAGCAGTGGTTCGTGGATCGTGGTGTTGATGGGGATCGTTTGTCGACGGTTGGCGCTGGTGAGTCGGAGCCGATTGCCGACAACGGCACGGTGGAGGGTCGTCGGTTGAATCGTCGAATCCAGTTCTTCTTGGAGAACATCCTCGGCGACGCCTGACCACCCTCGGCCACGGCCCGCCCGAGCGCTGCCGGCTGACGTACGTCGGCGTCAGCTGTGCGGACCGTAGAACACCGAGTCGACGATCTGTGCGATGAGCCGACCGCCGGCCGGCTCGTCACCGACGAGCATCGTCGCCGTCTCGACGAGGATCGCCACGCCGTACGCACCGTCGTCGGCGACGATGATCGCGGTGTCGGCCTCGCTCGGTTCCCCGTCCCACAGGACGGCGTGGGCCAGTCCGTTGACCTCGCCGTCGACGCGGACCGGGTCGGCCGCCAGCAGATCGGTGCTGGCGATCACGTCGACCATCGCGTCGACGCCACCCTGCGAGGGGGTGATCGTGATGCTCGCATTCGACCCCGTCAGCGGGTCGGCGAATTCGAGGCTGTCACCGCCGTCGACCTGCTGCCACGAGGCGGGGACGAGGATCGAGGCGGCGAACTCCGGACCCCCGGCGGTCGTGAAGAACTCGAGTTCGGTGGCGTGGGCCAGCGGACCGATCACCGACGGATCGAAACGCAGGTTGTCGATCATCGCGCCGACCTGCTCGGAGAGTTCGTCGGTGTCGATGCCGAACGTGAGCACCGACACGAACTGATCGTCGACCTGCGCGGTGCGCACCGTGCCGAAGGGGAAGGACGTGGTGTAGCCGTCGAGGCCGGCCCAGGTGGTGGGAGCATCGATCTGGTACGAGGCGATCTCGCCGAACGCGTCGATCATGCCGGTCCGGAACTGCCCGTACGACTCGACCGCGAAGAAGCGCCGCTCGCGCAGCACCGCCATGACGGCCTCGCCCGACGACAACTCCACGAGCAGTTCGGAGGCATCCGGGTCGTACGTCCACGGTTCGGACTCGATGTCGTCGAAGATGGTGACGGGCTCGATCGAGCCGTCGGTGACCTCCCAGCCCGGCCACACGTCCATCGTCAGAAAGCCGCCGCCGAAGTCTTCGCCCACCGTGTCGGCGCCGAGCACGAAGTCGGTGGTCGGCGGAGCGTCGGTCGTGGCGGGGTCGGTGGCCGGTGGATCCGTAGCCGGTGGATCGGTTGCCGGTGGATCGGTGGCCGGCGGATCCGTTGCCGGCGCTTCCGTGGCGGGAGGTTCGGTCGCCGTGGGAGCGCTCGACTCGGGTTCGGAACTCGGGGCGGTGGCGCCGGGCGAGTCGTCGGTCGACGACTCGGACGACCCGCCGCCGCACGCTGCGAGGGCGAGCGACGCCGCGATCACGAGGGCGCTGCCAGTGCTGCGCAGTGCGATGTCGCCGGAACGAGTCGATGGGTGGGTCCATGAGCGGGGCATGGGGTCATTGTCGAAACGTCGCGTGAACCGCGCGTGACCCGAGCACGTCGGGGCTCCAGGGGCCGCTCGGCCACGTTGCAGTTGGGTGCCGTCTGGGAGAGAATGCTTGACAGATCGACTCGGCTTCTTTACCTTGTGCCGGAAATCAGGTTCCCGGTTCATCGAGCTGTGGACAACTCACTTCGTCAGATCTTGTCGAGCATGCTCCAGATCTGGTTGATTTCGCGTGCGCAGCGCCTATAGGCTCGCACGTTGCCGTGCCGTTCCTTTTCTCACCCTCATCTGATGGTCTGATTCGGCGCGCACGGCCTCTGGCAGCACCCACCCTGACGTCCTTCTTCGGCGTCGAGAATTTTGGAGAGTGATCCGTGGCGACTCGTCTCGTGTCTCGTGAACGTTATTCGTTCGGCAACCTCAAGGAGCCGCTCGAGCTCCCTGACCTGATCGCCATCCAGAGGGAGAGCTTCCAGCACTTCCTCGACGAGGGTCTTGCCGAGACCTTCCGGAGCATCAGCCCCATCAAGGACTTCTCCGAGAACCTGCAGCTCGAGCTCGAGTTCGATCCCTTCGACCCCGACCTGCGTCCGCCGCCGAAGTTCACGGTGGAGGAGTGCAAAGAGAAGGACATGACGTACTCCGCTCCGGTGTTCGTTCGTGCGCGGTTCATGAACCGCAACACGGGCGAGATCAAGGAGCAGGTCGTCTTCATGGGCGACTTCCCCATGCAGACCGACAAGGGCACGTTCATCGTCAACGGCACCGAGCGTGTCGTCGTGTCGCAGCTCGTGCGCTCGCCGGGCGTCATCTTCGAGCCGGGTGAGCGTTTCCGTCTCCGTAACCTCACCAAGCACCAGCTCGTCAAGGGCACCATCCACCCGTACCGCGGTGAGTGGATGGAGTTCGACGTCGAGCACAAGCCCGGCAAGGACGTGACTGCCGGAACGCGAGTCGCTCGCAAGCGTCGTCTGGGTGTGTTCACGATGCTTCGTGCGCTCGGCTACGACGAAGAGAACGCTCCGGGCTTCCTCGATCGCTTCGTCGCCCACTTCGACTTCCTCGAAGGCCAGTGGGAGAAGGAGCGCGAGACCGCGCCGACGCAAGAAGAAGCGCTCGTCGAGATCTACAAGCGTGCCCGCCCGGGCGAGCCGCCCACGGTCGAGTCGGCCAAGGCCTACTTCCGCAACGCGTTCTTCGAGAGCCGTCGCTACGACCTCTCCCGCGTCGGCCGCTACAAGCTCAACCGCAAGCTCGGTGACGAAGTCGCCCGCCTCGACGAACTCTTCGGCCTCGGTGGCCTCGAGAACGCCGAAGGCGAGCCGCTCCTCGACTACCCCGAGGAAGGCCAGAACGTGCTGTCGCGTTGCGAGGTCCTCGCATCGATCAGCTACATGCTGCACCTCGTCAAGCAGGAGCCCGGCTACCGCCTCGACGACCAGGACCACTTCGCCAACCGTCGCATCCGCAGCGTCGGCGAACTGATCCAGAACCAGGTCCGCATCGGCCTCAGCCGTATGGAGCGTGTCGTGCGTGAGCGCATGACCACCCAAGACGTTGAGTCGATCACCCCGCAGACGCTCATCAACATCCGCCCGGTCGTGGCCGCGATCAAGGAGTTCTTCGGAACCTCGCAGCTGTCGCAGTTCATGGACCAGGTCAACCCGCTGTCGGGCCTCACGCACCGTCGTCGCCTGTCGGCGCTCGGTCCGGGCGGTCTGTCGCGTGAGCGTGCCGGCTTCGAAGTCCGAGACGTCCACTTCAGCCACTACGGCCGTATGTGCCCGATCGAGACGCCGGAAGGCCCGAACATCGGTCTGATCGGTGGTCTGTCGACCTACGCCCGCGTCAACGAGTTCGGCTTCATCGAGTCGCCGTACCGTGAGGTCAAAGACGGCAAGGTCACCGGCAAGATCGTCTACATGGCCGCCGACGAAGAAGAGAACTACGTCGTGGCCCAGGCCAACACGCCGCTGGCCGCCGACGGCTCGATCGTCGCCGCCAAGACCCTCGTGCGTCGTTCGCCGCAGGCTGCCAGCCTCGAAGACCTTCGCAAGATGCTCGAAGCCGAGAGCTTCTTCGGTGCCACCACCGACATCGGCTACGTGCCGCCGGAGGAAGTCGACTTCATCGACGTCAGCCCGAAGCAGATCGTCTCGGTCGCCACGGCGCTGATTCCGTTCCTCGAGCACGACGACGCGAACCGTGCCCTGATGGGCGCCAACATGCAGCGCCAGGCCGTGCCGTTGCTGCGTGCCGAAGCGCCGTACATCGGTACCGGCATCGAGAAGCGCGCCGCTCGCGACGCTGCCGACCTGATCCAGGCCGAAGACGACGGTGAAGTCATCGAGGTCACCGGTGACATCATCACCGTGCAGTACAAGGAACTCGGCAAGCGCGTCTACAAGCTCAACAAGTTCACTCGCTCCAACCAAGACACCTGCATCAACCAGAAGCCGCGTGTCCGTGAAGGCGACAAGCTGAAGAAGACCGACGTCATCGCCGACGGTCCGTCCACCGACGAAGGCGAGCTCGCGCTCGGCAAGAACCTGCTCGTGGCGTTCATGCCATGGGAGGGCTACAACTTCGAGGACGCGATCATCCTGTCGGAGCGCCTGGTGAAGGATGACGTGCTCACGTCGATCCACATCAAGGAGCACGAGGTCGATGCTCGCGACACGAAGCTCGGTCCCGAAGAGATCAGCCGTGACATCCCGAACCTGAGCGACGACATCCTCGCCGACCTCGACGACCGCGGCATCATCCGCGTCGGCGCCGAAGTCGGCCCGGGCGACGTCCTCGTCGGCAAGGTCACGCCGAAGGGCGAAACCGAGCTCACCCCCGAAGAGCGCCTCCTGCGCGCCATCTTCGGTGAGAAGGCTCGCGAAGTCCGTGACACCAGCCTCAAGGTCCCGCACGGCGAGGTCGGCAAGGTCATCGACGTCAAGGTGTTCAACCGTGACGACGGCGATGAGCTGCCCCCGGGCGTCAACCAGCTCGTGCGTGTGTACGTGGCGCAGAAGCGCAAGATCAGCGTGGGCGACAAGCTCGCCGGTCGCCACGGCAACAAGGGCGTCATCTCCAAGATCCTCCCGATCGAAGACATGCCGTACAACTCCGACGGCCAGCCGGTCGACATCATCCTCAACCCGCTCGGTGTTCCGTCCCGAATGAACGTGGGTCAGGTGCTCGAATCGCACCTCGGCTACTGCGCTCGTTGGGGTTGGACCAACCCCGACGGCACCAAGATCGGTGACGATCCGGTCCGCGGTACCGAGAACAAGACGCGGCCCAACACCAAGCCCGCCACGTTCGTGGCGACGCCGGTGTTCGACGGCGCCAACTGGGACGAGAAGGAGAAGTCGCTCGACCACCCGACGATCCAGGAGATCCTCGAGAAGTTGAACCCGGAGTCGCAGAGCGGCGAACGCCTCGTCGGCCTCAACGGCAAGATGACGCTGTTCAACGGTCGCACCGGCGAGCCGTACGACAACCCGATCACCTGTGGCTACATGTACATCTTGAAGCTGGCGCACCTCGTCGACGACAAGATCCACGCACGTTCCACCGGCCCGTACTCGATGATCACCCAGCAGCCGCTCGGTGGTAAGGCGCAGTTCGGTGGTCAGCGTTTCGGCGAGATGGAAGTGTGGGCCCTCGAGGCCTACGGCGCGGCGTACTGCTTGCAGGAGCTGCTCACCATCAAGTCCGACGACGTCCTCGGCCGTGTCCGGGTGTACGAGTCGATCGTCAAGGGTGACAACATCCCCGAGCCCGGCGTGCCCGAATCGTTCAAGGTCCTCATGAAGGAGATGCAGGCACTCTGCATCAACGTCGAGGTCCTCACCGAAGACGGCCAGGAGATCGAGATGCGCGACCTCGACGACGAGGTGTTCCGCGCTGCCGAAGAACTCGGCATCGACATCTCCCGCCCCGAGCGCGGCACCGACGAAGACGACGCTCGCCGCGAGCGCGAAAAAGCCGAACGGGCCGCTCGCTACTGAGCCTCACCGCTGGGCTCACGGTGGCGACACCACGAGCCCAGCACAGTGACCTTCCGTCCCCCGGGACGATGAACGACTGAATACGAACGCAAGAGCAACAAAAAGGGATCAACAACATGCTCGACGTCAACATGTTCGACCAGCTCAAGATCGGGCTGGCCACCGCGGATCAGATCCGCAACTGGTCACACGGTGAAGTGAAGAAGCCGGAAACCATCAACTACCGCACGCTGCGCCCCGAGAAGGACGGCCTGTTCTGCGAGAAGATCTTCGGACCGACTCGCGACTGGGAGTGCTACTGCGGCAAGTACAAGCGCGTCCGCTTCAAGGGCATCATCTGCGAGCGCTGCGGTGTCGAAGTCACCCGCAGCAAGGTCCGCCGTGACCGCATGGGCCACATCGAGCTCGCGGCTCCGGCCGTGCACATCTGGTACCTCCGCGGTACCCGTTCGTGGCTCGCCTACCTCCTCGCCGGCATCGAGCCGAAGGAAGAACTCAAGGCGAAGATGCTCGAGAAGGTCATCTACTTCGCGGCGCACCTCGTCAGCTGGGTCGACGAAGAAGGCCGCCACGAAGCGACCGCCAGCCTCGAAGCCGAGTACCTCGAAGAGCGCGACGTCGTCCAGAAGGAACTCGACCTCGAACTCGACGAGCGCTTCAAGCAGCTCGAAGCCGACGTGGCCGAAGCCGAGAAGGCCGACGCGAAGGCCGCCGATCTCAAGAAGCTCCAGAAGGAAGCCGACAAGGAGATCGAAGCGATCCGCGAGCGCTACGAGATGGAGCTCGACCTCATCTCGCGTACGTGGGACGAGTTCAAGAGCCTGCACGCTCGCAAGATCATCGAAGACGAACTGCTGTGGCGCGAGATGCGCGACAAGTACGGCGAGTACTTCGAAGGTGGCACCGGCGCCGAAGCGATCAAGCAGCTCATCGACCGCATCGACTTCGACGAAGAAGAAGTCAAGCTGCGCGAAGCCATCGACCCGGGCGATTCGGGCCGCAAGCCGCTCAGCGCCCAGCGCAAGCAGAAGGCGATCAAGCGCCTCAAGATCGTCACGTCGTTCAACCGCCGTGACGAGAACGACCGTCGCATCAACGACCCGAAGGCCATGATCCTCGACGCCGTTCCGGTCATCCCGCCGGAACTGCGCCCGATGGTCCAGCTCGACGGTGGACGCTTCGCCACCTCCGACCTCAACGACCTCTACCGTCGTGTGATCAACCGCAACAACCGACTCGAGCGTCTGCTCAACCTCGGTGCGCCGGAGATCATCGTCAACAACGAAAAGCGCATGCTGCAGGAGGCCGTCGACGCACTGTTCGACAACGGTCGCCGTGGTCGCCCCGTGACCGGGCCGGGCAACCGTCCGCTCAAGTCACTGTCCGACATGCTCAAGGGCAAGCAGGGTCGCTTCCGTCAGAACCTCCTCGGCAAGCGCGTCGACTACTCGGGCCGTTCGGTCATCGTGGTCGGCCCGACGCTCAAGCTGCACCAGTGCGGCCTGCCGAAGCTGATGGCGCTCGAGCTGTTCAAGCCGTTCGTCATGAAGCGCCTCGTCGACCTCGAACTCGCGCAGAACATCAAGACCGCGAAGCGCATGGTCGAACGTCGTCGTCCGCAGGTCTGGGACGTGCTCGAAGACGTCATCAAGGAACACCCGGTCATGCTGAACCGTGCGCCCACGCTGCACCGTCTCGGCATCCAGGCATTCGAACCGGTGCTGGTCGAGGGCAAGGCGCTCCAGATCCACCCGCTCGTCTGCACGGCGTTCAACGCTGACTTCGACGGTGACCAGATGGCCATCCACGTGCCGCTGTCGGCCGAGGCTCAGGCCGAGGCCCGCGTGCTGATGCTGTCGGCGAACAACATCTTGTCGCCGGCGTCGGGTCGTCCGATCACCGTGCCGTCGCAGGACATGATCATCGGTGGCTACTACCTCACCGAAGCGATCGACGACGCCAAGGGAGCGGGCCGCGTGTTCCGTCACCTGTGGGAAGTCCTGCGGGCCTACGACGAAGGTGAACTCGATCTGCACGCGTCGATCGAGATCCGACCGCCGCGTGTCGCCGACGACCACCCGATGAGCGACGAAGAGCGCGAGCGCGCGAACGCTCCGTTCACGACCACCCCCGGTCGTGCGCTGTTCGAAGAGGCCCTGCCCGACGACTACCCGGCCAAGTTCGGCCACATCGACTTCCTCGTCACGAAGAAGGAGATGGGTGTCATGGTCGAGCACCTCTCCGACAACTACCCGAAGACGGTCATCGCGCAGTCGCTCGACAACATCAAGAACCTCTGCTACCGGTTCGCGAGCCAGTCGGGCATCACCGTCTCGATCGACGACGTCCGTACGCCGAAGGCGAAGCGGGCCATGCTCGACGACTACGAGGCGCAAGCCGAGAAGGTCGAGAACCAGTTCAAGCGAGGCATCATCACCGACGGCGAGCGTCGTCAGCAGGAGGTCCGCATCTGGACCGACGCAACCGCTGACGTGCAGGCCGCAATGGAAGCCGAGTTCAAGGCCCAGCAGTTCAACCCGATCGACATGATGGTCGGCTCGGGTGCCCGAGGAAACATGACGCAGATGCGTCAGATCGCCGGCATGCGTGGCCTCGTGGCCAACCCTCGTGGTGACATGATCCCTCGTCCGATCAAGTCGAACTTCCGTGAAGGTCTCGAAACCCTCGAGTACTTCATCGCCACGCCGGGTGCTCGTAAGGGCCTCGTCGACACCGCTCTCCGTACCGCTGACTCCGGTTACCTGACCCGCCGTCTCGTCGACGTCGCCCAGGAGCTCATCGTCCGCGAAGAAGACTGCGGCTCGACCCTCGGCGTGTGGATCGAGAGCGTCGGCGAAGACACCGCCAACAAGCGTGCGTACCTCGAGACGAAGCTCTACGGCCGTGCGTTGCTCAACGACACCGAACTCGCCAACCCGATGGAAGACGGCCGCACGATGCTGCCGCGCAACACCATCGTCGGCGACGAGGAGATGGCGGCGCTGCGCGACGACCCGAACATCGAGCGCTTGCGCGTTCGTTCGGTGCTGACGTGCGACGCCGAACTCGGCGTGTGCGCCATGTGCTACGGCCGCTCGCTGGCCACCGGTCAGATGATCGAGCTGGGTGAGGCCGTCGGCGTCATCGCAGCACAGTCGATCGGTGAGCCCGGTACCCAGCTCACGATGCGTACCTTCCACACCGGTGGTGTGGCCGGTAAGGACATCGCCGGCGGTCTGCCCCGCGTCGTCGAACTCTTCGAAGCTCGTACCCCGAAGGGCTCGGCCCGTCTGGCCAAGGCCACCGGCGTGCTGCACCTTCGCGAGGACGAAGGCAAGGGCATTCCCGTTGTCGTCACCGACGACGCCGGCGAAGAGCACGAGACGCTCCTCCCGCTGGGCGCACGCCCGATCGTCACCGACGGTCAAGAGGTCAAGGCCGGCGATCCGCTGGTCGACGGCCCCTTCGACCCGAAGGAGATCATGGAGATCAAGGGCATCCGCGAGACCCAGCTCTACTTGGTGGAGGAAGTCCAGCGTGTGTACCGAGACCAGGGTGTGTCGATCCACGACAAGCACATCGAGCTGATCGTGCGTCAGATGACGCGTCGCATCGGCGTGCAGGAGCCCGGCGATTCCGGCTTCCTGCCCGGCGAGCGGGTCGACTCGAAGCGCTTCCGCGACACCAACCGTCGCATGGTCGAGGAGTCGGGTCGTCCCGCAGAGGGCCGTCCGGAGCTGATGGGTATCACGAAAGCGTCGCTCGCGACCGAGTCGTGGCTGTCGGCTGCATCGTTCCAGGAGACCACCCGTGTGCTCACCGAGGCGGCCATCGACGGCCGTGGCGACGACCTCATCGGTCTCAAGGAGAACATCATCCTCGGCAAGCTGATCCCGGCCGGTACGGGCATGTCGAAGTACCGCGAGTTCGGTATCGAGGCCCCCGACTACGAGCCGATGACGTACTACAGCTCCGAGGGCGAAGAAGACCCCGCTGCGTTCCTGGCCGGCCTGCACGGCTCGTACCAGGGCGACAAGGCGGCGGCCGGAGCTTCCTCCGAGCCGATCGGCTGACGTCACGTCGACCCGGGCCGCGACCAGCCCGGCGAGACCACGCTTCACCTCGGTGGGAGCGAGTGAGATGAATGGAACGGCCCGGGTGGAAACACCCGGGCTGTTCCGCGTTTTCGTTCAGCTGACCACGTCCCGCACGATGAACTCCACCAACGGCCCACTTCCGCCACCGTCCGAAACAGTCGAGCAATGCACGATCGCAGTGAACGTCCCGTCGCCGGTGCCCGCGGGTTGCATCAACTCTTGGTCTCTGACGTAGCAGAAGGAGTCGACCTGCGTCGTGGAGACGACGATCAGCGGCGCTCGCTCGGACCAGTCGAGAGCACGTGAGAACGGTCCGACGACACGAATGATGACGCTCGATCCGGTATCCACCTCTGACGAGACGGTGAAACCCTCGGCCGTCGACACATCCTCGAGAACGGCGTTGAAGGCAGTTTGGCCCATCGCAATCGTGCGTCCCGCATGTCGGCGGCGCTCTTCGGTCAGAGCGCTCTGAATCGCCTCGTCGACGAGCTCATCGAGTTCGGGTCTGGTCATGTAGCGGTCGTCGTGGTTGTGGTCGGCGTAGTAGCCGTTGACGTCGATGACGACGTCGACGGTGCCGGCGTTGTTGTAGATCTCGAACTCCTGGTCGACGGAGAGTTCGGCGGTCACGGCGTTGGGTACGGGTGGTTGTCCGGGGGCCGGATTGAGCGATGCGGTGAGGGGACGGTCGCCGCCGGACCAGATGGTGAGGTAGCTGAACTCCGTGGCGCCGAGCGCGGTGACGTTGAGCGAGAGTGCGGTCGCGTCGGCGGGGATTTCGTCGGTGCAGGGTGTGCCTTGTTGCTGGGCGTCGACGGTGTGGACGTCGCCCGCGCCGAGCGGAACGGCGCGTGGTCCGACCTGGTTGGGTGCGGGTCGGGTGTCGGCGAGTCGGCAGGGTTCGATGGGGACGAGGACGGGGCGGTCGCCGGACGTGACGTCGGCGCCGGCGAACTGTTGCGAGCTGATGCCGACGAAGGTGCCGGCGGTGAGGAGTGCGAGGCCGGTGGCGATCGGGCGGAGTCGGGCTGGAGGGCTGGATGATCGGAGCTTCATGCTTCGACTGTGACGGAGCCGGGACGGGCGGTCATGAGTAACAACTACTCAGCCGGAAGCGCCGGCACGCGCTCAGAGGAGGGCGAGGGCCGGTGTGAGTTCGCGTCGGCCTCGGATGCCGAGCTTCTCGTAGACCCGTTGCAGATGGTTGTCGACGGTCCGGACCGAGATGCCGAGCTCGTCGGCGATCATGCGGCTGGTCATCCCGGCCGCTGCCCGTGTCGCCACGTCGAGCTCGCGGCCGGTGATCGTGACCGGCGCAGCGCCGCGGTCGAGGGTGCTGAACCAGTCTTCACCGGTGGCGTTCTGGGCGTCGGAGGCGGAGCGTCGCGCCCGGGTGGCGGCGCGCGTGTCGCCGTCGGCGTCGAACAGGTCGGCGGCCAGGAGTGCCGCCTCGGCGGCGAACAGGTCGGCACCGATCTCGGTGAAACCTCGCGAGCACTCCATCGCCTGCTCGCCCGAACGCTCGGACGACGCAGCACCGACCGCAGCGCGCAAGAACCCGAGCCGACCTTGGCAGCTGGCCACGGCGTTCCAAGCGCTCGGCTCGACCTGCCCGCCGAGGCGGACCACGTCGTGCAGTGCCGCACCTGCGAGCACGATCGACTCGGCGGCGAGCGCAGTGTCGGCCACCTGATGCAGGCGGTCGATCGCTCCCGCCACGTCGCCTCGTACGGCCGACACCCAGGCCTCGGCCCGCCCGACCTCGGGCGACATCATCGCACCAGGGTGGTCGGGCACTGCCACCAGTTCGGCCCATGCCTCCTCTGCCCCGGCCACGTCTGCCCGCAGCGCTGCGCACATGGTGAGCCCGGCGAGCGCCCAGCGGCGCGGCCCGCGTTGATGGATCGAGGCGAACGCAGCCGCCGACTCCCCGAATCGCTGCGACGCTTCGGAGATGCGTCCGCGAGTGAGGAGGGCTCGACCCAACGTGAGCGCGCCCCAGGCCTGACCGGCGCGGTCACCGTTCGACACGGTGAAGTCGTGGACGGCCCGCGCCACGGCCTCGGAGTCGGCGAGCTCGCCCAGGTCGTGCGCAGCCATCGTGCCGAGCACCACGAACAGTCCACGATCGGGCAGGGCGAGTTGCTCGCCGAGCGCGTCGCAGGCGACGTAGGCCCGACTGGCGAGATCCTTTGCTTCACGCCCTCGACCGCTGAGCGCCAGTGACGCGGTGGCCGCCACGCTCGCGGTGACGAAGGCTCGGCCGGTGTCGTCGCCGTCGAGGAGCGGTTCGGCCAGCTTCAAGGCTTCGGCGACGCGTCCCTCGTTCGACAGGATGACGGCTCGGCTCGCGGTGACCGTGTCTCGCCATGGTCCGGGAGCGAGCTCGGCTTCGGCGTCGCGAAGGAGCCGGTGCGTCTCGGCGGCACGACCGAGCCCCCAGAACATGGCGTCGGCGCGCTGCACCGCGATCATCGCCCGCTGCTCGTCGTCGATCTCCCCGCCGAAGTCACGGAGCACTTGATCGGCGCGCTCGTGGTCGCCGCGATCGGTGAAGGCGACGCCGAGGACGAGTGCCGCGTCGACGCTTTCGTCGTCCATCGCTCGCAGCGCGAGATCGATCGCCAGCTGTTCCTGTCGGTCGTAGAGCGCTCGTCGCGCTGCCAGCACCATGTCGGCCGAGATCGCCGTGCCACCCGCACGGAGTTGCCAGGCCACGGAGCGGACGATGTCGTCCCGGCGCCGCAGCGGTGTGGCCTCGAGATAGCCGAGCAGTTCGCGGCAGCGTTCGGCGGTCCGCGCTTCGCCCATCGAGCGGCGAGCCACATCACCGAAGATGGGATGTGCCAGTCGCACCTCGCGACGGAGGCCGTCGGTGATGGCCTCGATCAGACCGGAGTCCTCCGCAGCGGCGAGCGCGCCCGTGCCGACTTCGGCGACCAATTGCGTGAAGCCGACGGGCTCGCCGAGCGCGACGAGTTCGACCACGTGGCGAGCAGCGGGATCGAGCGCGTCGAGGCGTTCGCTGACGAGTTCGTCGAGTCGCACCGACCGCGGGGCCTCGACCAGCCGCCACAGGCCGTCGTCGTCGACGAGCGTGCCTCCCACCAACGCGGAACGAACGAGTTCACGCAGCATCAGCGGAGAACCCTGCGTCGCCTCCCACAGCATCCGGCGGCTCGAAGCGTCGATCGGACCGTCGAGGACTTCGTCGAGCAGTTCGTCGACCTCGGCTCGATCGAACTCCCGCAGGTCGACGCGTTCGAGATGCTCGTCCTTCCACATGGCGGTGACGGCGGCCGGCACGTCTTCGCCGGTCCGGAGCGTGGCGACCAACACGATCTCGCGTTGCACGACCAATCGGTGGACCAACGCCGCGGCGTCGTCGTCGAGGAGTTGCGCGTCGTCGAGCACGATGACCGGACATGCCTCGGCGGTTCCGGCCGGAGACAGCGCGCTCAGGGGGATGGTCAACCCGGTCGGGGCGACGCGCAGCACGCTTCGTTCGGCGTCGAGCGCGTCGGCGATCTCACGGGCCAAGCGGGTCTTGCCGACGCCGGCAGATCCAGCGATGATGACCCCGCGCCCGGCGTCGATGTTGGCTCGACAGAGCTCGATCTCGGTCGCTCGTGCGACGAGCGGCCATTCACCTGTCGGCACCGACGGCTGGGCAGAGGTCACCTCGACACCCTATGAAACGGTGGGGGATCATTGCTCGGCTTTGCCGACGTGAGTAAGAACTACTCATGCGCGCGGCCACCATCGTCGGTCACCCTGGACCGAGTGGAAGAGTTCTCGATCGATGCGAGGTGGCGATGGGCCTGTTCAAACCGCTGAAGTACGAACGCGACAGCCAAGACGACGACGTGCGGGACGATGACGTGCGGGACGCCGTTGCGCCGGATGAGGAAGCAGCCGGCGACACCGACGAGAGGGCGAGCGCTCCGGACGACCACGATGCCGGCCCGGCCACGTCGCCGTCGGACGGCGCATCCGAGTCGATGGTCGGTGACGACTCGTGAGGCGATCGGGCATCACCGCGCTCGCCGCTGCGTTGGTGCTCGCCGCGTGCGGCGGTGGCTCCGACACTGCGACCGACGGGCCGAGCGACACCGTGTCGGTCGCGCCGCCGACCACGACGGCCGACGCCGACAGCGATGGCGACACCGATGGCGTGACCGACACATCTCCCTCGACGACCGAGCCGTCGCCGACGACGAGCACCACCGTCGCACCCGCTCCCGAACCGATCGACTTCTCCAAGGAACCGTTCGTCGTGTTCGCGCCGGTGCCTCCGCGACCCGACGGTGCTCCCGCTTCGCTGCCCGACGGCCTCGACGACTTCCACGCGCTCTTCGACGAGGACGCCCCGTGGTCGGAGGCACTCGCCTCGCTCGACGGCTTCAAGATCCACAGCTGGATGATCCGCCACTACCTCACCGATGCCGAACTCATCCGGATCGCCGGCTTTCTCGAGCGACACGACATCGCGTTGATCATCGAGGCCGAACCGCTCGACCCGCCCGATCCCGCCGAGTGCGATCACATGGAGTCGTACGAAGGCCCGTACGAGATCGAGAACGCGGCCCGCTTGCGCGACCTCGGGATCACGCCGGCGGCGTACGCCATCGAGCAGCCGTTCTCGTACGGTCATCGCCTCGACACGCCGGGTGCGTGTCGTTACGAACTCGAGCGGGTGCTCGACGAGGTCGTCGCCTGGGCCGGTGAGTTGCGGGCGATCTTTCCCGAGGTCGCCATCGGCTCGATCGAGGCACTCTGGGATCGCCCGACGACCACGCCCGACGACTTCGCGATCTGGATCGACGCGTACACGGCGGCGATGGGTGAGCCGCCGGCGTTCCAACACGTCGACGTCAACTGGGCCATCCCCGGTTGGCCGGAGACCCTGCGCGGCATCGAGGAGGTCGTGGAGTCGCGAGGCGTGCCGTTCGGTCCGCTCTACAACGGCTCGGGGCAGGCGACCAACGACGAGTGGATCGCGCAGACGATGCAGCACATCTCGACCTACGAGCTGATGCACGGCGGTACGCCGGGCCACGTCACCATCCAGTCGTGGAACTCGCAGCCCGATCGGGGACTCCCCGAGACCGAGACCTCGGCGATGACCCACCTGATCAATCGCTACGCCGGTGCTCGGCCGACGTTCGAGGCCACCGTGGCCGACGGTGTCGTCGCAGGGCGGGTCGTCGACCAGGCCGGTGAGCCGATCGGCGGTGTTCCGGTGCTCGTCGAGACGCTGGCCGGGCCCGGAACGCGCCAGCAGTTGGTGCTGTCGGGCGAAGTGCCTGTCGACGTGACCCAGGCGTTGCTGATGCTGAGGGTGAACGTCGAGGACTCGTTCGACGTGGCCGCCGACGTCACCATCCACTCGATCAGCTACATCGAGTCGGAGTCGGCCGATGGCGCGAGCGGGGCGAGTCTCGTCCCCAACGGTTCGTTCGCCGACGGTCTCGACTCGTGGGGCGTCTACGACGACAACGAAGGCAGCGTCACGGCGGTCGGCGACGACGGCGACGGCGCGATGCGAGTCTCGGCAGCGCTCGGCGCCCGCGTGCTCGTCGACGGGCCGTGGTTCCCGGTGACGCCGGGTGCCGACTACGACGTGATCGTCGACGTGACGGTCGCCGACGCTTCGTCCCATGGAGCCATCGGACTCGGATTCCTCGACGGCGACGTCGAGACCCAACGGGTGGTACTCGACGTCCGAGCCGACGACCAGGTGCTCGGCAGCACGGTGTCGGATGGCGCGGGCGCCTTCACGGTGGAGTTCGATCCGGCGATGCTCGGCGTCGGTGCCACGGTGAGCATCGACACCCCAGGCGACCTCACCAGGTGGCCGGCGTCACACGACGTCAGTTGAACTGCCGTTCTTCGAACCGCTCCGGTTCGTCGCCGGGCCACCCGCCGTACCGCGAACACCCACAGTGATGGCGTGATCATCGCCAGATGGCGGTCGTCGGCGGGCTGTGGCAGGAGGTGTGGCACGTGACACGCAGCGGTGTGCTCTCACTCAGCGTGCGAAATACCTGTTCAGATCCGCTCAATTTCGACCGATGACTAGGGGATGACGAATTCGTTGGCACCTCGGCTCGACGCTCCCGTGCTCGCCGACCACTTCTCTCCGGAGGGGGTCGAGCGACTGGTCCGAGCGGTTTCCCTCTCGCTCCGTGACGGTGTCGTCGTCCAGCGAGGGTCCGGCGAGTTCGTCTGGTTCAACGCGGTCGCGTGCCGGCTGCTGCGTATGACCCCCGAAGAACTGCAGAGTCGACCGTCGAAGAGTGAGTTCTGGCAGGCCGTCCACCCGGACGGGTCGCCATACCCGGGCGATGAACATCCTGGGCCGCTCGCGATCCGGACCGGGACGCCCGTTCGCGGTGCGCTGATGTGTTTGCGCACCGGCGACTACGACACACGATGGGTCTCGGCCGATGCCACTCCGATCACCATCGACGGTGAACGCCTCGCCGTGGTCATCTTCACCGACATTACCGACGAACGCGCCGACCGCGAAGCGCTCGTCAGCGCCATGGCCGAACTCCAGCAGCTGCTGTTGCAGGAGAACTTTCCCAAGAACGACATCGTCAACTTCGCCGCGCGATACCGATCGGTCGGCATGTCGACCTCGCTGGGCGGCGACTTCTACGGCGCCTATCAGCACTCACCGCGCCGGCTCGGCTTCTTCATGGGCGACGTCTGCGGTCACGGCATCGGCTCGGCCTCGCTGAGTTCGGTTGCCCGCAACACCATGCGAGCGATCAGCCCGGTCGTCGACAACCCCAGCCTGATCTTGAGCGAGCTGCACCGCCTCGTGCTCGACGAGCGCCCCGACACGTTCCTGACCGGACTCGCCGGCTACGTCGAGCAGACACCGAGCCGCGTGCAGCTCCGCCTCGCGATCGGTGGGCATCCGTCGCCCATCCTCGTGCGCGACGGACGAGCGACGTACATCGGCCACGCCGGACCGCTCGTCGGCATGGTGCCCGACGCGCCGCGACCGCTGTTCGAGTGCGAGCTCCTGCCCGGTGACCGGGTCATCGCGTACACCGATGGCGTGCTCGACTCCGCGACACCGCGACTCGACGGCGACGAACTGCTCGCCGCCGTACCCGCACACGGCGACATCGACGACACGCTCGATGCGTTGATGCGTCTGGCCGACGCCGATCTCATCGCCGCCGACGACACCGCGCTCCTCGGATTCGAGGTGCTGTGATGTCGACGCACCCACGTGTGCTGTTCGCAGCGCACCACACCACGTCGACGGACGCCAGCGTTCGTCGCCACATGAACATGAGTCCTGAACTCGGGAGGTTTGGATGATTGAACGACTGATGCCGGAGATGCCGGAGACACCGGCCAGGCCCGCCGCGTCGACCGACGTGGCGGCGCGCCTCGCCACCGATCTGTCGGAGGAGTTCTTCAACGACCTCGTGCTCGGGGCACAGCTCGGCACGTTCACCGCGGCCGACGTCCGCACCAAGGTGCTCGATCGCGTCCGCGCGACGCTCGACGTGCCCGACGACGGTGCGACGCGAGCCTTCGTCACGCTCCAGCCGATCGTGCACCTCGAGAGCAATGCGGTGATCGGCTACGAAGCCACCGTCGCGTTCAGTCACGAAGGCCCGGGTGCCGTGAGCGAGATCGAGCGTGGCGCGACGCGCAGCGCAGCGATGCAGATCGACGCGGTCCGCGCCGCCCTCGGCCGAATCGACGAAGTGCCGAGAGGCCAGTTCCTCGCGGTGAAGGTGTCGGGTGCCGGGCTGCAGCACGATTCGCTCGCGCCGACGCTGCTCGCCGCCAACGTCGATCGGCTGGTCGTGGAGATCTCGGAAGGAACCGCCGCCGACATCGGGACGGTTCGCGAAGGCATCGACTCACTCGCTCGCATCGGCGTTCGTTCGGCCATCGACGGCGCAGGCGTGGGTCTGTTCCGTGGCGCGTCGCTCTACGAGGTGTCGCCGGCGCTCCTCAAGATCGATCCGTCGATCGTCGACGGCTGTGCCGAAGACGACGACAAGCGAGTCCAGATCGAGAAGCTGATCGCCATCGGTCGTCGCCTCGGCGCGCTCGTCGTGGCGAGCGGGGTCGACACGCGTGAGTCGCTTGCTGCCGTGTTCCTGCTCGGCGTCGACGCGGCACAGGGAAGTTGCGTGCAGACCAACGATGTCGTGGTCAGCGCGACGGCCGGATGGTCGGAGTCGCGAGTCGAATCCGACGAGGCGTCGGAACGCCAAAACACCGAAAGTGTTTTTTCTCTCACTAAAAGTGTTTGAGATGTTCGAGGTCGGGGAACACCCTGACCATGGACATGATCATCAACGGTGTCGCCGTCATCATCGCAGTCTCCGTGTTCGCCACCTTCGTCGGCCAGGTCCTCGCACCGCTTCGTCGCAGCGCCCTGTGGGCCGCTCCGGCAGCAGCGCCCATGGCCCCACGGATCAGCACTCCTGCTGCGGCGCTCTCCGCTGAGATCATCGAACTCGACGATCACCGCCGCCCGGTGACGTCGACGGTTGCGCAGCCGATCGCCGCCTGACCGCCAGCAGCATCGCTGCCATTTGCAGAGAGCCCGGGCCTCGGCCCGGGCTCTCGCCGTTTTCGCTGTCTTAGCCGTGGCATCCGCCGATGCGGTTGGTCGGCGTTGGATCGCGCGACGCGTTGCGCGATCGGCGGCGACTCCATAGCATTGCGGGGTCCTTTCAACGGGGAATCCGTCAGTCGGCCGTTGTATGGCGGGCGCACATCCCGTGCGCTCAACTCACCAGATTTCTCTGCCGGATCGTGCACTGCTGCGCTTCCCAGGCCCCGAGAACGACCTGAACGAACGAGGTTTCGTACATGCCAACCATTCAGCAGCTCGTCCGTCAGGGACGCAGCTCGAAAGTCACCAAGTCGAAGACACCGGCGCTCAAGGGCTCGCCCCAGCGTCGTGGGGTCTGCACCCGCGTCTACACGACCACCCCGAAGAAGCCGAACTCCGCGCTCCGCAAGGTCGCTCGTGTTCGCCTCAACTCCGGTATCGAAGTCACCGCCTACATCCCGGGCGAAGGCCACAACCTGCAGGAGCACTCGATCGTGCTCGTCCGCGGTGGCCGTGTTCGTGACCTTCCCGGCGTTCGCTACAAGATCATCCGTGGCACGCTCGACGCCGTCGGCGTGAAGAACCGCAAGCAAGCCCGCAGCCGCTACGGCGCCAAGAAGGAGAAGTGACCAATGCCTCGTAAAGGTCCCGCTCCCCGCCGCGATCTGGTCGCCGACCCGATCCACCACTCCGTTGTCGTCACGCAGCTGATCAACAAGGTCATGCTCCACGGCAAACGCTCCATCGCCGAGAAGATCGTCTACGACGCGATGGACATCATCCAGACCAAGCTCGAAGGTGACGAGCAGGCGATCGACACGGTCAAGCGTGCGATCGACAACTGCAAGCCGCCGCTCGAGGTCCGCTCCCGCCGTGTCGGTGGCGCCACCTACCAGGTGCCGGTCGAGGTCCGTCCTCGTCGTGCGACCACGCTGTCGATCCGCTGGATCGTCGACTTCAGCCGTGCCCGTCGCGAGAAGTCGATGGCACTGTGCCTCGCCAACGAGCTGATGGACGCCGCCAACGGTCTCGGCGCCGCGATGAAGCGTCGCGACGACATCCAGAAGATGGCCGAATCCAACAAGGCATTCGCTCACTACCGCTGGTGATGCCGGTCGCTCTCAGCGAGCGATGAACACATCCGAATCAACGAACGCCCCGGGCCTCGGCTCGGGGCGTTCGTCGTTGTCGGGGCGCTGCGAGGGTCAACTGGCCGTTGCGGCCTGAGCCATCGCCGACGCATCGCGGCGGATCCGCTCGAGGAACGCAGGAGCGTCGGCGGCTTCGTCGGCAGCTCGCGCGAACCACCGGCGGGCGCCGACCGCATCGCCGAGCAGCCCGGCGAGGCGTCCGAGCGCATGGCTGGCCGGACCCCAGTACGCGCCGCCCCCGCCGTACGTGCTGATGACGATGTGCTGACCGGCGTACGGCTCGAGCATCGGCGCCAACGCCGTCGCCGCATCGCGGTGGCCGATGCTGGCGGCCGCGTGTGCCAGCGTCGCGAGCGCCAGCGAACGAGTGGTGTCGTGTGGCAGGTTGCCGAACTCGGTGGCGATGAACCAGTCGATGCTCGACATGGCGAGTGCATCGTCGCCGCTCTCGGCGGCGCACAGCGCGAGCACCGCCCGGTAGGCGGGGATCTCCGGATGGGAGTCGACTGCGGCGGCGATCAGATCGATCATCTCGTCGGCGCGGTGCTGGAGCAGGCGAATGTTGGTGAGGTTGACGCCGAGGGCCGCGACGGCCCCGCCCGACTCCCCGCCGATCGCCATCGTCTCGACGGCCAGGCGTTCGGCCTGTTCGATGTCGCCGTCGTACACCGCGACGAGCACTCGCCATCCCGATGCCGCCCAGGTGAGGTAGGGATCGTGGTGGCCGTGAAGTGCCCGATCGGCGGCGTCGAGTGAGGCGACCGTTCGACGAGCGCGTCCCGCCCGGAGTTCCTCCTCCGCTCGGTAGATGTGCGCCGCGATCACGGTCTCGACGCCCACTTCCGATTCGTCGAACGACAGGACGCGGTCGATGTCGGCCAGCCGCTGCTCGAGGTGCTGCGGAGCGAGTTGGGCGTACCGGTTGCCGAGGAGCGCAAGTGCGAGGGCGCGCGGCCGCACCGGATCGAGTCGCTCGATCCGCTCGACCGAGGCAGCGAGCAGACGAGCGCGTTCGTCGGCGTCGCCGGTGAGGAGGAGCGCGAAGGCCAACTCCCGCTCGAGCCCGCTGCGGAGCTCGGCGAGATCGGGGGAGTCGTCGTGGTCGGGGCCGAGCGCATCGAGCGCCGACCTGACGAGAGCGATGCGCTCTTCGTCGCTGGCTTCGGTGTCGGCGCCTCGGCCGGCCCGACCGGCGAGATCGAGCGTTGCCCGGCCCTGGAGTTCGACGAGACCGAGCCGGGTTGCGATGTCGATGGTGGCGTGCAGGCTCGCTGTCGCTTCGGTGAACTGTTGGAGTCGCAGCTCGGCTCGGCCGCGCATGGCGAGCAGTTCGGCGCGTTCGGCGTCGGGTGGATCGGTGTCGAGTGCGAGCCGGATCGACTGGTGCGCCGCGGACCACGCGCCGTCGCTCAGTTGTGCCGTGCCCGCCGCGATCGCATGGCGGCGCACCTCGTCGCCCGACCGCCCGCCGCGGTGGAGGTGCAACGCCAGCGAGGCATGCCACTCGGTGGGATGCATCGAGTCGGGGTCGGCTGCGATCGACGCAGCGATGCTCGCATGTCGGCGCCGCGCTCGGGCGGGACCCAACATGTCGTAGACCACGTCGCGGACGACGACGTGAGCGAACCGCAGTTCGCCTGGTCGGTCGGTGCCCGCGACCACGCCGCGAGTGACGAGATCATCGAGCACGGTGTCGACGACGTCGACGTCGACCCCGGTGCTCGCCGCAACGAGGTCGGCATCGAACTCGCGTCCGATCGCTGCGGCGGTCTGGATGACCTGAGTCGTCAGGTCGTCGAACTCCTCGAGTCGGTTGCGGACCCAGTCGGTGAGCGCAGTCGGAATCGAGGCCGCGTCGATCCGCTCGCCGCGTCGGCTCGCGACGCGTGCGATCTCGCTCGCGAACATGGGCAGGCCGGCGGTTCGTCGATGGAGCAGGTCGAGGTCGTCGCTCGCGGTGGCGGGCACCGCCCACGCCGTGATGAGGTCCTCGACTTCGTCTCGCTCCATCGGGGCGAGCTCGACCACCGTGGTGTCGACTCGACGATCGAGCAGGCCGGGCGTCGACAACTCGCCCGAGCGGTGAGTGGTGACGAGGAGGAGCGGCCCCGATGCGGCCTCGATCGCGTGGGTCAGCAGGCGGAGCGAATCGGTCGGGGTCCACTGCAGGTCGTCGATGCACCAGATCGTCGGTGTCGACGCGATCGATGCCACCGCGGCGTCGACGCGGCGCTGGAGTTCGATGCCGACGTCGCTGTCGGTGGGCGCGACGGTCGTCGCCGCCGGAGAGGCGCCGACGACGTCGGTCAGCGCGCCGAGCGGGCGGTCGTCGTCGACTCGTTCGCGAGAGACGATGACGGTCGGTGCCGGGGTTGCGGTCGCGGTGGCGGATCGAACGAACTCGTCGACCAGCCGGGTCTTGCCGATCCCGGCCGGGCCGCGCACGATCGCGAGACGTGGCGACCCGCGCTCGACGACCGCGGCCCACGTGGCGGCGAGATCGTGGAGCTCGGTGTCGCGGGAGACGAACGGATCGTCGCCGTGCGGGTGGATGCGTGCGTGGCTTCGCTGGCCGGTGTGCGGAGTGGTCGACACCCCGGCGAGCAGCTCGGCTTCGAACGCCTTCAGCTCGGTGCCCAGCTCGAGCCCGTAGTCGGCGAGCGAACGCCGTGCCGATCGGATGCTGGTGAGCGCATCGCGGCGGTGTCCGAGCGCCGACTGGGTCGCAGCGAGCAGATGCCACAGGTGTTCGCGGTCGGGATGCGCGTCGGTGAGCTGGCGGGCGGTTGCGAGTGACTCGGGAGTCGGGTGCGCGAGCGCGGCTCGGACCTGCGCCTCGAGGGCCGCCTCCGACTGGCCGTCGATGCGTGCGCGGAGATCGCGCACGTCTTCGGTGTCGGCCAGATCGCCCAGCGGCGTGTCGCCGGCGTCGCCGTCGACGTGATCGACGACGACCGCGTCATCGAGGGCGTAGCCGTCGTCGATGGTCTTGACGATGCCGGGCGCGGTTCGACGTATGCGTCCGATGTGGTTGTGCAGCGAGTTGCGAGCGTGCTGTGGGGCGCTCGATCCCCAGACCCGATCGATCACGTCGTCGAGGTCGGCCGGGCGTGGGTGGCTCGCAGCGATCGCGGCGAGCACCGACCGCTCGCGAGGCCGCAGCGCCACTGGCTCACCGGCGATGGTCAGACGCGTGCGGCCGCGTGTGGTGATCGCGGCGTCGACCTGTTCGCCCTGCACACGACGGACGTCGTGCCCCTCCGCACCCATGTCTTCACCATACGACAACGCTTCGAGTGGAGGTCGGGCGTTGCTGACCCTGCCGGTTTCGTGTGACGCCTGTCTCGTCGTCGGGTACTGTGTGATCGGCGGGCCCGCACGAACGCACGAGCAGACAGGGGACCAACCATGAACGTTCAGTCGATTCTCTCCGTGAAGGGGACCGAGGTCGCGACGATCACACCCGAGACGTCACTCGCCGACGCGGTTGCCATGTTGCGCGATCGCGGGTTCGGTGCGTTGGTCGTGAGCGTCGACGGAGCGTCGATCGACGGCATCGTGTCGGAGCGCGACATCGTGCGCGCGATGGCTGCGCACGGAGCATCGACGCTCGGTCACGACGTGGCGAGCTGCATGTCGGGCAACGTGCTCACCTGCACCGTGTCCGACACGATCGATCACCTCATGTCCATGATGACCGAGCGGCGCATCAGGCATCTCCCGGTGCGTGACGACAACGGCAACATCGCGGGGATGATCTCGATCGGTGATGTGGTGAAGTTCCGCCTCGGTGAGCTCGAGCGCGAGAACCATCAGTTGCACGACTACATCCAGGGCAACGTCCAGTAGTAGCTCCATCGAGTCGTGCTGGTGACGGTGAGACGGTGAGATGCTGACATGGTGTCGCTGATGAGGCTCCGCCGGCAGGCCCCGCCGCTGCGCAAGCCGTGGGAACTCGAACCGATCCGATCGGTCGATCGTGATGGCGCGGCGCTCACGGTCGGCGTCCTCGTGTACCGCGGCGTCACGAGCGCCGAGATCGACGAACCCGTCACGCTGCTGGCCGACCGGTTGGCGGCGCGCACGGTCCTGGTCGCCGCGGTCGCCGGCGAGTTCCATGCGGTCGAGCCGCCGCGTACGGTCGTTGCCGGCTTCGATCCGTCGACCGCGCCGCCGATCGACGTGTTGGTCGTCCCCGGCGGTCTCGGCTGGAAGCAGGTGATCGACGATCCCGCCATCAGAGAGTGGCTGCGAACTGCCGCCGCCGATGCTCGGGCGATCCTCGCCATCTCGACGGGGAGCCTGCTCCTCGCGTCGGTCGGCCGCCTCGAGGGGCGCGAAGCGACGGGCCACTGGCTCGCCGAAGACGAACTCGCCGCGCTCGGCGCGACCGTGCGGTCGTCGCGCACCGCGTCCGACGACGCCGGGCGAGTGGTCACCGCGTCGGGGGCGTTGGCGGCGATTCCGGTGATCAACGAGCTCGCCGATCACGCCCGCTGGGCCCAGTTCCGGCCGTGAGGCCGAGGCTCGAAGGTCGGACACCGCGATCGTGTGCCGATGTGCCGATGTGCCGATGTGCCGATGTGCGGCGTGGCGGTCAGCGCATGCGTCGAACCACCGGCACCGACGCGACGATCCACGCGTCGGTCGCCGTGAGTCCGATCCGTTGGAACAGCCCGTTCGCGTCGACGAACAGGCTCAGTGCGAGTGCGATGCCCGAGATCGCACCGAGCACGATGCCGGCCACGGCCAGCACCCGTTCTCCTGCAGCGAGCAACGGCCGTGCCGCGATCAGCGGCAGCGCAGCGAGCGACACGTAACCCACGGCCGCGGCGAGCCCGTGCAGTCGGTCGACGAGGTCTGAGTGGTCGAGGGGGAGTGCCGCGACGAACAGCGTCGCGACCCCGGTCGTGAGCGCGGCGATCCATGCCGGCGACCGCCAGGTGGCACGCAGTGACGCGGCGTACAGCGCGACGGCGACGCCGAACACGACCATGCCGGCGGTCATGACGGGGCGGGTGTCGGCGCCGACCGCGGCGAGCTGGCTGATCGCGTCGTCGACCGACGAGTACTCCCGGTCGGTGACGGCGGCACCGATCACCCACGCGGCGATGAATCCGCAGGGCCCGACGACACCGAACCACGCTGTGCTCCGGGTCATCGCGCCAACCTAGCTCGGCTCGCTCGGAAGGTGCCCGGACGGTGACTCGCACCGACGTCGCGCGAAACCCGCGAAACACGTGTCACGGCAGTTTGCGCCGGACATTCCGGCGGTACACTCGAACGCCGTGCTTGCGCGCAATGTGCAGCACACCGTGCCCCGGATCGTCCGGGTTGCGTAGCCCCTTGAGAGTAGAAGAGACGTAGGGAAGTAGTACACCCATGGCCAAGCGAGAGTTTCCACTGGAGCGCACCCGGAACATCGGGATCATGGCGCACATCGACGCCGGTAAGACCACCACGACCGAACGCATCCTCTACTACACCGGTAAGAGCTACAAGATCGGTGAAGTCCACGACGGCGCAGCGACCATGGACCACATGGCTCAGGAGCAGGAGCGTGGTATCACCATCACGTCCGCTGCCACCACCTGCGTCTGGGACAACCACCGAATCAACATCATCGACACGCCGGGTCACGTCGACTTCACCATCGAAGTCGAGCGCTCGCTCCGCGTGCTCGACGGTGCGGTCACCGTCTTCGACTCGGTCGCCGGCGTCGAGCCGCAGACCGAGACGGTGTGGCGTCAGGCCAACACCTACAACGTGCCCCGCATGTGCTTCGTCAACAAGATGGACCGCATCGGTGCCGACTTCTACCGCACCGTCGACATGGTCGTCGAGCGTCTCGAAGCCAACCCGCTCGTCATCCAGCTGCCGATCGGCGCGGGTGGTCCCGAAGCCGTCAAGGCCTTCGAAGGCCTCGTCGACATCGTCCGCATGAAGGCCCTCGTCTGGCGCAACGTCGACGAGAAGGACCTCGGCGCGACGTACGAGATCGAAGACATCCCCGAAGACATGGTCGACATGGCCAACGAGTACCGCGAGGCGATGATGGAGACCATCGCCACCCAGGACGAGGCGCTCATGGACGCCTACCTCGAAGGTGAAGAGATCTCCGAAGAGGCCATCAAGGCCGCCATCCGCAAGGGCACGCTCGCGTTCGACTTCGTCCCGATCCTCTGTGGTTCGGCGTTCAAGAACAAGGGCGTGCAGCCGATGCTCGACGCCGTCGTCGACTTCCTGCCGAGCCCGCTCGACATCCCGCCGGCCCACGGCACGCTCATGCGTGGCGGCGAAGAAGTCGACCTCTACCGCAAGGCCGACGTCAAGGAGCCGTTCGCGGCGCTGGCGTTCAAGATCGTTGCCGACCCGTTCGGCAAGCTCACCTACTTCCGCGTGTACTCCGGCGAAGTCGCCAAGGGCGAAGAGGTCTACAACTCGGTCAAGGAAGATCGCGAGCGCCTCGGCCGCATCCTGCTGATGCACGCCAACCAGCGTGAAGACCTCGAGGTCGCCATGGCCGGTGACATCGTCGCCGGTCTCGGCTTCAAGAACGTCACCACCGGTGACACGCTCTGCGACAAGGACGACCCGATCGTCCTCGAACGCATGGAGTTCCCCGAGCCGGTCATCCACGTCGCCATCGAGCCGAAGACGAAGTCCGACCAGGAGAAGCTCGGCAAGGCGCTCAAGTCGCTGTCCGACGAGGACCCGACCTTCCGCATCCGCTCCGACCACGAGACCGGCCAGACGGTCATCTCGGGCATGGGTGAGCTGCACCTCGAAGTGCTCGTCGACCGCATGCAGCGCGAGTTCAGCGTCGAAGCGACCGTCGGCAAGCCGCAGGTCGCCTACCGCGAGACGATCACCAAGGAAGTCTCCAACGTCGAGTACCGCCACATCAAGCAGTCCGGTGGTACCGGTCAGTACGCCGTGGTCAAGATCGACATGGCCCCGAACCCCGGTGGCGGCTTCGAGTTCGAAGACAAGATCACCGGTGGCCGCATCCCGCGTGAGTACATCGGCCCGACCGCTCAGGGTCTCGAAGCAGCCATGGACAACGGCGTGCTCGCCGGCTACAACACCGTCGACGTCAAGGTCTCCCTGGTCGACGGTTCGGCACACGACGTCGACTCCTCCGAGATGGCGTTCAAGATCGCCGGTCAGCAGGCGTTCCGCAAGGCTGCCGAAATGGCCAAGCCAGTGCTGATGGAACCGATCATGAAGGTCGAAGTCGTCACCCCCGAGGACTACATGGGCGACGTCATGGGCGACATCAGCAGCCGTCGTGGCCGCATCGGCCAGATGGAAGCACGCGGCAACACCCAGGTCGTCAACGCGACCGTCCCGCTGTCGGAGATGTTCGGTTACAGTACCGACCTCCGTTCGCGCACCCAGGGGCGTGCCACGTACACGATGCAGTTCGAGGAGTACCAGCAGGTGCCCGCCGCAATTGCCGAAGAGATCATCAAGCGAGTCCGCGGCGAATAGTCGCAGACCGATCACCCGTTCTTTGAAAACCCACGAAGTCATTCCGACAAAGAGAGAAGCAATCCAATGAGCAAAGCAAAGTTCGAGCGGAACAAGCCGCACGTCAACATCGGCACCATGGGCCACATCGACCATGGCAAGACCACCCTCACGGCTGCGATCTCGAAGACGTTGTCTGATCGTGGTCTTGCGGATTTCACCGATTTCGAGGGCATCGACAAGGCGCCTGAGGAGAAGGCTCGTGGTATCACGATCTCGATTTCGCACATCGAGTACGAGACGGAGAACCGTCACTACGCGCACATCGACATGCCGGGTCACGCTGACTACATCAAGAACATGATCACGGGCGCGGCGCAGGTTGATGGTGCGATCCTGGTGGTTGCTGCGACTGATGGTCCGATGCCCCAGACGCGTGAGCACGTGCTGTTGGCTCGTCAGGTTGGTGTTCCGTACATCGTGTGTGCGCTCAACAAGTCCGACATGGTCGACGACGAAGAACTGTTGGAGCTCGTGGAGCTCGAGGTTCGTGAGTTGCTGACCGAGTACGAGTTCCCGGGTGATGATGCTCCGGTCGTGCATGTCTCGGCGCTGAAGGCGCTCGAGGGTGATGCGGATGCGCAGGAGAAGGTCATGGAGCTCATGGCTGCGTGTGATGCGTCGATTCCGAACCCTGAGCGTGATCTGGACAAGCCGTTCTTGATGCCGATCGAGGACGTGTTCACGATCACGGGTCGTGGCACGGTCGTGACGGGCAAGGTCGAGCAGGGCATTGTTCACACTGGTGATGAGATCGAGATCGTTGGTTTGCGTGACACGCAGAAGACGACGTGTACGGGTGTGGAGATGTTCCGCAAGCTGCTCGATGAGGGTCAGGCTGGCGACAACATTGGTGCGTTGCTTCGTGGTATCGACAAAGAGGACGTGGAGCGCGGTCAGGTGCTGTGCAAGCCCGGCAGCATCACGCCGCACACGAACTTCG
Source organism: Ilumatobacter coccineus YM16-304 (assembly GCF_000348785.1). Lineage (NCBI taxonomy): Bacteria > Bacillati > Actinomycetota > Acidimicrobiia > Acidimicrobiales > Ilumatobacteraceae > Ilumatobacter > Ilumatobacter coccineus. The sequence goes on from NC_020520.1 coordinate 923,304, forward strand.
ATGGTCAGGTGTACATCTTGACCAAGGACGAGGGTGGCCGTCACAAGCCGTTCTTCAACAACTATCGTCCGCAGTTCTTCTTCCGGACCACGGACGTGACCGGGACGATCGAGTTGCCGTCGGGTACCGAGATGGTGATGCCTGGTGACAACGTCGAGATGACCGTCGAGTTGGGTAAGCCGATCGCGATGGACGAGGGTCTTCGTTTCGCCATTCGTGAAGGTGGCCGTACCGTCGGCGCCGGCCGCGTCACCAAGATCCACAAGTGACCCGGAGCTGATCGAACATGGCACAGAGCATCCGTATCCGCCTCAAGGCGTTTGACCACGAAATCATCGACCAGTCGACGAAGAAGATCGTCGAAACGGTCACCCGGACCGACGCCACCGTGCGCGGACCGATCCCGCTGCCCACCGACAAGCACCGCTACACGGTCATCCGTGGCCCGCACGTCGACAAGGACAGCCGCGAACACTTCGAGATGCGCGTGCACAAGCGCCTCATCGACATCGTGAACCCGAACAACAAGACGATCGACAGCCTCCAGCGCATCGAGCTGCCGGCCGGCGTCGACATCGAGATCAAGATCCAGGGCTGACCCGTCAAACGGTGTCTGACACCGATTGACGAGCAGACCACATGTGTGACGGGCGGGCCTTCGGGCCCGCCCGTTTCGCGTCCACGGGGCGACGGTGTGGTCGGAAAATCACGGAACGCGGTCGGCCGGATTTCCTATGGTCGACACATGACCTCACGCAAACTCCCCGCTGCACTCGCCGTCACCACGCTCCTGCTCGCCGCCTGTGGAGGCTCTGATGGCGACGCCGGTTCCGGAGACTCGCCGTTCGGTGGGGGCGGTGACGACCTCGACATCGGCGATCAGATCCTCCAGGACAGCGGTATCGATCTCGACGATCTCGATCTCGGCGACATCGAATTCGACGAGAACGGCGAACTCGATCTCGACTCGCTCGGCCTCGACGAGATCGCCGACGCAGCCGACGACGCCGTCGAAGGGTTTGCGAACGGCAGCGGCAACGCCACGATCACCTTCGATGGCGTCTCGTATCCGGTCGCGGATGCGACGTGCTTCGTCTATGGCAACGACATGAATCTCGATGGCCCCGGTACGACCGCCGACGGTCAGCCGTTCTGGGCCTCGGTCGACTACACCGTCAACGACCGGCAGGAGATGCTCGACTCGGGTGTCTTCGACGAGGCGTTCCTCGACCAGATGTTCGGCGGCAAGGACCAGGCGGTCGACCTGTCGGTCGAGGTCGAGGTCGGCAAGACCGAACGGTTCGGGTCGGCTCCCGAAGGGATGCCCGAGTTCAGTGCAGACATCTTGCTGGACGAGCCGTTCTTCGGTGAGTTCGACTACCAGCGCGACGGGTCGACCATCACCGGGTCGGGCGAGACCATGGACGGCACCGGCGAGATGATCCCGTTCGAGTTCACCGCGACCTGCAGCTGACGCGCTCGCGGAGCGGCGAATCGATCGGTGAACGGCCACGCAACGTCGGCAGAGCGCGAGACGTTGTGCGGCCGGTGCAGATAGAACGTTGGGCATGGCGATGCTGCCACCTCCGGCGCCACACGACGTTCCGGTGCTTCCGGCTGTCCGGCACCAGCGGTCGCGCAAGCGAACGTGGATGTTCATGTTGGCCATCGGCATGGTCGCCTGGATCGGAGGGCTGCTCGGAGCGCTGCTCGGCAACCAGGTCGGCAACTGGCTCGACCGGCCGCCATCCAAGCCGTCATCGCAGCCGGTCGACATCGCCGAGGCCCGTGACGGGTTCGACGGACGCCTCGACGTGTTGTCGGTGACCGAGTACCTGTCGCCGTCGGTCGTCACGATCTCGGCCGACATGGGCGGAGGTGTCGGCATCGGGACCGGCATGATCATCACCGACGATGGCGAGATCCTCACCAACTCTCACGTGGTCAACGGGGCGTCGGCTATCCGGGTGCGTCTCACCGGCGAGACCGAACCTCGCGACGTGACCCTGCTCGCCGAGGACGTCGGCAACGATCTGGCTCTCCTGCGCATGGCGGGCGACGGGTTCGCGCCCGTCACGTTCGCCGATCCGTCGAGTGTCCGTCTCGGCGACGAGGTCGTCGCGATCGGCGCGGCGCTCGGGCTCGACGGTGACCCGTCGGTCACGCTCGGCATCGTGTCGGCGCTCGACCGGAGCGTCGGTCAACAGAACGTGTTTCTCGACGGACTCATCCAGACCGACGCCGCCATCTCGTCGGGCAACTCCGGCGGCCCACTGGTCAACGCCGCCGGCGAGGTCGTGGGCGTCAACACCGCCGTCGCCCGAGACAACTCCATCGTCACGGCCACGAACGTGAGCTTCGCGATCTCGGTCGACGAGGCACTCCCCATCATCGACGCGCTGCGCAGCGAGGCCAGAGGCATCGCCCGCGAAGAGGCGTACCTCGGTGTCGGCCTCGAAGACCGCCGTGACGGGGGACAGGGAGTCATCGTCACCACGGTCGAAGCGGGGACGCCCGCCGAGACGGTCGGACTCGAGATCGGCGATCTGATCGTTTCGGTCGACGGCTCGGCGACCACCGGGTCAGCGGCGCTGATCGCGGCGATCCGTGACAAGCAGCCGGGCGACTCGGTCACGGTCGCCGTCGTCCGCGACAGCGAACCGGTCGAACTCGACGTCGCGTTGACCAGCCGCCCCGACAACTGACCGCGGCCAGGCTCCGTCGACGAGGGCGCAGCGCTGCCGGGGTTCAGGCCTGCGGGGTTCAGAGCTGGCTGAGGTCGATGCCGAGACGAGCCGCCAGCCGAGCGGTCTCGGGCTCCGGTGGAATCTTGATCTCGCCGAGCTGGCGAAGGAGGTGATGCAGCACTTCGCTCGCCGCCCCCACCCGTCGCTGTGCCAGCAGTGCCGCCGCCAGCACCCGCTGCGACGATTCGTTGAGCGGCTCGATCGCGCTCGCACGCATCGCCACCCGTTCGGCTTCGCGATGCTCACCGATCGAGAGCAGGAGATCGGCCGCCCGCACCGACGAGTCGACGAACGCACCGCGCAACCGGAGCGATTCGAAGTACGCCGCATCGTGGATCGACGACCCGACGAGGTACTCGCCGCGGAACAGCTCGCACGCAGCGAGATGCGCGTCGAGCGCCTGGCGTGGCGCGGTGGTGTCGAGTCCGCGGGCCGTTGCGACCAGATCCGAGAAGCGGTCGACGTCGAGCCGCAGGAACTCCGATTCGTCGAGCCGCAGCGAATCGCTCTCGACGCGCACGAACCAGCTCGGCGACGCCCCGACGCGCGTGGGTTCGAACGCATCGAGCAGATGCGACAGGTTGACGCGCAGGTTGTTCTGACCGGCCTTGGCCGCCTTGTCGGGCCACAGCACTTCGGCGGCGCGTGCTCGCGACACCTTGCGCTCGAACACGAGCAGGCTCAACAGGTCGCGAACGCGAGCCCGGCGCCACGCTGGGGTGTCGGCCTCCTCCACGCCGTTGCGCACCACGCTCAGCGGGCCGAGCACGCCGAGATCGATCGCGCTGTGCGGGCGCCGCGGTGTGATGCGAATGGCTTCGGTCGCTGCCTTCCCGAGCCGGTCGTCGCCCGACGACGTCAGACGGTCGAGCACGGCGAGCGGATCGTGACGAAGTCCGATGAGCGCGCTCAGGCCGTTGCGTTCGCCGCCGGCCACCGCCGCCACGCCGAGTTCGACCAGGTGTGGTTCGAGGGCCCACGGCCGGAGCCGGTGCACCTCGTGCCACGGCAGTGCCGCCGCCGGTGCGACGTCGCCTTCCTCGCGCAGCGCCACCAACGCTCGGCCCACCTCGGTCCGAACATCGAGATCGGGCGCGGTGTAAGTCGATTCCCACGCGTCGCGCGTTCGGGGGACGAGCAGGTAGCTCAGTGCTGCGGTCAGGTTGTAGAGATGGCTCGGTAGCCCGTCGTGTGGTCCGCCGGACGGAATCGTGCGATCGAGTCGCGTCGCTGCCGACGCTTCGTCGCCGCGCAGGACGTCGACGACCGCCCGAGCCTGCGAGATCGTGTGGCGTCCCCACGCCTGATCGGGGAGCGTCTCGACCTTGGCCTCGGCTCGCTCGACCAAGCGTTCGGCGATGGTGAGTTCACCGCGCGTCGCGTGGAAGATCGCGGTCGTCGCAGCACCTTCGACGAACAGGTCGGCCTGGCCGCGCGTCTCGATCCGGTCGACGAGACGAGACGCCTGCTGCAGGATCTCGTCGCTCTGCTCGCCGAGCATCCAGTGCTGAATCGTGACGAAGCCGCCGAGTCGGTCGGCGAACAACCCAGGGGGGAGGTCGGCGGCATTGCGTTCGACCTCCGCGAGTGCCTCTCGGACATGTCCGTTGTACCCGAGGCTGATCGTGCGGTAGAAGAGTGCGACCGCGCGCATCTCGTCGTCGATCAGTGCGTCTTGCTCGATCAGATCGTCGATCAGTTCGACGATCTCGTGCGCCCGACCGGTGAGCCGTCGAACCCACACGTCGAGCAGGAATCCGAGCCGTGCGGCGACGGGCTCGCCGAGACGTTTCAGCGCATCGACCTCGTCACCGACCTGCGCGACGCCGAGCGCGTCACCGCGTCCGTATGCGAGTTCGGCGAGCCGCACGAGGCACAAGGCGACCAGGTCGGTGCGCCCGGCAGCGTCGGCCGCCGATCGCGCCTCGGCCAGGGCGGCTTCGCTGTTGATCGGATCGACGATCGCCAGGGTCACGGCGTGAAGCGTGAGCGCTGTCGGGGAGTCGCCCAGTTCCTGCCTGACGATGTCGACCGCCGCGAGCCGGTCGTCGACGCTCGTGGCGAAGTGGAGGTCGTCGAGCAGGCGCTGCGCGACGAGTGCGATGCCGTCGCTGTCGCCGGCGTCGACGAACCTGCGCGCCGCTCCCACGTGGTCGTGCCGGTCGAGGAGTTCGTTGCCGATCGCGCTCGCCGCCGCAGCGGCCTCTGCCGGGCTCGTCTGTGAGAGCAGCGCGTCACGCAACAGGTCGTGGAGCACGGCAACGGTCGCCTGGCCACCGTCGGGTGTCGCCGCCGACTCGTCGAGGTGCACGAGCGGCAGTCCGGCCACGAGTTCTGCGACACCCCCGTCGAAATCGGTGACGTTGCGCACCATGGCATCATCGATCGAGTCGACCTGGGCCAACCGCTTGAGTGCGGTGATTCGTCGCTCGTCGGTGTCGACGAGCACCTCCTCGGTCAGATAGTCGGCGGCGCCCGATCGGCCAGACGCCAGTTCGAGTTCCATCAGCGCCGGCCACCCACTCGACGCCGAGATCGTGTCGACGTCGACCGAGGCGCCACGCAGGTGGAAGAACGCCGATCGTTCATCGTCGTCGAACCGGACGTCGTCCTCGTCGAGATGGCTGACCTGCCCGTCGACGACGAGTCGTGCCGTGGGCAACTTCGGGATCTGCCGGCCGACGAGGACGAGGTGTCCGTTCGTCGGGAGCTGCTCGAGGAGGTCGATGATCAGCTGCAGGCTGCCGGACAGATGGTGGACGTCGTCGATCCACAGCACCATGTGGCGAGGCGACACCGCGATCGCTGCATCGGCGATCGCCGTCGCCGTCGGCGTCGCCTCGCAGCCGAGCTGCGCGGCGAGCGCGGCGACCACCGCCCTCGCGCTGCCTCCGGTACGGCCATCGGGCGCGCAGTTGACGACGAGTTCGCGGGCGCTGTCGATGGCCAGGCTCTCGGCGACGGCCTGTCGCAGCACCGTGGTCTTGCCGAACCCGGCGCCGGCCTCGATCAGTACGAGGCGGCAACGGAACCGGTCGTCGAGCCGATCGAGCAGCCGTCGGCGAGGCACCAGGTCCCGCTGCCGTTGCTCGTCCGCCACGCGGATGACAGTAGCTCGCGCAACCGCAGCGAGTCCGTCCCGCGGTGGAGGGCCGCGCGTCGATGTCGCCGGTGCCGATCCCACCAGCCGCTTCGTTGGGTACCCTCCCGCGGATGACCCGAGCAGAGCCGTCAGCGCCGAGCGACGAGACCGGCGATCTCGCCGCCGACCCGCTTCCCGGTTGGCTGGCGATCGCGTTGGTGACCGGTACCTCGGCTGCCGTGCTCGTGCTCGAGATCCTCGCTGGACGCCTGCTCGCCCCGTACGTCGGCGTCAGCCTCGAGACGTTCACCGGGATCATCGGGGTGATCCTCGCCGGGATCGCCGTGGGTGCCTGGGCCGGGGGCGTCGCCGCCGATCACATCGACCCCCGACGTCTCCTCCCGCCGCTGCTCCTGCTCGGCGGCGCGCTCGCCATCGCCACGATCCCGATCGTCCGGACGCTCGGCGACACCAGCGGCACCGGCGGTGGCATACGAATCCTCATCCTCACGACGTTCGGTTTCCTACCGTCGGCGACGGTGCTCAGTGCCGTGCCGCCGGCCGTGATCAAACTGCAGTTGCTCGACCTCGCGTCGACCGGATCCACGGTCGGGCGCCTGTCGGCCTGGTCGACCGCCGGTGCGCTGTTCGGCACGTTCTTCACCGGCTATGTCCTCGTCGCAGCGGCGGCGGTCACCACGCTGATCGTGATCGTCGGCCTGGTGCTGGTGGCGTCGGGCATCGCGCTGTGGGCGGTCGGGCGCGTGCGCAAGGTCAACGAGATGCTCAGCCTCACCGCCGTGGCCGCGCTGTCGTTGTTCGGTGCGGTCGCGATCGACTCGCCCTGCGAGACCCAGACTGCGTACTACTGCCTCTCGGTGCTCGAGGACCCGACGCTCGACTCGGGTCGGACGCTGCTGCTCGACGATCTGCGACACAGCTACGTCGACCTCGACGACCCCGAGCGGCTCGAGTTCTGGTACATCCGCCGCCTCGTCGACGCGATCGAGGTCGAGACCTCCGGCCCGATCGACATCGCCTACCTCGGGGGCGGGGCGTTCACCATCCCTCGCTACGTCCGTGCGACGCGGCCGGGCAGCGAGCAGATCATCCTCGAGATCGACGGTGACCTGGTCGAGGTGGTCGAGAACGAGATCGACTTCGACCGCGGCGACGACGTCGAGATCATCGTGGGCGACGGACGTCTGTCGATGCGCGAGCTTCCGACCGATTCGGTCGACGTGGTGATCGGCGACGCGTTCGGCAGCCGTGCCGTTCCGTTCCACTTGGCGACCCGGGAGTTCATCGAGGAGGTCGACGAGGTGTTGCGGCCCGGTGGGATCTACGCCGCGAACATCATCGACGGGCCGGAAGAGCGGTTCGTCGAGGCGTATGCAGCAACGGTCGCCGAAGTGTACGAACACGTCGTCGTGGTGCGCGGACCCGGTCCGTTGCAGGGTTTCCGCGGCAACTCGGCGTTGATCGCGAGCCACGAGCCGATCGATGTCGCCGCACTCGGCGAACGTCTCGCCGCCGACGTCGACCCCAGCGACACGCCCGAGCAGACCGCCGACCCGGATCGCGTCGTCGGCGAGATCGTGACCGGTGACGCGCTCGTCGACTACGTGGCCGGCGCCGAGGTCATCACCGACGACTTCGCCCCCGTCGACCAACTCCTCGCCGCCTCCTCCTGACAACCACCAACCGCCAAGGGTGATTTCTGCCCAGGCTCGATGTGGTCGCGTGAGGATGATTTCTGCCCAGGCTCGATGTGGTCGCGTGGGGGTGATTTCTGGCCAGGCTCGATGTGGTCGCGTGGGGGTGATTTCTGGCCAGGCTCGATGTGGTCGCGTGGGGGTGATTTCTGGCCAGGCTCGATGTGGTCGCGTGGGGGTGATTTCTGCCCAGGCCAAATGTGGTCGCGTGAGGGTGATTTCTGCCCAGGCCAAATGTGGTCGCGTGGGGGTGACTTTTTGCCAGGCTCGATGTGGTCGCGTGGGGGTGATTTTTGCCCAGGCTCGATGTGGTCGCGTGGGGTGGTGAGTACCGTTGGGGGAGTGACCCGGCCGGCCGAGCGACGTGTTGACCCGTTCGGGTTGGGCGCGCTCGTGGCCTCCGGAACGCTGGCGGCTCACGAACTGGGCTACTTCATCGGTGGACGCAGCTCGGTCTCGCACTCGTACGTCGAGTGGATCGGTCCGATCGTCGTCCTCATGGGATGCCTCGCCGCCTGGCTCGCCGCGCTCCGCATCCTGCGCAACGACCCCGGCAGACTCCCGTCGGTCGGGGTGCTGATCGCCCTGCAGACCGTCGTGTTCGCCGCCATGGAAGTGGCCGAGCGCATCACGAGCGACTCGCTGACCTCGTTGGCATCGGCGCCCGTGATCGTCGGCCTCCTGCTCCAGCCCCTCGTCGCGCTCGTGGCCAAGCAGTTGCTGGCCGTCGGTCAGCGCCTGGTCGAGGCGTTCCGCCCCACCGCTACGCCGCGTGCGTCGCACTCGCTCGTCGACACCCCACGGCCCCTCGCGGTGCTGGTGTCGAGCCCCGGACTCGTTCGTCTCCGGCTTCGTGGACCACCGGTCTGATCGACAACCCATCGATCACACCACACATCCACGAATTCCAACAGGAGACCAACACATGAATCCCACGACCCCCAACGTCGCGCGCCGTCTCGGCGCACTCGCCGCCACGACCGCGATCGTCCTCGCCGCCTGCGGTTCCGACGACTCGGATGCCACGGCGACCACGGACGCTCCCGCCGCGACCACCGACACAGCCGACGAGACGGCGGACGACGCCATGACCGACATGGACGACGACGCCATGACCGACATGGACCATGACGCCATGAACATGGCCGCGCACGACATGGGCAGCGCCGACGTCACCCCCGCCGACGAGGTGGAGGGCGCCGCGCTCGCCCGCGGCGAGTACACGCTGCTCGACACGCGCCCGGCTGGCTACGACGACGTCGCCGGCACCGCAGTGATTGCTCGCAGCACGGCCGGCACGACGGTGACCACCGAGATCACCGGCCTCAAGCCGAACGAGGCCTACATCAGCCACCTGCACGAGAAGCCCTGCTCCGACAACGGTGGCGACCACTTCCAGTTCGTCGACGGCACGGTCGAAGTGCCGCCGAACGAGGTGCACCTCGCCTTCATGAGCGACGACAACGGTTCGGCCGTCTGGTCGGCCGAGAACGATGCGGTCGTCGGCGAAGACGGCGTCGCCTTCGTCGTGCACCCGTTCGAGTTCATCGACAACAAGATCGCCTGCGTCGATTTCGTCGCCGATGACGCCGACGCGGTCGCTGAGGCGATCGCGAACGGCCCGCAGTTCGATCCGTCGACGATCGCGGGCATGGAGGGGATGAACATGAACAGCATGAGCGCGGACGACCTCTTCGCCATGCAGGACATGGATCACGGCGACCACGACGAGACGGATCACGGCGACCACGGCGACGTGGCGGACGTCGGAACCGCCGCCGACTTCGGGACGCTCGACGTCTCGGCACTGCACGCCGTCGACGATCAGCTCGCCGCCGGCACGCTCGACGTTCCGGCCCAGTCGGCCGTGGTCGACGCCGCGATCGCCGCGATCGACGAGGTCGGAGCGAACGACGGCAACGCCGCCCTCCGCGCTGCGCTCGTCGAACTGCAGGCCGCCCTCGACGCCGGCGACCTCGACGCAGCAGCGTCATCGGCCGCCACCGCCCACGACGTCGCTCACGCGATGGAAGGCCACGACGCCTGAGTGCAAGCCATGAAACACCGTGCGGTGAGCGGTCGAACACGCTGATCAGCGCCGGTGTCGGTCGGTGAGGTGCGAGCGTCCGATCGCTCGCACCTCACCGCGACGGGTCGAGAACTCGTCCGCCTCACCGCTCACGTGTGCCGCGAGTCACGTGGCCCCGTGAACACGCGGCACGACGCGTGTTGGAAGGGGTGATCGCGCTCCATAGCATTGCATGGCCGTCATCGGAAGGCATTCCGATCACACCAGGCACCAGAAATACCGCAATCGACGTCCGACAAGGCCACCCGCATCGAATGGGATCGGAACCAGCCGGCACAACCGAGTTCTTCAGCTCCGCATGCACGTCGCAATCTTTCGTGCTGCGGAGCTTTTACGTGGAGAACGTCCCTTCCTCGGGGCGTTTGGACAACGAGAAGGAAACGCCAAATGGCACAACAAGCGATCGTCGGCGAAAAGGTCGGCATGACACAGAAGTGGGTCGACGACAAGGTCGTCCCCGTGACTGTTGTCAAGGTCGACCCGATGCGCATCGTTCAGATCAAGACGAACGAGCGTGATGGCTACACCGCCATTCAGGTCACCTATGGCAACAAGGAAGCGAAGAAGCTGAACCAGCCCGAGGCCGGTCACTTCGAGAAGGCGGGGGTTGCCCCCGGCAAGCGCCTGCTCGAGCTTCGCCTCGACTCGGTCGACGGTCTCGAGGTCGGTCAGGAACTGACCGTCGAGCAGATCCCGAGCGGCACCAAGGTCGACGTCACCGGCACCAGCCGTGGTAAGGGCTTCGCCGGTGTCATGAAGCGTCACAACTTCGGTGGTGCCCCTGCCTCGCACGGTGCGCACAAGAACCACCGCAAGCCTGGCGCCATCGGCCAGTGCGCCTTCCCGGCCCGTGTCTTCAAGGGCATGCGCATGGCCGGTCACATGGGTCACGAGCAGGTCACCACGCAGAACCTCGAAGTCGTCGAGTCCGACGCCGAGCGCAACGTGCTGCTCATCAAGGGCGCCGTTCCGGGCCCCGCCGGTGGTGTCGTCACCATCCGCAACGCCGTCAAGCTCGTCGGAAAGCAGGTCTGAACATGGCGACACTCACTCTCAAGAACGCTGCCGGCAAGGACGCCGGCAAGGTCGAGCTCGACGACGACGTCTTCGGTCTCGAGCCGAACGTCCCGGTCATGCACCAGGTCGTCACCGCACAGCTCGCCGCACGTCGTGCCGGCACGCAGAGCACCAAGACCCGTTCCGATGTCCGTGGTGGCGGCGCCAAGCCGTACGCCCAGAAGGGCACCGGTAACGCACGTCAGGGCTCGATCCGTGCGCCGCACTTCACCGGTGGTGGCGTGGCGCTGGGCCCCAAGCCCCGCAAGTACGACCAGAAGACCCCGAAGAAGATGGTGAAGCTCGCCACTCGCTCGGCGCTCTCCGACCGTGCCGCCGAAGGCAAGGTCGTCGTCGTCGACAGCTGGGGCATCGACACCCCGAAGACGAAGACGGCGAAGGCCGCGCTCGACGCACTCGCCCTCGACGGTCAGATCCTGGTCGTCCTCGGCTCGGGTGACGACGCTGCCTACCTGAGCTTCCGCAACCTGCCCAACGTGCAGGTCATCAAGGCGAGCGAACTCAACGCCTACGACATCCTCTGCAGCGACTGGGTCGTGTTCACCCAAGACGTGGTCCCCGCCGCCGAGGGCCCGAGCGCCGGTCAGCGTGCCGAGGCCGAGGCAGCGATCGACGCCGCCACCGAGCGTCTGGCCGCCGCAGGCGACGCCGACGACGACGGTGTGGCCGACCCGGTCGACCCGTCGCCGCACGGCGCCGGCAGCCACGCACCGCTGCCCGACGACGCGATGCCCGAGGGCTACCCCATCAAGGGCAACGCCGACTCGATGCTCTACCACCTGCCCGACACCTCGTTCTACAACCGCACGGTTGCAGAGGTCTGGTTCGACACCGAGGAGTCGGCGAAGGCCGCTGGATTCACCCGGCCCGCCTCGCAGCTCAAGAAGGAAGCCGAAGCCGCTGAGGCCGACGCCAGCGAAGGAGAAGAGGCCTGATGAAGGATCCTCGCGACATCATCATTGCGCCGATCGTCTCGGAGAAGAGCTACGAGCTCATCGAGACCGGCGTCTACACATTCCAGGTGCACACCTCGGCGAGCAAGCCCGAGATCCGTGACGCCGTCGAGTCGATCTGGGGCGTCGAAGTCCGCAAGGTCAACACGCTCAACCGTCAGGGCAAGCGCAAGCGCACCCGTGGCACCAACCGCGTCGGCAAGAAGGCCGACACCAAGCGGGCCATCGTCACCCTGGCAGCGGGCGAGATCCCGTTGTTCGAGAACTAAGCCAGCGGGAAGAGAGATACGACTGATCATGGCAATTCGTTCACGCAAGCCCACCAGCCCCGGCCGTCGCTTCCAGACGAGCCACGACTTCAGCGAGATCACCAAGAGCTCGCCCGAGAAGTCGCTGCTCGCCAAGAAGTCACGCACCGGCGGCCGCAACGTCTACGGTCGCAAGACCTCCCGTCACCGTGGTGGCGGGCACAAGCAGCAGTACCGCATCATCGACTTCCGTCGCGTGAAGGACGGCGTCGTCGCCAAGGTCGCTGCCATCGAGTACGACCCCAACCGCACGTGCCGCATCGCGCTGCTTCACTACCTCGACGGCGAGAAGGCCTACATCCTCGCTCCGAAGGGTCTGAACGTCGGCGATCGCATCTCGTCGGGCCAGGGCGCCGACATCAAGCCGGGCAACGCACTTCCGCTGCGTTACATCCCCGTCGGTACCACGGTGCACAACGTCGAACTCCGTCCGGGTGGCGGTGGCAAGATCAGCCGCTCCGCCGGCATGGCATGTCGCCTCGTGGCCAAGGAAGGCGACTACGCAACCCTGCGTCTGCCGTCGACCGAGATGCGCCGCGTGCTGATCGACTGCCGTGCAACGGTCGGTGAAGTCGGCAACTCCGAGCACGAGCTCATCAAGATCGGTAAGGCCGGTCGCAACCGCTGGAAGGGCAAGCGCCCGCAGACCCGTGGTGTCGCGATGAACCCGGTCGACCACCCCCTGGGTGGTGGCGAAGGCCGTACATCAGGTGGTCGTCCGGCCGTGTCCCCGTGGGGCAAGCCCGAGAGCCGCACTCGCAACAAGAAGAAGAGCTCGCAGCAGCTCATCGTCCGTCGTCGTCGTACCGGAAAGGGTGGCCGCCGCTAATCGCGGCTGCCGAAGAGGATTCAACATGGCACGTAGTCTCAAAAAGGGCCCGTTCGTCGATGAGCATCTGCTCAAGAAGATCGATGCTCAGAACGAAGCAGGCGAGCGCAAGGTCATCAAGACCTGGTCGCGTCGCTCCACCATCATCCCCGACATGGTCGGCCACACGCTCGCCGTCCACGACGGCCGCAAGCACGTCCCGGTCTACGTGACCGAGTCGATGGTCGGTCACAAGCTCGGAGAGTTCAGCCCCACTCGAACCTTCAAGTTCCACGCCGGTATGGAGAGAGGCGCGAAGCGCTGATGACTGGACCAAAGCTCAACGAGAAGTCGTTCGTCGCAGGCGAACGCTCCGGAACCAAGTCGACGGCGAAGTACGTCCGCTCGTCAGCGTCGAAGGCCCGTGCGGTCCTCGACCTGATCCGCGGTCTCGACGTCACGTCGGCTGACGAAGTGCTCCGCTTCACCGACCGTCACATCGCCCACGATGTGCGCAAGGTGCTCGCCAGCGCTGTCGCCAACGCGATCAACAACGACGGCCAGGATGCGAGCGAACTCTTCGTCATCGCATGCTTCGCCGACGAGGGCCCGACGCTTCGTCGCTTCCGCCCCCGTGCACGTGGCCGTGCGTCGCGCATCAACAAGCGCACCTGCCACATCACCGTGATCGTGGCTCGCATGTCCGACGACCGCATCAGCATCGTCCAGGCTCGCCAGGAGCGCCAGGGTGGCGCCGGTGCGAGCGGACGCCCGCAGAGCTCGGCCGCCAGCCGCAAGGCCCGCGTCGACCGCTCGAAGGCCAAGGACGCTGCCGACGAGGCAGTCACCGATGAGGCAGCGACCGACGACGCAGCAGCCGAGTACGCCGCCGGCGACGCCGACAACGACGGCGAAGCGAACGCCGTCGATGCCTCGCCGCACGGTGAGGGCTCGCACGCACCGCTCGACGACGTCGACGAGATGCCCGAGGGCTACGAGATCAAGGGCAACGCACAGTCGATGCTCTACCACGAGCCCGGCTCGCGGTACTACAAGGCCACCAAGGCCGAAGTGTGGTTCGACTCCGTCGAATCCGCCGAAGCGGCTGGCTTCTCGAAGCCCGGCGCCAACAAAGAAGAAGCGGCTGACACCGAGTCAACTGCGAACGATGAAGACGTCGCCGCTGACGAGGCGGAGGAGAACTGATGGGTCAGAAGATCAATCCGTACGGTTTCCGACTTGGGATCACCACCGACTGGAAGTCGAGGTGGTTCTCGGAGCGTGAGTACAAGGATTACCTCACCGAGGACTGGAAGATCCGTGATCACATCATGGAGCTGCTGGAATCCGCTGCCATCTCGCGTATCGAGATCGAGCGCACCCGCGACAAGCTGCGCGTCGACGTCCACACCGCCCGTCCGGGCATCGTGATCGGTCGTCGTGGCGCACAGGCCGACGAGCTCCGCAAGGCGATCACCGAGATCACGGGCAACCCCAAGATCCAGCTGAACATCGTCGAGATCAAGGCCCCCGAACTCGATGCTGCGCTCATCGCGCAGGGTGTTGCCGACCAGCTCGTCAACCGCATCGCGTTCCGTCGTGCCATGAAGCGGGCCGTGCAGAACGCACAGCGCGCCGGCGCACTCGGCATCAAGGTGCAGTGCTCGGGCCGTCTCGGCGGCGCCGAGATGAGCCGCACCGAGTGGTACCGCGAAGGCCGTGTGCCCCTGCACACGCTCCGTGCCGACATCGACTACGGCATGCGCGAGGCGAAGACCACCTCCGGCCGTGTCGGCGTCAAGGTCTGGCTGTACAAGGGTGACATCACCCCGTACAAGAAGGCCAACGACGACAAGATCGCTCGCGAAGCCGCCATGGCCGTCGGTGAGACCTCGGGTCAGACCGCCGACAGCGGACCGCGCAAGGTCGTGTCGTCGGGTCGCCCCGGCGCCGAGGCCCCTGCCGCCGCGACGCAGCCGCTCGTCAAGGAAGCCGATCCCGAGTTGGAGAAGCTGATCAGCGAGGAAGAAGCAATCGCGAAGCGCACCGACGCCAGCGATACCGACGCAACGCCGCCCACCAGCGGCGAGGACTGAAAGGCGGACCCATCGTGTTGATGCCCCGCAAGGTCGCACACCGCAAGCACCATCGTGGCCGCACCCGCGGTCTTACCAAGGGCGGTTCCGGACTCAGCTTCGGCGAGTACGGAATCCAGGCCCTCGAGCCGGGTTGGATCACCGCCCGTCAGATCGAGGCCGCCCGTATCGCCATGACCCGAGCCATCAAGCGTGGCGGCAAGGTCTGGATCAATGTGTTCCCCGACAAGCCGGTCACCAAGAAGCCGGCTGAAACCCGCATGGGTTCCGGCAAGGGCAACCCCGAGTTCTGGGTCGCCGTCGTCAAGCCGGGTCGCACGCTGTTCGAGCTGTCGTTCCCCGACGAAGAGGTCGCACGAGTCGCACTCAACAAGGCGATTCAGAAGCTGCCGATCAAGGCTCGCATCATCACTCGTGAGGAGATCGTCTGATGGCAGGCAAGAAGAACGACCTCGCCGAACTGTCGATGGGTGAACTCGTCGACGAGTTGAAGGCCACCAAGCAGGAAGCGCTCAACCTGCGTTTCCGCAACGCAACGGGTCAGCTCGAGAACACCGCCGAGATCGGCAAGGTTCGCAAGCAGATCGCCCGGATCAACACCCTCATCCGTAGCAAGGAAATTGCTGCCGCAGAGGCAGGACAGTGAGCATGAGCGAAGAAACCGCAGAAACCACCGAACGTCCGGCCCGCAAGGTCCGTGAAGGAACGGTCGTGTCGAACAAGATGGACAAGACCGCCGTCGTGGCCGTCGTGTCGCGCGTTCCGCACGCCAAGTACAACAAGATGATCCTGCAGACCACCAAGCTGCACGCTCATGACGAGACCAACGACGTCAACATCGGCGACAAGGTTCGCCTGATGGAGACCCGGCCGCTCAGCAAGCTCAAGCGCTGGCGCATCACCGATGTGCTCGAGCGAGCGAAGTAAGGGATACCAATGATTCAGCAAGAATCTCGACTTCGCGTCGCCGACAACAGCGGCGCCAAGGAAGTCCTCTGCATCAAGGTGCTCGGTGGCTCGCGCCGCCGTTACGCCTCGGTCGGTGACGTCTTCGTCGCCACCGTCAAAGACGCCATGCCAGGTGCCGGCGTCAAGAAGGGCGAAGTCGTCAAGTGCGTCGTCGTCCGTACCAAGAAGGAAAAGCGCCGTCCCGACGGCAGCTACATCCGCTTCGACGAGAACGCAGCCGTTCTCATCAAAGACGACATGACGCCTCGCGGCACCCGCATCTTCGGCCCTGTCGGCCGTGAGCTGCGTGACCGCAAGTTCATGCGCATCGTGTCGCTCGCACCGGAGGTGCTCTGACTCATGAAGCTCAAGAAGGGTGACACCGTCGAAGTGATCACCGGCAAAGACAAGGGTAAGCAAGGCGAGATCGAACACGTCTACCCGAAGAAGAACAAGATCATCGTGCAGGGGATCAACACCGCCTCGAAGCACTCCAAGCCGAGCCGTGCCAACGAGCAGGGCGGCATCATCGACAAGGACATGCCGATCGACGCCAGCAACGTGATGCTGGTGCACAAGGGCAACAAGGTCCGCGTCGGCTACAAGGTCAACGACGATGGCACCAAGGTGCGCATCGCCCGCCCGTCCGGAGATGAGATCTGATGGCTGAAACCCTCGACATCCCCCGCCTCAAGGCGAAGTACAACGACGACATCGCTGCTGCGCTGAAAGATCAGCTCGGCATCGAGAACGTCATGCAGATCCCGAAGATGGACAAGATCGTCATCAACATGGGCATGGGACGCGCTGCCGGCCAGCCGTCGCTCATGGAAGCAGCGATCTCCGACCTCACCGCGATCTCCGGTCAGAAGCCGGTCGTCACGAAGGCGAAGAAGTCGATCGCGAACTTCAAGCTGCGTGAAGGCCAGGCCATCGGCGCCAAGGTCACCCTGCGCGGCGACCGCATGTGGGAGTTCCTCGACCGGCTCGTGTCGGTTGCCATCCCCCGTATCCGCGACTTCCGTGGGCTCCCGGCCCACTCGTGGGACGGTCAGGGCAACTACACGTTCGGTCTCAACGAGCAGTCGATGTTCGCCGAGATCAACCCCGACACGATCGACCACCCGCGTGGCATGGACATCACCATCGTCACGACCGCCGACAACGACGAGGCCGGCTACGCCCTCCTCGACGCCTTCGGTTTCCCGTTCAAGAAGGGCGAGGATGCGGCCAACGCACCTCGCAAGAAGCGCCGCAAGCGTCCGCTGTACGGCAAGAAGAGCAAGTGAACTGAGCTGACATGGCAAAGAAAGCACTCATCAACAAAGCCAACGCGAAGCCGAAGTTCAAGGTTCGTGCCTACACGCGTTGCCGTCGCTGCGGCCGCGCCCGTTCCGTCTACC
This sequence comes from Ilumatobacter coccineus YM16-304, assembly GCF_000348785.1. Taxonomy (NCBI): domain Bacteria; kingdom Bacillati; phylum Actinomycetota; class Acidimicrobiia; order Acidimicrobiales; family Ilumatobacteraceae; genus Ilumatobacter; species Ilumatobacter coccineus. Next base: position 940,530 of record NC_020520.1, read on the forward strand.
GCAAGTTCGGCCTCTGCCGCATCTGCCTGCGTGAGCTCGCTCACGCCGGTGAGATCCCCGGCCTGACGAAGTCGAGCTGGTGAGGAGAGACACATGCTGACTGATCCAATCGCCGACATGTTGACCCGAGTCCGCAACGCGAACACCGCGATGCACGACGAGGTCAAGATGCCCTCCTCCAAGCAGAAGGTCGCACTCGCTGCGGTGCTCCAGGCCGAGGGCTACATCGAAGGTTTCGAGACCGCTCCCTCGCCCCGTGGCGTCGGTGAGGTGCTCACCATCAAGATGAAGTACTCCGAAGAGCGCGAGCGCACGATTTCCGGCATCCGCCGTATCTCGACGCCCGGTCTTCGCGTCTACCGCAAGTCGAACGCTGTGCCCCGTGTGCTCAACGGTCTCGGCGTTGCTGTCCTGTCCACCTCGAACGGCCTCATGTCCGACCGCGAAGCGCGCAAGCGCAAGGTGGGCGGCGAGGTCCTCTGTTACGTCTGGTGATCTGAGATGTCTCGTATCGGAAACGCACCCATCACCGTCCCGGCCGGAGTCGATGTCAACATCGCCAACGGTCGCGTGTCGGTCAAGGGCCCCAAGGGCACGCTCGAGCGTGTCATTCCGGGCAACATCAGCATCTCGCAGGAAGGTGACACCCTCACCGTCACCCGTCCCGACGAGCAGAACAAGACGAAGGCGATGCACGGCTTGACCCGCAGCCTCGTCAACAACATGGTCCGCGGCGTGACCGAAGGGTTCCGCAAGGAACTCGAGATCCACGGCGTCGGTTACCGTGCCGAGCAGCAGGGCCCCAACAAGCTCCGCATGAACCTCGGTTACAGCCACACGATCGACGTCGAGGCGCCCGAAGGCATCGTCTTCGAAGTGCCGCAGCAGACGTCGGTGATCGTGACCGGCATCGACAACGAAGTGGTTGGCCAGGTGGCGGCGAACATCCGCAGCCTGCGCAAGCCCGAGCCGTACAAGGGCAAGGGCGTTCGCTACGCCGGCGAGCGGATCATCCGCAAGGCCGGCAAGGCAGGAAAGAAGTAGCTCATGACCAAGATTGCACAAGCCCGCCGCAGTGGCCGGATCCGTCGTCACCGTCGTGTCCGCAAGAAGATCTACGGCACCGCCACGCGACCCCGCCTCGCGGTGTTCCGTTCGAACAAGCACCTCTCGGTGCAGGTGATCAACGACGACGACGGTGTCACCATCGCCGCCGCCTCGACCACCGAAGCCGACATCCGTGGTGCGGGTTCGACCGCATCCGTCGATGCCGCAACCAAGATCGGTCAGCTCGTCGCCGAGCGCACGAAGGCTGCCGGTGTCACCCAGGTCGTGTTCGACCGAGGTGGATTCGCCTACCACGGTCGCATCGCTGCCGTGGCGTCTGCTGCACGTGACGCAGGACTGGAGTTCTGATGGCATTCGGAGACAACAACCGTGGAGGTCGCGATGGCGGCCGCGAGCGCGCACCCGATCCCGATGGCCTGCGTGAGTCACGCGTCATCACGATCAACCGTGTCGCCAAGGTCGTCAAGGGCGGTCGTCGCTTCTCCTTCACCGCACTCGTGGTGATCGGTGACGGCAACGGCCGCGTCGGCCTCGGCTACGGCAAGGCCAAGGAAGTTCCCTTGGCGATCCAGAAGGGCACCGAAGAAGCCCGCCGCAACCTGTTCACCGTGCCGATGGCCGGTGGCACCGTCATCCACGAAGTCCTCGGACGCACCGGTGGCGGACGCGTGATGATCAAGCCGGCATCGCAAGGTACCGGCGTCATCGCCGGTGGCGCTGCTCGTGTGATCCTCGAAGAGGCCGGCGTGCACGACGTGCTCTGCAAGTCGCTCGGCTCGGCCAACCACATCAACGTCGCCCGCGCCACCGTGCAGGGCCTCAAGTCGCTGCAGCGTCCCGACCTGGTCGCCGCTCGTCGAGGCCTCGCTCCGGAAGAGTTCGTGCCCAAGGGCCTGCTCGACGCGTACAACGAGAGCAACAAGAAGCCAGCGGCCGCAGCTGCTGACGCAACCGAAGGGACCACGTGATGGCCGACATCACCGTCACCCAGATCAAGTCGGCGATCGGCACGAAGCCCAAGCACCGCGGAACCCTCCGTGCGCTCGGCATCGGCAAGATCGGCCAGACCAACACACTTCCCGATCGCCCCGAGATCCGCGGCATGATCGCCCGGGTCCCGCACCTGATCGAAGTGTCGGAAGAGGAGAGCTGACATGAAGGTCCATGACCTCAAGCCCGCAGCGGGCGCAACTCGCAGCCGCAAGCGCGTCGGTCGCGGTACCGGCGGCAAGGGCGGCAAGACCGCCGGCCGTGGTACCAAGGGACAGCGCGCACGCAACACCGTCGCACGCGGTTTCGAAGGTGGCCAGATGCCGCTCAAGCAGCGTGTTCCGAAGCTTCGCGGCTTCAAGAACCCGTTCCGCGTCGAGTACCAGGCAGTCAACCTGCACACGCTGTCCGACCTGGCCGAGAAGCTCGGCTCCGGCGACATCGACATCGATGCACTCGTGGCCAACGGCGTCGTCCGCAAGGGCGCCTTCGTGAAGATCCTCGCCCGTGGCGAGATCACCACCAAGGTCAACGTCAGCGCCCACGCCGCGTCGGCGTCGGCCAAGGAAGCCATCGAGGCCGCCGGCGGTTCGATCACCATGATCACCCTTCCGTTCAAGGAAGAGGGCAAGGCCGGACGCCCGGCCTCCGCCGGCAACCAATTCATGAACCGCTGATTCGGGCCAGCTTTCCGTCTCGCTGCGTCAGCCGAGCGACTCATTGACGACCAGTCAACTTCGTCGCCGGTTTCCTTGCGAGACGAAACCATGATCCCGAATCAGTGATCTGATTCTGATCGGTGGCCCGCACCGTTGGTGCGGGCCACCGTTCGTTTTCGGAGTTGACGATTCGGCTCCGACAACCGGCCGGTTGCTCAGGCCGGCTGGCTGCCGGCGCTGGGAATCGAGCCGGTCTCGCTGGTAGCCTCGGGCCGGTCTGCGGCACCGAGTGCAGCACATATTTCGACCCCACCACGTGGGAATTCAGAGGACTTTGATGCTTTCCAATCTGCTGAACGTGTTCAAGATCAGCGACCTTCGCAACAAGTTGTTGTTCGTCGTCGCGATGGTCACCGTGTACCGCATCGGCGTCGCCATTCGCGTGCCCGGTGTCGACCCGTTCGCCATCGAGCAGCTCCGTGCCTCGGCCGACCAGCAGGGCGCACTCGGCTTCCTGAACCTGTTCTCCGGTGGCGCATTCGAGTCGTTCTCGATCTTCGCGCTCGGCATCATGCCGTACATCACCGCCAGCATCATCATGCAGGTCCTCGGCGTGGTGATCCCCAAGCTCGAACAGCTCCAGCAGGAAGGCGCCGTCGGGCAACGCAAGATCACGCAGTACACCCGCTACGTCACCATCGGCCTCGCCACCCTGCAGGCCACCGGCCTCACGTTCATCTTCGGCACCGGCAACGGCCAGGCGTTCTTCGGCTCGGGCAACGTGCCCAGCGTCGTCCTCCTGCCCGACGGCCTGTGGCCCCGTGCCTACCTCATCATCCCCACGCTCGTCGCCGGTACCGCCGTGCTGATGTGGCTCGGTGAGATGATCTCGCAGCGCGGCATCGGCAACGGCATGTCGATGATCATCTTCGCATCGGTCGTGGCCTCGCTGCCCGGCGGCTTCTGGGGCATTCTGCAACTGAACAAGACCTTCTGGTTCGTCGCGATGATCATCTTGACCCTGGCGATCATCGTCGCCGTCGTCTTCGTCGAACTCGGCCAGCGACGCATCCCGGTGCAGTTCGCAAAGCGTGTCGTCGGACGCCGCATGATGGGCGGCCAGAACACCTACATCCCGCTCAAGGTCAACCAGGCCGGCATCATCCCGATCATCTTCGCCAGCTCGATCCTGCTCCTGCCGGTGATCCTGTCGAACGTGCTCGGCTCGGGCGAAGGATGGCGCGGCGACGTGGCCAGCCTCGTCGACGAGTACATCGTCAACCCGTCGAACGTGGTCTACATCACGCTCTTCGCCCTGATGATCGTGGCGTTCGCCTACTTCTACAACTCGATCGCTTTCGACCCGGTTCGCCAGGCCGACCAGCTGCGCCGCCAGGGTGGCTTCATCCCCGGTATCCGTCCCGGACCGCAGACCGAGAAGTACCTCGGCAAGGCCGTCAACCGCATCACCCTGCCGGGCGCGGTGTTCATCGCGATCATCGCGATCCTGCCCTACATCCTCCTGCTCGCCGCCGACGTCTCGACGTTCGGATTCGCTGGCACGTCGGTGCTCATCTCGGTGGGTGTCGCCCTCGAGCTGATGCGTCAGATCGACAGCCAGCTGACCCTCCGCAACTACGAGGGCTTCCTCTCATAGCGGCGGGAGATCGACTCCTATGATCCCGGGCGCCCGCCTCATCATCCTCGGGCGACAGGGTGCTGGCAAAGGCACACAGTGTGTGCGGCTGAGTCGGCACTTCGTCGTACCGCACATCTCCACCGGAGACATGCTGCGCGCAGCCGTGCGCGAAGGCACGCCGCTCGGCATCAAGGCCAAAGAGGTCATGGATGCCGGCGGACTCGTGTCCGACGACATCATGATCGGCATCGTCCGTGACCGGTTGAAGGCCGCCGACGCCGACACGCGGGGCTACATCCTCGACGGATTCCCCCGCACGATCGAGCAGGCCATCGCCCTCGACCAGATCACCGACGAGCTCGGCCGCCCGATCGACGTCGTCCTCGACCTCAACGTGCCCCGCGAGATCGTGCTCGAACGCATCTCGTCACGTCGCGTCTGCCGAGACTGCGGAACCAACTACACCTCGTCGGGCGGCAACGACCCCGAACCGTGGATCTGCGACGTGTGCGGTGGCGACGTGCTGCAACGTGACGACGACACGCCCGAGTCGGTCAACCGCCGCCTCGATCTCTACGAAGAGCAGACGTTCCCGCTCATCAAGCACTACGGCGACGCGAACCGTCTCGCCGTCGTCAACGGCGTCGGGCACCCCGACTCCGTCTTCGACCGCCTCGTGAAGGCCGTCGAGAACAACCGGTGACCAGCACGCCGAGCCGCACCGACTACGGGAGCCTCCCGAGCTCGGTGCCCGGCACCGCGACGCTGGTGTTCGACGGTCACTGCGGGTTTTGTACCCGCTCGGTCGGCTGGCTGCGCAAGCTCGACCGTCACGACCGTGTCGAGGTCAGAGCCGGCCAGACCGCCGGCACACGCGACCTCACCGGCCTCACAGAGCAACAGACCGACGCCGCAGCCTGGACCGTCACGCCCGAGGGCGTGGCCGTGGGCGGAGCCCGAGCGGTTGCCCTCTACACCGCCGTGGCGTGGAACTCGAAGCTGCCGCTGCTGCCCTGGAAGGTGCCCGGCGTGCCGTGGCTCCTCGACCGCTTGTACGAACTCATCGCCCGCAACCGCCATCGGTTGCCGGGCATGTCGCCGTGGTGCTCCGAGCACGACGGCGAGTGCGACCCCGCCTGAACCGGCGGGCGCCGTCAGAGGTTGGTGCGACCGCCGTCGACCTTGATGGTCTGTCCGGTCACGTAGCTCGCCTTGTCGGACGCGAGGAAGCACGCCACGTCGGCGATCTCGTCGGCGGTGCCCCACCGCTGCATCGGCACACCCTTGGTGAACGTGCTGCGGACCGCGTCCTCACCGAGACGTTCGAACGTCGACTCCCACATCTCGGTGTCGACCAGCCCGGGCGCTACTCCATTGACGCGCACACCCTTGTTCGCCCATTCGTTCGCGAGGTTCTTCGTGAGTGTGTTCAGCCCGCCCTTGGATGCTGCGTACGCACCTTGCGTGCCACCGGCACCGGTCGACGCGATCGACGAGATGTTGACGATGGCCCCTTGCGAGGCGAACAACGACTTGGCGAACGCGCTGCTCAGCAGGAACGGCTGACGCAGGTTGACGAAGAGCGTCTCGTCGATCGCTTCGGCCGTGGCGCGGTGCGCGGGCTCGTTGCGTTCGACCGCAGCGTTGTTGACGAGGATGTCGAGGCCGCCGAACGCGTCGAGCACCGCGGTGCTGATCTGCTCGACGGACGCCGGGTCGGAGAGATCGGTGGCGAGCACCAGTGGGTCGTTGGTGAGCTCGGCGGCGATCGCCTCGAGCTTGTCGGCACTCCGGGCGACGAGCGCCACACGAGCACCCCCGGCATCGAGTTGGCGCACGATGGCCTCGCCGATGCCACGGCTCGCACCCGTGACGACCGCGGTCTTCCCGGAGAAGTCGAACATCAGACGAGCGAGCTCGGGTCGGCGAGGTACTTGCAGATGGTCTGTGCGAACTCCGCAGCGGGCGCACCGTCGAACACGCGGTGGTCCCAGGTGAGGCTCAGCGTGAGGCGCTTCGTGGTGCGAACGTCGCCGTCGACGACGATGACGTCGTCACGCAGCCGACCGACGCCGAGGATCGCCGAGTTCGGCGGATTGATGACCGGGGTGAACGAGTCGACGCCGAACATGCCGAGGGCGGTGACCGAGAAGGTGCCGCCCTGGACGTCGTCGGGGCCGAGCGATCCGTTGCGTGCGCCCTCGGCGAGTCGCGTCGTCTCGGGGCCGAGTTGGCCGAGCGACAGCTTGTCGGCGTTCTTCACGACGGGGACGATCAGACCTTCGTCGAGCGCAACAGCGAGACCGACGTGGATCTCGGGAAGGAGCGCCACGCCGGCCTCGGTGATCTGTGAGTTGACTCGGGGATGGTCGCGCAGCGCTCGTGCGGAGGCCGCGATGACGTAGTCGGTGAAGCCTGGCGCGTTGCCGGCGTCTTTGCGTGCCGTGCGGTCGGCGACCACCGCGTCCATGTCGGCGTCCATGGTCAGCGTGAGCTGTGCCGTTTCCTGCAGCGAGGCGTACATGCGCTTGGCGATGGTGCCGCGCATGCCCGACAGACGAATCGTCTCGGTCGGTTCCTGCATGGCCGGGGCCGACCCGCCGGTGGCCCCGACGGAGCCTGCGGACGTCGACGACGCGGCCGATCCGCTGAGCAGACCACGAACATGAGCGGCGACTCCGTCGCGGGTGACTCGACCGTCGGTCGGGTCGGCGGGAACGGAGGCCAGGTCGACGCCGAGCAGATCGGCCAACTGCCGGGCGGCGATCGACGCCGGAACCGGGGAGCCGGCCGCTGCGGGTGCCGGTGCCGGCGCAACGGCGGCCGGAGCGGGGCTGGCCGCGGGTGCCGCTGCCGGAGCAGTAGCCACCGCAGCGACGCGGCCGTCGGCGACGTCGAGGACGTCTTCGGACGTGATGCGCCCGTCGGGTCCGGTGCCGGTCACCGTGGCGACGTCGATGCCTCGCTCGGCGGCGACGCGCCGAGCATTCGGCGACACGAGGAGACGGCCACCCGAACCGGTTGCCGATGCTGCAGCGGGGGCGGGCGACGCGGCAACCGCGGGAGCGGCCTCGGGCTCGGCGGCCGCCGGTGTCGGAGCGGCGCTCGGAGCCGGAGCGGCAGCGGCAGCGGACGGCGCTTCACCCGGCGCCAGCACCTGCCCGATCGACGCGCCACATGCGAACGTGTCGCCCGGGGCACCGGTCTGGTGCAGCACACCGGTCGCTGCGGCCTCGACCTCGGTCTCGGTCTTGTCGGTCTCGATGACGAGCACCGGCTGGCCGACCGTGATCTCGGACCCGTCGGCGACGAGCCATTCGACGATGGTGCCTTCCTCCATCGTCAGGCCGAGTTTGGGCATCTGGAATTCAGTGGACATCGTGGGCTCCTTCGGAGTCGGATGAGGGGGTCGGCGCATCGAACAGTTCGTCGTGCGCAGCGAGCATGAGTGTGGTCGATACGTCGATCAGACGCGGTCCGGTCCGCTCGATCGTGGCGGTCACGGTGGCGTCGGCGCCGACTGGAACGTCGCGTTCACCGTCGAAGGCGAGCACGCCGGGGCCGTGCATGGTGACGGCTTCGCCGTCGGCGACCGGCCGGACATCGGCCAGATCGAGGGTGTCGAACGTGCCAGGGGAGAGCGGCACGCGCACGCGGCGAGCGACGTTGTCGTCGCCGTGGTGGGCCAGGGTGATGAAGACACCGCCCCGGGTGTTGCGGTCGATCGGGTGGGTGCGTCCGGCGATGCTCGACAACCCGGTCGAACCGGGCTCGCCGATCGCGGCGATGACCGCCTTGATCGTGCCGGGCTCCTTGACCGCACGGGCGCCGACGAAGGTCTCGTCGACCAAGGCCAGGTCGACCAGGGCGACATCGTCGACCACCGTCGACGACCGATCGGTGGTCACCTCGACGACGATGCGCTTGCTCGGCAGCGCCACTCGATCGATCGCGATGCGCCCGGAGGCGACGAGACCGGCAGCGACGCCGGCCGAGGTTCCGTCGATCGCCGAGGGGTAGACGTTGTTGGTGCCAGTCGAGATCGCGATCATCGGGATGTCGGGCCAACCCGTTGCCGCGTCGCGACATGTGCCGTCGCCGCCCAGCACGATGACCACCGCAGCACCTCGCTCGCGCATCTCGACCGCCGCCGAGATCGTGTCGGCACGCGAACCGGCGATGTGATCGGAGAGCAGCTCGACCTCGGCGTGGTCGGGAAACGTCAGCCGCTCGATCGCCCGACGCGCCAAGCGGTGCGGGTCGTCGGCGAGGAGCAGCTTCGACGCGCCGGACTCGGCGGCCGCAGCCACGACACGCCGGACGATACCCATCTTCATGGTGTCGGGCGTGTGCGTGGCTCCGGTCGAGAGCCGACGAATGTCTTTGCCGGCAACCGGATTGACGATGACACCGACGATGCCGGATGCCCCGTCGCGCTCGGTCGGTCGGGTCATGGTCAGCCGGCGCCGGGCCGGGCCATCACACCCCGGATCCCGTCGGCGATCGATGCCGCGTCCGGGACGTAGTGCTCCTCCAACGCCGGGCTGAAGGGAACGGGCGAGAACGGCGCCGCCACGCGGGCGACCGGTGCGTCGAGGTAGTCGAACGCGTTCTCCTGGACTTGAGCGGCGATCTCGGCGCCGAGCCCGCCGAAGCGCACGGCTTCGTGCACCACGATGACCCGGTTGGTCTTCTTGGCCGACGCGACGATCGTCTCGGTGTCGAGCGGCTGGAGCGTGCGTGGGTCGATGACCTCGCAGTCGATGCCTTCCTCGGCGAGTCGTTCGGCAGCGTCGAGTGACTCGTTGGCCATGCGACCCCAGGCGATGACGGTGACGTCGTTGCCGGCACGGGCGACGTTGGCGACGCCGAGCGGGATCGAGTACGGCTGCTCGGGCACCTGGCCCGACATGCCGAGCAGACGCTTGTGCTTGATCATCACCGTCGGGTTGTCTTCACGAATCGAGGCCGTCATCAGGCCCTTCATGTCGTACGGGTTCGACGGGTAGAGCACCTTGAGGCCGGGGATGTGGCACAGGATCGCTTCGAGGCTCTGGCTGTGCTGCGCTGCGGCCGACAGACCGGCGCCACCGGCGAGGGTGATGGTCATCGGCAGGACGGCGTCGCCGCCGAACATGTACTTCAGCTTGGCCGCCTGGTTGACGATCTGGTCCATGGCCACGCACATGAAGTCCATGAACATCAGGTCGACGATCGGGCGCAGACCCGACACGGCAGCGCCGACGCCGAGCCCGATGATCGCCTGCTCACTGATCGGCGTGTCGAAGCAGCGTTCTTCACCGAAGCGCTGCTGGAGTCCGGCGTAGGTCTGGAACACGCCGCCGAATGCGCCGATGTCTTCGCCCGCGCAGAACACGTTCGGGTCGGCTTCCATCTGCTGGGCGACGGCTTCGTTGAACGCCGCGACGTAGGCGACCTTGCGGTCGGATTCGATGCGTCCCTCGGTGGTGGTCGACGTGTCGACGATGATCTCGGGTGCGGATTCGATCGTGGTCATCGGGAGGCTCCAGTCATCGTCGTCTCGCTTCCGGTGTACACACCGGTGAGTACCTGGTCGGGAGTGGGCAGGGGGCTGTCTTCGGCGAACTGGATGGCGGTCTCGATGTCGGCACGCAGTTCTTCCCAGATCGCGTCGAGGCCGGCGCGGTCGATCGTGCCGATCTCGATCATGCGGTCTTCGAACGTGAAGATCGGGTCTTGCTTGCGCTTCTCGGCGACCTCTTCGTCGGTCCGGTATTTCAGACCGAGGTTCTGCACGCCGTGGTGGTTGTAGAAGCGGTAGGTCTTGGCTTCGACGAGCGCCGGGCCGCCGCCTTCGCGGGCTCGTTGGATCGCTTCGCCGGCGGCCTCGTAGACGGCGACGACGTCCATGCCGTCGCAGATGACGCCCGGCATGCCGTAGCCGGCCGCGCGGTCGACGATGTCGGTGATCGCCATGGTCTTGTCACGCGGGGTGAACTCGCCGTACTCGTTGTTCTCGCAGGCGAACACGATGGGCAGGTGCAGTGCACACGCCATGTTCGCGGCTTCGTGGAAGGCCCCGATGTTGGTGGCCCCGTCACCGAAGAACGCGACGGCGACATTGCCGTTCTTCTTGTACTTGTTGGCCATGGCGGCACCGACCGCGATGGGGGAGCCGGCGCCGACGATGCCGTTGGCGCCCAACATGCCGAGGTCGAGGTCGCAGATGTGCATCGACCCGCCCTTGCCCTTGTTGTAGCCCGTGGACTTGCCCATGAGCTCGGCCATCATCTCGTTGAACTTGCCGCCCTTGGCGACGAGGTGGCCGTGCCCGCGGTGCGTCGACGTGATCTGATCCTCGTCGGTGAGGTTGCCGCACACACCGGCAGCCACGGCTTCTTCACCCACGTACAGGTGGAGGAAGCCGGGAAGTCGGTTGCCTTCGGCGAGTCGGCCGGCCGCCTCTTCGAAGAGACGGATCCGCACCATGCGCCGGTGCAGATCGAGTTGTTTGTCGGTGTTCAGTTCCAAGGGGTGCTCCAGAGTTCAGCTGGTTTCGCCGCGCGCCCAGCGGAGCGAGCGGCGGAGGATTTCGTAGTAGGCGGGCTGTTCCCACGAGCAGCGTTCGATCGCGGGGTAGTAGTCGAGGACGGGGACCATGTCGTAGTGGCCGCGGCAGTGTCCGAGGGTGTTGTAGAGCACCGCGCCGTCGCCGAGCGACCGCAGGTACATGATCAGGTGCGTGTCGGTGCCGGCGGTCTCGAGCGACCAGTCGCTCTCGGCGAAGCCCTTCGCGTCACCCGTCCACGTCGTGTGCAGCAGCGGTTCGAGTGCGTCGCGATCGGCGTGTTCTTGCAGGTAGAGCTCGTCGTCGGTGTCGAACGACTCGATCCCTTCGACCAGCCAGTGGTCGGGCGCGCTGATCTGCACCGGATAGGGCTGGATCGGCGGGTGCGCAACGAACTGGCTGCCGAGGGTCTCTGACCAGACCGGTTGGCACCGTGGCGCTTCGACGCCGTTGGGTCCGCCCATCTGGAGTGCGGCGTTGGTGCCGTGGAGTGCGACCCATCGGCCGCCTCCTTCGACCCAGGCGCGAATCGCGTGCTGAGCCTCCTCCGAGGGGCGGACGTCGCAGGTGTACGACACCAGGATCGACGATGCCGTGATGGCCTCGTGGTCTTCGTAGTCGGGTTGCACCCGGACTCGGAACTCCTCGTGCTCGGCGAGCAACTTGAGGAGTTCGAGGCGAGCGAAATCGATGTCGTGGTACTTGCCGCCGGCGACGAGCGTGACGTCGATGCGGGAACCGGTCTGGTCGGCCATGAGAACGCCCTGGCTCAGTAGTTGACGCGCTTGACGAAGCCGCCGTCGACGGTGATGTTCACACCGTTGATGTGCTTCGCGGCGTCACCGGCCAGGAACGCCACGGCGTTGGCGACGTCTTGTGGCTCGCCGAGTGCGTTCTGCGGGTGGTTCTTGGCGGTGGCCTCGTAGAAGTCGGCCATGTTGTCCTTGATCATGTTCCAGTCGCCGCCTTCGACGAAGATCGGGCCGGGCGACACGACGTTGCAGCGAACACCCTGCGCGCCGAGCACCTGTGCCTGGCCGAGCGTCCAGTTGGTGACCGCGGCCTTGAACGCCGAGTAGCTGCCCGAACCCGAGGCGAAGTGCTCCATCGTGGCGGTCGTGCCGATCGAGATCAGCGACCCGCCGCCGTCGGTGAGGAACTCGCTCGCGGCCTCGACACCGTGGAGCAGCGACATGAGGTCGATGTCCATGTTGTTCTGCCACTTGTCGAGGGAGCGGGCCGGCTTGCCGGAGGTGTTGTGGACGTAGATGTCGATGCCACCGAGCGCTTCGGCCGAGCTGGCGACCCAGGCGCGGACGGCCTCGGGGTCGGCTGCATCGCAGACCGAACCGACGACCTTGCCCGACGCGCCGGCCGACATGGCGTCGACCGCGGCGTTGACGTCGTCTTCGGTGCGCGAGCAGATGGCGACCGAGGCGCCTTCGGCGATCAACGTCTCGGCGATCGCTCGACCGAGACCTTTCGTCGATCCGGTGATCAGTGCCTTCTTGCCGGTGAGTCCGAGATCCATTGGTGCTCCCAAGTTGGTGCGAGGACGTCGAGCGACGTCGCGTGTTGAACGCTCCCGAAGCTAATTCACCGAGCAGTCGATTTACGCAGCGGAGGGGATCTCACGGCGCTCAGGCCCGCCCGCCAGGCTCGATCAGTTGCCGAAGCCGGTCAGTTCGCCTTCGAACATCGAGCGCACGAACTCCCCGGTGTCGGGATCGACCTGATCCACGTACGACATGCCGGTGGTGGATCGTCCTTCGCCTTCGGCCGACGTGATGACCCGGCGTGACACGCTGAGCCAGACGCCCTCGGGGTCGGTCGGGATCAGTTCGGCCTCGACGAAGTCGTTGCCGTCTCCGGCGGGGATCTCGAACTGGGTGACTTCGCCCGTCGCCGGGTCGAGGCGTCGCAGCGGTTGCGCTTCGCGGATGTCCATCAGCCAGAGGTGGTCGCCGACGACCTGGAGCTGGACCTGCGACATCGCCGACAGGGTGAATCCGGTCTCCTCCTGATCGAGGAACTCGCCGATGCCGTCGTCGATCGGGAAGACCGACACGTCGCTGGTGGCCAGGTCGAGGCGGGCGACGCCACCGATGATCGCGTTTCGCTGCTCGCCGGCCTCGTCGAGGTACGACGGTGTGCGGCTGAACACCCACCAGATGGCGTCGTCGGACACCACGACGCTGTCGCTCGAGATGACCGGCTCGTCGTCGTAGAAGAACGACGCCTGATCGTCGGGAACCGGGCTGCCGTCGTCGGTGATGGTGAACTCGGCGAGGTCGGTCGACCCGGCGAGCGTCGACAGCCACAGGTTCTCGTTGAAGCACACGCCGACGATCTCGACCGGTTCGAGCGTCTCGCTGTCGACGCGCGCCGGGATGCCACTCAGATCGACGTAGAGCGTGCCGTCGCTACCGACCCCGATCGGACGTGGTGTGGCGGTGCAGCTGCCGCCACCGTCGGTGGCGATCTCGAGGGTGTCGTTGCTGACCTCGCCGGTCGGTTCGCCCGTCGAGATCGAGTAGCGGACGATCGTCTGGGTCGTCGATCCGTCGGCGTCGCTGCTGTTCCGGCGGAGCCAGATGGAGTCGCCACCCGCACCGATGAGGTTCCACGTCGTCCGCTCGAGCGACTCGGAGCCGTCGCTGTTCGGCCCGAACGCGACGATCTCTCGGCCGGTGCCGGTGGTGAGGTCGAACTCGGCGACCGAGGTCTCGTTGACGAAGTCGAGGTCTTCGATCTCGCGGAAGACGAGGCTGTAGGCGCGATCGCCGACCACGATCGGTTGGTTGGTGCGGTCGGTGAACCAGTCGGCTTCGTACGACAGTTCGAAGCTCTCGCCGGTGTCGCGATCGATCCCGTAGAGGCCGAGGCCGAGGTCGAGCACGCTGACGAGCGCACCGTTCACCGACTGCGAGCCGGCGGGTTGCTCACCGTCGTCGCCGTCGGTCTCCTGATCGTCCTCGGGCTGCTCGACACCGGTGTCGGCGTCGTCGTCGGGCGTCGAGTCGCCGTCGTTGACTCCGCCGCCACATGCGGCGACCGCCAACGATGAGATCGCCAGTACACTGAGAAATCGCTTCCGTCCTGTTGCACGCATGGCGCTCAACGTAGACAAGCGAGCCGAATTCGCGTCGAGAATTCGCACACTGTTCTGCTCCGCTGAGGTAATGGGGTGTGTCGTCCGTCATACTTTCAACGTGGCGACAGATGACAAACCCGGATCCCGTCGGCGAGGCCGGCCACCGGCCACCGACTCAGCCGCCACGCGCGAGGCGATCCTGGCGGGCGCCCGCAAGCTCTTCGGTGAGCGCGGATTCGGTCCGGTCACCAACAAAGACCTCGCCGCAGCCGCCGGCATCACGACCGGTGCGCTGTATCACTACGTCGAGTCGAAACTCGATCTGTATCTCGAGGTCAACCGAGACATGCAGAGCCAGATCTACGAGCAGTTCCAGAAGGCCGAGGCGAGCGAGCACACCTTCATCGGCAAGCTCGAGGCCGTGCTCGAAGCTGCTCACGTCATGAACAAGCAGGATCCGACGCTCGCTCGGTTCGTCGGCGTCGTGCGCACCGACATCCGGCGTCACCCCGAGATCCGCGAGCGCCTGCACAGTTCCGACGAGCGCCGCGAGGAGTTCTTCTTGCGGCTCGTCGATTGCGGCACCGAGACGGGCGAGATCAAACCCGAGCATCGACCGCTGGTGCGGGCGTTCGTTTCACTCATCCTCGTCGGCCTCACCGAAGGCAACTCGTCGTCGATCGAGCGGCACCGTCGAGCGATCGACTCGGTGCTCGGCGTGCTGCGTGGCGAACTCGTCTCTCCGCCTCCCGAACCGGCGGGCTGAACTCGCGCCGCTAACCGGTGGTGAAGAACTCGATCTCGTCGGCGTCCGCGCTCGGCGGCGTCGGGCGGACGCGTCGCTGAGCGGCTGACCGTTCGAGTCGACGGCGTACCGCCGTGCCGACCCCAGCCAGTCCGGCGGGGAACACGATGGCCACCGCCATCAACCCGATGCCGGTCAGCAGGAACTGATCGACGGTCGATCCACCACCGAGGAAGACGACGGCGAACGCACCTGACGGCGCTAGGAAGCCACCGATGACCGCTCCGGCGATCGACCCGATTCCGCCGAGGTAGCCCAGCGCGAGGAGTTCGAGTCCTTCCTGCGCGTCGAGGCCGGCGCCGGTGAAGGTCGTCGACTTGTAGGCGAACATGACGCCCGCGATCGCCGCGAGGAACGACGAGAGAGCTGCGGCCAGCACCTTGGTGCGCGGCACGTCGATGCCCGACGACGCCGCCGCACGCTCGTTGGACCGGACCGCCATGAACCGGCGACCCAGCGTGCCGCGTCGGATGCCGTGCACGAACAGCGCGCAGCCGACTGCGAACGCGAGCAGGACGAAGCCGAAGCGTCGATCGGGGAACTGCCCGTCGCCGTCGATGCCGAGCTCGATTCCGCCGATCGAGGGTGACTCGACGGTGGCCAGCCCGCCTCGGCCGACGAAGGTCGGGCTGCGGAAGAACAGTTCGTCGAACACGACGGCGGCCGCGAAGGTGACGATCGCGAACTGGATGCCACGTACACGCAGTGCCGGCACTCCGACCAGGGTGCCGACCGCGGTGGTGACCGCGATCGCCGCGAGCGGCCCGATCGGAAACGGCAGCACTTCGTCGAAGCGCGACAGCATGAACGCACTGAAGCCGGCGAACGACAGTTGGGCGAGCGACACCTGGCCGACGAACCCGGTGAGCACGACGAACGACAACAGCAACGTCATCACGTAGACCGACTGGATCGTGGCGAAGCGAACGGTTGCGTCCGACGACGCGAGCGCGAGTGCGGTGGCGCCGATCGTGGGCACCCACAGCAGTGGCTTCCAGCGCACACGCTCGACGGGTACGTTGCGACGCTCGAGGAGCACCGCCCGGTTGGGGAGGGTCTGGCCGACGAGCATGACCGCAGCGATGATCACGGCGAACGGCACGAGCGAACTGACGCCACCGTGGAAGAAGCGGGGGATCTGCTGCTGGGCCACGATGTGCACGGCGAGCGCTTCGAAGGCGCCGATCGACAACCCCGCGATCACCGCCATGCGATACGACGAGAGCCGCGCAGCAAGGGCTGCACCCAGCGCGGGCACGACGTAGAAGCTGAAGTTGAGCGGGTTCACGCCGCCCAGCGACGAGGCGAGAATGCCGATCACGCCACCGACGGTCGACGCGACGATCCAGTTGTAGAGGCCGAGGCGGATCGGGTCGAACCCCAGCAGCACCGCCCCCTTCTCGTTGAGGAACGCGGCGCGAGTGGCGAGCCCGAACGTCGTGCGCGTCATGACGAGGTGGACGGTGAGCGCGAGTGCCACGACGACGCCCGCCACCCAGAGTCGGTCGATCGGATACGGGCGTCCGAGCACCGACACCACACCGTCGGGAAGCAGCGCGGGGGTGCGAATCGTGCCGCTGCCGAAGATCTTCACGGCGAGCGCCTGGAGCGCGATCGTCAAGCCGACCGTGGCGACGAGCATCGTCACCTGCGGCGCGCCGCGCAGCGGCCGGACGACGAGCAGATAGATCGCCAAGCTCACGAGAGTTCCGACGACGAGGGCCAACGCCACCGCCGGTGCCGCGGAGAGCGGTTCACCGAACGAGTAGCGGTTGGGGACCAGGACGATCGGCAGCACGAGGTCGCCCGACGACCGCAGTTCCGCGTACGTCACGGCAGGGATCATCGCCATCGCCCCGACGGCGAAGTTGACGATGCCACTGCCGCGGTACGCGACGATGACCCCGCACGCGAGGGCACCGTAGAACGCGCCGGTGCCGATGCCGAGGAGCGCGAAGAACGCCCAGGTGTTCATCGGTTCAGCGCGCCGACCGCGTCAGACGCGGCCTGACGCTGGTCGGCATGCCTACGAGAGCGCGGCGTCGCCGAGGTAACTGGCTTCGAGCACGCTCCGGTTCGCCGAGAGTTCGGCGGCACTGCCCTGCATCATGACTTCGCCGTGGTTGAGGACGTAGCCGCGGTCGGCCACCTCGAGCGCCATGTGTACGTGCTGTTCGACCACGAGCACACCGCAACCGGTCTGGTCGGCGATGTCGCGGACGATCGGCAGCAACTGCTCGACGATGATGGGTGCGAGACCCAGACTCATCTCGTCGACGAGCAGGCACTTCGGGTTCGAGACGAGCGCCCGAGCGATGGCGAGCATCTGCTGCTCACCACCCGAGAGCAGACCGGCGAGGCGCGAGCCCAGCGGCTTGAGTGCCGGCAGGAGGTCCATCGCCCGGTCGTGGGCTGCGGCACGATCGGCTTTGGCGCCGGTGAGTCCGAGCTTGATGTTCTCGTCGACGGTCAGGTCGAAGAACAGCGACCGGTCTTCGGCCACATGCGCCAGTCCACGCCGCGGGATCATGTGCGGCTTGGCGCCGGTGACCTCTTCACCGAGCACGGTCACCGTGCCGGCCAGCGGCTTGAGCAGACCCGAGAGCGTGAGCAGCGTGGTCGTCTTGCCGGCACCGTTGGGTCCGAGCAGTGCGACGACTTCACCCTTGCCGACGGTGAGGTCGAGGTCGCGCAGCACCGGGATGCCGCCGTAACCGGCATGCAGCTTGTTGATCTCGATCAGAAACTCATCGCTCATGACGTTGCCTCCGTGGTGGTTGTGGCGGCACCGAACTCGGCACCTCTCTGCGCTTGTTCTTCGCCGGCGCTCTCGCCGAGGTAGGCCGAGATGACCGCCGGGTCGGCGCGCACTTCGGCAGGCGTTCCGTGGGCGATGATCTTGCCGAAGTCGAGAACGTAGATGTAGTCACACACGTTCAGGACGAGGCCCATGTCGTGGTCGATCAGGAACAGACTCATGTCGTGTTCGAGGAACTCCCGAAGGTGCTGGCCGAGGAGTTGGCTCTCGGACGTGTCGAGACCGGCAGCGGGCTCGTCGAGCAGCACCAGTTTCGGCTTCGCGGCCAACGCCCGAGCCACACTGATCAGCTTGCGCTGACCGTGGCTGAGGTCGCTCGGGAGCGTGTCGGCACGATCCTGCAGCCCCATGATCTCGAGCGCCCAGTCGACCTGCTCCTTGAACTGCCGCTCGTTGCGGCCCGGCATGACGATGTCGGTCAGGAACGAATGCCACTTCGGACGTTCGGCTGCCGCCATCAGGTTGTCGCGGACGCTGAGGTCCTCGAACAGTTCGAGCGACTGGAAGGTTCGCGTGAGCCCCATGAGCGCCCGCTGATCGGGTGACACGCCGGCGAGATCGACCCCGTCGAACGTGACCTTTCCTTCCGACACCGGCGTGAAGCCGGTGATCGCGTCGATGAACGTGGTCTTGCCGGCACCGTTCGGTCCGATCAGGCCGACCAGCTTGCCGGTGTGGCAATCGAGGTCGATGTCCTTGTTCGCGTACAGGCCGCCGTAGTTGACGGAGAGTCCGCGTGCTTCGAGTAGTGCCATGATCAGTTCGCTCCTACGAGTGCTGGTTCGTCGGTACCGGGTGAATGGTCGGGTGTTGCGCCCTCGGCGCCGTGCGGCGGCGTCTTGCCGGTGATCCGGCGGTACAGGGAGCGGATGAACAGTGCGAGTCCGGCGCCGAGCAACGGCATCCAGACCTGACTGTAGGTGTCGACGCGCAGCGGCCAGATCAGCCAGCCGGCGATGTAACCCGCCAGTGCGGTCGGGCCGAAGCGCTTGCCCCAGTCGACCCACGCTGCGCCGGCTTCACCGAACGAGGGCGACGGCTTGCCGAGCGTGAGCGAGAAGGCGAACATCATCGCCCAGGCGAGGAACGCCGTGAACAGGATCCACAGCCACACGTTCTCGATGAACTTTGCGTTGTAGACGAAGAAGGCGGTGCCGATGACGAGTGCCGCCATGAACGCCTTCACCATCGTGCCCTTGGCGCCGCGGTAGTTCGACCGGATGGTCTCGGCTCCGGGGATCGCACCCACGAGCCAGCCGCCGGCGTGTCTGACGCCTTCTCCGAAGAACGGTGCCACGCCTTCGGGGTGGATGATGGCGGTGACGATGATGCCGAGACCCGTGAGGGGTCCGATGTAGCTGTCGATGTTGGTGCCGTGGAACATGTAGTTCGAGAACGTCGGAACCAGGGCTCCGGCGCTCAGCAACATGCCACCGACGATGGCGCCGTTGATCGAGGTGATGCCCGCCAGGTAGGCGGTGGCCAGGATGGCGAGGCTGGCGCCGTAGACGAAGTTCGCCGACGACACTTCGACCTGCTTGAAGCCGAGCATCACGCCGCCGAGACCGGCGATGCCGGCGCTCATCGCGAAGGCCAGCAGCTTCGTGCGGGCCACGTTGATGCCCGCCGACGCAGCGGCACGCTCGTTGGCTCGCACGGCCAGGAACCGTCGCCCGACGCCGGTGCGCCGGATGTTGGCGACACCGATCGCACAGAGTGCCAGGACCACGCCGCCGAAGAGCGCGAACAGTGGGTTCTCGTTCTGGGCTCGATCACTTCGAGCGCCGATGTCGGCACCGAGGAACGTCGGCTCCTTGACGTAGGCCGGGATGCCGGCACGGAGCTGCGTGATGACTTCGTTCTCGAGGTAGAGCGACTGGATGGCCACGGCGGTGGCGATGGTGACCACGGCGAGTTGGACGCCACGGATACGCACCGCCGGCAAGCCGACGATGATGCCGACAATGATGGCGACCACCACCCCGATCAGGCCGGCGATCGGCCAGGGGAGCGAGGGGCCGCTGACCGGGGTGAGGTTGGAGCCTCGCCCGATTCCGTCGGCCATCATGCGGGCGGTGATGAATGCGGCGATGCCGGCGAACGACATCTGCATCAGCGAGATCTGTCCGATGTAGCCGGTCAGGATGACGAGCGACAGGAGGATGATCGCGAGGATCAGACCGTTCTGGATGGCGTTGGCGAACCGGGTGCGGTTGCCGGCGTTCTCGAACACGAAGGCCAGGGTCGTGATGACCGTGATCCAGACCAGTGCGTGTTCGTACATGCGCTTCGGTTGGGGTGCCAGCGGGAGACGCCGCTCTTCGACCGAGCCACGGATCGGGAGGCTCTTGCCTCGGACCACGAGGACCAGGACGATGACGATCAGCGGCACCGCTTGGCTCACGCCGTTCTCGATCCACGTGAGCGGACCCGAATCGAACCAGGTGGCCTTCTTGATGTCGAGCAGGGTGCGGACCGCACCGAGGCCGAGACCGCCGATGATGGCGATGGGGATCGATCGGAGACCGCCGATCAACGCTGCGGCGAGCGCCGGCACGATGAGTGCGGACAAGCCGATCGGTGTGATCTGACCTTGGAGTGGCCCGACGATGATGACGGCGAGAGTCGCGGTGACCGAGGCGATCACCCAGTTGACGGCAGCGAGCGTCTGCGGGTTGTAGCCGAGGAGCAGGGCGCCCTTCTCGTTGCCGGCCGCGGCTCGCGTGGCGAGACCGAAGCGGGTGAATCGGTAGCCGGCCCAGAGCACGAGCCCGAAGAGGATCGAGAAACCGACGACGTAGAGCGTGATGCGCGAGATCGGCTTGCCGAGACCGAGGAAGTTCTCGATCACTTCGTCGGGAACGACGGAGCGTGGCTGCGGGAAGGAGTTGCCGAAGTTGAGCAGCGCAACACCCTGCAGATAGAGCAGGAGACCGACGGAGGCGACGACCTTGCCGAGCGGTGCGGCGTTGCGCAGCGGTCGGAAGACCAGGAAGTGCACGGCCAAGCCGAGCAGTGCCGCCATCGCGAGTGCGATCACCAAGGCGACGACGAACGGTGCGGAACCGTCGCTGTCGAGGGTGATCCGCACGGGGATGTTGACCGTGTGCGTGGGAAGGAAGTCGACCCAGGGCAAGAAGATCTCACCCCGATTCCATGCCGAGTCGAACGTGAACATTCCGAACATGGCGAGTGCGCCATGAGCGAAGTTGATGACGCCCGAGCCCTTGTATGAAATGACGAGTCCGGCGCCGAGCATCGCGAAGAGCGCGCCCAGACCCAGACCGCTGATGAGGAAGAAGATGATGTCCTTCACGCAGGTGCTCCAAGTAAGTGAGTGATGGAACCGCCAGCGGCTGCCGACAGTGGTGGTGACACAGCGAGCCGGGGCAGATCGGTGATCGACCCCGGCTCGCGGTCTCAGATATTCGGTTGTTCAGGTGTTGCGGGTGTTGCAGGTGTTCGGTGTTGCAGGTGTTCGGTGTTGCGGTGTTCGAGCTCGGGTGGGGCTCGTGAGAGCCCCACCCGAGACGAGGTGTCGGATCAGCCCGGACGGAGTTCGGTGCCGGCGACGAGGTCGAGGCCCGAGGCCTGCTCGATGACCTTGACCATCTTTTCGCCGTCCCACTGGTTGAGGCTGATGTCTGCGGTGCAGACCGCGGTGTACGGCTCCGGGGCCGCGCTGCAGTTGAGCGGCGAACCGCCGAAGGCCGGCATGCTGCCGTCGGTTGCGGCGAACGCATCCGAGATGGCCTGGCCGGTGACTTCACCGTCGATGGTCTGAGCGATCTCCCAGATGTTCATCATCGTGGAGAAGCCGTTGCCGCCGAACCCGGTGAAGACGAGGTCTTCGGGCATGCCGTACTCGGGTGCCTTCGTCTGGTACGTCGTGGCGTTGTCGAGGTGCTGACCTTCGAGGCCCTCGGGCGGGGTGAGCACGCCGTTCTGCGTCGTGGTGACGTAGATGCCCTTGACGAGGTCGCCGGCCGCACGGATGGCGTCGAAGTCGGTGCACGAGCCCGACAGGATCAGCGGGGTCTCGTCGTTGGACCAGCCGAGGCGACCGAGCGCATCGACGAAGTTCCAGCAGTCGGCACCCTGCGCCGAGAAGATGATGACGTCGGGATCGAACGCCAGGATCTCGGTGGCCTGGGGCGTGACGTCGGGCGTGGCCGGGGCCACCGGCACACCGATGTAGGTCAGCTCGGGGCGTTCGCCGGCGCGAGCCGACTCGCCCGGCGTGGTGCCGTTGATGACGTCGAGCGGCTTCGCTTCGAGGTCGTTGTAGCAGACCACTCCGGGAGGAGTGTCGGCCCAAGGCACGCCGACCCGCTCGACGGTGATGCCGGCGAGTTCTTCGATCTCATCGGTTGCGATCTGCACGAGGCCCGTGTGGACACCCAAGCAGCCGCCACCGGCGCCGATCGCGTACACGCCCTCGGACGTGAAGTCGCCGAGCGTGACCGCCGACGAGACGACGACCGGGATGCCGGAACCCTGGTAGATGCCGAAGTGGTTACCGAAGAAGTTGATCGTGGAGATCGCCAGCTCGACGCCGGATGCCGACAGCTCGTTGGCGCAACGCTGCGAGTCGTCGGGCGAGATGACGGTCTTGCAGAGCTCGATCTCGATCGGACGGCCACCGAGGCCGCCGAGTTCGGCGTTGATGTAGTCGGCCGCCGCTTGGATGGAGGCGGAGTACTCGGGGAACGATCCGTTCGGGTCGCCCTCCGGGTTCTGCACTCCGATGCGGATCGGCTCGCCGGTCGGCGCTTCGATCTCTCCGGCAGGCTCCTCGGCGGGAGCCGCTTCGCCCTCTTCGCTCTCTTCGGCGGGAGCTTCTTCGCTCTCCTCGGCCGGAGCCTCTTCGCCTTCTTCGGCAGGTGCCTCTTCGCCTTCTTCGGCGGGCGCCTCTGCTTCGGTCGCCGGTGGTGCGTCGCCGTCGCCTCCGTCGTCATCGCTACCGCATGCCGCCGCGACGAGTCCGAAGCTGAACGCGAGTGCGAGCACCTTCTTCGATCGTTGAGTCGATCGTGTCTTCATGGACGTGTGTCCCCCTTGGTGAGTGATGGTCCGCCGGTCTGTTCACGTCGGACCGGCGCTCAGATCCGCTGGTGCGTGACCTGATTCACACGAAACTAACTCATCGGTCAATTCGCGATCGCAGTCGGAGCGACCCGAATTTCAACTTTCTGAACGGGGCGTCGGATTCGCTTCCGAAGGCCCGATGCAGCCGGTGCGGTCAGGCCCAGTTCGGGTTGACGAGGACCTTCGCCTGCTGTGTCGCCCCACCCGCGAGGTCGGCGATCGCGTCGCCGAGTCCGGCGAGGCTCGCGGTCGACGTGTGGAGCGGTTCGACGAGCACTCGTCCGTCGGCCATCATCCGCATCGCCATGTCGAACTCCTCGTGGAAGTAGGCGAGCGCAGCGGTCATGCGGATCTCCTTCACGAGCCACACGGCGGGGCTGATCGTGGCGTCGGTGTCGGGCACGCCGATGAGGCAGATCGAGCCGCCGCGCCGAGCGAGGTCGACGGCGGTCTGGATGGCCCAGGCCCGGCCGACGCATTCGTACACGATGTCGGCGCCGAGCCCGTGCGTCGATTCTTTGATCAGCGTGCTGGCCTCGTCGCCGGGTTCGACCACGTCGGTTGCTCCGAGTGCCAGCGCGAGTGCTCGACGCTCGGCGTTCGGTTCGATCACGATGACACGTCCGGCTCCCGCGGCGCGGACCCACTGCATGGTGCCGAGTCCGATCGGGCCGGCGCCCTGGATGACGGCGGTGTCGCCGAGGCGGAGGTAGCTCTGACGCACGGCGTGGAACGCGACGGTGGCGGGTTCGACCTGCGCGGCCTGCTCGTCGGTGAGGCCCGAGTCGGTCTTGACGACGCGCGACTCGGCGACGGCGATGCGTGGCGCGAACCCGCCGTGCGGGGGCGCGAGCGGATCGCTGCCGATCGCGCTCAGGAAGGCGGCTTCGCATCGGTCGGCGAGGCCGGCCTCGCATGCCGAACACCGGCCGCAGGCCGGCGACGCGGCGACCACCACGCGGTCGCCCTCGGTGAGCGAGCGCACCGCCTTGCCGGTGGCGCTGACGGTTCCCGACCATTCGTGGCCGCAGATCGACGGGCGGTACGGGGTGCCCGACTGGTACGCGTGGATGTCGGTGCCGCAGATGCCGCAGAAGGCGATGTCGACGACGACGCCGGCGTCAGGGGGAGTGGGATCGGGGAACTCGACGAGTTCGACGGTTTCCTTGCCGGTGATCAGTGCCGCGTACATGACGCAATACTGCCGATCCGAGAGCCCCCCGGACGAAGGGGAGTCTCGGACCGGCAGTCGGTCGGAAGCTGGTCGGTTGTGCGTGGGCGCTGCAGCCGTCGTGTGTCGACGGCGGCCGAGCGCTCAGTCGCTGGTCGGCGTCGGGTCGACGCGATGATTGGCGATCTGAGGGCCGCCGACCCACCCGCACAGCTGCGGGTCGCATTCGCGCAACTCGCCGCTGATCCAGTGGCCGTCGATCCCGAAGATGCCGACCTTGCCGTCGAGGGTGACGCGGATGTTGCCCTCGCCGTCTTGTTCGTGGAGTGCACCCGTGAACGGGTGCACGATGCCGGCGCTCACTTGGTCCCCCTGCTCACCTCGACGGGCTGACCGGACGCGGCGGCCGCGGCTTCGCCGCGCTCGATCCACTCACCGAGCAGCGTGTGCAGCCAACGGATCTTCGACTCCTGGTAGTTGGAGAACGTGGCGCCGGGCTTGCTCGTGGTCTCGAGCCCCTTCTGCACCTTGGCCATGTTGAACACGTCTTGTTCGAAGACCTTGGCCAGCATGCCGAGCACCGGTGCCGACGCCCAGATGTCGTCGACGCCGAGCTTGATCTCCTCCGCCGGCGGCGGTCGCTCGCCGGTGAACGGCGAGAGGAAGAAGCATTCCATGATCGCTGAACGGTGATCGTCGCCGTTCGGGCGGAAGCGGTAGACGATGCGGTTGAACGCTCCCCACGGATGGAAGTTGGGGAAGACGGTGTAGTCGATCGAGTCCATCATCTCGGAGTCGCTCATCTGGTCGACGCGATCGCCGACGATCGGACGCCAACGCTCGCGTGATGCCGCGGCGGCGACCGCTCGAGCGGTGGTTCCGTCGGGCACTTCGAACGGCGCCTCCTGGTCGACGCGGACGTCGAGCATGCTGCGAAGCATCTCCTGCTCCGACAGGCCGGTGTCGTCACCGAGCAGCGGGCTCGGTGTGCCGCCGGGCGTGATGACACGCGAGCAGTTCTCGAACACGTCGACCTGGCTGTTGGTGTCGCCGAGGTACGTGAGGATCTGCGGGTGCGTGGCGTTGACGTGGTACGCCTCGCAGAACGCCTCCTGCGCGATCTTCCAGTTGGCTTCGATGACGCGCGAGACGTGGCCTTCGACGTAGCGGTTCTCGAGATCCCAGATCTCGAACTGCTCCATCGTGTCGCCGAGGTGCTCTTCGAGCGGCGCTGCGTCGGGGTCGGGGTTGATGAAGACGAAGCCGGCCCACGTGCCGACCGAGCACTCGGGCAGCGTGAAGTCGTCGGGGCGCTGGTCGACGTGCGGGAAGTCCCACGCGGCCGGGATGTCTTGCAGTTCGCCGTTCAGCTTCCAGGCGAAGCCGTGGAACGCGCAGCGCAGCTCGGAGCAGTGGCCGTCGTACTCCTTGAGCTGGCGACCGCGGTGCAAGCACGCGTTGGGGTAGGCCTTGATGCCGTCGTCGGTGCGCACCACGAGATACGACAACTCGGCGATGTCGTACTTGATGTAGTCACCGACTTCGGGGATGTGTTCCTCGCGACACGCGAACTGCCACACCTTCTTCCAGAGGTGGTCGACCTCTTTGCGGTGCCATTCGCGCGACGTGTAGCGCTCGATCGGGACGTCGTCGCTACCGAAGTAACGCGGCGATTCGAGACGCAAGACGTCGGGCACCGGGTGTGTGTCAGCGTCGAGAAGGTCTTGGTACGTGACGCCCGGAGATTTTGCTGCTGCAACTTCCGGGGGTGGTTCGATTGCCGTCATACACCGATTATCTATCGCGCAGTCAATTTGACACGACTTGGACGACCCCTGATCTCGAAATTGCGTGGCCGGCCCGTGCCGGACACACGCGCGTCGCCGTCAGAGATCCCAGGCGTTCCAGCTGACGAAGTGCTCGGCCGGTGGACGCTTGGCGAGCTTGAAGTCGGTGCCGATCGTGTAGGCGACCGGGAACAGGCCCGCTTGCGTGTGCGTCTCGAACGGGATGCCGAGCACCTCGGCGGCAAGTTGCTCCTCCTGGAGGTGCAACGTGGTCCACGCGGAGCCGAGGCCGCGTTCGCGCAGCGCGAGCATGAAGCTCCACACCGCCGGGAGGATGCCACCCCATCGCGATGCCTGTCGTGACGACGGCGTGCCTTCGTCCATCTTGTCGGCGAGCACCGGGATCACGTGGACGGGGACGTGCTGCAGGTTCTCGGCGAGGTGGATCGCCGACGCGTGGACGCGCGCCTGCTGGGTGCCGGGCTCGAACTCGTTGCCGCCGGCGTAGGCGTCGAAGTTGCGCTTGTAGATCTCGGCGAGCTTCGCTCGCTTGGCGGCGTCGTCGACGATCATCCAGCGCCACCGTTGGGAGTTCGAGCCCGTCGGTGACTGGTGCGCGATCTCGATGCAGTCGATCAACACGTCGCGCGGCACCTCGCGTCCGGTGTCGAGGCGTTTGCGGACGCTGCGGGTCGTGGTCAGCACTTCGTCGGCGCTGAGGCCGAGCGTGGGACGATTGCTCTGGGTGTGCTGGTCGCTCTGGTCGCTCACGGTGTGGTCTCGCTCTCGGGGGTGGGGTGGGGGAGGGTGTCGAACTCGATGTGGAGTTCCTGCATGCCGCGCAGGACGAACGTGTCGTTGAACGGGAAGGTGTTGCCGTCGGCGAGGCCGATGTCGCCGAGTCGGTCGAGCACCGCCTCGGTGGCGATGCGGCCTTCGGCGCGAGCGAGGCTCGCGCCGATGCAGAAGTGCTCGCCGTGTCCGAACGCCAGATGATCGCGGAGGTTCGCCCGGCACGGATCGATCGCATCGGGGTCGGGGAAGCGCTCGTCGTCGCGGTTGGCCGACGCGTACAGCAACCAGCAGTGGTCGCCCGCAGCGATCGACACGCCACCGACCTCGACGTCGACCTTGGCCTGGCGGAACAGTCCACCGACCGGTGCTTCGAAGCGCAGCGCTTCCTCGACGAGCCCCGGAATGAGCGAGCGGTCGGCACGAATGCGTTCCTGCAGTTCGGGTCGTTCGGCGAAGTGGCGCACGATGTTCGAGATGAGGTTGGTCGTGGTCTCGTTGCCGGCGACGAGGAACTGTTGCAACATGCTGAGCATCTCGGCTTCCGACAGTTGTTCGCCGTCGAGCTCGGCGTTGGCCACGTCGGAGATGACGTCGTCTTTGGGCTCCACGCGACGTTCGGCGAGCTTCTCTCGGAAGTAGTCGGCGAACTCGCGGCTCGACACGAGGTAGCCGCGCACCTGCTCGACCGACGGGGAGTGGTTGCCCACCGGCATGACGATGTCGTCGGACCAGCGCTTGAAACGAGCGAGGTCGTCGTCGCCGACACCGAGCGCCGAGGCGATGATCGTCATCGGGAACAGCACGCAGAACCGTTGGATGATCTCGGCCGAGGTTCGCTCGCCAGGCTCGCCGACGATGTCGTCGAGGAGCGAGTGGGCGACCTCGACCATGCGGTCCTCGAGCGCCTTGATGTTGCTCGGTCGGAAGGCGGCGTTGACGAGGATGCGTTGGCGGCGATGCTCGGGCGGGTCGGCGTTGAGCAGCACCGCGGCCCGGCTGCGATTGCCCATGACCACCTCGAACGTCTCGGCCATCTCCGGATCGCTCATGAGTTCGGCCATCCCGGCGGCGAGCGCGCCACCGACCGCCTGCGGGCCGGTCGGCATCAGCGACGAGAACCGCTCGGTGTCGTGGAGGATGTTGGTCACGTCGTCGTAGCGCGTGACGACCCAGGCGCCGAGCGTGTCGTTGTACGAGATCGGATCGTCGGCTCGGAGTCGTGCGAAGGCGGGATACGGACACGCGATCGCTTCTTGCTTGCGTTCGACCAGGTCGTCGATCGTGGGATGTGGTTGCTGCTGCACGGTGGTGTTCCTCTTGATGCGGGTGGTTCGGTGCGGGCTGGGACTGCGTTCAGACGCAGAACTCGTTGCCTTCGGGGTCGGTCATGGTGATCCAGGCGTGCGGGCCCTGGCGGCCGCCGCCGACGATCGTCGCGCCACGCTCGACCAGGGAGTCGCGGAGCGCGTCGAGCGCGGCGTCGTCGAGCCCGGTCCGCAGGTCGAGGTGCACGCGATTCTTGGTCGACTTCTCTTCCGGCACCTGTGCGAACAGGAGTCGCGGTTGGCCCGCGACGGCAGGGTCTGGTGGTCGGATCGCCGCGCCTTCGCGCCACACGAGGGCGCCCCGGTGGGTGGTGGTGTCGTCGTCGGTGGCGTGCCCTTGTTCGATCATCGAGCGGATGAAGGCTTCGTCCTGCGGTTCGACCTCCCACCCGAGGGTCTCGGCCCACCAGTCGGCGAGCGGGTGCGGGTCGCGGCAGTCGAAGGTGACCTGCACGGTGAATGCCTGCGTCGTCATGTGCTGTTCGTCCTGTTCGTCGTGTTCGTGACGTTGTGCGGGCGTCGAGGGGCCCGTGGCGTGAGTCTCGCGGGTCGGCGACGGCCGGTGCGACGCGGACAGCGTCGCTCCGACTCGTCGGTGAGCCGATCGGTTCTGCAACCGTCGGGGAATGGCAACGCTGCTCGCACACATCACGATCAAGCCCGGCAAGGAAGAGGAGTGGGAGGCGATCTGTCGCCGACTGTGGGCGGCGACCCACGCGGAGGAACCGGCGATGCGCCGCTACGAGTACTGGCGAGGCGCCGAACCGCGCACCTATTACACACTGTTGAGCTTCGACGACCACCGGTCGTTCATCGTCCACCAGACCAGCGACCACCACGAGGAGGCGTCTCCCAAGATCGGTGACTGCCTCGAGAAGTTCACGCTCGAGTACGTCGACCCGGTCGGTGGCGCCAGCGACCTCGCGCCGACCGAACACCAGGATGCACCCGAGGGGGCGAGCCGGCTCGTGGCCGACTACACCGAGCGCTTTCGAGCGCAGGTCGCCGATTGGTGGCTCGCGCTCCGCTGACGTCGCCCGGTCATGAGATCGCGAGCGCCGACAACTACGTTTCGACGCCATGACTGAAACCGCCGGAACCAAGCCCCTCGCTGGCAAGATCGCTGTCGTCACCGGATCGAGCCGTGGCATCGGCCGCGGCACCGCGATCGCCCTCGGCGAGCAGGGCGCCACCGTCTACGTCACCGGTCGCACCACCGGCGACGGCGAGTTGAGCATCGACACCACGGTGAAGATGGTCGAAGCCGCCGGCGGTACCGGTGTCGCCGTGCAGACCGACCATGGTGACGACGCGCAGATCGAAGCGCTGTTCGCACAGGTCCGCGCCGAGCAGGGCAAGCTCGACATCCTCGTCAACAACGTCTACAAGATCCCGAACCCCCCGGCCTGGGGTGGCGGATTCTGGGATCACCCGGTGTCGATCTGGGACGACCAGGTCGGCATCGGCCTGCGCGCCCACTACGTGGCGTCGTGGCACGCCGCCGATCTGCTGTTCGCAGCCGACCCGACGCCCGAGTCACCCGGCGCCGTGATCAACGTGTCGTCGCCCGGCGGGCAGTCGTACCACTTCTCGTCGTCGTACGGAGCGGGCAAGGCCGGACTCGACCGCCTCGGCGCCGACATGGCGATCGAACTGAAGCCCAAGCACGTCGGCTGTTGCACGCTGTACCCGGGTTCGGTCGGCACCGAGTTCATCATGGAGCACGTCGACGAACGCAACACCGACACGAGCCACCTGCAGACCCCGCTCGTGGTGGGTCGCGCCGCCGTGGCGCTCGCCACCGCTCCCGACCTGCTCGAGCGCAGCGGCCGGATCGAGTGGGTGGAGGACCTCGGCGAAGAGTTCGATCTGCGCGACGAACACGGCAACCGGCCGCCGCCCTACGCTCGTCGCGGCGAGAGCTGAGTCGACGCCCCGAGCACAAGGTGCGGAGGCCCGGCGCGGCCACTAGCACATGTGACGCGAGACGTCGTGCATTCGCGCGTGGAACGCGCACACAGCACCGTTAGCATGGTTGACCGGTCTGGCGACAGATCGCGAAGACCCATGCCGTCAGTCGTATCCAGCTGAGCACCAAGCTGGCGGCATGAAAACCGTACCCCACCAGGTGCGGAGCAAGTGAACACGAAGTATCCAAAATGGTGTGAAGCACAGATGGGTGAAGGAGCAGTCCCCTGCCAAAGCCAAAGGAAGATGCGATCGTCCTCGAGGGCAAGATCCTCGAGTCGTTGCCAAACGCCATGTTCAAGGTCGAACTCGACAACGGACATGAGGTTCTGGCTCACATTTCCGGGAAGATGCGCATGCACTACATCCGTATCCTCCCTGGCGACAAAGTCCAGGTTGAACTGACCCCCTACGACCTCACCCGAGGCCGTATCACCTACCGGTACAAGTAGAGAGAAACCATGAAAGTACGACCAAGCGTCAAGCCGATGTGCGACAACTGCAAGGTGATTCGTCGCCACCGTCGCATCATGGTGATCTGCACGAACCCCCGTCACAAGCAGCGCCAGGGCTGAAGAAGGAATTACAGGTAACCACTGATGGCACGTATTGCCGGCGTCGACATCCCCCGCGAAAAGCGGCTGGAGATCTCGCTCACCTACATCTTCGGGATCGGTCTTCCGACCTCGCAGAAGATCTGCGCCGAGCTCGAGCTCGACCCCAACACGAAGGTCTCGAACCTGACCGAGGACGAGGTCAACAAGATCCGTTCCTACGTCGACGAGAACCTCACCATCGAAGGTGACCTGCGTCGTGATGTCCAGGGTGACATCAAGCGCAAGATCGAGATCGGCTGCCTGCAGGGTGTCCGTCACCGCAAGGGCCTGCCCGTTCGTGGTCAGCGCACGCACACCAACGCTCGCACCCGCAAGGGCCCGAAGCGCACGGTTGCCAACAAGAAGAAGGCCGTCCGGAAGTAGTCATGGCAAAACCAGCACAGACCCGTCGTCCGCGTAAGCGTGACCGCAAGAACGTCACCACTGGCGTCATCCACATCAAGAGCTCGTTCAACAACACGATCGTGTCGATCACCGACCCGCAGGGCAATGTCATCGCCTGGGCGTCGTCCGGTGTCGCCGGTTACAAGGGCAGCCGCAAGAGCACCCCGTTCGCTGCACAGCTCGCTGCCGAGAAGGCCGCACGCGCCGCACAGGAGCACGGCTTGCGCCGCGCCGAAGTGCAGGTCAAGGGTCCCGGCTCCGGCCGAGACGCCGCCGTGCGTAGCATTCAGCAGACCGGGATCGAAGTCGTTTCGATCAAGGATGTCACCCCGATCCCCCACAACGGCTGTCGTCAGCCGAAGCGCCGGCGCGGCTGAGCGCAGGAACGAAGTAGAGAATCATGGCTCGTTACACAGGACCAAAGGTGCGCATCTCCCGCCGCCTGTCCACCAACATCTTCGAGAACGAGAAGGGCCGCCAGGCGCTGGAGCGCCGCCCCTTCCCGCCCGGCCAGCACGGCCGCACCCGTCGCCGCAACGCCGGCTCCGAGTACCTCGCACAGCTGCAGGAGAAGCAGAAGGCGAAGTACATCTACGGCGTGCTCGAACGTCAGTTCAAGAAGATCTACAACGAGGCCGTCCGCCTCGACGGCCCGTCGGGTGAGAACCTGCTCAAGCTGCTCGAGCAGCGTCTCGACAACGTCGTGTACCGCGCTGGTTGGGCATCGACCCGCCCGCAGTCGCGTCAGTTCGTGAACCACGGTCTGATCCTGGTCAACGGCAAGCGTCTCGACATCCCGAGCTACACGGTCAAGCGCGGTGACGTCATCTCGCTGTCGCCGAAGGCTGCCAAGATGATCGTGATCCAGCACAACATCGACACGCTCGACCGCTCCCTCGTGGGCTGGCTCGAACAGGGCGATGGCGGCAAGGAAGTCACGGTTCGTAGCCTGCCCGAGCGCGATCACATCGACGTTCCGGTTCGCGAATCCCTCATCGTCGAGCTCTACTCCAAGTAAGCCCGACCGCAGCGACCCTCGGTCGCTGGTTCGTCCGTTCTCTCGTCTCGTCTCGCAAGCCACCGAAAGGCAGCCCACATGCTCGTCATGCAGCGTCCCACCATCGAAGCTCTCGGTGAAGAAGTCAACAATCGTCAGCAGTTCGCGATGGGTCCGCTCGAGCCCGGCTTCGGCCACACGCTCGGCAACTCGCTCCGTCGTACGCTCCTGTCCTCGATTCCCGGTGCGGCCATCACGACCGTTCGGTTCGACGAGGCGCTGCACGAGTTCGGCACCATCCAGGGTGTGGCCGAAGACGTCACCGACATCATCCTCAACCTGAAGGACGTCGTCGTCACCTCGGAGTCGGAAGAAGCGGTCACCGCTCGCCTCGACGTCCGTGGCGCTGCCGACGTCACCGCCGGTGACATCGAGACGTCGGCCGACGTCGAGATCCTCAACAAGGACCTCCACATCGCCACGCTCAACACCAAGGGCCGCCTGGCCGTCGATCTCACGATCGAGCAGGGCCGTGGCTACCTGTCGAGCAAGCGCGAAGACGACAACCGCACGATCGGTGTCATCCCGATCGACGCGATCTTCAGCCCGGTGCGTCGCGTGTCGTTCACCGTCGAGCCGACCCGTGTCGAGCAGGCGACGAACTTCGACAAGCTGATCATCGAGGTCGAGACCGACGGGTCGCTCACGCCGGCCGAGGCCATCGCTTCGGCGGGTGCCACGCTCATGGCGCTGACCGAACTGGTCGCCACCATGTCCGACGAGCCGCAGGGCCTCGAGCTCGGCGAGATCGTCGACGTCGCGGTCAGCTCGCCCGACCTCGATCTCCCGATCGAAGACCTCGACCTCTCCGAGCGTCCGAACAACTGCCTCAAGCGGGCGCAGGTCAACACCGTGGGCGAACTGCTCACCAAGACCGAAGACGACCTGCTCAACATCACCAACTTCGGCCAGAAGAGCCTCGATGAAGTGAAGGCCAAGCTCGACGAGCGCGGTCTGACGCTGCGCGGCTGAGCCCGCAGCACGAAGAAGAAAGCCTGACACCATGCCCACCCCACGCCGCTCACGCCGATTCGGTTCCTCCGCATCGCACCAGAAGCTGATGATGGCGAACCTCGCCGCGTCGCTCTTCGCCGCCGAGGCGATCTCGACCTCCGAGGCCAAGGCGAAGCACCTTCGCCCGATCGCCGAGAAGCTCATCACCAAGGCCAAGAAGGCTCAGGAAGAAGGCCCGATGCAGGTTCACCGCATCCGCCAGATCCAGAGCCAGCTCGGTGACCGTGAAATGACCTACAAGCTGGTCCACGACATCGCTCCCCGCTACATGGAGCGCAACGGTGGATACACCCGCATCCTGAAGCTCGGCACCCGTCACGGCGACAACGCCGAGATGGCGCGCATCGAGCTCGTCTGACGTCAGCGCTCCCGACGGAGCGATGAATTCGACTCGGAAGGCCCCTGCCATCGGCGGGGGCCTTTCCGCGTCTGCGCCCGAGATGCGCAACGTCAAACTGGTCGTCGCCTACGACGGGACCGACTTCCGCGGGTTCGCCGAGTCCGATGGCGTGCGCACGGTGATGGGGGAGTTGCGGGTCGCTGCCGAACGTGTGGCGCGGGTGCCCCTCGAGCTCACCGGCGCGGGGCGCACCGATGCAGGGGTCCACGGCTGGGGCCAGGTCGTCACCGGCCGCATTCCGGCCGAACTCGACCCGGCGCGCGTGCAGCACAGCATCAATCGCATGTGCGGTCCGGCCATCTCGGTGCGATCGGCCGAGTGGGTCGACGACGACTTCGACGCCCGCTTCTCGGCCACGTCACGGTCGTACCGCTACGACGTGTGGAACGACCGAGATCCGCACCCGTCGCTCGCCCGAGTGACCTGGCACGTGCCGCAGCCGCTCGACGTCGAGGCGATGAACACCGCCGGCGCAGCGCTGCTCGGAGAGCACGACTTCGCGTCGTTCTGTCGCCGAGCGAAGGTCGGTGAGGGCCACCCGGAGAAGTCGATGGTGCGAATCCTGCAGCGTGCCGAGTGGCATCGTGTCGGCCTCGAAGGCGTCGCTCCGGTCGAGTCGTCGCCGCTGCTGCGATTCGAGATCTCGGCGTCGAGCTTCTGCCATCAGATGGTGCGCAGCATCGTCGGCACGCTCGTCGAGGTCGGCATCGGGAAGCGCGCCCCCGACTCGCTCGACGCGACGCTCGCGGCGCTCGATCGTGCGAGCGCGGGCAAGGTCGCACCGCCCACTGGCCTGACGTTGTGGCACGTGGGCTACGACGGCGTGCGCTGGGACGCCGACCGTCCCGTCGGCTGGTCCGTCAGTTGATCGCGGTGTCGTGGCCGTCCCAGAACGGTTGGCGCAGCACTCGTTTGAGCACCTTCCCCGGACCCGACTTCGGCAACGGCTCGGTCTGGAAGGTGATCGACTTCGGCAGTTTGTAGCCGGCGATCTTGCCCTGGCAGTGAGCGATCAGCTCGGCGTCGGTGAGCGCGTGCCCGTCGCGCAGCACGACGACGGCGTGGACGGCTTCGCCCCAGCGTTGGTCGGGCACGCCGAACACGGTCGCTTCGAGCACGGCGTCGTGCTCGTACAGCACGTCTTCGACCTCGGTGCAGTACACGTTCTCGCCGCCGGTCACGATCATGTCCTTCGCTCGGTCGACGAGGAACAGGTAGCCGTCGTGGTCGAGTCGTCCGATGTCGCCGCTTCGGTACCAGCCGTCGTCGCTCAACACGTCGGCGGTCTGCTCGGGCTTGTTCCAGTAGCCCTTCATGACGTTGGGCCCCTTGATGGCCACTTCGCCTGCCTCGCCGACCGGCAGGGGCACTCCGTCGGGGCCTTCGATCCGGATCGCGATGCCGGGCGTCGCGGTACCGCAGCTCTTGCCCCGTTCGGTGTCGAGGAACCGTTCCTCGTGTCGGAACACGGTGGCGAGCGGTGCGGTCTCGGTGGCGCCGTACAGGTGGATGAGTTCGCAGCCGAACAGTTCGTACGCTCGCCGCAGGACTTCGAGTGCGGCGGGCGACGCCCCGTGTGAGATCCACGACAGCGACGACACGTCGCGTGGTGACGCGGCCTGCGACTCGTTGAGCGCCGCGAGCATGGTCGGCACGGCGATCAGCGAGGTGATCGACTCGGAGACGATCGTGTCGAGCGCGAGCTCGGGGTCGAAGCCGGGCAGGATGACGTTGGCGGCGCCGACCCAGGGCAGCACGAGCGCCTCGTACAGGCCGGCTGCGTGGAACATCGGCGCCATCGTGAGGTAGCGATCGTCGAGCACGAAGGGCTGGGCGAGTTGTGCGTGGACGGCGTTGGCCATGAGGTTGCCGTGCGTGAGCACGACACCTTTCGACGTGCCGGTGGTGCCGCCGGTGTAGAACAGCCCGGCGATCGTGTCGGGGGTGACGGGGTCGGCTGGTTCGAGCGGAGCGGCCGCGTCCATCAGCTCGTCGTACTCTCCGGTGTCGATGCGGATGACCCGGTCGACCACGCGGTCGAGGCCGCCGGGATCGCGGTCGCAGATCAGGATGCGAGCGCCGGAGTCCTCGGTTGCGTAGATCAGCTCCGGCTCGGCCCAGCGGGTGTTGTGCGGCACGATGGCCCGGCCGGCGGCGGGGACACCGAAGAACAGTTCGAGGAATCGGTCGGAGTTGAGCGACCAGAGCGCGACGCGGTCACCGCGGGCGCTGATCGACTCGAGCATCCCGGCCACTCGGCGCACGCGGTCTGCCATCTCGGCGTGCGTGCGGCGGACATCTCCGCACACCACCGCCTCTCGGTCGCCGAACAGCTGCTCGGCCCGGCGGACGGGTTCCCACATCGTGTACACGTGTGCAGACTACGCGGTCGGCCGGACCGCGGACGGTGCCGTCAGGCGTCGGCGGTGACGGGGACGGCGTCGATGCGGGGGAGCAGTTCGATGAGCTCGTCGGGGGCGACGGCCGGAGCGAACAGCCAGCCCTGGAATGCGTTGCAGCCGAGTGAGGCCAGGCGCTCGAGCTGGTACGGCTGCTCGACGCCTTCGGCGACGCAGCCGAGCTGCAGGCTCTCGCTGAGGCCAAGGATCGCCGTGGTGAGGTTGGTCGCTGCCGGGTCGACGTCGATGCCGGCCACGAAGCGCCGGTCGATCTTCACGCCGTCGACGGGGAGTTCGAGCAGGTGCGAGAGCGACGAGTACCCGGTTCCGAAGTCGTCGATCGAGACGTGGATCCCGGCCCGACGCAGGTCTTGCATGTTGTTGAGCGACGTGGCGCCGGGGGCGAGCAGGTCGGTCTCGGTGAGTTCGATGACGATCTGCGCCGAGTTGGCACCGAACTCGGCGCACTTCTCGAGGAACTTCGTGGCGAACGAGGCCTGCGAGATGACCTTGGGGTCGACGTTGACGTGCACTTCGATGTAGCCGAAACCGGCGAGGTCGAGCTGCGCGGCGAACGCGAGCGACTGTTCGAGCACGCGATCGTCGACGGCGCCCATGAGGCCCGCCATCTGAGCGAGCGGCAAGATCTCGCCGACACCGAGGACGCCGCGGACCGGATGCACCCAGCGGACGAGGGCTTCGACGGCGGTGACGGTGCCGTCGGCCGACACGATCGGCTGGAAGAACGGCTGGATCTCGCCGGCGTCGAGTGCGGCTCGGAGTTGATCGAGCTGCTGACGGCGTTCGTTGATCGCGTCGAACGAGATGCCGCCGGTTTCGGGGTCGGCGTTGCGCTTGACCCGCATGAGTTCGTTGCTCGCGCTGGCGAGCAACGATTCGAGGCGGGGTTGGGGCTCGAAGGCAGTGGCCGTTCGTACGCCGATGTTGATCTCTTGATCGTCGACGAGCACGGCTTGGGCGACTTCGCGACGGACGCGTTCGCGCAGCATCTCGATGGCCGAATCGCTCGACGAGCGAACCGCGAGCACGAACTCGTCGCCACCGAATCGTGCCGTGATGAGGTCGGGCCAGCGGATGAGGTCGATGCGATCGGCGACGGCGGCGAGCACGCGGTCTCCGACGCGTTCGCCGTACAGCTCGTTGATCGACCGGAACTGCACGACGTCGATCACCATCAGGCCGAGACCGCCACCGGCTCGCATCAGTTCGCGTGCCGACTTCATGAACCCGTCTCGGTTCAGGAGGCCGGTGCGGCTGTCGTGATCGGCGAGGAAGTCGACGCGTTCGCGTGCGTCGGAGAGTGCGGCGGCGACCTGGCCCGACACGACGAAACCGCCGAGTGTCGGGTCGTCGGTGAGGTTGTTGACCGTGAACTCGCAGGTGACGAAGTCGTCGCCGCCGGCCGTGAGGAATCGGGCGTCGAGCGCAGCCGAGTCGTACGAACCGAGGTTCGACACGATGTCGAACACCTGGGCGCGGTCGTCGGGATGGACGAACCTGAGGAAGCCCTGGCCCGGCAACACTTCCGGGTCGTGGCCGAGGATGCGGGTGACCGCTCCGTTGATCGAGCGCACGCGCCCGTCGGCGTTGACGATGGCGATCATGCCGTGCATGTTGGCCATCACCGCGCGCAGCACGGCGACCTCGCCCTGGTCGAGGTCGAGTCGGTGGCGGAAGGTGGTGTCACGGCAGATCATCACCGTCATCGGTTCGCCGTCGACGAGATGTTGCGCGCCGCGGACCTCGAGCGACTTCCATTCGCTGGTGCCCGTGCGGACGCGTACGGCGATGAGGTCGCCCACCGACTTGTCGCCGACCGTGCCGAGCGAGGCGATGGCGAGATTGAGGTCGTCGGGATGGACCAGTTCGAGCACGCTGAGTCCCAGCACGTCGCGTTCGCTCCACGCCATCGTGGCCGTGGCCGTGGTGTTGACGTACTGGATCAACCCGTTCGCGTCGACAGCGATGACGGGGTCTCCGAGATGATCGATCTCCGGAACCGGGCGAACGCCCGACATGTGCGTCACACCGGTGTGTCGGCGCGAAGGTGTCCGAGCTTGAGCACTTTCTTCTGAAGTGCCGGTGGGTTCGGTGGTGGGTGTCATCAGCGTGCTCATTCCAACGTACGTCAGCCGAAATCGCCGGGACGCGATGGTGGGCTCAATGTTAGGGACGCATCTGGAGGCCGTCGAGTCGCGAGTTGGGCTCGAGGCCGCGTCGCCGTAGCCTTGCGGGGTTCCATCGGGCGACCTCGGTCGCCGGTGGATGCTGCTTCGGCAGTCGGAAACAACGTGATCTCCGCCGCGGCGGGGTCCAGAAAACCACGAGGTCCATCATGGCCACCTATTCACCCAAAGCAAGCGAGATCACCCGCGACTGGCACGTCGTCGACGCCGAAGGACTCGTCCTCGGCCGCATGTGCACCGAAGTCGCTCGCGTCCTGCGCGGCAAGCACAAGGCGATGTACGCGCCGCACATCGACACCGGCGATCACGTCATCATCATCAACGCCGACAAGATCGTGATGACCTCGGGCAAGGCCGAGCGCACGTTCAAGTACCGTCACTCGGGCTACCCGGGCGGCATCAAGTCGGAGTCGTTCGCCAAGCTGCACGCTCGCAAGCCCGAAGAAGCAGTGCGCCAGTCGGTGCGCGGCATGCTGCCGAAGGGCCCGCTCGGCCGTCAGCAGCTCACGAAGCTCAAGGTCTACGCCGGGTCTGAGCACCCGCACGGCTCGCAGAAGCCCACGGCCATGCCCATCGATCACGCGAAGGCCCGCTGAGCCGGCTCGCTGACCACACACGACTGACGAGAACGAGAAGAACATGACTGCACCACTCACCCAGACCACCGGCCGCCGCAAGCGCGCCGTCGCCCGCGCCTCGCTTCGCCCGGGCACCGGCCAGTTCACCATCAACGGCAAGTCGCTCGAGGCGTACTTCCCGACCGCTGCGTCGCAGATGGTCGTCGCCGAGCCGCTGGTCGTCACCGACACCCGCGAGTCCTACGACATCGCCGCCAGCATCCACGGCGGCGGCGCGAGCGGCCAGGCCGGCGCACTGCGCATGGCGATCGCCCGTTCGCTGGTCGAGCTCGACCCCGAGAGCCGCAACGACCTCAAGGCCGCCGGCCTGCTCACGCGTGACCCGCGTAAGAAGGAGAGCAAGAAGTACGGCCTCAAGAAGGCCCGTAAGGCCCCGCAATTCACCAAGCGCTGAGTTCGGCCACGCGATGAAGTTCGGCACCGATGGTGTTCGTGGCGTCGCGTACGAAGAATTGACGATCGAGTTCGCCGCACGCCTCGCGCGTGCGGCGTCTCGCGTTCTGGGGGCGGATGGCGCCTCGACCGTCGTGATCGGAGGCGACACGCGTGAGTCGACCGACGACTTCGCCGACGCCCTGACCGACGGTTTCGTCGAGTCGGGGCTCGACGTGATCCGGTTGGGCGTCGTTCCGACGCCGACGGTTGCGTTCGAGGCGCAGCGACTCGGTGCGATCGGCGCCGTGGTCTCGGCGTCGCACAATCCGTTCCACGACAACGGGATCAAGTTGTTCGCCGCGGGAGGCACGAAGCTGCCCGACGACGTGCAGGCCGAGATCGAAGCCGAGCTCGAATCGCCGTCGGATGCGCGGTCGACCGCGGCCGGTTCGGTCGTCGCAGCGTCCGACGTCGGCGCGTACAGCGACCACGTGCTCTCGCTGCTCGAGGGACGCGATCTCACGGGCCTCAAGGTCGTGCTCGACACGGCGAACGGCGCGGCCGTCGGTCTCGCTGCCGACGTGTTGCGTGCTGCGGGTGCCGGTGTGATCGTCATCGCCGACGAGCCCGATGGTCGCAACATCAACGCCGACTGCGGCGCCACCCACCCCGAAACGGTTGCCGCCGCCGTCTTGCAGCACGGCGCCGACGTGGGCATCGCACTCGACGGTGATGCCGATCGTCTGATCGCGGTCGATCATCGCGGCGAGGTGGTCGACGGCGACCATGTCATCGCGATCTGCGCCGACGATCTCCGAGCGCGTGGGCGCCTCGCGCACGACACCGTCGTCGTGACCGTCATGACCAACCTCGGATTCCGGTTGGCCATGCAGCAGGCCGGCATCGAAGTGGTCGAGACCGGTGTCGGCGACCGGTACGTGCTCGAAGCGCTCGCCGACGGCGGCTACTCGCTCGGCGGGGAGCAGAGCGGTCACATCATCTTCGCCGACCATGCGACGACCGGTGACGGGCTCCTGAGCGCGATCGCGCTGCTCGACATCGTGAAGCGCACCGGTCGACCGCTCGCCGAGATCGCCGCGGCGGCGATGACCTCGCTGCCGCAGGTGTTGGTCAACGTGAAGGTCGGTGAGAAGGTGCCCGACGTCGCCGAACTCCTCGCCGACGACATCGCTCGCGTCGAGCACTCCTTGGGCGAGACGGGCCGTGTGCTCGTGCGCGCCAGTGGTACCGAGCCACTCATCCGGGTCATGGTCGAAGCCGCCACCGCGTCCGACGCCCGATCCGCCGCCGACGACCTCGCCGCCATCGCCCGCAACCGATTCGCCTGACTCGGGAACCCGAGGCCTGCGCCGGACGTCGAATGTCCATGAGGCAGTTCCTGACCGCTGGTCTGCTCGTGCTGGGCGCCTGCACGTCGGGTGGCGAAGCCGCCGAGCCGACGGTGCCCGACGCGACGGTGGTGGTGACGACGACGTTGCCGACTCGCCTCGACCGGCCGCAGGGTGCCACTGACACGGTGATCGTCTTGGAACAGCGCCATCGGCCGTTCTACGGACCGGTCGGACGGATCGAGTTCGCCCTCTACGGCGACCGGACGTTCGTTGCCGAAGAACGTGGGGACGACGACGTCGAACTCGTGACCGGAGAGTTCGACGAACTGCAGGTCCAAGACCTCCTACGCCGGGCGTTGGCAGCGGGGCTCTTCGAGGTGCCGACGAGTCCGACCACCGCGCCGGTCCAGTCGTGTACCGACAGCGCTCCGACCTACCTGACGCTGACGATGCCGGGCGCTGCGATCGAGCGCCGCGCCGACCTGTGCGCCGACCCCGATGCGTTGGCCGGATTCGAGTCGACGCTCCGTGACGCAGTCGACGACGTATCGGTCACGGAGTGGACGCCCGCCCGGTGGATCACGACGAGCGAGACCGATGCGACATGCGTGTTCAGCGATGAGCGCGTCGATCGATGGGTGAGCCGACCGGTGTTTCCGCACGAGGAGTTCCTGCCCATCGAGCAGATCATTCCCGGCTGTGAACCGCTGACCTGAGCCGGGCGGCGGAGGTCGATAGCGTGGACAGCCATGTGTGGAATCATCGCGGTCGTCGGTCGGCCTCCAACCCGCCCGGTCCCTTCGGCTGAGAACCTCGTCGGAGGGCTCGACGCTGCGCTCGAGGTGCAGCCCGACCTCCCGGCGATGACCTCCGCGGTCCGTACGGTCGACGCAGCGTTGCACGGCCTGCCCGGCGTGTTGGCGCTCACGGGGCTCGTCGACATCGTGGCGTCGCTCACGTCGCGCCTCGACCGACTCGACGCGTTCGCCGCCGAGCGTGAGGCCGAACTCGACCAGAACGACGCCGGCCTCGTCGGCGATGCGCTCGAGACCGCCAACGCCGAACTGATCGACCTGAAGGATGCGCTGTGGGCGGTGCGCAACGATCGATTCCGCACGGTCAGGGAAGTCGAGGCGCTCGCCGGGCGTGACGCCAACCGGTCGGCGCTCGCCGCGTACCTCGTCGCGCAGCAGGCATTCTCGGCACTCGATCGCCTCGAAGTGCGCGGACGCGACTCCGCCGGTATCCACCTCTACGTCCGCAACCACGACATCGCTCCCGACGCACTGGCCACACTGCTCGCCGAGCGGGGTCACGACCCGCTGTTCGAATCGGGCTCGGTCGTAGCGACCGACACGCCCGAGGGGCCGGTGCTGTCGTTCGTGTACAAGAAGGCAGCCGAGATCGGCGAACTCGGCGACAACACCGCCGCGTTGCGTGCCGCACTGGCCCGAGACCAACTGTTCCGGCGAGCGGTCTCGTCACCGGATGCTCAGGCGACGTTGCTCGGCCACACCCGTTGGGCCAGCGTCGGCATCATCTCCGAACCCAACACGCACCCGCTGAACTCCGAGGAGTCGGAGCGGTCGGGCGGCGACGCCTGCCCGTACGTCGTCGGCGCGTTGAACGGCGACGTCGACAACCACGGCGACCTCCGCATCGAACACAGCCTCTCGATCCCCGGTCAGATCACCACCGACGCCAAGGTGATCCCCACCATCACGGCGCATCACCTCGCCGACGGCGTCGAACTCGTCGACGCGTTCCGTCGCACCGTGGCGACGTTCGAGGGTTCGGTGGCGATCGGCGTGATGGCCGCCGACCACCCGTCGACCCTGCTGCTCGCACTGCGCGGCAGCGGTCAGGGTCTGTACATCGGTCTCGGCGACGACTGCTATGTCGTGGCCTCCGAGCCGTACGGCGTGGTCGAGGAGACCTCTCGCTACGTGCGCATGGACGGCGAACACGGTGGCGAGATCGTGGCGCTCGACGCTTCGCTCGCCGGCGAAGTCGGCGGTGTGAGCCGCTTCTCGTACGACGGATCACCGCGGCCCGTCATCGACGACGACGTCAGCTCCGCCGAGGTGACCACCCGCGACATCGACCGCGGCGACGCCCCGCACTTCCTCCTCAAGGAGATCTCCGAGGCGCCCGACAGTTTCGCGAAGACGCTCCGCGGCAAGATCGCGGCGACCGGCGACGGCAACCTGCGCGCCGTGGTCGGCGCCCGCGCGTTGCCGCAGACCATCGCCGAGAAGCTGGCCGACGGCACGATCACCCGCATCCGGGTCATCGGCCAGGGCACGGCGGCGGTCGCCGGGCAGAGCACCGCGGCCATCCTCGACGAGTTGACCGACAGCAGCCTCGACGTCGACGCGATCACCGCCACCGAACTCTCGGGGTTTCACCTCCGGCTCGACATGAGCGACACGCTCGCCATCGCGGTGAGCCAATCGGGCACGACGACCGACACCAACCGAACCGTCGACCTGATCCGCAGTCGTGGCGGCATGGTCATCGGCATCGTCAACCGCCGCGGCTCCGATCTCACCGACAAGGCCGACGGCGTGATGTTCACCTCCGACGGTCGTGACGTGGAGATGAGCGTCGCCTCCACGAAGGCGTTCTACGCCCAGGTTGCCGCCGGGGCGCTGCTCTCGTGTGCGATCGCCGAGGCCGCAGCGGGCGACGACGGTGGCGACATCCGCCGCCGGACGCAGCTCCTCGGATCGCTCCGGGCGATGCCCGACGCGATGCGCACGACCCTCGCTCGCCGAGACGTCGTCGCCGACGCCGCCCGCCGCCTCGCGCCGCCGAAGCGCTACTGGGCCGTGGTCGGCAACGGGCCGAACAAGGTCGCCGCCGAAGAGGTTCGGATCAAGCTCAGCGAGCTCTGTTACAAGTCGATGGCCTGCGACTCGACCGAAGACAAGAAGCACATCGACCTCAGTTCCGAACCGCTGATCCTGGTCTGCGCCGCAGGTCTCGAAGGCTCGACGGCCGACGACGTGGCGAAGGAGGTGGCGATCTTCAAGGCGCACAAGGCGACGCCGATCGTCTTCGCGACCGAGGGCGAGACGCGCTACAACGCGGCAGCCGTCATCGAGGTGCCGCAGGTCGACCCGACGCTGGGCTTCGTCCTGTCGGCGATGGTCGGCCACCTGTTCGGCTACGAGGCAGCCCTCGCCATCGACGCCTCCGCGCACCCGTTGCGGCACGCCCGCGAGGAGATCGAACGCGTCGTCGGCGACGGGCTGTCGGGCGACGCCGCGCTGGGCCGGTTGCGTCGCGATCTCGCTCACGCCGCCGACCGCTTCGACGACGGACTGCGATCGAATCTGTTCGACGGCCACCTCGAAGCGTCCACGGCGGTGCGGTTGAGCGGCATCTTCCGTGACCTGCTGTCCGACCGTCCCCTCGAGTCGTACCAGCGGTCGTCGGGCAAGGTCGTCACCCCGTCGTCGTTCGTCGACGACCTCGTCGCCGCGTTGACCGCGGCGATCGAAGAACTCACCCGGCCGGTCGACACGATCAAGCACCAGGCGAAGACCGTGACGGTGGGCATCTCTCGCAGCGACGAGGGCATCATCGACCGTCCGCTCGTACAGGCGGTCTTGGAGGCCGGTGCCGGCCGTGACGTGCTCAGCTACCGCTCGCTCAAGGTGCTCGCCGACCTCGACCCGGCGGTGGCCGGCGTGCGCGGTTTCACCCGCTACGACATCGATGGCGACGCGATCAACGTGATCGACCGGGGCGGCATTTCACGAGATCTGCCGAGCCGTGTCGAAGGCGTCGGTGTCCTCCGTGGCACCAAGCACCGTGTCGCGTCCGAGCAAGAGGTGCTGGTCGCCGCCGGACGCAGTGACGGGCGCCTGCTCATCTTCGTTCCCGAGGTGAAGAGTGGCGAGACCACGGGCCTGGTGCTGCTGCACGTCGCCTTCCACGACACGCTTCCGGCCGACGTGATGCGCGGTGTGCTGCAGGGGTACGACACGCGCTACGACCGTCTCGTCGACTGGGTCAACGAGACCGAGGGGGCGTTCGACGAGTCGCTCCTCGGCACGATCTCGGTCGAGGAGTTGCTCATCGGTCCGATCTCGGCGACGGCCGATCACTGGAGAGAATCGAATCGATGATCGTCGGCATCGGCATCGACCTGGTCGACATCGACCGGTTCCGCCGGTCGCTCGAACGAACGCCGTCGATGCGCACCCGGCTCTTCACCGAGTCGGAACTCGCGTACACCGAGCCACAGATCGACCCGGCACCCTCGCTCGCCGCACGTTTCGCGGCGCGCGAGGCCGTGATGAAGTCGCTCGGCCTCGGACTCGGCGCGTTCGGGTTCCACGACGTGTGGGTCGAACGTGCCGAGTCCGGTACGCCATCGCTCATGGTCGTCGGGCGCGCCCTCGACCTGGCGGCCGAGGCGGGCGTTGCCCGCTGGCACCTGTCGTTGACGCACTCGGCGACGACCGCCGGAGCGTACGTCGTCGCCGAAGGCTGACGTCTCCGACGATCAGCCGTCGATGCAGACCGCGTAGGCCGTGACTCGATAGTTGCTGGTGATGACGCCGGCGCGGGTGGCGATCGTCCACGTGTCGGGTGCCGTCAGCCGGCTCTCGAGGATGAACGGTGGCTCGCTGCCACCGCCGCTCAGCATCTCGATGAGATGACCGCCGGCAACCGCGAGCTTCCCGCTCGGACAGCTTGCCGTGACCGTCTTGCTCCCGCTTCCGGTGCTCGACGGCGTACCTGACTCGA
Organism: Ilumatobacter coccineus YM16-304; assembly: GCF_000348785.1. Lineage (NCBI taxonomy): Bacteria > Bacillati > Actinomycetota > Acidimicrobiia > Acidimicrobiales > Ilumatobacteraceae > Ilumatobacter > Ilumatobacter coccineus. Next base: position 985,491 of record NC_020520.1, read on the forward strand.
ACGAGACGCCACTCACGCCACCCACCGGCCCAGCAGGCCCCATCGGCCCAGCAGGTCCCTGCGGCCCAGGCGCACCATCGACGCCGTCAGCCCCTGCGGGTCCAGCAGGCCCTTGCTCACCTTGCGGTCCGGGTGCGCCGTCGACGCCGTCAGCCCCTGCGGGTCCAGCGGGTCCTTGTTCACCCTGTTCGCCTTGTTCGCCCTGTGGTCCTTGGGGTCCTGCGGGCCCGACGGGACCTGCGGGTCCGTCGGGTCCCATGGGTCCGGTCGGCCCGGTCAAGCCGGTCTCGCCTTGTTCTCCCTGTGGTCCAGCAGGCCCTTGCTCACCCTGTGGTCCGGGTGCGCCGTCAGCGCCGTCAGCGCCTGCGGGTCCGGCTGGGCCCTGTTCGCCCTGTTCGCCCTGTGGTCCTTGGGGTCCTGCGGGTCCGACGGGTCCTGCGGGTCCGGCGAGGCCGTCGGGTCCCATGGGTCCGGTCGGCCCGGTCAGTCCGGTTTCACCTTGGGGTCCCTGTTCGCCTTGCGGTCCTTGTTCGCCCTGTGGCCCAGCAGGTCCTTGCTCACCCTGTGGTCCGGGTGCGCCGTCAGCGCCGTCAGCGCCTGCGGGTCCGGCTGGGCCCTGTTCGCCCTGTTCGCCCTGTGGTCCTTGGGGTCCTGCGGGTCCGACGGGTCCTGCGGGTCCGGCGAGGCCGTCGGGTCCCATGGGTCCGGTCGGCCCGGTCAGTCCGGTTTCACCTTGGGGTCCCTGTTCGCCTTGCGGTCCTTGTTCGCCCTGTGGCCCAGCAGGTCCTTGCTCACCCTGTGGTCCGGGTGCGCCGTCAGCGCCGTCAGCGCCTGCGGGTCCGGCTGGGCCCTGTTCGCCCTGTTCGCCCTGTGGTCCTTGCGGTCCTGCGGGTCCGACGGGACCTGCGGGTCCGGCGAGGCCGTCGGGCCCCATGGGTCCGGTCGGCCCGGTCAGTCCGGTTTCGCCCTGGGGTCCCTGTTCACCTTGCGGTCCTTGTTCGCCCTGTTCTCCCTGCGGTCCGGGTGCGCCGTCGGCGCCTGCGGGTCCAGCGGGTCCTTGTTCGCCCTGTTCACCTTGTTCGCCCTGTGGTCCTTGTGGTCCTGCGGGTCCGGCGAGGCCGTCGGGTCCCATGGGTCCGGTCGGTCCGGTCAGTCCGGTTTCGCCTTGGGGTCCTTGTTCACCTTGCGGTCCTTGTTCGCCCTGTTCTCCCTGCGGTCCGGGTGCGCCGTCGGCGCCTGCGGGTCCAGCGGGTCCTTGTTCGCCCTGTTCACCTTGTTCGCCCTGTGGTCCTTGTGGTCCTGCGGGTCCGGCGAGGCCGTCGGGTCCCATGGGTCCGGTCGGTCCGGTCAGTCCGGTTTCGCCTTGGGGTCCTTGTTCACCTTGTGGTCCGGGTGCGCCGTCGAGTCCGTTGGCGCCTGCGGGTCCGGCGGGTCCTTGTTCGCCCTGAGGTCCCTGTTCGCCTTGTTCACCTTGTGGTCCGGCTGGGCCCTGTTCGCCTTGCGGTCCGGGTGCGCCGTCGAGTCCGTCAGCGCCTGCGGGTCCAGCGGGTCCCTGCTCACCTTGTGGTCCGGGTGCGCCATCGGCGCCCGGCGAGCTGGCAGGCCCTGCGGGTCCCGCCGGTCCAGCAGGACCCTCCGGCCCGGCCGGACCGACCGGTCCAGCAGGACCCTGGGGTCCCGTCGCGCCACCCGAGCCGCTCGACTCGGTGTAGTACGCGAGCACGTCGACGGTGACGTTGGTCGTGCCGGCAGCGTTGAACATGGCGAACTCACCACTGGTCGACAGCGTCACACCGGTGCTGTTGCCGCTCACGGCCTGACCGGGGCTCGGGTTCAGCTGCGAGATCGTCGGACGGCTCGCAGCATCTGCCGGATACATCGTGATGTACGACTGCGCGGTCGCGCCGATCGCCGCGATGTTCACGTCGATGGCGGTCGCGGTCGAGGGGATGGAGCAGTTGCCGTTGTCGCCGAAGACCTCGAAGACGATGGTCTCCCCAGGTCCGATCGGCGTCGTGCGCGGTCCGACCGACTGATTTGCTCGAGTGTCGATCAATCGACACGGCACGATGGGGTTGACCGTCGAGGCCGGCTGGTCTGCCGCGTTGACGAGTCCCAGGCCGCCTGCGCCGAGCGACACGGCCACCGCCGCACCGATCGCGGCCCAGCGGCTTCGATTGAGCCGGCCCGGTCGATCGCCAGGGCCAGCAATCCGGTTCCTGCTCCGATTGCTCATGCCCCTTGATCGGCATGTCTTGTCAAAGTCTTGAGAAAGACTTGAGTTTGAACTTCGCCGAATCGGGGAAGAGCGACGTGGATTCGGTGTGCGAACCCGATCGCTGCGATCATGTCGGCATGATCGAAGAGTACGCAGCGGCGTGGGATGAACTGACGGCTCCGGGAGCGCAGTTCGCGATGAGCGAGATCGAGGTGCGCGGTGTGCCGATCCGTGTGTTCGATGCGGCACCACCGTCGATGCGGTTCGTGTGGGAACTCGCTGCGCTGCACGGCGACAAGGACTACATCGTCTTCGAAGACGAGCGGCTCACGTATGCCGAGGCCGACGCTCGCGTCAAAGCACTGGCGCACCATCTCGTCGACGTGCACGGCGTGGGGTCGGGCGACCGCGTCGCCGTGGCCATGCGCAACTATCCCGAGTGGGTGCTGTCGTACTGGGCGATCGTGTCGATCGGCGCTGCGTGCGTCGGGATGAACGCGTGGTGGACCTCCGACGAGATGAAGTACGGGCTCGCCGACTCGCGGCCCAAGGTGCTCATCGCCGACGACGAGCGGGTCGAACGCGTGCTGCCGATTCTCGACGACCTTCGCAACGGCGACGGCGGGGCGCCGCTGCACCTGATCAGCGTGCGCTACGACGGTGACCTGCCCGACGACGCAGCTCGCTGGAACGACGTGATCGATCCGAGCGCCGCTCCGGCCACGCTGCCCGACGCCACGATCGACCCCGACGACGACGCCTGCATCTTCTACACCTCCGGCACCACCGGGTTCCCGAAGGGCGCGCAGCTCACGCACCGCGGTTCGGTGCACAACCTGATGGACCTCGGGTTCATGGCCGCGGTGAGCGCCGCAGCCGCCGCCAAGGCCGGGGTGCCGTCGAAGGCCCCCGACCTCACGCCCGACGGCGAAGCGAAGCAGCTCGCGTTCATGGCGCCGACACCGCTCTTCCACGTCACCGCGAACAACTGCCTGCTCCACCCGGCCACGTTGAGCGGCGCCAAGCTGGTCCTGATGTACAAGTGGGATGCTGCGCGTGCGATCGAGCTGATCGAGCGGGAAGGCGTCACCAACTTCTCCGGCGTGCCGACCATGAGCCGCGAGATGCTGCTGCATCCCGACTGGGAGACGCGCGACACGTCGACGCTCGCCGGTCTCGGTGGCGGCGGTGCGCCGCTGCAACCCGACCTCGTCGACAAGATCGACAAGAACCTCAAGGGTGGGGCGAGCACCGGATACGGGCTCACCGAAACGCACGGCATCGTCACCGCCAACTCGGGTTCGCTGTACGTGTCGAAGCCGGCGTCGTGTGGCCGGGTCGTGCCGTGCCTCGACTACAAGCTGATCGACGACGCCGGCAACGAGGTGTCGGGCCCGGGCGCTCGCGGTGAGCTGTGCGTGCGCGGCGCCGTCGTCATCAAGGGCTACCTCAACCGTGAAGAGGCGACCGCCGACGCCATCCAAGACGGTTGGTTCCGGACCGGCGACATCGCCGAGATCGACGACGACCAGTTCGTGTTCATCGTCGACCGTGCGAAAGACATGGTGCTGCGCGGCGGCGAGAACGTGTACTGCAGCGAGGTCGAGGCCGCGATCTACGAGCACGACGCGGTCGCCGAAGCCGCGGTGTTCGGCGTTCCCGACGACCGCCTCGGCGAGATCGTCGGCGTGGCGATCGTGCTGGTCGACGGGCACACGCTCGACCAGGACGGTCTCACCGAGTTCCTCAGCGAGAAGCTGGCGAAGTTCAAGATCCCCGAGCGCGTGTGGATCCTGAACGAACCGCTGCCACGAAACGCGAGTGGCAAGTTTCTCAAGCGCGAGCTGCGTGATTCTCTCGCTGGTTGATGCCAAGCTGACGGCATGATTCCTGTCGTCACCCCCGTCGAGATGGCGGCGATCGACGCATCGGCTCCCGAGCCACTCGACGTGCTCATCGAGCGCGCGGGTCGTGCGGTGGCCGCGGCGGCAATCGACCTGCTCGGCGGCACGTATGGCCGGGTGGTCAACGTCGTGGTCGGCAAGGGCAACAACGGCGCCGACGGGCGCGTGGCGGCCCGCCGCCTCGAAGCCCGTGGCGTCAAGGTGCGGGTGATCGATGCGGCGATGCGTCCACCGGTCCTGCGCCGCAGTGATCTCGTGATCGACGCCGCCTACGGCACCGGTTTTCGTGGCGAGTGGATCGCTCCAGAGGTCGGCGATGCACTCGTGCTCGCGGTCGACATCCCCAGCGGCGTCGACGCGCTGACCGGTGAGGCCGGTGCCGGCGTGCTGCCCGCCGACCGAACCATCACGTTCCAGGCGCTCAAGCCCGGCCTGCTGTTGGGAGACGGTGCACGTCTCGCCGGCCACATCGACGTCGCCGACATCGGCCTCGACGTGTCGGGCGCGTCGCAGCACCAGGTGACGGTCGACGACGTCGCCGAGTGGTGGCCGACGCGAGCGATCGACGCGCACAAGTGGAACGGCGCCGTGAAGGTGATCGGTGGCAGCCCCGAGATGCCCGGTGCTGCCGTGCTCGCATCGACCGCGGCAGCACGCGCCGGTGGGAGCCTGGTGTCGCTGTCGGCCCCCGGCGTCACCGTGGCGACGCCGCCCGAGATCGTCCAGCGCCATGTGGCCGCCGACGACTTCAGCGCCGACGCCCTCGTCGACATCCATCGATTCGGCGCGCTCGTGATCGGGCCCGGACTCGGTCGCGCCGACGAGGTGCTGATGGCGACTCGCGCCTGCATCTCCGACGCGACGGTGCCCGTGGTGATCGACGGCGACGGCCTGTTCGCGAGCGCGTGGAGCGCCGAGGGCCCGGCGCCGCTGCTCCGCGACCGAGAACTCGCCACGGTGCTCACTCCGCACGACGGCGAGTTCGGCGTGCTCACGGGCTCGCCGCCCGGCGCCGACCGGGTCGCGTCGGTGCGCGCCGCGGCAGCCGACCTCGGATGCACCCTGCTGCTCAAAGGACAGACGACGATCGTCGCGTCACCGCCCGAGGCCGAGGCCGACCCGCTCGGCGGGCACGTGTGGTTCGTCACGAACGGCGATCAACGCCTCGCCACGGCCGGTAGCGGCGACGTGCTCGCCGGCATGATCGGTTCGGCGCTGGCGATGGGTCTCGATGCCGACAAGGCCGCAGCGGCGTCGGCGTGGCTGCACGCCGATGCCGCCAATCGCACACCCGCCGACGGCCTGCTCGCGAGCGACATCGTCGACGCGATCCCCGCAGCGATCGGAGCCATCCGATGAGAGGCGATCTGCGTTGGGCCTGGGCCGAGATCGATCTCGACGCCGTGCGCCACAACATCCGCACCATTCGCGAACGCGTCGCTCCCTCGGCTGTGTGGGCCGTGGTCAAGGCGAACGGCTACGGACATGGTTCGGTCGACGTGGCCCGCGCCGCGATCGAGGCGGGAGCCGAAGGGCTCTGCGTCGCACTCGTACAGGAGGGGATCGACCTGCGTCGCGCCGGGGTCGATGCGCCGATCCTGCTGCTGAGCGAACAACCACCGGAGTTGGCGTCGGCGATCATCGAATACCGCCTCACTCCGTCGGTGTACCGTCGCGAGTTCCTCGAAGCGTTGGCGCGCGAAGCTCCGTCGGGACTGCCGGTCCACCTGCTCGTCGACACCGGCATGCAGCGCGTCGGCACCCATCCGCATGCCGCCGCATCGATGGCCGCGGCGATCGCCCAGCGGGCGCCGGCCGTCCGTCTCGCCGGTGTGTTCACGCACCTCGCGGTCGCCGACGACCCGAGCCCGGCCTCGGTCGAGTTCACCGATCGACAATTGAGCAAGTTCGCGAAGGTGCTCGAACAGCTCCCGCCGGTTCCGCTCGTGCACATCGCCAACTCCGCGGGCGCGCTCGCCCACCCGGCGGCTCGCCAGTCGATGGTGCGCGTCGGCATCGCGATGTACGGCATCGCGCCGAGCGACGCGCTCGACGATCTCTGCTCCGATCTGCGCCCCGCGATGGAGCTGCGGTCTCGCGTGTCGTTCGTCAAACAGGTCCGGTCGGGGAGTGCGATCTCGTACGGGTTGAAGCACACGTTCAGCCGTGACACCACGGTGGCCACCGTGCCGCTCGGCTATGCCGACGGGGTCCCGCGGCGTCTGTCGGAGGTCGGCGGCGAGGTCCTCATCGCCGGACGACGCTGTCCGATCGTCGGCGTCGTCACCATGGACCAACTGATGGTCGACTGCGGTGATCACGACGTTCGCGTCGGCGACGACGTGACGCTGATCGGCGAGCAGGGCGGCGAGACCATCCGCGCCGAGGACTGGGCTCGGCGACTCGGCACGATCGGCTACGAGATCGTGTGCGGGATTTCCGAGCGCATCCCGAGAGTTCCGCGCCGTAGCATCGACAACTGATGACCCTCGAGCTCCGATCGGCCTCGATCGCCGACACCCACGCCGTGGCAGCAGCCATCGCGTCGCTGTCGCGCCCCGGCGACATCATCGTCCTCGCGGGGGAGATGGGCGCCGGCAAGACCGCGTTCGCACAGGGCTTCGGGCGAGCGCTCGGCGTGACCGACCCGATCACCTCGCCCACCTTCACGCTCGTACACAGCTACGACATCGAGACCGGCCCGCGTGCCGGCAAGCTCACGCTGCACCACGCCGACCTCTACCGCCTCGAACGCACCGCCGAGGTCGCCGACCTCGCGCTCGTCGAACTCGCCGAGTTCAGCGGCATCGTGCTGGTCGAATGGGGCGACGTGGTCGACAACACGTTCGGCGATCACCTCGTCGTGTACCTCGAACAAGACCTCGACGACGATGACGATGACGACGCCGCGTTGCTGAGCCTCGACGGGCGGCGGCGCATCGAGGTCGCCGGAGTCGGCCCGACCTGGGCCGGTCGCTGGGACCGCCTGACCGACCACCTGGAGCCCTATCGATGCTGATCCTCGGAATCGAAACCGCTACCGAGCGGGTGAGCGTCGCGATCGGCGGGCACGAAGGTGTGATCGGACTCTTCGAGATCACCAAGGGCCGTCGCCACGCCGAGACGCTCGTCCCGGCGATCCAGTTCACCTGCCAGCAGGCCGGAATCGAACTCGACGAGATCAGCGTGGTCGCCGTCGACATCGGCCCGGGACTGTTCACCGGCATGCGCGTCGGCCTCGCGTCGGGCAAGGCGATCGCACAGGCGCTGCGCATCCCGATGATCGGCATCTCCTCGCTCGACCTGCTGGCCTTCTCCAGCCGTCACGCCGACAAGGTCGTGGTGCCGGTGATCGACGCACGCAAGGGCGAGGTCTTCTACGCCATGTACCGGCAGGTGCCGGGCGGCATCCAGCAGATCGCCGATCCGGCGGTCGGCCCCGTCGACGAGCTCGTCGCCGACCTGATGGCCCGCAATCAAGACGTGTTGTGCGTCGGCGACGGTGCGCGTCGGTATCGCGACGAGATCATCGAGGGCTACCACTGCGAGGTGGGCGGCGACGACCATCCGTCGGCGTCACCACTGGTGCAGCTCGCCCACGCCCGTGCGCTGCGCGAAGACTGGGTCAACGCTCGCGAGATCGAACCGATGTACCTCCGAGCACCCGACGCCGTCATCAACTGGGCGACGAGGGCGAGTCGCGGATGAGCGTGATCGAGCGCATGCTGCGCCGCGACGACCGCCCCGCCGACGGCGAGGGCCTCGTCATCGAGAAGATGCGCAAGCGCGACCTCAAGGCCGGCGTGTTCGAGATCGAGCGGAGCGCCTACCCCAAGCCCTGGTCGGCCGGTGTCTTCCAGAGCGAGATCGAGCAGATGAAGGCGGGCACCCGGCACTACGTCGTCGCCCGCCTCGACGGCCGCATCGTCGGACACGGCGGGCTCTGGTTCACCGCCGACGAGGCGCACGTCACCAACGTCGCGGTGCATCCCGATGCCCGTCGGACCGGGGTGGCGACGCAACTGATGTTGGTGTTGGCCGACGAGGCGATCCGCCGCGGCTGCAACGCCTGGACGCTCGAGGTCCGCGTGTCGAGCACCGGGGCGCAGGCGCTCTACCGCAAGTTCGGGTTCGCACCGGCCGGCATCCGACAGCGCTACTACGAGAACAGTGAGGACGCGATCGTCATGTGGTGTCACGACATCGGAACCGACGAGTACCGCGCCCGCCTCGACGCGGTGAGGGAGGGCTCGTCATGAGCGACCACGACCTCGTCGTCGACGAATCGACCTTGGTGCTCGGCATCGAGACCAGCTGCGACGAGACCGCTGCGGCGCTCGTGCTCGGCGGCAACGACGTCGTGTCGAACGTCGTCTCGACGCAGATCGACCTGCACGCAGAGTTCGGTGGCGTGGTGCCCGAGATCGCGTCACGCGCGCACCTCGACGTGCTCAACCCCGTCGTGGCTCGGGCCATCGTCGAAGGTGGTGTCGACGAGTCGCGCATCGACGCCGTGGCCTGCACCGTCGGCCCCGGCCTCGTGGGTGCACTGCTCGTCGGTGTGTCGGCGGCCAAGTCGCTGGCCCTGGCGTGGGACAAGCCGTTCATCGGCGTCAACCACATGGAGGCGCACCTGTACGCCGCCTCGCTCGAAGATCCCACGCTCGAGTTCCCACTCGTCGTCATGCTCGTGTCGGGTGGCCACACGATGCTGATCGAGATGCGCGGGCACGGGCAGTACGTGCTGCTCGGCCAGACCATCGACGACGCGGCCGGTGAAGCGTTCGACAAGGTGGCCCGGTTCCTCGAACTCGGCTACCCGGGCGGCCCGGCGATCGACCGGGCGGCCATGCTCGGCGACCCCGACGCGATCCCGTTCCCGCGGGCGATGAAAGACGACGGGCTGGACTTCTCGTTCTCGGGGCTCAAGACCGCGGTGATGAACTACGTGCGCAAGCATCCCGATGTCGGTGACGCCGACGTGGCCGCGTCGTTCCAGATGGCGGTCGTCGACGTGCTCGTGCACAAGGCCCGCAAGGCGGCGAAGCAGGTGGGCGCGACCGGCATCGTGCTCGGTGGCGGCGTCGCCGCGAACTCGCTCCTGCGAGAAGAACTCCTCGGCGCGTGCGAAACCGACGGGATCCAAGGGTTCCTGCCGAGCCGCGAGATGTGCACCGACAACGCGGCGATGATCGCTGCCGCCGGCTGGCACCGTCTCCGTTCCGACGGGCCGACACCGCTCGACGTCGGCGCCACGCCGAATCTTCGGCTTCCTTTGCTCGAAGCCTGACGTTTCGAGCGCCGTGGGCGTGGGACACTACAGGAATGTCGAACGACGATTTCGCGCCGCCAACCGACGATCCGCAAGGTGGCCCGGCAGACATCCCCGGTCTGCCCAACAACCCGGTCGAGCACACGCCGACCGAGCCGACGCAGGTCTTTCCCACGGTGCCGCCTCCGGCCCCCGGCCTGCCGCCGACTGCACCGACAGCGCAGGGTCCCGCCGACCCGGTCCCTCCGCAGGTGCCCATCGCCCCGACACCCGCGGCGAACTACGACCTGCCGTGGTATCGCCAGCCCGGCCAGATGGCCCTCCTGCTCTTCGGCCTGCTCGCGATCGGCGGACTCATCATCCTGCTGATCGTGCTCTCGGGCGGCGACGACGGTGAAGAGGGATCGCTCGTCATCGACGACGACGGCCCCGTGTCGATGGTGGTCATCCGACAAGACGCCATCGCGAACCCGGTGTCGGCGTCGATCACCGCAGTCGTCACCGCGGGCGACAGCGTGCCCGGCGACTACCAGTGGGTCGTGCCCGCCGATGCCGTCGTCGGTCAACCCGCCATCCGCCAGACCGATGCCATCGGACGAACCGAGTTCCGGTGGGAGCCCGCTGCGACCGTGGCCGACGTCGCCACCTGGACGTCTCGGGTCGAGCTGGGCGAAGTGGTGACCGGCGACGTGGCTGCAGCAGGCGTGACCGCCGAGTGCGAGGTCGACCGCGGGCACGATGTCGCCGCCTCGCCCTTGAGCGTGTCGGTGGCCGTGGCCGGTGATGACAGCGACCCGACGGCCTCGCGGATCATCACCTATTCTTTCCCCAACGCCGAGTTCGGCATCGGCGACCGAGTGTCGTGTGAGGTCACCAACAACGCGGTCGCCGCCACCACGACCACCACCACGCTGCCGTCCGACACCACCACCACCGGCGTCGAGACGACGACCACGGCTGTCGAGACGACGACCACCGCGCCGACGACCACGGTCGCGCCGACGACCACGGTGGCCCCGACCACCACGGCGGCCCCGACCACCACGACCACGACGACGACCACCACCACGACGACCACGACGACGATCCCCGAACCGGTCGCCGAGCCGGGATCGGTCCTCGAGTTCCTGTCGGGGCGCAGCGATCTGTCGGGGTTCGTCGACATGATCCAGGCCGCCGACCTGGTCGGCGAGTTCAACGACCCGTCCCGCACCTTCACGGTGTTCGCGCCCGACAACGACGCGATCAGCGACCTCATCAGCGATCCCGACGGTCCCGACCTCGAGAACCAAGGCGTGGTGCGTGACCTTGTGCGCACGCACGTGCTCAACGGCGAGAGCATCAGCGCGGCAGAAGTCGCGTCGCGGCCGTCGATCGCCGTGCAGTTCGGTGGCCCGCAGGAGGTCGACCCCGGCCCGCCGGTCGGCCTCGGCGTCGCCGAGTTGATCGAGGTCGACCGAGTGGCGACCGCAGCGACGGTTCACATCCTCGACGCGGTGCTCGAGCCCGAGATCTGACCAACGGGTGATGCCGATACCGTGAAGGTTCCATGACCTTCTCGATCGGACAACACGAGCTGTCGGCTCCCGTGGTGCTCGCCCCGATGGCGGGCGTCACCAACGCGCCGTTCCGCGCGCTGTGTCGTCACTTCGCCCCCGGTCTCGTCTACGTCAACGAGATGGTCATGGCCACGCCGGTCGTGCACGCCAACGCGAAGACGCACCGGATGATCAGCTTCGCCGACGACGAGCACCCGCGCAGCCAGCAGATCTACGGCAGCGACCCCGACATGATGGGTGAGGCCGTGCATCGCCTCTGCGACGCAGGTCGCGTCGATCACATCGACATCAACTTCGGCTGCCCGGCGGCCAAGGTGACACGGCGAGGCGGCGGCGCGGCCGTGCCCGCCCGCCCCGAACTCCTGCGGGCGATCCTTCGAGCCGCCGTGTCGAACGCCGCTCCGTACGGCGTGCCGGTCACGGCCAAGTTCCGCATGGGGCTGTTCGACGACTGGCTCACGCACCTGCGCACGGGCGAGGTGTGCGCCGAGGAAGGTGTCGCTTCGATCGCCATGCATGCTCGCACGGTCGAGCAGCACTACTCGGGCGAGGCGCGCTGGGAGGCCATCGGCGAACTCAAAGCGCACATGACCTCGCTCGGCTCCACCATTCCGGTCCTCGGCAACGGCGACATCTGGGAAGCGCACGACGCGGTCCGCATGATGGCCGAGACCGACTGTGACGGCGTCGTGATCGGCCGCGGCTGTCTCGGTCGCCCCTGGCTGTTCGCCGACCTCGTCGAAGCGCTCAACGGTCGCCCGGTTCCTCCGAGCCGCACCCTCGGTGAGGTCGTCGCCGTGATGGCCGAGCACGCTCGCGGGCTCGCCGAACACCTCGGCGAAGACCACGCCATGCGTGACTACCGCAAGCACACCGGCTGGTACATGAGCGGCTACCCGATCGGCTCGGAGTTCCGTCGGCGCTTCTCGATGGTCAAGTCGCTGGCCGAGCTCGACGACATCCTCGGCGACGTGATCGAACGCTGCGGCGAGGCGACCACGATCGTCGAAGGCGGCGAGCGCATCAAGCGCGGTCACACCCGTGGCCCGACCAAGGTCTCGATCCCGGAGGGCTGGCTCGACGGACAGCAGCGCGAGGCGCTCGCCACCGACGTCACCGTGCCCGACGACGATCAGGCCATGGCCATGTCGGGCGGATGATCGAGCTTCCCGACGGGGTCGAACTCGTCCTTGCGTCGGCCTCGCCCCGACGTCGCGAACTCCTCGCCGGTGCCGGCCTCGACTTCGCCGTGGTTCCTGCCGACATCGACGAGACGCCGCTTCCCGGCGAGTGTCCTGCCGACTACGTCGCCCGGTTGTCGGCCCAGAAGGCGCAGGCCGTCGCGCAGCCCGGTCAGATCGTGATCGCCGCCGACACGACCGTCGAAGTCGACGGAGCGATCTTGGAGAAGCCCGTCGACCGAGCCGACGCTCGACGCATGCTGCGCCTGCTCTCGGGCCGTGCCCACCGCTGCCACACCGGGGTCAGCGTGCGCTCCGCCCTCGCCGGCGAGCCGACGCTCGCCACACAGGTCGTCACCACCGAGGTGGTGTTCGTCGAACTGACCGACGTGATGATCGACTGGTATCTCGACACGGGTGAAGCCGACGACAAGGCGGGTGCCTACGGCATCCAGGGTGCCGCCGGAGCGTTCGTCGAGCGCGTCGAGGGCAGTGTCACCAACGTGATCGGACTCCCGCTCGCCGAGACCTTGGCGATGCTGGCCAACGGGTAGCGTGCGGCGATGACCACGGCGGTGTTGACGGGAGCGCGCGGCCCACTCGGGCGCCGGGTCGCCCGCATCCTCGCCGACGACGGCGACGTGACGGTGGTGCTGCTCGACGACGTGTTGCACCCCGCTGCCGCCGGACCACCCGAACTCGATTCGGCCGACGTCGTCGTCGACCTCGGCACCAGCGACTACGACAGCCGCGCCGAGCAGCGTGAGAGCTCGAGCGAGTTCGTCGCCGCCACGCTCGCTGCCGCCGATCAACTCGCGGCCGATCAGGTCGTGTTCGTGTCGTCGGCGCTGGTGTACGGCGCTGCTCCCAACAACCCCAAGCCCCTCACCGAGGACGCGGTGCTCCGCCCCGACGTGGAGTTCGTGTTCGCCCGACAGTTGGCGTCGGCCGAAGAACTCGTCGAGCAGTGGCGCCGAGCGCGTCCCGGCCGTGCGACCTCGGTGCTCCGTCCGGCGCTGGCCCTGGCCGAGGGCGACAGTTCGCGCCTCGCAGCGGCTCTGGTGTCGGGCCTCGGGCGACGCATCGCGCAGGCCGACCCGCCGAGTCAGTTCCTCCACCTCGACGATCTTGCCGAGGCGGTGGCCCTGGCGGTGCGCTCGCGGCTCGACGGTGTGTTCAACGTGGCGCCCGACGGCTGGATCGCGGGCGAACGAGTCCGTGCGCTGTCGGGGGAACGGCCTCGCTTCCCGCTGCCCGAGCGACTCGGCGAAGTCGTGAGTTCGCTGCGCTGGCGCTTCCAGCGCGGCCCGATCCCGCCCGGGCTGGGTTCGTACACGCAGGAGCCCTGGATCGTGTCGAACGGCAAGCTCCGACGGGCGGGTTGGGAGCCGTCGGTCACCAACGAGCAGGCGTACGTCGAGGCGACCGAGGCACCGTGGTGGACGATGATCTCGCCGAAGCGCCGTCAGGAACTCACGCTCGGGCTTGGCGTGGCGCTCGGTGTGCTGGCTGCTGCGCTGGGTGTGGTCGTGGGCCGCCGGTGGTGGCGACGCCGCAAGGCCGTCTGATCAGTCGACGAGCAGTCGCAGGTCGTCGTCGACGAACGTGGCGATGAGTTCGCCCTCGTGCGTGATGACGATGGCGCCGTCGGGCACCACGAGCCGCTCGAGTTCGCCCCAGGCGACGTCGTAGGTGAACGAGTCGGTGAGGATGATCACGCGGCTGTCGTCGTGCGGGATCTGCGAGGCGACGGCCAACCCGGTCGGGCTCGCGGTGGGCGCCGACGAGATGGCGTTCGGTGCGCCGGCGAGCGCAACGGTGGGCCCGTTCGACAGGCCACGCTGCTCGACGCGCACGGAGTCGATCGTGGTGACCGGCTGGCCGACGCTGCGCAGCTGCACACTGGCGGCAGGGATCGTGGTGGCACTGACGGCACTCGGCGAATTGGTGCGGCGCGGGGTGACCGACACGACCATGACGGCGACGAGCACCGCGGCGATGGCGCCCGACGAGAAGGCCAGCGCGCGGCTGCGAATCGACGATGGTTCGACGAGCCCCGGGGTCGGGCCGAGCTCGGACGGGTGACGCCAGGTGCGTTCGTGAGGAGGGAGTGGTGCGTCTTCCACGGCTGCTGATGGTACCCACCTCGGCGGCCTCGGTGTCAGCGCGCGAGGCATCGCCATGTAACGGTCTGACGAATTTCCTGCGGACTGGGCGGCGCGCACGGAATCGTGGCGGCTGCCACGACTACCATGCCCGGCGTGACGCCCCCCGAAAACGGTGACAATTGGTTCGGTGTGACCGCCGACGAGTTGCCGATCGCCGCTGCGTACGAGTGGGCAGTCCGACCTTCGTGCGGGGCCGTCGTGCTGTTCAGCGGCACCGTCCGCGACCACGCCGAAGGGCGCGACGACGTGCAGCACCTCACGTACGAGGCGTACGACGAACAGGTCGTCCCGGTGTTCGAGCGGATCACCGCCGAGCTCCGCGAGCGCTGGCCCGACACCGGTCGCGTCGTCCTGCTCCATCGGACGGGTCGGCTCGAGCTGGGTGAGTCGTCGGTCATCGCCGTCGTGTCGTCGCCGCATCGCCCCAACGCCTTCGAAGCCGGCCGCTACGCCATCGACGCGCTCAAGGAGTCGGCGCCGATCTGGAAGCACGAAGTCTGGGCCGACGGTTCCGACTGGGGGACCGACGCGCACACCGCCGTCGATCCCCGATCGGTCGGTGCGACCGAATGATCTACGTCATCATCGGGATCATCGTCGTGGTGGCTGTCGTGCTGCTCGTCGTGCGCAATCTTCGCGGTCCGAGCGACCCGGTCGACTCGTTTCGGCGCCAGATCGATGCACTCTCGCCGGAGGCTCGTCGCCCGACTGTCGATCAGGTCCGCCGCGTTGACGAAGATTCCGGCGAGACTGAGCAGAATGGTTCCTGACGCACAACCCGAGTCGCACGGGTACATGATGAGGTCCGCTCATGGCGCGTGACCTCGCAATCGATCTCGGTACCGCCAACACGCTGGTCTACATGAAGGGCCGCGGCATCGTGTTGAACGAGCCGTCGGTCATCGCCCTCAACCGGCAGACCGGCGAAGTGCTCGCCACCGGTCGCGAGGCGTGGCAGATGATCGGTCGAACGCCCGGCTACATCGTGGCGGTCCGTCCGCTGCGCGGCGGCGCGATCACCGACTTCGAGATCACCGAACGGATGATCCGCCTGCTGCTCCAGCGTGTCGGCGTCAGCCGGTTCACGCGGCCGAAGGTCGTCATCTGTGTGCCGTCGGCGATCACCGAAGTCGAGCGGCGTGCGGTCACCGACGCGGCGCGGCGTGCCGGCGCAGCCGACGCCAACCTGATCGAGCAGCCGATGGCCGCGGCGATCGGCGCCGACCTCCCGATCGACGAGCCGGTCGGCAACATGGTCATCGACATCGGCGGCGGCACCAGCGAGACCGCGGTCATCTCGTTGGGTGGCATCGTGTCGCTCGAAGCGGTGCGCGTCGGTTCGTTCGACATCGACGCCGCGATCCAGAACCACGTGCGACGCGAGCACGGCATCGCCATCGGCGAGCGCACGGCCGAGGAGATCAAGGTCGCGATCGGCTCCGCACATCCGACGCAAGACGAGAACCAGGCCGAGGTCCGCGGACGCGACCTCATGACCGGCTTGCCGAAGACCGTGCTGTTGACTCCCGAAGAGGTGCGCATGGCGATCGAAGACGTCATCTCGTCGATCGTCGCGTCGGTGGTGCGCTGTCTGTCGAAGGCGCCGCCCGAGTTGTCGCAGGACTTCCTCGTCCGCGGCATGTACCTCGTCGGTGGCGGTGGTCTGCTGCGCGGGCTCGCCGAGCGGATCGAGCGCGAAACGCAGGTGCCGGTGCGCATGTCGAACGTGCCGCTCGAGGCCGTCGTGCTCGGCGCCGGTCACGTCATCGAGCACTACGAGGCGTTGAAGGGCATGTTCATGGGGGCACGCAAGTAGATGGCACGAACCGGGCAGACGTTCATCCCCGACGACGACGTCGAGGACTTCCGCGAAGGGTTTGCTCGTCTGCGAGACGACTTCGACGTGCCGGGCGAGCACCCCGACGAGGTCAAGGCTGCCGCCGAGGTCGCGGCCGCTCGCCCGTTCGACGTGGTGCAGCCTGGCGAACCTGCCGGTCAGTGGCAGCACGTCGACCGGACCGATGTCGAGTTCCTCACGCTCGATCCGGCGACCAGCACCGACCTCGACCAGGCGTTCGCCATCGAGATGGCCGGCGACGACGTGGTGTTGCACTACGCGATCGCCGACGTCGGCTGGTTCGTCCGACACGGCGACCCGATCGATCGTGAAGCCTGGCGCCGTGGTGTCACCGTGTATCTGCCCGACGGGCGTGCGGGGCTGCATCCGGAACGGATCGCCGAAGACGCCGGCAGCTTGCTCCCGGGCGGCCCGAAACCGGCCGTGGTCTTCACGGTCCGCGTCGCCGGTGACGGCTCGGTGCGCCTCGACGGCGTCGAGCGAGCCATGGTGCGCAACCGCGCCAAGCTCGCCTACTCCACGGTCACGCCCGCCGACCTGCCCGACGCGTTCCCCGAACTCTCGCGCCGCATCGAGGAGAACGAGCGCCGTCGCGGTTCCGATCGCATCCAGTGGCCGGAGCAGGAAGTGGTCCGACGGCCCGGTGGCGGTTTCGAACTCCGGTTCCGGCCGCGCAACGACGCCGAGAACCAGAACGCGGCGATGTCGCTGGCGACCAACATGGCGGTCGCCGACGCGCTGCTCGAAGCCGAGACGGGGTTGTTCCGCACGATGCCCGGCGTCGACGAGCGTCGCCTCGGCCGGCTGCGCCACACGGCGCGAGCGTTCGGCCTCGACTGGCCGAAGGCGATGAGCCTCGGCGAGTTCGAGCGGTCGCTTCCTCGCGGCGAGCCGCGCACGTCGGCGTTCCTCCTCGCGGTCCGCCGTGCGGGCGGTGGAGCGTCGTACACGCCGTACGCCGAGATCGAGGGCGACAAGCCGTGGCATGCCGCGGTGGCGGCCACGTACGTGCACGCAACGGCACCACTGCGGCGCCTGGCCGACCGCTACGTGATCGAAGCGACCCTGGCGATCGCCAACGGGCGAGCGGTGCCCGACGAGGTGGAGCAGGCGTTCAGCGAGTTGCCCGAGGCGATGCGCCGTGGCGACTCACGAGCCAACCGAGTCGACCGGGCGGCGATCGATCTGGCCGAGGCCATCGTGTTGCAGGATCAGGTCGGCGAAGTCTTCGAGGCCGTGATCACCGACGAAGACGATCGTGGCGTCCGCATCCAGATCCGGGAGCCGGCCGTCGTCGCACGTACCACGGCACGACGCGTCGATCCGGGCGACGAGATCCAGGTGAAGTTGGTCGCGGCCGACCCGGTCAGTCGCTCGATCGACTTCGAACGCGTCGGCTGAACCGCTGCGATCAGCGCTGCGCGAGACGCAGCAGCGGGCCGCTGCGGCTCACCGCGTAGATGTCGCCGTCGGGGCCTTCGAACACCGCCACGAGTGCGGGCACGTTGGCGAGTTCGACCACGACGGGTTCGCCGACCCGGGTGCTGTCGCTGATGCCCACCGAGGTGGTGTCGAGCGCCCAGACCTGACCCGAGCAGAAGTCGCCGTACACGTACCAGCCGTTGAGATCGTCGTAGGCGGCGTCACGGGCGACGACGCCACCGCTCACCGAGCAGCCGCCGTCGGCGTGTGCGTAGGTGACGACGGGTGGGACGTGCCCGTCGGTCGGCTGGTCGTCGTTGAACGGGGCGTCACCTTCGAAGGCGCTCCATCCGAAGCTCAGGCCGCGACCGGCATCGACGCCGTCGACCGCGGGCGCGAGGTGGATCTCCTCGAACTGGTTCTGTCCGACGTCGGCGATCCAGAGCTCGTTGGTGAGCGGGTCGAACGAGAACTTCCACGGGTTGCGCAGGCCGTACGACCAGATGGTCGGGTCGGCGTCGTCGGCGCCCAGGAACGGGTTGTCGGTCGGGACGGTGAAGTCGCGGCCGTCGTCGCCGAGCGTGGGGTCGATGCGCAGCAGCTTGCCGAGTCGGCTCGACAGGTCGAGCGCGGCGCGGTTCGGGTCGCCGGCCGAGCCGCCGTCGCCGGTGCCGATGTAGAGGTACCCGTCGGGGCCGAACTCGAGGTGGCCACCGTTGTGGTTGGCGAACGGTTGCTCGATGGACAACACCTCGCGGTAGGTCGACGTGTCGAACTCGATCGTGGTCGGGTCGTGCGCCATCTCGGCGACGATCGTGGTGCCGGCGCCATTGGTGAAGTTGATGTACGCCAGGTCGAGCGTGGGGTGGAAGGCGAGGCCGAGCAGACCCTGCTCGCCGCCCTCGGTGCCGACCTCGATGCCGTCGATGTCGGCCATGTCGAGCACGACGGTGTCGGATTCGGCGTCGGCAGCGACGATGAGTCCGCCCTGCTGGACGACGAAGAAGCGTGGGTCGAGCGACCGTGTGGCGACTCCCACCGGCTCGTCGAACGAGGTGACCTCGACCAGGTCGACGACCGGCACCTCGAGCGGGCCGGGCAGCGTCGTGGGCGGGGCACTGGGGTCGGCCTCGGACGGCGCCGCGGTCGGCAGGTCGGCATCGGCCGCAGGGACGAGCGTGGTCGTGACCGCTGGCTCGGTGGGCTGGGTGGGCTCCGGCTCGGCCGGTTCCGGCTCGTCGGCCGGTTCTTCCACAGGCGGTGCAGACACCTCGGTGAACACCTCGGTGTCGGCGACCGATGGGGTCGACGACTCGTCGCTCCCCGCACACGAGGCGACGACGAGCGCCCCGACGAGGGACACGGCGACGCGCCGCCAGGTCATTGGGTGAACCTCGCGAGTCCCTCCTGCACCACGCTGACCGCGAGTGCGCCGTCGGCGGTGAAGATCGCGCCGCCGGCCAAGCCGCGCGCGCCGCCGGTCGAGATGGCCTGCTGCTGGTAGAGCAGCCATTCGTCGACCTGGAACGGCCGGTGGAACCACATCGCGTGGTCGAGGCTGGCCATCTGGAGGCCCGGGTGGTCGTACGAGAGCCCGAACGGCAGCAGGGTGGTGTCGAGCAGGGTCATGTCGCTCGCGTACGTGAGGACGCAGGCCTGCAGCACCGGGTCGTCGGGCAGCACACCGTTGGCCCGCAGCCAGACGTGTTGACCGGTGTGGCTCTCGCCGCGGCGACCCATCGGATCGCCGTCGACGTAGCGCAGGTCGATGGGCCGGGGGCGGTGGTACCAGTCGCCGATCTGCTCCGCGTACGGCGCCATCCGCGTGTGGAAGTCGGGCAGTTGCTCCGGCGGGGTCATGCCCTCGTCCATCTCGATCTGGTGATCGGGTCCGCCGGTCTCCTCGTCGTGGAAGCTCGCCTGCAGGTTGAAGATCGCCCGCCCGTGCTGGATCGCCACCACACGCCGCGTCGAGAAGCTTCGGCCGTCACGGATCCGGTCGACCTCGTACAGGATCGGGAGCTTCGGGTCGCCCGGACGCAGGAAGTACGCGTGCAGCGAGTGCACGTGGCGGCCCGGTTCGTCGACGGTGCGGCTGGCGGCGATGAGCGCCTGCCCGGCCACTTGGCCGCCGAACACACGCACGCGGTCTTCGTCGGTCGACGCGCCGCGGAACATGTTGACCTCGATCGCTTCGAGGTCGAGCAGCGTCACCAGATCGTCGAGCGCCTGCTGGTTCTCTTGCGCGGTCGGAATGTTCGGCGGGGCGGGCGAGGTGGAACTCATTGCCCGCCATGTTGCCACGACCGCAGGGCGAATTGCGCTCTCGATCTAGAGTCTCGCCATGGCCCAACTGGATCTGACCAACGACGAGCTCCTCACGACGACCCGTGCGGTGCGCAAACGGCTCGATTTCGACCGCCCGGTCGAGAAGGACGTGATCCGTGAATGCGTCGAGGTCGCCATGCAGTCGCCGTCGGGTTCGAACAGCATGACCATGCAGTTCGTCATCGTCACCGACCCCGAGCAGCGGGCCGCGATCGGCGAGGTGTACCGCCAGTGCTACGAGATGTACAAGGGCATGGACGGTGTGTACGCCGGCTCGATCAAGAAGGACGGCGAGGCCGAACAGGCGCAGCAGGATCGCGTGGCGAGCTCGGCCGACTACCTCGGCGAGAACATGGGCAAGGCGCCGGCGCTGGTCATCGCCTGCACCGCGGCCGGTCGAGTCGACGGTCAGCCCGGCCTCGTCGCCGCATCGGGCATGGCCAACGTGCTCCCCGCCATGTGGAGCTTCATGCTCGCCGCCCGCTCACGCGGCCTCGGCACCGCCTGGACCACCGTGCACCTCATGATGGAGCAGCAGGTCGCCGACATCCTCGGCATCCCGTTCGACGAAGTCCAGCAGACCTGCCTCAGCCCCCTCGCCTACACCATCGGCACCGACTTCAAGCGCGCCATGCGCCCCGAGCCCGACACCATCATCCACTGGGACCGTTGGTGAGCGCTGTGGTCGCCTCCGGCGCCCGGCCGGCTGCGCCGTCCACGGCGACTTCGTCGCCACACCCCATGTCTCCGGGCTTCGCCCGGACTCGCCTGCGGCTCGACTGTGAGGTCCGGTCTTTCCCTGCGGCGGCTGCGGCGGGCGGCTTCGCCGGGTATGCCTTGCCGATGCTGCTCACGCCGGCTCGGAGCGTGGCACGTTGATGGGCCGGTCTGGGTTGGGGGCTGCGCGTCGGTCCGTCGCTCTTTCTGCCAAGGGGTTCATGCCTGAGGACGAGGGGGATGCGTTGCATTCCGCGGCGTTGACTGCGGTGGGTGATGCTCCGATGCTCGAAGTCGGGTCGTATTGCGGGCGATCGACCGTGTGGTTGGGTGACGCTGCCGAGCAGACCGGGCGTCTGCTGTATGCGGTCGATCATCACCGTGGGTCCGAGGAGAACCAGGCCGGGTGGGAGCACCACGACACCGAGGTGGTCGATCAGCGTGTCGGCAAGTTGGACACGTTGCCGTTCTTCCGGGCCACGATCCACGACGCCGGGCTCGAAGACACGGTCGTCGCCATGGTCGGGCGGTCACCGTTGCTCGGTGCGGCGTGGACCACGCCGCTGTCGTTCCTGTTCATCGACGGTGGGCACGGTGACGAGCCGGCTCGGCTCGACTACGAGCTCTGGACGCCGCACGTCGCTCCGGGTGGCACGCTGGCGATTCACGACGTGTTTCCCGATCCGGCCGATGGTGGTCGGCCGCCGTACGAGCAGATCTACCTGCCGGCGATCGAGTCGGGACGCTTCGTCGAGACCGGTGTGACCGGGAGCTTGCGCATCTTGCAGCGCGTCAGCTGAGGTCAGCTGACGGGAAGCGTCGGTTGCGTCGGCAGGGCGAGGCCGACCAGGGGCGGTCGCATGGCGTGCGGCTGCCCGTTGGGCTCGTGGAGTGTGAAGTGGCCGGCCCCGGAGGGCTCGATACTCCAATGCTGCTCGTGCAGGAAGTGGTGATGGTGCCAGCACAGCAAGACGAGATTGTCGCCGTGGGTTTCGCCGCCGTCGACCCAGTGCTCGGCGTGATGGCCGTCGCAGCCGGCGGCGGGGACTCCGCATCCGGGCCAGCGGCAGCCGTGGTCACGGATGACGAGGCGGTCGAATTGCTGATCGGTGATGGTGCGCTGTTGGCGCCCGTAGTCGACGACGGTGCCGAGCGGGTCGGTGACCATGCGGTGGAGGCCGCAGTCGCAGGCCAGGCGGCGGATGGTGTCGGCCGGGACCACGATGCGGTCGTGGTTGGTGTCGATCGTGCCGCCGCCTGAGTTGGCGGCGAGGTCGCTGTACTCGACGGTGGCGATGACCTTCGGCCGGTTGCGCTTGCGTCGCTTGGACGGCTCGGACTCGTCGTCGTTCACCGTGGTGAGGGCGATGCGGGCCAACTCGACGAGTGCGTCGGCTCGCCGTTGTGCGGCGGTGCGCTGATCGAGTTCGGCGGGGCGGGAGAGCGCTCGAATGGCTTCTCGTACGAGGGCGAGGCCTTCGGGGTCGAGCGTGCCGTCGAGGCGTCCGAGCCCGTCGAGCATCGACGACAGGTGGAGTGAGCGCTTCTCGTAGAGCTCTTGGGCGGTGCGCTCTTCACGGTCGGGGTCGGCGTGCATGCGCCACGTGTCGAGGACCATGGCGAAGTCTTTGTGCGGGAGCTCGACGGCCCAGCGGAGGAGCAGTGCTTCGTCGCGTTCGAACACGTCGGCGATGTCGGCGTGCCACGCTTCGGTGAGCAGTCGAAGCGCTGACTCGGCGAGCACGCCGTCGGCGAAGGCGGAGCGGACCGTTGGCATGTTCTGGATGCGAACGGCGAGACGGATCGTGGTCTTGCACTGCCCGATGCTCTCGTTGGAGGTGGTGGCGAGCCAGTCGGTGGCCGACCGGAATCCGCTGCTGACGTAGACGCCACGGTCGATGACCGACCACACCGCCTCGAGCTCATGCGACCGTTGGCGGCGGCGTGCTCGAACCGCATCGACCACCTCGGGCGTGGGCCCGGCCGCGTACCGCTGGGCCTCCTCCACGCACTCGATGATCGTGTTCCGATCCATACGAACAAGTGTACGACAGGGGTGCTTCAGAGTTGGGGTGATGTCACGAGATTCGAGAGAAATTTGTCGCGGATTATGATTCGGGGAGCATCACGAACGGGGGAGTTGCCATGGGAATGTCGGACAACATCGTGGAGAAGATGATCGGTCGCTATCAGGGCACGTTCATCGGCGAGACGGCGACGGTGCAGTACGCCGGGGCCGGCTTCGGGCGACATCCGATCCTGCTGGCCGGCGGCCTGCTCGGCGCGCTGTTCGGCAAGCCCCGGGTGCTCGTGGTGACCGACAAGGCCGTGCACCTCGTGAAGCAGAAGAAGGCTGAGAACCTGACGCCCGACGACGTGATCGGCACGTACCCTCGCCACGTCGAGGTGAGCAGTTCGTTCGTGTCGATCAACAAGGTGAGCGTCGGCGACGACGTGATCTACATCTCCAAGCTCGTCACCGGCCCGCTGAAAGACCTGTTCCCAGTGGCATCTACGGCGAACGAGTAGGCGTGACCCGTCTACGCGGCCGATCAGCTACTCGTTCGGTGTGCAGCGGGTGACTGTGGCGGCGGCCCGAACGACGTGTGCGAGCTGCTCGCCATTCATCGGCGGCCCCGCGGATTGCCGACGTCGTGCGATCGCCAGGCCTCCAGAGCCGTCAGGCGCTGGTCGTCGGTGAGTGCGCCCGCGAACGGAGAGTTCTGCCGGAGCTCTCGCCCGCGCAGTGAACGGTCGGTGAGCGCTGCCAGGATTTGATCGACGGAGCCGTTCAAGATGCGCTCCCACTCGTCGAGCCACTTCTTGGCCTGGCCTCGAGAATTGGGACGCATCTTGTGGAGGTTGCCGAGCGCGTCTCCGATCGTGCGGTCGGGGTTGGCGGCGATCGTGCCCGCGACGACGTAGGCGAGCCACAGGCTGCGACGCTCGTCCCGACTCAGTCGATCGGTCCTGGTCTTGAGGGCTTCGACGTTCTCGCGGGAGATCCGGCGGTGCGTGCCGATGGTGGTGAAGGGTAGATCGCCTCGGTCGCACAGGTTGACGACGTGCTGGCGCGTGCAGTTGAGAAGTTTCGCCGCCTCGCCTGTGGTGAGTAGTTCATCGCCCCGAGGCTGGAGGTCGGGGTCGCTCGTGACGCCACGCATGCCGTCAGACTATGACGGTAAACACTAAAAACACAATAGTTGAACGTTTGTTGTGTTTGTTTGGTGCGGCGCTGTTATCCGCCCGAGACGCGGGCAGTTCGCTTGGTGGCGACCCTGGGTAGTTCGCAGAGGTTGCCAAACGGGCGGGCTCATGCCATGACGGACCCTTGTGCATGGGACGGCCTTCCCCGTGGAGCGCACGGGGCATCGAACCACATCATCAGCTTGGAAGTTGCGGCGAGCCGATTTCGTCGGTGGCGTCGTGACCTGCGAAGACGTGCTGTGAGCAGGCGTTATGTGGATGTCGTCGCTGTCCAATGTGCCCGGTGGTGACCGCCGTGTCCGGCCGGTATCCGCTGTTCCGGGCACGTTGTAGGCACGAGGCCGTGAAGTACCAACTCGACGATCAGCTGCGCGCTCGGCGCAGTGCACGATATGGGTGGGATCACCCGATCGTAGTTGCCGATTTCGGGTGAGGGCTTCGGGCGACCGGGCGCGGGCGATATCGGTCGGGAGGGTTGCTATTCGCTTCCGCCCAGAATCGAGTCACCGAGACCGGGTTGCTCGCTGATCAGTGTCACACCCCGTGTGTACGTTCGACTCCAACGTGGCACCGTGCCACGAGAACGGGGAGAAGCCAAATGGTGTACATCACTGCGGTCCACATGTCGGAAGGCGACGGGCACGAGCACATTGCAAGCGTGCAATGGCGCAATCCGTTGGACGGCAACACTGGCACGTCCACAACGGCGGTCATGGTCGACTGGATCGACGACAAGAACGGTGACGCCAGGGTTCAGAGCATGCCGGAGGACGCGAAGGTCGGAACCGTCGACGGAACACCGAAGCATTTGAGGTCCTACGCCAACGGCAAGTGGACAGACAACTTGCTCGCACTTCCTCGCTTCTAAGGAGTCGTCTGAGTCGCTGTCACACGCCGGCTGGACCGCTCGCGCCCGACGATGCATCGCGTCGAGGAACCTCTGCGTGAGCCGAAGCACTGAACTAGCCCCAAACGTCGCCCCGCAGATCGGTGTACCGGCGCACCCGAACGAGCGCATCGGTGCCGTTCCCGGACGTCCCGGCATCTGACACGCTACGACAGTTGGGGTCGAGTCGCAGGTCCAGCCATCGCGGCATCAGTCGTCCCGGCCGTGCAAGAACCAGCCGCGAGATCGGGCGACGTCCGCCGCGGCGCCGAAGGCATCTCCACATTGGTTGACCAATTGGTTGAGGCTGCCGAGAGCGACGACCGAGTCTGTGTCGATGCCGTCGCTGCGTGTCAACTCGCTCAGGAGTGCGGCGTTGACCTGCTGCAGCAGGATGATCGCGCCGTGGCCGGTCTCTGCGAAGTCCGCGTAGACGGTCGCGCCCGGTGTCCGATGCGGCTTCCCTTCGATGTCGATTCGTTGGAGAGCCGCTGCGCGAGGGCCGCCGTGGACGGCGTGATTGCCGTACCGATAGAAGGGCCGCAGATGGGCGACGCCGGCAAGACCCTCAAGGTCGGCAATGCCTGGGTTCGATTTCGAGCAGATCGGGGCCGCCCAACCGAGCGGTCGCGCGAACGACTTCCCACCCCACCGGTCGACTACTTCGTCGTGCCACGCAAGGAGTATCGCCATCTCGCCGTCGGGCAACGGCGTCCTGCCAAGTGCTTCGGCATGTTCCTGGTACGCCTTCGCATCCTGGTAGTGCTCGACGGCCTCGAAGTCCCGGTATCGACGAGTGATCTCTTCGTCCGAGTCCTGAAGGACGGCTGCGATCACCGCGAGTTCGTGCAGTGTCCGATGACGAGCCTCAGCGCCCGATGGAAATCCCGTTCGCTGGAGAACGCCAACCTCGGCTGCGACGCAGCACGCACGAGCGTGGAGATCTAAGAGCGTTGACCAGACGATCGGCCGGGTGGCGTCATCGACGGTCGCCTCCGCTGCCCACCGCGCACCCTGTTCATACGACGCGTAGGCGATCGCGTCGTACAGGTCGAAGGCGTCGCCCCAGACAGCCTCAAGCGTGATCGCGAGCGTTCGACGATCGCGTCGGAGCTGACGCGCCAGGCGTGGTACTCCTTCCAGAAGGCGCTCGGTCACGCGGTCAGCGAACCGTAGGAGATCGTCGGGTGACTGAGTCGGAGTCTCTTGAAGATCTTGGCGTGCGCGACCTCTCCGCAGTCGGTCGCGAGCTGACCGCATCGATGCACTGGAGGCGCTCAGCGCGATCCGCGCTGCGCGTTCGAGTCTGAGCCTGCGATGGCGAAGCGGATGCATGCAAGGATCCTCGCAGACAGGCGGCGCGGGCTGCAGCGCGACTCAACAACGCCGGTGGCTCAATCTCGCGCACTTCGCGGAGCGCTGACGCACCGCGATGGGCGGCCCACAATGCTGTGTCAGAACGGTACGAATAAGCGATCCACAAGCAACTGCCACCGTGCTCGATGGCCGTCGTCGATGAGCGCCGACATCTCTCCCAGCGTGGTCCAGGTGGCATTCATGGCCTCGTCGTTCCGCCTGAGCGCGGGGTCGATCCGAGCTGTTTCCACCTCATCCAGTAGACGGACCTGAAGGTCAGCCCCGAGACGAGGGACGATGGCGGCCAGCACACTCAGTCGAATGGGCCGCAGGACACCGTCGGACGTCAGGAGGAGTCCCTTGGCCACGCCGTACTGGTACGCAATCGGCCACCCATCCTCGTGTTCAAGGGGCTCTACTCCATCCCCTGCGACCACGAAGGTGTCCCGACGGACACCTCGCTCGGCGACGGCAAAGCCAAGCCGCTCCAACTCTTCGTCCGGGAGTTGTTTAAAGCCAACCTCCTCCAGCCGCTGAGCAAGCAGGCCAGCACGAAACGTTGTCCCGGTGAGCTCGGCGATCAGTGTTGAAACCGAGTTCGCGAGGAGACGCTCGAGGCGGGCCAGCGCCCAGCGCACCCATGCCTCCGTGTACGAGCGCACGAGTTGGACGTCCTCATCCGCGATGACCGGCATCGTTGGCTTTCCATGACCAGCTCCGTGATCGTTGCGTAGTTCGCTCAAGCCTTGTGCGGCGGTTTGCTGTGCACTGATCAGCAGGGTGAGGCCCTTGGCCAGCGTTGCTGCCTGCACCTCGCCATCGTTCTTCGGCGTCGCACTGCCAAGCAGGGTGGACGCCTTCTTGACGAGCTTGGGGAAGTCTGCGATCTCAGGCGAGGTCGCCTCGGCGAGCACGACCTTTGCGACGCATTCCACAAGGTCCTTGCAAGCGCCGATGACGCCGCCGTGGTCGCTCGCGATCTGGGCTCGAATGCGGGACTTGTGTGCCTGAATCGCTTCCCAATGGGGTCCGTCGATGTGGGCGGGACGAGGTATCTCCATGTGGTTCCGAATGTAGCCGAATCGATGACCAGGCTTCAGGCGCTCCTGGTCCTGGCACCCGCGCAGCGGCATCGACGATGCCCGCCGACGATTCTGAGCATTTCGCCGAGCGCCTCGACTACTGCCTCACGGTGCGAACCATAAGTGATCGCAGTGGGTGGCAAGGCGCTCCTCGCAGCGGTAGATGGCGCGGTTCCCCTTCCGATGTCTGGTCCACGCATCGGACCTCGAGCCCGCACGCGTCGAGGCGGTCAACCACCGGAGCGATGCGCTGCCGGGCGACCCGCGTGCCAGCCCCGAAGGGGGCGGTCCCCCATGCGCCCACGCCGCCCTCGACCGGTTCGCGGAAGCCAGCGGTCGTCGCGCTCTGCTCGATCCACCAGTTGGCGTACTCGCCGAAGGTGATCTTGCCGGCGTCGGGATCGACCCAGTCGCCGCGGACGATGTCGGCCTCGACGGTCGACAGCCAACGACGGGCATCGGTCTTCGCAGCGAAGGTGTGGTCGGCGGCGATCTGTTTGCCGAGATGCCAGTACCGGGCTTGGTACTTGCCGCTGGGCAACTTGCGGATGCTTCCGAATGAACGGGCTCGAACCATTGCGAGGCTCCTCGTGCTCGGTGTCTGCTGGTAGGCACGCCTAGGCACGACACGCCGCTGAGACCGCTCGGCGTTACACAAACTCTCGTCAGAAACTCTCTGACCAGGGATTATGCGTGGAGCTGTCTACCGGAATGGACCCGCATCATCAGCTTGGAAGGCTGCGGTCTTCTCGCGCCATTCGCGGTGGCAATCATCTGACAGGTGTAAGAATGGCTGCATGTCGCGGTTGGCTGAGTCGTATGCGGGGCGACTGTTGATCTACGCCGTCGCAGCCGTCATCGGTTCGGCGGTTGGCTCGTTGTGGACGTGGACCAGCGATGCCTGGGTGGACGCCAACCCGTTGATCTCGGGTCCGTCGGTGGCGTTGTTCAGTCTCGGACCGACCATCGCGGTGCTCGCCGCTGTTCGCCTCTCGCTGTCCGAAGTGGCAGCCGTGGCGACCCTCCTGGCGGTGGCGATGATCGGCATGTGGTACGTGTTCGCCGGGAACGACTCGTCGACCTCGGCGTTGATCTTCATCTGGGGATGGCTGGCGGGCCTTCCTGCCGCGGCGGCGATCGTCTGGCTCGACGGCCGGCGCTCACAGAGTCAGCGCGGCCCGTCTCAAACTGGTCCGGCGGGGCAAGAGCGAAGCGATCGAGCGCACGCGAAGGCGGGGCGCCTCCGCGGGCCCGCCGTCATGGTCTGCCGGAGTAGGAGAGATTTCGCTGTACCTTCTGCGCGCGAACCGCAATAATTATTGACAATGAATGTCACCTCGTCGTCGAAGCGGGTCGGCATCGCTCTGTCGGTGCTGCTGAGCTGTGGCATCGCCACGGCATGTGGGAGCGGAGAGGACTCGGCACCGGTGGAGTCGCCACCCGTCGTCGAGGCGCCCACGTCGACCGACATCGCAACCGACGCGACCACGGTCGCGCCGACCGATCCGCCGGCGAACGACCCCACGACCGTTCCGCCGACCGAACCGCCGGCCACCGAACTGCCGCCGACCGTTCCACCCACCGACGCGCCGCCGGCCACGGAACCACCGACCACCGGGTACGAGGAACTGGGCGGCTACGGCCCGCCGACCGTCGACCTCGAGCTCACCGACGACCGCACCTCGCCGGTGGTGGAGCCGCTCGCCGACGGCGTCTACTACGCGCAAGACGCAGTGTCGGACGGGGAGGCCGTGAACTTCGAGCTCGGGCAGTGGTTCGCGTGCGACGGCAGCGGCGTGCCCGACCACCCGGAGGTCGAGTGCGTGTCGGGCTTCGGCACGCTCCTCGAACCGAGCACCACGGTGACCATGTCGCCCAACGCGGTGGTCACGGTCATCACCGGCGACCTGAGCAACTTCGATCGAGCCGACATCAGCACCACCGAGTACGCCCGACTCCTCGCCGGTGAAAGCCCGGCAGCCGACGCACCCGTTGGCTACGAGTTCACGAACACCCACACGTTCGTGCAGGTCACCGGCGGTGCCGTGGTGGCGGTGCAACAGCTCTACACGTCGTGACCGCAACAGCGCGTCGAGCGCGCCACCACGACCGTCAGGCGGTCATCAGCGCCTTGACGTGCGTGCGGTCGACGTAGAGCAGCAACAGCGCAGCGGTCGTCATCACGGTCGCGGCGGCGAGACCCATCATCGTCGTCTGCCCGGCGGCGATGAACGTTCCGCCCATGATCGGCCCGAACACGCGACCCGCGGCCATCACGGCCTGAGCATCGCCGGCTCGCTCCTGCGGGAAGTTCGACCGTGACGCCAACAGGTTGAACGCCGCCGGGATGCCCATGACGAAGGCGAATCCCCAGCCGACGAGGGCGAAGACGAACACCGGCTTGACGTGGATCGTCGGCAGCAGGAACGCGAGCGCTGCCGTGCACCCGAACCACAGCCCCGCCGGGCCACGACGGCCGACCCACTTAGCCGCCGGAATCGCCGCGAGCGCGTTGCCACTGAACACCAACGACACCGTCACCGCGGAGAAACCGACGAGGTCGGTGCCGATGGCCGCGGCGAACACGAACACCGACGAACCGCCGAGCGTGACCATGCCGAGCGAGGCCAGGATGACCCGCGCCGCACGCGTCGGAGCGTGGCGCGTCTGGTGCGGACGCAGTCGATCGACCTTCGAGATCTGATGCGCGAACGCGAGCGGCGACGCGGCCACGAACGCGAGCACGACGAACAACCATCGCAACCCGGCGGCGTCGAGCACGATCGCCACGCCTGGAGCGAGGATCACGCCGACCAACGGACCGACGACCGCCATGTCGCCGGTCTTCTGCGTGTCGCCGAATGCGTCCTGCCAGCCGAACCACGCGGCCAGACCCAACGACACGCCACTCACGAGTCGGGTGCCGCCCATCACCGCCAGATTCGGTGCCATCGCCGACGAGAGGTTCGCCACCAGGCCGAGGAGGCCGATCGTGATGAACACCGAACGAACCGGACGCAGGAACCGACCGGCAGCCCACGACGCGATGACGAAGCCCGCCAGTTGTGCGGTCGACATCCAACCCGCCGCGCCGACCGACACGTCGAACTCGTCGGAGATCGGCCCCAGCACGAAGGGCGTCGCCGTGAACACGGCCGTGCTCGACGCCATGGCGATGAGCACCGCCGGCTTGACGTTGAGACGCGCTGCCTGCAGCAGCCGAACGGGAACCTGCACTACGAGGCGACGTCGACGTCGTCGCCGAGCAGCGCCGGCTCGGGAGCCACGTACCCGTGCTCGGTGCGCAACTGTTCGCGTGCCGCGACGATGGTGTCACGAACCTGGGTACGCAGCGCGTCGAGGTCGCGCTTCGTGAGCCCCTCGGTCGGCACCGGCTCGAGCACGCGCACCTCGGCGTTGGCTCGGCCCTGGATCCACGACCCCTTGTTCAAGCAGTCGCGCGTCCCGTGGATGGCCAACGGCAGGATCGGGTAGCCGCCCTCGATCGCGATCTTGAACGCTCCCGCACTGAACTCGCGCAGCTCACCCGTCTTCGACCGGCTTCCCTCGGGGAAGATCAACACCGACGTCTTGTTGCGCAACCGCTCCTTCGCGATGTTGAGCGCAGCGATACCCGACTTCGCGTCGCCGCGGACGAGGGGGATGTCACGAGCGAGGCGCATCAACTGACCGAGGAACGGGATCTTCATGATCTCGATCTTCGACAGGTACTTCATCTCCCACGGGAGGTGCGACAGCAGCAGCATGTCGACGAAGCTCTCGTGGTTGGCGACCACCACGTACGGCTTGCGCATGTCATCGGGTGCCTCGCCGGACGTGGTGAACTTCCACAGCGGGTTGAGCCAACTGTTCGGCATGACCACCTTGCGGAACAGGTAGCCGGCGGCGTACGCGCCCTTGTCGAACGGCATCGTCACGAGCCGAACGACCGCCACCATCGGCAGCCAGATCAGCACCGACAGCCCGAGGACGAACCAGCTCCAGACCGACAGGATCATCCGCACCGGCTTCGCGTTCATCAGGCCGAGTGTAGGTCGGCACCCACTCCCGGCCGACCGTTTGGCACCCGGTCAGGTGTCGCACGAACTCGCCCGTCGGCGCGTGCGGTGAACTGCCAAGATCACCCCATGCCGCACAACGAACACGGACAGCCGGTCGGTGCGCCGGTCACCCAGCCGCTGCCGTCAGGGCCACCGACCGTCGACCCGATGATCGGTCGGTACTGCGACGTCGTCCGCTTCAGCGCCGCCGATCACGCCGCCGATCTGTGGTCCGAGTTCTCGGCCGCTCCCGACGGATCGGACTGGACCTACCTGCCCGACGAACCCCTCGAATCGCTCGACGCCACCCGAACGTGGGCGGAACGCATCGAAGCGAGCATCGACATGATCATGTGCGCGATCATCGACCGCTCGACCGGCCGCGCCGTCGGCAACGCGAGCTACCAGCGCATCACGCCGGCCTGGGGATCGGTGGAGGTCGGCTACGTCCACTTCGGCCGCTCGATGCAACGCACCCCGCTCGCGACCGAAGCGATGTTCCTGATGATGCAGCGAGCATTCGACTGCGGCTACCGCCGCTACGAGTGGAAGTGCGACGCCCTCAACGAACCCTCGCGCGCCGCAGCGAAGCGGTTGGGTTTCTCCTACGAAGGCCTGTTTCGCCAGGCCGTCGTCTACAAGGGCCGCACCCGCGACACCGCATGGTTCTCGATCATCGACACCGAATGGCCGGCGATCCGCGCCGAGTTCGAACGCTGGCTCGACCCAGCCAACTTCGACGACGAGGGAGTCCAGCGCACCCGCCTCGCAATGCCCGTCAGCTGAGCTCGAATCGGAGCCAGCCGTCGACGGTCTGCACGAGCACCACATCGCCGCTCACCGCCGCCACCGGAGCGTGCGCGTATCGAGGGTTGCCGTCGTCGTCGAGCGCCGGCTCGGGCAGGTCGTGCAGCAACCACGCATCGGCCGACGGAACCATCAGCCAGGTGTCGCGCGGCGAGAAGTCGTCGGCTGTCCATTCCGGGATCGGGCTGCCGTCGAGCTGGGTCTGCGATTCCCACATGGCGGCGAGGTCGTCGGCGTCCATCTCGATGATCGGATCGCCGGTGGTCGGGTCGACGACGGTCATCGTGTCGAAGTCGCTTCCCATCGTGCGGAACTCGAACAGCTGCCCCTCGCTGAAGCCCGGCTCGCGCACGTCGACCGATTCCTCGACGACGATTTCGCCGGTCGAGATGCGTCGCACCTCGTAGCTGTTGTACGGCTGGGCGTACACCGCCGTGTATCGGTGGTCGCCCTGCTCGAACGTCTCGGTCGTCGCCAGCGTGGGCGGCAACGAACGGCTGGTGAGCGTGAGGACCGACTCGCTCGAACCGTGCCCGACCGTCATTTTCTCGGGCAGTCGGTCGACCGTCAGCGGTGTCCACGTCGATTGCTGCGGGTCGAGCCGGTACAACGCCGTGAGGCTGTTCGCGTCGTTCGAGTACACGACGAGTTGGTCGCCGAGGCCGATCACCGTCGACACCGAGTAGTCGGCGTCGGGGAAACGATGCGTCGACGTGGCGCCCGAGCCAGGTTCGACGACCGTGACCTGCGTGGCCGTCCACGTGGCGATACCGCCATCGAAGGCCGCCATGCCGCCGTAGTAGTACAGCGACTCATCGAAGCGAGTGGCATCGGCATCGCCCCAATCGCCCGTCCACACCTCGAGCAGGTTGTCGCGCTCCAGGAGCGCAGCCTGCTCGCCGTCGAGGCCGAGATCGGCCAACTCGATCACGATCTGCTGCTCCTCCTGGCCGGGTTGGTCGAGGTCGATGCGGGCCTGGCCATCGGCGATGCGAAGGCCATACCCGCTGAGCGTCTGGCCGAAGCGCTCCTCGACCACCGCCTGCACGTCGATGTTGAAATGGGTCGTGGTCTCGACGCCCCACCCGGCGTCGCCGGCGATGAGTTGGTCGGCCTGCACATAGGCGGAGACGTACTGCCGTGCCCCGGTCGATGCATCGGCGAACGGGTCGCTGATGGGGACGGTCTGCGCGGTCCAGTCGCCGAGATCGCTCGTGCTCCAGACCGTCATGGGCTCCACGAGCGGGAGCGCGTTGCGAAACGGCATGGTCAGGATGGCGATCCGACCGTCGGCCGCGGTGACCTGCACAGGGCGGCCCAGGTCGGATGGCACGTCGATCTCGAACGGTTCCCACGCGGTGCCGTCGGGGGAGAAGTAGGCGTCCAACCCGAACGGCCATTCGAACGAGAAGAACGCCTCGAGCACGTCGGGATGCTCATCGAGGATGGCGTCGATCTCGTCGCCGTGTCCGGCATCTCTCAGAGTTTCGACGGCCGTCGAACTCGTTGCGGTCGCGTCGGCGAACAATGCGTCGACGAGTTGCTCACCGAGCAGTTCGTTGGCCTCGCTCGGGCTCAGCTCCACGCCGTCGGGTGGAACCTGCTCGGAGCGTCCCAGGAGGAAGCCGCCGTCCCATTCGACCAGAAACTCCCAGACGACCTCGACGTCGAAATCGGCGGGCACGCCCGGCGGACTCTCGAACTCGATCGTCGGCACGAACTCCGACACATCGACCGGCTCGACGTCGATCAGCGCCACGTCGACCGGATCGAGCACCCGCTGCCCCATCGGCTCACCGGCCCCCACCTCGGGATCCGCCGGGACGGCGGTCGCCGGGTCGGTGGTCGTCGGATCGGTGGTCTGGATCGGCGTGGCGGACGTCGCCGGCGCATCGGCCGAGACGGGTGGGGTGGCCGTGACGATCAAATCGTCGGAGGGCGTGTCGTCGGAACGGAGCGTGAGGCCGACGCCGACGATGCCGATCACACCTGCGGCAGCGAGGGCGAGCCCGGCCTGCGTGCGGCGTTGCCGGCGCCGTCGCCTCCGCTCGACATCGGCGAGACCGACCACGTCGTCGGTCGCCGGAAGCTTCGCTGCCAGCCGTTGCAGGTCGTGGCCGAACGTCGCGAGCGGCGACTCGACCGGGTCGGGGGATTGCGCTTCTGCGGTCACTGGTCGTCCTCCAAGATCGTCGAGAGTTGTTGCAGAGCACGGCTGGTCCGGCTCTTCACCGTTCCGGTCGGGATGTCGAGTGCCGCCGCGAGGTCGGCCTCCGACCAGTCGAGGTAGTACCTGGCCACGACCACCACGCGGTGCTCGAAGCTCAGCCGTCCGAGCGCGTCGACGACGGCCTGATCGGTGTGGACGTCGTCGGTCGACGCTGTGTCGATCGCGAGCCGGGCGAACTCGTCGGGCGACACCTCGCGCCGTCGTCGGCGTCGACGCGATCGTGCCCAGTTGACACCGACCCGAAAGACCCAGCCGGTCGGATTGGCGAACCCTGAGACACGATCCCACCGGGCCAACGCCCGGGCGAACCCTTCGGCGGCGGCGTCTTGACCCGTCTCCACACTGCCGAGGCTCAGGGTCAGCGCCCGTTCCACGCGAGCGTGCTGTCGTCGATAGAACTCCTCGAAGTCGAGCGTCACGTCGAGGTCGGCGTGGGTGCGCGCCGCCCGGTCGGGGGCAGGTGCCTCGCTGTCGAGGTTCGACGGGGTCGCCTGAGTCACAGAAGGAAACTCCTGACGACGCGAATCGGTTCCATCGCCGACCACATTCCCACGCGGACGGTCTGCTCGCCCGCCCGTTCCCGCCGACTCGGAGCGGCAGCGAGACCGGCCGGTCAGGCGACGAAGAGGTTGCTGGCCTGCGTGGTGCGAGTGATGGCGTCGACCGCCAGCACCACGGCTGCTGCCGTGTACGACGTGTGCTCGTCGAACGGGAAGAGGACCGGCGCATCGTGCTTGCCGCCTTCGACCGGGTACACGATGCCGGTCCAGTACGACCCGTCGTCACGACGGTGCGTGCGCGTCCACTGGAGCAGATCGGTGGCCGTCGACGTGTCGCCCATCGCCGCGAACGCGAGCGCGCACTCGGCCGTTTCCGACGCGGTCACCCACGGCTCGTCACTGACGCAACGAATGCCGAGACCTTCCATCACGAACGTGTCCCAGCCACTCGCCATGCGCTTCTTCGCGTCGTCGCCGGTCATCGCACCGGTCAGGACGGGGTAGTACCAGTCCATCGCCCAGCGCGTCTTCGGTTCGAACGACTCGGGCTTGGTGCGAACGGCGAGCGCCATCTCGTCGGCGGCACGAACCCAATCGGGACGCGGCTCGTTGAGCGCCTCGGCCAGTTGCGCGCCACAGCGCAGGGCGTGCTGAATGCTCGCCGTGCCGGTGAGCAGGGCGTAGTTCCACGGCCGCTCGTTGGCCTCGATCGCCCACAGCGCGAGCCCGTCGTCGCGTCGCAGCGACAGGACGAAGTCGAGCGCCTTCATCACCGTCGGCCACAAGTTCTCGGCGAATCCACGATCCCACGTGCTGCGCCAGTGATGCCACACGCCCGTCGCGATGTACGCGCACACGTTGGTGTCGAGCTTCGACTCCTCGACCGAGCCGTCGTTGGCGTAGTAGGCGTGCCAACTCCCGTCGGCCCGCTGGGTGTCTTGCAGCCAGATGTAGGCCCGCTCGGCCTCGGTGTGCAGCCCGGCCACGTCGAGCGCCATCGCCGTCTCGACGTGGTTCCACGGGTCGCAGTGCCCGCCGGGGAACCAGGGGATCATGCCCGTATCGAGTTGCAACGACGCCAGGTGCTCGGCGGTGGTGCGGAGCTCGTCGGCGGTGATGACACCCTCGAGTTCGGGGATCGCGCTCATGCAGCCGCGCTGTCTGCCGACGCGCTCGCCGGCTTGTGGGCGTAGAACACGATGCTCTTGCCGAGGGCGGGGGAGAGCACCTTCTCGGCGATCTTGGTCGACGTCGGCTGCTCGACGATGTCCCACTCGAGGAACTTGCGGTACTTCGCCACCAACGGGTGATCGTCGTTGCGCGGGCCGACGGCGCACTTCAGCCACCAGTACGGCGAGTGCAGTGCATGCGCCCGGTGGGTGCCGCGCACGTCGAGGCCGGCCGACCGCAGCTTCGCGCTCAACTCGGTCTTGGAGTAGATGCGCACGTGCCCGCCGACGCTCTTGGGTGCGTGGTACTCGTCCGACAGCATCCAGTTGATCTTCTCCGGGCCCCACGCCGGCACCGTGGCAGCGAACATGCCGCCCGGCTTGAGCACCCGGAACATCTCGGCGATCGCCGCCACATCGTCCTGGATGTGTTCGAGCACTTCGGAGGTGATGACGATGTCGAACGAATCGTCGTCGAACGGCAGGCGAGTGGCGTCGCCGCGCAGCACGCCCTTGAAGCGTTCGATGTCGATCTCGCCGGCGTCGACCATGGCGCCGAGCGTGGCGCGGGTCTCGACGACCTCGTCTTCGGCGTAGTCGAGTGCGACCACGTCGGCACCTCGGCGAGCGCACTCGAACACGTGGCGACCGAATCCGGCGCCGACGTCGAGGACACGGTGGCCCGGCTGCAGGCCGAGGCGATCGAAACGAATGGTGAGCATGCGTCGTCCCCCGTCAGAGCCGGCCGTTGCGGCGGAGCTTCTCGACGTTGGCGGGCATGGCCAGCACCTCGCGGTACTGATCGACGGTGAGCTCGGCGCAGCGCTTCCACGTCCAGCGGTCGAGCACGCGCTGGCGACCGGCTTCGCCGATCTTGTCGCGCAGTTCCTTGCTGTCGAGCCCGCGTGCGATTGCCGCAGCGAGTGCGTCGGCATCGCCTGCCGGGCAGCGCAGCGTGGTCTCGCCGTCGACGCCGGTGACTTCGGGGAGGGCGCCGCCGTCGGTGGCGACGAGCGGGGTTCCCGAGCACATCGCCTCGATCGCCGGGAGGCTGAACCCTTCGTACAGACTCGGCACGACGGCCAGCTCAGCCTCGGAGTACAGCTCGACGATTCGCTCGTCGGGCACGCCCGACACGAACTCGATGTGCTCCTTCAGGCCCAACTCCTCGATGAGGCGCATCGACTTGCCGGGCTTGGGCTTGCCGATGATGGTGAGGGTGACGTCACGCTCGGTGCGCAGCTTCGCCATCGCCTCGAGCAGGTACGACAGGCCCTTGAGCGCCACGTCGGCCGACGCGGTGGTGATGAGGCGGCCGGGCTTGCGTTCGACGTTGTCGAGCGGGCGGAACAGATCGGGGTCGACGCCGACGGGCACGAGGCGCATGCGGTCGCGGCTCACCCCCATGTCCTTGTGGATGTCGTCGATCGAGTTCTGACTCACCACGACGATGCGGGGCATCTTCGACGCGACCTTGCCCTGCATCTTGACGAACGAGTACCAGCGGCCCACCGACCAGCGCTTGTACCGCGACTTCGCGTGGCTCATCTCGAGTTCGCGGTCTTTGGTGATCGGGTGGTGCAGCGTGACGATCGTCGGGATCTGCTCCTCGATCTTCAAGATGCCCTTGCCCAGGCACTGGTTGTCGTGGACGAGGTCGAAGTCGTGGGTGCGCTTCTTCAACTCGTTGGCGGCGCGGGCCGAGAAGGCGAGTGGCTCGGGGAAGGTGCCGGTGAGGAACTGCGCCATCTCGAGCAGGTCGTAGCGGTCGTTGATCTCCCAGTAGCCGGGGAGCCGGCCGGGGAAGTGGTCGTTGAACGTGTCGAGGCTCGGCAACTTGTGCAGCTCGACCCGCTCGTCGAGTACGGGGTAGGGCTGGCCGCCGAAGACCTCGACGGTGTGGCCGAGGTCGGCGAGCGCCTTGGTGAGGTGCCGCGTGTACACACCCTGGCCGCCGACGTGCGGCTTGCCGCGATACGTCAGGTAGGCGATTTTCAGCGGCGCATCCGGATCCAACACGCTTCCCGATCCATTCGATGCCATTGGAACGATGTTACAGCCACCAGTTACCAACCGGTAAGTGAGACTCACCCCCACCCAAGTTGATTACATCGCTCCGGGAGCGATGTAATCAACTTTGCACGGCCTGCCGGGTTTTTCGGGTTCGGCTGGATGATGGAGCGATGCCACGACGTTCTGGGCTCGACTCCTCTGAGGTGTTCCATGTGTTCAACAGGGGCGCCGATCGACAAGACATCTTCGTATCCGATCGCGACCAGCGATGGTTCGAACTCCTGCTCGCAGAAATGGTCGCCGAACGTGGCGTCCTGGTTCACGCCTACGCGCTCATGACGAACCACTACCACCTGATCCTGCAGGCGGTCGGGAAACGACTGAGCGAAGCGATGTACTTCCTCGGCAAGGAGTACGCGTTGTACTTCAATGACACGACGGATCGATCCGGGCCGCTCTGCGACAGTCGGTTCAATGCGGTGCCGATCGTCGACTCCAACATGCTGATGGTCGAGGGCCGCTATGTCCACCGCAACCCGATCGACATCGTCGGAGTGCGGGCTCTGCCGTCGTACCGATACTCCAGCCTTCCTGCGTATCTCGGGTCGAGACCCACACCCGACTGGCTCACGACCGGCGCGCTGCTCGCTCCCTTCCTGGGCGATCGCGCCGCGTACCTCGACTTCGTGCAGCGCGCCCATCCGACCGATGCCCAGTACAGCGGAGCGCGGCCACCGCTTCGCCCGGCGACCATCGACGACGTCTGCAACGCGGTTGCCGCTTGCGCCGGAATCGAGCCCGAGTCGCTACGAGCCGTCCGCCGCGGTTGCCGGAACGATCCCCGATCGCTCGTTGCCGTGCTGGCGCTCGAATTGCGTGTCGCATCGGCCGCATTCGTGGCGGAGGTGGTCGGATTCTCCTCGAGTCAGACGGTGCGCAACGCCGCAGCGCGCGGACGAGCCCGGCTCGCTGTCGACCCGTCGTTCCGCCAGTTTCGCGAGCGAGTTCTTCGCCAGCTTTCCGGCCAAGTTGGTTACGACGCTCCGGGAGCCGCGTAACCAGGTTCGGGGGCGAGTTGGTTACGACGCTCCGGGAGCTGCGTAACCAGGTTTGGGGCGAGTTGGTTACATCGCTCCGGGAGCTGCGTAATCAGGTTCAGCAGGTGACGGAGACGTTGACGGAGCCGCCGGTGGAGGAGGTGTTGCC
Source organism: Ilumatobacter coccineus YM16-304 (assembly GCF_000348785.1). Taxonomy (NCBI): domain Bacteria; kingdom Bacillati; phylum Actinomycetota; class Acidimicrobiia; order Acidimicrobiales; family Ilumatobacteraceae; genus Ilumatobacter; species Ilumatobacter coccineus. The sequence continues at coordinate 1,024,635 of NC_020520.1, forward strand.
ACGGGAGTCGGTGGCGCTGACCGACCAACTCCACGTGCCGTTCACCTCCGAGCTCGACACGTAACCGATCTGGATCGTGCCCGACCACGGGCCGACGCTGGTCGGCGGGGCCAACGCGGTCGAACCCGACTGGCCGAGCGGCCCGCCCGACACGGCGAACGTGGCGCTGATCGGCGGGGACTCGTCGGAGATGTCGGCGAGCCCGGAGAAATAGAGCACGCACCCGGCGCCGAACGGGCCCGAAGAGAACACGGCCGGCGTGCTCGCCGACAGCGTCGGCGGACGCTCGACCGATGCCTGCAGGTCGAGCGGGAGCGACTGGCCACCGCCCGACACCTGCACGTTGCGGAACTGGGTCTGCCCCTCGGGGAGCCCCGACCGGTCGATGGAAGCGACGATCTGCTGGGTTTCACCGGGGCTCAGCGTTCCCGAGGTGGGTGACACGGTGAAGGGGGCCGTGGCGCCGGTGACGGTGTAGCTGATCGGCTGACCACCGGTGTTCGACACGGTGACCGACCCGGAGTTCGAGTTGGATCCCAGGTTGATCAGGCCACCCGAGAGGCTCAGTTGGCCCGGAGCCGCGGGTTCGGTGGTGGTCGTCGTGGTGGTCGTGGTCGTGGTGGTGGCCGGCGGGAGCGTCGTCGGCGGTGAGGTGGCGGGTGGTGACGTCGGCGTCGGCGCAACGGTCGCCGGCGGCGGCGGAGGAGGCGGAGGCGGGGCTTGCGTGACGGCTGGAGCGACCGTGGTGGGGGCAACGGTCGTGGTGACGGCGGTGGTCGTCGTCGTGTCGGGGACGGTCGTCGTGGTGGTCGTCGGCCCGGTCGTGCTGGTCGTCGAACTGGTCGACGACGAAGACGACGACGGAGCGACGGCCAGATCGGTCGTGGTGGTCTCGGGAGCGAGCGTCGTGGTGGTGTCGATCGTGGCGCCTCGCAACGAGTCGGACTCGCCCGTCTGATTGAGCCAGAAGAAGCTCAACGACGCGACGACGAGAACGAGCGACGCAGCGGCCGTCGGTGCCACCCACGCGGCGACCTTGCGACCCATGCGCACGACCTGCGGGAAGCCGCCGTCGGCGGTGAAGCCGTACGGCGTGGACGGGGCCGCTGCCTGCACGGCGGCCGCCTCGAGAATGCGGTCGCGGAGCGAGACCGGAGCGGCGAGCACCGGCGCGCCGGCGAACAGGGCGAGCGGTGCGACCTTGCCGCGGTGCGTGTCGCAGACCTCGCAGTTGTCGATGTGTCGAGCGACGCGCTTGCGGATGAGCACGGTGAACTCGCCGTCCCACTTGGCGAGCAGCTTGTCGAGATCGTCGCAGTCCTTGCGGCCGGCCTTGGCGACGACGAACGCCGACAGACTCCGCTCGACGCGCTCGCGCATGCGGTGCACGAGCGTGTAGCTCTGATTCGCGCTCACGCCCAGCGCGTCCGCCAGGTCTTGACCTTCGAGCCCCTGGCGCACCGAGAGTTCGAGCACGAGTTGGTCGCGCTCGTCGAGCCCGCGCGCGGCACCGCGAACGAGTTCGGCGAGATCCTCGCCAGCGGTGTCTTCGATGACTTCCTCGTCGACGTCGAGGTGGCGATCGTCAGCCATGTCGTATCCGTCGTCCGCCCCAGAGAAGTCGGTCGCGATCGTGCGTTTCCGCTTCTTCGTGCGCCGATACACCTCGTTGCGCAGGATCGCGAACAGCCAGGGCTTCAGTCGCTCGGGATCGCGCAGCTGGCCGAGTCGTTCGGCAGCGATGAGGATGACGTCTTGCAGCACATCGGCCGACTCGTGGCGGTCGTTGAGCATCGCCGCCGCCGTGTCGTGCAGCGAATCGGCATATCGGTCGTAGATCCCAGCGAGCGCGCTCGGGTCGCCGGCCAGATGGCTGGCGACCAGTTGGGCGTCGGTGTCGGTGGTTGTCATGGACCATGGGTCATCTCCTCACCTGTCCAGAGCAGGCGGGGATGACGTTCTCGCGGTTTTCGACGAGGAGTTCTCGTCAGTTCGTGGTCAGGAAATCGTCACCACGACCAACCCATCGTACGCATCAGCGGTGAGCCGGTGAAGACGACATTCGGATCGACGTTCGGAGCATCGGGCGGGCCGGACTGTGGCTCGACGCAGGTGGCGTGTTCCGGGCGGTCGTACACGACGAGATGATCGCAGTCGGAGGTGACGGTGACGACGGGCGCGATCTCCCGTCGGTAGACGAGTCGGACGGGAGCCGAATTGCGGAAACAGTCGTCCCACGGACCGGGTGTCGGGTCACGCAGTTCGCCCGTCGGGAGGCCGATCTCGTCGAGGACGTACATCGCCGTCGGCGACACGTCGAGCGTCTCCGGCTTCACGAACCACGGGTGCCAGCCGATCGCCGCTGGGAACGACGTGTCGGCCGCAGCCTCGACCGACAGCGTGAACTCCATGCCGTCGGGCCGGAGCCGAATCGACTGGCGCGCCGTGCCAGGAAACGGCCAACCGCCCACCTGGTCGATGGGGCAGTGCAGCGCGCACCGGTCGTCGCCGACATCGGCGACCGACCACGGACGTTGGAACGTCGTGCCGTGGATCGCATGTTGCCGCCAGGCGGACGATCCGGGGTCGGGCGAGCGGTCGAGCGCCGGGACCGGCGGATCGACGCGGCCGCCGCCGGTCGTCGTGCCGTCTTCGTGGTTGAGGTCGATGCTGATCGTCCGTCCCTCGAACTCGAACCGTCCGTGGCGGAGCCGACCGGCCCACGGCGCCATCGGGAACGATCCCCACGACGTCGCCGTCGCCTGCCCGACGTCGCCGCTGGCCGCCAACAGATCGACCGATTCGCCGCCTCGCTCGATGGTGACCTGCCGCACCCGTCCGCCGCACGCGAGGTCGATCTCGGCGGTCACGCTCGTCGCCCCGTCGGTGGCCGTGAGCAGGAGGACGTCGTCGGTCATCGTCGGAACTGTAGGGAACGAGCGGCCGAAGCTGCGGCACACTGTCGGCATGCGTGCACTGGTGCAACGAGTGGAACGGGCGTCGGTCACGAGCCGCGCGAGCGCTGACGACGAATTCGAGTTGGCCGGATCGATCGGGCACGGCCTGTGTGCGTTCGTCGGCGTGACCCACGACGACACCACCGCGCAGGCCGACAAGCTCGCCGCGAAGATCTGGGGACTGCGGATCTTCGACGATGCCGACGGCGTGATGAACCTCGGTGCTGCCGACGTGGGCGCGCAGGTGCTCGTGGTGAGTCAGTTCACGCTGTACGGCAACACCGAGAAGGGGCGCCGCCCGAGTTGGGTCGACGCCGCTCGCCCGGAGCACGCCGAGCCGTTGGTCGAGCGTGTGGTGGAGCAGTTGCGTGCCGCAGGCGCCGATGTGGCCACCGGCAGGTTCCGCACCGAGATGCAGGTCGAGTTGGTCAACGACGGCCCGATCACCCTGATGCTCGAGACCTGAGCGAGCGGCTGCGAGCGGGCGACCGCAAGCCAGCAGCCGACGCAAGGCGTCAACGGTCAGCCCTCGGCGACCAGCTCGGACTCGGTCTCGGACGCGGAGCTGCTGGAGCGCCGCTTGATCGACATCGAGACCGCGGCGGCGAACGCGATGAGCAGTGCGGCGATGAACGGGCGGTCGCCGAGCGAGACGTACCACGTGTTGCCCGAGCGCAACTCGATGTCGCGGACGATCACCGTCTGCTCGCGCTGGCTGCTGCGCTCGACCACGTCGCCGTCGGGTGACACGAACGCCGTGAAGCCGGTCGGCGCTGCCTGCACCACCCAGCGGCCGGTCTCGATCGCCCGCAATCGACTCGATGCGACCTGCTGTGTCTGCACGATCGTGCCCGTGTAGCTCGCACCGTTGGTCGGGTTCAGGATCGCCTGCGCTCCGAGCGCCACACCTTCGCGAGCGCGCCCACCGAAGAACACCTCCCACGAGATCACGGTCGCCAGCCGTTCGCCACCCGGAAGATCGAGGTAGGCGGGCGTGGTGCCGGCGACGGCATCGCCGATCTGGTCGACCGCCGAGCTGAGCTTCTCGATCACGCCCCGGAGCGGCACGTACTCGCCGAAGGGCACGCGGCGGACCTTGTCGTATCGGCTCGTGATCTCGCCGTCGGGTGTGACGATCACCTGCGCGTTGGTGAAGCGGCGGCTGCCGTCGTCGAGGACCACGTCTTCGGTCAGCCCGACCGAGATCGGCACGTCGAGGCGGGCGGCCTCGGCGGTGACCAGCGCAGCGATCTCGGAGCCTTCGAAGCGGATGACGTCCATCGTGTTCTCGGGCCAGAAGACGAGATCGAGTTCGGGGTCGGGTTCGATCGTGGCGGTCGCCTCGAGGTGTCGTTGCGTCACCTCGATCGACGGCACGTCGAGCGCTCGCGTGCCCTGCTCGCCGCCGCCCTGAACGGCGGCAACGCGGAGGGTCTCACCGGTCGGGGATCCCGTCGGTGCCACGAACGACACGAGCACGACCGCCACGGCCGCGACCGCACCGGCGAGGGCCTGCGGTGATCGGCGCCGAAGGAGATCGGGGCGGGACGCGGCGAAACCGATCTGGAACGTGACCCAGCTGAGCAGGATGACGCCGCCGACGCGGGCGACGGTGGCCAACGGGCCCGACACCTGCGAGATGCCGAGCGATGCGAGCGGCACGCCGCCGAACGGGAACGAGAACCGCAGCGCTTCGACGAGGGTGTGCGCGGCGGGGCGGCCGATCGAGGCCCAGCGGCCGGTCGGAGCGACCCACGCGGCCAGACCGTGCAGGGCGGCGAAGATGGCCGCGGCGGCGAGATAGCCGGGGAGGGTGAGCTGCACCATCCACCCCATGCCGAGGTACATCCACCCGGCGCCGAAGAGCCAACCGCGGCGTCGGCGTTGCTTGGCGGTGGCGCACCCGTCGAGGACGAGGCCGAACAGGGCGATGCCGACGAGGGCCAGCGGCCAGAACCCCCACGGCGGCAGCGACAGCGCGACCAGGGCACCCGAGCCGAGCGCGAGCGCCGGCGCCGCGATCCGATCGACGAGTGGCGGAGCAACGACGGTGTCGTCGCTCGGAGCGCTCTCGGGCGCGGCCTCGACATCGTCGGTGGGTGTTGACACCCGCAGTGTTCTACTCCGAAAGCGCGAGGTTGACGACGATGCGCTGCGCGACCGATCCGGGCGGATGGCAGGCGAACAGCGTCGCGGTCGGCGTGTCGGTCGGGTCGACGATCCAGATCGCGTCGGGGTTGACGATCTGCGTGCCGGTCACCGTGTACTCGATGACTTCGCCATCGACCGTGAAGTTGACCACGTCGCCGGCGACCAGCGTGTCGATGTGGCGGAACGGGCCGCCGTGGCTCGTCCGGTGGGCAGCGACCACGACGTTGCCGACCTCGCCGGGCATCGCCGTGCCGGGCCAGTGGCCCGGGCCGTTGTCGAGCGTGGTGAGTCGGATGCCTTCGAGCAACGGTTCGTCGACCCCGAGCTTCGGGATCGAGATGCCACCGAGTTGGATCTGGTCTTCGTAGCCGCGCGGATCGGCGGGCGGAGCGATCGGAACGTCGGGCTGCTCGGGCAACGTGCTCGGCGGCACGGTCGTGGAGGTGGTGGTCGTCGTCGACGTGGTGGAGGTCGTGGACGTGGTGGGAGTGGTGGTCGGGGCCGGCTGTGTGGTGACCTCGGCCTCGCTGAACACCTCGGCGGACGCCTCGGTGGTCGTGGTGGCGACAGTGGTCGTGGTGAGATCGGACGCCTCGGCCGTCTTGATCGAGTCGCCGTCGGATTGCATTGCGAACACGACGCCGCCGATGGCGAGCGCCACGACCGCAACGGGCGCGCCGATCATGAGCGCGCGGCGACGAGACCCCTCGGACTCCGTCGACTCGGTGCGTGTGCGCAGGCCCTTCATCCGCAACTCATGATGCCAGAGTTCGTGCGTGGCGGACCGCGTGTTCCGCATTTGTTCTCCCGCTGCGGATGCACGCCGGAATGCCGATGCCGTCGTACCCGGCGCCGGCCACGAAGATCCCGTCGGGCAGATGGCTGCGCAGATCGTCGACCCGTGCCCGGTGGTGCGGCCGGTACTGGGCGAAGGCTCCGGGCCACCGGGTGATGCGGACTTCGAGTGGGCTGAACGCCACGCCGAGGTGGCGGTCGAGGTCGGCGAGCACTCGTTCGACGATCTCGTCGTCGGAGAGGTGCAGCACCGGAGCGCCGTCACGCCCGACCGACACGCGGAGGACCTGCCCACCCGACGGCGGCGTCCAGTGCGCCCACTTCTGCGAACCGAACGACACGGCGGTCACGTCGCGCTGCACTGGCTTGGGCACCAGGTAGCCGCTGCGGCCGGTGAACCGTTCGGGCCACTCGCCGTCGTCGACGTGCAGGGTCACCATCACCACGTCGGCCGACGCGGACTCGATCGCTGCTCCCAGATCGGCGCCGGGCAGCGTGCTCACCAGCGTGCGGGGCGGGGCGGCGATCACCACGGCGTCGAACACGTCGCCGGCCACCCGCCACCGAGAGTCGTCGGGCTCAGCGGTCACCGATGCTCCGAGGCGGACGTCGGCCCCGCGTTGGCGAGCGGCCTCGACGGTGGCGTCGGTCAGTCGGGGCATGCCACCGGCGGGCGCGGCGAAGATCGGTGCGGCCGTGGCCGACGCGGTGCCGGCGTTCTTCGCAGCGATCTTGCGAGCGCCGAGCAGCAAGCTCCGATGCGAACTCAGCGCGGCGAGTTGCGGGATCTCGGCGAGGCTGAACCGGTCGGTGTCGGCCGCGTAGATGCTGCCGACCAACGCGTCGACGAGGCGTTCGTGGACCTCGTCACCGAAGCGGGCCCGCACGAACGCGCCGATGCTGTCGGGAGCGAGCGAGGTGCGCGGCAGGAACGGTTCGAGTGCGGCGCGGGCCTTGCCGCGCCAGGTGAGCAGGCCGCTGCGGGCGAGCGCGAACGGGTTGCCCGGCACGCCGAGCACCAAACCGTCGGGGATGTCGTGCATGCGGTCGTACCAGACCGCGGCGCCGACCTTCTCGGGGTGGACGAGTTCGTCGCCGATCCCGACCTCGGCGGCCAACGCGACGGCATCGGGCACCCGGGCGAGGAACGCGTCGGCTGCGGCATCGACATGGGCGACACCGGCGAACGGTGTGGAGGCCATCTTGCCGCCGACACGATCATCGGCTTCGAACAGGGTGACCGACTCGGCCGACGAGGCGGCCTCGAAGGCAGCGGCCGCACCGGTGATGCCGCCACCGATGACGGCGACGCGTCCTGCTCGCTGATCGGTCATGGCTGGGCGCGGGCTAGGAGGTGCGCTCGTGGACGAGGTCGACGACGGCTTGCAGCACGCCCGGGTCGCTGTGCTGGTTGACGCCGTGGCCCAGGTTGAAGATGTGGCCAGGATGCTGTGATCCGTCGGCTCGTCGATTGTCGGCGAGCACTTGCTCGGCGCCGCGCACCGCAGCGGACTCGCCGGCGAGGACGAGCGCCGGATCGAGGTTGCCCTGCACGACGAGGTCGTCGCCGAGTCGGCTGCGCGCCTCGTCGATCGGCGTGCGCCAGTCGAGACCGAGCACGCGCCGACCATCGGCCGGCATCGCGTCGTACATCGACTCGAGCAGGTGGTCGCAACCGATGCCGAAGTGGATGTACGCGGCGTCGGGGTGGCGTTCGTGCAACTCGGCGAACACGCGAGTCGAGTGCGGCTTCACGAAGTGCTCGTAGTCACGCTTGCTCAGCGATCCGGTCCACGAGTCGAACAACTGGAAGGCGCGGGCGCCCGCCGAGAGTTGCGCGCTGATGAAGGTGATCGCCGAGGTGGCCAGGCGGTCCATCACGTCGTTGAACAGCGACTCGTCGTCGTACATCATCGCCTTGGTGTAGCGATAGTCCTTGCTCGGCCGCCCTTCGATCAGGTAGCTGCCCACGGTGAACGGTGCGCCGGCGAAGGCGAGGAGCGGCACGTCGGCAGGGAGTTCGGCGGCGAGCAGCTTCACCGTGTCGACCACGTAGCTCACGTCGTCGACTTCGAGCGGACGGAGGCGATCGAGGTCGGCTCGCGAACGGAACGGCACGTCGGCGACGGGTCCGGTGCCGGGGGCGACGTCGATGCCGAAACCGACCGCGTGCGGCGGCACCACGATGTCGGAGTAGAGCACCGCCGCGTCGACGCCGTAGCGGCGCACCGGTTGGAGCGTGATCTCGGCCGCCACGTCCGGCTGCTTGATGGCGTGGAGGATCGAGCCTTCGCCGCGCACCGACTTGTACTCGGGGAGCGAGCGTCCGGCTTGGCGCATGAACCACACCGGGGTGTGACGCCCGCTGCGACCGTGGGCCGCGTCGAGGAAGGGCACGTCTACAGCGTCAGACATCGGCGATGACGCTATCGGCGAGCCTCCGACCCCGGGTCGGCCGCACGTGGTTCCGACGCACGACCCCGGGTCGGCCGCACGCACTCGCGACCGGTGTGACGCAGGTGAGATCAGCGTTGTGCAGCCACGCCGATAGCATTTCTGCGCCCATGACGCAGCACCCCGACTTCGCAGACGAGCAGGCGTACATCGATCACGCGTACGAGTGCTTGGAAACCAGCCGCCTGGCTGCGTTCAAGATCCGCGACATGAACGAAGCCGACATGGGCGGCACGTTCCAGGCGCGCTTCGAACGCAACGCGTTCGACGGCGCCGTCGTGCGGCGACTCGAAGACCTCGACCTCGGCGATGCGTCGCTGGTGTTCGGTCGGATCGACCGGGTCGCCGAGTCACCCGATCAGTTCGAGTCGTTCCACATCGGCCGACTCGCCGTCGCCGACGAAGAGCGTGAACCCGTCGTGATCGACTGGCGTGCGCCCGTCGCCGAGCCGTTCTACCGGGCGACCGGCCGCGACCCGATGGGGCTCGCTCGTCGGCGCCACTTCTCGATCGAGGGTCGCAACCTGCTCGGCATCGAAGACGAGTTGTTCGGCGCCGGCCACCTCGGCGTCGGCCACGACGACGGACTCGACGGCGGCTCCGGCGGTGTGGTCTCGGCCGACTCGGGGCTGCGCGGCTACTCGACGCTGCTCGCCTCGCTCGAACGTGGACGCACCGGCACGCTCGGCGACATCGTCGCCACCATCCAGGGTGAGCAAGACGAGATCATCCGCTCGCCGCAGCACGGTGTGCTCGTCGTGCAGGGTGGCCCGGGTACGGGCAAGACGGTCGTGGCGCTGCACCGTGCCGCCTACCTGCTCTACACCCACCGGTTCCCGCTCGAAGACCAGGGCGTGCTCGTCATCGGGCCGAACCGTGTCTTCCTGCGCTACATCGAACGGGTGCTCCCGTCGCTCGGCGAGGCCGGCGTCGAGCAGGTCGTGCTCGCCGATCTCGTCCGCGGTGTGCAGTACCTGCGACCCGGAGACGAGGGAGACGATTCGCCCGACACGGCGCGCCTCAAGGGTGAGGATCGCATGTCGGACCTCATCGACAACGCGGTCGCCGATCGCCGCCGCCCGCTCAAAGACGACGTCGTCTTACCGTTCGGCGCCGAGTACATCCGTCTGCGGGCACAGGAGAGCGCCCGCATCGTCAAGAACGCGCGTCGCCGTTTCAAGCGGCACAACGCCGGCCGTCGCTACGTCGAGAACGAGGTCTACGCCGCGTTCGCCGCCTCGTCACGCGATGCCGAGGTCGGGCCGCGCCAGATCAAGGACGCGTTCCGCGGCACGCTCGAGATGCGTGAAGTGCTCGACCGGATGTGGCCGGTGCTCACCCCGGCGCAATTGCTCCACGACCTGTTCGGATCGAAGGCGCTCCTCAAGCTCGCCGCTCGCGGCGTCATGTCGGAGACGGAGGCGCTGTTGCTGTTCCGGCCGCGGTCGGCATCGGTCGACGACGTCCGCTGGACGCTCGCCGACGTCGCGCTGCTCGACGACGCGTTCGACGTGCTCGGCCCCAAGCCGGGCAAGGGTGGCAAGCTCGACGAGTTCGACGAGATCCGCACGTACGGACACATCGTGATCGACGAGGTGCAAGACCTCACGCCGATGCAGTTGAAGATGGCCACGCGTCGTTCGCTCAGCGGTTCGATGACGATCGTCGGCGACATCGCCCAGGCCACCGGAGCACTCGCGCCCGACGGCTGGGACGACGTGCTGCAGTACCTGCCCGATCGCAAGCCACCGCGGGTCATCGGCCTGTCGGTCGGCTACCGCATCCCCGGCCAGATCATGGAGCTCGCCACCAAGGTCATGGCGGCCGCCACGCCGGGCCTGCGAGCGCCCGAGTCGGTGCGCGTCGGTGACGTCGGCCCGTCGATCGTGCGCGCCCCGTCGCTCGCGGAGCTGCCCGACACGGTTCGTCGCGAGGTCGAACTGATGGCCGAGGCGATCCCCGGCGCGAGCCTCGGTGTGGTGGCGCCCGACGGCATGCTGCTCGACATCTCCGAGGCGCTGACCGCTGCTGGTGTCAACCACGGCACGGCGACGCGAACGGGCCTCGATGCCGGCGTCACCCTCGTGCCGGTGAGCGTGGTCAAGGGGCTCGAACTCGACGGCGTCATCGTGGTCGAGCCGAGCCGCATCGTGTCCGACATCGAACACGGTATGCGAGCGCTCTACGTCGCGCTCACCCGCTCGACGCAACGCCTCACGGTCGTCCACGCCGACGACCTCCCAGCCCCGATGCGCTGAGCTCGCATTAGCCGGCCTCGATCGACTCAACCGAGAAGCAGCGAGAGCACGGCCTCGAGATCGCTCCGGTTGGCGCCGTCGGACCAGCAAGGGTGCGCGGCGTCGTGGAATGCTCGACGAGCAGCGGTCAGGCGCTTTCGATCCTTCTTCGTCATGGCCTCGGCCCATTGCTCCAGCGACGAATCTCGCGCTGCGCACATGAGGAGCGTCGCGAGATCGCGCTCGTGTTTCTGCTTGTCGAAACGGGAGGCGGAGATCACCTCGGTCGCTGCAGCTGACTTTGCGATGATCGCACCCAGCAGATTCGGAGTGCGGACTTCGAACCGCGCCGTCGCGAGTTCGACGATGACAGGCTCCGCACGTTTGACCGCCTGGGTGGCACCGGGCGCCTGCACGACACGTCCCTTCCCGGTCTCGACCGGACCCCGCCCGAGCCCGTCGGGTGCGAGGAGATCGATCTTGGCGTCGCCCTTGACGAAGCGGACGATCCCCTCAGACGACTGTTCCGAGCCGAAGCCGTCGGCAACGAGCGCATCAGCGACGTTTCGCAGCGCAGCGCGGGTGTGCGAGCGGACGTCGACCACGATGTCGCCGTCGTCGGTCGCCCGGGGTACATCGACGCCCCAGATGGTTGCGTGGATGGCCGCCATCTGGCCGCCGACGACCGCCCACGCCTGAGTGTCGGTCGAGGCGACCAAGCGGCCGATCGCCGTCCACGTGGCAAGGCCAGCAGGGTGGAGTCGGCTGAAGTCGACGGTGGTCATCGGACGACGCGGAGCGCCTCGGCGGCAGCGCGTGTGTCGGCGGCATCGAGCAGATCGAGCACGGCAACGATCGGTGGCATGAAACGGCGGTCGATGTCGGTGAGGTCATCGACGATGCGAAGTACGACATTCGGGTCACCCGCGTTCGGATCAGCGTGAAACTCGGAGCGGAACGCCGCGGCGTCCTGAGCGCTGATGTAGAGATCGCGCTGTACCGTCCGGCCGATTCCAGCACCGTGATGGATGGCGGCGTGCGCGCCGCCGTGGCGAACACGCTGGTCGTGGTCGATGCGGCCGTCGAGGGCGGGCAGTATGCGGACCCGCTCGTTGCGGCTTCGTCGGCGCACGAGACGAGCGAGGTCGATGGCCTCGTCGACGTCGTTGGGCGGCTCAGCGTCGAGCACCTTTGCCCAGGCGGCACGTTCGGCGAGGGGGCGGCCTCGTTGTGGCCGCAGGATGCGATATCGGTGTAACGAGTCGGCGTCGATGGCCCAGCTGCGACCGAAACGCTCTGCATCCAGTTCGCCAGCGTCGATGAGCCGGCCCACCTGAACGTGGGACACGCCGAGTGCTTCGGCGGCCTGATCGACACTGAGCGGAGCCATACCGACAAGGTACGAATAATACGTTAGATATGCAACGTATTATTTGACCGGTGTCGATGGTGCTCCCGGTTCCTCTGTCCACGCTGACAGCCGGAGTTCAAGTTCCCTTTCCGAAATGCGGTGGAATCGCTGATTTCGGGCGAGCTACGTTGTTCGGCATGATCATCTGAGTCGTCCTTTTCCGACCGCACGCCCGATCCCGGGTTGCACGCAACACGAGGAGACACGCATGAACGAACTCAGCACCACCGCTCCCGCATTCGTCGAGATGGCCCACCGCATCGTGTGGGCCACCGCCGCCACCGTCAGCAGCACGGGGCAACCGCGATCACGCATCGTCCACCCCATCTGGGAGTGGGACGGCAGTGAACTCGTCGGCTGGTTCGGCACCTTTCCCGGGTCGCCGAAGACCGACGACCTCGCACACGAATCGCGCCTGAGCCTCACCTACTGGAGCCCCGAGCACGACACGTGCACCGCCGACTGCGACAGTCGATGGGTCGAATCCTCCGAGGGGCGACACGCCGTGTGGGATCGGTTCCTCAACGGACCCGAACCCGTCGGCTTCGACCCGACGCTGATTCCGGGATGGACCGACCCCGACGCCCCCGGCTTCGCGGTGCTCGAACTCCGACCGACGTGGCTGCGGGTGTTCCCCGGCACGATGCTGCTGAGCGGCACCGGCGACGTGCTGACCTGGCGTCAGTCGCAGTGACCCAGCACGCACCGATCGGCTGACGCGGCGATGTCGGGCGGGGCATCGATGTGGAAGAACGTCGGCCGGTAGAACGACGTGGCGGTGCCGTCCCAGCGATTGTGTGACAACGACACAGTCAACGGGGCGTCGCCGACCTCGTCATTCTGTCCATCGGCCCACGACGCGAAGTATGTGTTGCAGTCCACATCGCACTTCGGCTGCGCCCGGAACCGAGCGATCTCGTCGAACGGACCCGTCGGACGGCGGGCCTGCTCGACCACGATCTCGTCACCCCACCAGTCGTCGAGCTTCGTCACCGCCGTCCAGTGATTGTTGCGGAACAGGAACTGTGTCGGGCTGGCGAAACGACCCGACTGATCGATGATCGGCACGGCCTGCGACTTGTCGAGCACCCACTCGAGACCGTTCCAGTACCGGTACGGCTCGAACAGTTGCCCGCGCGGCACGCGGGCCACGGTGACCCGATCGGAACACGACCGGTCGTGAGCGAGGACACCGAAGATGTACGGGTCGAACCCGAACTGTCGGTGGCACTGGGCGAAGAAGTAGGTCCACTCGGCGTCGGACTCGATCGAGAACCCGTACAGATCGGCCGACACGTCGTACGCCGTGCCGTACCACTCGACGTTCCACGTCTCGGGGTTTACCCGGGCAACACGGGTGGCGACGGGCACCGTGAAGTCGAGGTAGCCGTCGCCCGGCGGGGGAGCGTCGGGATCATCGGGGTCGGGCTCCGGGAGCGGGATCTCGCGCATCTCGGCGACGTACACGTACACGTTGCCGTCGGTCCCCATCGCCGCGTCGAGCGGCCAGTGCCAGGTGACCATCGGCGTCGTCTGGTCGGCGAACAGCCACGACCTCGGGTTCGACGTCGTCCCGCTGCGCAGCAGGGTGAAACAGTTGGCGTGCTGCACCATCCCGATGTTGTGCAGCACCCGGATGCCGCCGTTGGGGAGGCGCATCTTGGCGTCTTGGAACGTCCACAGCACCTCGCCCGACGGGAGCGGCAGCGTGCGCGGATAGTCGGCGCCGATGATGCTCGCCGGTTCGGAGAAGAAGAGCGTGTCGAGCGACGCCGGTGTCGTGTCGGGCAGGCAGATGTCGGGAGCGAGCAACGACTCGTGCTCCACCTCGAACCCGACCACGCCCGGTGGAAGCGACTCGGTCAACGGCTCCGGAGTCGGTTCGGGTGCGGCGGTCGCACTCGTGGCGATCGCTCCGGCCATCGCCGCGGCCGCGCAGATCACCGATGCCACCTGCCGAATCATCCGGGCAAGTCTGCCTCAGCGGGGGGCGTCCGCCACGTCAGCGGCGTGGACGGGAGGGGCCAGCTCAGCCGTCGCCGGTGAACTGATCGATGAGATCGGTCAGCAGGCTGAACGCCTTGTCGGCATCGGCCGGACGGTTCGCATCGACTGCGGTCCGGGCCATGTCGACGGTGGCTTGGATGCCGTTGAGAAGTTCGGGTCGATCGGCTTCGATCTCGCTGCGGATTGCCGCCCAGGCCCCTTCGATGCGGGCGATCGTCTCGTCTTCGTCGCCCTCGGCGGCGATCTCCGAACTCAGGCGGCTCATGTCGATGCCGATCTCCGGCAGCAGTTCACCGGCCGTTCCCTCGATCGCGACCGTCGTCGCTGGTGCATCGGGATCGACGATCTTCTCGCCGTCGAGGGGAGTGACGTCGTCGTCGGCGATCTCGCGCCCCTCACCGCCCGTGAGGTCGGCCTCGTCGAGGACGTTCGGATCGTCGGTGGTCGTGGTGCCGCACGCGGACAGGCCGAGCACGATCGCTGCAAGCACCAGCATCGGGCGACGGAGTTCGGGGGAGTGACCGCTCATGCCGCTGAGTCTGCCCGCTGCCGGGCCGAGAGTGGTGGCATCACGCCGAGTGGTTCGTGAAACGTTCGCGACGGTGCCCGACGGCACGGTGAAACGCGGTCAGCCGGTGACGAGGATGCGCTCGCTCGCGAACGAGCCGACGCCGACGTGGCGTCCGTCGATCTCGATGGTGAGCGTGCCGTCGGGCGACGACGCGGTGACCGTGCCGCGCTCGCCGGGCTGGATCGACGACTCCTCGAGAAACTCGAGCAGGCCGGGTTCGAACTCGAGTTCTTCGGTGATGCGGCGCACGGTGAACTCGTGGCCGACTGCGACGCTGGCGAGCGGTTCGGAGTCGGGCGCCACGTACTGGCTGCCCGGAATCGGGTTGCCGTGCGGGCACGTGGTGGGGTCGCCGAGGAGGTCGATCATCGCCGTTTCGACCGAATCGCTGATGACGTGTTCCCACTTGCCGGCCTCGTGGTGCGCTTCAGCCCACGACAGCTTCAAGATGTCGGTGAGGAAGCGCTCGGCGAGACGGTGGCGGCGCACGACCGACTCGGCCAGCTTGCGGCCGGTGTCGGTCAGGCGGATGCCGTCATCGGACGTGATGAGGCCCTCGGCTTCGAGGCGCTTCATCATCTCGCTGACCGCCGGGCGGCTCACCTGGAGGCGTTCGGCGATGCGAGCTTGGATGACGTCGAGATCGTCTTCCCGCAGCTCGAAGATGCATTCGCAGTACTCCTCGAAGGCTGGGTGATGTTCTCCGGCGGCGGGCATGAACGGCAGTGTATCTCTACCGCTCCGCCCTGTCGCCAGGTGCTCTGACAACACCTGCGAAATCGTCTGTAAATAGTTATTGCGGTTGACGAGGATCGGGTCGCTGGAGGCCGTAGTTTCTTGGCCGTGATCGACGACCGTGACCTTGGAGTCTTCGACGGCTTGCGCCGTCTCGAGAACGATTGGGATGCCGAACGAGACGCATCCGAACCCACCGAACGGCCGACGACCTCGGCCGGAATCAGCGCGCAACTCGCCGCGTCGATCGTGCTGCCTGGCAGCGCCGCCCTTCGCCGGGCGCCGTTCGTCGCCATCGGCCTCCTCGGCCTCGGCGTCGTGCTGCCGATCGTGCTGCTGGCGCTGATCTACGTCAACCGCAGCGAACTCGTCGGCTTCGCGCTCGACCCCACCTTCCTGCTCGCCGCCATGATCGTCGGCCTGCTCGCAGTGATCACCCGTTTCATCGCCATCGGTGAGATCGCCGCCCGCTTCCGCCACACGGCCGGCATCTGGCTCAAGACCTCGATCGCTGCCGCCGTCGTCGTGGCCGGAAGCCTCCCGGTGCTCGCCGGTGTGAGCGACGTCAACTCGGCTCGCTCGGCGCTCGGCGGTGTGTTCGCCTCCGAGAGTTCCGATCCGCTGTTCAGCCCCGACGGCTCGGCCACGTCGACCTCGTCGGCCCCCGTCGATCCGTCGGCGGTGAAGAACGTCCTCATCATGGGCGGCGACGCCGGCCCCGGGCGGTGGGGGATGCGCACCGACACGATGATGCTCGTGACCGTGCACGAAGCCTCGGGCCGCGTGGCGCTCACCTCGATCCCGCGCAACCTCACCTCGCTGCAGTTCCCGCCGGGATCGCCCCTCGCCGCCGAGTTCCCCAACGGCTTCGACGATCTCGCCAACGCGCTGTTCACCCACGTCAACTCCGACCCGGCACTGGTCGAGTACTACGGAGCGAGCGGTCTGCAGCCGGAGGCGATTGCACTGGTCGAAGCACTCGGCTACTCGCTCGACGTCGAGATCGACGACTTCGCGCTGGTCAACATGCAGGGCTTCACCGAGGTGATCGACGCGGTCGGCGGCGTCACCCTCGAACTCGCACAGAGCGTGCCGCTGCCGCCGAGCCTTCCGGGCGAACGCGAGTTGCCGACCTCGATCGGTCCGGGCGTCGTCGAGATGGACGGTGCGCTCGCCATCGCCTACGCCCGGTCGCGCTCGGCCGACTCCGACTATCAGCGCATGGGTCGTCAGCGTCAGCTCATGGCGGCGCTCGGCTCGCAGGTGTCGGCGACCGACGCGCTCGGAGCCTTCGGCAGCGTGACCGGCGCGCTCGACGACTCGATGCGCACCTCGCTGTCGTCGGGTGAGTTCAACGACCTGCTCGATCGCCTCGGCGACAACTCGGCGATCAGCGAATCGGTCGGCCTCGCCCCGCCGCTGATCACGCCGGGCAACCCCGACTACGCCCAGATCCGCGACATCGTCAACTCGGTGCAGGCCGCCGTCATCGCCGGCCAGCCCTCCGGCTACGCCACCTGACCGCAAGTTGATGACATCGCTCCGGGAGCCGCGTCACCAGCTTCGAGCAACCTGGTTATTTCCATCCGGGATGGAAATAACCAGGTTGGGTCAGCGGGAGAGTTTGCGGAGCCAGGATTCGCTGTAGCGGAGGCGGCGGGCGAGTTGTTCGTTGGTGGCCGAGGCCACGCGTGACACGCCGGCGAGTCGGTTCATCTCGGCCTGCACCTTGGCGTGGTTCCAGCCGGTGATGTCGACGAGGCGCTTGGCCACCTGAGCGTTGCGTGTACGCAGGTCGTCCTTGCGTTCGCCGACGCTCATCGACCCCGACGGCACGAAACCGGCCTCGGTGGGGATCTCCTCGAGTTCGACGCCCAGTGCCGGGTCGTCGGAGAAGAACGGTTCGGGCGGGTCGGGCTCGTCGTCGAAGCGCGGCGGATCGAGCTCGAACGTGGGCACGAACGTGTCGTCGCCTTCGCTGGCCACGACGCCGCCGTCGGCGTTGACCGTGTGCATCGAGATACCCGTGGCGTACGAGCCGACCACGGTGAACAGCGCGAGTTGCTCGGCGTCGTCTTCGTGGACCTGCTTCTCCAGGCCGCCGTCTTCCTGGAAGTCGTCGTCGTCCTTCTCCGCGCCGGGCGGACGGAGCACGTGGCGACGGGCTTCGGCGATCGAGAACGCGTGGCCACGGAGCCGGGGATCGTCGGGAATGTAGACGTACGCCTTCTGGCTGGTGCGCCCGGCCTGCCAGCGGACGAAACGGCCGATCGCCTGCCGGAAGAACAGTTCGGTGGACGTGGTGGACGAGAACACGCCGACACGCAGTCGCGGAATGTCGACGCCTTCCGACACCATCCGCACCGACACGAGCCATGGGCGATCGTTCTTCGAGAACTGCTCGATCTTCTTCGACGCGCCGGGATCGTCGCTCACGACCACGTCGGCGGGCACCGAGAACCGGTCGCGCAACAGGCGGGCGATGCCCTGCGCGTGTTCCTGGTCCATGGCGATGACGAGGCCGCCGGCGTCGGGCTGTCCGCCTTGCGATGCCGGTGACGTGCGGATCGTGCGGAGCTGTTCGACCGCTTTGGAGAGCACGGCGGGCATCCACTCGCCTTCGAGGCTCAACGCGGTGCGCAGTCGCATCGACGCCTGGTCTTTGGTCAGTTCGTCTTGGAAGTTGGCCGACATCACGTCGCCCGATGCCGTGGTCCACTCCATCTCACCGTCGACGCGAGGGAAGTAGACGGGCCGCACGACGCCGCCGTCGCGCAGTGCGTCGGCGTAGCCGTAGGTGAAGTCGGCGTGGGCCAGGTCGCCTTCGCCGGTGGCGTCGTAGCGGACGAACGGGATCTGCGCGGCGTCGCTGCGGAACGGGGTGCCCGAGAGCGAGAGCCGACGGTAGGCGGGCGCGAACGCCTTGCGGATGCCGTCGCCCCAGGCCCGTTCGGTGCCGGCGTGGTGGACCTCGTCGAGGATGACGAATCCGTCGTGGGCGAGCCCGGCCAGCTTCTTGGCCGCGGTGCCGGTGGCGATCTGCTGATACGTGGTGACCAGGCCGTGGACGTCTTTGGCGAGGCCGTCGTTGGGCGACCAGAACGGGTCGACTTCGAGGCCGAGGCGATGCGCCGCCTGCGCCCACTGGATCTTGAGGTGGCTCGTCGGGGCGACGATGACGAGCGGTCGGTTCTTCTCGGCGAGCACGGCCCGGGCGCAGGTGAGCGCGAACGTGGTCTTTCCGGCACCGGGCGTCGCCACGGCGAGGAAGTCGGGGGCCACCTCGGCGCTGCCGTCGGGTCGCACCGCATCGCCTCCGGCCCGCGCACCGTTCATGAACAGGTCGAACGCGGCGCGCTGCCACGGGCGGAGGGTGATCGTCGACATGAAGGGAGGGTCGTGAAGGGTTCGGGCGGGAAGGGTCGGTTCGAGATGGCGGAGAGGGGGTCGGCGTCGTCGGTGCTGCACAATCCAGTGTTCGACGGCGGGCAGTCGAGACTACTGTCGAGTCCCATGAAGCAGCACTGACGACCGAGACGGCCGCGACACCAGCCCGACTGCATGGGGCCTGCGCCGATCTCGACCGGCCGCGCCGACGCTGCGGCTGCCCGTTTCTGCCCGTTTCTCGGCCCGCATCGGCCGTCTCGCTCAACGGAGTCCTCGTGACCGCTTCACTCATCTCTCGCAATCTCACCGTCAATCGGGGACCGCTCTCGGTGCTCGAATCGGTCGACCTCACGCTGTCTCCCGGTGACCGGCTCGGCGTGGTCGGGCCGAACGGCATCGGCAAGTCGACGCTGCTGCGAGCGCTCGCCGGGCAGGTCGATCTCGATGCCGGATCGGTCGAGGCGATGCCGCCGACCGCGGCGATCGGCTACCTCGCGCAGGAACCCGATCGGACCGACGAGCCGGTCGACGAGTACCTCGCCCGTCGCACCGGAGTGTCGGCTGCGCAGCGCGAACTCGACCGCACCACCGAAGCTTTCGGGAACGACGCGGCCGGTGCGGCCGACGACTACAGCGTGGCCCTCGAACGTTGGCTGGCGCTCGGCGCCGCCGACTTCGAGAGCCGGGTCGCCGAGACCTGGGTCGAGCTCGGCCTCGACGAGCGCTTGCACGACCAGCCGATGTCGTCGCTGTCGGGCGGTGAAGCGGCGCGCGTGGCCCTGGCGTCGCTGTTGCTGTCGCGCTTCGACGTGTTCCTGCTCGACGAGCCCACGAACGATCTCGATCTCGACGGCCTCGAACGTCTGGAGCGCTGGGTGCTGGGGGTCGACGCGCCGGTCCTGGTCGTCAGCCACGATCGGGCGTTCCTCGATCGAACGGTCACCGGGGTGCTCGAGATCGACCATCACGACCACCGTGTCGAGCGCTTCAACGGCGGCTGGGCGGCGTTCCTGGCCGAGCGGGCGTTGGCTCGCCAGCGCGCACAGGACCGCTACGACGAGTACGCCTCGAAACGCCAGACCCTCCTCGACCGCGGGCAACGCGAGCGAGAGTGGTCGGCCAAGGGGCGGGGCCGGTTGCGTCGCTCGGGCGAGACCGACAAGCACATTCGCCATCATCAACTGAATCAGACCGAACAGTTGGCGGGTCGTGCGGCACGTACCGAACGGGCCGTCGAGCGGCTCGATCGCACGGGCGCAGTGGAGGAACCTCGCACGCCGTGGGAACTGCACCTCGACATTCCGACCGCCGGTCGCAGTGGCGATGCGGTCGGCTGGTTGCAGCAGGCGGTCGTCGAGCGGCCCGGCTTCGTGTTCGGGCCGGTCGACTTCGATCTCGGATGGGGAGACCGCGTGGCGATCACCGGCCCGAACGGGGCCGGCAAGTCGACGCTCATCGACCTCCTGCTCGGGCGCGTCGCGCCGACGTCGGGGCGAGCGTCGACCGGAGCAAGCGTGGTGGTCGGTGAGATCGAGCAGGCCCGCGACGCGTTCGTCGGCGACGACGATCTGCTCGCCGGATTCGTCCGATCGACGCAGATGCTCGTCGCCGATGCGCGGCAGTTGCTGGCGAAGTTCCGCCTCGGGCCCGAGCAACTCGGTCGACCGGGTTCGACCCTGTCGCCCGGTGAGCGGACGCGGGCCTCGATGGCGATGCTGATGGCCAACGGCGCCAACCTGCTCGTCCTCGACGAACCGACCAACCATCTCGACCTCGAAGCCATCGAGCAGCTCGAGGTGGCGCTCGACGCGTACGCCGGGACGCTGCTGCTGGTGACTCACGATCGCGAACTGCTCGACACGGTGCGCTTCACTCGCACGATCGAGGTCGTCGACGGGACCGTGATCGAGCGCTGACAGCCCGGAGGGGGCGCGATTTCGACCCTCACGCGCGGTGGCGGAGGTTGGCCGTCGGTGGTGATTCGGGGCCAGTGGCGGTCGAACTGCCGCAAGATCACGTCAAGAGGTCGTTTAGCCACTAGCCGTGGCGCTTTCGCGTCTTTAGTGTTGCTTCGCGGCAGTGCACCAGACGACAGGTCGGTGCATCCGAGGACGGAAAGCAGCCATGGCGGACACGAACGAACAACGATGGAAGGGACACCCGGCGATCGCCGCCGCGATCCGCGTCGCCATCTTCGTCGTTCCGTTCATCACGGCGATGGTCGTCGCCTTCGTCCTGTCGACGCAGCTCCCGCTCGCCGAGACGACCTCGATGCGGATCACCCGCTGGCTCGGCATCGTCGTGGCCTCGACGATCGCGATGACGGTCATCGATCGGCTCGCTCGCCGCCTGTTGCCGCTCTCGACGCTCCTGAAGTTGACGCTCCTGTTCCCCGATCAGGCACCGTCACGATTCCGCATCGCGATGCGAACCGGCACGACCAACCAACTGCGCAAGAAGATCGACGATGCCCGCACCAGTCGAGCGGACGAGACGCCCGCCGAGGCAGCCGAACGTCTGCTCGAACTCGTCGGTCTGCTCAGCCAGCACGATCGCCTCACCCGCGGACACTCCGAGCGGGTCCGTGCGTACACCCACCTCATCGGTGACGAGATGGGCCTCACCGAGACCGAACTCGACAAGATTCGTTGGGCCGGGCTCCTGCACGACGTCGGCAAGACGGCGATCTCGACCGACATCTTGAACAAGCCCGGCCGGCTCACCGACGAAGAGTTCGAGACGATCAAGACTCACCCGACCGAAGGCCGGGCGCTCGTCGAGCCGCTCGCCGACTGGCTCGGCGACTCGCTGCGCGCCGTATGGGAGCACCACGAGCGCTTCGACGGCAAGGGCTATCCGAGCGGCCTGGCCGGAACCGACATCTCGATCGCCGCCCGGATCGTGTCGGTCGCCGACTCGTACGACGTGATGACGTCGGCGCGTTCGTACAAGAAGCCGATGGCGGCCGCTGCGGCTCGCGCCGAGTTGGCCAAGTGCTCGGGAACGCAGTTCGACCCGGTCGTCGTCCGGTCGTTCCTCAACATCTCGCTCGGCCGTCTCCGTCTGATGAACGGCCCGCTCGCGTGGTTCGCCCAACTCGCGCTCTTCGAGCCGACCGGCGTCGTCCACGCCGGTCAGGCGACCGGCTCCGTCGGTTCGGGTTCTGGCGCGTCGACCGCGGCATCGTCGACCTCGGCCATCGCTTCGGGCTCGGCATCGACGGTCGGCGCCGCCGGCACCACGGCGGTCGCCGCTGGTTCATCGGGTGTGTTCAGCACCGCAGCAGCGGTGACGGTCAGCGTCGCAGCGAGCACCGCCGGAATCGCCGCAGCCGCTCCCGAGCAGCAACACGATCTCGTGGCGTTCGAACCCGAACCGGTCGTCACCACCGTCGACAGCGTCGCTCCGTTGGAAGCGCCCTCGAAGACGCTGTTCGACCTCGAGTCGGAGCGCTTCGTCCCGTCGGAGACCGAAGCGGCAGCCGATGCATTCGGTCGCGGCACCGGACGCGTCGTGATCCCGCCGCCGAGCACCACGCTGCCGGTCGGAGACGCCGCGCAGGCACCGTCGGCACCTCGCGCGACCGTTCCTGCGGCCGACGCTGCGACCACCACCACGACGGTGCGGCCGACGACGACGGTTGCGCCCACGTCGGGCGCCAGTGCCACGACGACCGTGCCGACCGCCGCGTCCGGGAGCACGACGACCACCATCGTCGGCTCGACCGCGACGACCACGGTCGCTCCCGCCGGCGCCACCACCACGACCACCGAGGCCCCGGCATCGACCGGAACCACCACGACCACGACGGTGCCTGCGGCCACCACGACGACCACGACCACGACGACGCTGCCGGCAACCACCACCACCACCACCACGACCACCACCACGACGACCACGACGACGACCACCGTCCCCGACGACGATGATGACGATGACGATGACGATGACGACGCGGTACGCCTGTACCTCGGCGGCGACAGCGTGCTCGACATTCCGGCGCTCGCTTATCACACGTTGCGGAGTCAGGCGCCGCCCGACATCGCGCTGCCGAACTACGACACCGATCGCGACAGCGCAGCAGGCTCGCTGATCGCTCGGAGCGCAGCCGGAATCACCGGATCGAACCCGACGAAGGTGCTCCGCTTCACGGCGTCGTTGCTGTCGCCGATGTCGATCGACGGCGATGTCCATCTCGACCTGTACGCCGCAGCGAAAGACTTCGCCGATGTCGACCTCGACGTTGAGGCCGGCCTCTACCGCTGCCCACTCATCGGATCCTGCTCGCTGCTCGGCTCCGACGTGATGAACTTCGACGATGCCGACCGCTTCAAGAAGAAGAAGCTCCACTTCGGCGACATCGACACCAGCATCGGCATCGGCAGCCGCTTGGAAGTCCGCGTCGCCGTGCTCGACTCGTCCGACAGCGATGCGTGGCTCGCCTTCGGCACGCAGACCTATCCCTCCCAGCTCCTGATTTCCGACGACGACTAGTTCGTCGAAGAGCGCGGCGTGTTCGCACGCTCGCGACTCGGCCCGGTCTCGATACCCGTCTGTCGAGGCCGGGCCTCGTCGCGTCACGGGGCACGCGCCGGCGGCGTACGGTTCGATCGTGGCGATGCCAGACAACCGGGCAACCCGTCGGCCCGCTGATCCGTGTAAGCACGTGTGAGGACGGAAACCGCCAGTGACCGATGACGACTACGACGAGTTCTTCCGGACGAGCTATCCGCGTCTCGTCGCCATGGGCATGGCCACGTCGGTCGATCGGTCGATCGCTCAAGACCTCGCACAGGAGACGCTGCTACGGGCGTACAACCATCGCGATCGCCTCGCGTCGTACGACTCTCCGCTGGCGTGGTGCCGTCGCGTGATGGGCAACCTGCTCATCGACCATCACCGAACTCGATCGTCGGAGATCGCAGCGGTCGAACGGCTGGGGTCACGGGCGGAGTCGGCTGCCGACGGAACCCGGGACGAAGTGGCCGACCTCGCGGTCGGCGAACGCTGGGCCGACCTCACCGCCTCGCTCACAGCGCAGCAGCGACTCGTCGCCACCCTCTACTACGCCGAAGATCAATCGGTCGCCGACGTCGCCGAGATCATGAACGTCGCCACGGGCACCGTGAAATCCGCGCTGTCGAAGGCGCGATCCACGTTGCGGCGGCGGCTCGAGGCGACGCTGCCCGACGCCGCGGCTCGCTACAAGGGAGCCGAATCGTGAAGGAACGTGACGACGATCAACTGCGCGGCGTCGCCATGGCAGCGTTCGACTCGTTCGAACGCTCGGTGACCGACGCCGACACCGAGCAGGCACTCGCGTCGGTCCGCGATCGCATCGCTGTCGGCGACGCCGAGTCACTGCCGCCGCTGCCGGTCGACGACCTCGCCGCGCGACGTGATCGCCGAGCGACCGCCTGGATGATCGGCGCTGCCGCGTCGGTCGTGGCGTTGTTGATCGGGGGCCTCGTCGTGGTCAACGGTCGTTCCGACGACACACGCACTGCGGTCGGCGACTCGCTTCCTCCGGCATCGTCTCTCGACGCCCCGGCATCGCCGGTCGTCACGACGATTGCCGCCACGACGACGGTCGAGCAGACGGCACCGGCCGCGTCGACGACGGTCGTGCCGACCACGACTCCTTCGGTGGGGGTCGACGGCGAGGACGAGTCCACGACCACCGTGCTGCCGACCACGACGGCGGTGTTGCCGACCACGACCGTGGTGCCGACCACCACGGTTGCGCCAGCCTCCGTCGACCCGGCCCGGTTGGCGATCCCGCGCAACTGTGTCGAGGTCAACGTGTGCACGCAACTCGACTCGACCGAGGATGGCCGCATCGTTGCGTTCGACCCGACCGACAACACGCTGCGCACCTACACCACGCTCGGCGACGCACTCCTCGCCGAGGTGCAGGTCGACCAGGAGTTCGCCGACCCGTATCCCGATTCGGAGATCGGTGCGGCAGTGGTCGTCGAGCACGTCGGTCCCGATGACGTGGCGTACCTGTCGTACTTCGCTGTCGGTGCAGGTGACGTGATGCGCGACCTCATCGCCGTGGCGCTGAGCGGGCCGTCCGCCGGTTCGGTCGTCGAGCGCTGGCAGGGGCTCGACGGGTCGGGCGACAGCGACCTCGTCCCCACCCGCACCGGCCTGGCAGTCGTCGGGTGCTGCGGACCCGACCTGACGCGGCCATCGGCCGACGCGACCGTGCTCGGCTACGTCGATCGCAACGGTTCACCGATCGAGTCCGACGCCCCGGTGTTCCGCCTCGACCTCGGTGACGCCGGCAACGAGTTGGTGCGGATCGACTCGTCGGGTGACGAGACCGAATTCCGACTGCCGACGGTGGCGTCGTTCCCCCGCGGCATGCCGTGGCTGGCGGCCGCCGCCGATGGCGGTGCCGTGATGAGCATCTACTCGATGCAGTTCGGCCGGTCGTTCGTCGTCGACTTCGAGACGGACTGGCCGCAGTACGGCATCGACCCGGCCGATGTGTACCTGCTCGACGAGGGGGCCGAGATCTGGTTGATCGAGCCTGCTGGCACCGTCGTCGTGGCCGACGGCGACGGTTTCGTCCGTCGCTCCCTCGAGCAGGTCGGCACCGGCGGTTGGCCCGGGCAACCCGAGGTCGACATCGACGCCGGCACCTCCTCGGCGCCCGGTTTGAACGATCACATCGCGGCGAATCAGCCGCGTTGGGCTGTCGATCCGATCCTGCTCGGCCTGCAGCTGTCGCCGTGGAGCGGTCCGAACGAGCGTGTCGACATCCAGTTCGACGAGGCGACGTCGGAGCTCACGATCACCACGTCGGGGTTGCTCGACGACTCCACCGAGAGCACGCAACTCGTGATCCGACTCGAACGAGACGTCGGCGACGGGTTGTGGCGGTTCGTGTCGGGAACCTACGGCTGGCGATGTCAACCGGGCCGCGGCCACCAGGACTACTCGGTCGAGTTCTGCATCTGAGCGGTGACCCCTGTCGCTGCGCTGAGCGAACGAGCGTTCGCACTCGGCGGCTGATGTCGATAGCCTTGACACATCGCTGATCACTCGGTGCTCGAGGCATTTTCGCCGGCCGTGCGTGCTTGGTTCGCGTCGTCGTTTCCGTCGCCCACTCCCGCGCAGGTCAAGGGCTGGCCGCACATCGCCAACGGCGAACACACGCTCATCTGCGCACCCACCGGGTCGGGCAAGACGCTCACGTCGTTCCTCGCCTCGATCGACCGGCTCACGACCACGCCGCGGCCCGAGGAGCGGTCGCACCGCACCCGCGTGCTCTACATCTCGCCGTTGCGCGCGCTGGCCTTCGACATCGAGAAGAACCTGCGCGCACCGCTCAAAGGCATCGAGTTGGCGGCCGAACGACTGGGCGAACCGTTCGTGGCTCCCGAGGTCGGCATGCGCACCGGCGACACGCCGTCGAACGACCGACAGAAGCTGGTTCGGCGCCCGCCCGACCTGCTGATCACCACGCCCGAGTCGTTGTATCTCATGCTCACGTCGAAGGCCCGCGAAACGCTCGTGGGCGTCGAGACGGTGATCATCGACGAGATCCACGCCATGGCCACCACCAAGCGCGGGGCGCATCTGGCGCTCACGCTCGAACGGCTCGACGAGGTGACCGAGAAGCCGCCGCAGCGCATCGGGCTGTCGGCAACCCAGCGGCCGTTGGAAGAGATCGCCGAGTTCCTCGGTGGCTACGAGACCCCCGGCCACGATGGGCAACCCGGCACGCTCCGTCCGGTCACCATCATCGACGCGGGCATTCGCAAAGACATGGAGATCGAGGTCGTCATCCCGATCGAAGACATGTCGACGCTCGGCCAGGTCAAGACCGAACTGGTCTCCGGCCCGGCGACCGCAGCGCTCACCGAGCGGCGCACGTCGATCTGGCCGAGCATCTACCCCGAGATCCTCACGCGCATCCTGGCCAACCGGTCGACGATCATCTTCTGCAACGCCCGTCGCTCGGCCGAGCGACTCGCGGCGAAACTGAACGAGTTGGCCGTCGAAGAAGGTGTGCCGGGCATCGTCGACCCCGAGACGGGGGCGATGGTCGAGGAGTTGGTCAAAGCGCACCACGGGTCGCTCGCTCGCGAACAGCGCGTGGTGATCGAAGACCAACTCAAGCGCGGCGAACTCCGAGCGATCGTGGCGACGTCGTCGCTCGAACTCGGCATCGACATGGGCGCGGTCGACCTCGTCATCCAGGTCGAGTCGCCCGGCGCGGTCAGCCGAGGCATGCAGCGTGTCGGCCGCGCCGGCCACCAGGTCGGTGAGCCGTCGCGTGGATCGATCTTCCCGAAGCACCGCGGCGACCTGCTCGAAGCGGCGGTCGTCACCCGGCGGATGATCGATGGTCAGATCGAATCGAGCCGGTTCCTCCGCAACCCGCTCGACGTCCTGGCGCAGCAGATCGTGGCGCACGTGGCGGCGGTCGAGGAGTGCTCGGTCGACGAGGTCACGTCGCTCGTCCGACGCTGCGCGAACTTCGCCGAGATCTCCGACGAGCTGCTCAACAACGTGCTCGATCTGCTGGCGGGCCGGTACCCGAGCGAGGAGTTCTCCGAGCTGCGGCCGCGCATCGTCTGGGATCGCGTCAACAACACGCTTCGTGCTCGCGACGGGTCGAAGCGGCTCGCCGTCACGTCGGGCGGGACGATTCCCGACCGTGGGTTGTTCGGCGTGTTCCTGCCCGACGGAACTCGCGTCGGCGAGCTCGACGAGGAGATGGTGTACGAGTCGCGGCCGGGTGAGACCTTCGTGCTCGGGGCGTCGACGTGGCGCATCGAAGACATCACCTTCCAGCGCGTCACCGTGTCGCCGGCCCCGGGCCAGCCCGGCAAGATGCCGTTCTGGCACGGCGACCGTCCGGGTCGCCCGCTCGAACTGGGGCGAGCCCTCGGCGCCTTCATCCGCGAGATCCGCGACCTCGGTGTCGGACACGCCGTCGACGACGAAACGGGTGTCGCCGATGGTCCGCATCCGGGCGTCGCCCGACTGATGGAGCACTACTCGCTCGACGCGTTCGCGGCGCACAATCTGGTGCAGTATCTCGACGAGCAGGTCGAGGCGACCGGGGCGGTTCCCGACGACAAGACGATCGTCGTCGAGCGGTTCCAGGACGAGATCGGCGACTGGCGCATCTGTCTGCTCAGCCCGTTTGGCACGCCGGTGCACGCGCCGTGGGCGATGGCGATCGAGCGGCAGCTCATGGATCGCTTCGACATTCCGGTCGAGACGATGTGGGGCGACGATGGCATCGTCATCCGGCTGCCCGAGTCGGCCGACGAACTGCCGGTCGAGTCGCTGCTGATCGACCCGGAAGACATCGACGAACTCGTGGTGTCGACGCTGCCGCAGACCGCTCTGTTCTCCGCTCGGTTCCGCGAGTGTGCCGGCCGCGCCCTGCTGTTGCCGAGGCGGCGACCCGATCGGCGAACGCCGCTCTGGCAGCAGCGCCAGCGCGCGGCCGACCTGCTCGCCGTGGCATCGAAGTTCCCGACGTTCCCGATCCTGCTCGAAGCATCCCGCGAGTGTCTGCAAGACGTGTTCGACGTGCCGGCGCTGCGCGAGGTGCTCGGGCTGTTGCGGTCGCGGGCGATTCGCGTGGTCACCGTCGACACGGGCAAGGCGAGCCCGATGGCGTCGAGTCTGTTGTTCAACTGGATCGCCGCCTACATGTACGAAGGCGACGCCCCGCTCGCCGAGCGTCGGGCGGCCGCACTGGCGCTCGACCGTGACCTGTTGCGCGATCTGCTCGGCGCCGAGGAGTTGCGTGACCTGCTCGATCCCGACGTGCTCGCCGACGTCGAGCTCGAACTGCAGTGCCTCACCGGGTACCGACGTGCCCGCTCGGCCGACGAACTGCACGACGTGCTGCGCAAGGTCGGCGACCTCACCACCGCCGAGATCGACCTGCGATGCGTCGACGACGAGGTCGATGCCGCCGCAGCGCTGCGACAACTCCTCGACGAGAAGCGGGCCATCGAGATCGGGGTCGGTGGCGAAGTCCGCTACATCGCGGCCGAAGACGCCGCCCGCTATCGCGACGCGCTCGGCTGTGCGATTCCGGTCGGGCTGCCGATGGCGTTCACCGACCCGGTCGCTCGCCCGCTCGAAGAACTCGTCGGTCGCTACGCCCGAACGCACGGCCCCTTCCTCGCTGCCGACGTCGCCCGCCGGTTCGACGCTCCGACCGAGCGGATCGCCGGAGCACTGGCCGCCCTCGAAGGGGAGGAGCGGCTCGTCATCGGCGAATTCCGCCCCGAAGGCGTGTCTCGCGAGTTCTGCGAGGTCGACGTGCTCCGCCAGTTGCGCCGACGCTCACTCGCGTCGCTGCGCAAGGAGGTCGAGCCGGTCGAGCAGGAGGCGCTCGCACGGTTCCTGCCGGCGTGGCACAACATCCCGGCGCAGCGCCGCGGCATCGAAGCGTTGGTCGAAGCGCTCGGCGTGTTGTCGGGCGCGGCATTGGTCGCCTCGACGATCGAGTCCGACGTCTTGCCGTCGCGAGTGGCGGCGTACCGGCCGTCGATGCTCGACGAGTTGTGCACCGCCGGTGAGGTCATCTGGATCGGTGCGGGCGCGGTCGGGGCGAAAGACGGTCGAGTTCGGCTCACCTTCGCCGATCAACTCCCGATGCTCGCTCCAGGTTGGGAAGATCGAGAGCGCCCGGACGGCGCGCTGCACGACGCCATCCGCGAGCTGCTCGCCGAGCGCGGCGCCAGCTTCTGGAACCAGTTGCGGTCGGCCGCGCCCGGTTCGACCGACGACGAGTTGCTCGCCGCGCTCTGGGACCTCGTGTGGGCCGGCGAGGTCACCAACGACTCGCTCGCTCCGCTGCGCGCCGTGGTGGCCGGCGCCAAGGTCAAGTCGGGTGGCTCGACGACGCGGAAGTCGAGGGCGGGTGTGCGCCCACGTCCCGGTCGGCTCAACCGCATCGGACCGCCCGCCGGTCAGGGCCGCTGGAGCCTCGTCGCTCCGCTGCTCGAACCGGCACCGCACCCGACCGAGGCGGCGCACGCGCAAGCGCTGCAACTCATCGAGCGCTACGGCGTGGTCACGCGTGAAGGTGTGCTCGCCGAAGGCATCGCCGGTGGATTCACCAACGTGTACGGCGTGCTCAAGGTGCTCGAAGAACGCGGGCAGGTTCGCCGCGGCTACTTCGTCGACGGGTTGGGTGCTGCCCAGTTCGCGATCCCGGGCGCGGTCGATCGGCTGCGCTCGGCCCGCGACACGCCCGACCCGATCTTCCATCCCGACGATCAGCCCGACCCGATCGTCCTGGCGTCGACCGACCCGGCCAACCCGTACGGCGGCACGCTCCCGTGGCCGACCACCACCGGGCGTCCGGCCCGGAGCGCGTCGTCGCTCGTCGTGTTGCGCGCCGGAAAGCTGCTGGCGTGGTTCGATCGTCGAGCGCATCACCTCGTCACGTTCCCCGACACGCTGATCGACACGTCGTGGGCGACGGCGCTGATGGGCCTCGTTCGAGACGGACGCGCCAAGTCGATCGAGATCCGCAAGGTCGACGGTGAGCCGCTCACCGGCGCCGACGCACCGGAAGGGTTCGTGGAGTTGCTGCGCACCGCCGGGTTCGCCGACGGCTACCGCGGCATGACCCACCGCTCGTAGCAGCACTAGGTTCGCAGGTCGCTGTGCTGTTCAACCCGCTTCGCAACGACACACCGCGTGTCACCGCCCGCACGATCGAGTTCCTCAATCTGCTGCGCGGCGTGGCCGTACTCCTCGTCGTGTACGACCACCTCGGCGCGATCTGGCCCGAGTCCAACGGGCGGTCATGGGTCGCCAATCGGGTGATCCGGCGTTGGGTGAGCGAACCGCTCGGCATCATCCAGGACTTCGGCTTCTTCGGTGTGGCCGTGTTCTTCCTCATCTCGGGCTTCGTCATCACGCACGTCGCGCAACGCGAGACGCGTCTCCAGTTCGCCGTCAAACGAGTGCTCCGGATCTATCCGCCGCTGATCGTGTCGATCCTGTTGATCATCGCGATCGCCTTCATCCAGGGCACGCAGCGTCTCTCGATCGGCGAGTACGCCCAGACGATGACGCTTGCCAACTACTTCCGTGTCCCCACGTTCGTCGCCAACGCCGTGGCGTGGACGCTCGTGATCGAGATGTTGTTCTACATCGGCGTGTTCATCACGCTGCCGCTGCTCAAGCGGTGGCCGCTCGTCGCGAACGGCTGCCTGCTTGGTGCGTGCGCACTGATCATCCTCACGGCCCGGTCGTTCGGCGCGAGCTACTTCCTGTTCGCCGCTGCGGTCGCCTATGTGCCATACCTGCTGCTCGGCCAACTCGTGTACCTGCGGTGGACGCGGCGCATCACCACCGTCGACTACGCGGTGTTCACGCTCGCGACCTATCTCGTCGTCGTGTTCGGCATCCGGCGGATCCACACGGCGTTCTCGCCGGCCGACAACAGCTACATGATCAGCGTCGGATTCGCGTTCGCGCTGTTCGTCGTGGCGCTCCTGTTCGAGGAGTCGATTCGCGTGCCGGCAGCGATCGCTCGAACCTCCGAGATCAGCTACTCGCTGTATCTCGTGCACGGCGTGATCGGCTTCTACGTGCTCGACGTCCTGGTGGGCCGAGTGCCGTTCACGGCGGCGATCGTCGTCGCCTTCGCGGTTGCCTATGCGGTGGCGTGGGCGTCACATCGATTCGTCGAGTTGCCGTCGCAGCGGCTCGCTCGATCCCTGCTCGCCCGCCGCACGGCGACCGACCAGTCGGTGCATCCAGCCCGTCCGCGAACGTGACCCTCCCAAATACTCGCCCCGAGAATCGACAACCTGGGTTGTCAGCCCGACAACCCAGGTTGTCAATTCCGCGAGCGGTGATGATCTGCTCTCGACGACGGTCGTGCCGTGACCGCGCCATCGCTCGATCCCGAGCACCCGGTCGAGTGAGCCCGTGGCTCGAAGGTCGGACGGGGTGTCGAGTCAGGCGGGGGGAGCGACGCTGGCGTCGGGAACCCAGTTGCCGTGGAACCCGAAGGGCACTCGCTGGGGGAGTGCGATCTGTGCGACCGCGGGCCCGGTGAAGTCTTCGGCGTCGAGCACGTGGAGTTCGCTCGAGTCGGTGGTGGCGTCGTAGACGACCGTGAGGATCCAGCCGGCATCTTCCTCGTCTCGCCCCGCCTTCGGGACGAACACCGGCTCGGCGCCGCCCCGTCCGAAACCGAACTCGTGGCGCTCGACGCTGCCGTTCGCGAAGTCGTACTTGTTGACCGCCCCGTGCAGGTTGACCTCGCGCGGCTTGACCTGCGAGGTGTACCCGAAGCGGTGCTCCTCGAGCCCGACGCGCGGGTTGTGGCGCGGGAACTCCTGAGGCATGTCGTCGATGCGCGTCTCGGTGACGCGGCGAGCGACCGGATCGATGATCCACCGGTCGAGCGTCGGCGGCTTCTCGGTGAACGGGCCGTTGCGGTCGTCGACCATGAGGTCGTCGTAGCGACACACGTCGACCGTGACTCGACCGTCGGGCATGTCGTACGCGTTGAGCGGGTGGAACACGTAGCACGGGTCGACGTCACACCACACGATGTCGTCGGCGCTGCCGTCGCGGGGGAGCAGTCCGACGCGGCACGGGCGGTCGGGATCCCACTTGAACGGGAACGGGTAGCCCGCGGCGAGCACGTCGAAGTTCACCGTGACCGACAGGTCGTACACGATCGCGTACTTGTCGGTGAGCGACATGTCGTGCATCATCGGCATGTCGGGGACGGGGATGGCGAGGTTCTTCGTGACCGTGCCGTCGCTGCCGACGACGGTGTAGTTGACGTGGTCGACGAGGTCGGGCCACTGGTAGTTCATCGAGTGCAGTTCACCGGTCGCCGAGTCGTACTTCGGGTGGGCGGTGAAGGGGCCGTCGAGGGTGCCGTTGAACCGGTTCTCGCCCAGTGGGGTGAGGTCGTAGGCGAGTTCGATCGGCGGGCTGCCCGCTTCGACCATGGCCCAGGTGGTGCCGGCGAACCCACCGACGTTGGTGTTGGCGCCGAACTTGCCGGCGGCGCGATCTTCGGCCGGGCTCACGTAGCGGTTGCGATACCACTCGGCCTTGCCACCGCGCAGGCGCACGCCGTGGACCATGCCGTGACCCATGAACCAGTGGTGCTTCGCCGGGTCGACCTCGAGTTCGGGGTTGGGCCCGTTGCGCAGCCAGCGGCCTTCGAGCTCGGCGGGGATCTCTCCCTCGACCGGCAGGTCGTGGGCGGTGAGCTCCTGCTCGACCGGGGCGTAGTTGCCCGAGAGATAGATGTTCTCGCTCGGTCGGCGATCAGGAAGTACAGCATCGGTCATGCCGACATCCAACCAGATGAGTGAACACCTGTCAACCTAAACCGTCAAACGGTGTCAGACACCGAATGGCGAGCGCGGTGCCGGGTCTCGTCGGTGGCCAGTCATCCGGTGTCAGACACCGTTTGAGACATCATGTGACGAAATGCATACTGGGTATTGCTTTCTGGATACCGAGTATGCATACTTGGTAACTATGAGATCGAGGCCGCTATGGCAGTGAAGCATGGGTTGCTCGCCCTTCTCCGAGATGACCCGCACTACGGGTACCAGCTCAAGACCGAGTTCGAATCGGTCACGGGCGGCGTGTGGCCGCTCAACGTCGGCCAGGTGTACACCACCCTCGATCGGCTCGAACGCGATGGCCTCGTCACGATGGAACTCGGCGACGACGACCAGAAGCTCTACTCGATCACGCGGGCCGGCGTCGACGAACTCGGCGACTGGTGGCAAGCGGTTCCGGCCGACGAACCGCCACCGCGCGATGAACTGATGCTCAAGGTCCTGATGGCGATCGAGCACGGCCCCGACCATGCGCTCGACGTGCTCACCCGACAGCGGTCGGCGCTCACCGCCCTGCTGCAGATGCGTCGTCGTGAACGCAGCGCGGTCCATCCGCCAGGAGCGATCTCGAACGGCGAGGGCCTCGCCGCACTGCTCGTCACCGACGCCCTCATCGTCCGTGCCGAAGCCGACCTGCGATGGCTCGAAGTCTGCGAAGCCCGTATCTCGACGCTGAAGGCCAACTCATGACCGACCAACCCCGCGACACCACCAACGCTCTCGCTACGAGCCCACCGGCTCAGAAGGTGAACACTCCCATGCTCCAGTACCTCGACGTCGTCAAGAGCTACGGCTCCGGATCGACCGAAGTGCGTGCGGTCACCGACGTCTCCCTCACGGTCCAACGCGGCGAATTCGTCGCCGTCATGGGGCCATCGGGGTGCGGCAAGTCGACCCTGCTGCACCTGGCCGGAGCGCTCGAACAACCGAGCGCCGGCCGAGTCATCGTCGACGGCAACGACCTCGCCGACCTGTCACCCGCCCAGCAGGCAGAGCTCCGACGCAATGATGTCGGCTACGTCTTCCAATCGCTCAACCTGATTCCGGCGCTCACCGCACTCGAGAACGTGATGCTGCCGCTCGAACTCGACGGAACGCCCTCGAAACAGGCCCGCAAGATCGCCCGCGCCGCGCTCGAACAGGTCGGCCTCGACCAACACCTCGATCGCTATCCCGACGACTTCTCCGGCGGTCAACGCCAACGCATCGCCATCGCCCGAGCGCTCATCGGCGACCGCCGCCTGCTGCTGGCCGACGAGCCGACCGGCGCACTCGACACCGTCAACGGCGACCAGGTCGTCGAACTGCTCGCGGGTCTCGCTCGCGACCGCGGCGTGTCGGTGGTGATGGTCACCCACGACCCGCGATTCGCCTCGTGGGCCGACCGCGTGATCTTCCTGCGTGACGGTCGCGTGGTCGACGAGTCCGCTCCCGCGTTCGACGACAGCTCGATCCGATGACACTCCTCGACGATCGACCGGCCGCTCCCGACGCATCGGCGGCCCCCGAGTCGACCCGCACGCGCTCGTCGTCTCCGACGGCGACGTGGAACTTCGCGTCGCGGCTTGCTCGACGCGAGGTGCGCCGCCGGCCCGGGCGCACGTTGCTCGTCATGCTGCTCATCGCCATCCCGGTGATGGGCATGGCCACGGCCAGCATCGTGGCGCGAACCACCGCTCCGGCGAACGGCGACACGTTCACGCAGCAGTACGGCAGCGCCGACGTCATCGTGGCGACGAGCGCGGGAAGTCCGTTCGGCTTCGACCGCAACACCGAGGTCCTCGGCGATCAGGCGCCGCCACTTCCCGACGGATCCAGCTTCGCCGAGGTCATGTCGATCTACTCGCCGATTCGCGCCGAGGTCGATGGCGCGGTCGCGACCGAGTACGTCCAGCTCAACGATGCCGATCTCGACGACCCGATGTTCGACGGAGCCGGTGCCGTGACCGACGGGCGAGTCCCCGAGGGGCCCGACGAGGCCTTCCTCAGCAGGCGCCTCGCCGACCAGTTCGGCGTCGACGTCGGCGACCGGCTGCGACTGGTGCGGCCCGACCTCACCCTCGACGTGGTCGGCATCGGTGGGGGAGCACAGTTCTACGAACAGAACCTGATCGTCATCCCGAACTTCGATCGCGATCTGGTGATCGACGACCAGCTGTCGATCGCGACCCTCATCGATCTCCCGTCCGACCTGACACAGGAGGAACAGGCCGCGATTCTCGAGAGCTACCGGGCTCAGGGTTCCAACGCCTACGGCCGCACCGATCAGTGGACGTACGGCGAGGAAGACGTGACCGGGCAGCAACTCGCCTGGGGGTGGGTCGCCGGCATGGTCGCCTTCGTGGCCGTCGGCATCGTCATCGCCGCGGCATTCGCCACGTCGGCGCGGCGTCAACTCGTCACCATCGGTCAGCTCGCCGCCAACGGTGCTCCGCAACGACTCGTGCAACGCACGATGGCGTTGCAGGGTGCCTGGACGGGAGCGCTCGGTGCCATCGTCGGCTTGGCGATCGCTCTCGTCGGTGTCGGCGTCGGCGATCACTACGGATGGCTCGACCGATTCGCCGGTCGCGAGACCGGGTCGCTCGACATCGTCCCGATCGACATGATCGTGATCGCCCTCACGGCGGTTGTCGCCGCAACGGGCGCAGCCCTTGTGCCGGCTCGGTCTGCCGCGCGCATTCCGGTGCTGACCGCGTTGGCGGGGCGGCGCCCGGTGTCGACGCCGCCCAACTGGCTCGCCCCGACCGGTGTCGTGCTCCTGGTCGGCGGACTGCTTCTGCTGTTCGGTGCCGCCGGCACGCAAAGCGCCGACGACTTCACCGCGGCGATCGCCGTGCTCGGCTCGCTCGCCATCCTGTTCGGCATGGTTTGCGCGTCGCCGCTGATCGTGGCGGGCATCGGCGTGGTCGGCAGCCGCTTCGGAGGTGTGATCCGCCTCGCCGCTCGTTCACTCGACCGAGGGCGGGCGCGTTCCGCTGCCGTTCTCACTGCGGTCGCCACCGTCATCGCCCTCGCGGTGGCCGGAGCGACGGTCGCTCGCACGGCGGAGAACTCCGACCACGCCAGCGACTACGACCCGGATCTCCGGACCGTGTCGGTGGCGTTCCAGGCCGACTGGTTCGGCAACCCGCCGGCGATGGACGAGATCTCGAGCACCGGCATCTTCGACCAGTCGCCACAGCCGCCGACCGAGTTGCCGACGCTGATCCGCGAGCCACTCGAGACGTTGCTGCCCGATGCGACCTGGACGCCGATCACGATGCTGGTCGTCGATCCGCCGCCGTACA
The DNA here is from genome assembly GCF_000348785.1 of Ilumatobacter coccineus YM16-304. Lineage (NCBI taxonomy): Bacteria > Bacillati > Actinomycetota > Acidimicrobiia > Acidimicrobiales > Ilumatobacteraceae > Ilumatobacter > Ilumatobacter coccineus. The sequence continues at coordinate 1,061,014 of NC_020520.1, forward strand.
ACGTCAACACCGGCCTGTACGTGGGCGACACGTTCGACGGGCAACGGCCTCGTCTGACGCAGATCGCCGTCGCCGACGAGGCATTGCTCGACCGGCTCGACTACTCCGACGAGCTCGTCGCAGCGCTCGACGAGCAGGGCATCCTCGGCGGCTGGGCGGGACACGGCGGTGAGTTTCTCGCCAGCGACGGTCGAATCGTCGAGGTCGTCGGGTCGGAGGTGTTCGTCGAGAACGACGGCGACGGGTTCACCGACGGGGTCGACACGGTCGACGGTTCGCCCGCGACCCGTGACCCCCGAGTGCTCGGGTACGTGGCCGACTCGAACGGCAGGTACGTCGCCGAAGCGGTCGTGAGCGAGCGCTTCGTCGAGGAGAACGGACTCGACGCCGCCGTGGCCCAGTACTTCATCGACAACCCCGCCGACATCACGAAGCGGCAACGCGACGCGATCAACGAACTGCAGCCGCACTACGGACCCGACGCCTTCGTGGTCGAGGCCTCGGCGCCCGGGTTCGACGGGGTCGACGTCAACGAGGGCAACGTCTGGTACGTCTGGACCGACAGCCCGATCACCCGCACCCCGTGGGGCCTGATCCAACTCGGTGTCGCGCTGGCCTCGCTGGTGATGGTGCTGCTCGTGGTGGCGATCGGCCTGTCGCTCGCCGCGACCGAGAGCCGTGACGAACGCGACGTGCTCCACGCGGTCGGCGCGGCGCCGAAGACGCTCCGTCGAGTCGCCGCAGCGAAGGCCTGGGTCATCACGACCGGGGCGGCGGTGGTGGCGATTCCGACGGGCTACGCGACGATGTGGGTCATCGGCCGAGCCAACGACTCGACCGCGCCGTTCCCGGTGCTCCTGGTGCTGGCGCTGCTGTTCGCCGTGCCGGCGATCGCCGCGAGTGCGACCTTCGTCGTGTCGGCGATCGCTCAGCGAGTTCGTCCGATCACCGCGTCGACCGCGTCGGTCGTGTGAACCGAGATCCGCCGGTCTGGTCTGGGTGTACGCCGTTCTCCGAAACTCATCCGGACCAGACCAGAGTGGCGGGAGCCGGACCAGAGTGGCGGGACGCGGTTCAGAGGGCTCGGAGGCCGGCCCAGGCGAGGGCGCTGACTTCCTTCGCGATGGCGTCGGGGTCGAACTCGTCGCCCAACTCGACCAGGCGGCGGCTCGCACCTTCGGCGAGGCCGACGAGGGCGTGGGCCAACGTGCGGCGATGGCTCTCGTCGATGTCGACGGCGATGAGCGGCGCGGTGGCGTTGGCCGCCTCGGACGTGATGCGAGCGATGACCCGTGCGAACTCGTCGTCGCTCGACGTGCCCGGACCGAACAGCAGCTTGAACGCATCGTGGTCGTCGGAGACCCAGCGGAAGTAGGCCCGGAAGCCGAGTTCGGTCTGGCTCTTGCCGTCGGTGGCCTCGGCGGTCGCCTTGGCGATCGCTTCGAGGAGTTGGTTGCCGACCTCTTCGAGCAGCGCCTGATAGAGCTCGCGCTTGGAGTCGAAGTGCTGGTACAGCACCGGCTTGGTGACTCCGGCGGCCTCGGCGACATCGTTCATCGACGCCCCGTGGAACCCCGCAGCGGCGAAGACGTCGAGCGCGACCTCGAGGATCTGTTCGCGTCGTGCGTTGGCGGGGAGTCGTGGGGACATATGAGTTACCGGATGGTAACCCGCCAGATCGGCGATGTCATCGGTTGCGTCATGAGCGGCTACAGGCCGCGTTCACGATCGTCACGCTCCGCAGCCTTGACGGCGTAGCCGAGGATGATCGTCGGGGCGAGCAGTACGCAACCGATGACGAAGGCGATGATGACGAGCGTGGCCATGACGGCGGTGAACCCGAACGCGAACGCGATGACGAACAGCGCCATGGCGAGCGCGACGAACAGGTAGCCGATGCGGTTCGCGAGCAACGTCCACTTCGCGATCTTCGCTCGGCGAACCCGAACCGGGTCGTCGCTGGCGTTCGTGCTCTCGTGGTTCGTCATATCCGCCGCGTAGCGTACGGCGCAGTATGAGCCAATCAGTCCGAGTCGAACGCAATGACCGCATCGAGTTGATCACGCTCGATCGTCCCGAGCGCCGCAACGCGGTCGATCACGCGACGTTGCTCCAGCTCCTCGAGATCCAGCAGCGGCTCGCCTCGGAGGCACCGCGTCACGTCCGAGCCGTGGTGCTCACCGGTGCGGCGCCGGCGTTCTCGGCGGGTGCCGATCTGACCGGGGTGGAGGAGGGGCAGTTCGCCACCGATCTCAACGCCGTGCTGCGCGGATTCGGTGCGCTCCCGGTGCCTGTCGTGGCGGCGATCGACGGCCCGGCGCTCGGGGCGGGCACGCAACTCGTCGTCGCGTGCGATCTGCGCGTGGCCACACCCGACAGCGTGCTGGGCATCCCCGCCGCCAAGCTCGGGTTGGCGGTCGACCTCTGGACGCTCGAACGGGCGTCTGCGGAGTTCTCGCCGCCCATCGCTCGGGCCATGTTGATCGCCGCCGAGACCTACACCGCCGAACAGTTGCACCGCACGGGCGGCATCCACCGCCTCGGCGATCTCGACGACGCGCTGAGCTGGGCGTCGCGTCTCGCAGCGCTCGCGCCGCTCACCATCGCGGCGCACAAGCTCGGCCTCGAAGGGGTGGGTCCCGACGCGTCCGAACGCTTCGAAGCTGCACGATCGGCGGCGTGGGCCAGTGCCGACGCCGAAGAAGGCCGCACCGCATTCCTCGAGAAGCGCCGCCCCGACTTCACCGGCACCTGACCAACCTGGTTATTTCCATCCCGGATGGAAATAACCAGGTTGGTGGCGTCGCTCAGCGTGGTTGGGAGTGGCTGCCATAGCCGCTGTGCAGGACGTTTAGCGAGTCGGAGGCCGATTCGGCAGCATTCGATCATGTCACTGTCAGGATTCGTTCTGATTCGTTGATGTGCGGGTAGTCACGTTCTATGTTGGCGCCCGGTCGCTCAGACAGGGCGGTCGGAAGGAGCGCCGTGAACGTACGCAGTCGATGGTCGAACCTGGTGGTCACCGCATTGGTCGGTGCCGCCGTCGTAGTGATTCCGGTGGCGTCTGCCTCCGCTGCCCCGACCGGCGTCGAGCCGTCATCATCGGCCGTGAGCGAGGCCGCTGCGCAGACCGCGGAGACGATCGTCGTCGCCGAACGCGCCCGATTCGCCGAGACCCGCACCGGCCTGACGACGTTCGACGGCGAGTCGAACGGCATCGGACGGCTGGCGGCCGGTGACACGATCGAGATCGAGGTGGCTGGACGCGGCGAGATCCCCGCCGACGCCGCTGCCGCCCTCGTCTACGTCACCGCCGTGCGCCCGGAATCGACCGGCTACCTCACCATCTTCGACTGTGCCGAGCCACGCCCGCTCGCTTCGTCGCTCAACTACGTGCCATCGCTGCCCGTCGGCAACGAGATCGTCGCGGCGCTCTCCGACACCGGGTCACTCTGCGTCTTCAGTTTCGCGTCGACCGATCTGACCATCGACGTCGGCGGCTTCGTGCCGGCCGCGAGCCCGCTCGTGTCGTTCGCCCCGCGCCGCATCGTCGACACGCGCGACGGCTCCACCACGTACGACGGGGAGGCCCAAGGCGGCGGCCGGACCACACCGGGCGAGCCCGTCACGGTCGACATCGCCGGCCGCATCGGGATCCCCGAAGGCGTCGATTCCGTGCTGGCCAACATCGCGGCCGTGCGTCCCGACGGCCCGGGCAACCTCGTCGCGCACCCGTGTCTCGCCACGCCGCCGACCGCGTCGTCGCTCAACTACGTCACCGATACCACGCGAGCCAACGAGTTGCTCCTCGACGTCGACGGCAACGGCAACGTGTGTGTCGAGACCACGACGTCGGTCGATCTCGTGATCGACGTCGTGGGGTATGTGCCGACCGGAACCAACCTGCGCAATCAGCCGCCGGTTCGGCTCGTCGACACGCGCGACATCGGTGACACGATCGACGGCACCTTCGAAGGCGAGGGACGCCGACTCGGCGACACCGAGTACCGGGTTCGAGTCGCTGGGCGCGGTGGCATTCCGGCAGGGGCCAGCGCAGCCCTGTTGAACCTCGTCGTCGTCCAGCCCGACGGGTTCGGATACGCGACCGTGCACCCGTGCGAGGAACAGCGACCCGTGGTCGCGTCGATGAACTACAGCCCGGGCGTGACCGGCGCCAACGAGATCTTTGCCGAGTTCGATGCGGCCGGCGACGTCTGCATCTACACCTCGAGCGGCGCGCATCTCGTCGTCGACGGGTCGGGCTACGTGGCGCCGATCAACGTCGGCGTCGACGAGACCGATCTGTCGATCAGTGCGTCGAGCGCGCCCGATCCGGTCGATGCCGGCGAGCCGCTGACCTACACGGTCGCCGTCACGAACAACAGCTCGGTCGCGGCGACCGGCGTGGCCGGCTTGGTCACGCTGCCGAGCGGTGTCGTGTTCCGCACCACCACTGGCTGCATCGAAGATCCGAGCGGAGCGCCGTCGTGCACCATCGGCGAGCTCGCGGCCGGCGCGACCGTGACCTACGAGATCGATGTCGACGTCGACGCAGCAGCCGCCGGAACGCTGGTCGCGAACTTCTCGGTGCTGTCCGATCAGGTCGACTCCGAACCGTCCGACAACGCGACTGCGGTGTCGACGGCGGTCGACGCCCTCGTCGTCGACGACCCGCCGGTCATCACGGCGCCGGTGTCGTCGGCGTTGTCGGTGTCGGAGAACTCGACGTTGGTGGTCGATGTGGAGGCGTCGGATCCCGAGGGTGACGTGGAGGGTGCTGGTCTGTCGTATTCGTTGTCGGGTCCGGATCAGGGGCTGTTTGCGATCGATGGGTCGGGTGTGTTGTCGTTCGTGTCGGCTCCTGATTTCGAGGCGCCGGGTGACAGTGGTGGCGACAACGGCTACTCGGTGACCGTGACGGTGACCGACTCGGGTGCGCTGACCGACTCGCGTGCGCTGTCGGTGAACGTCACCGACGTCAACGAAGCCCCGACGGTCACGGCGCCGGTGTCGTCGACGGTGTCGGTGTCGGAGAATTCGTCGTTGGTGGTCGATGTGGAGGCGTCGGATCCCGAGGGTGACGTGGAGGGTGCTGGTCTGTCGTATTCGTTGTCGGGCCCGGATCAGGGTCTGTTCGCGATCGATGGGTCGGGTGTGTTGTCGTTCGTGTCGGCTCCTGATTTCGAGGCGCCGGGCGACAGTGGTGGCGACAACGGGTACTCGGTGACCGTGACGGTGACCGACTCGGGTGCGCTGACCGACTCGCGTGCGTTGTCGGTGAACGTCACCGACGTCAACGAAGCCCCGATCGTCACGACGACGGCGGGGTCGACCTCGTTCACCGAGGGCGATTCGCCCACCGTGGTCGACGGCGGCGTGTCCGTCAGCGACCCCGACGGTGACCTGCTCGACGCCGCGACGGTCACCATCAGCGCCGGATTCGAGACGAGCGTCGACACGCTGTCCGCGTCGGCATCGGGTGGCATCGTCGCCGGCGACATCTCGTACGCGCCGACGACCGGGGTGCTCACGATCGACCCGGCCACCGCTCAGTCGGCGGCCGACTTCCAGGCCGTGCTCCGGACCGTCACCTTCGCCAACGCGAGTTCGACTCCGAGCACGGCGAATCGCACGATCACGTTCAGCGTCGACGACGGCGCACTCGCGTCGGCCGGCGCCGACAAGATCGTCAACGTCAGCGGCGTGAACTTCGATCCGGTGCCCACCAACGCGACGATCAGCTACAACGCGATCGGCAACACGTTGCTGCGCGTCGACGGCGCCGATGCCGACGACCACGACACACCGGTCGCTGGTCGCGTCGCGTCGACGACCGACACCACCGACGCACTGGCCAAGGCGGCGCCCACCGACGCCGACTCGGCGGTGGTCACGTACGTCGCCGGCACCTTCACCACGGTCGAAGGCGGCACGATCGTGCTCGACGACGACGGTGACTTCACCTACTTGCCGGCCGCCGGTTTCGAAGGCGCCGACAGCTACGCCGCAACGCTCACCGACGGCGACGGCGGTACGGCCAACGTGACGATCGAGCTCACGGTCGCCGACATGGTCTGGTACGTCGAAGACACCGTCCACGCGACGAAGAACCCGGCCGGCGGCGACGGCCGTTCCACCGACGCGTTCGAGACGCTCGCCGGCGCCGAGGCCGCCTCCGGGCCCGGCGACTACATCCTGGTGTTCGAGACCGACGCGCCGCTCGACGGATCGATCGAACTCCAGGACGGCCAGAAGCTCTTCGGCCAGGCCGTCGAGGAGGAGTCGCCGAGTCGGCTCCCCGCCGGTCTGATGCTCGAGGAGATCGCCGACACCAACGCTCGGCCGTTCATCGACAACTCGGCCGGCGACGCCATCACCATCGCAGCATCGGCGGGTGCCGTGGAGGGCGTCGAGATCCGTCACCTCCGGATCGAAGGACAGGGCGACGCGATCGATGTGCGCCCCACGGGCACGGCGAGTGTTCGCGTTGCGTTCTCCGACCTCGAACTCTCCGGCGCCACCGGCGCAGGTCTGTCGGTTTCGGGCGCAGCCACCTCGGGCATCGTCACGGTGAGCGAAGTCGAGTCGGTCGACGTCGCGTCGGCTGGAGCGGGTGGCCTGCTCTTCGACACCGTCACGTTCGACGCCGACGACGTCACCATCGGTGTCCAGACCGTCGAAGCCGGGGACTCGTCCATCGGCGACCCGGCCACGCCCGCCGACATCGTCGGCGACGGCCTGCGCCTGAACGACGTCAGCGGATCGATCGACTTCGGCACGCTCGACATCGGCAACACCGACGGCACCGGGCTGTACGTCCGCGACGCCGGTGGCAAGGCCGGGGCGTTCCAACTCGACACCGATGCCGGCACCATCAACACGGTCAACGGCGCCGCGGTCGACATCGACCCGGTCGCGCTGGGTCTGGGCGCCGGCGACGGCATGGTGCTCACCAGCGTCACCGCGCTCAACAGCGGGCCGGGCACCACCGCCCACGGCATCAATCTCGACACCGTGTCGGGAGCGTTCACGGTCACGGGAGACACGAGCCTCACGCGCACGGGTGGCGAACTCACGAACGGCATCGTGATCGTCGACAGCTCGGCCGAGATCAGCTTCGACGGTGAGGTCGACGTCGTCGCCGACACCGGTGCAGCCATCTCGATCGACACCCAGACCACCGATGTCGGCTTCGGCCCGACGCAGGTGGAGGCTCAGACCGGCGTCTCGATCGTCGGCTCGCCCTCGATCACCACCACCTTCGATTCGCTCGACGTGGTCGCCGCGAATGGGACGGGAATCGTCACCGACGACGCGGGCACCCTCGAGATCCTCGGGACGGCGTCGACCGTCGCGGTCACTGCCGGTACCGCGATCGACGTGACCGACACCGAACTCAGCGGCGCCGGGAGCAGCCCGGCGAACTTCGCAACGGTCACCTCCACCGCCGGCACGGGCTCGGCGATCGCCCTCACGCGGATGTCGGGAGCGCTTGCCATCGCCGCTGGTTCGGTGACCTCGGGCTCGGCTCCGACGGTGGACCTCGAAGCGGTGAGCGGCGACGTCTCCTACGGCGGCGACGTCACCGGCGGCACCGGTCGAGCCATCGAGATCATCAACTCGCACGCGCCGGGCGTGGCGACGTTCGACTTCAGCGGCGACATCACGACGGTCAGCGGTGCGGGCATCTACCTGTACACGAACGAGGGGTCGGGATCGACCTCGATTGCGTCGTTCACGGGCACGCTGACGCTCTCCACCGGGGGCTCGGACGCGTTCGTTGCGGCCGCAGCGGGCTCGGTCGTCGTGACCGACCCGGCGAACGCGAACTCGATCACGACGACGGGCGGCACCGCGATCAGCATGGTCAACACCGACATCGGAGCGGCCGGCATGAAGTTCACGACCGTCTCGGCGACGAATGCGGTCAGCGGCATTCGTCTCACGAACGCGGGGACCGGTCCGTTCGTCGTGACGGGCGGCGCAATCGTCAATGCGTCGTATCGCGGCCTCGACATCTCCGGCGGAAACGGCAACGTGACGATGGGTGCGTCGATCAACACCACGTCGACGGGGCGTTCCGTCGAGGCGACGACGCACACCGGCGGCACGATCACGCTCGCCGGGGCCATCGACGACAACGGGATCGGCATCCGTCTCGCCAGCAACATCGGCGCCACCATCACCTTCACGGGCGGCGTCGACGTCGACACCTCGCTGGCGGCCGGCACCCTGCCGGGATTGACGGCATCGTCCGGAGGCACCTTGACCATCCTCGGTCCGAACAACTCGATCGACACGACGGCGTCGACCGGGACGGCACTCGAGGTCGTGAGCGGTACCACGATCGGCGCGGCGGGTCTCACCTTCCGCTCGGTGAGCGCGAGCGGCGGAGTTCACGGCATCGAGCTGGCTGACACCGGCACGAGCGGCGGTGTCACCATCACCGGTGACGGCTCGAATCTGGCGAACGGTTCGGGTGGCACGATCAGCGCAACCACGGGCTCGGCCATCGAGCTCTCGGAAACTGCCGACTTCTCGGCGACATCGATGGACGTGTCCGCCGACAACGCTGCGCCAGGAGTGCAGCGCGGCGTCAACGCGTCGCAACTGACGGGCACCAACATCATCCGTGCCTCGACGTTCGGTGGGTTCGCCGAGGAGAACGCGTTCGCGGTGCGGGTCGTCAACTCGTCGGGCACGCTCGACCGGTTCACCGTCGACGCATCCTCCTTCACGGGCACCTCGACGGGAAGTCGCGGCGGGGCGGTGTCGTTCGAACTGACCGGTTCGGCGGGCGGACGCATCGAGATCGTGAACGGCACGACGTTCGACGGCATCAAGGACGAAGCGCTCGGGTTGAGCATGAACGGCACGGGCTCCACCGAGTTGTATGTCGCCGACTCGGTGTTCTCCGACGATTCGGGCATCGCCCAACTCGCCGGTGGCCGAGCCTCCGGAGTGTCGTTGCTGACGGGCGACTCAGCGGCACTCGACGTCGAGTTCCGATCGAACATCTTCCGTGAGATCGGAGCACAGACCGGGTTCGGCGGAACGACCTCGACGGCGATGACGCTCCGCGCAAACGGCTCGAGCGCGATGAACACCGAGTTCTCCTCCAACACGATCCAGAACGTCGACGTCGATGGTTTGCTGGCGGTGATCGGCGCCGAATCGTCGACCGGTCGCCACCTGTTTGCCGACAACACGGTGACATCGGTGGCGCGTCATGCCCTCTGGTACTCCTTCAGCGGAACGAGCGGACCGAACGATGTCACCATCCGTGACAACGTGATGACATCGATGGCCACCGCGTCGTCCTTCGACGCGGTGACGGTCATCACCGGATCCGACGTCGATGTCGTCGACGTGTCGCTGACGAACAACACGATCGAAGTCCCGAGTCAGGCCTCGATCCCCGCACGGTTGGACTTCAGCAACGCCACGGCCAACGCAACGCTGCACGGCAACACGATGCGCGCGCTCCATGCCGTGTCGAGCGAGGCGTACCGCGTCTCGGCCAGCGGCCCGTCGACTGCCCTGTGTCTCGACATGAACGGCGCCAATGCCGGAGCCGATCGCAACACGGCACAGGCCAACGGCGGACTCGACGGGTTCCTCGCGACGGCCAACTCGTCGTCGATCGCTCTCGTCGGGTTGTCGACACCGACCGAGGCCGCAGCCGAGGCGCACCTGCTCAACACCAACGACCACGCGAACGCAACGGTGATCGCATCCGGCACGTTCACCGCAGGGCCGACGACCTGCCCGACGCCGACGCTGCCCTGATGCGCCCGACCAACCTGGTTATTTCCATCCCGGATGGAAATAACCAGGTTGGTGTGGCTCGGGTCAGAGGTTCGGGGGGAGCAGCCGGTTGACGTTCTGGAAGAAGAAGTAGAGCGCCACGACGAACGGGATGAAGCCGACGAGGCCGCCGATCCAGTCGCGGCGGGTGCGGCGACTCAGGAGGTAGGCGCCGATGGCGATGGCCGAGACGACGAGGCCCCAGAAGCCGACGTGCGGGTTGGCGGCCGGATCGCTGAACCAGCCGTCGGAGAAGGCGTCGGCGATGCCGTCGGTCGTCTCGTCGGAGTCGAACTGATCGAACGCGTTGGTCGCCGGGTCGGCGAGGCTGCCGCTCACGTCGTCACCAGCGTCGACCGAGTCGCCCGTGGCGAGGTTGCCGGTGACGCTGCCGCCCTCCGACGCTTGCCCGCCGGTGGTCTGCCCGTCGACGTCTTCGGCAGGCAGCGCGATGTCGGGAGTCGACACCGGCTCAGCCGGGCGGCCGTAGTTGAGGATCGGCTCGCCGACGGGAGCGGACTCGGGCGGCGCCAGTTCACCCGAGATGATGATGCGCTGCTGCGCCGTCCACTTCGGGTGGCACGACACCAGCGTGATCGTCGCCTTGGTCGGGTCGCTGGTGGAGATCACCTGGTAGTCGCTCGGCGACACGATCTGCGTGCCCGTGACCTTGTAGGTGAACTCGCCGTTGAGCGTGGTGACGACGATGTCGTCGCCGATCTGCAGCTTGTCGACGTTGTGGAACGGTTGGCCGTAGGTGGTGCGGTGACCGGCGATGGCGGCGTTGCCGAGTTGGCCAGGGAGGGGAGTGTCGGGGAAGTGCCCCGGCCCCTTCTTCAGGTCGCCGGTGTCGATGCCTGCCACCACGATGTCGTTGACGCCGATGTCGGGGATCTCGATCCGCGCGAGCGCCTCGCCGTTCTCCAGCAGCGGAATGTTCTGATCCTCCACCGGCACGGCGGCCGGCGCGTCGACCACCGGAACCTCGCCGGAGTCGGACCCGTCGAGCGCCGGCTCGTCGGCCGCTGCGTCAGGATCCGCGGCGTCATCGGTCGCCGGCGCGTCGTTGGTCGGCGTGTCGACGATGACGAACTCGTCGTCGAACTGGACCGGCGGTGTGGCCGCGAGCAACTCCTCGAACTCGTTCTCGAGCTTGTTCTGTGCACGAGCGTTCTCGATGCCGGTGCCCCACAACTGGTAGGCGACGAAGCCGAACATCAAGATGCCCATGGCGATGAGCGTCTTGCCGAGGTTGCCGACGTACCAGCGCCAGTCGTGCGGCGGAGGCGGGCGATCCCACTTGCGGAGTCGCCCTCGACGCGTCAGGCTCGGCGCGGCGACCGGAGCCGAGGCACGGGCCGCCGATGCGCCCGGCGACGACGAAGCAACGGTGTCGGTGACCGTGACGCCAGGAGGCGTGGCGATCGCGTCGGAACGGGACGGTGGTGCAGGCGCGGCAGGTTCTGCGGGCGTGGAGCCATCGCTGGTCGATGTATCGATCTCGGACACTTCCGACGACGGTAGTGGTCGGGTCGGGTCGACACGCGGCGATCGACGGACAGTTTTCTGAGCCGTTCGCGGAAGTAGCGTGGCGGCGTGCCTGCTGGACAGACTGTCGTGTCGCTGCGCGACGTGGTCGCCGTGCTCGGTCAGTTCCCCGTGCTGGCGGGCGCATCACTCGAGGTGACCGAAGGCGAGATCCTCCTGCTGCAAGGCCCGAACGGTGCCGGCAAGACCTCGTTGCTCCGTCTGTGTGCGGGCCTGCTGCCGGTGACCCGCGGCGAGGCGACCGTGCTCGGACACGATCTGTCGTCGGATCGTGAAGGTGTGCGCCCGCACGTCGGTCTGCTGGGGCATCAGAACGGGCTCTATGGCGATCTCACCGTGGCCGAGAACGTGCGGTTCTGGGGAGCCACGGTCGGTGCGAGCGACGACGAGATCGACGCGGCGATGGAGCGCATGGGCGTGGCGGCGCGCCTCGCGGAGGTGCAGGTGCGCAAGCTCTCGGCCGGACAGAAACGGAGGACGGCGCTGGCCGGCCTGGTCGCGCGCCGGGCGCGCCTCTGGTTGCTCGACGAGCCGCACGCGGGCCTCGATGCCGCCGGGCGCGACGAACTCGACGCCACGCTGCACCAAGCCGCGTCGGCTGGTGCCACGATCCTGGTCGCGAGCCACGAACTCGAACGCGCCGGCTCCCTCGCCACGCGCGTCGTCGAGGTCGTCGCTGGCCAGATCAGCCCGTCATCCGGTGTCAGACACCAGATGACGGACGGCGAGGGAGTGGCGGAATGAACGCGTGGCAGGTGGCTCGCCTGATCGCACGAAAGGATCTGCGCATAGAGCGGCGGAGTCGGATCATCACCAACCAGGTGCTCCCGTTCGCCGGCGTGACGATGGTGATCTTCGCGTTCGCGCTCGACGCCAACACCGACGTGTTGCGGGTCGTGTCGCCCGGCCTCGTGTGGCTCGCCACCATGTTCAGCTTGCTCATCCTGGTGCAACGCACGTTCGCGGTCGAAGCCGACGACGGCGCGCTCGACGCCATGCGCGTGGCCGGCGTCGACGCTCGCGCCATCTTCCTGGGCAAGGCGATCGGCCTCGCGATCCAGCTCCTCGTGCTCGAAGTGTTGCTCCTGCTCACCGCCGTGGTGCTGTATGGCGAGACCGTTCGCCTCGAAGGGGCTGTGCTCCTCGTCACCACCCTGATCTCCGCGACGTGCGGGCTGGCCGCGGTCGGTACCCTGTACGGAGGCTTGGCCGCAGGGTTCAAAGGCCGCGAGACGTTGCTCCCGCTGCTGACGCTCCCCGCGGTTGCGCCCGTCCTGATCGGAGCAACCCGAGCGGTGGAATCCGCCCTCGGCACGGCAGGCGCAGCGGTGTCGGAAGGCTGGCAGTGGGTCAGCCTGCTGACGGTCTTCGCTGTCGCCTTCGGTGTCGGCGGCGCACTGGCGTTCGGTCCGCTGATCGACGAATAGACACGACGAAACAGGCAGCTCAGCGCAGAGCACAACCGACTGGATCTCATGACAGCGATCGACGACCCCACCGCCACAGCGACCGCAACGGCTGGTCGCGGAACCGGCACCAACGCCACGCGAGTGCTGGGCATCGCCACGATCGTCATGATGGGGTGGCTCGTCCTGTTCGGCCTCGTCCTGTCGCCGGCCGACGTCAACCAGGGCGAATCCGTCCGCCTGCTCTACATGCACGTGCCGACGATCTGGCTCGCCTACCTGTCGTTCGTCGTCACGGCGATCGCGTCGGGCATGTACCTCTTCACCAAGAAGCACTCGCTCGGCTGGGATCGCGCCGCCGGAGCGAGCGCCGAGATCGGCGTCGCGTTCGTCGGTGTCACACTCGTCGTCGGCGCCATGTGGGGCCGCCTCACCTGGGGCGTCTTCTGGCAGTGGGACGCCCGCCTCACCACCACGGCGCTCCTGTTCGTCACCTACATCGGCTACCTCGCCGTCCGCCGCCTCGGTGGCACGCACCAGCAGCGGGCGAAGCGGTCGGCCGTGGTCGGACTGCTCTCGGTGCTGTTGATCCCGCTCGTCCACTGGTCGGTCGTCATCTGGCGCAGCCTGCACCAGACGGCCTCGGTGCTCGACACCGACGGCGACATCGACATGGACGGTCTGATGCTGTTCACGCTGCTGGTCGGCGTCGTCGCCTTCACCTGCCTGTACGTCTGGCTCGTGTTGCACCGCACCCGTGCGATGACGATGGAAGACCTGCTCGAAGACAGTGGCCTCGACGTCGCACTCGACGCTCGCCGCGCCGAAGGAGAAGCACGATGATCGCCTTCATCGAAGACGCCGGATTCATCTACGGGGGCTACGCCCTCACGTTCCTCACGGTCGGGTTCTTCGCCTGGCGCGTGGTCTCGTCGGGCAGAAGACTTGGAAAACAAGTCGCCGACGACGACAAGTACTGGACCTGAACCGAGCATCATGGCCGCACCCGACATGCCCGAGATGGACCTCACCCCCCGCACCAACGCCGACGGCACCGCTGTCGGCCGCAAACGCAAGCGCAACGTCATTCCGCTGGTCGTGCTTGCGCTGGTGGTGGTCGCCGGCGGCGTCATCGTCACCCAGTTCCTCAACTCGGCCGTCGACTACTTCTGCAACGTCGACGAGATCGACCAGCGAGACGGTTGCGAGGCCGATCGCCGACTCCGCCTCCAGGGCACGGTCGACGAAGGCACCATCGAGATGGTGGGTGGGCGCACGTTGTTCACGATGTCGTTCGGTGACGCCACCATTCCGGTCGAGTACGACGGCGAACCGGGCGGCATCTTCCAGGAGTGCATCCCCGTCGTCGTGCACGGCGAGATCGAGAACGACGTGTTCATGGGCGACCGCGTCGAGGTGAAGCACTCCGACGAGTACGAAGCCGAGAACGAGGCCAACCTCGACGCCGCCGAGGCTGAAGCCGAGGAAGCCGGATGCGAACCGGTCGACGTCTGAACGATCTGGATCACCCCGTGGCCGCTGCCCCCACCCCCGTCGACGCCGGTACGGTCGCGCCACGATGATCGCTGCTTCCGTCAACGGCGCATTCGGCCGAGCCGGACTGCTGCTGATGCTCGCCGCGTGCGTGTTCGGCGCACTGTCGGTCGGCCTCGGCATCATCCAGAAAGATCAGCGTCTGCTCCGCCAGGCGCAGCGCTACGCCTGGCTGTCGCTCGCCGGCTGCGTGCTCGCCGTCGTGATGATGCAGCGAGCGCTCATCACCCGTGACTTCTCGCTGGCCTACATCCAGCAGGTCGGCTCGGCCGACACGCCGCCGCTGTACAACTTCGCCGCCATGTGGTCGGCGCTCGAAGGCTCGATCCTGCTGTGGGCGCTGACGCTCGCCGGGTTCACCGGTGCGGTCGCCTGGCGCTTCCGCAAACGGACCGGCGACGAGCTCGTCGGGTGGGCGCTCGTGGTGATGTTCGTCGTCACCGCGTTCTTCGCCATGCTGAGCTTCGGGCCGGCCGACGCGTTCGCCAACGGCGCTCCGGGCGTCACGTCGGGCCCGGGCCCGAACCCGCTGCTGCAGAACCACATCCTGGTCCTGTTCCACCCGCCGATCCTCTACCTCGGCTACGTCGGGTTCACCGTGCCGTTCGCGTTCGCGATCGCGGCCCTCATCACCGGCAGGCTCGGCGAGGGGTGGCTGCTCGAGACGCGCCGCTGGGCGCTGTTCTCGTGGGCGTTCCTCACGATCGGCATCCTGCTCGGGGGTTGGTGGAGCTACGAGGTGCTCGGCTGGTCGGGCGTGTGGGCCTGGGACCCGGTCGAGAACGCGTCGTTGCTGCCCTGGCTGACCGGCACGGCGTACATCCACTCGGTGCTCGTACAAGAGCGTCGAGGGATGCTGCGGGTGTGGAACCTGAGCCTGCTCATCTCGACGTTCGCGCTCACGATCCTCGGCACGTTCCTCACTCGCTCGGGGGTCATCAACTCGGTGCACGCGTTCGGCGACGGTCCGGTCGGCAGTTGGCTCCTGGCCGGATTCGCCGTGATCGTGGTCGTGTCGCTCGGCCTCATCGCCTGGCGCGGTGACCGGCTGCGTTCGCCCGGAGCGATCGACTCGCCGCTGTCACGCGAGGGCGCATTCCTCGCCAACAACGTGTTGTTCACGGTGTTCGCGTTCGTCGTGCTGCTCGGCACGATCTTCCCGTTGCTCGTCGAGGCGTTCCAAGACCGCCGCACCGTCGTCGGTGCCCCGTACTTCGACCGCCTCTCGATGCCGATCGGCCTCGTGTTGCTGTTTCTCATGGCCGTCGCCCCGGTGCTGCCGTGGCGCAAGGCCTCGACCGAGCTCCTGTCGACCCGGCTGTTCTGGCCGGCGTGGGTCGGCGTGGGCGCGCTGGCCACCGCGGTGCTCGTCGGCGCCGACGGTTGGGCGCCGCTCGTCGCGTTCGCGCTCGCCGGATTCGCGGCCGGTGCGGCACTGCGCCAGGTGGTGCTCGCCACGCGTCGCCAGGGTTGGCGCGGGTTGGTCGGACGCGCCAACGGCGGCATGATCGTCCACCTCGGCGTCATCATGATCGCCGTCGCGCTGGCCGCGTCGAACAGCTTCACGCACTCGGCCAACCTCGAGGTCGAGGTCGGCGACGTCGTGTCGTGGGGCGGCCACACGTTCGAACTCGAATCGGTCACCGACGAACTCAACGGCGCCGGCAGCGAGCGTGCGCTCAAGGCCAACGTGCTGCTCGACGGCGAGCAGGTCTACAGCCCGGCCATCACCACCTACCTGGCGAACGGCCAGGCGATCGGCACCCCGTCCGTGCGCACCGGCCTGACCAAAGACGTGTACCTCACCCTCGAACCCGGTGCGGTCGCCGGCGACACCAGCGCCACGATCCGTGTGTTCGTCAAGCCGATGATCCTGTGGCTCTGGCTCGGCGGACTGGTCATGGCGATCGGCACGCTGCTCGCCGCATTCCCCGGCTCGCGCCGCCGCAATCCGCTGTCGCCCGTATCGGCGCCTGTCGGTGACGGCAACGACGCCGACCTGGCCCGAATCGGCTCGTCGTCCGACGAGATCGACGACGTCGACGTCGACCGCTTCGACCCCGCCGACTTCAGCGACGACGACGAACCCGAGTCCGAGACGATCGGGGCGTCATGACCGACGAAGCCACCACCACTACGACCGCCAGCACCACCCAGGCGCCCGAGTCGGCCTCGTCGTCGACCTCGGGATCGTCGCGTCTCGCACCGTTCATCGCCCTCGGCATCGCCGTGGTCATGATCGGGTTGCTCGTATTGCTCGTGGGCGCCGAACCCGACTCCGGCCCCACCGCCGACTTCGAGGTGCGCCCGGCTCCCGAAGCCGTCGGCACGCTCGACGACGGCACCCCGTTCGACCTGTCTCGACGCAAGGGCAGCTACGTGGTGCTCAACTTCTTCACGTCCGACTGCGTGCCGTGCATCCAAGAGCACCCCGAGTTGATCGAGTTCGTCGACCAGCAGGCACAACTCGGTACCGACGGCGCCGAGTTCTACTCGGTCGTCGTTGGTGACACCCCCGAACGCGTCGAGCGCTTCTTCGACGAGCGTGGCGGCGACTGGCCGATCATCTACTCCGAGGCCGACGAGTTCTCGGTGGCGTTCGGCGTGGCCGCCGTGCCCGAGACCTGGGTGATCGACAAGGAGGGCATCATCCGTGCCCGGTTCATCTCGCGGGTCACCGCCGAAGGGCTCAGCGTCACGGTGCAGCAACTCCGCGAGGCGTTCGGATGAGCGCATCGTCGCTGAACCGGCGGCTCAAGTCGTGGCCCGGCTGGCTGTTCATGCTCGTCATCGTCGTGGTCCTCGTGGTGGTCGGTGCCACGCGTGACGCCGGCCCGCAGACACCGCAAGACCGTGTCGACGACGTGACCCGCCGCCTGGCGTGCCCGATCTGCGATGGCGAGAGCGTGTTCGAATCGCAGAACAACGCATCGCGAGCGATCCGCAACGAAGTGGCCGACCTCGTCCGCGAGAACGAACTCACCGACGATCAGATCCTCGCCTACTTCGAGGCCCGCAACAGCGAGATCCTCCTGGTGCCGAAGGCGTCCGGGTTCGATGCGCTCGTGTGGGTGCTCCCGGTGATGGGGTTCGTGATCGGCGTCGTGATGCTCGGCTTCGCGTTCCGGCGCTGGCGCCTCGAAGCGCTCGGGAGCGCCGGTGCCACGCAGGAAGATCGCGATCTCGTCGCGGCGGCGATGGCCGACGAGCACGACGCCGAACGCGCCGAGGCAGGCGACGCGTGAGTTCGACGATCCGCTCCGGACGCGACCTCGACCAACTCGCCGAACTCGAAGAAGAGCGTCGCTTCCTGCTGCGGTCGCTGCGCGATCTCGAGAAAGAACACGACGCGGGCGACGTCGACGACGCCGACTACGAGACGCTCAAAGACGGCTACACCTCGCGCGCCGCCGACGTGCTGCGCCAGATCGAAGCCGGCCAGCGCAAGCTCGCCCCGAAGCAGCCGCGTCGCTGGTCGCGAACGATCGCCGTCGTCGCAGCCGTCGCCCTCGGCTCGGCCGGCATCGGCATCGCCCTCGCCCAGGCGTGGGGCGAACGCGGCGCCAACCAGGAGATCACCGGGTTCACGCCGGGCGACGACGTGCGGGCCGTGCTGGCGAGCGCTCGCGCCGCGCTCAACGACGGCAACTTCCCGGCGGCCAACGAACTGTTCTTCCGCGTCGTCGAATCGGAGCAGGAGCGCGGTGTCGACAACCCGGAGGCGCTCGCCTACTACGGGTGGACGCTGGCGCTCGGCACGCGAGACAACCTCGACGCAGCGTCGTCAGCGCAGCAGCTCGAGCTCGCGCTGCTCGCCCTCGACCGTGCCATCGACATGGACGAGACGTACGCCGACCCGTACTGCTTCATCGCGATCATCGAGTCGAGCTTCCGTGACGACCCGGTGCGAGCGCTGCCGTTCGTCGAGGACTGCGAGTCACGCAATCCTCCGGCCGACATGGCCGACCTGATCGGTGCCTTCGCCGACGAGATTCGCGCCGACGCGGCCGCCGCCGACTCCTGAGTCCGGCCGAGCGCGCTGTCCGACCGATGGCCGGTCCGCCGAACGTCGACCAGCCGACCGCTGATCAGGCGATGGCGGGAGGCCAGACCTTGCCGTGGGTGATGCGACCCTTCTTGCGTCGCAGCACCCAGATGCTCGACTTGCGCCAGTCGGCGGGGGTGTGGATCTCCATGCCCCGCCGCTGCAGCGCGGCGATGACATCGGGGATGATGTCGCCGTGGCTGCACAGCACTGCGCGGTTCTCGACTTCGGCGAGCAGGTCGAGTACCGGTTCGAACGGCTCGTACTCGAAGAGCCGTGGCTCCTCCTGGACCGGCTGACCGATCAGCTTGCCGAGCGGTTCGAGCGTCTGCATGCAGCGCACGTAGGCGCTCGAGTAGAGCGCGCTGGCCCCGTGCTTCTGGAGGCGCTTGGCCACCGCCTCCGACTGTCGCCACCCCTTCTTGCTGAGCGGGCGGTCGACGTCGTCACCCTCCCAGACGCGACGCTCGCCCGCCTTGGCGTGGCGGACGAGATAGATCGTGTCGCCGGAACTCATCGTTCGTTGGTGAGTTCGACGTGGCGAGCGGTCAGCTGACGCACGACCAGAATCCACACGATCGCGGCCACGACGCTGACACCGGCGCTCACCATCTGCAGCGTGCCGAAGTCGTCGAGCGTCTCGGCGATCTCGTCGGCCTCCTGGCTGAAGCCGGCGCCGAGGAACGACTCGAACGAGATGGCAGCGATGATCGTCGGCACGATGCCGTAGACCACGAACCACACCCAGATCAGCGGGTTGTCGGGGCTCTGCTTCCAACTCGTGGCGTCGTGTGGTGCCGATGGATCGCTCGCCTTCCAGACCTCGCGCACCATCAGGAACGGGATGATGATCAGGACCGGCGGAAGGATCCATGCGAACACGGCCCAGATCGGTGCCCACGTGGTGGCCCGGCCGAACGATCGGACGTTGCCCGCCATGCGGTAGAGCCAGATCATGGTGAGCACGGCGGTGGCGATGGTGCCGAGACTCTGCAGCGACTGCGTCAGGCCGAAGGCGGTGTAGTCGTCGAGGAAGTCGTCTTCGCTGAGTCGGCCGGCGAGGAAGTCGTTGGCGCTGTCGACGGCGCTCGGGGTGGTGATCGCCGTGATGACGCCGCCGAGTCCGGCGATGCCGGTGAGGATCATCGTCGCCGTGGCGAGGCCCTTGACCCTCGACAACGGCTTCGCCGGCGTAGGGGCCGCGCTGTAGGCCATGTACCCCGGCGGCGGGGTCAGATTCGCCGGTGGTGGCGGTGGCGCTCCTCCCGGCGGAGGTGGGGGTGTGCCGGGCTGGTTCGGGGGCGGCATGTCGCTCACGGCCGAAACGCTACATGCGATCGGCGCGCCGAGCATCGGATTCGGTCGCGCCGACGCTCACTTCGCCTCCGACCAGCGGCGGATCACGCTCGTGTCGGCCACGAATCGAACGGCCGGGTCGGCGGCCGGCGCCCACCGATGCGCCGTCTCCTGCAGGCATCGTTCGAGCACCTCGGCCACGTCGTCGCCGTGTTGCTCGGGGGCGTGCACGACGAGTTCGTCGTGCAAGCAGAGCACCACGTGGGCGCCCAGAGCTGCACCGCGAGCCCGAACGAGCACGGCCCACATCTTGAAGAACTCGGCGGCCGCGCCCTGCACCATGGCGTTGCGCCCGTACCGACCGCGAGCCGCGGCACGCGACCGGACGTCGCTGTCGGTCATCTGGTCGCTGACCGACCCCGACATGCGCACCCGTCGGCCTCCGAAGGTGGTGAGGTCGTTGCCGCCCTGCGCGGCCTCGTCGGCGGCGCGGAGGTAGCCCATGGCCACGGGGTACTCGCGCTCGAGGCCGGCGAGCGCTTCGGCGCCCTTTCCGGTCGTCTGGCCGTACATGGCGCCGAGCACGGCGACCTTGGCGATGTCACGCTCCACGCGCAGGCGTGTCGCGACGGTCAGGTACATGTCGTCCTCGTGCGTCGCCCGGGCGAGAGCCGCGTCGCCCGACACGGCGGCAAGGATGCGCGGCTCGATCTGACCGAGGTCGGCACGAACGAACACGTGACCCGGCTCGGCCGCGATCGCCGGTCGGAGCTCGGCGGGCATGTTGTGGAGCCCGGCCGTGGCGGTCATCCGTCCGGCGGCACCGTCGGACCCCGACCAGTGGCCGCGCAAGCGATCGTCGGCGCCGACGTGCTCGTCGACCCACGCGAAGCCGAAGGTCGTGCGGATGCGTTCCGCTCGTCGCCAGTCGAGCAGCGGCGAAACGATCGGGTGCGCGTCGACGAGGCGTTCGAGTCGCCAGGCGCGGGTGTCGGGGACCTCGATGCCGACGCGTCGGAGCAGCGATTTCACCTGGTCGGGGCTGCGCAGGTCGAAGTCGATCCCGGGCGGCAGGTGCTGCAGCACCTCGGCGTCTCGGCGCTCGAGTTGCTCGCGTTCTTCGAGCACGTTCGCCGGTCGCGGGCCGACGAATCCGGCGATGATCGACTCGCCCGTCGCACGGTCGAAGGGGAGCCCGTCTCGTTCGAGTTCGGCGCACAGCATCTCGGCCGCCGACTCCGACCAGACGGTCCGCTCCCGACGCGCCGGGTCGGGCGTGGGGCCGAGGGTGTCATCGGCAGGGGAGCGGATGGTGGAATGGTGCAGGTCGTACACCTGCATGGCCAGGCGGGCCCACGCCTCGAGACGTTGCGGTGCGCTCGCCCATCCGCCCTGTACCCAGTCGGGCCGAAGGTAGCCGTCGGCGCGGACCGGCTGGTCGGGGTCGCCCTCGTCGAGGTCGTGTGTGAACAGGTCGACGGGAGCGTCGGTCGGGATGGATGCGATGTCGAGGCGATGGGCCGCGGCCCAGATGCGGTCGGAGTCGCTCTGCCATCCACCGTTGATCAACCGATGCGACGCAACGAGGTCCCAGCACTTGGCGACTCGAACGTGGAGGTCGAGGAGGTGCCGGGCCGTGTCTTTCGACCACCACACCCAGCGGGGCGAGTGCGCAGCGTCGAGATGCTCGATGGCGGCGGCGATGTCGGCGGGCTCGACGAACAGCGCGTCGCCTCGGGCGGTGACGATCGCGGCGCCCGTATCGGTGGCGATCGCGAGGGCGAGCGGTGCGCCGTGGTCGACCGGGAGGTCGGCCAGTCCGGCGATGTCGGGGAGGCTGCCCGTGTCGTCGCCCTCGTCCACTGTCGGCAGGTTACGTCGACCACAGACCCCCACCGCCAACCTGGTTATTTCCATCCCGGATGGAAATAACCAGGTCGGCGGCTCAAGGCGGGCGGATCGCGTGCCGATGCGGGCGGTGTGAGTGCTGCGTCGTTTCCTCCACCGAGGCCGGATGAGCGGGCGCGGCTCGACGCGCCACCCGCACCGGCGTGGTCGGCGCCCGATCGACGCGTGGCCGACCGTCGTCGCTCACAGCCCTCGAAGCGATTCTCGTGGGGACGCACGACGATCCGCGAGCGCCGACTCGGTGCTCGTCTCGATCGAGAACTCGCGCCGATCGGCGCGGTGCTGCACGGGTGTCGGATTCCCGATGCCACGCATCGAATCGACCATCTCATCGTCGCTCCGACCGGTGTCTGGACGGTGGTGGCCGAGCACTCGTCGGGGGCGGTGTCGGTCACCGGCCCGAAGGGCGATCAGCGCCTGCATCTCGGTGATCAGGACCAGCAGGGGCGGATCACGACGGCGTCGTTCGCCGCGGAGCGGGTGCGTCAGTTGCTCGTGCCGGTCGGGTTCGACTGGGTCGATGTGTCGGCGACCTTGTGCTTTACCAACGCGAAGTGGGGAATGATCGCCAAGGAGGTCGAGATCGGCGGGGTGTGCGTCACCTGGGGCAAGGCGTTGGTCGATCGTGTGGGCACACCGGGCCCGATCTCGGTCAAGGACGCGAAGTCGATCGCCGAGGTGCTCGGGCAGCAGGTGATCGTCGACGACGTGTCGACTCGACGGACGTAGCTCAGCCCCAGCCGAGTTGGTGGAGTCGTTCGTCGTCGATGCCGGCGGCGTGCGCGACTTCGTGGATGACGGTGACGTACACCTCGTCGACGAGTTCGTCCATGGTCTCGCACATCTCGCACAGGGCGTGTCGGTAGATCGACACGACGTCGGGGCCTTCTTGCCCGGTGCGTTCGGTGTGCGGTACGCCTTCGTAGAGGCCGAGGAGGTCGTGCTCGACGGGGTGTCGATCGTGGATCTGGACGACGACGTTGTCGAGCACGTGCTGCAGTTCGTCGGGCAGATCGTCGAGCGCATCAGCCACCAACCGATCAAACCGATACTTCGGAACGATCTCCACGACTACGACGCAACCAGGGCCAGAATCAGATGACTTTGAGGGCGTCGGAGTAGACCTTCTTGGGCTTCATGTCGACGGCGATCTGGCGGGCGATCTCGTGGAACGCCTGCGCCGTCTCCGACTCGGGGTCGACCGCGGTGATCGGCTTGCCGTCGTCGCCGCCTTCGCGCAGCGCTTCGACCAACGGCAGCTTGCCGAGCAGCGGTACACCGATCTCGTCGGCGAGTTCCTGGCCGCCGCCCGATCCGAAGATCTCGTAGCGCTTGCCGTCGTCGCCGGTGAACCACGACATGTTCTCGATCACGCCGCGCACGGGGAGGTTGACCTTCTCGGCCATGGCGGCCGACATGGCGGCGACCTTCTGTGCGGCGGGCTGCGGCGTGGTGACGACGAACACCTCACCGCGCGGCAGGTATTGGGCGAGCGAGAGGGCGATGTCGCCGGTGCCGGGCGGCATGTCGATGAGGAGGAAGTCGGGCTCGTCCCAGAACACGTCGGTGAGGAACTGCTCGAGCGCCTTGTGCAGCATTGGGCCACGCCAGATGACGGCTTGGCCCGGCGGGACGAAGTAGCCCATCGAGATGCAGCGAACGCCCCACATCTCCGGCGGCACGAGCATCTCGTCGATCACGACCGGTTCGCGG
Organism: Ilumatobacter coccineus YM16-304; assembly: GCF_000348785.1. Lineage (NCBI taxonomy): Bacteria > Bacillati > Actinomycetota > Acidimicrobiia > Acidimicrobiales > Ilumatobacteraceae > Ilumatobacter > Ilumatobacter coccineus. The sequence goes on from NC_020520.1 coordinate 1,084,291, forward strand.
TCGGTGCCGAGCATGCGGGGGATGGAGTAGCCGTAGATGTCGGCGTCGACGACGCCGACCGAGTAACCCTGCGCGGCGAGGGCCACGGCGAGGTTGGTGGTGACCGACGACTTGCCCACACCGCCCTTGCCGGACGAGATGAGCAGTGGGCGGGTCTTGGAGCCGTTCTTGGCGAAGGGGATCTCGCGTCCTTCGGCGTGGCCGTGTGCCTGGTTGGATCCGGCCGAGGCCGCTCCGCCGCCACCGTGTACGAGCTTGCGGACGTTCTCACGTTCCTCGTCGGTCATGACGGTGAACTCGAGGTCGATCGACTCGACGCCGTCGAGTTCGGTGGCTGCTTCGGACACCCGCTTGGTGATCTCGCCCTTCAGCGGGCAGCCGGGAACGGTGAGGGCGACGAGCACGCCCACGACACCGTTGTCGCGGATCTGGACGGCCTTGAGCATGCCGAGGTCGACGATCGATCGATGGAGTTCCGGGTCTTCGACCGGTCGGAGGGCCTCGATGACCTGATCTTCGGTGACGGGAGTCTGAGCCATGTGTCCAGTGTGGCGACACGGCGTCGAATTCCCACGGGATGGCCCGTGGAAACCCACCCGGACGGTTTGTCTCAGAGACAAACCGTCCGGGGTGGCTCAGAAGGGCAGGACCTTGGTGACGGTGTCGTCGCTCCCGTCGATGACGAAGAGGTTCGTGCCGTTGAACATGATTCGGCCCGGGTTCGACCCGAGTTCGATGGTGCTCACCGCGGCTCGATTGCGCGGGTCGACGACGTGGGCCACGTCGTCGGTCGAGTCGGTCACGTACAGGAAGTTGCCGTCGTAGGCGATGTGGCCGGCGCTGCTGCCCACGGTGAAGGTGTCGATCACCGTCAGCGTGACCGGGTCGATGACGGTGACGACGTTGGTGAAGAAGCCGCTCGCGACGTAGACGTACTGGCCGTCGTGGACGATGGAGTTGGGGCCCGGGTCGACGGCGATCTCCGACCCGACGAGCGTGTCGGTCGCCGTGTCGATCACGTACACGTCGTTGTTCTGCCCGTCGGTGACGTACATGTACTCACCGTCGGTCGCAAAACCAGCGTGGGACGCGGTGACCGAGGTCGTGATCGTCGCGACGACGGCGTTGGTCGCGGTGCTGATCACCGAGACCGATCCCTGGTTGCCGACGTAGATCTTCCCGTTGGCGAATCCAATGCCTCTCGGGCTGACGCCGACGGGTATCGGGCTGCCGACGATGGTCTCGGTCGCCGGGTCGACGACGATGACGGTGTTCGAGTCGGTCGTCACGTACATGTGTGTGCCGTCGTACGCGATCCCGCGGGGGCTCGTGCCGAGCGGGAGCGTGCCGGTGACGATGTTGGCGACCGGGTCGACGATCGACAGATCGTCGTCGTCGTGGTTGGCCACGAAAACTCTGGTCCCGTCGCTGGCGATGCCCTGTGGCAGGTCGCCCACGTCGATGACGGCCGGACGCCCGGGGTCGTCGTACCACTGCCCGAGCAGAATCTGCTCGTCGCTGATGCGATTGGGCGCGCCGTCTGCACCGTCTGCGCCGGGCGCTCCGGCCGGACCAGGGGTGCCGTTCGATCCGGCGGGCCCAGCGGGTCCTGCGGGGCCGGTGCTCCCGACGTTCGACGACGGCTGGTAGTAGCCGTTCACGTCCATGACGACGTGGACCTCGCCGAACGCGTTGTACACGTTGAATTCGCCGGACGGCGACAGGGGGACGTTCGCGGCGTTGGGTGTGGGCGCTTGGCCGGCGACGTAGTTGAGGTTGGCGGTACCGGGGTTGTCGACGTCGCCCGGGAAGAGCGTCATGAAGCTTCGGGCTGTCGGCGCGATGGCGACGGTGTTCGTCGCGATCGCTGTCGCCGATGCCGGGATCTCGCAGGTGCTGTCGGCGTCGGTGCCGTCGTGGGCTCCGAAGGTTGCGGTGTCGTCGGCCGCGATCTTGGTCGATCGCGGCCCGACGTTGACGTCGCCGGGTCGGGTGTCGATCAATCGACACGGGGTGATGGGGACGAAGACGGTCTCGTCGACCGCGTCGGCACCGCGAACGAAGTGCGTACCGACTCCGATCGATCCCAGTGCCAGCGCGCCGGCGGTTCCTACGGTGACAGCTCGTGAGTGTTTCATGGGTGACAGTGATGCACGGGACCGTCAACCGAGTGTCAAACGCCTGCTCGCGTGGCCTGAACGGACCGGAACGCCACGGTGTCAGTGCGTCACGGTGTCAGTGCGTCACGGTGTCAGCGCGCCACGGTGTCAGCGCGTCAGGAGTTTTCTCAGTGTGTCGTCGGCGAGCGACGAGACGTAGAGGTTGGTTCCGTCGAACATGACGTCGTATGCGCCGGGGATGTCGATCGGCGCCCCGACCACCTCGTCGATGGTCGGGTCGATCGCCAGGACGGTGCCGTCGTTGTTGTTGGCGACGTGGAGCAGCGAACCGTCGTAGGCGAGGGTCACGGGGGCATCGCCGACGGCGATGGTGTCGATGATCGTGTGACTCGTCGTGTCGACGACCGAGACGTCGTCGCCCTGCACGTTCGCGACGTAGACGTGTCTGCCGGTGAAAGCGATTCCGGAGGGGTCGTCGCCGGCGGGAATCGTTGCGACGATCGCGTTCGACGTGGTGTCGACGACCTGGATCGAGTCGGCCGACTGGTTGGCGATGTAGAGCTCGTCGCCGGTGAAGGCGAGTCCGTTCGGTCCGTTGTCGGTGTCGATCGGCGTTCCGGTGAGTGCGTTCGAGGTGGGGTCGATCATCATGACGCGGTCGAGGCTCTGGGCCGTGACGTAGACGAGGTCGTCGCCGGTCGTGACGGCCGACGGGTTCGATCCGCCGGGGAGTGTGATGGTGGTGACGACGCTCAGTTCGTCGGCATCGATCACGGTCACCGAGGCGTCGAGTTGGTTGACGACGTAGATCATCCCGAAGCCGTAGGCGATGCCGAACGGGCCGTCGCCGACTGCGATCGTCGCGACGACATCGGCCGAGTCCGGATCGACGACGCTGACGTCGTCGGACTCGTAGTTCGCTGCGAACACGTGGTCCGGGCTCGCTGCGGTGTCGAAGGGGAGGTGTCCCACGGCAACGACGCCCTCTCGCCCGGGGTCGAGGTCCCATCGCAACGAGGCGATCGCTTCGTCGTCGATCCGGTTCACCGGACCGGGTGGGCCGTCGGCGCCCGCCGGACCTGCGGGGCCGGCCGGGCCCGGGCTGCCGATCGACGACGACGGCTGGAAGTAGCCGCTGACGTCGACCACGACGTTCACGTCACCGAACGCGTTGTACACGCTGAAGCGACCGTCGCTCGACAGCGGGATCGTCGCAGCGTTGGGTGTCGGCGCCTGGCCGGCGACGTAGTTGAGGTTGGCCGTGCCGGGGTTGTCGACGTCGGCGGGGTGCAACGTCATGAACGACCGGGCGGTGGGCGCGATCGCGACGACGTTGGCGACGATGGCCGTGGCGTCGGTCGGCAGTTCGCAGTCGCTGTTGCCGTCTCCCGTCGCCCACGCGGTGAACGTCGCGGTGTCGTCCGCGCCGATGGGTGTCGCCCGCGGGCCGACGTTGGTCGACGGCCCTGGCCGCGTGTCGACCAGACGGCACGGCGTGACCGGCACGAACACGGTCTCCGCCTGGTCGGCGCCGGCGCCTGTGCCGGTTGCACCGAGCACGCCTCCGAGGGCAGACGCTCCCAGCGCCGCGGTGGCAAAGCCGAGTGTGGTCAGCGCGATGCGTGTTCGTCGTGGCATGTGTCGAGGATCGACGAGGTCACTCAAGACCCACTCAATCCTCGGCGCACGTGCGTCGACGCGGCGCGTCGAAACGATCAGTCGCGGTGCTGCGCGTACTCGATCACTCGTGTCATCACGGTGTCGTTCGACTTCTCGAGCGATCCCATGTCGAAGGGTGGCTGGGGGTCGTACTCGATCATCAGTTGCGCGGCTTCGGCGGCGGTGCGGTCGTAGAGCAACTCGACGAGGCGGAGCGCCATGTCGATTCCCGACGACACGCCGGCAGCGGTGATGATCCGTCGATCGAGGTGCTCGACCACGCGGTCGGGTACCGGCGTCGAACCGTGCTGGGTCAACACGTCACGCGCTCCCCAGTGCGTCGTCGCCGTCAGCCCCTCGAGCAGCCCGGCGGCGGCGAGCACGAGCGAACCGGTGCACACCGAGGTGGTGTACGTGGTGGTCGGATGCACCGAGCGCACCCAGTCGAGCACCTGCTCGTCGGTCAGGAGGGCGCGGGTGCCGTGCCCGCCGGGGAAGACGACGATGTCAGGAGTGGGGAAGTCGTCGAACGTGCCGTCGGCCTCGATGCCGAGCATGCCGTTCTCCGAGCGGACCACCCCTCGCTCCGCGGCGATGAACGTGATGTCGATGTCGGGGATGCGTTGGAGCACTTCGTACGGGCCGATGCCGTCGAGTGCGGTGAACTTCGGGAACAGTGGGATGACGGCCTGGAGGCTCATGCGGAACTGCTTTCTGTGTGTGGTGGATGCTGGATGAGAGTGCGCGAATCGGCAGCGTGGGAGAAGCGCTGCCGGTATGCCTCGGGGCTGACGCCGAGGTGACGGTGCAGCGATCGGCGCAGCGTCTCGGCGGTACCGAATCCGCACCGTGCGGCGATGGAGGCGACCGTGTCGTCGGAGCGCTCGAGCTCGTGGCGCGCTGCGTCGATGCGGATGCGCGACACGAACTTCGCCGGCGACAGTCCGACCTCGTCGGTGAACCTGCGGACGAAGTGCCGTTCACTCATCGCCACCCGGGCGGCGAGCGCGGCCACTCGATGGTCGCCACCGGGGTCGTCGATCACCGACTCCTGCGCCTGCTGGATCGGCCCGACCGGAGCCTGACGGATCCAGGTGGGTGAGGCGAACTGTGACTGCCCGCCGGGCCGGCGGAGGTACATGACGAGCCAGCGGCCGACCTCCTGCGCGATCTCGGTCGAGTGATCGTGTTCGACGATGGCCAGACACAGATCGATGCCCGCGGTCACGCCGGCAGACGACCACACGTCGTGACGCCCGGGCAGATCGGAGCGGATGAAGATGGGATCGGCGTCGACCGTGACCGCCGGGTGCGCCTCGGCGAGCCGGTTCGCACGGGCCCAGTGGGTGGTGACGCGATGACCGTCGAGCGCGCCGGTGACCGCGGCGAGCGTGGCGCCCGTGCACACGGTGACCAGACGGGTCGATCGAGCGATGAGATCGTCGAGTGCAGCGACGAAACGAGGGTCGGATCGATGACGCCAGACGGCGAACCCGCCGGCGACCACGAGGGTGTCGATCGGTTCCAAAATCGAGGCAAAGGATTCGGTGTCGAGACGGACCGCGCTCTCCGTGGTGACCACACCACCGTCGAGTGAAGCAATCGTCACGTGGTAGCCCGCCGCCCGGTCGGCACCGGTCGCGTTCATCACGCTGTTCGCCCCGGCGAACACCTCGGCCGGTCCGGCGACGTCGAGCGACTGGACTCCGGGGAAGGCGACCACGACCACTCGATGCATGACGCAATCCTGCGGGAAATCGGAGCTGGCGTCAATGACACGATCCCAACAAATCACGCCACGATGGCCGGCGGCGAGGCAACACCTGTTTCGGTTGGCGAGGCGGCATTCTCGTCGTGCGAGAACGACAAAAGTGGCATATACGCTGGCGTTTTGTCGCTGCCACGGAGCGTGAAAGAACGCTCAAAAGTTCGTCATTCGCGTTGTTCTCGAAACCGCGTTAAGTATCTTTCGACGCACGCAAAGCGACTGCATCGGGGGCAATCGTCGTCGAGAGCACCGCTGAATTCGGGAGGATTCGGACCAGATGAAACGACTGTCACGACGCTCGCGAGTGCTCGCTCCGGCACTCGCACTTCTCGCCGCGGTGGGCGGACTCGCCATCGCTCCGGACCGACCTGTCGCCGCCCTGACGTCGGCCGAGAACCTCCCGGTGTCGGTCAACGTCTCGCGAACCAACCAGTCGAGCGCGGGCGACCGGACCCTCCACGATGCACCGATCTCGTTCGCCCAGTTCGACGACTCGGCCAACACGCTCAACAGCGCCACCCTGTCGTGGAACCTGAGCATCACCGGCGAGCGAAGCGGCGGATCGAGGGGCACCCTCAGGCTCTCGTACGGCGGCGACCTCGCGGCCGAGGCCCTGACCTACGACACACCGCAGAAGACGTTCACCCTCGTCGGGAGTGCCCCGGTCACATCGGGTCACCTCGGCACCGGGACGTTCTCGCCGAGCAACCTCCTCATCAGGTACACCGGCATCAGCGGAACCTTCCCCTGGGGCGTCGAGGCAGCCGTCACCGGCACGGTCACGATGACCTACGACTACACCGCCGGGGTCGCCGACACCACGCCGCCGGTCGTCACCGTTCCGTCCAACGTGGTCGCCGAGCAGACGAGTATGGCCGGGGCCGTCGTGACCTACAGCGGCCAGACGTTCACCGACAACGTGGGGGTGACCTCGTCGGGTTGCACGCCGGCATCCGGTTCGACATTCGGGCCCGGCCCGACGACGGTCACCTGCACCGCCTCCGACGCCGCCGGGAACACGGCGAGCGACACGTTCACCGTCCTCGTCCAGGACACCACCGACCCGGTGGTGGGGATCATCGTCTCCTCGCCCGTCGAGGCGACCGGTCCGGGCGGAGCGCCGGTCCCGTTCTGGGTGTCGGTCGCCGACGATTCGGCAACAGCATCGTTGGACTCGTGTTCGCCGGCCTCCGGGGAGACGTTCCCGATCGGCTCGACCACGATCTCGTGCACGGCGAGCGACGCCTCGTCCAACACCGGCGGCGACACGGCGACCGTGGTCGTTCAAGACACGACCGACCCGACCGTCGTCGTGCCGAGCAACATCGTTTCCGAAGCGACCGGTCCGTCGGGTGCCACCGTCTCGTACCCCGCTGCGACCTACAGCGATGCGGTCGGCGTGGTCAGCTCCGGTTGTAGCCCGGCGAGCAACACGTCCTTCTCGATCGGCGCCAACACGGTGACCTGCTCCGCCACCGACAACGCGGGCAACACCGGTTCCGACAGCTTCCTCATCACGGTGGAGGACACGACCGACCCGGTCGTCGTGGCGCCGAGCAACATGGTTCGCGAAGCGACGAGTTCGGCAGGCGCGGTGGTCACGTATCCCGCTGCCACGTACAGCGACGCGGTCGGCGTGGTGAGCTCGGGGTGCAGCCCGACATCGGGATCCACCTTCTCGATCGGTGTGAACACCGTCGTGTGCAACGCGGCCGACGCCGCCGGCAACACGGGAACCGACACGTTCACCATCACGGTGAGCGACACCACGCCGCCCGTCGCCTCGGTGATCGTGAGCTCGCCGGTCGAAGCCACCGGCTCATCCGGAGCCACGGTGACCTACACCGTCGACGCCACCGATGACGACAGCATCGACTCGGTCGTGTGCAACCCGCCGTCGGGCTCGACGTTCGGTATCGGCACGACCACGATCAACTGCACGGTCACCGATCCGTCGTCGAACTCGACGTCGGCGAGCGGCTCCGTCACCGTGGTCGACACGACCGCTCCGACGATCGCCGTTCCTGCCGACTTCGGCGTGGAGCAGCAATCTGCCGCGGGTTCGGTGGTGACGTACAGCGCGACGTTCACCGATGCGGTCGGCGTGACGAGTTCGTCGTGTGTGCCGGCGTCGGGGTCGGCGTTCGGGCCTGGAGCGACGACGGTGACGTGTGAGGCCGAGGATGCTGCGGGCAACGATGCGAGTGATTCATTCGTCGTCACCGTCTCCGATTCGGTCGCCCCTGCGATCGTGGTGCCGAGCGATTTCGGTGTGGAGCAGGAATCTGCTGCTGGTTCGGTGGTGACGTACAGCGCGACGTTCACCGATGCGGTCGGCGTGACGAGTTCGTCGTGTGTGCCGGCGTCGGGGTCGGCGTTCGGGCCTGGAGCGACGACGGTGACGTGTGAGGCCGAGGATGCTGCGGGCAACGATGCGAGTGATTCATTCGTCGTCACGGTCTCGGACTCGGTCGCTCCGACGATCGTGGTGCCGAGTGACTTCGAGGTGGAGCAGGACTCGGCCGCCGGTTCGGTGGTGACGTACAGCGCGACGTTCGCCGATGCGGTCGGCGTGACGAGCTCGAGCTGTGCTCCGGCATCGGGTTTGACGTTTTCTCCTGGCCCGACCCTCGTGACGTGCGTGGCCGAGGATGCCGCGGGCAACGACGCCAACGACTCGTTCGTCGTGACCGTCCGTGACACGACCGCTCCGGCTGCGTCGATCGTCGTCGACGACACGTTCGAGGCCACCGGCCCGAGCGGTGCGACGGTGACCTACACCGTCGACGCCACCGATGTCGACGGGATCGACTCGGTCGTGTGCACTCCCTTGTCGGGCAGTGTGTTCCCGATCGGTTCCACCGCCATCGACTGCACCATCACCGACGCATCGTCGAACGAGACCAGGGCCATGGCGACCGTGACGGTCGAAGACACCACCGAGCCGACCGTGACCGTCCCGACCGACGTGGTGGCCGAGGCGGCAGGCCCCGACGGGGCTGTCGCCGACTACAGCGGACAGAGCTTCGTCGACGTCGTCGGCGTCGAGTCGTCGGGGTGCACCCCGGCTTCGGGGACGACGTTCGCGATCGGTGCGACCACGGTGACGTGCAGTGCCTCCGATGCCGCGGGCAACACCGGATCGGCAACGTTCACCGTCACGGTGAGCGACACCACCGCTCCGACTGCGACCACTCCCGATGACGTGGTGGCCGAGGCGGCGGGCCCAGACGGCGCGACCGTCGCGTTCGCCGTGCCGGCCGACGATGCCGTCGGCGTCGATGCCATCGTCTGCGACCACGAGCCGGGGTCGACGTTCGCCGTGGGCACCACCGAGGTGACCTGCTCGGTCGCTGACGCGGCGGGCAACAGCACCGCCGTGAGCTTCTCGATCACGATCGTCGACACCACGCCGCCGGCTGTCGTCGACGCGCCGACGATCGTCGCCGAAGCGACCGGCCTCGACGGGGCGCCGGTCACCTTCGACCTCGACGTCTCCGACGTCGTCGGTGTGGCGACGGTGGAGTGCGATCCGCCTTCGGGTTCGACCATGGGCATCGGCACACACGCGGTGACCTGCACGATCACCGATGCGGCCGGCAACTCGACGTCGACGACCTTCGACGTCACCGTGGCCGACACGACCGCTCCGGCCGTCCCGTCGGACGCGCCTGAACTGAGCCAGTCGTTCGTGTTGCCGGCGGGTGCGCAGAGTGGCGTGATCAACTACGAACTGCCCGACATCGTGGAGGCAGCGGGCGCCGTCGAGGTGGCCTGCACCCCGGCGTCGGGGAGCACGTTCGGCGTCGGTGTGCACGACATCGAGTGCACGGCGACCGATGGTGCCGGCAACTCGACGCCGTTCACGATCGAGATGGTCGTCGCCGGTGCGTCCGGCGGTCCGTCGCTCCCGGCCACGGGTCGCGGGGTCCACCCGTGGCTGCTCCTCGGAGCATTCGCCATCGCCCTCGGCACGTTCCTCTCGGGGTCGAGCCGGCGGGTCCGCCGCAGCTGATCGAGGCGGGCAACGCCGACACGACGGGGAGTCCTCGACGTGTCGGCGATGCCGCCCAGCGGGAACCTGGCCCGCTCCGGCAAGCGAACGGGCGCGGAGACCGGTCAGCGAAGGGGTCAGGAATGGCCGGTCAGCAGCACATCGCAACGCTCGCCGACGTTGCGCCGACCCCAGCGATCAGAGTGGGAGGTGTCGTGCGACGACGTATCCGGCCGACCAGAGGGATGCGCCGTCGAAGTGCATGGACCGCGGAGAGATGTCCGGGATGGCGCCGACCTTGCTCCGAGTGGTGGGGTCGACGATGATGATTTCGGCTTCGGTCGGGTTGCCGACGTAGAGCCAGCGCCCGTCGTACTCGATCGGTCCGACGTCGACGCTCGCCCCGATCGCGAACGCGGAGCCGACCTCCAGACCCGTGGTCGGGTCCATCGTGCGCATCACCTGGTCATCGATGTCCCAGCCGTAGAGCAACGTGCCGTCGGAGGCCAGGTGGTGGAAATCCTCGGCGATGCCGGTCAGGGTCTGCACGTCGAGATCGGCATCGATCTCGACCATCTGATCGGCGGCGCTGTTGATCGCGACGAAGACGTCGGTTCCGACCGCAGCGATGCCGCGGGTGGGGGCCGCCAAGCCGATGTCGTCGACGACACCAGGCGTCGACGGGTTGGCGTCGACCTGCTGACCCGTCGCGAGATCGACGACGGTGACGAACGAGTCGACGGAACCGCCGACGTACAGCCGACCGTTGGCCACGGCCGCGTACTCGGCACCGGTGGGCGCCGCGATCGGCGCGCCGATGGGTGCCAGCGTGGCCAGGTCGAAGCGTTGGATCGAACCGGGCGACGAGAACGGACTCGACGGATCGAACGCCGTGACGTAGACGTCGTCACCGAACACGGTGATGTCACGTGCACGGCCCTGTGCGGGGCTCGCGCTGCCCGCCGCGAGCGTCGCTCCGGTGTCGATGGCGAGTCGCTCGATGCCGCCGTTGAAGCCGATCAGGAGGTCGGTGCCGTCGGACCACACGGCCTCCGACTGCAACCCTGTCACGTCGTATGTTCGGAATCGGCCGGGGTCGCGATCCCAGCGGCCTTCGAGGATGTCGTCGAGCGGCATCCGGTTCGGGTCGGGAGCGTCACCGGGAGGGCCTTGTGCGCCGGTGGCTCCCGGTTGCCCAGGGTCGCCCTTCGGGCCCGGGTCGCCGGCGGGAGCGTCGCTCGTCGCCGGCTGGTAGTAGCCGTTGATGTCGATGACGACGTGGACGTCGCCGAACGCGTTGAACACGTTGAACGTGCCCGTCGGTGACAGCGGAACGTTGGCGGCGTTGGGTGTGGGGGCTTGGCCCGCGGTGTAGTTCAGGTTGGCGGTGCCGGGGTTGTCGACATCGCCTGGGTACAGCGTCATGAAGCTGCGCGCCGTGGGAGCGATCGCAACGGTGTTGGTGGCGATCGCGGTGGCGGTTGCCGGGATGTCGCAGGGGGAGTCGGCGTCGCCGGTGCCCCACGCGGTGAAGGTGGCGGTTTCGTCGGGGCCGATCTTGGTGTCGCGTGGGCCGACGTTGATGTCGCCGGGGCGGGTGTCGACGAGTCGGCACGGGGTGATCGAGACGAAGATCGATTCCGACGATTCACCGGCACCCGACACGAACTGGGTACCGATCACGGCACCGGTCACGGCGAGTGCGGCGACCGTGGTGAGTTGAGCAAGGCGGGTCGACATCATCGTGGCAACAATCGTTGGATCGTGTTGGCTGCAGGGTTGGACACCCACACGCTGGTGCCGTCGAAGTAGATGTCTTCAGGGTCATCGACGGGAACCGACCCGACGACGGTGTGTGTGACCGGGTCGATCACCATGACCGTGTCCGCGGTGGCCTCCGTGAGGTACAGCCACCGACCGTCGTAGGCGAGTTCTCGTGGAGCGGGCGAGGCGGGAATCCCGGTACCGATGCCAGGGTCGATGTCGACGACCTGACGGCTTGCGACCTCGACCTTGTTCACCGAGCCCTCGCCTCCGTTCGTTGCCCAGACGTAGTCGCCTGTGCCGATCATTCCGGTGATGCTGGTGCCGACCGACACGAAGCCGGCGGGGGTCGAGAGCGAATCCAGTTCGACGATCGCGATGTTGCCGTCATAGCCCGACACCCAGGCCTCGTTGCCGACGATGACGACCTGCTCGGGTTCGGTGCCGACGGAGACCAACTCGACGGCGCGCGTCGCGAGGTCGATGACGGCGACCTGGTCGCTGGCGTTGAGTGAGACGACCAACTGCGTGTCGCCGACGGCGAGATCCGCAGGGAGGGTCGATGGATCCAGCACGATGTCTGCGCCGTCGCGCTGCAGCGTTGTCGGGTCGATGACGCTGACGGTGTGGAAGTTGATGTTCGCCGTGTACAGCCGGCCGTTGCCGTAGGCGATCCCGAGCGGTCCGGATCCGGGATCGAGGGCGATGGGTTGGGTCCCCGGCGTCGTCGGGTCGGCATCGACCTGCTCGTTCGTGGACGGGTCGATCACGATCACGCCGTCGGTTGTGGTGACGAACAGGTACGTCCCGTCGGACGCGAAGGCTTTCGGTCGAGATTCGACAGCGATAGTGACGGGGTCGGCGGGATCCTCGAACCAGCGCAGTTCGGCGATCTGCTCGTCGCTGATGCGGTTCGAGACGCCATCCCTGGCGTCGGGGCCGACGGAGCCGTTGACGCCGTTTCGTCCGGCATTGCCCTGCGGTCCGGTCGGACCCTGCGGCCCGACGTTCGACGACGGTTGGTAGTAGCCGTTGACGTCGATGACGACATGGACCTCGCCGAAGGCGTTGAAGACGTTGAACGTGCCGGTGGCCGACAGGGGGACGTTGGCGGCGTTGGGAGTAGGCGCTTGGCCGGCGGTGTAGTTGAGGTTGGCGGTGCCGGGGTTGTCGACGTCTGCCGGGTAGAGCGTCATGAAGCTGCGTGCGGTGGGGGCGATGGCAACGGTGTTGGTCGCGATCGCGGTGGCGGTTGCCGGGATGTCGCAGGGGGAGTCGGCGTCGCCGGTGCCCCACGCTGTGAAGGTCGCGGTTTCGTCGGGGCCGATCTTGGTGTCGCGTGGGCCGACGTTGATGTCGCCGGGTCGGGTGTCGACGAGTCGGCACGGGGTGATCGAGACGAAGATCGATTCCGATGATTCACCGGCGCCCGAGGCGAACTGCGTGCCGACGGCGACACCCGACGCGGCCAGGGTCACAGCGACCGTTGCGGAGATGAGTGTGCGGCGACTCATCGCGGAAGAATCCTCTGCACCGTGTTGTCCAAGGAGTTCGACACCCAGACACTGGTGCCGTCGAACATGGCTCCCCACGGCCCAGCGCCGACGGGAATCGTTCCGACGACGGTCTGGAACAGCGGATCGATCACATCGACCGTGTTGGAGTAGTAGTTGGCGAGGTAGACCGACGTGCCGTCGAAGGCAACGGCGGTCGGCGAGGTCGGTTCTCCGAGGAGGATCGTGTTCGTCACGGTGTTCGTCGAAGGGTCGATGACCGACACGCTGCTCTCGCCCGAGGTGTTGGCGAAGTTGGTGTTGGCGACCCAGATCTGGCCGGCGCCGTAGGCGACATCGTTGGGACCGAGGCCGACCGTGATCGACGTCGCTCCCGATCCGAGGTCGTTCGGGTCGATCACCGACACGGTGTTGCCGAGCGCGTTCGCCACGTAGACGTCGGTCGCCGAGCGGGCGACACCGCGTGGCGACGCGCCGACCGAGATCGTTGCGACGACCGTCCCGCTGGCGAGGTCGACCACGCTCACCGAGTTGCTGGCGGCGTTGGCGACGAACAGCACGTCGTCGACCACCGTCATGCCGGCCGGGATGACCCCGACGGTGACCGACGTGCCGGTGAACGCCCGCGTCGCCGGATCGATCGTGCGCACCGTTCCGGGCGAGACGCCATCCGGGTGACCGACAGCGACGTAGACGAGTCCGTCGTGCACGTGGAGATCATTGGTGTAACCGTCGACCGGCACTCGGGCGACCACGGAGTTCGTGCCGGGGTCGATCACCGTCACCTCGCTGCTACCGGTGTTGCTGAAGTTGGCCACGTAGACCACGTCGCCATCGGTGACCATCGCATGCGGGACGTCGCCGGTGGGCCCGATGGTGGCCGGCTTGGCGGGGTCGAGTTCCCACCGTTCGTCGCGCATGTCAGCCGGGTCGAATCGGTAGGGGTCGCCAGAGGCACCAGCGGGTCCGACCGCACCATCGGTTCCGTCGGGCCCGGTGGGACCCTGGTCTCCCTGCGGGCCCTTCGCGCCGACGTCGTCGCTCGGTTGGAAGAACCCGTTGACGTCGATCACGACGTGGACCGTGCCGAACGCGTTGAACACGTTGAACTCACCGCTCGCCGACAGCGGCACGTTCGCGGCGTTGGGAGTGGGAGCCTGGCCGGCGGTGTAGTTGAGGTTGGCGGTGCCGGGGTTGTCGACGCCGGCCGGGTAGAGCGTCATGAAGCTGCGTGCGGTGGGGGCGATGGCGACGGTGTTGGTGGCGATCGCCGTCGCGGTCGCGGGGATGTCGCAGGGCGAGTCGGCGTCGCCGGAACCCCACGCCGTGAAGGTGGCCGTCTCCTCGGCGCCGATGGCGGTTGCACGCGGGCCGACGTTGACATCGTCACCAGGTCGGGTGTCGATGAGGCGGCAGGGGGTGATCGACACGAACACCGACTCGGCCGACTCGCCGGCACCCGAGGCGATCTGCGTGCCGACGACAGCGCAGGCAGCGAAGATCGACGCGGCCGCCGCGATGTTCCACCCCCGTCCCTGCACGCGGCCGACCATAGCCCATGGCAATCGGCGGCCGTCCAGAGTTCTGCGCGGGAGCAGATCGGCGAGCGGCGCGGCAGTCGAAGCGGCGTCGACCGGTAGCGTGGAGGCGTGGACGTACGCATCGGAGTGACCCAGGCCCCTCGTGAGATCAGCATCGAACTCGGCGACGACGCCGATCGTGCCGATCTGAAGGCTCGCATCGAAGCGGCGCTGTCGGGAGCCTCCGACGTGCTGGCCATCACCGACAAGCGTGGCAACGAGTCGTTCGTCCCGTCGGCGAAGATCGCCTACGTCGAACTCGGCTCCCAGGAGGGCGGCCGTTCCATCGGCTTCGGTAGCTGACGCGGCTCACCCACGACCCGCTGTGGTGACGAGCCCGTCGCAGCAGCACCCCATCACAACATGAACTCGCTTCTCGACCTCGACCTTCTCTGGGTGACCGGGAAGGGCGGCGTGGGCAAGACCACCGTGGCGGCCGCCATCGCCGAGGTCGCCGCGTCGTCGGGGCGACGCGTGCTCGTCTGTGAGATGGACGCGAAGGGCGCCCTCGCCACGGCCTTCGAAGTCGGCGAGCTCGAGTTCGACCCGACCGAAGTGCAGCCGAACCTGCACGCCATGACGATGAGCACCGAGGACTCCCTGCGCGAGTACCTCCGACTCTTCGTCAAGATCCCGTTCCTCGGACGCATCGGCCCCCTCGCCTCCACGTTCGACTTCGTCGCCGACGCCGCTCCAGGCGTCAAGGAGATCCTGGCCGTCGGCAAGCTCTGCTACGAGGTGCGAGAGCGGCACTACGACCTCGTCATCGTCGACGCCGAAGCCTCCGGCCACGTCGTCAGCCAGATCGGTGCGCCGAAGGTCATCGCCGATCTCGTGCAGGTCGGCCTCGTCAAAGACCAGACCCAGTGGATGCTCGACATCCTCGAAGACCCCACCCGTACGGGTGTCGCCGTGGTCACCACGCCGGAGGAGATGCCGGTGACCGAGTCGATCGAGCTGCTCGAGAAGCTGACCGCCGAAACCGGCAGTCATCCTCGAGTCGTCGTCGCCAACCGCGTGTTGCCGGCCATGTTCAACCGCCGCGAGCAGCCGATCGCCCAGCGGCTCGGCGAGGTGCTGCCGATCCTCACCGACGCGATCGGGCCGGGCGTCGACGCGGTGGTCGAGGCGGGCACGATCGTCGAGGCTCGGCGGACCATCGGCGCCGGACACCTCGATCGTCTCCGCACCGCGATCGCCGAGTTCGACCTCACCGTCGACGACGCGCCACTGCCGATCCTCACCGTCCCCGAACTCTTTGGACGATCACACGGTCGTCGCGTCGTGTCGCTCGTCGCCGACTCCCTGAGTGACGAGCTCGACGTATGAGCCAGCGCGACCTCGACTCCCTGCTCGCCAGCCGCGAGATGATCCTGGTGGCCGGGTCGGGCGGCGTCGGCAAGACCACCGTCGCCGCCGCGATGGGCATCGCCGCGGTACAACGCCATGCCGGCAAGGTGCTCGTCCTCACCGTCGACCCGGCACGTCGCTTGGCCACGGCACTCGGTCTCGAAGCTTTCGGCAACACGCCCGTACGCATCGACCCCAAGGCGCTGAAGCGGGCCGGCATCACCGCCCGCGGTGAGCTCCACGTGGCGATGCTCGACACGAAGGCCGGGTGGGACGAACTCATCGAGCGGCATGCCCCCGATCACGCCACGCGCGACGCGGTACTCGCCAATCCGCTCTACCAGAACATCACCGGTCGCTTCGTGCGCAGTCACGACTACCTGGCGATGGAGCAGCTGCACGATCTGCACGCCACCGGCGAGTACGACCTCGTCATCGTCGACACGCCGCCGTCGCGCAACGCGCTCACGATCCTCGATGCTCCGAGTCAGATGGCCGAGTTCTTCGGGAGTCGCTTGCTTCGTTGGCTCACGGTGCCGTACCGCTCGCGGCTGTTCACCGTCGCTTCCAAGCCGTTCTACAAGGTCGCCGACGGCGTGCTCGGCTCCCGCTTCCTGCAAGACATCGCCGACTTCTTCATCCTGTTCCAGGCGATGGAGAAGGGGTTCGTCACACGCGCCCGAATGGTCGAGGCGCTGCTCGTCGATCCGCGTACCGCGTTCGTCATCGTGTCGACCCTCGAAACGGCGCCGAGCCACGAAGCGGCATTCCTCGCCCGCGAACTCGAAGACCGCCACATGCCGCTGGGGGCGATCATCGCCAACCGCGTCCTCCCGTCCGATCTGGCCGAGTCGCAGTCGCGCCGTGCCGCCGAAGCACTGCTCGCCGCCGTCGCCGACAACGACTCCACGCTCGCCCACGACGTGGCCGACGCATTCGTCGACGGAGCGCCGGCCGACGCCGACGTCAAGCGCGTGCGGCGGGTGTTGCGCCAGCTCGCGACGCGCTTCGACGACCTGTCGATGGTGGCGGCACGCGAAGCCGACCGGCGGGCAGAACTGGCCGAGATCGCCCCGCTGATGCTCGACATCCCGTGGCTGTCGGGCGACATCCACGACCTCGCCGGACTCCAGAATTTGGCGGAGTACCTGCGCGACTGACTCCGATGCGGCAGACTCACCAGTGATGACGTCGCTTGCAGACCTCTCCCGCGAACACTCCCTTCTCGATCGCGAAGACATCGACCACCTGAATCGGCTGTCGGCCGAGTGGGCTTTTCTCGCCGATCTGTGCTTCGCCGACCTGTTCTTACACATCCGGGCACAGTCCGGTCGGTGGATGGTGGTCGACCAGGTTCGACCCGCCACCAACCAGACGATGTACGTCACCGACCACGTCGGCAAGTGGGCGACGGCGGGCGAAGACCAGATCAACGCGTCGTTCGAGACCGGCATGCGCATCGAAGGCGAGATCGAACCCGTCGACGGTGACACGGCCGACTCGTCGTCGATCGCCCGCATCGTGGCGATCCCGGTCCGACGTGCCGGACGGGTCATCGCGGTGCTGACCAAGGAGTGGATCGTGCGCGCCGGCCGGCTTCCGGGCGAGCTCGAACACCACTACTCGCTGATCTTCGAGAAGTTCGTCGAGATGATCGAACACGGCACGTTCCCGTTCGAAGGTCGTGTGGCCGACTCCAGCGCGGCGCCGCGCGTGGGCGACGGCGTGCTCATGCTCGACGGTGATGGTGCGGTCACGTACGTGTCGCCGAACGCGACGACCGCGCTGCACCGAGTCGGCATCCACGCCAACCCGGTCGGCATGCGGTTGGCCGAACTCGGCTTCCACGACGGCGCAGCGCGTCAGGCGTTCGAGCGGCGCGAACCGGTCATCGAAGAGTTCGAGCAAGGGTCCGACGTGGCGTTGCTCGCACGCTGCGTTCCGTTGCTCCGCGGTGAACCCGACTCCGCCACGGTGGCCGGCGGCCTGCTGCTGCTCCGTGACGTCACCGAGCTACGCAAGCGTGACCGACTCCTCTTGTCGAAAGACGCCACGATCCGCGAGATCCATCACCGGGTCAAGAACAACCTGCAGACGATCTCGTCGCTGCTCCGCCTGCAGGCCCGTCGACTCGAGAGCGACGAAGCCAAAGCGGCCGTGGGCGAATCGGTGCGCCGTATCCGCACGATCGCCCTCGTGCACGAGTCGCTCTCTCGCGAGGCCGGTGACGACATCGCGTTCATCGAGATCGTTCGTCCGCTGCTGCGTCTCGCCGAGGAAGGGCTGCAGTCGCCCGATCGCCCGGTGCGGTTCTCGGTCACGGGCTCGGGCGGACGCATTCCGGCCGACACGGCCACACCGCTCTCGGTGGTGCTCACCGAACTGCTGCAGAACGCCGTCGACCACGGGTTCCCCGAAGGCAGCGGCGGGGGAGAGGTCGCCGTTGTGCTCGGTCGTGAAGGCGAGCATCTCGAACTGCGCGTGATCGACAACGGGCGCGGACTCGACCCGGGCTTCGAGATCGATCAGGCCACCGGACTCGGCCTCTCGATCGTGCGCACGCTCGTGACGACCGAACTCAACGGCACGATCGTGATGCGCCCGGCCACGCAGGCCGACCTCGAAGCCGTGTCGCTCGAAGGCGTCGGAAACGCCCGCGGCACCGTCGTAGAACTCCGCGTCCACACCCGCGACGACTGACGACGCGCAGGAACACCGCTCGCCCCGCCCCCTCCCAGTCGGTTTGTGTGACCGATTCTGACGGCGGGGCGCGCTTTTGGTCACACAGACTGCGAGCTTCGGGTTTGTGTGACCGATTCTGACGGTGGCACGCGCTTTCGCTCACGCAGATCGGTGGGTGTGTCATCGTTTGGTGAGGCTGGCGCGTTGTAGGGGTGTATGTCGTTCGAAGAGCAGTTCGCAGAGTTGGCGCCGTTGGCGTATCGCACTGCGTTCCGGATCGTCGGCGTGCGTTCCGAAGCGGAGGAGATCGCACAGGACACGATGGCGAAGGCCTTGCAACGCTGGTCGAAGATCAGCGGCCACGCCCGCCCCTGGGTCTGCCGTGTCGCCGCGAACGACGCGATCGGAGCCGTTCGCAAACGCAACCGACGACGGTCGATCGACCGGCAGACGTTCACCCCTGACCCGACCGACGGCGGTGCAGCGGCGGTGCAACGGCTCGATCTGCAGCGCGTGCTGCTCGATCTCCCGAAGCGACAGCGAGAGGTGGTGGCCCTTCGCTACGTCGCCGATCTCACCGAAGCCGACGTGGCCGCCGAGCTGAAGCTGTCGCTCGGCACCGTGAAGACCCACGCGCGGCGCGCCCTCGAGGCGCTCCGCACCGCGCTGGGCGACGACGAATCATCGGCGACCACTCACACCACATCACCGACCGACTCGACCGCACACACGGAGGCGACGACCGATGCTCGAACAACTTGACGATCCCAACCCGCCGGAGTTCGGCACGCTCGAACTGGGCAACGCGCTGCGCCGAGGCGCCGCTCGTCAGCGGAGAACGCGCCTGGGCGCCGTCTCGGTGGTCACCGTGTCGAGCCTCGTGCTCGGCGGTGTGCTGATCGGCCGGGCCACGGCCGATGCTCCCGACCGTGTGGTCACCTCGCAGCCCGAGGCGACCGTGACGCCAACGGTCCCCGACGACACGCTGCCGCTCACCGTCGACACGACCGTGCCGGCCATCACCGAGCCCGCCACGACGACCACCGTCGACCCACTCGAAGCAACCGAGTTCCCGCTGCTGGGAGATCGGGAGACCTCGCTCGGCGTCGACGAGTGGCTCCTCCCGCGCGACCTGCCCGACGGCTTCGAACAGCGCGGGGCATCGATCAACTACCAACTCGGGGTCGGTCCCGACGGCGAGCCGGATGTCAGTGGCGAGAGCAGAGTGCGCGTTCGGGCCATGTCCATCGTCGACGTCGGAGCCGACGACGCGAGCGTCGAGCTTCCCGCGACACCAGCCGGGCTGAGTCAGATCGACATCGAGATCAACGAGCGCCCGCTCGGAATCACTTCGTTCAACGGGTCTGCGCTTGCCACCATGGAGATCGGCGGAGTCGAATGGCAACTCTCCACCTCCGACGGTCAGTCTCTCGGATACGACCATCTTGCTGAGCGCCGGGTGGGTGAGGGGTCGGTCGTGGTGCGAGGGTTCGGCAACGCGATCGGCGAGGAACAGTTTCTGCGAGTCGTCGAGAGCCTGGCGATCGTGCCGCGGTCGGAGGTCAGCGAGCCCGTGATCGACCCGTGGAGCCCCGACACCATCGAGATCGCGGAGGTCGAGGCCTTCGGCGAGTCGTACAGCGTGCGGCTCCAGACCTTCGACGGCGTGGAGGGGCACGACGGGCCCTGGACGTGCCGGTACGAGCTGGCCGATCTCGGCTACTCCACCATCTGCGGCGACGACAACGTTGTTGACGGTGTGATGACCGGCGTCGAATTCCACAACGCGCACCACAACCAGGAGACGAACGAACTCGAAGTGTCGGCCTACGGCCTCGTGAGCCACGACGTCGATCGCATCGAACTGCTGATGTTCAACGACGAGGTCGTCACCGTCCGCCCGGAGTCGACCGTGGAGGCACTCGACCGCGACGCGTGGGTGATGGTCGGATCGTTCCCGATCGGGCAGCGACTCGACCTCGGCGAGTTCCCGGTCTTCCTGCCCCCGACGATCCAGTCGATGACGGCCTACGACATCGACGGCAACGTGCTCGCCACCGACGTGGCCGACGACTGGCGCGACGAGTGATCACCCGGCAAGCGTCCCCGTCGCAGTTCGTGTGACCGATTCCGCGCGAGGCACGCGCTTTCGGTCGCACAAACTGCGAGCTTCGAGGTCTGTGTGACCGATTCTGACGGTGGGGAGCGCTTTCGGTCACACAAACAACCCACTACGCAGACCGGGAACGCCGAATTCTGCGTGACCGATTCCGCGACGGGCTCGCGCTTTCGGTGACGCGAACGGGGTCAGGCGGTGGCTGCGGCGGCGGCTTGGCGCTCGGCGCGGGCGGCGGCGACGCGCTTGCGGCGGATGACGCGGCGCTCTTCTTCGGTGAGTCCGCCCCAGATGCCCGAGTCCTGGTTGGTGTCGAGGGCGAAGTCGAGGCAGTCGCTCGCGGCGGTGCACTCGGCACACGTCGCCTTCGCGTGATCGATCTGCACCAGCGCGTTGCCTGTGGTTCCGACGGGGAAGAAGAGTGCCGGATCGGTGTCTCGGCAGAGGGCGTCGTCTCGCCAGTCGTAGTCGGCAGCTCCAAGAGCAAGGCTGGACGCAAGAATCGTCACGTTTCTGTGGTTCCCCTCAGTAGTTGCGCGGTTGCTCCGACGTGCCCCAACTGAGCGCCCCGGCCCGCCGCGCTGTGTGCGGTGCTTGCAGAACACAACTTTGCTCTGCGCTCTGCAAAGTAGGCGCGACCTTCCGTCCCCGCAAGGGCCACTTTGTGTGACGCATGACCGCCCAGCCTTCTTCGGTCGCGAGTTGTCAACTGGCGTCGCTCGCGCGGTCGCGTCCGCGGTCTGGGCCATACTCCGAGGGTGAACATCGTCGGACACCGTGGCGCGTCGGTCGCCGAACCAGAGAACACCCCGGCGGCCTTTGCCACCGCCGATCGGATGGGCGCCGACGGAGTCGAACTCGACGTTCGTTCGGCGCCCGACGGGCACGGCGCCCAGCGGCTCGTCGTGTTCCACAACCCGCTGCCCGACGAGCAGGACGCGCTCGACGCGATGCCGTCGTTCGACGACGTGCTCGAGGCGTGCGGCGAGCGGATGCTGATCAACGTCGAGATCAAGAACTCGGTGGACGACGGCGGGTTCGATCCGACGATGTCGATGGTGGCGCCGATCATCGAGGCCATGCGCCGCCACGACGGCGATCGCCTCGACCGCTGGCTGATCTCGTCGTTCTCGATCGAGACGGTCGATCACTGCCGCCTGGTCGCACCCGAGTTCGCCACGGCGTACCTCGTCGAAGTGCTGACCGACGAGGTGATCCAGACCGCCGCAGACCGAGGTCACCGGGCGGTGCACCCGTGGCACGGACTCCTCGATGCCGAGCGCGTCGCTACGGCACATGACGCGGGGCTGGCGGTCAACGTCTGGACCTGCAATGAACCCGCTCGACTGATCGAGCTCAGCGACATGGGCGTCGACGGTGTGTGCACCGACGTTCCCGACGTCGCCCGAACCGCGCTCGGACGGGTCGCCGACGACTTCGTCCAGCCGACCTGGAACCTCCGCACCGATTGAGGAGCCAGGCTCGCCGCCCGCGGCCTGAGTGGCGGTCGGGCCCGCCCGGTGTCCGCGGCGCTACGCCTGGCCGCCGGGTGTCGCCGGGAACACGAGTCGCACGGCGTCGGGAACGTGCTGGAACTCGAGTCGAGTCGTCTCGCCGAGCGCGTCACCGTCGAGTTGGTACGGAAACGGTTCGTCGTGTTCGAGCACCAGTCGCTCGACGTTGGTGCGAACGTCGAGGTGGTCGGAGGGTTTGACGCCGCCACCCTTCAACGCGCCGGCGAGCGAACTCAGGATGGCCGTTGCCTTCATGGTGGTGAACGAGATCGCCACGAGACCCGGCTGGTCGAGTCCGGCGTCGGGGGAGAGGTCGAGCGGTCGGTTGCCGAGGTAGGTGTACGGGTTCGTGTTGAGCACGATCGTGAAGTAGCCGTTCGGCTCGTCGGGCGCGTCACCACCGCTGATCGAGAAGTGGGGGCGCTTGCGGTCGTAGCCCGTGAGCCACGTCGACAGGCCCGCGTAGATGAACAGCGGGTGACCGAGCCAACGCTTGAGTGAGCCGTGCGTCTCGACCTTCTGGACGACCGCTGCGTCGTACCCGACGCCGGTGTGGAAGCAGAAGTAGCGACCGTTGACCTGACCGAGACCGATGGGGCGAACGTCGTTGGCGTCGATGCCGGCGACGAGGTGTTCGACGGCTTCGACCGGGTCGTTGGGCAACCCGAGCGTGCGTGCGAACACGTTGGTCGAGCCACCTGGCAACACGCCGAGTGCCGTGTCGGTCCCGGCGATTCCGGTCGCCACTTCGTTGAGCGTGCCGTCGCCGCCGTATCCGATCACCACGTCGAAGCCGCGGCGGGCCGCGTCGTGGGCGAACCGAGTCGCGTGCCCGCGTCGGTTGGTCTCGACCACTTCGACCTCGTGCTTCGCCCGTCGTCGACCGGCGTGTGGCTCGAGCACGCCTTCGCTCAGGCGCCGATGCACCACCACGGTGTTGCGCGCGGTCACCGACGAGGCGAACGAGTTGACGATGAGCATGATCCGCAAGCTGGCAACGGTACTCGCCGCCACCCCGACCCGTGAGGCGTGTGTAGGACGCGTGTCACCTGCGCACGATTTGGGGGACGTAGTTGACCGGGCGGTAACTTGGTGCCCTTATGAACGTGATCGTGTGTGTGAAACAGATCCCTGATCCGGCGCTGCCGGGTGAGCTGGATCCCTCGACCAACACGCTGAAGCGCGACGGCAAGCTCATCCTCGATGAGTCCGACAGCTACGGCGTTGAAATGGCGCTGCAGCTCGTCGGTGCTGCGGGCGACGGCTCCGTGACGCTGGTCTCGATGGCCCCGAACGATGAAGTGTCGGGTCTCCGCACCGCTCTCGCGATGGGCGCCGAGAAGGCTGTGCTCGTCTCCGACCCCTCGCTGTCCGGTGCCGATGCACTGACCACGGCGAAGGTGCTCGCCGGCGCCGTCGGCAAGGCCGGCGACTACGACCTCATCATCGCCGGTACCGAGTCGTCCGACGGCTACACCGGCACCGTGCCCGAGCAGATGGCCGAAGTCCTCGGTCTCCCGTCGGTCACGTTCGCCAAGACGATCGCCGTCGACGGCTCGACCGTCAAGGTCGACCGTCAGACCGAGTCGGGCTACGACGAAGTCACCTGCCCGCTCCCCGCCGTGGTCTCGGTGACCGCTGGCGTCGTCGAGCCCCGCTACCCGAGCTTCAAGGGCATCATGGCCGCGAAGTCGAAGCCGGTCGACACCGTCACCGCTGCCGACCTCGGTATCGAGTCGGTCAGCTGGGCACAGTCCATCACCAACGTCGAAGATGCCCCGGCCCGCGAGGCCGGCGAGATCATCGAAGACGATGGCGAGTCGTTCAACAAGATCGTCGAGTTCCTCGACAACCTGAAGGTGATCTGATCATGGCTATCGACAACATCTGGGTGTTTGCTCAGGCCGACGGCGGAACCGCCTCGACCGGCACGCTCGAACTCCTCACCAAGGCGAACTCGCTCGGTGGAACCGTGACGGCATTCGTCGCCGGTTCGGCCGGTGACGCCGCCGCTTCCCTCGCCGATCACGGCGCGGCGAAGATCTACGAGACCGGCGACCTCGCCGGCGCCCTTCCGGGTGCCGCGGTGTCGGCTGCGATGAAGGCCGTCATCGACGGCGGCGATTCGCCCGACCTCATCATGTTCCCGCAGAACTACGAAGGCCGTGACGTCATGTCGCGTCTCTCGGTCAAGCTCGACCGCACCGTGCTCACCAACTCGACCGACATCTCGGTCGACGGCGACTCGGTCAGCGTGCAGACGCCGATCTTCGGTGGCGCCAAGATCGTCACCTCCACCTTCACCGGTGAAGGCCCGTTCATCGCTGCGTTCCGCCCGAAGAGCTTCGAGCCCGCAGGCGGCGTCGGCGCTGCCGGCGAAGTCGTGTCGGCTCCGGTTCCCGATCTGGGTGCCACGGGCGGCGCAACCGTCACCGCGGTGCACGTCGAAGAGACCTCCGGACCGAAGCTCGACGAGGCCGCTGTGGTCGTGTCGGGTGGTCGTGGTCTCGGCGAGTCGGAGAAGTTCGAGATGATCGAGACGCTGGCGTCGGTCCTGAAGGGTGCCCCTGGCGCCTCTCGTGCGATCGTCGACGCCGGTTGGGTTCCGTACAGCTACCAGGTCGGTCAGACCGGCAAGGTCGTCAAGCCGACCGTGTACATCGCTGCCGGTATCTCCGGTGCGACGCAGCACATGGTGGGCATGAAGGGCTCGAAGAACATCATCGCGATCAACAAGGACAAGGAAGCACCGATCTTCGGTGTTGCCGACCTCGGCATCGTCGGTGACGTGCACAAGGTCCTCCCGCAACTGTTGGAGGCTTTGGCCGCCCGCTGAGTCGTTCCAGCCTCAGCAATTGCTGAGCACTGAACCACCGAACAACCGAGGAGCCAGGCCCGTGCAGCGGGTCTGGCTCCTTGCTTTTTCGGCTCAGTCAGTGGGTGTCTTGGGCGGTGATTGCCCAGGCGACGCCTTCTTCGGGATCTTCGATCGCGAGTTGCAGCGTCCAGCCGACGTCGGGCTCGTAGGCGTTCCAGCGGTACCAGCGCAGGTCGTCGGCGAGTTCGCCCAGTTCGTCGGGGTCGGGCGGCCAGTCGTCGAGGAGGTCACCGAACGCAGCGAGCAGCCACCACGCCCCGAAGCGTCCGGAGGCAGCACCACGGCGGCGTCCGTGGGCACCCCCGCTCGCTCCGGCCCAGGCGATCCAGGCGATCGCCTCCTGCGCCGAGAGTTCGGCCATGCGGGCGCGCCGCACGCCGAGGGCTCCGATCGCGGCGCCGGCGTCGCCGTCGACGCACACCACTTCTGCTCGCCCGTTCGAACTCGTCGTCCACGGTTCGAGGAGTTGGCGCACTGCGAGTTCGACGTCGTCGTCGAGCACTTCGGCGTCGGCGGTGACCTCGACGTCCGACCAGTCGTCCGGCAGCTCCGGCATGGGGAACTCGGCGTCGTTGTCGCCGTACACGGCGAGTTCGTAGGTCGGCTCCCACGAGTGCAGTAGGAGCGGGATGTCGAGGACGTCGGGGAGATCGAGGTCGTCGACGGGTTCGCCCCGGATGACGCGTTCGTGGGCGACGAACGCCGCTCGTGGTCCGCGTTCGAGGAGCGGCCCGAGGTCGCCCCAGCTGTGGCGTTGCGCGGCCACCTCGGTGAGCGGTCCGATCGTGAAGCGTCCGGACAGACCGTCGGCTTCGTCGAGCACCTCGGCGACGAACTCGGGAGTGGCGAGCAACGCGAGGCGGTACTCGGCGAGCGTGGCGGCGGGCCAGAGTTGCCGGCCGGTGTCGACGGCCTGGCGGGCACGGTCGCGCAGGCGGAGCAGGCCCGCCCAGTCGCGGCTCGAGCAGCGGTCGTCGATCATGCGGACGAGGCCGTCGAGATCGCCTCGGTGGACGAGCATGTCGAGGCGCTCGTCGGGCCCGTGCGGCTCGTCCATTCCCGCAGTGTGCCACGGTGTGACCCTGCGGGAGCGACGCGATGATCACTCGACGACGAGCACCTCGGCGAACATCCCGCTCGCGATGTGCGGTGGCCCGCCGTCGACCTGCGGCGGCTCACCATCGGCGGCCGCAGCTGCCGCCAGGTAGTCGTCGGGAACCGCTCCGGTCGGGATGACGCAGAGCAGCGCGTAGCGGCCCGGCTCGGCGAGCACGCCCGTGCCCTCCACGGGGAAGCCGGCCTCGCCCGGCGGAGCGACGAGCACGGTCTCGACGAGCGGAAAGAAGGCAGCCAGTTCGTCGGGCGCAAGGGCGACGAGTTCGTCGACCGGGCGAGTCTCGTCGTCGGGAAGCCGAATGGCCACGATCTCGTGGACTTCCGTCGCGCTCGCGTTGTCGAGCGTGAGCGTCGTTCCGGCCCGGACGCGATCGACCACGCCGGTGTAGGCGTAGTCGATCGCAGTGACCGGCAGCGGGCCGTCGTGCACAGCATCGGTGACGGTCGCAGCGCTGCCGTCCTCGCCGTCCGAGGCGCAGCCGACGAGTGCGAGGGCCACGCCGAGCAGGCCGATCGCCGTGCCGGTGTGTCGTGTGGTCGAGCGGTGTCGTGAGGAGATCATGCCGCGATCATCGGCGGCGACCCTTCGGGAATCCTTTCGGCCGGGCCTTCTACACTCGATGTGCATGGCAGCCATGCCCGTTCCGGCGGTGCGTTTCGCGAAGGTCGCAGGCGGCCGCTTGGCGTGGCAGGCCTGGGGTGATGGCGACGAGACGATCGTGGCGATCCCGCCTGCGGCGCAGAACATCGAGACGGCCTGGGAGTGGCACGAGATCCGGGCGATGCTCGAGCGCTTCGGATCGTTCGCGCACTACGTGCACTTCGACAAGCGAGGCACCGGTGCCTCCGATCGCGGCGACGAGGTTCCGGGTCTCGACACGCGCGTCGACGATCTGCGAGCGGTGATGGACGACGCCGGTGTCGCACAGGCCCACCTGTTCGCGCAGAGTGAAGGCGGACCGACGGCGTTGCTGTTCGCCGCCACGTATCCGCACCGTGTGAAGAGCTTGATCCTCCACGGCACCGGCGCGTGCGTCGTGCCGAGCGAGCTCGCGGCCGACCCGGAGGTCCGGCGAGATCAGATCGAGAAGCGACGGAAATTCGCCGACGCGTGGGGGACCCCCGACACGTCGTCGATCGGGTTGTTCGCTCCATCGAAGGTCGGCGACCGCGCGTTCATCGAGTGGTTCGTGCGCTACGAACGCACCGCAGCGTCGGCGCAGGGCGTGTTCGACCTGATGACCCAGATGCTCGACATGGACGTCCGCGACGTGGTCGGCGAGATCGAGGCGCCCATGCTGGTGCTGCACCGGTCCGACGAGACGGCCATGCCGGTCGAGTACGCCCACGAGTTGGTCGGCCTCGCTCGCGACGCGACGCTCGTCGAACTCGACGGTGCCGACCACTTCGCGTTCGTGGGCGACATCGACACGTGGATGACCGAGGTCGAACGATGGGTGACCGGCACCGTTCGCGAGCGACCGGTCGACGAGGGGCCGCGCTCGCCGAAGGTGACGACGCTCGGTCGCTTCGCCGTGGAGGTCGGGGGCGTCGAGGTCGATGCTGCGTCGTGGGGATCGAGGCGGGCACGAGTGCTCCTCAAGCGACTGGTCGTCGCCGAGGGGGCGCCGGTGACACGTGACGAACTGTTCGATCTGCTGTGGCCCGACGAGACGGATCGGACCAGGCTCGGGGCGCGTCTGTCGGTGCAATTGTCGGCCGTTCGCAAGGTCTTGGGCGGTGGCGTGCGGGCCGACCGTGACTCCGTGGCGCTCGATCGTGACCAGGTACGCGTCGACCTGTTCGACTACCTCGATGCCGCTGCAGCCGGCTCCGACGCCACGGTGGTCGAGCACTACGGCGAGTTCCTGCCCGAGCAGCGCTACGACGACTGGGCGGCACCGATGCGTGAACGGGTGCGATCGATCTTCACGACGGCCGCGCACCGTCGGATCACGGCAGCGATCGACGCCGATGACACGTCGGAGGCCATCGACCTCGCTCGACGCGTGCTCGTCGCCGACCCCACCGACGAACTCGCACACGCGTCCCTCGTCGACGCGCTCCAGGCCGCCGGCGATGACGCGGCCGCACGACGGGCGCGCGACGAGTGGCGCGCAGCCGCTCCCGGCTGACCGTCCAGCGCCGTCGGAAGGATTTCGAAAGAGTCGGCCTGGATGATCAGGCCATGAGCAACAGCAACGACACCACTCAGACGGCCCAGACGACCCACACGACCACGGCGCACGTGCTGCCCGATCCGTCCCGCCCGTACGTCTTGCAGCGCGACGAGGGCGTCCATCATCACTTCCTCGACAATCTGGCCACGACGAAGATCGGCGCGACGGCTGGGGGAGCGATGAGCGCCGTCGAGTTCGTGGCGCCGAAGGGGTTCGGTCCGCCGCTGCACCAGCACGACGACGAAGACGAGATGATGGTGATCCTCGACGGCGAGATCGTGTTCCGATCGGGCGACATCGAGACGGTCGCTCGGCCCGGTGCCACGGTGCACCTGCCCCACGGGGTGCCGCACACGTTCCAGGTGCTGTCCGACACGGCCCGCATGGTGTCGATCACTGCGTCACGCAGCACCCCGCCGAAGTTCGCCCAGATGGTCGCTGCGCTCGGCGATCACACCGACGAGCCGGTCCTGCCGGCGCCGATGGACATCGACCCGGTGGAGGTCGCCGCGGTGTGCGCAGCGCACGGCATCGAGGTGCTCGGCCCGCCACCGGCGCCGCTCGACTGACCGGTCAGGGGTGCGTGAGGCGGATCGTGATCCACCCGTCGCGGACGACCGACTGCGACGGCGCGAGTGGAGCGAGCGCCGCGAGGACATGATCGTGGCGCTCCTCGAGAATGCCGCTGATGATCAACGAACCTCCCGGTGCCGTGAGGCGCACGAGGTCGTCGGCGAGCGACACCAGTACCGGGGCGAGGATGTTCGCCACGACGAGGTCGTAGGTGCGCTCGAGTGCCGCGATCGGTGTGGTGTCGACGTCGATGCGGCCGGCCACGTCGTTGAGGTCGGCGTTGTGCAGCGTGGCGTCGACGGCGGCGATCGCCACGTCGATCGCCCTGATGGTCGGGACCCCCATCTGCGCGGCGAGGATCGCGAGCGCGCCCGTCCCGCAGCCGACATCGAGCACGCTCTCGACCGCTGACTCGTCGTCACGTGCCGCACCGCTGAGCACGTCGGCGACCAACTGCATCGAACCGGTGGTGGTCGGATGGTCGCCCAGCCCGAACGCGCTGCCCGGCTCGATGACGGTGACACGCTCGACGTGTGGCTCGGTGGGCGTGGGGTTCCAGGAGGGCACGATGAACGCGCCCGGTGCGTACTCGACGGGTCGCGCGAACTGCTTCCAGTCGTCGGCCCCGGCCACGGGTGCAGAGGTGACGCGCACCGACCAGTCGGCATCGAACGTGGCGATCGCGCGGTCGACCGAGGCCTGCTCGTTGCCGACCGACGACGAGACCTCGACGAGGCCATCGCCGACGTCGACCTCGCTCACGGCTCGGACTCCGAGCTGCCAGAAGCGATCCGCAACGATGTCGCCGAGCGCGCTCGGCACGGTGACGCCGATGATCGTCTCGGTACCGCCGAGGTCGAGCCCGTCGGTGTTGAGCCCGTCGAGCGGCGGCTGATCGCCGGAAGCCGTCGTCATCGTCAGACCAGTGGCCACGGGTAGCGGCGGCCAGTGGGGTCGGTGGGGAACCGTCGTTCCTTCACCATCCACGCAGCGCGCCCTTGGATCGCTTCGACCTCGCTGTCGCTCAGCAGCGCGGCCACGTCGAGCGGCACCCGGCTGACGAGCCGGTTCGCGGCGTCGATGATGTGGTCGGGGAGCGGCTCGTCGCCGAATTCCCAGATGACCGTGCGGACCTTGAACTCGGCCGCGAAGCACAGACCATGGTCGATGCCCCAGACGTTGGCCGGCGTGTCGCCGTGCTCGGGGATCAGCAGACAGTGCCCGCTCTTGCGGTCGGTGTTGTTCGCGAGCACGTCGAACGCCGCGAAGTCGCGGAGCCGGTCGTGCAGCTCGGGCATGCTCTCGTAGATGGTGAAGTAGTGCTCGGAGTGGTCGGCGACCGCAAACCACTGCACCGAGCCTTCGCCCATCGGCCCGTCGCGCAGCACCGTCGTCGGCACGATGCCGATGCCCATCGCTTCGCTCAACCGGTACGCCGCGACCTCGCGCCGGTGCAAGCCGGGCTCGAAGTCCCAGAGCGGCCGCTCCATCTTCGTCGGCTTGTAGATGGCCGGGTGCGACTTGCCGTCGTGCACGACGTGGACGAGAAACGTGCCGTTGGAGCTGTAGGGCATCCGGCCCTCGACCTCGATCTCGCCCCGGAGAAGATGCTCCACCTGGTCGTCGACGTCGTCGACGCGCAGCTCCACGCCGCGCGGCTCCTCGTCGGCATCGTCTTCGTCGTCGAACTCGTCGAACTCGTCGAACTCGCCGTCATCGACATCGGGCGGCGCGTCGTGGTCGGTCGGGCCGGGGTCGTCGGCGGGCACGGTGCTCAGTTCATCCGCGGGCACGGGTGGCCGTCGGGATCGATCGGGTTTCCGCACCAGCGACACTCGGGGCGACCCGACTCGATCACGTTGCCGGCATGCGCGGCGAACGCGGCGGCCTGCCCGCGGGTGATGTAGATCCGGACGTGCCCGCGGTTCTCGTCGTCGATGACCTCGCCGTCGTCGTCGAGTTCACCCATCTCTTCGAGCTGCAGCAGCACCTTGTCGTTGGAGCGGTCGTAGCCGAGCCCGATCGGACCGAGCACGAACAGGGTCTCGCCGGGATCGTTCAGTTCCATCGCACCGGAGATCGGGCGGTCTTCGACGGGCGGCAGGTCGCTCAGCACCTTCTCGAGGTACTGCGAGATCGCCGCCGCCTGCTGCTTCTCGCACTTGACCGCCATGCGCTTCCCGTCGGCGCGCACGTGCAGGAAGAACGTGCGCGAGCCGGGCTGGCCGATCGTGCCCACGGTGAACATGTCGACTTCGTCGAACTCGTAGAAAACGGTCATCGGTCGCCTTTCGCCAGTGCTCCGGTCACGCGGGACGGAGTTCGGTCAGAGGTCGGCCCGTCGAGTTGACGGCCAGCACGATCGGTCCACCGGCATGCCAGGTGAGTGCGCTGACCGAGGCCGGGCTGATGACGATGCGTTGGAACAGATCGATGTGCGTGCCGAGGGCGTGAGCAACGGCTGCCTTGATCGTGTCGGCGTGGCTGACGCACACGATCGTGCCGCCGGGGTGAGCGAGCCGCAGCCGGTCGAGCGTGGTGACCATGCGGGTCTGCATCTCGGTGAAGCTCTCGCCGTTGGGGAACCGGAACGTGGACGGGGCACGCTGCACGGTCTGCCACTCGGGCAGCTTCATCAGCTTCTTCAACTCGGCACCGGTCCAGTCGCCGAAGTCGCATTCGAACAGGCCGCGATCGACCTTCGTCCGCAGGCCGAGTGCCTTCGAGATCGGAGCTGCGGTCTCCTTCGCCCGCTCCAGTGGCGACGAGTACACGGCGTCGACCTTGCCCAGCGCGCCGATGCGTTCGGCGGCGATCTCGGCCTGCTTGCGACCTTCGTCGGCGAGATGCAGGCCCTTGGCGCGGCCGGGGAGCACCTTGCCCGTCGTGGGCGTCTGGCCGTGTCGAACGAGGAGAATGGTGGTCGCTCCCGGCGCGGCCTGCTTCGCAGCGGCCGCCTTCGGCGCCGCTTTCTTGCGTGCCGAGGCGGGCTTGGCGGCGGCCTTCTTGCGTGCCGGAGCCTGCTTGCGTGCGTTGTTTGTCGTCATGAGCACCAATGAATCTACTGTCGAGTGCCGTGGCTCCGCTCGTCGTCCTCCAACGTGACATTCACGATTGCCGTGCGTGTCCTCGTCTCGTCGAGTGGCGCGAGCGGGTGGCGGTCGAGAAGCGAGCCGCGTTTCGCGACGACCACTACTGGGGCAAACCGATCTCGGGGTTCGGTGATCCCGCCGCCCGGATCGTGATTCTCGGCCTCGCTCCGGCCGCTCACGGAGCGAACCGAACGGGCCGGATGTTCACCGGCGATCGCAGCGGCGACTGGCTGTTTCGCGCCATGCATCGAGCCGGTCTCGCCAATCAGGCGGAGTCGGTGTCGGCCGACGACGGCCTCGCGCTGACCGACGCATGGGTGACCTCGGCGGTCAAGTGCGCCCCACCGCTCAACAAGCCCACCATCGACGAGCGCGACGCCTGCCAGCCCTTTCTCGTGCGCGAACTCGGCGCGTTGACCGAAGCGAAGGTCATCATCTGCCTGGGCACCTTCGGTTTCGACGCTGCGCTCCGGCACTTCGGCATCCGCCCGAAGCCGAAGTTCGGTCACGGCGTCGAGGTGCAGGTTCCCGACGGGCCGATGTTGCTCGGCTGCTATCACGTGAGCCAGCAGAACACGTTCACGAAGCGTCTCACCGAACCGATGCTCGACGACGTGTTCGCCCGAGCCCGCACCATCGCCGACGGCGTCTGAGCGCTCCGCCGCCGGGTGATGCGCGTTCGGTGTGTCAGGTGATGTGGGCGACGATGTCGACGGTGAGGTGGGTGTTGCTGCTCGTGTAGAGGCAGATCGTGCCGGCGGAGGAGAGCCGGGCGATGATTTCGTTGCCGCCGTTGACGCCGGTGATGTGGTTGAGCGACGACGCAGTGGGCAGCGTGGGTTCGCAGGGGTGGACGGTGACGAAACCGGTGCTTTCGGGCGCGATGGCGGTGATGTTGAGCACGGCGGCGGTTGCGTCGGTCGGGACGTTCGAGCGTCCGCTGATCTGGAGCGTGTATTCGTCGTCGGCCGTGCGTTTGCCGATGGCTTGGTGCTCGCTGTCGATGGTGACGCCGGAGGGTCGGGTGTCGAGAAGTCGGGCTGGGCCGTTCGGGGTCACGGTCGTGCCGGCGGGGAGGTAGCCGACGACGTCGGCTGACAGATGGGTGGTGGTGGAGGTGAAGAGGCAGAGGTCGCCGGATTCGTCGAGGGTGGCGATGAGCTCGTTGCCTCGGTTGGTGCCGGCGACGTAGTTGAGTGACGCCGCGTTGGGTGGGGTGTCGAGGCAGGGGTGGGCGGTGATGTAGCCGGTGCCTTCGGCGCCGATGGCGGTGATGTTGACGATGACGGCTGCTGCGTCGGTCGGCACGTCGCCGCGTCCGGCGATCGGGATGGTGGTGGTGGAACCGGCGGCGGGCTTCGTGCCGCCGACGGCGGTGTCGTCGATGGTGGTGCCGGAGGGTCGGGTGTCGAGGAACCGGCCAGGAGTGATGGGCGTGACCGGGGAGCCGTTGGCGACGTAGCCGGTGACGTCGACGGCCAGGTGCGATGCCGCCGAGGTGAACAGGCAGATGGTTCCGGTTGCCGAGAGCGGGGCGATGATCTCGTTGCCGAGGTTGACGCCGGCGGTGTAGTTGAGCGACGACGCGGTGGGGAGCGGTGTGACGCAGGGGTGGACCGTGACGTAGCCGACGCTCTCGGGGAAGATGGCGGTGACGTTGATGATGACGGCTTCGGCGCCGTCGGGGACGTCGCCGCGTCCGGTGATCTGGACGGTGTACTCGGATCCGGCGTCGCGTTTGCCGGCGGCTTCGAACTGGCCGTCGAGGGTGGTGCCGGAGGGTCGGGTGTCGACGAACCGTGACGGCGACAATGACGAGACCACGGGGGTGGCGTCGTAGGTGACGGTGCCGGTGGTGACGATGGTGGTCGATGAGTTGCCGAGCGCGTCGGTGACCGCTCCCGGCTCGACGGTCAGCGTGACGGTGCCACTGCCGGTGACGTCGGCGATGGCGGCGGTGTAGGTGGCGCCCGATCCGGTGACGGTGCCGGTGGTCGCGCCGGCGGTGCCTCCGACGGCGAGGTCGTCGGAGGTGAACCCGGTGACGTTCTCGTCGAAGGTGATCGAGAACTCGACGGGGAGGTCGCTGGTCGTCGCGGCCTGGCCCGATTCGAGCGCGACGGTGGCGACCGGCCCGGTGGCGTCGCGGCTGATGCTGGCGACGTTGGAGCCGAGGGGGTTGACCTGGCCGTTGCTGGTGAGCGCAGCGAGTGGACGCACCTCCGCGGTGATGGTGCCGTCGCTGGACATGCCGGAGACCGTGACCGTGTAGGTGGCGCCGCTGCCGGAGACCGCTGCGATGGCCGCTCCGGCGGTGCCGTCGAGGATGATGTCGTCGGCGGTGAACCCGGTGACGGCGGTGTCGAAGGTGACGGTGAAGTCGACGCTGTCGGCGTTGGTCGGGTCGGACTGAGCGGCGGCCGCAGCGATGATGACCGTCGGCGGTTCGGACGGCACGAACAGTTCGGAACTCATCGACCACGGCCCTTGCCCGACACCGTTGACGGCGGCGACGCGGAAGCGTTGCGGCACGCCCGGCGTGAGACCCGCGATGTTCTCGCTGGTAGTGGCGGATGCCGTGGTCGCTCGTGTGGTCCACGTCGACGCATCGGTCGAGGTCTGGACGATGTAGCCGGTGATCGCTGCGCCACCGTCGTCGCCGGGGTCCGTCCACGACAAAGCGATGTCCGACGAGGTCGGGTTGTAGGCGGGTGTCACCGCGGTCGGAGCTGCGGGCGGCGCCGCCACGGAAAGCACGCGGGTGTCGGCGCTGATCCGAATGGGCGGCAGGTCGTCACCCAACTCGCCGGGCCCGTCACCGAGGTCGACGGTGTCGCCCTGGCCGATCCGTCCGTTGTCGCCGTCACCCCAGCACTTGACGGTCTGGTCGTCGAGCAGCGCACACGTGTGAGCGTCGCCGGCGGTGATCGCCACCGCCCGCCGACCGGCGCCGAGGTCGACCGGAATCTGAGCGGCGACTTCACCGGGCGAGTCGCCGACGTTGTCGCCGCCGCCGTGGCCGAGTCGACCGTTTGCTCCGCCACCCCAGCACACCACCGAGTGATCGACGAGCAAGGCACAGGTGTGGAACGAGCCTGCTGCGATCGCGGTTGCCTTCTGGCCGAGCGGTACGGCAAGAAGTGAGTCCCCCATTTCGCCACCGTTATCGCCCCGAGCATCGGTGTCGCCCTGACCGAGTTGACCGGCGCCGTTGTTGCCCCAACACTTCACGTCGCGATTGTCGAGCAACGCGCACGTGTGGTTCGCTCCCGCCGCGACCGCAACAGCGACACGATCGGTGCCGAGCGACACTGCGAGAAGTGAGTCCCCCATTTCGCCACCGGCGTCGCCCCGAGCATCGGTGTCGCCCTGACCGAGTTGACCGTCGGCGTTCGCACCCCAACACTTCACCGCGAGGTCATCGAGGAGTGCACACGTGTGGTTCTCGCCGGCCGTGACCGTCAACGCGGTCAGCCCAGAACCCAGTTGAATCGGCGCCAGCGCGGCCATGTCACCGGTGCTGTCGCCACGCGAAGCGGCATCGTTCTGCCCGAGCTGGCCGGCACCGTTCGCGCCCCAACACTTCAGCGACGCATTGTCGAGCAGCGCACACGAATGCGAGCCACCCACCGCCACTTCACGCGCCGCGGCACCCAGCACCACCGGGCTGCTTCCAGCAACACTCACACCACCGTCGCCGATGTTCGATGTCGCATCGTTGCCCAGTTGGCCGTTGCCGCCCGAGCCGAAACACTTGACGGTCCCGTCGCTGAGCAACACGCACGTGTGCGCCGAACCACCAGCGACCGCATCGGCCGTCACGCCAGAACCGAGATCGACACGCGTGAATCCGCCCGACACCTCAGCAGGGTCGTCGCCGACATCGTCGACGCCACCGATGCCCAGACGGCCCGACCCGGCCGCACCCCAACATGCGACGCCTCCGTCTTCGAGCACGACACACGTGTGCTCGCTACCCGCGTCGAGCGATCGAGACGTGTGGCCGCCGATCGGCACCGGAGCGCTGTCGGCGACGGAGCGCGTGGGGCCGTCGCCGATGTTGGTGGTGGCGTTGTTGCCGAGCCGGCCGAAGAAGCCGCGGCCCCAGCATTTGGTGGTGTGGTCGTCGAGGAGTGCACACGTGTGGAAGACGCCGGCGGTGATGGCGGTGGCGGTGCGTCCTGGGCCGAGGTCGATGGGTGGGCTGGCGGCGATGGTGGGTCCGGTGCCGTCGCCGATGTTGGTGGTGGCGTTGTTGCCGAGCCGGCCCTCGAAGCCGCTGCCCCAGCATTTGGTGGTGTGGTCGTCGAGGAGTGCGCAGGTGTGGAAGCTGCCGGTGGTGATGGCGGTGGCGGTGCGTCCTGGGCCGAGGTCGATGGGTGGGCTGGCGGCGATGGTGGGTCCGGTGCCGTCGCCGATGTTGGTGGTGGCGTTGTTGCCGAGCTGACCGTAGGCGCCGTCGCCCCAGCATTTGGTGGTGTGGTTGTCGAGGAGTGCGCAGGTGTGGAAGCGCCCGGTGGTGATGGCGGTGGCGGTGCGTCCTGGGCCGAGGTCGATGGGTGGGCTGGCGGCGATGGTGGGTCCGGTGCCGTCGCCGATGTTGGTGGTGGCGTTGTTGCCGAGTTGACCGTCGAAGCCGTAGCCCCAGCATTTGGTGGTGTGGTCGTCGAGGAGTGCGCACGTGTGGAACTCTCCGGCGGTGATGGCGGTGGCGGTGCGTCCTGGGCCGAGGTCGATGGGTGGGCTGGCGGCGATGGTGGGTCCGGTGCCGTCGCCGATGTTGGTGGTGGCGTTGTTGCCGAGCCGGCCGAAGCCGCCGTCGCCCCAGCATTTGGTGGTGTGGTTGTCGAGGAGTCCGCAGGTGTGCGCGCTGCTGGTGGTGATGGCGGTGGCGGTGCGTCCTGGGCCGAGGTCGATGGGTGGGCTGGCGGCGATGGTGGGTCCGGTGCCGTCGCCGATGGTGGTGGTGGCGTTGTTGCCGAGCCGGCCGTCGAAGCCGTTGCCCCAGCATTTGGTGGTGTGGTTGTCGAGGAGTGCGCAGGTGTGCGCGCTGCTGGTGGTGATGGCGGTGGCGGTGCGTCCTGGGCCGAAGTCGATGGGTGGGCTGGCGGCGATGGTGGGTCCGGTGCCGTCGCCGATGGTGGTGGTGGCGTTGTTGCCGAGTTGACCGTCGAAGCCGTTGCCCCAGCATTTGGTGGTGTGGTCGTCGAGGATCGCGCAGGTGTGCGCGCCGCCGGTAGCGATCTGCGTCGTGACGGGGGGCGCGTCGACGCCGACAACCTGCCCGAGGTCGACCGGGTCGCTGGCGGCCACCGAGAGACCGATGCCGTCGCCGATGTTGGTGGTGGCGTTGTTGCCGAGTTGACCGTCGAAGCCGTTGCCCCAGCATTTGGTGGTGTGGTCGTCGAGGAGTGCGCACGTGTGGAACTCTCCGGCGGTGATGGCGGTGGCGGTGCGTCCTGGGCCGAGGTCGATGGGTGGGCTGGCGGCGATGGTGGGTCCGGTGCCGTCGCCGATGTTGGTGGTGGCGTTGTTGCCGAGCTGACCGGAGAAGCCGTATCCCCAGCATTTGGTGGTGTGGTTGTCGAGGAGTGCGCAGGTGTGGAAGCCGCTGGCGGTGATGGCGGTGGCGGTGCGTCCTGGGCCGAGGTCGATGGGTGGGCTGGCGGCGATGGTGGGTCCGGTGCCGTCGCCGATGTTGGTGGTGGCGTTGTTGCCGAGCTGACCGTCGGAGCCGTAGCCCCAGCATTTGGTGGTGTGGTCGTCGAGGAGTGCGCAGGTGTGCGCCGCGCCGGCGGTGATGGCGGTGGCGGTGCGTCCTGGGCCGAGGTCGATGGGTGGGCTGGCGGCGATGGTGGGTCCGGTGCCGTCGCCGATGTTGGTGGTGGCGTTGTTGCCGAGTTGACCGTAGAAGCCGTAGCCCCAGCATTTGGTGGTGTGGTTGTCGAGGAGTGCGCAGGTGTGCGCGCTGCCGGTGGTGATGGCGGTGGCGGTGCGTCCTGGGCCGAAGTCGATGGGTGGGCTGGCGGCGATGGTGGGTCCGGTGCCGTCGCCGATGTTGGTGGTGGCGTTGTTGCCGAGCCGGCCGTAGAAGCCGTAGCCCCAGCATTTGGTGGTGTGGTCGTCGAGGAGTGCGCAGGTGTGAGCGCTGCCGGTGGTGATGGCGGTGGCGGTGCGTCCTGGGCCGAAGTCGATGGGTGGGCTGGCGGCGATGGTGGGTCCGGTGCCGTCGCCGATGTTGGTGGTGGCGTTGTTGCCGAGCCGGCCGTCGAAGCCGTTGCCCCAGCATTTGGTGGTGTGGTTGTCGAGGAGTGCGCAGGTGTGCGCCGCGCCGGCGGTGATGGCGGTGGCGGTGCGCCCTGGGCCGAAGTCGACTGCCTCGAGGGCTCCGCCCATTTCTCCAGGATCATCGCCACGGTTGACCGAGTCACCGAGTCCGAGCTGTCCGTCGCCGTTGGCGCCCCAACATCGCACGGCGGCTGTCTCGTCGATGGCACACGTGTGTTCCCTACCCGCAGCGATCACCGCGGCCGCACCGCGAGGTGAGCCCGGTTCGGCGCCGGCGACATCGGCCGCCGCGGGCGGCGACGGTACGCCGACCATCACAACACTCACGAGCAGGGCACACGCCGCTGCGAGCCCCCAACGATTCGTCGTTCTCGCGTGGCCAGACCGTGCGCCCATTGTTCCCCGTCCCTTCGGCCACGACCGTCCGCCGCCACCGCCGCCGCCGACCGTACAACAATCGTCGTGATCGGGGCGAGGAGTTGTCAAATCATCGCTCGGGCGGCCCGCTCGTCTCCCTCGGTCCAGACCGAAGGGGAGACGATCGGTCAGGTCATCGGTGGGGCCAGTGCGTCGGCGAGCAACTGGGCGGCGAGCGCATGCGCCGCCCGTGCGTCGGCGAGCATGTGCGCGAGCGAGAAGAAGCCGTGGAACTGGCCGGGGTAGTGCACGTGGGACGTGCGCACGCCGAGTTCGCCGAGCCGATCGGCGTATGACGCGCCTTCGTCGCGCAGCGGATCGAACCCGGCGGTGATCACCAGCGCCGGCGGCCCGGCCGCGAGCTCGTCGTCGGTGGCCAGCAGCGGCGACACGCGCGGATCGTCGGCCGACCCCGAATCGCCCGAGAGGTAGTGCTCGACGAACCACTCCATGCCCCTGCGGGTGAGGAAGTAGCCGGTCGAGTTCTCGTCGTACGACGCGGTGTTCATCCGCGCATCGGTCACGGGGTAGATCAGCAGTTGGAACGCGAGCGGCACCATGGCGAGGTTGGCGATCACCGCGGCGAAGTTCGAGCCCGCGGAGTCTCCACCGACAGCGATTCGAGCAGGGTCGCAGCCGAGCGCGGCGGCGTTGTCGTGAGCCCACCTGGTGGCGGTGATGCAATCGTCGAGTCCCGCCGGAAAGGGATGCTCCGGGGCGAGCCGATAGTCGACCGACAGCACTGCATGTCCTGAGCGTGAGCACAGTGCGTGGCAGACGTTGTCGTGCGATTCGAGGTCGCCGATGACCCAGCCGCCGCCGTGGAAGTACACGAGCAGGCCGGTCGGCTCCCCGCCCGGAGCGCTCGGTCGGTACAGCCGGGCAGGCACACCACCTGCGTCGACCGGCTCGGTCGAGTGGCACGGGTCGAGGACCGGTGGCGCCATGTCGGCGCGAGCCGCACGGGCCTGCGCAGGTTCGAGCTGCTCGAACGGGGGAGCGCCGATCTGCTCGATCAACTCGAGCAACGTGCGGGCTTCGGCGTTCAGCGGCATCGCTCAATAGTGGCAGTAGCCTTTCTCCGTTGTGAAGGCGAACCGTATGACCGACTCCGGCCCCTCGAAGCGACGCATCCGCGCAACAGCTGCCGCTGCCGTCGTTGCCCTGGTCGGCCTCTCGGCGTGCACGTCCGATCCCGGCCCGAAGCGTGTCGCCCGCGACATCATCGAAGCCGAAGCGATCGAGAACCCCGACCTCGACGAGCAGTGCCTGCTCGACGAACTCGACAAGTTCAGCGACGGCGAACTCAAGGCGATCGACGAGAACATCGAAGCCGAGAACTCCGATCGCAACGCCGAAGGCGAAGCCGCGCTGGCCGCCTTCGAACTCTCGCTCGCCCGCTGCATCTGAGCAACCAGCGCGCCCCGCGCCATCCGCTTGTTTCCCTCAGACCCGGTCCAAAGGAAACAAGTGGGTCAGGTCGAGGGCTTCGCGTCGCTGTCGGGCTTCGGAGCGTCGTCGGCCTTGGCGGCGGCAGCCTTCTTCTTCTTGGGTGGCGGGACGCCGATCGCGGGAGCGGGGTCGGCCTTGTCGGGCCAACGACGACGGCTGACGATCGACAGTAGACGGAGGAGTCGCATCGCTGTCTCGTCGGTCTGAGCAGGGCGAGCGATGATCGAACCGTCGGCGATCATCCGCTCGATGACCTCGTGGCCCAGTTCGGTGCGCGCGATGGTGAGCGTCCAGTCGTTGTCTTCGCCGATGCCGCCCGTGGCGACATCGGAGTGTTCGGCGGCGAAGTCGGGGCACGACTTGCAGCCCTCACGCGTCCAGGCGTGGCATTCCTTCAGGTTGATCTCGTGGTACGAGCCGTCCTTCATCCAGATCTGGAAGGCGCCCTTGATGTTCATCTTCACCATGTCTTGCTTCTTCAAGCCGTACTTGGCTTCGAAGAGTTCCTCGAAGATGGCGTCGTCGAACGTCTTCGAGCAGAGCAGACCGATGTTGAACAGGAACGGCTTCGACACCTTGCCGGCCTTGCGGTCCCACATGACGGGCGGCGACGAGGTCTGGCAGCCCATGCCGACGAGGGCGAGGCGTTCCATGCCGCGCTCCTTGGCCTCGGGCAGCGCGAGCGGGTTGGCGC
The DNA here is from genome assembly GCF_000348785.1 of Ilumatobacter coccineus YM16-304. NCBI lineage: Bacteria > Bacillati > Actinomycetota > Acidimicrobiia > Acidimicrobiales > Ilumatobacteraceae > Ilumatobacter > Ilumatobacter coccineus. The sequence continues at coordinate 1,125,042 of NC_020520.1, forward strand.
AGTACGTGTAGCGAGAACCGGCCGTGGCGAGGATCTCTTCCTTCGACTCGACGACGACGGGCTTGGCCTTCCACCGGTCGTCTTCTTCCACGCCCGACACGAGCGCGCCGTCGATGTAGTCGTTCTCGCGCAGCCAGATGAGCATCGCCGAGACGAGACCGCCGTCTTGACCCATCTTGTGGACCATGTCGTCGGAGGCGCGGGTGAGGTAGAGCTGCTTCCAGATTCCGGCCATCTCGTCGGGTTCGCGAACGCGGCCGAACAGGTGCATGTCGGCAGCCGGCTCCCACGCACGGAAGCGCGGACATGCTCGTGTGCAGGTGGTACAACCGCCGCCCGACCCGAAGCCGTGCACGCAGTCGTCGAGACCCAACTCGTCTTCGAGGTGGAACGGGATGTATTTGCCTTCTTCGTGTTCGTAGCCGATCACGTCGTGTGGGCAGGTCACCACGCATCCGGCGCAGCCCGTGCACAGATCATTGGTGATGACCTCGGCGTACAGCTCTTTCCACTGCGCCGTCCAGCGTCCGGCTTCTGCGGGAGGCGTCGGCGAGTCGCCGGAGGTCGAAGGGGCGTCGGATTCGACGGTCGTCATGTGTCCGACTGTACGTGAGAGTCGGGCTTCGACCTCAACTGCAGCCGGGAGAGAATGTTGCGTTTCACGTCGACGCCGAACCAGCTCAGGCGCACGAACGCGCCGAGCCCGGTCAAGCCGACGATTGCCCAGTAGATCGACCCCGGATCGAAGTCGAGCAGGAAGTCGTCGCGTCGGGCCGACATGACGAGCACGAACACGATCATCGCGATGAGGAACCAGTGGGCCTTCAACATGCTGACGTACACGCGGTGTTCGTCGGTCTTGCGGGTGACGATGTAGATCGGCTTCTTCTTCGCCCCGTACCAGAACGCCCGAATCGTCGACGCCGCATAGAGCGGCGCCATCCCGATCAGGAACACACGGGTGCGCACGAACGCTCCGAGTGGGCGGTCGGCGGCGAACGCGAGCATCGTCAACTCCATCGCCACGGCGAACCCGGTGAAGTGGACGGCGTAGTCCATCGGCGCCGCGTCGATCGGGAACTGACCGAACGCGAGCCCGGCCATCGGGATGATCAGGAGCACCATGATCGGCAGGCTCAGCAGGTAGAACGCGGTCTGCTCGATGAAGTGCAGGCGCATCCGCCACGGCATGTGTCGGAATCGGTCGAACGCGAACAGGCGGATCGAGTCGATCGCCCAGGTGCCGCGCTGCTTGAAGTAGTTGGCGACGTCTTCGGGGGCGTGCTGAGCAAAGGCGCCCACGATCGGCACGTACAGCCCGCGCCAACCGAGGCGGAGCGCGAGCACGCCGGAGTGGATGTCTTCGACGAGGTTCCACACCGGGAAGTGGCCGATCTCGCGCAAGGCAGCGCGTCGCCACACGAGGCCCGAGCCGCACGGAAAGGCACAGTGGTCGGCGTTCCGCGAGAGCATCATCCCGCGGTAGAAGAGCAGTTCGTTGTTGTTGAACGGGTCGCCCTCGCTGGTCTTCGACTCCTTGATGGTCTGGACGAATCCGATGCGGTCGTCGAGCATCATGTGCGACACCGTCAGGCGGAGGAACTCGGGGTCGGCGACGAGATCGTCGGCATCGCGAGTCTCGACGAATTCGCAGTTGGCATCCGACAGGAGACGGATCGCCGCGTTGAGGTTGCCGGCCTTCGACTCGCCGATGCGTTCTGCGCTGCCGCGCTTCGGCGGACGGAAGTAGCTGACCACGCCGTGGGGGAGTTCGGCGGCGAGCGTTGCGACACGGGCCTGGAGTTCGTCGGAGTAGCCGTCGTCCGACACGACGACGCGCAGTCGGTCCTCCGGCCAGCGCTGGTCGATCACGGACCCGACCGTCGCCATGACCATGTCGACGGGCTCGGATGCGGTGGGAACGATGACGCCGACGAGCGGTTCGTGCCCCCGGGCGACCTCGACGCGCAGTGGAATCGAGCGCTTGCTGTTGTTGAAGGCGAGGAGCAACGCCGTGCACGCGACGAACACGTTGCACCCGACGAAGGGAATCGCGAGCCACCAGTTGCCCCAGTCGGTGTGCGCCAGTGCCCACGGCACGAACCAGGCTGTCATGGCGACGAGCAACATGCCGGCGAGGGCCATCTGTCGGTGGGTGTAGCGGATGCTGTTGCCGTCGAAGCGACCGCTCGACGAGTCGTTGGTGAGCAGGTCGGGGCCGTCTCGTCGGCGCGGGACCACCTCTCGTCCGGCGGTCGCGGCCGCGATCTGGTGGGCGAAGAGCCCGCAGAAGGCGGGGGCCAACATCACGAGGGCGAGCACGACGTCGTCGCCCGACACACCCGCTCCGACCGCGAGCCGGATCGTGGGAAGCAGCGCTCCGGCGAACACGATGGCGATGACCCGTCGGCGGACCGGGCTCGACTTCACCCGTGCGAGCAGGACGAGAGCCGTCAGCGTCGACACGATCGCGATGATCAGGCCGCTCGTTCCGATGACTGCGTTGTCGAGCGTGGAGCCCGAGCTGAGCTGCACCTGGGCGGCGTCGGCGTACCCGCGGATTCCGTCACGCAGCGGGATCGCCCACCAGCCGACACAGACCATCCACGTCGTGGCGAAGAGCGTGGTCGCGATGCGCCCGTCTCGGCGGCCGACCACGAGGAAGAACGGGGTGATCGCTGCCGCGACGATCACGGTCTGGAACTCGACCGCGATCGCGAACGCAACGGCGCCACCCGACATGAGCAGCCACGACGGCCGGTCGACGGACTCGGCGAGCGCGATGCCGAGCAGCGCGACCGACAGGGCGGCAGCGGCCAACATCGTCGGCGTCGCCGAGGTGGGTGCCGCACTGATCGCGAACACGAGACTGAGCACGACGGTGGTGAGCCGTGCGGCCCACCGTCCGAACAGGCGCGACGCGGCGCTCGCCGAGCAGCCGATCGTGACCAGCGCGAACATGAGCGACACGATCCGGACGGCGTTGATCCCGCCGAGATCGAAGACGGGTTCCATCAGTGCCGGCCACGCGCTCGATCCGCTGGGCAGGCCGCCGGTGTACCCGGAGGCCGAGCCGACCTCCACTGCGGGCAGCCACGCCTGCTCCGAGAGGTCGGGTCCCGACTCGGCGGCCAGGGTTCGGATCATCTCGACGAGCCCGTACAGCCCGAGGGTGAGCGCGGCAGCCCACCACGACGGACGCTTCCACGCTTCGCGAGGCGACGTGTCGATCGCAGCATCGAGTCGGCTCCGTCGAATGACCACCATCGGCGATGCGATGCGCTCGTCACCCGACCGATCGAGCGGATCGGCATGCGTGCGGATGGTGGCGGTGCGCACCCCGCGCCGAGCCGGCACCTGCCAGAGACGCGAGAGGAGTTCGTTCGACCGGTCGTCGGCGATGCAGATGCTGGGCGGGTCGTCGCCCTCGACGAGGGTGTCGATCATGCGCTCGACCTGGCGGGTGTCGGGTTTCGGACCCGTGTGGAAGACCACGAAGTCGCCAGACGATCGGCGAGCCCAGCCGTGGAGGTGTTCGGTGTCGGTGGTGAGGCGTCGGCGCGTCAGGCGGTCGGTGGCGTCAGCGCGATCCGGTACGCGGATCGGCGTCCACTCGCGAGACGCGGGCGTCGGCGGCGGCACGTCGTCGCGACGCGGTGCATCGAGGGTTGGCGGAGACCAGGTCATCTTCTGTGTGTTTCGGCGACACTTGTGCACTTCTTGAGGATTTCGAGGGCACAGCGTGGTCGTCGATGACGCGTGTGAGCGCGCCGATGCTCGTCAGGATCGGCGACGATCGTGCCGCGGAGCCCGTGATCTGGGGGTGTCAGCCGTCACCCCGGCGCCGGGCGCCGACCCTGGGCGAACGACGTCGGGCTGGATGGCGCGAGTCGGTGCGTCGGTGACGTGGAGCGACGGAACGCGCTCCGATGCGTACGCTCCGCGGTCGTCGCTGTCTGTCGTGAGCGCGGCGACCGAGCGCAACGCCTGCTCAGACGGCGTCGATGCCCTCTTCGCCGGTGCGAATGCGAACGACGCGATCGACGTTCGTGACCCAGATCTTTCCGTCGCCGATCTTCTGGCTCCGTGCCGCGTTGGCGATGACGTCGACGACACCATCGACCTGCTCGTCGTCGATCACGATCGACAAGCTCACCTTCGGAACGAAATCGATCTGGTACTCGGCGCCGCGGTACGTCTCGGTGTGACCGCCCTGGCGCCCGAACCCGCGAACTTCGCTGACGGTGATGCCGGTGACGCCATGCGTTTTGAGCGCGTCCTTGACCTCGTCGAGTTTGAACGGCTTGATGACAGCGGTGATGAGTTTCATGGTGATCTCCTGATCTCAGTGTGCCATGACGTGTTCGTCACAGCGCGCTCGACGCCACGCTCGCTGCCTCGCCATCGGCGCGAAGCTCACGACGTGTACGCGGATTCTGCGTGCTCCGACTGGTCGAGTCCGACGAGTTCGGACTCCTCTTCGACACGGAGTCCGATCGTGTTCTGGATGGCCAGGGCGATGATGTACGTCACGACGAACGAGAACACGCCGACACCCACCGCGGCGACGAATTGGTCTTTGAGCAGTTCGGCTCCGCCGCCGAAGAACAGCCCGTCGAACTCGCCGTTGACGGCGGTGTCGGCGAAGAAGCCGAGCAGCAGGGTGCCGATGATGCCGCCGACGAGGTGCACGGCGATCACGTCGAGGCTGTCGTCCCAGTTCATCTTGGCCTTGATGAACAGTGCGAAGTAGCACGCCGCACCGGCGATCGACCCGATGATGAGCGGCGCGACACCGCCGACGAAACCAGCGCACGGCGTGATGGCGACGAGTCCGGCGACCGCACCCGAGCACGCCCCGAGCGTGGTCGCATGGCCCGTCTTGATCCGCTCGACGAGCAGCCAGCCGAGCATGCCCGTCGCCGCACCGAGTTGCGTGTTGACCAGTGCCTGCGCAGCGACACCGTCGGCGGCGAGCGCCGAACCGGCGTTGAACCCGAACCAACCGAACCACAAGATGCCGGTGCCGAGCACCGTGAGCGGCAGGTTGTGCGGCGGCATCGGCTCGGTGCCGTGACCCTTGCGGTTGCCGATCACCATGATCACGGCGAGCGCCGCCAGTCCGGCGTTGATGTGGATCGCCGCGCCACCGGCGAAGTCGAGCGCGCCCATCTCGAAGATCCAGCCGTTGCCGTTGAACACCCAACGGGCGGCGACGGCGTAGACCACGATGCTCCAGATCGCGATGAACAGCGCGTACGACCCGAACTTGAGGCGGTCGGCGGTGGCGCCGGTGATCAGCGCCGGCGTGATCACGGCGAACATCATCTGGAATGCGAAGAACGCGAATCCGGGGATGTCACCGTCGAGCGTGGTGACGTCCTTCATGAACGCGAAATCGAGGTTGCCGACGATCGCGTTGTCGCCACCGAAGGCGATCGAGAACCCGATCACCGCCCACAGCGTCGAGACGATGCCCATCGCGAAGATGTTCTGCATCAGCATTCCGAGCACGTTCTTCGAGCGGACCATGCCGCCGTAGAAGAAGGCGAGGCCCGGGGTCATGAAGAGGACGAGGGCGGCTGCGATGAGCACCCATGCGGTGTTGCCTGAATCCATGGCGGGCGAACCTAGGACGGATCGCTGCGAGGTGATAGAGGCGAAACGCGGCGTTCACACGTTCGAAACGTGCCGAAAATGGGTGAACCCCGGGCCAATGGTCAGAGGACGATGACCGTGGCCCGGGGTTCGAGAGACGCAGCGTTGCATCTCGATGTGTCGTGCTCCCGGCTGGGGGGACCGGGAGCACGTGTCCTCGTTGGGGAAACGTGTATGAGGTCCGGTGGGGCCTAGACCGCGTCGATCCCTTCCTCTCCCGTGCGGATACGGATGATGCGCTCGACGTCGCTCACCCAGATCTTGCCGTCACCGATCTTGCCGGTTGCAGCGCCCTTCTTGATCGCCTCGATCGCGGTGTCGACACCGCTCTCGTCGACGACGACCTCGACGCTCACCTTGGGCACGAAGTCGATCTTGTACTCGGCGCCTCGGTAGGTCTCGGTGTGTCCGCCCTGTCGGCCGAAGCCGCGAACCTCGCTCACGGTGATGCCGGCGATGCCGGCCTCCTTGAGCGAATCCTTCACGTCATCGAGCTTGAACGGCTTGATGACTGCGGTGATGAGTTTCATGTTGTTGGTTCCTTCTCAGTCAGTCGTTTGGTGTGTACCGCTCAGGCGGTTGCGTCTGCCGTGTAGCCGGCCATGCCGTGCTCGGGGATGTCGAGTCCGCCGATCTCTTCCTCTTCGCTGACTCGCAGGCCGAGGGTGGCCTTGAGTGCGGAGAAGACGGCGAAGCTGGCGACGCCGACCCAGACGATGATCGTGAGGACCATGAGGAACTGGACAGCGAGCTGCTCGAAGCCGCCGCCGTAGATGAGGCCCGCATCGTCACGACCGAGGAACGCATCGTCGTACTTGGCGAAGATGCCGATCGAGAGCACGCCCCAGATGCCGACGACACCGTGGACGCTGATGGCGCCGACCGGGTCGTCGATCTTGATCTTGTCGAAGAAGAGCACAGCGAAGACGACGATGATGCCGCCGACGGCGCCGATGACGATCGACATGATCGGGGTGGCGGTGCCACACGGTCCGGTGATGGCCACGAGGCCGGCGAGGACGCCGTTGCCGATGAAGGCGATGTCGGGCTTGCCCGTCTTGACCCAGATGAGCACGGTCGTGGCGAGTCCGCCGGCGGCCGCTGCCAGGATCGTGTTGAGGGCAATACCGGTCACCAAGTTGTCGGCGGCGAGCTCCGAACCGGGGTTGAAGCCGAACCAGCCGAGCCACAGGATGAACACACCGACGATGGCGAACGGGACGTTGTGACCCGGGATCGCTCGAGGCGTGCCGTCTTCGGCGAACTTGCCCTTGCGGGGTCCGACGAGGAACGCACCGACGAGGGCGGCGACGCCACCGGTCATGTGCACGACGCCGGAGCCGGCGAAGTCGGAGTACACGGCATCACCGATCGAGATGTTGGCGATGAAGCCACCGCCCCAGGTCATGTGGACCACGACCGGGTAGATGACGGCGCACATCACGACACCGAAGATGAGGTACGACACGAACTTCGTGCGTTCTGCCATCGCTCCGGAGCAGATGGTCACTGCGGTTGCAGCGAACACGGCCTGGAAGAAGAAGAACGTTCCGTGCGACAGGTTGATGACACCACTGCCGCCGAGGGCGTTGATGTCGAGGTCGTTCATGAAGAACGAACCGCCGTCGGTTCCGAAGAAGTCGTTGCCGCTGCTGAACGCCAGGGCGTAGCCGGTGGCGAAGAACGCCAGGATGCCGATGATCGCGTCCGCCATGTTCTTGGCGAAGATGTTCACGACGTTCTTCGCTCGGGTCAAGCCTGCTTCGACGAGTGCGAAGCCCGCCTGCATGAAGAAGACGAGACAGCCGGCGATGAACACCCAGATGTTGTCGAGTACAGCTTGGACTTCAGGTGCTTCCTGGGCGAGTGCTGTGCCAGGCATCAATGCGACGAGCGCAGTGACACCTCCCAGGCCTGAAACGATTCGTAGTGCTCTGTTGCGCACGGTGGTAGTCCTCCAATAAGTCGCGTAATGCGGAATCTGAATACATGCAGATGCCAGGTGCCACGCTGCCGCCCGGATCAGATGCGCAAGCTAAGGGGCCGGGGTTTCTCGACTGTCGCCCCGACGTTTCGTGTTGGTGAACGCCCGTCACGTCGGCGTGTTCAACATGTTTCGGCAACATGAAGTGCCCAGCCAGCGACACCCCTGAGGATGATTTCTGCCCAGGCTCGATGTCGTCGCGTGAGGATGATTTCTGCCCAGGCTCGATGTCGTCGCGTGGGGGTGATTTCTGCCCAGGCTCGATGTGGTCGCGTGGGGGTGATTTCTGCCCAGGCTCGATGTGGTCGCGTGGGGGTGATTTCTGGCCTGGCTCGATGTGGTCGCGTGGGGGTGATTTCTGGCCTGGCTCGATGTGGTCGCGCGAGGGTGATTTCTGGCCTGGGCAGAATTCGTCGGGTGGCTTGGGGCGACTTCTGGGTGACCTGCAACACTGTTCCAATGGACCTGAACTACCCAGCCGAGGCAGAAGAATTCCGCGCCGAGATCCGTGGTTGGCTCGAAGAGAACCTTCCCGCAGGCTGGTTCGACGACGACTTCGAGATGACCGACGAAGAACGCAAGGCGTTCAACAGCGAATGGCCCGCGAAGCTGTTCGCCGGCGGATGGATCTGCGCCACGTGGCCGGCCGAGTACGGCGGCAAGGGCCTCACGACCATGCAGGGTGTTGCGCTGTCAGAGGAGTTCGCCCGCGCCAAGGCACCGATGCGCGGCGACTTCTTCGGCGACACGCTCGTCGGCCCGACGATCCTGCAGTGGGGCACCGAGGAACAGAAGAAGGAGTTCCTGCCCGGCATCCTCAAAGGCGAGACGAAGTGGTGCCAAGGCTTCTCCGAGCCGAACTCGGGCTCCGACCTCGCATCGATCAAGACGACGGCCGTGCTCGATGGCGACGAGTGGGTCATCAACGGTCAGAAGGTCTGGACCACGCAGGGGCACCACGCCGACTACTGCTTCCTGCTCACCCGCACCGACCCCGACGCGAAGAAGCACGCCGGCATCTCGTACATGCTCGTCCCGATGAAGCAGGAGGGCATCGAGGTCCGTGGGATCACCCAGCCCGACGGCACCGCCGAGTTCTGCGAAGTGTTCTTCGACAACGCACGTTGCTCGAAGGACGCGGTGGTCGGCGGCGTCAACAACGGTTGGAAGGTCGCCAACTCGACGCTCGGTTTCGAGCGAGGACAATCGGCCACGACCGGCTTCCGTCGCTTCGCCGAGGAATATCGCATCATGGTCGAGGTCGCCACCGACAACGGCAAGATCGACGATCCGCTCATCCGCCAGCGGCTGATGGAGTTCTACACGAAGGTGCAGATCCTGCGCGTGAACGGGTTCCGCAACCTCACCGCCACCCTCAACAAGACGAAAGACATGGGCACGGCAGCGCTCGGTGCGACGAACAAGATGTTCTGGACCGAGATGCACCAGCGGGCGATGGAGCTCGCGCTCGACATCTTCGGCGCTGACGCGATGCTCGTCGACAGCGGCCCCGAGCCGGCGAGCTGGCCGGGCTCGGGACGCGACAAGCGTCGCGAGGGCTACCCGGTCAGCCCGATGATGTCGGCATTCTTCTTCTCCCGCTCCGAGACGATCTGGGGTGGCACCAGCCAGATCCAGCGCAACATCGTCGGCGAGCGGGTCCTCGGTCTGCCGAAGGAGCCCAAGCCGGCCTGATCACGCCGCCTGCGGGCCACGGCGGCGCACGGCGCTGAGCAGCATGTGCGCGCGACCAGGTCGCCCGCGCCTCGCCGCTTCTCGTCGTTCGACCACGTTCCACAGTTCGTCGACGTCGCACTGCGAATCGAGGACGTGCTCGGTGAACGTCGCGCCGTGCTCGATGCTCATCTGACCCACGCAATCGAGCCACGTGGCGGCTCGGCTCAACACGCGGATGGCGTCGCCTCGCTCGACGACATCGCAGTCGGACAACCAACGCATCGGCCGGTACGACACACCACCCACCGGGCGGCCGATGACGACATCACGACCATGAACGCAGTCGGCGCGCGTGGGACGGAAGACGTGATCGAAGTCCCACAGCGCGGCCGCCGAGGCCCCGCCGACGACGGCGCCTGGATGGGCGAGCGTGGGCACGACACACCGGGCTTCGAGCGTGTCGGGGGCCGCTTCGAGCCGGTAAATGTCGATGTGCACCGGTTCGAGGAGATGTCGGAGTCGCCAGCGTTCGATCGTGTACGGCGAGATGCCGTCGGCGCGCAACTGGTCGCCGGTGACGACGCCGTGCTGCCGCCGGACGCAACGCTGCAGGTGGGGTGAGAAATGGCTCATGGGAGCTCCCGTTCGGTAGATGGCGAAGGACGTCGACCAACCGGTGTTGGGAGTCCGAGGGAGTTGACGAGCAACCGAGATGCGAACGCTAGCGGCGTCGCTGTGACATGCGGCATGCCGGCGGCCTGGATCGCGTCGCGCCGCGATCTGATCGACAGGATGACCGCGTGTCCGACGCCGCCGACTCCACGAGCACCGAATCGTCTCGTCGTCAGCGCGCGTACGTCGCGCCGCCCGACCGCCTGATCACCGTGCCGTTCGTCACCGTCACGGTCAGCGCGTTCGCGTTCTTCATGTACATCGGCACGCTGCTGCCGTTGATTCCGCTCTACATCGAAGGCCCGCTCGATGGCGGCGAGTTCGGCGTGGGGGTCAACGCCGCGGTCTTCGCGGTGGCAGCAGTAGTCGCTCGACCACTCCTCGGCCGGATCGCCGACCGCTACGGGCGTCGCGTCATCATGATCGGCGGCGCGTTCATCGCGTCGACCGGCGGCTTCGGTATGAGCCAGATCTCGTCACTCGGCGCCCTGCTCGGTTTCCGAGCGCTCACCGGCATCGGCGAAGCGGCGATGTTCGTCGGTGCGGCCACGCTGATCGCCGACCTGTCGCCGAGGCATCGGCGCGCCGAAGGGGCGAGCTATTTCTCGGTGGCGGTGTTCACCGGGCTCGGCGTCGGCCCGGTCTTCGGCGAGTGGCTCCTCGACGACACGCAGTTCGAGCGGACGTTCGTCGCCGCCGGATGCTTTGCGATCGCGGCCGGACTCATCGCTTTGTTCGTGCCGTCGCGAGTGGTGTCGCCCGACGCGCAGACCGGCGACGACGTCGTCGAACCCGATGCACCGCCCCGTCGAGGCATCGGCAAGTACGTGCATCCGGCCGCCGTGTTTCCGGGCACGGTCTTGGCGCTCGGCGTCGGCGGACTCACGTCGTTCTTCCTGTTCATCCCCGACTTCTCACGCACGGTCGGACTCGGTTCGTCGGGCGGCCTGTTCCTCGTCTACTCGGTGGTCTCCGTGCTGATCCGCATCTTCGGTGCGACGCTTCCCGAACGTCTCGGACCGCGCCGCGCCGTCACGATGGCGCTCGGCTTCTTCGTCATTGGACTCGTCATCGTGGGCACGTTTGCCACGGCGCCGTCGCTGTGGGTCGGGGCCGTGTTCATCGGCCTCGGTGCAGCATTCAACTACCCGTCGTTGATGGCGCTGACCGTGAACCGCGTCTCCGACGCCGACCGCGCCGTCGCGATCAGTTCGTTCACGATGTTCTTCGAGATCGGCTCGGCCGTGAGCGGCCTGTTCGTCGGAGCACTCGCGCAACTCGTCAGCGAGCGCAGCGCGTTCTTCGCCGGTGCCGCGATGTGCGTCGTCGGCATCTGGGTGCTGCGCACCAAAGTCGTTCCCCTGTCCCCAGCCACCGACCAAGTTGATTACATCGCTCCGGGAGCCGCGTAATCAACTTTGGCCGAGGACGTGCGCCTGCGGGTCGCGATCGTCGTGTCTGATTCCCGCTGGTGGGGGCGGCTGATTTCCGCCACACTGGCGACATGCCACCCCTCGACCACGACCGTTGCTACGCCGCCGCAGCGAGCCGCGACGCACGCTTCGACGGGTGGTTCGTCACCGCCGTTCGCACGACCGGTATCTACTGTCGCCCGAGCTGTCCTGCCATCACCCCGAAGCAGACCAACGTCGAGTTTCATCACACGGCTGCGGCTGCCCAGCAGCGAGGGTTCCGAGCGTGCAAGCGGTGCCGCCCCGATGCGACACCCGGGTCGCCCGACTGGAACATCCGCCAGGACGTCGTCGGACGGGCCATGCGACTCATCGCCGACGGTGTCGTCGAACGAGTCGGCGTGCCCGGCCTCGCCAGACAACTCGGCTACAGCGAGCGACACCTCAACCGACTGCTCACCGACGAGGTCGGTGCCGGCCCGCTCGCCGTCGCCCGAGCGCAACGAGCGCAGACGGCCCGCATCCTCATCGAGACGACCGAACTCACCCTCACCGACGTCGCCTTCGCTGCCGGCTTCGGCAGCGTGCGCCAGTTCAACGACACGATTCGCGAGGTATTCGCTGCGGCGCCGAGCGAGTTGCGAGCCGCCTCGGCCACGCGACGCGACGCCGATGGTGCCGCGAACGGAGCGGCGTCGGTACAACTTCGTCTGCCGACCCGCCCGCCGTTCGCCGCAGTCGAGGTGCTCGACTTCATCGGCGGCCGGGCGATCCCCGGGTCGGAACGGTACGACGGCGCCGACGACCAGACGGAGCAACCGGCGGTGTATCGGCGAGTGCTCGATCTGCCCGGCGGACACGGGATCGTCGACCTGCGCACTGGTGGCACGCCCGACGCGCCAGCCGCCGACCATCTCGTCGCGAAGGTCGTGCTCACCGATTGGGCCGACCTCGGCACGGCCGTCCACCGCCTGCGACGCCTCTTCGATCTCGATGCCGACCCGCAGGCGGTCGACGAGCACCTGCGGTCACAGGCAGACCTCGCCCCGCTCGTCGAACTCGCGCCCGGCCGTCGCGCCCCGGCGAGCGTCGATCCGTACGAAACCGCTGTCCGGGCGATCATCGGCCAGCAGATCTCGGTCGCCGGAGCACGCACGGTCGCGGGCCGGATCGTCGAGGCCGTGGGCGCTCCGCTCGCCGTCGACGACCCGGTGCTCACGCACGCGTTTCCCACACCGGCGGCGCTCGCCGAGGCTCCCGACGACGCGTTCTCGATGCCGACGGCTCGGCGCGACACGATCAGACGCCTCGCCGCCGCGGTCGCCGACGGCTCGCTCCGGCTCGACGTCGGCGTCGACCCACAGGAAGCGAGAGCGCGCCTGCTCGGCCTCAAGGGCATCGGGCCCTGGACCGCCGACTACGTCGTGATGCGCGGTCTCGGCCATCCCGACACGCCGCTCGGCGGCGACCTCGGTGTCGTCCACGCACTCCGTGCGCTCGGTCTCGACGACCGGTCGTCGTCCGTGTTCGACGCGTGTGCCCCCTGGCGCTCGTACGCCGTCCATCACCTCTGGGCCAGCCTCGACCAACCGCCGACCACCAGCAAGCCGACCACCAGCAAGCCAACCACCAAGAACCCAGTCAGCTCGACCCGCACGAAAGCACGCTCATGACCGAACGACTCGTCTCCGCCATCATCGACAGCCCGGTCGGTCCACTCACCGTCGTCGTCTCCGACCGCGGCGTACGCGCCGTGCTCTGGCCAGCCGACGACGAGCGGCGGGTGCCCAGCGCCGGTTCGCTCGATGCCGACGCGGCCGGGACCCACCCGGTGATCGACGACGTTCAACGCCAACTCGGCGAGTACTTCGACGGCAACCGCACCGACTTCGACCTGCCGCTCGACCCGATCGGCACCGAGTTCCAGCAACAGGCGTGGCTCGCACTCCGCACGATCCCGTACGGCGCCACCGTGAGCTACGGCGAGCAAGCCGAACGGATGGGCGACAAGAACAAGGCCCGAGCCGTCGGCGCGGCGAACGGGAAGAACCCGATCTCGATCATCGTGCCCTGCCACCGAGTGGTCGGCTCGAACGGCTCGCTCACCGGCTTCGCCGGCGGCGTCGACACCAAGCGATTCTTGCTCGACCACGAACGACGCGTCGCCGGCCAGACGTTGCTCTGACGCGCACCGCTCGGCGCCGGAAGATCGTGACTACTTGCGGCGGGAAGCGGCCGCTTGCGCCTTGCGCAGACGGGCCTCTTCCTGCTTGGCCTTCTTGGCGGCCTTGCGCTTGGCACGCAGTTCGGCCTGCTCGTCGTCGGAGCGCTTGGCCGTGTCGATCAGCGGGGCGATCTCGGTCACCTCGGCCTTGGGCAGCGCAACCGCGTCGTCGTTCTTCAGCAGGTCGCGAATGATTGCTGCGGCGGGCGCCTCACCGGCGACCGTTCCGGCGAGCATGATGCGCACGATGCCGACGCTGTGGCGCTCGATGAGACCCGGCAGCACCTCTTTGAGCTGATCGGTCGAGGGGTTGTCGGCATGGTCGCCGAGCTGCTCGATGCAGTCGGCGAGACAGGCATCGGTCGTGATGGCGGCGATGGCTTCCATCCCACCGTCGATGCGGCCCGCCTTGACGCCGGCACGGATGCCGTCGGCGGTCATCTCGTCGACGAACGACTCGAGTCCTTCGCGGTGGTCGTCGTCGAGCGCGTCGACCGCGGTCATCAACTCGTCGTCGGTCGTCGCCTTGAAGGCGCGATCGAGCAAGCCCAGTGCTTGCATACGGTTCTTCATCTGGTTCACGGCCATGGGCAGCGACGCTACCGTGAGCCCATGACCAACACGACCGCGATCTCGACCAACAAGTACGTGTCGTTGACGACGTACACGAGCGACGGCACCCCGAAACCGCTCCCGGTCTGGATCGTCGAACTCCCCGACGGGCGCGTCGGCTTCACCACGTCGATCGATTCGTGGAAAGTCAAGCGGATCCAGAAGACCCCGAAGGTCACGTTGCGTCCGTGCGATCAACGAGGAAACGTCGATGACGACGCCGTCGAGGTCACCGGAACCGCCGAGGTGACCCAAGGCCCGGAGTTCGAACAGGTCCGAACGTTGGTCGCCGACAAGTACGGCATCTGGGTCACCGTGATCAAGGCGATGAACGCCGTGCGCGGACTGTTCAAGAAGGGCGAGACACAGTCGAACGCCGCCGTGTTGATCCGTCTCGACGCCCCGACTTCATGAGCCCTTCATCCGGCTTCTGAGCTAACCTGCAACCGCTTTCATTCTTTCTGGAGGATCCTCAATGGCAACCGTCACGCTCGACAAGGTGAACAAGATCTACGAGAACGGCTATCACGCCATCCACGACCTCGACCTCGAGATCGCCGACAAGGAGTTCCTCGTTCTGGTCGGGCCGTCGGGTTGCGGTAAGTCGACGGCGTTGCGGATGATTGCGGGGCTCGAGTCGATCTCGGGTGGCGAGATGAAGATCGGCGACAAGGTCGTCAACGACGTGGAGCCGAAGGACCGCGACATCGCGATGGTGTTCCAGAACTATGCGCTGTATCCGCACATGACGGTGTACGACAACATCGGTTTTGCGTTGAAGTTGGCGAAGGTGCCCAAGGACGAGATCGATCGTCGTGTGCGGCATGCGTCGAAGATCCTCGAGCTCGACGCGAATCTCGATCGTAAGCCGGGTCAGTTGTCGGGCGGTCAGCGTCAGCGTGTGGCGATGGGTCGGGCGATCGTGCGTCAGCCGGCGGCGTTCTTGATGGACGAGCCGTTGTCGAACCTCGATGCGAAGTTGCGTGTGCAGATGCGTGCCGAGATCGCGGCGTTGCAGCGTGAGCTCGCGGTCACCACCGTGTACGTCACCCACGACCAGATCGAAGCGATGACGATGGGCGACCGCGTGGCGGTCCTGAAAGACGGGTACCTCCAGCAGGTCGACACGCCGCAGAACCTCTACGACTTCCCGCAGAACGTGTTCGTGGGGGCATTCATCGGGTCGCCGTCGATGAACCTCTTCGAAGGCGTCGTCACGTTCGACGACCACGGCGCCAACGTGCAGCTGGGCTCGAACTCGCTGCGGCTCGATGCGAAGGCGGTCGAGGCTCGTCCGGGCCTGCGGGATCACGACGGCAAGAACGTCATCGTGGGCATCCGCCCCGAAGACTTCGAAGATGCCTCGATGGTCGAGCACGACACGTCTGATCGCCAGGTCACCTCCGAGGTCACGCTCATCGAAGCGCTCGGCTCCGAGATCATGGTGCACTTCAACATCGACGCCCGCACGGTCGACTCCGGTGACCCCGATGCGGGCGAAGAGCAGGAAGGTGCCGCCAACACGGTCGGTCGGTTCCACCCCCGCTCGACCGCTCGGATGCGTCAACCGGTCACGGTTGCGGTCAACACCGAGAACATGCACTTCTTCGACTTCGCCGACCAGCAGGCCATCCGCTGAGCGGCGCCCCGCACTGAGACCATCGAACGCTCCGACCGGGCCACCGAGGGCACCGGGTCGGAGACGCTCGATGTCTCGTGAATCCGATCAGCCGTAGAACGGCGGCTGCACGCCTTCTGCCGGGACCATCTTGCGGCGCTTCGACGTGGCGACGATCGCGCCGGCGAGGCTGACGAGCGGAGCGATCGGCTGGATGATGGCTCCGATGCCGAGATCAGCCGAGCTGATGTCGTCGGTGAGCCCGGTGGCGATGCCGATCATCGCGAGTCCGATGAACAGCGCGATCACGGCACCGATGATCGCCAGGATCGCCACGGCCAACACGCGTCCGGCGAGCAGCAGGGTCACACCGAAGGCCAGCATGATGACGGCGAACACGATCGGGATCGTGCCGGGACTCTCGGCGAAGTACAGCGAGCCGTCGCTCATGAAGATGAAGTCGTCCATGCCGTTGACCGACTCGCCGCCGCCCGACGCCCACGGCAGGAACACGCCGATGATCGAGAGCACCGAGCCGACGATGACGAGGATGGCGCCGATCTTGACGTCGGGACGCGGCGCCTTGACCATGCCGCCCTGTCCGGCGGCGACATAGCCCGGAGGGGCACCGAAGCCGGGCTGCTGCGGCGGTTGGCCGGCGCCCGGAGGAGGGGGTGCCTGGCCGTAGTCGGGTTGTGGCGGGGGAGGAGCTTGGCCGTACTGCGGGGCCGGGGGTTGCTGGTCGTACTGCGGCGCGGCCGGGGGCTGTCCGTAGTTCGGTGCCGGCGGCTGACCGGGAGCGGGCGGGGTGCCGGGAGTCGGCGGGGTGCCCGGCGCGGGCGGCTGGCCCGGCGCTGCCGGTGGGTCGTTGTAGTTCGGCGCGGCGGGGAAGCCCGATCCGTCGTTCGGTTGACCTGGCTGGGGCGGGAACCCGTTCGCGTCGTCGTTGCTCATCCCCACATCATGGCCGATGCGGGAGTGTGGATGAGGCTTCTATGCCGAGCCGGTCGTCTGGCCGGTCGACAGGTCGGAGGTGAAACGCGGCCGAATCGGTGCGTGCTCGATGGCCGGCAGCACGTGCTCGGCGACCAGATCGCACTCGGCCTGGTGCGTGTAGCCCGACAGGATGAAGGCGCTCACTCCGGCCTCCTGATAGGCGCGCAGCTTGGCCACGACCTGGTCGGGGTCGCCGACGATCGCCGCGCCGGCGCCGCTCCGAGCCCGGCCGACCCCGGTCCAGAGGTTGTCTTCGACGAAGCCGTCGTCGGCCGCCGATTCGCGCAGCTCGGCCTGGCGTGACACACCGACCGATGCAGCGTCGAGCGACTTGTTGCGGATCGCGTCGCCGGTGTCGGCGTCGAGCTTCGACACCAGTCGTTCGGCGGCAGCGCGTGCCTCGGCCTCGGTCTCGCGGACGATGACGTGTGCACGAAGCCCGCAGAGGATGTCGCGGTCGTACCGTTCGCGGGCGAGCGCGTTCATCTCGGTGACCGTGTCGCCGACCGACGCAACGGTGTCGGGCCACGTGAGGAACACGTCGGCTTCGGCGGCGGCGACGTCTTTCGCGGCGGGGGAGAAGCCACCGAAGTAGAACGGAGGGCACGTGCCGGTGGTGGTGCCGACCCGCGGTGGGTCGAGTTCGAGGTTCACGTATTCGCCGTGGAAGTCGATCGATTCGCGGTCGAGCAGCTTGCGCAGTACCTGCATCCACTCGCGGGTGCGCTGGTAGCGCGGTGCCGAGTCGAGTGCTTCGCCGGGGATGTCGGACGAGATGATGTTGATCGTCAGGCGGCCGTTGGAGAACTGGTCGATCGACGCCAGCTGTCGTGCCAGCTGCGGCAACCACATCTCACCCATGCGAACCGCGAGCAGGAGGTTGATGTCGTCGGTGTGCGTGGAGATCGCTGCGGCGAACGCAGTGGAGTCGATGCCGAGCTGATACCCCGACGGCAAGAGCACGTTGTCGAAACCGCCCCGGTCGGCGGCCTGCACGATGTCACGGCAGTGAGGCCACGAGGCGGCGAGCGATGCGTCGGGCACGCCGAGAAACTCGTAGTCGTCGTCGCACAGCGCGCTGAACCACGAGATCTCGGGAACGTCGGGACGAGTCACGTGACTCATGGCAGGGGCACTCCTTCGGAAGCTTGGACGATGGCGTACACGTCGGCGCGATCGAGGCTGACCCCGAGCGCGGCGGTCGACGATCGGATGCGGTCGGGGTTCTGCGTACCGACGATGGCGATGGGCGCCGAGGGGTGAGCGAGCACGAATGCGATCGCGATCTGGCTGCGATCGACGCCTTCACGCTCGGCGAGACGGTCGAGCACCGAGAGCAGGTCGGGCGAGACGCCCTCGCCGGTTGCGAGGCTGCCGCCGGCGAGCGGGCTCCACGCCATCGGCGTGATCCGGAGCTCCATGCACTGGTCGAACGTGCCGTCGCGCATCGGGTCGAGGTGGGTGGCCGAGAACTCGGGCTGGTTGGAGGCGATGCCGAACTCGAGGTGGGCTTGCAGGGCCGCCACCTGTGCGGGCGTGTGGTTCGACACGCCGACCTCACGGATCTTGCCTTCTTCGCGCAGCGCGTTGAGCGTGATGGCGACGTCGGCCGGATGCGTGTACATGTCGGGACGGTGGATCTGGTACAGGTCGATCACGTCGGTCTGCAGACGCGTGAGCGACGCCTCGACGGCCGACCGCAGGTACTTCGGCGAGGAGTCGTACGGGGTGGGTGGCGCGATGCCGCCCTTCGTGGCGAGCACGATCTTGTCGCGCAGTCCGGGCGTGGTGGCCAGGATCCGTCCGAGGATCTCTTCGACCTGGCCGAAACCGGTGCCGCCCCAGTCGAAGCCGTACACGTCGGCGGTGTCGATCAGGTTCATGCCCGCCCCGATCGCCGTTTCGAGCAGCATCTGCCCCGTGGCGAGATCGTCGTCGGTGAACCGCCACGATCCGTACGAGATGGGGCCGACGGGTGGAAGCGAGCCGAGGACCCGGGACTGCGTTTGAACGAGCGTCACGACTCGAATCTATCGCCCGTCGGCGGGTGCCCATGAGCGTCGGTGATCGAGGATCGGTGACCGAGTGTGCCGACCGTCGGCTCAGCCGAACTCGGCGGCGATCGCTTCGCACGCACGATCGATGTCGGCGGCCGAGGTGTAGTGCACGAACGACAGTCGCACCACGCCGCGTGCCGGGTCGAGGCCGAGCCCCTCGAGCACACGCACGGCGTAGTAGTGACCTGCGCTCGTCTGCACACCGCGTTCGACGAGCCGGTGCGCGACGTCGGTCGGCTCGCGATCGAGCGGCGAGAACGCGATGGTCGGACAGCGGTGCCCACCCGCGGCGTCGACGGTTCGGGGGCCGAGGACGCGGAGTTGGTCGTGGGAGCCGAGTTCGTCGAGCAGCCGGCCGGTCAGCACATCCTCGTGGTCGCGCCACCGGCTCGACACGGTGCTGCACATCACACGCA
The DNA here is from genome assembly GCF_000348785.1 of Ilumatobacter coccineus YM16-304. Classification (NCBI taxonomy): domain Bacteria; kingdom Bacillati; phylum Actinomycetota; class Acidimicrobiia; order Acidimicrobiales; family Ilumatobacteraceae; genus Ilumatobacter; species Ilumatobacter coccineus. Next base: position 1,144,368 of record NC_020520.1, read on the forward strand.
GTGAGTCGTCGCTCGACCCTCCGTGCGCACGATGCAGGTCGGTGACGTAGTCGAGCACCGCTCCCGCCGCAGCGACCTGCGCGTGATCGGGACCGGCCGGGTTGAGCCGCTTGTCGGGAACGTCGGCGTTGAAGAAATGACTCTGGTTCGGGAGTTCGCCGAGGAGTCCGTTGCGCACGACCATGAGCCCCTGGTGCACCGAGTACGTCTTGTAGAGGCTGAACAGGTAGATGTCGGCGTCGAGTGCGGCGACGTCGGGAATCGTGTGTGGGGCGAACGACACGCCGTCGACGATCACCCGGGCCCCCACGGCGTGCGCGGCGGCGGAGACCTGCGCGACGTCGTTCTCCTGTCCGACGATGTTCGAGGCGTGCGGGACGGTGACGAGCTTCGTCGCCGACGACAGCAGCGACCGGAACTCGTCGGGGTCGAGCAGCCCGGTCTCGGGGTCGATCCGCCACTCGATCACGGTTGCGCCGACCCGTTCGGCCATGCGCCGGATCGCTCCGGTGTTGGCCTCGTGGTCTTGGTTGGTGACGATGACCTCGTCGCCCGGCCCGAGGAGCGGTGCGAACGCATCGGCGAGCACGAAGGTGTTGATCGACGTCGACGGGCCGAACACGACCTCGTTGGTGGCCACCCCCAGCGCCTCGGCCCACCGTCGACGCGACGCATCCATCTGCTCGCCGGCATCGGCCGACGCCGCGTACTCGCTGTACGGCTGCACCTTGTTGGCGGTGTAGTACGCGGTCAGCGCGTCGATCGTGTGCCGGCAGGCGTACGACCCGCCGGCGTTGTCGAAGAACGACTGGTCACGGTTGATCGGCTGATCGAACGCAGGGAACTGGGCCCGCACGACGTCGAGGTCGAGCGTCGGAGTTGATGCGTGATCGGACATGGGCGTCAACGTACATCGCCTGACGCCGACGGAGGTTTGGGGAGTGTCAGCCCTTGACCGAACCGGCGAGCAGACCGCGCACGAAGAAACGTTGCAGCGCGAAGAACACGATCAGCGGGAAGAACGCCTGCACGAATGCCGCGGCCGGGAGGAGGTGTTCGTTCGCACCGAAGTCGCCCGCGAGGTTCGCGATCAGGATCGTCGTCGGTCTCGCGTCCTTGTTGTTGCCGGCGAAGGTGTTGGCGACCAGGTAGTCGTTCCACGTCCAGAGGAACTGGAAGATCGCGAACGCGGCCAGCACCGGAACCGAGAGCGGGAGTACGAGGCGCCAGAAGATGGTGAAGTGGTCGGCACCGTCGATGCGAGCGGCTTCGAACACGTCACCGGGAAGCCCGGAGATGTAGTTGTGCAGCAGGAAGATCGCGAACGGCAGCGCGAAACCCGTGTGCGTCAGCCACACCGCCGCCGCCGTCCCCTGCAGATCGAGGTCGGGGAACAACGTGATCGTCTTGTCGATCAACGGGATCGTCAGGTGCGACCCGCCGACGTACAACTGGAGCAGCGGGATGAGTGCCACCTGCAGCGGAACGGCGAGCAAGGCGACCGTGGCGATGAAGAGTCCCTTGCGGCCCTTGAAGTCGATCCACGCGAAGGCGTAGGCGGCGAATGCGGCGATGGCGATCGGAATGATCGTCGCCGGGATCGCGATCGCCATCGAGTTGAGGAGCGAATCGCCGATGGTGCCGCTCGCCGACGCGTCGCGGATGGTGCGGTAGTTCTCGAGGGAACCGTCGTCGAAGCCGGCGGTCCACCAACCGCTCTGGCGCTGCGCATCGCGTGACCGGAACCCGCTGACGGCGAGACCGATGGTCGGCAGGCTCCACACGACGACGATGCCCCACAGCACCCACATGGGGAGACCGCGCAGCTTCGAGTACACCCGTGTGACGAATCCGCTGTCGGACGACGCGGCGTCGCTGCCGACCGAGGATGGGCTGATGAGAGGGACGTTCGACATCGCTCAGTTCTCCCGCTGCATGCGTCGGATGTTGGTGATCATGATCGGCATCACACTGACGAAGATGAGCATCGCCAGGGCGGCGCCACGACCGGTGTTGCCGAATTGGAACGCCTGGTTGTACATGTCGTTGGCGAGCACCGACGTCTCGAACTTGTCGTTGGCCATCACCTTCACGATGTCGTAGACCTTCATCACCAGCACGATGATCGTGGTGACGACCACGCCGATCGTCGGGCCGATCTGCGGCAGCGTGACCCGCCAGAAGATCTGCGACTGAGTGGCACCGTCGACCCGAGCGGCCTCGATGATCTCGTCGGGGACCGCCTGGATGGCAGCCGACAGGATGACCATCGCGAAACCGGTCTGGATCCAGATGAGCACGACCATCAGGAACACGTTGTTGTACGGCTGCTCCTGCACGAAGTTGATCGGGTCGGCCAACAGGACACCGGCGTCGTTGCGTCGCTGGCCGCCGACGCCGCCGCCGATGATCCCCCAGTATCGAACGAGGAACCAGCCGAGGCCGAGTGCGGCGACAGCGGGAATCGCTGCCGAACCGTAGGCCCGTCGGGTCAACTGCTGGCCGCCGTAGGCGACGAGTGCGACGAAGATCAGCGTCAACGGGATGCCGACGACCGCCTTCATGACGTTGCCGCCCAAGCTGTTCCAGACGATCATCACGAGGAACATGGCGAGCGGTGTGAGGATCAGTGCGACGATGGCGTAGAGCCACTTGCGGGCCTTGAGCGATCGGAGCACGTACGAGGCGCCGATCAGCATGGTGGCGAACACGAGCACGACCGAGGCGATGCCTTGGCCGGTCGACAATCGTCCGAGCCCGACCCACAGCGCGTTCAGCACGCCGGTCTGTTCCTTCGACGAGTCTCGGGCGACGTACATGAAACGCCAGATCACCGAGGCGCCGACGAGCGAGATCGCCATCGGCAGGAAGATGATCGACTTGGCGAGGCGTTCGAACGGCGCGTCTTGAGCGAGCACCGCAACGGCGAGTCCGAGTGCCGTCGAGAAGAGCGTGACGACCACGACCCACCAGAGGTTGTTGATGATCGTGCCGCGCAGTGCGGTGAAGACACCGAAGGCCAAGAACAGCAGGCCGGCGACGAGTGGCCCGAAGCTCGGGCTGCCGAGTTCGACGACGCGACCGGTCGTCTTCTTCATCTGGGTGCCGACCACGGCGAAGACGACGAGCAGCACCACCCCGATGATGAACGGGACGCTGGTGAACATGTTCGTCCAGTCGTCGAAGTCGCGCGAGTTCGGGTCCTGCCAGATGTCGACGTAGTTGCCGAACCAGACCCGCTCGACCGAATCGTCGCCGTAGAACGACAGGTAGAGCGTTCGCAGTGCCGGCGCGACGAGGGTCCCGCCGATGAACAACAGGGCCGGCGCGAGGAAGATGAAGCTCCGTGACCGCGTGTCGATCCGGGCTCGGCCAGGGGCATCGGGATTGGTGGCCAGACCGAGACGCAGCCCGACGATGGCCATCGGGACGGTCGCGGCGATGATCGCCCAGCCGGCCGGTCCGTCACCGAGATCGGGGAATGCGAACGCACCGATGCCCCAACCGGCTGCGGCGCCCCAGAGCGCGCCGTGCAGTACGGGCAGACGGCGGAGGGTGGAGACCGCTGCGCCGATTCCCGCCGTGACGACGGTGGCGATGATGAGCGGGACGACCTCGAACTCGGGACGGGCGCTCTCGTCGAGCAGGACGCCGGTGAGCAGCCCGATCGCACCCACGCCGCCGATGCCGAGTGCCAGCCGAGTGGTGGGCTCATCGGTGGTGGCGAGCGCAGCGCCGACGGCGGCGGCGATCGCCGCGGTCACGAGCGGGAACCAGACCCACGAGAAGAACCCGGAACCAGCGCCGTCGAGGAGTCGGTTGCCGCTGACCACGGCGCCGAACGCGAAGCCGACGATGCCGAAGACGAGTGCTCTGAACCGCATCCATCGGCTGCGTGCCTGGTTGAACACCAGGTTGGCGCCGATCCAGACCGCCAGGCTCAAGCCGATGGAGGCGAGCGCGACGATCGCGGTCTTCTGCGCCTTGGGTTGCGTCACCAGCATGGCGATCACGAAGACCGCAACGATGGCCAGCAACACACGTTTGAACCAGCGGCCGATCACGGCCGCGGTCGAGATCTCGTCGGGCCGGTCTCCGACGACCCCTTTGATGATGTCCTCGTCCTGTTCGGCGAGGTCGTCGATCACCGTCATGTGGAACTCCCCATTCCCCGATACTTCCATGTCGCGCTGCGTCGGAACGACGAAGGGCGCCGACACCTGGTGTCGGCGCCCCTCATCGCTCACGGTTGTCTCACCCCCGAAGGGGATCGACGGGTGTTCAGTTGCTCAGCTCGGCCACGACGCTTCGATGGCGTCGGCAGCTTCCTGAGCGGTCTTGTCGCCGTTGACGGCGGCGGTGCCTTCGGTCCAGAACGAACCGGCACCGACGTCGGCGGGCATCAGGTCGGAGGCGTCGAAGCGCACGATCTCAGCCGAGGCCAGGATGTCGAGGAACGACTGCTCGAGCGGCTGGTAGACGCTCGGGTCCTGACCGATGGCAGCCGAGAGGAAGCCGGAGAGGGCGTCGCCGCCACCCTTCAGTTCCTGCTGCGCCACCTGACGTGCTTCGGCGTAGTCGGGGCTCGACATGTAGGCGAGGAGCTCGTGGACCTCGGGGCGGTCGTTGAACGCCGAGGCGAACGTGCCAGCACCGAGAACCGGGGCGTCACCGTTGATGTCGGGGAAGTAGAACACGTCGACCGCACCCTCGGAGCCATCGGCGAAGGCGGTGCCTTCGGGGATGAATGCCGAGTAGAACGAGGCCTGACGGTGCATGTAGCAGTCACCGTCGACCAGCGGCTGGCCGTTGTCCTGGAACGCCGTTGCGGCGATCGTGCCGGAGTTGGCGTAGACGTTGTCTTCCGAGAAGAGGTCGAGCACGGTCTGCATCGACTCGACGATCTGCGGATCGTTGAACGGGATCTCGTGGTTGACCCACTGGTCGTAGACGTCTGCGCCGTGCTGACGCAGGACCATGTCTTCGACCCAGTCGGTGAAGGTCCAACCCGTTGCCTGACCGGACTCGATGCCGACGCAGAGGGCCTTGGTGCCGCCTGCAGCGGTGATCTCGTCGACCAGTGCGGTGAACTCGTCGAACGTCGTCGGTACCGTGTAGCCGTCGGCTTCGAAGCGGGCCGGCTGGTACCAGACGAGGGACTTGAGGTCGGCCTTGACGGGCACGCCGTACTGCACACCGTCGACGTTGGCGAAGCTGTTGAACGCTTCCGACCAGTTCTCGGTGGTGGCGGCGACGGCGTCGTCGGCGAGCGGAACGATGGATCCGGCGCGGGCGAAATCGGCGAGCTTGCCCGGCTGGGGGAAGATCGAGATGTCGGGCGGGTTGCCGCCTTCGACCTGGACGTTGATGTTGGCTTCCCAGTCGGCGTCGCCGAGGTACGTGACCTCGACACCGTTCTCGTCGCCCCAGGCGCCGAGCACCTGCTGCAGTGCGCCGGCTTCGGACTCGTCACGCTCGGGTCCGGTCACGATGATCTCGTCGCCGGTGCGCTCGACCACGACGGGCGGCGGGGTGTCTTCTTCGGCCGGAGCCTCTTCTTCCGCTTCCTCTTCGGCCGGAGCCTCTTCCTCGGCGGGCTCTTCGGATTCGACTTCGGTGTTCGGAGTGTCCTCCGCGGCGCCGTCGTCATCGCTACCGCACGCAGCGGCAACGAACGACAACGCAACGGGAACAGCAATCAGCTTCAAGCTGCGCTTCTTCATTGGGTCCTCCCCCAGTGATGTGGATGTAGGTGCCGGAACGGTACCGGCAATGTAAACGCTTACATATCGGGAAGGTTTCGTCAAGCGCAACGCGCACGTCGCGCGCTGTTCATCGGTTGTTCACAGCGTCACACCGTCACCGGACCACCTGGCCCGGTGTGTTCGGTCACGACGTCGGCGCCGGACCGGTGGTGGTTCGCTGGACGAGCTCGACGGTCGGCTGGTGCGCCGGCGGCACGTAGTCGACGCCCGCATCGGTCGCCCGCACCGTCATCGCCTCGATCAGGAGTCGAGCCGCCACGGCGCCGTGTTCGGCGATGGTCTGGCGAATCGTGGTGAGCTTGACCACGCGGGCGAACTCGTGGTCGTCGACGCCGATGATCGACACGTCGACGCCCGGCCGGAGCGCGCGGTGCTCGAGTTCCATCAGCGCGCCGAACGCCATCTCGTCCGACATCGCGAAGATCGCGGTCGGCGGTCGGGGAGCGTCGAGAAGCTCGGCGGTGGCCACGCGACCGCCATCGACGCCGAAGTTGCCGTTGCGGACGTGCTCGTCGCCGAGCGTGATGCCGTGCGCGGCGGCTCCGCCGAAGAAGCCGCTCCGACGGGCCATCGGTACGGCGAAGTTCATCGGGTCGTCGTCGAGACCGCTGATCACGCCGAGGTCGCGGTGGCCGAACCCGATGAGGTGGTCGGCGGCGAGACGACCGACGTGTTCGTCGTCGATCTGCACCGACGGGCATCCGACGATCCGCGCGCCGATCGTGGTGAGCGACACGCCGCGGCGCGCGAGGGCACTCGCTTGTTCGTCGCTCGGTTCGACGTCGACGAGGATCAGGCCGTCGGTGCGGCGCTCGAGGTGGTAGCGGTCGTCGAGGAGACGGTCTCGGGCGTCATGGCTGCCGACGCCGATGACCTGGAACTCGTAGCCGGCCTCGTTGCACACGGCTTCGGCCCCGGCGACGACCGTCGAGAAGTACCAGCCGTTCAGCGACGGCACGCCGACGGTGATCGTCTTCGTCTTTCCGGCCGCGAGGCGAGAGGCGGCGGGGTCGGGGCGGTAGTTCAGCGACTGCGCGACGTCGACGACGCGTTGGCGTGTCGCCGCGGCCACGTTGGGCAGCCCGCGCATCGCCCGACTCACCGTGGCCACCGACACCCGCGCTGCCGTGGCGACGTCTTCGATCGTGGCCCGCGGCCCCGACGAGACATCGGACGGGACATGCGCCGCGGCCGTCGACGACGGGTCGGGCACTGCCGCGCTCGTGTCGGCGTCGTGCTGCCCGACAGGCGGCGAATTCGTTGGTTGCGTGCTCATCGGTGACTCCCGGGCCACGAGTGTAAGCGCTTTCACAAGGCGGGTTCGTGTCGGTCGCCGAGGCACCGATTCCTGTCGCTGTGTGGACAGGGGTGAGTTGCGAGGCCGGGGTTCGCTAGGTTCGATCGAAGTGACCGATTCTGGCGAACATCTCGACGAGTTGATCGGCCGCGACGACGACCTCGCGGGCCTGCTCGCGATCGTCCGACCCGGCACCATCACCACGATCTCTGGCGTCGGCGGCGTCGGCAAGACCGCCATCGCCGAAGTGCTCATGGCGGCGGTCGCCGACCGATTCGACGACCGCTGGATGTGTGAGCTGGCCGCGGTCTTCGACGCGGACTCGGTCGAGTCGGCGATCGAAGACACCATCGGTGCGTTGCCGCACGAAGACGGCACCTCGATCGACGCGTTGATCTCGGTGTTGCGCGGACGGTCGGCGCTGCTCGTGCTCGACAACGTCGAACAGGTCGTGGGGGCGACCGCCCGGCTCTGCACCAAACTGCTCGCCGCCTGCCCCGACCTGTGCATCGTCGCGACGAGTCGCGAGTTGCTGCGAGTGGTGGGCGAGCAGGTCTGGACGCTCGATCCGCTCAACCTCGACGGCGAGGCCCGCGAGCTCTTCGCTCGGCGAGCGCTGCTCGTCGACCCCGAGTTCGATCCGGTGAAACACGTCGACCAGATCGATCACGTCTGCACGGCGCTCGATGGTCTTCCGCTCGCGCTCGAACTCGCCGCCGCCCAGCTCGCGACGATGTCGGTGACCGATCTCGCCGGTCGCCTCGACCAACGATTCCGCATCCTGCGCGACAGCGAACGCACCGACCGACAAGCGACGCTCGGCGCAACCGTCCGCTGGTCGTACGACCTGCTCGGCGCCGCCGAACGGCGGCTGTTCGACCGCCTCTCGGTGTTCCACGGTGGCTTCGACGCGGTGGCGGCTCGCGACGTCCTCGATCCGAGCGATCGAGACCTCGAAGTCGGACACATGCTCGAACTCCTCGCCGACCGGTCGATGGTCGCCCGGTCGAAACGACATCGCGGGCGCTACGAGGTGCTCGAATCGCTGCGTCACTTCGGTGATCGACAGCTCGCCGACCGCGGCGAGCGATCGTCGGCCCGCAGCGCCCACCTCGACCACGTCGTGTCGCTCGTCGGCGAGGCCAGCGCGCGCTGTCACGGCAGCGACTGGCGGCGCGGCGTCGAGCGATTCACCGTCGAGTGGGACAACATCCGAGCCGCCATGAACTGGGCGATCGACCTCCAACGCACGGGCGACGTCGACCGTCTGCTGCGCGACCTGTTCTTCATGAGTCGCTGGACGGTCGAGACCGAACCCGCCGCGTGGTCGATCCGAGCGATCGAACGCGGCGAGGCGACCGACCTGCCCGTCGGAGCGCCGGCACATCTCCACCTGGCGTTCGCCCGCTTCCTCGCCGGTGACCACGAAGGAGCGCTCGCCGCCAACCAGGACGCACTCACGCGTCGGCCCACGCCGTCCGATCGTGGATGGGCTCGCCACTACGGCGCCGTCGAACTGCTGTATCAGGGACGAACCGCCGAAGCAGCGCAGCTCGCCGACGCAATGATGATCGACGTTCCGCCGCGGCCGGTCGAACAAGCGATGCAACTCTCGGCCGGAGCGGTCTTCAAGCTCTACGCCCAACACATCTCCTACGACGACGCCGTCGAGTCGAACGATCGCGCCGCCGACATCGCCCGCGAGTCGGGAAGCCCGGTCGCCCTCGGTCACGTCACCTACAACCAGGGGCTCGTCGCCTACACCCGCGGCGATGTCGAGTACGCCCGTGCGCGCTTCGCCGAAGCACTCGAGATCGCCCGCTCCGAACAGATCGCGAACCTCACCGGGTACGTGCTCGTGTCGCAGGTGTACGCACCCGGGTACTCCGGGCTCGCAGCAGCGCAGGGGGCGCTCGCGTACTGGCAGCGGCACCAAGACGTCGGCAACGAGTTCGTCGTGCTCGAAGCGGCGGCGATCAACCTCGCCGAGATCGGTCGACTCGAATCGGCCGGCGTCATCCTCGGCAACCTCGATCAGGACCCGCGACGGATCGCCTCGTCGAAGCCGCGTCGCGAAGCCGCCGCCGGTGAGATCGCTCTGCATCGCCGCGCCGAGCAGTGGCGTCAACGCGGCGTCGAGATGACCCGCCTCCAGTTGCTGGCGTATGCCGACGAGGCGATCAGCGACGCGCTCAAGTCGCTCTGAGACGCCGGCGGCTGCCGACGCGTCGAGATCGAATGGCGCCCTCGGCAGGATTCGAACCTGCGACACCTGGTTCCGGAAACCAGTGCTCTATCCCCTGAGCTACGAAGGCGGGGCACCGTGCAATGTACTGCCGCTGCGCCGTCGGGCAACACTTCGATCCCGAACCCGTCGCCCGTCGGCGGTCGTGTGGCGAATGTTGTGGGTGGCAGCCGCCTCGATCCGGCAGACTTGACGACGCATGTCGGATCCCGTCGCCACCCTCGCTGCTCTGCTCGAACCCGTCTTCACCGAACTCGCCGGGGGTGACACCGCCGACCCGACCGTCCGTCCGTCCGATCGAGCCGACGCCCAGATCAACGGCGCGCTTCCGCTCGCCAAGAAGGTCGGTGCCAACCCGCGAGAGCTCGCTCAGCAGGTCGTCGACTCGGGGGTGCTCGCCTCGGTCGCCGACGACGTCGAGATCGCCGGACCCGGATTCATCAACGTCACGTTCTCCGCCGAGTTCCTGGCGGAGCAACTCGCCACCGTGGCCGGCGACGATCGACTCGGCGTCGCCCCCGACGCTCGGTCGAAGACCGTCGTCATCGACTACTCCGCTCCCAACGTCGCGAAGGAGATGCACGTCGGTCACCTGCGCTCCACCGTCATCGGCGACTGCTTCGTCCGACTCTTCGAGTTCCTCGGTCACGAGGTCATCAGAGAGAACCACATCGGCGACTGGGGACGCCCGTTCGGCATGCTCATCGAACATCTCCTCGATCTCGGCGAAGACGTCGCGGCCGAAGGGCTCAGCCAGGGCGACCTCGACGGCTTCTACAAACAGGCCAACGCCAAGTTCAACGACGACGAAGCGTTCCAAGAGCGTTCCCGCGACCGAGTCGTCAAGCTGCAGGGCGGCGACGAGGAGACCCTCGTGCTCTGGCGTCGCCTCGTCGAGATGTCGAACGCCTACTTCAACAAGGTGTACACCAAGCTCGACGTGCTCCTCACCGACGACGACCTCGCCGGCGAATCCAACTATCAGCCCCTCATGGAAGGCGCCTACCAGCGTCTCGAAGCCGCCGATCTCGTCCACCCCGACGACGGCGCCATGGTCGTGACCGTGCCCGGCTTCACCAACCGCGACGGCGATCCGCTCCCGCTCATCGCCAAGTCGAGCGCCGGCGCGTTCATGTATGCCACCAGCGACCTCGCGTGCATCATCGACCGAGTCGAACGCCTCCACGCCGATCTCATGCTCTACGTGGTCGGCGCACCGCAGGCACAACACCTCCAGATGGTGTTCGAGGTCTGCAAGATGGCCGGCTGGCTCGTCGAACCGACCGAAGCCGTCCACGTGGCGTTCGGCAACATCCTCGGCGACGACCGCAAGATCATGCGCAGCCGCTCGGGCGACTCGGTCAAGCTCGTCCAACTCCTCGACGAGGCGATCGAACGCGCCGACGCCGCCATCGGCGAGAAGAACCCCACCCTTGATCCCGCCACGCGCGAATCGGTCGCACAGATGGTCGGCATCGGCGCCGTGAAGTACGCCGACCTCTCGACCGACCGGGTCAAGGACTACGTGTTCGACTTCGATCGGATGCTCGCATTCGAAGGCAACACCGGCCCCTACTGCCAGTACGCCCACGCTCGGATCAACCGCGTGTTCGACAAGGCCGGCGTGTCACGCGAGTCGGTGCGCGGGCTGCCCATCTCGATCGACGAACCGCACGAGAAGGAACTGGCGCTGCAGATCCTGGCCCTGCCGACCGCCATCGGCGCCACGATGGAGTCGTACAGTCCGCACAAGCTCTGCACGTACCTCTACGAACTCGCCTCGGTGTTCAGCGTGTTCTACGAGCACTGCCCGATCCTGTCGTCCGACGAACCGGTTCGCTCCAGCCGACTCGCGCTCGCCGACCTCACCGGACGCGTGCTCGAACGCACCCTCGGCCTGCTCGGCATGGGCGCGCCGGAAGAGATGTGAGCGTCGACCAGTGACTGCCGTCGAACGTCATCTGCTCTCCGACAACACCGCGGTCGGGGCCGACGGAATGCTCACCGTCGGCGGCTGCTCGGTCGCCGACGTCGCCGCCGAGTACGGCACCCCGGTCTTCGTCTACGACGAAGCACACCTCCGATCACGCTGCCGCGAAGCGGTCGGTGCATTCGGCCCCGAACGCGTCATCTACGCGACCAAAGCGTTCCTCTGCCGAGCGATGGCCCGACTCGCTTACGACGAAGGGCTGCTGCTCGACGTCGCCTCCGGCGGCGAACTCCACGTCGCCATGTCGGCAGGCGTCCCGGCGTCGGCGTGCACGCTGCACGGCAACAACAAGTCGGTCGCCGAACTCCGTCAAGCCATCACCGCCGGAGTGCGCCACATCATCGTCGACTCGTTCGACGAACTCGACCGCCTCGACATGCTCGCCGCCGAAGGCTGCGGGCCCACCCCGCAGGTCGTGCTGCGCATCACCCCCGGCGTCTCGGCGCACACGCACGAGTTCATCGCCACCGGTCAAGACGACTCCAAGTTCGGCTTCAACCTCGGCAACGGCGACGCCGTCAAAGCGGTCGACCGCGCCCGCCGCTCCACCTCGGTCGACCTCGTCGGCGTGCACTGCCACATCGGTTCCAACGTGTTCGAAGCATCGTCGTTCGCCAAGGCCGCCGAGGTCATGGCGAACTTCGCCGTGCCACTCGACCTTCCCGAACTCGTCCTCGGCGGCGGGCTCGGCGTGGCCTACGTCGCAGGCGAAGAAGCCCCGACCATCACTCAGTGGGGCAACGTCCTCCTCGACGCCTGCGACGCGCTCGGCGTCCGCTCCCGAGTCAGCGTCGAACCCGGACGCTCCATCGCCGCCGCCGCTGCCATGACGATCTACACCGTCGGCACCATCAAGACGATCCCCGGCGTGCGCACCTACGTCTCGGTCGACGGCGGCATGAGCGACAACCCCCGCCCCGTGCTCTACGGCTCCGGCTACGAATCGTTCCTGCCCCGTGCCGTCGACGCGCCACGCGACCTCACCGCCCGCCTCGTCGGCAAACACTGCGAATCCGGCGATGTGCTCTCGTTCGAAGCAAGACTCCCCACCGACATCGCCGTCGGCGACCTCCTCGCCATGCCGGTCACCGGCGCCTACGGCCAGTCGATGGGATCCAACTACAACAAGATCACCCGACCCCCCGTCGTGTTCTGCGCCGACGGCGACGCCAAACTCGTCGTCCGCCGCGAAACCTTCGACGACCTCCTCGCCACCGATATCTATCCTTAGGCGCCCTCACCGTCATCTCTCGGCGCCCTCACCGCAGGCCGACCGGCGAACACGTACGATCGGGCGCCTGCCAGGCTTGGTCGCTGGCGCTCCCGGCGCCGGCGCGTGGCTGGCTTGTTTCCTTTGGACCCGGTCGAAAAGAAACAAGCGGATGTTTCCCTTGGACCGGGTCGAAAAGAAACAGGAGTTCTGGGCGGCGTACGCTCCTGCCCATGAAGTGGATCAACATCGTCCTCAAGCTGGTCAAGCAGATCCAGGCGGCTCAGCAAGAACGTGATCCGCTCGCCGGCAAGACCACCAAGCGTGAAGCACCGCGCAACAAGATCGTCGAACACGGCGTTCGCGTCGAATACACACCCGACCTCGACGGTGATGCCGACCCCGGCGAAGTCGTCTGGGCCTGGGTGCCGTACGAGGAAGACGCCACCCGCGGCAAAGACCGCCCCGTCGTCATCATCGGACGCACCGCAGGCGACCTCGCCGGCGTGCCGCTCACCTCGAAGAACAAAGGCCGCGCCGACCACGTGCCGGTCGGCACCGGAGCCTGGGACCCCAAGGGACGCGACAGCTGGGCCAAGGTCGACCGCCTACTGACCATCGACGCCGACGACGTGCGACGAGAAGGTGCCGTCCTCGCCAAGAACCGATTCGACGAGGTCATCGGCAACCTCGCCAAGTACCACGACCTGGTACGCACCTGACCGACCCACGATTGAACACCCCCGCTGCCTGAGCTACCGTTCGAGCAGAGGGATGGTGATCCGATGGGGACGATGTCGACCCGAATGCGACGGCCAGCGCCGTCGAAGACCGCGCCACAGCGTGAACGTCGCAGCGACGACACCGAACAGCAGGACCTTCCGCGACGTCCCACGGCTCCGCTCGGTCTGACCGGAGCGATCGCGCAAGCGAAACTCGCCGTCGGACCGGCGTCCGACCCGTTCGAACGCGAAGCAGACGCCGTCGCCGACAGCGTCGTGCGGCGACTGTCCGGAGGTTCGAGCGCGGCCACGACCGCGCCCGACGCCGTCGACCACCCGGCCCGGCCCACACGAGTCCAGCGATCGGCCACGATCGGAGCAGCCGGCGGCACGGTCGACAACGACACCGATCGCGCCATCCAGTCCAGCCGTGGTGGCGGCAGCGCACTCCCTGTCGAAGCACGAGCGAAGATGGAGCACGCGTTCGGCGCCGACTTCGGCCAGATCAGAGTCCACCAGGGTGCCCGAGCCGCCGAGCTGAGCGACCGCATCCAGGCCAAAGCGTTCACCGTCGGCCGAGACGTCTACTTCCGCGACGGCATGCCCGACGTCGGCACCGCCTCCGGCCAGCACCTCCTCGCCCACGAACTCACACACACGATCCAGCAGGGGAGCGTGTCGCAACGGCGAGACACCGACGGCGCCGCCGACGTCCGCCGCACCGCTGACACGACGGTCCAGCGGTTGATGCCGACGAAGAAGTGGGTCGAGAACGCGGTCGGCCCGGCCATCGACGACAAGAAGACGCTCTTCGGTGGCCTCAAGGAGAAGAGCAAGCTCTACAAACCGATCCTGGCTCGGCTCCAAGCGGTCGACAACTGGCTTCGCCGAACCAAGTTCGCGCACGACGACCCGGCCGCTGCCGACAAGCAACTCGCGACGTACAACTTCTTCCTCGACGATCTGGAGAAGGCGTTGCTCGCCTTCATCACGCACAAGGGGAAGCAGCGACGCCCGTCGCACGACATCAAGAAGAAGCTCGCCTACATGCAGAGCCTGCTCGGCCAGATCGGTCGCGAGCGCGTCGTGGCAGCCGAATCGAGTCGCAGCTACCAGCGCGGCATCGACATGGGAGCGACCTGGATGGGCGTCGTGATGAACGCGAGCTCGGGGGCCGAACTGGCGGCCCCGGCAGCCGTCGATCTCCGCCACGCGACCGAAGGCGACAGTTTCGGCGGCGGCATCAACCAGGTCACGCAGTACACGAAGAGCGGCGTCATGAGTGGCTTCAAGGAGCAGCAAGGCGCTCCCAAGCGGTCGAGCGAGATGACCGAGATCGAGCAGATGACCGAAGGTGCCACCACTTACGCGTTCGAAGACTTCGACATGCCCTTCGACCGCGACCCGGAGATGGCCAAACGAGACGTGGCGATGGCTCGTCTCGACCAACTCCTCCGAGGCGGCGTGATCGCTCGTGCCGAACTCGCCTTCAAGGGCGTCAAGTCCGGCAGCATCATGGACTGGAGCACCGGCAAGAAAGCGGCCGACGTGAAAGGCCAGGTGCAGGCCGACGACCCCGAGCTGCAGCGCCTGATGTCGCGCATGCAGATGATCGACATCATCGCGATGCAGGCCGATCGCCACGCCGGCAACTTCATGCTCCACGTCGAGAGTGGCCGAGTCGTCGGGCTCACCGGCATCGACAACGACCTGTCGTTCGGCAAGCGGACCGCCATCGACAAGGGCCGCCAAGAGTTCAACCCGCTGCAGAAGTACGTCGACAAAGACATGGCGGAGCGGATCCTGCGTCTCGACCCGAACGATCTCCGATGGGCGCTCGGTGCACTGCTGTCACCCGGCGAGATCACCGCAGCGTTGAAACGACTCGAACTGCTCAAGGTGAAGCTGAAGGAAGTCCAGTCGGCCGGCGGGTTCCTCAACCCGAACGAGTGGACCGCCGAGGTCGCCCGAGGGA
This sequence comes from Ilumatobacter coccineus YM16-304, assembly GCF_000348785.1. Taxonomy (NCBI): domain Bacteria; kingdom Bacillati; phylum Actinomycetota; class Acidimicrobiia; order Acidimicrobiales; family Ilumatobacteraceae; genus Ilumatobacter; species Ilumatobacter coccineus. Next base: position 1,159,572 of record NC_020520.1, read on the forward strand.
TGCTCGAAGAGAACTCGATCGGCTACTACGCGAAAGCACACGCTCACCTCGGCGACGGCTGACGAACGGCGTCGGAGCGGTCGGAGCGGTGTCGCCACACGCTGATCTCAATGCACCCGTGGTGGCGCGCTTCGATGCCGTAGCCTCGACGGCGTGATTGACGACAACGGCGTACAGGTCATCCGAATCGGTGTGCTCGGCTGCGGCAACGTGGGAGCGGCGCTCGTCGACCTCGTCCGAACCCAGGCCGACACCGTGGAACAGCGGACCGGACTCCGCCTCGAGATCGCCCAGGTCGCCGTTCGCAACATGTCGGCTCAGCGTGACGTCGACCTCGCCGACGGCGTGCTCACCCGCGACGCCCAATCACTCGTCACCGACCCGAACATCGACCTCGTCGTCGAAGCCATCGGTGGCATCGAACCGGCACGGGGCTACATCCTCGATGCGCTGAAGCACGGAAAGCCCGTCGTCACCGCGAACAAAGAACTCCTCGCCAACTGTGGTGCCGAGCTCTACGCCGCCGCCGACGCCGCCGAGCGCGACCTGTTGTTCGAAGCGGCCGTGGCGGGCGGCATCCCGATCGTCCGGGCGTTGCGCGAATCGCTCCACGGCGAGCCGATCACCCGGGTGATGGGCATCATCAACGGCACGACCAACTTCATCCTCACGAAGATGACCGACGCCGTTCTCGGCGGGGGAGACGGCGACTACGCCGCCACACTCGCCGAAGCGCAAGCACTGGGCTACGCCGAGCGTGACCCCACGGCAGACGTCGAAGGGTACGACGCCGGCGCCAAGGCGGCCATCATCGCCACCGTTGCGTTCGGGGCCAAGGTCGTGGCCGGGGACGTCTACCACGAAGGCATCAGCCGAGTCTCGGGCTCCGAGATCTCGATCGCCGACCGCCTCGGATACTGCATCAAGCTGCTCGGCATCGTCGAACGTGACGCGGAGTCGCACGAAGTCAGCGTTCGCGTCCACCCGACGATGGTGCCCAAAGAGCACCCGCTGGCAAGCGTCCGCGACAGCTTCAACGCCGTGTTCGTCGAAGGCGACTTCGCCGACTCGCTGATGTTCTTCGGTCGCGGTGCCGGTGGCGCACCCACCGCCAGCGCCGTGTTCGGCGACGTGCTCGACGCCGCCATCAACCTGCGGCGCGAGACCCACGGCTCACTCGGTGTGCTGCACGAGGCCAAGCTCCGCCCGATCGACGAGACCGAAGCCGAGTACCTCCTCGGTCTCGATGTCGTCGACGAACCCGGCGTGCTCCACGCGGTCACCGGCGTGTTCGCCTCGCACGGCGTCAGCATCCGTGTCGCCGAACAGGAGGGCAACGGCCCCGAAGCCCGCCTCGTGTTCATCACGCACTCGGCACGCGAAGCCGACGTGCAGGCCACCGTCCGCGAACTGCGCGGCCTCGACGTCGTTCGCAACGTCGGCGGGCTGCTCCGAGTCATCGGCGACTGAGGCGGGAGTCGACACATGAAGTACGTCTCAACACGCGGTCGGGCCGACGAGCTCGGGTTCGCCGATGTCCTCCTCGCCGGCCTCGCCACCGACGGGGGCCTCTACGTTCCGCAGAGCTGGCCGACGCTCGCCCCGTCGCGAGGTCGCACCTACGTCGACCGGGCGGTCGAGGTGATGCTCCCGTTCGTCGAGCCCGACATCGACGAGATCACGCTCACCCACCTCTGCACCGAGGCGTACGAGACCTTCCGTCACGACGCGGTCGTCCCGCTCGTCCAGACCAGCCAGGGTGAATGGGTCCAAGAGCTGTTCCACGGCCCGACGCTGGCGTTCAAGGACGTCGCACTCCAACTCGTCGGTCGCATGTTCGACCACGTGCTCGAGCAGCGCAACCAGCGCGTCACCATCGTCGGCGCCACGTCGGGTGACACCGGCTCGGCGGCCATCGACGGCGTCGCCGGCTGCGACAACGTCGACATCGTCATCCTGTACCCGCTCGGCCGTACCAGCGACGTGCAGCGTCGCCAGATGACCACGGTCGATGCACCGAACGCTCACGCGGTGGCGGTCGAAGGCACGTTCGACGACTGCCAAGACCTGGTGAAGGCGATGTTCAACGACGTCGACTTCCGCACCCGCAACAACCTCTCGGCGGTCAACTCGATCAACTGGGCCCGGGTCATGGCGCAGACCGTCTACTACGTCGTCGCCGCCGAGACGTTCGCCCGACCCGCCACGTTCAGCGTCCCGACCGGCAACTTCGGCAACGTGCTCGCCGGATGGATCGCCCGCGAGATGGGCGCTCCGATCAACGACTTCGTCCTGGCGTCGAACTCCAACGACATCCTCACCCGCTTCGTCAACGACGCCGACATGACGGCGCGCCCGGTCGTGCCGAGCCTCAGCCCGTCGATGGACATCCAGGTCTCGTCGAACTTCGAGCGACTGCTGTTCGAGATGAACGACCGCGACGGCGGCATGACCGACGAGCAACTCACCAGGTTCCGCACGAGCGGCCGCCTCGACATCGAAGCCGACCAGCGCGAGCGCTACATCACGGGGTCGTTCCGCGCAGCAGCGTTCGACGACGACGCGACGCTCGCCGAGATCGGGCGGGTGTACGCCGCCACCGGCATGCTGCTCGACCCGCACACGGCAACCGGAACGGCCGCGTCGAAGCTGTTCTCCGGGCCCGACGGCAACGACGGTCCACTCATCACCCTCGGCACCGCACACCCGGCGAAGTTCCCCGACGCGGTCGAGCAGGCCACCGGAATCCGCCCCGCGCTGCCGGCCCATCTTGCCGATCTCTTCGAACGCGACGAGCGCACACAGACGGTCGCCAACGACCTCGGCGCCGTGCAACGCCTCGTCGAATCGCTCACTCGCTGACGGCCTCGATCTCGGCCAACGTTGCAATACCTCGTGTCGAGCAACTAACGTCGTTGTCGTTCGGTTCTCACCGAACCGCAGATCGGAACTCTCCGCTTCCTGCGAATTTCCTCAGGGGACTTGATGACGCGTGCCGCGTTCGCGTGGCTCGACTCGACCCCTTCCTCTGAGTTCACCTCGCCGCTCGTCTCCACACAGCGGTGAAAGAGAGGCAACGATGGCCGCAGAGGCACTCGAGAAGTCCGCGCTGGATGGCAAGGACAAAGACCAACTCACTCAGATCGCGAAAGCGTTGGGGATCAAAGGCATCTCCAAGCTGAAGAAGTCCGACCTCGTCGAGAAGATCATCGACACCGCGGGTGGCCCGGCCCAGCCGGCGGCCCCCGCAGCCGACTCGGCTCCGGCCCGCACCGACGAGCCGAGCACCGAGTCGCCGAGCAGCAACGGCGCCAGCGCATCGGCCAACGGTTCGTCGTCGAAGGGCGCAGACACCGAGCGAAACCGCGACTCGAAGAACGATGACGCCAAGAACGGTGACGCCAAGAACGGTGGCGGGGACGAACCTGCGGTCGTGCTCGGCGACGACGGCGAACCGCTCGCCGACTGGGAGATCGAACTGCGTGCACAGGGCGTGTCGACCGACACCAGCGGCCCGACCGACAGCGAGTCGGCCACGTCGAACGACGACGCCAAGCGGGACGACCGCCAGGGTGGTCAGAACCGCAACCGCAACAACGGCGACAACCAGGGCGGCCGCAGCCGCAACGACGGCGACGATCGCCAGGGCGGCCAGAACCGCAACCGCAACAACGGCGACAACCAGGGCGGTCAGGGCAAGGACGGCGGTCAGGGCAAGGACGGCGGCCAGAATCGCGACGGCGGCCAGGGCAACCAGGGCGGCAACAACCAGGGCCGTAACCGCAACAACAACCAGGGTGGCGGCAACCGCAACAACAACGACGGTGAGGGCAACAACAAGCGTCGCCGCCGTCGCCGCAAGGGTGGCAACCGCAACCAAGAGGGTCCGCAGGGCGAAGACATCGATCTGCTCGACGACGACGGCCAGCCGCAGTCGAACGAGCCGATCGACGTGTCGGGCTACCTCGACATGCGTGACGAGGGCTACGGCTTCCTGCGCATCAACGGGTACCTGCCGAGCAAGGAAGACGCGTACATCCCGGTCAAGCTCGCTCGCCAGTACGGCCTGCGCAAGGGCGACCGCCTCACCGGCAAGATGCGCCCGGCACGCGGCAACGAGAAGAACCCCGCGCTGCTCGAAGTCCACACGATCAACGACGGTGACCCCGAGGCAGCGAAGAAGCGTCCGCGTTTCGAAGACCTGACGGCGCTGTTCCCCGACGAGAAGCTCCAGCTCGAAGACCCGTCCGACCCGACGAACATGACGGCGCGCATCATCGACCTCATCTCGCCGATCGGCAAGGGGCAGCGCGGCATCCTCGTGTCGCCGCCGAAGGCCGGCAAGACCACGATCCTCAAGACCATCGCCAAGATGATCGAGAAGAACAACCCCGAGGTCGAGCTCATCGTGCTGCTCATCGACGAGCGGCCCGAAGAGGTCACCGACATCCAGCGCACGGTGCGCGGCGAGGTCATCTCGTCGACCTTCGACCGTCCGAGCGACGAGCACGCGGCCATCGCCGAGATGACGATCGCCAAGGCCCGTCGCATGGTCGAAGCGGGCAAGGACGTCGTCATCATGCTCGACGGCATCACCCGTCTCAGCCGTGCGTACAACCTGGCGGCACCGTCGAGCGGCAAGATCCTCTCGGGTGGTATCGACGCCGGTGCGCTGTACCCGCCGAAGAAGTTCTTCGGTTCGGCTCGCAACGTCGAAGAAGGCGGCTCGCTCACCATCCTCGCCACCGCGCTGGTCGACACGAACAGCAAGATGGACGAAGCGATCTTCGAGGAGTTCAAGGGCACGGGCAACATGGAGCTGCGCCTCGACCGCAAGGTCGCCGAGCGCCGTATCTACCCGGCCATCGACGTCGATGCGTCGTCGACTCGTCACGAAGAACTGCTCTTCGATCGTCGTGAACTCCAGATGGTCTGGAAGCTCCGTCGAGTCCTCAGCGGCCTCGCCGCCGATGGCAACGCTGCCGCCGGCCTGGAGTTGCTCATGGACCGGTTGAAGACCTTCAAGACCAACAGCGACTTCCTCACCGAGATCGCCAAGCAACCGGGAATGTGATGCGTCACCTCCGGGTGTCGAGTGACCCCGGAGGGATGATGCCCTCATGAGCTTCCGCGAGCGCGGGGTCGAACCCGCCGATGGCTACACAGCGAACGGCTTCGTCGTGCGGCCACTCGTGCCGGCCGACGTGGTGCTCGACCACGATGCGGTGATGGCCAGTCGCGACTTCCTGTTCCACTGGGAGCAGGATCCCCCGTATCCGCCCGAAGATTTCTCGGTCGACGACAACCTCGCCGACCTCGTGCAGATGGACGGCGAGCACCGAGGCGGCACTCGCGACACGTACACGGTGATGAACGCTGACGAGAGCCAGGTACTCGGTTGCGTCTACGTCATTCCCGGCGACGACCGCATGTTCCGATCGGCCGTGGTGACGTCGCACGACGGCACCGACCTGTCGACCGTCGACGCCACGGTCGCATTCTGGGTGCGCCCGTCGACGTGGAGCGATGGATTCGAACGCACGCTGCTCGACTCGTTGCTGGCGTGGCTGCGCGACGACTGGTCGCTCGAGTCACCGGTGATCGTCACCAACGAGCATCTCGACCATCAGATCGCCACGATCGAATCGCTGGGCCTCACGCGTCGCTTCGCGTACGACCGCGACCAGGACATGTACACGTCGTTCGCCTACGCCTGACAGGGGCGCGGCGGGGGAAGTCTCCCCATTCCGCCGCTCGGGATGCTCCGTCACGATGGCCATCAGCGACCGGGCGATGGGCCGGGTCCGACCGAAACGAGGCACTCCCATGAACACCACGAACATCTCGAACACTTCGATGTCGCGCTCCATCTGGCAAGCTCACGCCATGACCAACCAGGGCGACGACCACGATTCCACGGGAGCGGACCAGCCGCCCGTCCCACCGCTTGCGAGCGGTGACGACGACATCACCCTCCCGGGCGGGCAGAGCGACCCCACGCTGGCCGGCCCGGCCGGATCCGACGCCACGCTCGTCCAGCCGGTCACCCCGGCCACAGCGACCGGCACCGGTGCCGGTGGCGGAGCGGCGATTCCGCCATCGGGTGGAGAGCCGCCGATGGGTGGCGGATCCGACGACCGCGGATCGGGTCGCCCCAGCTGGTTGATCCCGGCAGCGGGTGGCCTCGTCGCCGGTCTGGTCGTGGCGCTCGGCGCGCTGGCGCTGTTCGGTGGCGACGACGCCGATGCACCGGTCGCCACCGGGTTCACGACCACGATCGCTCCCGAGACGACGATCGAACCGGCCGCCGAGACCACGATCGAGCCGGCGGCCGACACCACCGTCGAGTCGGTCGCCGACACGGTCGCAACTCCCGAGACCACAGTGGCGCCGGAGACCACGGCTGCGCCCGACACGACGACTGCGCCGGAGACGACGGTGGCATCGGCTCCGCCGACCACGCTGTCGCCGAACGGCATCCCGGTGGCCACCGAAGGCTTCGTTCGGATTCTCGACCAGGAATACCCGATCCTCCGTGTCTGTCAGTCGAACCCGATGGCCGGCTTCTCCGTCACCAGCTACGCCTACGAGGAAGTGGACGGGTTCATCGACTACGTCGAGCGGTACAACGACGAAGGAAGCCAGGGCGGCGGTTTCGGGGGCGATGGCTACGAGATCGAGGAGTTCGGGGAATTCGGCGAAGAGGGCTTCGGCATGATCGTCTTCCAGGGCGACGGCGGGTTCCCCGTGTCGGTCAACCCGGTCTTCGACGCCGAGCCCGACCAGTGTGGTTCGGTCACCGCCACCGACCCGACGAACCCCGAGTTCCCGATCACGCACTCGATCGTCGACGTGTGCCTCGGCACCGTGTACACCCCGGTCCAGCAGGACGACGGCTCGTTCGACGTCGCTGAAGCGTACGGCTACAAGGCGAACACGGCGGAGTACGGGACCTTCACAGCACTGCCGCTGGCCAACGGTGAGATGTTCGCCGTCGACTACACCGCACCCAACTCGAGCTTCGGTGGCTACGACGACGCGGCCACCAGTGTCACCGGCAGCGACCGCATGGTCATCAGCGCCAACGTGGTCGGCAACGACGGCGGCGCCTACGCCGGGCAGTCCCGTCAGCTCGAGGTGACGATCCTCGACGGCGAGGTGCGTCTCTGCCCCGAAGTGTGAGACATGACGGCGTGAGACGTCGATGACCTCACGCCAACGATGACGACACAGCGACGGCCGGGCGGACTGCCCGGCCGTCGCTCGCGTCTGCGCTGTCGGATCCGGTGAGGTAGATCGCGGCGAGCACCGCGACCGCCAGCCACAATCCGATCGCCACCGCCCAGAGCACCAGCGTCGACCGGGAGCGTGATCGATCGGCGGTCGACGACGGTGTCAGACCGGTCGGGGCCGATGATGTCGGGAGCTCGACTCGCTCGAGCGCGGTCAGACGGTCGTCACCGAGCCCGGCGGCGAGCTCGTCGACCGCCGCCGAGAACTCGGCGGCGGTGGGGCGAGCGGCGGCACGGTGCTTGAGGCAGCGCACGAGGAGCGCTCGCAGCTCCTGCTCGGCATCGGACGGTCGATCGCCGTCGGTGCCCGGCGTGGCCACGGGGTCGAGGAGATGAACGGCGGTCTCGTGCGTGAAGTAGCGGTTGGTGAGCAGCTTGGCGAGCGACACGGCGAGGGAGTACACGTCGGTCGCAGCGGTGACGACGGCGTCACCGCGCAGCTCTTCGGGGCTCGCGTAGCGGTACGACACGGCGTTGGTCTTCGTCGAGAAGTCGTCGGAGGACGCGATCGACGCGATCCCGAAATCGCACACCTTCACCTGACCGAACGACCCGGCGAGCAGGTTCTGTGGCTTGATGTCGCGGTGCACGATGCCGGCCTCGTGCGCGGCGACGAGCGCGCTCGCCGCGTGTTGCGCGACCACGATCACCTCGTTGAGTGGCAGCATGCCGCCGGCTGCGGCCGCTCGATCTTCCAATGAGCCGCCCGGCGAGAACTCCATCACGAGGACGAGTTCGTCGTCTCGCGTCTGCACGACCTCCTCGAGGTTGATCACGTTCGGGTGTCCCCGCAGACTGGCGAGTGCGGTGAGTTCGCGGTTGGCGCGCCGGAGGCGGGCGTCGAGGCTTCCGGTCGACCGCAGCGCTTTGATGGCGACGACCGTGCCGGTCGACGATCGCACGGCCCGGTAGACGTCGCCGAGTCCGCCGCTGCCGACCTGTTCGATGTCGGAGAATCCGTCGACTCTCACGACTCGGTCGACGTGAGTTCGTCGTCGAGCAACCACAGGTCGTCTCTGGTCACGATGCGCGACGAGAGGACGTACTCGACCAGGCGGGCCTTGCGGTTGGAGGCGTGCGACCCCGAGTCGCCGTGCAACCCGCGGATGCCGAGGCGCGCCAACTTCTCGCACACGTTGTCGAGCTTGCGGTTGTACTTCGTGGTCTTCCACCCGATGCGCCGCGCCGCCTCGGCGGTCGTCGGGATGTGCGCGGCGGCGTTGCTGCCGACGCGCAGCGCCGACTCCGCGATCGACAAGACGAGCAGCTTCTGATCACGGGTGAGCTCGATGCGGCCCATGGTGGCGGTGCCGTCGTCGTCGGGGTCCGCCAACTCGGGGAGCTCGCCCACGTCGGCCCGCTCGACGACGAACTCGTACTGCGTCGACCCGGCCTGGAACCGAACGAGCGTGTCGGCGTGCACGATGGGCATCACCGCGCCCGGACCGAGCATGGCTTCCATCCGCCCGTCGGCGTCGGACAGGGTGGCCACGAGCTGCGAACCGGTGTTGCCGATCATCGGAACGCCGTTGCCGTCGACGAACAACTGGAGGAACCGACGATGGAGATACGGGTTGTCGTCGATGACGAAATCGGCGTCACGGCCGATGGTGAACGGCAACCGATCGACGGCGATGGCCTCCCCACAGAAGTCGATTTCCAGCTGCATCCTCGCGTCACCGTATTCGATTCGTCTCGCTGCGTTTCGCTCCTATGGGGAAATCTCCCCATTGCCGAGTCGAGCCGCGCCGATCATGGTGACGGAATCCGAGCCGCGTCTCCGCCATGATCTGAGGAGTGCCATGACCAACGACTTCGACATCCGCACCGAACGGCGCCGACGCCCCCCGTGGCTCGCGCCCGTGGTGGTGGGGCTCGCCGCACTGCCGGTCGGTGCCGCGCTCGCGCTCGGCATCACGGGTCGCGGTGGCGACACCGTCGGCGCCGGCGACCCGCAGTCGACCACCTCCACGATTGCCGACACGGGCTCCACTGCCGACAGCTCCACGACGACCAGCGCCGTCGAGTCGACGACCACGATGGCCGGACCGGAGACCACGGCCGCCGACACCGGCACGACGCTGCCGACGGGGCCACCTGCCGAACGGACGCTGCGCGTCGACGGCGAGACGTTCATCGAGACGTACTCGTGTATCGCGTTTCCGAACTCGAACCCCGATGCCGGGATCGGCGACGCCGGCATCCGAGTCAGCATGCACCTGATGGAATCGGGCAGCGGCGACCGGATCTCGCTCGAGCGGTGGTCGTACGACTTCGGCGGGGCGATCGGCATCTCGCGCATCGGTGGCCCCACGGGCATGGTCGAGACGTTCGACATCAACCAGGTCGAGCCGTACATCGTGCCGATCGACGGTGACGATGTGGTCGTCGAGGTCGGCCCCACCACCACCTCGGGCGACATCTGCGCCACGCTGATCGCTCAAGGCGCCGGTGAGTTCGACTTCACGGCGCTGGGCCTGGTCGACGTGTGCTCGGTGTCGGACGATCTGGCCACCGACCTGGTGTACACGTTCCAGTCCGGTCAGTCGTTGGCGATCGACGGTGACGTCTCGATGGGGGAGACGACGTTCACCGGCACGCTCACTCACGAGGACGGGGTGAGCGAGGTCGTCGACGGGGCCTTCGAGGTCGCCGAATCGGGTTCCACACGTCTCGTCGGCACGCTCGACCCCGGCACGACCGGGGCCGCGCCCGAGTCGTTCGCCTTCGACCTCAGCGCCTCGCCGCGTCTCCACTCGTGCCTTCCTGCACAAGAAGTCGGGCGATCCTGACGTTCACGGCGCGCACGCTGCACCTCGATCGGGAACAACGGGTGGGTGAGCGGGTTGTAGACGGATAGCGTTACTCAGCGCTGATCTTCGACGACGAGGGCGACACGCACATCCAGTGCGGCGATCGGGCACCTCAGCCGTCACCACCCAGATCGAAAAGGAACCATCATGAAGACCGACATCCACCCCTCGTACACCGACACCACGGTCAAGTGCTCGTGCGGTAACAACTTCGTCACCAAGTCGACCGTCGAGGGTGACCTCACCGTCGAACTGTGCAACGAGTGCCACCCGTTCTTCACGGGCAAGCAGAAGCTCGTCGACTCCGGTGGACGCGTCGAGCGCTTCAACAAGCGGTACGGCCGCCGCGAAGGCAAGCCGACCAACATCTCCGAAGACTGATCCACACGATCGTCCGGCATCACGCCGCTCCTGCTCCGGCAGGGGCGGCGTGTGTCGTTTTCGGGTGAGACACCGGGTGAAAACACTGGCGAGCACGCGCCGCGTGACATTACGGTCGTGTTACAGTCGTGTCGGCGGATGTTGATTCAACTTCTGTGTGTGGCGGACCGATCATGAGTATGAAGACCTGTCCGAGATGTGAGACCGGAGACCGCCCGTGCCGATCAGTGAAGAGAGAGTCCGACACCTGCTTCGTCGGACGGAGTTCGTCGACCGGCAGGCCCGCGTCGATCAACTGACCGGCCTCGCGTCGATCGAAGCCGCCGTCGACAACGTGATGGCGATCAGCGCGCCCAGCGCCCTGTCGCTCGGGTCGGGCAGCGACTGGGAACGAGGCCAGAACTTCGTACGCGCCTGGCTCGACCAGATGGCCGGCACGTCACGACCGTTCCGCGAGCGCATGGCGTTCTTCTGGCACGGCCACATCCCGTCCGAGCTCGGCAAGGTCAACTCGGCGCCGTTCATGGCCGAACAGATCGAACTGTGGCGCTCCGACGGCGTCAACGGCAACGTCGGGCAACTCCTCAAGGACATGTCGCTCCAAGTGGCGATGCTCCGCTACCTCGACAACGATCGGAACTTCGCCGAATCCCCGAACCAGAACTTCGCTCGCGAACTGATGGAGCTCTTCGTGTTGGGCGTCGGCAACTACGTCGAAGCCGATGTCGAAGCCTCCACGGCGGCGTGGACCGGGCACACAGCCCACTGGGAGACCGGTGCGTACAGCTTCGTCGTCGAGCGTCACGAGTACCAGGCTCAGACGTTTCTCGGTCGCGTGATCAATCAGAACACGAAGCCGTTCAAAGACGCGGGTTTCCAGACCATCGACGTGATGCTCGGCCTCGGCGACTACGCGGGCGGCGGCACGGTGCCGGTCGGTGCGAATCTCAACCGCTCGACTCGCAGCGTCGCAGCCGAGTTCCTGTCGAAGAAGCTGTGGCAGGAGTTCGGCGAAGCCAACACCGGAACCGTGCCGGACGGTGTGCTCGGCGACATGGTCGACGCACTGCTCGACAACGACTTCGACATCCGCCCATGGGTGCGCGCCATGCTTGTGCACGACGACTTCTATCCCGACACCAACCCGGCGGTGGAGGGCGGGCTCGTCCGCCAGCCCGTCGAGTACATGGTCGCGCTGATGGAGGCGACCGGCCGTAACTCGTCGCAGGTCGCATCGCTGTGGCTGATGGACCAAGCCGGCCAGGTGCTGCTCTACCCACCCAACGTGAGCGGCTGGAAACCGAACGGCTACTGGGTCAACGCCAGCGCCTTCGAAGCCCGCAACCGGATCGCCCTCGGCTGCATCTGGGAGATCTTCGACGACTACTGGTCCGAGACCATCCCGTGGGAGGAGCGCTACAAGAACTTCATCCAGATCAACGGGACGAAGATCTACCAAGACCAGATCGTCGGTGCGTCGCTCGACTCCGACGACGACCCGTACAACCCGCCAGCGCCGTGGCATCCGTTCCTGACCAACGAACAGCTCGTCGATCGACTGCTCGACGCGATGGACGTCCACTACAGCAACGACACCCGGCAATCGCTCATCAACTTCTGCGCATCGCACTGGACCGACTCGCCCGGCAGTTCGGCCAATCCACCCGGCAGTGGCAACCAGTACGAACGCCGTGACGTCGTCCTACTCGCTCTGCTCGCTCCCGAGATGCACATCAACTGAGGCCTGCCATGCTCGATCCCGACATCTCCACCGCCGCAGCGCTCCGCCATCTCCATCGGCCTGCCGAGCCGCTGCCCACCAACCCGTTCCAGATCGACCGTCGCCGCTTTCTGCAGCTCGTCGGCATGGGCATGGGCGCCGGACTGGTCTCCGGGCCGGGCACGTCGCTGCTCGACCTCGCGATCCCCGGTCACGACCCGTCGGCCTGGGCCGCGGGACCGATCGGGCCGAACGACGGCATTCTCGTCGTCATCGGCATGTTCGGCGGCAACGACGGCCTCAACACCGTCGTGCCGATCAACGACGGCCTCTACTACGACATGCACGCGCCGATCGCGATCGCGCCGGCCGACACGCTGTCGCTCGACGCGAACTCCGGGCTCAACCAGCACCTCCCGATCCTCAAGCAGTTCTGGGACGCAGGGCAGCTCGCGATCGTCGAAGGCGTCGGGCACACGCTCGACGAGTTCAGTCACTTCTCGTCGATGGCCTGGTGGATGTCGGGTCGCGCTACCCCCGACATCCCCGACACCGGCTGGGTCGGCCGCTGGCTCGACGGCTACCTGTCGGGCAGTCGCGACCTCTACGCCACCGCCGAGATCGGGTCGTCGCTGCCGCTGCACATGATCGGCCAGAGCAGCGTCGGCACCACCGTGCCCGTCGGCAAACCGTCGTTCGGTGTCGCCACGACGGCCGAAGAACGCAAGTTCCTCGACGCGATCCGAGATCTCTCGACCGGTGGCAACGACTGGCTCGGACGCGTCGGACGTGCTCAGACCGACCAACTCGACATCGCGGCCACGCTCAACCCGATCATCCCCGAGAGCGACGACCTCCCGTCACCCGAGATCGTCGCCAAGCTCGAGATCGCCGCTCGCCTCATCAACGCCAACCTCGGCATGCGCGTCATCAGCGTCGGTTGGGGCGACTTCGACCATCACGCCGGCCAGCCACCGGCTCACGGCGCACGCATGGTCGAGCTCAACGCCGCGCTCACCCGCTTCTTCGCTCGGCTGCACCCCGACTGGGGCAACCGTGTCACCGTCATGACGTTCTCCGAGTTCGGTCGCACGCCGCACGCCAACGACGGTGAAGGCAGCGATCACGGCTCGTCGGCCCCGCACTTCGTCCTGGGCGCCAATGTCAAGGGCGGCTTCCACGGACAGCGGCCCTCGCTGCGCAAGCCCAACGGCGAGCCGTTGAAGGACTGGGACCGCATGGAGACCCACGTCACGACGAAGGACTACTACGGGTCGCTCATCGACGGGTGGCTGGGCGGCGACGCCGACGCGATCGTCCCCGGCTACCACGACCTCGACCTGTTCACGGGTGGCCCGTCGCCCGAACCGACCTTCCCCGGTCAGGTGCTCGGCCAGTACGTCGCGCTCAACCCCACCCGCATCTTCGACACCCGTGAAGCATCGGGCGGTCGGGTTCGCATCGGAGCGGGCCAGACCGTCAAGGTGCAGATCAACGGTGCCAACGGCGTGCCGCCGTCCGACGTGCGCGCCGTCGCGGTCAACATCAGTTCGATCCGCCCGTCGGCCACCAACACCTATCTCACGGCGTTCCCCACCGGTCAGGCCCGTCCCGGCACCGCGACGCTCAACCCACGGCAGGGCGCCGTGGTGCCCAACATGTCGGTGGTCGGCGTCGGCTCCGACGGCACGATCAGCATCTACAACTTCTCCGGCGAGGTCGATGTCACCGTCGACTTGATGGGCTACTTCCGCAAGGACGTCGCCGCCCGCATCCAGCCGCTCACACCCGACCGCATCCTCGATACGCGCGAAGGCATCGGAGCCCCGGTTGCCAAGGTGCGCGCCGGAACGCCACTGGCGTTGCAGATCACCGGCGTCGGCGAGATCCCGACCTCCGGGGTCGAGGCCGTCGTGCTCAACCTCACCTCGGCACGCCCCTCGGCCAACGGTTGGATCACGGCATGGCCGGCCGGCGAAGACAAGCCGCTCGTGGCCAACCTGTCGTACATCGCCGGCGACCTCATCCCGAACATGGTGATGTGCAAGGTCGGCGCAGGCGGCAAGATCAATCTCGAAGCCAGCGCGGGCAGTCTCGACCTCATCGCCGACGTCGTCGGTTGCTTCACGTCGTCTGGTGCGATGTTGTCGCCCGTCGCACCGTCACGCCTGCTCGACACTCGCGACGGCACCGGTGCGCCGCAAGCCCTCGTGGGTACGCAGGGCGAGGTCGAGCTGCAGGTGACCGGACGCGGCGGCGTGCCGTCGGCGGCGAAGGCCGTGGTGCTCAACGTCACGGCCATCCGCCCGAGCCAGCGGACGTATCTCACCATCTACCCGACAGGCGAAGATCGGCCGGTGGCGGCCAGTCTCAACCCCGATGCGGGCAAGATCGCCGGCAACCTGGTCGTGGCCAAGGTCGGCTCCAGCGGCAAGGTCACCATCTACAACAACGCCGGCTCACTCAACCTCACTGCCGACGTCACCGCCTACTTCATCTGATTCGGGCCAGATCGCCCGATCTCTGCGTCAGTTCTCGGCGTCGGCTGGTCGGAGCTCGATGTCGACCGGCGAGAGCGAGATGTCGAGATGGATGCGTGCGGGTTCGTCGTCTTCGGCGGGCCGGGTCGTCACGACGCCGCCGTAGCTGCTCGACAGCAGCACCGGCAGCCGGTGGTCGTCGCCCAGCGGCATCATCTCGCTCGGCGCGTAGGTGTCGCTGTCGGCCGACGTGCGCTCGGCGGCGATCAACCGGCCGTCGGTGAACGTCGCCGTCGAGTAGAAGTCGACCAGGTCGTCACCGGTCAGGTCGGGAGTCACCCAGTCGAGCTGTATGCCGAACTCGACCCGGCCCAGGTCGAGCTGCGTCGAGTCGGCGTCACGAACCGTGGTCCGAAGTGATCCCTTGTCCAACGCCGCGCCCGGTGGAAGCGGCACGAGCTCGATCAGATCGCTGAAGAATGCGACCGACGTCGTGCCGGGGGCGTCGGTCGAGCGAGAGACGTTGATCGAGTAGCCGGCGACCATGTCGTCGGGGCGGTCGTCGTCGAACGCGCGGGTGAGGTCTTCGACACCTCGGACGGACACCTCGTCGCCGGCGCCGGCGCGGCGAAAGTACCAGGTCACCGAACTCGGCCCACCCGCTTCTCGCGGGCCGTTCGCGTAGCTCTCGTCGGCGCGCTCGTAGCCGAGTTCGCCGAGGGCGTCACCGAAGACGTCGGCGACGTGTGCCGCCCCTGGGCCGTTGTCGTCGGCCTCCGCATCGATCGGCGGGATCGTGCCGCCGGGAGCGACGACCGAGAAGTAGAAGAAGTCGGTCGGACCGCCGGTGCCGGTGCCCGTCTGGTTCGAGAAGCCCACCTCGATGTCGCGGAGCACCGATCCGGTAGGTGGCTCGATCTCGTACGGAAATCCCAGGCGTCGTGCGACGGGGAGCGGGTCGCCTTCGTCGAGCATCGCGTCCTCGAACGCCGCAAGCAGCTCGGGAAGCTCGTCGAGACCCGCTGCGTCGACCACCTCGCCGCCATCGCCGTTGGCGTCGCCGCCGTCGTCGTCCGACGACACCGCGTCGGCGTCGCTGGTCACCGGCGTGGAGCCGAGGCAGCGCTCGATCGAGTTCGCCACACCCGGATCGTCTCCGGCCGTCACGATGTAGTCCCAGGTCGTCGCGCCGATGGTTCCGGCCTGGACGTCGTCGGATCGGAACCCGGCCCCGGCCTCGAAGTCGGTCTCTGCGGCGTCCTCGTCGTCGTAGAACGCGACCGAGCCGATGCCCTTCGCGTCGCCCACCGATCCGAGCGAGACGCTCTCGACGAGCCCGACGCTCTCCTTGTACTCGTCGGGGAGGACGAGGGCCGGGTCCTGGTCGGCTTCTCTCGTCACCTCGAATCCGGTGTCGGCCAAGCAGATCGCCACGTCGTCGATCGACGCGACCGCTGGTGCGTTCGCCTCGGCGCCGGGCGAGGAGCCGTCGTCGCCCGAGCTGCCCCCGCACGCAGTTGCGGCGAGTGCGAGAGCCGCTGCTGCGACGAAGACGGCAGCGCGCTGGCCGCTGCCGAGGTTGCGTGAGATGGCGATCATGGTGAGCTCCCGTGGGGTCGTGGCCGGTGGTGTCTGCCTCCTCGCCGACGGTACGGATCTCGTCGATCGCCGAACATCCTGGTGCCCCACCACACGAGCTACGGCTACCCGTACCGGCACGGTAGGTTCGGCGGGGTGAACCGGCCGACCGACAACACGGAGCTCCGGCAGCGACTGCTCGGCGTGAAGCTCAAAGCGCTGGTGGGCGACCACCTCGGCACCGCTGTCGATGCGGAGCCGAGCGGATTTCGGTCGGGGTCGGGCCTGGTCGTCGACGGCCGCGCCTGGGTGCTGATCGACGGCGACGCCTCACGATCGTTGGGTCCCGCGATCGCCTGGGCGATCCGTCACGACGCCGAGTCGCTCGATCTGATCGCCGAGACGGCCACCGGCCTGCTCGCTCGCCGCGCGGGATACTTCTCGTTCCCGATCTCGGTCTGGTTCGCGGAAGATCGCCTGCTGCTCCCCGTGGTGGCCGAACCACACGCACCGCTGCCAGCGGCGCGAGACGAACACACCGACCTCATCGCCACGATCGAAGCCGGTGGAGCCGAGCCGTGCATCGAACACGGCGTCGTCACGGGTGAAGTCCGCGGACTTGAAGTGTGTCGCGTGGTCGACGAACCCACGATCGGACGCCTCATCGACATCGGCGAGATCGAACTCAGCGGTCAGCTCGGTGAACCGGGTGTGCGACTCGAAGTCGGCGTCGGCGTCAACGACCGCGAAGCGTTCCAACTGCTCCACGGCGACCTGCCGACCGTCGACGCGCTGTCGGGCGTGGTCGAAGCGGTCCGGAGCCACCGATCGGCCGACGCGCCACAGCACCCGCTCAACCGGATGGCGCCCGAACGATTCCTGCGGTGGGAAGCGGTCAACGATCCGGCTCGCGTCGACATGGTGTCGGTCGAACCGGCCTCGGCACCGGTACCTCGACCGAGCATGAAAGACCAGGCGCCGGCGGTTGCGGTGGGTGTCGACGATGGCGGCCGGCGCAACGTGCTCGTGTTCTCGTCCGGTGTCGACCTCGACCTCGTGCCGTTCGCCCTCGACGCGCACGCTGCGCTCGCAGCGTGGGGCGACACCGAACTCGCGTCGGAGATCACGCTGCACCTGCGAGACAACGACCTCGTCTCGATCACCCGCGATCTCGCCGAGCACGCGGCGGTCACCGTTCGCTGTTCGACGTTGAACTGACGCGCCGATCGATCTCCTCTGTCGAGATCTCAGCGTTAGCCTCGGCTACGCATGATGGAGCGGCTGAAGCAGATCGTCGATGAGTACGAAACGCTCGAACACCAGCTCTCCGATCCCGAGGTGCTGTCCGACCCGACTCAGCTCCGCAACGTGTCGAAGCGCTACAACGACCTCGGCCCGGTGGTCGAGACGTTCCGCCGCTACGAAGCGCGCCGCGGTGATGCCGAAGCAGCGCGCGAGATGATCGACGGTTCGTCCGGTGACGAGCGCGAACTGCTGCAGAGCGAACTCGACGAGGTCGCCGCCGAACTCCCGGTGATGGAAGCCGAACTCCGTGAGTTGATGATTCCGAAGGACCCGAACGACGGGCGCAACGTGCTCATCGAGATCCGCGGGGCCGAAGGCGGCGAGGAAGCCAACCTGTTCGCCCGCGACCTGTACGAGATGTACGCGGCCTACGCCTCGGCCAACAAGTGGAAGGTCGAGACGCTGTCGGCGTCGACGAGCGACATGGGCGGCTACAACGACATCACCTTCCAGGTGAGTGGCGACACCGCATGGCGCAACCTCAAGTTCGAAGGCGGCCCGCACCGTGTGCAGCGGGTGCCGGTGACCGAGAGCCAGGGCCGCATCCACACGTCGTCGGCGACGGTGACGGTGTTGGCCGAGGTCGACGAGGTCGACGTCGACATCAACGACCACGATCTCGAGATCGACGTGTACCGGTCGAGTGGGGCCGGTGGCCAGCACGTCAACACCACCGACTCGGCGGTCCGCATCACCCACGTGCCGACGGGCGTGGTGGTCACCATGCAAGACGAGCGATCGCAACTCCAGAACAAGGCGCGGGCGATGCAGGTGTTGCGGGCCCGCCTGTACGACCTCGCCGAAGCCGAACGTTCGGCCGAACTCTCGGCCGAGCGCAAGGCCCAGGTCGGTGGTGGCGGCCGGAGCGAGAAGATCCGCACATACAACTACAAGGAGAACCGGGTCACCGACCATCGCATCGGCTTCACCGTGTATCGCCTCGCCGACATCCTCGCCGGCGATCTCCAGATGGTCGTCGACGCCCTGTCGGCCGACGAACGGTCCCGGCTGCTCGCCGAGGGCGGCGCCGACTGAACGGGACGAACGACGTCGATGCGTGATGCTGACCAGACGATCTCGTGGAGCGAGCTGCTGCGCGAGACCGAGGCGATCATCGGCGACCGCGCTCACGCGCGTTGGATCTGCGAGACGGCGACGTCGTCGACCCCCGACGAGTTCCGGGCCATGCTCGATCAACCGGCGGGTGAACGCGCAGTCGGCCACCTCGACGCGATGGTCGCTCGCTACCGGACGGGGGAGCCGATCCAGTACGTGCTCGGCTCGTGGGGTTTCCGGCGCCTCGACCTGGCCGTCGATCGACGGGTGCTGATCCCGCGACCCGAGACCGAGCAGCTCGCGGAGATGGCGATCGAGAAGGCGGCGACGTTCGGCCCCACTCGAACCGTCGCCGATCTCGGCACCGGTTCGGGAGCCATCGGCCTGTCGATCGCCGACGAGCTCCCGATCGAGGGAACGACGGTCTGGTTGACCGACGCGAGCGACGACGCACTTGCGGTCGCACAGGCGAACCTCGCGGGGCTGGGCCGAGCTGCGATCAACGTGCGGATCGCCCACGGCTCGTGGTTCGACGCGCTGCCCGACGACGTGATGTTCGACGTGATCGTGTCGAATCCGCCGTACGTCGCCGACGGTTCGGTCGAACTCGAACCGATCGTCGCCGACTGGGAGCCGACTTCAGCGCTGTTGAGCGGATCCGACGGACTCGACGACATCGAGGTGATCGTGGCGGGTGCCCCGGCCCGGCTGCGCCCCGGTGGCTGGTTGTTGCTCGAGCACGGCCACGATCAAGGCGATTCGGTTCGTGCGCTGCTCGAGGTCGCCGGCTTCGTCGACGTCGAGACCAAGCGTGACCTCGCCGACCTCGACCGAATCACCGCCGGACGCCGCCCATAGCGCAGGTTGGCTGGAATTCAAGAGTCAGCTTGCTGATTCGGGAATGGATCGTTCGAGGTCAAGGAAGCATGAGTCCGAGTTGCCTCTGGGCAACGAGCGATGAGGGCTGACGCAGAGATCGGGCGATCCAGCCCGAATCAGTCGAAGCGGACGGCGACTTCGGCGAGAATGCTGCCCTCTTCGGGCGTGACCTCGTGGTCGGCGCCGGCGACGTCACGGGCGGCCGAGAACAGCGCCGAGCGCAGCACGCGGCTGCTGATGGTGGCATCGATCTGGTCGAGGAACTCGACGACCCGGTCACGCTCGATCGCGAGGCGCGCGTCTTCGATCGCCGGGCGGAGATATTCCTCGAACGGGAACTCGTCACCGCGCCATTCCTCGCTGATCTCGCGGACGGCATCGACCTCGGTGTCGTTGATCTCGTTGTCGGCCAGCATCACGAGCGTGAGCAGTTGCAGTGCCGCGAGATGCTCGGCGTTTGCGGTGGCGTGTGTTGCGACGCCGCGGTAGAGCTCGGCGAGTCGGTCGTTCATGTCTGTGATCCTCCCAGATCGAGGCCGAGAGATCGCGACAGGAAGTCGAGTTGATGCAGAAGCAGGTTCTCGGCGACCACTTCTTGCGGGGTCATGTGGGTCACTCCGACGAGTGGCAGCACCTCGTGCGGACGCCCGGCTGCGAGCAGGGCCGACGAGAGTTGCAGGGTGTGGGCCGCGACGACGTTGTCGTCGGCGAGGCCGTGGACGAGGAGGAGCGGGCGGGTGAGTTTCGCCGCTCGCGGGAGGAGCGAGTTGGCGTCGTACACGGCGGCGCCCTCGTCGGGACCGGTGAGCGTGGGGTCGCCGAGGTATCGCTCGGTGTAGTGGGTGTCGTACAGGCGCCACTCGGTGACGGGTGCGCCGGCGATGGCGGCGTGGAACACGTCGGGGCGATCGAGGACGGCGAGCGCAGCCAGGTAGCCACCGAAGCTCCAGCCTCGGATCGCGACCCGGTCGAGGTCGACGACGTCGTGCTGTTCGGCGACGGCGTGCAGCGCGTCGACCTGGTCGGCGAGCGGCGGGTTCGCGAGGTCGTGTCGCACGTCGCGCTCCCACGCCGGGCCGCGTCCTGGCGTGCCCCGACCGTCGGAGACGATGACGGCGAAACCCTGGTCGGCGAACCACTGCGACGTGAGATAGGCGTTGTGGGCGCTCGTGACGCGTTGTGCGTGCGGCCCGCCGTACGGGTCCATCAGGACGGGGAGCTTCTCGCCGCGCTCGGGATCGAAACCGTGAGGCAGCAGGAGCGCGGTGGCGAGGTCGCGTTCGCCGGCTCGGAGCAGCGTGACGTTGACGTCGATGTCGGGAGTCTCGGCGTGTGAGGCGATGACGGGGCCGTCGAACAACCCGTCGACGAGCACGGTCGTGGTGGCTCCGGGCCGTTCGAGCGTGGCGCTTCGGACCACGATCGTCGATCCGCCGATCGCGGCGGCGTGTAC
Organism: Ilumatobacter coccineus YM16-304; assembly: GCF_000348785.1. Taxonomy (NCBI): domain Bacteria; kingdom Bacillati; phylum Actinomycetota; class Acidimicrobiia; order Acidimicrobiales; family Ilumatobacteraceae; genus Ilumatobacter; species Ilumatobacter coccineus. The sequence goes on from NC_020520.1 coordinate 1,180,529, forward strand.
ACCGGCCGCTTCGGTGAGTCGTCCGGCCTCGCCGCTGAGCGTGGTCGACCAGACGTGGAGTTCGGTCGGTTCGTCGGGGTCGTTGGCCAGGAAGAAGATGTCACAGTCGTCGTCGTCGGCGGGGGTGGCGGGGGTGGCGGCGATCACCGAACGGACCTGGAGGTCGCCGGGAGTGACCGGTTCGTCGTCGACGAACAGTTGCCGCATGCCGTCTCGGTCGGAGGCGGTGAGGAGTTGACCCGTGGGGAGCATCGTCGGGACACCGGGGACGTTCTCGATCCAGGCGTCGTCGTAGTCGCTGGCGATCACCTCGCCTTCGCCGGTGGTGGTGTCGACCCGAACGACCATCGACCCGCGCTGGTCGCGGGACTGCGCCGAGAACACGAGGCCGTGCTCGGTCCACTCGACGCGGGCGATGTACGGGAAGAACTCGCGGTCCCAGTCGACGTCGATGCGCGAGCCGTCGAGACCGAGGAGGTGGAGCGTGACGATCGGGTTGTCGGTGCCGGCCGCCGGGTAGCGCACCGTGCGCGCCGCCGCCGACGGATCGCCAGGGTTGGCGATCGTCCACTCGGCGACGGGAGCGTCGTCGACGCGGCACGCCGCGATGGTGCGCCCGTCGGGGCTCCACCAGAAGCCGCGGAATCGATGCATCTCCTCGGCGGCGATGAAGTCGGCCGACCCCCACGAGACCGTGCTGGCCTCTTTCGGGTCGTTGCCTGCGAGGACCCGCGAGCTGCCGTCGAGTTCTCCGATGCGCAGTTCGCGTCCGCTCACGTAGGCGAGTCGTGACGCCGTCGGGTCGGGCCGCGGGTCGAACACGGGGCCGTCGACCGGGATCGGCCGCGCCTGCCCGCTCAGGAGCCCGGCCGCGAACAGTCGGCCGTTGAGGGCGAACGACACGACCTTGCAGTCGGCGTCGGTCGCGTAGGCGGTGATGCCGCTCGACCCGTCGCGGGTCCGCTCGCGGCGGGCACGCTCCTCGTCGGTGAGTTCGCCGGCGGCCGGGTCGGCGAGACCGAGCAGTTTGCGCGGATCGGCGACGAGGCGCTCCTCGCCGGACGGCAGGTCCATCACCCACAGTGCGTTGACCGGGTCGTCACCGGCCGAACTGCGGAGGAAGACCACGCGGTTGCCGTCGGGTGACACCGACACGTTGCGTGGGTCGCCGAGCGAGAACCGTTGCGTGCGAGCGTGTTGGCGCGGGAACGAGTCAGTCATGCCGTTGCCTCGATGGCTTCGAGCACGAGCGTGAAGGCGGCGTGATGGTCGACTTGGGTGAGCACGTCACAGTTGGCAGTATCGCGCTCGATCAGCGCTCGGCCGTCGATCACCGTCATTCCGGCCGTGTGCTCACCCTTGGTCTCGACCACGACGTGGCGTTGCTCGCGGTCGAAGAGCGCCGGATGGGTGACGGCCAGGACCGCCAACGGGTCGTGGAGCGCCGCACCGCCGATCGATCCGTCGTCGTGGCGTCGGAGGTACGTGCCCGAGAAGAAGTCGAAGAGGTCGGCGAGAATCGACGCGACCCGTCCGGGCAGTGCCCGGGTCTGTTCGATGCGGTCGCGGGTGACCTGGAACTGGTGGGTCACGTCGAGCCCGGCCATGATCAGCGGGCGGACCTGCGAACCGAACACGATCGCCGCGGCTTCGGGGTCGGCCCAGATGTTGAACTCGGCGGCAGCGGTTCGGTTGCCGAACGTCCCGCCGCCCATGAGCGAGATGCCGGCGACCCGGTCGACGAGGTCGGGCGCCTGGCGAAGCGCCAACGCGATGTTGGTGAGCGGGCCCATCGGCACCAACCAGACGTCGTCCTCGGCACGGCACGTGTCGATGATGAAGTCGACGCCGTCGGTCGAGTCGAGCGGGGTGGTCGGCTCGGGGAGTTCGGCTCCGTCGAGCCCGGATTCACCGTGCACGAAACCGGCATCGCGGGCCGGAGCGATCAACGGGCGGGCGGCGCCGGAGTGGACCGGGGTGTCGAGTTCGAGCAGATCGCGCATGACCAACGCGTTGTGTGTCGTCCGGTCGAGCGGGGCGTTGCCGGCGACCGTGACGATGCCTCGGACGTCGGCGAAATGGGCAGCGGTCACGATCGCCACGGCGTCGTCGTGGCCGGGATCGCAGTCGATGATCATCTTCGGACGGGTGGACATCTCGGGCATACCGCCGAGCTTGGCAGGTCGCGGTGCACACTGGAGCAATGAAGCTGCGCAGGCCGTTCGCGATGGCGGCAGTACTCGTGTCGATGGCCACCGCGTGCTCGTCGTCGGACGACCAACGGGGTGTGGAGAACGGCACCGAGGTCGACGCCGCGGTCGAGACCGCGGTCACGGAAGCGACCGACACCGGCGGCCCCGACACGGCGGTGTTCACCGAAACCGACGACCTCGGACCCGTGCCGCCGCAGCCACCCGGCGACGTCGCCGTGTCCGACTCGGTACTCGAACCCATCGAGCCGGTGTCCGAGACGGGGGTGCCGGGAATCGACAGCGACGACGAGTTCTGTCGCTCGTGGAGCGAGTTCGCCGGTTCGTATCAGGCGCTGACGTTCGGCTGGGCGATCCAGGGCGGCGAGGCCGCGGCACGGCTCGAAGTGGTCGCGACCGACGTGTTGAGCCGCGCCGTGGCGGCGATGGGCGAGCATCTTCCGGCGGCGATCGAATCCGATCGGCAGGCGCTCACGGTCGACTTGCCGACCCCGTTGCTCCGACGCGCCGAACGTGCTCGTGCCCTGCTCGCCGATGCCGGGGTCGACGAGCCCACGATCGTCGCGCTCGGCGACATGTGGCTCGCCGCGGTGACCGAGGCCGGTCTCGAGTCGGAGACGCTCGCGGTGACGATCGACGACCCTGCACTCGACGAGATGGTCGACGAAGCAGCGCGGGCACTGCTCGAGCAGTTGCCGCCGATCATCGAGGACCCGAGTCTGATCGTCGACGTCGACATCTCGGCGACCGAGAACCACCTCTTCGAGAACTGCCCCGATCGAGGTGTGCTGTCGGGGAACGACCGCATCGATCAGTAGACAGCGGCGCGACTCGTCGCGAGTGTCGCGGTCAGTCGATCGTCAACGTGGCGTCGTCGGCGAGTGTGGCGCTGACGCCGACCCATTCGCCGTCGCACATCGCCGTGGCCACCGCGAGGTCGGAGCTCTTGCCCCAGGCGCGGCGACCGTCGGGAAGGAGGCATGCCGCGAGCGCGGTCTCGGGCTCGTTGTCACGGTCGAACATGACCGTGTAGGCCTCGATGTCGACGGCACCCGCTGCGTCGGCACCGACCGCGAGTTCGCGTTTGGGCAGCGCGTCGATCTCGGCCTGCGGTGACGTGTGGCGGAACCCGTCGGCCGGGGGAGTGGTGGCGTACACGCCGAATGCGTGCTTCGTGGCGTAGCCGCCGTTGGCCCACACGAGCCCGGTCTCGTCGCGTTGCTCGCGCAACTCGCCGACGATCGTGGCGATCGCGTGCATCGGGTAGTTGTTCCAGGGGCCACCGCCGAACGGCAGTCCGCCGGTGCGCGACCACTGCTGGTCGAGGTCGACGCCGAGCGACTTCGCTCCGAGCTGTACCGCCGCGGGGAAGCACGAGTACAGGTCGACGAGGCCGACGTCGTCGATCGTGACGCCGGCCAACTCCAGCGCCCGCTTGCCGCCGAGTTCGATCGCCGGAGTGCGCGAGAACGTGTCGCGGTTCGACACGTAGTTGTGTTCGTGGCAGTCGGCACCCGACAGCGGGAACACCCACAGGTCGCGGTCGATGCCCATCCGCTCGGCGGCTTCGACCGAGCACATGATGAGCGCGGCACCCATGTCGACGTCGCTGTTCGAGTTCATCAGCTTCGGGTACGGGAAACCGATCATGCGGTTCTTCGCGCTCACCGTCGTGATCTCGTCGGGCGTCTTGGGTTCGCGGATCCACGCGTTCGGGTTGCCGGCGGCCACGTGGCTCAGATCCGACCACAGCTTCCCGAGGAACGCCTGGTGCTCGCCGACGGTGCGGCCGGATTCGGCGCGCAGCGCGGTCTCGAACATCGGGTAGATCTGCACCGGCATCATCAAGCCGAGCTCGCGCTCGTGCTCGTGGTTCATGTCGAGCGGTTTGCCGATGAACACCGGGACGTCGCCGTCGTCGGCTTTCGGCCAGTCGAGCTTGATGCCCTGCTTGCGCGCCCGCATGTAGGTGCGGAACGCTTCGGCACCCGAGAGGATCGCCATGTCGGTCGAGCCGCCGGCGATGTCGAGCGCGGTCTGGTTGACGAGGGCCTGCGGGCTGTTGCCGCCGGGGGTCGACTCGGCGAGTTCGCAGTCGGTGATGCCGAGTCGCTCGGCGAGGAAGCGCGGCGCGTTGCGGTAGCGCCAGCCGATGATGTTGACGACGCGCACCGAGTCGGCCGGGGGCGGGCCGTCGAGCCCGGCGTCGGACACGGCCTCGAGGACGGCGCGCTCCATGAGCGCCGCGGGTTCGAGTGCGTCGTCGAGCGACTCGGCGCGGTGCAGGTACTGGCCGACGCCGACGATGACGGGGGTGCGAGGATCGAGTGCCACGATCGCCAACCCTACGAAGCACGTTGTCGCGCCGACGATTCGCCGTCGCGTGACATCCACGCCACCACCATGAACGACCCAGGTCGGTGGCGTACTTCTTGTAAGTCTTTCGGATGCGGGCGGCTGCGGCTCGTACACTGCGATCCCGATGGCACGCATTGCGATTGGCTCCGACCACGCCGGCTTCGAACTGAAGCAGCACCTCGTCGGGTTTCTCCGACAGCACGGCCACGAGGTCGACGACCAGGGGACCCACTCGACCGAGTCGGTCGACTACCCCGAGATCTGCGCCGGTGTCGCCCGCACCGTCCGCGACGGCGACGCCGACTGGGGCATCGTGATCGGCGGCAGCGGCCAAGGCGAACAACTCGCCGCCAACAAGGTGCGCGGCATCCGTGCCGCCCTCTGCAACTGCCTCTACACCGCACGCATGGCTCGCGAACACAACGACGCCAACGTGCTGTCGATGGGTGGCCGCGTGGTCGGCACCGGGCTCGCCGAAGAGATCGTCACGACGTTCGCCGAGACCGAGTTCGAAGGCGGCCGCCATCAGCGGCGCGTCGACCAGATCATGGCGCTCGAAGACGACTTCTGATCACGGCCCACGCCAACACTCACCCACGCACCGACCCCTGAACCCCGTCCTCCGACTCCAGACCGTTCTCCGACCCCACCCGTAAGGACCCGCGATGCCCTTCCCCACGACGACGAACCCCGACACCGAGGTGTCGGAGCTGATCGAACGCGAAATCGAGCGCCAGACCACCGGACTCCAGCTCATCGCCAGCGAGAACTTCACCTCGCCGGCCGTCATGGCCGCCACGGGTTCGGTGCTGACCAACAAGTACTCCGAGGGCTACCCCGGCAAGCGGTACTACGGCGGCAACCAGATCGTCGACTCGATCGAACAGCTCGCGATCGATCGCGTGAAAGAACTCTTCGGAGCCGAACACGCGAACGTGCAGCCGCACTCCGGCGCCAACGCGAACATGTGCGTGTACCAAGCGCTGCTCGAGCCGGGCGACACCATCCTCGGGCTCAGCCTCGACCACGGCGGTCACCTCACGCACGGCTCGCCGGTCAACGCCAGCGGGCTGCTCTACAACTTCGTGGCCTACGGCACCGGCGCCGAGGATCGCATCGACATGGACAACGTCCGTGAACTCGCGCTCGAGCACCGACCCAAGATGATCGTCGCCGGGACCACCTCCTACCCGCGTCGCCTCGATCCCGAGCCGTTCAAGAAGATCGCCGACGAAGTGGGCGCACTGCTCATGTTCGACATCGCCCACCTGGCCGGACTCGTCGCCGGCGGCGCTCATCCCAACCCGGTGCCGTACGCCGACATCGTCACCTTCACCACGCACAAGACGCTGCGCGGCCCGCGCGGCGGTTGCATCCTCTCCAAGCAGGAACACCAGAAGGCCATCGACAAGGCCGTGTTCCCCGGCTGGCAGGGCGGACCGCTCGAGCACGCCATCGCCGGCAAGGCCATCGCCTTCCGTGAGGCCATGGACCCGTCGTTCAAGGAGTACGCCGCGCAGATCGTCGCCAACGCATCGGCGCTGGCATCGGCGCTCGCCGACGAGGGCTTCCGTCTCGTCTCGGGCGGCACCGACAACCACATGATGGTCGTCGACCTCACCCCGTTCGATGCCGAGCTGACCGGCAAAGTCGCACAGGCCACCCTCGACGAGGCCGGGATCACGCTCAACAAGAACACGATTCCCGACGACCCGCGCAGCCCGTTCGTCACGAGCGGCGTCCGCATCGGCACGCCGTCGGTCACGACGCAGGGCATGACCGAGGCCGAGATGCCGGTCATCGCCAAGCTCATCGCCACGGCGCTCCGCGAACGCGAGAACCCCGAGGCGATCGCGCAGGTGCGCACCGAGGTCGCCGACCTCTGCTCGAAGTTCCCGGCCTACTGAGACGTTCCGGGTCGGCTGAGCACCGGTTCACCCGGCTGCATCGACCATCGCCGAGCGCTCGGTCGGCGCGCGCCCTGACGGGTACAGTCTCGTCCCGTGCCTGACGTCGGTTCGTATCTCATCATCGGGATCATCGCCGCCGTCGTCACCTTCGTCGCGACACCACTCGTCACGAAACTCGCCAACCGGTTGGGCTGGGTGGCGATGCCCAACGCTCGAAGCGTGCACACCGAGCCGCTTCCCGACGTCGGTGGTCTCGCGATGTTCATCGGCTTCGCCGTCGCGCTCGGCGTCGCGTGGGCGATCTCCGACTTCTCGCTGCTCTTCGAATCGAACTCCGAGCCGCTCGGCGTGCTGATCGCCGCGGCGATCGTGTTCGGCGTCGGACTCGTCGACGACGTGCGCGAGGTGAGCGCCCCCGCCAAGATCTTCTTCACCGTCATGGCCGGACTCGCGCTGGTGTGGTTCGGCGTCGTGATGTTCTACTTCCGCGTGCCGTACCTCGACGCGGTCATCCTCTCCGACGACCTCAAACCGCTCATCACCGTCCTGTGGTTGGTCGGCATGACGCAGGCGATCAACCTCATCGACGGTCTCGACGGACTGGCCGCCGGCGTGGTGGCCATCGGTGCCGGGGCGTTCTTCCTCTACAGCCAGGAGCTCACCGATCGAGGCTTCATCGGCGGCGGCAACATCGGCCCGCTGTTCGCGATCATCGCCGTCGGCGTGTGCCTCGGCTTCCTGCCGCACAACTTCAACCCGGCGCGCATCATCATGGGCGACGGGGGAGCGTTGCTGCTCGGCCTGCTGCTCGCGGTGTCGACGAGCGTGGTCGGTGGGCGCGCCGACCCGTTCCAGACGCAGTTCGTCGGCACGACCTACTTCTTCCTCGCGCCGATCGCCATTCCGCTGCTCATCCTGGGCGTGCCGATCTTCGACACGATGTTCGCGATCCTCCGGCGGGCGACGAGCCGCAAGTCGTTGGCGTCGGCCGACAAGGGCCACCTGCATCACCGCCTCATCAACCTCGGCCACGGGCACCGTCGCAGCGTGCTGATCCTGTGGTCGTGGACCGCGCTCCTCTCGGGGTTCGTGTTGTACCCGACGCTCACCGACCAGAACCCGACGTACCTGCCGTTCGGTGTTGCCGCGCTCGGCATCGCGCTCTTCACGATGCTGCATCCGAGCGTCATCCAGCAGCGCCGCGACAACAACACGCCACCTCACGGCATCGAGCTCGAGACGCCACCCGACGACCCGGATCAACCGACGCTGTTCGACGATGCCGACACCGGTCTCACGACTGGTGTCGACGACCACTGAATTATTCCAGCGGATCGCGTGACACTTGCGTTGCAGGGTTGCCGAGCCGGTGGCCGTGCACTAGGTTGTGCAAAGTTTCACAAGCGCCGCAGCGCCGCTCGTCGAACGCCCTCGCCGGCCACTCCGGCACCATGAGCGGGCAACGACCACGACGCCGCAGACCGAGACACTCGACTCCATGAGATTCCTTCCGAAAGTACGCACCGACGCACGCGTCAACACCGAGGATTCCCTCGGCCACGGCATGGACGCCGTCATCGTGCTCGTGCTGTTCCTCGGAGCCGGCTACGGACTCGACCGCCTCTTCGACACCACCCCGATCTTCATGATCGTGCTCACCGTGCTCGGCGCCATCGGCCTCTTCGCGAAGTTCTATTACAGCTACGAGCTGCGCATGAACCAGCACGACGCCGAGCGCCTCGCCAAGCTGCAGGGGCCCGCCTCGATCTCGAACGACGAGGCGGCGTGATGACCGTGGCCGAATCACCCGACCTGATCACCACCCGCTTCGACGGCCCGGCCCCCGAAGTGAGCGTGTCGACCGACATGATCAAGCGCGGGCTGTTCGTCGCGCCGCTGCTCGTCGCCGTGTGCGCCGTCATCTGGGGTGGCGACGGCGTCTGGTCGTCGATGTACGGCATCGCCATCGTCCTCGGCAACTTCGCTCTCTCGGCCGCTCTCATCGCCACCGCAGCTCGCATCTCGGTCGCGCTGATGATGGGCGCCACCCTGTTCGGTTACCTCATCCGGCTCGGCTTGATCTTTCTCGCCGTCTGGATGGTGAAAGATGCGTCATGGATTTCACTTCCGGCACTCGGATCGACAATCATCGTGACGCACCTCGGACTGCTCTTCTGGGAGATGAAATTCGTCGCCCTGTCGCTCGCTCATCCGGGGCTCAAACCGACACGGGCCGCAAACGGCTCGTAACCCTCTAGTCTCTCCCATCGTTCTCCTCAATTCGCCCTCAACACCGAAACGGAAACACACGTGCTCGCTGCCAAAGGACTCGTCTTCCCGCCGATCAACGAACTGTTGCGTTGGCAAGACATCTTCCCGACGTTCAACAAGATCGCGCTCATCGCGTGCCTCGCGTCGCTGCTCGGCATCGGGCTCTTCCTGCTCGCCAGTCGCGCTGACGCCAAGCTCGCTCCGACGGGCCCTCGCAACCTCGCCGAGCAGGCCATCGAGTTCGTCGAAGAAGGCATCGTCATGCAGACGCTCGGCAAGGACGGTCTCAAGTGGACCCCCTTCCTGCTGAGCCTCTTCATCTTCATCTTCCTCTGCAACATCCCGGGCATCCTGCCGTTCTTCCAGATGCCGGCCACCGCTCGCATCGCCATCCCGCTGGCGCTGTCGCTGCTGGTCTGGGTCGTCTACATCGGCACCGGCCTCAAGCACCAGGGCGCTGCGTACTTCGGCCACCTGCTGTGGCCTCCGGGAGTCCCAACGGCCCTCAAGCCGCTGGTGGGCGCCATCGAGTTCATCTCGACGATCATCGTCACGCCGTTCAGCCTCACGGTGCGACTCATGGCGAACATGCTCGCCGGTCACATTCTGCTCGTCACCTTCGCACTGCTCACGCACGCGCTGGCAACGGCTGAAACCAGTCAGGCGCTGCTCGTTCCGACGAGCATCCTGCCGTTCCTGATGCTCGTCTTCTTGACGGCGTTCGAGATTCTCGTCGCCTTCTTGCAGGCGTACATCTTCGCCATCCTGGCGGCGGTCTACATCAGCAACTCCACCGCCGGTCACGGCGACGAGCACTGAGCCCGATCCCGCACGGGTTCAGCACAGATCTCCCTCACCTCTTCAAACCACAACAGGAGAAACACCCCAATGGAAGCATTCACCGCACTGGTCGCCGCTGCTGAAGAAGCAGGCGTCGATCCGGCAGATGCCAAGAACACCGCAGCCGCAGCGTCGGCTGGCTACGCCTACGGCCTCGCCGCCATCGGCCCGGGTATCGGCATCGGCTACCTCGTCGGTAAGTCCGTTGAAGCAATGGCGCGTCAGCCGGAGGCTGCCGGCATGGTCCGTACGACCATGTTCCTCGGCATCGCCTTCACCGAAGCTCTCGCACTCATCGGCTTCGTTGTCTTCATTCTTCTCAAGTTCGCCTGATTCGGCGTGCCGTGTCGTCGCTCGACTCGAGCGACGACTGAGAAGCCGTATTCGTCATAGCAATCCATGAATGGAGTTGACGTGCTGACAGCCGTCGTCACAAGTTCACATGCCTCGGGGACGATGCAGTTCACGCTGCTCGAAGCCGAAACATGTGTGCGCACCGACCTCAACGACGAGGAATTCGCGGTCGGGAGCGAAGAGTGTCCTGAGCTCAATCCGATCGCCCCCGAGGGCAAGGAGATGCTCTGGGGATTCGGAGCGTTCGTCGTCCTCGCCGTGTGTATGCGGTACTGGCTCTTCCCGAAGGTTCGGGAAGGCATGCAGGCCCGCTACGACAGCATCCAGAGCGATCGCGAGAGCGCCGAGACGCTCACCGCTGCCGCTCGGGCTGATGTCTCCGAGTACGAGGCTCGCCTCACCTCGGTGCGCGCCGAAGCCCAGCAGAAGGTCGACGCCGCCCGAGCCACGCTCGAAGCGGAACGCACCGAGAAGCTGAGCGAGGTCAACGCTCGCATCGCCGAGAAGCGTGCAGCAGCTGCGGCCGAGGTCGAAGCGGCACGTCAGGCAGCGCTCGGCGACGTCGAGTCGGCCGTGACCGCAGTCGTCACCCGCGCCGCCGAGATCGCCACGGGCAAGCCCGCCGATTCCGGCAAGGTCGCCAGTGCCGTCCGCTCCTCCATGGGAACCGGAGTTTCATCATGAACATGGCAGCGCTCCAGAGCGTCGTCGGTGTCCTGCAGGCCGAGTCGGTGCCGAACGACGGCAAGGGCTCCACCTCGCTGAGCCCGTACTTCGCGCCGATGAAGGAAGTCGTCATCGGTGGCCTCGCCACCCTGATCGTCTTCGGTCTGCTCTACAAGCTGGCCTGGCCGGCCATCGCGAAGGGCATGAAGGACCGCACCGCTCGGATCCAAGCCGATCTCGACGAGTCGGCCGCAGCCCGCGCCAAGGCCGAGGCCGACGCAGCGCAGATCCGCACCAACCTCGGTGACGTCGAAGGTGAGCGCACTCGCCTGTTCGCCGAAGCCGACCAGCAAGCCGCCGCACTCCTCGAAGACGGGCGGGCACGTCTCGCCGCCGAAGTCGCCGAGCTCGAAGCGAAGGCCGAAGCCGACATCGCAGCTGCTGCCGGACGTGGCGCCGACGACCTCCGGGCCGACATCGCACGCTTCTCGTCGCAGGCGATCGAGTCCGCTGTCACCACGTCGCTCGACGACGCGACCCAGCAGGAACTCATCGAAGGCTTCATCTCACGAGTGGGAGCACAATCATGAGCGACGCACGCATCCAGGGCTACGCCCGGGCACTCTTCGAAGTCGCCCGCGCCGAAGGAACCCTCGACGAGGTCGAAGACGAGTTGTTCCGGTTCGCCCGGTCGTACGAGTCCAGCGACGAACTCCGCAGTGCGCTGACCGACGAGCAGATCCCGGCCGACAAGCGCCAGGCGATCATCGAGGACCTCCTCGGTGGCAAGGCCACGGCGACCACGTCGCAACTCCTCGGCATGGTCGTCGGCTCCGGCCGCGGACGTGACCTCCCGGCCATCGTCGACCAGCTGGTCCACCGGGCCAGCAACGCGAAGCAGCTCGACGTGGCGCAGGTGCGCACCGCGGTTGCGCTCACGGCCGATCAGGAAGCTCGCCTCAAGGCGGCGCTCGAGAACGCCACAGGCAAGAGCCTGAACCTCAAGGCAACCGTCGACCCCTCCGTGGTTGGGGGCGTCGTTGCCGTCGTGGGTGACGATGTCATCGACGATTCCGTCCGCACTCGCATCGATCAACTCAAGAGCCGCCTCTAAGGCCGTCAGGGAAAAGCATCATGGCTGAACTCACCATCTCCGCAGCGGACATCGCTTCCGCTCTCAAGAAGAACCTCGACGGTTTCGAACCGTCGCTCGAAGCTCGCACCGTCGGGCGCGTCGCCGAAGTCGGTGACGGCATCGCCCGCGTCTCGGGCCTCCCCGACGCCGCGGTGAACGAACTGCTCGAGTTCGAAGACGGTTCCGTGGGCCTGGCCCTCAACCTCGACGAGGACTCGATCGGTGCCGTCGTGCTCGGCGACGTCGACAACATCGAAGAAGGCCAGACGGTCAAGTCGACCGGCGGCATTCTCTCGATGCCCGTCGGTGACGCGCTGCTCGGCCGTGTCGTCAACGCGCTCGGCGAGCCCGTCGACGGCGCCGGCGACCTCGTCGGTGCGATCCAGCGCCGCATGGAGATCCAGGCACCGGGCATCCTCGGCCGCAAGCCGGTGCACGAGCCGCTCCAGACCGGCATCAAGGCGATCGACGCCATGACCCCGATCGGCCGTGGCCAGCGCGAGCTGATCATCGGTGACCGCAAGACGGGCAAGACCGCCGTCGCGATCGACACGATCCTCAACCAGAAGGGTCTCGGCGTGAAGTGCATCTACGTCGCGATCGGCCAGAAGGGTTCCACGGTCGCCCAGACCGTCGCCACCCTGCGTGCCGCTGGTGCGATGGAGTACACGGTCGTCGTGACCGCTCCGGCTGCCGACTCGGCACCGTTCAAGTACCTCGCTCCGTACGCCGGTTGCGCCATCGGGCAGCACTGGATGGACAACGGCGAGCACGCTCTCGTCGTGTACGACGACCTCTCGAAGCAGGCCGACGCCTACCGTCAGATCTCGCTGCTCCTCCGCCGCCCGCCGGGCCGTGAGGCGTACCCGGGCGACGTGTTCTACTTGCACTCGCGTCTGCTCGAACGTGCCGCCAAGCTCTCCGACGAGAACGGCGCAGGTTCGCTCACCGCACTCCCGATCATCGAGACGAAGGCCGGCGACGTGTCGGCGTTCATCCCGACCAACGTCATCTCGATCACCGACGGCCAGGTCTTCCTCCAGGACGCCCTGTTCAAGTCGGGTGTTCGTCCCGCCGTCGACGTGGGCATCTCGGTGTCTCGTGTCGGTGGTGACGCACAGATCAAGTCGATGAAGAAGGTCGCCGGTACGTTGAAGCTCGACCTCGCGCAGTTCCGTGAGCTCGAAGCGTTCGCCACGTTCGGTTCCGAGCTCGACGCCATCTCCGCCGCTCAGCTCGCTCGTGGTTACCGCCTCGTCGAGCTGCTCAAGCAGCCGCTCAACTCGCCGATGCCCGTCGAGGAGCAGGTCGTGTCGATCTACGCCGGCACCAACGGCTACCTCGACGACCTGCCCGTCGTCGACGTGGTCCGCTTCGAGCGCGAGCTCATCGAGCACATGCGCACCAGCAACGCTGGTCTCCTCGAAGAGATCAAGTCGTCGGGTCTGCCCGACTCGCTCGGCGACGCGATCGCTGCGTTCAAGGCGACCTTCACGACGAGCGACGAGACGACCAACGCCGTCGACCCGACCGCCGTCGATGCCGACGAACTGGGCGACGCCGCGTCGAACAAGACGCTCGCCACCGAATAGTCGGACCCCGTTCGACCACCGACCACGAACTTCAAAGGGAACTGAACGAATGCCACAGCAGTACACAGCGGCGAATGCCGCCGAGGGAAGCGCCAGCGACGAGGCTGGCCTCCTCGGCGATCCCGCTCTGTCGCAGAGTCCTGTGCTGAGCCGAGGAGAATCGTAATGGCAGGTGGACAAGAGCGAATTCTCCGTGGACGCGTCAAGGCGATGCAGTCGACGAAGAAGATCACGCGAGCGATGGAACTCATCGCCGGTTCGCGCATCGTCAAGGCGCAGCAGCGTGTGCAAGCCGCCGTGCCGTACTCCGAGCAGATCACCGAGGTCGTCAAGGACCTCGCTGCTGCGGGTGGCACGTCCGACTCGCCGCTGCTCAAGGGCCGCGACGAGTTGAAGACCACGTGCTACGTGGCGATCACCGCCGACCGCGGACTGTGTGGCGGCTACAACGCCGGCATCCAGCGTGCGACCGAGGGCGAGGTCAAGGCCGACGTCCTCAAGGGTCTCGACTACCTCATCGTGCCGGTGGGCAAGAAGGCGGAGGGGTACTTCCGCTTCCGCAACTACCAGCTCGGCCAGTCGTTCCAGGGCTTCAGCGATCAGCCGTCGTACGACGATGCGCGTCGCATCGGTGAGTACGTCGTCGACCTCTACGCCTCGGGCAAGGTCGACAAGGTCGAACTCGTCTACACCCGCTTCATCACGGCAGGTAGCCAGGAAGTCGTGCTGCGTCCGCTCGTCCCGCTCAGCGGTGACACGGTGGCCGGAGGCGACGGCAAGGCCGGCTCCGACGACGGAACGGGTGCCGACTTCGAGTTCGAACCCGATCCGCTGACGATCCTCGATTCGCTGCTTCCTCGCTACGTCGAAGCGCGTATCTACGCTGCGCTGCTCAACGCCGCTGCCTCCGAGCACGCATTCCGTCAACGGGCGATGAAGTCGGCGACCGACAACGCCGAAGAGCTCATCAAGAGCCTCAGCATCGTCATGAACCGTGCCCGACAGGCGTCGATCACGGCCGAGATCATGGAGATCGTCGGCGGTGCCGCAGCCCTCGAAGGCGACGTCGTCGACGGTGCCTACCTCGACCTCGGTGACGACGGCTCGATGTTCAGCGGCATCAACCCCGCTGCCACCATCGCCCCGGCCGCTCCGATGGGCGACAACACCTCCTCCGCAGCGTCGAGCGCACCGGCCGGTGTGGCGACGTTGGAGCGAGAAGAAGCTCCTGAGCCCGCATCCGACGCAGCCCCTGCCGGCGATGTGGAGCCAGACGACCTGAAGCGCATCAAGGGTGTCGCCTCGGTTCTCGAAGGACGTCTCCACGAGATGGGGATCTTCACCTTCAAAGAAATCACCACGTGGAACGACGAAGACATGGATCGCATCGACGATCACCTCGGCTTCGAAGGCCGCATCCAACGTGACGACTGGCAAGGACAGGCCCGCCAGTTCCACAACGAGAAGTACCCCGACGACCAGATCTGATCTCACACAGGAGACCATCGAAATGACCATGACAGAAAACGAACTCCAGAGCGGCCGAGTCGTCGGTATTGCTGGCCCCGTGATCGACGTCGAGTTCCCCCGCGGCGCTCTTCCCGAGATCAACACGGCCCTCGAATTCGACGTGACCCTCGAAGGTGAGACGATCGTCGTCCTCGCCGAGGTCGCACAGCAGCTCGGCAACGGACGTGTCCGCGCCGTCTGCATGAAGCCGACCGACGGTCTCGTGCGTGGCGCCGAAGTGCGCAACACCGGCCACGGCATCCAGGTGCCGGTCGGCGAGAAGGTACTCGGCAACGTCTGGAACGTGTGGGGCGAAGCCCTCGACACGCAGCCCGACGGCATCGAGTCGGTCGAGCGCTGGGACATCCACCGCGACGCACCGACCTTCGACGCACTCGAGCCCTCGGCTCGCATGTTCGAAACGGGCATCAAGGTCGTCGACCTGCTCACCCCGTACGTCTCGGGCGGCAAGATCGGCCTGTTCGGCGGTGCCGGCGTGGGCAAGACCGTGCTCATCACCGAGATGATCAACCGTGTTGCCTCGCAGCACGGTGGTGTGTCGGTGTTCGCCGGCGTCGGTGAGCGCACCCGTGAGGGCACCGACCTCCGCCTCGAGATGATCGAGTCCGAGGTGTACGAAAAAGCTGCCCTCGTGTTCGGCCAGATGGACGAGCCGCCGGGCGTGCGCCTCCGTGTCGCCCTGTCGGCGCTGACGATGGCGGAGTACTTCCGTGACGTCGCCAACCAGGACGTCCTCCTGTTCGTCGACAACATCTTCCGCTTCGTGCAGGCCGGTTCCGAGGTGTCGACGCTCCTCGGTCGTATGCCTTCCGCCGTGGGTTACCAGCCGACGCTCGCCGACGAGATGGGGCAGCTCCAGGAGCGCATCACCTCGACGAAGGGCCGCTCGATCACCTCGCTGCAGGCCGTGTACGTCCCTGCTGACGACTACACCGACCCGGCGCCGTTCACGACCTTCACGCACCTCGATGCCACGACCGAGCTCTCCCGCCAGGTGGCGGCGCTCGGTATCTACCCGGCGGTCGACCCGCTCGCATCGACCTCGACGATCCTCAGCCCCGAGGTCGTCGGCGACCACCACTACAACGTGGCCCGTCGTGTGCAGGAGACGCTGCAGCGCTACAAGGAACTGCAAGACATCATCGCCATCCTCGGTCTCGACGAACTGTCGGAGGAAGACCGTCTCACGGTGTCGCGTGCTCGTAAGGTCGAGCGCTTCCTGTCGCAGCCGTTCTACGTCGCCAAGACCTTCACCGGTCTCGACGGTGAGTACGTGCCCGTCGCCGAGACCGTCGAGTCGTTCGAAGCGCTCATCGACGGTCAGCTCGACGATCTGCCCGAGCAGGCGTTCTTGAACGTCGGCAACATCGACCAGGTCCAGGCCAAGGCCAAGGCCCTGGCGGAGAGCTGATCATGGCCGACTCGATGCGAGTCGACATCGTGTCACCCGAGAAGGTCCTCTTCTCGGGTGAGGCCAACATGGTCATCACGCGCACCAACGGTGGCGGCGAGATCGCCTTCCAGGCCGGCCACGCGCCGTTCCTGGGAGCGCTCGTCGAGAACCACACGCGGATCTTCCTCACCGACGGCAAGATCCAGGACGTCGCCGTACACCGCGGCTTCGTCGAGGTGAGCGGCAACACGGTGTCGATCCTGTCCGACGTCGCCGAACTGGCCGACGAGATCGATGTCGCCCGGGCCAAGCAAGCGCTCGAGCGCCACGAGATGACGCTCAAGACCGAGACGGTCGAGGCGAACATCGCCGACGCCGTCGCCGGCAAGGCCCGAGCACGAGCTCGTCTCACCACCACCGGCACCTCCTTCACCGCCTGATTCGGGCGAGCGCTCCGTCTCGACGGAGCCACATGTCATCGACACGAAGCGGCCCCTCGGGGCCGCTTCGCTGCGTCACGGGGGCCGAGCGTCTGGCAGGATCTGTCCATGACCGCTTACCTCATCGTGAACTACGACGTCGACAATCCGGAGCTGTACGGCGAGTACCAGCAAGGCGCCGGCCCGGCCCTGAAGATCGGTACCGATTGCAAGCTGTTGGTGCTCGACGGTGACTCCACTCAGGTCGAGGGGGAAGGCGCCGGCAAGCAGACCGTGGTGCTCGAGTTCGAGTCGATGGAGAAGGCCAAGGAGATCTACGAGTCGGGCGAGTACCAGGCGGTCGTCGGCAAGCGCCACGACGCCACGTCGAAGCACTTCGCCGTGCTCGTCAACGGCTTCGGCTGAACGCGTCCGGCGGATCGAGCCGACGGCGGAGGTCCCAACCTTCGTCGCTCGGCCCGTTCGCTTCCAGGTGGCGGAGGCGTCGCACGCCGTCGTCGAGCGTCGGGATCTCACCGGCCGGAAGCCACCACAGCACGTTGATCAGCCCCTCGGGGCGTTGGAACCACTCCGCGCGTCGCCGCAGGTAGCTCGCGTGCCCGCTCTTGTACATGAAGTGCTGGAGCGACTCGAGCGACTCCCACACCGACATGTTGGGCGCCCACAGCGGGTCGGTGGCACCCGGCACCTCCACGTGGGTCGATGACTGGCCCGAGTCGTCTTGCAGCCTCCACACGAACCCTGGCGTCGCTTCGGCTATCGCGTTGATCGGGTCGAGCGCGGCACGAAACTCCGCCATCTCGTCGGTGTCGAGCGGCGCGCGCAGCAGGCCGAGGTTGAGTTGTGCCAGGTGATACGTCGTCATCAGACATGAGAGTACAGTCTCATGTCTGCACGATCGTGATCAGTAGTCGATGGCCGCGAACTCGCGAAGCTTCTTGACCCGGTGGCGAGCGTCGATGAACCGGACCGTGCCCGATCGTGAGCGCATCACGAGGCTCTGCGTGCGGGCCCCGCGAGCGTCGAAGCGGACGCCGCGGAGCAGCGCCCCGTCGGTGAGGCCCGTGGCGGCGAAGAACGCGTTGTCGCTGGTGATGAGGTCGTCTTGGGTCATGACGCGGTCGAGGTCGTAGCCGGCGTCGAGCATCGCGTTCTTCTCGTCGTCGCTCTGCGGGGCGAAGCGCACCTGCATCTCACCGCCCATCGCCTTCATGGCGGCGGCGGAGATGACGCCCTCGGGGGTGCCGCCGATGCCGAACAGCACGTCGACGCCGGCGTCGGGCCACGACGTGGCCACCGAGCCGTAGACGTCGCCGTCGCTGATGAGCCGGATACGACAGCCGGCCGCACGCACCTCGCGGATGAGGTCTTCGTGGCGCGGGCGGTCGAGGATCACCGCAGTGAGGTCGCGGACGTCGTTGCGCTTCGACTTGGCGATCCATCGCAGGTTCTGTGTGGCGCTGGCGGTGATGTCGATCGCGCCGACCGACTCGGGGCCGACGCAGATCTTCTGCATGTAGAACGACGGGCCCGGGTCGAGCATCGAGCCGCGGTCGGCCACCGCGATGACCGAGAGTGCGTTGGTCTTGCCGTGTGCTGTGAGGGTGGTGCCGTCGATCGGGTCGACGGCGACGTCGACGAGCGGCAGTGAACCGTCGCCGACCTCCTCGCCGTTGAACAGCATCGGGGCATCGTCCTTCTCGCCTTCGCCGATGATGACGGTGCCGGTCATCGACACCGTCGAGAGCGAGAGGCGCATCGCCTCGACGGCTGCCCCGTCGGCGGCTTCCTTCTCGCCTCGGCCGACCCATCGGGCGGCGGCCATGCATGCTGCTTCGGTCGCTCGGACGAGCTCCATGGCGAGGTTTCGGTCTGGTTGCTGGCGTGACGACGATGTCATGTCTTCAACGTAACCAATGCGGCCCGAACTCTCCGTTTCCGGCCGATCGGATTCGGCCGGAAACGGAGCTGGTTTCGGCTACGACCTGACTCGGCGTCGGTGTCGCGAGCGATATCGGTGATGGCCGCTGGCCTCACGGAACTCTTTCGAGACGCTCGTGTGTCGACGCAGGTCCGAGTGGATCTGTCGGATGATGAGCAGGTCGTGGTGTGTGCTGATGCCGTACATGGCGGTGCTGCTTTCTGTTGGTGGTTGTTGTTGGGGAACCGGTGCGCGTGTGCGCAGCGAGTGGGGACGGGCGCGGCTCGGCCACTGGGCGCAAGATCGCCCTTCGGTGGAAAGGTCGCCTGACCGGTGGACGGGGCGCGATGGCCGGATCGTCAGCCGAGGCGGCAGAGCACGAGGGGTGCCGCTCCGATGGCGACGCGGGTCGTGTCGTTGCCGGGATTCGGCATGTTCGGCGTGTCGGTTGGGTTGATCATCGGGGCACCTCCTCTCGTGGGTCGAGGCACAGTGTCGGCGAAACGGCAGCGGTCGATCAAGTGGGTTTCGCGTCGCCCTACGATTCGGGCGTGCTCGATCCGATTCCGTTGTCGCTCGTCCAGTCGGGAATCGACCTGACCGAACCGAAACCGGTGCCCGGTGGCGGTGCGGTGAGCTGGGTGCAGCGGTGGGGCCGGCAGTCGGCGATCGTGATCCAACACCTCGATCGTCGGCCGCCACGTCTGCTGAGCCACGGACCCGACCCTGCCCCGGGGCGTGGCCTCGGCGGCGCCTGTTACACGTGGACCGGCGGGGGTGCCGAGCTGGTGTACGTGACGTCGGAGGGGTCGCTGTGGCTGCAACCGAGTGATGGTTCGGCAGGGCGCATGGTCACCTCGATCGAGGGATCGTGTCGGGCCCCGGCGGTCGATTCGATGACCGCCGGCGGCACGAGCGAGTTCGTCGTCTACGTGGTCGACGAGGCTCGCGTGATGTCGACATCGTTGTCGTCGGGGGAGACGCAGCGCCTCGACGATGGTCGCCACGAGTTCTGTTTCGATCCGTGCGTGTCTCCGGACGGAACGATGGTGTCGTGGGCCGGTTGGAGCCCACCCGACATGCCGTGGGACGGCGCGGTGCGTGTCGACTGCTCGTTGGCGACCGGAGCGATCAGCATCACGGGCATCGACGACGCAGCGATCCAACAGCCGCGCTTCGCTCCCGACGGCCGCCCGATGCACGTCCACGACGGCTCGGGGTGGCTCAACGTGTACCTCGGCGGCGACACTGTCGTCGCCGAGTCGCTGGAGCATGCCGGGCCGACGTGGGGGATGGGCAACCGCTCGTACGACGTGTCGCCCGACGGCGCTCGAGTCGCGTTCACGCGCAACGAAGCCGGTCACGGAAGCCTGAACGTGGTCGATCTGTCGAGCGGTGAGGTGGAACGACTCGGCCGCGGCGTGCACGGTCACGTGATGTGGCTCCCCGACGGCGAATCGGTGGTGGCGTTGCGCAGCGGCGCTCGCACTCCGACACAGGTCGTGATCTACGAGGTCGGAGGCGGCGAAGCGACTCGCCGCCCGCTCGCAGTCGGTCCGAACGAGGCGTGGAGCAGCCGGGATCTGCCCGAACCAGAACTCGTCGCGTGTGAGTCGTCGGACGCGAGCGCCACGTTGCACGCTCGACGGTTCGTCGCGGGCGAAGGCCGAACGATCTGCTGGGTGCACGGCGGACCGACCGATCAGTGGCAGGTCGAGTGGCGTCCGAGGTTCTCGTACTGGCTGAGCCGCGGGTGGGACATCCTCGTGGTCGATCCCCGTGGCACGACCGGGCACGGTCGCGAGTACCAACAGGCGCTACACGGTGGTTGGGGTCGCCTCGACGTCGACGACACCGCCGACCTGCTCGCTTGCTCGCACTCGCAGGGCTGGTCGAGTCCCGACCGCACGGTGATGATGGGTGGGTCGTCGGGTGGGTTGACGGTGCTCGGCGTGCTCGCCGACCACGGCCACCTCGTCGCCGGGGGCGTCGCGTCGTATCCGGTGAGCGACCTGTTGGCGCTGACGGAGGTGACCCATCGCTTCGAGGCGCACTACACCGACACCCTGGTCGGACCGTTGCCCGAGTCCGCCGACCGATACACCGAGCTGTCGCCGATCCACCGTGCCGACCGAATCGTGCAACCGGTGCTGGTGTTCCACGGCACCGACGATCCGGTCGTGCCGATCGAGCAGAGCACCGCGCTCGTCGAACGGATCCGAGCAGTGGGCGGCGACATCGACTACGTCGTGTACGACGGCGAAGGCCACGGATTCCGCGACCCGGTCAACGTCGCCGACGAGTACGCCCGCACCGAGGTATTCCTCGACCGAATCGTCGGCGGGTGAACGTTCAGTCGGCGTACTGGACTTCGACCTTGAGGAGCCGGATGTTGTCGTGCGGCCACGCAGTGACGTTGCTGTTCGACGACAGCCTGGCGCTCGCCTCGAGCACGTACGAGTAGTTGTCGTTGTCGACCTGCTCATCGATCAGCGTCTTCGACACCCATTCGAGGTAGTCGCCGCTCGTCCCCGACGAGTTCGCCACACCGATGATCGTGCGCACGCCGGCGTCGTCGTACCTGACGAGCTCGACTCGAAGGTCGTCGGGGCCGGTGTTGTCGAACACGGTCGCCCGGAGTTCGCCCAGTTGGGCACCGTCGGGGAGTGACACGCCGGCTTCGAGCTGATACCCATCCTCGCCGTTCGGGATCCAGACCCCACCGCCGGTCATCTCGTACTCTGCCGGGCTCGCCCGATGGCTGAACTCCGGAGCAGCGACTGCGATGGTGCCGATGCGCAGACCGGCGATCGCGATGAGCGCCTCGGTCGTGGCCCGGTCGTAGTAGCGCTCGTCGCTCTCGGACTTGGTGTAGTTGCGGTCGTCGATCTCGGTCTTGGTGTAGTAGCGGTCGTCGTGGTTGTGGTCGGTGTAGAACCCGGCGACGTCGATCACGACGTTGACGTCACCTCGTTCGTTGTAGATCTTGAAACTGCCGTCGGAGGCGAGTGCCGTCGTGACGGCGTTGGGGATCGGCGGAGCACCGACCGACGGGTTCAGACTCGCCGCCTCGGGGCGATCGCCGTCGGGCCAGAAGGTGAGGAACGTCTGGCTGGTCGCGCCGAGCGCCGTGACGTTGAGCACGAGCGCGGTGGCATCGTCGGGAAGATCGGCGGCCACGCACTGACCCTGCTCGCCACGGGCGGCGATGGTGTAGACCTCGTCGGGTCCGATCGGAACGTTGCGCGGTCCGATCTGGTTGTTCGAGCGGGTGTCGGCCAGTCGGCACGGGCTGATCGGTGTGTAGGTCGAGCGCTCCCCGGAGTCTTGCACGGCGTTGGCGAGTCCGAAGCCGCCCCCGGCGCCGAGGGCGACCGCGACAGCGGCGCCGAATGCAGCCCAACGAGATCGAGCGAGGCGTGGGGCGGGGGAGTTCTGCGTCGTCATGTGCATCAATCTGGCAGCTCGGCGTCATCGGAGCGCAAATCGCCCGCGAAGCACAGCGAATCCGTGCGGCGGTAGCGTGCAGCCGTGGCATTCGTGAACAAGCAAGGTGGCGCCGAGAAGCACGAGACGCAGGCCGGCGCCGGGCTCGACATCGACTTCGACCCGTCCGACCCCGCGACCGTCAAGGTGCACTACGACCTCTCGGCGTGGACCTTCGACCAGCGCGCCGAGCTGAGCGAAGCGCTCGCCGACGCCGATCTGCCGCATGCCTGGGACGGCGAGGAGTTGCTCGTTCCCGAATCGGTCGAAGACGCCACCGACGCCATGTTCGACAAGCTCGAAGCCGAGATCGGGCCGTTTCCGATCGGTCTCGACGACGACGCCGAGTCGACGGAGTTCAACCTCGACGAGTGGACCGATGCCGACCGCAAGGTGCTGACGGAGTCGCTCGTCGAATCCGAGATTCCGCACCGCTGGACCGGAGCCACCGTGATCGTCGCGCAAGACGCCGAAGACGCCGTCGATGACCTCCTCGACGCGATCGAGTCCGGCGAGCTGATGTCGGCCGATCCGAGCTCGGAGGCGAGCGCCCCCGATGGTGTGCTGTCCGATGTGTTCCTCGCAGCGAACAAGTTGGCCAAGGACCCGTTCGACGCCAAGTCACGCACACTGCTCATCGACCTGAACGAGCAGATCGACCCGAAGCATCCGCCCTACGCCTTCGCCCCACGCACGTGGTCGCAGGTGGTCGACGGCGTCGGCAAGATCGTCGACCGGATCATGGCCGACGCCTCCGGCGACCGCGTCGACGACGACGGTTCCGACCGGCTCGACGAGTCATCGGACGTCATCGGGCTCGCGCAGTCGCTGCGCGAACTCGTTCGGCCCTTCGTCTGAGCCCGATGCTGCTCGCCGAGCTCGAGATCCATCACAGTCGGCCGGTGCAGCCGACGCGCCGTGTCGCGCTCGGGCACATGGTGCTGCCGGTCGACCCGGCTCCGGGTTTCGGCGGGCTCCTGATCGGGGCGATCATCGCCCAGCACCTCGACGGCGTCGACGACGATCTCGTTCCTGACATCCATCACCTGATCAAGCAGGTCGGTTCGGGTGAACGGATCGTCCAGCCGAGGCTCCGTCACCGGTTCCAGATCGACCGCCACGGGCTGTCGCACAGCACGCATCAACTCGTGGGTGAAGGCGACGACATCTCGTTCGACTTCGCCACCACCGGGTCCGATCTGGCACAGGTGCTCGGGGCGATCTACGCCGTCGAGCGGTTGGCGATGGAACACCGTCGCCAGCTCATGCCCCTGCTCGAGAAGGCGGCGCGTTGGCGCGGCCCGATCGGGCCGACGATGATCGCGCACTTCGCCGGTTCGCAGACCACGACGCTCGAAGCGCTGGCCGATCCGCGCGGCTGGGCGATGCAGATCATGGGATTCGAAGTGACCGGCAAACGGCCGTCGAAGCGAGAGGTGACCAAGGCGTTTCGCGAGCGGATGCGTGGGGTGCACCCCGATCACGGCGGTGCCGAGATCGACGCGGCCAAAGCGATGAGCGACCTGAGCGAAGCCCGTCGCATCCTCAACGCCAAGTCCTGAACCCGGACGGTTTGTCTCAGAGACAAACCGTCCGGTCAGTCGAGGGGTACGGCTCGGTCGCCGCCGATGTCGAGCCGACCGTCTTCGGGGTTGAGGTCTTCGAGTTCGGTGTGGGCGGTCTCGGGATACGCCGCGACCACGAGGACGGTCACGACCAACTGGCCGACGGCCATGAGCGCCATCACCGAGCCGTACGACCAGTCGCGGTCGAGGAGTTGGCCGGTGGCCAGCAGGCCGCCGATGCCCCCGACCAGGGCGAACGCCGTGATGAACCCGGCCGCCCGCGTGCGGTTGCCGGTGGGGAACAGTTCGGTGCGGTACACCGCCATGGCCGGGAACACGGAGCTGCCCAGGATCCCGCCGACGAGCGAGAACGCCCACAGCCCGAGGCCGCCGACGCTGAACGCGGCCACGATCGCAATGACCGATGCCGGCAGTGCGATCGAGATCAACCGGCGCCGTCCGCGCTGATCGGCGATCCGTCCGCCGACGATCAGCCCGATGCCGGCCGGCGTACCGACAAGGATCGAGAAGAGGCCGATGTCGCCGGCCGAGAAGTTGCGCACGTCCTCGAGGTAGCTGTTCTGGAAGAAGCTGGCGGGCGAGATGAAGATGTTGCCCATGAAGGCGACGGCCGCGAGGAGGGCGAAACGCTTGCGGTCGAGGCGCGGGGCTCGCGAGGGTCGGTCGACGCGGGCGGCCTCGGCGGTGAATCGACGCGTCTCGGGCAGTCGGCGGACGAGGTCGAGGGCGACGATGCACCAGATCGCCGACACGACGTAGACGAGGCGCCATCCGCTCTCGCCCGTGTCGGCGAGTCGCAACGACATCACGGCGATGCCTGCACCGAACCCGGACGCCATGGCGAGCACGCTCACCGCGTACGCGCGGCTGTTCTTCGGCATCTCCTCCGAGGCGATCACGCCCACGAGGAAGGCGAGAGCGATACCCATGGGGCGACCGAACGCCTGCGTGATCACGAGGATCTCGAACGACGGAGCAATGGCGCTGAGCAGGCACAACAGCGGGCCGAGCCAGGCGACGACGACCACGACGCGTCGTCGTCCGATCCGATCGGCGAGCACTGCCGCCGGGAGTGCGACCACGATGCCGGCGCGAACCACGGCACCCGCCACGCCGACACCGGTGTTACCGACGCCGAAGTCATCGGCCGCGAATTCGGCGGTCTGCGTGAACAAGGTGTTGACGAATGCTGCCGACATCGACGCGGCGGCGAGCAGCCCGAGGACGAGGAGTTGCGTGGCGTCGAGCCGATCGGGCGGGAGCCACCATCCGGTCGACGAGAGACGCCGAGCGAGCACGCCGCGAGCCGGCCGCTTGAACAGCCAGCCGAACCACGGAATCTGCAGTCGGTAGGTCGTCGTCTCGACGATCTCGGTGTCGGTGGTGTCGACCGTCCGGAGATACGACGAGAACGGACCGTGCTGCTGGGCGTACACGGCGGCCCCGTCGTCACTGGTCGACGGGCCGGATTCGGCGACAAGATCGTCCCGAGCGACGAGGATCAGGTTGCGGTGCTCGGCGTCGTTCGGCCAGCGTCGGGTGAGGGTGCTCCCGCCAGACGTCACCGGGCGAGCATACTGGTGCGCTGTGAACGCACTGCTTGAGCCAGACGAGCAACTCGAGACGATCCGCGTGCGCGGGAACGGTCCACTCGAAGGCACCGTGCACGTGCCCGGGGCGAAGAACTCCGTGCTCAAACTGATGGCCACCACCATTCTGTGCGACGGAGCATTCGAGCTGAGCAACGTCCCCGACATCGCCGACGTCGCCATCATGGGTGACCTGCTCGCGGCGATCGGTGTCGAGATGACGCGGCCGGGCCCGGGCGAACTGGTGCTCGTCAACACGGGCAAGATCACGCCGGTCGCCCCGTACGAACTCGTCGAGCGGATCCGGGCGTCGATCAACGTGCTCGGCCCGCTGCTGACGCGCTGTGGCGAGGTTCGCCTCTCGATGCCGGGCGGCGACGACTTCGGGGCGCGACCGATCGACATGCACATCGCCGGGCTCGAAGCGATGGGCGCCGAGTTCAAGTTCAGCCACGGCTACCTCGAAGCGCGCGCCGATCGCCTCCACGGCGCCGACATCACGTTCGACTTCCCGTCGGTCGGTGCCACCGAGAACCTCATGACGGCGGCCGTGCTCGCCGACGGCGTCACCACGATCGACAACGCCGCGCGCGAACCCGAGATCACCGACCTCTGCGAGTTCCTGGTGTCGATGGGCGCCAAGATCGACGGCATCGGCACGCCGACGCTCGTCATCGAAGGCGTCGAGCAGTCGACGTTGCGCCCGGTCCGCCACCAGACCGTTCCCGATCGCATCCAGGCCGCCACGTATCTCGCCGCCTGTTCGGTCGCCGGCGGCCGACTCGACATCGTCGGCGCCCGCGCCGACCACATGACGATGCTGCTCGACCGCTTCGCCAACATGGGTCTCGACCTCACCCCGACCGACACCGGCATCGTCGTCGCGTCCGACGAACGCCCGCGGTCGATCGACGTCGCGACGCTGCCGTACCCCGGCATCGCCACCGACTACAAGCCGCTGATCATCACGATGCTGGCGGTCGCCGACGGCGTCGGGATCGTCACCGAGAACCTCTACCCGGGTCGCTTCCGCTACGTCGAAGAACTGCAGCGCCTCGGCGCCGACGTGCGCACGAGCGGCCACCACGCGGTCATCCGCGGCGTGCCGCGACTGTCGGGTGCCCCGGTGAAGGCCCACGACATCCGCGCCGGCGCAGCGATGGTGGTGGCCGGTCTCGCCGCCGAAGGGGAGACCACGATCTCGGGGATCCACCACATCGACCGGGGCTACGACGATCTCGTCGGCCGTCTCCAGGCCGTGGGCGCCGACATCGAACGCGACTGACAGGTCCCAGGGAGACGCCGGCGGGGAGTGAACGGGTCAGTCGTTGGAGGGCGGTGTCATCTTGTCGACACGGCGCTTGGCGACGACCAGCAACGCGGCGATGACCGCCATGGGTCCACCGATGAGCAGCGCCTCGTCCCAGCCACCCTGGTGAGCGAGGAGCGACGCAACGACGATGGGCACGTCACGAAGGGTACGGGGGAATCAGGATCGACCGGCCGCGGTTGATTGAATGGACGTCGACGAACAGGATGCACACATGCAGGAACAGGTTGAAGCCACCATCGAAGTGATCCGTCCGGCGCTCCAAGCCGACGGCGGCGACATCGTCCTGCACAAGGTCAACGAAGACACCGGCATCATCGAGGTCGAACTCACGGGCGCCTGCGTCGGCTGTCCGGCGTCGTCGCACACGCTCAAAGCCGGTATCGAACGCATCATGCGGGACCGCATCGACGGGGTCACCGAAGTGATCAACATCGCCGACGACGCCGCTGCCGAGGCGATCGACGCCTGATTGGGTTCTGGCACCGCCGGTCGGTGAGACTGTGTGCTCATGGCGCGTCAACGTCTCCCGGTCCCCGAACTCTTCCAAGCTGCTCTCGACGGTGATCGATCGTCGCTGGCCAGGTTGTTGTCGCTCATCGAGCGCGGCGACGACGAAGCCCGCGAGATCGGTCGGCTGGCGTATCCCCGCTCGGGTGCGGGCTACACCGTCGGCCTCACCGGTGCCCCCGGTGCCGGCAAGTCGACGTTGACCAGCTCGATCATCGGCCACCTGCGATCGCTCGAGCTCGAGATCGCCGTCCTCGCGATCGACCCGTCGTCGCCGTTCACCGGTGGCGCGATCCTCGGCGATCGAGTCCGCATGCAAGACCATGCGACCGACCCCGGCGTGTTCATCCGTTCGATGGCGACAAGAGGTCATCTCGGTGGTCTTTCGCTCGCCACTCCCGAGGCCGTGCGCGCGCTCGATGCGATCGGGCGCCACTGGATCCTGGTCGAGACCGTGGGCGTGGGCCAGGTCGAGGTCGAGGTGGCCGGCAAGGCCGACACGACCGTCGTCGTCGTCAACCCCGGCTGGGGCGACAGCGTGCAGGCGAACAAGGCCGGTCTGATGGAGATCGCCGACGTCTTCGTCATCAACAAGGCCGACCGCAAGGGTGCCGACGAGACCCGGCGAGATCTCATGCAGATGCTCGATCTCTCCGACCTCGACCACGACACCTGGCGTCCACCGATCGTGTCGACGGTCGGCACCACGGGCGAGGGGATCGTCGAGTTGTGGGACACCGTGCTCGAACACCGAGCGCACGTCGAGTCGTCGGGTGTGCTCGCCGAGCGTCGAACGTTCCGGCTTCGTGAAGAGCTCCGCGAGATCATCGCGCAGCGCCTCGGCCGTCGTGCCCGTGAGATCTGCACCGGCGACCGCTGGGACGAGCTCACCGAGGAAGTCGTCGCTCGGTCCACCGACCCGTGGACCGCCGCCGACGAAATGCTCGTCGGCCTCGCCTGACCCGCCCGTCAAATGGTGTCTGACACCGGATGACGGGGAGTGGAGTTCGTGCGAGGGCGCTGCGTCTGGCAAGCTCGGCGCCATGGCTGATTACGAACTCCTCACCTTGGAACGGCGCGACGACGGGGTGGCGGTCATCACGCTCGCGAACGGCAAGGTCAATGCCCTCTCGGGCGAACTCGTCGCCGAGATCGGTGCCGCAGCGAACGAACTCGCCGACGATCTGCCCGGCGCGGTCGTCGTGACCGGCGGCGACCGGATCTTCGCCGCAGGTGCCGACATCTCGCAGTTCGGTGGACAGGAAGAAGCACGCACCATCGGTCCGGCGATCCACGAGGCGTTCAACACACTCGCGGCACTGCCCCGGCTCGTCATCGCCGCCGTGAGCGGCTACGCGCTCGGTGGTGGATGCGAACTGGCGCTGGCGTGCGACTACCGCATCGCCTCGGAGAAGGCCGTGTTCGGCCAGCCCGAGATCCTCCTCGGCATCATCCCCGGCGGCGGCGGAACGCAGCGGCTGGCCCGCGTCGTCGGCCCGAGCAAGGCCAAGGAACTGTGCCTCACGGGCCGTCAGGTCAAGGCCGACGAAGCGCTGCGGATCGGCCTCGCCGACGAAGTGGTGGCGCCCGATGATCTCCACGACCGTGCGCTCGCGCTCGGCGCTGAGCTGGCCAAGGGTGCGCTCGTCGCGCAAGGCATCGCCAAGCAGGCGATCGATCAGGGCCTGTCGACCTCGCTCGCCGACGGCCTCCAGATCGAACTCGATGCCTTCACCGAGGTGTTCGGTACCGACGACTCGCAGATCGGCGTGAAGAGCTTCCTCGAGAACGGGCCGGGCAAGGCCGAGTTCACCGGCCGCTGAGCGTCCGGCGCCCGCGCCGCCGCAGGGGCGCGACATCGGCGACCACGCTCGCGTCACCGTCACCGTCATAGAGCGGGCGTCGGAGCGACCGTGCATCGCCGGCGAGCCACAGCCCGACGCAGGTCAGCACCACCATCACCCCGGCGACCACGCCGTACGCGACGGTGCGGCCGGCGTGTTCGTACACGAAGCCGGTCACCACCGCCATGATCCCGGCCATGATCGCCTGGGTGGCCCCGAGCATGCCCTGGGCGCCCGCCTGGCGGTCGGCGGGCACCAACATGCCGGCGGCCACGCCGGGGCCGCTGATCGTCATGCCGTCGCTGACCGCATGCATCATCGCCAGCGCGAAGATGAGGCCACCGGTGGGGAGCAAGCCGTAGCCGAGGAGGAATCCGGCGCCGGCGAAGAGCCCGATCGCGCTCAACCGGAACGGACCGAAGGTCTGCGCCGTTCTCCCGGCGAACGGGCCGAGGATCACGAGCGGAATCGCGAAGAGGGTGATGCCGAGGTTGGCGATCCACTCGGCGGTGCCGAGTTCGTCGTGTACGAGCGCCCAGAGTGCGTCGAACCCACCGATCATCACGAACGTGACCCCGGCGAGCACGGTGGCACCGGCGAACGGTCGGCTGCGAAGGAGGTCGAACGCCAACCGCTTGCGCGGTCGGGCCTCGACGGCGGTCTCGTCGACCGGGACACGTGCGACGAACGGGAGGAGCACGACGGCGACGACGCTGATGACGATGAAGGGTGCGGCGATGCCGAACGGTCCGACGAGCGCGGCCGAGATCGCCGGACCCATGGCGAAGCCGAACACGTCGGCCGACAGCAGGCGACCGAGGTTGCTGCCGAGGTTGTCGGGGTCGGCGAGGATCACGATCCGTCGCACCGCAGGGCTGGCCGCGCCGATTCCGAGACCGGAGATGAACCGGCCGATCAGGATGGGTGTGAGGGTCGTGCCCAATGCCATCAGCAGCAGACCCACGACGTTGACGCCGACGCCGACGAGCACGATCGTGCGCGCGTGGCCGCGGTCGGCGTACGGGGCGATGAGCACCTGGCTCAGGAAGCCCGAGAGGAAGCCGAGCCCGATGACGATGCCGATCGACGACTCGCTGATGCCGTACTCGGTCTTGTAGTCGTCGACGATCGTGAAGAGCACGCCGTACCCGGCCGCGAGCGTGGCCATCAGCCCGCCGAAGGCGAACAGCATCCGCAGCGGGGACGGTGGGGCGACGTCGGGGACGGCCGTCGTTGCGACGGGGGCTGCGGGCATCGTTGGAGGCTACTGACGCGAGGCGTCGCGATGCCCTCGGTTTCGGTCGACACCGGTCACCCGGCACCGCCCACCGATCTGATCAGGCGATGGCGACGAGCCCGGTCTCGTAGATGCTGCTCAACGCCCGATGCGTCGGGAGCGCACGAACGCTGGCTCCCCAACGGCCGCCGAGGGTGGCGCTGAACTCGCCGGTGAACGTGCCCGAACCGTCGTGCTGCATCGCGATGACCTCGTGATGGCGAGGGTCGATCGACCCGTCGGCACCGATCGGGCCGTGCACGATCTGGACGACCAGTTCGTCGAGACGCAGTTGGCCGGGCTCGACCGTGGCCGTGACCCGTCGTGGGGCTCCAGCGACGCCGTCGCCGAAGTCGGCCTCGGCGATCGACACCGACACCGAGTCCCACACCGAGGTGACGCCCGAGCGCCAAGCGGCGAGTTCGCGGGCGCATTCGCCGTCGGAGGCCACTGCCTGATCGCCGGCTTCGGCAGCCGGTTCGTAGAGCTTCGTGGTGTAGTCACGGACCATGCGGCCCGCAATGACGTTCCAGCCGAGCGTGGCCCAGTTGTCTTTGACGCGGTCGATCCAGCCGTGCGGCAGCCCGTCGTCACCCGTTGCGTAGTACAGCGGGATCAGTTGTTGCTCGAGCACGTCGAAGGTGGCCGACGCCTCTCGCCGGTCGCGGCGTGCGTCGTCGTGGTCGTCGTCGAACGACGGAATGTCGAAGCCGTTCGTGCCGTCGGACATCTCGTCCCACCAGCCGTCGAGGATCGAGCAGTTGAGCACACCGTTGAGGGCGGCCTTCATACCGCTCGTGCCACACGCTTCCATCGGACGCCGCGGTGTGTTGAGCCAGACGTCGCAGCCGTGGTACATCGTGCGGGCGATGCCGATGTCGTAGTCGGGGAGGAACACGAAGCGGTGGCGCACGTCGGCCTGCTGCGTGATCTCGTGGATGTTCTGGATGAGCGACTTGCCGGGGTGATCGGCAGGGTGTGCCTTGCCGGCGAAGACGAACTGCACGGGCCGATCGGCCGACAACAGGAGCGCCTTGAGCCGGTCGAGTTGCCCGAGGAGCAGGTTGGCCCGCTTGTAGGTGGCGAAGCGGCGAGCGAACCCGATGGTGAGCACGTCGGGGTCGAGGAGGTCGGAGCCCAGGCGGTCGCGGACGAGGTCGACCAGTTCTTGGCGTCCTTGCCGGCGCACCGACCAGATGGCCGCGTTGTCGACGTCACGCACCCGTGCAAAGTTCTCGGCGTCGGCCAGATGCCAGTCGTCGCCGACTGCGTCGGAGAGCAGTTCGTCGATGCGGTCGCTCACCCACGATCGGGCGTGGACACCGTTGGTGATGTGGCCGATCGGCGTCTCCTGTGCGTCGAGTGCGGGCCACATGCCGCTGAACATGTCGCGGGCGACTGCGCCGTGGAGCGCAGCCACACCATTGCGACGCGAGGCGAGGCGAAGCCCCATGACCGCCATGTTGAACTTGCCGTCGGGCTCGTCGGCCCGGCGGCCGAGCTCGAACAGTTCGTCGAACGTGATGCCGAGCGACGGTGCGAAGTCGGCGAAGTACTGCTCGAACAGCTCACGAGGGAAGCGGTCGATTCCGGCAGGTACCGGGGTGTGCGTGGTGAACACGCCTCCGGCGCGCACGGCTTCGATCGCCTCGGCGAACGTGAGCCCACGCTCGACCCACTCGCGGACTCGTTCGAGACCGAGGAATCCGGCGTGGCCTTCGTTCATGTGGAACACCTGCGGCTCGAGCCCCAGCGCACGGAGCGCTCGGACGCCTCCGATGCCGAGGATGATCTCCTGGCGGAGCCGGTGTTGTTCGTCGCCGCCGTACAGGCGGTTGGTGATCGACACGATCTCGGGGCTGTTCTCGGCGAGGTTGGTGTCGAGCATGTAGAGCGCGATGCGACCGACGTCGACCCGCCACACACGAACGGCGGCGGTGACCCCGGCCAGATCGACGTGCACGGTCACGCCGGTGTCGACGAGGCCGAGCGCGTTCGGATCGATGCGATCGTTGCGCTCCTCCTGCCACCCGTCGCTGTTGAGGCGCTGGCGGAAGTATCCCTCCGCGTAGAGGAGCCCCACACCGATGAGCGGCACGCCGAGGTCGGACGACGCCTTGAGGTGGTCGCCGGCCAGGACGCCGAGCCCACCCGAGTACTGCGGAAGCGCCTCGGTGATGCCGAACTCCGGTGAGAAGTAGGCGACGCTGCGCAGCGCGGATTCGTCGGCGCGGTCACCGAACCACGACGGGCCGTCGATCGCCTGGTCGAGTCGCTCGACCGCAGCACCGACCTGGCGGACGAAGCCCGCGTCGGCGGCGAGCTCGTTCCAGCGCTGAGGCGTGGTGCGGCGGATCAGATCGGTCGGGTGTTGGCCGGTGCGTCGCCAGCTGTCGTCGGCGTGTTGTTCGTCGACGCGGTCGAACACCGCGGCGAGTTCGCGGTCCCAGGCCCAGTGGAGGTTCGCGGCCAGTCGCGGCAAGGCCTCGAGCTCGGTCGGAATCTCGCTGACGACGGTGAATTGATGTGTCGGGAGCATCGTTCGCTGAGGGTAACGACGAATCAGCCCCTGTGGCCTACGGCTGCGGTTTCGTACACCTGGGCCGTGGTGGCAGCGATCGCCTCCCAGGCGTACTTCTTCTCGATCAGTTCTCGCGCCGACGTCGTGAGCTGCTCGGCGAGTCGCGGGTCGCGCAGCACCGTTTCGACGCAGTGCGCGAGATCGTCGGGGTTGCCCGGTTCGAAGGTGAGGCCGGCGTCGGTGCCGGCGATGAGTTCGGCGAGCCCGCCGGTGCGGGCCACGATCAGCGGGGCTCCGGCGGCGAGTGCTTCGAGGGCCACGATGCCGAAGGGTTCGTACAGCGAGGGAATGACGACGCAGCCGGCGCGATGCACGAGGGCGCGGAGGTCGTCGTCACGCAGGAAGCCGGGCAGGTCGATCAGGTCGCTGACCCCCTCGACGTCGATCTGCGTCTGGAGTTCGGGAAGGTACGAGCCGCGCCCGGCGATCGTGCAGGTCACGTCGGGCACTCGACCGCGCAACGTCGTCATGGCTCGAGCCAGCACCTGGAAGCCCTTCTCGTACTGGACTCTTCCCCACGACACGATCAGCGGACCGCGTTCGGTGGGCCGGTCGTGGCCGTCCCACTGCGACGGGTCGATGCCGTTGGGAATACGAACCACCTGCTCGGGTGACAGTTCGAAGCCTTCGACGAGTTGGTCGACGATGAACCGAGTCGGGCTGATGAGTCGGTCGGCGCGGAACGCCAGCCACCACTCGATCGACGAGATGTCGGTCGGTTCGCCGGGCGGCAGGTTGTCGCCGTGACGCACCCGTTCGGTTCCGTGCATGGTGAGCACGAACGGCACGCCGTACAGCGTGGCGAGCGTGTCGGAGGCCCAGCCGACGCGCCAGTCGTGGCCGTGGACGACGTCGGGCGTCCAGCCGTCGAGTTCGGTCTCGACGCGATCGGCCAGTTTGACGATCGCATGGTTGGCCGATGCGGTCAGCGCGAGCGGTCGTTCCTCCGGGATCCAGGGCATGAGCGGATCGGCGCGGAACACGCGCACGGGGCCGACGCGTTCGGCGGCCAGGTCGGCTCGACGGTCGGCGATCGTGAGCACGACGACCTCGTGACCGGCCTCGGCGAGCGCGTTGCTCAACCCGAACACGTGGGCGGCGGTACCGCCGACGGCCTGCGGGGGAAAGTCCCACGACAACATCAGCACACGCACGCCAGGACCGTACCCGATACGGTGCTCATCGATGCCGGATCCGTCGACCTCCATCGGTGAACTCGATCTTCACCTGCTCGCTGAAGGCACACATCGTCGACTGTGGGAAGTGCTCGGCCCGCAGCACGTCGACGATGGCGTGCAATTCGCCGTGTGGGCGCCCAACGCTGCCTCGGTCGCCGTCGTCGGCGACTGGAACGGCTGGCGAGCCGACCCCATGCGCAAGCTCGACCAGGGACCGGGCATCTGGACCGTCACCGCAGCGGCGAGCAGCGGCGACTGCTACAAGTTCGAGATCGTCACGAGCGAGGGTCGCACCATTCGCAAGGCCGATCCGATGGCTCGCCAGACCGAACTGCCGCCGAGCGACGCGAGCGTCGTGCCACCCCCCAGTACGCACGAGTGGAGCGACGACGACTGGATGGCGGATCGGGCCGACGTGCTCGCAGGTGCGGCGCCGATGCGGATCTACGAAGTCCATCTCGGTTCGTGGCGTCGCGGCGTCGACGACTGGGACGCACTCGCCGAACAGGTCGGCGAACACGTCGCTCGCCTTGGCTTCACCCACGTCGAGTTGCTGCCGATCGCCGAGCACCCGTTCGGCGGATCGTGGGGCTACCAGGTGTCGGGGTACTACGCACCGACCGCGCGTTTCGGCGACCCCGACGGCTGCCGACGTTTCGTCGACGCGATGCACCGACGCGGCATCGGCGTGATCGTCGACTGGGTGCCGGCGCACTTTCCGAAAGACGACTGGAGCCTGGGACGCTTCGACGGGACGGCCCTGTACGAGCACCCCGATCCGAAGCGCGGCGAGCACCCCGACTGGGGCACCTACGTGTTCGCCTTCGGTCGCAACGAAGTGCGGAACTTCCTCGTGGCCAACGCGCTGTACTGGCTCGACGAGTTCCACGTCGACGGTCTGCGCGTCGACGCGGTCGCATCGATGCTCTACCTCGACTACTCGCGAGGTCCGGGCGAATGGTCGGCCAACGAGTTCGGTGGACGTGAACACCTCGAAGCGATTCGCATGCTGCAGGAGACCAACACGGTCGTCGGCGAAGAGTTCCCCGACGTGTTGATGATCGCCGAGGAGTCGACCGCGTGGCCCGGTGTGACCCAGCCCGTGTCCGATGGCGGCCTCGGGTTCAGCCACAAGTGGAACCTCGGGTGGATGCACGACACGCTCGGCTACCTCGAGCACGATCCGGTGCACCGACGTCATCACCACAACGAGATGACCTTCGCCCAGCTCTACGCCTACAACGAGCGGTTCGTGCTCCCGTTGAGCCACGACGAGGTCGTGCACGGCAAGGGCAGCCTGGTCAACAAGATCGGTGGCGACGACTGGCAGCGCTTCGCCGGTCTCCGCGCACTGTTCGCGTGGCAGTGGTCGATGCCTGGCGCACCGTTGTTGTTCATGGGATCCGAGCTCGCTCCGTGGCAGGAGTGGAACGACGCCTCCGAACTCCCGTGGCATCTCATCGAGCACGCTCCGCACCGTGGGGTCCACGACCTGTTGGCCGAGATGAATCGCGTCACCGACGAGTTCCCGGCGCTGTGGCGCCGCGATCGCGAACCGGCTGGTTTCCAATGGCTCGACGCCGACGATGCGCTGCACAGCATGTACTCGTTCCTGCGTTGGGACGATCACGGCGCCGCGGCCGTGGCGTGCATCGCCAACTTCACGCCGGTCGCGCGTCCCGGTTACCGCGTCGGCCTGCCGTGGGTGGGCGAGTGGGAGCCGATTCTCGACACCGACGCGGCGGCGTGGTGGGGGAGCGGCCACCGCGGTGCGAATCAGATCCTCGCCACCGACGACGAAGTCTGGCAAGGACAACCGGCGAGCGCCCTCCTCGACATCGGCCCGATGTCGATGGTCTGGCTGGCCGCACGCCGAGGCGAGTAGACCCCGATGCGACGTCTCGCGCTGCTCACCGCGTGCCTCCTCGGTGCAACGGCGTGCGGGTCGACGCCGAACGATTCGACGGCAGCGACATCGGCGTCGACCGACGCTGCACCACCACCCGTTGCGAGCATCGCGGTCACTACGACCGCTGCGACCACCACCTCGGTCGCTGTCATCGATGATGCGTTGCCGTATCGGCCGCTCATCGACGTGCCGGCGCGGACGGAGCCCGATCCGTTTCCGCCCACCGGTGTCGCGGGCGAGTTTCAGCAGCTCAGTTGGTACGACGAGTTGCCGACGGAGCAACCGATCGCCGACGCCACGCTCACCGGGTGCCGGCGCCGCCGCGCCGGAATCATGACCTTCGACTTCGTCGCCGATGCGGCCACAGACGGGCCAGCGGCGCTGTGGCTCGGGTACGCGGCGAGTCTCGAGTCCGACACCGGCAGCGGGGTTCCGTCGCTGGTCACGCTCGACGCGCCCGGACCGTTCAGCGTCACGCTGGATCTGCACCGCACGCCGCTGTGGAACGGCGACCTGCAGCGCATCGAGAACGGCAACTTCGGTGATGTCGACGTCTACGCCGATGGCTTCTCGGGCGGATCGATCGGTGCCTGCACTGCCGACTCGCCGAGCGAGTTCCTGCGGTTCGCCGCGACCGACGATCTGGTCCAGCCGGCGCTGACCGCACCGGAGGGCACGGCCGAGTGGTACGCCCAACGTGTCGATGTCACCGATCCCGACGCGAACCTCGCGCCGTTCGCGAACTTCGTGCAACGCGACGTGCTCGTGGGATTCGACCGTCTTCACATCGCGCCCGGTCACCAGATGGTCGGGATGACGCTCGACTTCTTCCCCGACGACATCCGCAACGACGACGGCGTCGATGTCGAGCGCTTCGGCGAGTGCGTCGAGGTTCGCACTCGATACGTCCTCGCCGACGCTGGTGAGGCCGAGTACGTCCACGTCAGCGAACTGTTCGGGTGTGCGCCCGATCCGAGCGTCCGGGACAATCCGGTGTTGCTCGAAACCACCGAGCCGAGTGACCTCGCCGGCATCGACGTCGGCACCGACGGAGAATTCGTCGCGGTGGTCGGCCCTGCCGATCTCGTCGAGGCCGTGGCCGCCGACCTCGTGCGGGCGCCGTTCGACGACGTGTGAGGGCGAGCGTTCAGCTCGATTCGACCAGCTGCTTCAGCTTCTTGAGGTTGCGCCGCCAGATCGGGCCGAGCACCAACTTGCCGCCGACGATCTCGCCGAGACGACCGCCGAAGAACCACGGGAAGTCGAGGTCTTCCTTCCACGTGAACCGGGTGCGTTGACCGCCGGCCAATCGTTCGACGTGCAGGACGCCGGAACCGGTGACGATGCCGGTGTGCTTCACACCCATGGCACCGTCTCGAGCGACCGCGCCGTCGCCGGCGTCGACCGCCGGGGTCCACTCGGTGATCTCCATCGCGTCGGTCAGGCGGATCGGCCCGATCTTCGTGTCGCACAGGAACGCGGTGCCGACGCCGCGGGTCTGCTCGGTCTCGAAACGGATCGCGACCGCGTCGGCCATCCAGTCGACGTGGCGCTCGATCGGCTCGATGACCTCCCACACACGACCGGGGGTCGCGTCGATGTCGATCGAAACGGTGACGTCGCTCATGAGTGCAGCATGACGCGAGATCGGGGCGACCGGCCACTCCAGCGGCGAGTCGACGTGGGTGACGAACGTGACGTCAGACGTTGGCGCTGGCGGAACGCAACGTGGCCGCAGCGACTTCGGGGGCGACGATGTTGATCATCACGCCGGTGCCACGCTCGAACCCGGCCTGCGTGGTGACCTGCGGCCAGATGTGCACGTGCCAGTGGTAGTCGCCGGTGTGCTGATGCGGAGCGGTGTGGATGCCGAGGTTGTACGCAACGTCGCCCAGCGTCGCCTGCAGGTGGCCGATCGCATCGCGAATAGCGACACCGACGGCAGCGAGTGACTCGTCGGATGCGTCTTGCAGGTGGCCGTGCTGCTCACGGGGCAGGATCAACATCTCGTACGGCACGCCGCTGGCGAACGGGCACATGACGACCACGTCGTCGTTGGCGATGACGATGCGCTGGTCGGCGGCGAGTTCGGCCTCGATCGTGGTCTCGAGCAGCGACCCGCCGGCGAATCGGGCGAACGCCCGCTCTTCGTCGAGCACTTCGCCCGGCACGAACGGCAGGCCGAGGATCTGGCCGTGCGGGTGGGCGACCGACGCACCGGCTTCGCGGCCGTGGTTGACGATGACCTGCGTGTAGCGGACGAACGGCAGCGCAGCGTGTTCGAGGAGGCGTCGCTTGAGCACCATCATGAACTCGGCCGCGTGCTCGTCGTCGAGGTCGTGCAGCCCGTCGCTGTGTTCGGGTGAGTACACGAACACCTCGTGGATGCCGCTGGCGTCGGCCTTGACGTGGACCGGCCCGAGGTTGTGCACGGCGAACGCCTCGTCACCGTCGAATGCGGGGTAGCGGTTGGGGATGACGCGCATCGACCAGGCGCCGTCGGTGCCACGCGTCTCGAGCGCGGGAGGGGTCTCTTCCTCGTTGCCCGGACAGAACGGACAGGGTCGGTCGACCTCGAGTTCGTTCGAACGATCGCGCTTGGCGAAATCGCTCGGACGTTCGGCACGATCGGGAACGATGGTCACCCATCGCCCATTGAGAGGATTCAGCCGCATCTGACTCATCAGGAGCCCAATCTATGTCGCTTCGGGGGCAGTCCGGGTGACATCGCCATGATCTTCGTCAGGCGGGTCGTCGAGCGTCGCGTCGGCCATCACATCGTGCATGTCGTCACGGTCGTCGTGGCCCGACACGTCGTCGAAGATCTCGGAGGCGACCGACGAGAGCTTCATGTCGTCGGTCGGCACGATCCCGTGTTTGCGATCGAGCCGGTTCTGGTTCCATCGATGGATGCCCCAGCCGATGATCGAGCCGAGCCCGAACGCGATCAGGCCACCGATGCCGTCGAGCCAGAAGTGGTTCGCGGTGACGATGATGCAGAACAGCGTGAACGCCGGGTACAGCAGGACGAGCGCCTTGTAGCGACGGCGGCGTAGCAGCGGCCAGACCGCGATCGCGCACCACGTCGACCAGCCGATGTGCATGCTCGGCATCGCCGCGTACTGGTTGGAGATGGCGGCGACCTCCTCCGAGTCGAACGCCCACGGTCCACCGTCACGCTTGACCGTGTCGACGAAGCCGAAACCGTTGGATCCGTTGAAGGTCCGGTCCTTGCCGGGACGCAGGTCGCTGGGTACACACGCGCCGCCGTAGTCGGTGTTGCGTGCGCCTTCGTGCACGACCGGCGACGCGTTGCCCTCGAGGATGTCGTTGGGATCCTCGGGTGGCGCGGTGGCGATCGGGCACGGTGCGTCGAGCAGCCGCGGCGGCATGAGTGGGAAGAACGCGAAGCCGACGATGGCGAGCGCGGTCATCGCTGCGAGCGTGTTGCGCCACTGGGGGAACACGTCGGCACGCTTGAAGAACAGCAGGATGAACACGGCGAGCGTGACGAAGAAGTGCGCGGTGCCGTAGTAGACGTTCCAGAACTGGATGAACCAGCGGTGGCTGAGGAAGAGTTCCTGGATGCTCTCCTCGTGATAGAGGCCGACCGCACGCTCGAAGCGGATGACCAGCTCGGCGTTGTGGAACGCTGCTTCCGGCACGCCGTCGGCGGCGATCGTGTTCGAGCCGAACTGGTTGCGGATCCAGGAGTACACGACGTAGAAGGCCGCGACGATGAGCGCTTCCTTCCACCAGTGGAGGCGATGCTGCCTCGCAGGGACGGTCGTGCTCCCCTCCATGAACGGTCCACCCTATTCGCGTATCGAGCCGCCATGACATCTGATTGACGGAGTCGCGCCGACCGTGAGGTTGCGGCGTGTTCGGTCTCGCT
The DNA here is from genome assembly GCF_000348785.1 of Ilumatobacter coccineus YM16-304. NCBI lineage: Bacteria > Bacillati > Actinomycetota > Acidimicrobiia > Acidimicrobiales > Ilumatobacteraceae > Ilumatobacter > Ilumatobacter coccineus. Next base: position 1,220,333 of record NC_020520.1, read on the forward strand.
CGACGAGCGAGTGTTCAGATCAGTTCGTCGAGCAGCACTTGCCCATGAACTTGTCGCGGTCGATGAGCACCCGGGTGATCTTGCCCGCGGCGACCAGTCCTCCGCTGTCGGACACCGACACCGTGAAGGTGAGACGACGACCGTCGATCTTCTCGAGCGTCGCCTCGGCCGACACCTGGGCGCCGACCGGAGTGGGCTGGAGGTGATCGACGCGGATGCGCATGCCGACGCTGCTGGAGTTCGCTTCGAGGGAGCCGACGAGAGCGGCCATGGTCGCCTCTTCGCACAGCGCGATCAGCCGCGGTGTTCCGAGCACGTCGATGTCACCGGAGCCGAGCGCGCACGCCGTGTCGGCCTCCGTGACGACCAGTGTCGCCTCTCCTCGCATGCCCGTCTCGACAGTCACGGGAGACGACGCTAACGCGCTGCGTGTCGACTCCCTCGGTCGAGCCGACGCGATTCGAACGAGGCGATTCGCTCGACTGGACCGCGGCTCCATGGGCCGCGGTCGCGATGCTGAACCTTTCCGCAACGACGGCTGTCCCCGACGACCGACAGCCGTCGACTCGTAGGCTGGTTCTCGTGATCGAACAGGACGTCCTGGAACGAGTGCTGAGCAGTGCCACGAAGACCGGTGCCGACTTCGCCGAGGTGTACGCCGAAGACAAGCGATCGACGTCGGCGGGGCTCGACGACGGTCTGGTCGAGCAGGTGACGAGTGGTCGTGATCGCGGCGCGGGCATTCGCGTCATCGCCGGCGACACGACGGGATTCGCATACACCTCCGACCTGTCCGAGGCCGGACTCCTCGCTGCGGCCGGGGCGGCGTCGGCCGCAGCACGCGGCGGCGGTGGCGGCGTCAAGACGGTCGGCCTCACCAAGGCCGCAGCGCATCGGCCCAACACGATCATCCACGACCCCGACTCGATCGAGAAGGCCCGCAAGGTCGAACTGCTCAACCGGATGAACGACGCTGCCCGCGCCTACGGCGAGCAGATCGTCCAGGTCTCGGCCGGCTACGGCGACAGTCGCAAGCGTGTGCTCGTCGCCAACACTGATGGCGTGCTCGCCGACGACGAGATCGTCCGCACGCTCCTGCGCATCAACGCGGTCGCCGACGGCGACGGCGGCATGCAGACCGGCTACCAGTCGATGGGCCACACCGTCGGTTTCGAGATCTTCGACACGGTCGACGTCGAGGAGATGGCTCGCGAAGCCGCTCGTCAGGCGATCACCAAGCTCCAGGCTCGCCCGGCACCCTCGGGTGAGATGCCGGTCGTCATCAAGCACGGCACCGGTGGCGTGCTGTTCCACGAAGCGTGCGGTCACGGTCTCGAAGCCGACCACATCCAGAAGGGCGCGAGCGTCTACGCCGGCAAGGTCGGCGAACTCGTCGCCAACCCGCTCGTCACGCTCGTCGACGACGGCACGATGCCCGGTGAATGGGGCACGCTCGGCATCGACGACGAGGGGCAGCGCACCCAGCGCAACGTCCTGATCGAAGACGGCATCCTCACCGACTACATGTGGGACTTCCTCCGAGCTCGCAAAGACGGACGGCCACAGTCGGGCAACGGGCGCCGCCAGAGCTACCAGCACCTGCCGATGGTGCGGATGACCAACACGTTCGTGATGAACGGCCCCGACAACCCCGACGATATCGTCTCGTCCACGCCCAACGGCGTGTACGTCGCCAAGCTCGGCGGCGGGTCGGTCAACACGGCGTCGGGTGACTTCGTGTTCGGCATGACCGAGGCGTACCTGATCGAAGACGGCAAGATCACCGAGCCGCTGCGTGACGGCAACCTCATCGGCAACGGTCCGAAGGTGCTGCAAGACATCGACATGCTCGCGAACGACTTCTCGATGGGCAGTCCCGGCACGTGTGGCAAAGACGGTCAGGGCGTTCCGGTCGGCGACGGTCAGCCGACCCTGCGCGTCAAGGCGCTCACCGTCGGCGGAACGGCGGCCTGACGATGAGCGACACCACGTCCGAACTCCAACAGATCGCCGATCGGGTCGTCGAACGAGCCCGCGCCGGTGAGCAGATCGAAGCGTTCGTGTCTCGCGGTGGCGAGACCGAAGTCCGCATCTACGAAGGCGAGGTCGAACACTTCGTCGCCGCGCAGGCCGAAGGCATCGGCATCCGCGTGATCAGCGACGGTCGAACCGGATTCGCCTATGCCGGCACGCTCGACGAGTCGGCGATCGGTGAAGTGCTCGACGAAGCACGCGACAACGTGCAGTTCGGCAATGCCGACGAGTACGCCTCGCTCGCCGAGCCCGACGGTGTCGCGCCGACCGAGCAGTCGTTGTGGAACGACGCGCTCGCCGACTTCGCCACCGACCGCAAGATCGAGATCGCGAAAGAACTCGAGAAGCTCGCAGCGGGCAAAGACAGCCGGGTCCGTGTCGACGATGCGAACTACGCCGACGCCTGGGGAGAAGCTGCGGTCGCCTCGACCGCGGGCATCCGTCAGGCCGGCCGGGAGAACGGCTGCTACGTGTCGGTCTCGACACTCGCCGACGACGGCGAGGGCGACGACGCCGAGACCCAGACCGGTTTCGGGTTCTCGGTCGGCAACGAGCCGAGCGAGTTCGACCTCGAACGCGCCGCGACCGAAGCGAACGACCGGGCCACCCGGCTCCTCGGCGCGACCAAGCCGTCGTCGAAGCGGGTCACCGTGGTGCTCGACCCGTTCGTCACGGCGCAGTTCCTCGGTGTCATCTCGTCCACCCTCAACGGCGAGGCCGTCGTCAAGGGGCGCTCCCTCTTCAAGGATCGCATCGGCGACCAGGTCGCCGCAGCCGGGGTCACCCTGGTCGACGACCCGACCAACCCGAAGGCCTACACCTCCACCGACGTCGACGGCGAAGGGCTCGCCGCACGTCGCAACGTCCTGATCGAGAACGGTCGGCTCCAGCAGTTCGTGCACAACGCCTACTCGGCGCGACGAGCCGGCACGGTGTCGACCGGCAACGCAACACGTGGCGGGTTCGCCGGCACGCCGGGCGTGGGTTGTCTCGCGCTCTCGCTGGAGCCCGGCACGCGCAGCCAGGCCGAGATCATCGCCGACATCGACGACGGACTGCTCGTGCAGCAGATGCAGGGCCTGCACTCGGGCGTCAACCCGATCAGCGGCGACTTCTCCACGGGAGCGGCCGGCCTGTTGATCAACAACGGCGAGGTCGGCGCGCCGGTGCGCGAGTTCACCATCGCCTCCACGCTGCAGCGCATGCTCCTCGACATCGTCGAGGTCGGCGGCGACATCGACTGGTTGCCGATGCGCAGCGCCGGGATGAGCCTCGTCATCTCCGACATCACCATGTCGGGCAACTGAACTCGGGTCAAGGTCCCGCCCAAACCTGCCGATGTGGGCGGGTGAGGCTCCACCGAACCGCAACCCTGGCAGCTGCGGTCCTGAGTGTGGCCGCCTGCGGCTCGCCACCGTCAGAGGTGGCGTCGCAGCGTTCCGACACGCTTCCCGAACCGATCGAACTGCCCCGTGAGTACGAGATCCCGGAGGTGTTGCAACCCGACGTGATCGAGTTGCCAGAGGGGTACGACGATCCGATTCGCCTCAGCGCCGACGTCGACACGTCGCTGATCGCGTCGTACGGCTACACGATCGAGTTCGGCATGGACGGCATCGACGAGCGCGGCGAATTGGTCACGAGCTGGATCGCGATCGACGGCACGGTCGACCGGGTCGGCGGCGTCGGGCAGTGGAGTATCTCCGCCGACGATCTCGAGTCGTCGGGCAACGACTTCGTGCCGATCCATCCCGACGTCGAACGCGTCGTCTGGGTGCAAGACGCCGTCAGCGATCGACAGGCCGTGCTCGGAATCAGCCCGGTCGGCGCTGAGGCCGGGTCTCCGATCTGGTGGGACATCGAAGAGGACACGATCGAGAGCGCCGCAGTGTTCATGGTCGAGCGGACGCTGACGATCGACGAACTGTGGGAAGCGGCGTCCATCGAACCAATCTCGACGACCGAAGTCGACGACGGGCTGCGGCGCTCCGACGCGGTGATGGACGCGGCGCGAACGGCGTCGTACGACGACGTATCGATCCTCGACCTCGTCAGAGGAGCCACCGGCGACGTGAGCATCGAAGCAGTACACGACGCCCAGGGGCGGGTGCACTCCGTCCGGCTGGAGGGTGCGTTCGCCGACGACTCGATGACCGGCGCCGGGGCTTCAGGCAGTGTGAGCGTCGTCGTTCAGCTGCGCTACCCGGGCGACGTCGACGCGATTGCCGAACCCATCGACCCGCAACCTCTGCCGTCCCCCGACGTCGAACCGACCATCGTCGTGGAACCCGACACCCCTCTCGAACCGTCTTCCGAACGCCCGATCGTCGAGATGAAGATCATCGGCGCCTGGGAGCGCGACGACGAACTGCTCGTGTCGGTCGACGAGACCGGTCTGATGACGGTGGTGACCGACCGTTCGGTCTACAGCTCGGTGCGGGACTTCAACGCGCTGCGCCTGAGCGAGCACGGCCACCGACGGCTCGCCGACCGTCTGCGCGAGACCGGCATCTACGAACACCTCGGCCGGCTTCCGTCGGACAGCGGCAAAGTGGGGCCCGACGAGGCCTATGCCAGCATGACGATCAACGGTGCCGCCATCTTCCGGCTCAACGACTACCGGCGCCCGCCGAGGCCTGATGTTGCCGACCTGAGCGACGGTCGGCGCACCGCCGCCGAAGACGCCATCGACCTGTTCGTCGACCTGTCGTGGTTGGAGCCTGACGACATCGCCGAACCCCTGGGTCCGTGGGTCCCTGAATCGATGTCCGTCGCCGCTCGCGCCGGCGTGGCCGATCGCAGCGGGCTGCCCGAGCCCGCACTGAGCGACACTCCGGAGTGGCCGTACGAGCGGTCGATCGAGGAGATGTCGACGAGCGTCGGCAGCAACGCGTACGACGAACCGACGCTCGACTTCTGCCTCCGGGGTGACGAGGTCGCGCCGTTGTTCGAACTGCTCACCGGCGTCAACCACGCCTACCTCCGCGTCGCCGATGGTGGAGTGGTCTGGGAGTTGAACGTGCAGCCGAGCGTGCCGGCGTCGAGCACGTCGGACTGCTGAGGGGCGCCAGCCAAGGTTCAACCGACTGGGTTGCCGTCGGGGTCGGTGACGATCCAGTCGCCGGTGGAGCAACTCGACCCCGGCCGCTACGACGAGATGATCTGCCGCACACGTCGAGCGTGGGAAGCGGCGCCTTGCCACGGCCCGGCGCCCGCGCCGCTGCGCGAGCCATGGCGAGCACGGCATCGGCACGCCGCTGAGCCTCGCAGCGCGACAGCGGAGCATCGCCGCTCGCGGCGAGATCGGACTTCCATTCGGCGTCGATGAAGTGAGCGAACACCTCGTTGACTTCGGCGCCGTCGAGCGACCCGAAGGTCGCCGTGAGTCGCCACGATCCGTCAGGACGCAACCGCATCGAGGCATCGCGCCGCTCCCGAACCGCTTCGGCATCGCGCCGGGCTCGTTCGCCGTCGGCCGATCGCTCGAAATTGCGCAGCCGCCGTTCGAACTGGTCGTAGGGCAACCGGCGCTCATCGGCCAGCAACCGCTCGACGTTGGCGACCAGGTCGAGCTGGATCCGCGGGTTGGACGCCACTCGACCCATCAGCACCGTCTGATCGGTGCCGACACCGCCGGCTCGTGCGGCCTGGGCCCAGGTGGGCAGCAGCGCGAACATGCGCATGGTCTGGTTCGAGCCAAGGCGGTCGGGCCCGACAGCTTGCGGTGGTGGCGAATACGCGACCGCGTCGAGCCGAACCCGAGCGACTGGTCGTGGCCACGTTCGTCGATCGCACCGGTTGCGTCGACCTCGAGCGCAGCGACCCGAGCCGACAACTCGCTCACCTCGCACTCATGGTTGCGGGCGCCGACGTCAGACAGGGCGGACAGGTCGGCCTCGTTCAGCCGGTCGATCACCGCGTGCCCCAACGCGAGCAGCTCGAACGGGTCGGCCGGGAGCGACACCTCGGACAGCGGCGGTTCGGCACCCCACGCCTCCTCGAAGTCGAACACTTCGGCCACTGCCATGCCTCCTGATGCGCACGGGGGTACCTCAGAGTTGCCGAGATCGCCGATGGTCCGCGACGCGAGCTCGGCGACCGGCGACAATTCGAAGGTGAGGGAGTGGGACGACGAGTTCTTGGATTCGATGCGGCAGGTGGGCGACCCCTTCGCCGATGCGGTGGCGGCGCGTGTGCTCGACGAGGGGCAGGTGGAGGCAGTTCGTCATCTCCTCCAGCAGTTGCTCGATCACGACGACGTGCACCGAGCCGAGCTGCCCGACCACGTCCGTGAGTATCTCGACCAGACGGCGGCGCTGCCCGACTGGGCCGATCCGGAGCGGATGCGCCGCGGTGAGATCGTGTTCGAACGCTGGGGCGTCGCCATCTCGGTGGCGTTGTTCTGCGCGTCGCTCCCGAGCGCCTACGCCTGCGCGAAGGGTGTGTCGGTGCTCGCTCAGACCGCACGGCTCGAGACCGACACGCGCCGCCGCATCATGGAGACCGGTCAGTTCCTGATCGACGTGCTCGGCCCCGGCGGCATGGCTCCAGGCGGCAAGGGGATCATGGCGATCCAGCGAGTGCGACTGATGCACGCGGCGATTCGGCACCTGATCCTCGCTCACGGTTGGGACTCCGCCGAGCTCGGCCTGCCGATCAACCAGGAAGACCTTGCCGGCACCCTGCTCTCGTTCAGCTACACACTCGTGGAGCCGTTGCCGCGTCTCGGCATGACCCTCGCCGACGACGAAGTCGAGGACTTCCTCTACGTGTGGCGCGTGGTCGGCGAGATGATGGGGGTCGACGCGAGGGTGGTGGCCACCGACATCGCCGAGTCGACCGAGCTGGTGAATCTCATCCGCCGACGCCAGTTCGCCGAGTCGGCGGACGGGATCGCCATGACCGACGCCCTGGTCGGCTTGCTGCAGGAGATGACGCCCACGCACATCCTCGACTCGGTGGTGCCCGATCTGATCCGCATGCTGTCGGGTGACGAGGTCGCCGAGCTGATCGGCCTCCCGCCACGCGCCCGCCACTTCGGACTGCTCACCCTGTTGAAGGTGCTCGTCCGGTTCACCACGCACGAAGTCGAGAACGACCGGATCCTGCAACGCCTCTCCGATCACGTCGGATGGTGGATCCTCAACGGTCTGTTCGACATCGAACGGCAAGGCGAACACCGCACCGCGTTCGACATCCCCGACGTACTCGCCAACCACTGGAAGCTCCATGTCGAACCTGCGTGATCTCACCGTCGACCATGCGGTCGATCCCGGCGGCGTCTTCGACGTCTTCAGCGGCCCGTTTCTCAACACCGAGCTGTACGACACCGCCGAACTGCTCTGGTACTTCGGCGGGTGGATCCTGTGGATCCCGGTCTACTGGGTCGTCATCGCCCGACTCCGGCACGGCTACCTCGAGATCCCGGCGATCGCGGCGTGCGGCAACATCACCTGGGAGTTCCTCTGGGGGTACGTGTACCCGCAAGACATGGGCTGGGGCCTGCAGCTCATCTACATGGGTGCGTTCCTGATGGACCTGGCGATCCTGTACGGCGTCTTCCGATTCGGCCGAAAACAGATCGCCGACGAGCGAGCGCGCCCGTACTGGCCGGGCATCGTGATCGTGCTGCTCACGGTGTGGACGGCGTACTACGTCGGCTTCATCGAGCGTGGCGACGACCTGCCGCTCGGCAGTGTCACGGCCTACACGGTCAACCTCGTGATGTCGCTCGCCTACCTCTGGTTCGGTATCACCCGTCCGCTCGGCGAGTTGTCGATGATCGCCGCGGTGTTCAAGGGGTTGGGCACCGGCGGCGTGACCGTGTTCGTGTTCCTCGTCTACCGCTCCCACGAACTCGTGGTGACCCTCGCCGTGATCGTGTCGATCCTCGACGCCGGCTACATCGGCTGGTTGCTCCGACGCCGTCACTCCGAGTGGGGCAACGTCGTCAGACCGTCGAACCGAGCACCGCTGTCACCGGCCGGCACGTGATGCCGAGCCGGGCGGCCTTCGACACGTCGAGCACCACGTTGGCCGGACGGACCTGACCCGATTCGGCGATCGTGCCGGTGGGGATCAGGTGAGCGTCGGCGCCGAGGTGTCGTGCCATCAACGACGCGAACTGGGCGCGTGACACCCGTTCGGGTCCCGCCACGTGGATCGGACCGACGACATCGGGCCGACCGGCGAGATCGGCGACCGCTCGGGCCACGTCGTCGGCGTGGGCCGGGCACCGGAACTCGTCGGTGAAGAAGGTCATCCCTCGGCGGGCGGCAGGGGAGCGGAGGGCCGCGGCGAGTTCGACTTGTGCGGGCGACGGGCGGTCGGTTCCGTACAGCAGCGAGGTCCGCACGATCGCCGCAGTGGGATGCGCCGACGCGACCGCCCGTTCGGCGTCGAGTTTGTGCTCGCCGTAGGGGATGATCGGAAACGGTTGATCGGCCTCCGTGTACGGCGCGGCGCGGCCACCGAACACCACGTCGGTCGACATGTGCACCAGATGCGCCCCGGCGGCTGCGGCTCCCTCGGCGACGTGGCGGGAGCCGTCGACGATCGTCGGCCGGTCCTTGCGGTAGGCGAGGTGGACCACGACGTTCGGTTTCCAGTCGCGGATCGTCGTGATCGTGGAGTCGCGAGCCCGGATGTCCATCGACCCGGAGCCCGGCGCGATCAACTCCCAGTCGGCGGTCGCCGCACCGTTGACGAGGTGTTTGCCGAGGAAGCCCGTCGCTCCGGTCACGAGCATGACCCGCCGACGTCGATGAAGCCGCATCTCTCGACCGTAGGCCAGTGGTCACGCGCAATCGGGGTGGTCGGGCAGTAAACAGTGGGCGTGCCGATCATCCACGCGATCGTTCTCGGGCTCGTCCAGGGGCTGTCGGAGTTCCTTCCGATCTCGTCGAGCGGGCACCTGCTGCTCGTGCCGTGGCTGTTCGGCTGGGACGACTTCGGCGGTCCGGACGGCGACGCGATCAAGAAGACGTTCGACGTCGCGCTCCACCTGGGCACCTTCGTGGCGGTGCTCGGTTACTTCCGACGCGACGTGATCACCTATGTCCGCGAAGGAACGCTGTTGCTCGTCAACCGGAAGCGGCCGACCACGACCGACGGCAAACTCGCCTGGTTCTTCGTGCTCTCGACCGTTCCGGCAGCGCTCGTGGGGGCGTTCTTCGAAGACGCGATCGACGAGCGACTGGGCACGCCCACGATCATCGCGATCTCGCTGATCGTGTTCGGACTGCTTTTGGGTTGGGCCGACCGCATGGTCGGAAAGCGCCAGCTCGAACAGTTCGGCGCGCGTGACGCCTTGGTCGTCGGCGCGGCGCAGGCGTTGGCGCTCAACCCCGGCACGTCGCGGTCGGGCATCACGATGACCGGAGCCCGCGCACTCGGGTTCGATCGCGACTCCGCCGCACGCATCAGCTTCGTGATGTCGCTACCGGTCATCGCCGGAGCGGTGCTGTTCAAGACGTACGGGGCGATCACCGACGGAATCCCGTCGGGGCTCTACTGGCCGATGGTCGTGGGCATCGTGACCTCGGGAATCTCGGGGCTGGCGGCGGTGTGGGGCACCCTGCGACTCATCCGCACCCGGAGCTTCACACCGTTCGTCGTGTACCGGGTGGCCGCCGGAGTGCTGGTACTGGCACTCATCGCGACCGGCGTGCGCGACGGCTCGGCCTGACCCGTCGGCTCCCTGTCGGCCACCGGGTCATCGGGTGAACACGATCGACGCCGTCCGGAGCTGCGCGGCGGCCGCGACGATCGGACCGTCGGCTTCGTCGACGGCGACGAACACCACATCTCCGTCGACCGCGACGATGCGCGCCGACGGAGCGAGCACGAGCCCCTCGGCGTAGATGGCGACGCGCACGCCCACCGGAGCCGACGACACGAACGGGTCGCTGACCGGCACGACGACCGACCCCTCGTCGGCCGCAGCCGCCGGCCCCACGCCCAGCACGAGGTCGACAGCGGTGATCGGCTCACCGGCCGTGACGTGCTGGCGAGCGATGGTGCCCGGCTCGACGTCGTCGACCGCCCGAGGCGGCACAGCCCCGAGCGGGAGGGCGCGGCGAACCACGTCGAGGGGCTCGCCGGGCGCGACATCGTGGGCGGCGACCCACACGGCGCGGCGGTCGCCCCACTCCTCCCGGGCACGGTCGACCGCCGCGAGCCGAGTGTGGACGCCGAGGCCGACGGCGGCGGCGAGCGCCGACACCACGAGCCAGTGGATCCAAGGCCGTTTGGCGAGCGCCAGGCGCACCGGACGCAACAAGTTCATGAGCACTCCTCTGATCACGATCACAGGAGGGAGTCGGTGATGCGGAGGGTACCGACCGCCTCCGAGAACCGAGACAGCCGCGCGGCGCGCAGCGGCTACTCGGGGAGGTGCGGGAGCGCGTGCTCGATGAGCTGTTTCACGGTGTCGACGTTCTGTCCGACGACCTCCATCACCATCTCCATGGTGACGGGTCCGTGCTCGTCGGTGCCATCGGCGACGCCGGCATCGCGGTCGGTCACGAGCGCCACCGACGCGTAGGGGATCCCGGCTTCGGCAGCGAGCACCGCTTCGGGATAGCCGGTCATGTTGACGACGCTCCATCCCATCGCCGAGAACCACTGCGACTCGGCGCGAGTCGAGAAACGCGGTCCGTTGATGACGACCATCGTGCCGCCGTCGTGCACGGTGAGCCCCTCGACGTGAGCGCCGGCCTCGATCAGCGGCCGTCGCACCGATTCGGCGTACGGGTCGGCGAACGGCTGATGGTGGACCGGGCCGTGCGAGCCGGGCATCGAGTTGCCCGAACCGACGTCGTAGAACGTGTCGGAGCGGCCGTTGGTGCGGTCGACGAGTTGGTCGACCACCACGAAGTCGCCGACTGCGAGTTCTGGCTGCAGCGTCCCGACCGAGCACGGGGCCACGATCGAGCGCACGCCGAGCGACGCCATGGCCCACACGTTGGCGCGGAACGGCACCCGGTGAGCGACGAACTGGTGGGCATCGCCGTGCCGGGCGATGAACGCGACGCGTCGACCGGCCATCGTGCCGACGCTGACCTTCGAGGCGGGCGCTCCGTACGGGGTGGTGATCTCGACGTCGACGGCGTCGTCGAGGAACTCGTAGAACCCCGACCCGCCGAACACGCCGACCTCCGCGCCGAGATCCGCCGCTCGGTCGTCGAGGCGGATCAGCACGGAATTGCTCAGTCGGACGTGCTGGTCGACGTGGACGTGGACGACGAAGAGTCCGACGTCGACGACGTGGTCGACGCGCTCGAGGTCGACGAATCGGACGTGGAACTCGAGGTGGAGGTCGACGACGAATCCGACGTGGAGCCGGGTGCGGTCGAGGAGGAGGTCTTGCCGCGGTTGTCGTTCTTGAAGAAGCCGGTGCCCTTGAAGGTGACCCCGACGGGTTGGAACACCTTCTTGACGGCGAGCACCTTGCCAGAGTCGGGATGCGCGTACTCGGTCAGCGAGTCGTCGGTGAACGACTGCTGCACCTCGATCGTTTCTCCGGTTTCGACGAATTTGTAGACGTACGTGGGCATAGCGCTTGAAAAGATATCGTCCGGCACATGCAGGTCCGCAGTGCAGTGATCCCAGCAGCAGGTCTGGGTACCCGATTTCTTCCGGCGACGAAGGCGGTGCCGAAGGAGTTGTTCCCCATCGGTGACCAGCCGGCCATCCAGAATGTGATCGACGAGGCACTCGGTGCCGGCATCGATCACATCGTGATCGTGTCGAGTCGTTCGAAGCCCGCCGTCGAGGCGTATTTCGAGCCGAACGACGAGCTCGTCGAGGCGTTGGAGGAGAAGGGCAAGTCCGACACGGCGGCGCGTTTGCGCTCGATCGGCCGTGACTGGCGCGTGAGCATCGTGTACCAAGACGACCCGAAGGGTCTGGGCCATGCGGTCGGCTGCGCGCGTGATGCGGTGGGCGACGAACCGTTCGCCGTGCTGCTTCCCGACGAGCTCATGGCGTCGTCGAGCCTGCTGGCGCAGATGAACGGAGTGTGTGCGTCGACGGGCGGCAGTGTCGTGGCCGTCACCGAAGTGCCGCGTGATCAGGTGTCGTCGTACGGGGTCATCGATCCGTCGGGCGAGTTGTCTCCCGACGGCGTCATCCCGGTGAAGGATCTGGTCGAGAAGCCGTCGGTCAACGAGGCACCGTCGAACTTCATCGTGACGGGTCGCTACGTGTTGACCGCTGATGCGTGGGGCGAGATCGAGGCCCTGCAGCCGGGTCGTGGTGGCGAACTCCAGTTGACCGACGCGCTGCGCGCCCAAGCTGCTCGGGCACCGTTCCACGCAGTGGCGAGCGATGTGGGTCGGTACGACACCGGGAACCCGCTCGGGTTCCTCACCGCGTCGATCCAGCTCGGCCTGTCGAACCCCGAACTCGCCGCCCCGCTCCGCGAGTTCCTCCGCAACCTCGACGTCTGATCAGCACGCAACAAGCGCCGGCGACCAAGTCTGGCGTGGCGGCGATCGTGTGTGGTCGGCTGGCGGTTTGCGGTGAGCCGCCACAGGGCAGGGTCGCGGCCGATGCCGGGAGCGCCAGCGACCAAGTCTGGCGTGGCGGCGATCGTGTGTGGTCGGCTGGCGGTTTGCGGTGAGCCGCCACAGGGCAGGGTCGCGGCCGATGCCGGGAGCGCCAGCGACCAAGTCTGGCGTGGCGGCGATCGTGTGTGGTCGGCTGGCGGTTTGCGGTGAGCCGCCACAGGGTGTATCGGCCGATGCCGGGAGCGCCAGCGACCAAGTCTGGCGTGGCGGCGATCGTGTGTGGTCGGCTGGCGGTTTGCGGTGAGCCGCCACAGGGCATCGCGTTTCAGACTCGGCGGAATTCTTCGGGGTAGTCGTGGACGAGGCCGTATTCGTCGACGGCGATCTCGGTGCTGAAGCCCGAGTCGAGGTTGGAGTAGCGCCAGCGTTGCGGGGCCAGGTGTTCGTAGCGCTGTTTGACGGGGGCGACGCCGAGTGTTTCGACGTCGACGACCGCAGCGGTGATGTCGGCGCCGTCGCCCACGTCGAGTGTGAGTCGGCGGATGGGCAGTGTGTTGGTGAAGGGTGTGCAGCCGAGGTCGAGGACGGAGCAGCCGTCGAGGTCGGGGCGGTGGGCGCCGTTGACCTCGCCCCAGCGTCCGGCGCCGTCGGTGCCGAGCCAGAGGTCGGGCTCGTCTTGGTCGCGGAACAACAGGAACTGGGTGACCTGCCAGGTGGCGGTGAGGCGCAGGACGTACGACACGCGCTCACGGGTCACCTCGCCGAGCGCCGTCCATCCTTCGTTCTCCCAGCGCAACGTGACGGTCTCGTCGCCGTCGCCGTCCCAGGTCTGCCAGCGAGCGGTGTAGCCGTCGGCGGGAAACGCGGTGAGTGGGGTCGTCATGGCGTTCAGGCTAGGAGCGGTCGGATTCGGTCGCAGGACGGCTCTGCGGCGTGACCGCGACCGTTACCCTCGGCGCCATGAGGCCGCTGGAGGATGCACAGGAATTCGTACTCGGGTCGTGCCCGCCGAAGCCGCCGGTCGAGGTTGCTCGTGCCGATGCGTCGGGCCTGGTGTTGGCTGCTGCCGTGGTGTCGGCCGAGGTCGTGCCGCCGTTCGACAACACGGCGGTCGATGGCTATGCCGTTCGGTCCGTGGACGTGGCAGAGGTGCCTGTCGAGTTGACGGTTGTCGGCGAGATCGCTGCGGGTGCAGCACCCGACCGCCCGGTCGGTCCGGGCGAGACGGTGCGGATCATGACCGGAGCACCGATGCCCGACGGCGCCGACGCCGTCGTGATGGTCGAGGACTCCGAGCACCTCGGCACCGATGCCGATGGCAACGAGCGCGTTCGCCTGAGCGCGAGCGTGAGCGCGGGCGCTGCCGTCCGCGGTGCGGGCGACGACGTGCAGGTCGGCGACGAGATCTTCTCGGCCGGCGTCGTCATCACGCCGGCGGTCGAAGCGGTGCTCGCGAGCGTCAACGCGCAGACGGTGTCGGTTCACCCGCGCCTGAAGGTGGCGGTGCTGTCGACCGGTGACGAACTCATCGATGACGGGTCGCCGCTCGAACTCGGACAGATCCGCGAGTCGAACAAGACGATGCTGGCCGGAATGCTCGCCGAGTCGGGCTGCGACGTCGTCGATCTCGGTGTGGTGCGTGACGACGAGGCCGAACTCGAACGGGTGCTGCGGTCGGCTGCGCTCGAGTGCGACGCGATCGTGTCGAGCGGTGGCGTCTCGATGGGTGACTACGACGTGGTCAAGGCGGTGCTCGGTGAGATCGCCGACATGACGTGGATGCAGATGGCGATCAAACCGGCGAAACCGTTCGCGTTCGGCACGCTCACTCGTGACGACGGCACGCGTGTGCCGATCTTCGGGCTCCCGGGCAACCCCGTCAGTTCGCTGGTGAGCTACGAGCTCATGGCTCGTCCGGCGCTGCGCCGGATGATGGGCCATCGCCGGCTCACTCGGACGAGCCTCGTCGCGATCGCCGACGCCGATTTCCGACGCCAACCCGACGGGAAGGTCCACTTCGCTCGCGTCAACGGCGTGTTCGCCGACGACGGCCGCTATCACGTCGTCCCGGTCAGCGCGCAGGGGAGTCATCAGCTCGCGGCCACCGCGTCGGCCGACGCGATGGCCGTCATCCCCGATGGCGAGGGCGTCGAACGCAACGGCGAAGTCGCCGTGCTCATGCTCCGCGGCTGAAGCGACTTCGGGGTCCGCTGACGGAGAATCGGGCCCTGGACGCGTAGCCTGGGCGCATGGCCCGGGGAGCACATCAAGCACTCGTCGACCCGTTCGGCCGCGTCATCGAGGATCTGCGCATCTCGATCACCGACCGCTGCAACTTCCGTTGCACGTACTGCATGCCCGAGGAAGGCATGAAGTGGCTGCACCGCTCCGAGGTCATGTCGTTCGAAGAGATCGAGCGACTCGCCCGCATCTTCGTCGAGCGCTACGGCGTGCGCGGCATCCGCCTCACCGGCGGCGAGCCGACGGTTCGCGCTCACCTGCCGGTCCTGGTCCGCAAACTCGCGGCGCTCGAGAACCAGCACGGCGCCATCGACCTGTCGATGACCACCAACGGCGCCACCATGCGCCTCGTCGCCGAGGGTCTGCGTGAAGCCGGTCTCAAGCGGGTCAACATCAGCCTCGACACGCTGATCGCCGAGAAGTTCCACCAGATGACCCGGCGGGATGAACTGACCAACGTGCTCGACGGCATCGTCGCGTCGCAGGAGGCCGGCTTCGAACGGGTCAAGATCAACGCCGTCATCGAGCGTGGCGTCAACGACGACGAGATCGTCGACCTCGCCACCTACGGCCGCGAACAGAACGTCGAAGTCCGCTTCATCGAGTTCATGCCGCTCGACGCCACCGGCCACTGGCTCAACGACAAGGTCGTCGGGCAAGACGAGATCGTCGAAGCGATCAGCGCGGTCTACCCGATCGAACAGATGCCGGCGCGAGGCGCCGCTCCCGCCGATCGGTTCCGCTATCTCGACGGCGACGGCACCAGTCCCGGCTCGATGATCGGCATCATCCCCACGGTCACCAAGCCGTTCTGCGGTGACTGCGACCGCGTTCGGCTCACCGCCGAAGGCGACTTCCGCACCTGCCTGTTCGCCACCGACGAGTTCGATCTGCTCACGGCCCTCCGCGCCGGCGAGACCGATGACCAGATCGCCGCACGGATCGAAGCCGCCGTCGCCACGAAGTGGGCCGGTCACCAGATCAACCAGGTCAACTTCATCCGTCCCGGGAAGTCCATGTCGCAGATCGGCGGCTGACGCCGCCGGGCCACTTCGTGGCCTCGCCGACTTCGTCGGCATCTGCGAGTCGTGTGCCTTCGGCCCACCTCGCTGTCGCTCGTCCGAGACCCTGGGTGGAACCGTTTCACGGTCGACACCGCCGGGCCACTTCGTGGCCTCGCCGACTTCGTCGGCATCTGCGAGTCGTGCAGCGGGGCTGCACCTCGCTGTCGCTCGTCCGAGACCCTGGGCGGGAAAATTTGATTACGTTGCTCCCGGAGCGATGTAATCAACTTGTTGCGATCGGGCCGCGCTCGGCCAGCGGTAGGGGCCAAGCACGCGGGTCGAAGTTGGTTACGTTGCTCCCGGAGCGTCGTCATCAACTTTGGTCGGGCCGCTGGTGGGTGTTCGGCTGGGAGGCGCACGGGCGTTGTCTCTGGTGGCTTGCGGTCGATGTCGACGGGCCTCGCTCGACCGGATCTCGGGCGGGGCGACCTGGCCGAAGTTGGTTACATCGCTCCCGGAGCGTCGTCACCAACTTGGCGGGTTGTTCGCTTGGTGTCTCCAGACGATGGGTCGATTGGTCGATAGTGGAGGGGTGAGGCGAACGCTGGGACTGACGATCGGTGCGGTGCTCGTCGGCGCGGGCCTCGTCGCCGCAGCTGGGCCGAGTCGAATCGACTCCGGCGCGCAGGCATCCGAACCCGCCGAGCGCGTGGGTCGCGTCGACTCAGGCGGACCGTCGATCGGCGGATGCCCGGTCTTTCCGTCCGACAACGCCTGGAACACGAACATCGCCGATGCGCCGCTGCACCCGCGCAGCGATGCGTTCATAGCGTCGATCCAAGCGAGTGGCGGCAACCGGCTGCATCCCGACTTCGGCGAGCACCCGAACTACGGCATCCCGTACATCGTCGTACCCGCCGACCAGCCGACCGTGCCGATCACCTACGACGCCTACGGCGACGAGAGCGACCCCGGACCGTTTCCATTGCCACTCGACGCCCCGATCGAAGGCGTGCCGGGAGCGACGACCGGCGACCGCCATGCGATCGCACTACGACAGGGAACGTGCGAACTCTTCGAGCTCTACGTGGCACGACCCGATTCGACCGGATGGACCGCCGCCTCGGGAGCACGCTTCGATCTGAGCTCGAACGACCTCCGGCCGCTCGGCTGGACGAGCGCCGACGCCGCCGGACTGCCCATCCTGCCGGGCCTGGTTCGGTACGACGAGGTCGAGGCCGGCGTGATCCGCCACGCCATCCGAGTCACGTTCAGCCGAACACAGCGGGGCTACATCCTCCCGGCGACGCACTTCGCATCGAGTCGCACCGACCCCGATCTTCCGCCGATGGGGCTGCGGCTGCGCATGCGTGCCGATCACGACATCAGCCGTCTCACCGGCCAAGCCCGCGTGATCGCCCAGGCGATGAAGGACTACGGATTGATCGTCGCCGACAACGGATCGAACTGGTTCTTCCAAGGAGCACCCGACCCCGGCTGGGACGACGACGACCTCGGCCAGTTGAAGTCGATCCCCGGCACAGCGTTCGAGGTGGTCGACACCGGCCCGATCATCACCGACTGAGGGTGATTTCTGCCCAGGCTCGATGTCGTCGCGGGTTGACGGGGCGGTCAGTCGAGGTCGGTGTAGGCGCGGAAGCGTCGGGCGACTTCTTCCTTGCCGATCACTTCGATCGAGTCGTCGCCGCGCTTGTCCCGGCGCCACAGCCACAGCCACAAGCTCTGGGCCGGGCCACGAACGGCTGCATCACCCTTGCGGTGCTCGCGCGTGAACGTGCAGCTCGGCTCCTTCACGTTCGAGATGTACCACTCGCCGCGATCCTGCTGTCCCTCCGGCATGTCGGTGCAGTGGAGATGCACCGTGCCGCCGACCTTCATCTCTCCCTCCCGGCGCTCGCGGCCGCAGAAGTAGGTGAGGAACTCGTCGATGCCGTCGGCGGCGACGACCGTCGGCACGTCGTAGGGAACGCGAACGGTCGTCGCGAGGTCGTGGCGGTGCATCGCCGACTCCAGCGCCATCCGCCGACGGACCCAGGCAGCGTCGAGCGTCGCGCCCGTCCAGGTCCACGCCGGTTGATCGAGCGGCGCATCGACGAGTGCCGAGAACAACGCGTTGTGTGTGGCGGCGAGCCAGTCGACCAGTTCCGGCCCGTCGACCCTCGCCGGCGTCTGGATCGCCCGGAGAGCGGTGCGCTCGGTGATGCCGTCGGCGACGATGTGGGCCCAGAAGTTCCACACCTCGGCCTGATGGTTGGCCAGGTCGCTGACTCGCCAGCCCGGGCAGGCCGAGATCATGAGGTCGGGGTCGGCCGACGAGACGAGGTCGATGAATGCCACGCCGTTCGTCTGCAGAACGTCGAGTGCGTCGTAGGGCAAATCCATACACCGAAACTAACCCTGCGGACGCCGACTACCGTGCGTGCCGATGAGCGATCTCGAGTTCACCCACCTCGACCCCCACGGCCGCGCGCGCATGGTCGACGTCACGCCGAAGGAGCCGACCCACCGTCGCGCCGTGGCCCGATGCAAGGTCTTCATGAAGCCCGAGACGACGGCAGCGATCGCCAACCGAGAAGTGAAGAAGGGCGACGTGTTGTCGGTCGCCCGAGTGGCCGGCATCCAAGCCGCCAAGCGCACCTCCGACATGATCCCGCTGTGCCACCCGTTGCTGATCGGCGCCGTCTCGGTCAACTTCGAGATCGGCGATGACTACGTGGCGATCGAAGCGCACGTCGACTGCGTCGAGCGGACCGGCGTCGAGATGGAAGCGCTGCACGCGTGCAGCACCGCGGCACTCACCGTCTACGACATGTGCAAGTCGGCCGATCGCGGGATGACCATCGGTGAACTCGCCCTCTGGGAGAAGACCGGAGGCAAGTCCGGCACCTACCGGCGATCGTCAGAGGTCTGACAACTTGCATCGCGATCACCGCGATCGTTGCTCTCCCTGTCATAATCGCCATAGAATCGTCACATACGACGAAGCGGTTGTGGATCAACCCCGGAACTTCATCGTCTGACACGGAACTCACATGGCTCAACTCATTCTTCTCGTCGTCGCCGCCGCATGGCTCGCAGTCTTGATTCCCCCGATGCTTCGGTCTCGGGTCGAGAATCGGCCGAACTCCTCGGTCACCGACTTCCGCCGCCAGCTCACCAAGTTGCAGAACACGGCGACGCCACCTCGCGGCGCCGTTCGCGCGATGGGCCGGCCGTTGGCACAGTCGCCGCTGCACCGCCCCGCTGCCGCCGGCCGTCCGAACCAGCCCGTGCTCCGCTCCGGCGTCACGCGCCACGCAGCGCCGTCGGAGATCGCCGCGCGTACCGCAGCGCCGGCCATGTCGCCGACCGCTCCCGCGCCGCGCCGCACCGCCGACCGCACCGGTGAGCAGCCTCGCTACCGGTCGCACGGCGACCCCACCGGCGGCCAGCGTCGCCCCGCTGCTCCCCGCCACGGCGCATCGCATCGTGGGCATGGTGCACCGACTCGTCCGACGGAGCGCCCCGTGCGTGCCTCGGGCGCCGCAGCCGACGCCCGCCGGCGCCGCAGCAACGTCTTGTTCGTGCTCGTCGTCACCACGGCGTGCACCCTGTTCCTGGCCGCGACCACGTCGTCGACGGTCATGCTGTACCTGTTCGCACTCTCGTTCCTCGGGCTGTGCGGCTACGTCTACCTCCTCGCTCAGCTGCGCGAGCGGTCGAACGCCGGGTACGACGGCTGGATCGACACGTACTGATTTTCCAGCAGCGCGTGATCGGTTCTCACCGATACACTGCGCATCCCTCGGGGCTATAGCTCAGTTGGTAGAGCGCGTCGTTCGCAATGACGAGGTCAGGAGTTCAATTCTCCTTAGCTCCACTCCGAGAACCAGGTCGACCCAGCGT
This sequence comes from Ilumatobacter coccineus YM16-304, assembly GCF_000348785.1. Lineage (NCBI taxonomy): Bacteria > Bacillati > Actinomycetota > Acidimicrobiia > Acidimicrobiales > Ilumatobacteraceae > Ilumatobacter > Ilumatobacter coccineus. Next base: position 1,240,029 of record NC_020520.1, read on the forward strand.
CGACCGGTACGGCACCCGGCCACTGCGGCCGGCGACCCGAGCGGCACCGCTCGAACCCCTCCCTCCGGCGGGTTCGTCGCGCCCCACCACGGTTGATCCGATCCAGGCCACACCCCGTCGCCAGAGGGTGATTTCTGCCCAGGCCAAGTGTGGTCGCGTGGGGGTGATTTTTGGCCAGGCCAAATGTGGTCGCGTGAGGGTGGTTTTTGCCCAGGCCAGATGTGGTCGCGTGGGGGTGATTTTTGCCCAGGCCAGATGTGGTCGCGTGGGGTCAGCGGACGTGGGATGCGAGGGCGGCTGATTCGCGGGCGTGGAGCGCGGCGTTGACCCGTTGGCGTTCGAGGATCTGTTCCTGCGTCTTGAGCGCCTGTTCGATGGGATGCTCGGCGAAGAACTGCTGCACCTCGTCGACCAGCTCGGGATCGGTGAGCAGCTTCACCGAATCGATCATCCGGCTGATCGTGTTGGACGGGAACCGGTCGACGGCGTCGGCCCAGTGATCGCGCAGGAAGCGCCACGCCTGAGCACCGTGATGGCGGTTGGCGATGGCCATCCGCAGCACGAACGGCGCGTTCTGCGTCTTGACCGCATCGCTCATCGCGTAGTCGCACGTCCGCTGCATCAAGTCGGCGTCGTCGAAACTCGTCAACGCGTAGAGGTGACGCAACTGGTTCTGCGGGGTCGACGGTGTCTCGAACCCGGCGATCATGAGCTCGTAGTCGGCCACGCTGCCCGTCGCCGCCACCACCGAGGTGGCTGCCGACGTGAGCTCGGGATCGACCGAGCGTGGATCGTCGGTGGCCGCAGCGAACATCTCGCGGCAACGTGCGATCGTGTCGGCGTCGTTGCCGAGCACGCCGAGCGTCGAGGTGAGCAGGCCGCGCAGCGTGCTGGTGAGGTCGCTCTCGTCGTCGGTCGGATCGCCGAGCGCTGTCAACGCCGGGCCGACGAGTGAGCGCACCATCTCACGGAACCGCTCGAGCGGCTCGTCGTCGAGCAGTCGCGACAGGCCGCGCAGCGCCACCGTGATCGCCTGCCACACCGCGAGCTCGCGTTCGTCGCCGAACCCCATGAGCATGTCGAGCAGGTCGGCGGCCGACATCTGACCGGCGACGGTCGCCGACCAGGCGTCGTCGACGAGGCTGTAGCGCTCGAGGGTGCTCATCGACGCCAACACGTCGCCCGAGAGGCGCGAGCGCAGTTCGCTGTCGTACGCGACCCGGAAGAACCCGTGGCCGCCGGCGTTGACCACGACCGCTCCGTCGGGATCGGCGAGCGGGACCGAAACGGGTCCTGCGGCATCGAGCAGCAGGCGGGTCGTGTCGTCGCCGTTGCGGACGTGCACCGGGATCGCCCAGATCGTGTCGTCGTCGGACGTCGTGAACCCGAAGCGCTGCTGGCTGAGCTCGAGTGCGCCGTCGACCAGCGAGGCGGTGAGGATCGGGTAGCCGGGCTGCCAGATCCACGAGTCCATGATGCGACGGACCGGCTCGCCCGAGGTCGCCTCGATCGCGTCCCAGAGGTCGTTGGTCTCGGTGTTCGCGTACGAGTGGGTGCGCAGGTAGTGGTTGACGCCCTCGCGGAAGCTCTCGGGCGACAGGTACTGCTCGAGCATGCGCAGCAGCGCCCCACCCTTCTGATACGTGAGCACGTCGAACATGCCTTCGCAGTCGGCGGGGGAGCGGACCTCGAACTCGACCGGGCGGGTGCTCGCCAGTGAGTCGACGTCGAAGGCGGCGCTGCGTTCGAGACCGAAGCTGGTCCACCGCTGCCAATCGGGGCGGTAGGCGTCGCATGCGGCGATCTCCATGAACGTGGCGAACGCCTCGTTCAACCAGATGCCGTTCCACCAGCGCATCGTGACGAGGTCACCGAACCACATGTGGGCGAGTTCGTGCGCCACGACGTCGGCGACCCGCTGCTGTTCGTCCTGCGTGCTCGTGGCGGGGTCGACGAGGAGCACCGATTCGCGGAAGGTGATGCAACCGAGGTTCTCCATCGCACCGGCAGCGAAGTCGGGGAGGGCGACCAGGTCGACCTTGTCGCTGGGATACGCGATGCCGTAGTACTCCTGGAACCAGCGGAGGCAGAAAGCTCCCACGTCGAGGCCGAAGTCGGTCAGTGCACTCTTGCCCGGGACGTGCACGATGCGCAGTGGGATGCCGTCGACGTCGACCGGCTCGGTCGCTTCGAGGCGTCCGACCACGAACGCGACGAGATACGAACTCATCACCATCGTGTCGGCGAAGCGGATGACGGTGCGACCGTCGCTGCTGGTGCGCTCGATCTCGCGCCCGTTGGAGATGGCGGTCAGGTCGTCGTCGACGTCGAGCGTGATGCCGAAGACCGCCTTGTACTCGGGCTCGTCCCAGCACGGGAACGCCCGCCGACAGTCGGTGGCCTGCATCTGAGTGGTGGCGATGACCTGCTCGTTGCCGTCGCCGTCGACGTAGGTGCTGCGGTAGAACCCGCGCAGCTTGTCGTTCAGGCTGCCGGTGAACTCGATGTTGAGCGTGCCGGTGGTGAGCGTCATCGCGTTGGAGGCGGTGATCGTGAGCTGTTCGTTCGCCTCGTCGAGCGTGAACGAGGCCGGAGCGCCGTCGAAGGTGCACGCGGTGATGTCGAGCTCGGCAGCGTTGAGGACGAACGTGTCGGTCGGGGCCTCCGCCTCGACGTGGATGCGCACCGAGCCGACGAAGCTCGAGTCGTCGAGCGACGGGCGAAGGCGCACGTCGTAGCGCGTCGGACGGACGTGGGTGGGAAGTCGGTACGGGTCGGGTGACGTAGCGTCGGCCATGGGCTGAGAGTATCGGCGCCGAGGCCGGACGGGTAGCGTGTCTGGCCGTGCCGGAAACGTCGTCATCAGCAACTCCTCGACCCGCGCGGTTCGACGTCGCGGGCATCGGAAACGCTCTCGTCGACGTGATCGCCCACGCCGACGACGAGTTCCTCGCAGCTCACGAACTCGTCAAGGGTTCGATGACCCTCGTCGAGACCGAGCGTGCCGTCGAGCTCTACGCGGCGCTCGACGGAGCGGTCGAGATGAGCGGCGGATCTGCGGCCAACACGATGTGTGGCGTCGCCAGCTTCGGCGGGCGAGCTGCGTACATCGGCAAGGTCAACTCCGACGACCTCGGCGACGTGTTCGGGCACGACATGCGCGCGGTCGGCGTGGCGTTTCGTGGAGGCGGCCGTGACCACGGCACGCCGACCGGTCGCTGCGTCATCGTGGTCACCCCCGATGCCGAACGGACGATGAACACCTACCTCGGTGTGTCGAGCTTCCTGCAACCCGGCGATGTCGACGACGAGACTGTCGCCGATTCGACCGTGCTGTACATGGAGGGCTACCTGTTCGACCGTGACGACGCCAAGGCGGCGTTCCGACACGCAGCCCGCATCGCGCACGACAACGGCCGCACGGTGTCGCTCACCCTGTCGGACTCGTTCTGCGTCGATCGTCACCGCGCCGACTTCCGAGCGCTCGTCGCCGACGAGGTCGACCTGCTCTTCGGCAACGAAGACGAACTGCTCTCGCTGTACGAGGTCGAATCGTTCGACGAGGCCGTCGCAGCCCTGCGGGCCGAGTGCCGGCTCGCTGCGATCACTCGCGGCGCCGACGGCTGCGTCATCATCACGGCCGACGAAGTGATCGAGGTCGACGCGGTCCCGGTGCAACAGGTGCTCGACACGACCGGCGCAGGCGATCTGTTCGCCTCGGGGTTCCTCTACGGGTTCACGTCGGGAGCCGACCTCCGTGAGTGCGGTCGCCTCGGCTCGGTCGCCGCAGCCGAAGTGATCAGCCACGTTGGGCCGCGGCCGCTCGTCGAGTTGCATACTCTGGCCTGATGGTCGAAACGCCGCAACTCACCGCCGCCCTTCGCACCGCCGGTGCGTGGCTCGACGCCGAGCCCGACGACGACATCCGTCGAGAGCTCGATGAGCTCATCAGCGCCGCTCGCGCCGGAGATGCCGCGGCCGGCGACGACCTGATCGCACGCTTCGCCGGTCGCCTCCAGTTCGGCACCGCCGGGCTCCGTGCCGCCGTCGCGGCGGGCTCGATGCGGATGAACCGTCTGGTGGTCCGCCAGGCGGCTGCAGGACTCGGACGATGGCTGCAGGAGCAGGAGTCGGCGGGTGTGGTGGAACGCGCTGCCGAACGCGGTGTGGTGATCGCTCACGACGCCCGCCGCAAGAGCGATCTGTTCGCACTCGACACGGCACGTGTGCTGGCGGCGATGGGCATCCGGTCGATGTTGCATCCCGGGGTGCAGCCCACCCCGGTGCTCGCCTGGTCGATCACCGGTCTCGATGCGGCAGCGGGCGTGGTGGTCACGGCGTCGCACAACCCGCCGGCCGACAACGGCTACAAGGTGTTCCTCGACACCGGTTCGCAGATCGTGAGTCCGATCGACGAAGAGATCTCGGCGTGCATCGAGACGGTCGACCCGCTGTCGATCGCACTCGCTCCCGAAGACGACCATCTGATCCAACGCCTCGACCACTCGTGGCAGGAGGCGTACGTCGCCAGCGTGCCCGACGTGCGTCTCCGCCCGGAGGTGCCCGGTGTGCCCGTGGCGTACACCGCCATGCACGGCGTGGGGGCCGAGACGATCGAGATGGCCTTCACGGCGGCGGGGTTCGACACGCCCATCCCGGTCGTCGAACAGCACGTGCCCGACGGGACGTTCCCGACCGTGTCGTTCCCGAACCCCGAAGAGCCCGGGGCGATGGACCTGCTGCTCGCCACGGCCAGCGAATCGGGCGCCGCGATCGCGCTCGCGAACGATCCCGATGCCGACCGCCTGGGTGTGGCGATCCCGCAGCCCGACGGTTCGTGGCGCAAGCTGAGTGGCGACGAGATCGGGTGGTTGTTCGCCGATCACATCCTCGCCAACACGTCGGGCGACGATCGCCTCGTGGTGACCACCCTCGTCTCGTCGTCACTGCTGGCACGCATGGCTGCCGCCTACGGCGTGCACTCGGAGGAGACGTTCACCGGCTTCAAGTGGATCGGCAAGATCGCGACCGAACGGGTGAAGGTGGGCCAGCGGTTCGTCTTCGGGTACGAGCAGGCGCTCGGCTACCTCGTCGCGCCGCGACCGCTCGACAAGGACGGCATCACGGCCGCGGTGATGATGGCTGAGATCGCGGCGTGCGCCGAGGCCGATGGCACCACCGTGCAGGGGCGTCTGGATGCGATCGCCGCGCAGTACGGCCAGTACGTCACCGCCGAGTTGTCGGTTCGTCTCGACCCGAAGGTCGGAGCGCGCTGGGTCGCGTCGATCGAAGCGGCACCTCCGAGCGACGTGGGCGACCGGGCGGTCACGTCGGTGGCCACGTACCCCGAGGCGAACCTCGTTCGATTGATGCTCGACGGCGGTGTTCGCCTGCAGATCCGCCCGAGCGGCACCGAGCCGAAGGTGAAGTTGTACGGCGAGGCCGTCGATGTCGACGCCGACGTGCTCCACGATCTCCTCGCAGCACTCGCTTCGTCCGCTCCCTGACCGCCGATGGCGGTACGGTCGCGTGGGTGCTGACGACCGAGCAGGTGGCGAGTTTCGAGCGGGACGGATTCCTCGTGGTACCCGACTTCGTGTCGGGCGACGCCTGCGCCCGTCTGCGTGAGCGGGCGCTCGAGATCGTCGACGACTGGGAGCCGACCGAGCACCGCTCGGTCTTCACCACCAACGAGCAGGAGCGGGAGTCGAACGACGAGTTCTTGAACTCCGGAGCGACGACCTGGTGCTTCTTCGAAGAAGGCGCCTTCGACGCCGACGGCGCGCTCGCCCAACCCAAAGAACTCAGCATCAACAAGATCGGTCACGCGCAACACGACCTCGACGACGTGTTCGAGCAGTTCGCCTACGACCCCGATCTCGCCGAGGTCGCCGCCGATCTCGGGCTGGCCGACGCCATGGCGCTCCAGTCGATGTACATCTTCAAGCAGCCGCGCATCGGCGGTGAGGTCACCTGCCACCAGGACGCCACCTTCCTGTACACCGATCCGATCACCGTGACCGGATTCTGGTTCGCGATCGAAGACGCCACGATCGACAACGGCTGTCTGTGGGCCGCGCCCGGCGAGCATCGATCGCCGCTGCGGCAGCTCTTCAAGCGCAACGATCTCGACGATCCGGCCGCTGCCGACGGCACGGTCTTCGACGTGCTCGACCCGTCGCCGCTCCCGAGTCCACCGACCGACGTCGGCGACCCCTCGTCGGGTCGACTCGTCCCGCTCGAAGTGCCGGCGGGAACACTCGTCGCCCTCCACGGGCTGCTCCCGCACTGGAGCGGACCGAACCGCTCGGCGACGAGCCGCCACGCCTACAGCCTCCACTGCATCTCCGATGCAGCCGACTACCCCGACTGGAACTGGTTGCAACGACCCGACGACATGCCGTTGCGACCACTCGCCCGCTGATCGGGGAATCGCACCGAGCTGGCATCGGTAGCCTGAGAGGATGACGTCGGCTGAACTGATCAAACGAGCTCCCAAGGCGCTCCTCCACGACCACCTCGACGGTGGGCTCCGCCCCGAGACGGTCGTCGAGCTGGCCGCCGAATACGGCTACGACGGTCTGCCGACCACCGATGTGACCGAGCTCGGGCAGTGGTTCAACAAGGGCGCGAAGCGCAACGATCTCGTGCTCTACCTCGAGACGTTCGCCCACACCGGGGCCGTCATGCAGCACCGCGACGCGATCGAGCGGGTCGCCTACGAGTGTGCGCAAGACCTCGCGGCCGATGGTGTGGTCTACGCCGAGATCCGGTTCGCTCCTGAACTGCATCTCGAAGCGGGGCTCACGCTCGACGAGGTCGTCGAAACGGTCACGGCAGGATTTCGCCGCGGTTCGGAGGGCACCGACCTCACGATCTACGGCATCCTGAGCGCGATGCGTCAGGCGGCGCGCAGCTTCGAGATCGCCGAGCTGGCGATCCGCCATCGTGACAAGGGCGTCGTCGGGTTCGACATCGCCGGTCCCGAGGCCGGTTTCCCGCCCACCCGCCACCTCGACGCGTTCCAGTTGGTCAACCGGGAGAACTTCCATGCCACGATCCACGCCGGGGAAGCCTTCGGGCTGCCGTCGATCTGGGAAGCGGTGCAGTTCTGTGGCGCCGAGCGGCTCGGGCACGGCGTCCGCCTGATCGACGACATCACGGTCGACGACGACGGTGAAGCCACGCTCGGCCAGCTCGCCACCTACATCCGTGACCGCCGCATCCCGCTCGAGGTGTGCCCGACCTCCAACGTCAACACCGGGGTCGCGCCCACCATCGCCGAGCACCCGATCGGGCTGCTGCGCCGGCTCCGATTCCGCGTCACGCTCAACACCGACAACCGCCTCATGAGCGACACGTCGATGACCAATGAGATGGTCGAGTGCTGCGAGGCGTTCGGCTGGGGACTCGACGACCTCCAGTGGCTCACCGTCAACGCCGTCAAGTCGGCGTTCGCCCCGTTCCCCGAACGCATCAAGATCATCGACGGCATCGTCAAGCCGCGTTACGCGATGCTCAAGGCCGAGCAGCAACTCGGCGTCTGAGAGACTGCTGCCATGACCGTTCACACCGTTGTCGTCGACCATCCGCTGGTGCTCGACGCGCTGGCGACCATTCGCAACGTCGACACCCCGAACGCGCTGTTCCGCCAGAACCTCGAGCGCATCGGCATGCTGCTCATCGCCGAGGCGACGCAGTCGCTGCCCACCGTCGTCGGTGTGGTCACCACGCCGCTCACCGAGACCTCGGCGACGCGCCTCGCCGTGCAACCGATCATCGTGCCGATCCTGCGCGCCGGGCTCGGATTCCTCGCTCCGGCACAGCAGTTGCTGCCGAACGCCGACGTCGGCTTCATCGGCATCGCTCGCAACGAGGAGACGCATCAGCCCGAGCCGTACGTCAACAAGCTGCCCGACACCATGGCCGGCCGCCCCGTCATCGTGGTCGATCCGATGCTCGCCACCGGTGGGTCGTTGATCCACACGCTCGAGTTGCTCATCGAGAGCGGCGCCGAGCAGCCGTTGACCGTCGTGTGTGCGTTGTGTGCGCCCGAGGGCATCGAGGCCGTCGAGCAGTCGGGTATCGACGTGGTGCTCTACACGGCGTCGATCGACGATCACCTCAACGAGAACGCGTACATCGTCCCCGGCCTCGGCGACGCAGGCGACCGCCAGTTCTGATCCGGAGCCCGCTCAGCCGTCGACGCTGACCGTGGCGACCATGTCGGGGTGCAGCGTGCAGAACAGGCTGTAGACGCCGGGTTCGTCGAAGGTGAGCTCGAAGTTCGTGCCCGGTGACAGCAGCCCCGAGTCGAACGAGTCGAGCTGAGGATCTTCGAACGTGCCGGCGCTCACGGTGTGTGGCACCGCATCGACGTTGTTGAAGAACAGCGACTGTCCGACCGTGAGTTCGAGTTCGCCCGAGTAGGCGAAGTCGCTGATGAGCGACTGCTCCGCGCCGTCGGGGAAGTCGGAACCTCGCACCTGGCGGGTTTCGCGGATCGCGGTCGGGTCGCTGATCGGGGCCACCGTGGAGTTCCACATCGAGAACACACCGAGATCGTTGTCGTGCGCCGGGTCGACCCAGGCGTGGATCATCCAGCCGAGCGAGGCGCTGAAGTTGCCGCCCGCCGCGTCGCATTCCGACTTGGGCAGGAACGAGTCGCGCCCCTCGGCGGCGCCGCGGCAGAGGTTGTAGTGGATGTGCCAGTTGTCGAGCGGACCCGCGAAGGTCTCGGGGTGCTCGTTGCCGATGACCTGGGGCGGGATGATGAACGACGTGCCGATGAGCTGCATCGGTTCGCCGTCCCACACGCCGTCGCGGCACTGTCCGACCGGTCCGTCGGGCACCGTGTCGTCGGCGAGGGCGTAGAGCAGGATCTCGGGCTTCGACGGATCGAAACCGTCGACGATCCAGTCGACCTTGTAGAGGTGGGTGCCCATGTTGGCGGTCTGGATGCGGTCGGAGACGAACCCCTCGGCGCAGGCGGTGTCGATGTCGGCGTGGGCGACGGCGAACGCACTCAACTCGTCGAGTTGGCTCACCAGTTCGGCGAGCTCGGCGGCGTCCATCTGGAGTTCGTCGGGGATGTCGGCACCGGACTCGTGCAGTTCCTTGAGTTCGAGGTACGAGCACGGCAGCTCCACGTCTTGGCAGCGCACGGTGTCGTCGAGCGGACCCTCGACGAGCGTGGGGACGACGCCGAACGAGTTCTCGCGGAACACGTAGCGGGAGTAGCCGGGCGCACCGCCGGCGGCGAACGTCAGCCCCTCGGGGAACTGCGCGTCGGCTCCCGCCTGGTCGAAGGCGGCGGCCTGCTCGATGTAGGCGTTGATCTGCTCGAGCGTCTTCGCCTCCGACGGGTCGATCGTCGTCGTGGTCTCGACGATGGTCGTGTCGGGCGCATCGGTGACCGGCGGCGGGGCGTCGGTGGTGGGCGAAGCGGGCGCACTCGTCGGCACGGCGGTGGCCGGAGCGGTCTCGGCCGTGGTCTCGGTGGTGGCGTCGTCGGAGCCTGCGCAGGCTGCTGCGACGAGCGCGCCCACGACCAGAACGGCCGCTGTTCGTTTGCCCATGGTGTGGATCCCCCAGATCAGCACGTGTCGTGCGTCTCCGACGATAGCCGCGATCGTCGATCTGAGGTTCCGGCAGGCAGGGCGTCGATAGCCTCCACCGCATGGAGTTGACCGTTCTCGGAGCCACCGTTCGTCACGCGATCGATCACGTCGAGGTGTTCCCCGCGCCCGACGGGATCTCGACGGTGACGTTCACCAACGACGAGCTCAACTCGATGTGCCCCGTCACCGAGCAACCCGACCTGTCGACGGTCGTCATCGAATACACACCCGACGAGTGGTGCATCGAGTCGAAGAGCCTCAAGCTCTACCTGTGGGGGTTCCGTGACCGCGCCGTGTTCGCCGAAGCGCTGGCGGCCGAGATCGCCGGCGAAGTCATGAACACGGCGAAGCCGACCGAGGTCACCGTCACGCTCACGCAGCGCCCACGCGGCGGCATCGAAGTGCGCGCCGTCAGCCACCTCACCCGCTGAGCCCACACGCCGAGAGCGCACTCCCGGCGGCCTCGCCGCCTCAGGCGTAGGCCGGGCGGATGACGTCGGCGACGAGGGCCCGTCGCTGCTCGATCGGAGCAAACGACGCCATCGCCGCGTTCTCGGCGATCTGGCACATCTCGGCTCGCGTGAGATCGTGCGCAGTCGCGACCACGGCGAGTTCGCTCGACGGCATCACACCGCTCATCAAGCGGTTGTCGGTGTTGATCCCGACGTTGAACCCGGCTCGCAGCATCGGCACCAGCGGGTGCGCGTCGATCGACTCGACCGCGCCCACGTGCACGTGGCAGGTCGGCGCCATCTCGAGGTGGATCTGCCGGTCGAGCACATGGCGAGCGAGATGGCCCATCGTGCCCGCCGAGAAGTCGATGTCGGCCTGCAGGCGGACTCCGTGGCCGATGCGGTGAGCGCCGTGTTCGAGCGCGTTGGCGATCAGCTCGAGATCGGGCGGCTCGCTGGCATGGATCGTGATGTTCTGCTGCGTGCGCCGGGCGAACGCCAGTGCTTCAGCGTGCAGCGACGGTGGGAACCCGGTTTCGGCACCGGCGAGATCGAAGGCGACGACCTTGTCGTCCCAGTCGCGCATCCGGTCGACGAGCTGAGCGATCTCGAGCGACCGGTGTTCGGTCCGCATGGCGCACAGGATCGCGTTGACCGTGATCGTGTTGCCGGCGTCGGCCGCGGCGAGTTCGCCGCGTCGGAATCCGGCGGTGACCGCCGAGACCACATCGGTCAGGTCGAGTCCCAGCTGCTGGTGGAGTTCGGGAGCGAACCGCACCTCGGCGTACACGACCCCGTCGGCGGCGAGGTCGACGGCAGCCTCGGCGGCCACCCGTTCGATTGCATCGACCTGTTGCATCACTGCGAGCGTGTGCTCGAACGTGGCCAGGTACTGCATGAGGTCGTTGGAGTCGACCGCGTCGGTGATGATCTGTTGCAACTCGTCGACGTCGGTCGACGGCAGCATCCACCCGATCTCACCCGCGAGCTCGACGAGCGTGGACGGCCGCAGACCTCCGTCGAGGTGGTCGTGCAGCAGCACCTTCGGGAGGGCGATGGCCACAGCTGGGGTCACGCGCCGCCCTTGCGGTAGATCTGGCCGTCGGCGGCGGGCATCCGCAGGTTCTGGCTCATGAACAACAGCACGAGGAGCACCGTGGCGTACGGCATCGTGTTGGGCAACCAGTTGGGTGCCCGATCGGTCATGAGCCACCAGATCAACGTGCCGCTCGCCAGCACACCGGCGATGATCGCGTCGGTCCGCTTCTGCTGCTTGATCGACCAGGCCAGCATGCCGAACAGCGCGATGGCGATGACGAGCAGCAGCGAGTGCGTGCCGAGGCCTTCGGAGTCGCGCAACGCGAGCACGAACGGATAGCCGAACAGGAGCGAGCCGACCGCGAGGCCGGCCGGACGCCAGTTGCCGAAGATCAGGGCAGCGAGGCCGATGAAGCCGCGCCCCTGTGTCTGTCCTTCGCGGAACACGTTGGAGAGCTCCATGGCGATGAAGCCGCCGGCGAGGCCGGCCATGGCGCCGCTGATGATGACACCGATGTACTTGTGCTTGTAGATGTCGACGCCGAGGCTCTCACCGGCTTCGGGACGCTCACCGCAGATGCGGATACGCAGACCGATGCGTGTGCGCCACAGCATCCAACCGCTCAGCGGGACGAGTGCGAACGCGATCACCGTGTACAGCGACAGTTGGGTGACGAAGCCTTCGAGCACTCCGGCGAGGTCGGAGATGAAGAAGATGTCGGCGTCGTCGATGTTGGCGAGCAGTCCGTCGTTTCCCGACAGCACCGGGACGTTGATCTTCGGCAGACCGCCGGCGCGAGGCGACTGGGTGATCGAGCCACCCTGCCAGTCGCTGAACACCTGGTCGGACATGAACCGGGCCATACCGGGCGCCAGGATGTTGATCGCCACACCGGAGATGATGTGATCGACGCCGAAGCTCACGGTGGCGACCGCATGGAGGAGTCCACCGAGGGCGCCACCGGCGGCGGCGCACAGAATGCCGGCCCACGGCGACCCGAAGTTGACCGTGCCCCACGCACCGAACCAGGTGCCGAGGACCATCATTCCTTCGAGGCCGATGTTGACGATGCCGGCACGCTCGGAGAACAGGCCGCCGAGGCCGGCGAGCAGGATCGGCACCGCGAAGCGGAGCATGGCGCCCGAGGTGCCCGGGTCGGTCAGGACGGTCGTGTCGTCGCCGCCGAAGGTCTGGACGGTGGAGAGCAGCAGCACACCGAAGGCCGCCAAAATCATCCAGCGGAACGCAGCGGGGAGGGCGACGTACTTGGCGAGCAGCGTCGACTTCGTCGGCTCGGGCGTGTCGCTCGCCGACGGAGTGGTGAGCACGTCGGTCATGATTCGCCTCCTGCCATCGCCGCGACGGTGGGCATTCGTTCGGTCGCCTCGGCGGCCGACTGCGCTTCGTCACGTTCCTTGATCCGGCGGACGACCTCGTAGGCGACCACGGCGCTGAGCACGATGATGCCCTTCATGATCTCGACGATCTCGGGTGTGGCGTTGCCGGTGATCTGCAAGATGCCCGACGACGAGTTGAGGAAGCCGAACAGCAGCGCTCCGACGGCGATCCCGGCAGGGTTGTTGCGTCCGAGCAGGGCGACCGCGATGCCGTTGAAGCCCAGCCCCTGGATGAAGCTCTGGTCGTACTTGAAGCGTTCGCTGAGGACCTCGACCATGCCGACGAGTCCGGCGATCGCACCCGACAGCAGCATGGCGTACATGACCATGCGCTTGGGCGGCACACCACCGGCGCGAGCCGCGAGCGGGTTGAATCCGCTGGCACGGAAGTCGTAGCCCACGCGCGTGCGGTTGATGAACAGGTGATAGCCGACGCCGACGATGGCGGCGATGAGCAACACGCCGGTCAGTTCGCGGCCCTTGCTCACGTCACGGGTGAAGATCTCAAGGATGCCGTTGAGGTTCGGGAGGTGGCCCGACTCGTCGATCGGGGTCGTGCCCGAGTTGGTGGCTCCGGTGTCGTCGGCCCATTCGCGGATCAGCCAGGCGATGATGCCACCGACCGCGATGAAGTTGAGCATGATCGTCGAGATGACCTCGTTGATCCCGCGGCTGACCTTGAGCGCACCGGCCAGCCCGGCCCAGGCCGATCCGACGAACATGCCGACGAACAAGATGAGTGCGACGTGGAGCGGTGCCGGAAGCCCGGCGAAGTAGCCGCCCGCTGCCGCAGCGAAGAACGAAGCCAGCAGGTACTGACCCTCGACGCCGATGTTGAACAGGTTCATCCGGAAGCCGATCGCCGCGGCGATACCGGAGATGTAGAGCGGGGTCGCCGAGTTGAGGATGTCGACGAAGGTCTCGAGACGGCTCGCGTTCTCGAGCATGTCGAAGTACGCGGCGAACGGGTTGTTTCCGGAGACGACCAGGACGATCGACGACAGCAACACGGCGAAGAACACCGCCGCCACCGGCGCTCCGATCGACAGCAGAATTCGGCGAAGTCGTGGATTGTTCATGATGTGGCTCTTCTGGTCGTCGTCGGCAGGGACAGGGTGTTCATGCGTCGGCTCCTTCGCTGTGCGAGCCGGTCATGTGGGCGCCGAGGTCACGGGGCGTGACGTCGTTGGGGTCGAGGGTGGCGACGAGGCGACCGCGGAACATCACCACGATCGTGTCGGACAGGCCGATCAACTCGTCGAGGTCGGCGGAGATGAGCAGCGTGGCGAGGCCGGCGGCTCGGGCGTTGCGGAGGTGTTCCCACACCGCCGCTTGTGCGCCGACGTCGATACCTCGGGTCGGATGCGAGGCGATGAGCAACCTCGGATCGGACATGATCTCGCGTCCGAGGATCAGCTTCTGCTGGTTGCCGCCCGACAGCGCATGGGCCGACACGTCGACGTTTGGCGTGCGCACGTCGTAGATCTCGCGGATGCGTTCGGTGTTCGATCGTGAACCCTCCCGGTCGATCCAGATCCCCTTCGCGTACGGCGGCTGCGTCTGGTGGCCGAGCGCGGCGTTCTCCCACAGCGGGGCGTTGAGGAGGAGTCCCTCGGAGTGTCGGTCTTGCGGCACGTACGCCACCCCGGCTTCGCGGCGCTCGCGGACCGACCAGTCGTCGATGCGCTCGCCACCGAGCGACACCGTTCCACGGGCCGGTTCGAGCATGCCCATGATCGCCGACACGAGTTCGTGTTGGCCGTTGCCTTCGACACCGGCGATGCCGACGATCTCGCCGCGGCGGATGTCGAGCGACACGTTGTCGACGACCGGGCGTTCGTCGGCATCGAGCACCGTGACGTCGCTGACCGACAGCATGACCTCGTCGGTGACGGTCGAGTCGGTGGTGTCGGGGGTGGGGAGTTCGGAGCCGACCATCAGTTCGGCGAGATCGCCGGCGGTGACGTCGTTCGGGTCGACCGTGGCGATGGTGCGACCCTGGCGCAGCACGGTGATCGAGTCGGCGATCTCGAGGACTTCGTCGAGCTTGTGGTCGATGAAGAGGATCGTGGCGCCGTTGGCCTTGAGCTCGCGCATGTTGCGGAACAGTTCTTCGACCTCCTGTGGCACGAGCACGGCGGTCGGTTCGTCGAGGATCAGGATCTCGGCACCGCGGAACAGCACCTTGATGATCTCGACGCGCTGGCGCTCGCCGACCTCGAGGGTCTCGACCAGGTCGTCGGGGTCGATGGTGAGGCCGTACGCCTCGCCGACCTCGTCGAAGTGCGAGCGGGCTTCCTTGAAGTCGATGACGCCGCCCGACTTGACCGGCTCGGAGCCGAGGATGACGTTCTCGAGCACCGTGAGCTGTTCGGCGAGCATGAAGTGCTGGTGCACCATGCCGATGCCCAGTTCGATCGCCTCGCTCGGCGAATCGAGGTGGACTTCCTTGCCGTCGACGAGCATGCGGCCCTCGTCGGGCGCCTGCATGCCGTACAGCATCTTCATCAACGTCGACTTGCCGGCGCCGTTCTCGCCGCAGATGGCGTGGATCTCTCCACGCTCGACGGTGAGGTTGACGTTGTCGTTGGCGATGACGCCGGGAAAGCGCTTGGTGATTCCGATCAGCTCGATGGCTGCACTCACGTGGTGGGCTCCGTTACTCGATGAGAACTCGACAGAAAACGACGAGAGCGGGACCGGAGGACCGGCCCCGCTCTCAACGGACAGTAGTGAATCTTCGGACCTTGGTGTTACTCGATGAGGCCCGGACTCACCGTGTGCGGGTGATCAGGCTTCGGGCGTCGTCGGGACGACGATGTCGCCGGCGACGATCTGTGCCTTGAAGTCTTCGAGCTGATCGACGATGTCGTCGATGAAGCCACCCGTGGTCGAGTAGCCGACGCCGTCGAGCGAGAGGTCGTACACCACGTTGCCAGCGGCGAACTCGCCCTTGGCCTGGGTGTTGACGATCTCGAACACTGCGGTGTCGACACGCTTGATCATGGACGTGAGGACGTATTCCTGCACGGCCGCGTCAACGGTGTTGTACTGATCGGAGTCGACGCCGATGCCCCAGACCTTCGAGCCACTGGCTTCGGAGGCTTCCTTGGCGGCTTCGAACAGACCGGCACCCGAACCACCAGCTGCGTGGTAGATGATGTCGGCGCCACCGTCGTAGAACGACAGGGCGATCTCCTTGGCACGGTCAGGTGCGAAGAAGCCGTCGAAGTCAGGAGCTTCGGTGATGTACTGGCTCTGGATGACGATGTCGGGGTTGACGGCCTTGGCGCCAGCCTCGAAACCTGCTTCGAACTTCTCGATGAGACCGAAGCCAGCAACGCCACCGATGAAGCCGATGTTGCCGCTCTCGCTCTTGAGTGCCGCAGCGGCACCCACGAGGAACGAACCCTGCTCTTCAGCGAAGGTCAGGCCTGCGCAGTTGTCACAGCGGGGAACGCCACCGTTGTCGAAGTCGAGCATCGCATCGTCGATGACGGCGAAGTTGACGTCGGGGTTGTCGGCAGCAGCGGCGACGGTGTCGTCCGCGAACAGGAAGCCGACGCCGATGACGAGGTCGTTCGAGTCGGCCTGGAGCTGCAGGAGCTCCGGACGGTCGGAGCCGTCGGCGTTCGGGACGAGCTCGGAAGCGGTGATGCCGATCTCGGCGGCCGCACGCTCGATGCCTTCGGCAGCCGAGTCGTTGAACGACTGGTCGCCGCGGCCACCGATGTCGTAGGTGAGGCCGACGCCGAAGTCGCCCGAGGCGACTTCTTCGCTCGGCTCTTCTTCCATCGCTTCTTCTTCGGCGGGTGCTTCTTCAGCAGGCGCTTCGTCTTCGGTTTCGGCGGGCTCGTCTGCCGGCTCGTCGTCGCTGCCACAGGCTGCGAATCCGAGAGCGGCGACAACACCGAATGCAAGCAGGTTCTTGCTCTTGTTCATGTTCTCCCCTTCAGAGTTGTGCTCCGGTTTGCACCGGATGTTCACGTGAACCCACAAAGCTACCCGCTGGTAAGTGAGCTGTGGGGCGCGATGTGACCATCGTCGACCGGCGGAGAGCGTGGGCGAGGTACGAAAATGGTGCCGGTTTCGCTGACACGAGATGCCCCGCCGAGCGACGATGCCGTCGCTCGGCGCTCACCGACTCCTATCGTGGTCCCGGATGGCTTCGTCGTCACGCCCCCCAACGCGCCGCAAACCCGTGAGCCAGCAACGGTTCTGGGTGCGCCGACTCGGCGCGCTCGGCGTGGTCGGGATCGTCTGCTACGCGCTCGTCCAGGCGATCGCATCGTCGTTCGGCGGCGACGACGAGCGTCTGGTCGTCGGAGCTCCCGAGCCCGCTGGCGTGGTCACCTGCACCGACGGTGACGCCGACTGTTCACCGATCGGTGACGAGGCCGAAACGTTGGCGGCGGGTTCGACCGTCGTCGACCCCTTCGACGACGCGGTCGATCCGGTCGCGACCTCGACGACCACGACCACCGAGCCGCAACCGGAGAACACCGGCCCGCCCGCCCCCGACAACAAGGCGAAGGTCTACATCGTCGGCGACTCCGACGCCGGCACGTTCGGCCCGTATCTCGAGAAGTTGCTCGACGGCACGCTCATCGTCGACACCGAACTCAACTACGTCGTGTCGTCGGGCCTCGCTCGCCCCGACTTCTTCAACTGGCCGAACGAACTCACCGCCAAGGTGCCCGAGGTCGATCCCGACATCATCGTCGTCACGTTCGGCGGCAACGATTCGCAGGGGCTCTCGCTGCCGCAGGACGAGTTGGAGTTCATCATCGGTGACCCGGTGACGAACGAGGCCGAGTGGTCGGAGGAGTACCAGCGCCGTGCCGGCGAGGTGATGGACATCCTGCTCGAGCAGACCGAGCACGTGATCTGGGTGGGTATCCCGAACGACGACAGCCCGGAGGTGACCGAACGCCTGGCGATCCAGGACCGCGCAGCCAAGGCGGCTGCCGCGGATCGCCCCGACGTCGTGTTCGTCGACACGTGGAAGCGGTTCTCGGGTCGGGATGGCGGCTGGGCCGAGTTCGTCGTCGACCCGCGGGACAACGTCGGCAAAGACGTGCGGGCCGACGACGGCTTCCATCTCAACACCAACGGCGCCGAGATCCTCGCCATCGACATCGCCGTCGAGGTGCAGGAAGCACTGCGCGAGCTCGGCGCCAACATCTGACGCGCCGTTCTTCTCTGCGCTGAACTTCGACGCGTTCGCGCTCAGCTGGTCACTGTGACTTGCCGCGTGCTCTGATCGCTTCGCGTCGGGCGGCGACCTTCGCCGGGTCGAACTGTGCTCGGCTCCAGGCGCGGCCGTCACGAGCCTCGGTTTCCCAACCGTCGTCGTTCTTGGCGATCGAGGCGTAGGTCTCGCGGATCTGGCGCACGCCATCTTGCTCGTTGCCGATGATGTCGGCGGCGATCTGGCGGGTGAACGGGATCAGGTCGTCGTGGGCCACGACGTGGTTGACGAGGCCGAATCGCAGGGCTTCGTCGGCGTCCATGAAGTTGCCGGTGAAGCTCATCTCTCGGGCGCGACGGATGCCGATCGCCTCGGGCAGCAGCACGGTGAGCCCCCAACCGGGCATGACCCCCACACGCGAGTGGGTGTCGCCGAACTTAGCGCGTTCGCTGGCGATCAGGAAGTCACAGTTGAGTGCGAGTTCGAACCCACCGGTGATGGCGACACCGTTGATCGCACCGATCAGCGGCTTGGTGAGTTTCGGGAACGGGCCGCGCGAGCCGTCGCCCCCGTCGTTGCCGGCGCCGAGGTTGCCGCCGGTCGAGCCCAGTTCTTTCAGATCGAGGCCCGCGGTGAACGCCGGATCGGCGCCGGTGAGGATGATGACGTCGACGTCGTCGTTTCGCTCGGCGGCGTTCATGTGCTCGGGGATCAGTCGGAGCACCTCGCTCGACAGGGCGTTGCGCGCCTCGGGTCGATTGATCGTGATGGTCGCGATTCGGTCGGACACGTCGAGCAGGACCACGTCTTCAGCCATCGGCCCAGTCTGGCCGAGTCGGTCGGGCGCGCTCGCACTGCGCCTCGACCGCGAGCCGGATGAAGCCAAACGTCGGAGGTGACCGACCATGCTGGAGCGGTGATCGATGACGTCGCCGTGACCACGGGCCCCGCCGCTCGGTCGGTCGACGTTGCCGGCGGATCGTGGTTGCCGATGGTTGCCGGTGGCGCGATCGCTGGGGCGTCGATCGTCGGGCTCGATCCGGATGGTTGGTACCCGTTCTCGGTCGCGAAGTGGTGGCTCGTCGTGGTCGCCGTGCTCGGCGTCGCCAGCGCAGTCGCCTGGTCGGGGGGAGCGCGTGCGTCGTGTGCTGGGTTCGGTCGGATGCACGGTGCGCTGCTGGTGCTCGTGAGCGTGACGACGGTGTCGGGGTTCGCTGCGCTCGACGGTCGAACCGCGTGGATCGGCACGCCGATTCGGCACCTCGGCGTCGCCGCATGGTGGCTGTTCGCCGTCGCATTGTGCGTCGGGTCGGCGGTCGCTCGACACCGAGGCGACGCTCGACAGGTCCAGTGGGGTGTGGTGCTCGCCGGGGCGGTGCTCGCCGCGTACGCGATGTGGGAGTTGGTGTTCGGGCGGCCCATCGACATCGACGTCTCGTCCGACCGTCTCGGCGGCACGTACGGCTCACCCGCGTATCTCGGCGCGGCGTGCTGCGTGCTCGTCCCGGTGGCGATCGGTCTGGCGGCCGATCGCGAGCTGTCGCCGACACGACGGGGAGTCGCCTCCGCCGTCGGTGTCGGTCTGGTGTTCGCCACCGTCGGTTCGGGGAGCCGAGCCGCGTTCGTCGGGTTGCTCGCGACCGCCGTCGTGGTGGCGGTGGTCCGGCGCGGCACGATCGCTGCCGGTGTTCGGCGCTTCGCCGGTTGGCGGGTGGTCGGCATCGTCGCCGCGGTGGTCGGTGTCGCCGGGGGAGTCGCTGTGGCGGTCGGGCGGGGCGTGTTCGAACGGTCGGCCGGGTTCGGCACACGCTTCGACGAGTGGGGTTTGGCGCTGCGTGCGATCGCCGAGCGACCGCTGCTCGGCGCGGGACCCGAGGGCTACCGGATCGCCGCGTTCGAATTGGTCGACGACGACTACGTCCGCCGGTTCGGTGAACGGGTGATGGTCGACCGTGCGCACAGCGGCGTGCTCGACGTGGCGGTGGCATCGGGGCTCGTCGCAGCGCTGCTCTACGCCGCGCTGATGCTCGCCGTCGGGGTCACGGCCGTGCGGTTGATCGGTCGTGGGGGAGCGAGCGACGTCGGTCTCGGCGCGGGCCTGCTCGCGTTCGCCATCGGTCAGCAGTTCGTGTTCCCCATCGCCGAGATCGACCCCGTGTTCTGGCTGCTGGTCGGTGTCGGCGCGGTGCGGGCCCGTGCGGTGCGGGCCGAGACCGCGGAGGTGGAAGTGGAGGTGACGGTCGTGGTGGATGACGGATCGCCGCTCGTTCCCGAGCCGATGCCCCGTCGCCAGCGCGTGCCGAGCATCGTGATCGCCGTCGTGTTCGGGCTGGGTGCGCTCGCCGCTGCCGTCGTCGGCGTTCGGGAGGTGGCGGCCGATCGACTCGCCCAGCAGGCGGTGACGGCGACAGACCCCGAGGCTGCCCACGATCTCGCCGCTCGGGCCGCCGACCTGGCACCCGTCGACGTTCGGCATCGCCTGCTCGCCGCCCAGGTCTCGGCAGCGCGCGGTTCGCTCGCCGGGGTCGACGACGCACTCGCGGCGATCGAGCGGGCGGTCGAGATCTCGCCACGCGATCCGGCGGTGCGCATCGAGCAGGCGCGAGTGCTCGCCCTGCGTGCCGCGGTGACCGGCACCGACTCCGACCGGTCGGCGGCCCGACGGGCGTGGGCCGACCTCGTCGCCGACGCGCCGTCGTGCGCCCGTTGCCATCGAGGCGCCGGACTCGCGGCGGCAGAACGCGGCGACGTCGACGCCGCCGAAGACTCACTCGTTCGGGCCCGCGAACTCGGCGACCCCGAGGCGACCCGCCTGCTGCCCCAGTTCGAATCGTGATGAGCGGACCGCGAAAAAGTCGGAACGGAACGGGCGTGCTGGGTGTGTACGTGGTGTGTCTGTCACCGAAACGCCGATCAGCGGCGAACTCCCGATCGTGACCGTCGCTGTGGTGCTCGACTTCGACCGGTTCTACGCCGAGGCTCGGCCAGGTCTCGTTCGAGCACTCAGCGCCACGCTCGGGTCTGCCGAAGCGGCCGCCGACGCCACCGACGAAGCGCTCGCACGGGCCTATCAACGGTGGAATCACGTCGGCCGACTCGACAACCCGGCCGGCTGGGTCTATCGAGTCGGGCTCAACCACGCCCGCAACGGCGTTCGCTCGATGTTGCGTCGACGGCAACAGCCACCACACCAGACGACGGCTCCGGCCGCCGACGCGTCGGTCGCCGATCCGGCGATCGCCGCTGCCCTCTCCACCCTCTCGCACGATCACCGAGCGGTGGTCGTGTGCCGATTCCTGCTCGGTTGGTCGGAGCAACAGACCGCCGACGCACTGTCCATTCGGCCCGGCACGGTCAAGAGCCGTCTGAGCCGCGCACTGTCGAAACTCGAGCGTCGCCTCGACCATCTCCGTCCGGAGGACTCATGAACGATCGAACCAACCCCACCGAACGCCGTCTCGAACGGCACCTGCGCCGTGTGGCCGAGACCACGACGGTGCCCGCCTCGTCGGTCGTCGCTGCCAAGCGGCGAGCCCACGAGCGCACCGTCCGTCGTCGTCGCGCCGTTGCCGGCGGTCTCGCCGCTGCCTCGGTGGTCGGCGTCGTCGCCGGTGTCCGCGTGCTCTCCGAGCCGGAGCCGTCGACCATCCAGACCTTCGACACGCCGACGGTCGACACCGACGACTCGACGGCGGCAGCGTCGACGTCGACACCCTCCGCCGCTCCGCTCGCGCCGACGACCACGGTCGTGCCACCCGACGGTCTCGCCTACGTCGACGCGCAACTCGGCGATCCGGCATTCGTCTGGAAGGTCGTCGAGCCCGACAAGGACCGGGCGATCAGCGGGACGTTCGCCGACGGGACGGGCGGCACGTTCCCGGCGCTCGCGCTCTCGACGGCTCCCGGCCGTTCGAACGACTACGACAACATCGAACTCGTCGTGTGGGAGTCCGACGACGGCATCGAGTGGGACCAGACCGATCTGACGTCCCCGTTCCAACAGAACTTCTGGCAACCTCAGTTCGTCGACGGGACGGTCTTCGCCGTGGGCACTGCGCCGGGCGTCGCCGAGAACACCGAGAACCCACTCCTCGTCGGCGTCAGTTCGAGCGACGCGCCGGCTGATGACGCCTGGACGATGGCCGAGCTGCCGATCGACACGAACGAGTACGACTCGTTGCCGATGGCGTGGACCGGCCTCGACATCGGGCGCGTTGCGCTCGGTGACCGGCTGATGGTGTCGGTGACACCCCGGGTCGATGTCGACGTCGACGCGGCGATGCGTGCCAACGGCATGGACACCGAAGCGTCTCGTTTCTGGACGTTGATCGACGGCGGCATCAGCGTGCACGACGCCGCGTGCGTCGATCCGCAGTTCACGCAGACCACGATCCCCGGCGCGGTGCCGACCTCGACGATCGTCGACGCTCCGCCGGTGACCGTCGACGCCGTCCCGGTGACCGTCGACGCCGTCCCGGTGACGACGGTCGTCGACGGGGCGGTGAGCCCAGGCGCCGGCACGGCGGTTCCGTCGGGTGACCCGAGCGAGTGTCCGTCGACGGAGTACACGTACGAGGAGCTCGGAGTGCCGACGGAGACGCTCGACGCGATCGACACACGAGTGACACGGATCTTCACGATCGACGCCGATCTGAACGTCGTCGAGAACGAACTGCCGGCGCCCGGTGTCAGGCTGCAACCCTTCGACCATCAGTCGGCCCGGTTCGTCGACGTGGGTGCCTTCGACCGATACGTCGGCGAGGAGATGCCGGCGTCACTCGAGGTGTACGAGTACGACGGCACGACGTGGAGCACGGTGGCGATCCCCAACGCCAACTGGGCCGGCCCGACCGTCACCCTCGGCGACGTGACGGCCGGGTTCCGGTACGACTGGAACGACGCCACGTTCGCCACGGTCGACGCAGCTGGGGTCACGACCCTGGTCGATGTGCGGCCGCTGCTGCCGAACGACGAGGTGATCGTCAACCCGTTGCAGCCGCTCGTCGACGCCGGCGGACGGCTGGTGACGGCGGTGCAGCAGTACCCGGACGTCATCGCCGAACTCGGTGGCGTCGAGTTCACCGTCGACGGGGTGACCGCTCGCAAGGAACGGGCGACGTCTCGCATCCAGTACTTCGACGAGGCGACGGGCGACCAGATCGGCCTGCCACGGCTGATCACCAATGACTACGACGGCTCGGTGACCGTGCTCGACGAGAACGGTGACGAGATGGCGACCTTCTCCGGTGAGGAGCTGTACCAGCGACTCGACGGGGTCGTGGAGTTCCCCGACTCGCGGGTCAGCTCGGCGTATCAGCTGCTCACGACCGCCGATGGCCGTACGTTCAGCTCCGAGCCGATCGCCGAACTCCTCGGTCTGGCCGACGCCGACATCAGCGGCGTGTCGCGCATCTCCACCGACGGCACGACGGTGGTGGTGGCGGTGACGTTGAACGAGCGGCACCCCGACGACACCCGCAAACAACTCGTCCTCGTCGGTACGCCGCTGACCTGACGACCTCCCCGGTCGTCACAGCTAGTCGGCGGGGAGATACGTGAGGTTGAGGTCGCCGAGCTTGACGAGCGTGGCGGCGATCCAGCCGCCGAGGGCGCCGAAGTGTTCGTCGAGCAGCGTGCTGCGTCCGTCGGCGACGGTCTCCTCGGCGAGTTCGTAGAGCCCTTCGTAGGTGATCTCGGCGGCGTACTCGGTCTGGAGATCGAGCGGGTCGACGTCGGTGTCGGGATGAGAGACCTCGGTGGTCAACCCGGCTCGGTCGAGACGGTCGTCGCCGATGTCGGGGCTGTACTCGGGCATCGCTGCGAACACCCGAGCCGGGTCGACCGGCTCGGCGAGCTGCTGCACCCGCAGCACGATCTCCATCTCGATGGCCGGGCGCACGTCGAGTTCGTCTTCGACGTACCACTTTCGATACTCGGCCTGGCTCCAGGCCGGCCAGTCGAACGTGATGTGCGCCACGACGCGGGGCGGCTCGCCTTCGCCGGGCAGGCCATAGCTGGTCTCCCAGGTGAGGTCGCCGAGCAACACGTCGGATTGGAAGTGCTCTTCGAAGGGCTGCCGTTCGAGGAAGGCGGCTTCGAACGCATCCCGCAATGCGCTGATGGCATCGGTGAACACATGGTCCAGCATCGACGGCCAATGTAACGCCGCTGTCGGGACGGAGGTTCACGAGTTGCGGCCGCTGCCCGACGGATCGCTCCGTCAGGCGGCGGCTCGTCGGCGAGGTGGCCCGGTGGTCTGCACGGATCCGTCGGGAAAGCGAACCGTCAGTTCACGGCTCGGCCCCAGCGTGATCTGCCAATCGTCGTGGTGCACCTTGCCGTGGTGATGCGAACAGAGCGGGAGAAGATTGCTGAGGTCGGTTCGGCCGCCGTGGCGCCACCACACGATGTGGTGCAACTTGGTGGTCGCGTAGCGAGTGGAGCAGCCAGGGATGGCGCAGGAGTCGTAGAGCGCGTTGAGCGCCCGTCGCTGTGCTCGGTTCGCCAGTCGGGACTGTCGACCGAGGTCGAGCACGCCGGGGGCGTGGAGCACGACGCCGTTGCGCACGACGATGCCGATCGGTTCGACGCCGTCGTCGAGCAGTTCGGTCAGTACCGACGGTGGGATCTCGACCGGGATCGACCAATCGACGGTGGGCTCGCCCTCGACATCAGCGTCGGCATCGATGACCACCACGAACTCCGGACGGCCAGAACGGCGACGGCCTGCGGTGCCCTCGACGAGGCGAGCGAACGCATGAGCGCGTAGGAAGCTCTGCTTGAGCATCGGGTCGGTGGGGCAGTGCTCGGGAGTGGTCTCGGCGAAGAGTGTCTCGATCGCCTGGTCGAGGGCAGCGGCGAGCTCGACGCCGGTGACCGGGTCGTAGCGGCCGCGCACGTTCCACATCCCGTCGTCGTCGACCCATGTGCGCATCGACGTGTTGCGCCGTTGCTGTTCGAGCCGGGCGACACCCTCGGCAGCGAGGAGCCGTCGGCGTTCGTTGCGAAGTCGTCGGTTGAACTGCTCGACCGTGGCATGACTGGCGACATCGGTGAGGGCATCGGCGATGTCGATCAACTCGACTCGCTGCTGTTCGTCGAGACCTTTGGTCGCTCGGGTGAGCGCGTCGATGTGCTCGGCGGTGATGGCCGCGTTGTCGAGCGCGTCGGCGAGCGCCGGAGCGTCGGCCAGCGTGCCGGCACGGTCGATGGTCTTCGTGGCGTCACCGAGCGAACCCCGGCTGGTGTCGGCGATCGTCGACTCGGGAAACGACACCGCCGGCGCGAGTGCGGTGACGAACTCCGCTTCGACTCGAGCGAGGTGCGACCGGATCATGCGGATGTCGTGCAGCCCGCCTTCGACATCGACGACCGCCGCCGTTCCGGCGCTGACCGCAGCCCGAGTCGCACCGATGCGCCCGACTCGATCACACACAGCTGCGGTGTCCATGCCTCCATCATGCGCACAGGGGTGTCACAGAGTTGGGGGCTCGAAGTTGGTTACATCGCTCCCGGAGCGATGTCATCAACTTCGTCAGCCGAGGAGGCGAGTGCACTCGTTGCCGGATGCGTTTCTGACGTCCATCGACCCGGCGGTCCAGGTGGCGTAGACGCAGCGGTGCAGGCCGAAGAATGTCGCCGGGAAGCGCAGCTCGACTCGATTCTCGCTGCTGAAGCCGTCGGCGCGTGCACCGTCGACGGCGCTGAACACCGACTCGAAGTCGGCCTCGATCATCGTCTGGATCGTGACGAGGTCGGTGCCGGCGAACCGTTCTTCGACGACGGAACGTACATGAGCCTGACGGCGAGATGCGCCGCCGAACCAGAGCAATCCGATCACGACGACGGCGACGGAGAGGCCACCGAGCAGCCGGAGTCGATCGCGGGTCGAGAGTTCCCTCCGCTCACCGCTGACCAGGCTGGAGATCGCGAACGCTGCGCCGGTTCCGATGAGCGCGCCGAGAATGTTGCTGACCAGGTCGACCGCGTCGTTCGCGCCGATCCCGGTGACCGCCTGGACGCACTCGATGAGGAACGACGTCGCGACGAGCGCTGCCACGGTGCGACCAGGTCGTCGAGTGATCCAGGTCCACGCTGCGCCGGCGGGTACGAACAGTGCGACGTTCAACACGAACTGACTGCTGCTCAGCGGATCGCGGCTGATGCTCGCCACACCTCCGCTCGACCAGTCGGCCAGTCGACCGACATCGAACCTCGGGCTCACCTCGCCGCGCAACAGGGTGACCGCCACGATCAGTGCACCGGTCGAAAAAGCGACGAACCACTCGAACGCAGATCGGCCAGGCCAGCGGCGGGTGGCGAAGAAGGCCACCAGACCCGACACGGCGACGAGCGCGAGCAACGCTGGCCAGGCTTCGGTCGCAGCGATGGAACTGACGTCCCGATTCACCCCGGCCGCGCCGACGATGTGCATCGGCGGATCGTACTGATCGGACAACGTTGATGACGTCGCTCCCGGAGCGATGTCATCGACTTGCGCGTCAGGCGGGGGCGGTGGCGCCGAGTGCGAGCCATGTGGTCGCCGCGACAGCGATGGCTCCGTGGAGGGGGAGGCCGCGTCGGTAGGCGGTTGGAGCGTCGGTGCGTTCGCTCACCTCGAGCCAGCCGACGCCGACGTTGGCGCACAGGTGGAACACCACGATCGGCCCCAACGCACCGTCGCCGGCAGCCCACAGCGCCGTCATCGTCATCGAGAAGCACACGACCGTCACGAAGAACAGGGGGTACGGGATCTCGCGGTGCGGTGAGGGAAGCCACCAGAGCGGAAGATGCCACAGCGCCCAGACGACGCCGACCGCCGCCGCGGCCACGACCAAGCCGGCGTCGGCGACGCGCGGCAGCATGAACCCGCGCCATCCGATCTCCTCGCCGAGCGGGCCCATCATCAGGTTCATCCCCACGAGCGTCACGGCGAGCGTCGGCGAGAGTGAGGGCAGCCCCATGCCGCGTCGCCAGCCGACGACGGCAGCCACCACGAGAGGAGACAGCGCCGCCACCCACACGGCGAGCGGAGCGTTGCGTGCGAGCGGGTCGAGCAGCGCGCTGACGGACTCGCCGGCGCCGAGCGTGACGATCACGGCCGCGATGTTCGGCGACCAGATGGTCACGAGGAGCAGGGGAAGCGCGCGAGGCGTCTCGAACGTGTCGGCACCCCCGATGGCGAACGCGGCGAGCCCCGCCACGACCGACATGGCGACCGTGAGGATCAGGAAGACGAGGATCGGCGTCGTCATCACGGAGTCGGAGTCGTGTCGTCGGGAGCGGTCAACCGTTCGATCGCCGAGGCCATCGCCGTCGGATCCATCGCTCGGCCCAGGGCTCGCTGCACTTCGGCGCCGAGGACGAGCGCTTCGATCACGCCGGCCGTGCCATCGTCGGCCGCAGTGCCGGCGTGGTTGTCGAGCACTGCGCTGCGGAAGCGGTCCATGGCCTCCGACACCATCGCGTGGAGCACCGGATCGTGCAGCGACTCCGCCCAGAGTTGCAGGTCGAGTCGGGCGTCTTCCTCGCCGTCGGCATGCCACAACCGTCGTCCCATCGCCGCCAGGTCGAGCGGTTCGTCGGGCGCATCGGTGGCGTCGTTGCCGATGGCCGCGGCGATGGCGTGTTTGTTCTCGAAGTGGGTGTAGATGCCGCCGGCACTGATGCCCGACTCCTCGCAGAGGTCGGCGATGGTCGTGGCGGAGAACCCCTTGCGCGCGAAGCACCGGTGAGCGGCATCGAGGATCTCGTGTCGTCGAGCGGCACGGGATTCGGGTGTCATGCGAGGCATACCAAAAAGAATACTCGTTTTCTATAGAGGGTCAACCTCGGGCGAATCGAGTGGTGAACCGCCGGGATGAGCTGGTCGCTCAGTCGGTGGTGAGGGCGGTACGCATCGTCGCCGACATGTGCGGCAGGTACTGGACCTGCAAATTGGCGAGGATCTGCTGGAGGTGCTCCTGGTCGTGGAACGGCCATTCGAGCACGAAGTCGCCCGCGGTGAAGACGCGGTCGCCCGAGTGTGTGGCGGTCGACGACAGCGCGTCGGGATCGAGCGCACGCAGGAACGCGACGCAACCGGCACGTCCGGCGGCCAGCTCGGTGAGCAGTGTGTCGAGCGACTCGTCGGCGAACGTTCGGGCATCGATCGCCGCCCACGGGTCGAACCCGGCGATCTCGGGTTCGCCGGCGATGATGGAGTCGATGCGGCCCTGAAACGCGTCGGCGTCGGTGGCGATCAGGTGGCCGATGATCTCGTGGACCGACCACTCGCCCGGCTCGGGCCGCGAACGCAACACGTCGGGGTCGATCGGGGCCAGCAGCGTGCGCAGCACGTCGGGCAGCGATTCCAGAGTCGTGGCGATTCGCGAGAGGTCGATCACGTCGCCTTTCTACCCGCCGCCGCGTTTCTTCGACCCGATGCAACGTTTGGCGGGCCGGCGGCATCTTGAATGGTGTGACGATGCAGAACGCAACCCAGGCCGACGCGCCGGCCACGTTCGAAGCGTTCTACGAACAGCACAAGACGTGGGCCATCCGGTTCGCGTGGCTGATGGTCCGCGAGGCGGCCGCAGCCGAAGACATCTCGCACGATGCCTTCACGCGAGTGTTCGAGCGCTTCGACACGTTGACGAACCCGTCGGCCTATCTCCGATCGACGCTCACCAATGCGGTCTACGAACGGTCGCGTCGAACGGGCCGGGAGGAGCGACGCCTGCGACTGGTGTCGGCGGGGGAGTCGACGCAGGTCGAGCACGCGTCGGGCGGGATGATGGACGCCATCTCCCGACTGCCGATCCGTCAGCGAACCGCAGTCGTTCTCCGGTACTGGGTCGACCTCCCCGTCGACGACATCGCGGAAGCGATGAGCGCTCGCCCCGGCACGGTCAAGTCCTGGCTCTCGCGAGCCAACGCACAGCTCCGAAAGGAAATCGAACCATGAGCGACCTCGCACAATTGGTCAAGTCCACCCTCGATGCCGAAGCCGAGCGCGCGCCCGATGCGCCGCCCTGGTCACCGTCGTACTCGCTGGCGCGATCGGTTGGCTCCGCGGGCAACGGCGGTCACCGTTCGCGATCGATCTGGCTCTACGCGACGGGTATCGCCGCCGTTGCCGCGTCGGTGATCGGCGTGCTGGTGGTCGCCGGCCGTGATCCGGCGCCGGTCGATGCTCCGGCGACCGCAGACGATCCGAATCCTCCTGTCGACGAACCGGCACCGGTCGTCGAGTCGCTTCCCGCGGTGTGGGCGCCACCCGGCGAGGAGTTTCCGCTCGAAGATCTCGGGCCGGTAGAGAGCGTCGGTGGTGATGCCGTCGCTCTGGCCGAGCTCACGCGTCAGATCGGTGTCGTCGATCACCCCCCGCTCACCGTGTACAGCAGCATCGGGTACGTCGGAGAACAATCGCTCGTCGAGTGGCGGTGCCTGTCGTCGGGTGGTGGCGCAGGGTGCTCGCCGGTCGGATTCGCTGGCCCCGACCTCAGCGTGACGTCGTCGATCGACAACCGAGCGGCCGAGTTCGATCTCTGGACGTGGAGCAACGTGCCCACCGACGCGGACTACGTCGTCTACGGCGACGGACCGGATGCTCGATGGCAGGCACCGATCTCCGGTGTGGCCGCGTTCCCGAACGTCGACTGGTTCGACTCGGTGGCAGTGGCCTACGACAGTGCCGGTGTCGAAGTGGGGAGAGTCGATCCGAGCATCGTCGCTGCGTCGCAGGACCAGTACATCGAGTCGCAGCCGCTCGCTGCCGACCTCGAACGGGAGCAGGCAACCGAAGTCGTCGAGGTGATGAACGCCGCCGCCATGTCGTGTCTCACCGACGCCGGTGCCACGTTCGGCTCGGGGACGGTCGGGCGACTCGGCGATGGTGACGCAGGCCTCGACCCGGACTCGGTCTGGGCGGCGTGCGTGGCAGCCGCGTCCTCGGCCGTCGACGAGTGGATGCAGGCGAACGAGATCAGGTTCTTCGATCCGACGAGCGAATCTCCCGAAGCGGACGAGCCCTTCATCGACTACGGCAGCTGAACGTGGCGCTACGACGGCTCGCCGTGACTCGGCCGATTCGTCCCTACAGTGATCGCGCATGTTGGTCGACCTCGTCGTCATCGGCGGCGGGGCCGCCGGATTCTTCTCGGCGATCACGTGTGCCGAGCACTCGACGAAGTCGGTGCTGATCCTCGAGAAGAGCTCGCAGGTGCTGCAGAAGGTGAAGATCTCCGGCGGCGGGCGCTGCAACGTCACGCATGCCTGCTTCGAACCTCGCGAACTGAGCCGGAGCTATCCCCGCGGTGAGAAGTCACTGATCGGTCCGTTCCATCGATTCGGCCCGACCGACACGGTCGAGTGGTTCGCCGGCCGGGGTGTGACGTTGAAGACGGAGTCCGACGGGCGGATGTTCCCGGTCACCGACGATTCGCAGACCGTCATCGATGCGCTGCTCGACGCGGCACACGATGCGGGCGTCGCCGTCCACACGTCGGAAGGCGTGACGTGCATCGACAAGCGCGATGACCACTTCGAACTGACCACCGACGCGGGCAACTCGTACAGGGCTGTCAACGTGCTCATCGCGACGGGCGGTACCCGAATGGCGGCCGGAGCGAAACTCGCCGCGAGCCTCGGCCACGAGCTGCAGCCGGCGACACCGTCGCTGTTCACCTTCCGGATCAAGGATCCGCGTCTCGACGGATTGCTCGGACTCTCGGTGAACCCGGCAGAGGTCAAGATCCAGCAGAGCAAGCTTCGCAGCAGCGGTCCGGTTCTGATCACGCACTGGGGTCTGAGCGGGCCGGGCATCCTCAAGATCTCCGCGTGGGGAGCCCGCGAGCTCGCGGAGCGCGGCTACCGGTTCGACATCACGGTGAACTGGCTGCCGGGCATCGACCCGGCCACCGTCATTGCCGAGAAGCGGGCGACGGAGGGCAAGCGTCAACTCGCGAGCCGGAGCCCGTTCGCCTCGATCCCGAAACGGTTCTGGCTGCGCCTGCTCGAGACCGCCGGTGTGCCCGAGGCCACGACGTGGTCGAACCTGTCGAAGGCGCACGCGAAGCAGCTGATCGGGCAGCTCTCGGCGGCCACGTTCGAGGTCACCGGCAAGGCGACCAACAAGGACGAGTTCGTCACGTGTGGCGGCGTCGCTCGCGACGAGATCGACTTCAAGACCATGGAGAGCAAGCTCGTCGACGGCCTCTACTTCGCGGGCGAGGTGATCGACGTCGACGGGATCACCGGTGGCTACAACTTCCAGAACGCGTGGACCAACGGGTTCCACGCGGGGTCGGCCATCGCGGCTCGCTGAGACACGGTCACGAGATCGCAATGAGTATTGCCGCAATAGCTATTGCGGATGGATCGAGCGCTCGATAGCTTCGTGCCGTGCGGTCACGATGCCGCACCATCCGAGCGGGCAGATCGCCTGGCCGGGACGCTTGGAGCAACGATGAACACCACCCGCCTGCACGCTGGTCAGGTCGCGGCATTCGCCGTCGGACTGGCCCTGCTCGCCTCGTGCGGCAGCGACGGGTCGACCAGCCTCGACACCGTCGCAGTGGTCGGCGACGCGGCGGACGATCTCGCTGCGGCTGGCGATGACGCCACCGAGAGCGCCGAGGTGGTCGAGGCTGTCGTCGTCGATCTGCCGACCTACACGATCGTCGCGGGCGACACCCTGAGCGGTATCGCCGAACGCGCCGGCATCACGCTCGGCGACCTCGTCGCAGCCAACGATTGGGCCGACGGTATCGATCACCTGCTCCAGCCGGGTGACGTGATCCTGCTCCCGCAGGGGGCTGCGGTTGCTCCGGCAGGCTCGACCGTCGAGGCTGGCGTCGACTCGACGTCGGCATCCGCGGGCGACGCTGCCGCGGACACCACGTACCTCGACCTCTTCCTCGATCAGGGGATTCTCTACAACCCGTTCTCGGGCGACGCCGTGGGCGGCGACATCTTCTACGTCGAACCGGAGTGCAACGCGGCGGTGACGAATCTGTCGTCGTTCACCGCCGCTCGCGACGGGGTCGATGCCGCCTCGATGCTCGCGAGCCTCGAAGCGGCGGCCGGCGACGTGCCGGCGAACTTCGCCGGTGCGCTCGCTGAATGGCAAGGCTTCATCGCCGATCACTCCGCCACGTACGCCGGGCCCTTCCTTCCGGTGAGTCGCGGACAGCTCGACGAGGCCACGTTGCGGACGGTGCTGGTCGATCCGGCGGTCGTCGACATGCTCGACGCCTTCACGTCGCTCGAACTCCGCATGCCGGACGACTACATCACGTTCCTCGGCGCGACCTGCACTCACACCGGGGCCTGACCCGACACCGAGCGATGCTCAGGCGCGGTCGTCGGGCATGACGATCGTGCTGAGGAGCCGCCGCCTGCGTCCGGGCGCGGGCTCGTTGTCGAGATGCTCCTGGGCGACGGCGGCCATCTTCGCCACGACCTCGTCGAGCTCGTCGTCGGTGAGCCAGAGCGGCACCTGCCGGTAGCCGACGCGGTCGGTGCCGAGGTCCGGCCGACCGTGGTCGAGGTAGGCGGCGAAGTCGGTGAGCAGCGTGCCGACGAACGTGGCGAAGTAGCGGAAGTGCTCGTCTGCGGTCGCCGTGTCGAGATCGACACCGCTCAGCGACACCGCGTCGGCCACCACCCCGTAGGTGCGTTCGACGCCGCCGCGACTGGGGCGCTCGCTGACCACGTCGAGCAGTCCGCCGTCGGCGAGCTGATTGATGTGTCGGTAGAGCGTGGCCTGCGGAACGTCGCCGAGTCGGTCCTTGAGCTGTAGGGGAGTCATCGGCGAACCGACCAGCGCCTGCACGATGCGCAGCCTGATCGGGTGGAGGAGGAGGTCGCGGGTCTCGGTCATCGTGTCGTGGTGCCAGCACCGGAACGGAACTCGGCGCCAATTGTTCTCAGAAGTGATATCATTCTCACTGTTGAGAATAGTCTCCCCCGTCGCAGAGGACAACGACCGTGACCGAAACAACCATCTCCATTCCATCGGGCGGCTTCACGCTGCAGGGGACGCTGACAACGAGCGGCGCCACGCCGGCGCCGGCCGCGCTGCTCGTCAGCGGATCCGGCCCCATCGACCGCGACTCCAACGCCAAGCGCATGTCGATCGACGTCATGCGCCAGATCGCAGAGCATCTCGGCCAGAACGGCATCGCCTCACTCCGCTACGACAAGCGCGGCGTCGGCGAGAGTGACGGCGAGTACCTGTCGACCGGGTTTCACGACAACGTCGACGACGCTCGCGCCGCGCTCGCCTCGCTCCGATCGCGCCCCGAGGTCGATGGTGAC
The DNA here is from genome assembly GCF_000348785.1 of Ilumatobacter coccineus YM16-304. NCBI lineage: Bacteria > Bacillati > Actinomycetota > Acidimicrobiia > Acidimicrobiales > Ilumatobacteraceae > Ilumatobacter > Ilumatobacter coccineus. The sequence continues at coordinate 1,273,028 of NC_020520.1, forward strand.
CGTGTCGTGGTGATCGGCCACAGTGAAGGAGCGCTCATCGCCGGTGTGCTCGCATCCGACCCACGACTCGCCGGTGCCGTGTTGCTGGCGGGTTCGGCGGTCAACGGCAAACGAGTGCTGCGCTGGCAAGCCGAGCAGATCGCGCCGACCCTGCCGACGCCGGTGAAATGGCTGATGAAGCTCCTGCGGCAAGACGTCGTGGCGACGCAGGCCAAGCGCCTCGAGCGACTCGAATCGTCGACCGACGACGTCGTCCGGATCCAGCTGGTGAAGATGAACGCCAAGTGGTTCCGCGAGTTCATGGCGTTCGAACCGACCGATGCCCTCCGCCAGGCCGTCGTGCCGATCCTCGCGATCACCGGCTCGAAAGACATCCAGGTCGACCCCGACGACGTCGACCGGATGCGTCAGGTCGTGAGCTCGCCGTTCGACGGTCATGTCGTCGACGACGTGACCCACCTGCTGCGCTCCGAGACGGGTGACGCCACGGTTCGCACCTACAAGCGGCAAGCACGCCGGCCCATCGACCAGCGCGTCACCCGACTCCTGACCGACTGGGTGGCGTTGCTCGGTCGCATCGACTGAGCAACGCCAGGCCAGTCGTCAGGTCAGCCGAATGCGCCTTCGAGGGAGGCGTCGGCCTCGGCCGGTTCGGCGGCCTCGGTGGTACCGGGTCCGCGGACCACGAGGATGGCCAGGGCGACGGCGGCCATCACGACGCCGACCCACATCGACGACACCCAACCGTCGACGAACGCGTGCTGCGCAGCGTCGATGATGCGTGGCCCGTCGGCGCCGGCTTCGGCGGCGACCGCGTAGGCGCTGCCGATGCCCTCGCTGGCCAACTCCGACAGTTCAGGCGACAGGCCGTCGAGGGAGGGTTCGATCGCCGAGCGGTAGCCCGAGCTGAGGATCGAGCCGAGCAGGGCCACGCCGAGGGCGCCGCCGACTTCACGTGACGTGTCGTTGAGCGCCGAGGCGACGCCCTGCTTCTCGGCTGGGAGGGTGGCGGTGATCGCTTCGGTCGCCGGCGTCATCGTCAAGCCCATGCCGAGTCCGATGAGGATGAGGCCGGGAAGGATCGAGAAGTAGCCGCCCTCGACCGAGGCTCGCAGGGCGAGCGTGACGAGGCCGGCACCGAAGATCGACACACCGGCGATCATCGTCGTGCGCGAGCCGACTCTGGCCGCGATGCGCGGTGCGAGGGTCGACATCGGCATCATCATCCCGGCCATCGGCAGGAGCCCGGCAGCCGACTGGAGCGCCGTCCAGCCGACGACGGCCTGGAGGTACGGGAACAACACGAGGAAGATGCCGAACATCACGGCGAAGACGATGAGCAGTGTGCTCGACCCGGACGAGAGGCCGCGGTCGCGGAAGGCCGCCATGTCGAGCAGTGGGTCGGCCTGACGCTGTTCCCAGAGGACGAAGGCGACGAGTGCCGCCACGCCGACGACGATGCCGGCGAGGGTGATCGAGTCGGCCCAACCGCGCTCGGGGCCCTCGTGGATACCGAGGACGATGCCGCCGATCGCGATCGCCGAGAGCAGCGACCCGCCGATGTCGAAGCGGTGTTCGCTGCGCTCGCGGGAGTTGGGGACGAACGCCACCGTCGCTGCAGCCGACACGGCGACCAGCACGATCGGCAGGACGAACGACCAGCGCCACGTGACCACGTCGACCATGAACGCCGAGACGAACAGGCCGAGGATGCCGCCACTGCCGGCGAATCCGGCCCAGATGCCGATCGCTCGGGCCCGGTCTTCGGGCGGGAAGGTGGAGGTGATGACCGACAAGGTGACGGGCATGATCATCGCGGCGCCGATGCCGGCGATGATGCGAGCGACGATCATGATCGCCACCGTCGGTGCGACGGCGGCGCCGAGGCTGGCCGCACCGAACACGGCAAGGCCGGCGAGCAGCACCGGCTTGCGCCCCCATCGGTCACCGACGGCGCCGATCGGGAGCAGCAGCGCTGCGAGCGCGACGGTGTAGGCGTTGATGATCCAGAGCACGGCGCTCTGTGAGGCTTCGAGATCGATCGCCAGGTCTTGCTGGGCGACGTTGAGGCCCGACACCGATGCGATGACCGCGATCAGCGCCGAGCACACGGCGATCAAGATGTTTCGTTGCGTCGCCGGATCGGACGCAGTCGCCGGTTCGGCGGGGGAGTGGGGGTGGGTCTGCACGTGGTTCCTCGGGGAGTGTGTTGGTTCGCTGAGTGGTCGAGTCGTCACGTGGTGTAACAACGCAACGAGACTGTATCGTAGCGTTCGCATGAGGAACTCCACAGGGGTCAGACTGTGACCGATGGCCGATTCGCAGGATCACGTCGAATGACTGCGTCGATGTCGCCGCGCGCGGCGCGCAGCCGCGACAAGATGTTGCGAGCCGCCACCGAGCTCATCGTCGAGTCGGGTCCACGCGCGGTCACGGTCGACGCGGTCGCCGAGGCCTCGGGCGTCGCCAAGTCGACGCTGTACCGGCACTGGTCGTCGCGCGACGAGATGCTCGTCGACGTCGTGCGCTGCAACGTCCCGCAACTCACCGAACCCGACCTGAGCGTCGGGTTCGTCGACGCTCTGTCGGCGTTCCTGGCGAGCGCGGCGGCCGCACTGAGCGATCCCGAGTGGTCGCGGATCATCCCCACGCTGATGTCGCTGCGGGCGACCATGCCCGAACTGTCGGCCGTGGTCGACGCCGACCGTTCGGCCAAGACCGAGACGCTGAGCCGGATTCTCGAGGTCGGGGTCGCCGAAGGTGCGATCCCCGCCGATCTCGATCCGCTCGACGTCGAGAAGCTCCTGTTCGGCCCGATGTTCTTCGCCGCGATCCTCGGCGAGCACGACCGTGTCGAGGGCCTCGCCGCAGCGGCAGCCGAGCGCTTCGTCGCCTCGTACGCGTGATGCGGCAATCCGACGCCCGATCGCGACACGGTGTGAGAACATGTCCGATGTGAGACAGGTTCGTGACGCGACGAGCCGGATCGGACGCGTGCTGCGCCGACCGGGCTTCTGGCTGCGATTCAGCATCCTCGCCGCGGTCGGCTACTACCTCGTGATCCCGCTGCTCGCGAACGTCGAGACGGCGGCCGATCGGTTGCGCTCGCTCGACCTGCGACTCACCGTCGCCGGGTTCGCCCTGCAGGTCGTCGCGCTGCTGTGCTACTCGATCATGACCAGGTCGGCGCTCGGCGCCGCCTCGCGCACACTGCGTCTGGAGCGCCTGTTCCGCATCCAACTCGTCACGCGGGCGCTGGCCTCGACGGTGCCCGGTGGTGCGGCGGCCGGGCCGGCGCTCGGCTACCGCCTCATGACCGCCGCGGGCGTTCGCGGCGCGCACGCGAGCGCGTCCCTCGCCTCGGGGTCGGTGGTGTCGGCGGTCGCACTCAACCTCATGCTGTGGGTCGCGCTCGTCATCTCGATCCCGCTCTACGGCTTCAACGCTCTCTACGCCATCGCCGCGGTCGTCGGCATCGTGGTGATGCTGCTGGTCGCCGCCACGCTGCTGGCGATCGTCGACCGCAGCCCGCTCATCGACCGGGCGGTGCACTTCGTCGCCGACCGGGTGCGCTTCGACGGCGACCGGGTGGTCGGCTCGCTGCGCGCGTTCGGCGAGCAGGTCGCGGCCCTCCTGGCCGACCGGCCACTCATGGCTCGGCTCTCGTTCTGGGCGGTCATGAACTGGGTGCTCGACGCGGCGTCGCTGTGGGTGTTCCTCCGGGCCTTCGGTGTCACCATGAACCCGATCGGACTGCTCGTCGCCTTCGGCGTCGCCAACGTGCTCGCCGCCGTGCCGATCAGTCCCGGGGGCATCGGCATCGTCGAGTGGGCCTACATCCCGATCCTCGTCACGTTCGGCGCCGGCTTCGACCAGGCCACCCTGGCGGTCACCACCTACCGCATCGCTCAGCTGCTCTTCCCGATCGTCCTCGGCGCGCTGGCCTACGGCACGCTGTCGCTCGAGAGTTGGCGACGACGAACCGCCACCGACCTGGTGTCGTGAGCCCGACGAAACGGGTCGGGCTCAAGACTTGCGTTCGGCGGTACGATGATGGTTGTATGAATCCCGTGAGCGCAGCCCCGAGCTTCCTCGTAGTACTTATCCCGTAGCACGCACAGATCTCTCTGCGCGTGCCCTGGCCTCCCAAGTTGGGAGGCCATTTGCTTTTTCGGACTCGTTCCGGGCTGCAGCAACACGTTCCGCAATCACTTCTCGCCAACACTCTCCACACGCACAAGCACCAGAAAACCAGCAAAGGCAAGACCAATGGCTGACCAAGCTGACCACGTCCAAAGCCAGACACCCGACCGGATCACCGGCGCGCAAGCACTGATCCGGGCGCTCGAGATGGAAGGGGTCGAGACGATGTTCGGCTACCCGGGCGGCTGCATCCTCCCGGCGTACGACCCGCTGCTCGACTCGTCGATTCGTCACGTCCTCGTTCGTCACGAGCAGGGCGCCGGCCACATGGCCGAGGGGTACGCGCACGTCAGTGGCAAGCCCGGCGTCGCCATGGTCACCTCCGGCCCGGCGGCGACCAACCTCGTCACCCCGCTGATGGACGCCTACATGGACTCGGTGCCGATGGTCGCCATCACCGGCCAGGTCGCCACCAACGCCATCGGTTCCGATGCGTTCCAGGAGTGCGACACCGTGGGCATCACTCGGAGCTGCACCAAGCACAACGAACTCGTCATGACGAGCCAGGACCTGCCGATGGCCGTCCGCCAGGCGTTCCACATCGCCACGACGGGTCGCCCCGGCCCGACGCTGATCGACGTCCCGAAGGACGTGCTGGTCAACGAGATGGACTGGTACTGGCCAACCGACGAAGAAGTGCTGGCGAGCCTCCCGGGCTACCGCCCGAACGTCAAGGGCCACCCGCGCATGATCAAGGAAGCGGCGAAGCTGATCCTGTCGTCGGAGCGGCCGGTCATCTACGCCGGCGGCGGCATCCTCAAGGCGCGTGCGGCCGAAGCGCTCGCGCGACTCGTCGAGCTCACCGGGATCCACGTCGTCACGACGCTGATGGCCCGCGGTGTGTTCCCCGACGACCACGAACTCAACCTCGGCATGCCCGGCATGCACGGCAACGCGACGGCGGTCACCGCCATGCAGAAGTCCGACTTGCTCGTCGCGCTCGGCTCGCGTTTCGACGACCGCATCACCGGCAAGGTCGACGCCTTCGCCGAAGAGGCCAAGATCATCCACGTCGACATCGACCCCGCCGAGCAGGGCAAGGTGCGACGCCCCGACGTGCCGATCGTCGGCGACGCACGTCAGGTGATCGAGGAGATCATCATCGAGATCGAGAAGCTGCTCGAGACCGGCACGGTCCAGGCCGACACGAGCGCCTGGAAGTCGAAGGTGTCGGGCTGGCAAGAACAGTTCCCGATGATGTACGAGCCGTCGGAGCCGGGCCAGGCCCTCAAGCCGCAGTTCTGCATCGAGCAGCTCCGCGACCTCGCGCCCGAGCGCACCATCCTCACGTCGGGCGTCGGTCAGCACCAGATGTACGCCTCGCAGTACTGGAAGTTCAACGAGCCCTACACCTGGGTCAACTCGGGTGGCCTCGGCACGATGGGCTTCTCGATCCCCGCGGCGATCGGCGCGAAGGCCGCCTTCCCCGACGCCACCGTGTGGGCGATCGACGGCGACGGCTGCTTCCAGATGACCGCCCAGGAGCTCGTCACCGCCACGCTCGAGAAGCTGCCGATCAAGGTGGCGCTGCTCAACAACCGGTACCTCGGCATGGTCCGTCAGTGGCAGGAGATGTTCTACGACGAGCGGTACTCGTCGGTGTTCCTCGACTCCGCCGAAGTGCCCGACTTCGTGATGATGGCCGAGTCGATGGGGTGCGTCGGCATCCGTGTCGAGTCGCCCGAAGAGGTCGGCCCGGCCATCGAGAAGGCGAACTCGATCAACGACCGACCCGTCGTCGTCGAGTTCCGCACCGAAGCCTCCGAAGGCGTGTTCCCGATGGTGCCCGCCGGCGCCAGCAACGACGACCTCATCCTCCACCCGAGCCAGCAAGACCGGAAAGACCAGCTGAAATGACCACGATCAACCAATACTCCGGGCAAGCGGTGAACCATCACATCTTGTCGGTCCTCGTGCAGAACCGCCCGGGCGTCTTGGCTCGTGTGTCGAGCCTGTTCGCTCGCCGTGGCTACAACATCTTCAGTCTCGCCGTCGCGCCGGCCGAAGATCCGGGCATGAGCCGGATCACGATCGTCGTCGACCTCGAGTCGGCGCCGCTCGAGCAGATCACCAAACAGCTGTTCAAGCTGATCGACGTCATCAAGATCTCCGAGCTCGATCCGCGTCGCTCGGTCGAGCGCGAGTTGCTCATCGCCACGGTCAAGGCGCCGCCCGAGCAGCGCAGCGAGGTGCAGAGCGTCGTCGACATCTTCGAGGGCAAGATCATCGCCGTCGCCGAGGAAGTCCTCACCGTGAGCCTCGAGGGTCACCCCGACAAGCTCGACGATTTTGAGGAATTGCTCGATGGTTATGGCATCGTTGAGCTGCAACGCACCGGCCGTGTCGCGTTGCCGAAACTCGACCGAGGTGCGCGCCTGCGCTCCATCGCAAACTCCGCAACAACATCTGGAAAGGCAGGCTGACCATGGCCGTCACGCTCTACTACGCAGAGGACGCAGACTCCTCGATCATTCGAGGCAAGAAGGTCGCCGTCATCGGCTACGGCTCGCAGGGTCACGCGCACGCGCTCAACATGAAGGAATCGGGCGTCGACGTCGTCGTCGGGCTTCGTGAGGGTTCGTCGTCGAAGGCCAAGGCCGAAGAAGCCGGCCTCACGGTCATGTCGATCGCCGACGCGACCAAGGCTGCCCAGGTCATCATGATCCTGGCTCCCGACACCGAGCAGAAGAAGATCTACGACGAGCACATCGCTCCGAACCTCGACGACGGCGATGCCATCGCCTTCGCGCACGGCTTCAACGTGCACTTCGACCTCATCAAGGCGCCCGAGGGCGTCGACGTCATCATGATCGCCCCGAAGGGTCCGGGCCATCTGGTGCGCCGCACCTTCACCGAGGGCGGCGGCGTTCCGGCGCTCATCGCCGTCGCGCAAGACGCAACGGGCAACGCTCGCGCGGTCGCCATGTCGTACGCCGACGCGATCGGCGGCACCCGCGCCGGTGTCATCGAGACCACGTTCAAGGAAGAGACCGAGTCCGACCTGTTCGGTGAGCAGGCCGTGCTGTGTGGCGGCGTCACCCAGCTGGTTCGCGCCGGCTTCGAGACGCTCACCGAGGCGGGCTACGCCCCCGAGATGGCGTACTTCGAGTGCCTCCACGAAGTGAAGCTCATCGTCGACCTCATGTACGAAGAGGGCATCGCCGGGATGCGTTACAGCATCTCCGACACCGCCGAGTACGGCGACCTCACCCGTGGCCCGCGTGTCGTCACCGACGACACCAAGGCCGAGATGAAGAAGATCCTCTCCGAGATCCAGTCGGGCGAGTTCGCCCGCGAGTGGATCGCCGAGTCGGAGTCGGGTCGCGAGAACTACCACCGCCTGCAAGAAGCGGGCAAGCACCACCCGATCGAAGAGATCGGTGCCGAGCTGCGTGCGGCGATGCCGTTCATCAACGCCGGCAAGCAGAAGGTCGCCGAGGCCTCGGGCGGCGCCGACGTCTGATCACCTGATCGACAACTGAATTCCGTTCGGCGGCCGACCCTCACGGGTCGGCCGTCGTCGTTTTCTCGTGTTCTTCGCGACCTTTCGTCGTGTCAGGCGTCTCTTACAACAGGTGCCACCCGCGGTACCGACGAAAGGGAACTCATGGTTGCTATTGACTGGACACAGGGCTTCGAAGACGCCTGGAACGACGTTGCGACGTTCATTCCGAAGTTCGCGGCGGCAGTGGCCGTCTTCATCATCGGTTGGATCGTCGCGAAGATCATTCGCAAGGCGATCGTCAAGGTGTTGAACAAGGTCGATCTCGACAAGTACGTCGACAAGGCCGGCATCGGCGCACCGCTCGAACGTGCCGGCTATCCGAACTCCGTCGACCTGATCGGCAAGATCATCTACTTCGGCTTGATGCTCTTGGTGCTCCAGCTCGCCGTCGGCGTGTTCGGCGACTCCGACATCTCCGACGCCATCGACGACATGGTCGCCTTCATCCCGAAGCTGGTCGTTGCGATCGTCATCGTCATCATCACCGGCGTCATCGCCAACGCCGTCCGCGAGCTCATCGCTCCGGCCGTTGCGCACCTCTCGTCGGGTGACCTGCTGAAGAAGGCCGCCGTCGTCGGCATCTGGCTCATCGGTGGCTTCGCGGCGCTCGATCAGCTCCAGGTCGCCAAGGACGTCGTCGACACGCTGTTCCAGACGATCGTCTACAGCCTCGGCTTCATCATCGTGATCAAGTTCGGTGTCGGTGGCATCTGGGCCGCCCGTGACCGCTTCTGGCCGGCCGTGTACGACCAGGTCACCAGCGAAGCGGCGACCGCCAAGGGTGCCGCTGCCAGCACCGACAGCTGATCATGCTCGCATCGTTGGCCGTCGACCTCGGGACGGCGGACTGGGCTGCTGCGGCCAACGATGCTCCTGCGGACGGAAACGCCGCCTCTCGACAACGTCGTCGAGAGGCGGCGTTCCGCGTTCGGGGGTCGATCCCGTACGATCTGTCCCCAGTGACCACCGACGCCGACATCGACGCCACCCCGGCGTCGTCCGACGAGGGAGCGTTCGCTCTCATCGTCGAGGAGCACAGCGCCGCCGTCTACCGGCTGGCGCGTTCGGTCGTTCGTGATCCGGCGCTCGCCGACGACGTCACGCAAGACACGTTCATCAAGGTGTGGAAGCACCTCGACAGCTTCCGTGGCGAGAGTTCGCTGCGCAGTTGGATCCTCCGGATCGCTCACAACACGGCGGTCTCGACGCTGCGCAAGATTCGAGACAGCGCGACCGACCCGGCAAAACTGCCGGAGGTGAGCGACCCGATCGGCACGACACGAGTGGTCGAGGGGCGGATCGCCGCCGACGAACTCCGTGATGCGCTGGAGGAACTCGACGAGCTGACGCGGTCGATCGTCGTGCTTCGCGAGGTGGAGGGCATGTCGTACGACGACATCGCCAGCACGCTCGACGTGCCGATCCCGACGGTCAAGACCCGCTTGTTGCGCGCTCGCCGACGGCTCGCGACGATGCTCGACGAGTGGCGGCCGGACGGAGCGATGTCGTGAGCCGCCTCAGTTTCAAACACCCGAGCCGCGAGCAACTCCTCGCCTGGCTGAACGGGTCCTCCGTCGACGACTCGGTGATCACGATGCACCTCGACCAGTGCGAGAAGTGCGAACGTCGACTCACCGAGCTCGCCGGTGGCGACGACGTCGTCGACGACGATCTGGCCAACGCGATCCGCGAGGTCTACGTGCCGCCGGAGGATCTGAACACGCGTGTGCTCGAGAAGATCGACGAACGTGAACGTGCCGATCGTGAGCTGAGCCTGTTCCTCGGCCTGTTCGCCATCGGCAAGGATGCTGCAGAACTGATGATGCCCTCGGACGGAGAAGACACATGAACCCATGGATCGGCGCTTCGATCGCCATCGTCGCCGCACTGATCATCGGCACCATCGCGTCGCGGGTGGTGGCGAAGCTGCTCGCCAAGAGCCCGATCCAGGCGCTTCGCGATGCCGCTCCGGCGCTGGCCGGATTGGCGCTGTCGGCTGCGTTCATCGTCGGTCTGCTCGTGGCGCTCGGGTTCGTGGCGCCCGACGAGCTCGAGCAGCTCGGCAACGACGCCATCGCCTTCTTGCCGCGCGCCATCTCGGCGTTGGTGATCGTGATCGGCGCCAACGTGGCCTCGACCTTCGCCGCGGCAGCGGTCGCCAAGTCGCTGGCGGGCACCGGAGCAGCGGCGCGGTTCGCTCCGATGATCACGAAGTTTGCGATTCTCGGTGGCGGAGCGATCGTGGCGGCCGGTCAGACGAAGGTCGACACCGCCGTGGTCAACATCGCCGTCGCGGCGCTGCTGTTCGGCGTGGCCGGCTCGCTCGCGCTGCTCACCGGCCTCGGTGGTCGCCAGGTGGCCGGGGAGCTGGCGGCTGGTCGGGCGTGGCGCAACTCGCTGCGCTCGGGCGACCGGATCCGCGCCTCGATTCGCCAGTCGACGTCCGGGCCGGAGCCGATCGTCGAAGGCGTCGTGGTCGACGTGCACCCGACGGCGGTCGAGGTCGATTCGCTCGGCACCACCGTGTTCATTCCGAACTCTCGGCTGCTCGATTCGATCGTCGAACGCGATCGTCCGGAGCCCGCTGACGCGGCCGGCGAGATCCAGCGGTAAAACCTGGCGCAGCGACGTCAAAATTTTCTTTGAGAAGTTTCGCGACTTTCTGGAGCCGCTATCGTCCTCTCTACAACAACATGTTGCGACAACATGACGGCGAGCTCAACAATCGCCCGAACTGTTGTAACATCACAACCGCCGTCGCCGACTTCCCCGTCACCATCCCTCCCGTGTGATCGAAGTCGAGACGACCGGCACTGAGGGACGCCTTCGGGCGTCCCTCAGCTGTTTTCCGGACCGTGTCGAACGGCCGACTGATTCCCGACTTGGAAGGTCGGGATTCGTGCGGCTACATTGACTCGCCTATGAGCGACCAATGGGGATTCGAGACCAAGCAGATTCACGTCGGAGGCGAGCCCGATCCGACGACCGGCGCACGGGCCGTGCCGATCTACCAGACGACCTCGTTCGAGTTCAACAGCGCCGACCATGCGGCCAACCTGTTCTCGCTGAGTGAAGTCGGCAACATCTACACCCGCATCATGAACCCGACGCAGGGTGCGCTCGAAGCACGCCTCAACGCGCTGGAGGGTGGCTGCATCACCGCCATCGGGCTGCCGGGTGCCCTGGCCGTCGCGTCCGGACAGGCCGCGTCGACGCTCGCCGTCATGAACGTCGCCGAGACCGGCGACCACGTCGTGGCGTCCCCCTCGCTCTACGGCGGTAGCTACAACCTGCTGCACTACACGCTGCCGAAGATGGGCATCAGCGTCACGTTCGTCGACGACCCGCACGACCCCGAGGCCTGGCGCGCGGCGTCGACCCCGAAGACGAAGTGCTTCTACGGCGAAGTGCTGCCGAACCCGAAGAACGACGTGCTCGACATCAAGGGCATCAGCACGGTCGCCCACGAGGTCGGCGTGCCGCTGATCGTCGACAACACGGTCGCCACGCCCTACCTCATCCGCCCGCTCGAACACGGTGCCGACGTCGTCGTGCACAGCCTCACGAAGTTCATCGGCGGACACGGCACCTCGATCGGTGGCGCCATCATCGACGGCGGCACCTTCGACTACGGCGACGCCGAGCGGTTCCCGAACTTCAACGAGCCCGACCCGAGCTACCACGGCCTGCCGTACTGGCCCGGCCTCGGCCACGGTGCCTTCATCCTCAAGGCGCGCGTGCAGTTGCTGCGTGACATCGGCATGGCGATCTCGCCGTTCAACGCCTTCATGTTCCTCCAGGGCCTCGAGACCCTGAGCCTGCGCATGGAGCGTCACTGGTCGAACGCTCAAGCGGTCGCCGAGTTCCTCGATGCGCACCCGCAGGTCACGTCGGTCAACTACGCCGGACTCCCGTCGAGCCCCTGGCACGAGCGGGCCACCGAACTCGGCGGCGGCAAGGGCTACGGCTCGGTGCTCGCGTTCGAGATCGAGGGCGGCCTCGAAGCCGGCAAGAAGTTCGTCGAGGGCCTCACGCTGCACAGCCACGTGGCCAACATCGGTGACGCTCGCAGCCTGGTCATCCACCCGGGATCGACCACGCACAGCCAGCTGACCCCCGAGGAGCAGGCCGCATCCGACGTGACGCCGGGTCTGATCCGACTGTCGGTCGGCCTGGAGTCGATCGACGACATCCTCGCCGACCTCAAGGAAGGCTTCGCAGCCGCGAGCTGAATCGATCTGCGAGCGGGGCCGGCGCGATGCGACGGCCCCGCTCGATCAGTTCGTGACTATTCGCCCAGGACGCAGGCGGTGATCGCGTCGGTCGCCGTGGCTTCGAGCGCCGGATCGAGATCGGCGAGGTCCTGCGCGAGCGCGACCTTCGAGAACTCGTCCTCGGTCAGCTGTTCGGCGAGGCTGTCGGTGACGCACTTCGACGTGGCTTCGTCGAGCCCCTGAGCGATCAGCGCCTCCTCGAAGAGTTCGGGCGACACGTCGGTCTCGCCGTCGCCGCAGGCGGCGAGCGTGATCGAGAATGCGGCGAGCAGGGCAGCGGTGCGTTTCACGACGTCGCAGGCTATGACCGAATGTGGCAGTTCTGTCGACTAATCGTCGCGCTGGTCGCGGAGGAACTGTTCGAAGTCGCTGGCGAGGTCGTCGGCCGACGGGATCGCCGCCTCGGCGCGGCGGTCGAACTCGGCCTCGAGCATGCGCACGTACATCTTGAGTTGTTCGTCGCTGGCGATGACCTCGTCGTGCACCTCGCGCCACGAGGCGATCTGCTCGGCCATCTGATCGCTGATGTCGCCGTCGACGGGGACACCGAGCACGTGGCTCAGGTGGCGTGCGAGCGCCGCCGTCGCCTGCGGGTGCTCGGCGTTCATCAGATAGTGCGGAATGCCCACTCGTAGCGACACCGCCGGCACGCCGATCGACTCGAGGGTCGCCTGGAGCACTCCGGCGACGCCGGTGATGCCCTGGTACGACGGGGCGACCAACCCGAGTGCGCGAGCCAGCTCGGGGTTCGCCGTGCTGCCGGTGACGGGAGGCGTGCGCGTGTGAGGAATCGCCTCGGCGGCCGAGCCGACCGTGACGACCGCTTCGCAGCGCAGTGCTCTCGCCACCGTCGTGATCGTGTCGACGTAGGTGGTCCAGTGGAAGTGCGGCTCGACACCCACGAGCGCCACGACGTCGCGATGGTCGGCGTTGCGTTGGACGATGAACTCGTTGGCGGGCCACGTGATCTCACGGATCCCGTCGTCGATGGTCACCTGGGGGCGCTGCTGTGTGAAGTCGTAGAACGGGTCGGCGTCGACCATGCCGACGACGATCGCCTGGTCGCTGCTCGTGAACGCTTCGACGGCCTGTGTGGCCGCCGTGCCGACGTCGAACCAGCCTTCGAGCCCGACGAGCATCACCGGTCGATCGAGCGGGCCGACCTCGTCGGCCGAGAAGTCGAGGACGTCGTCGACGCTGGTCATCGTGCAGCCCCGGTCATCGTGACATCAGCTCATCTGGGCGACGACGTGATCGACCGTCGCCGTGAGCGCCTCGATGTCGGACGGCTCGATGGCCGGGAACATGCCGACGCGCAACTGGTTGCGGCCGAGCTTGCGGTACGCATCGGTGTCGAGCACGCCGTGCTGGCGGAGCACGGCACAGACGTCGTTGGCGTCGATCGAGTCGTCGAGGTCGATGGTGCCGACGACGTTGGAGCGCTCGTCCGGGTTCGCCACGAACGGGCTCGCCCAGTCGCGTGCTTCAGCCCAGCCGTAGAGCGTCGCGGCTGATGTGGCGCTGCGGCCGGCCGCCCAGTCGAGCCCGCCGTTGCCGAGCATCCAGTCGAGTTGTGCGTCGAGCATCACCAGGGTCGCCACCGCCGGCGTGTTGTAGGTCTGGTTCTTGGTGGAGTTGTCGAGCGCAATCGCCAGGTCGAGCGACGCGGGCCGCCAGCGCTCGGACCCGCCGATCTCGTTGATGCGTTCGATCGCCGCAGGCGAGCACGCGGCGAGCCAGAGACCGCCGTCGGCGGCGAAGCACTTCTGCGGGGCGAAGTAGTAGACATCGACCTCGCTCGGTGACCACGTGAGGCCGCCGGCGGCAGACGTGGCATCGACCAGGACGAGCGACGAGTCGGCCGACGTGCCGGCGGGTCGCGTGAGCTGCATCGCCACGCCGGTCGAGGTCTCGTTGTGCGTGAGCGCGTAGGCGTCGATGCCGTCTTCCGCGTGCAGGGAGGGGTGCGTGCCGACGTCGCTCTTGACGACCGACGGCGTACCGAGGTGCGGCGCCGAGGCGCAGGCTTCGGCGAACTTCGACGAGAACTCGCCGAACACCGCGTGCTGGCTGCGCTCGCGAACGAGGCCGAACGTGGCGACGTCCCAGAACACCGTGGAGCCGCCGTTGCCGAGGACGATCTCCCAGCCGTCGGGCAGCGCGAACAGGTCGCTCAGCTTGCTTCGCACAGCGCCGACCAGGTTCTTCACCGGCGGCTTGCGGTGCGAGGTGCCGAGCAGGGTGTCGCGGGCGGCGACGATGGCGTCGACCTGCTCGTGGCGGACCTTCGACGGCCCGCAGCAGAACCTCCCGTCGGCAGGAAGGAGGTCGGACGGGACACTGATCGAGGAGGGATCGAAGCTCACGACACCAGCATGGCGTCCGTCGCCTCGAAATCCCAGCCCGTTTGCGTTCAATCCGTCGAGAAACCTCGCTCACCGCACGCCACCGGCACAGATAGCCTCGCTGCCGTGAAGCGCACCTCGAAACGACTGTCTGCCATCGCCCCCTCGGCCACCCTGGCCGTCGACAGCAAGGCGAAGGCCATGAAGGCCGCCGGCGAAAACGTCATCGGATTCGGAGCAGGCGAGCCTGACTTCGCCACCCCGCAGCACATCGTCGACGCTGCGATCGCGGCGTGCTCCGACCCGAAGAACCACAAGTACAGCCCGGCTGGCGGTCTTCCGGAGCTGAAACAGGCGATCGCCGACAAGACGCAGCGCGATTCCGGATTCGTCTGCGAGCCCTCGCAGGTGCTCGTCACGTGCGGTGGCAAGCACGCCGTCTACACCGCCTTCGCCGCGCTGTGCGATCCCGGCGACGAGGTCATCTGCCCGGCGCCGTACTGGACCACCTACCCGGAGGCGATCACGCTGGCCGGTGGCGTTCCGGTGGTCATCGACACCGACGCCGAGTCCGGTTTCCAGGTCACCGTCGAGCAACTCGAAGCGGCCAAGACCGACAAGACCAAGGTGCTGCTGTTCGTCAGCCCCGACAACCCGTCGGGTGCCGTGTACCCGCCCGCCGCCGTGAAGGCGATCGGCGAGTGGGCCGTGGCCAACGGCATCTGGGTCATCACCGACGAGATCTACGAGCACCTCACCTACGGCAACCACGAGTTCTCGTCGATGCCGGTGTTGGTGCCCGACCTCGCCGACCAGTGCCTCATCGTCAACGGCGTCGCCAAGACCTACGCCATGACCGGTTGGCGTGTGGGCTGGATGATCGGCCCGGCCGACGTCATCAAGGCGGCGTCCAACTTCCAGAGTCACGCCACGTCCAACGTCTCGAACGTCGCGCAGCGCGCGGCGATCGCCGCCGTGTCGGGTCCGCTCGATGCGGTCGTCGAGATGCGCGAGGCGTTCGCCCGTCGTGCGTCGATCATGCACGAGATGCTCAACGCCATCGACGGTGTGTCGTGCCCCGAACCGCAGGGTGCGTTCTACGCGTACCCCGACCTGACCGGTCTGCTCGGCCGTGACATCAACGGCAAGGTGGCCAACAGCACCATCGAACTCGCCGACATCGTGCTCGAAGAGGCCAAGGTGGCGTTCGTGCCGGGCGAGGCGTTCGGACTGCCGGGCTACGGCCGGTTCAGCTTCGCCCTCGGCGACGACGACCTGGTCGAAGGCATCACCCGCTTCGCCGCCCTCGTCTCCTGACGCGAGCCGGCGCGGTCAGCTGAGCGAGTCGGGCATCTCGCCGACGTTCGAGCTGAGGCGCTCGACCGCGATCACGACGATCGCCCCGACGAAGAACAGCGCGATCGGCAACACGACGTCATCGGCGGGTGCCGAGAGCGTCGTCGTGTGCGTGCCGTTCGGCCACGGCCACAACACACGCGTGGAGCCGACCATGAGGCCGATCATCGCGGCGATCACGTGGTTGCGGTAGTGCTCGAGCAGCCAGTTGAGCAGCGTCGAGAAGATCGCCAGTCCGACGATGCAGCCGAGCGCAGTCGCGCCGAGCGCGGGGATGTCTCGGTCGTTGACCGCGCCGAGGACCTCGGTGTACATCCCGATCATCACCAGGATGAACGACCCGGAGATGCCGGGAAGGATCATGGCGCAGATCGCCAGCGCCCCCGACAGGAAGAAGATCCAGATCGGCTGCGTCACCACCTCGGCGGTTCCTTCCGCCACCTCGGTGTCGGAGCGCAGGCCGAGCAGTGCGAACAGTGCGACGCCGACCCCGACGATGATCGCGACCGTGACGGCGTCGACACGTTCGAGCAGGTTCCAGGCGATCCAGATCGTGCCCACGACCAGGCCCAGGAACAGGCCGGCCATGACGATCGGTTGCTCGTCGAGCAGCTTCTCCAGTACCGACGACAGCGCGGCGACGGCGATCAGGATGCCGGCGAGGAGCGTGAGCAGCCACACCCATTCGATCTCGCCGATCGTCTGCTTGGCCCCGTCGAAGTCGCCGGTGAGCAGTCGCTTCAGCGCCCGGGCGCCGAGGCGGATGTTGCCGATCAGTCGGTCGTAGATGCCGAGCACCAGGGCGACGGTGCCGCCCGACACCCCGGGCACGATGTCGGCGGTACCCATGGCGAAGCCTCGGGCGAGTTGAGCCACGTGGGCGAGCGGCCCGGTGGCCGAACCGGGAGTCGAGGGGGTCTTGTCGCTGTCGGGCACGAGTGACGAGGCTAGCGACGTGGTTCAGGTCCACCAGAGCGCGTGATGCATGGCCAGGCCCGACACGATCACCAGGACGAGGCACTCGCCGACCTGCTCGACGGCGCCGAGGATGTCGCCACTGACCCCGCCGAACGCCCGGACCGCGATGACCGACACGAGCAGCGCTCCCACGGCCACCGCACCGGCGAGCGGTGCGACCCACCAACCGACGGCGACGGCGCCGATCGTCAACGCAGCCAGCACACCGGCAGCGGCGCGCCCGGGTGACAGCGAGCGCGAGTAGTCGGCGCCGAGCCCCTCGGTCGGTACGGGAGGCGCGAGGGCCATGGTGGCGACCGCGGCACCGCGGCCCAGACAGTGCGCGCCGACGAGCCCGCCGAATGCAGCAGCGGGAGCGAGCGACGCGACGCACACGATCCGCAGCACGATCGTGCCGCACATCGCGGCGACGCCATAGCTGCCGTGCCGCGAGTCCTTCAGAATCTCGCGGCGGCGTTCAGGCGTCCACCCGCCCATGGCGTCGGCGGTGTCGGCCAGGCCGTCTTCGTGGAACGCTCCGGTGATCGCGACGCCGAGCAGCACCACCACCGCAGCGGCGACCGAGCCCGGCACGAGTTCGAACAGGCCGGCTGCCACGCCGCCGAGCAGCGCGCCGAGCAGGGCGCCGACCACCGGGAACCACGACACCGACGCGGTCAGGTCGGGTGCCGCCTTCAGACGGATCGGGATGCGGGTCAGGAACTGAGCGGCGCCGAGGAGTCCGCGCATGCGACTACTCCGAACCGAACCACTCGTCGAACGTGGCGACCTCGACCACGCCGGCGCACGCCATCTTCACGATCGGCACGGCCGCCATCGCCCCGGTGCCCTCGCCGAGTCGCATGTCGAGGTCGAGCAGCGGCTTCTTGCCCATCGCGTCGAGCAACTTGCGGTGACCCGGCTCTGCCGAGCAGTGTCCGACGATGCAGTGATCGAGCGCCGCCGGGTCGGCGCGGTGGAGGGGCAGCACCGACGACGTGCAGATGTAGCCGTCGAGGACGATCGGGATCGAGCGGTGGCGAGCGGCGACCGTGGCGGCGGCCATGGCGACCAGTTCGGAACCGCCGACTTCGCGGAGGATCTCGAGCGGGTCGACCACACCGGCGATGCGGCGCACCGACTCCTGCACGGCGGTCTTCTTGCGTTCGAGGCCGGCGTCGTCGATGCCGGTGCCACGTCCGACCCACACCGCGGCTTCTCCACCGGCGAAGGCCGCGGCGATGGCGGCCGCGGCGGTGGTGTTGCCGATGCCGAGTTCGCCCAACACGAGGAGGTCGGTGTCGAGTGCATCGACGGCGTCGAAGGCGACCTGGGTGATCTCGTCGAATCGCTCGGGAGACAGCGCCGCTTCGTGGCGCATGTCGTTGGTCGGCTCGCCGACCCCGACGTCGACCGCGGTGACGGTCGCACCGATCGTGTGGGCGAACGCGTTGATCGTGGCCTTCGACTGCTGGGTCGCCGCGAGCATCGACGCGGTGATCTCGGCGGGATAGTTGCTCACCCCGGCGGCGGCGACGCCGTGGTCGGCGGCGAACACGAGTGCCGCTGGTCGTTCGACCGTGGGGCGATGGGAACGTTGCCACCCCGCTTTCCAGGCGGCGACGTCGTCGAGCCACTGCAACGCTCCACTGGGCCGGAGGACCTGTGCGGTCCGCTCCTCGACGGCGGCGCTGGCGGCGAGATCGGGCCCGGGCAGATCGGCGAGACGTTGGGCGAGCAGGCTCATGGGTCGAGAGTCTGCCAGGGGTCGCTCAGCACCACCGCTTTCCCGGCGACGAGGAGCAGCGCCGGGTCGGCCACGGCAGCGAACGACTGGTTGACCCACCCGAGCAGGTCTCGGTAGCGGCGTCCGAGTTCGGCTTCGGGGTGGACGCCGAGGCCGACTTCGTTCGAGATGACCACCACACGCTCGGAGCGCGCGGCGCACGTGGCGGCCGCATCCACGGCTCTCCGACGGATCTCGTCGTCGTCGATCTCGCGCCACATCAGGTTCGAGGTCCACAGCGTCACGCAGTCGACGATCACGAGGCCTTCGTCGACCGATCGGACCGCGCCGTCGAGGTCGACCTCCTCTTCGATGGTGCGCCACGACGCCGGACGTTCGTCGCGGTGGCGCTCGATGCGGTCGGCCATGTCGTCGTCGACGACCGGCGCGGTGGCGACGTAGGTGACCGGGCCGTCGAAGCGCCGGCCGATCTCGACGGCGAGCGAACTCTTGCCGCTGCGAGCTCCTCCGAGGAGCAGCGTGAGGCTCATGTTCGGCCGGCCCGCGTCAGTAGTCGAGGCCGCGCATGGCGCGGATGCCCTGCGAGTACGCGTGCTTGATCTCGGTCATCTCGGTGACGGTGTCGGCCACCTCGATCAGCTCCGGGGCGGCGTCGCGGCCGGTGATGATGACGTTGACGTGACGGGGCCGATCGCGGATCGGCCCGGCGATGTCGGCGGCCGGGAGCCAGCCGAACGACGACAGGTAGGTCAGCTCGTCGAAGATCACGAGTTGGTGCTCGCCGGCGTTCATGATCTCGACGGCCTTCGCCCACCCTTCGGCAGCGTGCGCCTTGTCGTTCGAGAGGTCGTCGGAGTCCCAGGTGAACCCGTCGCCGAAGGCGTGCCACTCGACGCCGAGCTGGCGGCCGATCTTCTCCTCGCCGACCTTCCAGTTGCCCGACTTGATGAACTGCACGACGGCGACGTTCCAGCCGCGTGCGACACCGCGGACCATCATCCCGAACGCCGACGACGACTTGCCCTTGCCGTTGCCGGTGTTGATCACCACCAGCGAGTCGGCGCGACGGAGCCCGTCGGGACGGGGGTCGTCGGTGGGAGCGGCGTCGTCGGAAGCAGCGTCGTGGTCGGCCGTGGTGTCGTCAGTCATGCGATGAGGGAGGCTAGGCGGGCGACGGCTACGATGCCGAACTGTCATTGGAAGCAGCGAAGTTCGGTGAGATTCCGACGCTGTCCCGCAACGGTGATGTCGCGAGGTTGGTGTAGCCAGCGTCGCGGTCAGCCCGGTCGCCTGCTCCGATGTCGCGACAACCATCCCTCGAGGCAAGGGGCGGTTCGCCCTCGGGTGGACGGTGCCCGGTCTCCAACTCCACTCGGAGGAACCCCCACATGTCCAAACGCCACCAACTCCTCGGTGTGATCGCGAGCCTCGCGCTCGTGACCGCCGCCTGCGGAAGCGACAGCAACGAAGCCGGTGAGCCCGCCGTCGCCGACGACACGACCGAAGTGACGACCGACGAAGCCCCGGTCGACGCCACGGACGACGAGGCGATGGAGGAAGCACCCGCCGAGGAGGCGATGGAGGAAGCACCCGCCGAGGAGGCGATGGAGGAAGCTCCCGCCGAGGAGCCGGCCGACGCCGACGCCGTGCCCGAGCGGGTCGTGTCGCTCAGCCCGACGCACACCGAGATCATGTTCGCGATCGGCGCAGGCGACCTGCTCGTCGCCGTCGACTCGTTCTCGAACCACCCCGAAGCAGCGCTCGAGCTGCCGAACGAGCTGTCGGGCTTCGAGCCCAACGTCGAGGCGATCGCTTCGTACGAACCCGACCTCGTGCTGATCGGTGGCGACTTCACCGGCCTCGGTGACCAGCTCGCCGAACTCGACATCGCCTCGTGGGACGGCCCCGCCGCCACCTCCTTCGACGACACGTACGCGCAGATCGAACAGCTCGGCGCAGCGACCGGACACATCGCCGAAGCCGCCGAACTGGTCTCGTCGATGCAGACCGACATCGCCGCAGCCGTCGAGGCCGCGCCGCAGCCCGACACGCCGCTGAGCTTCTACCACGAGCTCGATCCCGGGTTCTACAGCGCCGACACGTCGACGTTCATCGGCCAGATCTACGCGCTGTTCGGCTTGGAGAACATCGCGGACGCCGACGAGTCGGAGAGCTTCGGGTACCCGCAGCTCAACGCCGAGGTGATCATCGAGTCGAACCCCGACCTGATCTTCCTCGCCGACACGAAGTGCTGTGGCGAGAACGCCGAGACGGTGTCGGCCCGCCCCGGTTGGGACGCCATCGCTGCCGTGCAGAACGGCAACGTCGTCGAGATGGACGACGACATCGCCTCCCGCTGGGGACCGCGCATCGTCGACTACATCCAGGCGGTCGCCACCGCCATCGAATCGGCTGCCGTCGCCGCCTGATCGGCACCTGAACGATGACCGACCGACGCGATGCCACCTGGTTCCTGGGTGGCATCGCGTTCGTCGTCGTCGCCGTCGTCGTCGGGGTCTCGATCGGCCCCGCCGGACCCGACTGGTGGCGCGTCGGGCCCGAGTTGGTCAACCGCCTGCCGTTGATCTCGTTCGACACCGGTGTCAGCGACGCCGAATGGGCGATCATCTGGAAGATCCGCATGCCCCGCGTGGTGCTCGGTGGACTGGTCGGCGGCATGTTGTCGATCGCCGGAGCGAGCTATCAGGGCGTGTTTCGCAATCCGCTCGTCGACCCGTACCTGCTCGGCGCGGCCGCAGGCGCCGGCCTCGGGGCGACGCTCGCGCTCACGATCGGCCGTGGCGTCACCTCGACGTGGCCGATCGACCCGGTGCCGACGGCCGCCTTCCTCTTCGCCGTCGGTTCGGTGCTCGTGACCTACACCGTCGGCGCCGCGTTCGGTGGTGATCGAAGCGGCGTCACGCTGGTCCTCGCCGGCGTGGCGGTCGTGTCGTTCACGTCCGCGGTGCAGACCTTCATCCTGCAGCGCAACCTCGACGTCTTCCGCGAGGTGTTCCGCTGGATCACCGGCAGCCTCGCCAGCGCGAGTTGGGCCGACGTGCGACTCGTGCTCCCGTACGCCGTCGTGAGCGCTGTGGTGCTGCTCGTCCACCGACGCCATCTCGACGTGTTCCGGGTGGGTGGCGACGAGGCGGCAACGCTCGGCATCGACGTCGCCCGCACCCGGCTGATCATCGTGGTGGCGGCCACACTCGGGACCGCTGCGGTCGTGTCGGTCAGCGGCCTGATCGGCTTCGTCGGGCTCATCGTCCCGCACATCGTCCGCATCGTGGCCGGTGCCGGTCACCGACGTCTGCTCCCGCTGTCGCTCATGGCTGGAGCCGGATTCCTGATCCTCGCCGACGTTCCCGGCCGCATGCTCAGCAACCCGGCCGAGACGCCGATCGGCGTGGTCACCGCGTTCCTCGGTGCGCCGTTCTTCATCTTCCTGCTCCGCTCGCGGCGGTTCGGTGCATGAGCTCGCTCGGGCTGACCGACGTCGCCGTGTCGTACCCGGCCGGACGCGAGACCCGCTGCGCGCTGGCACCGTTCTCCGACCACGTCGAGGCCGGTGAATGGGTCGGCCTCATCGGCCCGAACGGCGCCGGGAAGTCGTCGCTGCTGCGGGCGATCGCGAACCTCACGGCGTACACCGGCACGGTGCAGGTCGACGGCGTGTCGCTCGCCGACATGGGCGACCGGGAGCGAGCGCGACAGGTCGCCTACGTTCCGCAGGATCCGCTGATCCCGCGCGACATGTCGGCACTCGACTACGTGCTCCTCGGACGGACGCCGCACATCGGGTATTTCGGTGCGCCGAGTCGACGCGATCATCAGGTCGCCGCCGACGTGCTCGAACGGTTGCGACTGGCCGAGTTCGCCGACCGACTGCTCGGTGAGCTCAGCGGGGGAGAGCGGCAGCGGGTGGTGCTCGCCAGGGCGCTGGCCCAGGAAGCTCCGATCCTCCTGCTCGACGAGCCGACGTCGGCACTCGACATCGGGCACCAGCAGCAGGCGCTCGAGTTGGTCACCGAACTGCGCACGACCGAACAGCTCACCGTCATCTCGGCACTGCACGATCTGACGCTCGCCGGCACCTACACCGACCGACTCGTGATGCTCCACGAGGGCCGGGTCGTCGCCAGCGGCCAGGCGGGTGAGGTCCTCACCGCCGAGCGCCTCGGCGAGGTGTACCACGTGTGCGTCACCGTCGACATCGATGACGACGACGGCACGGTGATCGTCGTCCCGCGCCGCGGCTTCCCGGTGGCCGAGTCGTGAGCGCACACGGCGGCGACGTGGCGGCGGTCGCACGGGCGGCCGGACTCGATCGACGTCGCTTGATCGACCTGTCGGCGAGCATGAATCCGTTCGCTCCCGACATACGACCCCTGCTCGCCGATGCACTCGATGTCGTGGTGGACTATCCCGATGCCACTCGAGCACATGCGGCTCTCGCTGAGGTGCTCGACGTCGACCGGGACCGTCTCGTGCTGACCAACGGCGGGGCCGAAGCGATCGCGCTGGTCGCCGCCGAGCTGGGTGCGGGCAGCGTGGTCGAGCCGGAATTCTCGCTGTACCGACGGCACCTCGCCCGGGTCGACTCCGACGCACCGCGGTGGCGGTCGAACCCGTCGAATCCGCTCGGGGTGCTGGCCGACGACACCGACGAGGCGCACGTGTGGGACGAAGCGTTCCTGCCCCTCGCGACGGGTCGCTGGACCAACGGTCGAGGCGCGTGGCGACTGGGTTCGCTCACGAAGGTGTGGGCGTGCCCGGGGCTCCGGCTCGGCTACGCCATCGCTCCCGATGCCGATGCTGCGGCACGCATCGCACGTCGACAGCCGCGGTGGTCGGTGAACGGGCTGGCGCTGAGCATCGTCGAACCGATGCTGGCCGTGACCGATCTGCCCGGCTGGGCATCGCAGATCGAGGCGCTGCGAGCAGAGTTCTGTGGGCGCCTGCACGACGTTGGTGTGGCGGCACGTCCCACCGCTGCGAACTGGGTGCTCGTCGAGGGGGTCGATGCGGCCGACCTGCGCCGGCGTCTCATCGAACAGCGCGTCCTCGTCCGCGACTGCACCAGCTTCGGGATGGCCGACAC
This sequence comes from Ilumatobacter coccineus YM16-304, assembly GCF_000348785.1. NCBI lineage: Bacteria > Bacillati > Actinomycetota > Acidimicrobiia > Acidimicrobiales > Ilumatobacteraceae > Ilumatobacter > Ilumatobacter coccineus. The sequence goes on from NC_020520.1 coordinate 1,296,519, forward strand.
CTGTCGTGTAGCGGTGCCGAACCCGCACGATCTCGACGTCGTCGTCGACGCGTTCGCTCGGTCATGAGCGTCGCGCTCGCGTCGGTCGGAGCGGTCGTGGCAGACCGACTCCTCGGCGAGCCGCCGGTGCCGTTGCATCCGGTGGTGTGGTTCGGGTCGGCGATGCAACGGGTCGAGGCGACGGTCTACGCCGACACGCGCCGAGCGGGCGTGCTCCACGCCGGCGTCGGCGTGCTGCTCGGCGCGGGTACCGGCCTGCTCCTTCGCCGAGCGGCGGGAACGGGGGTGTCGACGCTGGTCGCCGGCACCGTCTGCGTCGCCGGTCGGATGCTCGAACGCGAGGCGCTCGGCGTGGGTGAACCGCTCGCTGCGGGCGACCTCGACACCGCCAGGGCTGCACTGTCGCGTCTGGTCGGTCGCGAGACCGGCGACCTCGACGAGACGGCGGTCGCCAGGGCGACGATCGAAACGGTGGCCGAGAACACCGTCGACGCCGTGCTCGGTTCGGTGTGGTGGGCCGCGGCGGCCGGGGCTCCCGGTGTGCTCGCACACCGCGCGGCCAACACGATGGATGCGATGGTCGGGCATCGGAGTGCCCGGTATCGGCGATACGGCTGGGCGTCGGCACGGCTCGACGACGCGATGAATCTCGTGCCCGCACGGCTGGGCGTGGCCGCGGTCGTACTCGCTCGGCCTCGCGCCGCGAGCCACATCATCAGCACGGTTCGTCGCGACGCCGAGCAGCACCCGTCGCCGAACGGTGGGGTCATCGAAGCCGCGTTCGCTGCGGCGCTCGACGTGCGACTCGGCGGCGTGAACCGCTACGGCGACGTGGTGGAGGATCGCGGTCGTCTCGGAACCGGGCGAGACCCGGTCGGTTCCGACATCGAGCGGGCCACGCGGCTCGCTCGCGACGTGGCGGTGACGAGCGCCGCCATGGTGTTGGCAGGCTCGGTTGCGGTGAAGGCGGTGTGGCGATGCGTTCGTTGATGGTGCTGGGATGCACCTCCGATGCCGGCAAGTCGCTGCTCGTCACGGCGCTGTGCCGATGGTTCTCCCGCAACGGGGTACGGGTTGCGCCGTTCAAGGCGCAGAACATGTCGAACAACGCTCGGGTGGTCGCCGGCGGCGAGATCGGTGTGGCCCAGTGGTTGCAGGCCGGAGCGGCCGGCGTGGAACCGGACGTTCGCATGAACCCCGTGCTGCTCAAACCGGAAGCCGACACGCAGAGCCAGGTCGTGGTGCGCGGCGTCGTCGACCGCGCATTGAGCGCCATGCCGTGGAACGATCGCCACGACGCGCTCTGGACGCCCATGGCGGAGTCGTACGACGAACTCGCCGCGCAGTACGACCTCGTCGTGATCGAAGGCGCAGGAAGCCCGGCCGAGATCAACCTGCGCGATCAGGTCAACAATCGGATGATCGAGTACGCCGACGCGAGCGGGCTGCTGGCCTCCGACATCGACCGCGGTGGTTCGTTCGCGCATCTGTACGGCACCTGGGCGCTCGTCCCCGAGGCCACTCGCGCTCGGCTCGATGCGTTCGTGCTCAACCGCTTCCGCGGCGACGCGACGCTGCTCGAACCGGGGCCGTCGATGTTGACCGAGCGGACGTCGATGGCGTGCGCCGGCGTGATGCCGATGCTCGACCACGACCTGCCGCGCGAGGAAGGTGCCACCGAACGCCCACGCGCACCGATCGGTGCACCCAGGGTCGTGATCCCGCGATTTCCGTTCGGGTCGAACCTCGACGAGTTCGACCTGCTGGGCCACGCCGCCCGCGTGCGCTGGATCACCGACCCCGGCGCGTTCGACGGGCTCGACCCCGACCGCGACCTGGTCATCCTGCCGGGGTCGAAACACGTCGGTGCCGACCTCGACTGGATGCGCGAACGCAAGCTCGACGTCGCGGTCCGGTCGGCGGCGCGCCACGGCGTTCGCGTCCTCGGAGTCTGTGGCGGCGCGATGATGCTCGGCCACGAGATCATCGACCCGGTCGGTGTCGAAGGTGGCACGCCGCGACGCATCGACGGGCTCGGTCTCCTCGACACGACCACGACGATGCAACCGACGAAGCGAACCGAACTGGTCGATCTCGAGGTGTTCGGGCAGACGTTCCGCGGCTACGAGATCCGGTACGGCGAACTCGACGGCGGTGTGCGCCACCTCGTCGACGGCAACGTCTCGGCCACGACGGTCCACGGGTTGTTCGAGCACCCGGCGTTCATCGAAGCGATGCTCGGCGTGGTGGTCACCCCGGTGCTGGAGGCGACGTACGAGCGCCTGGCCGACGCCGTCGACGCACACCTCGACACCGATCTGCTGCAGGCGCTCGTCGCTCGCTGAGCGAGCGACGTCCCGTCAGATCTTCTCCATCGCGATCGGATCGCCCGGCGGAAACGACACGTCGATCGCGTCGCCCGGCCGGATCGTGCCGCCGTGGACGACCACCGACATCACCCCGGTCTTGCGCACGAGTCGACCGTCGTCGTCACGACCGAGCATGGCGCCCTGCAGACCTTCCTGGAACGCGTCGATCTGCACACACGGGTTGCGCAGGCCGGTGAGCGAGAGCAGGCAGTCGCCGATGCGCAGCGTGGTGCCGACCGGCAGGGTGATGAGGTCGAGTCCGGAGGTGGTGATGTTCTCGCCGAGATCGCCGGGAGCGACGCTGAAGTCGGCGGCGTTCACCTCGTCGAGCAGTTCGGACGCGACCAGGTGCACTTGGCGCAGGTTGGGTTGGTTCGGATCGCGGGCGACGCGAGAGCGGTGTTTCACTTGCGCGCCCATGTGGGCGTCGCCGTCGACGCCGAGGCCGGGGAGCAACGCGATCTCGTCGACCGTCTGCTTCGAGAAGCCGTGCTCGTGGCTTCGATGGACGGCGATGACGGAACCTCGAGGAGTCGACACGTCGGCAACGGTAGTGATCGCAACTGAACGCAGCGTGAACGGTTCCGTAACCTGGACACCATGAGCGAGAGCGACTATCCCGGGTTCGACGGCGTGGAGCCGTACGGCACCGCACGCGATGTCGACGCGGAGCGGGCCCATCGCAAACGCATGTGTGCGCTCGGCTACCGCATCTTCGGCGCGATGCGATGGGGACAGCTCGGTGACGGGCACGTGTCGGCGCGAGATCCGGAGCAGACCGACCACTTCTGGTTGCTCGACTGGGGCGTGCCGTTCAGCGAGGCGACCGTCGACCGTCTGGTGCTCGTCGGGCCGGGCGACGGCGTCGAGTCGGTGAACACCGCCGGCTACAACATCCACGCACCGATCCTCGACGCGCGTTCCGACGCGGTGTCGGCGGCTCACACTCACACCCAGTTCGGCACACCGTGGTCGGCCAACGTCGAACCGTTCCGGGCGCTCAGCCAGGAGTCGTGTGCGTTCGTGTTCGATCAGGCGATGTTCGACGACGAGGAAGTCGAGGTGCTGTCGTTCGACGGCGGCAAGCGGATCGCTGCCGCGCTCGGCGACAACAAGCTGTGCATCCTGCGCAATCACGGGCTCCTCACCGTCGGGCAGACGGTCGAGGCGGCGGTCGGGTGGTTCGTCATGGCCGAACGGGTCGCCGAAGTGCACGTCAAGGCGCCCGACGGCAAGGCGATCAGCGACGCCGCGGCGCGCATCGCCGCCACGACCCTGAGTCCCGAGCACGCCGGCTGGCGGATCTTCCAGTGGCTGCAGCGGTCGTTGGTTCCCGACCCGACCGTCGTCGACTGACTCAGCCGAACGCCACCACGCCGAGCACACCGGCCAGTACCAGCGCACTCGCCGCGTACTCGGCTCGGGTGTGCTGCTCGCGCAGCCACACCGCGGAGATCACGAACGCCAGCAGCAGCTCCACCTGCCCGAGGGTGCGCACCTTCGCCGCGGAGGTGAGGGTGACGGCGATGGCCCAGCACGCCGAACCCGAGAGGCTGAGGATGCCGACGGGCATGGCGGCACGCCAGTTGGTCGCCACCGAACGGAGGCCCGGCCGGTCGGTCACGGCGAGCTGTGTGCCGTTGACGAGGGTCTGGATCGCGAGCATCGCGGTCAGGGTGAGCAGCGCACGGTTCCAGGTGGGCGCGTCGCCCAACGAGTTCGACGCGCCGCGGATGCCGGCGGCGGCGAGCGCGAAACCGAGCGCGGCGAGGATGCCCATGAGCGCCGCCCGGTCGCCGGCCAGGCGCAGCGCATCGGTGATCTTGCCCGGCGCTGCGAGCCAGGCGACGCCGAGCATGCACACCACGGCACCGATCCAGCCGAGCGGGGCGAGTGGTTCACCCAGGGCGACGGCGGAGATGACGGCGACGAGGATGATCTCGGTCTTGACGTACACCGTGCCGATCGCGAAGTCGCGGAGCCGGAACGATTCGAGCAGCGCCACGGTGCCGAGGATCTGGGCGACGCCCGCACCGGCGATGATCGGCCAGAAGCGGGCTGGAGGTGTCGGCAGTTCGGCGCCGACGATGCCGAACGTGATGATCGACGCGATCGCCGCGAGCGGGAACCCGTAGGCGTAGCGGACGAAGCCCGCTGGATTGACCGCGAGCACGCGACGGAGTTCGTGCTGTCGAGCCGTCCGCAGGATCTGGAACGTGGCGGCGAGGAGCGTGACCGGAATCCACATGGTGTCTCAACCTGTGGGATGTGGGTCCCGCAAGTTGAGACAACCCTATCGGGTCAGCGTGCGGGGGAGGGCGGGTACCAGTGGTCGCCGGGCTCGAGGATGTTGTCGGCCTCCGAGGGGCCCCACGAATCGCGGAAGTACGGGAAGATCTCGCCGGGCTCGTCGAGCGCCGGCTGCACGATCGCCCACGTGCCTTCGACGACGTCTTGGCGGGCGAATCGACGCAGCGAGCCGACGAGCGCGTCACCGAGCAGGCGCTCGTACGCGTCCTGCCGTTCGCCGAGCGCCGCGGCGAAGTCGACGTCGACGTCGACCTCCTGGCTGTCGAGGCTGGGACCGGGCGTCTTGGCCTGGAGCGCGAAGGTGACCCCGTCGTTCTTGCCGAGCCGCAGCCGGATCAGGTTGCGTTCGGGCGGCGGGCTGCCGGCCTCGTCGAACAGCATGCGCGGCGGCTCGCGCAGTTCGATCACCGCTTCGGTCGCGTTCTCGGCGAGCCCCTTGCCGACGCGGACGTACCAGGGCACACCGGCCCAGCGCCACGAGTCGATCTCGAGGCGCACGGCGGCGAAGGTCTCGACCGACGAGTCGTCGGCCACGCCGTCTTCGTCTCGATACCCGACGTACTGACCGCGCACCATCTGCGAGCACTCGATCGGGCGCATGGCGCTGATGACCTTGGCCTTCTCGTCTTGGAGGAAGCGGGCATCAGGGCCCGCCGGGGGCTCCATCGCGAGGAGCGCGATCACCTGGAGCAGGTGGTTCTGCAACACGTCGCGGATGGCGCCGACGCCTTCGTAGAAGCTGCCGCGACCCTCGACGCCGATCGTCTCCGACATGGTGACCTGCACGCTGCGGACGTAGTTGCGGTTCCAGACGGGTTCGAGCAACGTGTTCGCGAAGCGGAACACGAGGAGGTCTTCGACGGCTTCCTTGCCGAGGTAGTGGTCGATGCGGAAGATGTGGTCTTCGGGAAACACCGAGTGCAGCGTCTGGTTGAGTTCGACGGCCGAATCGAGATCGCGTCCGAACGGCTTCTCGACCACGATGCGGCCGCGTTCGTTGAGGCCGACCGACGCCAGCTTCTCGGCCACCATCGGGAAGATCGACGGCGGTATCGCCATGTAGAACACCGCGGTCTCCGAGCCATGGCGGTCGAGCGTGTCGCGCAGTTCTTCCCAGGTGGCTTCGTCGGCGTAGTCGCCCTGGATGAGGTCGAGCCGGTCCGACAGCGAGCTGATGATCTCGTCGTCGGCGTCGTCGACGTGGGCCTCGATCGATTCGCGTGCGTGCGTGCGGAAGTCGTCGTCGGTCCAGTCGCTGCGGGCGACGCCGATGACGGGGACGTCGAGTGTGTTGGAGCGTTCGAGTTTGTAGAGCGACGGGAACAGCTTGCGCTTGGCGAGGTCGCCGGTTGCGCCGAACAGCACGAGCGCGTCGGCTTCGGGCTGGTTCGGGTCGATCTGCGCGGTGTCGACGTACGGAACGTCGGTCGTGATGGGCTGCTCGCTCATCGGCTGGACTCCTTCTTCTCCTTGTGGCCGCCGAACCCGGCGCGCATCGCCGACAGCGCCTTGTCGGCCACGTCGGATCGACCGCGCGAGCTGAACCGTTGGAACAGTGCCGCCGACAGCACGGGCACCGGCACGCCTTCGTCGATGGCGGCGTCGATGGTCCAGCGGCCTTCGCCCGAGTCGCTGACGTGGCCGGAGTAGGCGTCGAGGTTCGGGTCGTCGAGGTAGGCCTCGGCGGTGAGGTCGAGCAGCCACGACGTGATCACCGACCCGCGTCGCCACACTTCGGTGACCTTCGCCAGGTCGATGTCGTACTGGTAGTACTCGGCAGCGTCGAGCGGCGCGGTCTCGGCGTCGATCTCGTGGTCCTCCTTGCCGATGTTGGCCTTGGCGAGCACGTTGAGGCCTTCGCCCAGGGCGGCCATGAGGCCGTACTCGATGCCGTTGTGCACCATCTTCACGAAGTGGCCCGAGCCACTCGGGCCGCAATGGAGCCAACCCTGCTCCTCGGGGGCGATGTCGCCGGTGCGGCCGGGGGTGCGCTCGGCTGCCTCGACGCCGGGTGCGAGGGTGTCGAAGACCGGTTCCAGGCGCTCGACCGCAGTGTCGTCGCCGCCGATCATCAGGCAGTAGCCGCGCTCGAGTCCGGCGACACCACCACTGGTGCCGACGTCGACGTAGTGGATGCCGTCGCCGGCGTACTTCTTCGACCGGTCGACGTCGAGGTGGTACCACGAGTTGCCGCCGTCGATGACGGTGTCGTCGGGGTCGAGCAGCGGAATCAGCTGCTCGAGGGTGCCCTCGACGTAGGCCGCGGGGATCATCACCCAGATCGAGCGCGGCGCGTCGAGCGAGGCGACGAGTTCTTCGAGTGAGTGTGCGCCGGTGAATCCCTCGGCTTCGAGTGCCGTGACGGCGTCGTGGTTCACGTCGAACACGACGCAGTCGTGGCCTCCTCCCGCGAGTCGTCGCACCATGTTGGCGCCCATCCGGCCGAGTCCGATCATGCCCAGTTGCATGGGCACAGCCTGCCACGAACGGAGGCGTGTCGGCTCTCGGTGCTCGTCGGTTTCCCGCGGCGCCACCGGCGTGCTCTGGACGCCGATCAGGTGTCGGGTTCGGACTCTCGACGGTCGAGTTCGCGAATCGATCCGGTGTCGAGGGCTTCGAGGTGGTCGGCGCCGCCCATCGACTTGACGAGGCGCTGGAGTTCACGCAACCGATCGTCGACGAGGGCTGGTGGAGCGCCGGCGGCGACGAGGTCGGCGATCTCGGTCGCGGCAGCCCGCGCCTCGCTCAACACGGCGTGGTCGAGCGGGACGGTCGGGTCTCGATGGAGGTCGGGGTCGGCGAGGAAGGTCTCGCACACGGTGAGCTCGATCAGCGATTCGAGCGTGGCCGACGGGTCGCCGATGCCGGTGTCGTCGGCGCGGATGAGCCGCTCGGCCACGTCGCCGCCTCCGTTGACGATGCGCGACACGATCGACCGGGTGGCCGAGCTCCACCCTTGCGCCGCCGCCATCGACCCGGCAACGAAGCCGAGGACCACGGTGAGCTGCTGCACCAGCGTCCGGCTCGCTGCTGCTCGGACTTCGGCTTCGAGACGTTCGTTCTCCGCTCCGTCGGTGAGCGCGAGGGCGAAGTCGCCGACATCGGACAGGTCGAACGGGGAGCCGGGCAACTGGCTGAGGATCGCCATCGAGCGGACCGCTCCGACCAGGACCTCGGCGGCGTCCGGGTCGTAGAGCAACGCGCCGAGCAGGTCGATGAACTCCTCGGACGTGACCCGGTGCGGGGGCCGGATCGCCACGTCGTCACCGGGTTCGAGCGAGTCGACGAACGTCGGCAGATACCGAGCGACACCGGCGGCGATGACGACGGAGAAGGGAGGTGGAAAGCCCTGTTCGAACAGGCGTTGGTTGGCGAAGGCGACGAAGTGCTCCAGCGCCGTGAGGCCGTCGTCGAGTCGCGACGGGTCGTCGACGGGATGCCTCATGGCGATGTCGATGAACTCGGCGGCGAGGTCGGCGTCGATCAACGGCCACTGGATCAGCTCGCGGAGTGCGGCGCGGTCGACGACCACGCCGAGTGCCAGATCGGGGTGGGGCAGGAGCGAGCGCAACAGCAGTTCCGCAGCGTGGGCGGCGTAGCGCGACTCGAGGTCGTCGACGTGGGAGGTGGCCTGGAGCAGCTCGATCGCCATCGCCTGGATCATCGGCGGTGGGAACGCCGCGCACCCGGCCGCGATGGCGAGGAGCGGGTTGGCGGGGGCACCCGCGACGATCTCGTCGGCGAGCGCCGGGTCGGCGGTGACACGCGACGCGAGTTCGTCGGCGAGCGCGGCGAACTCGATCCAGAACGGGTCGTCGAGATCGGGGCGGAGGTCGTCGTCGTGAGGGAGCTTCCTGTCGAGGCGATCGAACTCGGCGAGGAGTTCGGCGATCGACCAGTCGTCGTAGGGGCCGGGAGCAGCGGGGCCGCCGCCGCGGTCGTTGGGGTGGCGGACCCGGTCGACGGTGACAGTGGGGGTGCGGAGGCCGCCCGACAACGGGTCGAGCCGCTGGACGGTGGCGATGGCGGGCAGCCAGTGCGCGTCGAGGACGCGGTGCAACGCCCCGATGGCACCCGCCGCTCCGTCGGCGGCCGGATCGGGAGACCGGAGTCCGAGGAGTGCTCCGACGGCCCAGAGGGTCTCGCACCGGAGTCGTTCGATCCGCGCCGGGTCGTACGACAGTGCGCCGCTCACGAGAGGACCGCCGCTGCAGCCAGTTCGAGTTCGTCGGCCTGCTGGTCGAGCAGCCAGGCATGGCGACGCAGTTCCTCGGCGGTCTCGTGGATGCGGTGCTGTGCCTGGTGCAGGAGCTGCAGGCATTCCTCGGGTCTCGGTCCGCGCCAGGTGTCGACGGTCGCGTGGCGTTCGAGCGACATCGCCGGTGTGCATTCGATCTGCTCGGCGAAGCGGCGGAGGCGGTGCGCTCGTTGGCGCAGTGCGGTCGACTGGTGGTGCGTCATCGGACTCCCTGGACGGATCGGCGTGGCGGACGGGTGCAGCCATCCAGTGGGTCGTCGGACGTCGAGAAGGGAAATCAGGCGAGGTCGAAGGTCGCCAGACGGTGGGGGAGGCCGGTCGCTCCGGTGACGAACTCGGGCCCCGAGATGACGAAGCCGTGCTTCCGGTAGAAGCCGAGTGCCGTGACCCGAGCGTTGGCCCAGACGTCGGTGGCCCCGATTCGTCGAGCGTGTTCGATCCCGGCCTCGAGCAGCGCGGACCCCACGCCGCGTCCGGCCTCGTCGGGGTCGGTGGCCATGCCGCGCAACTGCACACGACCGTCGACGAGGAGCCACGTCGACACACCGATGACGTTGCCGTCGGCGATCGCAGCGAAGTGCGTCGTGGTCGGCTCGTGGTCGCCCGGCCAGTCGAGGGTCGGGTTCGCCTCGCCGGCCCGCAGTACTCGCCGCCGCAGGTCGTGGGTCCGGTCGGAACTCACGGCGACCACCTTCACCGCTGGCCTCCCGTCAGCTCGTCGATGGAGACGACGCGGTCGGCGATCGCATCGGCTTCGTCGACGTCGTGCGTCACGAGGATCGCCGTGGTCTCCGACTCGTGCAGCAGGCGATGGAGATCGACCACGAGTTCGTCGTGGAGTTCGCGGTCGAGTCCGGTGAGCGGTTCGTCGAGGAGCACGACGCTCGGCTCGGTGACGAGCGTGCGGGCCAGTGCGATGCGTTTCGCCTCGCCGCCCGAGAGTTCGGTGACCCGCCGCCGTTCGAAGCCGGGCAGGCCGACGCGTTCGAGCCAGTCGGCGGTGCGCGCTCGCTGCTCGGCGGGAGCGATGCCGGCCATCTTGAGACCGAACGCGACGTTGGTCGCCACGTCGCGGTGCGGGAACAGTTGGTTGTCCTGAAAGACCATCCCGACACCTCGCCGATGCGTCGGGACCCGGGTGACGTCGGCGCCGTCGATCAGGACGCGCCCGCTGTCGGGCGGCACGATGCCCGCGATCACCCGCAGCAGGGTGCTCTTGCCGCTGCCTGATCGGCCGAGCATGGCGATCACCTCGGAACGGTCCGCCGTGAGGGAGACCTCGTCGAGGACCTGGACGCCGTCGAACGACACGGACACGCGATCGACCTCGATCACTTGCGCCGCCCGGTCGTGATCTCGTGACTGCGGTCGACGACGAGCACGATGACGACCGTGATCGCAGCGAGCAGCGTCGCCAAGGCGTAGCCCTTGGCCTGGAGCAGCGATCCGGTGCGTCCGAGCAGGCGTTCGATGGCGATCGGCAGTGTCTCGCCACCGCTGCGTGACAGGAAGCTGGTGGCGCCGAACTCGCCGAGTGAGATCGCGGCGGCCAGCGCGGCCGCGACGGCGAGCGGACGCCACAGATGTGGCACCACGATCTCGCGCCACGCCGTGATGGGCGCCGCGCCGAGCGTTGCCGCAGCGTGGGAGAGTTCGGGATCGACCGACCGCAGGACCCCGAGCGTGGTGCGGACGACGAACGGCGTGGCGACGAGCGCATGGCCGATCGGCACCAGCCACCACGATGCCCGCCAGTCGACGGGGTCGGTGTCGAACGTGATCAGCATGCCGAACCCGATGGTGACCGCTGAGGTGCCCAACGGCAACATCAAACCCGCGTCGAGGAAGCGCCCTGCCCGCCCCGACGCCGCGATCGAGAGACTCGCGAGCGCTCCGATCACCACGGCGAACCCGGTGGCCCAGGCAGCGGTGCGCAGCGAGTTGACCAGCGAACCGATCGGGTCGAGGCCGAGGCTGATCCCGGGTCGGATCTCGGCGGAGCCCAGCGTGCGCCACGCTTCGAAGGTCCAGCCGGTCGGTGTTGACACCGACTTCACGACGAGCGCGAGGAGGGGGACGACGGCCACGATCGCGGTGGTGGTGGCGATGAGGGCGACCGCTCGCCGCTGCCAACGATGCCGAGGGCGCGTGGGAGCGGAGAGCGATTCGAGGTCGAGTGCTCGACTGTGCCGACGCTGCACGATCGTCGACCAGGCGGCCAGGAAGCCGAGGATCGTCAACTGGAGGAGTGCGAGCACGGCGGCTTCACCGATCTCGCCGAGCTGGGTGGCTCGCCGCCACACCTCGACCTCGATCGTGCGAGTGCCGGGAGCGGCCAGGATCCTCACCACGCCGAACGACGTGAACGTGAAGAGGAACACGACCGATGCGGCGGCGGTGAGGGCGGGGCGGATCAGTGGCAGGGTGACCTCGCGAAACGCTCGGAGTGGGCTGGCGCCGAGCGTGGCGGCGGCGTGCTCCATGTCGGCGGGGAGTTGTTCCCACACCGCGCCCACGGTGCGGATGACGACGGCGAGGTTGAACACGACGTGGGCGGCCAGGACCGCCCAGACGGTTCGGTCGAGCGAGTCGGGAAACAACGCGAGGAACGCCGCGCCCATCACGACCGTCGGCATCACGAAGATGGCGGTCAGCACGCTGACGAGTGCCCGGCGGCCAGGGAAGTCGAAGCGCGCCACGGCCCACGCCGGTGCGAGTCCGAGCACGATGGTCACGACGGTCGACGCAACGGCCTGCCAGGTGGTGAACCAGAGGATCCGCCAGGTGCGGCCGCGCTCGAACGTCGACCGGATCGACTCGGCGTCGACCGCCTCGATCATGAGGACGACGAACGGCCAGATGTAGAAGAGCGCGAGCGCGGCGGCCGGCACGATGCCCAGCGCGAGTGGGTGGAGCCGGCCGCCGCGGGGCACGTGGCTAGCCGAGCACCAGGTCGGTCCACTCGTCGAGCCACGCCGAACGGTTGGCGTCGACGGCGTCGGGGTCGACGCTGCGGCTCGATTCGGGGATCACGGCGTAGTCGTTGAACGCCGCGTCGAGTTCGACCTCGCTGTTCGTCGGGAACACGAACACGTTCATCGGCAGTGTGGCCTGGAACTCGGGGGTGATCATGAAGTCGACCAACTGACGGGCCTCGTCGGGAGCATCGGTTCCGGCGAGGACACCGGCGAACTCGACCTGACGGAAGCAGGTGTCGTCGATCACGCCGGTCGGGGCAGCGTCGAGTTCGGTCTCGGCGAACAGCACTTCGAACGGCGGCGACGAGCCGTAGCTCACCACGAGCGGCCGGTCGCCTCCGGCGTAGCTGAACTGCTCGTAGTACGCCGAGGTCCAGCCGTCGACGACGGCGACACCGTTGTCGACCAGGCTGCTCCAGTAGCTCTGCCAGCCGTCGTCGCCGAACTCGTCGATCGTGGCGAGCAGGAAGGCGAGGCCAGGCGACGAGGTCGCCGGGTTCTGCACGACGAGCAGGTCCGCGTACGTCGGATCGGCGAGATCGGCGAGGGCCGTCGGCGGGTCGATGCCGAGCGCCTCGAACGCGCCGATGTCGTAGTTGACGCACACGTCGCCGAAGTCGACCGGGGTCGCCTCGCCGTTCGGAACCAACGCCGTGAACTCGTCGGGGATCGCATCGAGTCCGGTCGCCACGTGTGGCTCGAAGATCTCGGCGTCGAGTGCGCGTGACAGGAACGAGTTGTCGATGCCCCACATCACGTCGCCTTCGGGGTTGCCGGCGGTGAGTTCGGCCTTCGAGAGCATCGTGCCGGTGTCGCCGGCGATGAGGATCTCGACGTCGATGCCGGTCGCGGCGGTGAATGCGTCGAACTGTTCGACGATCGGGCCTTCGGTCGGGAACGACTCGTAGGCGACGAGGGTCACGCCGGCCGGGTCACTCGCGTCGGTGGCGTCGGTCGTGACGGTCTCGTCGGCGGTGTCGGTCTCGTCGGTCGTGACGGTCTCGTCGGTCTCGTCGGTGGTGGGGGTGGCGTCGTCGGCGTCGCTGCCGCACGACGCGGCGAGCAGTCCGGTGGCGACGAGCGCTGCGGTCAGCCTGGGGAGGTGGGTCATCGTGTTCCTGTCGTTGTTGCTGGTCGGGGGAATGGGAGTGGCAGAGCGTTCAGTCGGTCGTGGACTCGACCAGGGGATGGTCGAAGACGCTCAGCACGCCGCTCGAGATGGAGATCGAGACGTCGCCGGCGGCGTCGGTGACCTCGTTGCTCACGCCGAGCCCGACGACGGGTTCGAGTCGGATGCCGTCGAGGGGCCAGCGGACGCCACTGATCGACACGCCGTCACACGGGCGGCCGAGCACGAGGAGCGAGAGAGTCGATTCGGGTGTGAGCGAGAGTGTCCGGCGGCTCGGGCCGTGCATCACCTCGATGTGCTGGCCGTTCCACCAGGCGTCGATCCGGGGGATCGAGGTGGCGGCCGGCGCGGCGAGTGAGCCGATGGCGGCGATGGTGTGATCGAGGCGGTCGCCGCCACCGATCATGGTCAGCCAGGCGGGTGCCATCCCAGCGGCGAACGCCACGGCGAGTTCGGTGTCGGTCTCGTTCTTGTCGGCGGGATGGCGGGAGATCGTGGCGTGCTCCTCGGCCCACGCCCGACCGTCGTCGCTGACCGAGTCGAGGTCACCGATCAGTCCGTTGGGTCGGAGACCGGCGGCGAGCGCGTGGTCGAATCCGCTGTCGACACCGAGCACGATGGCCGCGTCGGGGACGAGTGCGGCGACGCGCTCGGGGATCGGTGTGGCCCCGGTGACGATGACGATGTGGTCGTTCACGTGCTTCTCGACTTCCTACGCCGGCATGATCCGGATCAGGTTCTCGGGTCGGTGACAGCGTGTCACCCTCTCAGCTCGTCGTTCCACGAACTCCCCGTCGGTTGGTTCTCTGAACGCTACCCGCTGAACGTCTTGACCGACAGTGCGACGATCGAGACGCAGAGCATCGCGATGATCGCACGGTCGAACCCGGCCGACGAGACCCGGTCGCGGATGCGGGTGCCGAGGGGGATCGCGGCGAGCACGGGAATGCACGCGAGGAGTGAGGGTGCGACTCGGCCGGACAGTTCGCCACTCGCCACGAGCACGGCGAACTGGGCGGAGCCGCTGACGAGGAACAGTGAGGTGACCGACACGATGTGCGCTCCGCGGCTCAGCCGGTAGCTGTGGATCCACGACCCGACGATCGGGCCCGAGATGCCGATCGCGCCTTGGAAGATGCCGGCGACGCCTCCCGCGATGGGAGCGAAGCGTTTCGATCGAGCCGGTTCGATTCGGAAGTCGGGACGGGCGAAGAAGTTGACGATGTAGGCGACCGTCGCCACGATCAACATGATCACGAGCGGTTCGTCGGGCAGTCTGATGAACGCGATGGCGCCGACGATCGCGCCGCCGACTCCCGCCACCGCCAGGATCGGGAGGTCTCTCGTCTCGGGGAGGTGTTCGCGTTCGCGGACGGCGAGGACTCCGTTCGCGAGCATGTTGGCCAAGGCGATCGTCACCACCGCGTCGTCGAGGTCGACGAAGAGGGCGGCGATCGGAATCGAGATCAGCGGGAGCCCCATGCCGGTGATCGCCTTCACGGTCGAGCCGACGACCACCGCGGCGAGCACGATCGCCAGTTCCGTTCCGGTCATCGGCGGCAGCGTAGGGCCGCTCGTTCACGACGTGTTGATGTTGCTGTGCGACACTCGTTTCGTGGCTCTGATCGGACAGCTGACCGACACGCACGTGCTTGCGCGCGACGACCAGGAAACGGAGGTGTTCGTCGACAACAACGCTCGGCTCGTCGACGCGGTGGCGTCGATTCGCGCCGAGACGACACCGGTCGATGTGCTGATCGGAACAGGTGATCTGGCCAACAGCGGCCATCCGGCCGAGTACGAGGCGCTGTTGGAGTTGCTCGAGCCGCTCGACGTGCCGTTTCTCGCGCTCGGCGGCAACCACGACGTGCGCGAACTCCTCCGGTCGTCGTTCCCCGGCACGCCGTGGGTCGACGCCGAACACGCCAGTTGGTCGACCGTCGTCGCCGGTGTGCGGCTCGTCGGGCTCGACTCGACGACGCCCGGTGAGCACGGGGGCCGTCTCGACGAGGAGCGTTGCGACTGGCTCGACGGCGTGTTGCGTGCCCCGTTCGACGGCCCGACCTTGTTGGCGATGCATCATCCACCGTTCGCATCGGGCATCCGGTGGATGGACATGCACGGCTTCCCGGGCCTCGACCTGCTCGACGAGGTGCTCACGGCGCATCCGGTCGACCGAATCCTCTGTGGGCATCTGCATCGACCGATGGCGTCGACGTTCGCCGGTGCGCCGGCGCAGGTCGGCATGTCGACAGTGCAGCACGTCGCGCTCGATCTGCGTCCCGACGCGCCGGTCGCGGTGATCGACAACCCGGTCGGGTACCAGCTGATCGACGTGCGCCCCGACTCGATCGTCGCCCACTCGCGCTACATCCGCACCGCCGCGCCCGTCATCCCGGCGTGGGCCTCGGAGTTCGACCAGTGAACGCAACCTGGTTATTTCCATCCGGGATGGAAATAACCAGGTCGGTCAGGCGGGTGGGGTGCGGTGCGCCCAGGGGTGGGCGTGTTCGAGTTGGGCCGCCACGTTGAGGAGGAGGTCTTCTCGGCCGTAGGCGGCGACGAGTTGGACGCCGATCGGCAGGCCGGAGTCGTTCCAGTGCAGGGGCAGGCTGATGGCCGGTTGTCCGCTGGCATTGAACGGCGGCGTGAACGACACGAACGCTCCAGCTCGTCGCATGCCGGCGAGCGGATCGCCGGGCTGGGCATCGTGTTCGCCGATGCGGACCGGGGGTTCGGACAGCGTCGGCGTGAGCAGGAGGTCCCAGCCGTCGGCCCACCACGACTGGATCGTGCGGCGGTACTGCGCGACGGCTCCGAGCGCGGCGCCGTACTCGACGCCCGACACCCGTGCGGCGTACTCGGCCTGCACCCAGTTGACGGGCTCGACCTCGTCGGCGGTGAGCTCTCGGCCGAGTGCGTCGCCGAGACGGGCGATGCCGAGCGCCATGTTGGTCGCCCACATCGCCATGAAGCGCGCCGAGAACGACGCGTCGGACAGCGCGTCGGGGAACCCCGGCTCGACGTGATGGCCGAGGCCGTCGAGCATCGTGGCCGCGGACCGGACCGCGTCGATGCAGTCGGCGTGCAGCGGCTGCCCGAGCGGGTGGGTGTCGAGCAGCCCGATGCGGAGCTTCGGAACGTCGTTGCCGACCTCGTCGGCGTACGGGCGGGTGGGAGCCGGGGCGATGACGTTGTCGCCGACGCCCGGGCCGGCCACGGCGTCGAGCAGTCGAGCCGAGTCGCGGACCGACCGGCTGACGGCGAAGTGCACGCTCAGCCCGGATTCGTCGCGCTCGGGACCCATCGTGATGCGCCCGGCCGACGGCTTGAGGCCGACGAGGCCGCAGCACGATGCCGGGATGCGGATCGACCCGCCGCCGTCGGACGCGTTGGCGACCGGCACCATGCCCGATGCCACGGCAGCCGCGGCACCGCCGCTCGAACCTCCGGGCGTGTGGTCGGTCGACCAGGGGTTGCGGCTCGGCCCCCACGCGACCGGCTCGGTCACCGGGAGCGAGCCGAGTTCGGGGCTGTTGGTGCGGCCGAGCGTGACGAGCCCGGCATCACGGAACCGGGCGACGAGTTCGGTGTCGTGATCGGAGATCGGCATCGCCTCGCGCAGTGCGGCGTTGCCGTTGGTCATCGGGTGCCCTTCGGAGTGGGCCCACAGATCCTTGAGCAGGGTCGGCACCCCGGCGAACGGTCCGGAGAGTTCGCCGGCGGCGGCCGAGCGAGCATCGTCGAACCATCGGATGTTGACCGCGTTGAGCGGGCCGTCGAGTTGCTCGATGCGCTCGATCGCCGCGTCGACCAACTCGATGGCGCTCACTTCTCCATCGGCGACGAGCCGAGCCTGCTCGGTCGCGTCCATCCATCGGGTCTCGTTCGCAATCTCTGACATGCGAACTGGTTAGCAGACCGCCGAGGGGTCTCAGGCCGCCGTGCGGTACGACCGGGAGCGGACCAGCGTGCCATGACGCTCGACGATCGTGCCGACGGTGAACGTGCGACAGATCTCGTCGATCGCCTCGACGTGCTCGTCGATGATCTCGTCGATCTCGGCGGCATCGGGGCCGAGGAGGTCGAGCCATCCGTCGCGCTCGAGCGAGTCGCGAACGACGTCGCGCAGATCGTCGAGCGTGATGAACGGGCGATCGACGACCATGGCCGTGGTGGTGGCACGGCTGCTCGCCAGACCGGGAAAGCCGCGGCTGCATCCGCAGTCGTCGGGAGTGTGGCACTGCGCCACGATCGGGGTGACCAGTTCGCCTTCGACGGTGAAGGAGTAGTCGCCGTCGGCGGTGGACTGCAGTTCGTTGGTGGCAATGAGGACTCGCATGGCTCGATGATGCGCAGAGCCCTGTGACAGGGTTGCGGAATGGCCGCTGACGAGGGACTTCACGACAATCCACTGCAACGGGGAGACATCGTGTTCGAACACGGCGTGATCTTCCAGTACGCGTATCTGGTCAACGACCTGCGCGCCACGATCGAGGAGTGGGACGCGCTGTTCGGTGCCGGCCCGTTCGTCATCACCGAGCATCACAAGACCGACACGTTCGACTACCGCGGCACCACCCACGAGGCCGACGTGTCGTACGCGTTCGGTTACCTCGGCGACATGATGATCCAGTTCATCGTGCAGCACGACGACACCCCGTCGATCTACCGCGACATGTACGCGGCGGGCGAGACCGGCTACCACCATCTCGGCATTCTCTGCACCGATGTGCGGGCGGAGGTCGATCGCCTCGGGGCCGCCGGTTTCGAGTGCGGTACCTTCCTCCACGCCGACGGTGTCGACGCGGCCTACGTCGACACGCGCTCCGTCAACGGGGGCTTCACCGAGTTCCACGGCACGCCGCCGCGCATCATCGACGCCTTCGCGGCGTGGCGCACCGCCCACGCCAACCGCAAGCCGGGCGACTCGCCCTTCCTGGTTCGCTGAACCGTCAGACGGTGACGGCCTTCTCGACCCGGCCGTCGGCGTGGCGGGCGAAGCGTTCGCCGTCGTGGCCGTGCGTCGGGTCGGGCCGATCCCACGGCCAACCACCGAACTGCGTCGCCCGGTAGTCGGCGAAGGCTTGGCGGATCTCGGCCTCGTCGTTCATCACGAACGGACCCTGTTGCGCCACGGGCTCACCGATCGGTCGGCCCTGCATCATCAGCAGTTCGACGTGACCGGTCGACCGCAGCGAGATGGCTCGCTGTGCGTCGACGACGGCGCCGGTCGACCCGTCGACCGATTCGTCGTCGATGGTGAGTCCGTCGCCGTCGAACACGTAGAGCACACGCACGGTGTCGGCACCGGCGGCTGCGGGCATCGTCCACTCCGAGCCGGGCTCGAGCACCACGTGCCAGAGTGCCACGTCGGCCTCGGGGCGCGACGCCCACGACGAGGGCGGCGGCGACGGCGGTGTGTGCCCGTCGAGCTCGCCGGCGATCACCGTGATCGTGGCCGCGGGTGAGTTGGAGTCCTTCTGCACGACGACGCGGGGGATCTCGTGGTCCCAGAGCATCGCGAAGTGCGGCTCGACCATCTTGTCGCTGGCGGGAAGGTTGATCCAGATCTGGAACATCTCCATCGTGTTCGGGCCGTCGGGGTCGACGAGCGGGAACATCTCGGCGTGCTGGATGCCGGCACCGGCCGTCATCCACTGGACGTCACCACGTCCGTAGCGGGCGGCTGCGCCGAGGGAGTCGGCGTGGTCGATCAGACCCTGGCGGACGAACGAGATCGTCTCGAAGCCACGATGCGGGTGCTGCGGGAAGCCGGGCACCTTCGAGCCGTGGTACATGCGCCAGCCGTCGGTGGGTTCGAAGTCGTTGCCGATGCTTCGGCCCGAGAGGTCGGCAGCGGGTCCGAGTTCACCATCGGACGCGGGGTAGTGGTCGAGATGGTGGACGCAGAAGAGGAAGGGATCGACGGTCGCCCATTGGAAGCCCAGGGGGACGGTCTGCAGGATCGGCGATGTCATGACTCAATGATACTTGCGGGCGCAAGCTTTTGCACGCGCGTCGGGAGTTCGCCGAAGTAGCGGTGAGCGTGGCGGGCGGTCGACTTCACGACGTAGGCGTTGAGGCCGTAGCCGAGCGCGGCGCCGATGCCGAACGGCACCATGCGCCCGAGCGCCAGCGCCCCTCGGCGTGTGCCGTAGCGGGAGAGGATCATGTAGCCGAGGCGATTGTTCATTCGGCGCACGGTCTCGGCCGGGATCCGCTGCGACGACGACGAGTTGACCTTGACGCCCATGTCGCGGGCGAGTCGTGCGACCTTCGACGCCGCGCTGTCGCCGTACGTGAGGATCGACAGCACCCACAGTCGACGCTCGTCGGTCGGGGCGTCGTGGTGGCCGTGGAGCGCGGCGATCGTGAGGATCAGGTCGGACAGGCGAACCGTCGACCAACCGAGTTCGGCGACGAACGCCGCGGTCGACGTGGCCACGCCGACGCCGGGCACCGCCGCGGTGCCGCCCGCCGCCGCGCCGGCCAGGCCGAGTTCTCGTCGGAACGACTGCGTGACCTCGACGACTCGTTCGTCGGGCGTCGCTCCCGTCGCTCTGCTGGCCCGCTCGACCGCCGGCCCCCAACGCTTCTCGACGCCCTCGTCGACGGCATCGAGCACTCGCTGCCCGAGCTTCGCTTCGGCCGGTGACGCCATCTCCTCACCGTATCTGCGCACCGACACCGGATTCTCGGTCGCTCGCGGGTGTTCCACAGGTGCTGCGCCGACTGATCCGGTCGCTCGACCCGGATGCCCAGCACGCCGCATCATGATCATCATCGTCATCGTCATCGTCATCATCGACGCGCAACTAAAGGTTGCATCGGGGTGTCGCCTGTGCGACAATGACGCAACCAAAGGTTGCACAAAGGAGCACACGCATGAATCACGAGACGATCGAGCGGTACGTCGAGATCGACGCCACGCCGGAGACGGTGTTCGAGGTGATCACCGACCCCGAGCACGTCCGGCAGTGGTGGCCCGACGACGCGAACTTCGAGCCTGCGCCGGGAAGCACCGGCCATCTGGTCTTCGGCGACCCGTCGTCGCCCGATGCTCAAGTCCCGCAGATCACGATCGTCGCCGTCGAGGCCCCGCGCCTGTTCTCGTTCCGCTGGGTGTACCCCGACGGTGAGGCTGCGATCCCCGGCAACTCGCTGCTCGTCACGTTCGAGCTGTCGCCTCGGGGGTCGGGCACGGTCCTGCACCTGAGCGAGACCGGCTTTGCCGACAAGGGTTGGGAGCCGGAGGTGGCCGAGGCCGAGTACGGCGACCACTGCGCGGGCTGGGATCACTTCCTCCCGCAACTCGTCGACTATGCCCCCACGGTCGGGGCGAGGGCATGACCACCGACATCGACGACGACCTGTGGTCGGCGATCGGCGAACCGACACGTCGGCGCATGCTCGACCTCCTGCTCGCCGATGGCTCCGCAACAGCGACGAGTCTCAGCGAACGGCTCCCGGTCACTCGCCAAGCGGTCGCCAAACACCTGGGTGTGCTCGACCGCGCCGGCATCGTCCGCAGTGTTGCCGAAGGACGTGAACGCCGGTTCCGAATCGACGACCGCCAGTTCGCTCGAGCGGTCGACCAGCTCACCACCGTCGGTCACGCCTGGGACGGCCGACTCCGACGGATCGCACGGATCGCCGAGCAGGTCGAACGCGAGAAACACACCGACACCCCGACAGACCACGAACAGACCAACGAAGGAGACATCCCATGAACACCATTCATCACCGCATCGGAGCGCTCACCGAGAGCACCGAACCCGTCTACGAGGCCTTGACCACCATCGACGGACTCGCGAACTGGTGGACCGTCGACACCACCGGCGATGCATCGATCGGCGGGAAGATCGAGTTCCGGTTTCCGCCCGGCGGCTTCGACATGGAGGTCGTCGAGCTCGAGCCAGGAGCCTTCGTCCGCTGGCGGGTGGTCGACGGACCACCGGAGTGGATCGGGACCCACATCGAGTTTCGGCTGTCCCGCAGCGACGGGTACACCATCGTGAACTTCGCCCACACCGGTTGGGCCGAGCCCGTCGAGTTCCTCTCCCACTGCAGCACGAAGTGGGCGACGTACCTGCTCAGCCTCAAGCAATACGCGGAGACCGGCACCGGCTCCCCGTCGCCAGACGACGTCCAGATCAGCGACTGGGACTGAGCGCATGGTGCTGGCAGATCGCAGAGGTGTTCCGGCTGGGTCGGGTGGTTTTGTGCGTGGTGTTCAGGCGGTCGCTGCTCGGTTGGTCGGTCGGTAGCGGAGGTTGATCTCCTCGACGCGATCGCCGTTGACGAACTCGAGCGGAACCGGCGACCCCGCCGGATTGTCGTGGAGTCGGATGCCGTCGCCGAGCAGCACCGGGAGGACGTGGAGGTCGATCTCGTCGAGCAGGCCACGTTCGAGAAGCTGGCGGCCGATCGTCGGGGACAGGACCTCGACGTTCTTTCCGTCCGCGGCCCGACGGGCGATGTCGACGGCCTCGGCGACGTCGCAGTCCAGGAACGTCACCCCTTCCGCAGGTTCGGCATCGTCGGGATGATGTGTGAGCACGAAGATCGGCCCGGTCCATTCGCCGCCGTACACGCCGCCGGGGTCCGGGAACATGTCCCAGCCGGTTCGCCCACCGAGCACCGCTCCGGTCGTCGACGTGTACTCGGCGATGAGACCGGCTCGGTTGGTTGCGTCGGGCATCCAGTCCATTCGATGACCCGGGCCGGCGACGAAGCCGTCGAGAGACATCGAGAAGTGCCACAGCACCTTGCCGGTGGCGGATTGCGGGGTCGTGTCATGCACGGCGTACTCCTGTTCGTGTGGTGAGGATCTGGTGTGGACGCGAGACGCGCTGTATCGCAGCACGTCTCGCAGGAACTCGCGACGTGTGGATGGTCATGCGAGGAACTCTTGGAGGTGGTCGAGGGTGCGTTCGTGGCCGTTGCGGTAGCCGTCGAGCATGGCCGCGCCGACGAGCGAGGTGACCTGGACGTCGATCGACACGGTCGTCGTGAGGCCGTCGGTCTCGAGGCGCCAGCAGGTCGTGTCGACCGCCACGGGCGTGTCGTCGCGGTCGATCTCGTTCGTCGTGACGAACGAGTGAGGTGCGTGGATTGCGCGGTATCGAGTCGTGACGCGATTGGCGAGATCGTCGGGCGGCCCGCATCGGTACTCGTCGATGCCACCGGCCACGAAGTCGTTGGCGCCGTACTCGACGACCTCACCCTTCGGGACCGACCACACGGAGCGCTGGGCGACGTCGGCGTAGGCGTCCCACACCCGCTCGAGTGAGGCGTCGAGGACGCGCTCGATGTGGAAGGTCGCGCCGACGACGGAGCCGTCACCAACCGGATTCCGGGCAGCGTCGGGGTCGAGGAGGATGACCTGGTTGCCGTCGGGGTCGGTGGCGATCGCCAAGCGGCCGCCGCCGCCGTCCTGGATGCCGCTGTGTTCGATGGCTTCCCGGTCGAGACGCTCGACCTCGTTGTCCAGATCGGTGAGCCCGAGAATGACGGTGGACGTACCCGCTCGATCGGAGTCGTGGAACACCTGGAGGCCGTGGGTGGGGCCGAAGCGCCACTCGATCAGGCCGTCCATCGGTCGGGTACTCGGCGCTGCGGCGAGCAGTCGCGCGTACCACGCCTCCGCGGTGGGCAAGTCGGTCACCGCCGCCTGGGCCAGCGTGAGGCTGATCATGTGGGAGTTCCTCTCGATCCGGACTGATTGCGAATTGCAATCACCTCAAGTTAGTGAGGCTGGTGGTACTTTGCAAGCAGTGAGTGTGACGAGAAAGGATCCACGTTCGGGCTGTGCGATCAACGCCGCCGTCGAAGTGATCGGCGACCGATGGAGTCTGATCGTGCTCCGCGACATCATGTTCGGCGACCGCCGACACTTCCGAGAGTTGCAGCGCAACAACGAAGAGGGAATCGCGTCGAACATCCTCGCCAGTCGCCTTCGCGACCTCGTCGACCACGGACTGCTCACCCGCGACGACCCCGGCCGAGGTCGAGCCGTCACGTACTCCCTGACCGATCCGGCGATCGAACTCGTCCCGGTGCTCGCCGAACTCGGCTGGTGGGGTCTCCGGCACCGCCCGACGACCGACGCCCTGCGAATCCGAGCCCAACTCCTCTATGAAGGTGGCCGACCGATGTGGATCGACTTCATGAGCGAACTCCGCACGCGCCACCTCGGAGCGCCGCCGACCGTCGACGGCGCACCGTCGATCGTCGAGCGACTGAATCGCGCCGCCGAAGACCTGGCCTGAACCGACGGCGGAGAGGCGATCGCCCGATCCAGCGTGAAGTCTGGGGTGTCGGCCTCGATGCTCGCAGAAATCCCCGATCTGCCAGCAAGATGTCTGGACAAACGAACAGGTGTTCGATAGAATGGGGCCATGTTCTCCTCCCGGATCGAGTGCTTGGTCGGCATGTCCGACGGCGGCCTCGACCAGCGGCTGCGGGAGCTCGAACTCGAACGGCGAGCCCACGACGCCGAGCTCATCGCAGCGATCCTCGTCGCCGAACAGCGAGGCCTCTACGGCCGGGACGGGCACCGCACCATGAACGCCTACCTGCGGGCCACGTTCAACTGGTCGAACACCGAAGCCGGGCGGTGGCGGGCACAGGCCCGGGCCGTCGGTGCCATCGCCGGCGTCGGCGACGCTGTGCTCACCGGTCGAATCGGAGCACCACAGGTGAGCGAGTTCGCCAAAGCGCACTCGAACCAGAGAGTGCGCGACGCGCTCGACGAACTCGCACCGTCACTGATCGAGCACGCCGAGCAACTCTCGTTCCGCGACTTCCAGATCGTGATGCAACACGTCGTGAGGCTCGCCGACGCCGACGGCGCCGAACGAGACGACGCCGAGGCGATCGACGGGCGCACCGCAACGATGGCGGAGGTCGACGGGTCGCTCTACCTGCAGGCGACCGGCGGCGATGCGATGAGCACCGCCGAGATGCTCGCCATCCTCGATCGATTCGTCGAGCGCGAGTTCCGTGCCGATGTCGAGCGCTCGCCCGAGGGAGGCGAGCTGCCGCGCACCGGTCGGCAACGGCGCTTCGATGCGATTCGCACCATCTTCCTCACCGCGAACGAAGCACTCGACGCAGGCCTGCCGGCGGGCCGATCCCCCGAACCACTCGTCAACATCGTGATCGACGACGCCACCTGGGCCCGCATGCTCGCCGACGAACGCATCTCGGCCGACACCGCCATCGACGGTCAACCGGTCGACCCGTTCACCGGCCTGGCCAACCCGAGCGGGCTGCTCGCCGAACTGATGAACGACCCCGACGAGCTGCTCGCCCGGCGCTGCGAAACCACGACCGGCGTGCGAGTCAGCGCCGAACACGTCCTCAGAGCAGCACTCGCCGGCCACGTCCGCCGAGCGGTGGTCGACGCCCGGAACGTCACCGTCGACTTCGGACGCAAGCAGCGACTCTTCACCGGGCCGGCACGCGATGCGGCGTTGCTACTGCTTCGCTCCTGCGAGCACCCCGGCTGTCTCGTCGCAGCCGACGTGTGCCAGGTCGACCACTCGACCGAATGGGCCGACGGTGGCAGCACCGATCAGCGCAACGGCGGAAGCCGATGCGGCAGCCACAACCGAGAACGACATCGTCGACGATGGCCGGTGCGGCGGGCCACGAACGGCCGCAACTACACGCTGCGCGACGACGGCACCGTGATGCTGCCGGTCGGCTGCCGAATCCCCAGGTTTCCGCGAACCAGCGACGACGAAGCTGACGACGCGGGTGACGACATGGTCGCGATCCCGATGTTCCGAACACACATCGATCTGGTCATCGGCAGATGAAGAGACCCGTGTCCTTGGTGATCGTCATCACGTCGTCGTTCGCGGCGAACACGTCGGCGATCGCCGTTCGGAGTGCATCGAGCGTCTCGGCGTCGGCGCTCTCGCCCGGCGGCGTCGAGCACATGTAGTCGACGACGTGTTGCGGCTCGGTGCAGCGCAACTCGTCGTGATGCTGCAACCATCGCACGTCGTCGAACCGGGCCCGCAGCAGTGCGAAGCCCGAGTCGGCGCCGAACACTTCGGTCGTCAGATCGGTCGTCGCCTCCCCGAACACCTCGGCGCGAATCGCCCGGACCTCACGCATGTGGCGCACGCCGTTGGTCGCAGCGACCACCACACCGTCCGGCGCCACCACGCGACCGAGTTCGGCCACACCGGCCGACGGATCAGGAAGGTGGTACAGCATGTGATTGGCGACGACGAGGTGCTTGCTGCCGTCGTCGAACGGCAGGCGTTGCAGGTCGGCGACGCGACCCGAGACCGAGCTGAACAAGCCGGTGGACGACACCCGCTCGACCGCTTCGTCAACCATTCCCTGCGACAGATCGGTGAGCTCGATCGAGACGCCGGACGGCACGGTGTGGTCGCCCTGTGCCCACAACCAGCCGGCACCGCAACCGACCTCCAACACGCTGGCACCAGCGGGGATGTCGAGGCGTTCGGCGACCCAGTCGAACCACGGGACCTCGGCCGTGCTGTAACGCTCGTGGAGTCGGGCGCGGAGCGCCAACTTCGAGGCGTCGGCGTACTGCTCGGTGCGGAGGTAGTGCTGGTCGCCGCCGGCGAAACTCGATGGTGTTGCCATGCGGCCATCCTCGCAGGGCCATATTCTCCAGAGCATGATTGCGGTGTGCCGTTCCTGAAGACGCTGTCGATCGCGCCGAAGCCGTGGGCGAAGCTGGGAGAGCATCCCTTCGACGTGCCGTCGATCGCGTCGATGCTCGAGTCGTCGATGTCGATGCGGTTCCACCCGAACGTCACGTTCTTCGTCGGCGACAACGGATCGGGGAAGTCGACGCTGCTCGAAGCGCTGGCGGTGCACCAGGGGATGAACGCCGAGGGCGGCACGAAAGGCATGCAGTTCTCCAACCGTGACGACACCGTGTCGCCGCTGCGTCATCACCTCAAGGTTCGCAAGAGCCATCACACCCCAGAAGATGCGTTTTTCCTGCGCGCCGAGAGCTTCTTCAACGTGGCGACGGCGATCGAGGAGTACGGCACGTTGAAGTGGTACGGCGGGACGTCGATGCACGACCGGTCGCACGGAGAATCGTTCATCGACCTGCTCGTCGAGCGCTTCCAGCCTCGCGGCCTGTACCTCCTCGACGAACCCGAGGCGGCGCTGTCGGTGCACGGCCAACTCCAGTTCCTGGTGCGGCTGCACGACCTCGTCGAGCAGGGGTGTCAGTTCGTCATCGCGACGCACTCACCGCTGTTGATGGCCTACCCCGACGCGACGATCTACGAGTTCGACGACGACGGTCCGGCGCCCGCCGCGTGGTCGGAGATCGACACGGTGCACGTCACCAAAGACTTCCTCGACGACCCGCAGGGCTTCATGGCCGAGCTGCTCGCCGACGAGTGAACGTACCCTTTCAATCCACCACCCGACAGCAGAAAGAACGAGGTGCACACAGTGCATGACGACCAGAACGGCGAGGTGACCGAATCGAACGGGCGGCGCGTGCTGCGGTTCGTGCGACGCTTCCCCGCAGCGCCGACCGAGGTGTGGTCGGCCATCACCGAGCCCGAACGGATGGCGCGTTGGGCCTATCCGGGCACCATCGAGCTCCGAGTCGGCGGCGCGGTGAGGTTCGACTACGGCGAGCAGGGCGAAGGAAACGGCGTCGTGCTGGCCTGCGTCGAGCACTCGCTGCTCGAGTACGAGTGGGGCGAGGGCAGCGACCAGTGGCACATCCGCTACGAACTCGTCGACGACGGCGAGGGTGGAACCGTGCTCACCTTCGATCACTTCCTTCCCGACCCGTCGAACGCCGAGTTCGCCGCGGGATGGCACTGGCATCTCGAACGCCTCGGTGAGATCGTGGTCGGTCGAGAAACCGCCGACGTCCAGTCGGACGACCGCTTCCTCGCCCTGATGGAGATGTACTCGTCGCGCTAGCCCGGCCGACCGCTGGTCTGGACGAGCGCGATGGGATACACGGCCGAGGCGCCGGCGCGTCGGAGTTGAGCGCCGACCTCTGCGAACGTCCACCCCGAGGCCGAGGCGTCGTCGACGAGGAGGCCGGGCGACGGCGGTGTGTTGCCGGTGGCCATGAACGCGCCGCGCACATTCGACTTCTGATAGGCGAAGTTCTGCATGTCGGCCTGCGGCGGGCGGTCGTCGATGCGTTCGAGCACGTCGACGAACTGGACGCCCAGGCGCTCCGCGAGACGCTGGCCCAACGACGGCACCAACTCACCGGTGCGCCACGACGGGACGGCGGCCACCCACTCGGGCGCGGGCACCGGGTTCCAGTTGGCGAGCAGCGACTCCAGCGCGTCGACCATGTCGTCGCCGAACTGGCCGGCTTCTTTCTGGCGCATGACCACATCGCCCCAGCCCCCGTCGCCCCAGCGGCTCAAGATGCGCCCGACCTCGTTGCGTTCGTTCTTGCCGACGCCCTGCTTCTTCGGTTCGAGGATGATCGGCCGCTGCTTCAAGAACAGCTCGGCTCGCTCGACGAGCGCCTGGTCGACGCCGGTGGCGGCGATCTGCTCGGCGAGTTCGGCTGAGCAGTTGTCGCACTCGCCGCACGGTCGACCGAGCTCGTCGTCGAGCTGGTCGGTCAGATACTGCATGCGACACTGCTCGGTGGCGAGGTAGTCGATCATCAACTGTTGCTCGCGTTCGCGCGCGGAGGTGACGTTGCGCACCCGCTCGGCCGGATACGCCCACGGCGTGCCGGTGCGCTGGTACGTCTGCCCCTTCACCCGCTCGACGGCACCTTCGACGTCGAGTTGCTTGAGCGCCAGCTCGATCTGCCCCCACGACAGGTCGACGGCCTCGGCGATCTTGCGCAGGGTGAGTGGCTCGTCGTCGGCGGCGTCGAGTGCCGCCAGGATCTGATCGATCGCCGACTCGCTCGGGAACGCGTTGTCGCGGAAGTGGTCGAGGATGCGCACGTCTTCGGAGCCGCTGAGCAGGATCGCCCGGCTCTCGTCGATGGCGCGGCCGGCGCGACCGACCTGTTGGTAGTAGCCGATGGGCGAACCGGGCATCTGGAAGTGGACGACGTAGCCCAGGTCGGGCTTGTCGTACCCCATGCCGAGCGCGGTGGTGGCGACCAGTGCCTTGATCTCGTTGTGCTGCAGCTTGCGTTCGAGTTCTTCACGGTCTTCGGTGTCGGTCTGGCCCGAGTACGACTCGGCGCTCACACCGTTGGTGCGGAGCCAGTCGGCGACGATCTCGGTGTCACGGATGGTGAGGCAGTAGACGATGCCGGAGCCGGGCATCGTGTCGAGGTGCTGCGCCAGCCAGGCGAGCCGCTGCGCGCGGCGCGGGAGGTCGACCACGCCGAGGCCGAGCCCGTCGCGCCCGAGCCGACCGCGCACCACGGTGAGGTTGGTGCCGAGTTGCTCGGCGACGTCCGCGACCACACGGTCGTTCGCCGTGGCGGTGCACCCGAGCACGGGCACGTCGTCACCGAACTCCTGGATCATGCGGCCGATCCGGCGGTAGTCGGGGCGGAAGTCGTGACCCCAGTCGGAGATGCAGTGCACCTCGTCGATCACGACCAGGCCCGGACGCTCGCGCAGGATCGGCATGACCGCGCGAGCGAACTCCGGGTTGGCGAGCCGCTCCGGCGACACGAGCACCAGGTCGATCGAGTCGGATCGCACGGCGGTGGCGAGTTCGTCGACGGTGGTCGCCGCCGACGAGTTGACCGTCATGCAGCGCAGTCCGAGACGTTCGGCGGCGTCGATCTGGTTGCGCATCAACGCGAGCAGTGGCGAGATGAGCAATGTCGGGCCGAGCCCGCGCGAGCGCAACACGCTGGTCGCGACGAAGTACACGGCGCTCTTGCCCCAGCCGGTTCGCTGCACGACCAGCGCTCGCTCTCGTCGATCGGCCAGTGCCTCGATCGCCTCGCGTTGCCCATCGCGGAACTCGGCGTCGGCGCGTCCGGTCAACGCGCGCAGCGCGGCCAGGAGATCGGTGGGGGAGTCGGGAGCAGAATCCGTCATGCCTGCCCAGTATCGCCCAGCACTGTCACAGAGTTCCGCGGTAAGTTGACCTGTATGGGATTGCTCAACGCTCGAAACCTGCGCAAAGCCAAGAGTCTGCTCGAGAAGAACCGCCACAAGGTCGGCGACATCGCCGAGAAGGCCGGGGCCAAGCTCGACAAGGTGAGCGGCGGGAAGACCGCCAACGTCACCTCGAAGGCCGCTGAGGCCGCCAAGAAGTACTCGGCCGGCGGTACGAGCAACTACAGCACGCAAGTGCCCGTCGACAGCTCGAGTTTCCACGCCGGAGCACCGGTCGACCCGTCGGTGTCGCAGGCGCAGGCCAACGCGGCGGGCGCCGCCGCGGCCAACGCCATCGCCAACATGGCCAACGCCGCCACCAACATGATGAACAACGCCGCGGTGCAGGCACAGATCGCACAGGCGCAGCAAGAGGGTGGCAAGAACCCCAAGGTCCAGGCCACGCACGACCCGACCGGCGGCAAGAACGACGGCGCCGACTGGGCCGACGACCAGCCGACCAGCTGACCGTTCCGCCCCCGCCTGGTTGCTCGAGCGGGGCGCTCGATAGCGTCGCAGCGTGAATCTGCGGCAACTGTTACGGCAACACCTGGGGCCGTACCGCAACCGATTGCTGCTGGTCGTCGTGCTGCAGGCGGTCCAGACCGCCGCCTCGCTGATCCTGCCGACGCTCAACGCCGACATCATCGACAAGGGTGTGCTGCGCGACGACGACGGGTTCATCCTCACCACCGGCGCCGTCATGCTCGGCTTCTCGATCGTGCAGATCGTGTTCGGCGCCGCAGCGGTCTGGTTCGGCGCTCAGGTCGCGATGGGGTTCGGCCGTGACATCCGCGGCGCGCTCTTCCACACCGTCACCGGCTACTCGGCGCGCGAAGTCGGCCGGTTCGGTGCGCCGTCGCTGATCACCCGGCTGACCAACGACGTGCAGCAGGTGCAGATCCTGCTCGTCACGGTCTGCACGATGATGATCACCGCGCCGATGATGCTCACGTTCGGCGTCATCATGGCCGTGCGCGAAGACGTCGGGCTGTCGATCGTTCTCGTGTTCGCCATTCCGATCGCCATCGCGATCCTCAGTCAGGTCGTCATCCGCATGGTGCCCGCGTTCCAGCGCATGCAGATCCGCGTCGACCGGGTGAACTCGGTGCTGCGCGAGCAGATCACCGGCATGCGCGTCGTTCGCGCGTTCGTTCGTGAACCCGAAGAGGTCGCCCGTTTCGAACAGGCCAACGACGAGTTGACCGACACGGCTCTGCGAGCCGGCCGCCTCATGGCGTTCATGTTCCCGTCGATCAACGCGATCATCAACATCTCGGTCATCGGCGTCCTGTGGATCGGTGCCGGCCGGATCGACGACGGTGACATGCAACTCGGGTCGCTCATCGCGTACATCAGCTACCTCGCGCAGATCCTGATCGCCGTCGTCATGGTCACCTTCATGACGTCGATGGTGCCGCGAGCCGCGGTCGCAGCCGACCGCATCGTCGAGGTGCTCGACACGCCATCGTCGGTCGTCGCGCCGAGCAACCCGGTCACGGTCACGCCCGAGCGGGGCACGCTCGAGATGCGCAACGTCGGGTTCTCGTACGCCGGCGCCGACAAGGCGGTCCTCTCCGACGTCAGCTTCCGCGTCGAGGCCGGCCAGACCACGGCCATCATCGGGTCGACCGGTTCGGGCAAGACCACGCTCGTCAACCTCGTCCCGCGCCTGTTCGACGTCAGCGACGGCGCCGTGCTCATCGACGGGGTCGACGTGCGCGAACTCGATCTCGATCTGCTGTGGGGCAAGATCGGCTACGTCTCGCAGAAGTCGTACCTCTTCTCCGGCACGGTGGCGAGCAACCTGCGTTTCGGCCGTCCCGACGCCACCGACGACGAACTCTGGGAAGCCCTCGACGTCGCGCAGGCAGCCGACTTCGTACGCGCCATGCCCGACGAGCTCGACAGCGAGATCAAGCAGGGCGGTTCCAACGTGTCGGGCGGGCAACGCCAACGCCTGGCGATCGCCCGAGCGCTCGTCGTGAAACCCGAGATCTACGTGTTCGACGACTCGTTCTCGGCGCTCGACCTCTCGACCGACGCCCGGCTTCGCGCCGCGCTCGCCCCGCACACGGTCGATTCGGCGCTGCTGATCGTGGCGCAGCGCGTGTCGACCATCGCCGACGCCGACCAGATCCTGGTCCTCGACGACGGCCGCATCATCGGGCGGGGCACCCACGACGAGTTGATCGCCGACTGCCCGACGTACGCCGAGATCGTCGAATCGCAGCAGGGCGCAGGAGCGGTCTCGTGAGCAACGACACGCCAGACCAGGGCAACGACGAAGCCGAACTGATCAAGACGACCGGCAACGAAGCGCGCCGATCGAGCTTCGGGCCCGGCGGTGGCATCGGCATGCCGACCGAGCGGAGCGACAACTTCCGCGACAGCGTTCGGCGCCTCGGCGAGATCCTCGGCCGCGAGAAGCGACTGCTGTTCGTCGTGTTCGCCATCACGCTCGTCAGCGTGGTGCTGATCGTCATCGGACCGCGCCTGCTCGGCCAGGCCACCGACGAGATCGTCGGCGGCGTGATCGGCGACGGCATCGACTTCGGCGCGCTCCACGCCAAGCTGCTCCTGATCGTCGGCTTGTACGTTGCGGCCTGGCTGCTCGGCTACGTGCAGGCGTACATGCTCGCCGGCGTGCTGCAGCGCTCGATGTTCGGCCTGCGCGCGTCGGTCGAACAGAAGCTCAACCGGTTGCCGCTCAGCTACGTCGACAGCCAGCCACGGGGCGACCTGCTGAGCCGGGTCACCAACGACATCGACAACCTGGCGCAGAGCCTCCAACAGACGATCAGTCAGATCCTCACGTCGCTGCTCACGCTGATCGGCGTGATGGTGATGATGTTCGTCATCTCGCCGCTCATGGCCGCGGTTGCGCTCGTCACCGTGCCCACCTCGGTGTTCCTGATGAAACTGATCGGCGGCAAGGCGCGGCCGCGGTTCCTCGCACAGTGGGGGCACACCGGAGCGCTCAACGCACAGGCCGAGGAGGTGTTCACCGGGCACGCGGTGGTCAAGGCCTTCGGTCGCCAGCGTGAAGTCGAGCAGCGCTTCAGCGACGAGAACGACGACCTCTACGAGGCGAGCTTCCGAGCGCAGTTCATGGCCAGTCTCATCCAGCCGATGATGACCTTCATGGGCAACATCCAGTACCTGCTCATCGCGGTCGTCGGTGGACTGCGGATCTCGAGTGGAGCACTGTCGATCGGCGAGATGCAGGCACTGATCCAGTACGCCCGCCAGTTCTCCGGCCCGTTGACGCACCTGGCGTCGATGGCCGCCACGTTCCAGTCGGGCATCGCCTCGCTCGAACGGGTGCTCGAACTCCTCGACGCCGACGAGGAATCGGTCGAACAGGCCGACACCGTCGACCCGCCGCCGATCCGCGGCCGGATCGTGTTCGACGACGTCCACTTCTCGTACTCACCCGACAAGCCGCTCATCGAAGGCCTCGACGTGGTGGCCGAGCCGGGCCAGACCATCGCCATCGTCGGGCCGACCGGTGCCGGCAAGACCACGCTCGTCAACCTGCTCATGCGGTTCTACGACCTGGATTCGGGTGCGATCCTGCTCGACGGTCGTGACATCGCGTCGTTCCCCCGCCGAGAACTACGTCGGCGCGTCGGCATGGTGCTGCAGGACACCTGGCTGTTCGGCGGCACCATCCGCGACAACCTCGCCTACGGCAACCCGTCGGCCACCGACGAACAGATCATGGAAGCCGCACGGGTCACGTTCGTCGATCGTTTCGTGCGCTCGTTGCCCGACGGCTACGACACGGTCATCAACGACGAGGGCGACAACATCTCGGTGGGGGAGAAGCAGCTCATCACCATCGCCCGAGCGTTCCTCGCCGACCCGTCGATCCTCATCCTCGACGAAGCGACGAGCTCGGTCGACACGCGAACCGAAGTGCTCATCCAGGAGGCGATGAACGCGCTGCGTGCGCACCGCACGAGCTTCGTCATCGCCCACCGCCTCTCCACCATCCGTGGCGCCGACGTGATCCTGGTGATGGAAGACGGCAAGATCGTCGAGCAGGGCAGCCACGCCGAACTGCTCGCGCTCGACGGCGCATACGCCCGCCTCCACAACGCTCAGTTCGCCGGCCAGTCGACCTAGAACGTCGTCGGGCTAGCCGGCGGCGGGAGCGAGGCCGCGGGTGGCGGCGACGTCGTCGTCGTTGACGAACCAGCTGGCGAACGCGGCGGGCAGCATCACGATGCCCATCGCCAGGAAGCCCCACTGGTAGGCGGGCAGTCGGTCGATCGCCGGTGCGGCGTCACCCCCGACCGACGACACCTTGGCGGCGATGACGCTGGCCGCGAGCGCGACGCCCGTGGCGAACGAGATCTGGCGTTGCGTGTTGAACACCGAGGTGGCTCGGCCGGTGTCGGCGTTCGACACCGTGGCGTAGACGGCGGTCTGGATCGACACGAACACCATGCCGATGGAGGCGCCGCGCATGAACGCCGTGGCGGCGATGACGCCGATCGGCGTGTCGAGGTCGAACAGTGCCGACGACCCCGTGAACAACGCGGTGGCGGCCGAGCCGACGATCATCAGGCGGCGTGGGCCGACCGCCCGGTACAACCGCTTGCCGAGCAGGTTCGACACGACGAACACGGCGGCGGCCTGAGGCGCCTGCGCCAGCCCCGACTCGGTGGCGGTGAACCCGCGCAGCGTCTGCATGTAGAGCGGCAGGACGAAGATCCATCCGAAGAAGCCCATGTAGATCATCGACGACGCGATGTTGACCGAGCGGAACAGGCGGTCGCGGTAGAGCCGCAGCTTGAGCATCGGCTCGCGCACCCGCAGCTCGACGACGACCATCGCGATGAACGAACACGCGCCGATCGCAGCGGCGGTCAGCGTCGAGCCCGACAGCCAGCCCTTCTCCGGTCCGGTCGACAACGCGTAGATCAGCAGCGACACGCCGGTCGCCGACAGGACGAAACCGGCGACGTCGAACCGACCGGCGGCCGGCTGCGACTCCTCGTTCAGCCACAGCAGGGCGAGCAGGAGGGCGATGGCGCCGATCGGCAGGTTGACGAGGAAGATCCAGTGCCACGAGATGTTGTCGACGATGACACCGCCGAGGACCGGGCCGACCGCCGGGGCCACGATCGCCACGCTGAGCACGCCGACGCTCGCCGTCGAACGCTCCTCGAGTGGAAACGCGCGGAACAGCATCGCGCTGCCGATCGGAGTGATGAGTCCGCCGCCGATGCCCTGCACCACGCGGAACACGATCAACGTCTCGAGGCTCTGCGAGATGCCGCACAGCAGCGACCCGAACACGAAGAACACCAGCGAGATCACGAACATGCGCTTCGTGCCGAAACGATCGCCGAGCCATCCGGCGACGGGGATGACCGAGGCGAGCGCGAGGAGGTACGAGATCGACACCCACTCGATGTCGGTCGACGGCACGTCGAACTCCCGGGCCAGCGTGGGCAGGGCCACGTTGACGATCGTGCCGTCGATGATGGTCATCACGAGTCCGACGATGTACACCGCCATGACGCGGTACTTGTAGGCGATCGGCACTAACGAGACGCTACTGTCGATCACGACGAGTTCTGGGAGGGACGCATGACGGGTTCGGTGTTGGTGTGGTCGGCGATGTCACTCGTCGTGGTCGTGGCCGCGGTCGTGGCCTACGTTCGGCATCGCAGGAATCTGCGCTGGTGATCGCCTACGGTGTGTCCCGACAAGCACGGGAGGCATGTTGATGGGTGGAGCGGTGAGGCGAGTCGTACTCGCGACGTTGATGGCGATGAGCGGTGTGGCGCTGAGTGTCGGCTCGCCGGCCGAGGCAGGTGAGGAGTCGCCCACGGGCACGTTCATCGTGGTGAGCCAGATGATCGGGGCCGACGCGCTCGACGTCCTCGAGGGAGTCGACTTCGAGTTGTACCCCCTCGTCGCGCCCGATGCGTACGGCTCGGAGATGAGGTCGGCGCTGACCGACGACTGCTTCCGGCGTGACTCGTCGTTGTCCGGGTCCCTGGCGATCTCGTTCGAAGGGTGCGAACTGGTCAGCGGCTCGTACCGGCTCGGGTTGACGGGCGTCCCCGATGGCGTCGAGGTCGAGGTGGCGTGCACCGACGAGTTCGGGTTCTTCCCGTTCTTCGGTCCGTTCGGTGGCGGAGGCGTCGAGTTGGCCGAGTTGGCCGGTTCCGCCTCGTTCGGCGGTGCGGAGATCCTGACGCCGTCGCCGTTCTCCGAGCCCGATTTCACGATGAGTGGCGAGGATCCGGAGGTCACCTGCTTCGTCCAGATGTACGACGACGCACCGCTCACCGTCGACATCTTCAGCTACGGAGTGGGACATCTCGACGCGCAGGCGGAGATGTCGATCGAGGCGTGGGAGGACCTGAGCACGTTCGAGGAGACCATCGTCGGCGAGAACGTCCTCGACGACGCG
This sequence comes from Ilumatobacter coccineus YM16-304, assembly GCF_000348785.1. Classification (NCBI taxonomy): domain Bacteria; kingdom Bacillati; phylum Actinomycetota; class Acidimicrobiia; order Acidimicrobiales; family Ilumatobacteraceae; genus Ilumatobacter; species Ilumatobacter coccineus. The sequence continues at coordinate 1,332,075 of NC_020520.1, forward strand.
AGCTGTGCCGACCGATCGACCGTGGTCGGCGGGTCGTTGTTCTTCTTCGGTGGCGAGCAACTCGCCTCGACGACCACGTCGTTCGACTGCGAGATCGACGAGGGTGAATATCTCCTCGGAGCCGACGGGGTACCGGACGGGTACGAGATCGGCGAAGCGTTCTGCCAGCCCCGCAACTGGAACGTGTTGTTCGGCTTCGACGAGGTGATCGACGAAGGCGACCCCTACTTCGAGATCGACGTCGCCCCCACCGAGCTCGGCGATCCGTACGGGGCGTGGTGCGGCATCTTCCTCGATGCGCCGCCCACCTTGTATCTCGACGCGATCGTCAACGGCGGCACCGCATCGCCGAGCGACTTCGAACTCGAGGTGTTCACCGACGCCGGATCGCTGCTCGCGAGCGCGACCGACCCCGACGAGTCGCTGTGCGAGGCCGCGACCGAGTACCCCGATCCGTTCCCCATCCCGTTGCTCTCGTTCGACCCGTCGTCGTGCGCCGGCGTGGCGCTGCCCGACGGCGACTACCAGCTCGGCGCCAGCGTGCCCGACTACGGCTACGTCCCGACCGGTGTCGATTGCATCCCGCTCGACTACGACATCGAGGTCGACGACAACGAGATCATCGACGGGTCCGGCGTGCTCAGCCACCCGCTTCCCGACAGCGACCTCTACAGCGAGCCGGCGACGCTCTGCGCGCTCGAGTTCACCTATGTCGAGCAGTCGATCGGTGCGTCGCTGACCGTCGACAACGCGTTCGGCGGTGACGCCGAGGCGAGCGACTTCGTCATCGAGGTGTACGAACTCGACGGTGACACGCCGGGTGCCCTCGTGGCGTCGGCAGCATCGCCGGCGTCGTTCACGTTGCCGGTTGGCAACTACGTGTTCGGCGTGTCGGGTCCCGACGGCTACGAGTACACGATCGACATCTCGATCGTCGTTGCCGGCGAAGCGCTCGATCCCGCCGACGCGTCGTTCGTGCTCGAGCAGGCAGCCACCGTGAACGCGACGCTCATCGCCGCCCAGACCGCGCCGCCCACCACGACCACCACAACGACCACCACGACCACCACCACCACCACGACGACGACGGTTGCGCCGACGACCGCTGCGCCGACGACCGCGGCGCCGGTCACCCAGTTGCCGGCCACGGGTTCCGAGAACCGATCGGTCGTCTGGTGGGCCGCTGCACTGCTCGTGCTCGGCGCCGGGGCGATGATGGCCGCTCGACGCCGTAGCAACATGCGCTGGTGACGCGTTGAACGAAACCGACTGACGCAAACCACGCGGCGGCCGCCATCCTGTTGAGCGGAATGGAGACCACCGAACGCGCTGCCGCTGCTGCGGCGATCCTCGACACGGGTCGCTTGCGCTACCCCGAGTCGCTTCCGATCACCGAGCGACACGACGAACTCCTCGAGATCATCCGAGATCACCAGGTCGTGATCGTCGCCGGCGAGACCGGCTCGGGAAAGAGCACCCAGATCCCGAAGCTCTGCATCGAGGCGGGACGCGGTGCCGACGGCGTGATCGGCCACACCCAACCCCGACGCGTCGCGGCGCGGACCATCGCCGAACGCATCGCCGACGAGATCGGCTCCGAACTCGGCGCCGACGTCGGCTACTCCGTCCGGTTCAACGACAACATCAGCGACGGCACGCTCGTCAGAGTCATGACCGACGGCATCCTGCTCGCCGAGATCCAACGCGACCGGATGTTGAGCCGCTACGACACCTTGATCATCGACGAGGCGCACGAGCGCAGCCTCAACATCGACTTCATCCTCGGCTACCTGAAGCAGTTGCTGCCGCGCCGGCGCGACCTCAAGGTGATCGTGACCTCGGCGACCATCGACACCGAGCGGTTCGCCGAGCACTTCGCGAGCGACGACGGTGAACCCGCCCCCATCGTCACGGTGTCGGGACGCACCTTCCCCGTCGAAACGCGCTACCGCCCGTTCGGCGCCGACAACCCCGACGACGAGCACGACCGGCGCGACCAGGTCGACGCGATCGTCGACGCGTGCAAGGAACTGAAGTCGGAAGGCGACGGCGACGTGCTCGTGTTCCTGTCGGGGGAGCGGGAGATCCACGACGCCGCCGATGCGCTCAAACGTCTCGACGAGCCGAGCCTCGAAGTCCTCCCGTTGTACGCCCGGCTCTCGTCGCAGGAGCAACAGCGCATCTGGAAGCCGCACGCCGGTCGACGCATCGTGCTCTCCACCAACGTCGCCGAGACCTCGATCACGGTGCCCGGCGTGCGCTACGTGATCGATGCCGGCACCGCACGTATCTCGCGGTACTCGCGGCGCCTCAAGGTGCAGCGACTCCCGATCGAGGAGGTGTCGAAGGCGTCGGCCAACCAGCGCGCCGGGCGTTGCGGTCGCGTCGCCCCCGGCATCTGCATCCGGCTCTACTCGGAGGAGAACTTCGAGGAACGCCCCGACTTCACCGAACCCGAGATCCTGCGCACCAACCTCGGCTCGGTCATCTTGCAGATGGCCAACATCGGCCTCGGCGACATCGCACGGTTCCCGTTCGTCGAGCCGCCCGACCATCGTTCGATCCGTGACGGCGAGATGCTGCTCGACGAACTCGGCGCGATCCGCACCCGCCCGTCGCCGTCCGGTGACGGCAACACGGTGCGGCTGACCAAGATCGGGCAGCGGCTCGCTCGGCTCCCCGTCGACCCGCGGTTGGCGCGCATGGTCATCGAGGCGGAGCGCCTCAACTGCGTTCGCGAGGTGCTCATCATCGTGTCGGCGTTGTCGATCCAAGACGTCCGCGAGCGCCCCGACGACAAGCGCGAACAGGCCGCCGAGATGCACAACCGCTTCAAGGTCAAGGGCTCCGACCTGCTGTCGCTGGTGAAACTCTGGGACTACACGCGAGAGAAGCAGCGCGAACTGTCGGGCAACCAGTTCCGGCGGATGTGCCGCAGCGAGTTCATCCACTTCCTGCGTCTCCGCGAGTGGATGGACCTGCACAGCCAACTCAAACGCGCCGCCGGTGTGAAGATCAAGAACGCCGAAGCGCATCCCGACCACATCCATCAGGCGCTGCTCGCCGGGCTGCTCTCCCACGTCGGCATGCGAGACCGCGACCGCCGGGCGTTCAAGGGCGCACGGCAGGCCGAGTTCGTCATCGCCCCCGGCTCGGTGCTCACGAAGAAGCCGCCCGACTGGGTGATGGCCGCCGAGCTCGTCGAGACCAACCAGATCTACGCCCGCCGAGTCGCCGAGATCGATCCGCGCTGGGCCGAGAAAGCAGGCGCGCACCTCGTCAAGCGCTCGTACGGCGAGCCGCGTTGGGACCCGAAGGGCGGCCGAGCGGTGGTGACCGAACAGGTGACGCTCTACGGGCTGCCGCTCGTGAGCGACCGCCTGATCGGACTCGATCGCGTCGACCCCGACGCGGCGCGGGCCTGGTTCATCACGAAGGCGTTCGTCGAAGGTGACGTGGCCGAACACTGGTCGAACAAGCATCGCTTCTTCGAGTTCAACGACGGGGTCAGGCGCCGCGTCAGTTCGATGAGCGCTCGCATGCGCGGTGTCGAACTCCTCGACGACCAGACGCTGTTCGACTTCTACGACGAACGCATCGACGACGACGTCACGAGCGCACAGCACTTCGACCGGTGGTGGAAGCAGGAACGCCAGAAGGACGGCAAGCTGCTCGACCTCACCGACCGAGCGCTCGCACGACTGCTCTCCGGCAGTGGCGGAGCCGGCGGCGCGCTGGGCGTGACCGAGTCGTTCCCCGACGTGTGGCGACAGGGCGACATCGAACTGCCGCTGACGTACCGGTACGCACCGGGCGAACCGCTCGACGGCGTCACCGTGCACCTGCCACTCTCCGGGCTCAACCAGATCACCGACGACGGCTTCGACTGGCACGTGCCGGGCAATCGTGACGACGTCGTCGAACAGCTCATGCGGTCACTGCCCAAGCCGATCCGACGCGAACTGGTGCCGTTCAACGACACCGTCGACCTGGTCCTCGACCGACTCGGCGCGCCGAACGGCCGCCTCGTCGATCGGCTCGCCGAGATCGTCAGCGAGATCTCCGACGTGCGCGTCAGCGGTGCCGATTTCGACCCCACGGTGCTCGACCCGCACCTCCGGCTCAACATCGTCGTGTCCGACGACGCCGGCGAGGTCCACGACGTCGGCACCGACCTGGCCGCGATCAAGGCCCGTCTCGTCAGCGCCACCCGGGAGTCGGTCGCCGCAGCCGCGCCGATCGAGGAACGGCGGGGCATCACCTCCTGGGATGTCGGCGACATCCCTCGGGTGGTGGAGTCGAGCGACCGCGGCTTCGACGTTCGGGCCTATCCGACGTTGCTCGACGTGGGCGACAGCGTGGCGCTGCGCGTCGTCACCACGCCCGAACTCCAGGAGCGGGCGATGAAGGGCGGCGTCCGACGACTCCTGCTGCTCGACGGAGCGCCGACCCGTGCGTCGATCGAACGGCTCGTGACCACGGCCGGTCGGTTCGCGCTCACCGGTGCCGACATCGACGTGTCGACACTCGTCGACGACTGCATCGCCGCGGCCGTCGATCAGCTCATGGCCGAGCACGGCGTCGTGCCGTTCACCGAGTCGGGTTTCCGCGAACTCCGAGCCGAGGTCAAGGCCAAGGCGGCCAACCGCGCCGGTGTGGCACTCGGCAAGGCCGTCGCCGTGGTGGCCGCCGCCAACACGGTGAGCCAGCGACTCGCCGATCTGCGCGCCCCCGCCGTCCGATCGTCGGTCGACGATGCCAACATGCACGTCGGTCGCCTCGTACGACCCGGCTTCGTCTCGGCGCACGGCGTCGACCGCCTCGACGACGTCGAGCGATACGTCCGGGCGATCTCGTATCGCCTCGAACACCTCGCCGGCGCCGCGGCGCGCGATCAGCAGCGCATGCTCGAGATCCTGCCGCTGGAGCAACGATTCGCCTCGTTCGTCGACCGATTGCCACCCGGTGCAGCGACCGCCGAGGTCGCCGAAGTGCGCTGGCTGCTCGAGGAACTGCGGGTACAGATCTTCGCCCAACCGGTCGGGACGCGCGGCAAGGTCAGCCCCAAGAAGGTCGCCCAACGTCTCGCTACGATCGGGGCCTGATGAGCAAGCGCACCGGCGTCCGCAACCCGGATCCGATCTCACTCAAGGTCGCGTCCGAGATCGACATCGCGTCGAAGATCGACTCGGCGATCCATCGGCTGAGCCCCATCGAGCAGTCACTGCTGTTTGCCGAGATCTCGATGCTGGCCTACCTGCCCGATTCCGAGGCGACGCCCGTCTTCGAGAAGGTCGGCTTCACCGACGTTCGCTACATCGAGAAAGACGGCTCCCAGGCCTACGAACTCTCGACCGAGACCGATGTGGTCGTCGCCTGCCGGGGCACCGAACCCAACGAGTGGAACGACATCAAGGCCGATGCCAACGCCTTCACCGACCTCGCCGAAACGGTCGGTCGCGTGCACCGCGGCTTCAAGCGAGAGGTCGACGACATCTGGCCCACGCTCGAAGAGACGCTGCGCGACGAATCGCGTGACGTGTGGTTCTGCGGCCACTCGCTCGGCGGGGCCATGGCCCAGATCTGTGCCGGACGGTGCCAACTGTCCGACATCGCCGCCGTGCCCCGCTCGGTCACCACGTTCGGGAGCCCACGAGTCGGCACCAAGCGCTACATCCAGCACGCCAACGTCCGCCACGTCCGCTGGGTCAACAACAACGACGTCGTCACCCGGGTGCCGCCCCGATGGCTGCGGTACCGGCACACCGGCGTGCTGCACTACATCGACCGTCACGGCGAGGTGAACCGCATGTCGAAGAGCAAGCGCGCCGCCGACCGATCGGCCGGCTTCTGGGCGGGGTTGAAGCAACGCAAGTTCGACCACTTCTCCGACCACGCCATCGCCGGCTACGTCACGGCACTCCGCCGCGCCACCAACCGCTGACTCGTTTTGCCCCGCAGATCCGTCACCGGTGACCGCTTCCAGGGGTAAAACGCCGTTGTGCGAAGCTGGGTCGATGGACGACACCCAGCTCGGTCGACTCACCGACGAGACCGTCGAGCTCCTCCAGACGATGATCCGCAACGAGTGCGTCAACGACGGCACTCGCGAGTCCGGCTTCGAATCACGCAACGCCGACGTGTTGCAGCAGATCATCTCCGTGCCCGGCGTCGACGTCGAACGCTTCGAGCCCGTCGAGGGTCGAGCGTCGATCGTCGGCCGCATCGCCGGGTCCGATCCCGACGCACCGAGCCTGTGCCTGATGGGGCACACCGACGTGGTGCCGGTCCACCCGGAGGGATGGGTCAACGACCCGTTCGGTGGCGAACTCATCGACGGTGAGGTGTGGGGGCGCGGCGCGGTCGACATGCTCAACCTCACCGCGTCGATGGCCGTTGCGTTCCGCGAACTGGCCCGCGAGGCCGCAGCCGGGCGATTCCGACCGACCGGCGATCTCGTCTACTTCGGTGTCGCCGATGAGGAGTCGGGGAGCGCGCACGGGGCCCGCTGGATGGCCGACAACCATCCCGACGCGATCCGCGCCGACTACGTGCTCACCGAGAACGGCGGCCTCCACTCCGGTCCGTCCGACGCCCCGTACGTCGGGGTCAACGTCGCCGAGAAGGGCGTCGCCTGGCGCAAGCTCACCGTGCGCGGCGAACCCGGCCACGGCTCCATGCCGTTCCGCAAAGACAACGCACTGATCAAGGCAGCAGGCGTCGTGCAGCGTCTCGCCGACTACCGCCCGGCACCGCGCTTCACCGAACTCTGGCGAACTCGGGTCGACACGCTCGGCCTGCCCGACGACATGAAGCAGCTCCTGCTCGACGAATCGGCCATCGACCAGTTCCTCGACGACCTGCCGTCGGCGCCCGCTGCCGCGCACCTGCACGCCTGCACGCACACCACGTTCTCGCCCAACCTCCTCGACGGCGGACACATGAAGACCAACGTGATCCCCGACCACGTCGAGATCAACGTCGACATCCGCACGCTCCCCGGCGACGGCCCCGAGGAGGTCGACGCCCACCTGCGTGATGCACTCGGCGACCTCGCCGACCACGTCGAGGTCGAGATCATCATCGACGACCCGGCATCGACGAGCCGCGTCGACACGCCGCTGTGGGACTCGATCGCCAAGGCCGTCAACGTGCCGTTCCCCACCGCCCGCCTCACCCCGCAATTGGTCGTCGGGTTCACCGACGCGCGCATCTACCGCGAGATGGGCGCCGTGGCCTACGGGGCCGGGCTGTTCAGCCCGTCACTCGACGCCGGGGAGTTCGGCAGCCGCTTCCACGGCCACAACGAACGCATCGACGTCGAGTCGCTCGCCCTCACCACCCGCCTCTGGCTCCACACCGCCACCGACCTCCTCACCTGAGGCCGCACAGGAACGCCGATGGCTGCGTTCCGTGAACTCGTCGTGTACGGCCCAGTACACGTCCTCGTCACGCGCCTTGCCCTCGGCGCCCCTGAGCAGCCTCAGCAAGCTGACTCTTTGACGTTGGTGAGGTGGCTCCGGGAGCGATGTGATCGACCGCGGTTCAGGTGGCTTGGTATCGGGCGGGGGCGACTTCTTGGGCTTCGCCTCGGTGGAGCATGCGGGCGACGTGCATCTCGGCGCTGCGGGTCTCGACCGACACCAGGAACGGCATTTCGACGTGCGGACGGTAGATGAACCGGTGCTCGGCCATCTCGGCGATCGAACGCGGTTCGCTCAAGAAATCGAGCATCGCGGCATGGCGCCGACCGATCACCGCGTGGAACCCGTCGAGCATCTGGAGAAACGTCTCGCGACCCTCGATCACACCCTTGTGGTGGAACGTGACGTAGAACTCCGCTTCCTCCTCCCGCACGCGCACCAGGCTCTCCTCGAACTGTTCGAGGTCGCTCCACACGTCGCCGTAGTACGGGCCGAACCCGGTCAGATCGATGTCGGAGAGGAAGAACACCCCGTTCATCCTGAACCCGCTGTGGCCACGAGTGTGACCCGGCAGATGCACCGCCTCCACCGTCGTCCCGCCACCGAGATCGAAGACGTGACCGTCACCGAAGCCCTGGGCATCCGGCCGGGGCGTGTAGTGGAACTCGTCGTAGACCTGCTGTTCGAACACGCGCCGAGCCTCGCCGTCGAGCCCGTAGACCGCCATCAGCCCGTCCATCGACGTGACGCCGGGAAGGTCGTCGTGATGCACGTGCACCCGAGCGTCGGCGAAGAAGCCGTTGCCCGCCACATGGTCTTCGTGGCTGTGGCTGTTGATCACCGCATCGATCGGCACCGGCGCCCCGCCCCGAGCCACGACGTCGATCGACGGGTCGATCAGAACCGTTTCGCCGGCCCCACGGATCAGCAACGAGTTGCCGGACGGATACCCGCCCTTGTTCGCCCCCACGAGCACGCTGATGTCATTGGTCAGTCTGCGTTCGTCGGCGCCCCAGTCTGCGATCACGCCATCGAGTCTGGCGCACCGAACGCCAGCGCGACGACACGCCGATTCCGACCATGCCTTCAGTCGCGACGCGATTCGGCCGATAATCGAGACATGCAACCCACGCCCCCTGCACGCGCCCGCCGACGCTCGGCGATCGCCTGCGCGCTCACGATCGCCGCACTCGCCGGGTGCAGCGGCGGTTCCGACGCCAGCGACACGACCGTCGCCACCACCGAACCTCCGGCCGTCGAAGCCGTTGGCCCGAACGGAACCACCGACGTCACAATGGTCGTGACGCTGAACGAGTCGCCGTTCTTCATCACCGAAGACACGCGAGTCGGCTCGCTGTGCGGCGGCGACCAGGGCGCCGGCACCGCCGTCGAGAGCTCACGGGTCGACCTCTTCCGGGAGGAGCAAGAACTCATCGAGAGTCTCACCGGGCCGGGCGTGGTCGACGAGATCGTGCTCGATGACGAGGGCCGTGTGGCAGCGATCACCTGCTCGTTCGGTGTCGAGTTGAACCTCGAAGGAACCGACGCCGAGCCCTACGACCTGATCTTCACCAGCGGTCGAACGGCCGATGCGGTCTCGATCACGCTGCCGGGAATCACGACCGACGAACTCACCGGCGACCTCGAACTCGCGAACTGAGTTCGCTCAACCGAACGCGGCGTCGCGGATCGACCCCGGCAGGGCTCGTTCGGCATACGTGCTCGTGCCGGCACCGAACAGTTCGGTCGCCATGTCGACGACCGCGCCGTAGGCCGCCCACGCCGTCAGGCTGCCGACCGAGACCCGCGCCACACCGAGTGCCGCAAGCTCTGGAATCGTCGGCGTGCCCGGCAACGCGAGCACGTTGACCGGCGCCTCGACCGCCGCGACCACCCGCTCGATCTCGCCGGGCGTCATCAGGCCGGGGGCGTACAGCACATCGGCACCGGCGTCGCGATACGCGACGAGGCGAGCGATCGTGTCGTCGAGATCGCCGGCCCCGTACAGGTGGTTCTCGGCACGCGCGGTGAGGACCAGATCGGCACCGCCCGACTTCGCCGCGGCGACTCGCTCGGCAGCGTCGGCGACCGGACGAACGCGAGCCACGCGCGGGTCGTAGTCCTCGATCGAGAAGCCGGCCGCGTCGGTGTGCGCCAGCAACCGTGCCGTGTCGGCGACGCCATCGGGCGTGTCGGCGAAACAGTCCTCGCTGTCGACGTTCAGCGGCAGACCGGTGGCCGCCGCCATCACCTCGGCGTGCGCGAGCACTTCGTCTCGGGTGACGTGCTGGTCGAGGCGACCCATCGTGGCGGCGTGACCCGAGCTGGTCGTGGCGAGTGCCCGGGCGCCCACCTCGGCCAGCAACTTCGCCGACCCGACGTCGAACGGGTTCGGCATGACGAGGATCTCGTCGGCATGATGCAGTTCGAGGAACCGGGAGCGGAGGTCGGAAGCACGAGTCATGCCCCCGTGTCTACTCCCGCTCGGTCAGCGTGTCTGGCGGAAATCGGGTGTCGACGCCACCACGCCGCCACGCCACCACCGCACCACGGTCAGGCGTCGGCGTCGTCCTGCTTCAGGTCGAGGCTCGCTGAGTTCATGCAGAACCGAGTTCCCGACGGACCGGGCCCGTCGGGGAAGACGTGACCGAGGTGCGCGCCGCAGTTCGCACACACCGCTTCGGTGCGCACCATGCCGTGCGAGCGGTCTTCGCGGACCGTGACCTTCTCGGGGTCGACGGCATCGGTGAACGACGGCCAACCCGAACCCGAGTCGTACTTGGTGTCGGAGGAGAACAGCACCTCGTCACAGACGATGCAGTGATACATCCCCTGCTCTTTGGTGTCGTGGTAGATGCCGGTGAACGGTCGTTCGGTGCCGGCGTTCTGGGTCACTTCGTACTGCTCGGGGGTGAGGCGCTCGCGGAGCTCGGCGTCGGTGGGGATGCTCGTGTCACTCATGGATACAGCTTGCCGCAGTCGACGGCCCTTCGCTCGTGTTTCGGGGTTGTTGTGCGGGGTGTTCGCAGGCGGCTATCGACCGATTCGTACGCTCGCAGCCATGAGACGCTCCGTTGCTTCCGTCACGCTCGCCGCATCGATGACCGTGACCGCATGCACGTCGGGAGGCGGCTCCACCAGCGACAACACCGTCACCGACACGGCGGTACAACCCATCGACACGACGGTCGCTGCGGCGCCGAGTCGATTCGTCTACCCCGACCCGCCGGCGACGCCCGTTGCCACCGAACCCAACCCCGAGGCCGACGCCGCCATCGCTCGCCTCGTCGAGGGCGTGGAGAACGGCTTCTTCGACGCCGGTGGCGTCACCGAACTGAACGGCGTCGGCGATGCGCGGTACGCGTGGTTCGTCGCCGACCTGCTGCGTTTCTTCGGAGGTGACGACGCCGAGGTGCTGGTCGACTCGTTCGAGACCCTGACCGGTGTTGCGATCGACGACGACCCCGACGCTGCCCGCAGCCCCTGGATGAGCGTCACCAACCATCTCATCGCCTGGGACACGCCCGACTATCCCCGCTACCAGGCCGACAAGGGCGGCGTGTTCACGCTGCTGGAGGAGGGCTGGGAGCCGTTCTTCGACGATGCCGACGCCGAGATCGACTGGCGGCACCTGAGCTGGGGCGGCGTGTTCATCGACGATCGCCCGCTCGGCGCGAACAACAACTGCCCGGGAGGGTGCATCCCGGCGCTCGACGACCCGGCGACCACCGACGCCGCCGGCGGAAGCTGGTACCCCGGCGAGCGCATCGTCTTCGGCATCGAACTCGACGGTGACGCGCTCGCGATCCCGCTCAACATCGCCGAGATCCACGAGATGTTCAACCTCACGCTCGGCGGGCGTCGACTCGGCATCCCGTACTGCACGCTGTGCGGGTCGGCACAGGCGTACTTCACCGACACGATCGACACGCTCGACGAGCCGGGGGTGCTGCGCACCTCCGGCCTCCTCGTCCGGTCGAACAAGGTGATGTACGAACTCACCACCCAGTCGGTCTTCGACACGTTCACCGGAGATGCGGTGTCTGGCCCCTTGCAAGAGGCCGACGTGATGCTGGAGGAGACCACGGTGGTGCGCACCACCTGGGACGACTGGCGTGCCGAGCATCCCGACACGCGCATCATCGCCGAGGACGGCGGGATCGGTCGCAGCTACCAACTCGACCCGCTCGGCGGACGCGACGACGACGGACCGATCTTCCCGATCGGCGATGCCGACGCTCGCCTCGACCTGCAAGAACTCGTCGTCGGCGTGATCACCGCCGACGGAACCCCGCTCGCGTTCTCGTCGAGTGCTGCCAAGGCGGCGCTCGACGAGGGCGACGACGTCGTGCTCGCGGGGGTCGCACTCCGGTCATCGGGCGGCGGGCTCGTCGCCGTCGACGCCGACAGCGGTGAGCCGATCGCTGCCCACGAGGCCTTCTGGTTCGCGTGGAGCCAGTTCCATCCCGACACGCTCCTGTGGGAACGGTGACCGGCCGGGGCCGGGCGGCGGGGCCAGGTGATGTCAGGCGGTCGGGTCGGCGCCGATCTGGCGCAGGAACGTGAGCGAGTCCCAGGTGTCGGTGCGCTGCAAAATCTGACCGTCGGCGATGCTGAACCACATGGTGCCGGGGATCTCGATGCGGCAGTCGGTGTCGGCGTGGGTCGCCTGGAACTGGTACTTCACGACGACCTCGGTCGTGGCCTGGCGCTTCATCTCGACGATGTCTTGCACCGAGTACTTCCGATCGGTGAACGTCGCCATGAAGTGGGGGAGTCGCCGCCGGTACTCCTCACGTCCGCAGCAGCCCGATCCGAGTTCGCTCATGTGCTCGTTGCGGAAGCCTTCGGCGACGAAGCCGGCGATCTCGTCGGGGTCGCTCCGAGTGAACGCTTCGAGGTATCCGGTGGCGACGTTGATCGGGGTGTACATCGATCGTGACCGTATCCGGTGCCCGCGCGTGTGTTCCAATGGCGGTGCTGTGACTCACGACGACACATCGACCGACTGGGACCCCGAAGTCGACGACACCGAATGGTGGCGAGACGATCACCTGCCCGATGCCGCCGCCGGCGCAGGTCATCATCGTGGCCGGAGGCGACTGGTGACGATCGTCGGGCTGCTGACGGTGCTGGGCTTCGGCGCAGCCACCGTGGTGAGCACCGGCGGCACCGACCAGCCGGCGGTCACGACACCGACGTCGACGACGACGATCGCGACGCCTGAGTCGGACGTCTGAATCAGTCGAGCAGCGCGGCCAACGCCTTGTCGGCGTGGGCGACGTCGGGGCGATCCTCGTGCTCGATGCGCGACAGGTAGCTCACCGACACGAAGCCCTCTTCGACCGTCCCGGCGTCGGTCTCCGACGGCAGGTCGAGCTTCTCGCCCCACTGCATCGTGACCTTGAAGGCACCGACGCGACCCTCGATCGGTTCGAGTTCGGCGGTGGCGACCGAGCGCGGCGGTTGCAGCCCGATCTCCGCGTGACGCCATCCCTTGATCTCGTCGATCGGCAGGTCGGGCACGTTGAGGTTGACGATCACGGTCTCGGACGGCATGTCGTCGACCAGCGACTGCGCCATGACCTTGGCGCACTCGGCGGCCGACTCCCACTGCTGGTTCAAGATGAGGTCGGACCACGCCTGGCCCTCGACGCCCCAGCCGCTCACCGCCTGGCTCACGGCGATGCCCGACACGTGACCGTTGCGGCCGGTGAGGCAGGCGCCGATCGTGCCCGAGTGGTACACCGCTCGGCCCACGTTCGCCCCCGGGTTGATACCCGACACGATCAGGTCGAACGGACCGCCGAACGCGCCGAGACGCGAGAACATGACGCAGAGTCCGGGCGGGCCGTTGACGGTCCACGCTTCGGCGTCGCAGTCGGGGATCGAGGCCCGCACGATCTCGGGCTGGATCTGGAACAGCGCACCGAGCGCCGCGCCCGCACCGGAGTACTCGGTGTCGGGGGCGACGACCACGATCTCGTGATCGCCGCGCAGGTCGCACATGGCTCGGACCAGGACGTGGAGCCCCACCGAGTCGATGCCGTCGTCGTTGGTCACCAGAATCCGCATGAGCGCATCCTGCCAGTTCGTCGCGTCAAATCGACAGTTCGTGACCGAGATCGAGCTGCATGATGACAAAATCTCGCCACTGGCTGAACGTGTAGCCAACGGCGGGTAAACGGCCGGTTTCCACATAGCCACGGCGAGCGTGGAAACGGATCGATGGCTCGTTCGTGCCGTCGATCGTGGCGAGCATCATGCGGATCCCCGCGTGGCGCGCGTGCGCCTCCAACGCGTCCATCAAGAGGTCGGCGGCGCCCGATCCCTTCGCCGACTCGTCGAGGTAAACGGAGTGCTCGGCCGTGAAGCGGAAGCCCTCGCGGCACGTGCTGTCGCGGAAGTCGCCGTAGCTCGCGACGCCGATCACCTCGGGCGTCGTGCCGTCGGTGCGGACGGCCACGAACACCGGACGACCGGATGCGACGCGGCCTCGCCACCAGTCGAGTCGCTCGTCGACCGAGTGCAGTTGCTCGGTCCACTCGGCGTTGCCCGCCGGGATCGCCTGATTGAAGATGTCGGTGATCTTCTCGAGGTCGTCGTGCGCCGCATCGCGGATCTCGATCGTCATCGGCTCATCGTGCCACGGCGACGTCACGGACGAGGCGATCGATTTCGTTGGCTCGCCAACGTGAAGAGCGTGATGCCGATGGTCACCAGCGCCATGCCGATCACCTGCGGCCAGCGAACCTGCTCGCTGAGGAGGAAGAACGCGAACAGAACGGCCAGTGCCGGTTGTGCGGTCTGCATGACGGTGATGGTCTGGATCGGCAGGTGTTGCTGGGCGAACGCGATGCAGCCGTGCGCGACCATGCCGGTCAGCACCGCGAGCAGCGCGGCCACCATCCAGCCGCGCGGCTGCAGCGAGAAGATCTGATCGCCTTCGAGCACCACTGCCATCGGCACGGTGGTGAGCAACCCGGCGGGCACCATGCACGCCATGAACGTGACCGTGTCGACGCCTCGGGCACGAGCGCGTTTCGTGAACATGAGGTAGCAGGTCCAGATGCCGACGACGAGGAGGACGAGCAGGTCGCCGCTCAACGACGAGGTGCCCGACGACGGGCCGAAGAACAAAACGAGCGCGACGCCGACGAGCGAGATCACCCCGAACTTCATCGGTGCGAAATCGGGCCGCTCCTTGAACAGCAGGGCACTCGCGGGCACCGCGACGAGCGGCGTCAGCGACGAGATGAACTCGAGGTGAGCGATGCTCGTGCGCGTGACCGCGGTGAACAGCGTCGAGATGTTGAGCCCGAACAGCAGGCCGGCCGGCGCGACGAGCTTCCAGGTGCGAGCGTCGGGAAACGGGCGCCGCGTGGCGACCATGACGACCCACCAGAGTCCGAGCGCGAACCACATGCGCCAGAACGCGATGACCACGCCCGGCTCGCCCGACCACTTCACGATCGGTGTGCTCAACGCGAAGCTGACGATGGCCGCGGCGATTGCCACGACACCCACCGGCGCCGGGCTCGCCCCCGCCGCTGGTCTCGACCGGCTCAAAGGCCGGGGAGTGCGAACCAGGCGTCGACCGCGCCCTGATCGCCGCGCAGGTCGACGGTGGACACGTCGGCGCGTCCCATCATCACGAGCAGCAGATCGCTCGACGTCCCCCGCAGTGCGGCGTCGCCGTGGCGGTGCACCGCCTCCATGCGGTACTCGCCGCCTTCGCCCCACACGATCCACTCACCGGCGCCACCCGGGACGTCGTCGTTGGTGCAGTGCAGGTGCAGGCTGACGTCCGGGACCGTCGCCTGCTCGCGGATCAACACCCGCGGCAGCATCATCTCGAAGAACTCACCGAGGCCCGCCGTGGCGAGCGTCGGGTCGAGCGACGACTCGCCCGCCGTGGCGACTTCGGCGTCCCAGCGGTGGATCATCGTCTCGATGGCCAGACGTCGAGGCCACACCCACGCCTGTTGTTCGGCGGGGAACGGATGCCACGTGTCGTCGTCGGGCTTCGTCGCCCCGACCGCCTCGGCCAGGGCGTCGGCACCGTCTCGCAGCCAGGCTGCCAGGTCGTCGCCCGACGCATCGGGTTGCGGTTTCGGGCCGTCGAGCGAGGTCGGGGGAGCAGCGTGTCGAATCGCCTGCGTGGCCCACCGATGCACGCCGCCGGTGTGCACCAGCAGCGCGCGCAGATCCCAGTCGGGGCACGCCGTGATCGGTGCATCGAGCGGGCCGGATTCGGCGCAGGCAGCGAGCCGATCGACGTCGTCACGAAGCGCGGCGACGTACTCGGCGGGGGACACATCAGGGTTCACAGTTCGCGACGGTAGCCTTTTCACCATGAGTCCTCTCGAAGCATTGGCGGCGGAATCTGGTGACTCCAACCAGAGTGAGCCGATCATCTCGGTCACGCCCGAGGCCATCGAGAACCTGCGCGAACTCCGTGACGACGAGCCCGACGGCGACCAGCTCGGCCTGCGTCTCGCGATCGCCTCGAAGCCCGGCGAAGACTTCCGCTACGACCTGTCGTTCGAAGAATTCCTCAAAGCGGCGTTCACCGACGAGGTCCGCACGCACGACGGCATGAAGATCATCATTCCTGGTGACGACGTCGAACTGCTCACCGGCGCCACGCTCGACTACTCCACGGCGCAGGGTCTGGTCATCCGCAACCCGAACCGTCCCTCCGCCCCGAGCGTCGAAGGTCTCACCAGCGACGACGAACTCTCGGCCGAAGTCGAAGCGCTCGTCTCGACCGAGGTCAACCCGGCGCTCGCCGCGCACGGCGGGTTCGTCACCTACGTCGGCCACGACGGCGAAGGCACCGCCTACCTCACCATGGGCGGCGGCTGCCACGGCTGCTCGATGAGCAAGATGACCATGCTCGACGGCGTGCAGACCATGCTCGTCGACGCCATCGAAGCGATCGAACGAGTCAAAGACCTCACCGATCACTCCACCGGCGAATCCCCCTTCTATTCGTGACGACGACCAGGAACGCCGCTCGCTGCGTTCCGTGTGCTCGTCGCTGACGCCCAGTCACTCTCCCTCGCAACGCTCCTTGCGAGCGACGCCCCTGATCGCCGTCAGCAAGCTGAACCGACGCGCCGAGCGTGAGTCGTCGCGGGTGAGTTGTCGAGGGGGAGTTCTGGACCGGCCGGGTTTTACCTCTTGACCGAACCTTGGGAACGGACCTGCTCCTGACACCAATCGAGTCGGCTTTGCAAGTCGATCTTGAGCTCGGATTCCTTCTCGGCGAGGCTGGCTTCGGTGCGTTCAAGAAGACTCTCCAAGTGATCGACGACGGGGGTCAGAGCTATGCCCGTCGGCGGGAGCTCTTCGAGGGTGGAAAGACTGACTACGACGGGTTCAGAATCTGACCGTCCCGAGAGCAGGATGTTCACCTCTCCGCCGAAGCCATCGTGGTCGGCACGGTGAGCGATCCGCCTGCTCGCGTGGCGAAGGAGTTCCTGGTGCATCGCATCGGACCCGTAGTCCCAGCCGTCGAGTAGATCGTGGAGCCGAGCGCGTTGTCCCGTTCCCGTAGCCGCTTTCCCGGAAGTGAACGATCGGCGATATCTAATGAGTCCGCTTGTCCAGATGGAGCCGACGAGCAGTTCGCGATCGAGTCCCGGTAGCCCGTCGGGCCATTCGGCGTCGAGGGCTTCGCATGACTCCAGCCATCGAAAACAGCCGTGGCTCTCAATCAGGTCGGACTGCATAGCGAACAGATCGAGCAACTCCGCCGCCCTTGGCCCGTCGTACTCGAACATCTCGCCGGTCACGATCGAACGGTATCAGTGTCATTCTCTGCCGGAACCCAGATGTTCGCTAGTCAGTCTCTCGCGCCTTGCGAGCGACGCCCCTGATCGCCGTCAGCAAGCTGAACTGACGAGCCGAGCGTGAGTCGGCGAGGGCGAATTCTGGGCTGGCCGAACATCACCTCTTGGCGAGGCGACGCAGCGGTGGTTCGGTCTTGGGTGGTTGTTTGCGGGGCGGGAGTTCGGCGAGCAGGCGTGTGGAGATCGCGGTGATCTCGGCGACGGCTCGCTCGAAGGCCTCCTCGGTCGCCGCCGACGTCTTCTGCACACCGCTGATCTTGCGGACGTACTGACGAGCCCCGGCCTCGATCTCTTCTGCCGTTGCGGCCGGCTCGAGGCCTCGCAACGTCGTGATGTTGCGGCACATGATCAGCCGGCGAGCAGATCGTGGTGTGCCGGGTCGGCGTCCATGTGTGCCGCGGCGAACGGGCACAGCGGACGCACGAGGAGTTGTCGCTGGCGCACGTCGTCGAGGATGCCGCGCATCAACGTGTCGGCGAAACCCTTGCCGCGGTGTTTGGGTGACGTCTCGACGTGGGGGATGGTGATGACGCCGTCGGCGAGGCGATACGTCGCGAGTCCGACGGTGTCGCCGTCGAGTCGGAGTTCGTAGCGCCCGTCGTCCGGGACGTCGACGACGGTGAGTTCTGGATCGGCCATGGCAACAGTCTACCGAACCCGCTACCCTCATTCTCAATGAGTGAGAATCACGGCGAGCGCGAGCGCGAGCATCAGCACCGGTCCAGCGGTGCGCGCCTCGGCGTCGCTGCGGCCGCCAACACCGCGTTCGCCGTGGTGCAAGTGGTCGTCGGCATCGCCATCGGCTCCGTCGTGGTGCTCGCCGATGCCGCGCACCAGGCCGTCGACGCGCTCGGGCTGATCACCGCGTGGATCGCGCTGCGCATCGCCCGTCGTCCGGCATCCGACGACTGGTCGTACGGGCTGGGCAAGGCCGATGCGCTCGGCGGGTTCATGTCGGGGATCTTCCTCGTGGGTTCGGTCGTGTGGATCGTCGTCGAATCGATTCGTCGACTCGTCGAACCCGAAGCGGTCGAAGGTGGCGGTGTGGTCCTGATCGGACTCATCGCGATCGCGGTCAACGGCGCGGGGGTGCTGCTCGTCGGCCACTCGCACGGCGACGAGGCGATCTCGATGCGCGCCGCCCGGCTGCATCTGCTGGCCGATCTCGCCGGCTCGGTCGTGGTGGTCGTCACCGGCGTGCTGCTGGTCGTCACCGATGCGGCATGGCTCGACCCCACCGCGTCGCTGCTCGTGTCGCTCGCTGTGCTGTGGTCGACCTGGCATCTGCTCGGTGCCGCCGTCGACGTCCTGCTCGACCGTCGACCGAGCGGCATCGGCGCATCCGACCTGTCGATGTTGTTGATCGGGCATCCCGATGTCGACGACGCCCACCACGTCCACATCCGCTCGTTGGGCGGCGGTCGACATGCCGCGTCTGCGCACGTCGTGGTCGACGGTGCCGTGTCGGCACACCGGTCGCAGGAGATCAGCGGTGAACTGTCGGTCGCGGTCGAGACGACGCTCGGGATCGAACACCTGACGTTGCAGGTCGAGTGTGAGCACGGCTGTGCCGACGCCGGTGCTCTACGCTGACGGCGATGTCACGGGAAATGCAACGACGACTGGTGTTGTTCGGCGTCGCGCTCGTGGTGCTCACCATGGTGATCGCCACGATGCCCCTCTGATCCGCCCCGGACGGTTTGTCTCAGAGACAAAGCGTCCGGCTTCGAGGCGTCGGCGGGCTGGGCCGTCTGCAACGCTGGACGGATGAACGGGATCGTTTCGTACGGCGTCCACCTTCCCTACTGGCGACTCGACCGGTCGAAGATCACGCAGACGCTCGGCCAGGGTGGCGGGCGCGGCACGCGCAGCGTCGCCTCGTTCGACGAAGACGCCACGTCGATGGGCGTCGAAGCCGGGCGGCGAGCACTCGCCGCCGCGGCTCCCGGCTACGGCGGTCCCGGCATCCTGGCCTACGCCACCACTGCGCCCGGCTACCTCGACAAGACCAATGCCACCGCGATCCACGCTGCGCTGCGCCTCGACGACTGCGTACCGGCCTTCGACGTGGGCGGCGCCGCGAAGTCGGGCACGGCAGCGACGATCATGGCGCACAACGGCGGGATCGCCGTGCTCTCCGACGTGCGGACGGGCCGACCGGGTTCGGCCGACGAGGCCGCTGGTGGGGACGCCGCGGTCGCGCTGATCTTCGGCGACGACGCCGTCATCGCCGAGCCGGTCGGCTACGCGCCGGTCACCGCCGAGTTCGTCGACCGGTGGCGCGTGCCGGGGGAGTCGTACTCGCGGCAGTGGGAGGAACGCTTCGGCGAGCACGCGTACGTTCCGCTCGCGACCCAGGCGGTCGGCGACGTGCTCAAGCAAGCCGATGTACAGATCGGCGATGTCGATCACGCGATCGTCGCCGGGCTGCACACTCGGTCGGTCAAGGCGGTGTCGAAGCAGTTGGGGTGCGCTCCCGAGCGACTCGCCGACGATCTGCTGGACACGATCGGCAACACCGGCACCGCGCACTGGGCGCTCATGCTCGCCAACGTGCTCGACCAGGCGTCACCCGGTGACCTGGTCCTCGTCGCGCATCTCGCCGACGGATGCGACGCGTCGTTGCTGCGCGTCACCGACGAGATCGTGGCGTTCCGCGAGCGCCAGCGCTCGACCGCCGCCGAGCAGCTCGCCGCGACGACCACCGAGCTCGACTACTCGTCGTTCATGACCTGGCGCGGATTTCTCGAGCGCGAGCCGCCGCGACGCCCCGAGCCCGACCGGCCCGCATCGCCACCGAGTCTGCGCGGCAACGCGTGGAAGTACGGCTTCGTCGGCGGGCAGGACGACGGTGGCTTCATCCACCTGCCACCCGGGCGGGTCAGCGTCGAATCGGGCGCGATCGACGAGATGACGCCGGTGCCGATGGCCGACCGCCGGGCGACGATCGCGACGTTCACCATCGACCGGCTGGCGTACAGCCTCGCTCCGCCCGTCGTGGCGGCGATCGTCGACTTCGACGGCGGTGGGCGCATGCAGGTCGAACTCACCGACGTCGACCCGGCCGAGGTGAAGATCGGCGATCGAGTCGAGATGACCTTTCGACGGCTCTACACCGTCGACGGCATCCACAACCACTTCTGGAAAGCGCGACCGGTCAGGTCCTGAACAGCGAAGGATTCGAGAGGGAACACATCATGGCAAGTCATGGCATCAGAGATCAGGTGGCGATCGTCGGAATGGGCTGCACCCCGTTCGGCGAGCACTGGGACAAGAGCGTCGACGACATGCTCGTCGAATCGTCGTCGGCGGCCACGGCCTCGGCGGGCGTCGACCTCGACGACGTCGACGCGTTCTGGCTCGGCACCATGGGGTCGGGGCTGTCGGGTCTCACGCTCAGCCGTCCGCTCAAGGTCGACCACAAGCCGGTCACCCACGTCGAGAACTACTGCGCCACCGGCTCGGAGGCGTTCCGCAATGCGTGCTACGCGGTGGCGTCGGGCGCGTACGACGTGGCGATGGCGATCGGCGTCGAGAAGCTGAAGGACTCGGGATACTCGGGCCTCGTCGTCCCCAACGTCGCGCACGACGGTTCGTCGGCCCAGCTCACGGCCCCCGCTGCGTTCAGCTTCCTCGCCCCGGCATACGGCGAGAAGTACGGGGTCGACAGCCAGGAGATGAAAGACGTGATGACGCGCATCGCCTGGAAGAACCACAAGAACGGTGCGCTCAACCCGAGAGCGCAGTTCCAGAAGGAGGTCTCGAAGGAGACCATCGAGTGCGCGCCGCTCATCGCCGGGCCGCTCGGCATCTTCGACTGTTCGGGTGTGAGCGACGGGTCGGCGGCGGCGATCATCGTCCGCGCCGAAGACGCCTACGACTACACCGATCATCCGATCTTCGTGAAGGCGCTGTCGTTCGTGGCGGGCCCGGCGACCGGAACGGTCGACCCCGACTACGACTACACGTCGTTCACCGAGGTGGTGCACTCCGCGACCGATGCGTACCGCCAGGCCGGGATCGAGCACCCGCGCGACGAGCTCGCGATGGCCGAGGTGCACGACTGCTTCACCCCGACCGAACTCGTGCTGATGGAAGACCTCGGTTTCGCCGAACGCGGCATGGGGTGGAAGG
The DNA here is from genome assembly GCF_000348785.1 of Ilumatobacter coccineus YM16-304. Classification (NCBI taxonomy): domain Bacteria; kingdom Bacillati; phylum Actinomycetota; class Acidimicrobiia; order Acidimicrobiales; family Ilumatobacteraceae; genus Ilumatobacter; species Ilumatobacter coccineus. The sequence goes on from NC_020520.1 coordinate 1,353,490, forward strand.
AAGTGCTCGCCGGCACCTTCGACCTCGACGGCGAACTGCCCGTCAACCCCGATGGGGGTCTCAAGTCGTTCGGTCACCCGATCGGGGCGTCCGGCCTCCGGATGCTGTTCGAAGCATGGCTGCAACTGCGCGGTGAGGCGGGCGATCGGCAGATCTCGTCGATCGGCCTCGACGGTGCGCCGGGCAAGACCAAGGCGCTCACGCACAACCTCGGCGGGTCGCCCGGGTCGTGCGTCAGCTTCGTGTCGATCGTCGGGAGTCGTCTCGACTGAGGGCCTGCTCGATGTCGGCCAAGAGGTCGGTGGTCTCCTCCAACCCGACCGACATGCGGACGAGCCCGTCGGTCACGCCTGCCGCATCCATCTCCGCGGCGGTGAGGCTGGCGTGCGTCGACGTGGCCGGATGGCACACGAGGGTCTCGGGTCCGCCGAGCGAGGTCGCCACGCGGCACACCGTCACGCGCTCGAAGAACTCCGACACGGCCTCGCGTGTGCCGAGGTCGAACGACAACGTGGTGCCGTACTGCAGGAGTTGACGCGCGGCGATGTCGTACTGCGGGTGCTCGTTGAGGCCGGGATAGTGCGTGGCGCTCACCGCGTGGTGATCGGCGAGCAGCACCGCGATCGAACGGGCCGACTCGTTCTGCTGGCGGGTGCGCACGGCGAGAGTGCGCACGCCGCGGAGCGCGTTGAGCGCGTCGAACGGTGACGGCGTGGCGCCGTGGAGGACGGAGTACGCCCAGATCTCGGCGAGCAGATCGGCATCGCCCGAGATGACGCCGAGCGTCGCGTCGTTGTGGCCGGCGATGCCCTTGGTGGCCGAATGCAGCGAGATGTCGACGCCGTGGTCGAGTGGACGTTGCCCGAGCGGCGTGGCGAACGTGGAGTCGACGACGGTGAAGGGTCCCTTGATCGCTCCGAGTTCGTCGAGGTCGGCGAGTTCGAGCCGCGGGTTCGACGGGGTCTCGGCGAGCACCACCATCGTTCTGCCGGGTTGCACCGCGGCCGCGAACGCTCCGGGCTCGGCCACGTCGACGAACGTGGTCTCGATGCCCAGGCGTGCGCACGGACCTTGCAGGAATGCGAGCGTGCCGGCGTAGAGCTGGCGCTGCGCGACGACGTGGCTTCCGGACGAACACAACGCGAGCACGGTCGAGGCGATGGCCCCCATGCCCGACGCGAAGGCGAGCGACTCCTCGGCGCCTTCGAGGTCGCGGATCGCTTCTTCGAACGACCGCACCGTCGGGTTGCAGTAGCGGCTGTAGAAGTCGCCCTGCCGGATCGACGTGGCCCGCCGGTTGGCATCGTCGAGCGATTCCGACTCCCAGGTCGACGACGCCCACAGTGCCGGAGCGAGCGACCGTCCGGAGGCGGCGCGGCCGGCGGTGATGGCCCGGGTCGAAGGGGAGTGCTGATCGTCGGTCACGACGCAGCACGATACCCGACCTCAGGGGTCAACAATTCGTGGTTTGTGTTTCTGCACGTCTTGACGACGTCGACACGTGCTGCGTCGCAGCAGGGTCGATCAGCTCGGACGTGATCGCGTCGATGAGTGCAGCGGCCACCTCGGGGGTCTCGCCGGGAACGGTGCGGACGATCTGGTGGACGATCGGAAGTGGGGGGAGGGCGTCGCCGGGCAGCCAGGCGATGATCGTGTCGTCGAGGTATCGCGAACCGAGCACGCCCACGCCGAGGCCGGCCTCGACGGCCGCACGTACGCCGTTCATCGACGATGCGGAGAAGGCGACGGCGTGGCCGATGTCGGCGTCGTCGAGGAGCGGTTCGCTCAGCGTCCGGTAGAAGCAGTGTTCGCCGAAGGAGATCAGCGGGACGACATCGTCGGTGGAGAACGTCGATTCGCAGCACGCGACCCAGCGCAGTTGGTCACTCCAGAGGACCGTGTCGGTGTCGAGGAGTTGGTCATCGCTCACCTGGATGATCGCGAGGTCGATCGCGCCCGAGGCGAGCGCGTCGTCGAGGTGAGCGGAGTGGTCGATGACGAATTCGATGACCGCGCCGGGGTGCGTGCGCTTGAACCGGCCGAGCACGGCCGCCATGCGCGACGCGTCGACCTCCTCGTTGGACCCGAGCTTGACCGTGCCGGTCAGTTCGCTGCTGGCGAGCCGTGCCGCAGCGCGATCGTGGAGGTCGACGATGGTCCGCGCGTCGTCGAGCAGCGCTCGCGTGTCGCGCGTGGGTCGCAGGCGGTGTCCGTCGCGGATGAGCAGCGGCCGGCCCACTCGCTCCTCGAGTCGTTTGATCTTCCAGCTGACGGCGGACTGCGACAGGTGGAGGTGCTCGGCAGCGCGGGTCATCCCGCCGTGGTCGAGCACGGCGATCAGTGTGCGGAGCGATTCGACGTCGAGGTGCAGCACGAGCCCACCGTAGACCGAACCCGACCGACCGAGCATGACGGTTCGACATGAAAAGCACCGAATTGTGTTGCTTGTGCCATGGTCGCGATGGGCGCATGGTGGAGTCATGACCACGATCCAGTTCGCCGCCACCCGCCCCACACGACCCACACGGCGCACACGCCTCGCTGCCAGGCGACGGCGTCCGTCGCCGCGACGCGTCGTTGCACAACTGCGACGACTGGCTCGCCCGCCGCGCCCGTTCACCACGCCCACCGATCACGTGTTGCGAGACCTGCCCGAAGCTCGTTCGATGCAGCGGTGATGGTGTGACCGGGTTGCGGTCGTGTCAGGCGAGCAGGTCGATGACCGTGCGGTGCAAGCGACCGTTGGAGCTGACCGCCGAGTCGTGTTGGTGCGTCACCTCGCCGAACCGATCGGTGAACGTGCCGCCCGCTGCTTCGACGATCGGCTTGACCGCGGCCAGGTCGTACGGCGCGACGCCGATGGCGTCGACCGCCACGTCCATCGAGCCTTCGGCGACGAGCATGTGTTGCCAGAAGTCGCCCATGCCGCGGCTGCGGCGGGCGCGCTGTTGGAGGGCGACCAGGTTCGGCGTGCGGCCCACGTCGTCCCATCCGGGACTGTGGGTCACGCTGACCTGCGCTTCGGCGAGATCGTCGACGGTCGACACGCCGAGTTCGCGCTCGACGATCGGTGAGCGCATGTGCGCGCCGAGGCCGACGCCGCCCCACCATCGCGTGCCGATCGCCGGGGCCGACACCACGCCCATCACGGCGTCGCCCTGGTACGTGAGCGCGATCAGCGTGGCCCAGACCGGGATCCCGCGTACGAACCCGGAGGTGCCGTCGATCGGATCGATGACCCAACGCCACGGCGCGTCGTGGTCGCCGGCGAGTCCGTGCTCCTCGCCGAAGACACCGTGACCCGGCCGAGCGGCGACGAGCGCCTCGACGATGAGCGACTCGGCGCCTCGATCGATCTCGGTCACTTCGGTGGCGTTCGTCTTCCAGTCGACGCTGAAGTCGCGATCGACGAAGTGCGGAAGCGTGTAGGCGTCGGCGGCATCGGCCACCTCGAGGGCGAGGGCGAGCTCGGCGGCGAGTTCGAGCGGCGTGTCGGACATGGTCATGCGGGCGGCTGGAAGTCGGGGCTGCGCTTCTCCTGCAGGGCTGCGAGCCCTTCGGCGGCGTCGGGCCCGAGGAAGTTGAGCATCTCGTAGGCGAGCGATGCCTCGAAGTTCGGGAGGGCCTGGCGCAGCCAGTGATTGAGCGCCCGCTTCGTCATCTGCGTGGCGTGCACCGGGCCGGCCGCCAGCTTCTCGGCCACGCCCAACGCCGTCGACAGCACGTCGTCCTTCGGCACGGCCTTCGACACGAGCCCGATCCGTTCGGCCTCGCGTCCGTCGAGGAAGTCGGCGGTGAGCAGGTAGTACTTCGCTTTGGCCATGCCGCACAGCAGCGGCCAGATCGCCACGGCGTGGTCGCCGGCGCCGACGCCGAGCCGGATGTGACCGTCGGTGAGCTTCGCGTCTTCGTTGATGATGCTGACGTCGGCCATCAGCGCGACGGCGAGTCCGGCACCCACGGCGACGCCGTTGATCGCCGACACGATGGGCGTGTCGCAGTCGATCATCGTGCGCACGATGTCGCCCGCCTCCTTCATCACCCGCATGGTCTGCGCGTAGTCGCCGACCTGTTCGGCGATCCAGTCGAGGTCGCCACCGGCCGAGAACGCTCGCCCGGCGCCGGTGACCACGACGGCGCGCACCGAATCGTCGTCGCCGATCGTGCGGAACACCCGTGACAGCTGCAGGTGCATGTCGGCACCCGTTGCATTCATCTTGTCGGGGTCGTCGAGCTTGATGAGCAGCACACCGTCGGTGCCGTCGGGACGCTCGAATCGCAGGCGGTCGTACTCTCGGTATCGGTCGTCGCTCACCGAGCCGAGACTAACCGCCAGGCCGGCGGCAGCTCAGTGCCCTGCGCCGACGCGGCCGGAGGTGTCGCTGTGCAGCTTCTCGGCGTGGCGGTTCAGGCCGATCAACTCGGCTTCGATGCCGCGCTCCGCGAACTTCGCGACGACGGTGTCGAGCGCGACGATCGCGGAGGTGTCCCAGATGCGGGCGTCGGTGCAGTCGATCTCGACCCGGGGCACCTTGACGGCGTCGTAGTCGAACGCGTGGACGAGGTCGTTGGTCGAGGCGAAGAACAGCTGCCCCGTGACCGCGTAGAGCCGTGCGTGGTTGTCGGGGTCGACGACGCTGGTGACGTTGACGAGGTGCGACACGTGGCGCACGAAGAACACCGCCGAGAGGAGCACGCCGGCGGCGACGCCGTAGGCGAGGTTGTGGGTGACCACGACGATCGCCACGGTCGTGATCATCACGGCCGTCTCGGTCTTCGGCATGAGCTTCAGCGTCGACGGCTTGATCGAGCTCCAGCTGAACGTGCCGACCGAGACCATGATCATCACCGCGACCAGCGCGGCCATCGGGATCTGGGCGACGAGGTCGCCGAGCGTGAGGATCAAGATGAGCAGGAACACGCCCGACGCCAGCGTCGACAGGCGAGTGCGGCCCCCCGATCGGTGGTTGATCATCGACTGGCCGATCATGGCGCAACCGGCCATGCCGCCGAGGAACCCGGTGGCGACGTTGGCGATGCCCTGACCGCGCGACTCGCGGTTCTTGTCGGAATCGGTGTCGGTCAGGTCGTCGAGCAGCTGCGCGGTGAGCAGCGATTCGAGCAGGCCGACGAATGCCAGCGTGAGCGAGTAGGGGAGGATGATGCCGAGCATCTCGAAGGTGAACGGGACGTCGGGCAGCGCCAGGAACGGCAGCGTGTCGGGCAGTTCGCCCATGTCACCGACGGTCGGGAGCTGCAGGTCGAAGGCGATGGCGTACGCGGCGATCGCTGCGATGGCGACCAGCGGCGACGGAATCGCCTTCGTGATGCGCGGGAGTCCGTAGATCACGGCCAGGCCGATGGCGATGAACAGCAGGTTCAGCATCAACTGGCTGTCGCGCACGGCCGAGGTCTCGTCGGAGAGGAGGATGTGCGGCACCTGTGCCAGGAAGATGAGGATGGCCAGCGCGTTGACGAAGCCGAGCATCACGGTGCGTGGGACGAACCGCATCAGTGCGCCGACGCCGAGATAGCCGAAACCGATCTGCAGCAGACCGGCGAGGATCGTGGCGGCGAACAGGTAGCCGACGCCGTATTCCTCGACGAGGTCGACGATGACGAGTGCCATCGCACCGGTTGCCGCCGAGATCATGCCCATGCGGCCGCCGGCCATCGAGATGATGATGGCGATCGAGAACGACGCGTACAGGCCGACCTTCGGATCGACGCCGGCGATGATCGAGAACGAGATCGCTTCCGGGATCAGTGCGAGTGCGACGACGAGGCCCGACAGCAGGTCGGTCTTCGGGTTCGACCACCAGGCCATCTTGAGGGACTCGCTACGCGAGGGGCGAGTGAGCGTTGCCGCATCAGTCATGTTCGTTCCACCGTCATCTTCCAGAGGTCTCGGACGTTCCGGACCACCGTCTGCGATGGGTGGGCCACGAATTCAGCTGTTCGACATCACGTATCGGCAGCAAAACCACGGTAGGTGAGGATCTCAGCGAAATCGCGACACGTCGCACATGTCACGTCGGCGCGGGTGCCGGCCAGCGGATCTCGGCGCGGTCGAGCGTGTCGGCTGCGTGTGACACGCGGTTGCGGCCGAGTCGCTTCGCATCGAGGAGCGCATCGTCGGCGCTCACGAGCAGTTGTTTGATCTCGGAGCGCGGCCCGCTCGCCACGCCGCAGCTCACGGTGAGGTCGATGCCGGGGGCGATGCTCTCCCAGTCGTGCGTCGCGGTGCTGAGCCGGATCTGTTCGGCGAAGTTGGTGCCGGCCTCGACGTCGCCGGCGACCGACCGGATGATGACGACGAACTCTTCGCCGCCGAACCTGGCGATGGCGGTCGACGTGCCGGCAGCGGCATGGAGCAACGTGCCGAAACGCGCGAGGACCTCGTCGCCGACGTGATGACCGTAGGTGTCGTTGATGATCTTGAACCGGTCGAGGTCGAACATGAGCGCCCAGGCGGTGCCGTCCTCGCGCTCGATCTCGTCGAGCACTCGGTCGAGCCAGCGGCGCGACCGGACACCGGTCGTCGGATCGGAGTCGATGTCGTCGGCGAGCTTCTGAGCGGTGTGCTGCCATGCCGAGCTGGCCCGTTCGAGTTCGGCGCGGCGAGCCACCTGGCCGGCGAGTTCACCGATCTGGTCGAGGTGCCAATGGCGCGTCATCGTCGCGAGTCGCGACGCGTCGGCGTATGCATCGTCGAACGCGCCCAGCGCGGCGTGCGCCCGGCCTCGCTGTTCGATCGCCCGGACGAGACAGTGATTGTCGGAGCTGGCCTCGAGCCCGGGAATCGCGACGTCGAGGAGTTCGATGGCGAGCATCGGGTCGCCGTTGCTCAAGGCGGCCATCCCGCGCACGGAGCGGTGCCAGGCGACGAGGTCGGGTGCGGCATCGTCGTAGAGCGGTTCGGACGCGGCGAGGCCCGCCGAGTCGGGGAGCACGCCGTTGGCGAGGTCGATCTCGCCGAACAGGCCACTGGCGAGTAGGTCGCGGGCGACGGGATCGCAGCCGCGGTCGCGGAGGTGGCTGGCTGCGTCGGTGGCGTGATCGAGACGGAAGCGGCGCACCTGTTCGTCGGTGGTGACATGCCCGCCTTCGGCGGCGATGTACCCGAACGAGAAGGCGACCAGATCGGCCGGGACACCCTCGACCAGGCAGGCGCCGTCGAAGGCGCGGCGGCCGACCTCCACCGCCAGGTCGAAGGCGCCGAGACGCATGAAGAAACCCGAGACCGCGAGCGAGGCGCGAACCGCTTCGACTTCGTCGACCTCGACGTCGCTGAGCATGATCAGCGCGTCGACCGCGTGCTCCATCGCATTGTGGAGCTCGCCGGTCTGATCGAGGAAGACGGCGGCCATCGACGAGGCGAACGCGGCGATGGGGAGGTCGCCGGCGGCCCGGCTGTGCGTCGCTGCGGCCTGCGCGGCGAGGGCCGGCTCGGTCGCGTCACCGCGTCCCTGGAGCGAGAGCGCCCGGGCGACGAGGAGTCGCCCGATCTCGTGGGAGTCGTCGGTCGCGTCGAGCGCCGCGGTGATGAGGTCGTTGAGCTCCGAATCGTGGCCGAAGGCCTTGCTTCGAGCTCGTGCGAGAAGTTCCTCGCTTGACAACACCTTCACACGAACGTATTCGGCTGGGGCCAGACACAACTCAAGGTCAGCGGCGCGCCTTTGACAGAGACTTGAGAGTCGTCAGCCGCGGATGACGTCGACCAGCGACGCGACGTCGAGGCCGAAACGAGCGTGGATGTTGCCCGGCTTCGGATCGTGCGGCATGAAGGTCGTGGGAAGACCGAGCACGTCGACCTGTCTGGTCGGATCGATGTCGGTGATCTGGTCGGCGATCGTCATGCCGATGCCGCCGGCGCGGATGCCGTCTTCGATGGTGACGACGCGAGCGTGGCGGGCCGCGTCGGCGATCATGTCGGGGTCGAGCGGTGCCACACAGCGCGCATCCCACACCGCCACGTTCGTGTTGGAGTCGGCCAGCTTCGCGGCGGCCTTCTCCGCGGTCTCGAGCATCTTGCCGACCGCGATGACACACACCGACGCGGACGGGTCGTCGGCCTCGACGACCTTGCGTGCGTGCATCCCGACGCCGACCTCGTGTTCGCTCACCTGGCGGGCGGCACCGCGGGCGTAGCGGATGGCGACGGGCCCGGCGTCGGTGAGGGAGGTCGCGTCGTGCAGCATCTGTGCGAGGTCTTGCGCCGACGAGGGGGCGAACACGCGCATGCCGGGCACCTTCGACAGCAGCGCCATGTCGTACACACCGTGGTGACTCGCGCCGTCGGGGCCGGTGACCCCGGCGCGGTCGAGGCAGAAGATGACCGGAAGGCGGTGCATGGCGACGTCGTACACGACCTGGTCCCACGCTCGGTTGAGGAAGGTGGCGTACACGGCGACCACGGGGCGGAGCCCGCCCATCGCCATGCCGGCGGCCAACGTGACGGCGTGCTGCTCGGCGATGCCGACGTCGAAGCAGCGATCGGGGAATCGAGCCTGGAACGGCAGGAGCCCGGTCGGGCCGGGCATGGCCGCGGTGATCGTGCACAGGCGCGGGTCGGCCTCGGCCTCCTTGATGATCGAGTCGGCGAAGGCCTGTGTGTAGCCGGTGGTGACGGCTTTGGGTGGGCCGACGGCCAAGTCGAACACCGGAGCGTCGTGCAGGTTCTTCTCGTCGTCGTCTTCGGCCGGCGAGTAGCCGCGGCCCTTCTGCGTGAGCATGTGCACCACGATCGGGCCTTCGTCGGAGAGTTCGATCGCGTTGAGGAGCGCGTGCTCCATCTCTTCGATGTTGTGACCGTCGAACGGGCCGATGTAGCGAGCACCGAGCGCCTCGAAGAACGAGGGCGGTTGCAAGAACTCGCGGACGCCGGCCTTGAACGCATCCATGGCCGAACCCGCCTGGTTGCCGACGACGGGCAGACCGCCGAGGAACTCCTCGATGCGGCGCTGGCGTCGGACGTACACGGGATTCTGGCGGATGTCGGTGAGCGCGTGCGAGAGGCGACCGGTGATGCGATCGGTGACCGACGGGTGATGGGAGCGCTCGTCGGTGCCCTGGGAGTTGGCCGACAGGTTGGAGATCGTGGGTGCGTACGAGCGGCCGTTGTCGTTGAGTACGACGATGACGCGTCGTGAATGGTGTCCGAGGTTGTTGAGCGCTTCGTAGGCCATGCCACCGGTCATCGCGCCGTCGCCGATCACGGCGACGATGTGGCGGCGGTCGTTGGTGCCCAGTTCGCGGGCGACGGCGAGCCCGTCGGCGTACGACAGCACCGTCGAGGCGTGGCTGTTCTCGATGACGTCGTGCTCGGACTCCTCGCGCGACGGATAGCCCGAGAGGCCGCCGGCCTGGCGCAGCGTCTCGAACGCCTTCTGCCGGCCGGTGACGATCTTGTGGACGTAGGCCTGGTGGCCGGTGTCCCAGAGGATCGCGTCGGTCGGCGAGTCGAACACGCGGTGGAGGGCGAGCGTCAGTTCGACGGCGCCGAGGTTGGAGCCGAGGTGACCGCCCACTTCCGACACCGCCGAGACGATGAAATCGCGGATCTCGCCTCCGAGGTCGTTCAGTTGGTCGTAGGAGAGGCCCCGCAGGTCCTCTGGTCCTCGAACACTCTCCAACAGCACGCTTGGGACGCTATCCCGATTCGGCGACCGGGGTTCAGCGGGGCGCGCGATACACCGAAACGTGCTGGGTGCTGTGCTCGTCGAACTCGTCGCCGGCCATGTTGGCGAAGCGGGTGTCGAGGGCCAGACCGGCGCTGGCCGCCATGGCGTCGAGGTCGTCGACCGAGGCCCACCTGATCGACCACGGACGCAGTCGTACGCCGCCCGACTCGGTGAACTCGACGAACTGACCGCTGGTGCGACGTTGGTCGGGGCGATGATCCGACACCGACAGCACCACCCGGTCGACGGCCATCGACCGCACCGACACGTCGCTGCCGGCCTGCGCGGTCTCGTCGGGAACGACCGCTTCGACGATGAACGCGCCGCCGGGGGCGAGCCGCTCGGCCACCGCATGGAAGCACGCTTGCTGCTCACCGTCGCCGAGGAGGTTGAACAGCGTGTTGTACGCGACGAGCGCCACGTCGAACGGGCCGTCGGGGAGTTCGGTGGCCATGTCGCCGCAGACCGCCGTGACCCGATGCGGTCGATCTCGCTGCCGGTCGGCGAGACGGTCGAGCATCGCCTGGCTCGAATCGACACCGACGACGTCGATGTTGCGGTCGGCGAGGGGGAGGGCGAGCCTGCCGGTGCCGACGCCGAGTTCGAGCACTCGGCCGGCGTCGCTGCCCAGCGTGGCGACGACCCGTGCGGTCGTGGCGTCGACGTCGGTGACCTCGGCGTACCAGTCGTCGTACACGTCGGCGAATCCGTCCCCGTAGGAGGTCGAGTCGTAGCCGCGCATCGCCGCCACGATACGGCGCCGTCGTGGCAGGATGGCAGCGATGAGCGACCGCCGCGCACCGTCGACGTTGCGTCGCAGCCGTCACCCGGCCGTCGGAGCGCTCGATCGAGGGGGTGCGTTGCTGCAAGCGCGTCTGCGCGACGTGCTGGTCGGCTCGGCGATCATTCTTGTCCCGGCGATCGCGCTCAATCTGTGGATGACCGTGGTGGCGTTCGACCGGTTCGATTCCGACGACGCGCTGCTGCCGTCGTTCGCGGGCGGCACGACCGGCTCGGGCGTCGAGGACGTGTCGGCGTGGATGGCGATCTGGTTCGTGTCGTTCGTGACGACCCTCGTCGGGGCCTTCGCTGCGCAGATCCTCCTCGGGCAGCGATTCGGCACGGTCGTGACGATGCGGCGGGCGATGACCCAGACCCTCAAGCGATTTCCGGCAGTGGCGTGGTTGTGGCTGCTCACGCACTGGTGGGTGCCGGTGTTCACGCTCGTGATCGTCAGCTCGCAGGATGCCGACGTGGGCGGCCTGATCTTCATGTACGCGGTGTTCGCGCTCTTCGCGTCGACGTTCACGCTGCTCGCCGTGCCGGCCATGGTCGGCGAACGCATCGGCGCGTTCGCCGCAGCGAAACGGGCGTTCCGACTGGCTCGGCTCCGGTTCGGCGCGTGCATGATGTTCGTCGTGTTGGCCACGCTGTTGGCGTCGGCGTTCCTCGTCGGCCTCGCCACGCTCGCGCCGCTGCTCGAAGTGAGCGGTTTCGTCCGCTTCGGTGGCCTGACCTGGCTCGTCCAGGGTGTGTTGGTGCAGATCGGGGTGCTCGCGGTGGTGCCGCTGGTCGCGCTGGCCACCGCGCAGATGTACGTCGAGGTGCGTCTCGACGCCGAAGGGCTCGACCTGGTGATCGAGGCCGACGCCGCGTTCGGAGCGGTTCGGTGAGTCTCGACCCCGACGAGGTGCGTGACGTCGCATGCTCGGTCACCGCGGGGAGCGACGTGTGCGAAACGGCCGCGCCGCGCGACATCGAGCCGGTCGACTTCGACCCGCCGAGCGTCGGCGGCGGTGGAGGTGGAGGTGGCGGGATCGTGCTCGTCGTGCTGCTGGTCGCGGTGGTCGTCGCGGGGCTCGTCTGGCTCGTCAGGGCGTGGTTTGCCGGGCGGTCGACGGCGAACGACGACGGTGATTCCGGCCATGACGATCTCGACGAGGATCTCGACGAGGAGGTGGCGGAGCGGATCATCGACCACGAGACGCCGCCCGACCGGTGGCGCCGTTCGGCCGCCGAGCATCGGGCAGCCGGGCGGTTTCGCGACGCCATCCGCTGCGAGTACCGCGGTCTCGTCGGCGATCTGGCCCGCGCCGGGTTCGTCGACGAGATCCCGGGGCGAACCTCGGGAGAGGAGCGAGCCCAGATCGCCGAGCTCGCACCGCACGTGCTCCACGACTTCGGTACGGCCGCCGACCTGTTCGACCAGGCGTGGTTCAACGACGACGCCGTGGTCGCCGAGCACGACGAACGCTTCGTGACCGCGTCGACGGCCGTCCTCGGATCGGTGCGCGTCCGATGAGTCGCACTGCGGTCCGAGCCGAGGGCACCTCCTCCGGGGTGAAGGTGGTCGGCTCGATGCTGTTCGTGCTGGTCATGGCGGTGGTGGTGCTGCTCCTCGTGCGTGCTCGCCCGGCGCCGGAGCCGTTCGATCCGCGCTCGGGTCGACCCGACGGCGCGCGCGGCCTGGTGTTGACCCTCGAGCGTCTCGGCGCAGTGGTCGACGACACGCGTGACGTGCCGGTCGACGGATCCGACACGACGGTGATCGTCCTCGACGACCGACTCGACGACGAGCAGCGAGTGCGTCTCGTCGAGTTCGCCGAGGCGGGCGGCGTGGTGGTCGTCGCCGATCCGATGAGTTCGTTGCACGGCGGCGCCGGACTCGACGGGGGAGCGGTGGAGATCGTCGGGCCCGATCTTCCCGAGCAGCGGTTCGACGCCGCTCGGGAGGCCAACCTCACGGTCGGTACCTGCACGTATCCGACACTGCTCGGCTCGCGGGGGATCCTGGTGCCCGAGGGCGTGCTCTTCCCGGTCGGACCCACCGAGCCGCAGTGCTTCACCCGCGGCAGCAACTCGTTCATCGTCGAACGCTCGATCGGCGAGGGGACGATCATCGGTCTCGGCGACAACGAGGTCTTCGTCAATCGACACCTCCGGCGGGCCGACAACGCGGCGTTGGCTGCTGCGCTGTTGATCCCCGATCCCGGAGGCTCGGTGACCGTCCTCGTCGGCAACGGCGCGTCGCCGACCGTGGCCGACCTCGGTTCGGGCGACGACACGTTGTTCGATCTGGTGCCGACATGGGTGTGGATGGCCCTCGCGCTGGGCGCGCTGTCGTTCGTCGTGTTCGCCATCTCCCGGAGTGCGCGCCTCGGGCGCATCGTCTCGGAGCCGGTCGCGGTGCCGATCGCCGGCAGCGAACTCGTGTCGGCGACCGGCAATCTCATGGCGCGGGCCGGTCATGCCCAGCGAGCCGGCTGGCGTGTGCTGAGCCGACTCCACCGCGACCTCAGCCATGCGTTCAACGTCGACCAGTCCGCCCCGCTCGACGTGCTCGACCACGCCGTCAGCGACGGTGCCGGAACCGCGCCCGGCGAGGTGGCACAGTTGCTCGGTCGGTCTGCGACCGACGACGCGTCGCTGCTCGACATCTCCCGATCCGCCAACCGTCTCCGCCGACGAGTGCTCGAAGCCGAGCGCGAACCCGAACCAGAAAGCGTGCCGACATGACCCAACCGTTCGATCAGCCCATCGGATCACCGACATCGCAGCCCGCTCCACCGGCCACCGACCCGGCGTCGTCGAGTGCCCGCCAGGCGATCATGAACGTGCGCGACGAGGTCGGCAAGGTGATCGTCGGACAGGAGGGTGTGCTCAGCGGGGTGATCTCGGCGCTGCTCGTCAACGGGCACGTCTTGCTCGAAGGGGTGCCGGGCGTGGCCAAGACGCTCCTCGCCAAGACCCTCGCTGCGGCGTTCGACATGGAGTTCACCCGGGTCCAGTTCACCCCCGACCTGATGCCGTCGGATGTGGTGGGCCTGTCGGTGCTCGATCAGGCGCCGGGGCAGACTCCGACCTTCCGGTTCCGGGAAGGGCCGGTGTTCACCAACCTGCTGCTCGCCGACGAGATCAACCGCACGCCGCCCAAGACACAAGCTGCGCTGCTCGAGGCGATGGAGGAGCGTCAGGTGTCGATCGAGGGCACCACCCATCGACTCCCCGAACCGTTTCTGGTGATCGCCACGCAGAACCCGATCGAGTACGAAGGCACGTTCCCGCTGCCTGAGGCACAGCTCGACCGCTTCCTGTTCAAGCTGGTCGTCGGATATCCGACCGAGCGGCAGGAACACGACATGCTCGTGCGCCACCACGCCGGTATGGACCCGCACGCGCCGGGCCTCGTCCGAGCGGTCGCGTCAGCCGCCGACCTCGCACAGGCCCGACGCGAGATCGGTCAGATCACCGTGGAGCCGGCCGTGCTCCACTACATCGTGCAGCTGTGCCGGTCGACTCGCGAGTCGCCGTCGCTGCAGCTCGGTGTGTCGCCGCGCGGTATGACGTGGCTCCTGCACGCGTCGAAGGCGTGGGCGTGGATGTCGGGTCGGGCGTTCGTGACCCCCGACGAGGTGAAGGCCGTCGCGAAGCCGACACTACGGCACCGGGTGCTCGTGCGGCCCGAACTCGAACTCGAAGGCACGGCTGCCGACACGGTGATCGACGGGTTGCTCGCCACCGTCCCGACGCCGCGCTGACACACGCTCGACGACCCGCATCATGGCCACCCGACGCAGCGCTCCCATCCCGACGGGATGGCTCGCGCTCGTCGTCTTGCTCGTCGCTGTGCCGCTCGCGGTCGTTCGCTCCGACCGGTGGGCGCTCGTCGTGGTGGCGCTCGCGCTGGTCGCCGTGGCCGCGATGATCGACTTCTTCGCGGCGCTGTCGCCGAACGAGATCGAGGTGGAGCGGGAGTTCCCGTCGCTGCTCACCGTCGGCGAGCAGGCCCGACTCGCGTGGATCGTGAAGAATCGCTCGGAGCGATCGACACCGGTGGCGGTCGCCGACGCGATCTGGCCGAGCCTCGCCGCAACACGACGTTCGTCGACGTTCGATCTCCCCGGACGCCGCCAGCACCGCTTCGGTGCGACCATCGAACCGAGCCGTCGCGGTCGGTTCCCGTTCGGCGCGATCACGATTCGCACCACGGGGCCGTTGCGGATGATGCATCGTCAGCAGACCCGACACGTTCCCGGAACGCTTGCCGTGCTCCCGGCGTACCCGTCTCGCGACCTGATGGCGACCCGGATGCGCATTCCGCTCGAGTCGGGACTGCGCAGCGTTCGCCAGCGCGGGACCGGCACCGACTTCGACCAACTCCGTGAGTACCGGCCGGGTGACGACATCCGCCGCGTCGACTGGGCGGCCACGGCTCGTCAGCAGAAGGCGATCGTCCGCGAGTACCGGGCCGAACGCAACCAGCACGTCGTGTCGCTGCTCGACAACGGTCGGGTGATGGCCGGCACGGTCGGCGGAGTGCCACGAGTCGAGCATGCGATGGACGCCGTGCTCGGCCTGACGCAGGTGGCGTCGAAGCTCGGCGACAACGTCGGCCTGGTCACCTTCGATCAGCAGGTGCGCGGCATCGTGCCCGTCTCCAACAGCAAGGCGCAGTTCAGCCGGATCGCCGAGGCGATGTACCTGCTCGACACGTCGTACGGCGAGAGCGCCTACCGAGTGGCGTTCACCACGGCGGCGTCGAGATTCCGGCGACGATCGCTGTTCGTCGTCTACACCGACCTCGTCGAGACCGTCGTGGTCGAGTCGCTGCTCCCCGCCATGGCTGCGCTGACGAAGACCCACCTGGTGATGATCGCCGCCGTCCGCGACCCCGACGTGGCCGACTGGGCGACCGGGGCAGGGGAGCGGCCCGACGACGGCCCGGCCGAGGCGTACCGATCGGCCGCGGCGGTCGCATCGCTCACCGCCCGTGACCGGGCCGTGGCGAAACTGTCGGCCGCCGGAGCGATCGTCGTCGACGCCCGACCCGGTGAACTGGCCACCGCCGTGGTCGACCAGTACCTCGAACTCAAGGCCAAGGGTCGCCTCTGATCCAGAGGCCCGGGCCGTTCGGTTGTCAAGGAGCTGTCGGTTCGGCGGCCGGCCGTGAGTGGAACGTCGGGCGTTCGTCGTGGCCGGTCGGGGGAGTTCGTGGGTCACGCCACCTGCTGGTGAACGGTGTCGAGCGATGAGGGCAGCCGTCGGCCGTCAGGGCCGATGAAGCAGAGGTGTTGTGCCGTTCCGGTCAATCGCCACGATCGGTCGTGGATGTCGTGATGGTGGTGATGGCAGAGCAAGACCAGTTCGTCGAGATCGGTGAGCCCGCCCCGGGCTGCGAATTCGTTGATGTGATGGCCTTCGCACCACTCCGGTGGCCGATCGCAGCCAGGGTGTCGGCACCCGCCGTCTCGTGCGACGAGGGCCAGGTATTGCTGCGGTGAGATCGTTCGCCGGCCACGGCCGAAGTTGATCGTGGCGCCGGTCTGATCTGCGACGTAGCGGTGGATCACTGCGTCGCAGCAGATCTCATCGACCTCGTCGGACGTGAGCGTTTCTCCGAACGTGCCGGTGGCAACGCCCGAGCGTTGCTCGAGGTCGGCGATCGTCATCGTGGCGATCACGCGAGGCAGGTTGCGCCCGCCGGTGACCTCGCCGCGCTCGTATGCGGCACACAGGTCGCCCAGAGCATCGACCCGGCGCTGCGTGGCGCTGCGCCCGGAGTTGTCGGTTCGTTGTTGTTCGGCCAGGTGGCTGAGCGTGCGTCGAAGACTCTGAGCGATTCGATTCGGGAGCATCCCGTCGACCTGAGTCATGCCATCGCCCGCCGGCCGGAACGACAGGCACCGAGCAGCGTTGGCGGTCGTCCGGCGCGCTGCGTCGTCGACCGGATTGGCGACGGCGCGCCACGTCTTGACCGCCTGTGCGGCCTTGGTCGGCGTGAGCCCGGCCAGTTCGTCGACGAGTTCGCCTTCGACCGCGTCGAAACCGACATCGTCCACAGCGACCGCGAGTTGGAGCGCTGCCGCAGGCGACAGGTCGCCGCTGCGGACAGCGCGGTCGATGGCCTCGTGCTGTGCCATGACCTCGCCGAGCTCGACGGTGGCTCGCGCCTGCCCCCAAGCGACACCGGTTGCGTTCGAGAAGAACGCGGCCATGGACGCGGCTCCCGAGGCGCGCCACGCCTCGGAGTCGGCGACGACGGCAGCGACCCGCGCGATCTCGCCGCGCAGTCGGTCGGACTGCGTGCTGAGTTCGACCAGCACTGTCGATGCGGTCGCCGGGTCGACCGCATCCAGGTCGAGCCGATCGAGTGCGTCGATGGCCTCCGCGAGCCTCGCCACGACCTGGCGTGCTTCGACTTCGGTGGCCAACATGGGAACCACTGTACCGAACAAGTGTTCGATACGCAACCTGTTGTCAGCAGGTTATTCAGTGTTCAGCGACGGGCCTGGTCGACGCGGAGCGCAGTGACGGCGTGTTGGCCGTCGTGGATCTCGCGGTCCAGTCGGTGGGTGCCGCCGAGCACGAACCGCGTCGAACGCGGCGGCCGAGCCGTGGCGTGGCCGCCCTCGTTGGAGGTGGGCGAGAGCGCGCCGTCGGGTCGAGGCAGCCCGAAGAGCGCGCCGGCGACGCGATGAGCTCAGGGTCGGCGTAGTGGTCGTTAGCGGCTGGTCACTGGCAGGTTCGGCCGTTCGCTGATTTCGCGGCAACGACCACACGGTTGGCGCTGAGCTCCTCTGCGATGAACGCAACGATCAAAGCGATTGCTGCAAGGATTCGCGTTGTTGTGGAGTCGGCGACCAGCCCCGAGATGAGGAGTGTCGATTTCAGTGCAGCGAACGACACGAACGACATCCAGCGAACCGTGTCGGCACGATCGGCCCATCGGAACTCGCGGCCGTCGTCGGTGCTCTTGCAGTCTTGTTCGAGTCGCTCGGCCAAGCCCCCAGAGTGGGTCCGCCCAGGTTTCGATGTGGCCCGGAGGCGTATTTCGACATGAACCGGCGAGTTGGGTCTCCGGCAAGACGGTCGCGTTCGCGGTGTGTGCCGCGGACTACAGCAACGAGACGGGTGATGATCTACCCGTCCAATCGTTGCATCGAGTGTGAGGCGACGCATTCCTGGGTGGCCTCGGCCGATCGTATGTGCCGATCAGGAGCGGCGTGAGGCGGTTGCGGCCCGGGACATTCTGGGCGCGCTCTTTGAAGATGTCATGCGACCTGTTGCGTTGAGAGGAGCGTTACATGTAACGTCCTGGTATGGCTCGTCAACGTTCGACTTCGGCAAGTGCGGTCCGCGTGCGCGCTCATCGCGACCGGCTCCGCGCGCAGGGCTTGCGGCCAGTTCAATTCTGGGTGCCCGACGTCCGATCACCCCAGTTCGCACAGCAAGCCCACGATCAATCGCTCGCCGTTGCCACGAGCGGCCAGGAGTCTGATGATCAAGCGTTCATCGACGCCCTCGGCGACGAAGAGTGAGGCGCGGCGAGATCTGGACCGCTGCCGCCGGGAGCGGGTACGCCGGCAAACCGCGACCGGTCGTCATCATCCAAGACGATCTTTTCGACGCGACTGCGTCGGTCACGGTCTGCGCGTTCACCACTGACGACACCGATGCTCCACTGTTTCGAATACCTGTCGCCGCCGACGAGGCGACCGGAATCCGCCAACCGAGCCGGCTCATGATCGACAAGATCACGACCGTTCCTCGTGCGAAACTTGGCGAACGGATCGGCCGACTATCCGACGACGACATGGCCAGACTCGCACGATCGGTCGTCGTGTTCCTCGGCCTCGCAACATCTTGACCAGCGGCGAGCACCCGCACGATCTGGACGGGGTCGTCCGATCGGATGTGCCGTTCTCGCGCAGGTTGGGGTAGTTGCGTGCGGTGTTGTTCTGAGCGTTCTTCTCGTCAGTCGAACCAATTGAAGACCACATCACCGACACGGTCGGGTTGGTGATATCGGACCTGCTCGGCTTCCTCGTCCTTCAATGGCAGCAGGTGACCTTCGGTGAGCGAAGTAGCCAGATCGAGCGGGTCAGCAATCGCGAACCCGTTGGCCAGAAACACCTCGGCTCCAGCCACGGTCACGAATTCAGCAGTCGCGACAAGGGAATGATCGCCACTCACCGCTCCGACAAGCCTGATGGCTGGGTTGAGCATGACCGTGGTCGAATCGCCGCCAGAACCCCTCACCAGGACCCGAGCAAAACTGCGGCCGACCGTGACCGGAGCAACTGCTCCGACGACCTCGGCAGAACAACAACGGGCTGCGGTGTGGACCGCTGCGAGCCACTGTCGCTGCATCTCTGGGTCGGGTATTGGAAACACGCACCCCGCAACAATCAACGACGACTCCATGACACGGCCAAAACTACCTCCGCGGCGCGCTGGCGCCCGGCGGAACCCCGTGGCCTCGTCTGCATGATCTGATCGGTTTCCACCGCACTCATGTGCCGTTCCCGGACGCTGCATGCCGCTCGGGCAGCCCGGTGATATCGAGCGCCTTTGTCGCCAGTGCTTCAGCGAACTGGAGGCCGCCCGAGCGCGTCTCGAATCAGGTCGGCGTGCCCGGAGTGCCGTGCGGTCTCATCGATCATGTCTGCAAGGAGCCAACGGAGATTGACCGGCTTCTTGTCGAACGACAGCAACGCCGCCAGCGTGTCCATCGACGCGCACGCTGCCGTGGCGGTTCGGCTCAGCTCGCGCGCTGCGACGTACAGGCCGAGGAGTTCCTCGGCGCTGTCGTTGTCGGCTGAGTGGAACGACCACTCGTGCGCATCTCTGTCGTCGACCGAACGCCTCGGTACGGGGAGCTCGAGACCGAGCAGCTTGTGCTGGAACCATCGATCCTCGGTGAACGAGAGGTGCTTGACCAACCGGCCGGTCGTAAGGTTCGTTGCCGGGAGCGGCGAGTGTGCAGCTCATCGGGTGTCAGGTCGGACGCTTGGGAGACGACCGCTCGACGTTCTTCGTCCAGACGTTCGGTCAGACCGAGGCGCTCCGATGACGGCTGAAGATCGGCCAACCGCTGTGGCGGACTCATGCAACGAGTCTCGCATCATGCGGCCCGCAACGGAGGGGCACCAACAAAGGCTGCCTCGCTGGTCAAACCGAACATTCACGAGCAGGTCGGCGATTGGACCCTGCCGCTCGGCGGGGCTCGACCCTCTCGAGTGGTGGCGAACTACGGGAGTTTGGAAGCGAGGACGTCGGCGGGCAGGATCTCGGGCGCTGCGCCGAGGAGATGCTGGTTCGCCATCAGGGCTTCGACGATTGCGCCGTTGGCGTGGGCGTCGCGAGCGGCCTCGTCGGGAAACGCGTCGAAGATCCAGAAGGTGTCGGGGTGGGTCCTGACCGCGAACCAGACGATCGTTCCTTCCTCTTCGTTGGCGAGTTCGACAGCGCTGGCGAGCAGATCGCCGAGCGCGTCGTGCTGTCCATCGGCCGCGACGATCTTGGCGACGAAGGCATACGGGAGTGACGCGGGTGTCGACATGGTGGTCTCCTTGATTGGGGTTGTTCGTGTGAGAAGTCCAACCTACGACGAGCGAGGGTCGATGACGAGTGGCGCATGCGGCAGCATTGCTACCGTTCACGCCATGCGTATCGGACTGATCGCGCTCGACGGTTGCTTCGGCTCGGCGGTCGCATCGGTGATCGACATCTTGCGGGTGGCGGACGGAGCCCGCAGCGATGTCGACCCGCGTATCGACCCGATCGAGCTCGCCATCGTCGGACCAAAGCGGCGGGTGACCACGACGACATCAATGACCCTGTCGGTGGACCATCCTCTGTCGGAGTCCGGCGACTTCGACGTGGTCGTCGTCCCTGCGCTTGGGACCCTCACTGCCGCCGCCACCAACGACGCGCTGCAGAGCCGAGGTGCCCGTTTGGTCATCGAGTCACTCGCGCGTCTCGACGACGCGACCACCCAGATCGCAGCAGCGTGCACCGGTGTGTTCACCGTCGCCGAGACCGGACGGATGCACCACCGGCGGGCAACGACCAGCTGGTTCCTGGGGCCGGAGTTCCGAAAGCGCTATCCGACCGTCGACCTCGATCTCGACACCATGGTCGTGGTCGACGGAAACCTCGTCACCGCCGGCGCCGCCTTCGCCCACATCGACCTCGCACTCTCAATCGTGCGATCGGTCAGCCCCGACCTGGCCCAGCACGTCGCCAAGCTGCTCCTCATCGACGAGCGCCCGTCGCAGGCGGCCTTCGTCGCCTACGAACACCTCCGGCACGATGACCCGATCGTCGTCGAGTTCGAACGCTTCGTGCGCGCCCGCCTCGACGAACCGCTCGACGTCGCGTTCGTCGCGCAGTCGCTCGGCACGAGCCGGCGCACCCTCGAACGACGACTCCGTTCGGCGCTCAACCTCACTCCGCTCGGCTTCGTCCAACGTCTACGCATCGAACGGGCTCGGCATCTCTCGGCAACCACCGACCTCAACTCCGCCGAGATCGCCCTGCGGGTCGGCTACGCAAATGCCGAGACACTCCGCTCCCTCCTGCGCAGACAACGACGCCGTTCCTGAGTCCAGCACCATGCATGTAGCCGGTGTAGCAACGCGCAGTTGGATCCGATCGCACGCAGGTAGACGGCGTTCTGCGGGGCGCGTTTCCGAGCGCGTCAGAGCCACATCCGCGTCGGTGTGCTGCGAGGGGTTCGTACGAGCGGCCAGGATGGATGGATGTCGGATCGTCCGCCACAGTCGTCGTGGGTGAGTGCGAGAGTCGTTGTCGCCGAATCATCGATCGAGGGCCGTGGCTTGTTCGCCACCACCGACCTCGACATCGGCGACGTCGTTGTTCACTTCGGCGGGAACGTCGTACCGACGACGAACTCCATCATCTGCTCGCTCAGGCCGTCTCAACTGACGGCTACGTCGACTCCAGTGGAGTGAGCGCCGACCAACACCTTGTGCTCGACGATTCCCTCGCACGTTTCGGCAACCACTCCTGCGACCCAACGGTGTGGCTCGATGTCTCCTTCTCGCTCGTCGCACGCCGACACCCTGACGGGCGGCGATGAGATCACGGTTGACTACGCAACCTTCTCCACGCTGCACGAGTGGTCGATGCGATGCCGTTGTGGCACGAAACACTGCCGTGGCGTGGTGACCGGCAACGACTGGCGCCTTCAAGAGCTTCAAGCCAGGTACGGCGACCGGTGGAGCGAGAACGCGCAGCGCCTGATCGCCTCTCAACGGGCCATGGGCCCGGACGTGCGTGGCTGGCGACCGCTGATATCGCGCACCCGACCGAGCACCGACGTGCCGGATTGTGCGGTCGGGGCAGAGCGTGGGTTGGAGTGTTATGGGCGGCTGTCAGGTCGTCAGCCGGTCGGTGCTGGGACGGTGTTGAGCGTGGGCTGGCGGATGCTGAGCGAGATCGCTCGCCCGACCTCGAGCGGCGATGTGGTGGATTCACCCGCGGCTTCGAGTTCGGCGACGGTGAAGCCGTTGAATCCGAGGAGTTCTACGACCGGGATGTCTTGGGTAGCGGCGATCGACTCCCACGTCTCGCCGGGTTCGATGGGGTGGAGCTTGCCGGGCCGCCAGGCGGCCGTGATCCGCACCTCGGCACCACAGGCAACGGTGTCCCCCGGTGTGGTGCCTTGGTCCACGACCGCATAGTCGTTGTCGGTGGCGGTCTCACCCTCGGGCGGTGCCTCGCGCATGACTTCGAAGCTGAGCCCGCTGGCGAGCAGCTTGTCGACTGCTGCGGGGTATGCCATGCCTGCGACACTCGGGATTGCTGTCTGGTCGCCATCGGCGCAGGTCGGCTCAGGCACCATGGTCGTCGTCGGACGGATTGTGGTTGGGGGAATCATGACGACGGTGCCGGCGTCGAGGGGGTCGTCTGGTCCGATGCCGGTCCAGCCGTTGTGGGCGGCGATTGGTGCTGTGTCGTCGGGCGAGAACCCGAACTGCTCGGCAATCGTTGCGAGGGTGTCACCGTCGATCGTGGTGTAGAGCTGAACGCCGTCGGATGAGTCCGGGGCGGTGAGCTGTGGGGTGTAGCGGTCGAGTTCGGTGCCGGTGCTATCGAGCCAGATGATGGTCTCAACGACGCCGGCGGGGACGGTGGTGGAGTAGTAGCGGCTGGGGTAGTTGGCGAAGGGGATCGTGTTGATCTCGATCGGGTCGTTGCCGGTGGTGGTGATGCGAATGCTTGTCGCGTTGGCGGTCGTCGAGCCGGCGATGGTGGCGGTGCCGTCGGAGTGGATTCTGACGATGGTTCGTTGGCTGATGTCGCTGCCGCAGGTGTCGATGTAGTTGAGGCCGACGCATTCTTGTCCGTCCGAGGTGGCGACGATGAGTCCGTCACCGTCGTTGTCCCATGCGTCCCAGGGTTCGGCGAGGTCGGTGATGATGACCCGGTTGGGGATGGTCGCCGGTCCGTCCGTGACGCGTATGGCTTCGGCGATGTCCATCAGATCGTCTTCCCGTGCGGGGGGGACGGCGACCCATACGAGGACGCCGGGGCGTTCTTGCCAGATGACGGCGGGGTCGGTTTCGTTGAGGTAGTTGATGGCGGGGTGGCCGCGCACGGTGGTGTTGGTTTGTGGGCCGTCGCCTTGGGTTGGGCCCCAGCGGGTGGCGTAGGTGGCGGGGTCGAGGTCGGTGAAGGTGGTGCCGATGGAGATCTCGGGGCCCGATTGGGCGTCGTCGGTGGCCGCTGGTTCACCGGTGTCGAGGGGATAGCTGACGAGGTTGACGCCGGCGATGCCTTCGATCTTGTCGCACGACCCGAGATCGGCGGAGAGGGTGACACAGCGGGTCAGGGTGTCGAACCAGTCGGTGTGCACGACGGGCTCACCGAGGCTTTCGGGGCCGAGGTAGAAGTCGGTGGCACCGTCGTTGACTGGGAGCGGGTCGAAGCCGTCGCAGCCGGCGTCGGTGCACAGCGGCAACGACGAGGAGGTCGACGCTGCGCTGTTGTCGGGCGGACGCGAGACGTCTGGCGCTGTCGTGGCGCCAGCGGGTTGGGCCGCCGGCGCGGGTGCGGCCCCGTCGTCGCGGTTGGCGGCGGCCCAGAGCCCACCGAGCCCGAGCACGGCGACCGCCGCAGCTGCGCTGGCGACGGTTCGGCTCCTTCGTTGGGGTCGCTGGGACTCGGCGTCGCCGATGGGGAGCGTGCGCACCGTCAGGTCGACTTCCTCCTGCCGGGCGGCTGCGGGACGCGCATCGGGTTGGGGTTCAAGGTGGGGGAACAACTCGGCGCGGATGTCGGCGAGCTCGGCGTCGGTCATTGCGTCGCTGGGTCGAAGCTCGGCGAACATGGTGATCTCATCCATCGGTCTCTCCTTGTCGGACGATCTGTGCGAGTTGGGCGCGGATCCGCGTCAGGCGGGATCGAACCGTGCCTGGCGGTATTCCGAGCGCGGCGGCGGCCTCTCGGCTGGTGAACTGTTCCCAGGCGATCAGGATCAGCAGGTCGCGGTCGTCGGGGTCGAGGGTGGCGACGGCGTCGACGACGCGTTGGTAGTGGGCGCTGGCGTCGAGGCGTTCGTCGACGCGCAGCAGCGGGTCGACTGGCTGGACGTCGGCGCGTGCGGAGCGTGCTTGGATCCGGAGCCGTCGTTCCTCGGTGCGCCAGTGCCGACGGATCAGGTTCGAGGCGATCCCGAACAGCCATGCCCGTTCGCCGCCCCGGCCGGGTTCGTAGCCGTCGAGTTGCTGCAACGCGATGCGGAACGTGTCCGCCACGATGTCGCGGGCCAGGTTCGCGCCGACTCGTCGCGTGGCGTAGCCGGCGAGCGCGCGGGCATGCTGGTCGAACCAGTCCGCCACCACCTCAGTGGCGGGGTCGGATCGCATGGCGGGCACGTCCACGTCAGGCATCACACCAACACTTGCCCGCCGACGGCCACCCTGTTCACACGAACCTGTCGAACAGCTCGAACGGACGGCCCGAGCGGCCTACAGCTCGACGAGGTCTGTCTGCTGGTCGAGGTTCGGGGTGAGCTCGACGCGGGGGCTCGGCCCATCGTCGGAAATGAACCCGACCGTGGGTGGGCGCTCACCATCGGGGATGGTCACGATGACGAACCTGCCGTGGTCGGTCGTGGTGTCGGAGATGATCGTGGCGGTGGTTCCGTCTGTGTAGCCGTCGGCCGGGTTGAGATGGTCCGAGGGGCGCAACGTCGGGTCGCCGGTCTGGGCGTCGATGCTCGTGGAGATCCACACGACCCCGATCCGGCGGTCGCCGAGATCGAAGCCCTTCGCGGCGTGCGCCTCGTCGAAGCCACCGTCGTCGTCGACCAGGATGCAGTCGAAGACGGGCGCGTCAAGACACAGGGCGTGGCCGTCGTCGTGGTCGGGGCTCGTACGCACCGACGCCTCGATGCCGTCGCTCATGCTCGCCTGGTCGTAGACCGCCCATCCGGCCACCTCGTTGTTGACTCCCTTGGCGACCGTGGCGGAAACGTCGATGAACTCGGCCGAGTCGGCGAACCGGACCCCGCGGGCGACATCCAGCAGCTCCTCGTCTGACAATGCGCTGGCGTCGCTGGCCATGGCGAGCGTGGAGCTCATCGTGACCTGCCTGTCGTCGTCCAGCCAGGAGATGATCGCGATTGCGCCGCTGGTGTTGCGGGTGGCGACTGCCGAGCGGCCGTCGATCTGGATCGGTTCCCAGTCGTAGCCGGTGCCGACGAGCTGGTCGAGGTCGTAGCCGAACCGGTTCGGTTCGCTGTACACGATCAGCCCGGGGCCGGTCCACGACGGCGCCAGGCGGATCGAGGTGGTCACCGCTGCGGGATCGGTCAGGCCGAGCTCGCCGGTCGGGATGAGCCCAAAGTCGTCGGGGATCGTGACCGTGCGCGCTTGGACGTCGACGACGAGGGACTCCGCTATCGGCCGCACCAACTCCTGGGCAGCACCGGTGGCGGACACCTGCATCTGATACGAGTTCTCGAACCACGTGATCCCGGCTCGCGGGGTGGGGGAACCGCTGGCCGCCGGATCGTCGGTCCACTCATCGGCCGGCACCCCACGCACTGTCGAATCGAACTCGTCGTCGGCGAGGTTGGCTTCGTCGGCCGGGACGGGCCGAGGCGGTCGGACGTCCACCACACCATTGACCTCTCCAGCCTCGTCGAGCAGCGCCCACTGTTGAGACCCGAACAGCGAACCGCCAGGGCCCGCGTCGACCCCGACGACGTTCCATCCCTCAGGAACCACGTCGACCACCGCGAACCGGGTCCCATTTGCGATGATGAAAGGACCCGAACCGTCGGTGGCATCGACGTTCTCGTCCGCTGGGACCTGAAGATCGGGTTCCGTGTTCTGGGTCGTGTTGGTGGGATTGGACTGGGCTGGCGTGTCGGCGGGCGTCTCCGAACCCGGGCGTCCTGCGACGATCGCGATTCCTGCGAGTCCAACGACCGCTGCGGCTGCTGCGGCCCATGTCGCCGCACGTTGAACACGTCTGGGGTGTTCGCGTTCGGGTGCGGTCGCGAGTTTAAGGTCCGGACTGGCCGCCAGGTGTGGGTCGGCCATCGGTGGGCCGGCGGGTTCGTTGCTGATCCGTGCCCATACCCGCTGCGCGGTCGCCGGGTCGAGGTGCTCGTCGGCGGGACGGATTCGGTCGTAGAGATCGTTCATGATGGTCCTCCTCGTTCCTGTTCGGTGGCCGCCCGGAGTCGGGCACGTGCTCGGCGTACCCGCGACCTGACCGTGGCTGCGTTCATCCCGATAACGGCGCCCGCCTCGGCGCTACTCATCGATTCCCAACCGGTCAAAGCCAGCAATTCCCGGTCGATCTCCTCGAGGCGACCCAATTCGTCGATCAACGCTTCGGCCTCGGTCGCTGCGTCGACGCGGTCGACAACTCCGGTCATCGTCAACAGCGGATCGATGCCGGTGACAGGCGAGGCCGCGTCGCGGGCAAGTGCGCGAATTCTGCGTTCTTCGGTGCGCCAATGGCGCCGAACCAGGTTCGAGGCGATGCCGAACAACCACGTACGCATCGAACCGCGCTCGGGATCGAACGAGCTTACGGACGCCATCGCCTCGACGAACGTGTCTGCCAGCAGGTCCTCGGCGAGGTCCCGGCCCACCCGCCGAGCCAAATAGACGAACAGGCCATCAGCGTGCTCCGAGTACACGACTCGCCACCGGAGCCCGTTCGGCGCGTCACTGATGTTGTTCACACGCGGCTCCTCGATGCCAATCGGCGACCTCACAACAGATACTTGCCCGAACCGCACGCGCCTGTTGCAGCGTCCATGACCGCGGCCGCGTCGGCGGCCTCAACGATCAAGGGTGTGCCAGCCTTTCTTGGTCCGACAGTCGCGCACACGGGGCCTCGGCGGCGTCTACCTGTCGAGATGGATCTGATGCATCAACACCGAACCCCCGAGCAAGACGCCGCCGACGAACAACTCGACGTCGCCTGGCGCACCCACGCGCCAGCAGCGATGCGGTTCGCCACCGCGGTCGTCGGACCGATCGACGCCCACGACGTGACCACGACCGCGTTCCTGCGCGTCACCCAGCAGCCCGATTGGACCGACATCGAACACTTCGACCGCTACCTGATCCGCGCCGTCCGCAACCAAGCACAAGACCTCTACCGGCAACGCCGACGACGCTGGCAACGAGACCTCCTCGCGGTACGACCCGAGGCGACCACCGATCCGCTCCCTGATGTCGATCTGCTCCGAGCGGTCGCGTCGCTCAGCGTGCAGCAACGATCGGTCGTGTTCCTCGCCTACTGGCACGACATGACCGAAGCCGAGATCGCCGAGACACTCGACATCGCTCGCAGCACCGTCCACCGAACACTCGCACGAGCCCGCATCGCGCTCCGAAAGGCATTGACATGAACATGCAACTCGATCCCCACGTCAAGGCTGTGTTCGACGACATCGTCGCCCACACCCCAGACATCGGACCGACGCCGACCGGCGACGTCGTGCACCTCGACCCCGGTCCTTCCCATCAGGGCCGCCGCTGGCTCGCGGTCGCCGCCGCGGCGATCGTCGTGGTCGGCGTAGGCGCACTCGTCGCTGTCCAACGCCCGGGACCAGATACCCCCGACGTTGCGCCGGCGACACAACCTCCGGCCGCGGTCGCCGACCTCGCACCTGGCAGCCCGCTCGTGTTCGACGAGACACCCGCCGCGCTGCAGAACGCCACGTTCTCCGCGGGCAATCGGTTCGAACCGGCAACAGCGGGGGACCTCGCAGGCACCACCGACGTGCCCGAACTGGTCCGCCGCTGGTACACCGGCGACGCAGCACAGCCCGAGTTGTCCCCGTGGATCGCCGTCGACTCGTACCCCGCCGATCAGATGTCACCCGACGTCCCGCCTGACGCCGAACAGATCACCGTGCAGGGCGTCGACGGCCACATCTACTCCACACCCGTCACGACAGGGACGTCTCTCGAGTTCGCGGTCGATGAGGCCACCTACGTCCTCACCGCCGGCCACCTGACCGACGGCGACTTGCTCTTGGCCGCCGAGCACGTCCGACTTGCCGACGACGGCTACGGCGCCGTCATCGACCCGGCCGGACTCGCCGACGGACTGACCGAGCGCGGAGCGGGCACGATGATCGAGACGTTCTTCATCAGCCGCCAAGCATTCGAACACCCCATCCCCCAAACCCACTGGGACACCGCCGACACGAACGTCTGGGTGTCGGCCCTCACCGAAGACCCCGCGTTGCTGCCGCTCCAGCGGCTCGGCTACGCCACCGTCACCGACACCACCGTGCACGGCCAACCCGCCTATCTCACCTCCCTCGGCGACTACCAACCCGAATACCGAGGTGTCACCTGGTCCGAGAACGGCATCACCTATCTCCTCGGCAGCAACGGCTTCGACGACGACACCATCATCGAGTACGCCAACCTGCTTCGACCCGCCACCAGCAACGAATGGGAACAGTTCTTCGACGACACTTCTCAGGCTCAGACGACATCGGATCCACCATCAACGGCGCCTGACGAGCTGACGGCGTGGTTCGAGTATCGCATCGACTTCCTTGCTGGAGAGGGAACGCTCGAGGCGCTTGGGTACGAGATCACCGGCACGGACATGCCCATCGGTGGACCGGCGACCGTGACGATCGGATCGACGACCGACAACCGAGTGATCACGGTCCGCATGACGCCGGGCGAGCTCATCCAGCCCGAGGACCACTCACGGGTTCCAATCACCCTCTTGGAGCAGACCGATCAGATGGTCCAGGGACAGATCCTCAGCAATAACGGATGGCTATTCGAAGTCACCGCCGAGCGAGGAGCTGACGACGGACCACTGCCCACACCCGATCAGCTCCAGAGCATCCTCTTCGACCTCGACCCCTGATCCACGAGAGAGACGTCATCGACCGACACACCGCCCCTGGACTGCCGGGCGAGAGCGATCAATGAGACGGACCAGACCGACCATGCCGAGGAGAGGACTGGCCACGTCGCCGCTGTGCACCCGGTATTGACATCGCCAGTACGGCGCTCCTGGCGAGCAGAACCGGCAATCTGATCGCTGCATGTCGTCGCAGAAAGGCGCTCACGACGCCTGAGCTCACCAGGGGTGGTCGTGGCCGTCCCAGCGGATGAATCGGCCGGTGTCGGCGAAGGTGAGCGACTCGATCGTGGCCACGATCGCCGCGCCTGCCTCGTCGACCGAGAGGTCTGCTGCCGGCCCGCCCATGTCGGTCGCGACCCAACCGGGATGCATCATCACCACGCCGATGCCATCGGGTTCGAGCGCCGCGGCTGACTTCACGCCGAGCATGTTCAGCGCGGCCTTCGACACGCAGTAGGCCGTGTCGCGTCCCTTCCGCGCCGCGACCTGCATCGAGCCGAGCTGCGAGCTGACGTTGACGATCATCGGACGCCGACCGCGCCGGAGCAGCGGCAGCGCCTCGCGCGTCACCACCATCGGTCCGGTCACGTTGGCGTCGAGCACGGCGTTGAACGTCTCGGCGTCGAAGTCGAACGGCCCCCGAGCATCGTCACCGGCGCCGAACATCCGAGCGTCGGCGCCGGCACAGTTGACCAGCAGGTCGATGCCGTCGACCGTCGAGCCCAACGTCGCGAGGGCGTCGACGATGCTCGACTCGTCGCGCAGGTCGAGGCGCACGCAGCCAGCGAGATCGATCGGTGCCTCACCGCTTCGCGTCGTGCCGTGGACCGTGTGCCCGCGCTCGACGAAGCGTGTTGCGAGTTCGAGACCGAGCCCGCGGCCCACTCCGGTGATCAGGATGCGACGTTCGCTCATGACCCGCATTGTCGCGGATGGCGGGGGAGCGTCAGCGCGTGGCTCAGGCTCGGCGGGTGCGACGCCACCAGCGTCGGCGCGGCGCGGGCTCAGGGGCGGACGCTGGACTGGGAGAGGGAGGTGTCGGCTCGGGTGCCGGGTGGGCGACTCGCCAGCGTTCGAGGATCGTCTCGACGTCGACGACGACCACCGACGACGGCGGGCCGGCTGTCGCATGACTGTTGACGTAGCGGATCCGGCGATTGAGATCGTCGATCACGAGACGGACGGTGGTCTCGTCGGGGGCGGCCAGAGCGGCATCGATCGCCGCCTCGCGTTCAGCCCGGATTGCGATGGTGGGCGGCAGCCAGTCGATCTCTTCGTCTCGAAGTTTGGCCTTCACCCACCACATCTCGTCGTGCACGACGCCGATGTCGGCGATCGGCTTGCCCGCTCCGACGAGGTCGTCGAACGCTCCACCCCTCTGACCTTCGGTGATCTGGTGTTCGATCCACGATCGCCAACTCGCGCCGGTCGGCTTGCGCTCGGTCATCGGTTCATCATCTCATCTCGGCGTCGAGGACGGCCGCAGCGCGTTTGCCGTAGACGAGGGTCCACCCCCAGAACGCGACGAACGCGATCACACCGATGCCGACCCGCAGCGACGTCGGCCACGGTCGGCCAGTGACGAAGCCTTCGATGAGTCCGGCGACCGCGAAAGCGATGACGAGTCCGATCACGACGTTGCCGACCGCCCGGCCCTGCGCGGTGACCGCGTCCCATCGGGTCATGTCGCCGGGCGCGATGACCGACCATCCGAGCCGGAGTCCGGCAGCCCCCGCCACGATCACCGCCGAGATCTCGAGCAGCCCGTGCGGCAGGATCAACCCCCAGAACCGCTCCCACTCGCCGACGTGGGTGAACAGGCCGCCCGCCACGCCGACGTTGGCGCCGTTGTACGCCAGGATGAACACGGTGAACACGCAGAGCAGGATTCCCGCGGCGAAGGCGAGTACGGCGACGCGCACGTTGTTCAAGAACACCTGACTCGCGAAGTTCTGAGCCGGCTGACTCGAGTAGTAGCTCTCGAAGTCGTTGTCGATGTACGCCTGTGTGACCGCTTCGTCGCCGGTCAGGTCGAACGCGTCGGGCGACACCCCGATCCACACCTGGAACACGAGCCACGGGACCAGCGTCAGCAAGGCCGACACGAGGATGAACCGCCGGATCGACCACGTGGCGGCCGGGAACGTCACGACCAGGAACCGGGTGACCGCCCGCCGAACGTCGGTCTCGCGCTGCGCGTACAGGATGCCGTGCGCCTCGGCGACGAGGAACGTGAGCCGACCGACGATCGCCTCGTCGCCGCCGTACGCGACCCGGGCGTGCGCGAGGTGGCTGCCGGTGCGCTGGTACAGCCCGACCAACTCGTCGAGCTCGTGCGGAGACATCTGCTTCAACTTGCGGGCCCGCTCGGTGAGGTCGCCGAGGCGGGCCCACGAGTACTGGTGCGTCGCAACGAACGCATCGATGTCCATCGGTCCTCTACGGTAGACGCCACATGAGCTCGACATCGGGTGTGCGATGACAACCACCGAACACACCGGGATCATCACGCCCGAGGCGGTGGTCCTCGATGTCGAGACGGCGGGCTTCGCGTCACGGATCCTCGCCGGGGTGATCGACATGGCGGCGATCGTCATCTCGATGGCACTCGTCGGTGGCATCGTCTCGATCATCCTCGGCGGCGGCGATTCGACGTCGCAGACCGTGTTCGCCTTCACCTTCTTCGCGTTGATCTTCGGCTATCCGATCCTGTTCGAGACGTTCATGCGCGGCCGAACCCCCGGCAAGGTGGCACTCGGGCTGCGCGCCGTCACGATCGACGGGGCACCGATCCGCCTCCGCGAAGCCACGCTGCGGGCGATGGGCGGCATCGTCGACCGACTGCTCCCTCCCGGCGGGATCACCGGCGCGATCTTCGTCACGATCACCCCGCGCAACCAGCGCGTCGGTGATCTCATCGCCGGCACGATCGTCATCCGCGACCCGGTGAAGTTCGTGCCGTCACCCGCACTCTGGTTCAGCGCACCCGCCGGCCTGGAGACGTTCGCCGAGTCGATCGACCCGACCGCGATCACCGTCGAGCAGTACACGGTGATCCGCTCGTTCCTCACTCGGGGAGCGACGCTGTCTCCCGAGATCCGCTACGCGCTCGCCACCGACTTCGCCGACCGGTTGGCCGCCACGATCCGCCACCAGAACCATCGCGCCGTCCAGCCCGAGTACTTCCTGATCTGTGCCATGGCTCGTTACCAGCGAAGGTTCGGCCCCGGGCGTGCCAACAGCGTCGCCGTATCCTGAGCGCCGTGAGCATCACCTACCTCGACCACGCGGCCTCGACGCCGATGCGCCCCGAAGCGATCGAGGCGATGCTGCCGTTCTACTCCGAGGTCTACGCCAACCCGTCGGGGTCGCACCGTTTCGCTCGTCAGGCGCGACGAGCGATCGACGAGTCGCGAGACCGTGTCGCCGCCGTGCTCGGCTGCAAGCCCAACGAGGTCGTGTTCACCGGCTGCGGAACCGAGAGCGACAACATGGCCATCACCGGCGCCTTGGCCCGCTCGGGTGGCACGGCGGTCTGTTCGGCGGTCGAACACCACGCCGTGCTCGAAGTCGTCGAGCATTCGGGCGGCCGTGTGGTCGGCGTCGACGCGGTGGGGCGGGTCGACCTCGACGAGCTCGCCGCCACCCTCGACGAACTCGCGGCCGACAGCACCGGTGTGGCGATCGTGAGCGTCATGACCGTCAACAACGAGGTCGGCTCGGTCAACGATCTCGACGCCGTCGCCCGGATCGTCCGGCGGCACGCGACGGGCGCGCTGCTCCACACCGACGCGGTGCAGGCAGCCTCGTGGCTCGACCTGCGCACGGTCACCCCGCACGTCGACCTCCTTGCCCTGTCGGGGCACAAGTTCGGTGGACCGAAAGGTGTCGGTGTGCTCGTCGAACGAGGCGGACCGAAGGTCGACCCACTCATCATCGGCGGCGGGCAAGAACGCGAGCGGCGCAGCGGCACCCACAACGTGGCCGGCATCGTGGCGCTCGCCACGGCGCTCGAGGCGACCGACCGCGACCGCGATGGCGAACTCACCCGGATCTCGGCGCTGCGCGACCGGCTCCTCGACGGCTTGCTCGCGGGTCTCGACGACATCATCGAGACCGTGCCCCGAGCCGACAAGGTCGCGGGCAGCGCCCATGTCTGCATCGGCGGCATCGAGTCCGAGTCGCTGCTGTTCCTCCTCGACGAAGCCGAGCTGTGTGCCTCGGCGGCATCCGCGTGCGCGAGTGGAGCGATGGAGCCGTCGCACGTCCTCGCTGCGATGGGCGTCGACCCGCGACTCGCCGTCGGCGCGCTCCGTCTCAGCCTCGGCCACGAGACCACCGACGCCGACGTCGACCGCGCGCTCGATGTGATCATTGCCTCGGTCACGCGTCTCCGTCGCTGAACTGTCATAGCCTTGCGGGCGTGAAGGTGATGTGCGCGATGTCGGGTGGAGTCGACTCCTCCGTCGCCGCGCTCCTGCTGAAGGAAGCCGGCCACGAGGTCGTCGGCGTCACGATGAAGCTGTGGGGCGGTGACTCCGACACCGGATGCTGCTCGGTGTCGGACGTCGACGACGCACGCCGTGTCGCACAGCAACTCGACATCGACCACCTCGTGTTCAACTTCGGTGACGACTTCAACGAGCACGTCGTCGACCCGTACGTGCAGGCTCACGCGGCAGGGGTCACGCCCAACCCGTGCATCGAGTGCAACCGGTCGGTCAAGTTCGCCCGCCTCGCCGAGCGCGCCGACCTGCTCGGGTTCGACGCCGTCGCCACCGGGCACCACGCCAACATCGGTCGCACCGCCGACGGCCGCCTCACGCTCGAGCGCGGACACGACGACAAGAAGGACCAGAGCTACGTCGTGCACATGCTCGACCAGGCGCAGCTCGCTCGCACCATGTTCCCGGTCGGTGGCATGGACAAGACCGACGTCCGCGCTCGCGCCGCCGAGATCGACCTGCGCACCGCCGACAAGCCCGACAGCCAAGACGTGTGCTTCATCACCTCCACGGGCGGACGCACGACGTTCCTCGGCGACCGCATCGAGTTCCGGCCGG
Organism: Ilumatobacter coccineus YM16-304; assembly: GCF_000348785.1. Classification (NCBI taxonomy): domain Bacteria; kingdom Bacillati; phylum Actinomycetota; class Acidimicrobiia; order Acidimicrobiales; family Ilumatobacteraceae; genus Ilumatobacter; species Ilumatobacter coccineus. The sequence continues at coordinate 1,387,412 of NC_020520.1, forward strand.
CCACGGTCGTCGACACGACCGGTGCCACGGTCGGACGCGTCGAATCGGTCGAGATGGTCACCGTCGGCCAGCGCAAGGGGCTCGGACTCCCGGGCGGCGGGCCGAAGCGGTACGTCGTCGACGTCAACGTCCCCAACCAGGTGGTCACGGTCGGCGACGACGCCGACCTGCTCCGAGCCGGTGTCGACGTGGTGGCCACGACCTGGATCGACGCACCGGTCGACGGTGACGTGCTCGTTCAGTGCAGCGCCCACGGCACCCCGATGCCCGCCACCATCGCCACCGCCGGCACCGACGTGTCGGTGGTGTGGCACGACCCCCAACGCCGCATCGCCCCCGGGCAGAGCGTCGTCTTCTACGACCTCGCCAACCTCCGCGTCTTGGGCGGAGGCGTCGCAACGGGCTAGCGGACGGGGAGGCCTCGGGCGTTGGCTCGGAGGAGGGCGGCGCCGGGGCGGCTTGGGGCCACCAGGAACGCCGTCATGTGGATCGCCTTGCCGTTGGGTTCCTGCGGTGTGAACGAGAACACCGTCGACACGCTCTCGGTCGTCGAGATCTCGATCGCGTAGCCACTCGCCGGCCCGGTGAGGTCGGCGGCCTGCGTGTCGGCCGGCGCGAGCCGGATCGAGCCGAGCTGGTTGGTCTTGACCATCAGCGTGTCGGCCAGGACGATCGGGTCGTGCACGACCAGACCGGCGGGCACCAGGACGAGCCACCGCTGCGCCATCAGCAGCCAGCGAGGGCCGACGTACGCCGTGAGTGCGATCGCGATGACGGTGAGCGGGAGACCGACGGCGAGGTTCGACGCACCGAGCGCCAACGGGCCGATCACGATCGCTGCCGCCCAGACCACCCACGTGACGATCGCTGCGGCCCCTGCGGCCACCGGAGCTCGCAGGAGCAGACGGTCCTCGTCGCCGTAGGCCGACTGCTGCACCATCCAGCGTCCGACGTCGGGGGTCATGAACACCGCGACGGCGACGAGCGACGGCACGGCGAGCAACGCCACGTCGGTCGCCGGTGCACCGCCGACGATCGTGGCGACCACGGCCACCAGCGACAGCGGTCCGACCACGCGGATCCAGGCCAACGACAGCGTCGACGGGATGAGCAGTGCCGCGACGACCGACCCCCACACCGTCCAGCCGCCGACCGCAGCGACCCAGCTGACGCCGCTCGAGCGGCCGTCGACCGCTGCGTCGATCGCACCACCACCCGCCGGCACGGCCAGCCAGGCGATGCGAGCGATCCACGGAAACGCCCGGCTCAGCGCGGTTGTCGGGTCGGTGTCAGCCATCGTCGTCCAGTATCGCTGCGTCCGACCGATTTGCCGACGAGGGCGACCACCGACCAACGTACGTCGATGGAGCTCATCACGTCGCCGCCTCCGGCCGACGACGTGAACGCGCCACGACCCGAGTCACCGTTCTCGAAGGGCCAGCTCATCGGGATCGGCAGCCTGCCGCACCGCGACGAGAAGGCAGCTGCTGCGTTCTCGATCGGTGAGTTCGACATCGCGACCGTCCCCACCCTGCCCAAGCGGTCGCCCGCCGAGGGGATGGTGGCCCAGGCGATCGTCGGGCTCCCGGGCGTGTCGCTCGGACAGTACGGCAGCCTCGCGGTCGACCCGACCCGGCTCGCCGACGACGTGCCGATCGAGACCGACCTCTCTGGCGACGCCTACGTCGGCCTGCGGGCCTTCCTCGACCTCGCCACGGCCATCAAGCTCGACGGTCGCCCGATCAAGTGGCAGTTCGTCGGTCCGGTCACGCTCGGCGTGGCCCTCCAACGAGCGGGGCTGCGGACCACGGCGGCGTTCTCGATCGCCGCCGCCGCCGTCCGTCAACACGTCCAGCACATCTCCGAGATGATCACCGACGTGCTCCCGACGAGCCCGCAACTGGTGATGCTCGACGAACCGTGGCTCGTCGAGCTGATGTCGCCCGACTTCCCGATTCCGCCCGGCGAGGCCGTCGACCTCATCTCCACCGCGATGGCCGCGGTCGAGAGCACGTCGACGGTCGGGCTGCACTGCTGCGGCCCGTGCGACGTGGCGACGATGTTGGCCACGGGGCCGTGTGTGATCTCGGTCGCGGTCACCGATCAGCTCCTCGACTACGCCGGCTACCTCGCTCGGTTCCTCCGCGACGGCGGCATCATCGCGTGGGGCGTCGTCCCGACCGACGGCCCGGCGATCACCTCGGCGAGCCGTCAGACGCGCATCCTCGAGGCGCTGTGGACCGAACTGGTCGAGCGCGGCGTCGATGCCGATGCCCTTCGAGAACAGAGCCTCGTGTCTCCGGTCTGCGGGCTCGTCGGCCATCAGGTGTCGGTGGCGCGCCGCCTCGTGCGCGTCAGCGGCGAAGTCGGCCGCGTGGCGTGTCGAACCCGGTCGTAGGCGACTGAGGTACGGCTTCGCTACGGTCTGTTCCGATGGCCGAGACGACCGCCCCCGATCGTGACCCAGCGGAGCGGTTGTCCGAACTCCGCGAGCTGGTCGCTCATCACAACGAGCGCTATCACAGCCTCGACGACCCGGAGATCAGCGACGCCGACTTCGACGCGCTGGCCCGCGAACTCCGGGCGCTCGAAGCGGAGCATCCCGACCTGATCACCCCCGATTCGCCGACGCAGCAGGTCGGCGGTGCCATCAACGCCAGTTTCGAGCCGGTCGAACACGCCGTGCCGATGATGAGCCTCGACAACGCGATGGACCGCGACGAGCTCGTCGCGTGGGCCGATCGTGTGGTCAAGGGGCTCGACGGTCAGGTGCCGACGTTCGTGTGCGAGTTGAAGTTCGACGGCCTCGCCATGAGCCTGCGCTACGAAGACGGCCGGTTCGTCCGAGCGGCGACGCGTGGCGACGGTCGCGTCGGCGAAGACGTCACGGCCAACGTGGCCACGATCGCCGATGTGCCCGACACGATCGGTTCGGCGTCGACACCCGCGCCGGCAGTGATCGAAGTGCGCGGCGAGGTCTACATGAGCACGTCGGCGTTCGAGCGACTCAACGAGCGAGCAGCCGCAGCCGGCGACAAGCCCTTCGTCAACCCGCGCAACTCGGCGGCGGGCAGCCTGCGGCAGAAAGACGCCGCCAAGACGGCCGAACGCGAGCTCTCGTTCTGGAGCTATCAGCTCGGCGAACTCCGCCACGGCGACGGACCGGTGCCCGAGTTGCACAGCCACTCCGACGAGCTGCGCTACATCGAGTCGCTCGGATTCCCGGTCGACTCGCATTCGTCGTCCGTCGATTCGATCGACGCGGTGGCCGCGACGTGTCTGCACTGGCAGGAGCATCGCCACGACCTCGACTTCGAGATCGACGGCGTGGTCGTCAAGGTCGACGACGCCAAGCAGCGCGAACTGCTCGGCTTCACCTCCCGCGCTCCTCGCTGGGCGATCGCGTACAAGTTCCCGCCCGAAGAACGCACCACCACGCTGCTCGACATCCAGGTGTCGGTCGGACGCACCGGTCGAGCCACACCCTTCGCCGTGCTCGACCCGGTCTTCGTCGGCGGGTCGACGGTGAGCATGGCCACGTTGCACAACCAAGACCAGGTCGCCGTCAAAGACGTCCGCCCGGGCGACACGGTCATCGTTCGCAAGGCCGGCGACGTCATCCCCGAGGTCGTCGGCCCGGTCATCACCGAGGGCGTCGAGCGCCCCGAGCCGTGGGTGTTCCCGACCAACTGCCCGGTCTGCGACACGCCGCTCGTCCGCCCCGAAGGCGAAGCCGACACTCGCTGTGTCGCGCCCGACTGCCCGGCGCAGCGCAACCAGAAGATCGCCTACTTCGCCTCGCGCGGGGCGATGGACATCGAAGGACTCGGCGAGCAGATGGTCGAGAAGCTCACCGACGCCGAGCTGATCAGAGACCCTGCCGACCTCTACAGCATCACCGTCGAGCAGTTGATCGAACTCGACCGGATCGGCCAGACCAGCGCACAGAACCTGGTCGACGAGATCGAGAAGTCGAAGACTCGCCCGCTCCCGAAGTTCCTCACCGCACTCGGCGTGCGCCACTTCGGCCCCGCCGCCACCAAGGCGCTCGTCGCGGAGTTCCACACCGTCGACGAGATCATGTCGAAGTCGGTCGAAGAACTCGCCGCCGTCGACGGTGTCGGCGAGGTCATCGCCAACACGGTCAAGACCTGGTTCGAACAGGAGGCCAACCGGGCCTACATCGAGAAGTTCCGCGCCGCAGGCGTCGACTTCGGCGACCCCGACGCCGCTCGCCTCGCCGCCGAGGCGAAGGCAAGCGTGCCGCAGACGCTCGAGGGCAAGGCGGTCGTCGTCACCGGCACGCTCGCCGCCTACAACCGCGAGGAGGCCGGCGAGGCGATCACGTCGCGTGGGGGCAAGAACCCCGGCAGCGTCAGCAAGAAGACCTTCGCGCTGGTGGTCGGCGAATCGGCGGGTGCCAGCAAACTCACCAAGGCCGAATCGCTCGGCGTCCCGATCATCGACGAAGCCGGCTTCGAGCACCTGCTCGCCACCGGCGAACTAGGTTCGGACGATGGCTGAACGGTCGGATCGTCAGGTGTCGCATCGGAGCTTCGTCTCCTACATCGACAAGTCGCGCGAGTACTACGCAGCGCACGGCTACGAGCAGCCCTACCGGTGGGCCGCCTTCGACGAGGTGCCGTTCGCTCCGCTGACCAGACCGCTCGCCGAGTCGAACGTCGCGGTCGTCACCACGTCGTTCCTCCATCACCACGACTCCCACTTCGGCGCGCCGGCAACCGACAAGCAGGTCTACTCGTACCCGGTCGCCGACGTCCCCGACCGGATGTTCACCGACGACCTGTCGTGGGACAAGGGCGAGACCCACACGAACGACACCGAGTCGTTCCTCCCGCTCCGGACGCTGCAGCGCCTCGCCGACGACGGCCGGATCGGCCGCGTCAACGACCGGTTCTTCGGCGTGCCGACCGAGTACAGCCAGCGCAAGACGGGTCTCGACGCCGAACAGATCGGCGAGTGGTGCGCCGACGACGGTGTCGACGTCGCGCTGCTCGTCCCGCTTTGACCGGTCTGTCACCAGACCGTGAGTCTGGTCGCACGCCATCTCGAAGCGCAGGGCATCGCCACGATCGTCGTCGGCAGCGCCCGTGACATCGTCGAAGAGTGCGGGGTCGCTCGCTTCCTGTTCGTCGACTACCCGTTGGGCAACCCGACGGGCAAGCCCGACGACGCCGACGACCACCGGTTCATCGTGTCGACCGCGCTCGACGTGCTCGAATCGGCGATCCTGCCGCGCACGACGGTGCAGGCTCCGGTGCACTGGGGCAACGACGACTGGCGGGACGCGTTCATGCCGGTGACCGACGAGAACCGGGCGTTCCTCATGGCGCAGGGCGACAAGCGCCGGGCGGCGCAGGCGGCCGGCAAGTAGCCGGTCGGAGGTAGCCGGTCAGATGACGTCGAACGACCAGCGGTACGAGCGAGCGCCGTTCTCGCGACCGTCTTCGATCCGCCAGTAGATCACCTGCGCGTTGTGGCGCCCTTCGGTGAACTCTTCGATGGGGGCGCCCTCCGACGGTTGGAAGCTGATCCGTGCGTTGCCCGGATCGAACACCGCCGTGGTCGGGTCTGTGGTCTGCTGCTGGCCGGGCTCGATGTCGTCGCGCACCTCGCCGAGGCGACTCGTCTCGAGTTCGATCCCGTCGATGACGAGCACGGCCTCGTAGCCGAACTCGAGGTCGACCATGATGTTCCCCTGCTGGAGCACCTGGATCGCGTTCTCGACCGGTGAGATCTCCTCGATCTCGTCGGGTCGGTCGATGCCGTCGGTGCCGGTCAGTGCTGACCCGACTCCCCAGGCGATGAGCGCCAGCCCGGCAGCGATGACGAAACATGCTGCGAGCAGGCCCTTGTCGACGCGCTTTCGGGGCGCGGCGGCACCGGTGTCGCCGTCGTCGGCCGACTCGATCGGCTCGATCTCGGCGGCGACGTCGAGGTCGTCGGGAGCGTCACTCACACAACCAGTGTGCCTGGCACCGTCGCCGATCGCGCAGGCGGTAGCGTTTTGCGTCTGGTGGCGAACATGGGATCTGAACAAGCTGACAATGGCCTCGACGGCCGCGTACTGGCCGACCGGTACCAGGTCGTTCGCGCCGGTCGACCCGGTGCGAACTCGGTCATCGCCGATGCCATCGACCTGCAGGCCGATCGCCCGGTCACGGTCAAGATCGTGCTGCCGGAGTTCGCCGCCGACGACGAGTTCCGCCGCAAGTTCCGACGCCTCGCCGAGCTGTCGAACGCGCTGACGCATCCGAACATCGCCTCAGTGCTCGACTGGGGCGAAGTCGAGTACGAGGGCGAGTCGACCGTGTTCTGGACCGTCGAGGCCCTCGGTGGAGGAAGCCTCCGCGATCTGCTCGATCGTGGCCGGCTGCTCGAACCGGGCCAGGCGTTGGTCGTCGGCCTCGAGGCGTGCCGAGCGCTCGACGCCGCCCACCAGAAGGGCATGTTCCACACCGAACTCACCCCGTCGAAGATGGTGTTCGGCGCCGACCGCCGCTTGCGCGTGATCGATTTCGGCATGGCCCGACTGCTCGGCGAGACCGTGTGGAGCGACGTGGCCAACGTGCCCACCCACGTGGCTCGCTACGCCTCACCCGAGCAGGCGCTCGGCCTCAACATCGACGCGAAGACCGACGTCTACGCCCTGTCGCTGGTGCTCGTCGAGTCGGTCACGGGAGCTGTGCCGTTCGCCGGCGACTCCACCCAGGCCACGCTCGCCAGCCGGATCGACAAGCTGCTCCCGGTGTCGGCCGACCTCGGTTCGCTCGCTGCGGTGCTCGAACGCGCCGGTCGCCCCGAATCCGCCGACCGGTTCACGGCTGCGGAGTTCGGTCGTGCACTGGTGCAGGCCGCCGGCAAGCTGCCCAAGCCCGAACCGATCCCGATCATCGCCACCGGCCTGTTCGACACGACCACGATGCGTCGCCCGTCCGACCCCACCGGCGGCGTCGAACGCCCGCCCGAGGCGCCCGAGCCCGAGACCGAGTCCGACACGCCGGAGCCCGAGACGCCCGAGCCCGACACCGTGCCCGAGCCGGTCGCGGTGCCCGAGCCGGAATCGCCCGCCGCCGACGATGCCGCGGACGCGCCCCCGACCGACGATGCCGAAACGCCCGACGATGCCGCACCTGCCGATGATGCCGAGCCGACCGATGATGCCGAGCCGACCGATGATGCCGCACCTGCCGACGACCTGCGGCTGATCTCCGACACCGGCCCGAACGGCACCGAACAGATGCCCGCCGCGGTCGCCGACTCCGCGCTGGCCGCCACGTCGCCGACCACAGCGCTTGGCATCACCGAACCCGACGAGATCGTCGAGCCGGCGATTCCGGCACCGGCAGCGTCACCGATCTTCGACGATCCCGACTTCGTCGAACCGCGCGACGGCACCGGCGAGATCTACGACGACCGGCCTCGCCGACGACGCAAAGGTCCGATCGTCCTGCTCGTGCTGCTCCTGCTCGCCGGCCTCGGTGGGCTGGCCTACGCCGGATCGTTGCTGCTCCAGACCAAGTCGTTCGAGGTCCCCGTCCTCGCCGGCACCGCCGAAGGCCCTGCCCGCAACCAGATCGAAGGCAACGGTTGGGAGATCTCGATCGAACGCGAGCGCAGCGACACGTTCCCCGAGCCCGGCACGGTCATCCGCACCGAGCCCGGTCCCGGGGTCGACCTCGAAGAAGGCGAGGCGATCACGCTGGTGCTGTCCGACGGGTTCGAGTTCCGGGCGCTTCCCGATGTCACGAACCTCACGGCCGAGGCGGCGCGAGCGCAGCTCGAAGATCTGCTGCTGGTCGTCACCGAGGCACCCGAACGGGAGTTCTCCGAAGACGTACCCGCCGGGACGGTCATCGCATGGCAGGTCGTCGGCAACGCCACCCTCGAAGCGGGTGCCAACGTGCTGCCCGGCGACGCGGTGGAGCTCACCGTGTCGAAGGGCCCGGAGCCACGACAAACGCCCGATGTGGCGGGGTCGACGCTCGACGAGGCCACCGCGGCACTCGCCGAGCTGCAACTCGAGATCGCCGTCGGCGACGAAGTGTTCAGTGACGAGGTCGAGATCGGCCGCATCGTGGCGCAGTCACCCGCCGTGGGCGAGCAGATCGAACGGGGCGGCGTCGTCACCGTGCAGGTCTCGAAGGGCCCCGACTTCATCGCGCTGCCCGACCTCGATGGCCTCGGCTATCGAGAAGCCGAGGAGCTCCTGCTCTCGACCGGCTTCGAGATCGGAACGCTGCTCGGCACCACCGACGGCACGTTCGTGCAGTTGACGATCGACGGCGAGGAGGTGGCGGTCGGTACCGAGTACCGCCGCGGCCAGGTCGTCGACGTCATCTTCCTGTAACCGTCCTTTCGCCCCGACGACTCGTCGTTCACTACGGTTCTGGAATGACGTCACTCGATGGCCGAGTCGCAATCATCACCGGCGCTGGCCGGGGGATCGGACGAGAGCACGCGCTCTACTTCGCGTCGCAGGGAGCTCGCGTCGTCGTCAACGACCTCGGTGGCGCCAACGACGGCGCCGGGTCCGACGACACTCCCGCCGAGGAGGTCGCGGCCGAGATCCGCGCCGCCGGCGGCGAAGCGATCGCCAACCACGACAACGTCGCCGACTGGACCGGTGCGGAGCAGATGGTGCAGACGGCCATCGACGCGTACGGCGACCTCGACATCCTCGTCAACAACGCCGGGATCCTGCGCGATCGCACGATCGTCAACATGACCGAGGCCGAGTGGGACGACGTCGTCGCCGTCCACATGAAAGGCCACTTCGTTCCGACCCGTCACGCGGCCGTCTACTGGCGCGCCGAGCACAAGGCCGGACGTTCGAAGCGCCGCAACCTCGTCAACACGTCGAGCACGTCGGGTCTGTTCTCCAACCCGGGCCAGGCCAACTACGGGGCTGCGAAGTCGGGCATCGCCACGTTCAGCCAGATCGCGGCAAAAGAACTCGAGCGCTACGGCGTGGTGAGCAACTGCATCGCTCCCGGCGCTCGCACCCGGCTCACCCTGGCCACCCCAGGACTCGAAGAGATCATGTCGCCCGACGGTCCCGGCTTCGACGTGTGGGACCCGGCCAACATCTCGCCGCTCGTCGCCTACCTGAGCACCGAGCAGTGTGCGTTCAACGGCGAGACGTTCTTCGTCCAGGGTGGCGCCGTCAAGCGAGTCGAGTCGTGGATGATGTCGGATTCGGTCGAGCAGTCCGAACGATGGACGGTCGAAGGGCTGGCCGAGGCGTTGGCCCCGCTCGCCGATCCCGACGCCGCGAATGCCAGCTGAGCAGGCACTATCGTCATCGCCATGTCCTACCCGTTTCTCTCCGAAGAATGGATGAGCGCAGCACGCGCCATCCGTGAGAAGTACGCCGACCAGGTGCCCGAGGTCGAGGCCGACCTGCGCATCAACCAGGTGATCCAAGAGGTTCCGTTCGGCGACGGTGAGGTCGAGAGCTACCTCGACACCTCGTCGGGCAAGGTCGTGATGGAACTCGGCTCGCTCGACGAACCCGACGTGACGATCACCACCGACTACGACACCGCTCGAGCGCTCTTCGTCGACCAGGACCCGGCGATCGCCATGCAAGCGTTCATGAACGGCAAGGTCAAGGTCCAGGGCGACATGATGAAGCTCATGGCCATGCAGACGGCGCTCCCGTCCAACGAGTTCTCCGAGAAGATCGCTCAGGAGATCAAGGACATCACCGAAGGGTGACCGCTGCGCTGCATCGCCGTCTGGCCGTCGGCATCGTGGGAGCACTCGTGCTCGCATCCTGTGGCTCCGACGACGTCGAACCGCTGGAGTCACCGGTCGGGCTCGACATCGACGAGGTCGACGAGATCCTCGCCGAGCTGACCGACGCCGGATTCTGCGACCCCGCCGACGTCGACGACCTCGGCCTGGTCACCGCCATGCACTTCGTCGTGCAGGGCCAGATCCAGGCGCCGTGCTATGCCGACGGTGGGCTCGACGACCAGCGGCTGCTCGCCGCGTGGGACGGGCTCACCTCGATCACCCCGAGCGAACTCGTCTCCGACGTGAGCCTCCTCGCCGGGTTCGAACCCTGCAGCGACTGCGACACGCTCGCGTTCGTCTCCGCACTCGACGAGGAGTCGTCGTTCTTCCTCATGGCGGTCGACGTCGTGTCGGGCGACGACGACCCGAACGAACTCCTGCTCACGATGCAACACGAGCTCACCCACGTGTTCAACCAGAAGCCCGGTTCCCAACTCGATCTCGACGTCGACCCCGACTCGTGCGACACGTACTTCAACGGCACGGGCTGCTTCACCGACGACTCGTACATGGCTGCGTGGATCGAGGAGTTCTGGTCCGACGACCTGCTCGACGAACTCCCGGCCGACGGTGCGCCCAACGACGACGACACGGCCGCCGACCTGTGCGACGCCGAACCGACCTTCCTCGGCTCGTATGCGGCAACCCATCCCGAAGAGGACTTCGCCGAGTCGTTCTCGGCCTACGTGTTCGACATCGACGTTCCCGACAGCCTCGGCGAGAAGATGGCGTTCTTCGACGACTACCCCGAGTTCGTCGAGATCCAGCGCAACGCCGAGGCGGCGGGTCTGTCGGGTCTGCCGAACAACTTCGACGTCTGCGGCTGACGCGAGTTCAGTCGCGCGTGATCGTCGCGGTCGATGTGGTGACCGAGTCGAGGAACGCGTGGTCGATCTCGAACCCGAACCCCGGCGAGCGCGGCACGGTCACGTGGCCGTCGGTGATGGTGATCGGGTCGACGACGATGTCACGCTCGTAGAATCGGGTCGACGCGCTGATGTCGCCGGGCAACGTGAAGCCGGGAAGCGCCGCGAGCATGGCGTTGGCGGCGCGGCCGATGCCGGTCTCGAGCATGCCGCCGCACCAGACCGGCACGCCGCGGTCGACGCACAGATCGTGGATGCGAACCGCCTCCAGGTAGCCGCCGACGCGGCCCGGCTTGATGTTGGCGATCTCGCAGGCGCCGAGCTCGATGGCGTCGGCCGTGCCGCTCGCCGAGACCAGTGACTCGTCGAGGCAGATCGGCGTCTCGACCTCGTCGGCGAGACGGGCGTGGCCGATGATGTCGTGTTCGGGCAGTGGCTGCTCGATGAGCAACATGTCGAACTCGTCGAGCCTCGCCAGGTGGCGTCCGTCGGTGCGGGTGTACGCCGTGTTGGCGTCGACCTGCAGCGGCATGTCGGGGCCGATCAGCTCGCGCACGGCAGCGACGTGCTCGATGTCGGCTCCCGGTTCGATCTTGAGCTTGATGCGGACGTAGCCGTCGTCGACGTACCGCTGGACGGTGGCGAGCAGATCGTCGACGTCGTCGTGGATCCCGACGCTCACGCCGCTGGGGATGGTGGTGGCCGTGGCGCCGATGTGGTCACCGAACGACACGCCGGCCGCCCGGAGCTGTGCGTCGAGCAGCGCCATCTCGAGCGCTCCCTTGGCCATGGGATGGCCGTGCAGCGTGGCGAGCCGGGTGGCCACGTCGGACGCGTGGAGGTCGTCGCCGGTAAGCAGCCGACCGAGCAGATGCTCGGTGATGACGTGCTGCGCCCCGTCGACGTACTCGGGGGAGTAGGTCGGTTCGGTCAGCGCCACGCACTCACCCCACCCTTCGGTGGAGCTGCCGTCGGTCGAGCGCCAGTCGACCCGCACCAGCAGAATGTCGCGCTCGCGCTCGACGCCGAAACTGGTCCGGAACGGCGACACCAGCGGCAGCGCGATCCGGCGCAGTTCGACCCGCTCGACGCGACCCGGCTCCAAGCCGCTCACGAGCCCACCTCGATGACGTACTCGCCGTTGCGGGTGAAGCCGACGATGCGGTCGCCGCGCTCGATCGCCTCGCTCAGCGCGGCGCGCGATCGCTGACGCCACTGCTTCACGTCGTTCGGGTCGGTGCGGCGCAGCGTGACGATGTCGTCGGGCGTCGGAACCAGCAGGTGGTCGGCGCCCGAGGCGATCAGCTCCGAACCGTCGCGGAGCGGCGCGTTCGGGTCGGTCGCGACGCTCCATGCGACGAGCAGTCGGTCGGACTCGTCGCCCTGGTTGATCGCGTCGCTCATCTCGCCGTAGAACGACGGCAGGTACTCGTGGACCTCGGCGCCGAGCACGGCGATGTTGAACCACGCGTTGCGCCGCACGAGCGGGTCGTACGTCCACACGATCCAGTCGATGCCCTGGTCGGCGGCCCACGCCTGCTGGTGGAGCTTCATCGCCCGCCCGAGCCCGGTCTTGCGGGCGCCCGGCAGCAAGCCGGTGATGTGGCTGTGCAGCGCCGGCTGGTCGAGGTGGCGCGCCAGGATCGCGACCGACGCTCCCAGGATGCGCTCTTCGCCTCCGCGGGAGTCGTAGGCGGCGCTGACGTAGCCGTTCGAGTGCGACACGGCCATCAGCATCTCGATCGTGACGAGCTCGGTGACCGAGCCCCACACCTGGCGGAAGACCTCGACGAGGCCGACCATCTCGTCGGCGCGGTGCAGTGTGCGGATCTCGATGCCGTCGGGCGGATGCAGACCGCCGTCGTCGATCGTGTCGTCGGTTCCTGATGTCTCGATGGTGCTCATGCAACTCCGTTGTCGCTGGCGGTGGTCGTGTGCTGGTGCGGCGCAGCGTCGAACGTGCCGCGGGCAATACGGTACGCGCTGCGCACCGCCAGCGCCTCACGAATCTCGGGGCCGACGTCGTCGCTGAACTCGGAGCGATACGTGTCGTCGGTGGTGAGCACGACGGTGAAGTACATGCCGGAGAACGCGCCGAGGAAGATCGACACCCGCAGGAGTGCTTCGGAGAGGATCAACGTGCGCCCGCCGAGCCCGGTGGAGACGAGCACGTTGATGTCGTCGAGGCGAGTCCAGGCCAGTGCGGTCGGCTCGGTGACCGAGAAGAAGCCGAAGCCGACGAAGAACACGGTGAGCGCCAACGTGACCAGGGTGATCTGCAGCGCCTGTCCGAACAGCACGACGAGGCCGATGTTGAGGCGCTGTCGGATCCGGAGCGGGTCGGTGGGATGTGCGTCGCTGTCGGGGACGGCGAGGTGAGCGGCGGGCGTGTCGTCGAGGTGAGCCCGAACGTCGTCCCAGCTCGCGAACGTGTTCACGTCTCGGATCACGCTCGGCACCCGGCTCAGCGCGAACGTCGCTCCCAACCCGAAGAACGTGAAGATCACCACCAGGTACGGCAGCCCGTAGAGGGTGCCGGCCAGCTCCCACACCTCCGCGTTGATGAACAAGAACGTGTTGAACAGCAGCAGCAACGGAAGCGCCCTGGCGACGAGGGAGCCGAGGCTCGAGAGCTGCTGCGCGCCTCGTCGGGAGGCCCACTTGAGCAGCGGACCGACGCCGTAGGCCGACCAGAGATAGATGACGGCGAGCAGGACGAGCGCGACGACGACGTTCTCGATGGCATCTTCGACCTGGCCGAACAGCAACACCGGGAGCGGCGGCCCGAGCACGAACAGCGCCAGCTCGGGCGGGTCGATGTCGGTCGGTCGGGCGAACGTGGCCACGCCGCGCAGCCGGTTGCTGATCGCCCACGCCGCGGCGAGCATCACCACGACCAGCGCCGCGGCGGCGAGGTTCTCGGCGAGCGACCATTCGTAGAGGTCGAGCGCGTTGAATCCGAGCAGCAGATAGGCGACCACCAGCAGCGGCAGCGCGCGGGTCCACGCATCGAGAATCGAGCCGTCGGTCTTGCGCTCGACGAAGTGCGGCACGCCGCGACCGACGAACCATCGCTCGATCTCGATCAGGTCGTGGTCGACCGCGTCGGTCGCGCGTTCCGCTGGGTCGGTCACGCTGCTGAACCTACTCGCCATCATTCACACTGAACGGTTCGTCAAATTGGGTGCACGGTGGCCGTTGCGCCGATAGGCATGTCGTCGTATGGCACGCATTCTCGTCACGGAAGAAATCGCAGAAGGCGGCCTCGACCGCCTCCGAGCGATCGGTCACGACGTCGACGTCCAGGTCGGGCTGTCGCCTGACGAGCTGGTCTCGACCATTCCCGGTGCCTCGGCGCTGATCATTCGCTCGGCGACCCAGGTCACCGACGAGGTGCTCGCCGCCGCAACCGACCTGATGGTCGTCGGTCGCGCCGGTATCGGGCTCGACAACGTCGACGTCCCGTCGGCGACCGCTCGCGGCGTCATGGTGGTCAACGCCCCGCAGTCGAACATCGTGTCGGCTGCCGAACACACGATGGCGCTCCTGCTCGCTTCGGCGCGCAACGTGCCCCAGGCCCACGCCGCACTCGTCGAGGGCCGCTGGGAGCGCAGCAAGTGGGAAGGCGTCGAACTCGTCGACAAGACGCTCGGCGTCGTCGGCCTCGGCCGCATCGGCAAGCTCGTCGCCGACCGAGCCAAGGGCTTCGGCATGCGCCTCGTCGCCTACGACCCCTTCGTCTCCGAAGACCGCGCCCGTCAGATGGGCGTCGAGCTGCTCGAACTCGATCAGCTCGTTGCGGAGTCCGATTTCCTCACCGTGCACCTGCCGAAGACCCCCGAGACGTTGGGCCTCATCAACCGTGACCTGCTCGTCAAGGCCAAGCCGTCGCTGCGCATCATCAACGTGGCTCGCGGTGGCATCGTCGACGAGGCCGACCTCGCCGAGTGCCTCAACGACGGCATCGTCGCCGGTGCGGCACTCGACGTGTTCTCGACCGAGCCGATGACCGAGTCGCCGCTCTTCTCGATCCCGTCCGTGGTGGTCACCCCGCACCTCGGTGCCAGCACCCGTGAAGCACAGGACAAGGCCGGCGACACGATCGCCACGATGGTCGAGCTGGCGCTCGCCGGAGACTTCGTGCCGTTCGCGGTCAACGTCAACGCCGCCGAGGCCAACGAGACCATCCGGCCGTACCTGCCGCTCGCCGAGCGTCTCGGCAGCCTGTTCCAGTCGCTCGTCGGTGCCACCCCCGACGTGCTCGAGGTCTGTGTCGAAGGCGAGATCGCCGGATACGACACCCGCATCCTCGAGCTCGCCGTGCTGAAGGGCTACTTCGGCTCGATCACCTCCGACCCGGTCACCTACGTCAACGCTCCGCAGCTGGCGAAGGACCGCGGGCTCGAAGTGCGTGAGGTCAACTGCGCCACGTCGGCCGACTACGTCAACCTGCTCACGATCCAGGGCGGCGGCCACAAGATCAGCGGCACGCTGAGCGGCCCGAAGGCCGAGCAGCGCGTCGTCAACATCGACGACGTGCCGTTCGACGTGCCGCCGGTCGACAACATGGTCGTCATCACCAACGACGACCGCCCCGGCGTCATCGGCACCGTGGGAACGTTGCTCGGTTCGGCCGAGGTCAACATCGCCGACATGGACGTGAGCCGCACCGACGACTCGACGGCCGTGATGCTGATCGCACCGACCAAGACGGTGCCGGCCGAGGTGCTCGACGACCTGCGTCAGGCCCCCGGCATCATCAGCGTCATCACGCTCTCGACCTGAGGCTGGCGGCGGTCTTCTCGGCTTCGGCGCGGGCCGCTTCGGCGAAGTCGTCGCCCGCGCTGGCGTAGAGGATCGCTCGCGACGAGCTCACGATCAGGCCGCGTCCCGCAGCGGACGCCCCGTGTTCCATCACGGTGGCGGCGTCGCCCCCCTGCGCGCCGACACCGGGGACGAGCAGCGGGAGATCGCCGACGATCGTGCGCACGTCGGCGAGTTCGGTCGGATACGTCGCGCCCACCACGAGCCCACACTCGCCGAGCTGCGACCACTGGTCGGCGACGCGTTCGGCGACGTGCACGTACAGCGGCTTGCCGCCGTGCTCGGCCGACGACACGATCGACTGGAAGTCGTCGCCACCCGGGTTGCTGGTACGGCAGAGCAGGATGATGCCCGACCCGTC
This sequence comes from Ilumatobacter coccineus YM16-304, assembly GCF_000348785.1. Classification (NCBI taxonomy): domain Bacteria; kingdom Bacillati; phylum Actinomycetota; class Acidimicrobiia; order Acidimicrobiales; family Ilumatobacteraceae; genus Ilumatobacter; species Ilumatobacter coccineus. The sequence continues at coordinate 1,403,285 of NC_020520.1, forward strand.
GCTGTTGTTCTTCTCGGAGAAGAACGGTTCGATCGAGTCGGTGCCGAGGTACGGGTTGACCGTGACGGCGTGCGCTCCGTATCGGCCGAACGCCTCGTGCGCATAGTGATCGGCGGTGGAACCGATGTCGCCGCGTTTCGCGTCGAGGATCAGCGTGACATCGGGGTGGTTCTCGCGGATGTACGTGCAGATGTTCTCGAGCGCCTGCTCACCACGCTGGCTGGCGAAGTAGGCGATCTGCGGTTTGAATGCGCAGGCGATGTCGGCGGTGGCGTCGATGATCGCCCGGCAGAAGCGCTCGGTCGCATCGGGAGCACCGTCGAACACCGATGGATAGCGGGCCGGGTCGGGGTCGAGACCGACGCAGAGCATCGATCCGGCAGCGGTCCAGGAACGTTCGAGTTGCGCATGGAATCCCACGCCGCCGAACCTACCGGTCGCCGAGCAGGTCGAGCAGATACTGGCGAGGCGTCGTGAGCAGTTCGGAGGCGGCGCAGGCGTCGGCGTCGGCGGGCGCAGCGCCGTCGGCCCACACGACCAGTGGCCGGTCGCTGTGGCCGAGGTCGACTCGCGCCAACGGATCGGTGGTGACACTCACGCCACGCACGTCGTCCGGACAGCTCAGTTCGACGATGCGGACCGCATGGGCCAGCACGTCGCGCGGGATCGGTCGGTCGAGCAGCGACGCCGGCACGTGGCGGATACCGGGGTCGAGCGAGCGGGCTTGCTTCACCACGAGCCGCGTCGGCTCGACGGTGCCGTCGAGGCGCGCCGGCCAGCCGGCGTCCATCGTCCGGAACTCGAAGTCGAGGGTGATCGAGCTGCTCCGCTGCTCGACGGTGAGCGCCTCGTTGGCCCGTGCGAGCCAGGTCGTGGCGACGTCGAGCAACTGATCGAACAGCTCGGTGAGCGCTTTGTCGTCGAGCACTTCGTCGGAGTCGGCGATCGACGACGTGGCGACGCGCTCGATGGCGAGGTCGCCGCCGGCGGTCTGTCGGACCACGCGGACGATCTCGGGCGACGCGTCGTCGTCGACCGTCGCGTTGGTCACGCTCACCGCGCCGGCCTGGACGTTGACCTCCATCACCGCAGCGGTGCCCGGCTCGGGGCGGATCGTGAGCGTCGCGACGCCGTTGTTCAGTTCGAGTTCGTCGTCGAAGCGAGGGTGGACCAACACGGCCATCGCCCCGCTGGCGTGGTCGACGTTCTCGCGGCGACGCTCCTCGAAGGCGATCGAGCTCCAGTACGAACTCCAGGTGCGCAGGATCGCTCGTTCGATGGTGCGATGGTGGTCGTCGCTGTCGGCGAGCAGTTCGGGGTCGACGAAGCCGGTGTTCGAGTCGTAGAGGCCCGCACCGTTGAATCCCTCGATGTCTTCGACGCTGCTCGAAGATCGAAAGCGCAGCCCCTGGGTCGGGGAGAGGTCGGCGAAGCCGGCCCGGATCTCGGCGGTCAGCAGCGACAGCGTGGTCGGGTCGATCGGGCGGCTTCGAACGAGCCGGACCAAGCCGTCGCCGGCCAACACGTCCCCGAGCGGTGTGTCGGCGTTGGCGTCGGTGAAGTCGTCGGCGAACGACGCATCGGCATCGGACGGGAAGCGCTCGTCGTACTCGTCGCGTCCTTCGAGGAGGAGGAACCGGCTGCGCACCGACGAGTCGCCCGCTGCGTGCTGGAGCACGGCGTCGATCTCGTCGGCGAACTGCGCTTCGTGCTCGCGGTACGAACGAACGGTGATCGCCAGCGCATCGGTGGGCATCGTGACGGTGCCGGGTGTGGCCAACTCGACGAACCCGACCGCCTTTCCGCCGATCAGGGGGCGGAGCGATCCGAGCGTGGCGGCGTCGAGCGTGGTGTCGATGTCGTCGATGCGTCGCGTGTACGGGGCGGTCGTCAGGTCGACCGCCGGTACCGAGATCGGAGCGAGGCCCTGAGCGGCCTGCCAGCCGGCGTACTCGTCGTCGGTGAGCGGGATGATCTCGAGGGTGCCGTCGTCGGTCGCGCTGACGAGTACGGGTGCCCGGACGCGGCCGAGTTGATCGAGGGTCGGGTCGTCGGCGAGCCCGGCGAGGAACGCGTTGGGAATCCCTCGGTTGAGGGCGAGGACGTTGACGTGGGCGAGTGGGGTCTGCGGTGTGCCGGTGATGAGCCCGTTGCCGGGCGGGAGGTCGTCGGGGGCGACGTCGATCGCGACGATGTCGTCGGGCCCGGCGTCGCCGAGCGACCATCGGCCGCCGTCGGTCACCACGAGGAGCCGTCCGGCGGCGACGCCTGACGAGTAGACCTGAGTGTCGCCGGGATTCGAGAGCTCGTCGTAGCCGACGATGCGATCTCGATCGGGGCCGTCGGCGCGTTCGATCGCCGCAGCGGTGATCTCCTGTGGACGCGAACGCGGGACCCATTGGAGCCGTTCGGCGATCTCGTCGGGCACCGATGCGCCGATGACGTCGAAGTAGGTCTCCATCTGCTCGAGCGTGACCTCGTCGCTGTACTCGAGTTCGATCACCCAGCGGTCCGTGCCGGTGTCGGGGTCGGGGGTGCGGATGAGCGCACCGAGACCGATCCGGCGATCGGCTGACGCGTCGAGCGCGCTGGCGTAGAAGGCGGGGGAGTAGAGGCGATCGAGCGTGGTGAACCGGAGGTCGAGTGGGAGCCGGTCGCGGTGTTCGTCGGCCCACGCGTAGAGCTCGGCGACGGAGTCGAACGACAGGCCGTCGACGGGCGCGGTGTCGAAGCCGCGGACGGTCAGGCCGTTGACGAGCTGGAACCAGTACCACTCGTCGTGGAGGGTGTAGAAGCCGCTGTCGAGCCAGACGATCCCGGGGTCGGTGCTGAACTCGGTGATCGAGAACTTCACGACCGACTGGTCGCCGAGGCCGTCACGGGCGAGCGCGTCGTAGTCGGCGACGGTACGAAGCCGGTCGGCGGTGCGCGAGGCGGGGTCGACGAGCGGCGCACCGTCGGGCACGGTCGTCGGTGCGGTGGTCGTGCTCGGAGCGAGCGACGTGGTCGTCGACGGGGCGGTCGACTCGCCAGACCCGGTGCACGCCGCGGCGAGCAGCGCCAGGCCCACGACGATCGAGATGACACGCTTCATGTCGGTTCAGACGTTCGAACCGGGCGCCGGGTTCCCCGGCAGGTGCTCAGGTGACCGTGATCGCGGCGGTCGGACACATGTCGGCCGCCTCGTTGACCTTGTCGGCCAACTCGGCACCCGGCTCCTCCTGGAGCACGTAGAGGTAGCCGTCACTGCGGACCTCGAAGACCTCGGGGCAGACCTGCATGCAGGCGCCGGTGGATGCGCAGAGATCGAAGTCGACAGAGACCTTCATGATGTTTCCCCCAAGAGGCTGGTGATCGGTGACGGTGTGTTCAGTTCTTGGCCTGACGGTAGCCGTCGGCGGTGGCCGCCTCGGCATCGGTGTAGCAACGCTCCGGCTTGGTGCGGTCGTAGAAGCGGCCGCCGGGTACGTGGAAGATGCCGGACTTGTCGTTGGCCTTGATCGGATGCGAGATCGGACACGATCCGTCGTCGAGCGCGTCGACCCAACCCGTGGGTGCCGGTGCGTCAGCCGTGGGGCTGGCCGGCGTCACCGGCGCGAGTGGCGGCCACTCGGGCGGGTCGAGCGCATCGACGTCGCGCTGGTCGCGCCACCACGAGTACGCCGCACCGCCCGCTGCGGCGATCAGCACGACCCAGAGCGAGCGGCGGACCATCGCAACGAGCAGCGTCATGTGTGCAGGTTACAGCTGGCGTTCGAACGCTGCGAGAACCGCTCGCAGCGACGCCGTGGTGATGTTCGCACTCTTGCCGACACCCCAACGGATGTCTCCACCGCCGCGCACCGTCTCGATGTAGGCGACCGCGCTGGTGTTGGCACCCTGCCCGATCGCGTGCTCCGAGTAGTCGAGCACGTCGAACTCACCGCTCACCCGCTCACCGAACTCGAGCAACAGCGCGGCGACGAATGCTTCGACCGGCCCGTCGCCTTCTCCACGGATCGACCGTGGCGCACCATCGACCTCGACTTGAGCTTGAATCACGGTCCGACCACTGTGTTCGGACGAGCTGGTGTTGAGCTCGTGCGACTTCAAGACGAATCGCGGCTCCGACGGCAGGTACTCACTCTGGAACTGGTCCCACATGAGTCCCGGGCTGATCTCGGTGCCGGTGTCTTCGGTGATGTGCTGGATCGTCTTCGAGAACTCGATCTGGAGGCGGCGCGGCAGGTCGAACCCGTGCTCGGTCTTCATCACGTAGGCGACGCCGCCCTTGCCCGACTGGCTGTTGACCCGGATCACGGCCTCGTAGCTGCGTCCGACGTGCTTCGGATCGATCGGCAGGTACGGCACGGCGAACATGTCGTACTCGCCGGTGGCGGGGTCACGCTTGGCATCGAGCGCGTCGAGACCCTTCTTGATCGCGTCCTGGTGGCTGCCGGAGAACGCCGTGTAGACGAGGTCGCCGACGTACGGATGGCGTGGCGAGACGGGCAGGCGGTTGCAGTACTCGGCGACACGACGCAGTTTGTCGATGTCCGACACGTCCAAGCGTGGGTCGACGCCGTTCATGAACAGGTTCATGGCGAGGTTGACGACGTCGACGTTGCCGGTGCGCTCGCCGTTGCCGAACAAGGTGCCCTCCACGCGATCGGCGCCCGCCATCACGCCGAACTCCGCTGCGGCGACGGCGCAGCCTCGATCATTGTGCGGGTGCAGCGACACGATCACCGCGTCACGCTGCGGAATCGTGCGGCCGAACCACTCGATCACGTCGCCGTAGACGTTGGGGGAGTAACACTCGACCGTTGCTGGAAGGTTCAGGATGATCGGCTCGTCGGGAGTGGGGGCGATGACGCCCATGACGGCTTCGCACACCTCGATGGCGTACTCCGGCTCGGTCAACGTGAAGCTCTCGGGGCTGTACTCGTAGCGGATCTGCGTGCGGCTGCCGTCGGGGAGTACCGGCAGGTCGGCCTCGGCGGCCTTGCACATCGTCGCCCCGTTGACGGCGACGTCCTTGATACCGGCCTTGTCGAGGTTGAACACGACCTCGCGCTGCAGCGGGTTGGTCGAGTTGTAGAAGTGGACGATCGCCCGTGGGGCGCCGGCGAGCCCTTCGTAGGTGCGTTCGATGAGTTCGGGGCGGCACTGGACCAGCACCTGGATCCAGACGTCGTCGGGGATCAGGTCGTCGTCGATGAGCTGGCGCAGGAAGTCGAAGTCGGGCTGGCTGGCCGACGGGAAGCCGATCTCGATCTCCTTGAAGCCCATGGCGACGAGTTCGGTGAACATCCGCAGCTTGCGGGCAGGGTCCATCGGGTCGATGAGGGCCTGGTTGCCGTCGCGGAGGTCGACCGAGCACCAGATCGGTGCTGCATCGATCGTGACGTTGGGCCACGTGCGGTCGTCGAGCACGATCGGCACGAACGGTGCGTACTTGTCGAACGGCATCGGGGTCGGTTGAGCGGGTTGCGGGGGCATCGGATTCTCCGGATTCTTCGAGCGGGGTTGGGACGTACGGCGGGTGAAAAATGAAAGAGCCCCCGACCTGGGCGGCGGGGGCAAACGGGCGAACGCAAAAAGACGGCGTTCGCCCTACATAAGGAGAAGCAGCGTCGGTGCGAGATCGATCACGAGCTCCAGGGTAGCACCAGGTTCGGTTTCCGCCGCGACCTTTCATGTCACCGGAGCGTCATGTCTGGGTGAAGGAACGCAGAATGACGACGGATCGGGTCACGGAGCGTGGAATACTCGTCACTGATGATGTCTGAACGTCGCGCCCGTCATCGTCTCGGCCGGGTGGCCGGGGCGTTCCTGCTCACGTTGACGATGCTGCAGGTGGGGGTCGATGGCGGGTTCAGAGGAAGTGACGCCGACGCGGCGTTGATCCAGAGCTTCACCCCGCCGGCGTACACGACCAACACGACGGGTGCGATCGACATCATCGGCAACGGGCTGATGACCTGTGGCACCAGCACCAACTGCATCAACACCCTCAACGGTACGCGCAACAGCGGCAACGGATCGTTCACCATGATCGACCTCGACGCCGACGACGGTGTGCTCACCGCAGCGCAGTCCGGACAGACCACGAACTCGTCGATGGCCGTCTACGCGCCCCCGGCCGGCAGCACCGTGCTCTACGCCAGTCTCCACTGGAGTGCGAACTCCAACAGTTCGGCGCGCAACCGGCTCAGTCTGTTGCCACCCGGTGCGACGAATTATCAGACGATCACGGGCACCGTGGCCAACCTCGGCAGCCTGTACCAGACCTCGGCCGACATCACCTCGATCGTGCAAGCGGCCGGACCGGGCGACTACTGGGCCGGCAACATCCAGCGAACGCAGGGCGGTGGACAGTACGCCGGCTGGTCGATGGTCGTCGTCTACGAGAACGGTGGGTTGCCGGTGCGCAACCTCACCGTGTTCGACGGCTTCGGGCGTGTCACCAGTCAGACCAACGACAACGTGCTCGACGTGCCGATCAGCGGGTTCCTCACGCCGCCGCTCGGTGCCGTCAACGCCGAGATCGGCATCGTCGCGTACGAAGGCGACCGCAACATCACCGGCGACCAGGTGCTCATCGACACCAACCCCGGCCCGGTCACCACGTTCGCCAACCTGACCGACGCGTCGAACCCGACGACGAACTTCGGCAACGGCACCATCACCGATGCCGGCATTCCCACCGCCACCGGCCTCCCGGTCGACGTCAACAACCTCAACGTCGACATCGACGAGTTCGCCACGGTCAACACCCTCGCGAATTCGCAGACCGACACGACCATCCGCTTCCAGACGGTCGGCGACTGGTGGTACCCCGGTGTGCTCACCACCGCGATCGACCTGTTCGTCCCACAGTTCCCCGAGGTCAACAAGACGGTCGTCGACCTCAACGGCGGCGACGCGGTGCCGGGCGACGTGCTCGAGTACGACGTCGTGTTCGAGAACACCGGCAACGACTTCGCCGACAACAGCGTCGTCAGCGATGTCATACCGGCCGGCACCACCTACGTGCCCGGCTCGATCCAGATCGGTGGCGTGGCCAAGTCCGACACGCCGGGCAACGACGAAGCCGAGTTCACCGGCTCCGAGGTCGTCGCCCGCGTCGGAACCGGCGCCACTCCGCTCTTCGGTGGAACGATCGCTCCGGGCGACTCGGTCGAGGTCTCGTTCCAGGTCACGATCGACGACGCCGCATCGGGGACCACGATCGAGAACGTGGCGACGCTCGACTATCGGGCTCGCACGATCGGGCAGGACTTCCAGTTCGACAGCAACCAGGTCGACACGCCGGTGCCGCCGCGGGCGCGGCTCAGCGTGACGAAGTCGGGGTCACCCGACCCCGTCGTCGCCGGTGAGAACGTCACCTGGACGATCGAGGTGGCCAACGCGGGCCCGAACACGGCCACCGGCGTCACCCTCGACGACGTGCTCGTCGGGAACACGTTCGTCTCGGTCAGCGGCGCGACCTGCGCCGGGGCGAGCGCAGGCGACACCACGCTCGGTTGCACACTCGCCGACATCCCGGCGGGCTCGAGCAGCACGGTCACGCTCGTGGCTGCGACCGACCCGGCGCTCGCTCCCGGTTCGAGCGCGTCCGACACCGTCACGGTCGACGCCGCGCAGGACGACGACGATCTCAGCGACAACTCGGCGTCGGCACAGGTCGCCATCGACACCGAAGCCGACCTCACGATCGTCAAGGCCGACGTCGCCGACCCGGTCGCAGCTGGTGCAACCGTCGACTACACGTTGACGGTCACGAACGCCGGCCCGTCCGATGCCGCCGACGTCGTGATCTCCGACCAGACCGACGGCCAGTTCGCGGTCACCTCGGTGTCGTTGGCCGGGGGCGTTGCCGGCACCTGCTCGGTCGCCACGCGATCGTGTGCACTCGACGACCCGCTCGCTCCCGGCGACTCGGTCACGATGAACGTGTCGGCCACCGTCGACGGTGACGCCTCCGCCACGATCGAGAACCGCGGCACGGTCACCTCGTCGACCACCGACCCGACCCCCGGCGACAACACCGACCTCGAAACGACCACCGTCACCCCGGTCGCCGACGTCTCGGTGGTCAAGACGACCGTCGACGCGCCGGTCGTCGCCGGTGAACAGGTGACCTACAGCATCGTCGTGTCGAACGCCGGGCCGTCGGCAGCCGCAAACGTCACGTTGTCCGACCCGCTCCCGGCCGGCCTCAGCTTCGTCAGTGCCGCCACCACCCAGGGGGCGTGTCCCGGTACCGGGCCGGTCACCTGCAACTTCGGGTCGATCGGCGCCGGCGGCTCCGTCACGGTGACCGTCGTCGCCGACGTGGCCGACACCGCGACCGGTGCAGCACTCGCCAACACCGCAACGGTTGCGAGCCCGACCGACACGACGCCTGGCAACAACGAGAGCACCGCCAACGACACCGTGCTCAACTCGGCCGACCTCCGCCTCAACAAGGAGATCGACGAGTCGACGCTGGCGGCAGGCGCGGCGTACACGTACACGCTCACGACCATCAACGACGGCCCGTCCGAGACCAGCGGCACGGTCACCGTCACCGACACGATCCCGGTGGTCCTCGGCACACCGACTGCAGCAGCAGGCAGCGGTTGGACGTGCAACATCTCCGGGCAGGACGTCACCTGCACCCGCACCACGCCGATCCCGGTCGGCGGGACCGCGCCGCTCACGATCTCCGGTACAGCGCCGGCCGGCTCGCCTCCCGGACTCGCGGTCAACGATGCGTCGGTCTCGTACCCGACCGACCCCGACCCGGCGAACAACGACGCCGACGCCACCACCGAACTCGCACTCGAAGCCGACGTGCGCATCGACAAGGAGTGGACCACCGCCACGGCGACAGCCGGCGGCCCAGCGACCTTCACCCTCGTCGTCACCAACTCCGGCCCGTCGATCGCACCCGACGTCAGCATCACCGACGTCCTGCCGGGCGGGATGACCGTGACGGACGCATCCGGCACCGGGGTCTCCTGCAACCCACCGGGCACCGGTTCGGTGTCGTGTTCCGCCGATCTTCCGATGGCCCCCGGCGCCTCGCTCACGATCACCGTCGACGTCGACGTGCCCGCCGATCTCGCTGCGGGGCAACTCAACAACACCGCGACCGTGGCGAGCACCGCCAACGACCGCAACCCGTCGAACAACACCGACGTCGATGGCATCGACATCGTCCGTCTCGCCGACCTCGGGGTCACCAAGGTCGCCACCGACACGTCGCCGGTTGCCGGCGAGAGCGTCGAGTTCACCGTGGTCGTCACCAACGACGGTCCCTCGACCGCCAACGCCACGTTCGTCGGCGACGCGCTGCCGGTCGGCATGACGTTGAGCACGTTCCCGAGCCCGCTGTGTTCCGACAACGCCGGGTCGCTCTCGTGCGACCTGGGGGTCGTGCAGCCGGGCGCCGCGAACGCTGTCACCATCGTCTACACCGCCGTGATCGACCCGAGCGTCGCCGACGGCACTCCGCTGACCAACACGGCGACCGCCTCGTCGCCCGACCCCGACCCCACGCCGGCGACCGTCGACGAAGTCGTCACGGTGGCCGCCGAGGCCGACCTGATCGTCACGAAGACGGCGTCGGCCGATCCGGCCACGCCCGGCGGCACCCTCACCTACACGATCACGGTCGACAACGACGGGCCGTCCGACGCTCAGGGCGTCACGATTGCCGACCCGCCGCCTGTCGGGTTCACCCCGACCTCGGCGGCCTCGACGATCGGCTCCTGCGACCTCACCGTCGACTGCACGATCGGCACGCTCGAAGCCGGCGCCACCGCGGTCATCACGATCACCGGCGACGTGGCCTCCGGCATCACGGGCAACCTCACCAACACCACCGGCGCCGTCGCGTCGACCACCACGTTGATCAACACTGGCGACGACGTCGGCACGGTCACCGTCGCCACCGCGCCCGCTGCCGACCTGCAGATCTCGAAGTCGGCGAGCCCCACGACGATCGCCGCAGGTGGCGGCAACGTCACCTTCGTGGTCGCCGTGTCGAACAACGGGCCCTCCGATGCGATGTCGACGGTGGTCACCGACTCGCTGCCCGCCGGCTTCGTCGTCGACTCGGTCACGCCGAGCCAGGGTTCGTGCTCGTCCGACACGAGTTGTGAGCTCGGCACCGTCGTGGCGGGTGCCGCCCCGGCCACCATCACCTATGTCGGTTACTTCCCGAGCACCGCCGCGGCGGGCACGGTCACGAACGAAGCGACCGTGACCTCGCCGACCGATCCGGGCGGGCCGAGTGTCGCCACCGCCGACGTCGCGATCACCACGTCGGCCGACGTGTCGGTGGCCAAGTCCGGACCCGTCACCGTCAATGCGGGTGACGCGGTGCAGTACAACATCGCCGTCCAGAACGCCGGCCCGTCGGTCGCCGAAGCGGTGACGCTCACCGACGTGCTCGACGCAGCACAACTCGACGCCGCCAACGCCACGGTCACGCCGTCGCCGGCCTGTGCCAACAACAGCGGCACGATCGACTGCTCCTTCGGCGATCTCCCCGTCGGTGCGTTGATCACCGTCGTCGTCCAGGTCGACGCCCTGCCCGACGCGACGGTCGGCGCGGCCGCCTTGTCGAACACCGCCACGATCGACTCCGCCACCGCCGACCCGACTCCGGCCAACGACACGTCGTCGGCATCGACCGACGTGACTCGTGAGAGCGACGTCGCAGTGGTCAAATCCGGACCCACCGGCTTCGTCGCCGGCGAGACCGGCACGTACACCCTCTCGATCACCAACAACGGTCCGTCAGATGCCGTCGCCACCGACGTCGACGACGTCGCCCCCGCCGGGGTGACGTTCGGAGCGGTCGCAGGCACCGCCGGCTGCGTCGCACTGCCGTGCTCGATCGCGTCGATCGCGGCGGGTGACACCGTCACGGTCACGATCGACGCGACCGTCGGCGCCGACAGCGACATCGCGTCGATCGAGAACACCGCAACGGTCTCGAACGCCGACGACAAGACCCCGGGCAACGACTCCTCGACGATCACCACGCCGGTCACCCGTGACGCCGACATGCGGATCGTGTCGAAGGACTCGGCTCCCGACCCGGTGTCGGCCGGAGCGACGATCACCTACACGATCGTCGTGGCCAACGACGGCCCCTCCACCGCCCGCAACGCCGAGTTGACCGACACCGTTCCGGTCAACACCACGCTGGTGCCGAGTTCGCTGCCGCTCGGATGTTCGTTCACCGGCGTCGCCGCCGGCGAGACCATCACCTGCGATCTCGGACTCATGACCGCGGGACAGAACGAGACGATCTCGTTCGACGTCATCGTCGACCCGGCCACCCCCGATGGCACCGTCATCGAGAACACGGCGACGGCGGGAAGCGACACGCCCGACGGCACGCCGGGCAACGACAGCAACCCGCCCGAGACGACGCTGGTCGCCGTGGTCGCCGACGTCGGCATCACCAAGACGGCCGATCTCGCCACCGCCGTGCCCGGTGAGCCGCTGACCTACACGCTCACCGTCGTCAACGCCGGCCCGTCGTCGGCGTCCACCGTCGTGATCGACGACGACATCTCCTCCATCTTCGAGCCCGGGTCCGTGTCGACCGCGCTCGTGGGTGCACCCGGCGGCGTGGCCTGTGATGCCACCGTCAACTGCACGCTCGCCGACTTCCCGGTGGGCACCTTCGACGTCGAGATCACCGGCACCGTCCTCGCCGACGCCACCGCCGACCTCGCCAACTCGGCCACCATCAGCACCACGTCGAACCAGGGCGCCGACGTGCTGGGCAACAGCGACGACCTCGACACGCCGGTCGCCCCGTCGGCCGACCTCTCGATCGCCAAGTCGGCCAGCCCCGACCCGGTCGAGCCCGGCGAGCCGATCACGTACACGATCACCGTCAGCAACGCCGGACCGTCCGACGCCGTCAACGTCGAGGTCACCGATCTCGTCCCGGCCGAACTCACGATCGACGAAGTGCGCCCGCTCGCGCAGTGCAACCAGGCGACGGCGGTGTGCCTCGTCCCGGCCATCGCTGCCGGTGGCAGCGCCACGATCGAGATCGACGGCACGGTTGCCACGTCCGCTGTCGACACGATCGAGAACACGGCGACCATCACCGCCACCGACACCCCCGACCCCGTCGCCGGCAACGACTCGACGACGATCGAGACCGACGTCGTCCCCGAAGCCGACATCCAGGTCACCAAGACCACCATCACCGACCCGGTCGTCGCCGGCACGACCGTGCGCTACGCCGTCGTGATCGTCAACAACGGCCCGGCCCCCGCCGAGAACGTCGACGTCGTCGACCTCCTTCCGGCCAACGCCACGTTCGTCAACGCGAGCACTCCGGTCGGCACCTGCACCAAGACCGGACCGGCACTCGGCGGCACGCTCACCTGTGAACTGGGCACGCTCGGCGCGACCACCAGCATCCAGATCGACGTCGACGTCATCGTCGAGCCCGACGCCTCGGGCACCCTCGACAACTCGGTCACGGCCACGAGCACGACCGATGATCCCGACGCCACGAACAACGACGCCACCAATCCGAACGGCGCCACCTCCGACCCGATGGTCACCGCCCCCGACCTGCGCGTGCAGAAGTCGCTCGTCTCGGCCGATCCGGCCGATCCCGATCTCGTCGCCGGTGAACCGTTCGAGTACCTGATCGAGATCTTCAACGACGGCCCGTCGACGGCAGTCGCCGACATCACACTCGCCGACACGCTGCCACCCGAGGTGAGCGATGCCGTGCCCGCCGAAGTCACCCCGCGCGTCGTGACGCTGAGCGGCATCGCGAATCCGGCCGACTGCACCTACGACGACGCCACGAACCAGATCGACTGCACCTTCTCCGACGATCTGGCCGTGGGTGACTCGATCCAACTCACGGTGAGCGGGTTCATCCGCACCGATGCGCTGATCGGCGTCGCCGACAACACCGCCACGGTCACGACCACCGACGCCGATCCGAACCCGGCCAACAGCTCGGGCACTGCCGAGGCCACGCTCGTCACCAACGCCGACCTGCAGGTCGCGAAGTCGTTCGCCGACTCCAGCGTCATCGCCGGGCAAGACACCACGTTCACGATCTCGGTCACCAACAACGGCCCGTCCGACGCCGCCGACGTCGAGTTGACCGACGCACTCCCGGCGGGCTTCACCGTGCTCTCGTTGGCGAACGCCACCGGAGGTCTGTGCTCCAACACCGCAACCACCGTGACCTGTTCGAACACCTCGCTGCCGGTGGGCGCCACCATCTCGGTCGACGTCACCGCCCTCGTCGACGCGAGCCAACCGGCGAACCCCGTCAACAACACCGCCGGCGTCACGTCGACCACCGATGATCGCAACCCGTCGAACAACACCTCCACCGACGGGATCACGGTGACCCGGCTCGCCGACCTCACGATCGCCAAGACCTCGTCGTCGCCGACGGTCGTCGCCGGCAACCAGATCACCTACACCCTCACCGTCGGCAACACCGGCCCATCGTCGGCCGAAGCCACCGTCGTCGGTGACCCGCTCGACCCCGCGCTCACCATCGTCGAGCCGTCGATCACCACCACCCAGGGCACCTGTACGGCGCCCGGCAACGTGCTCACGTGCGACCTCGGCGAGATCCTGCCCGGCGCCGCTCCGGTGCAGATCGAGTACACGGTCACCTTCGACCCGGCGATCGTCGACGGAACCACGATCAACAACGCAGCGCAGGCCGATTCGATCACCCCGCTCACCGGCGGCCCGGCCACCGCCGACACCGACGTCGACGTCGTCCGCACCGCCGACGTCGAGCTGGTGTCGAAGACGGTCACCCCCGACCCGGTCATTGCCGGTGAAACGGTCGAATACACCATCACCGCACGCAACAACGGCCCGTCGATCTCGACGAACACCACGGTGATCGACGAGCTCCCGGCCGGGCTGACCCTCGAGGCGCCGTTGCCCGCCGGATGCAGCGACGTGGCCGGTGACCTGTCGTGTGACCTCGGCACGCTGACCGTCGGCCAGGTCGAGACCATCACGTTCACCGCGCGAGTCGATGCCGACGAACCCGACGGATCGGCGATCACCAACGATGCGTCGATCAGCGCAACCGAGCCCGACCCGAACGCCGGCAACGACACGGCGTCGGTGCCGGTCACCGTCGACACGGTCGCCGCCCTCTCCATCACCAAGGTCGCTGGCCCCGACCCGGCGGTGCCGGGCGAGTCGCTGACGTACACGATCACCGTCACCAACGACGGACCATCCGACGCCGCCTCCGTCGTCGTCGACGACACGACGCTCTCGATGTTCCAGGCCGGCACCATCTCGTCCTCGGCGAGCCAGGGGAACTGCGACCTCACCGTGTCGTGTGCCGTCGGCACGGTCGCACCGGGTGCCGCCAACGCGGTGACCGTCACCATCACCGGCACGGTGGCCGCCGATCTCACCACCGACATCTCCAACACGGCTGGCGTGACCTCGCCGACCGACCCGACACCCGACGAGGTCACGATCATCACGCCGGTCGCTCCGGTCACCGACCTCTCGATCACCAAGACGCTCGACACCAGCCCGCTCGTTCCCGGCGGCCCGGTGCAGTACACGATCACCGTCACCAACCCGGGGCCGTCCGACGCCCAGTCGGTCGCCGTCGTCGACTCGATCGACCCTGCGGTCACCGGCCTCCTGGTCGATCAGGCGCAGTGTCAGTTCACCGGGCAAGACCTCGCCTGTGCCGTCGGCACGTTGCCGCCCGGCGACTTCGTCATCGTCGTCACCGGCGTGCTCGACGAAGGGTTCACCGGCGACCTGGCCAACTCCGCAACGGTCACCACGACGACCGATCAGGGTGCGAACACCAGCCCCGACACGGCATCGGTCGACGAGACGGCTGCTCCCGACGCCGACCTCGTCCTGACCAAGACCGCCGCTCCCGACCCCGTCATCGCCGGTGAACTCGTCACCTACACGATCACCGTGCGCAACGACGGGCCGTCGACCGCGATCGGCGTGCAGGTCGACGACGCATTGCCGGCCGGGCTCACCGTCGACGACGTCAGCTCGTCGCAGGGCGGTTGCACCAGCCTCCCGTGCGACCTCGGCGACCTGGTCGACGGCGCGTCCGCGACCGTCACCGTCGTGGCGCAGGTCGACGCGGACGTGACCGATCTCGCCCCGAACAGTGCGACCACCTCGTCGACCACACCCGACTCCGACCTCTCGAACAACAACGACACCGCAGATCCGGTCGTCGACACGCTCGCCCGCCTGAGCACCACGAAAGAACTCTCCACTCCGACCGCTGTGCCCGGCACCCGAGTGTCGTGGACCATCACGGTCGACAACGACGGACCCTCCGACGCGCTCGACGTGTCGGTGGCCGACACCGTGCCGGCAGTACTCACCGGCGTCACCGTCACATCGTCGCAAGGGGCCTGTTCGGCGTTCGACTGCCTACTCGGCACCGTCGAACCCGGCGGCTCCGCCACCATCACGATCGAGGGCGACCTGCCCGCCGACACGCCGGCCGGAACGCTCGACAACGTCGCGGTCACCACCTCGACGACGCCCGACGACGACCTCACCAACGACACCGGCACGGCCTCGAACCCGATCGTGCCGTCGGCCGACGTCAGCATCGAGAAGGTCGGCCCCACCTCTGACCTCGTGCCGGGTCAGCCCGCCACGTTCGTCGTGACCGTCACCAACGACGGACCGTCCGATGCGCAGAACGTCGAGTTCACCGACACGGTGCCCGCCTCGATCGACCCGGCCACGATCACCACCAACGTCACCAGCGGCGCCGCCACCTGTGATCCGGTGGCCGGCAGCCTCGTCACCTGCCGGCAAGCGACGCTGCTCGACGGCGACTCCTACGTCGTCGAGATCACCGGCACCGTGCTCGCCGACGTCACCGACGCCTCGGTCGACAACACCGCCGTGGTCACCTCCGACACGCCCGACCCGGACGGGTCGGACAACTCCTCGACCTCGACCACCGACGTCACCGCGTCGGCCGACCTCAGCGTGACGAAGGCGCTCACGACCGGGTTCACCGAACCGATCGACCCGAGCGCTCCGATCAGCTACACGATCACCGTGGCCAACGCCGGCCCGTCCGACGCCCAGAACGTGGTGGTCGGCGACACGCTGCCCACCGAGATCACGCTCACTGCGATCTCGACCGCCGTGGTCGGCGCCACCTGCGACCAGGGTGCGGTCACCTGCACGTTCCCGACCGTCGCGGCCGGAACCTCCGTCGAGGTCACCGTCACCGGCACGGTCAGCGACCGGGCGCTCGGCTCGTTCGACAACGTCGCCACGGTTGCGAGCGACACCACCGACCCCGACCCATCCGACAACACGGTCACCGAGACCACCGACGTCACCCCGTTCGCCGACCTCGGCGTCGCCAAGACGCTGCTCACGCCGGCCGCCGACGTGGTCGCCGGACAGCAGGTGCGCTACCAGCTGGTCGTCACCAACGACGGCCCCGCGCCCGCCACGCTCGTCGAGGTGCTCGACACCCTGCCGGCAGGCACCGTGTTCGTGTCGACCTCCACGCCCGTCGGCGCGTGCGTCCACGACGGCTCGGCCACCGGCGGCGTCGTCGACTGCGACCTCGGCACCCTGCCCGACCAGGCATCGGTGACGATCACGATCGACATCGACATCGTCGACGACACGTCTGGTCAACTCGCCAACTCGGCCTCGGTCAGCAGCCCGATCACCGACCCGGTCGCCGCCAACGACACCAGCTCCACGAGCGACACGATCCGGATCGTCCCCGACCTCCAGATCACCAAGACGCTCGTGCAGAGTGAACTCGTCGCCGGTGATCCGTTCACGTACCAGATCGTCGTGAAGAACAACGGCCCGTCCGACGCACTCGCACAGATCGACATCGACGACGTGCTGCCGCCACAGGTCGACCAAGCGCTGCCGATCACGGCCGACTACGTCATCTCGTCGGGTGGCAGCGGGTCGTGCGCGGTCACGCCGGGGGCGCCGAGCGCGACCGTCGACTGTGACATCACCGACGACCTCGCCGTGGGCGAGACGATCACCGTCACCGTCGCCGGCACCGTCGACTCGGGAGCCGCTGCATTCGATGACAACACGGCCACCGTCGCCACCGGCGACGAAGACCCCGACCTCGCCAACAACAGCGCCACGGCCGAGAGCGACCTCGCGACCAACGCCGACCTGTCGCTCGTCAAGGTGTTCGACGACGATTCGGTCGTCGCCGGCGACGACACCGTGTTCGACCTGATCGTCAGCAACGCCGGTCCGTCCGATGCGCTCGCCGTCAGCGTCACCGACGTGCTGCCGGCCGGATTCGAGATCGTGTCGGCGGTCAGCGCCGACGGCACGTGCGTCACCTCCACCACCAACGCCGCCGACGACACGACCACCTGCACCATGGGCACGATCGCCAACGGGGCGTCGGTCACCATCACCGTGACCGCAGACGTCGACCCGTCGCTCGGCGCCGGCCCGGTCACCAACACGGCCACGGTCACCTCGTCGACCCCCGACCGCAACCCGTCGAGCAACACCGCCACCGACCAGATCGCCGTCGAACGCTTCGCCACGCTCGACCTGGACAAGGTCGTCGTGTCGCCCACGCCGCCCGCCGACGTGGTCGCCGGTGAGGAGATCGACTACGAGATCACCGTCGACAACGCCGGCCCGTCCTCGGCCGAGGGTTCGGTCGTCGGCGACGCCCTCCCGGCCGGGGTGACGATCGACGTCGCCTCCATCACGGCGAGCCAGGGTTCGTGCACCACGCCGGGCGGCATCCTCACCTGCTCGTTCGGTGAGATCCTCCCCGGCGACGACGCCACCGTCACGTACACGGTCACCGTCGACGCCGGCTTCACCGGCACAACGGTCACGAACAACGCGTCGGCCGACTCGCCCACGCCGAACAACGGTCCGGTCACCGACAGCGAAACCGTCGGGGTCGACACCGAAGCCGACCTCGAACTGGTGTCGAAGATCGCCGACCCGACCACCGCAGTGGCAGGCTCCGACCTCGAGTACTCGATCCTCGTCCGCAACAACGGCCCGTCGGTGGCTCGTGACGTGCTGGTGTCCGACGACATCCCCACCGGCCTCACCGTCTTGGTGGCCTCCCTGCCCACCGGGTGCACGTTGGCTTCCGGCGACGTCGAGTGCGAACTCGGCGACCTGGCGCCCACCGCCGAGCGGACCATCACGTTCACCGTCACCGTCGACGCCGATCAACTCGGGCCGATCAACAACACGGCTGAGGTCTCGAGCAACACGCCCGAACCGGCGGTCGACCCGAGTCCGAACACCAACGGCGTCGTGACCCCGGTCGACACGTCGGCCGACCTCTCGGTCGTCAAGACGGCCGACCCGTCACCCGCCGTGCCCGGCCAACCGATCACCTACACCATCGTCGTCACCAACGCCGGCCCGTCGGTCGCCCGTGCCGTCGAACTGACCGACGACGACGCGCCGAGCATCCTCACCGGCGCGTCGGGAACGTGGGTCAACGGCGCGGCCAGTGGCTCCTGCGACGCCACGATCAACTGCGCCATCGGCGATCTCCCCGTCGGTACGGCGACCATCACCATCACCGGAACCGTGCCCGCCGATCAGACCACGACGCTCGTCAACTCGGCGACCGTCAGCACGACCACCGACGACCCCGACGCCACCAACGACACCGGCAGCGCCTTCACGCCGGTTGCCCCCGAGGCCGACATCACGGTCACCAAGGTGATCGACACGACCCCGCTCGTCCCCGGTGAGCCGATGCAGTTCACGATCACCGTCACCAACAACGGGCCGTCCGACGCAGCGAACGTCCTGGTCAGCGACAACATCGACGCGTCGATGACCGGGTTGGCGACCACCGCACCCGACTGCTCGATCAGCGGCCAACTGCTCGGTTGCTCGATCGACACACTGGCTCCCGGTGCGGGCAACGCGGTGTCGATCGTGGTCACCGGCGACCTGGCCTCGTCGTACACGGGCTCGTTCAGCAACGTCGTCAACGTGTCGACGTCGACGTCGCAAGGCCCCGACGCCGCTCCGAACACCGCCACCGCAACCGCCCCGGCCGAGCCCGACGCCGACCTGTCGAGCACCAAGGACGCGACGCCCGACCCGGTCATCGCCGGCGAGGTGGTCACGTACCTGATCACGGTCTCCAACGCAGGCCCGTCCGACGCGACCGGCGTGGTGGTCACCGACACGCTGCCCGCCGGCCTCACCGCCGTCAACGTGTTCTCGTCGCAGGGCGCGTGTTCGTCGCTTCCGTGCTCGCTGAACACGATCCCCGACGGCGGGTCGGCCACGGTCACCGTCGAGGCGCTCGTCGGCTCCGACCTGCTCGCCGTCGGCACCAACACCGCCGACGTCACCGCCGACACGCCCGACAGCACGCCCGGCAACAACGAATCGACGGAGGACGTCGCGCTCGACACGCTCGCCCGTCTGACCACCGTGAAGGAACTCTCGACGCCGACCGCGGTGCCCGGTGGGCCGCTGCGCTGGACGATCACCGTCACCAACGCCGGCCCGTCCGACGCCCGAGACGTGTCGGTCGCCGACACGGTCCCGGCAGCCGTCACCAACACCACGATCTCGTCGAGCCAGGGTGGTTGCACCGCCTTCTCCTGTCTCCTCGGGACGATCCCGGCAGGCGGGTCGGCCACGATCACGATCGACGCCGACCTCCCGGCCGACGTGACCGCCACGTCGATCTCGAACACGGCCACGACGACCTCGTCGACGCCCGACGACGACAACACCGACGACTCGTCCACCGCGACGAACCCGATCGCCCCGGCGGCCGATGTGCGCATCACCAAGGTCGGGCCGACCAGTGACGTCGTGGCCGGCACCGCCGTGTCGTGGACGCTCATCGTGGTCAACGACGGGCCGTCCGATGCTGCCGACGTCATCGTCACCGACGACCTCCCGGCGGCGCTCGATCCGGCGTCGATCGTCATCGGCGACGGGGGAGCGACGTGCACCCTCACCGGGCTGTCGCTCTCGTGCGACCTGAGCACCATGGCCGACGGCGCCACCGCGACGATCACGATCGACGGCACGCTGCGCACCGACTTCACCGGTGCGTCCCTCGACAACGTCGCCACCGTCGCCTCGAGCACGGCCGACCCCGACACCTCGAACAACTCCGACTCGGCCACCAACGACAACGCCCCGCTCGCCGACATCGTCGTCACCGGAACGGTCACCCCGACGAGCGTTCCGGCCGGGACCACGACCGGGTACGAGTTCGAGATCGTCAACAACGGTCCGTCCGACGCCGCCGACACCGTCGTCACCATCCCGATCCCGGCGTCGATGACCATCGTCGGCACCCCGACCGTGGTCGGGTTCCCGGGGGCGACCGTCACGGTCGTCGACGGCGTCATCACCGTCGACATCGGTGACCTTCCGCCGGGCACGCCGGTCACGATCACCTTCGACGGCGACGTCTCGATCGACCAGCCGGCCGGGCCGCTCCCGATCACCGCCACGGGCTCCACGGCCACCACGCAGAACGACACGAGCAACGACGCCGCAACGCTGTCGATCGACGTGATCAACGACGTCGACCTCTCGATCGTCAAGGAGGCGAGCGCCCAGGTCGTCGCATTCGGCGACGAGGTCACCTTCACGATCACGGTCACCAACGACGGTCGCACCCCGGCGATCGGCGCCACCGTCACCGACGACCTGCCCGCCGGCCTCGAAGCCACCGCGGCGTCGAGCACCGACGGTTCGTGCACAGTGTCGGCCGATGGATCGCAGGTGGTGTGTGAACCGCTGACGGTCGCGGCCGACGGCGGCACCGTCACGATCACGATCGTCGCCGACGCCACCGGCGACGGAACGGTCACGAACACGGCGACGCTCGAGTGCGAGTGCATCGTCGCCACCATCACCAGCGACCCTGCCGTGGTCGACGTCGACCGTCACGCCGACCTGGGCGTGACCAAGACCGTGTTCCGGGCCATCACCAAGCCGGGCTTCGCCGTGACCTACACGATCACCGTCACCAACGACGGCCCCGACACGGCGATCGGAACCGTGTTGCGAGAGCAACTGCCCAACGGGCTCCGCTACGTCTCGTCGTCGCCGTCGGTCGGCACCTACGACCCGGGCACCGGTGTGTGGAACATCGGTGACCTCGCCGACGGTGCCACCGCCACGATGGATCTCCGGGTCGTCGTGCTGGTCGAGGGCAACTTCATCAACGAGGTCACGGTGAGCTCCGACATCGAAGACCGCAGCCCCGACAACAACTCGGCCGAGGCAGTGCTGCTCGCGATCTCACCCGATCTGCCCCTCACGGGCACCTCCACCATCGAGCGGATCGTCCCGATCTCGATCGGAGCGCTCGTCGTCGGACTCGCTCTGCTGCTGGGTTCCCGTCGTCGCAGCCGTGGTGACGGTACGCTTGGCGCCACATGACACATGACAATTCCCGACGGGGAGCGCCCCGCCGTCGACGTACGCGACCTTCGGAGGCCAACGATCGCGACCACGTGAACACGTCGAACCTCACTTCCATCAACGCGCTTCCGGCAGTCGAAGCGCCGACGGGGTTCTTCGACCTCGGCGTTCCGGCCCGCATCGACGACGGGCTCGCCGCATGCGGCTTCGCACAACCGTTCAACATCCAGACCGAGGCGATTCCGGTCGCCATGCAGGGCAAAGACGTCTGCGGCCGCGCCAAGACCGGCTCGGGCAAGACGCTTGCGTTCGGCGTGCCGATGCTCGCCCGCATCACCGACGAAGCCAAGCCGATGCGCCCGCTCGGGCTCGTGCTCGTGCCGACGCGTGAGCTGGCCGTGCAGGTCGCCGAAGTGCTGCAACCCGTTGCCAACCATGCCGGCATGAAGGTGCTGCCCGTCTACGGCGGCGCCTCGCGTCACCATCAGGTCGACGAGATGGCCAAGGGCGTCGAGATCGTCGTGGCCACCCCGCTGCGCCTCATCGACCTCATCAAGTCCGACGAGATCAACCTCGACGACATCCAGATCGTCACCCTCGACGAGGCCGACCGCATGGCCGACGACGGCTTCACGCCCCAGGTCGAGTGGATCCTGCGCCACACCGGCAACCGCAACCAGACGATGCTGTTCTCGGCAACGCTCGACGGCGATGTCGGCCACCTCATCCGGGCGTATCAGACCGACCCCGAGACCGTGGCGATCGACGAAGCGACCGACACGGTCGGCAACATGAGCCACCTGTTCCTCGGCATCCACCACATGGACCGTGACAAGGTCATCGGCTCGATCGCCAAGGGCATCCCGAAGATCATCGTGTTCTGCCAGACGAAACGGCAGTGCGACCGGGCCACCGAGAAGCTGCAAGACCTCGGTCTCGACGCCATGGCCATCCACGGCGACCTCCAGCAGAAGACGCGTGAGCGTGTGATGCGGATGTTCGCCGAGAGCAAGCTGCAGATCCTGGTGGCCACCGACGTGGCCGCCCGCGGGATCGACATCGACGACATCGGTGCGGTCATCCACTACGAGCCGGCCAAGGACGTCAAGGACTACCTGCACCGCTCGGGCCGCACGGCTCGCGCCGGGCGCGACGGCTGGGCGATCACGTTCGCCGAGTACAACCAGACCACGCAGGTCCGCATCCTGCAGCGCATGCTCAGCATGGAGCCGAGCAAGCCGGTCGAAGTGTTCTCCAACGACCAACGCCTGCTCCGCCTCGAGGAGTTCGGCGACGACGTCAAGACGTCGGCGCAGCACCCCAGCAACATGAAGGTCTGACTCGTCGCTGACAGACTCGGACGATGACGTCCAACATGCCAGCAGCGGAGGTCGACACGTCGGCGTCGCTCGTGCGGGCGCTACTCGAATCCCAACATCCCGATCTCGCCTCGCTGCCGCTGCGCGAGGCGGCGAACGGTTGGGACAATGTGATCTTCCGGCTCGGCGACGCGCTGAGCATCCGGCTGCCGCGCCGCGCGATGGCGGCGCGTCTGGTCGAACACGAGCAGGCGGTGCTGCCCGCACTCGGTGCACGACTACCGATCGCGATCCCGGTGCCGGTGCGCATCGGCCGGCCCGAGTTCGACTACCCATGGTCGTGGAGCATCAATCCGTGGATCCCCGGCACCATCGCGGCGGTCACCCCGTTCGCCGACCCGAGTCGAGAGGCGCAACGCCTCGGTGCGTTCATGGCGGCGCTGCATACCACCGCACCCGTCGACGCGCCGTCGAATCCCCACCGGGGCCACTTCGTCGGGCGGAACACCGACATCAACGTCGAACGCGCCGCGCAGCTCGACTGGGGCGACTCGATGCTGGAGCGATGGGGCGAACTCGTCGACGTGGAGCCGTGGCCGCACGAGCCGACGTGGATCCACGGAGACCTGCACGGGGCGAACCTGCTGGTCGACGACGGTGAGATCAGCGGTGTGATCGACTTCGGTGACGTGTGCGCCGGCGACCCGGCCACCGACCTGTCGATCGCCTGGTCGCTGTTCGGTGAGCGCGATCGCGACGTGTTCAGGGAGGCGGCGAGCCGGGGCGAACACGCCGTCGACGACGCCACCTGGCAGCGGGCCGAGGCGTGGGCACTGCACTTCGCGGTGATCTACACGCTGCACTCAGCCGACAATCCCACCATGGGCGCCATCGGCGACCACCTCCGCCGCACACTGCTCGGCTGACGAGCGGAGTCGGCGACCGATCGCATTGACGCCGAAATCGAACCGTCGTCGGGCGGTCGTGCTGTGTGAAACTGCGACGATGTCCGGTGCACCCCTCATCTCGGCGCGTTCGCTCGTCAAACGGTTCGGTTCGGGCCCCGAGGCGTTCACGGCGGTCAACGGCATCGACATCGAGGTCGCACCGGGGGAGGCGTTCGGCTTCCTCGGCCCCAACGGCGCCGGCAAAACCTCCACGATGCGGATGATCGGGTGCGTGTCCCCGGTGAGCGACGGCGAGCTGCGGATCTTCGGCCTCGACGCCGCCACCGAGGGTCGCAAGATCCGTGCCCGCATGGGCGTCGTCCCGCAACTCGACCAGCTCGACAACGAACTGACCGTGCTCGAGAACCTCGTCATCTACGGCCGGTACTTCGACCTGTCGCGCAAGGCAGCGGCGGCGAAGGCCCGCGACCTGCTCGAGTTCGTGCAGCTCACCGAGAAGTCCGACAGCAAGGTCGAGCCGCTCTCGGGCGGCCAGAAGCGGCGCGTGTCGATCGCCCGGTCGCTCATCAACGATCCCGACCTGCTCCTGCTCGACGAGCCGACGACCGGGCTCGACCCGCAGGCCCGTCACGTCCTCTGGGACCGGCTCTATCAGCTCAAGGAACTCGGAGCCACGCAGGTCATCACCACGCACTTCATGGACGAGGCCGAGCAGTTGTGCGATCGCCTCGTGGTGATGGACGGCGGGGTGATCGTCGCCGAAGGATCGCCGCAAGGGCTCATCGCCGAACACGTTCGACGCGAAGTGCTCGAAGTTCGTTTCGGGTACGGCCGCAACGAGGAGCAACTCCCTCGTCTCGACGGCGTCGGGGCCCGCATCGAGGTGCTGCCCGACCGCCTGCTGATCTACGACGACGACGGCGACGGTGCGCTCAACGAACTGCACCGTCGAGAAGTGGTGCCCGAGAGCGCACTCGTCCGGCGCAGCAGCCTCGAGGACGTGTTCCTGAAGCTCACGGGAAGGACGCTCGTCGAGTGAGCACGCCCGCGGCGATTCGCGTGTTCGCACGTGACTGGACCTACTTCAAGCGCATCTGGAAGTCGGTGCTGATCGGCTCCGTGCTGCAACCCATGATGTACCTGCTCGGCGTCGGGCTCGGCGTGGGCAGCCTCGTCGACCGTGGCGCCGATTCGGCCGAACTGCTGGGCGGTGTGTCGTACGCCGCCTTCTACGCCACGGCGGTCATCGCCACCACGGCGATGTTCGTGGCGGGACAGGAAGCGCTCTGGCCAACCATGGACGGATTCTCGTGGTCGTACGCCTACCGAGCGCAGACGTCCACGCCCATCGAACCCACCGATGTCGCGCTCGGCCTGATGCTGCACTACGGCCTCCGGTCGCTGCTGTCGACGGCGGGGGTGGTCGTGGTGTTGACCTTCTTCGCCGACACGAGAAACCCCGGTCTGCTCCTCACCCTGCCGGTGGGCGTGTTGACCGGTTGGGCCTTCGCGATGCCGTTCGCGGCGTGGACGGCGACGCGCGAGACCGACTCGTCGTTCCCGGCGATCATGCGCTTCGGGATCATCCCGATGTTCCTCTTCGGCGGAGCGTTCTATCCGGTCGAGCAGTTGCCCGACTGGCTCGAACCGGTCGCCTGGATCACCCCGCTGTGGCACGGCATCGAACTGTGCCGCGGGGCGGTGCTCGGCGGGCTCGGCGGCGGCATGGCGGTCGTCCACCTCGCTGCGCTCATCGGCTTCGTCACGGCCGGACTCGTCGCCGCCTCGGTGACCTTCACGAAACGGTTGCGCGTATGAGCGTGCTCACCAATCCGGCGGCGGTCACCCGCATCGTTCCGGCGGTCGTGTTCGACGTCAAGCGCCCGCAGCGGATGATCGAGCGCAGCGCGTTCGTCTATCGCCGGTCGTGGATGATCCTGGTCAGCGGGTTCTTCGAGCCGCTGTTCTACCTGTTGTCGATCCGCATCGGTCTGTCGGCACTCATCGGCGACGTGGAGACGGGCGGGCGGCTCGTGCCCTACGACGAGTTCGTCGCCCCCGGCCTCATGGCCGCCTCGGCGATGAACGGTGCGGTGTTCGACTCGACGATGAACGTCTTCTTCAAGATCAAGCATTCTCGGCTCTACGACGCCGTGTTGGCCACGCCGCTGTCGGCTGGCGATGTCGCCGTCGGCGAGATCACGTTCGCCGTGATCCGCGGCGCGCTCTACTCCACCGCGTTCATGCTCACGATGTGGGCGCTCGGCATGGTCAGCTCACCGTGGATCGTGCTCTCGGTGCCGGCGTGCGTGCTCATCGGCTTCGCCTTCGCCTCGCTCGGCATGGCGCTCACCACGTACATGCGCTCGTGGGAGGACTTCGAGTACGTCCCAGCGCTCACGCTGCCACTGTTCTTGTTCTCGGCGACGTTCTACCCGCTGTCGCAATACGGCGACTTCGCCTGGGCGGTGCAGTTCAGCCCGCTGTACCACGGCGTCGAACTCGTGCGTGCCGCGAACCTGGGGGAGTGGGACGTGTCGATCCTGGCGCACGCCGGCGTGCTCGTGGCGTTGACGATCGTCGGGACGGTGATCGCGGCGCGGCGTATCGAGCGGCTGCTCCTGACCTGAACGGGTACCGTTGCCGAGGTGACGACGACCGAATCTTCAGCTGCCGATGTGATCCGCGAGCGGTGCGACGAGGTGTGGGACGGCATCGTCCCGGTCCTCCACGACTACATCGCCATCCCCAATGTGTCGGTCGTGTTCGACCCGCAGTGGCGTGAGCACGGCTACATGCAGCAAGCCGTCGACCTGATCGCCGGATGGTGCCGCGATCGGCCCATTCCCGGGCTCACCGTCGAGGTCGTCGAACTGCCCGGCCGCACGCCGGTGATCCTGATGGAGATCCCGGCGACCGACCCCGACGCGACCGGCGACGACACCGTCGTGCTGTACGGACACCTCGACAAACAGCCGGAGATGGAAGGCTGGCGCGACGATCTCGGGCCGTGGAAGCCGGTCCTCGAAGGTGACCGCCTGTACGGCCGAGGCGGCGCCGACGACGGCTATTCGGCGTTCGCCAGCCTCACCGCGATCGAGGCGGTGCACGCCGCCGGGCTCGCCCACGCTCGTTGCGTGGTGCTGATCGAAGCGAGCGAGGAATCGGGGTCGATCGACCTGCCGGCCTACGTCGAGGCACTGTCCGATCGCATCGGTACGCCGAACCTCGTGGTGTGCCTCGACTCGGGATGCATCGACTACGACCGCATGTGGGTCACCACGTCGCTTCGCGGCGGCGTGTTCGGCACCCTCACGGTCGACATCGTCACCGAAGGGCTCCACTCGGGCGACGCATCTGGCATGGTGCCGTCGTCGTTCCGCATCGCCCGTCAACTCCTCGATCGCGTCGAAGATGCGGTCACGGGCGAGGCGTTGCTTCCAGAACTCGTCGTCGAGATCCCGGAAGGTCGACTCGCCGAGGCGTCGGCCACCGCAGCCGAGATCGGCGCGATCGCCGATCACTATCCCTTCGTCGACGGCGCCGGGCCGACCACCGCCGACCCGGCCGAGCAACTGCTGGCGCGCACGTGGAAGACCACGCTGAGCGTGGTGGGTGCCGACGGGCTCCCGCCGACCTCGCGGGCCGGCAACGTCCTGCGGCCGTCGACGTCGCTCAAGCTCTCGTTCCGCCTGCCGCCGACGGCCGACCCCGCAGCCGCGCACGCCGCCATCGCCGCTGCACTCGAGTCCGACCCGCCCTACGGGGCTCGCGTGTCGTTCCACGACGCCGACGCGGTTCCCGGCTGGAACGCACCGGCCACCGCACCGTGGCTCGACGAAGCGCTCGAGGCAGCGTCGTTGGCGTCGTTCGGTGCACCGGCGCGCACGTTCGGTGAAGGCGGCACGATCCCGTTCATGGGCATGCTCGGGGAGAAGTTCCCCGAGGCTCAGTTCGTCATCACCGGCGTGCTCGGACCCGACGCCAACGCGCACGGCCCGAACGAGTATCTCCACGTTCCGACCGCCCGTCGGCTGACGATGGCGATCGCTCACGTCCTCGACGCGCACGCTCGACGCTGACCGACACGGGCGGCGCCGGTGTCGCCGACTACGGTCGGATGTGTCAGAGGTGGTGCCTGTGCTCAGCAACGGAAGGCTGCATGATGACTCATGACGTGAGAGAACCGACGACCGAACGCCCCTCGCGCGGTCAGACGTGCGCCGGGGTCGAGGAATCGTCCTGCTCATGCGAAGGCGACGGCCGGATCAGGCGGCGTCTGCGCAACCGCAAGGCCATCCTCGACGCGCTCGGCAGCCTGCTGCAGCGGGGCGTGGCCAGTCCGTCGCTCGAGGAGGTCGCCGACGAAGCGGGGGTGTCGACCCGCTCGGTGTACCGCCACTTCGGCACGGTGGAGGAAGCTCGCGAGGAGTGGGCGGTCGAGACGGAGCGCTACGTCGCCGGACTCGTGTCGAACGCGTCGGGTCGCGTGCTCGATGGTGCGTCGCTCGAGGAGCGCTGTCTCAGTCTCGTCATGGCGCGACTGGCCCTCTACGACCAGGTCGGCGGCTTGGTTCGCGCCACGTCGGCGCGCCGAGCGTTCAGCGAGCGTGATGCGAAGAGCTACGAGTTCGGTCGTGCGGTCGTCGAGGCCCAGGTTCCCGAGCGGTTCGCTCCCGAACTCGACGCCATGGAGCCCGACGAGCGGGTGGTGCGCCTGGCGATGGTCAACACCCTCGTGTCCGATCTCGCGATCGACGATCTCATGACCCGGTTCGGGGAGCGTCGCCAACAGCTCGTCCCGCTGCTGGTGAAGCAGCTGGTCACGGCGTTCACCTGCTGAGCGCGTCGGTCAGTCGATGCGACGAGCGAGGAAGACCGGAATCTCGCGGTCGGTCTTCTCCTGGTACTCGGCATACGGCGGGTAGACGGCCACGCCGCGATCCCACCAGGTCTGACGCTCATCGCCGGTGATGATCTCGGTCGTGTAGTCGTGTGGCTCGGGACCGTCTTGGATCTCGACCATCGGCTCGGCGACGAGGTTGTTGTACCAACCGGGATGTTCCGGGGCGCCGCCCTTCGACGCGATGAGTGCGTACTCGCCGTCGTGCTCGACGCGCATCAGCGCGAACTTGCGGAGCTTGCCCGAGCTGGCGCCCAGGCAGGTGACGATGATGATCGGGATGCCGGTGTCGCGGAGGGTGTTGGCCTCGGCGCCTCCGGTTCGTTCATAGGTCTCGACCTGTTCGGCGACCCAGTCCCACGTGCTCGGTTCGTACTCTCCACTCAACGGCATGGTCGCACCGTACCGCAGGGTTTGCGTCAGCGGAGGTAGGCGGGACGGTTCGCTTCATACGAGTCGATCGCGGCGGCTTTGCCGAGGGTGATGCCGATGTCGTCGAGCCCGTTGAGGAAACGGTGTTGGACGTCGGACGGCATCGGGAACCCGGCATCGATCCCTGCTGCGGGAACCTCGACGGCGAGTCGCTCGACGTCGACGACGATCGACGTCTGCGGGTCGGCTTCGATGGCCGCCCAGATCGCTTCGACGGTCGTCTCGGGAAGCGTGACCGGCACCAGGCCGTTCTTCGTGCAGTTGTTGAAGAAGATGTCGGAGTAGCTCGGCGCGATGACGGCGTCGAAGCCGTACTGCTGGATCGCCCACACGGCGTGCTCACGCGACGAGCCGACGCCGAACGCCGGGCCGGCCACGAGGATGTTGGCACCGGCGTAGCGCTCGTCGTTCAGGACGAAGTCCTGCTCGTCGCGCCAGGCCGAGAAGAGGCCCTTCTCGAAGCCGGTGCGCTCGACCTGCTTGAGCCAGACCGCCGGGATGATCTGGTCGGTGTCGACGTCGCTGCGCTTGAGCGGCACGCCGGTTCCGGTGATGACGTGGACTTCCTTCATGACCGCACCTCCAGGTCGGCGGGTGTACAGAACGTGCCGTTGACCGCTGTGGCGGCGGCGATGGCCGGGGAGACGAGGTGGGTGCGCCCGCCGGGGCCCTGACGGCCTTCGAAGTTGCGGTTGGACGTGCTCGCCGCCCGCTCGCGGGGCTGGAGCTTGTCGGGGTTCATGGCGAGGCACATCGAGCAGCCGGGCTCGCGCCAGTCGGCGCCGGCGGCGATGAACACCTGGTCGAGTCCCTCTTCGAGCGCCTGCTGTTTCACGGCGTGACTGCCGGGCACGATCATCACGCGCGGCACGGTGACGGTGCGACCTTCCATGACCGCTGCGGCGGCCCGCAGGTCTTCGATGCGGCTGTTGGTGCACGAGCCGATGAAGACGGTGTCGACCGAGACGTCACGCATCGAGGTGCCGCCTTCGAGGCCCATGTACTCGAGCGCCCGTTCGACGGTTTCGCGCGTGGTCGGGTTGTCGAAGCTCGCCGGGTCGGGGATGAGCGAGTCGATCGAGATGACCTGGCCCGGGTTGGTGCCCCAACTGACGTGCGGCGCGATCGATGCCGCGTCGAGCACGACCTCCTTGTCCCACACGGCGCCCTCGTCGGTGTAGAGGGTCTTCCAGTCGGCGACGGCGGCGTCCCAGTCGGCGCCCTTCGGTGCTTGCTCGCGGCCTTCGAGGTAGTCGAACGTCGTCTGGTCGGGGGCGATGAGTCCGGCCTTGGCGCCGGCCTCGATCGACATGTTGCAGACCGTCATGCGGCCTTCCATCGACAGCGAGGTGATCGCCGAACCGCGGTACTCGATGACGTGGCCGATGCCGCCCGACGTGCCGATCTCGCCGAGGATCGCGAGGATCACGTCCTTGGCGGTGACACCGGGTTGCAGGTCACCGTCGACGGTGACCGACATCCACTTCGGGCGCTCTTGGGGGAGTGTCTGCGTGGCGAGCACGTGCTCGACCTCGCTCGTGCCGATGCCGAATGCGAGCGCGCCGAACGCTCCGTGCGTGGCCGTGTGCGAGTCGCCGCAGACGATGGTCATGCCCGGCATGGTGCGACCCTGTTCGGGACCGATCACGTGGACGATGCCCTGATTGGGGTCGCCCATCGGGAAGTTGGTGATGCCGAACTCGGCGGTGTTGGCGCGCAGGGTGTCGACCTGCTTGGCCGAGATCGGGTCGGCGATCGGCTGGTCGATGTCGGCGGTCGGGACGTTGTGGTCTTCGGTGGCGATCGTCAGTTCGGGACGGCGCACGGAGCGGCCGCTGAGCCGCAGCCCGTCGAACGCCTGTGGGCTCGTCACTTCGTGGACGAGGTGCAGGTCGATGTAGAGCAGATCGGGTTCGCCGTCGCCCGATTGCACGAGGTGGCGCTCCCACACCTTCTCTGGCAGTGTCTTCGGTCGGCTCGGTGTCTCGCTCATCAGCGCGGACGCTCCTGTTGTCTATGTCCCATACTTTGGGATACGATTCTCTGAATATGGACATCGTAACGGGTGTGGGCGTGCTCGACAAGGCGATGACGGTGTTGCGCTCCGTCGCGGTCGAAGCTCGGTCGCTCAACGAGCTGCAGGAGTCGACCGGCCTCCCGAGAGCGACGGCGCATCGGTTGGCGGCGGCGCTCGAAGCGCATGCGATCCTGCGCCGCGACGGCGACGGCCGCTTCGAACTCGGTCATGCGCTGATCTCGCTGGGTCAGGCGGCGGACGAACGCTTCCCGCTCGACGATCTCGCGCGTCCGATCCTGTCGACGTTGCGTGACGAGACCGGTGAGAGCACGCAATTGTTCGTGCAGGAGGGTAGTCATCGCCGCTGCGTCGTGTCGCTCGAGACGCCGCACGGACTCCGCTGGATCGTGCCGGAAGGGTCGGTGTTTCCGCTCGAAGCCGGCTCTGCCGGACGGGTGCTCACGGGCGAGACCTCCGACACCGGCTGGATCGAGAGTGTCGGCGAGCGCGAAGCCGGCGTGGCCTCGGTCAGCGCCAAGGTGGCGGCGCCCGACGGGACGATCATCGCCGCGCTCTCGGTGAGCGGCCCGATCGAACGACTCACCGAGCAGCCGGGCGCTCGATTCGGCACCGCCGTCCTCGCGGCCGCGGCCGACCTGGCACGCGTCGTCGCTCGCTGACGCGGCCGACCGTCGGCTCCCGGCGGGGAACTACCGACTTGTAGGTTCGGTGCGATGAAGATCGGTCTCAACGCAACCACGCTGCTCGGTCGAGCCTCCGTCGCCGACATGGCGGCGCATGCCGCCGCAGCAGAATCGGCAGGCTTCTCGGGCTGGTGGCTCGCTGAGCTGCCGACCGGCGGGTTCGACGCGCTGACGGCGCTCGCGGTCATCGGTCAGTCGGTCGAACAGATGGAGATCGGTACCGCGGTCGTGCCGACGTTCCCCCGGCATCCGGTGATGCTCGCCGGCCAGGCACTCACCGTGCAGGGCTCGATCCGCTCGAAGCTGTCACTCGGCATCGGGCTGTCGCACCAGGTGATGATGGCCGAACTCGGTCTCGCCGACGACAAGCCGATCCGCCACCTTCGTGAGTACCTCGAGGTGCTGATGCCGCTGGTCACCGACGGGCGTGTCGACGCCGACGGCGAAACCCTCACCGGCCGAGCGGCGGCGATCTATCCGGTGACCGAACCGGTCGAGGTCGTCGTGGCCGCACTCGGCCCGCAGGCGCTGCGCGTCGCCGGTCGGCTGGCGTCGGGAACGAACCTGGCGTGGGTCGGGCCGTTGACGATCCGCGACCACATCGTCCCGACGATCACCGACGCAGCCGAACAGGCCGACCGGCCGTCCCCTCGCGTGATCGCCACGCTGCCCGTCGGCGTCACCGACGATCCGGCGGCCGCTCGCGAGGTGCTGACCGCCAACACACAGATGTACATGGAGCTTCCGTCGTATCAGGCGATGTTCGAACGCGAAGGCGTGTCGTCGACCGGTGAGCTCGGACTCTTCGGCTCGGCCGACGAGGTGACCGAACGGATCGCGCACCTCGCCGAGTGCGGCGTCACCGACTTCGCCGCATCCGAGTTCGGCCTCGACGCCGACGCCCGCGCCCAGACCCGCGAACTGCTCACGAACCTCGCCGCCCAGCACAACGCGCCGAACAACGCCAGCTGATCGCCACGCGCTCGGCAACAGGGCCCGATGGCCTGATCCACGTAGTTGACAACTTGGGTTGTCGACCCGACAACCCAGGTTGTCAATTCCGGTCACAGCGGTCCCATGGTCGGGTCGGTTGCAGAAGGGGTGACCTCGCCGACGCCGTCGTCGCCGAGACGTTCTGTCAGGCGGTCGAGTCGTTCGACACCTTCGACCCGGAGCGTGGATCGGCGGTCTTGGCCACGCGCCACATCCACCAGATCAGCGGGAGCTGCAACGGGAGGCGAACCCAGTTGGCGATGCGGGCCGGGCCCGCGGCAGTGCCGACCGAGCGCGTCATCCTGCCGTCGTCGCCGGGCTTGATCTGGACGTCGTTGAGCGCCGAATCGACGTTGGCCGGGAAGACGCCGATCAGCAGCGCGATCAGCCCGAGCGCCGACAACTTGCGCGTCCGAGGCGACAGCAGCCCCACGCCCAGCACGACCTCGACGGCACCGCTGCCGAGGTTCGCGAGCTTCTTGTCGGGAAACCAGTCGGGCACCACCGACTCGAAGAAGTCGGGACGCACGAAGTGCATCGTTCCGGCCCCCGTGAAGAACGCTGCGGCGGCGAGTGTCGATCGGCGAGCCATCGGCCCAGTCAAGCAGAATCAGCCCAGGAAGTAGCCGGACGTGTCGACGACGAGGTGCGTGCCCGACTGCGAGTAGAACGAGATGTCGTCGCCCGTTCCGATCGGCAGGATCGCCGCATTCGGGCGGACGTCGCCGGCGCCGGCGAGGTTGAGTGTGGCACTCAACGGTCGCTCGGTCCCGGCCGGGTAGCCGGTGACGAAGCCCTTCCCGGCGGCAGCGACGCCGGCGACGTTGAGCACGGCGCCACTCGCCGTCGACGGGATACCGACCTCGATCCCGAGCCCGCCGTCGATCGAGGAGTCGGCGGCCACGAACCCCTTCGGTCCCGCCGAGTCGGTCTCGGACGGGCGGGTGTCGAACGCCCGAGTCGGATCGAGCGGCACGAACAGGCCGAGCGTTCCGGCACCCGCTGAGCTGTCGGTGACGTAGGCCGTCACGTCGCCCGACAGGTGGGTGCCGCCGCTGGAGTACAGGCTGACCTTGCCATCGGCGCCGACGGGGAGCATGACGAGGTTGGAGTTGGTCTCGCCGGCCGCGTTGAGGTTGAGCACGGCGGCGAGCGGACGGTCATCACCGGCGGGGAATGCCGTGACGAAGCCCTTGCCGGTGGCGTTGATGCCGGCGAGGTTCATCACGACGGCCGACACGCCGGTCGGCGGCACACCCGCCACGCCGGTCACCTGCACGTCGATCGTGTCGCCGGCGCCGAGCACGCCCTTCGGGCCCGGCGACTCGGTCTCGGTCGGTCGGGTGTCGAACAATCGGGCCGGCTGGACCGACACGACGCGACCAGCGGAGGTCGCGACGTCGACGTCGTCGTAGTACCCGGCCACGTCACCCGCGAAGTGAGCTCCGCGCTGGGTGTAGATCGAGACCTTGCCGCCGGCACCGATCGGCACCGTCACGAGGTTCGGTCTCGTCTGGCCCGGGGCGGTGAGATTGTGTGTGGCCGCGAGCGGCTGCGGCTGTCCGGTCGCCCAGATCGTCACGAAGCCGCCGTTGGTGGCGTTGATCGCCGCGACGTTCATCACGACGGCGACCGCGTCGTTCGGCACGCCGCCGACGCCGGTGATCTGAACATCGATCGACGAGTCGGGAGCGACGAGACCCTTCGGACCAGCCGCAGGCTCGTCGTCGCGGGTGTCGAACAAGCGGACCGGTGCCACGGGGACGAACCGCGCCGCGTCGTCGAGTTGACCGGCGGGATCCGGGTCGGGGTCTGGGTCTGGGTCGGCCGGCACGCCGATCTCCAGCGCTCCTGGCTCGCAGCCAGCGCCGCCCGGTCGCAGATTCGCCCATTGATCGGTGGTGACGACGTCGAGGCGGAACCCCGAGATGCACGTCGCTACGGGGATGAGGCCGTCGAGGAGGCCGTCGACCGTGGGAACGCGGCCGACCCCGTCGGGATCGAGGCCGGGATCGACGATCGGCGACGGACCGGCGGAGATCGGGTCGAGACCGAGGTCGGCCTGGTCGACGAGATCGGTCGCCGCGTCGAACCCGCACGAGTCGCCGTCTTCGACGTTGTAGCCGCCCGACTGGGTGAAGAACTGTCGAGGTGCCGTCGACGGCGCACAGTTGCCCCCGACGTTGTCGCCGATGACGCTGGCCGTGATGAAGTCGAAGCCGGCGAGCCCCGTGCCGGTCCACTCCAGCGCGTGCGTTCCGACGTTGTCGGTGACCGTCGTCAGCGTCAGCGTCATGTTGTTCGCCGCGATCGCACTGCCGGTCGACACGCTGTCGGGCCCGTCGCCGATCCGGTTGCGGACGAAGGTCGAGTTGGTCACGTCGACCGCTCGATTCGCGTTGTTGTTGTTGAACACGGCGCCGCCGCGGCCGGCAGCGTTGCGCACATCACCCGAACCGACACCTCCGCTTCCGCTCCCGTTGTCGTCGAACACCGAGTCGACGATCGTCATCGTGACCGTGCTCCCCGAGGCGCCGGCGAAGGCGCCGCCGTCGCCGCCGAGACCACCGCTGGTGCCCGTACCGCCGATGCCTGCCTCGTTCGACTCGAAGTACGAACCCGACGACGCGATGCTCACCTGGGCGGCGACGGCACCGCCATCGCCCCCATTGCCGCCGTTGGCGGTCGGTGAGGCAGGAGCGTTGTAGCCGCCGTCTCCCGCGAAGCTCCCCTCGATCTCGGAGTCGGTCACCGACACCGAGACCGCGAAGATCCCACCGCCGTCGCCGCCTTCGCCCCCTTGGTCGCTGGTGCTGGTTCCACCAAAACCCGCGTACCCCTCGGTGATGAACGACGCGTCGAGGTCGACATGGGGTGCGCTGATCGCGCCACCGTTGCCACCGGGCCCGCCGACGCCCTGTGACCCGGGGGTGACCGCTCCACCGTCGGCGTTGCCGGTTCCGCCGTATCCGGCGAGCACCGTGTTGAAGCTCGTGCGGGTCGCCGAGACGGAAGTCTCGGCGCGAACGGCACCGCCGCCACCGCCGTCGCCGCCACGGTTGTCGTCGGAGTCGCCGCCCGTTCCCGCCCGTTCCAAGTAGAACGACACGCCGTCCAGCATCACGATGTTGCCGTGGATGGCCCCACCGGGTCCTCCGTGCGCGGCCGGTAGGTCGTCGGAGTTGCCGCCGTTGCCCGCTTGGTTGCCCGAGAACGACGTGTCGGTCACGGTCAGCGTGCCGACGGGAGCGTGGATCGCCCCACCACTGCCGCCGTGAGTTGCCGCAATGCTCGCGTCGCCGTCTCCGCCGCGTCCGGCGACGTTGTCGATGAACTCGGAGTCGGAGACGGTGATGTCACCCTCGGCGTGGATCGCACCGCCGCTGCCAGGTGTCTGCGCGCTGCCGAAGCCGGAGATGGAGGCGTCCGCCGACCCGGCAGCGCTGTTCTGGAACAGCGAGTCGACGATGTCGAGCGAACCGCCGACGCTGCGCACACTGCCACCGGAGTAGTCGGCCGGGTCGGCGCCCGACCCGATCGGAACCGAGGGAATCGTCCCTTCCATGCGAAGGTGCTCGAGCGTCAACGTGCCGCTCCCGTGGTGGTCGATCACACGATCGGCACAGTTCTGGATGAGGTACGAGCGGTCGGACGCCGTGCCGCGGATCGTGAGGTCTTGGGAGCCGGTGAAGTCGAGGTCGCCACTGGCGTTGGCATCGTCGAGGTCGATACCGAACGGCGGGTCGTTGCAGACATCGCCGCCGGCACCGAGGACGACATTGGTCGCGGTGACCTCGATGAGGTCGACGGTCGAATCGGAGTTGGCCTGGTCGATCGCGGCGCGCAACCCGGCGCCGTTCGATGCCGTCAAGGTGGTCGCCTGCGCCGGGGACGACGTGGAGACCACGGTGATCGAGGTGGCGGCGAGCATCAGAGCGAGCATGCGTGCAGACATGGCTCGATCGTCTCAAGAGAGCGCCACTCGGCGCATGAGTAACAACTACTCAGATCGTGCGTGGGTGGCTCAGGGTGCACCGGTCTACGCTGCCTCCATGGCTGATCCGGTCGACATCGACGTGCTCCCCTCCGACTGGCGCGAGCAGGTCCTCCAGCTCGCCGAGGAGAAGGACGCGGTCATCCTGGCGCACAACTACCAGCTCCCCGAAATCCAAGACATCGCGCACCACACCGGCGATTCGCTCGGTCTGTCGCGTGTCGCTGCCGAGGTCGACGCCTCGACGATCGTGTTCTGCGGCGTGCACTTCATGGCCGAGTCGGCCAAGATCCTCAGCTACGACAAGACGATCCTGATCCCCGACGAGCGGGCCGGATGCTCGCTCGCCGAAACGATCACGGCCGACCAGCTCCGAGCGTGGAAGGCCGAACACCCGGGCGCCGCGGTCGTGTCGTACGTCAACACCACCGCCGCGGTCAAGGCCGAGACCGACATCTGTTGCACCTCGTCGAACGCGGTCGAGGTGGTGCAGTCGATCCCGGCCGACCAGGAGATCCTGTTCTGCCCCGACCAGTTCCTCGGTGCGCACGTGCAGCGCCTCACCGGTCGCGAGAACATGCACATCTGGATGGGGGAGTGTCACGTCCACGCCGGGATCAACGGCGCCGACCTCAAAGATCGTGTCGAGGCCGAACCCGACGCCGAGCTGTTCGTCCACCCCGAGTGCGGCTGTGCCACGAGTGCCCTCTACCTCGTCGGTGCCGGTGTGGTTCCCGAGGCCCGCACCAAGATCCTCTCCACCGGCGGCATGATCGCCGCGGCACGGGAGACGTCGGCGAGCACCGTGCTGGTGGCGACCGAGACCGGCATGATCCACCAGCTCGAGAAAGCCGCACCCGAGGTCAACTTCGAACCGGTCAACCGGGCGGCGGTGTGCAAGTACATGAAGATGATCACCCCGTCGAAGCTGCTTCGCTCGCTGAAGACCGGCACCGACGAGGTGACGCTCGATCGCGACATCGCCGACGCTGCTCGTCAGTCGGTCGAGCGGATGGTCGCCATCGGCACCCCGTCGGCGACCGCCGAGTGACCCGGACGGTTCGCAGCTGATGTCGCTCCCTCGCCGTCTCCGCGCTCCCGCACCGACCTGGGAGCGCGACGTCGACGTCGTGGTGCTCGGATCGGGTGCCGCCGGGCTCTCGGCAGCACTCGCGCTGCGCCCGGTGCGCAGCGTGCTCGTCGTGACCAAGGACGTGCTCGAAGCCGGATCGACGCAGTGGGCGCAAGGCGGCCTGGCCGGCGTGCTCGACCCTGCCGACTCGGCCGAGAACCACGTTCGCGACACGCTCGCCGCCGGTGCCGGGCTCTGCGACGAAGCCGTGGTGCGTGAGTTGGTCGACGAAGCGCCGAAGTCGATCCGCTACCTGATGCGTCTCGGCGCGGCGTTCGACCCGAGTCACGACCCCGAACCGCGGCCGGGGTTCGACCTCGACATCGCCCTCACTCGCGAAGGCGGGCACAGCCACGACCGCATCGTCCACTCCGGCGGCGACCGTTCGGGTGCCGAGGTGCAGCGCACCCTCGACGAATCGGCGCTGGGGGCGGGCGTCGACGTGATGAACCACACGTTCGCCCTCGACCTCGTCATGGGCGTGGGCGTCGACGGCGCCGAACAGTGCGCCGGGGTGAGCGTGGCGCGCACCGATCGCAACGGCGTGGTCCAGTCGGTCGGCACCGTCAACGCTCGCGCCGTGGTCATCGCGTGTGGCGGCTACGGCCAGGTGTTCGCCTCCACCTCCAATCCGCCGGCCGTCACCGGCGACGGCATCGCGATGGCACTGCGTGCCGGACTGCCGGTGCGTGACATGGAGTTCGTGCAGTTCCACCCCACCGTGATGTGGCGTGGCCCCGACGCCCGAGGTCAGCAGGCGCTCGTGTCGGAAGCGGTGCGCGGCGAAGGCGCCAAGCTCTACGACGCCGCCGGTGAACGGATCATGCTGGGCGTGCACCCGCAGGAGGACCTCGCACCGCGCGACGTCGTGTCGGCTGCCGTGAGCCGTCGCATGGCCGAAGCGCCGGGCGGCGTCGACGACCACGTGTACCTCGATGCGACGCATCTGGGCGAGCGCTTCTACGAACGGTTCCCGTCGATCACGGCCGCCTGCCGAGAGATCGGACTCGACCCGGCCACCGAGCGCATCCCCGTCGCACCCGCAGCGCACTACTCGTGTGGCGGGATCACCGCAGCGCTCGACGGATCGACCGCGCTGCGCGGTCTGTACGCCGTCGGTGAGGTCAGTTCGACCGGCGTGCACGGCGCCAACCGTCTCGCCTCGAACAGCCTGACGGAGTCGATCGTCGCCGGGACGCGCGTCGGGCGCGACCTCGCGTGGGAGTTGCCCGGCCCGGCCCGGGTCGTCGTCGACCCGACCGACGACCCGCTCGCACCGCCACTGTTCGACCCCGTACGCCTGCGCGAGGTGAAGGCCGCGATGTCACGCCACGTCGGCGTGGTGCGGTCGGCGTCGTCGCTCAGTTCGGCGCTCGGCGCACTCGGTTCGCTCGCTCGCCACATGCAGCAGCGGACCGACGGTGGCGTCGAGCCGAGTCGGCGTTCGTGGGAGGCGACCAACCTGCTCACGATCGCGTCGGCGGTCGTGTCGTCGGCGCTCGCTCGCACCGAGAGCCGAGGGGCGCATCGACGCTCCGATCACCCCGAGCAGGACGACGCGTGGGTGCGCCACCTCGAAACCGTGCTCGACGCCGTCGGCGCCATCGACGTGCGACCCGAACGATGATCCACGGCGCACCCGCCTCGTAGGCTCGACGCATGTTCGTGTTCCACCCGCTCTCGACGGCCACACGCGATCGACTGATCGGTGCGGGCCTCGACCCCGATGCGCTTTCGGCGCTCGTGCGCCATGCGGTGCAAGAAGACCTCATGGGTGGCATCGACGTCACCTCGACCGCCACCATCCCGGCCGATCAGCGCAGCGTCGCCACATTCGGAGCGCGCGAGCAGGGCGTGGTGGCCGGGCTGCCGATCGTCGCCGCCGTCATCGACACCGTGTGCGGTGGCGCGGCGAGCGAGTTCGAGTACCTCGTCGCCGACGGGTCGCGCGTCGAGCCCGGAACCGACGTCGCCCGCGTCACCGCGCCGACGCGGCTCCTGCTCACCGCCGAACGCACAGGGCTCAACCTGCTCTGCCATCTGTCGGGTGTGGCGTCGCTCACTCGGCGTTGGGCAGACGCGCTCGACGGAACACCGGCGACGGTGCGCGACACCCGCAAGACCACGCCCGGTCTGCGGGCGGTCGAGAAGTACGCCGTGCGCTGCGGCGGGGGAGCCAACCACCGGATGGGCCTCTCCGACATGGCGCTCGTCAAAGACAACCACGTCGCTGCGGCAGGTGGCGTCGCCGAGGCCTACGAGCGTGTGCGTGCGCTCGCCGCCACCATCCCCGTCGAGATCGAAGTCGACACGCTCGACGGTCTGCGAGCCGCGATCACCGCCGGCGCCGACGAGGTGCTGATCGACAACTTCGCTCCCGACCAGATGCGCGAGGCGGTCGCCATCCGCAACGAGATGAACCCTGCTGTGCGCCTGGAGGCGAGCGGCGGGCTCACACTCGACACCGCCCGCGCCGTCGGTGAGACCGGGGTCGACCTGATCGCCGTCGGCGAACTGACCCACTCGGCGCGGGTGCTCGACCTCGGCCTCGATCTGCGCGAAGTACTCGACGGCTGACGCCGCCGGCGTCAGTAGGCGCCGAGCAGTTCGATGACGAAGATCATGTCGGTGCCGGCCGGCAGCCCACCCTGCGGGTTGCCGTCGGGACCGAAGCCGTCGTCCGGCGGGATCGTGATCGCACGCCGACCGCCGATGTTCATGCCCTCCATGCCGAGGAACAGGCCGGGGAAGAGCTGATCGGCGCTGTACGGAATCTGCAGCGGATCGGCCGTCCAGTTCGACTCGATGGCGACCCCGTTGTCGCCACGGAAGTTGACGTAGCGGATGAGTGCGGTCATGCCGGGTTCGAGCGGATCACCCTCACCCACGACGAGGTCGTCGAACGTGGTGGCCTCGGCACCTTCCGACAGC
The DNA here is from genome assembly GCF_000348785.1 of Ilumatobacter coccineus YM16-304. NCBI lineage: Bacteria > Bacillati > Actinomycetota > Acidimicrobiia > Acidimicrobiales > Ilumatobacteraceae > Ilumatobacter > Ilumatobacter coccineus. The sequence continues at coordinate 1,444,041 of NC_020520.1, forward strand.
GGCACGCCGGGCTCGGTGGGGGCATCGGCCGGGTCGGCGGCGGTGACGAGCGCGAGCACGTCGATCACGAACGTGAGGTCTTCGTTCTCGCGGATGACCTCGGAGCGTGCGGCCTCCCCGTAGCCGAGTTCGCTGGGGATGTCGAGCTGCACACGCTCGCCCTGCTTGGTGCCGAGCAGGCCGTCTTCCCAGCCCTGGATGACGCTGCCGGCGCCGAGGGTGATCGGGAACGGCTCACGGTCGTAGCTGTTGTCGAACTCGACGCCGTCGACGGTGCGGACGCCGACGTAGTCGACGATCAGCGTGTCGCCGACGACGGCCGGCTCGCCGGTGCCCTCGTCGAGCACGGTGCGGACGAGTTCGGTCGGGGCCTCGTCGGGAATCTCGACGACGGGCTTGTCGGGGTTGGTCGGCGTGGTGTCGACGTCGGCCGGTTCGTCGGTCGTCGCGTCGTCGGCCGGGTCGGTGCTCGTGGTCTCGTCGGTCGTGTCGGCGTCGGCCTCGGTGGTGACCGGGTCGGTCGAGGGTGACTCGGCGGTGTCGCCGGAGCTTCCGCTGCCACAGGCGCTGAGCACGAGAAGTCCGGCGGTGGTGATCATTGCTGTCCGACGCATTGCTCCGACGCTACAGCGGGCCTCGCGGCGTGCGGCGTCAGTCGGCGACGGAAACGGGGCGTGACGCGAGCCACTCCGCTTCGGCGCGGCCGAGCTCGGTGCTGGGTGGTCCGTCGATCCACGTCCAGAGTTCGGAGGCGATGCGGCGATAGTTGCCGGTCGCACCGAGCTCGCCGAGCAGCGCGTAGAGCCCGAGGTTGATCCGCTGGATGAACACGAACGCTCGGGGAACGGTCGCGTACTGGCTGATCGGGCTCGACCGGTCGAACGTGTGGCGCACCACCGAGTTGGCGTACTCGCGTGTCCAGGTCATCTCGGCGTCGGTGCGGACCGTGTCGTAGAAGAGCGAGAAGTACTCGCCGACCTCGTCGGTGTCGACCGGCGCGCCGGGTTGCAGCATGCCGATCTGCTCGAGGATGCGACGGAACTCGGGAGCGTCGTGATCGACGGCGGCCGCCTTGACCATCGACCCGAACGTGTCGAGTTCGTCGTCGGTGAAGTGCTTCACCAGTCCGAAGTCGAGGAACGTGACGGTGCCGTCGTCGTGGAAGAGATAGTTGCCCGGATGCGGATCGCCGTTGAACGCGCCGAAGCGGTACAGCGACCGGAACACGAACCGGAAGATGATCTCGCCGACCCGATCGCGTGCAGCCTGATCCCACTGCAACATGTCGGCCCAGCGGTGCCCGTGCGCCAGTTCGGTGGTGAGCACGCGCTTGGTCGAGTAGTGGGGGACAACCTCGGGGATGCGGATGAAGGGATGATCGCGATAGAAGTCGGCGAACAGTTGCTGGTTGGTGGCCTCGAGTTCGTAGTCGACCTCGTCGGCGAGGCGGATCTTGATCTCGTCGACCATCTCCGACGGGTCGAGCCCGCCGAAGCTCTGTTTGAGCAGCACACCGAGCATGTCGGCGTTGCGCAGATCGGAGGCGATCGCGTCACCCACGCCGGGGTACTGGACCTTGACCGCCACGGCCCGCTCGACCGCGTCGCCGTCGGCGTCACGGCTGCGGATGATCGCCCGGTGCACCTGGCCGATCGATGCGGCGGCGATCGGCTCGTCGTCGAACTCGACGAACAGTTCGTCGATCGGCCTGCCCAGTTCGGCTTCGACCGTGGCACGGGCGAGGTCGGTCGACATCGGGGGTGCGTCGGACTGCAACTGTGCGAGTGCGAGACGCAACGGTTCGGGCAGTCCGTCGTCGAGGTAGCTGGCCATCTGGCCGAGCTTCATCAGCGCGCCCTTCATCTGGCCGAGCTCGGCGGCGACCTGCTCGGCGGTGCGGAACTCGCGCTCGCGGTCGAGTTCGTCACGCCGCTCCGCCGACGCGAACGTCTTGCGGGCCGCGGTGGAGGCGTAGGTGCCGCCGACCCTTGCGCCCATCCGTGCCAGCTTGGCGCTGCGCGCGAACCACGTGCGTTGCACCTGCTCCGAGGTGGCGAGCCGACGGGCCACCAGACCGGCACCGATCGCCACGCCGCCGACGATCAAGGTCTTCGTCATCGCGCCGCGCATCACGAGAGTCTCGCCCGAACCGACTGCAACGAGCGCAGGAGTGACGGAACGAACTGGTCGGCTTCGGCGACACAGGCGTCGTGGTCGCCGTCGATGCGGTACACGTCGGCATCGGAGATCAGCTCGAACAGGCGGGTCTGGCGCCGACGGCTCACGACCCGGTCGTGCATGGTGACGACGAGCGATGCCGGCACGTCGAGCGAACCGATCCAGTCTTCGGACGTGAAACTGCCGATCGCCTTGCCCGCTTCGAGCAGCATCCGCCAGTCGTGGCGGGAGGCCTCACGGATCGCCCACGGCTCCCACTGATCGGCCTTGCGGTTCAGGTACAGCTGGTCGGTGAGCCACGAACGGGCCTGCTCGGGGGTGACGCGAGCGAGCGCGGCGAGCCCGGTGAGCCCGGCGAACCCCCAGCGCTCGACGCGTTCACCGTTGAACACGGGAGCGGTGGCGCACAGCACGAGCCCGTCGACGCGCTCGGGATGGCGTCGCCAGGTGAGCTGGGCGATCGGGCCGCCCATCGAGTACCCGACGGCGATGAACCGCTCGACGCCGAGCGCATCGGCGACCAGCACCGCATCGTCGGCGCAGTCCTCGAGCCGGAACCGCTTCTTCGTGCGCAGGCCGCCACCGTGCCCCCGGTGGTCGTACGCGATGACCCGATAGTGCTCGGCGAGCGCGTCGTAGCACTTGAACCAGTTGAGGTCGGCGGTGGCGGTCCACCCGTGGAGGAGGATGACGACCGGGCCGTCTCGACGACCGAAGTCGCGCACGCCGATCGTGCCGAGGTCGCCGATCTCGACCAGTTGCCCGAGCGGGAGGTCGGGGGTGACGACCTCGTCGTCGGGCGTGACCGGATCGTCGAGGTCGGAATCGGCCGTGCCGGCGTCGTCGACGTGTGCGTTCAGTGTGTTTCGACCTTCAGGACCTTGACGGTGAGCGATCCGTTGGGTGCGTCGTAGGTGACGACATCACCTTCGGATGCGCCGTCGAGTGCGGCGCCGAGCGGCGAGGTCGAGCTGATGACGTCGGCGTCGGGAGCGTCTTCCTCCATGTTGCCGATCATGTAGCGCTCGGCCATGTCGTCGGAATCGCCGTCGTACACGATGGTGTAGATCAGGCTGGCCTCGACGATCTCGGCGTTCTCGAGCAGGTGCTCGAGTTGCCGGATGCGACCTTCCATGTGGCCCTGCTCGTCTTTCGCCGCGTGATAGCCGGCGTTCTCCTTGAGGTCGCCTTCTTCTCGGGCGACTTCGATCTTGTTGGCCACTTCGATGCGGCCACGGGTCGTGAGGTCGGTGAACTCGGCCTGCAATTTGTCGTAGGCCGACTGGGAGAGCTGCGGGTTCGCCATGAGTCGGGAGGATACTCAACAGTCATCGGGACCCGTCGGATGAGCCGAGGGTGCGTCGACCGACTTCTAGGCTGGTGTCGTGAACGATGCGGGTGAAGTCGGCGGTTCCGCGTCGTCGACCAACGGTTGGGAGCCTCCCACCGGCGACCCGATCGACGGCCCCGAACTCGCCGCGACGCCCACTCGCGGTCGGCTCCTGGCCGGCATCGGCGTCGCGACCGCTGCCGCCGTGCTGGTCGGTGTGGCGGCGTACGGCTTGCTCGGGCTGGGCGACGAGTCGACCGCACCTGATGCGGCCACCTCGGCGGCGATCACCACCAGCACCACCGCCGAGACCGAGACGGAGACGTCGGTGCTGTCGCCGGTCGTGGCCACGTCCACGAGCACGTCGACGACCCGTCCGACCACCACCGAGGTGATCGACGAATCGGCGGCCGCCGACGAGATCGCCGACGTGGCCGACGACGACGGCTCCGAGGCCGCAGCGCCCGAACAGAGCGACGCCGACCCGGCTGTCGTGGCACGCCCCGTGCCGGTCGAGCCGCCCGACCCGCCGCCGGAAGCGCCGCCACCCCCGTGGGCGGCGACGCGTACGACCACGGTCGGCGGGCACGTGTCGACCGACGTCGGGTGCGCCACCGACACGTCGGCGGCAGCGATCGACGCGTTCCTCGCTCAGCGGGTGGGGCCCGTGCTGGGCTGGGACTACCAGCACGTGTACGACCTCGGCGGCGGTCGTCAACTCTGGCTGTTCCAAGACACCTTCGTCGACCAGTCGGGCACGGCACAGACGCTCGACAAGGCCAGCTTCGTGCACAACTCGGCCATGGTGCAGGACGGCGCCTGCTTCCGGCTGCTCCACCGCGGCACCCCGAGTCGGCCGACCCCGTTCGAGTTGGGCACGGGGACCACGACGTTGCAGACGTGGTTCTGGCCGATGGGCGGCGAGATGCACAACGGGCAGCTGTACGTCTTCTGGGCCGAGATGGTCAAAGACGTCGTCGACCCGCTCCCGCCCGACGGACTGGGTTGGCATCCGGTCGCGACACACATCGCCACGTACGACCCGGTCACCCTCGCCCGTCTCGACTTCCGCCGCGCGCCCAACTCGGGAGCCACGCCCATCTACGGCTACGCCGTGGCGAGCGACGACACCCACACCTACCTGTTCGGCAACACGTTCGAGCAGAACATGACGCGCGAAGGCGGCTGGTTCAACGGCCCACACAGCGCCACGTTGATGTTCCTGGCGCGGGTGCCACGCGGACAGCTGTTCAGCGCTCCCGAGTACTGGCGCGTCGAAGGGTGGGATCGCAACCCCGCCGGAGCCCAACCGTTCCTCAAACGGCACTGGGCCGAGTTCCCGATGCAGCCGCGGTACATCGGCGGACAGTGGGCGGCGACGACGGCGGTCAACGGGTACTGGGGAGAGGAGTACGAAGTCGACGTCGCGCCCGCGCCATGGGGCCCCTGGACCACCGTCGAGCGGCGAGCGCTGCTCCCGCGCGGTTTCGACCCGAAGATGAACACATATCACGCCCACTTGCACCCGTCGCTCGACGAGTTCGGCAACTTCGTCGTGTCGGTGTCGAACAACGCCCGCGACATGTTGCGCGACGCGTGGCCCAACCCGGCGCGCTACCGGCCCGTCGTCTTCACCTCGCTGTTCCAGACACCGCCGCCGCCGACCACGACCACCACCACGACCACTACGACGACGACCACGACCACGTCGACCACGACGCTGCCGCCGACCACGACCCGTCCGTCGACGACCACGACGACCAGCACGACCACGACGGTGCCGCCGACGACCGCGGCACCGACGACCGTGGCTGCGACGACGACCGTCGCGCCCACCACCACGACGGCGACCAGCACGACCAGTACGACCAGTACCGTGGCGCCGACCACCGTCGCTCCGAGCACCACGGCGGCGCCGCTCGACGCGGTCGACGACCCCTGACCCGACGCACTTCGTCGCGGCCGACTGCGCTCCCTAGGCTGTCGAACCTATGGCGCACAACATTGCAGTGATCGGTGGCGACGGAATCGGCCCCGACGTGACAGCGGAAGCAATCAAGGTCATCGAGGCCGCCGGAGTCGAGATCTCGACGACCGACTTCGACCTCGGCGGACAGCGGTACCTCCGCGACGGTGAGATCCTCTCCGACGAGACACTCGATCAGCTCCGTGCGTTCGACTGCATCCTCCTCGGCGCCGTCGGCACGCCCGACGTGCCACCCGGCGTGATCGAGCGCGGCCTGCTGCTCAAGATGCGCTTCGACCTCGACCTCTACATCAACCAGCGGCCCTTCGTCGGCACGGCCCCCGGTGGTTCCGAGCCCCACGACTTCGTCGTGATCCGCGAGAACACCGAGGGTCCGTACGTGGGCGAAGGCGGGTCGTTGCGCACCGGCACGCCGCACGAGGTCGCCACGCAGGGATCGTTCAACACCCGTCACGGCGTCGAGCGGTGCATCCGCTACGCGTTCGAACTGGCGCAGAGCCGCCCCCGCAAGCACCTCACGCTCGTGCACAAGACCAACGTCCTGCAGTTCGCCGGGAGCCTGTGGGAGCGCACCTTCAACGAGGTCGCCGCCGAGTTCCCCGACGTCGACACCGCCTACAACCACGTCGACGCAGCCTGCATCTTCTTCGTCACCGACCCGCATCGCTACGACGTCATCGTCACCGACAACCTGTTCGGCGACATCCTCACCGACCTCGGCGGTGCCGTGTCGGGCGGGATCGGCTTGGCGTCGTCGGCCAACCTCAACCCCGACCGCACCGCGCCGTCGATGTTCGAACCGGTCCACGGCTCGGCCCCCGACATCGCCGGGCAGAACAAGGCCAACCCGACCGCAGCCATCCTGTCGGCAGCGCTGATGCTCGACTTCCTCGGCGAGACCGACGCCGCCGCCCGCATTCGCGCGGCGTGCGCCGAACCTGTCACTGGCAGCACCACAGACGTTGGTGACGCCATCGCTGCCCGCGTGCGAGGATAGATCCATGCCCATCACACCCACCGACAAGATCTGGATGAACGGCGAGCTCGTCGACTGGGACAAGGCGCAGGTCCACGTCCTCACGCACGGCCTGCACTACGGCAGTGGCGTCTTCGAAGGCATCCGTGCCTACGAGACCGCCGAGGGGCCGGCGATCTTCCGGCTCACCGAACACATCGAACGGCTCTTCAACTCGGCGAAGATCCTCGGCATGGAGATCCCGTACACGGTGCAGGAACTCATCGACGCGACCAAGGAAGTCGTGGCCGTCAACGGACTGCCGTCGTGCTACATCCGGCCGCTCGCCTATCTCGGATACGGCGAGATGGGGCTCAACACGCTGCCGTGCAAGGTCGACGTGTCGATCGCCTGCTGGCCGTGGGGCGCCTACCTCGGCGACGACGCCGTCACCAAGGGCGTGCGAATGAAGATCTCGTCGTGGACGCGCCACGACCACAACACGATGCCGCCCGCTGCCAAGACCACCGGCAACTACGTCAACTCGTCGCTCGCCAAGGTCGAAGCGCTCAAGGCCGGCTACGACGAGGCGATCATGCTCGCGCCGAACGGCCTCATCGCCGAGTGCTCGGGTGAGAACATCTTCGTGGCTCGCAAGGGTCAACTCATCACGCCGCCGCTGTCGGCCGGTGCGCTCGAAGGCATCACCCAGAACACCGTGATGACGATCGCGAAGGATCTCGGTTTCGAAGCCGTCGTCGACAACATCGCGCGCAGCGACCTGTACATCGCCGAGGAGGCCTTCGTGTGTGGCACCGCGGCCGAGGTGAGTTCGGTCAATTCGGTCGACGACCGCTCGATCCCGTGCCCCGGTCCGATGACCAAGGCCATCGCCGAGACGTACATGAACACCGTCACCGGCAAGGACGATCGCTACAAGCACTGGAACGAACTGGCCGTCTGAAAACGAGGAGAGCCCCGGCGGCGCTGCCAGACCGAGGTCGGCGCACCATTCCGGGGCTCTCAGGTGGGACGTATCCACCATCGATCGTTCTTCGGGCGTTAGCCTTCATCTCGACCTGTTCACATCGCCCGTCTCGCTTCCCCAAGGGGTCGCGCGGCGGGCGATGTCCGTTTGTCGGCACTGGTTCACGCTGACCCGGTTGCCCGTGTCGTTGCTCCTGGCGCCGACCCGAAACGTCGCTTCGTCAGCCAGTTGGGGTGGCATCGGTTGCTTCGTTTCTGGCTTCTTCGTCCCTGCTCCGACTCCGCTGCGGCTGGCGAACCAGCCGTGCGCTCTTCGGAACAAGAACCAGTCAACTCCCCACAAAAGCCCAGGTCAAGAGGTATCTCGCAAGACACAGGGTTCTCCACAGAACTTTTTGGTTCTCCCCAGGAGTACACCTGTCGTCCACCGACTGTCCACCACGTCGAGCCCACTGCACACAGGGTCGTGCACATCTTGCAAGCGTGTGATTAGCGCCGGCGGGCGTTTCGACGGTTCGGAACGGGGTCGTTTCGGGCAGACTTGACGTCATGCGACTCGTCGAAGTGTTCGACACGACCCTCCGCGACGGCCTGCAGGTCGAAGGCGTGACCGCCACGGTCGACGACAAGCTGCGGATCGCCGAGCAGCTCGACCACCTCGGTGTGCACTACATCGAAGGTGGTTGGCCCGGAGCGAATCCGAAAGACATCGAGTTCTTCGCCCGAGCGCAGACCGAGCTGTCGCTCTCGACGTCGACGTTGGTGGCCTTCGGTTCGACCCGCCGGCCACGGGGCAAGACCGACGACGACGCCACGCTTCGCAACCTGCTCGAGGCCAACACCTCGGCGGTCTGCATCGTGGCGAAGAGCGCCGAGTACCACGTGGTCGAAGCGTTGCAGACCACCCTCGACGAAGGCGCGGCGATGATCGCCGACTCCGTCGAGTTCCTCCGATCGGCCGGACGCACGGTGCTGGTCGACATGGAGCACTTCTTCGACGGCTACAAGCAGAATCCCGAGTTCTCGCTGCGGGCGATCGAGGCCGCCGTCGTCCAGGGCGCGAGTCACCTCGTGCTGTGCGACACCAACGGTGGCACGCTCCCGCACGAGGTCGCCCGGATCGTGGCCGACGTCAAGTCGCACGTGGGCGACGACGCGATCATCGGCATCCACTGTCACGACGACACCGGGTGCGCCGTGGCCAACTCGATCGCCGCGGTCGAGGCCGGGGCCGGTCACATCCAGGGCACCCTCAACGGGTTGGGTGAGCGCACCGGCAACACGAACCTCACCACCGTCATCCCGAACCTGCAGCTCAAGATGGGCTACACGTGCCTGCCCGATGGTCGCATCGAGCGGCTCACCGCCGTGAGCCATCACGTCGCCGAGACGCTCAATCGAGCGGTCGACCCGCAGGCCCCGTACGTCGGGTCGTCGGCGTTCGCCCACAAGGCGGGGCTGCACGTGTCGGCGATCGCCCGGGCCAAAGACGCCTACGAGCACGTCGCGCCCGAGGCGGTCGGCAACGGCACCCGGTTCGTGGTGTCGGAGATGGCCGGCCGAGCGACCATCCAGATGAAGGCCGACGAGATCGGCATCGACATCGACGGACAGCAGATCAACCAGGTCATCGACGACCTCAAGCGACTCGAACACGAGGGCTACCAGTTCGAAGCCGCCGACGCGTCGCTCGAGTTGCTCATGCGGCGAGCGGTCGGCTCGGTGCCCGAGTTCTTCCGCGTCGAGTCGATGCGGGTCATCACCGACGAACTGCCCGGAGGTATCGCTGGGGGAGCGTTCAGCACCGAGGCCACGGTCAAGGTGTGGGTCGGCCCCAACGGTCCCGACGGCGACGACGCCGAGCGGCACGTGTCGATCGCCGAGGGCAACGGTCCGGTCAACGCGATCGACGGTGCGCTGCGCAAGGCCATCGAGCGGGCGGTCCCGCGGGTCGCCGGTATCCACCTCACCGACTACAAGGTCCGGATCCTCGACGGCGGGAGCGCCACCGGTGCCACCACACGCGTGCTGCTGTCGGCGACCGACGGCACCCGTGACTGGACCACCATCGGCGTGAGCCCGAACATCATCGAAGCCTCGTGGCGAGCGCTCGAAGACAGCCTCGTCTACGGATTGTTGCCTCGCGAGTCCTGATCCGTCGGAGCCGCGCCCCTGGTTGTGGCGGTACTCCCGACTTTTTCTTCGTGAGGAGCCTTTTCGACCCCTCAGAAGTGTAAGGATGTTCTGATGGGAGCGATGGCAGGACACAATCAGACCGACGGGCGCACGATGCGCCGTACGCGAAATCGAGAGGCGGTCCTCGATGCCGTGCTGGCGATTTTCGACGAGGGGACCCTCGACCCGTCGATCGACGACGTCGCGATGCGCGCCGGCGTCTCGAACCGGTCGATCTATCGGTACTTCACCGATCGAGACCACCTGATCCGTACGGCGATGAGCCATTCCATGGCGCGGCTCGGCCCCGATCTGATGCTCGAGGTCAACACCAGCGACTCGTTCGACGAGCGGGTTCGCCGGTTCGTCGACCATCGGTTGTCGATCTACGACCGCACGGCATCGATCACGCGAGCGGCCAAACTGGCATCGGCGACCGAACCGCTGATCGCCGAGCAGTTCGAGATGGCGCGTTTGATGCTGCGACAGCAGTTCCTCAACCATTTCGGCCCCGAACTCGGGCCGCTTGCGCCGAACGAGCAGACCGCGGCCGTGATCGCAGCCGAGTTGCCGTTCCAGTTCGAGTCGTTCGAGTTCCTCGCCGCCTCGACCAACGGTGTCCGCGAGGAGATGCGCAATCTCCTGATCGACCAGCTCACGCTCAGCATCGGGCGCTTCCGTACGACCGTGTCGTGAACGCGACGCCTGCGGCCGCTTCCGACGGGCGGTCGCAGCGACGCGTCCGCAACCGTGACGCGGCGCTCGATTCGCTGATCGATCTCTTCGCGGCCGGGGCCGGCGTGCCGACCGTCGACGAGGTGGCCGCGCATGCCGGTCTGTCGGTTCGCTCGATCTATCGATACTTCGAGGATCGAGACGCGCTCATCCGAGCGGGCATCACCCGACTCATCGAGCACGCGGCACCACTCCTCGAGTTCACCACGCTCGGTATCGGCCCGTTCGCCGAGCGTGTCGAACGGTTCGTCGACCACCGCCTCGCCCTCTACGAGGAGTTCGGTTCGGTGGCGCTCACGGCGGCGCGCGGTGCCGCCTCCGACCCGGTCGTCGCCGAACTCTTCGAGATCGGTTCGATGATGTTGCGCCAGCAGTTCGTCGATCACTTCGACGCCGAGCTGGGTGACCTCTCGCCACTCGATCGGACCCGAGCGACCACGATCGCGACGCTCGCGTTCCAGTTCGAGGCCTTCGAGTTCCTGCACACGTCGCTGCACGGTCGCCACGATGACGTTCGTGCGGTGTTGATCGATCAGCTCACGCTCAATCTCGGTCGTTTTCGCGCTCGCTCGGCTGACTGAGCTGCAGGTCAGTAGGCTCCCGCCATGGCCGCGCCGAAGTTCAGTCCTGTCGCCCCTCGCGACGCGATTCGCTACTACGAGTCTCCCGATCACGTGCCCGACGCCTGGGTGCCGACCCGACCCGGTGACATCACCGGATTCCAGCCCAAGGGCGATCGCCTCGGCGCGCCGGGCCCCGATCAGGGGTTCGCCATCAAGATCGCCAACTCGCTGCGTCCGAAGCTGCACCTGCAGGCGGGCGAGAACGCCGACGACGTCGTTCGCGGGTGCCTCGGGGTGGCGCTGCGACGCGCTTCGATGTTCTCCCGTGCGCCCGTGGTGCACGACCTGACGATCGCGTTCACCGTGTGGGGTTTCTACGACGAGGCGCCCGCCGACGAACTGGTCGCGATTCGTTCGGCGATGTTCGAAGGACTGCGTCACGTCGGCCATCACTACACCGAGTCGCGCCAGGTGGTCGACGCCGTGCCGGCCTCGACGCTCGAGATGACCCCGGCTGCCGTCGAGCAGGCCTACCGCGCCGACTGGCGCTCGTTGCTCGCCGTCTGAACACCTGCGTGGCGTGCCACGCGACCCAGACTCGCCCCAAACGTCGAGCGGTAACCTTGACGGCGATGAGTGACTACACACCGCCCGTGGACGACATTCGATTCGTGATGAACGAGGTGGCCGACCTCGGCGACCTGCTCGCGACCGAGCGCTTCGGGCACGTCGACGCCGACACGATCCACGACATCGTCGCCGAGGTCGGGCGGTTCATGGTCGACGTCGTCGCTCCCACCAACGTCGACGGCGACCGGATCGGCGCGCAGTGGCACGACGACGGGTCGGTCACGATGCCCGAGAGCTTCCACACCGCGTTCCAGGGCTGGGTCGCCTCGGGCTTCGGTGCGATGCCGTTCGACAGCGAGTTCGGCGGCGCCGACTTCCCGTGGATCTCGGCGATCGCAGTGCAAGAGCTGTTCACCACGTCGAACATGGCGCTGTCGCTGTGCCCGCTGCTGACCCAGGGGGCCATCGACGCCATCCACGCACACGGCTCCGACGAGCAGCGGGCCACGTACCTGCCGAAGATGCTCACGTCCGAGTGGACCGGGACCATGAACCTGACCGAGCCGCACGCCGGCTCCGACGTCGGCGCGGTCACCACCAAGGCCGAGCCCAACGGTGACGGCTCGTGGAAGATCACCGGCTCCAAGATCTTCATCACCTTCGGTGAGCACGATCTGGCCGAGCAGATCATCCACCTCGTCCTCGCCCGCACCCCGGGGTCGCCTCCCGGCACCAAGGGCATCTCGATGTTCCTCGTGCCGAAGTTCGTGCTCGACGCCGACGGCAACCCTGGCGAGCGCAACGCGGCGACCTGTTCGTCGATCGAGCACAAGCTCGGCATTCACGGCTCGCCCACGTGTGTGATGCAGTTCGAGGAGGCCACCGGGTGGCTCGTCGGCAACGAACACGACGGCATGCGCAACATGTTCACGATGATGAACAACGCACGCCTCAGCGTCGGACTGCAAGGCCTGTCCGTGAGCGATCGGGCGTATCAGCGCTCGCTCCAGTACGCGCAGGATCGTGAGCAGGGTTCGGCGATCGGTGCACCGAAGGGCACGTCGAGCCCGATCATCGAGCATCCCGACGTCCGGCGCATGCTCATGACGCAGCGGGCCTGGATCGACGCGATGCGGTGTCTCGTCTACACCAACGCCGCGGCCCTCGACCGCTCCGATGCCGCCGCCGACGCCGACGAGAGTCGTGCCTGGCGCGAGCTGGCAGACCTGATGATCCCGCTGTCGAAGGGCATCTGCACCGACGTGTGCAACGAGATGACCTCGCTGGCACTGCAGATCCACGGTGGCATGGGGTTCGTCGAAGAGACGGGTGCGGCACAGCACTACCGCGATGCTCGCATCGCGGCGATCTACGAGGGAACCAACGGCATTCAGGCCGCCGACCTCGTCGGTCGCAAGCTGGCGATGCGCAACGGCGCTGTGCTCACCGAATTGCTCGACACCTTCGACCAGCGGGCTGCAACGCTCGCCGACATCGACGGGCTCGGCGGCTTCTCGACGCAGCTCAGCGCAGCGGTTGCCACCGCTCGCACGGCCACCGAGCATCTGCTCTCGATCGCCGGCACCGATCCGCGGTCGCTGCTCGGATCCTCGACCCCGTACCTGCGCCTGATCGGCACGACCGTGTGCGCCGGGCTCCTCGCCAAGGCGGCGATCGCCACGACCGACGCCGAGGGCTACGACGCCGGCTTCCTCGCGGCGAAGCGCGAGAGCGCCGCGTTCTTCGGCGAGCAGATCCTGCCGACGGTCAACGGGTTGCTCCCGGCAGTGCTCTCCACCAGCGATCGGCTGTACGCGCTCGACGCGACGCAGTTGCTCTGAGGGGTGTGCGTCGCCGCGTCAGCGGGGCGTGACGCCGCTGGCGTCGAGCGCGGCGAGCAATCGGTCGTTGCCGGCGGTGTCGGAGATGGTGACGCGGACGCCGACGTCGGGGAACGCTCGCGTCACCACGCCCTGACGTTCGAGGGCCACGCCGAGTTCGGCGGCTGCGTCGGTCACCGGGAGCCACACGAAGTTCGCCTGCGGGTCGGGCGTGGTCCAACCGCGAGTGCGGAGTGCGTCGCGGACGCGGGCGCGTTCGGCGACGACCGTGGCCACTCGCTCGCGCATCTCGTCGACCGCGGCCAGCGACGCGACCGCCGCCCGCTGGGCGAGAGCGTTGACCGCGAACGGGACGAGGGTGCGATCGATCATCGAGATGACGTCGGGATGGCCGACCGCGTAGCCCACGCGGAGTCCGGCGAGCCCGTGCGCCTTGCTGAACGTGCGGGTGATGACCAGGTTGGAGTGGTCGTCGAGCAGGCGGGTCGAGTCGGTGACGCGAGGGTCGTCGACGAACTCGTTGTAGGCCTCGTCGAGGACGACGAGACAGGTCGACGGCACGGCATCGAGGAAGGCGACGATCTCGTCGGTGCCGACGACCGTGCCGGTCGGGTTGTTGGGGTTGGTGACGAAGGCGACCTTCGTCGCAGGCGTGATCGCGGCGGCGAGGGCCGAGAGGTCGAAGGTCTCGTCGCGGAGCGGCACGCGGATCTGCTCGGCTTCGACGAGCAGGGCGAACACCGGATAGGCCTCGAACGAGGGCCAGCACATCGCGATCTCGTCGCCGGGTGAGCAGTACGACAGGCAGATCTGCTGCAGGATGCCCGCCGAACCGGCGCCGACGGTGACCTGCGCGACGTCGACGTCGAGGAACCGAGCGAGGTCGCTGCGCAGTTGTCCGGCGCCGTGGTCGGCGTAGAGGTGGATCTGTTCGATGCCGCTGCTGATGGCTCCGGCAACGGTCGGCAGCGGGCCGAACGGAAGCTCGTTGGAGGCGAGTTTGATGGCGTCGCGGATGCCGTGGTCGGCTTCGGCGGCGGCGGCGGAGCGCCCGGGCTTGTAGGCGGGGAGATCGGTGATTGCGGGTCGGGGCCTTCCGGTCATGTTCGGAGTCTGGCACCATTGCCGCGGTGAACGACGCAGCGAACGCCGAGGTGGCACGGATCATCTGGGAGCCGCCCGCCGACGCGTGGCAGGCCAGTCGGCTCGCCGACTTCGCCGCACACGTCGAGGCTGCTGGGGCGGGTCCGAGCTGTGGTGACTACGAGTCGTTGCTCGCCTGGTCACTCGACGAACCCGCCGCCTTCTGGGGCGGTGTTGCCGACTGGCTCGACATCGCGTGGCACACGCCGCCGACGAGCGTGCTGGCGTCGCGGTCGATGCCGGGGGCGCGCTGGTTTCCCGACGGCACGCTCAATCATGCCGAGGCGGCACTGCGGCAGGCGACGCTCACCCCCGAGGCGGTGGCGCTGGTCGGCGTCTCGCAGACCCGTGACCGGATCGAACTGACGTGGGCCGAGTTGCGCGACCAGGTCGCCCGTTGCCGCTCAGGTCTGATCGAACGCGGTGTCGGGCGGGGCGACCGAGTGGTGGCGTTCCTGCCGAACATCCCCGAGACGATCGTTGCGTTCCTCGCCACGGCGAGCCTCGGTGCGATCTGGTCGTCGTGCGCGCCGGAGTTCGGCGTTCGCGCCGTGACCGACCGGTGGCAGCAGATCGAACCCAGCGTGCTGCTCACGGTCGACGGCTACGTGTACGGCGACAAGGCGATCAGCCGGAGCGGCCACGTCGACGAGATCATCGCCGCGCTGCCGACGCTGCAGCACGTGGTCCGGCTGCCGTACCTCGATCCGGCGGGGGAGGACGGATGGTCGGCGCTGCTGGCGGCCCCCGAGCGCGACCTCGAGTTCGAGTCGATTCCCTTCGACCACCCGCTCTACGTGCTGTTCTCGTCGGGTACCACCGGGCTCCCGAAGCCGATCGTCCATGGCCACGGCGGCATCACGCTCGAGCACGGCAAGGCGCTCGCGTTGCACTACGACCTGCGGCCGGGTGATCGCTTCAGTTGGTTCACCACCACCGGCTGGATGATGTGGAACTTCCTCGCGTCGGCGACGTTGGTGGGAGCGACCGCCGTGTTGTTCGACGGTGATCCGGGTGCACCCGACCTGTCGACACTGTGGCGACTCGCCGCCGACGAAGACGTCGATGTGTTCGGGGTGAGCGCGCCGTTCGTCATGGCCTGCCGCAAGGCGGGGCTTCGGCCGGCTGACGATCTCGACTTGTCGCGCCTGCGCCATCTCGGGTCGACGGGGGCGCCCCTGCCGCCCGAGGGCTTCGAGTGGATCCACGCCGCCGTCGGCGAGCACGTCCAGATCGGCTCGATGAGCGGTGGCACCGACGTGTGCAGCGCGTTCGTCGGCACCGCTCCGACCCTGCCGACGCGCACGGGCGAGATCTCGTCGTGCATGCTGGGCTGCGACGTGCAGGCCGTCCGCCCCGACGGGTCGCGTTGCGATCCGGGCGAGACCGGCGAACTGGTCATCGTGCAGCCGATGCCGTCGATGCCGGTGGGCTTCTGGGGCGACGACGGATCGCGATACCGCGATGCGTACTTCGCCGAGTTCCCGGGGGTGTGGCATCACGGCGACTGGATCACGTTCGACGAGCGCGGCAGTTGCGTGATCACCGGTCGCTCCGACGCCACGCTCAACCGCGGGGGAGTGCGGCTCGGAACGAGTGACTTCTACACGGTGGTCGAGGGGTTCGCCGAGGTGGCCGACTCGCTCGTCGTGCATCTCGACGACGACGAGGGCGGGCCGGGGGAGCTGATCCTGCTGCTCCAGTTGGCGGCTGCGGCGACGTTCGACGACGATCTGCGCGCGGCCATCGAGCGGTCGCTGCGTACCGAGCTGAGCCCGCGCCACGTGCCCGACGTGATCGACGTCGTGCCCGCGGTGCCGCGCACGCTGTCGGGCAAGAAGCTGGAAGTGCCCGTGAAGCGGATGCTCTCGGGCGTGGCAGCCGACGACGCCGCGAGTCGAGACTCGCTCGCCGACCCGTCGAGCCTCGACGGCGTCGCCGCTTGGATCGCTCAGCGCCGCAGCTGAGCTCTTGCGCATCCGGTGCGCGACTGCGAACATGTGTTCGTGACGAGCGTGGGGAGCAGGGCTGTGGTGGGGGAGGCGACGATCCTCCATGCCGACCTCGACTCGTTCTATGCGTCGGTCGAGGTGCGCGACGACCCGTCGCTCCGCGGCCGGCCGGTGGTGGCCGGGATGGGCGTCGTGCTCGCGGCGACCTACGAAGCGAAGCGCTTCGGCGTGCGGACGGCGATGCCCGAGGCGATGGCGCGACGCCTGTGTCCCGATCTCGTCGTCGTTCCAGCGCGGTTCGGTGAGTACAGCGCGGCCAGCAAGGCGGTGTTCGAGATCTTCCACGACGTGTCGCCGATCGTCGAGGGCATCTCGATCGACGAGGCGTTCATCGACGTGTCGGGCCTGCGTCGCATCGCCGGGTCGCCCACCGAGATCGCCGTGGCGCTGCGCGCCCGGGTGCGCGACGAGGTCGGCCTGCCGATCACCGTGGGGGTCGCCCGCACCAAGTTCCTCGCCAAGGTCGCGAGCGGAGTCGGCAAGCCCGACGGATTGCTCGTGGTGGCGCCCGATCGAGAACTCGAGTTTCTGCATCCGCTCGCGGTCGACAGGTTGTGGGGTGTGGGGCGGGTCACCGCCGCCAAGCTCGAAGCGCGTGGCATCTTCACCGTGGGCGATGTCGCCGGGCTCGACGCGGCGGCGCTCACGGCGATCGTCGGGAAGGCCGGTGGCCGGCAGTTGCATGCGCTGGCGCACAACGTCGACGTGCGTCGTGTCGAGGTCGGCAAGCGGCGCGGGTCGATCGGCTCGCAGCAGGCGATGCGACGTCAGCGCCGCACTCGGGCGGATCTCGATGTGATCCTGCGCGGTCTCGTCGACCGAGTGACGCGGCGCATGCGTGCGGCCGACCGCGTGGGCCGCACCGTGACGCTTCGTTTCCGCTTCGACGACTTCACGCGCGCCACCAGGTCGGCCTCGCTGCCGTCGCCGACCGCCGCCACCGCGCCGCTGTACGCGACCGGCTCGGCGCTGCTCGACGCGAACTGGGGGATGCTCGACGAGAAGGGGTTGACCCTGCTCGGGCTGTCGATCGGCAACCTCGACGGTGTCGACGCGGTGCAGTTGGCGTTGCCGTTCGAACGGGCCGAGGCCGATCAGCTCGACGACGCACTCGACGCGGTGCGCGACCGCTTCGGCGCCGCCAGCCTGACGCGGGCGGTGACGCTGGGCCACGACGCCGATTTCGGGGTGCCGATGCTCCCCGACTGAGCGCTCGTCGCCGCTAGACGACCTCGCCGAGCCAGGTGCCGATGAGCCAGGTGGCCGTGCATGCGGCCACCGCCCAACCGACCTGGCGGGCGGCGGTGCGGACCTTCGAACGCTCGGTGAAGGTGGCCAGTGCGATGCCGACGCCCGTTGCCGCGACGAGGCCCAGCAGGGCGGAGGCGATGACGGCTCCGTTGCCCTCGGCGAAGAACCACGGGAACAGGGGGATCAGCGCGCCGACCGCGAAGGCGATGAACGAGCTGATCGCCGCGGCGGTCGGGTTGCCGGTCTCGTCGGGGTCGACGCCGAGTTCTTCGCGGGCGTGGACCTCGAGTGCGACCTCCGGGTCTTCCATGACGGCTTCGGCCATCGTGTGTGCCTGGTCGGCATCGAGGCCGCGGTGCTGGTAGATCGCAGCGAGTTCGTTCGTTTCGGCGGCCGGTTGCTGCTCGAGTGAGATGCGCTCGATCTTGAGTTCGCGCTCGATGAGTTCGGCCTGGGCCTTCATCGATACGTACTCGCCCGCTGCCATGGATGCGGCGCCCGCGAGGAGACCCGCTGCCCCGGCCACGAGCACGCTCTCGCGCTCGGCTGCTGCGGCGGCGACGCCCAGGATCAGCGCCACGTTCGACACGAGGCCGTCGCTGACGCCGAAGACCGCAGCGCGGGCCGTGCCGCCGGTGACGTCGCGGTGGCGGTGCACCATGTACGGCTGGCGGTGGGAGTGGCTGTGGTCGTGATCGTGCTCGATCGCCCCGTCGGACATGGCCGACACGGTACAGCCCGCCGTGTGATGAGCCCTGGGGGAGTCGGTTCGTTTTTCTCACCGACTTGGTTCTGATTCCGAACTCACCTATGGTGGTGGCCGTGAGCGACGCCATCGAGACCAGCGACGAGGCCCAGGCGGCCCCGACCTGCTCGATCCAGGCGAGCCTCGACATCCTCGGTGATCGGTGGACGATCCTGATCCTGCGAGACGCGTTCCGAGGGGTTCGGCGATTCGACGACTTCCGCAAGGATCTCGACATCGCCCGCCCGGTGCTCACCGATCGGCTCAAGCGGTTGGTCGAGCGCGGTGTGCTCGCCCGGCATCTCTACTGCGAGCGCCCGCCGCGCTACGAGTACCGCCTCACCGAGATGGGCATGGCGCTGTCGCCGGCGCTCGTGGCGCTGATGCGCTGGGGCGATCAGTGGCTGTCGGCCGACGGCGCACCGACCGTGCTCGTCCACGACACCTGCGGACAACCGATCGACCAGCAGTTCGTCTGCTGGCACTGCGACGAGACCTTCACGCCACACGACATCGCCAGCCGACCCGGCCCTGGCGCGATCGCACACTGAATCCAACTTCGAGCGCACGGGGAGCACTCATGACCACCGACCACACACCTGACCATCCGCTGCTCGGCGAGTCGCTCGCCGACCTGATGGCGCTCGCAACGGCTCGCCGTGACGAGACCTTCGGAACTCGCATCACGTACAGCCCGAAGGTCTTCATCCCGTTGACGTTCCTGTGCAACGACTCGTGCGGCTACTGCACCTTCGCGCAGCCGCCGGCGCGGGTCGAGAAGCCGTACCTCGACCCCGAAGACGTGCTCAAGATCGCCAAGCAGGGCGCTCGCAACGGGTGCCACGAAGCGTTGTTCACGCTCGGCGAGCGGCCCGAAGACCGCTACGAGGTGGCTCGCGAGTGGCTGCGCGAGCGGGGCTACGACTCGACGGTGCACTACGTCGCCGCCATGGCCGAACTGGTGCTGCGCGAGACCGGTCTGCTGCCGCACGCCAACGCCGGGGCGCTGTCGCTCGACGAGTTGGCGCAACTCCGGCCGGTCAGCCCGAGCCAGGGGATGATGATCGAGTCGATCGCTCCCGACCTCGAAGCGCATCGGGGCGCGCCCGACAAGGTGCCGGCTCGTCGCCTCGCCACCCTCGACGCCGCCGGTGAGCTGCAGATCCCGTTCACCACGGGGATCCTGATCGGCATCGGTGACACACGGGCCGACCAGTTGGCGGGCCTCGAAGCCATCGCCGCCAGTCACCAGCAGCACGGCCATGTGCAGGAAGTGATCGTGCAGAACTTCCTGCCGAAGCTGCGCACCGCCATGAAGGGCGTGCGCGCCTGCCCGAGCGACGACTACCTGTGGATCCTGGCGGCTGCTCGCCTGATCCTGCCGCCCGAGGTCCACCTCCAGGCGCCGCCGAATCTGTCCGACGATTTCGGTGCGCTGCTCGATGCAGGCATCGACGACTGGGGCGGCGTCTCGCCGGTCACGGCCGATCACGTCAACCCCGAACGCCCGTGGCCCGACCTCGATCGGTTGCGCGAGGTGACCGAGGCACGTGGGCACACGTTGGCGCCCCGCCTCACCGTGTACCCGGAGTTCGTCCGCGATCGTGAGCGCTGGCTCGACCCGGCGCTGCACTTCCCGGTGATCGACCGCGCCGACTCCGAATGGTTGGGCCGCGACGACCCGGGCCAGATCTGGCCCGAGAAGACCACGGCCGCCGACACCGTCGCCGACGGCGCCGAGTTCGTGCTCGTGGGCCATCGCTCGACCACCTGGTACTCCGGTGCCGACAGCGCTCCGCCCACCCTCGTTCCCGCCGAACCGAAGCCGATCCGCGGAGCCGTGGCCGAAGTGCTCGATGGCATCGCCGACGGGCAAGAACCCGACGTCGACCAGATCGAGACGCTGTTCCACGCTCGCGGCCCCGAAGTGGTGGCCGTGGCTGCGGCAGCCGACGAGATGCGCCGCGAGTTGGTCGGCGACACGTTGACCTGGGTCAACAACCGCAACATCAACTACACCAACGTGTGCACGTTCAAGTGCAAGTTCTGCGGCTTCTCCAAGGGCCCGCTGTCGCTCAACCTGCGTGGCACGCCGTACCTGCTGACCCTCGACGACATCGCCCAGCGGGCGAAGGAAGGGTGGGACCTCGGCGCCACCGAGGTCACGCTGCAGGGCGGGATCCATCCCGACTTCGACGGCGACTACTACATCGACGTCACACGGGCCGTGAAGGACGCGGTCCCCGACATGCACGTTCACGGCTTCACCGCGCTCGAGGTGACCGAGGGTGCCAAGCGGCTCGGCGAAGACCTGCAGACCTACCTCCTGCGGCTGAAGGAAGCCGGTCTCGCCTCGCTGCCCGGCACCGCCGCCGAGATCCTCGACGACGAGGTCCGCGCCATCCTCTGCCCCGACAAGGTCAACACCGAAGAGTGGCTCGAAGCGCACCGGGCTGCTCATGCGGTCGGGCTGCACTCCAACGTCACGATGATGTACGGCGCCGTCGAAGAGCCGATCCACTGGGCGCGGCACCTCGTCAAGACGCGCGATCTGCAGAAGGAGAACGTGAAGCTCGGCCAGGTCGGGTTCACCGAGTTCGTCGGTCTGCCGTTCGTGCACATGGCGTCGCCGATCTACCTGCAGCGTCGAGCCCGCCGTGGCCCGACGTTCCGCGAGAACCTGATGATCCACTCGATCGCCCGCCTCGCCTATGGCGAGTTGATCCCGAACATCCAGGCCAGCTGGGTGAAGGTCGGCCTCGTCGGCACGTCGCAGATGATCAACGCCGGTTGCAACGACCTCGGCGGCACGCTGATGGACGAGAATATCTCGCGGGCCGCCGGCGCCAGCCACGGCCAGTCGATGACGATC
The DNA here is from genome assembly GCF_000348785.1 of Ilumatobacter coccineus YM16-304. Lineage (NCBI taxonomy): Bacteria > Bacillati > Actinomycetota > Acidimicrobiia > Acidimicrobiales > Ilumatobacteraceae > Ilumatobacter > Ilumatobacter coccineus. The sequence continues at coordinate 1,465,385 of NC_020520.1, forward strand.
CAGAGCTTCCACGACTTCGCCGAGTCGGTCGGTCGCCCGATCGAGCAGCGCACCACCAGCTACGGCCGGGTGGAGGCGGTGTGACCGCCACCTCCACGCCGCTCGTCGAACGCGTCGGCGATGCTCGGCTGCCGACGGCACATGGCGACTTCCGAATCGTGTCGTATCGGGCCGTCGACGGTCACGAGCACGTGGCCATCGTCGAAGGTGATCCCGCCGGGCGCGGCGTGCTCGGCAGGCTGCACAGCGAGTGTCTCACCGGCGATGTGCTCGGCTCGCGCAAGTGCGACTGCGGCGATCAACTCGCACATGCGCTCGACGAGATCAGCAACGCGGGTCGTGGCGTGGTCGTGTACTTGCGGGGCCACGAAGGTCGCGGCATCGGCTTGGCCAACAAGATCAAGGCGTACGAACTCCAAGACGCCGGGCTCGACACGGTCGACGCCAACACCGCACAGGGGCTGCCCGTCGACGCTCGCCAGTACGACGTGGCGGCGGCGATCCTCGTCGACCTCGGCGTCGAATCGGTGCGGCTCATGTCGAACAACCCCGCCAAGGCGGCGGGACTCGTCGAGCACGGCGTGGCCGTCGACGAGTTGGTGCCGGTGATCGTGCCGCTCCACCCCGAGAGCGAGGCGTACCTGCGCACCAAGGGCGAGCGGCTCGGCCACGTTCTCTGAACGGGCGGCGCTGTCAGTCGAGGACGATGTCGAGGCGGACGTCGCGGCCCACCTGGCGGACGCCGACGAAGCGCCCGCGACGCAGATCAGCCATCGTCGGCGCTCCCGATCCGACGAACACCGGATGCCCGTCGTCGCCGCCGAACATCGCCGGTGCGACGTAGATCGCGAACTGGTCGATGAGCCCCTCGGCGTAGAACTGGGCGATCGTGCTCGATCCGCCTTCGACCATCAACTGCAGCACCCCTTCGCCACCCAGGTGGTCGAGGAGGTCGCCGAGCTCACCACGCCACTCGAGGCACGGATGAACCTTCGCGCCGACCGGAGCCGAGCCCAGCACGACGCGCTGCGGGCTCGGGCCCTCGACGAAGCGAGTCGTGAGCGACGGATCGTCGGCGCGAATCGTGCCCGCCCCCACCAGGATCGCCTGGCTCTCGGCGCGCAACGTGTGTGAATCGGTGCGAGCCGGCTCGTCGGTGATCCACTGACTCGACAGATCGGGCGCCGCCGTACGACCGTCGGCCGTCATGGCGATCTTGACCAGCACGTACGGGCGACCCGTCCGGCGGTGGTGCAGATACGGGGCGAGCTGCGCAGTGATCTCGTCGGCGCAGACCCCGACCTCCACGTCGATGCCCGCGTCGCGCAACCGCTGGATTCCGCACCCTGCGACCTGCTCGTCAGGGTCCTGGATGCCGACGAGCACTCGACGGATCCCCGCCTCGATGATCGCTTCGGCGCACGGGCCTGTTCGGCCGGTGTGGTTGCACGGCTCCAACGTCGTGGCCAGAACGGCACCGCGCACGTCGCCGGCCGCCGCGATCGCGTTGACCTCGGCATGCGGCCCACCCGGAGGGCTCGTGGCGCCCGTGTGCACCTCGCCGTCGGGCGTGAGCACGGCAGCGCCGACCCAGGGGTTGGGCGCGGTCGACGCGCGAACGGCCGCCGCGGCCCCGATTGCGTGGTGCATCAACTCGACGTCGGTGGTGGACACCCCCTCATGATGGCCCATCCGCCGCGATCGGCAAAGATGAACGCATGTCCAACGACTCCACCGCTGTCCCCTCGACCACCAGAGAGCTTCGATCCACCGTGACCGACGACGGTGCTGTCACGCTCGCCGTCTCCGAAGCCGAGGTCGCCGCACCCGGCCCCGACGAGGTCGTCGTGCGCATTCAGGCCGCACCGATCAACCCGTCCGACCTCGGCATGCTGTTCGCCGGCGCCGACATGTCGACGGCAACCGCATCCGGAACGGCCGAGCTTCCGGCCGTCACCGCCACGATTCCGAGCGGCACCGCCGGCCTCGGCGGTCGCGTCGGCATCCCGATGCCGACCGGCAACGAGGGTGGCGGCACCGTCGTCGCCGCCGGTGAGTCCGAGGCGGCGCAGGCGCTGCTCGGCAAGGTCGTCGGCTTCATCTCGGGCAGCTCGTACGCCGAGTACCGCACCCTCAACGTCGCCAGTTGCCTGCCGATGCACGACGGCACCGACCCCGAAGACGCCGCCGCCTGCTTCGTCAACCCGCTCACCGCACTCGGCATGGTCGAGACGATGCGCGCCGAAGGCCACACCGGGCTCGTCCACACCGTCGGCGCCTCCAACCTCGGCCAGATGCTCAACCGGATCTGCCTCGCCGACGACGTCCCGCTCGTCAACATCGTCCGCAAAGCCGCCCACGTCGAACTGTTGACGGGCCAGGGAGCAAAGCACGTCGTCGACTCCAGTGCCGACAGCTTCAACGACGACCTCGTCGACGCGCTCCGCGCCACCGGCGCCACCATCGCCTTCGACGCGATCGGCGGCGGCGAACTCGCCGGGACGATCCTCGCCGCGATGGAGAAGGTCGCCAGCGAAGGAGACGAGTTCAGCCGCTACGGATCCGACACCCACAAGCAGGTCTACATCTACGGCGGGCTCGACCGCAGCCCCACCACGCTCAACCGCAACTTCGGCATGTCGTGGTCTATCGGCGGCTGGCTGCTCACCCCGTTCCTCATGAAGGCCGGCCAGGCCAAGTCCGACGAACTCCGCACGCGCGTCGCCGACGAGATCACCACCACCTTCGCCAGCCAGTACGGCATGCGCCTCACCCTCGACGACGCCGTCGACCCCGAACAAGCCAAGCGCTACGCCAAGATGGCCACCGGCGACAAAGCCCTCATCACGCCGTAACGCTTTTCGACGCCCGCTGGCACGTGCGACTGCGATCGGGAGGTGCGAGCGTCGAGCCATGCTTGGTCGCTGGCGCTCCCGGCGCGGGCGTTCGGGGCGGTCGTGTGGTGCGAGGGACGGGGAGTGTTCGGCTCTGCGGATTGGTGAGTGGGGGAGGCCATTCGCAAGACTCGTCGACATGAACGTCACCGAAGCTGTCAACCGTCGTAAGTCGATCCGAGCGTTCACCGACGAACCCGTCAGCGACGACACGCTGCGCACCCTGCTCAGCACGGCGTCACGCTCACCGTCGGGCGGCAACGTGCAGCCATGGCGCATCTACGTGGTCAACGGCGAGTCGATGACCCGGTTCCGCGACTTCATCTCCCAACGTCAGCCCGGCGCGCCCGCGTACGACATCTACCCACCGAGCCTGCACGAGCCGTACCGGTCGTCCCGGTTCAAGATCGGCGAGCAGATGTACGCGTCCATCGGCATCGAGCGCGACGACAAGGCCGGCCGCCTCGGCCAGTTCGCGAAGAACCTCGACTTCTTCGGAGCTCCCGCCGCGTTCTTCTGTTTCATCGACCGCAAGATGGGCCCGCCGCAGTGGTCCGACCTCGGCATGTTCCTGCAGACGTTCATGCTGCTCGCCCAGGAAGCCGGACTCGACACCTGTGCCCAGGAAGCGTGGGCTGTTCACGAAGAAGCGGTGAGCGAGTTCGTCGGCGCGCCGGACGAAGAGCGGATCTTCTGCGGCATGGCGATCGGCAAGGCCGACACCGACCATCCCATCAACAGCGTCGAGTCCGAGCGCGAACCGCTCGACGTGTTCGCCAAGTTCGTCTAGAACTGCTGCTACATGATCGTCTTCGTCGACTACGAGCACGCCGAGGGCCATGCCAGCTCGTGGGGCGAGAAGATGCTCGCTGCACGCGCCCGCATCACGTACCGGCTCGAAGACCTGTCGGGCGACAACTGCATGCTCGTCCGCTACGACCACGTCACCCCCGAGCTCCTCGATCGCCTCGATGCTCGAGCGGTGTTCATCAGCGGCAACGGCACCGACCCGTCGCGCTACGACCCGGCGAGCCTCGAACCGCTCGCCGAGATCGTCCGCAGTGGTCGGCGTCCGATCTTCGGGTTCTGTGGCGGCTTCCAGTTTCTCGCCGATGCGCTCGGTGCCGAAGTGTCGCCGCTCGACGTCGCCGCCGACTCGCCCGACGCCGAGCGGTTGCGCCCGTTTCCCGACGGCCGTCTCGGCGAGATCGGTTACGGGCCGGTCGAGCTCCTCGCCGACCATCCGCTGCTCGCCGGTCTCGACGCCGAGCCGATCATGCGCCACGCTCACTACCTCGAGGTGAAACAGCCGCCGGCCGGCTTCGATCTCCTCGCGTCCACGTCGATCACGAAGGTGCAGATGGCGGTGAACGAGCAGCGACGAATCGTCGGCACCCAGTTCCACCCCGAGTACTGGACTGACGAGCACCCCGACGGCGAGCAACTGATCCGCAACTTCCTCACCTGGGCCGACCTCACCCGCTGACGGTCGACGTCACGCCGGTCTGAGGCGGGCCCGGGATGGATTGAGCGAACTCGTCGCCTCAAGCTCACGGTGAGAAGGCGAATGATATGTTTCGGGTGTGAGCTTGTTGGAACGGATCACCGTCGACCCTGACGTCTGTCATGGCGCTCCGACAGTTCGCGGTTTGCGTTACCCGGTCGAGATGCTCGTTGGGCTGTTGGCGTCGGGGATGAGCGTCGATGAGGTGCTTGCTGACTACGCCGATCTCGAGCGCAACGACGTCCTCGCTGCGTTGGAGTACGCGGCGCTTGTCACCCGCACACGGTCATCGGTTCCGATCTCGGCTGCGTGAAGCTCCTCGTCGACGCACAATTGCCGGTTCGTCTCGCTGAGTTGCTCGGCGACATGGGCCACGACGTCATCCACACTTCCTCGTTGCCGCTCGGCAACCGGACGCCTGATTCCGTGATTTCGTCGTTCGCTGATGGCGAGAGACGGATCGTGATCACCAAGGACCAGGACTTCGTCGACGGGCATCTGCTCGCCGAGTCGCCAGCGAAGCTTCTGCTGGTTTCAACCGGGAACATTCAGAATGATGACTTGCTCGCTCTGTTCGTGGTGACGGAACAGTCGATAGCGAAAGCGTTCGAGCAGGCCGACTTCGTCGAGATCAACCGTGACACGATCACGACTCACTGAGCGACGAACCAGGCGGCCACGAGTATCGGTTACCTCAACAACCGCCACTACGACCCGGCTGTCGGAGATCTGAATCTCTGGCGGGCGGCGGGGTTCTCGTAACTGTGTAGCACCCCTTCGTCATGATGGGGGCATGACTCTGATCGAGGCGTGGGGTGGTCCGGTGGATGTGCCGGTCGACGCTTCGGGGAGCCCTGCGCCCGAGTTGGTCGAGTCATGGTTGCCTGATGATCCGTTCGAGTTGCTGGCGCTCGGCCATGCCGTCATCGACAAGCTGAACGCGGTCGGCTTGTCGTCGGTCCCCGAGCCGGCGGCGATGCCGCTGGTCTCGTCGGTCGACGAGCTCGCACGGCGCGCCGCTGCGCTCGATGTCGATGCAGCAGCACTGGTCGACGGGCGCGGTCACGAGCGGGCCGCCGGGTTCTTCTCCACGCGGTCGTGCATCAAGCATCGGTTGCAGTTGTCCGGTCCGACGGCGCTCGCCCGCACGCAGACCATGCGGATGTTCGCACTGCTGCCAAGCTGGGCCACCGCAGCCCGAGCGGGCCGAGTGGGGAGCGATCAGACGCTGTTGATGGCGCGGGTCGCCGCCAACCCACGGATCGCGCTCGACCTGATCGCGAACATCGACGCCCTCCTCCACGACGCGATTCGGCTGCCCTTCGACGAGTTCGAGCGTCTGCTCCGCAACTTCGAGCGGGCAGCCGACCCCGCCGACGCCCGAGCATCGGCCGAGGCGGCGAACGAGCGTCGTGACGCCACCATGAAGATCCAGATCGACGGGTCGTGGCGGCTCGCGGCGCGATTTGGCTCGCTCGAAGGTGCGCGACTCAACGAGATCTTCGCCCACTTCATCGAGGCCGAGTGGCAGTCCGATCTCGCCGAAGCCCGTGAGCGCGCTGCCGCCGAAGGTGGCGGCGAGCCGGGTACCCGTGATCTTCGCCGATCCGAATCGCAGCGCCGTGCCGATGCACTGTCGGCTGCGCTGCAAGCCGCTGCTGCTGCGCCCGGGCCAGGCAAGCCGCCGCTCCCCTCGCTCAACGTCCTCATCGACGAGTCGACACTGCGAGGTGCAATTCTCGGCCACGATCCCGATCCGGCCGCATACGCCAGCATGGTGTGTCGGACGCAGGCCGGCGATCCGGTCGACATCACCGAGGCGGCGGCCATGGCGCTGTGGGCCGACGTCCGGCGGGTGGTGCACGATGGTGCCGGCGTCGTCATCGATCTCGGGCGCCGCCGACGGTTGTTCACCGGCTCAGCGCGAGAAGCGGCACTGTTGCTCTCGATGCGTTGCCTGTGGCCAGGGTGCGATCGGCCGAGCCGCAACTGCGAAGTCGACCACGCGGTCACCTGGCGACAGCACGGGGCGACCGACCCGGGCAACGGCGGGCCGATGTGCAAACGGCACAATCTGCTCAAGGAGAACGCCCGATTCTCCACCCACCGAGACGCCGCCGGCGACTGGGTCGTCCTCGATGCCGACGGTCACCCCGTCGGGTGATGCCCCGTGCGCTGATTCAGGCTGCTGCGACTTCCTCACGGGCGTCGAGGCGGTCGAAGAGGCGATCGAACACGTTGGCGCGGTCGAACTGCATCGCGTAGTCGCGTGCAGCGGCGCCCCAGCGGGTGCGTTCGCCCGGCGACAGGCCGAGGACGATCTCGTTGAGCGCGTTGGCGATCGCATACGGATACGACGTCGGCACGATCTTCGCGTGGGGTCCCACCGCTTCGCTGATACCGCCGGTGTCACACGTGATGATCGGGCCGCCCCCGGCGAGCATCTTCTCGACCAGCGCGATGCCGAACGTCTCGACGAACTCCGGACGAGGTTTGCTCGGCAGCGCGTAGGCGGCAGAGCCCGCCATCAGGTGTGGCTTCACGGCGTCGTCGATGTCGTCGAAGAACACGATCCGATCGGCGCACGGCGTCGACGCCGCGAGCGCCCGGAGATTGCGAGCCTCGGGTCCGTTGCCGCAGATCACCAGCTTCGTGCGCGCCGACGCGGCGCTCATCGTGAAGCCGTTGATCAGATCGTCGACACCCTTCGCCTTCGTGAGCCGCGACAGGAACATCACGTACCCGTCGCGTTCCAGCCCGCGGTCGGCGAGTACCTGATCGGTCACCGCCGGGTCGAGCGTCGTGTAGGTCGAGGCGTCGATCGCCGGGTAGGAGATCTTCACCCGGTCGCGACACGCCGGGGCGAACGACGTGCCCCACCGCTCGTCGACTTCGCTTGCCGCATCGACGATCAGCTTCTTGGTGTAGTCCGACACGGCGACGCAGAGGTCGTTGCCGAGATACGTCGACAGCACCTGCGCAGCGGCGCCGAACCGACCCTCGTCGACGGCGGTGCGGACCACGTTCGTGATGTCGGAACCCACGGCCTCGGCGATCGTCGTCAACGGGGCACACATCCCGGTCGAGCGGGCGATCGTCGCCGCCGTCGCGATCGCGGTGTCGTGCGGAGTGAGATACAGCGACATGGCCGTGGTCGGAACGCCTTCGGTGAACAGTTCGACGAGACGGCCGACGATGCCGGAGAGGTCGCGGCCGTCGGGCACCTTGTAGTCGCCGACCGGCTCCGGGCGCTCGACGGTGATGCCAGGGGAGTAGGGCAGCACCGAGTCGAGCGGCTTGAGTGGGAGGCCGGCCGCCTGCAGCGTCGGAATGGTCCAGGTGACGATGCGGACGTCGTCGTAGCCGCGAGTGAGTGCCGCCTCGGCGAGGTTGCGGGCCTCTCCCGAGTGACCGCAGATCACCGGATCGGCGCGGACCACGATGACGAGCCGCTTCGTGGGATTGCTCGGCGGCGGCTCCGACTCGAGCGACGGGTGCCCCGGCTCGGTCGTTTCGATGTGCTCGTACAGCATGGTCATGGTGTGTGCTCCGGCTCTGGGTGGGACGGGGGTCGGTGAACGGTCGCAGTGGCCCAGGCCGATGGTTCGGGCCCGAGGTCGATCGTGATCCGAGAACTCGTGACGAGGTCGGCCATCGGCATCCACGACCGGTCGAGCGGACGGCCGTCGACCGTCACGCCTTGGACGTACTGGGCCGGTGCGTCGGCAGACGGCTCGACGAAGCCGGTGGTGTCGATGACGAGGTGGCGGTCGCCGAGGCGCAGCCGCGAGCGTGCGAACGACGGTGCGTTGAGCAGCACGATCTGCTGCCCGGCGACGGGGAACAGGCCGAGCGATGCCCAGACGTACCACGAGCTGATCCCGCCCGAGTCGTCGTTGCCGGGCAGGCCGCCCGGTCCGGTGCCGAACTGGTTCATCACGATCGCGTGCACGATCTCGGCGGTGCGGTCGGGTCGGCCGACCCAGTGATACGACCACGGAGCTTCCATGTCGGGCTCGTTGTTGAGCCCTTCGAACCGATCGAGTTCGTACCCGGCGGCGATCTCACCGATCGAGGGTGACTCGCCGAGTTGTTTCACCGGGTCGGCGTCGACGCCGAAGAACCGGTCGAGCAGAGCGATGTAGGCGTCGTCGCCGCCGGCGAGCGCGATCCGCCCGGCCATGTCGTGACCGAGGCGGAACGAGTAGTTCCACTTGCCGCCTTCGTAGAAGCTCGAATCGAGGATCAGGCCCGTGGCCGGGTCGTAGGCGTTGACCCAACGCGAGGCGAACCCGTCGAACTGGTCGGCGAGCGTGTCGTCGCCGACGTGGCGAGCCACGAGCGCTGTGCAGTGATAGCCGAATGCCAGGTCGAGCGTATGGGTGATCGGATGCGCCACGCCGTGCTCGACGAACTCCTCGCCGTACTGGCGCCGGAGGTCGGCGTCCATGTGGCACAGCGCCCAGTCCCAGTCGACGCCGGGCAGACCGAGTGCGCACACGTCGGCGAGGAACGTGTGCGCCAGCGCGCTGCCCTGGCGCGAGAACCGGTCGGCGCCACGCGCCATGCGGTAGCCGATCGGCAGGTTTCCTTCCTCCTCGGCGATGTGGAGCAGCGCGTTCGCCAACTCCACGGCACGATCGGGGAACAGGGCCGTGACCAGCGGAAGTTGCGTGCGATAGACGTCCCACATCGTGCACAGGTCGAAGACGAAGGGGCCGTCGATCGGCCAGAACGGGCTCTCGTCGGGAGCGAAGCACGGCTTGATCAGCGAGTGGTAGAGCGCCGTGGCGAACACCTGCTTGCGCTCCGAGTCGTCGGACTCGACGCGGATCGCGCCGACGTGGTCGGCCCAGGTCGATCGGGTGGCGCCCCGCCGCCGTTCGAACGCGTGCGTGGTCGGCGCCACGAGGCTGGCGATGGCGTCGTCGGCGAGCGACGAGACCGCGACGTCGTCGTGGAGATTGCGGCGGGCCTGCTCGGTACTGCGCAGCGAGAACCCGATGCGCACTTCGACGACACCGCCCGTCTGGACCGGGCCCGCCCAGAGAAAGCCGAACGGGCGGAGGGTGGTCGGCCGGATCGAGTCGAAACGCAGCGTGCTGCCGCCTGCCATGAGGCGTCGGTCGTACCAGAGCATCTGGCGCCAGTCGGGGGTGTCGCACTCGACGTGGAAGCTGACCGGCACGCCCTCCATCACCACGTGGCCGGCGGCGACACCGGGAGCGATCGAGTCGAGCGACGCACGCAATGGCACGGTCTCACCTCGGTCGATTGCCAGCCCGCCGTGGGAGGCGTCGATGACGATGCGCGCGTCTCGATGCTCGGGGAACGTGTAGCGGTGCACGGCGCTCTTCGGGCCGACCGTGATCTCGCAGCGCACGCCGTTGCCCAGCGTGGCGGCGTAGTAGCCGGGCTCGGCGACCTCGTCGCTCAGGGTCCACGACTCGCCGAGGTCGTCGAGCGGCGACATCATCGGGGTCACCCGGAGGTAGTTGTAGTACTTCCGGATCGCGCCCGTGCCCGACTGCTGGAAGTGCGTGAAACCCGACGCTTGCAGGCGATCGAAGAGGGCGGTCGGCACCCCCTCGGTCGAGCGGTCGTAGACGCCGTACCCGGTCGGGTAGGCGCCCGAGAACGAGCACGCCGACACCATGCCGAACGGGTGGGTCGCCCCGGGATGGGTGTTGCCGATGGGCGGTTTCGGCCACCACCAGGTCGACGCGAGTCCTTCGGGCGGCGGCAGGTCGGCCGGCGCGCTGCCGATGAACGGATCGACCAGGTCGATCATCGTCGCGGTCGCCCCCATCGAGGCCGGTTTCCCATGACCTCAAGGTAGAGATCACGTGTTTTCGCTGTGTTTCGGCGTGGTGAACGCTCTCGGTGATTGGAGCGTCGCTCAGGCGAGCGCGGCAGCGAGCGCGTCGGGGTCGGCGACGCTCACCCAGAGGCTCGAGTGAGGTCGGAAGCCGATGACCTTCGGGACCTTCTCGGCGAACTCGATGCACACCCCGCGTTCGTGGTTGGTGCCGAACGTGATGCCGTCGTCGGCGAAGCTGAGGCGCAGTCCCACCGCGGTCCACCAACGATGCGGTCCGGTCACCTCGGTGCCCACCACGTTGGACCGCGGTGTCTCGACCTTCCAGCGTCCGAACGTGGCGCGGAACGTGTCGTCGGTGACGGTGACGCCGTCGTCGTCGCTCAGTCGCAGCACCGTGAACATCGGAGCCCAGCGTCGATCGCGCCGATACGGAAAGAACTGCTCGTCGCTCACCTCGTCAACCTACTGTGCCGGGGTGACCACGATTCGTTGCACCGTCATGCAGACGCCGTCCCCCGACACCCTGGAGGTGCTGCGTGACGTCGTCATCACGATCGACGAGAGCGGCACGATCACTGCGATCGACGACGGCGACGCCGGCATCGCCGTCGACCGCGATCTCGGCTCGTCGGTGGTCGTGGTCCCGGGGCTCATCGATGCGCACATCCACGCGCCGCAATGGCCGCAGTTGGGCACGGGTCTCGACCTGCCGCTCGAACAGTGGCTGTTCGACAACACGTTCCCGCTCGAAGCGAAGCTGACCGACCCGGCCTTCGCCGCGGTCGTGTGGCCCGACATGGTCGACACGTTGCTCCGCCACGGGACGACCACGGCCGTCTACTACGCGACGATCAGCGTCGAGACGACCACGATGCTCGCCGCGGTCTGCGCCGAACTCGGCCAGCGAGCCTTCGTCGGCCGCGTCGGCATGGACCATCCGGATGGAACACCCGAGTGGTATCGAGACGCGTCCGCGGTGGCGGGTGTCGATGCATCGATGGCCTCGATCGAGCAGATCTCACAGCTCGGTTCGCCACTCGTCCGACCGATCGTGACCCCTCGCTTCGCCCCGGCGTGCACCGACGCGCTGCTCGAAGGCCTCGGCGAACTCGCACGCTCGACGTCGACGATCAGCCAGACCCACTGCTCGGAGAGCGACTGGGAGCACGGCTACGCGTTCGAGCGGTTCGGTCGCTCCGACACCGAGGCTCTCGACGGGTTCGGGCTGATCGCCGACCATTCGGTGCTGGCACACGGCGACCATCTCGGCGACGCCGACTTCGAGTTGATCACGCGGCGCGGTGCCGGCGTGGCGCACTGCCCGCTGTCGAACGCGTACTTCGCCAACGCCGTGTTCCCGGCCCGCCGAGCGCTCGATGCCGGGGTGCGGCTCGGGCTCGGCACCGACGTCGCCGGCGGGGCACGGCCCGGTGTGTTGAGCCAGTGCGGCGACGCCGTGACCATGTCGCGGATGCTCGACGAAGGTGTCGACGCTCGCGTCGAGCCGAGCGAGCGCGGCGTGACCGGTTCACGGATCTCGATCACCGAAGCGTTCTGGATGGCCACCCTCGGCGGTGCCGACCTGCTGGGCGTCCCGTGCGGCCTGCTCGAAGTCGGTCGGCAGTTCGACGCGGTGGCGGTCGATCTCGACGCGGGGACGTCGGGCTTGCGCCGATGGGAGGGCGTCGACGACGACGCCCGAACCTTCGAGAAGATCGTCCGACTCGCCGGACCGACCGACATCGCGGAGGTCTGGGTGCGCGGCAACACGGTGATCTCGTAGCCACTACGTTGCGGTCATGGCTCAATTCTCAGGACTCACAGCCGTCATTCTCAACTGCTCGCTGCAGCACGAGGCGAAGGAATCGCACACGCGACTCCTGCTCAACCGCGTCGCGGGCATCATGCGCACCGAAGGCGTCGAGGTCGAGATCATCCACATGCTCGAGCATCGCGTCGGGTTCGGCATGGTCACCGACACGACGAGCCTCGGCGACGAACGCGACGACTGGCCCGGCATCCACGCCAAGATCATGGACGCCGACATCCTCGTGATCGGCACGCCGATCTGGTTGGGCGTGAAGTCGAGCGTGGCAACCCTCGCGATCGAGCGCCTCTACGCCTACAGCGGCGAGACCAACGAGCACGGCCAGTACCTCTACTACGGCAAGGTCGGTGGCTGTGTGGTGACCGGCAACGAAGACGGGGTGAAGGCGTGCTCGATGGAGACGCTGTACGCCCTGAGCCACATCGGTTACACGATCCCGCCGCAGGCCGATTGTGGCTGGCTCGGCGAGATCGGTCCGGGTCCGAGCTACGGCGACACGCCCGACGGGGCCGACGTGCCCGCCGGGTTCGACAGTGAGTTCACGAACAAGAACGCCACGATCATGACCTGGAACCTGATGCACACGGCGAAGATGCTCAAGGAGCAGGGCGGGTTCCCGGTCGGCGGCAACGTCGCCGAGACATGGCGCGACTACACCAACGCCGAAGATCAAGACCCGCACGCCGACTGATGAAGTTCTGGGCGTGATGGAGTTCTCGGCGAACCCCGACCACGAGGCAATCGTCGAGGCTGTTGACGCCGTGTGCGCCCAGTTCGACGACAACTACTGGTTGGCCTGCGACCGCGAGCACCGGTTTCCGTGGGAGTTCTACGAAGAGATGGCCGCGGGTGGCTGGGTCGGCATCGCCATCCCGGAGCAGTACGGCGGGGGAGGGCAGGGCATCACCGAAGCGGCGCTCGTCCTGAATCGCATCGCCGCGTCCGGCGCCGGGATGAACGGCTCGTCGGCAGTGCACCTCACCATGTTCGGACTCAACCCGGTCGTCAAGTTCGGCAGCGACCAGCTCAAGGATGCGTTTCTGCCCCGAGCAGCCGTCGGCGACCTGCACGTCGCGTTCGGCGTGACCGAGCCCGATGCGGGCACCGACACGAGCCGCATCGCAACCCGCGCCGCCGACGATGGCCGCGGCGGCTTCGTCGTGACCGGTCGCAAGATCTGGACCACCAAGGCCCTCGAATCGGAGGTGTGCCTGCTGCTCGCTCGGACCGACGGTGAGCCCGGTTCGTTCGAGGGGCTGTCGCTCTTCCTCGTCGATCTCGACGAGCGTTACGTCGACATCGCGCCGATTCCGAAGGTCGGCCGGAACGCGGTCGCCTCGTGCGAGGTCGCCTACGACGGCCTCCCGGTCGAAGGCTGGCGCCTGGTCGGCGAACGCGGGAATGGCTTTCGCCACATCCTCCACGGTCTCAACCCCGAGCGCATCCTGCTCGCCGGTATGGCGTGTGGCCTCGGTGAAGTCGCGGTCGACCGAGCGGTTCGCTACGCGAAGGAGCGTGAGGTGTTCGGTCGCCCGATCGGCGCGAACCAGGCCATCGCGCACCCGTTGGCGCAGGCGCACATGGAGCTGGCGGCGGCGAAGACGATGATGATGCACGCGGCGTGGCGCTACGACAACGGCCTCGACTGCGCCGAGCAGGCGAACACCGCCAAGTACCTCGCAGCAGAGGCGAGCTTCCGAGCGGCCGACCAGGCGATGCAGACGCTCGGCGGCTTGGGCTACGCCGAGGAGTACCACGTCGAGCGGTACTGGCGTGAGGCCAGGCTGCAGCGTCTCGCTCCCGTGAGCCAGGAGATGACCTGCAACTTCATCGCCCAGAAGGTGCTCGGCCTCCCGCGCAGTTACTGACGCGCGCCGGGTCGGCGTAGTGTGCGTGGCCTGATGAGCCGACTGTTCGAAGAACTCGACCGACAGGCGACGGCGATCGGCGAGATCAGTCTTCGCCGTCGGCTCGAACCGACGCTGCAGATCGATGTGTTCGAGGTGAAGATCGGCGAGGACGGACTCATGTCGAGCCTCATCACCGACGGCGAGGAGGCGGTGTCGACGCTGGGCCTGGCCGCCACGTCGAACGACGACCTCGATGTACTCGTCGGCGGTCTCGGCCTCGGCTACACCGCGCACACGGCGCTGCTCGACACCCGCGTGCGTTCGCTGCGCGTCGTCGACGCGCTGGCGCCGGTGATCGACTGGCACAACCGTCACCTCGCGCCGCTCAGCGAGTCGCTCGACACCGACGACCGGTGCGAGTTCGTGCTCGGTGACTTCTTCGATCTCGCCGCCCGAGGATTCCCGCTCGACGACGGAGCTCCGGCCACGTTCGATGCCGTGCTGCTCGACATCGACCATTCGCCTCGGCATCTGCTCGACCCGAAGAACGCGGCGTTCTACGAACCGGCCGGCACTGAACTGCTGGTGCAGAGCATCAGGCCGGGCGGCGTGTACTCGCTCTGGTCGAACGACCCGCCCGACGACGAGTACCTCGCCGTGCTCACGTCGGCGTTCGACACGGCGGTCGCCGAGGTCGTGACGTTTCCCAACGTGCTGACCGGCATCGACACCAGCAGCACGATCTACGTCGCCACTCGCGCCTGACGGCGCTCAGCCTTCGGTGGCGATGGTCAGCACGGCGGTGCTGTGCTGCTCGACCTGCTCGGGGGAGAGGTCACCACCGGGAAGCTCGACGATGAACGGCACGGCCTCCTGCTCGCTCAGCTCGACCCGTGCCCAGGTGGCAGCGATGCCGGTGAACACACCGCCACCCGAGCAGCACTCGGCGAGCGGCAGCCCGGTGAGCTCGGCGTAGCGACTGCGGATGCGACCCTGTCGACCGGTCGACGGAATGATCAGGTTGGCGTCTTGGTGATACCAGATCGCGATGTCGGGCGCGAGTTGCGAGATGAACGCGACCATCGCCTGGGTCTCGGGTTCGCTGGCGGGGCCGGTACCGGCGTACTGGCTCACGCCGGGCTGACCGATGGGTCCCCATTCGTGCGGGAAGTTGCGATTGAGATCGACCTGGTTCGCGTTCTGCCGGATCTGCGCCGCCTGGCCATCGGGGTTCATCGACTCCACCAGCCACAGTTCGACGTCGTCGGGGACGGTGCCGAGGATCGACCGGCGGCGGAGTTCGTCGATCACGGCCACGCCGGCGTCCTCGTTGCCGTGGATCACACCGATCACCAGCACTCGGCGCCCGCCGATGGTGCCGTGGCGCTCGGCGATGATCGGGCGCCCTTCGACCGACGTGCCGACCAGGACGTCGGTGGCGGTGAAGTCGAACGTCCCCGCCGCCGGACCGGGCTGCGGCGCGACCGTCGTGGTGGTGGTGGTCGTCGTCGGTGGGATCGTGGTCGTGGTCGTCGTGGTGGTGGTCGTCGTGGTGATGGTGGTGGTCGGTGGGACGGTCGTGGTGGTGGCCGGCGCGGGGAGGCTGGCGCGGCCTTCGCTCGGGGCGGGGGCGAAGACCTCGCCGGTCGTGGTTGCGGGCGTGGTGGCCGCCGACGACTCGACGGTCGGGGTGCTGATCGCGTCGCCGTCACCCGCTGACGCGCACCCCGACACGAGCAGCGTCACCGTCATCAGTCCGAGGTGTCGTCGACGCACTCGGCCAGTCTGGCATCGCTCGGGGTGCGGGGGCTTCGTCTGAGCGCGACGGAATCTGAGAAAGTGGGGCATGGCCATCGACTTCACCCTGTCTCCCGAACTCGAAGCGTTGCGGATGCGGATTCGCGCGTTCGTCGACGACGTGATCAAACCGGGCGAACGCGAGTTGGAAGGCGGGGGAGACGGTGAACCGCTTGCCGGTCGCGATCGGCTGCGTGCGCTCTTCGGAATGCGCAAGCAGGCGAAGGAGGCAGGGATCTGGTTGCCGCACATGCCCGAGGAGTGGGGCGGCATGGGCCTCGGTCACGTGGAGTTGGCGATGGTGCAGGCCGAGGCGGCCAAGTCGTACTACGGGCCGTGGGTCTTCAACTGCCAGGCGCCCGACGAGGGCAACATGCACACGCTGTTGCACTGGGGGACCGACGCGCAGAAGGAGAAGTACCTGAAGCCGCTGTGCGAAGGCAACACCCGCGGGTCGTGCTTCGCCATGACCGAGCCGGAGGTCGCCGGGTCCGATCCGACGCTCATCCAGACTCGCGCCTACCAAGACGGTGATGAATGGGTGATCAACGGTCACAAGTGGTTCATCTCGGGCGCCCGGCGCGCCGAGTTCGCGATTCTCGTCTGCCGCACCGAGGACAACCCCGACATTCCGCAGGCGGCGAACTCCGCGTTCATCATCGACCTGCCCTCGGAAGGGTGGAACGACGTGCGCGAGGTCGAGACGATGCACGGCGGCACCGGCCACTCCGAGATCCTGATCGAAGACCTCCGCGTGCACAACGACCAGATGCTCGGCGGCCGTGGACAGGGCCACCTGCTCGGCCAGTACCGGCTCGGACCCGCCCGACTGGCGCACTGCATGCGCTGGATCGCGCAGGCCGAGACGGCACTCGACATGATGGTCGACCGCTCGCTCAACCGGTTCTCGCACGGCTCACTCCTCGCCGAGAAGCAGGGTATCCAGTGGATGATCGCCGACTCGTCGATGGAGCTGTACCAGGCGAAGCTGATGGTGTTGCACGCGGCGTCGAAGATCGACGCCGCCCACAAGCAGGGTGACGACACCCCGGCCGACGAGAGGGTCGACTTCAAGGGCGAGGTGTCGATGGCGAAGCACTTCGTGGCGAACATGCTCGGACGCGTGATCGACCGGGCGATCCAAGTCCACGGAGCGCTCGGCTACTCGACCGACACGCCGCTCGCCCACATGTACCAGCACGCTCGCTGGGCTCGCTTCGCCGACGGCGCCGACGAGGTGCACCAGATGCGCATCGCGCAGCGCACGATCGCCGCGTACACCGACCACAAGTCGACTCGCCGCGCCACGGGCGACCTGCCGATCTGATGAGCGTCCTGGTGGTCACTGGCGGGCATCCGTTCCAGGCGGGCCCGTGGGTCGAACTGTGGGACGCGGTGGCGGCCGACGGGGGTTTCGACGTCGAGCACGTTCCGCAGCCCGACGCACTCGACCGGATCACGCCCGGCGCAGAGCACATCGATGCCGTCGTGTTCTACGACATGCCGGGGCTGACCTTCACCGGCGACCCGTCGGCGCCGCTCGAACTCACGGCGCCACCCGGCGGCTTTCTCGACGGTCTGCGCCAGATGTTGCGCGACGGCATCGGCATGGTGTTCATGCACCACGCGGTGGCGAGTTGGCCGGCGAGCGAGGAGTTCGCCGAACTCGTGGGCGGACGGTTCCACTATCAGCCGGGCTCGCTGCGCGGCACGGCGTACCCCGACTCGGGCTACGCGTTCGACATCACCCACACCGTCGAGGTGCTCGACGCCGAGCATCCGATCTGTGCCGGTCTACCGGCGTCGTTCGAACTGACCGACGAGCTGTATCGCTTCCCGGTGTTCGACGACTCGGTCACGCCGCTCATGCGCACCACGTACGACGTCGACGGACCCGGCTTCTACTCCGCCGACCTGGCGATCCGTGGTGAGCGCAACAGCGATCGCGGCTGGTCGCATCCGCCGGGCAGCGATCTCGTCGCGTGGACCCGCGACGTCGAGGGCGGCCGGTTGGCATATCTGCAGTTCGGCGACGGACCGGTCACCTATGCCGACCCGACCTTCCGCACCGTGCTCGGCAACGCGGTGGCGTGGGCCGTCAGCGGTTGACGGCGTGACGGCGTAGGTCGGCGAGGTCGACGTACTCGAGCGTCGACACGTGCGTCGACTCGAGGATCACGTCGCACGCGTGGCCGGCGTCGAACGCTTCTTTCCAACGCATCGCACACAGGCACCACTGGTCGCCAGCCTGCAGCCCGGCGAATCCGTACTGCGGCATCGGCGTCGACAGGTCGTTGCCGTGCTCCTTCGAGAACGCCAGGAACTCGTCGGTCACTCGACAACACACGGTGTGCATGCCGGGGTCGTCGCCACGGTTCTCGCAGCAACCGGTGCGGTAGTAGCCGGTCATCGGGTCGTACGAGCACGGCATGAGGTCTTCGCGGAGGACGTTCATCTGCTGCATGGCGTCATGATGCCACTCAGACCCACCAACCGTTGAGGTCGACGACGAGGTTGCCGCCCGCCTGGTGGAAGAGGCACGAGCGTTGGCCCGGGTTGAGCGGTGCGAGCGCTCCGTTCGCCGTGACCTGCCCGGCGACCGGGTTGAGTGCCGAACTCGTGCTCAGCGATCCGCAGTTCCACGACGTGATGAAGCCACTTCGGGGGTGTCCGGCCGACGCGATGTTGATGCTCGCCGCGACCGGGGTGACCCCGTCGGCGGGGGTGGGTACTTCGAAGCTGGTGCTCGAACCAGGCGTGAGCGCGGCGGAGGCTCGCGTGTCGAGGAGGCGCACCGGCTCGGCCGGGAGGTAGGTGTACCCGTCGTCGCCGAACTCGCCGGTCAGGTCGATGATGACGTCGACAGCGGTGCTCGCCTGGACGCACAGGGTCTGGTCGGCGCCGAGTGCGAAGATCCCGTTGTTGCCGCGGGTCTCGCCGGTGGAGAAGTTCAGCGACGCTGTGACGTCGCGGGCTGCGCAGTTGTCGATGCTCAGGTAGCCACCGGTCGCCGGTCCGACGGCGGTGACGTTGACCGAGATCGCCGTGGTGTCGTGGGCGACGTCGCCATCGAGCGAGACGACGGCGATCTCACCGGCGTCGAGCCGACGTGGGATGTCGTCACCGATGCGGGTGTCGACGATGCGCCGGACCGTGGTGTCGCTCAGCTCGGCTGCACCCGACGGCCCGATCGCTCCGGTCACGTCGAGCACCACGTGCGTCGACGCCGACGAGTAGATGCAGATGCTGCCGTCGTCCGACAGCGTCGCGATCGTCGAGTTGGCGATGTTGCTGCCGGCGACGTAGTTGAGCGACGAGGTCCGCTCGTCCACCGACACGTCGGTGCACGGGGTGACGCTGAGGTAGCCGTTGCCACTCGGGCGCACGGCGACGACGTTGACGACGGCGGCGCGAGTGTCGGACGAGATGCCGTTCACGCCGGCGAGCGGAATGCGGATGTTCTCGCCCGCCTCGATGCGGTCGCTCACCGCGCCGGGCGAACGCGTGTCGAGCAGGCGGACCGGATCGATCGCCGCGAGCCGGTTGGCGTCGGCTTCGGCCGGCGGCGGGGGTGTCGTCGGCACCGTCGTCGTCGGAGCGACCGTCGTGGGGGTCGTCGTCGGGGTGGTGGTCGTCGGTGCGGTGGTGGTGGGGGTGACGGCCGGCACGTCGTCGGGTGCATCGACACTGAGCACGTACTGGCCCATCGAGCCGTAGGCCGGGAAGTCGTCGCCATCGACCGCGGGGTCGTCCCAGCCGATGCTGCGGACGTCGACGGTGTACGTCCCGGGGGCGAGTCCGTCGACGTGATGAGCCCACTCGGTCGGGTCGTCGGGGGTGACGAGCGTCGACGTGCCGGCGCCGACGTCGGTGACGACGAGCTCGGCGAGCAGGTTGCCCCACGCGTGTGTCTTCGAGAGGGCGACGTCGACGGGGCCTTCGGTGACCACGAGCTGGTACGAGTCGACCGCCCCGCCATCCGACAGCGTTGCCACCACGGTCGTGTCGCCGGGGCCGAGACTCGCCGACGAGGTGGTCGATCCGGTCCCGCGCCCGTGGAGGTGGGCATCGATGACGGCGATGTCGTCTTCGGGCTGGTTGGCGTTGGGGTAGTCACCCTTCGACCACTGGGTGATCGCCTTGTCGTAGCCGACGCCCATGATCGGAGCCCACTCGCTGTCGCGATGGCCGCCGAAGTACGGGGTGCCGTCGTTGGTGCTGTCGTGCGGGTCGGAGTCGTGCGCTCCGTCGTGACTGAGCCCCAGGTTGTGGCCGACCTCGTGGGACGCGGCTTCGGCGACGAGCTTCGGGGAGCCGCCGTACACGAGGCCGGCGTACTCGGGCAGATTGTCGGAGAACACGAAGGCCGGCGAGTAGTAGCGCTGGCCGATGGTACCGATGTAGGCGACCCCGCCCGATCCGCCGTACCAGTCGCTGTCGTGGGTGATGACGACGTGGGCGCCGTATCGCGTGTCGACCGATCGGTCGACCGAGTAGAGGGCGGCGTCGCCGGGATCTTCGGTGGTGACGTCGACCGGCCAGGGAGCGAAGTCGTCGGCGACGCGCTGCCAGATCTCGAAGATCCCGTCGAGTTCGCGCTGGGTGAACCCGTCGATCTCGTGGCCGACGATCTCACGCGAGTACTCGCCGAGTACGAGGGTCGAGCCGGGCTCGTCGTTCCAGGCGGTGCCCTGGGCGACGTGACCGTCGAAGTCGAGGAAGATGACCTTCTCGGCGCCCGGGTTGGAGTGGAGGCTGAAGGCGTGCTCTCGGTCGATCGTCGAGCCGGCGTCGCCGCGTGACGGTCCGTCGCCGATGTCGATGTCGATGTCGGGGAGGAGGCGGGGTGCCGCCGGGGGCTCGCTGACGAGCACGGCACCCTTCACGAATTCGAAGTCGTCGTCCGACAGGAGGAGTTCGATCTCGGCGTCGGTCGGGAGCAACGAGTCGACCCACGGGACGTCGATTTCGATCACGTTGGGTGGCGTGACGCTCGCCACAGTGGTCGAGACGGAGGTGAGGGTGGCGCAGGCTGTCGAGAAGCCAACGATCAGAGTGCGGAAGACGATGGCCATAATCGGTACTCACACCGCATCGGTCCCGATTCGGAGGCGCTTGACCCACAGGGAAAAGGTTGAAGGGTTCTTGAGGAAGTCCGCTGCGCTCCGCGGCCGTCGAGCCGGGCCGACGGATAGCGTCTGAGCACGATGACTACTGGCCCGCGCTTCCGATTCGCCCCGTCACCCACCGGCATGTTCCACGTCGGCGGTGCCCGCTCGGCACTGCACAACTGGGCGCTGGCCCGCCAGAGCGGCGGCACGTTCGTCCTCCGGATCGAAGACACCGACGAAGCGCGGAACAACCCGGAGTGGACCCAGGGCATCATCGACGCGCTCGCCTGGCTCGGCATCTCGGCCGACGATCCACACTTCGAAGGCCCTCACTTCCAGAGCGCCAACGCCGAGTTGCACGTCGCGGCCGCGCAGCGCCTGTACGAGTCGGGGGCCGCCTACTACTGCGACCTCACCGGCCAGGAGGTCCAAGACCGGGCGAAGGAGCTCGGCATCACCGGCTACGACGGCTACTCGCGTGATCGCGGCCTCGAGCCCGCACCCGGGCGCGTGCTGCGATTCAGGGTTCCCGAGGGGTCGACCGTCGTCGACGACGCCGTCCGCGGACAGGTCACCTTCGACAACTCGACGATCGAGGACTTCGTGCTGCTGCGCGGCAACGGGTCGCCGATGTTCCTGCTCGCCAACGTCGTCGACGACATCGAGATGAAGATCACCAACGTCGTGCGCGGCGAGGAGCACCTTCCGAACACGCCCAAACAGCAGATGCTGTGGAATGCCCTCGGCGTCGACCCGCCGGTGTGGGCGCACATCCCGGTGCTGGTCAACGAACAGCGCAAGAAGCTGTCGAAGCGGCGTGACAAGGTCGCCCTCGAGCAGTACCGAGACGAAGGCATCCTGGCCGATGCGATGGTCAACTACCTGATGACGCTCGGTTGGACGATGCCGGGCTCGGAGGAGGCCGGGTCCGAGATCTTCCCGTGGAGCGAGATGGAGGCGGCGTTCCGGCTCGACGACGTGACGCTGTCGCCGGCGTTCTTCGACGTGAAGAAGCTGATCTCGTTCAACAAGAACTACATCAAGAACATGGGCGTCGACGCGTTCTGCGAGGCGGTCGACGCCGACCTGCCCGCCGACTGGGACCGGGCTCGATTCCGCCAGATCGCGCCGCACATCATGGAGCGCCTCGAACGTCTCGGCGACGCTCCTGGCGTCGTCGACTTCTTGTTCCTGGGCGACGGCGTCGATCCCGAACTCGACGCCGACTCGTGGGCCAAGGCGATGAAACCCGAGTGGGCGGCGGCGCTCTTGAGCGACGTGACCGAGGCGTACGACGCGCTCGACGAGTCGGACTGGACCACCGACGCGCTCAAGTCGACGATCGAGTCGATCATGGAGCGCTACGAGATCAAGCTTGGCAAGGCGCAGGCTCCGGTTCGTGTCGCCACGACCGGGCGCTCGGTCGGGCCGCCGTTGTTCGAAGCGCTCGAGGTCCTGGGCAAGTCGGAGACGATTCGGAGAATGCGGGGCGCGGTGACACGCGCGGTCGCTCCACCCGAAGCAGAATGATGAGCCATGTCATCGCCGTCGGAATCGGGAGCGCAGCGCCGACCCGGTGATCGCGGTTCGGCCGAGCTCCACGACGAGGTCGAGTCGCATCGCACGATCGGCGAGGTGTCGACCGTCGATCCGACGCCGTCGCACCCACCCGGGATTCCCCACGAGGTGCTCGACGCCGATGCGCATCGTGGCGATGGTTCCTACGATCACACGCCGTCGGGTTCGCTCGCCGTGGTGCGACGGCGTGTGTGGCTGCGGGTGCTGCAGGCGGGCTTCGCCCTGTTCGCTCTGTCGGTCGTCTACTACCTGATCTCGCTGTACCAGGTGTGGTCGGTGGGCCGCGCCGATCAGCAGCAACCGGTCGACGCCATCGTGGTCATGGGGGCCGCGCAGTACGACGGTCGTCCGTCGCCGCAGTTGGCGGCGCGACTCGATCACGTGGTCGAGCTGTGGCCCGAGGGGCTCGCCCCGCTCGTCGTGGTGACCGGGGGCAACATTCCCGGCGACCGGTTCACCGAAGCGTCCGCGTCTGCGGCGTACCTGATCGAACGGGGCGTGCCCGACGCGTCGATCCTGCGTGAAGACGAGGGTTCGAACTCCTTCGAGTCACTGGAGGCGACCGCAGCGATGCTGGCCGAGCGAGGCCTCGACGAAGTGTTGATCGTGACCGACCCGTACCACGCACTGCGCAGCCGAGAGACCGCCGAGGAGCTGGGACTGACCGCACGGGTGTCGTCGACCGACACCTCGGTGGTGGGAGGCAGCGATGCGGTCGGACGGCATCTCGAGGAAGCGGCGGGCGTGGCGATCGGCCGGATCATCGGCTTCGAACGGCTCGCCGATCTCGTCGACTGAAAACCCAAACGGCCGACCCGGAGGTCGGCCGTTCGATGGTTGGGGTGAAGGGAATCGAACCCCTAATAACAGAACCAGAAACTGTCGTGTTGCCAATTACACCACACCCCAAGGTGCTGTGGACGCTGGTTCGCTCTCACGAACCGGTGACCGGTGCGACGCTCAATGTTACCGACCGCTGCTGCAGTAGCAACGTCGGATTCGGCGCGTGCGAACGTGTCGACCGGGCGATATCGTCGTTCCCCGCAGCAGGTCCCGTTCGTCTAGAGGCCTAGGACTCCACCCTCTCAAGGTGGCAGCACGGGTTCGAATCCCGTACGGGATGCCAAGCAATCAGAGCCACTCTTCCGCTGGAAGAGTGGCTCTGCTGGTTTTCGGGCCCGGCCGGTCCGCTCCTTCCGGGCCGCCCGCTCGGATGGCGTTCTGTCAGGATGTGGAAATGACAGACACCGACATCGACGCCCGTCCGGAGCAGGGGCATGTTCCGTGGTACGTCGACGGGAACTTCGGGCCCGTCTTCGACGAGGTCACCGACCTCGACCTGCGAGTCACGGGTTCGATCCCGCCATCGTTGTCGGGGCGTTACCTGCGCACCGGGTCCAACCCGCCCTCGGGGATGTCGAGCCACTGGTTCGCCGGCGACGGCATGGTGCACGGCGTGCGTATCGAGGCCGGCAAGGCCGTCTGGTATCGCAACCGGTACGTGCAGACCACCAAGCTCCAGCGGGGGTTGGATGCGAGCGATCCGGAGGTGATGCTCGACCCGACAGCGAGTTCGGCGAACACGAGCGTGCAGGCGCATGCCGGACGGATCTGGGCGCTCGAAGAACTGCACCTTCCGTACGAGTTGAGCCCCGAACTCGACACGATCGGCAGCGACGACTTCGGCGGCAAGCTCACCACGGCGTTCACCGCCCACCCCAAACTGTGTCCCGAGACCGGCGAGCTGCACTTCTTCGGCTACTCCCCGCTGCCGCCCTTCCTGACCTATCACGTGCTCGATGCCAACGGAGCGCTCGTGCATTCCACCGAGATCGAGGTGCCGAAGGGCACGATGATGCACGACTTCATGATCACGCGCGACCACGCCATCTTCATGGATCTGCCGATCGTGTTCGATCTCACGAACATGGAGTCGCCGATCGGCTGGGACGACACCTACGGCGCGCGCATCGGCATCATGCCGCGCATGGGCACCAACGCCGACATCCGTTGGTTCGAGATCGACCCGTGCTACGTGTTCCACCCGCTCAACGCCTACGTGGAGGACGATGTGGTCGTCTGCGATGTGGGTCGCCACGCGTCGATGTCGATGCAACCGGAGGTCTACACCCCTCCGGCACACCTGCACCGTTGGACGTTCGACCTGACGACGGGTGCCGTCAACGAACAGCGGCTCGACGAGTTGACGCACGCCTTCTCGCGTGTCGATGACCGAGTCGTCGGCCTGAAGCATCGGTACGGCTGGGGTGTGAGCCACCGCGACGGCAGCGAAACGACGCTTCGTGAACCCGGAGTCGTCGTGAGGTGGGATGTCGTCACCGGGACCCAAGCCAACTACGACCTCGGACCCGACGCGTTCCCGAGTGAGTTCGTCTTCGTGCAAGACGATGACGCTGCCGCCGAAGACGAGGGCTGGGCGATCGGGTTCGTGTACAACGCGTCCGATGACTCCTCCGATCTCGTCATCCTCGATGCGTCAGCTCCCGGCAGCGAGCCGGTCGCTCGAATCCATCTCCCGCAGCGTGTGCCCTTCGGTTTCCACGGCACCTGGGTCGACGACTCAGCCCTCCACGCCTGACGATCAGTTGTTGATGCACACTCCGACGCCACCATTGCGATCGGAGACGTCGTAGTAGTTGCCACCTTCCTTGGCGCAGAATCGTTGGAGGCTCTCGCACACCACTCGACCAGAACAGACGAGTGTGTAGGCGGAGTAGCCGGGAGCTTCTTTGCCGGAGAAGTCGCCGATCGGGGTGACCCGCTCCGGCGGTGATGTGGGCGGGGTCGATGAGAACTCGGCTGCCGAAGCGCTCGCCCCGGTGGCGAGCACGGAGCCGACGAGTGCGGTTGCGAGAACGAACTTGTTGAACATGATGATCCTCTCAGTGCGAGGGAGCGGATTCCCCCGACATCAGTCCAGAGGGTCCGCACGACACTGTCTTGCAGTTTTCGCCGTGCCAACGGCGTCGTGGCGAAGCGTCAGCTCGCGCAGCCCGGGACTTCGAGGGTGACGCCGCTGCCGATGGTGGGCAACGTGATCGTGTAGGCGCTGACGGCCGGGTCGGCGTCCGACTGCATCCTGAAGGTGCCGTCGGGTTGCGCGACCGAGCGGAGTTCGTAGCTCAGTGGGGGTACGACCTCGGCGACGTAGTCGGCATCGCCGGTCAGGCCGCGTGCTCCGATGAGCATGAACGGGTCGCCGCCTTCGGGGCAGCTGAGCCCAGCTGCGACGAGCACGCCATCATCGGAGGTGGCCTCGACGACGTTGTCGAAGCTCTCACGAATGTTGGTGATGATGTCGCGGACCTCGTCGGCTTCCTGCTCGGCACCGCCGCTCTCCTCGGCAGGCTCCTCGGCAGGCTCGGCGGCAGGGGCCTCGGCGCCGATCGAGTCGTCGGATCCGGCGTCGTCGCTTCCCGCACAGGCGGCGATCGAGCCGGTCGATGCGAGGAGGGCGACGAGCGCGAGGGCGGGACGAGTTCGTGAGGTCATGTGCGCACCGTAGGAGACCGCCGCAGATCGTGCTCGGCAATATCACCCGGTCGAGCTGCAAGAATCCGGAGCATGTCGGATCTTCGTCTCCAAGCGACACGAACGTTCTCGGCTGAATCGCCGTCGAGGAGTTTGGTGGCGGAGCTCCTCGACGAGGCTCGGTGGTGTGGGTCTGCTCGCAATCGCCAACCGTGGCAACTCTTCGTCGTCACGGCACCGGACATGCGCTCGGCGCTCGCCTCCCACGCTCCGTATGGGGCGCATCTCGCCAACGCTCCCGTCGTGGTCGTGGTAGGCCTCGATCATCACCGCGGCGGCGCCGACACCGAACTCGACGGTGGACGACTCGTGCAGACACTGCTGCGGTCGTGCGCTGACCGGGGGCTCGGTTCTTGCCCGGTCACCTTCTTTCCGGCGACGGCCGAACAAGCCGTGCAACGGATCGTCGGCGCGCCCGACACCGTGAGTACTCGAACAGCGGTCGCGATCGGCTGGCCCGGCGACCCGCCACCCGGCGTCCCTGCGATTCCTGTCGGACGACGCCCGCCGGAACAGGTGATCCGCTGGCTGTCGGGCTGAAGCCATTCGCAGTCAGTCGGGGAGCGCCGCGTCGAAGGTGGCGATCGCTCGCTCGGCGATCACGAAGTCGGCGTCGTCGACCACTTGGATCTGGAGCAGGACCAGCGACCGTCCGTCGGGACGGGTCGCCGCGATGTTGAGCAGTTGGGTGGTGGTGCCACCGCACTCGCCGAGCGTCTCGGAACGGCCGATGAATGCGCCGTCGTCGGTAGCGAAGTCGACCCGGCCCAGCGACGAGCACTGATCGCTCAGCAGGTCGTCGAGCGCGGTGTCGAGGTGGTCGATGCCGCGGTCGGGGTCGAGGTCGAGGATCAACCCGGGAACGTCCCACGTCGTCAGAAATCCATCGAGGTCGGGGGAGACCGCGAGGTTCGGGCCGAGGCGTTGATTCGGGCTGCCGTCCCGCTCTTCCCAGCTGGCCGGGATCTCGACCCCGATCGACTCCGAGTCGTCGGCGACGAACTCGTAGGCCTCGCCGCCAGCAGCATCGTCGCCTGTCGCCGTCGGATCGACGCTGAGCGCTTCGCCGCCGAGTGCACCGGTGAGCACCTCGCCGGTGGCGGTCCGCAGCACCTCGAGATCGAGTCCGTCGGCTGAACCGGCTGAACGCAGCACGTCGCAGTAGGTCTGCAGCGTCGGGTCGAGGCCCAGGGCCTCGCCGCCGAGCGACGTGATCAGATCGCCTGCCTGCACGCCCGCCGACTCGGCCGGCGTGCCTGGCCGCACACCGGAGACCCAGACGCCACCGACCGTGTCGTCTGACGCCGCCTCGCCGTCGATGCCGATCGACTCGACATCACCGTCCATGAGTCGATCGACGATGTCGGCGGCCACCGACGCGGCGATCGCTGAGTTGATGTCGTTGTCGTCGTCGCCCGCGAAGTTGACGCCGACCACGTCACCCTGCTCGTCGACCAGCGGTCCACCCGAGCTTCCGCCTCGGATCCGTGCGTCGTGCTCGATCACGCCGTCGACGGCGACCCACACGTCGCTGGCCGTTCGCCCGGCGGTGTTCACGATGCCGGCCGTGAGCGTGTAGTCGGCGTCGAGCGGGTCGGTGTCGAGGTTGAGCGGGTAACCGGCTGCGAACACCTTCAGCCCAGGGTTGAACGGCTCAGTCCGCCAGTCGAGAGCCGAGTACCCGTCCCCGGCGAGGTCGAGCAGCACGAGATCGTTGCATTCGGAGACGCCGACGACCGTGGCATCGATCGGCTCGTCGGAGTCGAGGAGGTAGGCGGTGACGTTGTCGTACTGCGCCATGGAGTGCAGCGTGGCGACGACGAGACCGTCGGAGTGCACGATGAAACCCGAGCCGATCTTGCCAACCAGTTCGGCATCGGTCGAGAACGGTTCGAGGGGCGAGCCCTCCGTGATCAGCTTCACGGTCGCAGGAGCGACGTCGTCGACTGTTCCGACCGGTGGGGCTGTCGTCGTGGTGGTGGACTCGGCCGTGGTCGTCGTCGATTCGGGCTCAGTGGTGGTGTCGAGTGTTGCCGGATCGCCGCTGCCGCCACACGAGGCGGCGAGGAGCGCGACCGCCAGCGGGGCGGCATGGCGCAGCAACCGTCGGCCCGGCGCGTGTCGGCAGCGTCCGGTCCTCATGGCCGCCGACAGTAGCGGTCGCTTAGAACCCGCTGTCGTGAGAAACCCGGACAACCGCTCCAGTGCCCGGCGAGAAGCTCATTGAATCCAGAGAGTAGAACTTGTGATCGAACATATGTTCGAGTAGGATGAAATCATGTTCGACCACCGGATCGCGGAGCTCTTGGAGCTGGATGATTCGGGTTTGGATGCGCAGATTCGTGAACTCGAGTCGCAGCGCCGTCGCCTCGACGCGGAGATGGCTGCGACGATTGCGGTCGCCGAACATCGCACGCTCAACGCTGTCGATGGTCACCGTTCGATGAGCGCCTATCTGCGAGCAACGTGCAACTGGTCGAAGGCACAGGCTGCCCGGTTCCGCTCGGCCGCACACCTCGTCAACACCCACTCGGTGGTCGGTGATGCGTGGATCCACGGGCGCATCGGTGAGATTCAGGTGAGCACGCTGTCGAAGCTCCACCGGAACCGACGTGTCAACGAACGACTCGGCGAGGCCATCGATCAACTGGTGGTGCATGCCGAGACGCTCCCGCTCGCCGACTTCGAGGTCGTCGCCGCCAGGTTCGCCACTCTGGCCGACCAGGACGGAGCGTTCGACACCCGTCCAGACGTCGAGCAACGGAGTGCGACCGTCACCGACGTCGCCGGATGCCTGCACGTGCGGGCGAACGGCGGCGACCCGCTCGAAGCCGCCGAGTTCATTGCCATCGTCGAGCGATTCGTCGAGGCCGAATTCCGCCACGACCAGCAGGTCCGTCACGACATGGAGGAGGCGGTCGCCAACGGCGACGTCGTGTTCCCGCCGCTTCGTTCACGCGCTCAGCGAACGCACGACGCCCTCCTCGCCATGGCTCGAGCCGGCGCGGCACACGAGGGCATGATCAACCCCGCCGAGCCGCTCGTGTCGGTCCTCGTCGATCAGCAGACCATGGCGTGGATCATCGCCCACTCCGGTCTTGGTGCATCGACCTCGCTGAGCGGTGAGTCGATCGATCCGTTCACCGGCCTCGCTCGACCCTCCGAGTTCCTCGACGATCTGCTCGGCGATGTCGACACGCTGCTCGATCGGCGCTGCGAAACCGACACCGGCATCATGTTGAAGCCGGCCGATGTGCTCCGTGCCGTGATGTCCGGTCACATGCGACGCATGGTGCTCGACGGTGATCGTGTTCCGGTCGATCTCGGTCGGTCGAGGCGGGTCTTCGCCGGGCCGGCCCGGGCGGCGGCGAAGCTGCTGGTGCCGTGGTGCGAACACCCTGGCTGCGACCTTCCGGCCGCGCTGTGTCAGGTCGATCACTCGGTCGAATGGCAGCTGCTCGGCTCGACCGATCAGGCGAATGCCGGGCTCCGATGTGGTTTCCACAATCGGGAGAAGAGTCGTTCGAAACGAAGAACCCGACGCGACCGGCGCGGGCTCATGCACACCTCACGACCAGACGGCACCATCATCTTGCCCGTCGGATGCCGGCCGCCCACGTTTCCATCTGACGACGATCCCGACGACGCCGGTACGAGTTGCGACGCGGAAGAGACCCGAGTCATGGAAGAAGCCGCCCGCAACCGGCTCCGTCTGGTCGCCTCGGAGCGATAGCTCGCTATGCCGTCGGCGGGAGCTTGTGCGTTTCGACGCCTTCGAGCAGTGCGACAAGTGAGCCGGTTGCCGATCGGATCGAGATGTCGCAGGCGACCATGGTGGCGGTGGCACGCCGTCCGGTGACCGTGGCGGCGTACGGACCCCGGCCGGGGGCATCGAACACGCGGACGCTACCGATGGCAGTGGGGAGCGAAGGGCCACCGAGTTGCCGGTCGGTCCAGAGCAGGGCGAGTTGCAGCGCGCCGTCGAGGAGGGCCGGATCGGTCGCCCACGGCTCGTCGGGCCACCCGGCTTCGTGGAGTCCGGAGAGTTCGGCGTCGAGGCCGGTTGCCGAGACCGACGAGACGTTCTCGATGACCTGGAAGGCCGGACCGTGGAACAGGATCTCGCCGCCATAGATCTCACCGGTCCAGGTCTCACCGGGCTCGGACTCCGCCGCCGGCTCGAACGCGGCATGGCGAGGCGGCTCGGGGGTGAGTTCGGCGTTGCACCGGTAGTGGACTCGGCCGGTCGCCGCGTCGGTGAGTTCGAGCGCGAGCGTGCGGCCGTCGGCGGTCTCGGTCGACGTTCGGACCGATGCCCCGAGGTCGAGGTGGCCGCCGGTGTCATACCCGTCGACGACGAGGCCGCTGAGGACTCGGAGGTCGGTCAACCGTGCGAGATGCAGCCCGCTGGCCTGTGCGTTCGCCAACCGGGTGAACCATTCGAGCACCAGCACCACCGGTACGACGGGCGTGCCGTCGATCGCGTGGTCGACGAGCTGCGGGTACCGCTCACGGTCGACCGTGATCGCGAGCGGGATCTCGAGCGTGTCGGTGACCAGCCGCATGCCCATGTTCGACACCTCGTAGATGCGCAGGCCGTCGCACCACAGCGATCCGGCGCCGATCACGAACGGACCATGGTCGTCGACGCCGACCTCGGTGATCTCCATCACCGTGGTGATCGCCGAGTTCTTCGGGGTGACCTGGCCGCGGTAGGTCCACGTCATCGGTGCGCCGAGCAGGATCGGCTCGAAACGGGCGTCGGTGAGGCCCGCGTCCATGTCGGTGTCGAGCATGAAGAACTGCAGCAGCTGGAGCAGCGCTTCGATGCCGAGCGAGCCGGGCTGCACCGGATCCTGGAAGAAGTGGGCCTTGAAGAACCACTCGGAGACGTCGACGTCCTTCTCGCCGACGACCACACCCAGACCATCTGCCCCAGCACCTCGGAGATGCGTGGCGCGATCGAGCATCAGCAGCATGTCGCCGGCGAGGCGAGCAGAACCCGAGCAGTACCGTTCCGGTCGCAACGTCAGATCGGTCGTGGTGCTGTCGCTGCCATCGGCCAGCGCGAGCGTGGCTCGGTGAGCGTCGGTGATCGGCAGGCCGACCTGGTCTTCGAACGCTGCAGGCGGGAAGAACCCGAACACCGTGGACATCGTGTAGACGACGCGATCGCCGAGCGAGCACTCCACCTCGAATCCTTCGACGATCATGCCGCCGGCGCGTGACACGCTGGTGAGTTCGACTCGGGTGGTGAGAGTGCCGGAGGTGCGGGTGAGTTCGCTCACGAGCGTGCCGGTGCCGTCGAGGTTGCGGAACAGCATGTCGTCGGTGCTGTCGGTGACCGACCCGACGGCCGACGCCACCCAGCCACACGGTTGCAACGCGGCTTCGAGCAGCACCGCGTACGGCATGACTTCCGCACCGTTCTCGTCGAAGTACCAGGCGTCGTCGGGGATGTCGTAGTCGCAGACGATCTTCATGCCGGCTCTGCAGTCGTCGAGTTCGCCGTCGATGCTCGTCACGCGACTGATGAAGTGGTACGGCTCGCCCGGCAGGCGCGGCGAGCGCCTGGTCGGGTCGAAGTCGGCATACATCGACCCGAACGCGTCCGACGGCTTGCCCCACGCACACGAGATCATCGCCTTCCAGTCGAACGGGAAGCCGTGGGCGTCGGTGGCGACGACCACCTCGGTGGCGGGCGCGGCGACAGGTCGTTCGGCGACCTCGGGCATCGTGGTGAGCGGCCAGCCCGGAACGAGCTCGACGCCGATCCGATGCGCGTGGAACGCCGGCTTGCCATCGACGAAACCGAGCACGTCGCAGATGATCGTCGGATGCGGCCCGTCCCAGATCTCCTCGACGTACAGCTCGTACGCCATCTGCTCGGTCTGCGGGTTGATCTCACCACGACACTTCAGCTCGAAGGGCTGCTCGGGCAACGGCTGGAAGCGCCACCCGTCGGCGCGGGCGGTGTGGCCGGTTGCTGCGAGATAGAACGACATCGCCTCGATGCACGCTTCGACCATGAAGTTGCCGGGCATGCACGGGTCGTTCTTGAAGTGTCCATCGAAGAACCAGGCGTCGTCGGCCACGGTGGTCTCGCAGCGCATGAACCCACGCCCCCACGGCCCGCCTCGCGGATCGAACTCGGTGACCTCGTCGATGAACAGTTGGTCGCCGGCCTGGATGGTGGGGGTGCGGGTGTGGGTGTGGGCCCATTCGAAACCCGGTCCGAAGCAGTCGACGACGCGGCCTTCGCTGAAGGCACGCACCTCGTCGCGCCCGAACGACCGCTTCGTGCCGTCGATGACCGGAGGATCGACGCGAGCATCGGCTCGAAGTGCTGACGCCCCGGACTCGGGAGTCCAGAGCGCGCCCTGGGCGTCTCGGAGTTCCTGGCCGGTGAAGAACCCGGCCTGCGCGTCGCGGACGGTCAGCCGTCGTGCCCCGTCGACGATGCAGTCGTACTCGAAGAAGAAGAGCCGGATGTCGCCGTGCTTCGCGTGCCCGGTGATGCGGATCTCGTACTCGAGCGTGTCGCCGGCCGTCGGCAGGTCGCCGTGGTACACGAGGGTGCAACCGAGGAGTCGGTAGGCGCGCTCGCCCTGATTGAGCAAGTCGATGCCCATGTAGCTGATCAGCAGCAGGTCGGCTTGGCCCGATTCGATCATGAACCCGGCGGGCATGTAGCCGCCGTTGAGATACCAGGCATCGCGTTCGACGTCGGTCTCGGTCCAGATGGTGCCAGTGCCGAGCACGCCCGGCTCGGCATCGAGGCCGGTGACCCGGTCGGCGAGGAGCAGCGGCGGTTCCGGCATGCGGCACTGGATGGCGTACTGGTCCTGCGGCTCGAACATCGGTCCGAACAGCTCGGAGATCCGGCCCGACGAGTGGATCTGCAGCTGGGTTTTGTCCCACTTCGGTCCGGGCAGCGTCGGCACGGCTGGCGGAGGTGGCGCGGCTGGTGGGGGCGGCTCGTCGACCGCGATCCTCAGGCCGTTGTGCGTGAGGAGGGCGAGCGAGTTGCCGCGGGTGGCCAGGAAGCGCTCGTGCATCGCCGCTTGCTGGGCCACGAACGCATCGTGCAGTTCGGTCATCGCCGTGATCTGCGCGAGGAGTGTCGCTGCCGCACCGGTCGGCTCGGCGGTCGGCGGCGGTGTGACCGTGGCGAAGACCGACGGGAGCGTGGGCGCCGGTGGCATCGGCTGCAGCTGCTGCGCGGGTGGCGCCGGGAGGCGGGCCGGTTCGGGATGGGCCGGGAACGACATCACCGGGCCGTCGTGCGTGACCTCCGACGGCTCGGCGGGTCGAAGACGTTCGGTGAGCGCCTCGTGGTCGACAGCGATGCCGGCGGCGACGAGGGCGGCACACACTTCGAAGATCTGCTCGATGTCGCTGTCGCGTCGGTCGAGATGTACGGCCAGCACGTCGTGGCCGTCGAGGATCTCGTTGATGAAGTTGCTGCAGGCGCTCGACGGGCCGTGTTCGACGAAGACCCGGACTCCGTCGTCGTACGCGGCGCGAATGGTCGCAGGGAAGTCGACGGTGTTCTCCGCTTGTGCCGTGATCGCCTCGGCGCAGGCCTCGGTGCTCACGTCGTAGGCGCCGCCGACGCCGTTCGAGTAGAACCGGACGCCCTCGGCAGGCGTGACCTGCCGGGTGTGTACCGCGAGCCAGGGTTCGTGGAACGCGGCGCGCACCTCCGGAACGTGGCAGGCCAGGTTGTAGCCGACCGGTCGGCAGCGCTGCGTTCCGAACTCCTCGACGAGTCGTCGACACAACCCGGCGTCGCCGCTGATCACGACGTCGCGTGCCGTGTTGATGAGCATCAGGTGCACGTGCGGCTCGTCGGCGATCGCGGCGCGCACGTCGTCGACCGGCGCGAGGATGTTCCACACCGCCCAGTCGACGTGGTCGACCTCCCACGCTCGGGCGACGGCCGCGAACTCGACACCGATCTCGCGGTCGAGCATGCCGGTGTCGACGATTTCGCGACGCATGGCGTCCATGTCGGTCCAGACACCGAATGCGTACAGCGAGTTGGTCTCGCCCGACGAGTAGCCGATGGCGGCCGTCGGACGCAGCCCGAGCAGCCCGAGCGTCAGCTGAGCGTGCGCCTGGCTGAGCAGTGCGGTGCCCCACAGGTAGTCGGCGGGGAGCGGCTCGTGGGCGGGGTCGTGGACCCACCGCGACACGTCGCCGAGCGGGAAGTGCGTGGAGATCGGCGTGGCCAACTCGGGAAGCGCACGGAGCAGCTGTGTGCCCATGCCGTGATAGGCCGCTCCGCCGGCGGTGAACACGAACGCCATCTCGCCGTCGAGCGGAGTCGAGCGGTAGCTGATCCCCGAGCCGGCGGGACGGCCGTCGGCGATGTGCCGGCGGGCACGCTCGGCACGCTCGGCGAACTGCTCCTCGCTGTCGGCGACGATCACGAGTCGAGCGGGGCCCACATCGGATGCTCGGCCGCTGTCGAGTGCCGCCAGCACGGACGCAGCATCGGTTCCGGAGAACACGTGCAGCTTCGGTGGTGCGGTGCGGCTGGGCGCACGGTGGTCGCTCGCCTCGGCCAGCAGGATCGAGCGCGGCACGATCCCGTCGATGGCGGCGGTCTCGACCGACACGGTTCTCGGTCCGGCACCGTCGGGGAGCCCGCTGCCCGATTCCGGGTTCGAGGCGAGCAACGGTGCGCCTCCGACGGTGGTCCGATGTCGAAGCGCCACGGCAGCGGCAGCGACGTGTACCAGGCCCGACGCTGCGTGCGCGTGTCCGAACAGATCGGTCACGTGGGCGTCGAGGCGCAGGTCGCCGGTGGTGTCGACCTGGTCGTCGCAGATCACGGCATGGATCGTGTTGCCGTCGCGTTCGGCATCGTCGAGTCGTTTGACGACCAGCATCACGGCAGCGTCACCGGGAGGTCGGGACACGTCGTCGATCAGGTCGGTAGCGGCGCGATGGGCGGGGTCGCAGGAGAGGTCGACTGCGCCGACGAGTGCCGCGTCGATGTCGCCGACTCGAAGGGACCGGACGGCGAGCCCGAGCGCGTCGAGTCCGCTGTGCTCCTCGGCGCTGACCGTGAAGCTGGGGCCGGCGACGTCGAACTGACTGTTGAGCCGGTTGGCCACGAGGTTCGGCATCGTGCCGAGCACGCCGGGAGCGCCGAGCGCGGGTCCGATCGCGTCGCGCGCCTCGGCGACCCAGTCGGCGTCGTGACCGAGCTTCCGAGCCAGCGTGGCGACACGCCAGCGGATTCCGAAGCGCGCCGCTTGCGGGTCGGTGCCCATGCCGACGTACACCCCGGTCCGGTCGCGGGGGAGCGTCCCCGACTCGTCGAGCGCCTCGTCGGCGACCTGGAGCATCGCGAGCTGCTGCGCGAGCGCAGCCTTCAGGTCGTTGGGCGGGAACTTCTGTGCGGCGAGGCGCAGTTCGATGTCGGGCATGCGGCCGAGCCCGTCGTCGTCGAGGCACGATGTGGCATCGATGATCGCGTCGGTGAACGCCTCGCGTCCGACGGCCGATGCGGCAGTGATGCCGATGCCGACGATCGCGATCGGGCACGCAGCCCGGGGTTCGTCGGCGACTCGTCCGACGAGCGCCGCCGCCGACGCGGGTTCTTCGATGACGAGGTGCGCGTTGTTGCCGCCGAAGCCGAACGCCGACACGCCGGCCCGCAACACGCCGTCGGGGCTGTCGTCGCGGTTCCAGGGCTCGGCGTCGCGGAGCACGCGGAACGGCGATCGGTCGAGCGCGTCGATGGTCTGCTCGACGTGCAGCGTCGGTGGCCGAACCTGGTGGCGCATCGCCTCGATCACCTTGATCACGCCGGCGACACCTGCGGCGGTGATGAGGTGTCCGGTGTTCGACTTCAGCGATCCGATCGGCACGTCGCGGCACTCGCCGTAGACCTGTGCGCTCGACTCGAGTTCGGTGGCGTCACCGATCGGGGTGCCTGTGGCGTGACATTCGAGCAGCGTCACATCGGTCGGGTCGAGGCCGGCCACCTCGAACGCTTCGCTCATCGCTCGGACCTGGCCGTCGCTCGACGGCACCAACATCCCGCGGCCTCGCCCGTCGTTCGACAAGCCGACACCGCGGATGATGCCGTGGATCGTGTCACCGTCGGCGACGGCGTCGTCGAGGCGGCGCAGCGTGACGAATCCGCAGCCTTCGGCGGGGACGAGCCCGTCGGCATCGGGATGGAACGGCCGCGACCGACCGGTGCGGCTCAACGCGTTGAGCGCCGTGAATCCCTCGTGGATGAACAGGTCGTCGGCGCAGTTGACCGCTCCGGCGAGCATGAGATCAGCGGTGCCGTGGTGGAGGCGGTCACAGGCCAGCTTGATCGCGTACAGGCTGCTCGCACATGCCGCATCCAGGGCGAACGCGCCTCGCCCCAATCCGAGGGCTCGTTCGAGCAACAGGGCGGGCAGGCCCGACGTGAAGCGATTCCGGGCACCGGCGAGGTCGATGGCGCCATCGCGCGATGCGACGCCGAGGTCGCGGAGCGTCACGGCTTCGACGAAGTCGGCCATGCCCGCCGACGGGAACGACAGGTTGCCGAAGATCGCGCCGAAGCGAGCCGGATCGAGCCCGTCGTGCCCCGCGTCGCGCAGCGCTTCGCGCGCTGTGTGGAACGTCCACTGGAACACGGGGTCGAGCGAGCGGATCTCGTCGGCCGGGATCTCGAATCCGGTGGGATCGAAGACCGCGTCGAAGTCGTGGACGTAGCCGCCTCGATCCGACCAGGTCCGGTCGGTGCTGTCGGTACCGGTGGCGTCGCACATGACGTCGGCGGGGTCCATTTTCCACCGGTCGGCGGGGACGCGTGAGATCAGATCGTCGCCGGCGGCCACACGATCCCAGAGCGCGGTCGGCGACAGCGCACCGGGCAGCACGCAGGCGCGACCGACAATTGCGATCGGCGCGAATCGGCTCATCGGTGAGCCCTCACCGGCAGACCGAGGTCATGCACTGACCTGGGCGAGCGGCGCCGCAGTGGTCACCGAGGTGGTGAGCACCCCGCCACCGAGTACCACCTCGACCTGGTCGGACTGCGGGCTCGACAACTCGTCGACGAGCATCTGCGCTCCGACCTGCAGGTCGATCAGTTCGACGCCCAGCGCCTCGAAGTGCCGCTTCAGTGTGGGCGTGACCATGCCTCCGGCCCAGGGGCCCCAGCCGAGCGACTTGACGAGGCATCGGTCGCCCCGTCGCGCTCGTTCGCTGATGGCGACCTTGTTGAGCACGTCGTTGGCCATCGCGTAGTCGGCCTGTCCGACGTTGCCGGTCCGCGCTGCGACCGACGAGAAGAGGCACAACACCTTCAGGTCGTCGGCAGCGGTCGCCGAGAGCAGGTTGCGGAGCCCGACCACCTTCGTGTCGAACACGCGGTCGAACTGGTCGGTCGTCTTCTCGACGATCAACTTGTCGGCGAGCACACCGGCACCGTGGACCACCGCGGTGATCGCCCCGATCTCGTTGCGGATCGCTGCCAGCGTCTGCTCCACGGCGGCGAGGTCGGTGATGTCGACGGCGCGGTAGTGCGCGGCGCCACCGGCGTGTTCGATCGCTGCGATCGTCGCTCGGATCTCACGGTTGGCCGTCACCTGGCCGACCACTCGGTCGAGTTCTGCAGGGGTCACGGTGTCGCCGGCAGCGGTCGCCGCGTCGAGCGCCGCCCGCTTGAGTTCGGCGTCGTCGATGGCGGCACGGAAGTGCTCGGGTTCGTCGCCGAGTCGTGAGCGGCCCAGCAGCACGAAGGTGGCCGAGGAACTCCGGGCCAGCTCGATCATGGTGGCCGCGGTGACGCCGCGCCCACCGCCCGACACGACCACCACGTCGGACGAGTCGAGCGGCAGCGTGCCGGGCTCGACGTCGATCGGTACTGCGCTGAGCACCGCTCGGCTGCCGTCGGCGGCGATGCCGACCTCGGGCGTGGGTCCGCCACCGAGGAGTTCGACGGCGATCGATGCGGCGATGGCTTCCGGGCTCCGCTGGCCGCGCTCGATGTCGATCGCTCGCACCGTCACGTCCGGCCACTCGAGGGCTGCGGTTCTGGCCAGCGCGGCGAGGCCGCTCGACCAGACGTCGGTCGGGTGTGCGGCGGCGGACGTGCCGAAGGCGCCGTCCTGGCCGTCGACGAGGACGAGGAGTCCACCGTCGGCGGCGTTCGCTGCGAACGCCTGCGCGGTCTGGAACGCCTCGCGGTTGCGGGTGGCGGCTGCGGCGGCGTCGTCGACGGGCCGGAGATTGCCGAGGTGGATCACACCGCTGTGCGTGAGCGGGTCGTCGGTCGGGACGACGACGGTTCGCACGCCCTGGTCACCGAGCAGGGAGGCCAGCGCGGGTGCGACCCCGCCGCCGTCGTCGGTGATGGCGATCGTGCCGTCGGACAGGCCGGGTGTCGGGGCGTTGGCCATCGGGGCCGCCTCAGCGCGCACGACGAATCGCCCGAACGACGGTGTTGGCGCGGTGTCGAGTTGGTCGGTGAGGTAGTCGGTGATCTGGCCGAGGGTGGCGAGTCCGGCCATGACGCTGAGGTCGACGTCGGGGAGGTCGGGGACGAGGTCTTGCATGGCGCTGAGGATCTCGACGCGTTTGATGGAGTCGATGCCGAGGTCGGATTCGAGTTCCATGTCGCGGTCGAGCATGTCGGTGGGGTAGCCGGTGCGGTCGGAGACGACGCCGAGGAGCAGTGCGGTCATGTCGGGCGCGTCGGCCGCTGCTGCCACCGGTGCCGGTGCCGGCGCGGTGTCGAGTTGGTCGGTGAGGTAGTCGGTGATCTGGCCGAGGGTGGCGAGTCCGGCCATGACGCTGAGGTCGACGTCGGGGAGGTCGGGGATGAGGTCTTGCATGGCGCTGAGGATCTCGACGCGTTTGATGGAGTCGATGCCGAGGTCGGATTCGAGTTCCATGTCGCGGTCGAGCATGTCGGTGGGGTAGCCGGTGCGGTCGGAGACGACGCCGAGGAGCAGTGCGGTCATGTCGGGCGCGGCGGGCGCTGCTGCCACCGGTGCGGGTGCGGGTGCGGGTGCGGGTGCGGGGGCTGGTGCGGGTGTCGGTGCGGTGTCGAGTTGGTCGGTGAGGTAGTCGGTGATCTGGCCGAGGGTGGCGAGTCCGGCCATGACGCTGAGGTCGACGTCGGGGAGGTCGGGGACGAGGTCTTGCATGGCGCTGAGGATCTCGACGCGTTTGATGGAGTCGATGCCGAGGTCGGATTCGAGTTCCATGTCGCGGTCGAGCATGTCGGTGGGGTAGCCGGTGCGGTCGGAGACGACGCCGAGGAGTAGTGCGGTCATGTCGGGTGCGTCGGCCGCTGCTGCCACCGGTGCCGGTGCCGGTGCCGGGGCTGGGGCTGGGGCTGGTGCGGGTGCCGGGGCTGGCGCGGGCGCTGGAGCTGGTGCGGCGACGCGTGGCGCCGGTACGGGTGCTGCGGGTGCTGGTGGCGCGATGTCGCTCACCTCGGCTCCCGCGAGTTGGCCGAGGACGGCGATGCCCTGTTGGGCGGCGTCGAGGAACGCGCTGTGGGCCTGCGCCATCGTGTTCAGGTACGCCGTGTGCGCGGCAGCGGTCTGTTGCTGCGCGTTCTGATACGCCGCGAGCACGGCGGCGTCGGGAGCCGCCGGTGCCGGTGCCGGTGCCGGTGCCGGGGCTGGTGCAGCCGTCGCTGGTGCCGGCGTGGCGGGTGCGGGTGTGGGTGGGACGGGAGCGGTCACGGGGTTGGCCTCGGCGAGTTCGGTGAGATCGTGGGGCGGATAGGGGCTGTCGTGGTTGGAACCGGCGATGGCGATGGCCAACTTCGGGGCCTCGGCGTCGTGCGGGTTCGGCAGGTCGCCGTACTCGTCCCACAGCGCACCGAAATCCATGTCGATGCCTGCCGCCGCGAGTCGGCCGAGGCCGTTGGAGAAGGCGGCGAGTCCGCCGCGACCCTTCTTGTCGAGCGGGATCGCCTGGTGCTCGCGTCCGTCGAGGATGTTGCCGATGAGACCGGTCAGGATCGTCGACGGGCCCACCTCGACGAAGGTCCGGGCACCCCGCTCGTACATCGACTCGATCATCTCGACGAAGCGCACCGGGTTCGACAACTGTCGGGCGAGCTGAGCTCTGATCTCACCCGTGTCGGCCGGATACGGCGCAGCGGTCTCGTTGGCGTGCACCGGCACGGTGGGCGCAGCGAAGTCGACGCCGTCGAGGAACGACGCGAACGCATCGCTCGCACCGCTCACGACCGGCGAATGGAAGGCGGTGGCGACCGGAAGACGCTTGGCCGCCACACCGGCGGCAGCGAGTTCGGCCTCGATCTGTTCGATCGCGTCGGTCGGCCCCGACAACACCACCTGGCGGTGGCTGTTGTGGTTGGCCACGACGACCTCGGCACTCGACTGGTCGACGATGGAGCGAACCGCGTCGATCGTGCCGGTCACGGCGGTCATCGACCCCGAGATCTGTGCGGCCTCGGCCATGAGCACGCCGCGTTGCTTGGCGACGCGGAGCATGTCGGCGGCCGTCAACGCACCCGACGCGTGCAGCGCGGTGATCTCACCGAAGCTGTGTCCGCCGACGTGATCGGCTCGAAGGCCGATCGACTCGAGGACTCGGAGCATGGCGAGACTCGTCGCGCCGATCGCTGGTTGCGCCCAGTGTGTGGCGGTGAGCAACGACTGGTTTGCGGTGTCGGCACCCGACTCGAACGACGTGATCGGAAAAACCACCTCGTGCAGTGACCGGTCGTCCCAGTCCATGTCGGCGGCGAGGTCCCAGGCGCTGATCGCTGCCCCGGAGTTGATCGCGAGGCCGGACCCCATGTGCAGGTACTGGCTTCCCTGGCCGGGGAAGACGAACGCGACGTCGCCGGTCGCTTGCCCGGTGCCGTAGTGGATGCCGGCCGGGGTCGACATCGACTGCGCCGGGTCGCTCGCGATCCAGGCGATCGCCTGATCGAGCTTGGCGGCGAGGTCGGCCTCGTCGGTGGCGGTGATGGCGAGGCGGACGGCCGCCTCGGCGCGATACGCGCGTTGGCTGGTCTGCGCGAGATGAGCGAGGTAGCCGCCGAGGGTGGCGGCGTCGGCATGCTCGCGTGCCTGGTGCATCAGGTCGGCCGGGTCGTTTCCGCACAGCACGACGAGTTCGACGTCGGCCGTGCGCAGCCGCGGGGCGCGCGGCCCATCACCGGTGTACTCCGACAGGGTGATGTGGAAGTTCGATCCGCCGAAGCCGAACGAGCTGACCGAGCCGCGTCGCTCGTGATCGGAGCTGCGCACCCACGGACGGGTGGTGGTGTTGAGGTGGAACGGGGAGTTCTCGAGGTCGAGAATCGGGTTCGGAGCATCGATCTTGGCGGTCTGCGGCAGGACCTTGTGGTGCAGCGCCATGACGACCTTGAACAACCCGGCGGCGCCTGCAGCGGCTTTGGTGTGACCGATCTGGCTCTTCACCGAGCCGAGCGCGCACCACTGACGATCGGTGCGACCGCTCGCGTCGAACGCGAGCTCGAGGCCGCCGAACTCGGCGGCATCGCCGGCGACGGTGCCGGTGCCGTGCGCTTCGACCAGTTCGACGGTGTCGGGCCCGTAGTCCGCTTTGGAGTAGGCGTTGGTGAGCGCTCGGGCCTGACCCGACGACACGGGGGCGTACACGCTCTTCGACTTGCCGTCGGAGCTCGCGCCCACGCCGTTGACCACGCAGTAGATGTCGTTGCCGTCGCGTTCGGCGTCGTCGAGGCGCTTCAGTGCGACCATCCCGATGCCCTCGCCGAGCATGGTGCCGTCGGCCTGGTCGGAGAACGGACGGATGTCTTCGGACTTCGACAGCGCCGGTGTCTTCGAGAAGCACATGTACATGAAGATGTCGTTCATGGTGTC
Source organism: Ilumatobacter coccineus YM16-304 (assembly GCF_000348785.1). Lineage (NCBI taxonomy): Bacteria > Bacillati > Actinomycetota > Acidimicrobiia > Acidimicrobiales > Ilumatobacteraceae > Ilumatobacter > Ilumatobacter coccineus. Next base: position 1,507,180 of record NC_020520.1, read on the forward strand.
GACGCCGCCGGCGATGACGAGGTCGCTGTCGCCGAGGTACAGCTCGTTGACGCCCATCGAGATCGCCGAGAACGACGATGCGCACGCGGCGTCGGTGACGCAGTTGGTGCCGCCGAAGTCGAGCCGGTTGGCGATCCGGCCGGCGACCACGTTGCCGAGCAGCCCGGGGAACGTGCTCTCGGTCCACTCGGGGTGCAGCGCCAGGATCTGATCGCACGCCGCCTGCGCGGCGTTTTCGGGGATGCCGGCTCGGCGCATGCCCTGGAGCCACATGGGGCGGTTCATCCGGCTGGCCATCGCACCGAACAACTCTTGACCCGAGGTGACACCGAGGATCACCGACGCGCGGCTGCGGTCGAGTTCGCTGAACTGGCCGCGGGTTGCGTCATCGAGCACGCGCTGGGCGACGATGAGCGCCAGCAACTGCGCCGTGTCGGTGGACGGCATGACGCTCGGCGGCACACCGAATCCCAGCGCGTCGAAGTCGATGGGGTCGAGGAAGCCGCCACGCCGACCGTAGGTCTTGTCGGGGACCGACGGGTCGGGATCGTAGTGATCGTCGATCAGCCAGTGCGTCGAGGGCACGTCGGTCATCCGGTCGGCACCCGAGAGGATGTCGTTCCAGAAGCCGGTGGAGTCGATCGAGCCGGGGAACAGCGCCGACACGCCGACCACCGCGATGGGCGGTCGAGTCGTTTGCGAGGTGACGGTCGAAGTGATGGTCATCGGGTCCTTCGGAGGCGGTCGTTCAGTCGAGCGGGCGTGGGTGGTAGCGGAACGCCGGTGCGGGAACCGGCACGCCGTAGGTGCGGAACTGGTGGGCGCGGGTCGTGACGGCGGCCCCTTCGAGCAGGTTCTTCGCGACCTGGGCGACCGTCCGGTTGGCGGGGTCGTCGAGGAACGAGCCCGACACCCAGGCGTTGAACGCGCCCATCGCCGGGCCGCACCAGATCTGGAAGTCGAGGCGGCGCTCGGTCGCACCGTCGATCGACCATCGGCTCGACAGGCCCAGGTAGCTGCGGAACGTGAGCGCCATCTTGTGGCGCGGGTTTCGTTCGGCCTCGGCGACCTGCTCGGGGTCTCGCTCGTTCCAGAACTCGCGCGTGGTCCGCCACGACTCGTCGACCGAGGCACCGAGGATCTTCTGTTCGAGTTCGTCGAGTTCGTGGCGGGGGATCTCGTCGAGCGATGCGTAGGTGGTGTACAGGTCGTGCAGCCGGCGGGCTCTCGGTGCGAACATCGTGCCGCGCTTCAGGACCTGGAGGTCGACGCCGAGTTCGAACATGTCGGCCGCGGGCGCCATGGCGACGTCGGCGATGTCGGCGGCGGCGAGCATCTGCTTGCCCTCGGTCGAGAGGCCCGATTCGACGCACGCTTCGTTGACCGTGCCGGTGAGTACGTATGCCGCGCCGAGACCGAACGCGGCGGCCGCCGCCTGTGGGGTCCCGATGCCGCCGGCGGCACCCAGGCGGATCGGGCGGGTGTAGCCGTGCGCGGCGACGGCTTCGTCACGGACGGCCTGGATCGACGAGAACAACGGTCCGAGGGGTCGGTTGTCGGTGTGGCCGCCGCTGTCGCTCTCGACGGTGATGTCTTCGGCGACCGGCAGGCGGGCGGCGAGTTGCGCCTCGTCGCGGGTCAGCAACCCCTCGGCGACGAGCGCGTCGAGCATGGCCGGCGGCGCCGGGTGCACGAAGTGGCGGGCCACCTCCGGCCGCGAGATCTTCGCGAACACGGCGTTGGGGCGGCGGACGACGCCGGCGGCGTCGACGTGCACGCCGTGGTAGGCGTAGCGCACGATCGCAGGCGTGAGCGACATGTAGGCGGCCGCGGAGACGCGGCGCACACCGCGAGTGATGTAGAGGTCGGCGACCGCCGCCTCGAGTGCCGGTTCCTGTGGCGAGTGGATGAGGTTGCAGCCCCACGGGAGGTCGTCGTGGCCGAGCGCGGCGACGAGCTCGTCGATCGCTGTGCTCACCACGTCACGGCTCAGCCCGGCAGCACCGAAGAATCCGAGGCCGCCGGCGCGAGCGATCTCGATCACGAGTCGGGTGGTGGCGATGCCGTTGGCCATGGCCCCGGTGACGTACGGGAACCGGGCGCCGTGTGTCTCGTTGAAACTCCGATCGCCGAGCCACTCGGGGTACATGGCGGGGAGCGCGGCGCTCACCGGCCACGCTCCTGGCGTGTCGGCGTCGACCAGAGAGCCGCCGGTGGCGATGCCGCGCCGACCGGTCTGCGGATCGATCACCACGAACGACGGCGAACGAAACGCTTCGATCGCGCTGGTGATCTCGGCGTCGGCGAACGCGGGGGAGTCGACGCCGCGCCAACCTCCGATGATGGTGGCGCCGCCGAGGATCGGTGGTGTCGTGGTCGGCATCACGCCGGCACGAGCGCGACGTGAGCGGAACCGGACGACTGGGGCATGTCTCCGAGGATACGCCGCGACCGTTCCGACCCGAGCGGTCGAGTTGGCAACGCGTCGCCGATGCGCCGTTACGCCTGGTCACGTACTATCGGCGGTGTGCGTATCCAGGTGCTCGGCGACGTTGCGGTCTCCCACGACACGGTGTCGCACGCACGCCCAGTCGGCGGCGGTCGACACCGGCTGATCCTGGCGCTGTTGGCGGCTCGTGCCGGGCGCACGATCGCCGAGGATGCGCTGATCGAGGCGATCTGGCCGAACGACCCACCCAAGTCGGCTCGTACCGCGCTGCAGACCTATGTGTCGGAGCTGCGCGACCTCTTCGAGCCCGATCGCCCGCGGCGATCGACGGGTTCGGTGATCGCCACCGAATCCACCGGGTACCGGTTGCGAGTCGGTGCCGGCTGGCGTCTCGACTCGCTCGATCTCGAACAGGCTGCGTCGGCGGCCGATGTCGGTGCGGCGACGCTCGATCGACTGCTCGACGGGTGGGGTGAACCGTTCGCCGAACTCGGTGACCATCCCGATCTCGTCGCCGCCTCGGTGCGCGTGCGCGAGGCGCACGCCCGTGTCGTCGAACGTCGGGCCGACATCGAGTTGGCACAGGGCGGGGGAGCGCGACTCGTCGACCTGTTGCGTGACGCGGTGTCGACGCATCCGTATCGAGAGCGTCTCGTCGAGCAGCTCGTGATCGCGCTGTACCGGTCGGGCGACCAGCGCGGCGCACTGAGCGCGTGCCGCGAGTACACGACGCGCATGCGTGCCGACCTCGGACTCGAGCCCGGCCCGTCGATCACGGCCCTCGAGCACGCGGTGCTCGAACACGCCGAGGACGAGATCGACGTGCTGGCGGGTGGGGCGCTGGCGGGTGGAGCGGCTGCTCCGTCGTCGGCGCCGGCTCGGGTTCGGCGATCCCGCGTCGACCTCGTCGGCCGGGCCGACGACCTCGCCCGACTCCGCGATGCCGTCGAGTCGAGCCCCGCCGTCACGATCGTGGGGCCGAGCGGTGTCGGCAAGACCGCGCTCGCGTTGGCGTTCGTCGACCAGGTCGGCGTCGACACGGTGGCCGCCGTCGACGTCGCCGAACTCGCAGTGGCCGACGAACCATCGATCTGGCGCGCGCTCGCCGACGAGCTCGGCGTCGGCGAGCAACCACACGTCGATCTGGCGGCGAGCGTCGTCGACAACGTTCGCCGCACCGATGCCACCGTCGTCATCGACACCGCCGAGGTGGCGATCGGTGCTGTCGGTGCCGTGGTCGGCCGGCTCGCCGCCGATCGGCGTGGCACGTGCCTCGTGACCTCACAGGTCGGACTCGACGTCGCGGAGGCGTCGGTGATGCGGCTCGGACCGTTGCAGGCAGCCGATGCCTCGGCGATGGTGACGTCGCAGCTCGAACAACCAGGTCGCCACGACCCCGAACAGCTCGAGCGTCTCGTCGACCGGCTCGACGGGATTCCGCTCGCGCTCGAGATCGCGGCGGCGCGAGTCGGCGATCTCGGCGTGACCGACACGCTCGCCTCGCTCGAACGACGCGGCGAGTTGCTCGCCCCCGACGACGGTCGACCGCTTCGCCACCGCAGTACGGCTGCCGCGGCTGCGTGGAGCATCGCGCAGCTCGATTCGACGACCCGCGTGCTGCTGCGACGGTTGGCGACGCATCGCGGTGCCTTCGATCTCGCCACGGCCTGCCACATCTGGTCGTCTGCGCCACTCGACGACACCGCGGTGGAGCAGGGGCTCGCCGACCTCGTCAGCCGATCGCTCGTCGTACGCGTCGACCTCGACGATCGCAGCGAGTACCGCGTGCTCGACACCGTTCGTTCGGCGATACTCGGTGACGCGAGCGATCCGGGTGAGTCGGTCGCCGAGCACGAGATGTGGCTCGCCGAGGCGGTGCTCGAAACCGCGCAGGCCGAGATGTTCAACTCGCCGTCGGTACTCCGGGTGGGGCAGGTGGCGGGCGAACTGGCTCGGGCGCACGACATTCTTCATGCAGCGGGCGACGGTCGCGAACTGGTGCTCGCCGGATGCGCCGCACTGTGGTGGCCCACACAGGGTCGCAACGTCGAAGGGCTCGAGTTGATCGAGCGAGCTCTGCGCACGCACAAGGCGACGGCGCCGCCCGTGCTGTATCGACTCGTCGCCGGCGTGGCATCGTTCGTCAGCTACGCGGCCGGTGACGTGCGCAAGACCAGCGCACTGCTCGACGAGATGGGCAGCGAAGGCATGGCCGAGCTGGTGCCCAACGTCCGGCTCAACATCGAAGGCTCGGCCGCCTTCAACTCGGGCCGGTACGACGACGCGGTGGCGGCCTATCGCGAACTCATCACGCATCATCCCGAGCCGACCGGCCCGAAGCTGCTCGTCATGTGGCTCTTCGGAAATGCGCTCTGGTATGCCGGGCAGTTCGACGAGTCCATCGAGGCGTACCGCGATCTGCGTCGCACCGCCGAATCGGTCGGCAGCTCGAACAGCGTCGCGCTGTCGCTGCGCTTCGAGGCCATGGTGCACGCCGAGACGGGCGAGCTCGATCGTGCCTGGCGCCTGGTGGAGCGGGGGCTCGCGGCGGCGACTCGGTTGGGTGACCCGTCGAGTGTGTGCCAGGCGGAGGTCGCCGCTGCGGTCGTCGCCCATCGTTCCGACGCACTCGACCTCGCCGAGCAGTATGCCCTCGACGCCATCCGGTCGACGCTTCGCCCCTTCGACCTGTTCACTCAGCGAGCGGCGCCGACGATCGTCGCCGCCATTGCACTCGAACGCGATGATCCGAAACGAGCGGCGCTCGCGCTGGGGTGGTACCTCGACTATCTCGACCGGACCGGCCAGCTGCCGGTGGTGGCGACTCGCGAGATGGCTGCGCGCGTCGAAGCGGAGACGCGCGAGCGGTTGGGCCCCGCCGAGTACGGACGACTCGCCGGACGCGGCGCCGCGCTGAGCCTCGCCGAGCTCTACGACGAACTCGCGGGCTAGCGAGCGAGTTCCTCGGCGAACAGTTCGAGGGCCGCGGTCGCGAACGCCACCATGTTGGCGAGGCGGTCGTCGCTGCCGGTGAGCACGTGACGCGCCGCCTCGCTCGGGCCCGACACCGCGACCCAGGCGTGGCCGGCCGGATCGCCGTACGGGTTGCCGGTCGGGCCGGTCGCGCCGCCTTCGCCGATGCCCCACGTCGCCCGCAGATGCGTCCGTGATGCCCGCGCCAGGTGTGTGGCCCACGGCTCGGACGCGCCGCGCAGCTTGCGCGGCCGCTCGACCGGGCCGGTGAGCATGCCGTCGAGCGCGTTGCGGGTGTAGACGACGCTGCCGCCGAGGTAGTACGCCGACGCACCGGGCACCGCGAGCAACGCGGTGGAGGCCAAGCCGCCACAGCTGCCTTCGCCGGTGGCGACGGTCTCGCCACGCGCTTTCAGGAGACGGCCGCACTCGGCGCCGATGTCGAGGAGTTCGCTCGGAAGCAAGCTCATGCCTTCATCGCCCCGTCGACGACGAACTCGTGGCCGGTGCAGTACGACGCCTCGTCGGAGGCGACGAACAGCACGACGTTGGCGACCTCGTCGGCGGTCGCGGTGCGCCCCATCGGGATGCCCGCGGTCATCGCGTCGATGTCGGTGTCGGCCTCGTGCATCATGTCGGTCGCGATGATCCCCGGATGAACGGAGTTGACCCGGACTCCCGACCTGGCGAACTCGAGCGCCGCCGACTTGGTCATGCCCCGCACCGCCCACTTGGTCGCCGAGTAGGCGTGCGAGACGCCGACGCCGCCGAGACCGGCGACCGACGAGATGTTGACGATGCTGCCGCTGCCCTGGGCCTTCATGATCCGCCCGGCTTCACGGATGCCGAGGAACACCCCGGTCTGGTTGATGGCGACCATGCGGTTCCAGTCGTCGAGTGAGGTGTCGAGCGAGCGGGCGATCTGGAAGATGCCGGCGTTGTTGACGAGCACGTCGATGCGGCCTTCCTGCTCGACGATGCTCGTGGTGACGGCGATCCAATCCGACTCGGAGGTGACGTCGTGGTGCATGAAGCGGACCTGTTCACCGAGTCGTTCGGCGGTCGCCTGGCCTTCGTCGTCGCGGACGTCGGTGATGTAGACGGTGGCGCCTTCCGCGGCGAAGCGTTCGGCTTCGGCAGCGCCCTGGCCACGGGCGCCGCCCGTGATGAGCGCGATCTTGTTCTCGAGGCGACCCATCAGGCGAACCCGACCACGGGATGCGGCGTGTAGGGCTCTTCGAGCGAGGTGACGTCGTCGTCGGTCAGTTCGAGATCGAGTGCGGCCACCGCATCGGTGAGGTGGTGCGGCTTCGTCGCGCCGATGATCGGCGCGGTGATGTTCGGCTTGCGCAGCATCCAGGCCAGCGCGACCTGCGCCCGCGAGACGCCGTGGCGTTCGGCGACCTCGCCGACGCGGTCGACGATGACCCGGTCGGATGCCGACGTGTCGTAGAGCAGCTTGCCGAACTCGTCGGTCTCGGTGCGGTTCGTCTCGGTGTCCCATTCGCGGGTCAACTTGCCGCGCGCCATCGGGCTCCACGGGATCACGGCGATGTTCTGGTCGTCGCAGAGCGGGAGCATCTCGCGCTCCTCCTCGCGGTTGAGCAGGTTGTAGTGGTTCTGCATGCTGACGAACCTGGTCCAGCCGTGCGTGTCGGCGACGTGGAGCATCTTCAGGAACTGCCAGGCCCACATCGACGACGCGCCGATGTAGCGGACCTTGCCCGCCTTCACGACGTCGTGGAGCGCCTCCATGGTCTCCTCGATCGGCGTCCGCGGGTCGAACCGATGGATCTGATAGAGGTCGATGTAGTCGGTGCCGAGGCGGCGCAGGCTCGCGTCGACCTCGGTCATGATCGCCTTGCGTGACAGCCCGGCGGCGTTGCGACCCTTGCGCATCGGGCCGAAGACCTTCGTGGCGATCACCAGTTCGTCGCGGTTGCCCATGTCGGCGAGCGCCCGGCCGACGTATTCCTCGCTGGTGCCCGCCGAGTAGACGTTCGCCGTGTCGAAGAAGTTGATGCCCGCGTCGAGCGCATCGCGGATGAATCCACGCGACGTCTCCTCGTCGAGCGACCACGGATGCGTCCCCTGATCCGACGCTCCGTAGCTCATGCAGCCGAGGCAGATCTCCGAGACGTCGAGGCCGGTGTTGCCGAATTTGGTGTACCTCATCGGCTCAGGTTCCCAGATTTTCGACCACCTGCCGCGATCGAACGGGCGCTGTCGGCGGCCGGCGTCTGGGAGGACGATCCGAATGAGGAGTAGCGTGACCGTGCTATCCATCGTCTGGCGGTCGCCGTCCGGCACCCGATCCAACAGGAGTTCCCATGCGCGAAGCAGTCTTCGTTTCCTACGCCCGTACCGGTCTCGCCAAAGCTGGCCGAGGCGGATTCAACATGACCCCGGCGATGTCGATGGCAGCGCATGCCATCAAGCACGCCGTGGCCAAGTCGGGCGTCGAGCCCGAAGCCGTCGAAGACGTCGCCCTCGGCAACGGTGCGCACGGTGCCGGCAACCTCGGTCGCCTCGCCGGTCTGCTCGCCGGCCTGCCCGTCACGACCGGTGGCAACACCATTCAGCGTCACTGCTCGTCGGGTCTCAACTCGATCGCTGTCGCCGCCAACCACATCAAGCTCGACGGCGTCGACGTCGCCGTGGCCGGTGGCGTCGAATCGATCACGATGCCGGGTGGCGGCATCGACAGCCTCGGTGGCGTCGACCCGGCGCTGACCGACCAGTACCCGGCCATCTTCATGGCGATGATCGAGACCGCCGACATCGTGGCCGAGCGCTACAACGTGTCGCGTGAGTACCAGGACGAGTACTCGCTCGAGTCACAGCAGCGCATGGCGCGTGCCCAGGAGAACGAACTGTTCGTCGACGAGATCGTCCCGATGGAGACGAAGATGAAGCTCGTCGACCGCGAGACGAAGGAAGAGTCGATCGTCGACTACGTCGTCGACCGCGACGAGTGCAACCGCCCGCAGACCACCCTCGAAGGCCTCGCCAAGCTCGGCCCGGTCCGCGGTGAAGGCAACTACATCACCGCCGGCAACGCGTCGCAGCTCTCCGACGGTGCGGCCGCCGTGGTGATGATGTCCGACGAAGAAGCGTCGCGGCGTGACATCGAGCCGATGGGCGCCTTCAAGGGCTGGGCCGTCGCCGGTTGCGAGCCCGACGAGATGGGCATCGGCCCGATCTACGCCGTGCCGAAGCTGCTCAAGCGCCACGGTCTCACCGTCGACGACATCGATCTGTGGGAGCTCAACGAGGCGTTCGCCAGCCAGTGCCTCTACTCGCGCGACACGCTCGGCATCGACCCCGAGAAGTACAACGTCAACGGTGGCTCGATCGCCATCGGCCACCCCTTCGGCATGACCGGCACGCGTTGCGCCGGGCACATCCTGCAAGAGGGCAAGCGTCGCGGCGCCAAGTGGGGCGTCGTCACGATGTGCATCGGTGGCGGCCAGGGCGCTGCCGGCCTCATCGAGATCTACTGATCCGCACCAGCCGGACGCTTTGTCTCAGAGACAAAGCGTCCGGCTCGTTCGCGTCCGGGGGTGGCTGACAGGCTCGGAGGATGGCAGACAGCATCCTCGACCGATTCGCACTCACCGACGGCGTCGCCGTGGTCACCGGCGCCGGCCGTGGCATCGGAGAGGGGATCGCGATCGGACTCGCCGAGGCGGGATGTGACGTCGTCCTCACCGCTCGACGCGAGAACGAGATCAACGCGGTCGCCGACAAGGTGCGGGCGCTCGGGCGCCGGGCGCTCGCGATTCCGGGCGACATCACCGACGGTGAGTTCGTCGAGTCGCTCGCCAAGCAGGCCAAGGATGAGATGGGGAAGGTCACGCTCTGGGTGAGCAACGCCGGCGGCGCCGACGACCGCACGCCGCGCCACCTGGCCGACATGCCCGACCGCCAGTGGGACTACCAGATGGATCTCAACCTGCGCGCCGTGTTCACCGGAGCGCGAGCCGCAGCAGCCGTGCTCGAAGAAGGCGGATCGATCATCAACATCTCGTCGGGTGCGGCGCTCAAGCCGTCGCCCAACAACGGTCCGTACGCCGTCGCGAAGGCGGGCGTCGACAGCCTGACCCGCACGATGTCGTCGGAGCTCGCGTCGCGTGGCATCCGGGTCAACGGCGTGGCCCCGGGCCCGGTGCCGACCGAGGTGTTCATGGAGTTCTTCGGTGCTTCCGAGGAAGACATCCCGGGCCTCGGCAAGAAGCTCGGGATTCCGCTCGGTCGCCTCGGCAGACCCGAAGACGTCGCCAACGCCGTCGTGTACCTCGCATCAGACGCGGCTTCGTGGGTCACCGGTCAGACGCTGCTGGTCAACGGCGGCAACCGCTGACGCACCGGTTTGGGGCTGGCTTCTTTCGCTGATCCTGTGGCGGCCTGATCGGCGCCTTCACCTGCGGTCCGCAGCATCGGGCCATGGTTCAACAACTCCTCGAACGTCCCGTTCTGCACCGCGCATCCGACGCACTACGCGGAGCGATCCTGCTCTTCCCGATTCGCATCTTCCTCGGTTTCGGTTGGTTGCGAGCGGGTATCGAGAAGTTCATCGACGCCGACTGGTGGACCGGTGACAAGCTCCGACAGTTCCTCGACGTGCAGCGGGAGACGGCGCTGCCGTTCATGGGGCCGTTGATCGACGACCTGTTCGCTCCTCTCGCCGGGGTGATCGCGGTGGCGGTGATGATCGGCCAACTGGCGATCGGCGTCTGCTTCGTCACCACGCGATGGTTGCGGCCGGCGCTCTGGGCTGCGATCACGCTCAACGTGGTGTTCGTCGCGATGGGGGCGGTCGATCCGTCGGTGTTCTACCTCGTGATCGAACTGTCGCTGCTCGCAGCGCTGGCGCTCGGGGTGATCGGCGGTCGACCGCGTCGGCCGAACCCGTCCAGTGTCGGCGCCAAGGTCGGTGTGGCGATCGCGATGCTGCCGTTCGTCGACACCGTGCATCCCGCCGAGGTGATCCACGATCCTGCGATCATCCTCGTCACCGTTGCCATGCTCGGCGCAGCGACCGAAGCGCTCGGCTGGCTCCACCGCCCTTCCGTCACCTCGTCTGCGCCAGACTGGCGCGATGGCGACCATGACGATTCGGAACTGCGAGCTCGCGTATGACGATGCGGGGCCCGACGGGCCGGTGCCGTTCGTGTGGGGGCACGGGCTGTCGTCGAGCATGGCCTCGGAAGACGAGTTCCCGCTGGTCGACACGAGCGTGCTGCGAAGCGCACGCCGGGTGGTCCGCTACGACGCTCGTGGCCACGGACGGTCGGGCGACCTCGAGTCGTCCGACGACGGGCGCTGGGATCGCCTCGCCCTCGACCAGGTCGAGTTGATCGATGCGCTCGGTCTCGACCGGGTGGCGGTCGGCGGGGCGTCGATGGGAACCGCCACGGCGTTGCACTCGGCGGCGCTGCTCGGTGACCGACTCGCCGGACTCGTCCTGGTGATTCCTCCCACCGCCTGGGAGACGCGCCAGGAACAGGCCCGGATGTACGAGACGATGGCGGCGATCGTCGAGACGAAGGGCGTCGAACCGTTGATCGCCGGGTCGGCGAGCATCGCGCCGCCCGACCCGTTCGTCGCCGACACAGCCACGTTCAAGGCGCGGCGTGCCGAGTCGTTGCGAGCCACCGACCCGACTCGCCTCGCCGCCGTGTTCCGTGGAGCGACGGGCGCCGACTTTCCTCCCGAGGATGCGGTCGCGGCGATCGCGGTCCCGACGCTGATCCTCGCGTGGTCGGGCGACCCGGGTCACCCGGTGTCGACCGCCGACCGGCTCGCCGACGTGATGCCGAACACCGAGGTCTCGATTGCGTCGACGATGGACGAACTCGCCACGTGGACGTCGCGCGTCGACGGGTTTCTCGCCGACCTCTGACGCACTGCCAGGATGGCGTGATGGGACAACTCGACGGCACCGTCGCCGTGATCACCGGTGGAGCGAGCGGAATGGGGCTCGCCTCGGCGCAGCGCTTCGTCGCAGAGGACGCGCGCGTGGTGATCGCCGACCTCAATGTCGAGGCGGGGGAGCGAGCGGTCGCCGAACTCGGCTCGGCGGCCCGGTTCATCCGCTGCGACGTGTCGGTCGAAGCCGACGTCGCGTCCACGGTGTCGCTCGCGGTCGAGGCGTTCGGTCGTCTCGACGTGATGTTCAACAACGCCGGGATCGGGGGAGCGTTCGGTCCGATCACCGAGATCGACGTCGACGACTGGGACGCCACGTTCGGTGTGCTCGTCCGCAGTGTCTTCCTCGGCACGAAGTACGCCGCGCGGGTCATGATCGAACAGGGCGACGGCGGCTCGATCATCAACACGGCGTCGGTCGCCGGACAGAGTGGCGGCAACGGCCCGCAGGCCTACTCAGCGGCCAAGGCAGCCGTCATCAACCTCTCGCAGACCACGGCGCTCGAACTCGCTGCGCATCACATCCGGGTCAACGCGATCTGCCCGGGGCTGATCTTCACGCCGCTGATGCATGCGGGCGACGAAGCGCACGCCGAAGGGCTGATGCGCGAGCTGCAGCCGTGGCCCGAGCGCGGCGAGGGGTCCGACATCGCCGGTGCGGCGTTGTGGCTGGCGGGACCCGACAGTCGGTTCGTCAGCGGCGAGTCGATCACCGTCGACGGAGCGATCACCGCCGCGGGCACCCGACTGTTCGGCAAGCTCAGCGGCACACAGAACCTGCACCGCATGACCGGGATGGCACACGGCACGACCGGCCTCCCGGCAACGGTCAGGCGACTCGACGACTGATCGTCGCTGGCGAAGGCTCGGTGGTCGATGCTCGGTAGCCTCCCGACACTGTGTTGCTCGACATCGTCTTTCTGATCGCGGGACTCACCGCGCTCGTCTGGTCGGCCGACCAATTCGTGCTCGGTTCGTCGAGGCTCGGTCTGTTGCTGTCGCTCCCGCCGGTGGTGATCGGTGCGGTCGTGATGGGCTTCGGCACCTCGGCGCCCGAGCTGCTGGTGTCGTCGCTGGCCGCGGCGAGCGGAGATCGCGATCTCGGTGTCGGCAACATCGTCGGCTCCAACGTCGCCAACCTCACACTGGTGCTCGGCACGGCGGCGTTCGTCACCCGCATGCCGATTCAGCGAGCGGTGCTCCGGCGCGAGGCGCCGCTGGCCATCGGTGCCGCACTGGTGTTCTCGGCGTTCGTCGTCGATGGTCGCATCGCCCGGTGGGAGGGTGCGGTCCTCGTCGGCTTGCTGATCGGTGTGATCCTGCTGCTGATCCGTTCGGGACGGGCCGAAGTGCTCGACGACATCATCGGCGACGAGGTCGAACCACTGTCGAAGGGCCGCGAGGCCGGTCGTACCATCATCGGCCTGATCGGCACCGTGCTCGGGGCGCAACTCGTCGTGTGGGGCGCGACCGACATCGCCGAAGAGCTCGGCGTGACCGGCGGGTTCATCGGCTTCTCGCTGGTGGCGCTCGGCACCTCGCTTCCCGAACTGGTCACCACGGTCGCTGCCGCGCGTCGAGGCGAGACCGGCCTGATCGTCGGCAACCTGTTCGGCTCGAACATCTTCAACGCCCTGGCGGTCGGCGGTGGCATGGGCCTGATCGGCCCGGGTCTCATCGGCGACGATTCGCTCACCACGTACGGCCTGGCGGCGATGCTGGCGGTGGCGGCGGTGTCGTTCCTGCTCTCGATCGGTGGTTCGATCGACCGGCCGCGCGGTGTGGTGCTCCTCGCCCTCTACGTCGGAGCGATGGTGCTGCTGGCGGTGCAGGAGGAAGAGCTGATCGACGAGGAGCCGGCAGCGGAGGTGACCGTGGAGGCCGTGTCAGTGCCGAACGGCTTCGGTGAGCACGGGCCACGGTACGAACCCCAGTCGTAGTATCCGACCCTGATCGGTGACCTCGAAGCCAGCGTCTTCGATCATCCGCTTCATCTTGCGTTTCGGCACCGCTCTGATGGGTCGCCCGGCGAGCGACGAGGTCTGGCGGAGTGCGTCCTCGCCGAGCCCGGTGAGCGCTGCCACCGACGCGATCAGGAGTCGGCCACCCGGGCGGATGATGCGGTGGAGGCCTGCGAGCGCCGCGGGCTGGTCGTCGTACCAGTGAAACGACTCGGTGCAGACCACGATGTCTGCCGATGCTTCGGCGAGCGGAAGCCGTTCGGCGTTCGCGCGGGTGTAGTTGGCGACGAGGGGCTGGCCGGCGTCGGTCTCGGCTGCCAGTGCCCGTTCGAGCATCCCGGCCGACAGGTCGGCACCGACGATGGTGGCCGACGGGAACGCGTCGACCAGACGTCGGGTGAGTTGGCCGGTGCCGCATCCGAGGTCGACGACGACCGCCGGGTCGAGCCCCGAGATGCGTTCGAGGATTGCGTCGTGGACCGGCCGGTACGTGGTCTGTTGCAGGCCGGGGCGGTCGTACGACGCCGACCAGAGGTCGAACATGATCGAGTCGGCCGAGATCGACATGTGTCCATCCTGCCACGTTCCGCGGCAGGACGTGTCAAGCGTCACATCACTGTCATGAGGGTGGCCGGAAGAACACGGCCAGCAAGGCGCCCGCGGCGGCCAGGCCTCCGCCCGCGGAGATGGCGAGGCCGACGTAGCCGTCGAGGTCGGTGGCGATGCCGATCGCCTCGTCGACCGACCAGTCGCCCGGCCCGAGCATGGCGATGGTGACGGCGACGACGCCGAGGACCATCACGTACTCCCAGCCCTCCTTGATGATGAAGAAGCCGCTGTCACGATGCGACGTGTACCAGGCGACGGTCATCAGCCCGACGAAACCGAGGGCCGCGAACGACGTGAGCAGACCGGCTGCGAGGAAGAGTCCGGCAAGCATCTCGCCGCCCGACGCGAAGCGAGCGTGCAGCTTGCCCGGCTTCATGCCGATGCTGTCGAACCAGCCCGCGGTGCCGGCGAGGTTCTTCGCCTTGTTGTAGCCGTGGGCCGCCATCGTGAGTCCGATCACGACTCGGAGGAACAGCAGCGCGAGGTTCGCTTCGTCGGCCATCGCTCAGGCCTCGACGAGTCGCTTCAGGTTCTGCAGGGCGTCGCCCGTCTGCCCCTGCAGTTGCGCCGCGATCCGCTTGGCCAGCCAGCCGAACCCGGTGCGACCGGCGACTCCTTGTCGGTAGGTGACGGTGCAGCCGGCCTCGGTCTCCTCGATGCGTACCGACTCGACCAGTGCGGTCAGCACCGGCACCGGTGTCTTGGTGACGGCGAACGCGAAGTGCTCGTTCTCGGTCCAGGCCGTGAACTCCTCGTCGATGGTGATGAGCGCGATGCCGACCTTGCGGCCGCTGCCGACACCCACGCCGGTGCCGACCCGTTCGACCTTTTTGAGATCGGTGAACCACTCGGGCCACGACTCGTGGTCGGCGATGCGCGCCCAGACCGCCGCGGGAGGAGCATCGATGGCGACGCTCGACTCGGCCACGGCGGGCGCGGAATCGATCCATTCGGGCGGGTGAACGGTGAGCTTCGGCATGGTGCCGACGGTAGCCGCCCGTCAGCTCCGATCGCGGAGCGTGGGTCCGGCCAGTTCGGTCTGCTCGAGCGAGAAGGGGATCGACGGGTCGAGCACCTCTTGCAGTTCGATGATGTTGCCGTCGGGATCGCGTCCGTAGATCGCCCGGAGCGGGCTCGCCGACCCGAGTTCTTCGCTCGTCGGCGGTGCCCGGTGGAAGGTCATGCCGAGTCCGGTGAGTCGTTCGTACTCGGCGTCGATGTCGACGATGTCGAAGCAGAAGTGAGTGATGCCGTGATTGCTCGGCGGGTACGCCGGGTCCTGCGGCACCGGCGTCGGCGCGCTGTACTCGAACAGTTCGATGTAGCAGTTGGCGGCGCGCAGCATGAGTTGGCGAGCCGCCGAACCAGGCACGTTGATGAGCTGGTCGATCATCGGACGGTCGGCCCAACTCGTCGACATGACCTCCTCGAACCCGAGCCCGTCGCGGTAGAAGGCGGCGAGCCGATCGATGTCGGGAGTGGAGATCGCGACGTGGTGGATGCCGCGGATCATGTGGCGCTCGGCCCGCTCGTGATGAACCGTGCTCGCTGGCCGATGTGCGACATGTTGCCCCCTGGTCGAATCGATGAATCTGGACGGTGGGCCGGTCCGGCACGACCGACTTACTGAACGCGGATTATGTTAGGCACATGACGACGATCGAGACGACCCGAGTCAACGTTGCCGGAACGCCGCGAGACAAGGCTCCCGAGCCCGAGTTCTCGAGCACCCGGAACAACGGTGACCGCTATTGGACCCCCGAGTTCGCTCGCCAGGAGTGGGAGGCGCTCTTCCCGCGCGTGTGGCAGGTGGCCGGACGCGTCGAGCAGATTCCCGAGCCCGGCGACTACGTCACCTACGACATCGGCCGCGATTCGGTGCTCGCGGTGCGCGGCGAAGACGAGAAGATCCGCGTCTTCTACAACGTGTGTCAGCACCGCGGCAACCGATTGGTGACCGCCGAGGTCGGGTCGCTGGCCGGCGGCGAATTCGCCTGCGCCTACCACGGGTGGCGCTTCGGCGACGACGGCCGCCTCAACTGGGTCCCCGACGAAGACGACTTCCATGCCGACTTCCAGGGCGACTCGCCGTGCGGCAAGCGCAACCTCATCGAGATCAAGAGCGACACGTGGGCCGGGTTCATCTGGTTCAACATGGACGACAACGCGGCACCGCTGCGCGAGTGGTTGTCGCCGGTCGCCGAGCACCTCGACGTGTACCAGATGGAGAACATGCGGCGCACCCACTGGGTCACCATCGTCGGTGACTGGAACTGGAAGTGCGTGCAAGACAACTTCAACGAGAGCTACCACCTCCCGTTCGTGCACCCGCAGACCCTGCCGGCGATGAACGAGCACCACTCCGGTTCCCAGTTCGACATGTACGACTCGGGGCACGCTCGCATGATCATGCCGGGCGGCGGCCCGGGGCCGCACTACTCCGGCCGTCCGGAGCGCGCCTTCCAGTCGCTCAAGCCCGACCTCGAGTTCTGGAAGGTCGACCCGGAGCCGTACGCCGACGATCCGAGCCAACTGCGGATCGCGTTGCAGCAGGCGAAGCGCAAACTCGGCGAGTCGAAGGGATTCGACTTCTCGGCCTACTCCGACGAGCAACTCACCGACAACTACCACTACACGGTGTTCCCGAGCATCTCGTTCTCGATGAAGCCCGACGGCTGCATCTGGCTGCGCGGCACGCCGCACCCGACCGATCCGCAGAAGTGCATCTTCGACATGTGGTACCTCACGCTGTTCCCGAAGGGTTCGAAGGAGTACTGGTCGAACTCGATGCGTGACTGGGTGTCGATCGACCATCAGGCCGAGCACCAGACCGGCGTCGCCGGCGAAGTGTCGTGTGGTCCCGGCATCGATCAAGACGTCTCGATCTGGTCGACGCAGCAGCAAGGGCTGCGATCGCGCGGCTTCCGCGGCGAGTACATGCCGTGGCAGGAGCGTCGTATCAAGTTCTTCCACGATCAGATCGACCGCCACCTCGCCATGGGTCCGCTCACATGAGCGACGCCGTCGAAACGGCCGACCTGGGTGACCTGAGCGATCTCTCCGATGGTGAGATGCGCTGCTTCGAAGACGTCGGCAAGTACGGCATCGTCGTGTGTCGCGTTGCCGGGCAACTGCATGCGCTCGAAGACAACTGCAGTCACGCCGACACGCCGCTGAGCGAGGGACGGTTTCGGGGCACGAAGATCACGTGTCCGCTCCACGGCGCGCAGTTCGACGTCACCGACGGCTCGCACTCGGGACCA
This sequence comes from Ilumatobacter coccineus YM16-304, assembly GCF_000348785.1. Taxonomy (NCBI): domain Bacteria; kingdom Bacillati; phylum Actinomycetota; class Acidimicrobiia; order Acidimicrobiales; family Ilumatobacteraceae; genus Ilumatobacter; species Ilumatobacter coccineus. The sequence goes on from NC_020520.1 coordinate 1,524,366, forward strand.
CCAGCGTGGGAAGGCGTGCCGCACTACGAGGTCGACGAGTCCGAAACCGGCGTCAGCGTTCGCTTGGCGAGCACCACGGTCGACGATCGAGACGACCTCGGTGGCGGCGGCATGCTCCGCACCCGCTGACCCGTCGGCCCTGGTCGAGCTCCGGTTCGTGCCGCCGACCACCGCATTCGTACGGTTCTCGTCATGACAGACCGATTGCCCACCACCACATCGGAGATCACCAGCGAGTGGCTCACCGAAGCGCTTCGTGAGTCGTCGACCATCGGTCCGGACGTCACGGTCGCGAGTGTCTCGGTCGACCCGCAGGCCGGCGGCGTCGGGTTCATGGGCGAGGTCGGCGAGTTGACCCTCACGTACGAGGGCGAGGCCGGCTCGGCGCCCACGTCGATGGTCGCGAAGTTCGCCACGCAGTCGCCCGAGATCAAGGCGATGATGCATCCGACGCGTGTGTTCGAACGTGAGCACCGCTTCTACGCGAACATCAGCAGCGACTCCCCGGTGCGGACACCCGACATCTATCACGTCACGTGCGACGTGGCCGCTGAGCCGAATGACGAGTGCTACATGCTCCTCATGGAAGACCTCGGCGAGCTCACACTCGGCGACCAGCTTGCCGGGGTGTCACCCGAGCAGGCCGAGGCGGCGCTCGTGGGGTTGGCGGCGCACCACGCTCGCTTCTGGAACGGGGCGGGTCTCGAAAACGCTCCGTACATCCCGGTGATCAACGGTCCGCTCAACAAGGCGGGTCAGTCGATCTACGACGCCTCGCTCCCGGGCTTCAAGGAGGTGTTCGGCAGCGTCCTGCGACCCGAGATGGTGCCCGTTGCCGACGCGTATGGCCGCAACCATCCGAAGATGCTCGATCGGTTCGCGGCGATGCCGCACACGCTCGTCCACTTCGACTTCCGCGCCGACAACCTGTTCTTCGAGACCGCTGCCGACGGCTCGACCGGCGACGTCGTCGTCATCGACTGGCAGTCGATCTCGGTCGGCGGAGGCGCCGCCGATGTCGGGTACTTCCTCGGGCAGAACCTCTCGACCGACGACCGGCGAGCACACGAAGCCGACCTGCTCCATCGCTACCACGAGACGCTCGTCGCCAATGGCGTCACCGGCTACGAGTACGACCAGTTCTTCGACGACTACCGACTCGCGGTGGTCTACGGCTGGGTCATCCCGGTGTTCGCCGTCGGCTCGCTCGACTCGTCGAGCGAGCGTGCGATGGCACTCTGGAACACGGTCATCGACCGAATCCAGGACGCGATCTTCGACCACGACGCCCAGCAGTTCATCGAGGTGTGACCAGCATGACCAACACTCCCGCCATCCACCCGACGCAGTTGCTCGACCTGACCGGCAAGACCGCGGTCGTCACCGGCGCCGCCACCGGCATCGGTGAAGGCATCGCTCGCACGCTGGCTGCGGCCGGCGCACACGTCGTCGTCGGCGACATCGACGTCGAGGGCGCCGAACGGGTCGCGGCCGACATCGGCGGCGAGGCGGTGCATCTCGATGTCACCAATCCCGCGCTGTGCCACGACGTGCTCTCGTCGATCGGCGATCGCCTCGACATCCTCGTCAACAACGCCGGTTCGTACCACGATGCCGGCAGCATTCTCGACCAGTCGGTCGAGTCGTGGCAGCGGTCGATCGACATCAACCTGGCGAGCGTCTTCAACTGTTCGAAGCCGGCCGCGACGCGCATGGTCGCCCAGGGCGACGGGGGAGCGATCGTCAACATCGCATCGGTCGACGGGATGCTGCCCTGCCTCGGCACCGGCTACGACACGGCGAAGGCCGGAGTCATCCACTTCACCAAGAGCCTGGCGCTCGACGTCGGACCGCACGAGATCCGGGTCAACTCGGTGAGCCCCGGCGTGGTGCCGGTTCCGACGCTGGCCCGCATGGCGGCGGGGGAGATCGAGCACTTCTGGCCGAAGGACGCATCGACGAGTGGGCTCATGGGCCCGATCACCACGCAGCGTTCCGACAACGTCCCACTCGGCCGCAAGGGCACGCCCGACGAGATCGCCAACGTCGTGCTCTTCCTCGCCAGCTCGGCGGCGAGCTACGTGACCGGCCAGAACATCGCCGTCGACGGCGGCTGGACCGTCGTCTGATCGTCGTGCTCGGTCGATGAGTCGACTCCTGTCGATCGCCGCGGGAGTGAGCCCCGACGTGGGGCCGGCCGACTTCGTCACGTCTGCTGCGGCGGCCGGTTGGCCCGCGTGCGGCATCTGGTTCGACCCCGACACCTGGAGCGACGCGGTCGCTGCCGACGTGCGTCGGCGCCTCGACGACACCGGCCTCGTCGCGCTCGACATCGAGCCGGTGTTCGTCTCCGTCGGCGACGACGGGAGCACTGTCGACGTGGGCGACCGAGTCATCGACGCGGCCGCCGAGATCGGAGCGCGTAACGTGCTCGTGGTCGCCAGAGGTGCCGAGCCGGGTCCGTTCGCCGAACGACTCGCGCAGCTGTGCGACCGGGCGGCGCCGGCGGGCATCAACTGCGTGATCGAGTTCATGGCCTTCATGTCGACCACCGATCTCGCCTCGGCCGTGGACGTCGTGGGATCGATCGACCGGCCCAACGCGGGCATCCTCGTCGACAATCTGCATCTTGCTCGGACCGGTTCGGCCCCCGACGAGTTGCGGGCGCTCGACCCGGCGTGGTTGCCCTATGCGCAGCTGTGTGATGCGCCTGCTGACCTCGCGGCCGACTCGATCGCCGACGTGGTGACCGAAGCGCTCGACGGCCGGCTCGCCCCTGGCGAGGGTGGGCTCCCGGTCGCCGAGGTGCTCGACGCGCTGCCCGACGACACGCCGCTGTCGATGGAAGTGCGATCGAAGGCGCTGCGAGACGATCACCCCGATCCCACGGAGCGCGCACGGACGCTGTTCGCGGCGACGCTCCGGTTCATGAAGGAGTACGAAGCATGACGATCCAACCCGACCGCCTCCACGACGTGATCGACCAGCAGGCGATCTCCGACGTGGCCATCCGGTACTGCTGGGCACTCGACGAGAACGACTGGGGTCGTCTCGACGAGGTGTTCCTCCCCGACGCGACCGCGCGCCTCGGCAACCCCGATCTGCTCGAGGGGCGCGAGGCGATCGTCGCACGCGTCACCTCGGCGTTGACGCCGCTCGACGACAGTCAGCACATCGTGTCGAACCATCAGGTCACCATCGACGGTGACTCGGCGACGCACCGGTGCTATCTGCACGCTCAGCACATTCGTCGCGCTGCTCAGGGTGGCCCGCACTACGTGGTCGCCGGCCGCTACGTCGATCGTCTGGTTCGAACCGACGACGGCTGGCGCATCTCGCATCGAGACCTCGAGGTGATGTGGACCGAGGGTAACGTCGGGGTCGTGCGCAACGACGGAGAGAACGATGTCTGACGAGCGACCGCTGCCCAACGTCTCCCACGACCTGACGGGGCAGGTCGCACTGGTCACCGGAGCCACCTCCGGTCTGGGGCGACGGTTCGCCCGTGTCCTCGCCGCGGCCGGTGCCAAGGTCATCGGGACCGGGCGTCGAAAGGAACGTCTCGACGAGATGGTCGCCGAGATCACCGCCGACGGCGGCACGGCGATCGGCGTCGTGATGGACATGACCGATACCGCCAGCATCCTGAGCGGCTTCGACGAGGCCGAGGCGGCGTTCGGCACGATCACGATCCTGGTCAACAACGCCGGCATCCCCGACGCAGAGCGAGCCCACAAGATGTCGATCGAGTTGATCGACAACGTGTTCGACACCAACCTGCGCGGGCCCTACGTGCTGTCGGTCGAGATGGCGCGCCGACTCATCGAGCAGAAGCTGCCCGGTCGCCAGGTCAACATCGCCTCGATCTCGGCGACGCACTACGACGGTCACGGTGCGGCGCTCTACTCGATCACCAAGGCGGGCATCATCCGCATGACCGAGGTGCTCGCCGTCGAGTGGTCACGCAACCACATCAACGTCACCGGCATCGCCCCCGGCGGATTCCACTCCGAGATGATGGACGGCATGCTCGAACGGATGGGTGACTTCTCGGGCGCGATGCCACGCAAGCGGTTGGGTCGCCCCGACCAGCTCGACTCGACGCTGCTCTATCTCTGCTCACCGGCCTCCGATGCGGTCACGGGCACGGTGATCAAGGTCGACGACGGGCAGAGCCCGCGCTGAGCGGCGCTGCGGTCACGACCCCATTCGCTCCCGCATGTCTTCGGGCATGCCGAACGGCAGCTCGCGTTCGTGGACGAGCGCCATGGTGCGCGTCATGTCGTCGTGCGCGGCGATCAGCTTCTTCACACGGCGGTTGGTGCCCGCCGAGTTCTGGCAGATCTCGTTCGCGAGGTCGGTGACCGCTTGTCCGAGTTCGTCGTCGGCGACGACTCGGTCGACGAGTCCGATCTCGGCGGCTTCCGTCCCGGTGATCCGGCGGCTGGTGTACATGAGTTCTTTTGCCGTCGATCGTCCGACACGTTCGGGGAGCCGGACCGACATGCCCCAGATCGGGACGAGCCCCCACTGCCCGTGGGTGTCGCCGAGCTTCGTGGATTCGGCGGCGACCAGGAGATCGCACGCCAACGCGAGTTCGAGGCCACCGGTGAAGCAGTGGCCGTGCAGCCGAGCGATCGTCGGCTGCGGAAGGCGCTCGAGCGCATCGACCGTCTCGGGTTCGTAGTGCTTGCTGGGGGCGTGCTCACCGGTGGCGATCGCCTGGAGATCGTGCCCGGCGCAGAACGACCGCCCCGCCCCGGCGAGCACGACACACTTGACATTGGTGTCGTCGGCCAACGCATCGAGGTGGGCGCGCAGCGCGACGAACGAGCCCGGCGTGAGCGCGTTGAGCTTGTCGGGACGATTGAGCGTCAGCGTGGCAACTCCGTCGGCATCGGATCTCAGGACCAGGTCAACGTCGCTCATGGTCCTACTCTCGCATTCCGAGTCGCTGCGACGAGAACCCTCAGCCGGCGAGATCGTGCGGGCCGGACGACAGGTACCCCTTGCCGGCCCGGACCGTGGCGCCCCACGGGGTGAGCAACTCGATCAGCTCGTCGAGGTCGTCGCCGAGGCGTGCCATCACCGGGGCCGTCATCGCGTCGGTGTCGACTTCGATCTGTTCGCGGAACGCTCGGCCGTCGGGCGTGAAGCCGCCATCGGCGTCGACGAGTCCGCGGCTGCGCAGCGACTCGGCGGCGCGATCGAAGTCGTCGTCGGACCAGGCTCGCGTGCGTGCATAAGTTCGTGGTGCGAGGCCCCAGTACTGCTCGGTCAGCAGGCTGATCTCGACCGCGTCGAGCCCGGCGCCGATCCATGCCGCCGTGTGGTTGTCGCCTCGGTACTCGCGCAGGATCTCGCCGCGGCGGAAGATCGTGCCGAGCGGTGCGTCGGGGTCGGGCAGCCCGGCCACGCCGGCGGCGAGGGGTCGCCCTTCGACCGAGAGATCGTCGGTCGCACGGACGAGCAGTTCGGCGACCCGCTCGTGACCGGTGGGTGTCGGGCCGAGCAACCGTTCGAGTTGTCCGAGCGCGCCGGCATCGCGGGCCGCGCAGATCGTGGGGGCGTCGGTGATCGACCAGCCGTAGTCGACCGAGGGGATCACCGCGGTGGGGTTGAACACGGCGAAGGCGGAGGCGACCACCGAACCGCGGACCTGGCCCATCAACGACCCTCGGCTCGTGAAGTACGCCGGACCGTCGGGGAGCGCGACGCCGTTGGCCTCGTGCGCCGATGGCTGGAAGCCGAGGTCGGCATACGCCGCGTGCGCCTCCGGGGAGAAGAAGACCTGACCGATCACCGGTTCGAGGGCTCCGCCCAGACGGCGTTCGGGTGTCGGGGCGTCGGTGCGATCCATCGCTCCGTTGTACCCGACGTCGGTCGCGTGCGGCGTGTCAGGCGTCGTCGGCCGGGGCCGCGTCTGGGGTCGCGTACGAACCCTGCACGTTGACGGTGACGTTGATGAGGCGCTCGTTGTAGGTGGCGCCGCCCAGTTCGTCGAGACCGAGCCACGCGATGAGTGTCTCCTGGTCGTCGACGCGGAGCCGAGCGCAGCCCTTGCTCTGCGGCGTGGTCGGCACGTTGTTGGCACCGTGGATCGCCTGACCGCCGTCGAAGTACAACGGCTTGTACATGTTGCCGTTGAGCGGGTTGTCTTCGGGGACGGGGTAGTCGGTGCTGTTGTGCCAGCCGCCGTTGTCGAGTGCCGGGTCGAACCGGAAGGCCCGGCTGCGATCCTGGTCGCGGGTCTCGTACCCTTCCGATCCGGTCGAGGTGGAGAAGATGTTGGTGATGCCGTTGTCGCCCTCGCCGGTGAACATGACCTGACAGGTGCGGTCGATCAGGATCCATCGCTCGGAGAGGAGCGCCGTGGTGAAGGGCTGGCGGAGTTCGTCGGTCTCCATCAGCAGTTGTTCCTCCTCGCTGCCGGCCTCCATGTCGGCGCGGGTGACGTCGAGGCCGAGGGCGAGGCGTGCCGCACACAGCCGCTGCTGGGTGACCGGCCCCGAGATCCCGTCGACGAGGAGTTCCCGCATGCCGGACCCGTCGAACAGCTCGTTGAGCTTCTCCTGCTGCCGTTTCACGGCGTCGGTGCGGGCGGCTTCGACGAGCGCCTGGTTCGGTGCTCGCTCCGACCCGGTGATGTCGTCGAGACCGTTGTCGACGCACACGTCGAGGACCTGGCCGGCGTAGATGACGTCGGTCTCGATCTCGTTCTCGGCCTTGATGGTGGCGATGGTGACCGTGGGGTCGTCGAAGGCGTCGGCGATGAGGCCGAGCGAATCGCCGGATTGCACTTCGACCACGCAGTCGGGGTCGTAGACGTCGAGGCCGGGCACCGTCGTGGTGGTCGTCGTGCTGGTGGTGGCGGGCGCGCTGGTCGACGTGGTCGTTGCGTCGTCGTCGGTGCTCGTGGTGTCGTCGTCGGTGGTCGTGGACGGCGTGGTGCTCGGGGCCGTCACGGCGGTGCCGGTGCCGGGACGCGTGCTGGTGTCGGGTTCGACCTGCGCGGTGGCGTCGCCGGGCACGGGGAGGGCAGCATTGTTCGTCTGCGACGACGCGCACGCGGTCGCGGTGATCGTGAGGCCCGCGAGCACCGCGGCCGTCCGCTGCAACAACATGGACCAGAACGTATCGACGTCGTACCTCGGCGTCGTTTCAGGTCGACCTGAATCTCGGGAATGTTTCGATCGACGGATCAGCGGTCGAGGAGCGCACTGAAGTCGTCGGGCACGAGCGGACGTGAGAAGTGGAAGCCCTGATAGCGATGAGCGTTGCGGACGAGGGCGAGCTGGGCGGCGTCTTCGACACCTTCGGCGGTGATCTGTTTGCCGAGCATCGTCGCGAACTGGATCAGCGCCTGCAGCAGTTCCTCGTTGCTCGTGGTCGCGCCCTCGCCGCTGACGAACGATCGGTCGATCTTGATCGCGTCGACCGGGAACTGCCGGAGGTAGCTCAGCGGCGAGTACCCGGTGCCGAAGTCGTCGAGTGCGATCTCGCAGCCGAGGTCGGCGAGTTCTCTGAGCGTTTCGCCCGCCGCCTTGGGCTCGTGGATCAGGGCGGTCTCGGTGACCTCGATGCACAGCCGGTCGGGTGCGAGCCCGGCTTCGGTGAGCGCGGCGCGCACGGTGTCGGCGAAGCCCGCTTCGACCAACTGCTGGGCGGCTACGTTGACGCTGACGGTGTCTGGCGCGGTCTCGGGAAACGCTTCGATCCAACGGACGAGTTGCCGGGTGGCTGCTCCCAGCGCCCACACGCCGATCGGACGGATCAGGCCGGTGACTTCGGCGATCGGCAGGAACTCGCCGGGGTTCACGAGGCCGCGTTCGGGATGCTGCCATCGAATGAGTGCCTCGGCGCCGACGACGTCGCCGCTCTCGCAGCTCACGATCGGCTGGTACACGAGTCGCAGTTCGTCGTTGTCGATCGCGTGGTGCAGATCGGCTTCGAGTGCGATCCGGCTGGCGCAGTCGGCGTGCTCCGACCGGCAGGCGTAGGCGATGCGATCACCGCCGAGCACCTTGGCGCCGTACATCGCCCGGTCGGCGGTGGCGATCAGGTCCGACGCGACGACGTCGGGGGTGTCGGCGCGAGCCACGCCGATCGTGGCCGAGGCGAAGACCTCTCGATCGAGGACTCGGTACGGGGCGCGGCACGCTTCGAGAACGCGCTCGATCACGCTGCCGTCGGCGTCGATCTCGCCGTCGCCCAGCAGCACGACGAACTCGTCGCCGCTCAGCCGGGCGATCGAGTCGGCGGGACGGAGCACGGAGCGCAGACGCTCGGCGAACTGCACGAGCAGGGCGTCGCCGGCTGCGTGCCCCAGACCGTCGTTGATCAGCTTGAACCGGTCGATGTCGATGAACAGCACCGTGACGGTCGAGGGTTCGGCTGCCAGTTCGATCAGCGCGTCGGCGATCCGCTGCTCGATCAGGATGCGGTTGGGGAGCGACGTGAGTTGGTCGTGCATCGCCTGGTGTTCGAGCGAGCGCTGGAGTCGTCGTTGCTCGGTGATGTCGCGGAACGTGACCGCGAGCCCGTCGCCGAGGCTCACCGACGTCTGGAGGAACCAGTGGTCGTCACCCTGCTTCTCGACGTGGTACTCGATGGTCGCCGGCTCGCCCGACTCGACCACGTCGACGTAGCGCTCGAACACCTCCTCGGTGCACGGCATCTCCTCGCGTACCCGTCGACCGATCACGTCGATCGCGGTGCGCTCGATGATCTGCGCTGCTGCAGGATTGAGAACGCTCCATCGGAAGTCGACGATCTGGTCGCGATCGTCGCGGACGGTTTCGAAGGCCATGATCCCGTCGTGTGAACTGTTGAGTACGCCGGTCAACAGCCCTCCCTCATAGTGGTGCTGCGTCACGGTTCGTGAACTCATGGTCCTTCTTCGACTCATGTGGCAGACAACTTGACCGCTCTCGCGAGAAAACCTGTCGCGTTCGGTCGAACGATGGGCACCGGGACCGGCGGAACCGGGGGGGGAGAGAGAGGGGTCAGCAGCCCGACGTGACGATGTCGAACGCTCCGGGCGACTCGGACCGGGCGAGATCGCCTTCGACCCACACCGCTGACTCCGACGGCGTGGGGCCGCGCCATTCGACGACCTGGACGTTGTCGATGGTGAGTGCACCACGAAGTGCGGCGGGCACGTCGACGAGCAGTGTCGCCGAGTTCGGTGTGGTGCCGTCGGGGCCGGGTGCGAAGAGTTCGTCGGGCACCTGGATGGTGACGTGGTGCCATTCGTCGTCGGCGGGCGCATCGATCGGGAGCGAGACCTCGTTGAGCCGAGCCGATTCGGGGTCAGCCGTCGGGTTGGTGTCGTCGAAGTGGAACGAGACGAGGCGGATGCTGGGAATCTCGCCGCGATTCCGTTTGACGTCGAGGATGATCTCGTACAGGGCCTCGGTGTCGAGCGGCTTCGCATCGGCGTCGAAGAGGCGGTGGCTGCGCACGTCGAAACGAGCGGCGATCTGCGTCGAGGTCTGCGCGTTCGGGTCGGTGAAGAGCGAGAACGCGTCGTCGTAGTCCTCGCCACTCGCTCCGCTGACGAGATCCCAGCGTTCGCGCACGGTCGAGACCTTCCAGTGCATCGGACGACGCCGCAGACCGTCGGCCGACGCATTGTCGAAGTGCCCCCAGTCGAAGAGATCGGTACCGATCTGGGTCCCGGCCGGGAGCAGGTCGCTGCGGACGAGCGTGCACGGGGGGAGCGCGGTCGGGCCGATTCCGCTGTCGATGATGCGCACGTTCGAGCTCACCCGCGACGTGGTGATGAGCCCGGAGTTGTGTTCGACGATGAATGCTGCTTCCTGCGTGCGGTTGTTGCCCAGATCGACGTTGCCGTTGCCGTCGGCGTCGGGGTCGGCGGGTTCGAACACACTGCCGACGCGGAGGCCGTCGACACGCTTGCTGGTCGCGTCGATCGCCGAGCGGTGGTCGATCATGCGGATGATCTGCTGTGCGACGCGACCGCCGACGGGAACCGGGCGATACCGGTCGAGCATCACGGGCAGGATGCGCGCCTCGAGCACGCTGGTGCCATCGCTGATGATGCGGAGCATGGCGCTCGGGAAGGTGGCGAGGAAGTCCTGGTCGAAGACGAGGTTGCCGAGGCTGTACGCGATGAGCTTGCCGTCGTACCACTCGACGCCCTGCAGGACGTGTGGATGATGGGCGATGACGATGTCGGCGCCGGCGTCGATCGCTCGGTGGGCGATGGTGCGCACGAACGAGCTGGGGACGTCGGCGAACTGGTAGCCACCGTGCACCTGGACGGTGACGGTGTCGGCGCCGTCGGCGCGGAGTCGAGCGATCTCCGACTCCATCTCCGAGCGTGAGTAGGGGGCTGCGCCACCGTGGTCGCGTCGGGCGACCCAGTCCTGCAGCTCCGGATAGACGCCGATGACGGCGCTCCAGAAGTCGCCGAGGACGGCCTCGCCGAGCTCGTCCTCCCACTCGTCGTAGATCGTCCACACGTCGCCGATGCGCCGTTCGTCGACCTTGACGACGAGGGGGTCGCCGTCGTCGTTCTCGAGCGCGGTCTCGGTGTAGCCGAAACTGCGCAGCTCGTACTGCCAGGCTTCCGATTCGGGCAGATCGATCGGGATCTCGTCGTCGCCGTCGGGGAGCTGGTCGTTGACGAAGCTGCCGTTGACGGTGGTGAACGAGATGGTTCCGACGGTGTGCTCGCCGACGCGACTCAGTGTGCCGCGGACGGCTTCTTCGCGGGTGTGGCCTGCTCCGACATGGGCCATCCCGGCGTCGTCGAGAATCGAGAGCGTGCTCTCGGTGCCGACGTCGCCCCAGTCGTAGGCGTGGTTGTTGCCGAGCGTGACGAGGTCGACCCCCATCTCGTCGAGCGCCTCGGTGATGTACGGCGTCGACTGGAGGAGGAATCGTTTCGCGACGAGGGCTTGCTCGTCGGGCAGTTCGCCGACGACGGTCTCGAGGTTGACGACGGTCCAGTCGGCCGCGCTCGACAGCGGGCCGAGGTCGTCGACGACGGCTCGCGCGGAGTCGGCGTCGGTCACGAGCGGGCCGCTCGCTTCGGGGTCGAGGTAGCGACGACCGAGCATGACGTCGCCGCCGAAGTGCATCGACACTCGCTCGGTTCCGTCGTCGGCGAGCCGGTCCCAGAGGTGCACCGTCGTCACGCCGTCGGAGGGGTCGAGCACCACCGGTTCGACCAGGGTGTCTCGAGTCGACACGCGCGCGACGACCGGCGCGGTGATGCTGATCTCGGCTCGACCGTTCGCGTCGGTGGTGATCACGTCGTCGGCGATCGCGATCTGCGCATCGGCGACCGGGGCGCCTTGTTCGTTGCGGACCACCATGGGGATCACGGCGGGTTCCTCGACGTCGCGAGGTTCGGCCTGCGGGCCGTAAGCGCAGGCGGCGGTGAGCACGGCGAGGCTCGTGACGCAGCCGAGCAGGCGCGTGATCCGGTGATGCATACGTGTGGTCAATCGGCAGGGCTTGCCGGGTTCTTGAATCGCGGTGGCGCTCAGAAGTCGATCAGTGGCTGCTCCAAGGGGGTGGTCGGGTCGGTTGCTCCAGAGACATCCGATGCAGCGGGTTGTGCCTCCCTGGTTGCTGCATCGGATGTCTCTGAGATCTGGTGGCGCTCGGCAGGCCGACGCGGGACGCGTCGCATGCCGCGCTGCTCTTCGAGCGCGGTCTCGAGCACGGAGGTGGTGACGTCGTCGATGTACCCGGTGGTCGACGAGGCGGTGTCGCCCACGGGACGCTTCGAGAATCGGGCGATCTGTGCCGTGACCCACTCCTCGGCGTCGGCGGCGAAGGCCGGGTGGCGGCGAGCCCAGGCGTCCCAGGGCGTGTCCCACGCTCCGGCCTCGGTACCGGTGTCGGCGGTGGCATGGGCGAGGGCCAGTCCGGGCGCAGCCGGTGCCTGCGACGGGATCGAGCGAACGAAGGCGATGACGGTCTTGGGTGCGGCGAGCAGCCGCGAGCCGGTGAGGAGCACGATGCCGCTGAACTGCTTGGCGAACATGATGCAGAACGTCACCGTGGCCACGAGCTTCCATCCCGGATGCAGCGGCTCGCCGATCACGCCCGACTGCACCCACCAGGTGGCGGTGACCGAGAACGATCCGGCGAGGACGAGGCCGATCATCACCCGCAAGGGTGAGGTCCGCTGCGCGTCGTTGGCGATCAGTCCGGGGAGGAGCAGCGGGGTGAGCGCGAGCGAACCGACGCCGAGATGCTCCTGCCAGTTGGCGTCGAGGAATCGGTCGCCGACCCACAGTCCCGACCAGGCGATCGCCGAGGACACGAGGAGCATCGACGAGAACTTGCGGCGTCCGAACAGGATCATGTGGTTCATCAGCACCTTGGCGACGATGAGCCAGGTGGCGAGGGCGATGGTGAGCGCCACGACGACCTGCCACGGATCGGCCATGAACATGCCGGTGAACGCGGCGCCGACGAACCCGCCGCTGCGCAGGTTGTAGTTGTGCGCAACGGCCCACGAGGCGCCGACCGACAGGGCGACGGCGAAGGGCAACCACTCGAGGCTGATCGCGATGTTGCCGAAGCCGCTCACCGGCGACAGATCGTTGACGCCGGGGAGGTCGAGGATGAGGGCCGCGGCGATCGGCGTGGCGACGATGCAACCGGCCATGAGGACCGACTTGGTCGTCTTCCACACGCCTTGGCGCGCCATGTCGTGGGCGATCAGCGCCGGGACGATGTACCCGACGCCGATGAAGAGCGGAATGTCCCGCTCCCACAGCCATTGGCCCGACGGGGTGATGCGCAGCATGCCGAACTGGATGGTGGTGGAGGTGACGGCGAGGATCGTGAACTTCGTCCGGCCGTACAGCAGGAAGTAGCGCCGGAGGAACAGGTTGACGAACGCGTAGGTGATGAACGCGTTGATGAAGGTCGCGAGGATGACCAGTGGGTGGATGATGAAGACGGCGATGTAGCCGGGCACGACGATCGAGCCGGTCGTGAGGTGTCGCTTCTCGTACATGACCATCGACACGGCGACGCCCAGCACGAACGCGAAGCGGATCCACTCGGCCGAGAGCAGATAGTCATGCATGAGCAGGGTCCGGCGGTCAGGCCGGCTGCTCCGATCCGTTGGCGGCCGGGAGACCGGCGAGGACGGCGTCGAACTCGTCGTCGAAGTGGGGGAGCCACGGCTCGGCTTCTTCCTCGAAGTACTCGAGCATCTCCTCGGCTTGGTGCGTGTGGATGTTGACGAACCCCACGACCAGCACGTGGGCGGTCGGTTGCTGGCTGATCATCTGATCGATGATCTCGGTCTGCGTGAACGAGTGCTCGTCGCCAAGGTTGAGGATGTTCGCGGGGTCGTAGCCGTTCTGCTTCAGGCGGTCGGTGACGAGTCCCTCGTAGGCGCCGAACGTGACGAGGCGGTCGAAGTCGAGGTCGTTCACGCCGACGTCGGCGAACTGCACCGCCCGGCGTTCGCGATCGTCGCGGTTGTTCAAGATGCCGACGACGGTGGTGTCGGCGGTCATGAACGGGTCGAGCTTCTGCATGGCGGCGATCATCGACTCGCGGTCGTTGACCGCGAACAGGTTCGCCCACGTGACCTTCTTGGTGCCGCCGGGCTCACGAGCGATCGGACCCGTGCCGATCCGGAGTTCTTTCATGCGCAGCACCCCGGGATCCGGCTCGGCCTTGGCCATGCCGCGCACGGCCACGTCGCGAGGGATGCCGATGATGTCGGCGATGGCGAGCGCGATCGTGACGTTCTCCTTGAAGGAGATGAAGTCGAACGCGCTGTTCTCCTCGTCGGTCACCTCGTCGGGGTCGGCGACGACGAGCTTGGTGCCTTTGCTCTCGGCGACCTCGCGCATGATCTCGACGATCTCGGGGTTCTGCTCGGAGGTGACGAGGATGCCGTCGCGTGGGCAGGTGCTGAGCAGTGAGCGGGCGATCTCGGGAAGCGTCTCGCCCATGACGTCCTGGTGGTCTTCGCGGACGTTGGTGAGCACGCCGATGTTCGACCGGACGATCATCCGTTCCGACACTTCCTGGTACTCGGGCTTGAGTGCCATGCACTCGATCACCAGGGCGTCGACGTCCTCGGTCACGTAGGCGCGTGCAATCTCGATCTGCTCGAGGATGGTCGGAGGACCTTTTCGGTTGATGGGTTCGTCGATTCCGTCACGGTTGATCACCGCAGCGAAGGTCCCCGTCGACTTGGCGACGGTGACGAGACCGTGTTCACGGAGCATCCCCGCGATGATGCGGGCGACGGTCGACTTGCCACGGATCCCGTTGACGTGGATACGCCAGTCGAGTCCGTCGACGAGTCGACGATGCGCGAGTGTTTCGAGTCTCCAACGGAGAATCAGCGTGACACTGACGAGAACGCCAGCGATCACTATGAGAGGCACATCCCTTCTTCGACATGTCGAGAGGCAATCTTGAGGCGCGCCGACGAAATCGGCGGTCCGGACGCTTCGTTTCTCAATGCTTGGTCAAGGTTGAGAAATTCGGTTTAGCCCCTGCTCAGCGCGACCGAAGACAGAAACGATCTCTCATGCATCGTGCTGCCCGACTTCCTCTCTCCGTGCTGACCTCGACCGCGGTCGTCATGGCCCTCGCGACCACCGCACTCGGCGCGCCGAGCGACGATCCGTCACCGGACGACGAGGTGTCGACCGAGAAGCCGGCGGAGCCGGCACCCGAGCCCGACCCAGACACCGAGTCGCCGACCGCCGATCGTGGCGCCACCGATGTCGAGACCGCTCCACCGCTGCTGTTCCCGCGGCCGACCGAGATCGTGACCGCCGGGCAGATCAGCGATGTGCCGTTCACGCCGCCGGCTGCTCCGCCGGCCGATGACGACGACATGGCTCAGGCTCGCCGCGTGTCGACGACCCCGGCGCCCGACTTCCTGCCGACGCTGCCGGTCGGCTCGCTGTTCGACGTCGTCATCACCGAGGTCCACTACAACCCGTCGGCGGTCTACGACTCGCGCGGCGAGTTCTTCGAGATCTACAACGACGGTCTGCTCCCGCTCGACCTGTCGGGGTGGACCTTCGGCGACGAGATCTACGACAAGCACACGATCAGCTCGCTGACGATCGCCCCGGGCGACTACGCCGTGTTGGCTCGCTTCGGCGAGTTCGACCGCAACGGCGGCGTGGCTGCCGACTACGTGTACGGCGACTCGGTGCTGCTCTTCAACGTCGGCGACCAGATCGTGCTGCGTGACTCGCTCGGCTTCGTCGTCGACGTGGTCGACTACAGCCTCGACGAGTTCCCCGACCCCGTCGGCAGCTCGATCTCGCTGGTCGACATCTCGGCCGACAACGCCGACGGTGACAACTGGTGCGTATCGACCACGCCGCTCGTCAACGGCGACCACGCGTCGCCCGGTGCTGCCAACCAGTGCGGCCAGTCGCGCGCCTCGCTCGAGATCACCGAGATCCTCAACAACCCGGGTCGCACCTCCGACTTCACCGGCGAGTGGTTCGAGATCCACAACACCGGAAACACCACCGTCGACCTGAACGGGTTCGGCATCAAGGACGACGATCGCGACTGGTTCACCGTCGACCACTCGGTCGTGGTCGAGCCGGGCGAGCGCGCCATCGCCGGCGTGCTCGACGACCCGGCCCGCAACGGCGGCGTCGACGTCGACATCGCCTACGGCGACGCGATGCGCCTGCACAACTCGTTCGACGAACTCGTCATCGTCGACACGCTCGGCATCGAGGTCGACGCCGTCCGCTGGGACGACGGCCGCACCTTCCCCGACCCGAACGGTGCATCGATGCACCTCCAGAGCGGTGCGAGCGACAACTCGAACGGCGAGAACTGGTGCACCTCGGCGCGGCGCTGGGCGACCGGCGACTTCGGCTCGCCTGGTGTGGCGGGCAACTGCACGCCGACCGAGTACCCCGACATCGTCATCACCGAGGTGATGTTCGATCCGGAGCGCACCTCGCCCGAACGTGCCGGTGAATGGTTCGAGCTCATGAACAACGGGTCCGAGACGGCGGTGCTCGACGGCTTCGTGCTGCGCACCTACTCGACCCAGCACACCATCGGTGATCTGACGATCGAGCCTGGTGCTCGTGTCGTCGTCGCCTCCGACGGCGATGTCGCCGAGAACGGCGGGGTTTCGGCCGATTACGTCGTCGGAGGCGATCTTCCGCTCTACAACACGACCTCGACGCTCGAAGTGGTGGCTCCCGACGGGACGCTGCTCGACCGGGTTCGCTGGACGGCGAGCCTCGGCTTCCCGTTCGGCAAGGGCCACTCGATGGAGGTGCGCGGCGCTGATGTCGACAACCTCCTCGGCCCCAACTGGTGCGCTGCCACCGACCGGTACGGCGACGGCGACTTCGGTACGCCCGGCACCGCCGGCTCGTGTGACGAGCCGGCGCCGGCTCCGTCGCTGGTCATCAGCGAGATCATGCGCAACCCGGCAGCGGTGAGCGACATCGTCGGCGAATGGCTCGAGATCCACAACCCGACCGCCGACGCCGTCGACCTCCTCAACTGGAGCATCGGTGACGAGAGCTCGGAGTATCACGTCATCACCGAGTCGATCGAGATCGAGCCCGGTGGCTACGCCGTGATCGCCCGCAACGCCGACCCGGCCGTGAACGGTGGCGTCGCCGCCGACTACGCCACCGGTTCGGCCATGGTGCTGCTCAACTCCGGCGACACCGTGGTGATCAACGACCGGTATGGGCAGTTCGTCGACTCGTTCAGCTGGACCAACAGCGACCTGTTCCCCCGCCCGAACGGCGGAAGCATCGCTCGCACCGACGCCTCGCTGTCGGCGCTCGCACCGGGTGACGACGCCAGCGGCTGGTGTGCGACCAGCACCCAGTACGGCGACGGCGATCGCGGTACGCCGGGCGCCGCCAACGACTGTGTGGTCGCTCCGAACCACGCGATCGTGATCAACGAGATCCACCGTGACCCGAAGGCGACGCCTGATGCCCAGGGTGAGTGGATCGAACTGCACAACTCCGGCGATGTCGACATCGACATCAGCGGCTGGACGTTGCGTGACGACGACGTCGACACGTTCGTGTTCGACACCGACAACCCGGTCGTCGTGCCGGCGGGCGGTTACCTCGTCGCCGGTCGCAACACCGAAGAACTCAACGGTGGCATCGAGATCGACGTGCAGTACGGCGTCGAGTTCATCCACTTCAACACGGCCGACGAGGTCGTGCTGCTCGACGACGACCTCGCGGTGATCGATCGGGTCGCCTGGACGGCGACCAACGGTTTCCCGAAGGTGTCGGGTGCGACGATGTCGCTGCGCTCCGCCGACCTCAACAACGCCGTGGGCGCCAACTGGTGCGCTGCCGTGACCGACCAGGGCAACGGCGACCTCGGCACGCCCGGCTCGCAGAACCTGTGTGAACTGCCCGATCCCGGACCGAGCCCGGTGGACCTGTCGTACTCGATGTTCGCGATCGCCGACGACAGCTGCAGGGGAGAGGTGACGCTCAACGGCTCCGAGATCGTGGTCGGCACCAGGATTCGCTCGAACGACGACTTCTCCGTCAACGGTGGCCTCATGACCTTCCTCGGAGCGGTGTCGTACGCCGACTCCGCCCAGATCGGCTGGGGCGCCCAGATGCTCGGCGGCGTCGAGCAGGAAGCCGGCGTCCAGGCCGACCCGTTCGGCTGGTCGCTCGCCGACTTCGCTCCGGGTGGGGCGATGGCGCTCGCAGCCGGCGACGACTACACGTCACACTCCGGCACTTGGCGGGTGACCGGCAACGCGGCCGACATCCCGGCCGGGCTGCACTACGTCGATGGCGACGTGCACTTCGCCACGGGCACGACGCACCTCAACGGCGTGACGATCGTGGCGACCGGCAGCATCAAGATCAACTCGAACTCGGTCAGCCTGTCGCCGTACTCGCCCGACATGCCGACACTGTTCGCCGGTGAGGACCGGTGCAACAAGTCCGGCATCCAGTTCAGTGCGAGCCTCATCAACGTGTCGGGTGCGCTGTACTCGCCCGAAGCTCGTATCAAGATGAATTCCTCGATGCTCACGGCGACCGACGCGTCGCTCGTCGGCGCTGCGGTGCAGATCGACGGCTCCAACATCCTCGTCAACCTGCTCCCGTCGCTCTGATCTACTCCGGTCCTCGAAGGACCTCGGTCGCACAGCTGATGGTCGGCGCGCTCGCCAGTCGCCGATCGGCCGTGACGAGTGTGCAGTCCAGGGCCTCGGCGAGCGCGACGTAGCACGCGTCGTAGGCGGTGACGTTCGCTCGGAGTTCGAACGCTCTCGGCATGAACACCGCCGTGGGGAAACGAGTGATCGGCAGTGCCAGCAGATCGTCGACGGCACTGCGAAATCGTTCGTCCGTGAGATCGCCCTTCAGCCAGCGTCGGCGTAGTACCGACACCGTCTCGACATCGACGAGATCGGGGGCCGATGCGGCGCCGGCGATCTGGAGCCGGCGACGAGCGAGGGTGCCGGCCGACTCGTCGTCACCGACGACGTTGGCCAGCACCGAAGCGTCCACGACGATCACCGCGTCGCGCGTTCCTCAGCGAGGTCGTCGACGGCGTCGTCGAAGCCGACTCGACCGCCTGAGCGCTGTTCGATTCGTGCGAGCACGTCGGGGAGCGTCGGCGTGTGCGCGATTCGTGAGAGTTCGCCGGTGAGGTATTGCTGGAGCGATTGCCCTGCTGCTTCGGCGCGTTGTTGCAGGCGTGCATGAACATCGGCCGGAAGATCTCGAATCAACACATTCGGCATGCTTGCAGTATGCATGCAGTCCGTCTGCGAGGCAAGCGCGGGTCGAAGCAGCTGACGAATTGCTCTTGCGTCTTGGATCGAACAAGTGTACGATAAAGCTATGTCAGCCAGGGATGACGCCAAGGAAGGGTTCGGTGGGTTGGCTGACGTGCGGGCTGCGGTCAACGAGATCGCTGGGTTTCGCAATGCGCTCGATGGGCGGATCGTCGACGTGGCGGTTTGGTTGCTCACGCACGACGAGTGGCGTGGTACCGG
This sequence comes from Ilumatobacter coccineus YM16-304, assembly GCF_000348785.1. NCBI lineage: Bacteria > Bacillati > Actinomycetota > Acidimicrobiia > Acidimicrobiales > Ilumatobacteraceae > Ilumatobacter > Ilumatobacter coccineus. Next base: position 1,543,381 of record NC_020520.1, read on the forward strand.
GTTGCACAAGCCCGAGCAGTTCCTGGCGTTCCGGTTCGGTATCGGCGTGGCTGCTGGTCGCCGCTATGTCGACGTGGCGCGGCGTGCCGACGAACTCCCGGCATCGGTCGACGCGCTCAGGTCGGGGGAGTTGTCGCTCGATCAGTTGATGCCGATCGTGCGGCGTGTGCCCGCGTGGGCAGACGACCAGGTGCTGTCGTTGTCGAAGCGGCTCACGGTCGGCCAGATCAACGCGGTCATCAACAAGTACAACTTTGAACGGTCGGGACTGCCCGACGACTCGATCATCTCGGAAGACCTGATCATCTCCGATGCCGAGCGCAACGAGACGCAACCGACCGAGACGCCATCGCCACGGCCGGTCGAGGTGCCCGATCGGTGCTGGATGGGGGTCGGCGACGATGGCCGGTGGCGGCTGCGCCTCGAGACCACCCCCGAGGTCGGTCTCACCATCCAGAACGCGGTCGACGAGGCTCGGGACCGCATCTTCCGTGACACCGCGAACTTCGTGTCCGAGGCTGAACACCGACGGGCGCGCGACCGATCATCTCGGCGCGCCACTGCCGGCGGCGATCGTCGAGCACATCACCTGCGACGGCATGCTCACGCCGGTGTTCCACCGCAACGGGGTGCCGATCTCGGTCGGGCGTACTCAGCACATCGTTCCGGCCCGTACCCGCAAGGCGGTGCTGCTGCGTGACGGTGGTTGTGCGGTTCCCGGCTGCGGGGCGACTCGCCATCTCGACGTGCATCACATCGTGCACTGGTCAGACGGTGGCCCGTCCGACACCTGGAACCTGGTGGCGTTGTGCACGCACCACCACCGATCACATCATCGAGGGCGACTCGAGATCAGCGGAAACGCCGACCTCGGCACCATCGTGTTCCGCAATCAGCACGGGGTGAACATGGCGAACGACGGGCCGAGACCCGAGCCCCCGGAGGGCCCGCCACCTGCGCCGACGAGCGAGTACCACCCTCCGCTCTGCGAGCGGCTCGACATGAACTACGTGAGCTTCGTACATCCCGCACGCCTCGCCCCCTTCACCCGCCAGGCGAAGGCGTGGGCTGCCCGGCACGCCGCCACCCCGACCTCTTGAGCGCTGGAGGGTCAGCGCACCTCGAAAGCGGCGGGGCCCAAGGCCTCGATGAAGCGGTGGGCGAGGTTGGCTTTGGGCGTCCGGCCCAGGATCTTGATCCCGGTCCGGTCGCCGCGCCACGCGCCGTCGGCGAACACGAACACGAAGTGTCGAAACTGATTGCCGGCTTCGGCCCGGCCGTCGTACCAGTGAACGGTGAGCCCCTCGCGTGGCCCGGCATGAAGGAGTTCTTTGGGGCGTGGGCGCAGACCTCCGGTGGTAGCGATGCACAGTCGGCGATCGGTGAGCGCGTAGACGGTGTGCGTGACCATGAAGCCGACCTGCTTGTCGGGGTCGAGCTCGAGTGACTCGATGAACGCGGCTCGGCCGCTGTCACCGAAGTCGCCCGAGGAGATCGTGTGACTCCCCGGAGCGGAGTACTGCGGCGAGTTCAGGCTGGCGTTGAGATGGGTCTCGAAGGTGTCGCCCGGGAACTCGCTTGCCACCCATTCTCTGACGCGTTCAGGCTTCATCGCAAACATGGCATCACATTCTGTCGGCTCGCGGCGGCTCGAGCGAACATCGCTCGCGTGTCGGCGTGTCCACGTGGTGTGGGCAGTCTGCCGCCATACTTGACGGCGACTATGAGCGGCAACGACGACCATCCGGCAGCGGCGAACTTCGTTCGCGAACTCGTGATTGCTGATGGTGAGCAGCAGACGTTCGGCGGACGTGTGCAGACCCGCTTCCCGCCCGAGCCCAACGGCTACTTGCACATCGGGCACGGCAAGGCGATCACGATCGACTTCGAGCTGGCTCGCGAATTCGACGGCGTGTGCAACCTGCGCTTCGACGACACCAACCCCGAATCGGAAGACACGACGTACGTCGACGCGATCATCGACGACCTCGCCTGGCTCGGCTACCCGGTCGACAAGGCGCTCTACGCCAGCGACTACTTCGAGCAGCTCTACACCTGGGCGGTCATGTTCATCGAGAACGACCTGGCCTACGTCGACGAACAAGACGGCGACACCATCTCGGAGCAGCGCGGCGGCTACGGCAACCCCGGCATCGAGAGCCCGTTCCGTAACCGCCCGGTCGCCGAGAGCCTCGACCTGTTCCGCCGCATGCGAGCCGGCGACTTCGACGACGGCGGCCCGGTGCTCCGAGCGAAGATCGACATGCAGCACGAGAACATGCAGCTGCGCGACCCGATCATGTACCGGATCCGCAACGCCGAGCACCACCGCACCGGTGACGCGTGGAAGATCTACCCGACCTACGACTGGGCCCACGGCCAGAGCGACGCGATCGAAGGGGTCACCCACTCGCTGTGCACGCTCGAGTTCGACAGCCACCGCGCGCTCTACGACTGGTACCTCGATCGCATTCGCGAGCTCGACGGCCTGCCGTACGAACAGCCTCGCCAGACCGAGTTCGCCCGTTTGGAGCTGACCCACACGGTCACGTCGAAGCGCAAGCTCAAGCAGCTGATCGACGACGGCATCGTCGACGGTTGGGACGACCCGAGACTGCCGACCCTGCGCGGCCTGCGCAAGCGTGGCTACCCGGCCGAGTCGATCCGTGAGTTCTTCGAGTTCATCGGCGTGTCGCGCACCAACAGCCGCAACGAGATCGAGCTGCTCGAATCGTTCGTGCGCCGCCGCCTCAACGCCATCACGCAACGACGGATGGCGGTGCTGCGCCCGCTCAAGGTCGTCATCACCAACTGGCCCAGCAACGACGACGGGAGCATGCATGTCGAGCACATGGAGCTGGTGAACAACCCGGAGAACGCCGACGACGGCACGCGCCAGGTGCCGTTCTCCGGCGAGTTCTGGATCGAGCAGGACGACTTCAACGCCGACCCGCCGCCGAAGTACTACCGCCTCACCCCGGGCCGTGAGGTCCGCCTGCGCGGCGCGTACTTCGTCACCTGCGAGAGCTTCGACACCGACGCCGACGGCAACGTCACCCAGGTCAACGTCACCTACGACCCCGAGACCAAGGGTGGCAACTCGCCCGACGGACGCAAGGTGAAGTCGACCATGCACTGGGTGTCGACCGCACACGCCGTCGATGCGTCGGTCGCGCTCTACGAGCGCCTGTTCAGCGCCGAAGTGCCTGGCGAGGCGACCGGCGACGTCATGGACGACCTCGACGCGAACTCACGTGAACTGCTCACCGGCTGCAAGGTCGAACCGGCACTCGCCGACACCGCCCCCGGCGACGTCGTCCAGTTCGAACGGCTCGGCTACTTCGCGCACGACCCGGAACAGTCGATGCTGTTCCATCGCACCGTCGGCCTGCGCGACGAGTGGGCGAACATCCAGAAACGCAAGGGCTGATCGTGCGGCTGGTCGTGGCGCTGCTGTTGGTCGTCGGTGCGGCATGCGGCACCGACGACGACGGCGCGAGTGGGCCGGTCATCACGCAACTCCCCGACGTCACGACGACCGTGACCGCCGACGCGGCAGTCGCGCCCGACGAGCCGCTGACCGGGTCGGCCGACGTCCGCGCCGCCGAACCCGCGAGCCAGTCCGGCGCCGAGACCGCGACCGAGCCCGAGACCGACGCGATCGAACCCGCGGTGACGCTGCCCGCCACCACGACCAGCAGCACCACCTCGACCAGCACCAGCACGACCACCAGCACCACCACGACCACGACCACGACCACGACGACCGAGCCGGTGGTCGAGCCGGTCGTCGTGGCGGCGCCGACACCTGGCGCTCAGTCGACCGCCTGCACGTCGGTGGCCGTGATCGGCGACTCGACCGCAGTCGGCATCGACGGGTCGACCGGGGCCATCTCGTCCGATGCCGGCATCGTGAACACACTCGCCGCGATCGGCGTCTCGGACGTCCGACTCGACATCAGCGGCGGCCGCTCGATCGTCGAGACCCTGCCCGGGCAGACCAACGGCGCCGAGGCGATCACCGCGCTCCGCTCGACCGGCTTCGACGGATGCTGGATCATCGCGCTCGGCACCAACGACGCGGCCAACATCGCGGCCGGATCGAACGCGAGTGCGGCCAATCGAGTCGACCGCATCGTCGACGCAACCGGCGGCGGTCGCACGCTCTGGATCAACGCGTCGACGATCACCACCAGCGGACACTGGGCGCGCAACAACACCGTGCAGTGGAACAACGACCTCGCCGCGCTGCTCGCCGGTCGCGGCAACATCGGGCTCGCCGACTGGGACTCGCTGGCGAGCCAGAACGCCTGGTTCACCTCCGACGGCATCCACCCCAACAGCGCCGGGCTCGCCGCCCGCGCCCAGTTCTTCGCCGACAGCCTCCGCGCGTTCTTCCCGGCCTGAACCCGCGGGCACGGCCGAGACAACGACTCAGCCGGGCTGGATCAACAGCGACTGCACGCTGCGCCCGAACCGGCCCGCTTCGTCGTGCAGCGACGACTCCGCGAAGCCCGCGCCGCTCGACTCGGTGGCGGTGCCGTACACCGAGTGGCTCGCCAGGCCGATCCACTCGCCGCGTGGCGGGCGAGCGATGTGCACGGTGAGATCGGGGTTGATGTAGGTCGCCGTCTCGGGGGCGATCGCCGAACTCACGCCGTTGCCGAAGTCGGCCGCGGTGACGGCGCGTTGTACGCCGGTGGGAGATTCGCCGGGAACCAGGTCGACGAGCAGGCGGATCCACACCTTGCACGGACCGGTACTGTCCCAGCTCCCTTCGACGAAGCGGTGTTCGCACGACGACCGATGGAACGCGATCTCGCTGGTGTCGAGTGACCACGTCGACTCGATCACCTCGCCGTCGCCGGGCTCTCCGACGAAGTCGTCGGGCAGGCGAGCGTGATCGGGCAGGGGAATGCTCTGGTGGCGGATGCGGAGTGCGCGGGCACGGGCGACCTCGACGTCACCGTGCCGCAGTTCGGCCTCGACCAGCGACACCTTGCGCCCCGGGCGAACCACGCGGCTGATCACGTCGAGCGGTTGGCCGACCGGCACGGCGCGGGTCAACTCGACCGTGAGACGCGAGAGCTGCCACTCGACGGTCGGGTCGGATCGTTCGTCGGACACCCGCTCGCAGGCGCGGGCGAGCAGCGCCGACGGCGGTCCGCCGTGACAGTGGTCGGGGTTCCAGGGGCCGCGCGTGTGCTCGGTCGGCGTCCAGCGCTCGGCGTCGGCGACGGGTGAGTGGCCCGGGAGGAACAGGACCGGCGATGCGGATGGAGATGCGGATGATCCCACGGCTCAGCCCACCTCGAGCGGCTTGAGTGCGTCGGCGGCCTCGGCCAGATGAGCGACCCACGCGTCGGCATCGCCGGGCTCGGCGATCGGCAGTGCGACGAACTTGGTCGTGCCGACGTCGACGAAGCGCTGCACCATCTTCTGCAGTGCGTCCCACGAATCGGGCACGAGTTGCGTGACGTCGTCGAGGTCGGGGCGGCGCTTCTGCAGCAGCTTGGTGAGCACGTCGGGCACGGGCCCGAACGCGTACGGGATCAGCACGCCGTAGTGATCGTCCTCGATCTCGCGATCGTGTTCGGCGGCGACCTGCTCGATGACCGCTCGCCCGGCCTCGGCATCGCTCGGCAGCACGAATGACGGCAGCCAGCCGTCGGCGAGCCGGCCGATCCGCTTCAGCTCGGATGGTGCATAGCCGCCGAGCCACACGTCCATGCGTTTCGGAGCCGGCTGCACCACGACCCCGTCGTAGGAGAACCTTTCGCCGGCATGACTGAACGGCTCGCCCGTCCAACACTTGCGCATCACCGCGAGCGTCTCGTCGAAGATCGCCGCTCGTTCCTTGCGTTCGACGCCGAACGCCTGCTGTTCGACCGGGTCGACCGCGCCGAGACCGAACGCCGGCAGGAGGCGGCCGCCCGACATCGTTGCGAGCGTGGCGAGTTCTTTGGCGAGCACGACCGGGTTCCGGCCGGGCAGCACCATCACCGACATGCCGAACTTGAGCTTCGTCGTGCGGCCGGCGCCGTACGCCATTGCCACGAGCGGGTCGGGCGCCTCGCCGCTGATCTTCTCCGACAACCAGAGCGAGTCGAACTCGTGGGCTTCGAGAGCGTCGACGACCGCTCCGTAGGTCTCGTCGTGCAGTCGCGTTCGCGTGCCGAGCCCGAAGCCGATGCGTACCTTCACGATTCGGCTGCCGTCACGGCGAGCGGAGCGATGATGTCGGTGAGCTCGGTCACCGCGCTCACGAACGGCGAATGGTCGGTGTCGAGATCGACTCGATGGGTGCAGCGCTTCGCGAGTTCGGCCTGGTGGACCGGATGGATCGCACGGTCTCGAGCGCAGAACACGTAGGTCGACTCGATGTGATCGCGCGGGGAACCGGTGGCGTCTTCGAGCATCGACGACATCGACTGCGGGCTCAGGCGGGGGAGCGCTGCGGCGATCGCCTCGGGCGAGCACGACGCGTACAGCGCTCCGGCGGCGAGCTCGGGGTTCAACGTGCTCGACTGGCCATCGTCGGCGACGACCATCGCACCGGCGAGATCGACCTCGTGGCGTTCGAACGATCCGAGTGCTCCCATCACCGATTCGCCGGCGTCGAGCGCGAAAGCGGTCACGTAGACGAGGTGGGCGATGTCGGACCGGCCGGTGGCGGCTTCGGTGACGACCGCTCCGCCATAGCTGTGGCCCACCAGCACCACGTCGCCGTGTCCGCTGTCGGCGAGCCGGTCGAGGACGTCGCCGACGAGGGCGGCGTCACCGTGCAGACCGGTCAGCGGCTGGGTCGACGCGCCGTGGCCGGGAAGGTCGATGGCCAGCGACGGTATGCCGCGCCGATCGAGTTCGGCTTGGAACGTGGCCCAGCACCAGGCGCCGTGCCAGGCACCGTGCACGAGAACGACCGTGGCTGGTCGCGCGGCGTCGGCAGGGCGAGTGGAATCGCTGTTCGAGGTCACCGGCCCATCGTGTCACGCCACGCGAACACCGCCGACATCGGCGGGGCCGGGTCGATGCCGGCCAGTCTGGCCAGCCGGGTCAGTGTGACGTCGGGATGGCGAGGAGGTCGTGGATGGCGGAGCGGCGCACTCGGCCGGTCTGGATCCAACTGGTGACGAAGGCGACGACGATCACCGGCAGCACGATGGCGACCTGCGGTACGTCGGCGAGCGTGCTCGCAGCAACGGCGACCAACGCCGCGACGACCGACAGCACGACGGCGAGCTTGAGAGCGGCGGTCCATGTGCGGCGGCTGATTTCCATGTTTTCGATCATGCCCTTCCAGAGGATTCCGAACCGTCGGAATTGCACTTTGCACGCGAACTGTCATGCATGCGTCACATTTGGCGCGGAATCGCGCGAAACCATGTCGTGTCGGTGTTGCGGACACATGACGGAACCCCGCCTGATTCGTGACCGTGTCATTTGGGCGGCCCGGGCGGCGTGGATTCCCGATCAGTGGTTCTCGCTTCGTAGTGTCTCGTTCCATGCCTGACAACGAGCAGCCCACCGACGCCCAGACCGCTCTCGATCCGCTGTCGATGTTCCGCCTCGACGGGCGCGTCGCGATCGTCACCGGTGCCTCGTCGGGGCTCGGCGAGCGCTTCGCTCGCGTGCTGCACGCCGTCGGGGCGAAGGTCGTGCTCGTGGCCCGGCGTGCGGATCGGCTCGAAGCGCTGAGCGCCGAACTCGAGAACTCGTTGGTCGCTCCGGCCGACCTGTCGATCGAGGCCGACCGCGAGCGAGTGGTCGCAGCCACTCTCGAGCACTTCGGCGGCGTCGACATCTTGGTCAACAACGCCGGCATCGGTCAGAAGACCTCCGTCGAGGACGAGACGCTCGACCAGTTCCGCTTCGCCATGGAGGTCAACGTCACCGCCATCTGGCACCTGTCGAAGCTGTGCTCGCCGTCGATGATCGAACGCGGCAACGGGTCGATCGTCAACATCGCCTCGATGCTCGGGCACGTCGGTGCCACGCCCGTCAAGCAGGCGCACTACTGCGCCAGCAAAGGCGCGGTCATCAACCTCACACGTGAACTGGCGCTGCAGTGGAGCCGCAAGGGCCTGCGCGTCAACGCGCTCAGCCCCGGCTGGTTCCGCTCGGAGATGACGGGCAACATGGCGACCGACGAGGCGAGCCAGAACTTCGTCAAGGCCAACACGCCGCTCGCTCGCATGGGCCACGCTCACGAACTCGACGGGGCGCTGCTGCTGCTCGCGAGCGACTCGGGTGGCTTCATGACCGGCCATTCCCTCCTCGTCGACGGCGGCTGGACGGCTCGCTGAGACGAACCGGCAGGGTCACGACGTGGCGTTGTCGTAGACCAGGTACGCGAGCGGCGGGATCACCACCACGGCCAACACCAGCAGCACGATGGCGATGACCGCGAAGTTGTACGACTGGTCGCGCGGCGGGTCGCCAGCCGCTCCGATCGTGTCGTACAGCGCCTGGATCGGCTGATCGGTCGTCAGCCGGATTCGTCGCCTGGCGACCGCGGCCGCGTAGAGCGCTGCCCAGCTCAACGAGCCGAGCAACAGCACCACCACGACACCGGCGATCACGACGCCCAAGGTCGTGTCGAGTGCGGCGCTGATCAGGCTGACGATGGTCGACAGGATGGTCGAGAGGATCGCGCCGCCGAGCAGGAACGTCGGGACACCGACCGGATTGCCCTTGAAGCCCTGCTCGACCTGTTCGGCGTTGATGCGCGCTCGCCGGAGCAGGACCTGGGCCGGTGAACCCCAGATCGAGTTCGCTTCTCGCCGTTCGTACAACTTGCGCAGGTTCGTGACGAGCCCGTTGACGTACCCCTTGACGATCCAGCGGGTCAGTTGCTGGACGATGTACTGGGCGATCGGTTTGAGCGGCCCCATCGGTGGCAACTTGGCGTTGCGCGACCCGTTGCGGTCGAGCACTTCGAGTGACCGCATGGCCATTCGGTGTGCTTCCGGGAACTCGTCGGGCTGCCAGAGCGGCTTCACCTTCGACAGCTGGTCGACGATCTCCTGCTCGACCTTGCCCGACCCGCCGATCTCCTCGAGGAGCGCGCCCTTCTCCTCGTTCGACGATGCACGCAGCACGCGCAAGGCGTCGATCCGATCGAACAGGAGCGGCTCGTCGACCCCGGCGTGCGGGTCGTCGACGTCGCCGGTGACGATGAGTGCCTCGTGCTCGTCGTTCATCACGGCCGAGAGTAGCCGGGGTATGTCATCCCAACTTGTGCCGGTGTGCTTGACTATCGTGCTGTCACAAACCCACGACCTCAATACACAACCTCAGGAGGCACTCGAGTGCTGCAAGAATTCAAAGACTTCATCACGAAGGGCAATCTCATCGATCTCGCGATCGCGGTCGTCCTCGCAACGTTCTTCGCGCCGGTCATCACGGCCATCGTCGACGGCGTGATCCTCAACCTCGTCGCGGCGATCTTCGGCAAGCCGAACTTCGACGAAGTGGCCCGGATCAAGATCTCCGACGGCGACGGCGACATCTCGATCGACCCCGACACCGGGCTGCCGATCGACCCGGCGACCTATCTCGAGTTCGGCAAGGTCATCACGGCGCTGATCACGTTCGTGATCGTCGGCTTCGTCTGCTTCCTCATCGTCAAGGCCTACAACAAGATGGTCAAGGAAGAAGAGGAAGAGGAGTCCGGTCCGAGCGAGGTCGATCTCCTCACCGAGATCCGCGACCAGCTCAAAGCCAACAACTGAGGTTCGTCGAGGCGGCCGATTCGGGGGAATCGGCCGCCTGACGTCCGCGCGAGGGCCTGACGCGATTCAATGGCCAAGATGAATCGTCGGCTGCTCCTTGCTCTGGGCCTCGTGCTGGCCGCCTGCGGCAGCGACGCCGGCGCCGAGCAGGAGTCCGACACGATCTCGACGCCCACGCCGACCGTGGCCGGGGTCGGGGAACTGCCCGACACGTTGCCCACGGTGGCGCCGACATCGAGCACCACCACCGAACCACTGGTGGTCGAGACCCGCCCGTTGGAATCGGCAGACGGCTCCGAGGTCGAACTCGTCGCCGATCTCGTCGACGGCAACCGTGTCCTGGTGATCGGCGACTCGATCATGGCGTCGACCGCGACGCGATTCGGCCGCGAGATGTGCGACACCCTCAACCCCAACGGGTGGACCGTCGAGGTCGATGCCGAACCAGGTCGGTTCGTCGACTTCGGGCTGAAGGTGCTCGATCGCCGCCTGCCCGAAGGGCTCGACCCGGACCCCGACGAGGACTGGGACGCCGCCGTCGTCCACCTCGGCAGCAACTACCGGCTCGATCAGGACGAGTACCGCGAAGCGATGACGCAGATCCTGTATCAGCTCGCACCACGGCCCACGCTGCTGTTCACGGTCACCGAGTACCGCGCCCAGTGGAGCGAGGTCAACGAGGTCATCCGCGAGATGGCCGAACTGTTCGAGAACGTGACCCTCATCGACTGGGAGTTCGCTGCTCGCTCGCCGGGCGTGCTGAGCGGTGACGGACTGCACCCGGGCGACGCCGGGGAAGACGTGCTCGTCGGACTGACGTCGCTCGGACTCGGCGTGTTCGACGGACCGGATGGCGAGTGTCTCCGATCGTCGTTCACCGACGACTCCGCGATCGGTCAGGGCGGCGGAACCCCGAACGGCTCGAGTTCGAGCAGTTCCTCGTCCAGCAGTTCCTCGTCGGGCGGTTCGTCGAGCAGTTCTTCGTCGGGCGGTTCGTCGAGCAGTTCCTCGTCCGGTGGTTCGTCGAGCAGTTCGACGTCTGGCGGTTCGTCGAGCAGTGGCACCGGGGGCACCACCACGTTGCCGGGCGGGACCTCGACCACCGGGGGGACGGGCGGCACGACCGACACCACGGGCGGCGACACGACCGGCGGTGACACCGGCACCACGACCGACACCACCGGCGGCAACACGACCGGCGGCACCGACACGACCGGTACGACCGGCGGCACCGACACGACGGGCGGCACCGACACGACCGGCGGTACCGACTCGACGGGCACGACGGGTGGCACCGACACGACGGGTACGACCGGTGGCACGACGAGCGGCAGCGGCACCACCGGTGGCGGCACCGACACGGGCACCACCGGGACGACGGGGTCGACCAGCGGTTCGGGCACCACGGGCGGCACGACGGGTGCCTCCGACACCAGCACGTCGGGCTCCACCGGCGGCACGACGGGCACGACCGGAACGACGGGCGGCACGTCCAGCTCCTCCGGTACCACCGGCGGCACCACGGGTACGACCGGCACCACCGGCACGTCGGGCACCACCGGTACCACCGGCGCCGACGGCACCGGCACGACGGGCTGATCGCGAGCCCACTCGACCGGCAGCACGCTGGTCACATGTCATCATCGAACCGGCTCACGGCTTCGTAGCCTGTTGCGATGCTTCAGGCACAGGCGATCTCGGTGGAAGTGGGTGGCAAGCTCCTCGTCGAGCGCGCCAGCTTCACCGTCATGGCCCGTGACAAGGTCGGCATCGTCGGGCGAAACGGCGCCGGCAAGACGAGCCTGTTCAAGGTGCTCGGCGGCGAGAACGAGCCCGCCGCCGGACACGTGCTGCGCAAGGGCGGCTTCGGCTACCTCCCGCAGGACCCGAAGATCGACACCGCACTCGACGGTCGCACCTGCGTCACCCACATCCTCTCGGGCAAGGGCATCGACGACGAGATGATGCGCATGGAGAAGCTGCGCATCGCCATGGAGGAGAACCCCGACGAGCGCAACGTCTCGCGCTACATCAAGGCCGAGGAGATGTTCCGCACCACCGGCGGTTACTCCGCCGAGAGCGAGGCGCGGGCGATGGCCGTCGGCCTCGGACTCCCGCAAGACCGACTCGACCTGCCGCTCGAAGTCCTGTCGGGCGGCGAGCGTCGACGTGTCGAACTGTCGCGCATCCTGTTCGCCGGCACCGACGTGCTGTGTCTCGACGAACCGACCAACCACCTCGACGCCGACGCGAAGAACTGGCTGCTCCAATACATGCGCCAGTACAAGGGCGCGATGCTCGTGATCAGCCACGACCTCGACCTGCTCGACGAAGCGATCACCCGGGTCATCCACCTCGACCGTCCCGACGAGAACGCGGTCGGCGAGATCTTCGAATACAAGGGCACCTACTCGCAGTACAAGCGAGCCCGCGCCGAAGACGAAGCACGCCTCACCAAGAAGGCCGCACAGCAGTCGAAGGAGATCGCCCGGATGCAGGGCGTCGTCGACCGGTTCGGCGCCAAGGCCACCAAGGCCGCGATGGCTCACTCGATGGAGAAGAAGATCGCTCGTCTCGAGACGACGCGGGTCAACGCTCCTCGCAACCAGAAGACGTTCAACGTTCGCTTTCCGCCGCCGCCGCCATGCGGCGAGACCGTCATCACCGGCACGTCGCTGTGCAAGGGATACAACGGCCGCGCCGTGTTCGAAGACATCGACTTCGACCTCGGGCGTGGCGAACGCCTGCTCGTGCTCGGACTCAACGGCGCCGGCAAGACGAGCCTGCTGCGCATCCTCGCTGGTGAGACCGAAGCCGACCTCGGCGACTTCGAGTTCGGATACCAGGTGCAGTCGGGCTACTACGCCCAGGAGCACGACAACCTGCGGGTGAACGAGAGCCTGCTGACCAACATCCGCGACTCGGTGCCCCGAGGCGTCGAGATGGACGACTCGCACCTCCGCGGGCTGCTCGGCATGTTCGGCCTGTCGGGCGACAAGGTGTTCCAGGACTCCGGAACGCTGTCGGGCGGCGAGAAGACGAAGCTCGCGCTCGCGATGCTGATGACCGGCAAGAACAACCTGCTGCTGCTCGACGAACCGACCAACAACCTCGATCCGCCGTCACGCGAGGCGATCGCCAACGCGCTGATCGACTGGCCGGGCGCGATCATCTTCGTCAGCCACGACACCGAGTTCGTCAAAGAACTCGAACCGACGAAGGTGCTGCTGATGCCCGACGGCGACCTCGACTACTTCTCCGAAGAGTGGCTCGAGCTCGTCGAGATGGCCTGACGTCACATCGCTCGGCGGGCAAGCGTCACGTCTCGCGAATGGTACGTCTGGCGGAATCTGGGTACTCCCTCACCATGTCACTGTTCGCCATCGCCCTCCTCGTCCTGCTCGCCATCGTCGCCGTCGCCGTCCTCGGCTTCGTGCTGAAGCTGGCATTCTGGGCCGCCGTGGTCGTCGCGGTCATCGCCGGCGCCGGGTGGCTCTTCGGCCGCGCCAAGGCGATCTGACCGCCACACGAACGGTCGGGTCACCCACGGTCCGGCTACGGTCGCCGTATGCAGATCGGATACTTCGGTGGAAGAGTCAACGACGGCACGATCGACGACGTGGTCGCCGAAGCGCGCCAGGTCGAGGCCGACGGTTTCGCCTCCTACTGGGCGCCCAACATCTTCGGCCACGACGCGCTGACCGCGCTGGCCATCGTGGGCCGCGAGGTGCCGCGCATCGAGCTGGGCACCTCCGTCGTTCCGACCTACCCGCGCCACCCGTCGGCGATCGCCCAGCAGTGCCACACGGTCAACGCAGTTTCCGACGGGCGCCTCACGCTCGGCATCGGGTTGAGCCACAAGGTCGTCATCGAAGACATGCTCGGGATGAGCTACGGCAAGCCGATCCGCCACATCCGTGACTACATGAGCATCCTCGGGCCGCTGTCGCGCCTCGAAGCGACGCACTACGCGGGCGAGGACTACACGACCCATCTCTCGCTCACGGCGCCCGGCATGAAGCCGTTCGGCACCGTCATCGCAGCGCTGGGTCCGCAGATGTTGAAGGTCGCGGGCGAGATGGCCGACGGCACGCTCACGTGGTGTACCGGCCCGATCACGCTCGCCGAACACATCGTCCCGACGATCAACGCCGCAGCTGAGGCCGCCGAGCGTCCGACGCCGCGCGTCATCGCCGCACTGCCGGTCTGCGTCACCGACGACTTCGAAGCCGCCAAGGCACGGGCCGCCCAGGTGTTCGAGATCTACGGCAGCCTGCCGAGCTACCGGGCGATGCTCGACCGTGAGGGCGCAGCGGGCCCGGAAGACATCGCCATCACCGGAACCGCCGACCAAGTCGTCGACCGGATCGGCAAGCTCGCCGACATCGGCGTCACCGACTTCGCGACCGTCGAGTTCCCCGGGAACCCCGACGAAGCTGCTGCGACGCGAGACGCGATCAAGCAGCTCCTGTGACCGCGCTCTCGGTCGACACGACGCCGCGTGGCGTCGCCGTCGTCACGATCAGCAACGAGCCGGTCAACCTGATGACCGTGCCGGTGTTCCTCGAACTCGCCGATCTGGTCGACGACCTCGCGCACGACGAGGCAGTGCGGGCGGTCGTGTTCCGCTCGGCGCAGCCCGACTGGTTCATCGCTCACTTCGACGTCGAGGCGATCCTCGGGTTCCCGGCCGATCAACCCACTCCCACCGAGCTCAACACGTTCCACGCGATGTGCGAGATGTTGCGAACCATGCCGAAGCCGACGATCGCACAGATCGACGGGCGCGTGGGTGGAGGAGGCTCGGAGTTCGCGCTCAGTTGCGACATGCGGTTCGCCACGCCGTCGGCGATCCTCAACCAACCCGAGGTGGCGCTCGGCATCATTCCCGGCGGAAGCGGCACGGTCCGTCTGCCGCGGCTGATCGGCCGGAGCCGAGCCCTCGAGGCGATTCTCGGCTGTGACGACATCGACGCACGGACCGCCGCCGACTGGGGCTGGGTCAACCGGGTGTTGCCTGCCGACGAGATCACCTCGTTCGTCGACCGGCTGGCTGATCGCATCGCCGGCTTCCCGGCGCACGCCGTCGCCGAGGCCAAAGCGAGCGTGGTGCGTGCCGAGTCGGGCGTCGAGCGCGACCTCCTCGACGAAGGGGCCGCCTTCAACCGGACGTTGGGCGAGGAGCGCTCGCAGCAGGCGATGCGGCGCTTTCTCGAACTGGGCGGCCAGACCGCCGAAGGTGAGCGCCGGCTCGGCGAACTCGCCGGTGAGATCGCCGACACATGAACCGGGTCGCCCGATCGGCAGCACTGGTCGCGATCGCCGTGATCGGCGCGGCGTGCGCTGCGACGCCGGCGGTGGAGGTCGAAGAAGCAAACGCCAGCTCGGGGCCGTTACGTCCCGACGGCCAGGCGAGTTTCCCCGACACCGACACCGACACCGGAACGGCTGGGTCGCCGGCGCCAGCGACGTCGCTCGACTGGGCGTCGTGTGACGAGTACGGCATTCCGAGCTGGGCGACGGCGTCGACATCGGGCTGGGAGTGCGCACGACTCGCCGTCGAGATGGACGGCTACGCGAGCACCGACGGTCTCGCACCGGTCGAACTCGCGCTGACGCGGCATCGGGCGACCGGCGATCGACAGGGCGCCATCGTCGTCAATCCGGGCGGACCCGGAGCGGCCGGACTCCCGACCGCTTGGGGCGTGCGCCCCAGCATGCCGACCGAACTGCTGCGGGGGTTCGACATCGTCTCGTGGGACCCGCGAGGCATCGGTCAGTCGACGCCTCGCATCACGTGCGACGGTGCCGACTCGTTCGCCGACGATTTCATCGAACGGTGCGTGGAGGCGACCGGTGAGCTGAGCGCCTACCTGTCGGCGCCCTACAGCGCCGCCGACATGGAAGCGGTACGCCTCGCGCTGGGAGAGGACCGGCTGGACTATCTCGGATACAGCTACGGCTCGCTGCTCGGAGCCACCTACGCCGAGCGGTTCCCGGAGTCGGTCGGAGCGTTCGTGCTCGACGGCGTCACGAGCCCGCTCGCCGGTTCGTCGGAAGGTCCGTTCGAGGACGGGTTCGCGATGTTCGCCGACGACGGTCGACCCGCCGCGCTCGATCGACTGCTCGAGTTGTGTGATGCGACCGACCGGTGCCTCCCGGGACGCTCGGCGCCGGCGGTGCTCGACGACGTGTCGGCGCGCGTCGACGCGCTGACCACCGACGACTTCGCGGGTGAACCGACCACGGTCGACGAGGAGGACTTCCGCGTGTTCGTCGACACGAGCCTGACCTACGCAGGGGACTGGGAGCTGCTCGCGACCGCGCTCGATGACGCCGACGGCGGCGACGGTTCGGCGCTCGCCGCGCTCATCGCCGACGACGCAGCGCTCCTCGACGGCGACCAGCCGACCGACGGCCCTGATGACGACAGCCCTGAAGATGCCGGCCCTGAAGATGACGGCGCGCTGCCCGACAACTTCTCCGACGCCAACTACATGATCTACTGCGCCGACTTCGGACCGCTGATCACCCGATGGTCGTTCTGCGACGCCATGCCCGCCAACGTCGAGGCGCTCGGGCCGGTCACACCGGTCGACATCGATCGTCCGATGCTGGTGATCGGCACCGAGTACGACCCGCTCACACCCGGCAAGCATGCACCCGAGTTCGCCGCAGCGCTCGGCGAGGCGTCGCACATGATCTGGGACGGCGTCGGCCACACCGCGTTTCCGGGCTGGACCGACTGCATCGACGACGCGGTCACGGCACAGTTCGTCGGCGAGGCCGTTCCGCCCGACGGAACACGATGCACCATGGTCGAAGGCATCACCGACGACGTCGAACTCGCCGACGGTCTGTTCGGTTTCGACCGGGCCGAAGCGGTGTCGTGGCTCGAAGACGCGATCGAGTTCCACGGCCGCGTCGACGGTGAGGTGAGCTGCCTCGCGAACGGTGTGCTCGGCGCCGACGAGCCCGGTGACGATCGAGTCGACGACCGGCTCGTGTCGCACGTCGTGCTCGACGTCACGAGCGACGTCGCCGAGGTCACCCTCGCCGCCGCCGAAGCGCGCTGTTGACCGTCCGTCGGCAGGCTCAGCGGAGCTCGACGGGCATCGACGCTTCGGCGCGGACCTTGGCGTAGAAGTCGTTGCCCTTGTCGTCGACGACGACGAACGCCGGGAAGTTCTCGACCTCGATCTTCCAGATCGCCTCCATGCCGAGCTCGGGGTATTCGAGCACATCGACCTTGGTGATGTTGTCGAGCGCCAGACGGGCGGCCGGGCCGCCGATCGAGCCGAGGTAGAAGCCACCGTTCGCCTTGCACGAGTCGGTCACCTGCTGCGAGCGGTTGCCCTTGGCGAGCATCACCATGGAGCCGCCAGCGGCTTGGAACTCGGGCACGTACGAATCCATCCGGCCGGCAGTGGTCGGCCCGAACGAACCGGACGCGTAGCCCTCGGGAGTCTTCGCCGGACCGGCGTAGTAGACCGCGTGGTCCTTCCAGTACTGCGGCATCTCCTCGCCGGCGTCGAGACGCTCTTGGATCTTGGCGTGCGCGATGTCGCGCGCGACGATCATCGGGCCGGTCAACATCACCTGGGTCGTGACCGGCAGCGCCGCCAGCGTCGAGCGGATCTCGTCCATCGGCTGGTTGAGGTCGATGTGCACGGGCTCGGCGTCGAGCAGATCGCTCGCTTCGATCGCCGGAAGGAAGCGAGCCGGATCGGTCTCGAGTTGCTCGAGGAACACCCCGTCGGCGGTGATCTTGCCTTTCGCCTGGCGATCGGCCGAACACGAGACGGCCATGCCGACCGGGCACGACGCGCCGTGACG
Organism: Ilumatobacter coccineus YM16-304; assembly: GCF_000348785.1. Classification (NCBI taxonomy): domain Bacteria; kingdom Bacillati; phylum Actinomycetota; class Acidimicrobiia; order Acidimicrobiales; family Ilumatobacteraceae; genus Ilumatobacter; species Ilumatobacter coccineus. The sequence continues at coordinate 1,560,951 of NC_020520.1, forward strand.
TGGGAGCCGGATGATCCGGACGTCGTGGCAGAAGTACTTGCCGCCGAACTGGGCGCCGACGCCGGTGTTCTGCGCGAGTTCGAGCACCTTTGCCTCGAGTTCGAGATCGCGGAACGCGTGGCCCGAGGGCGACCCGGTGGTGGGGAGTTCGTCGAGGTAGCGGGCCGTGGCGAGTTTGGCGGTCTCGACGGCGAGTTCGGCCGACGTACCGCCGATGACGATGCCGAGGTGATACGGCGGGCAGGCCGAGGTACCGATCGACTGGATCTTGTCGAAGATCCAGGGGAGCAGCGTGGCTTCGTTGAGCAGGGCCTTGGTCTCCTGGAACAGGAAGCTCTTGTTGGCCGAACCGCCGCCCTTGGCCATGAACAAGAACTTGTAGGCGTCGCCGTCGGTGGCGCTGATCTTGATCTCGGCGGGCAGGTTCGTTCCGGTGTTCTTCTCGGTGTACATGTCGAGCGGCGCCATCTGGGAGTAGCGCAGGTTCGACGTGTGGTACGTGTCGGCGATGCCGTACGCGATCTGCTCCTCGTCGCCGCCGCCGGTGAACACGAACTGTCCCTTCTTGCCCTTCACGATCGCCGTGCCCGTGTCTTGGCACATCGGCAGCACGCCGCCGGCCGCGATCGACGCGTTCTTCAGCAGGTCGAGCGCGACGAACCGGTCGTTGTCGGACGCTTCGGGGTCGTCGAGGATGCTGCGCAACTGCTGCAGATGCCCTGGTCGGAGATAGTGCGCGATGTCGCGCATCGCAGTGGCCGTCAGGTGGCGGATCGCCTCGGGCTCGACCTTGAGGAACGTGCCCTCGGGGGTGTCGAAGGTCGAGACGCCGTCGGTCGAGACCAGCCGGTACTCGGTCGGGTCGGGTCCGAGCGGGAACATCTCGGTGTAGTCGAAGTCGGGCGCCGTGCCCGTCGAGTTGCTGGTGTCATCGGCCATGCGTCGAGCCTACGCGGGCAGCCCTGTCAGATGAACTCCGCGCGAATGTGTCACGGCGCGGGGAACCCCGACCTGCGCCGAGCGGTACTGTTGATGGTGATGACGTCGAGTTCAGAACCCGGTGACCGCCCCGTCTGGCGGGGTCGTATGCACGCAGCAGCCTTTGCGGTGTCGATTCCCGCGGGCATCTTCCTCGTCGCCAATGCCGATCGCGCCGCGGCACGAACGCCGGCTGCGATCTACGCGGCGTCGCTGCTCATCATGTTCGGCATGTCGGCGGCCTATCACCGCCTCGCCAAGTCCGACGGCGCTCGGCGCTGGATGCAGCGGCTCGATCACGCCGGCATCTACGTGCTGATCGCGGGCACCTACGTACCGATGACGATGGTGGCGATGCCGTCGAGTTGGGGGATTCCCGTGCTCGCCGTGGTCGCCGGTGCTGCGGTCGTCGGTGTCGTGCTCAAACTGGTGGCGTTCGACCGGATCAGCTGGCTCACCTATGCGCTGTACCCGGCGATGGGCTGGGCGATCGTCATCGCCGGCCCGGTGCTGTTCGACAGCCTGACCGGCGTGCAGTTCTCGCTCGTCGTGGCCGGCGGCCTGCTGTACACGATGGGGATCCCGGTGCTCGTCCGCAAGCGACCCGATCCGTGGCCGACGGTGTTCGGCTATCACGAGATCTGGCACAGCTTCGTGGTCGTCGCTGCGGCCCTGCACTTCGCTGCGGTCGCCAGCCTCCTGGCCTGACCCGGCCCGCCAGCGCCGCTTCCCGCCGCTACTTGGCGGCGAAGATCACGTCGTCGGGGATCTCGGTGTTGTCGTCGGTCACCATCTCGCCGTCTCGGAAGATGGAGTCGAGGAACGACACGGCGAACGTGTTCGTGATGTCCTTCACCCGTTCGATCGGCATGTCGCCCTCGCTGCACCCCTCAGCGGCCGACTCCTCGATCGTGTCGAGCACGGCCTGCGTCGGGTTCTCGAGCGTCGGGAAGAACTCGAGGTAGTCGCACACGTCGGTGAAGGACTGGTGCTCGGCGGCGACGAGTTCGACGCGGTACAGCGGGCTGCTCTGCGTGAACTCGACGGCGCGGTCGACGTTCGGGCTCGGCGGGGTGGAGGTGTCGTCGGTGCCGACCATCACCAGCGTCGGCACGTCGACCTGAGCGAGTTGCTCGTCGGTGAGCAGCGACGTGTCGGGGTCGCCGCTGCCGAGAGCTGGAGCGAGCGGGATCAACGCGTCGATGCGCGGGTCGGCCTCGACGGTGCCGGCAGCGTTCGACATGCCCGATGCGACGGCGTAGGTGGCGTAGCCGCCGAGCGAGTGACCGGTGACGGCGATCTTTTCGGGATCGACCGACGCCACGAAGCCGACGGTTTCGAGGCTCTCCGGGTTGAACATCTCGTCGATGACGACCTGCACGTCGCGCGGCCGGTTGTACGCGATCGTCGCGCCGTCGTCCTGCTGTTCGAGGAACTGATCGACCGCCGTGTTGCCGGTGTGATCGGCGGCGACCACGACGTAGCCGTGGCTGGCGATCGTCTCGGTGTAGTCGGAGTGGATGTAGCGCAGGCCGCCAGAACCGTGCGTGTAGACGACCAACGGGAACGGACCGTCGGGCGAGATCTGGTCGGCGGTCGCGGCGACGGCTCGCGGCGATTCGTAGTAGTCGCCGGTGATGAACGTGTAGCGCTGCGGCTCGCCGGTCGCTCCTTCGGCGAGCGGGAAGGTCACGTCGACGGTGAGCGGGCGGTCGCGTTCGACATCGGTGATCGTGATCGTCTGGACGCCGACGGCGTACGGGCCGTCGCCGATCGGCGTGAAGGCAGCGAGTTCTTCAGCAGGGGCCTCGGTAACGGGTGGGTCGGTCGCAGGCGGGTCGGTCGCGGGTGGATCGGTCGCCGGCGGATCGGTTGCAGGCGGATCGGTCGCGGGTGGATCGGTGGCCGGCGGATCGGTGGGGGGTTGGTCGGTCGCTGGGGCCGGCTCGGTGACGGGCGCAACCGAGTCGTCGGTGGCGGGCTCGGCGCTGTCGCTTCCTGCGCATGCCGCCGAGACGACGGCGATCGAGACGAGCAGAGGAGTGAGTCGGCGCATCCGCAGATGCTGCCACGTCACCCGACACACCGGGAAGTCATGGCGAGTATCAGTGCAGAGAACGTCTAGCGATCCTTCATGCGCTTGGGCGCGGCGTTGGCGGGGTCGTCGGGCCACTGGTGCTTCGGATAGCGGCCCGCCATGTCCTTCTTCACGTCGGCCCAGGTGCCGGCCCAGAACCCGGGGAGGTCGGCGGTCACCTGGATCGGACGGTCGGCGGGGGAGAGCAGTTCGAGGCGGATGGGCTCGGTGCCAGCGAGCGGGTGCTCGGTCACCCCGAACAGATCCTGGACGCGGACCGATGCGGTCGGCTGCTCGCCGGAGTAGTCGACGGTGACGCTTCGCCCGGTCGGGAGGTCGAGCGACGTCGGAGCCACCGTGTCGAGATCGGCACCCGCGGGCCACGGCAGTTGCGAACGCAGCACCATGGCCACGTCGAGTCGGTCGAGATCGGCACGTCCGGTGGCCCCGGGCAGGTACGGAGCGAGCCAGTCGTCGACGGTCGCCACCAACGTTTCGACCGACCAGTCGGGCCACGGGTCGCCCTGCTGACGGTGGAGGAAGTCGACGCGTTGACGCAGTTGCATCGCGGCCTTCGACCAACCCAGCACGGCGAGCCCCGTGTCGCGTACGCGCTGCATCAGCGCGGCGGTCGTGTCGTCGCCGGCCATGGGGCGCCGAGTGACGCTGCCGAGTCGGATCGCGCCGAGACGCCGTTCGACGGTCTCCATCAACTCGTCGCGATCGGTGTTCCACGCGAGCGTGCGCTGCTCCTTCACCTCGTCGCCGGCTTCGGCGACGACGACGTCGGCGTCGACGGCCGCAGCCAGCCGGATGCGTGCTCGGTCGCGCCTGCCGTCGAGATCGGCGGCGACCACGAACGGCTCGTCGGCGAGCGGATCGGTGTCGGTGATGAACGCACCACTGCCGCTGCGCAACGTGAACTGGCCCGGCCGTCGCCTGCCGGCGAGGCGATCGGGAAACGCGAGCAGGAGCAGTTCGCCGCATCGGTCGTGGTCGACCCGGCGCCGATCGAAGGCGATGCCGACCCGGCGTGCCAGCTCTTCCGAACGGTCGCGCAACCGGTGCACGGCGCCACGGTCGGCTCGGTCGTGCCCGGCGGCACCCGAGACCACCGCGACGCGCAACGCGAGATCGACCGGCAGTTCGTCGGGGCGACCGCGGAAGATGTCTCGTTCGTCGATCAACGATGCGATCACGCAGGCGAGCGGCGACTTGTCGATGGCCACCATGCGGGCGAGTCGCGGGTGCACCGGCAGGTTCAACATCTCTCGACCGAGCGAGGTGAGCGACCCGGAGGCGTCGAGCGCGCGGAGGTCGGTCAGGAGTTCGCGGGCCTGGCGCATCGCCGCGCGCGGCGGTTCGTCGATGAAGACGAGGTCGCCGGTCGGTCGTTCCGGGTCGTTGCCGACACCCCACGACGCCAGTTCGAGCGCGAACCCCGCGAGATCGGCCTGCATGATCTCGGGAGTGCGGTGCTTCGGGCGTGTGCCGTGTTCGAGCTTGCTCCACAGCCGATAGGCCGCCCCGGGCTCGGTGCGGCCGGCTCGCCCCGCTCGTTGCTCCGCCGAGGCGCGACTCGTGGCGACGGTCGTGAGCCTCGTCATGCCGGTGCCGGCGTCGAAGCGAGGCTCGCGTGCGAGGCCGGCGTCGACCACGATCTTCACGCCGGCGACGGTGAGCGAGGTCTCGGCGATGTCGGTGCTGAGCACCACGCGCCGACTCCCCGAGGGCGAGGGTTCGAGCGCGGCGTCCTGCTCGCTCTGCGACAGGGCTCCGGCGAGCGGATGCACCGCGATCCCCGGCCCGAGCGATTCTCGCAGCAGGCGTTCGACCCGACGGATCTCACCGATCCCCGGCAGGAACACCAACACGTCGCCGTCGTGCTCGCCGAGTGCCTGCATCACCGCAGCAGCGACCTGCGGTTCGATGCGGTCGTTCTGCGACCGTTGCGGCGCGCGGCCCTTGCGGCCGCCACCGCGTGGCGCCTGTGCCTTCGTGCGCGACGCGGTGCCGATCCAGTTCATCTCGATCTCGAACGTGCGGCCCTCGCTCGTGATGATCGGGGCATCGAGCGCTCGCACCAGGCCCTCGGTGTCGGGCGTTGCCGACATGGCCAAGAGGCGCAGGTCGGGTCGGATCGAGTTGGCGACGTCGAGCGCCAACGCCAGCCCGATGTCGGTCGGCAGGTTCCGTTCGTGGACCTCGTCGAACACGATCGCCCCCACGCCGGGGAGTTCGGGGTCGCGCTGCAGGCGGCGGGTGAGAATGCCTTCGGTCACGACCTCGATGCGGGTGTCTCGGCCGATCTTGCGCTCGTCGCGCGTCTGATAGCCGACCAGGTCACCGACGCGGGTTCCGGTGATCGACGCCATGCGCTGAGCCGCCGCTCGTGTGGCGAGGCGACGCGGTTCGAGCATGACGATGCGTTGGTCGCCCAGCCACGGTGCGTCGAGCAGCGCGATGGGCACGACGGTGGTCTTGCCGGCGCCGGGCGGCGCGACCAGGATCGCTCGCCGTTGCTCGACGAGCGCCGCCTCGACGGCGGGAATGGCCTCGACGACCGGGAGGTCGGGAAGCGGGTGGCGCCGAGCCATCGGCTCGCCGGGTCAGCCGAGTGCGGGAGAACCGCGGAACGGAACCGGGTCACCGGCCCCGGGAAGCTCGATCGACGACCACTTCGTGATGGCAGCGATCGCGTCGGCGACCTTTTCCCATTCTTCGGGGTTCCAGCCTTCGGCCTTGGCGCCGACCACCCCGTCGACCTGGGTGAGGACGAAGGCCGGCAGTTCGGTGAGTCCGAGCGCCTTGACCGCCGAGCGGTCGGGGTCACAGAAGACGAGGAACTTCTCGGTGAGCGGACCGAGGAACGCCGCGGCGTCGGCGGCGCCTGCCGTGACGATCAGGTTGATCCGCACGTCGCAACCGCGGAACTCCTCGAGCACCCGGGTAGCCGTACGGAGGATCCACGAGCTCTCGTTCGTGTACGGGTCGAGCACGACCGAGGCGAGGTGGAAGGTGGTGAGCCACTCCATCACCGGGCGGCCCTTGCCCAGCGCGCCGTTCTGCAACGGCGTGAGGACGAGGTCGGTTGGCAGTTTCACTTCGGTATCGGCCACAGGGAGAGGATACGTCACAACAGCGAGCTCGCCCCATCTCACCGCCGTGACGCGGGCTACGTTCGCGGTTGTGCATCCGATCGAACATCTGCGATACGTGGCCCGAGCCCATGGCGTCGACCCGGCCGCCCTCGTCGAGGAGACCGCTCACGCGCTCGGCTCGATGCATTTCGACCCGGCCGGACTCGTGGTCGCCGCCCGACGGATCGTCGAGCGACACCCGTTCACCGGGCCGCTGTGGTGGTTGTGTGCCAACGTCGCCACGTCGTCCGAACCGTTCGAGGCGGTGTGGGAACTCGCCGACCGGATCCGCAGCGACCGCACCGCGTCCGAGTTGGCGGCGGAGTTGCCCGACGACGGCCAGGTCGTCACGATCGGCGACCCCAGCGTGATCGGTCAGGGGCTCGCTCGCCGTGGCGATGTACGGGTTCTGGCCCTCGACATCGACCACTCGGCGACCTCGTTCGTCCGCCTCCTCGAGCGCTACGACGTCGACTACGAACCGGTCGAGGCCGGGGCCGCCGGCGCAGCGACTCGCGTCGCCGACGTCGTGCTCGTCGAGGCGCTGGCGATGGACGCCGAGCGAGTCATCGTCCCGTCGGGTTCGTCGACGATCGCTGCCGCAGCGGCCGCCTGGGAGACGCCGGTCTGGCTGGTCGCCGGGGTCGGACGCCGACTGCCGGAGGGTTTCGTCGACGCGATGGTCGAGCAGCGTGCCCGCTTGGCCGACGAGGTCGACGACTGGACGATCGACGTCGAAGTGCTGCCGACCCGACTCGTCACCGACGTGATCGGACCGCTCGGCAAGATGCCGATGGGCCCGCCTGCCGCGCAGCCCGAGTGCACGTTCGCCGCCGAGTTGCTCCGTCGCCCTCCGATGTGAACCCTGCTACAGGCCGCGGTGGCGCGGCTCGTGGCCGAGAAGCGCAGCGATGATCTCCTCGGCTTCCTCGCGCCGGTCTTCGGTGACGAAGATGCGGGCCATCGGCTCCCGGGTCGTCATCATCGGGTTGATGCTGTAGTCGTCGGTCACCACGGCCGGCACCCCCTGGGCCACGAGCTCGTCGGTCACCATCTGCGACTGCCACAGCGGGAGCCACGCGGCCTCGACCGTCCGATCGGGATCGGGCGGTTTGGGCTCGTCGCGACCGAGGAGCCAGTCGACCGCTGCCTTCCATTCGTCGCGAAGTCCCATCGCCACAGTCAATCGGTCAGACCGGTGCGGCGGCGGCGACGAGCGCGTCGACCAGGTCGGCGATGTCGTCGCGGGCGTTGCCGACACTCACCCGGATGTGGTTGGAGCGATCACCGACGTCGACGCCGAACGGTGCGCCCGGCGCCACGCCGATGCCGTGCAGCGCGAGGGCGACCACGGCACGCTGCTCGTCGGCGACGGGAATCCAGATGTTGAGGCCTTCGCCGTCGACGACCTCGATGTCGTTCGCGCGCAGCCCGTCGACCAGTGCCCGCCGACGCGAGCGATAGACGTCGGCGGCGCGTTGGACGAGCTCGTCGACCGCGGTGTCGGTCAACAGCGTGAACAGGATGTGTTGCACCAGCCGGCTCGTCCACGACGGACCGAGGCGGCGTCGATCGACCACGGCGGCGATCGGGTCGGCAGCACCGCCGATGGCAGCGATGCGCAGGTCGGGTCCGTGCGACTTCGAATAGCTGTGGACCCGCACCACGCGGCCGGGCAGACGCGTGCCGAGCGTGATGCCCGGACGGGTGACGAGGTCGCCGGCGTGATGGTCTTCGATCACCCAGGTGTGTTGCGCGTGCCGAGCGAACACGTCGGCGACTTCGTCGACGCGCTCCGGGGTCATCGACACGCCGGTCGGGTTGTGCGCCAACGGTTGGATGATCGCGATCGCCGGTTCGCTCAGCAACGCGTGGTCGAGGAGATCGGGGCGGATGCCGTGCGCATCGACGGGGACGCCGATCACCCGTGCGCCGGCGCGTTCGAGCATGTCGAGGATCGGTGGAAACGTCGGGTCCTCGACCACGACCACGTCGCCGAACGAGACGGTTGCCGAGATCAGTCGGTCGATGGCGTCGAGTGCCCCGTCGACGATCGTGAGCGCCTCGGCGTCGAACGCCCACCGGGCGAGCAGGAGATCTTCGAGGTCGGCGAGCACCGGGCGGTCCATGTACGACGAGATGGTGATGTCGGTCGGCAACGTGCGCAGCATCGCGTCGAGCGAGGGGAGCAGGGCCGTGTCGGGCGTACCGGTGCTCAGATCGAGGATGGCGGTGCCGGCCGACGCTGGCACCTTCCAGAACCGCCCGCTCATCTCGGCGCGCCCCGCCCGGACGGTGGTGCCGTTGCGTCGTGCCGTGTCGATGAGCCCGTGGCGGCCGAGGATCCGCCACGCTTCGGCAACGGTGCTCGAGCTCACGTCGAGGAACCGGGCCAGCGTGCGCACGGTCGGGAGCCGGTCGCCGGGTGCGAGCGCACCGCGACGCACGAGGCCGCCGATCGCTTCGGCCACACCGGTCGAGGTCCGGTCGACGCACGCGTCGGCGATCAACGCACAGGCGTCGCTCGACGTCGGCGACGAAGCGACCGGAATCGGAGGCGGGCTGATCGACGCGTCGGTCATGCGGATTCTTTGTATACAACAAAGAGGACCTTGTGTCGACTCGATGCGGGCAAATACTGTCGGGCGGGTATGACGATGACGAACGATCTCGACGAGCGCTATCGCTCGGTCTTCCCGTCGTGGCTGTCGCCGCTCTACGCCGAGCCGATCTCGATCGAGCGCGGCGAAGGCAGCTACGTCTGGGACCTCGAAGGCGAGCGCTACCTCGACTTCTTCGGCGGGGTGCTCACCACCATGATCGGGCACAACCAGCCCGACGTGACCGCCGCCGTCCAGGCGCAGGCCGCCAAGGTCATGCACACCTCGACGCTGTATCTCAACCAGCCGATGATCGAGTTGGCCGAGGAGATCGCCGAGGTGTCGGGCATCCCCGACGCTCGTGTCTTCTTCACCGCGTCGGGCAGTGAGGCCAACGACACGGCGCTGCTGCTCGCCACGTCGTACCGCAAGTCGAACCAGGTGCTGGCGATGCGCAACAGCTATCACGGCCGTTCGTTCACCACGCAGGCGATCACGTCGCACTCGTCGTGGTCGTCGACGAGCACGTCGGGTCTCGACGTGCACTTCGTGCAGGGCGGCTACCGGCTTCGCAGCCCGTTCCGCGACCTCGACGACGACGCGTTCACCCAGGCCTGCTGTGACGACCTCGAACAGATCCTCGACATGACCAGCGCCGGCTCGGTCGCCGCGCTCATCGCCGAGCCGATCCAGGGCGTCGGCGGTTTCGCGATCCCGCCCGACGGGTTCTTCGGCCAGTTCCAGAAGATCCTGCAGAACCGCGACATCCTGTTCATCAGCGACGAGGTGCAGACGGGCTGGGGCCGCACCGGCGAGCACTTCTGGGGCTACCAGGCCCACGGCGTCACGCCCGACATCCTCACCTTCGCCAAGGGCGTCGGCAACGGTGCCGGACTCGCCGGGGTGGTGGCTCGCGCCGACGTGATGGACACGATCAAGGTTGCGTCGTTCTCCACGTTCGGTGGCAACCCGCTCGCCGCAGCAGCCGGGCTCGCCACACTCCGACACGTGCGCGCCAACGACCTGCAGACCAACGCGAAGCGCATGGGCGAGCGGCTGCGCAACGGACTCCACGCCGGCATCGGCGACGTGCCCTGGATCGGGGAGGTGCGCGGCCGCGGCCTGATGCTGGCGATCGAGACCGTGCACGACGATTCACTGCATCCCGACCCGTCGAAGGCCCTCGCCATCGCCGAAGGATGCAAAGCACGCGGACTGCTGGTGGGCAAGGGCGGCCTCTATGGCAACGTGGTCCGCATGGCGCCGATGCTCAACAGCACCGAGAGCGAGATCGACGAAGGCGTGGCGGCGCTCGTCGCCACCATCGAGGCGATCGCCTGACGAGCCATCCCGTCACGAACCCGTGACGCTCACGAAACAAACGAACACCACACTGACCGACCGATTCACCGACATCTGGGGGAACCATGAGCAACATCATCAAAGCAGCCCTGCTGCAGACCGACTGGACCGGCGACAAGGAGTCGATGATCGTCAAGCACGAGCAGGCCGCTCGTGACGCGGCAGCCGAAGGCGCTCAGATCATCTGCTTCCAAGAACTGTTCTACGGCCCGTACTTCTGCCAGGTCCAAGACCCGCAGTACTACGAGTACACCGAGTACATCCCCGACGGCCCCACCACGCAGCGGTTCCAGAAGCTCGCCGCCGAACTGAACATGGTGATGGTGCTGCCGATGTACGAGATCGAGCAGCCCGGCGTGTACTACAACACCGCGGCGGTGATCGACGCCGACGGCACCTACCTCGGCAAGTACCGCAAGCAGCACATCCCGCAGGTCAAGGGCTTCTGGGAGAAGTTCTACTTCAAGCCCGGCAACGGCGGGTACCCGATCTTCGACACGGCCGTCGGCAAGGTCGGCGTGTACATCTGCTACGACCGGCACTTCCCCGAAGGCTGGCGGGCGCTGGGACTCAACGGCGCCGAGATCGTGTTCAACCCGTCGGCGACGCACCGTGGGCTCAGCGAGTACCTGTGGAGCATCGAGCAGCCGGCGGCGGCCTGCGCCAACATGTACTACGTCGGCGCGATCAACCGCACCGGCATCGAAGAACTCGGTGAGAACGACTTCTACGGGCAGAGCTACTTCGTCAACCCGCGCGGCCAGTACGTCGGCGACAAGGGCGATGCGCACAACCCCGAACTGATCATCCGCGACCTCGACATGGACCTCATCAAGGAAGTCCGAGACGGCTGGGCGTTCTACCGCGACCGCCGCCCCGAGGCGTACGGCGAACTGGTCGAAGGCTGAGAGGAGTCGACATGAGCACCACACTGATCCAAGGCGGCACGGTCATCTCGGCGATCGGGCGGCGCGAGGCCGATGTCCTGATCGACGGCGAGTCGATCGCGGCGATCCTGGCTCCCGGTCACGCCGGTGCGTACGGCATCGTCGCCGACCGGGTGATCGACGCCACCGGCAAGTACGTCGTGCCCGGCGGTGTCGACGCCCACGTGCACATGTCGCTGCCCTTCGGTGGCACGGTGTCGGCCGACGACTTCGACACCGGCTCGCGCGCCGCCGCCTGGGGAGGCGTCACCACCATCGTCGACTTCGCGTCGCAGACGGTCGGACTCGACGTCCGCGAGACCCTGGCCGCCCGACACGTCGAAGCCGAAGGCGAGTGCCACGTCGACTACGCGTTCCACCAGATCATCGGTGACGTCAACGAGACCTCGCTCGAAGCGATGACCCACCTCGTCGAGCACGAAGGCGTCACCAGCTTCAAGATGTTCATGGCCTACCCCGGCGTGTTCTACTCCGACGACGGGCAGATCCTGCGGGCGATGCAGAACGCCTCCGAATCGGGCGCGCTGATGATGATGCACGCCGAGAACGGCATCGCCATCGACGTGCTGGTCGCGCAGTCGCTCGCCAACGGCGACACCGACCCGAAGTACCACTCGTACACCCGGCCCGAAGAGCTCGAGTCCGAAGCGACGCACCGGGCGATCAAGCTCGCTCGCGTGGCCGGCAACGTGCCGCTCTACATCGTGCACATGTCGGCGTCCGAAGCGCTCGAAGAGGTGTCTCGCGCTCAGCACATGGGTCTCAACGTCTTCGCCGAGACCTGCCCGCAGTACCTCTACCTCTCGATCGAGGACCACCTCGCCCAGCCGGGATTCGAAGGTGCGAAGTGGGTGTGCTCCACCCCGCTGCGCTCCAAGCACGAGCACCACCACAAGGACCTCTGGAAGGGTCTGCGAATGAACGAACTCGCCGTGGTGTCGACCGACCACTGCCCGTTCTGCATGAAGGACCAGAAAGAGCTCGGCCTCGGCGACTTCTCGAAGATCCCGAACGGGATGGGTGGTGTCGAGCACCGCATGGAGCTGATCTACCAGGGTGTGGTGATGGGCGAGATGACGCTCGAACGGTGGGTCGAGACCTGCTGCACCACGCCGGCGCGCATGTTCGGCCTGGAGAAGAAAGGGGTGCTCGAGCCCGGCGCCGATGCCGACGTGCTCGTGTGGGACCCCAACGGCACCACCAAGATCGGCATCGACGACAAGCATCACATGGCGATGGACCACTCGTCGTACGAGGGATTCCAGGTCGACGGCAAGGTCGACACGGTCCTGTCGCGCGGGCGGGTCATCGTGGAGAACGACACCTACGTCGGCGCCAAGGGCCACGGCAAGTTCGTCAAGCGCGGCCTCAACCAGTACCTCCACTGAAAGCAGTCTCGAACACATGAATCGCATCTCTCATTGGATCGATGGTCAGGTCGTCGAGTCGACGTCGGGCCGATCGGCACCGGTGTACAACCCGGCCACCGGCGAACAGACCGGCGCGGTCGACCTCGCGTCGGTCGACGAGGTCGCCACGGCGGTCGCCGCGGCCAAGGCGGCGTTCCCCGAGTGGCGGGCCACGTCGCTGTCGCGACGCGCCGAGATCATGTTCCGGCTGCGCGAACTGGTCGACGCCAACCGCAAGGAGATCGCCCGGCTGCTCACCGCCGAGCACGGCAAGGTCCTGTCCGACTCGCTCGGTGAGGTCGCTCGCGGCCTCGAGAACATCGAGTACGCCTGTGGGGTTCCGCAGCTCATCAAGGGCGAGTACTCCGAGCAGGCATCGAGTGGCGTCGACGTGTACTCGATCCGCCAACCGCTCGGCGTCGTCGCCGGCATCACGCCGTTCAACTTCCCGGCCATGGTGCCGATGTGGATGTTCGCCAACGCGCTCGCGTGCGGCAACACCTTCGTGCTCAAGCCGAGCGAGAAGGACCCGTCGGTCAACATGTTCGTCGCCGAACTGCTCGCGCAGGCCGGCCTTCCCGCCGGCTGCTTCAACATCGTGCAGGGCGACAAGGTCGCCGTCGACGCGATCCTCGAACACGACGACGTCGCCGCCGTGAGCTTCGTCGGTTCGACGCCGATCGCGAAGTACATCTACGAGACCGGCACCAAGCAGGGCAAGCGCGTCCAGGCGCTCGGCGGGGCCAAGAACCACATGCTCGTGCTCAACGACGCCGACCTCGACATGGCCGCCGACGCCGCGGTGAGTGCCGCCTACGGATCAGCAGGGGAGCGGTGCATGGCGATCAGCGTCGTGCTCGCCGCCGACGAGATCGCCGACGACCTCGTCGCCAAGATCGCCAACCGGATCCCGGCGATCCAGGTCGGCGCCGGCGACGACCCCGACAGCGAGATGGGCCCCCTCATCACCGGCGAGCACCGCGACAAGGTCGCCGGCTACATCGACCGGGCCACCGCCGACGGCGCCACCATGGTCGTCGACGGGCGCGAAGGCGCTCCGGGCGAGGGCTACTTCCTCAAGCCCACGCTCCTCGACAACGTCGAACCGGGCATGGCCTGTTACGACGACGAGATCTTCGGCCCCGTGCTCAGCATCAAGCGAGTCGCCGGATACCAAGACGGTCTCGACACGATCAACGCGAGCCCGTTCGCCAACGGCACGGCGATCTTCACCCGTGACGGCGGGGCCGCGCGCCAGTTCCAGTTCGACGTCGAGGTCGGCATGGTCGGCGTCAACGTCCCGGTGCCCGTACCGGTCAGCTACTACAGCTTCGGCGGCTGGAAGGCGAGCCTCTTCGGCGACACGCACATGTACGGCCCCGAGGGCATCAACTTCTACACGCAGGCCAAGGTCGTCACCAGTCGATGGCCCGATCCGGCCACGAGTTCGATCGACCTCGGCTTCCCCGAAACGCGTTAGCGGCCACCGGTTTCGTCTTTGGTCGTCGGGGCCTCGGGCGCGAGAATCCTCGTCAATCTGAAATGGAGAAATGAAGCCATGGACATCGGCGTCGTCTTACAAGCAACACCACCAGCAGCACGGGTGATCGACCTCGCCAAGCGAGCCGAGACCTACGGGTTCAGCCACGTCTGGACGTTCGACTCGCACATCCTGTGGGAAGAGCCGTACGTCATCTACTCCCAGATCCTGGCCGAGACGCGCAACGTCGTCGTCGGACCCATGGTGACCAACCCGGCCACGCGCGACTGGACGGTCACGGCCTCGACGTACGCCACACTCAACGAGATGTACGGCAACCGCACGGTGTGCGGCATCGGCCGTGGTGATTCGGCGGTTCGCGTCACCAACGGCAAGCCGACCACGCTCGCCACCATGCGCGAATCGATCGACGTGATCCGCGAACTCGGCAACGGTCGAAGCGTCGAGTACAACGGCTCCACGATCACGCTGCCGTGGGCGTCGAAGAGCGAACTCGAAGTGTGGGGCGCCGGATACGGACCCAAGGCACTCAAGCTCATCGGTGAGACCTGCGACGGCTTCATCCTGCAGTTGGCCGACCTGTCGATCACCGAGTGGATGATCAACGCCGTGCGCACAGCGGCGAGCGATGCCGGGCGCAACCCCGACGACATCACGATGTGCATCGCGGCGCCGGCCTACGTCGGACCCGAATCCGACATCGCGTACATGCGTGATCAGTGCCGCTGGTTCGGTGGCATGGTCGGCAACCACGTCGCCGACATCGTCGCCCGCTACGGCGACTCGGCTCCCGTGCCCCAGGCGCTCACCGACTACATCAAGGGCCGCCAGGAGTACGACTACAACGAACACGGTCAGTCGGGCAACACGCACACGACGTTCGTCCCCGACGAGATCGTCGACCGGTTCTGCATCCTGGGCCCGGTCGAGGCGCAGTTGGAGAAACTCGAGGCGCTCCGTGCGCTCGGTGTCGACCAGTTCGCGATCTACCTGCAGCACGACGGCAAAGACCACACGCTCCAGCAGTACGGCGAGCACATCATCCCGGCGCTCACGGAACAGGAACTGGCCAAGCGGTGAGTCGACACGACGGGCTGGCGCAGGCGCTGCGCCGGGCGCTGCTCTTCGTCGTCGCCCTGGGCCTCGCCGTCGCGGCGTGGGAGTTCTACAAGTGGATCGGGCCTGCGCAAGGCGGCGATGTGTTCGGCTGGCGCATCATCCCGAAGACCAACGACCGGGTGATGCCACACACGTGGGAGATGGTGTCGGAGTTGTTCGACCCCGCGATCGGCAGCCGTGACCAGAAGGTCTGGCAGGTGCTGCTCGGTTATGCCTGGTACACGTTCCAGATGTCGATCGCCGGCCTGGCGGTCGGCGCCGCGATCGGCATCGGTCTGGCCGTGCTGATGGCGCGTTTCCGCGTGGTCGAACGCGGCCTGCTGCCCTACGTCGTGATCTCGCAGACGATCCCGCTGATCGCGCTGGCCCCGCAGGTCACGGCCATTCGCGGCAGCCTCGACTGGCCGCAGTGGACCTCGGCCGTGGCGCTCGCTGCGTTCCTGTCGTTCTTCCCCGTCACGGTGGCGACCCTGCGCGGGCTCCAAGCAGCACCCGCTGCGTCGCTCGAGTTGATGGACAGTTACGCGGCCGGATGGTGGACCACGTTGCGCAAGCTGCGTTTCCCGGTCGCGGTGCCGTACATGGTGCCCGGCATGAAGCTGGCCGCGACCGCGGCGGTCATCGGCGTCATCGTCACCGAGATCACGCTCGGTGGCCTCCGCGGCGTCGGGTTCGCCACGATCGACTACAGCCAGAAGGTCACCGCCCAACCGGCCTCCGTCTACGCCGCGGTCTTCGCAGCAGCGGCGCTCGGCCTCGTGATGTTCGGCCTCGTGGTCGCCTCCGAGAGCCTCGTCATGCGCAAGCGTCCGAAAGAGGCGATCTGATGAACAGCACGAATCCCCACGTCGATCACGCGGTCCAGGTGAGCAACGCCTCGATGGTGTTCAACGCCGGTACCACGAGCGAAGTGGCGGCCCTGTCCGATGTCGACCTCACCGTCGACCCCGGCGAGTTCGTCTCGCTGATCGGCCCGTCGGGCTGCGGCAAGTCGACGCTGCTCCGGCTCGTCGCCAACCTGCTCGATCCGACCGCCGGCACGGTGTCGGTCAACGGCAAGCCCGCCGACCAGGCACGCCTCGACCAGGACTACGGCATGGCCTTCCAGAAGTCGGGGCTGTTCGACTGGCGCACGGTGTCGAAGAACATCGAACTGCCGCTCGAACTCAAGGGGTGGGACAAGAAGCGGCGCGCCGAGCGAGCCGCCGAGATGCTCGAACTCGTCAAGCTTCCCGATCGTGGCAACCACATGCCGTGGCAGTTGTCGGGCGGCCAGCAGCAGCGCATCGCGATCGCCAGAGCGCTCGCCGCGCATCCACCGCTGCTCCTGATGGACGAACCGTTCGGTGCGCTCGACGAGATGACCCGCGAGCACATGCAGGCCGAACTCCTCCAGATCTGCGCGGCCACGTCGACCACCGTGGTGTTCGTGACGCACTCGATCCCCGAAGCGGTGTACCTCTCGAACCGGGTGGTGGTCATGTCGCCGGGCCCGGGGCGCATCACCGACATCATCGACGTCGACCTGGGCCAGCACCGAGACGAAGACACTCGCGAAGACGACACCTTCTACAAGAAGATCACCGAGGTTCGTGAAGCCCTGCGCGGCGCCGAACTCGGCGACGGCGCTCGGGGGATCGAAGACCGATGAGTACCGCATCGGCGGGCACGGCGGCCAGCGCGTCGTCGCGTGGCAAGAGCGTGCTCGCGGCCGTGTGGCCTCCGCTGGCGTTCGGCGTCGGCATCCTGGCCGTCTGGGAGGCTGCGGTCGCTGCGTTCGACATCAAACCGTTCACGCTCCCGGCGCCCACGGCGATCTGGTCGGCATTCATCGAACGCTTCGACGACGTGTTCGAGCAGACCATGGTCACCGGCACCAACGCGCTGATCGGTCTGTTGGTCGGCCTGCTCTTCGGCGTGGTCATGAGCCTCGTCACCGTTCGCTTCCGCCTGCTCGAAGAGCTGCTGACGCCGCTGGCCGTCGCGCTCAACGCGGTGCCCATCGTCGTGATCGTGCCGATCCTGAACAACATGCTGTTCGGCACCACCAGCCAGGTGCCGCGACGGCTCATGGTGGCGCTGATCGTGTTCTTCGTCGTGTTCGTCAACGTCAGCAAGGGGCTTCGTCAGGTGTCGGCGACGCACCTCGAGCTGATGCGGTCGTACGCGGCATCGTCGACCGACATCCTGCTGAAGGTGCGGGTGCCCAACGCCATGAGCTACCTGTTCACCGCGTTGCGCATCGCGGCGCCGCTCGCCGTCATCACGGCGTTCGTCGCCGAGTACTTCGGCGGGGTGCAGAACGGGCTCGCCACGGGCGTCCGCAACAGCCTCAACGGCAGCAAGGACGTCACGTGGGCGTATGTGATCGGAGCGTCGGCGTTGGGGCTGACGTTCTACTTGATCTCCATCGGACTCGAACGGGTCCAGTGGGGACGCCACGCAGCGAGAGCTGCGGGCCAGCAGTGAGGACACCAGGCAGACAATGACATCACCGTCAACTACACATCGGGAGCTTTCCCGGGGGAGCACAACACCATGAACAAACGACTCAGCACCATCGTGGCGGGGGTCTCCGTACTCTCGCTCGTGGCCGCAGCGTGCGGCAGCGACGACGAGCCGGCAGCCGAACCGGCACCGGCCGAAGAAGAAGCTCCGGCCGAGGAGCCTGCCGACGAGGAGGCACCGGCCGAAGAGCCCGCAGCCGACGGCGACTGTGAGACGACCGACTCGGTCAGCTTGCAGCTCCAGTGGTTCACGCAGGCGCAGTTCGCCGGCTACTACGCCGCCGTCGACAAGGGCTTCTACGCCGACCAGTGCCTCGACGTCGAGATCAAGGAAGGCGCCGTCGAGATCGTGCCGCAGACCGAACTCGCGAACGGCAACGCCGACTTCGCGATCGCCTGGGTGCCCAAGGCACTCCAGACCCGTGAAGCCGGTGCCGACATCGTCAACATCGCACAGGTCTTCGGCCGCTCGGGCACGCTGCAGGTCAGCTTCGCCGACAGCGGCATCACGTCGCCCGACGACTTCGCCGGACGCACGATCGGCAACTGGGGCTTCGGCAACGAGTACGAAGTGTTCGCCGCCATCGGCCAGGCCGGTCTCGACCCGGCGAGCGACGTCACGCTCGTCGGTCAGCAGTTCGACATGATCGCACTGCTCGAAGGCGAGATCGACGCCGCCGAAGCGATGACCTACAACGAGTACGCGCAGGTCCTCGAAGCCGTCAACCCCGACACCGGTGAGCTGTACCAGCCCGAAGACTTCAACGTCATCAACTACGAAGAGGTCGGCGTCGGCATGCTGCAGGACAGCATCTGGGCCGATGCGGCCAAGCTCGCCGACGACGCGGACTACCGCGACCAAGCCGTTCGCTTCGTCGCCGCCTCGCTCCAGGGCTGGGCGTACTGCCGTGACAACGTCGAAGAGTGCGCCACCATCGTGACCGACGCCGGCTCGACGCTCGGCGCCAGCCACCAGCAGTGGATGATGAACGAGGTCAACAAGCTCATCTGGCCCGCCGAGAACGGTGCCGGCATGCTCGATCAGGCCGCCTGGGACCGCACGGTCGAGATCAGCCAGAGCACGCCGAACCTCGACGGCGCGACGGTGCTCACCGCACCGCCGACCGACGGCGCTTACACGACCGACATCGCCACCGAAGCCATGGCGCTCCTCGGCGACTCGGTCGACCTGGTCGGTGCCGACTACGCACCGATCGAGGTCACCCTCAACCCCAACGGCGAGTGATCCACAAGATCACCCACCGGTGAATGCAGCGGAGCCCCGAGGACGATCCTCGGGGCTCCGTCGCGTCGCACTACGTTTGACGTCATGGCAACCATGGTCGAATTCGCGAGCAACGGCATCGATGCCCAGGGCTACCTGGCACTTCCCGACACCGGATCAGGTCCGGGTGTCATCGTGGTGCAGGAGTGGTGGGGACTCGACTCGGGCATCAAGGAGATGGCCGACCGCCTCGCCACCGCCGGGTTCGTGGCGTTGGCGCCCGACCTGTACCACGGCGAACTCGCCGCCCACGACGAGATGGACAAGGCCGGCGAGTTGATGACGGCGTTGCCGGCCGACCGGGCCGCCCGCGACATGAGCGGCGCCGTCGACTTCCTCGACGCCCACGAGGCCACGACCGGCGACGCGATCGGCGTGATGGGATTCTGCATGGGCGGCATGCTCAGCTTCGTCCTCGCCGCCGACCGTCCCGACAAGATCAAGGCGGTCGTTCCGTTCTACGGCTTCCCACAGGGCGACGCCCAGCCCGACTACTCGAAGATCGAAGCGGCGATCCAAGGGCACATGGCCGAGCACGACGACTTCTTCCCGCCCGCCGCGGCGGCCGAGCTCGAGAGCACGCTCAAGGCCCTCGGCAAGTCGGTGACCCTCACCGTGCACCCCGGCAGCGGACACGCATTCATGGCACCGCACAACGCGCTCGGCACGCAGAACCAGGCGCTCTACGACGAGATCTGGCCACGCGCCACGGCGTTCCTGCACGAGCATCTCGGGTGACCGCCGCACGGTTCGACGCCGTTCTGTTCGACGCGGGTGGCGTGCTGGTGCTGCCCGACCCACTGGTGCTCGGGCCGCTGCTCGCGTACTACGGCGGATCGGCCGACGTCGCCGACCACGTCCGTGCGCACTACGCGGGGATGAAGGCCAAGTCCGACGCCGGGTCGGGGGAGACGTCGTGGGAGGTCTACAACCGGGCGTACGTACACACGGTCGGCGTCGACACCGCCGACGTCGACGAGGCGGTCGAGGTGCTCGACCGGACCCGCTATCACGCGACGTGGCGCTACGTCATCGACGAGTCCCGAACCGCGCTCGGGCGACTCGCTGCGGCGGGCGTGCCGATGGGGGTCGTGTCGAACGCATCGGGACAGATCGAAGCGATGCTGGCCCGCTCGATCTGCCAGGTGGGGCCGGGCGCGCATGTCGAGATGCGGGTGATCGTCGACAGTCACGTCGTGGGTGTCGCCAAGCCCGACCAGCGGATCTTCGACTTCGCGCTGCCGTCGTTCGCCGAGTTCGAGCGCTCGCGGATCGCGTACGTCGGCGACTCGGTCACGATGGACATCGCGGCGTCGTCGGCGGCCGGATTGCACCCGATCCTGATCGACCCGTACGACGATCACGTCGGGGCCGAGTTCGAACGCATTCGCTCGGTCGGCGAACTCGCCGACGAGCTCTGCGGCTGAGCCGACGCGAGGCCGCCGTGCCGATCAGTGGGTGCGCGCCCAGCGCTTGCCGTTGACGAGCACGTAGAGCCAGGCGAGCGCCGGGACGACGGTGACCGCAGCCAGGCCGAACACGACGAGCAGGCCGACCTGCGTCGGGCGAGCGCCGATCACGTCGTCGATGTCGGCGTGATCGACGAGGATCGCCGGATACTGGCCGACACCCCAGCCGACGACGATGGAGGCGACGGCGATCGTGGCACCCACCCGGGCGCGGTCCCAGCGCTGCTGACGGAGACGCAGCAGACTGAACGACCCGGCGACGGCGGAGATGGCGATCAGCGGCAGGCCTCGGCCGTGCAGCCCACTGGCGAGATGCTCGGCATCGATCTCGAGCGTCACCGCGGCGACGAGCGCCGCCCCGCCGGTGATCGCGCCGACGAACAGCGCGGTCGTTCCGACCCGCTCGGCGAGCTCGGTGTTGCCGGCACGGTGAGCGTCGGCGGCCAGGAAGGTTCCGGCGAGGAACGTGCAGGTCAGCACGGCCAACGCTCCGCCGACCCACGAGGTCGGTCCCGTCCAGCTCGTCCACACGTCGCCCGATCCGTCGAGGGGGACCCGCCCGCTGGCGATGGCACCGGCGATCATGCCGAGGAAGAACGGGGTGATCAGCGACGACGCGGCGAAGACGGCTCCGTGGATCTGCGCTTCGCGCAGGGTCGACGCGAACTTTCGGAACGCGAACGCACCGCCGCGCAGGACGATGCCGAGGCCGACGAGGAGCCACGGGATGAACAGCGTGTTCATGATCGCGGCGAACGCGGTGGGGAAGCCGGTCCAGAGGAACACGAGGATGTAGATCAGCCACACGTGGTTGGCCTCCCAGACCGGCCCGATGCTGCGGTCGATCTGCGAGCGCAGCGGGGCGCCGCTCTCCGCGTCACCCGCCGTGAGGTCCCAGACGCCCGACCCGAAGTCGGCTCCACCGAACAGCGCGTAGGCGACCACGCCGACGAACATCAGGCCGGCCACGATGTCACTCAGGCCCATCAGGCTTCACCTCCGTCACCTCCGTCGCCTCCGTCGATCGCCGCTGTCGAGGCGCCGACGGATTCGAGCTCCCGGCTCGGGCCGTACGGCGTCGGCAGGTCGACGTCGTCGGACTCTCTCCAGCGGCGGGTCATGCCGCGGATCACCCGCGTGGCGAGCGCACCCATCGAGGCGTAGACCACGATCATCGCGACGAGACTGAACCAGATACCGCTGTTGTCGGTGACGGCGTCTTCGGTGCGCATCACCCCGTAGGCGATCCACGGCTGGCGGCCGACCTCGGTCGCGGTCCACCCCGCTTCGAGCGCGAGCACCGAGAGGCCACCACCGGCGACCACCGACCACATGAGCCAACGCCGCTCGAACACGGCGTCACCGACGCGTCGTCGACGCCACCAGTACACGGCGACGATCCCGGCCATCGCCGTGCCGGCGGCGACCATCGCCTGGAACGCGAGGTGGGTGACGTTGATCGGCGGTTGCTCGTCGAGCGGGATGTCGTCAAGGCCCGGCACGACCTGGTTGAGCGAGTTGCCCGAGGCGATCGAGCCGAGCCAGGGGATCTCGATCGCGAAGCGCTTCTCACCGTCGATCCACAAGCCGCCCACGGTGAGCGGCGCGCGATCCTCGGCCTCGGCGCTGAGTTCGAACGCGGCGAGCTTCGCCGGCTGGTCTTCGGCCAGTCGCTGGCCGGTGAAGTGCCCGATCGCAGGCTGGGTGATCGCAGCGATCGACGCGAACACCATCGCCACGGTGAATCCCAGGCGGTGCGCACGGTCTCGGCGGCCCTTCAGCATGCCGATCGCGTAGACCGACGCGACCAGGAAGCCGGTGACCGCGTACGTGGCCACGAACATGTGCGCCGCCTGCCCCCACACCGCATTGTTGAACATCGCGGCGAGTGGATCGATGTCGACGACGTCGCCGGTCTCCGGGTCGATCGAGAACCCGGCGGGATTGTTCATCCAGGCGTTGACCGCGATGATGCAGAACGTCCCGAACGCGCCCGACGCGATGATCGGGATCAGCGTGTTGAGATGGAGCCGAGGCGGGAGCCGGTCCCAGCCGTACAGGTAGATGCCGATGAAGATCGCTTCGAGGAAGAACGCGATGCCTTCGAGCGCGAAGGGGAGGCCGATCACGTCGCCGTACGTCGACATGAGGCCGGGCCAGAGCAGGCCCATCTCGAAACTCAGGATCGTGCCCGACACGGCTCCGACCGCGAACAGCACGGCCGACACCTTCGCCCACTTCTTCGCGAGGACGAGCGCGTCGTGGTCGTCGTGCTTCAGGCCACGGCGATGCAGGACGTAGATCAGGGCCGGGAGGGCGACGCCGAAGCACGAGAGGATGATGTGGAAACCCAGTGACAGGGCCATCTGGTATCTGGCCGCCATCAGTTCGTTCGCTGCGAGCAACACGGGAACCTCCTGGTCGAACCATAACTTCGACGCACGGTCGGCGGGGTGCGCCGGTCGTCACGCGCGGTCGACGATGGGGAGTTTCGGCTCAGTCGGCGTTGCTGGCAGCGATGAGCTGCCGGGCGATCACCTTGAGACACAGCGTCTCGTCGGCGCCTTCGAAGATCGACAGCACGCGAGCGTCGACGAAGAGCCGACTGACCGGGAACTCCTCGGCGTAGCCCATGCCGCCGTGGATCTGCATCGCTTCACGGGTGACCCATTCGGCGGCCTTGCAGACGTACGCCTTCACCATCGACGCCTCCATCGCTCCCTGGCCCTTGGCCATGAGCGTGGCGACGGCGAGCGCGAACTGGCGACCGGCTTGGGTGAGCACGGCGATACGGCCGAGCTTGGCGCGGGTGAGCTGGTAGTCGAGGATCGCCGTGCCGAAGACCTTGCGGTTCTCGGCGTAGTCGAGCGCCTGCTCGTACGCAGCCTGCATGACCCCGACGGCGCGTGCAGCCGTTTGCAGACGGCCGTTCTCGAAACCGGCCATCTGGTAGTAGAAGCCCTTGCCGAGTCCTTCTTCGCCGCCGACCTGGTTCTCGGCGGGGACCCACCAGTCCTCGAGGGAGATCTCGTAGCTGTGCATGCCGCGGTAGCCGATCGTGTCGATCGGGCTGCCCTCCATGCGACCGCCGGTCGACACCGGGCCGTCGGGTCCGTCGATCTCCTGACGCAGATCGAAACCGTGCGCGTCGCCGCGCGGCTTGGGGACGATGAACAGGCTGAGCCCGCGGTGCGTCTTCGTCCGGTCGGGGTCGGTGCGGGCGAGCAGGGTGAGTGCGTCGGCGCGGGCACCGAACGTGCACCAGGTCTTCACACCGTTGATCACCCAACCGGCTTCACCGTTGGGGCCGTCCTTCGGGGTGGCGGTGACCTTGATGCCGGCGACGTCGGAGCCGTAGTCGGGCTCGGTGACCGCAACGGCGGGCATGACCTCGGCGGTGGCGAGGAGCGGCAGCCACTTCTGCTTCTGCTCCTCGGTGCCACCCTTGACGAGCGCACGGGTGAGGATCTCGGGACGCGTGATGAGCGAACCGCCGATGCCGAGGCTCGCCTTCGACAGCGCCTCGGTGGCGGCGACCATCGCGATGTACTCCTCGTCGCCGCCCTCGCTGTAGCCGCCGTACTCGGCCGGGACGCTCAGCCCGAACGCGCCGAGTTCGGCCATGCCGCTGACGATCTCCTCGGGCACGTCGGCGTTGGTTCGGTGCACGTGCTCGGCGTGCGGCGCAATGACGTTCTGCGCGAAGGAGTCGAACGTGTCGGCGACCATCTCCATGTCGCTGCTGAGGTGCGACGGGCCGGGCGTGTCGGCCAGCGAAGCGAGGAACTCGGGAGCGCGGTACGTCGCCATGAAGGCGTGCGCATCGGCCATCGCGTCTCGTTCGACGCCCCAGTCGGCCTCGCGGCCCAGGATCTTCGAGGTGAGATCGTGCGCCATGTCGGCGGCGTAGGCGCACGTGATCTTCGCTTCGACGTCACCCTTGTTGCCGTAGTCGACGAGCGACTTCGCCGTGGCGACCGCCGATGCAGCGTGAGCGATGTCGTACGCGAGCACCTGGTGCTCGTCGGGACCGCCGTCGAGCGATGCGAGTCGGCGTACCGCCTTGCCGACGACTCGGTCGGCCAGATCGATGACGTCGGCGGCTGCGGGAAGGTCTGGGGCAGTCATGACTGGCGAGATTACCGATCGGTATCCGGGCGAGTGATATCTGGCTCTCCCTGGCACCATGTGACTCATGGCAAACATCACGGTCTTCTGCGGGTCGAGTTCGGGCGGCGACGGGGCCTTCCGCCAGATGGCGGAGCGCCTGGGCACCGAGATCGCGAATGCCCGACACCGGCTCGTGTACGGCGGCGGGCACGTCGGTCTGATGGGGGCGGTCGCCGACGGTGTGCTGAGCGCCGGCGGAGAGGTCACGGGTGTGATCACCGAACAGTTGAAGTCGTTGGAGGTCGCGCACTCGACGCTCAGCCTGCTCGAGGTCGAGGCGACGATGCACACCCGCAAGGCCCGCATGGCGGAGTTGGCCGACGGCGTCATCGTGTTGCCCGGCGGCTTCGGGACCCTCGACGAGACGTTCGAGATCCTCACGTGGAACCAGCTCGGCATCGTCTCGTTGCCGGTGGTGTTCCTCGACGTCGACGGGTACTTCGAGTCGTTGTTCGACTTCGTCGGTCGCGTGGTCGACGCCGGGTTCATGAAGCCCGAGCACGGCGGACTCGCGCAGCGCACCGTCGATCCGGCCGCAGCGGTCGCGCTCGCCACTTCGCCGCCGACCGCCTACTCGCCGAAGTGGGTCGACTGACCGACGGCGCCCGGCCTGGTTAGCGTCGTGCCCATGAAACACCTCTCTGTGGTCGTCGCCATGGCGATCGTCGTCGCGTCGTGCAGCGGTTCCGACTCGGCCTCGCCCGACGTGGCGAACTCCGACGAGTCGGTCTCCGACACCGTGACGGTCTCCGACACCGCGCCGGTCTCCGGCTCCGTGCCGACCGAGACGGACGGCGACGCGTCGGCGCTCGACTGGGGGCCGTGCGACACACCCAACCCGCTGGTCGAGACCGAGTGCGCCACGCTCGTCGTGCCACTCGACCACGCCGACCCCG
Source organism: Ilumatobacter coccineus YM16-304 (assembly GCF_000348785.1). Classification (NCBI taxonomy): domain Bacteria; kingdom Bacillati; phylum Actinomycetota; class Acidimicrobiia; order Acidimicrobiales; family Ilumatobacteraceae; genus Ilumatobacter; species Ilumatobacter coccineus. The sequence continues at coordinate 1,586,411 of NC_020520.1, forward strand.
ACGGGGAGCAGATCGAGATCGCCGTGTCGCGCGCCGACACGGCCGGCGATGCCGAGCAGATCGGTTCGATCGTGTTCAACCCGGGCGGTCCCGGCGGCTCGGGCGTCGACTTCTTGCTGCAGGCGGCAGCGATCATGCCGACCGAGGTGTCGTCGGCGTTCGACCTGGTCGGCTTCGACCCGCGAGGTGTGGGGGCGAGCACGGCGGTCGAGTGCGACGTCGAGGTCGACGACAGCGTGGTGCTGATCGCCGAGGTAGACATGGCGGCCGTCGACGAGCTGTTCGCGACGCAAGCTGCCGACCTCGCGAGCTGCACCGAGCAGACCATGGCACTCGCCCCGCACCTCGGCACGCTCAACGCAGCCCGCGACCTCGACCTCCTGCGCGCTGCGCTCGGCGACGACGGACTCACCTACGTCGGGTACTCGTACGGCACTCGCCTCGGCGCGGTGTACGCCGAACTGTTCCCCGACAACGTCCGGGCGCTCGTGCTCGACGCCGCGGTCAAACCGTCCACCGATCCGCAGGAGCTGGCACTCGGTCAGGCCGCCGGGTTCGACCAGGCGCTGCGCAACTTCGCCGCGGCCTGCGACGCCGACACCGACTGCCTGCTGCACGACGTCGGCCCGACCCTCGAGGTGCTCGACGGCCTGCGCTCCGAGATCGCCGAGGTCGGCTCGTTCCCGGTCGACGATCCCGATCGGATGCTCACCGCCGGCGAGTTCGACCTCGCCGTCATCGCGTCGCTGTACAGCAAAGACACGTGGCCGTTCCTCGCGCAGGGACTGTTCACCGCCGAGGCCGAACAGGACGGCACCATCCTGCAGGTACTCGCCGACGCCTACTCGGGTCGGCGACCCGACGGCACCTACGACAACTCGCAGGTGGCGAACACGTTCATCAACTGTGCCGACGACGCCGACCGGATCGATCGGGACGCGATCGTGGCCGGGGCCGCCGAGGTCGCCGCGCAGTCGGAGTTCTTCGCCGATGCGCTTCGTGCGTCGACGGGATGTCTCGGATTCCCCGAGTCGGCCGAGCCGCTCGCGCTCGGGTCGGCCGACGGTGCCGCACCGATCCTGGTGATCGGCAACACGGGTGACCCGGCGACGCCGTACGAGTGGTCGGTCGAGTTGGCCGAGGTGCTGTCGTCGGCCACGTTGTACACGGTCGAGGCCGAGGGCCACACGGCCTACGGCACGATCGAGTGTGTCGAGGCCGACGTCACCGCATATCTCGTCGATCTGGTGGTTCCCGACGACGGCTCGTCGTGTTCCGACAACGCCGACGCCGACTTCTTCGTGCCGATGGCGGAGTCGGAGGTGGGGTTGGTGATCTCGCTGTTCGACTGTCTGCGAGACAACGGGGCCGACGTTCCCGAGATCTCGACGGCCGACGTGCTCGCCGACCCGGCGGGGGAGTTGTTGGCCGAGAGCCTCGACCCGACCGACCCGGCGTTCGCCGCAGCCGCCCTCGCCTGCACCGACGTCCTCCTCGAGCTGCAAGGTTCGCTCTAAACATCACGGTTCGTCCACAGTCGGCGCGGGTTGTCCACAGGACGCGCACAGCTGGTCACCGCGCAATTCACATGGTTGCGGCACTAGCGCCCCACAGGGTGGGTCGTTCACGATGGGGTCATGCCCGCCGACACCAACTCACCCCGGAACAGCGCTTCCCGGCCGGTGGCGCGCCGTCAGACGTTCGGCGTGACCGGTTTTCGTCGTCGTCAGCACGGCAGCGTGCAACAGTTCGATCGGTGTGAGCTCGAGCGATCCGGATGGCGCACGACGCTCGACTACCAGGAGAATCACGTCCGGGGTCGCGACGGCCGGCTCGAACAGCTCCACGTCGTGTGGCGGGCCGAGGCCGAGCGTGTCGGCCGCGACGGGGTCACCCAGGTGGTCGCAGCGAGCGGTTCGACCCTCGCAAAGGCGTGGTCGCGGCTGCGTGCCGAGGCCGATCTGGCCGAGGTGCGGATGCATCGCGACGGTCCGATGATGCGGCGAGCGCCGCGCCGAAATGGTCTCGCGAGGCTGTGACCTGCTCTTTCGCGAAGGTCGAAAAAATATCGCCCGAAAGTCGACAGATAGGCTTGCGCGCGTCGAATGACGCTGCTGTAATTACTCCTCCGTCATCACAGCATGTGGTGTCGGCACGGGGGAAACGACCGAAGCGAACACCAGATGTGGTGGTTGGGGCCAGATGGTTCGAACTGTTGCTCAGGGCACATGTGCGCAGTGGATGTCGAGTCTCGACACCACGTCTGCACGACACAACGAAGAAGAAGCACGAGGAGTGACAGTGACACTGATCGAAGACGGAATCGAACCCGGAACGCCCGCAGCGCCGACCCTGACCGATGCGGCACGTACGCCGGTCAACGACGGGTCGGTCGACGCAGGCCCGACCGGAATGCGTGTCACCAAGCGCAACGGCGGTGTCGAACCGGTCGACCTGAACAAGATCGTCAACGCCATCGCCCGTGCCTCCGAAGGGCTGCTCGGTGTCGACCCGATGCGTGTGGCCACCCGCACCATCTCGGCGCTCGCCGACGGTGCCACCACCCGTGAGCTCGACGAACTCTCGATCCGCACGGCGGCAGGGCTCATCGTCGACGAGCCGAACTACTCGAAGCTCGCGTCGCGGCTGCTCGCCACGATCATCGACAAAGAGGTCCGCAACCAGAACATCCCGTGGTTCTCCGAGTCGGTCAAGGTCGGCTACGACGAAGGCATCGTGTCGCAGGAGGTGTACGACTTCGTCGAAGCGAACGCTCCCGAACTCAACGCCGCCATCAACTCCGACCGCGACCGTCACTTCGAGTTCTTCGGTCTCCGCACGGTGTACGACCGCTACCTCCTGCGTCACCCGGAGCGACGCGACGTCATCGAGACGCCGCAGTACTTCTTCCTGCGCGTCGCCTGCGGCCTCGTGGCCGGCAACGACCGCGGCGAGTTCACCGGCGACGTCACCGAAGCGGTGAAGTTCTACGACCTCATGTCGTCGCTGGCGTACCTGCCGTCGAGCCCGACGCTGTTCAACTCCGGCACCACGCACAGCCAGATGTCGAGCTGCTACCTGCTCGACTCGCCGCCCGACAGCCTCGAAGGCATCTACAAGCGCTACACCGACATCGCCAAGCTGTCGAAGTTCGCCGGCGGCATCGGTGTCGCCTGGCACCGCATCCGTTCGAAGGGCAGCCTCATCACGGGCACCAACGGCCTCTCCAACGGCATCGTGCCGTGGCTGCGCACGCTCGACTCGTCGGTCGCCGCCGTCAACCAGGGCGGGCGCCGCAAGGGTGCCGCCTGTGTGTACCTCGAGTCGTGGCACGCCGACATCGAAGACTTTCTCGAACTGCGCGACAACACCGGCGACCACGCTCGCCGTACCCACAACCTCAACATCGCCAACTGGGTCCCCGACCTCTTCATGGAGCGCGTCGAGAAGGACTGGCAGTGGAGCCTGTTCGATCCGAAGAAGGTCCCGCAGCTCACCGATCTGTACGGCGACGACTTCCGTCGTGAGTACGAGAAGGCCGAGACCGACGGGCTCTTCGAGAAGCAGATCCCGGCCCGCCAGCTCTACAGCCGCATGATGCGCACGCTCGCGCAGACCGGCAACGGCTGGATGACCTTCAAGGACGCGTCGAACACCAAGTGCAATCAGACCGGTTCGACGAACGACGACGGTTCGCCCCGTGTCGTGCACCTCTCGAACCTCTGCACCGAGATCCTCGAGGTCACCGACCAGGACAACACGGCGGTCTGCAACCTGGGCTCGCTCAACCTCGGCTCGTACGTCGACACCAACGCGCAGGGCGACACCGTGTTCGACTTCGCCCGTCTCGGGCGGGTCGTGCGCCAGGTCGTGCCGTTCCTCGACCGGGTCATCGACATCAACTACTACCCGACGCCCGAAGCCGAGTTCTCGAACAACAAGTGGCGCCCGGTTGGCCTCGGCCTCATGGGTCTGCAAGACGTCTTCTTCAAGAAGGGCTTGGCGTTCGACTCCAACGAAGCCAAGGCGCTCAGCGAGCAGATCTCGGCACACATCTACTTCCACGCACTGTGGGCGTCGACCGAACTCGCCGAAGTCAGCGGCCCGCACGAAGCCTTCGATGGCACTCGTGCGGCCAAGGGTGAGCTGCAGTTCGACATGTGGATGCGCGACGGCAAGACCGTCAACGTCCCGACCGATCTCGACTGGGCCGAGCTGCGTGGTCGCATCTCCGAACACGGTCTGCGCAACTCGCTGCTCATCGCCATTGCGCCGACCGCCACGATCGCGTCGATCGCCGGTTGCTACGAGTGCATCGAGCCGCAGGTGTCGAACCTGTTCAAGCGTGAGACGCTCTCCGGCGAGTTCATGCAGATCAACCGCTACCTCGTGCGTGAACTCCAGGCACGAGGCCTGTGGGACGAGAAGATGATCTCCGACATCAAGAAGGCCGAAGGCTCGATCCAGGGCGTCGACCGTATCCCGGCCGAACTGCAGGAGATCTACCGCACCGCGTGGGAGATCCCGCAGCGTCAGCTGATCGACATGGCCGCCGACCGTGGCGCCTTCATCGACCAGAGCCAGTCGCTCAACCTCTTCATGGAGACCCCGACGATCGGCAAGCTGTCGTCGATGTACCTGCATGCGTGGAAGGCCGGTCTCAAGACCACCTACTACCTGCGCAGCCGTGCGGCCACCAAGATCAACAAGAGCACGACCGGCGGAGCTGCACCGACGCCGACGGCACCCACCGATGGCGGTGCTCCCGCCCCGACCGAGAAGAAGACGTTCACCGACGACGAGGCGATCGCCTGCTCGTTGGAGAACCCCGAAGCATGTGAGGCCTGCGACTGATGGCATTGATCGACCCGATCACCCCCGACGAGTACATCCCGGAGAACATGTCCACCACCGTTCCGGTGGGCAACGCACGACCGAAGCACATTCTCGACCCGGGCTTCGACCTGACGCTGCGGCCCATGCGCTACCCGCAGTTCTTCGACATGTACCGCGATGCGATCAAGAACACGTGGACCGTCGACGAGATCGACTTCTCCGACGACCTCGTCGACCTCGACCGCAAGCTGATGCCGGCCGAGAAGCACCTCGTGTCACGACTGGTGGCGTTCTTCGCGACCGGTGACTCGATCGTGGCGAACAACCTGGTGCTCAACCTGTACCAGCACATCAACGCTCCCGAAGCTCGGATGTACCTGTCTCGCCAGCTGTACGAAGAGGCGTTGCACGTCCAGTTCTACTTGACGCTGCTCGACAACTACATCCCCGACATGAAAGAGCGCGAAGCTGCGTTCGCCGCGGTCGAGAACATCCCGTCGATCAAGGCCAAGGCCGAGTTCTGCTTCAAGTGGATGGACGAGGTGCATCATCTCGACGCCATCACCACGCAGGAGGAACGTCGCAAGTTCCTGATGAACCTCATCTGCTTCGCGACGTGCATCGAAGGCCTGTTCTTCTTCGCGGCGTTCGCGTACGTCTACTTCCTGCGTTCGAAGGGTCTGCTCAACGGTCTCGCCGACGGCACCAACTGGGTGTTCCGCGACGAGTCGTGCCACATGAACTTCGCACTCGAAGTCGTCAACACCGTGCGGGCCGAAGAGCCCGAACTGTTCGACGATCGCCTCGAAGCCGACATCCGCGAGATGTTGCGTGACGCCGTCGACTGCGAGTACCAGTTCGCTGCCGACGTCCTCGGCGAAGGCGTGCCGGGCATGAGCCTGCCCGACACTCGCGAGTACCTCCAGTACGTCGCCGACACCCGTCTGCACCTCCTCGGTTACGCCTCGGAGTTCGGGTCGAAGAACCCGTTCAGCTTCATGGAACTCCAAGACGTGCAGGGCCTGTCGAACTTCTTCGAACGCACCGTGTCGAGCTACCAGACCGGTATCGAAGGCGACGTCAGCTTCGACGAAGACTTCTAGGCTTCGGGCGCTCGGAGGCCGGTCGCTTCGCTCCCTTCCTCGCTTGCGCTCGCCTTCGGCTCGACCCTTCGGTGGCAGGCCGTTGGTTGGAGCGCTCCGCTTGCTTGGTTCTCGCTGATCATTTGACTGGGGCAGACTGTCGCCATGACGTTTCCTCGTTCTGTGCTGCTTCGGGATGTTTCGCTCAGAGATGGGTTGCAGGACGAGGCTCCGGTTTCGACTGAGGTGAAGTTGGCGTTGTTCGAGGCGCTGGTGGCGGCGGGCATCCGTGAGCTCGAGCTCACGAGTTTCGTGCGGCCGGATCGGGTGCCGGCGATGGCTGACGCCGACGCGCTGTGCGCGGCGACCGACGGCGCCGACGTGATCCGGTGGGGGCTCGTACTCAACCGACGCGGCGCCGAACGGGCGCTCGCCGCTGGCCTCACCCATCTGCAGTACGTCATCTCGGTCAGCGACACCCACAGCCGGCACAACGCCGGCGCCGGCACCGACGACGCGATCGCTGCGTTCGAAGCCGCTGCAGTCCCGGCCATCGATGCCGGCGCCACGGTCGAGATGACACTGTCGACGGCGTTCGGCTGCCCGTACGAGCAGCGCATCGACCCGGCTCGCGTCGTCGACGTCGCCCGTCGTGTCGCCGCCGCCGGCGCCACCTCGATCGGACTCGCCGACACCATCGGCGTGGCCGTTCCGACCGAGGTCGCAGCGCTCACGCAGGCCGTGGCCGACGCCGTCGGCGACGACGCCTCGATCGGCGCGCACCTCCACGACACGCGTGGGCTCGCCATCGCCAACGGACTCGCCGCGCTCGAACACGGTGCCACACGCCTCGATGCAGCGGTCGGCGGACTCGGCGGTTGCCCGTTCGCTCCCGGTGCGAGTGGCAACGTGGCCATCGAAGACCTCGCTCACGGCCTCGACGGCATGGGCATCGACACCGGACTCTCGATCGACCGACTGGTCGACGCAGCCCGCTTGGCCTGCGACGCCGTCGGCCGTCCGGTCGCGAGCGCGGTGGGCATCGCCGGCCCACGGTTCGCCTGACCCGGTGCGCCCACGGCCGGGCCCGACCGTCGGGGTGACCGCAGATCGAGGCCCACGTCGCTACGGTGAGCACCGATGAGCGACTCGGGGACGGATTGGTTGACGGCGGCCCGGGTCATGGTGGTCGCCGGCAAGGGCGGCGTCGGATCGTCGACCGTGGCGGCAGCCGCTGCGTGGGCAGCGGCTCGCGACGGCGCCGACGTCATGTTCATCTCGGTCGACGGGAGACCCGGCATGGGCACGCTGCTCGGCGGACGCGAGATCAACGACCGAGAGCAGACCCTGCAACGCTTCGACGGCGGCGGCAAGATCCGAGCCCGCACGATCCCCGCCGACCAGGCGTTCGGCGACTACCTCGAACTCAAAGGCGTCGGCGGGCTCCTTCGTCGTGCGGCCTCGGCCGCATCGCTCCCGATGATCGCCGCGGCCACCCCCGGCCTCGAACACCTGCTCGTGCTCGGAAAGATCAAGGAGATCGAACGCAACCGTGAGGCAGACCTCGTCGTCGTCGACGCCCCACCCGCCGGCCACGCGGCACCGTTCCTGCGGTCGGCGTCGGGGCTCTCCGACGTGGTCAAATCCGGTCCGGTCCTCGACCAGGCGCGAGAGGTGTCGGAGATGCTCGCCGACGTCGAACGTTGTCGAGCCCTGCTCGTCGCGCTCCCCGAAGAGACACCGATCACCGAACTGATCGAACTCGCCCGCGACCTCGGCGACGACCTCGGCCTGGCGCTGCACCCGCTCGTCGTCAACGGTTGCTGGCCCGACCGACCCGGCCTCGCCAAGTCGCCGGCGATGGCAGCGCGGACGCACAAGCTCAAACTGTCGGGCGACGCGAAGCGAGCGCTCGAGTCGGCTGCGGCGTTCGGCCGAAGTCGGCTCGAACAGCAACACGAGCAACTCGATCGGCTGCGGGCAGCTCGCGACGAACCGGTCATCACGCTGCCTCGGCTGCCGACGCCGACCCTCGGCCTCGACGAGATCGTCGAGTTGGCCGATGCGCTGATCGACCCGGTCAATCTCACGACGGAGACGGCGAAATGAGCAAGCGATCGAGCACCGCAGCCGAACTCACCGTCGCCGGTGCCATCGCCCGCTCCGAGCTGATTCTCACCTGCGGACCCGGTGGGGTGGGCAAGACCACCACCGCCGCAGCGCTGGGCGTGGCCGCAGCTCGCGCCGGTCGACGCACGGTGGTGGTCACCGTCGACCCGGCTCGCCGGCTCGCCGACGCCCTCGGGCTCGAAGCCGGGGCAGCTGCCGACGAGCCACACAAGGTCGCCGGGGTCACCAAGCGATCGACCGACGGCGAACTCTTCGCGCTGATGCTCGACGCCGAGCAGACCTTCGACCGGCTCGTCCGCGACCAGGCGGGCAGCCGCAAACAAGCCGACGCCATCCTCAACAACCCCGTCTACCAGGCGATTTCCGGGTCGTTGTCGGGCGCGCAGGAGTACATGGCGATCGAACGGCTGCATCAGTTGCACACCAGTGGCGACTGGGATCTCGTCATCGTCGACACGCCGCCGTCGCGTCACGCGATCGACCTGCTCGACGCACCCGATCGACTCGTCGGATTCCTCAGCCATCCGGTGTATCGCGCGCTCACGGTCGGTCAGCGCACGTTCGCCAAGATCACCGATGCGGCATCGTCGATGTTTCTCTGGGCGGTCAAACGCCTCGCCGGGCCGCAGATCGTCGAAGACACCGTGCAGTTCTTCCGCTCGCTCGCGAACATCGAAGGTGGCCTGCGCGACCGAGCCAAGGAGGTGTCGAAGCTGCTGCGTTCCGACGCGACCGCGTTCATCGTCGTGTCGAGTCCGCGGTCCGAAGCTGTCGGTGAGGCCGAACACCTCCTCGACGCCATCGACGAGAAGCACTTCCCGCTGGCCGGCGTGGTCGTCAACCTGATCCATCCGCTACCCGAACCGCTCGGCGAGGCCGTCGAAGCCGAACTCGCCGACATGGGCGAAGGGCCACTGGTCGACCACCTCGAGTGGCACCGCGAACTGACCAGACTCGCGGAGGCCGAACGATCTCAGATCGCCGAGCTCGAACGGCTCAGCGGACATGCCGAACTGATCGAACTGCCACTGCTCGACGTCGACATCCACGACATTCCCGGACTCGTCGGCCTGAGCGATCGGCTCGTCGACCCCGCCGACCGCCGAGGAGAGGCGCACTGACATGCCGGTCCCGACCGACGAACTGCTGGAGGAGTTGTTCCACCGTCCGAGCGAACAGGGCGTGTCACTCGCGCTCGTCGCCACCCGCCACGGCGCGATCGTCGCCGAGCGGTACGGCGTGCAACCGAGCAACGAGTTCCAGGAAGCGCAGACGATCTCGGCATCGTCGACGCTGCTGTCGTGGAGCATGGCGAAGTCGATCACACACGCAGCCGTCGGCGTCCTCGTCGGCGACGGCGTCCTCGACGTCGACGCTCCCGCCGCCGTGCCGTCGTGGGCCGGCACCGACAAGGAACAGATCACGCTGAACCATCTGCTCGAGATGCGTCCGGGGCTCGCGTTCGTGGAGGACTACGTCGACGGCGAGACCTCGAACTGCATCGAGATGCTGTTCTCCGGTACGGCGCCGAGCTTCGCACAGTACGCGGCCGATCTGCCGCTCACCTCCACCCCGGGCACCGTGTTCAACTACTCGTCGGGCACGACCAACATCGTGTCGCGCATCGTCGGCGACGTCGTGTGTCGTCGCGCCGGGCTCGCCGTCGACGCGGCTCCATCGGAGCGCGAGCGCGCGGTGACCGACTTCCTGCACGAGCGGGTGTTCGCGCCGGCCGGCATGACCTCGGCGATTCCGAAGTTCGACGAGGTCGGCGACTTCGTCGGCTCGTCGTACGTGTACGCCACGGCTCGCGACTTCACCCGCTTCGGCGAGTTGTACGCCCGTGACGGCGTGAGTGTCGACGGCCGACGGGTGCTGCCCACCGGCTGGGTCGACCACGCCAGCGAGTGGACTGCCCACGACGACTCTGGCCTCGACTACGGCCGCCACTGGTGGCTGTGGCCGGCGTTTCCCGGCAGCTACGCGTGCCACGGGTACGAAGGGCAGTACGTCGTGGTCGTCCCCCAATCCCAGCTCGTCGTGACGCACCTCGGCAAGACCGACACCGCACACGCCCCGGGTCTGCGGATGCGACTGGCGCGCATCATCGACTCCTTGCTCTGACTCGGCCGTTCGCGTCCGGTTTCGGTCGCTCGCCGTCACCGGGCCGGCACTCCGCGCGACGACCCGATGGCGTTGGGAAGGTGCACGAACTTGCTAGGAAGTAGGAGTGAGCACGACCCCAGAAGGGGATGACTTCGACGCCACCTACGAGATGGCACGCGATGAGTTCCCGACGGGGGAACTCCCGGTGCTCCCGCGCGTCACGCCGGCGGTCAAGCCACGGATCCGGCCGGTTCGTTTCGGCATCAAGATGGCGGTCTTCGCGCTCGTCGTCTACTACTCGATCGCGCTGCTTCCGAAGTTCCGAGAAGCGGCGAGCGAACTCACCGACCTCAACCCGGTGCTGATCGGCGTCGGCTTCGCGCTCGAACTCGTCGCGCTGTTCTTCTACTCCCTGCTCACTCGCGCAGCGCTCGGCGAGGCCGCCGACCCGCTCTCGCCGATGCGCATGTTCCGCATCCAGCTGAGCACCAAGGCGCTGACCAACGTCGTGCCCGGTGGCAACGCAGCCGGCTCCGCGCTCGGGTACCGGTTGCTCACGCTGTCGGGGATCCGTGGCCCCGACGCGGGCTTCGCACTCGCCACCGCCGGCATCGGGTCGGCGGTGGTGCTCAACCTCGTGTTCTGGCTCGGACTGATCGTGTCGGTCCCGCGCCGCGGCGTGAACCCGGTCTACGGGTCGGCCGCGCTGATGGGCATCATCGTCATCGGTATCGCCGCTTTTCTGGTCGTCGGGATCATGGAAGGGCAGGGGCGTGCGGAGAAGTTCGTGCGGTGGATCGCGCGCAAGATGCGAACCGACGAAGACAAGATGGCCAACGCGCTGCGACAGATCGGCACGCGTCTCGAAGAGCTCATGAGCGACCCGGCGCTCCTGCGTCGCGTCGTGTTCTTCGCGTTGGCCAACTGGCTGGTCGACGCGGCAGCGCTGTGGGTGTTCATCCGTGCGTTCGGCGGCAGTCTCGACATCGACGCGTTGATCGTGGCGTTCGGGCTCGGCAATCTCCTCGCAGCGATTCCGATCACGCCGGGCGGACTCGGCTACGTCGACGCCGTGTACGTCGTGACGCTGGTCGGTTTCGGCCTCACCGAGAACGTCGCAACGCTCGGCTTCGCGGCGTACCGGTTCGCGCAGTTCTTCTTCCCGATCTTCCTCGGCGCCATCGCGTACGCCACGCTCAGGATCGGTCCGTGGAAGATCGAGAAGCGTGATCGGCTGGCGCGCCTCCGAGAGCTCGCCCGCGACGGCTCGAACACCGGCGAGTCGAAGATCGACTTCGCGTTGCGATTCGGCCGTCGCGTCACCGAACCCCCCGACGAGCCGGTCGCCGACGCCGCCGAGATGGGCCACGGGGCCGACGAGGCCTGACCGGGAGCGAGTCGCACCTCCACGACGGGTTGGTAGCGGTGCAGGCGTCGCGGATACGTTGCGATCCATGACGACGCATGAGCGCCCGTTCGGGCGATACCTCGAAGACTTCACGCCCGGCGACATCCTCCGGCACTGGCCCGGCAAGACGATCACCGAGTACGACGATCATCTGTTCTGCATGATCACGATGAACCACCATCCGTTGCACACCAACGACTGGTTCGCCGCCGAGTCGGTGCAAGGCCGCAACGTGGTCGTCGGCAACCTCGTCTACTCGCTCGTGCTCGGCATGAGCGTCCCCGACGTGTCGGGTGCGGCGATCGCCAACCTCGAGATCGAGACCCTGCAGCACAAGTTCCCCACGTTCCACGGCGACACCATCCACGCCGAGACGCGCGTGCTCGAGGTGAAGGAGTCGAAGTCGAAGCCCGACCGCGGCATCGTCACCGTCGAGACCAAGGGCTTCAACCAGGACGGCAAAGAGGTGTGCTACTTCAAGCGCAAGGTGCTCATCTGGAAGAAGGATGCCGCACCCGACCGGAAGCGCCCATACGACGGCGTCGAGGTGTGGAGCGACGAATCGTCGTGAGTCGACGGCCCGATGCCCGCACCGCGGCCTGACGACGTTCCGAACGGGGTCACGGCCGACGAGCCGCCGTTCGACTCGGGCGCGGTGCTGGCATGGGGCATCCCCCGTCTGCGAGAACTGCCGTGGCGGGCCGAGCGCGATCCGTGGCGGATCCTCGTCGCGGAGGTGATGTTGCAGCAGACCCAAGCGGAGCGTGTGATCCCGAAGTGGCTCGCGTTCCTCGACGCGTACCCGACGCCGTCGGTGTGCGCCGACGCCTCCGTCGGCGACCTGCTCCGGCTCTGGCAGGGGCTCGGGTATCCGCGTCGAGCGCGCAACCTGCATCGCACGGCCCAGCAGGTGGTCGAGGAACACGACGGGCGGCTTCCCGACGATCTCGACGACCTGTTGGCGTTGCCCGGCATCGGCCCGTACACGGCGCGAGCGGTGCTCGCGTTCGCGTTCGAGCGTGACGTCGCCGTCGTCGACACCAACATCGCGCGCATCCTCGCGCGCAGTACGGGGGAGCGGTTGACGCCGAAACGAGCGCAGGCTGCGGCCGACGCGCTCGTCCCGGCAGGCGACGGGTGGATCTGGAACCAGGTCCTGATGGACCTCGGCGCGATGGTCTGCCGTCCGACGCCGTCGTGCGGTGACTGTCCGATTTCAGCGGAGTGCGCATGGCAGCAGGCCGGGAAGCCGAGCCCCGACCCGGCGGTCGGATCCGCAGGCGTCAGCACCAAGCAGGCCCGCTTCGAAGGGAGCGACCGCCAGGCTCGCGGCCGCGTGCTGGCCTCGCTCGCCGCCGGGCCACGACCGACCGACGCCTTCGACGAGCGCATCGTGCACGGCCTGCTCGCCGACGGACTGGTCGAGACGGTCGGTGACCGACTCCGGCTGCCGCACTGAGTTCGCGCTTCGAGCCCGCCGATTACCTCTCGGTCGTCACTTCGCTCTAGCGTTTCATCCGATGCGTCCAGCAAAAGACTTCTTCCGTCCACTCGCCGTCGGTGCGCCCGAACCCATCAGGGAGGTGCCCTTCCCACCGAGCCGGATGATCCACTTCTTCCCGGCCGCCAACGAGAAGATGCGCTCGAAGGTGCCGGCGATCGCGCCGACCGTCGACATCCTGCTCGCCAACCTCGAAGACGGCGTGCCCGCCGATCAGAAGGAAGCAGCGCGAGCCGGACTCGTCGAGGTGGCGCAGACCGTCGACTTCGGTCAGACGCAGTTCTGGACGCGAGTCAACAGCCTCGATTCGCCCTGGGCGCTCGACGACATCACCGCCGCCGTCCTCGAATGCGGTGAAGCGCTCGACGTCATCATGATCCCGAAGGTCGAGGGTCCCGAAGACATCCACTACGTCGACCGACTGCTGGCGCAACTCGAAGCCAAGTCGGGTCGCACGCGGCCGCTACTCGTGCACGCGATCTTGGAGACGGCTCGCGGCGTCGCCAACGTGGAGGAGATCTGTGCGGCGTCTCCGCGCATGCAGGGGCTCTCGCTGGGGCCTGCCGATCTCGCGGCCAACCGCCGCATGAAGACCACCCGCGTCGGCGGCGGTCACCCGGGCTACCTGGTGCGAGAAGACCCGCCCGTCGGCGACGACGGCGAGACGGTGATCGACGCGACCCGCGCGACGCACCAACAGGACCTGTGGCACTACACGATCGCTCGGATGGTCGACGCCTGCGTCACGCACGGCATCCTCCCGTTCTACGGACCGTTCGGCGACATCAAGGACACGGTCGCGTGTGAAGACCAGTTCCGCAACGCGTACCTGCTCGGCTGTGTCGGCGCCTGGAGCCTGCACCCGGTGCAGATCGACGTCGCCAAGAAGGTCTTCAGCCCCGATCCCGCCGATGTCGCACACGCACAGCGCGTGATCGAGGCGATGGGCGACGGCACGGGCGCGCTGATGCTCGACGGCAAGATGGAAGACGACGCGTCGGTCAAGCAGTGTCACGTCGTGGTCGAACTCGCCAAGCGTCTCAGCGAACGCGACCCCGAACTCGCCGCCACCTACGGCTTCTGAACGCCCCGCCCCCTGTTCGCACGATCACACGAAAGAACCATCACCATGTCCGAAGACCTTCGTCCCCGCCGCTCGGTGCTCTACATGCCCGCGGCCAACGAGCGAGCGCTCGAGAAGGCGAAGTCGATTCCGGCCGACGCCATCATCTTCGACCTCGAAGACGCCGTCGCTCCCGACGCGAAGTCGGCGGCCCGCAACAGTGCGGTCGACGCCGTCCGGTCGGGGGAGTACGGCAACCGCGAGCTCACCATCCGTTGCAACGGACTCGACACCGAGTGGGGTGCTGCCGATGTCGCCGCCGCCGGAGCGGCAGCACCGTCGGCCGTGGTGATCCCGAAGGTCGACTCGGTGTCGATGGTCGACGACGTGTCGGCCCTGCTCGATGCCGCTCACGCACCCGCCGGCCTGAAGATCTGGCCGATGATCGAGACGCCGTCGGCGATCTTCAACGTTCGCGAGATCGCGGCGCATCCTCGCGTCGCCGTGCTGATCATGGGCACCAACGACCTCGCGAAGGAACTGCGTTCACCACTCGTCGAGGGCCGTCATCCGCTCGTGCCGCATCTCGCCACGGCGCTGCTCGCCGCTCGCGAGGCCAGCAAGGTCGCCATCGACGGTGTCTACAACGACGTGAAGAACCCCGACGGGTTCGCCGCCGAGTGTCGTCAGGGCATGGAGATGGGCTTCGACGGCAAGACGCTGATCCACCCGAGCCAGGTCGAGCCGGCCAACGACATGTGGGCGCCGTCGGCCGACGAGATCGACTACGCGCAACGCGTGATCGCCGCGTTCGACGAAGCGGTCGCCGAGGGCAAGGGTGTCGTCACGGTCGACGGTCGCATGATCGAGAACCTCCACGTCGACAACGCCCGCCGCACCCTCGCCACCGCCGACGCCATCAACGCCCTCACCTGACGCCGCTTCGTTCGGCGGGCGACTCGTGTATCAGGCAGCGCCGCGTCCGGTGAGGACGACGCCGATCGTCCGAGCGCAGATCTTCAGATCGTGGAGCAGCGACCAGTTGTCGACGTAGTAGAGGTCGAGTCGCTTGTAGGTCTCGAATGACGCATCGGAGCGGCCCGACACCTGCCACATGCCGGTGAGGCCCGGCAGCACTCGAAGCCGTTCCCGAACCGAATCGTCCCACTGCTCGAACTCGCTCGGGAGCGCCGGCCGAGGGCCCACCATGCTCATCGACCCGATCAGTACACAGAACAACTGTGGAAGCTCGTCGATCGACAACTTTCGAAGCACGCCGCCGACCTTCGTGATGCGCGGATCCTTGCGAATCTTGAACAGCGGTCCATCGGCCTCGTTCTGGTCGAAGAATTCGTGTTTGCGTTGCTCTGCGTTGTGTTCCATCGTGCGGAACTTCAGTACCTCGAACAGTTCACCGTCTTTGCCGATTCGGATCTGCCGGAAGAAGACCGGCCCACGCGAGGTGAAGGCGATCAACAGCCCGGCGATGATCTGAATCGGCAACGTGACGACGAGGATGGTCAGCGCAAGGCACACGTCGAATGTTCGCTTGGCCGATTCCTGCCAACCGTTGCGCATCACGGGTTCGACGTAGATCATGGTTCGGCCGTCGAGCGTCTGGGGACGGATTCGAGCGATGTCGATGTCACGAAGGCTCGACGACAACGCGACGTGGTATCCCGCATCGGTCAGGCGGCGCGTGAGGACGTTGACCTCGTCGGAATCTACCGACGACAGAGAGACGACGACTCCGACAGCGTCGTGCTCGTCGAGCACGTGACAGATGTTGTCGATCGTGCCGAGCACGGCAACGCCGCCGCGTTCGCCGAGATCGTCGTCGCCGGCGAACCCCACGACCTTGTAGCCGAGGGAGGGGTTGCGTTCATACGCATGCATGAGCCCGATCGCGTGGGCGTCGGTGCCGACGATGATGATCCGGCGTTGCAGGCGACCCTGGCTGCGCATCCGTGCGAACAGCGAACGGGCGAATCGGCGCTCCAGCAGCAGCGCCGTCGAGATGCTGAACGCCAGGAGCAAGACCCACAGTCGCGAGAGTTCGTTGTACTGCGATGCCAGCGAGATCAGCAACAATCCGCTCATTCCAACGCCGACAGCCTTGAGGATGTTGCTGGCTTCCTCCATGCGTCGCTCGTTGGCACGTCCCTTGTAGAGCCGATTGAAACCCGCACCGACCGCGAAGAATGGGAGGCTCGCGACCACCAACATGAGATGGCTCGACATGACGAAGCGCGGGACCGGTCTGAGAATCGCCTGGATGGCGAACGCAGCGACCACTCCGACCGCCATCGCCACGGCGTCGGCAACCACGAGTCGGGACTTGAGTTGACGAGACGTCAGCGTCGTGGGGGCGTCGTCACCCGTGGCCGACGGCACATCGCCACCATCCGCGCTCGATGTCGGTCCGGCCGGTAACTTTGCATATCGTTCCGGTCGCCTGATGATCGCGACGCGCTTCGACCGTTTTCGATCGCCGCTTGTCGGATTGTCCGCTCGGTGTAGTCCGCTTTTCATACCCATCCCTCGCCTTGACTAACCGTTCTACACCTGTGGCATGCCGCTGTCATGAGAATTATGGGTTTGCGTCGAAGATTTCTCCATTTCGATGCGTTACGCGCGTACGTGACCGCGCTGCGTCGCGCTCTTGGTCGGCGGCCCGCGACCGGACGTGCGTCGACGTCCGTGCTCAGGCTGCGCCGCGGCCGGTCAGAACGACCTTGACCGTTCGGGCGCAGATCTTGAGATCGTGGAGTAGCGACCAGTTGTCGACGTAGTACAGGTCCATTCGTTTGTAGACCTCGAACGAACTGTCGGACCGCCCACTCACCTGCCACATGCCGGTCAGGCCCGGAAGCACGCGAAGGCGTTCTCGGACCTCGTGGTCCCATTGTTCGACCTCTGTCGGCAGGGCCGGTCGAGGCCCGACCATGCTCATCGAACCGATCAAGACACAGAACAGTTGCGGAAGTTCGTCGATGGAGAACTTGCGCAGCAGACGTCCGACGGGAGTGATTCTCGGATCGTCCTGGATCTTGAACAACGGACCATCCGCTTCGTTCTGGTCCATGAGGCCCGCCTTACGATCTTCGGCGTCGACGCGCATCGTCCGGAACTTCAACAACTCGAACAGCTCTCCGTCCTTGCCGACGCGGATCTGTCTGAAGAAGACCGGACCCTTCGACGTCACAGCTACCGCGAGTGCCGCGATGATCTGTAGCGGCAGCGTCACGAGCATCAGCACGGACGCGAGCCCGACATCGAGAACTCGTTTCGCGCTGGATCGCCAACCGTTGCGAACCGTCGGTTCGACGTAGATCATCGTCTGGCCGTCGAGGGTTTGCGGGCGAAGACGACCGAGGTCGATGTCACGCAGGGAGGACGAGAGCGCAACGTGATAGCCGTGGTCGGTGAGCTGCCTCGTGAGGCGGTTGACGGCATCCGACGCGATGGATGCCAGCGACACGACGACGCCGACTGCGTCGTGCTTCTCGAGAACGTGGATGAGGTCTTCGACCGAGCCGAGTACCGATGCGGCGCCCTGCTCGTGGCCGACGACGCCGGCGAATCCAACGACCTCGTAGCCGAGCGTCGGATTGCGCTCGTACGAGTCCTTCAACGCGATGGCGTGATCGTCGGTTCCGACGATCACGATCCGCCGCAGCAGCGATCCTTCGCGGCGGAGACGCCGGAAGATGAAACGGACGATGCGACGTTCGATCAGCATGCAGGACGTCACGCTGACGGCGAGGGCGGCGATCCACAGCCGGGAGAGTTCGCCGAACTGGACGCCGAACGCGATGATCAGAATCACGCTGATGCCGAAGCCCAGGGCCTTCAAGATGTTGCTGGCCTCTTCGAGGCGGCGCTCATTCGCTCTTGCCTGGTACAGGTGGTTGAAACCGGCACCGAGTGCGAAGGCGGGCAGACTGACGACGACGAGTAGGAGGTGGTCGGTCACGATGAACCAGGGCACCGGTTTGGCGATCGCCTGGAACACGAAAGCCAGAGCGATGGCGAAGAGCAGGGTCGATGCATCGGCCAGCATCAAGCGCCGCCGGATCACCGACGGGGTCATCGGCGATGGCGAGCGCTCCAGACCTTCGGCCTGGCCGTTCTCGACGTTTGGGATCTCGGTCTGGACGAGTCGGAAGCGTTCGTTGGGTGTTTCCGAGCCATGTGCTGCCGTCTCCGCCATCGAACCTCCTCCTCCGCAACTAGATCGTCGATTCGCCATCGAGCGACTCTCTATCATCGGTAGAGCCGCCGATTTCTTGAATATTCCTTGCCGACGCGACGTCGCGCGACCGCCGAGAACTAGCGCGGAGGGTGGCGCAGCGCACTTGGCTCGCGGCGGTTGGCGACCGGCGCAGAGACGATCCAAACGTTGCGACTGTCGCGAGCGAGATTTGTCGCCGCTGCCGATCGCCGAACATGTCGAGCCGGTACGTTTCCATCATGGCGTTGGTGCCGAGCGGTCGAACCGCGAGATGGGCCGCCCTCACGGGGGTCGTGGCACTGATCGCTGGAGTCGCGCTCGCGAGCGTGTCCCTCCGCCGGATCCCTGCCGGTGGAGCCGAGCAACCGTCAATCGAGAACCCGGGCGGTGACGCCGCGCCGTCGGCTCATCCGCAATCGCCCGGCGAGGATCAGCGAGCCGGCAGCGAGACAACCGGTGGGGAGGGCGATGTGGACAACCTGCGAATCCCGTCAGGGCCGTACGAGGGTGTCGTCGACGATCGAACGTTCATCGCCGCCTTCGACGACGATCCGCTGGTGCCGACCCCGTGGTCAGCAGAGAACTGGGACGTCACGGTGCATTCCCGTGACCCGGAGACGTGGCTCGAGCTCGACAAGGTCGACGCGGCTCACGGGCCCAACTGCGAGCCGCCGCCGGAGTCGCACCCGGTGGTCGCCTACGACCACACGGTGTTCTCGTGCAAGAACCACATGATGACAGCGATCCGCGGAGACGCCTACGGCTTGATCTATCTCACGCCCAATCAACTCGTCGACTTCTCCGACGGTACGGCGACCATCTCGCTCGACATCTCGACGCTGCGAACCTCGGTGCGCGACTGGTGGGACGTCTGGATCACGCCGTACGACGAGCATTCGCAACTCCCACTGGATCTCGATGCGTCAGCCGACCTGGCAGGCCCGCCGCGCGATTCCATCCGAGTCGGGCTGGGAAGTGAGAATCAGATGC
This sequence comes from Ilumatobacter coccineus YM16-304, assembly GCF_000348785.1. Lineage (NCBI taxonomy): Bacteria > Bacillati > Actinomycetota > Acidimicrobiia > Acidimicrobiales > Ilumatobacteraceae > Ilumatobacter > Ilumatobacter coccineus. Next base: position 1,605,761 of record NC_020520.1, read on the forward strand.
TGGCGGAGATCTACGACGACTTCGAGAATGTCCAGTTTCCCGATTGGCCGAATGGGCAGGTCACGGGTGACACGTTCACGGGGTACGAGACCTTCCTCGAGCCGGACGCCAAGCGTCGCGACACGTTCGTCATCGAGTTGTCGACCGATCATCTTCGGGTCGGGATGCCCGCCTACGACTTCTGGTGGATCGACACAGCGATCCCCACGCTCGACTGGAACGTCGGCGTCGTTCAGTTCGGGCATCACTCGTACAACCCGACCAAAGACTGCAACGTCGCCAACAACCCGGTTCCGCCGGTCACCGAGTGTCTGCCGACGACATGGCACTGGGACAACATCTCGATCTCACCGGCCATCCCATTCACCATCATCAAGGCGGCGGAACGCGGTGTCGGTGAGAATGTGCCGTCGTTCAACTTCCCGGCACCAGCCCCCGCCGACGCTCACTTGAGGTTCTCTGGCATCGGGCACGACCTCGAGGTCAGCTACGACGGCGGGCCGTGGCAGCCGGCCCTCGCACAACCGACGAAAGACGCGGTCAAAGAAGAACACTTCGCTTCGTACTGGACTCCGATCCCGGCCGGCACGACGCGAGTCGACGTCAGAGGTGCGGACTGGTACGGCGGGGACTGGCACGTGCGTGACGCCACCATCTGGTCACGCGACGTCGGCTGAGTTGCTGCTCGACGCCCTCGCCTCGTCGGAATCGGTCGGTGCGAAAATCTGCGTTAGGGTCATATTCCCGTGAGTGCCGCACTCGACGAAACCTTTGCTTCGGTGATCGTGTGCACTCGCGACCGCGGCGACAGCATCGTCGGAACGATCGCATCGATCCTCGCGAGCACGCATCGCAACTTCGAGCTGATCATCATCGATCAGAGTTCGTCCGACGAGACTCAGCACGTCGTCGCCGACCGCTTCTCCGACGACAGGATCCGCTTCGTCCGCGTGAGCGATGCAGGCGTCAGCCGGTCACGAAACCGCGGACTCCGACTGGCCCGGAGTGAGTTCGTCCTCTCGACCGACGACGACTGCGCAGTCGATGCCAACTGGATCGAGGAGAATGTGCGCGCGCTCGAGGACGACGCTCGTCCGGGCGTTGTGTACGCCGACGTGCGAGGCATGCCGGATCCTGACGGGGGCTACGTCCCCGAGAGCGTCGCTGATGCCGATGTGCTGCTTCGCGATGTTCGTGACTGGCGCTCCTCGTCCGACGGCGTGAACGTCGGCATCGGAGCATCGATGGCCGTGCGCCGCTCCGTCGCTCATGAAGTCGGCGGCTTCGATGTCGACCTCGGCCCCGGGAGTGAGCTGCGCAACGCCGAAGACACCGATCTGGCCCTCCGGATCCTGCTCGCCGGGCATCCGGTTCGTCGTCTGATTTCGACCGGCGTCGACCACCACGGCGCTCGTACGCCAGAGGAGTTCCGGACGCTCACGCGCCACGCCGCGCGGGGGCTCGGCGCCATGGCCGGCAAACTGGCCCGACGTCGGCCTCGTCGAATGGTTCCGTTCCTGTGTCGCCTGTACTGGAATCTCGTCCTCGCCGATGTGGGCCGAAGCCTTCGACGACGCAAGATCCCGAGAGTGCTCGGGCGAGCCGTCTATCTGACACGAGGCGTCGGCATCGGGCTGACTCGGCAGTCGTCACGAGACTCGTTGTGCTTCTCACCACCGAGCCCCTCGGTCGGATTCGTCACCGAGCGTCAAGTGGGATTGCGGACGTATTCCGACAATCTCGAACGGTTCGTCGTCGTAGACGACCGCATTCAGTCGACGTTTCACCCCATCGAGTATCGGGTCGGGTCGACGCGTTTCGATCGACTGCGTATGGTTCCGGAATCGGTTCTCGGATCGCTCCGGGGGCGCGCCGAGGTGCGCCGATCGCTACGGAGCGACGCCGACGCTCACCTCTTCCTGACCCAGACCCCAGTGGCACTCGGTGGTCGGCTGGCCCGGCGTCGGCCGTACGTCGTCATGGTCGACGACACCCCCCGCTTGTACGACGACATGGCGGTGCACTATGGCGAGAACGCCGATCGCGGTGGACCGATCGCCGCATGGAAGCACCGCGCCAACATTCGGGGCCTTCGAGGTGCACACGCGGTCGTTCCGATGTCTGATTGGGCGCGCCGGTCGCTGATCGATGACTACGGCGTCGCCGACGACCGAATCGTCGTGATCGCCACCGGTCTCGATCTCGACGAATGGACCGTCGGCGAGGCGGTTCCTGGAGCGATGCCGAGGATCTTGTTCGTGGGCGGCGACTTCGAGCGCAAGGGTGGTCCGTTGTTGATCGACGCCTTCGACGAGCTTCGCGGTCGAGCGGAACTGGACATCGTGACACGATCGGAAGTCGAACCTCAGGAGGGTGTGCGGGTTCATCGCGGACTCGGGCCGAACAGCCCCGAGCTCAGACGCCTCTATGCCGAATGCGACATCTTCGTGTTGGCGAGTATGGCCGAGGCATTTCCCAACGTCATCGTCGAGGCGAGCGCGTCCGGCCTGCCGTGTGTGGTCAGCGATGTCGGGGCGATGGGGGAGATGATCGTCGAGGGGGAAACCGGATTCGTCGTGCCCCCCGCCGATGCTGATGCGCTGGCGAGTCGGCTTGCCGATCTCGTCGACGACCACGAACTCCGAGCTCAGATGTCGGCTGCGGCCCGTCGTCATGCCGAACGGCACTTCGACGGTGATGTGAATTCGAAGAGAGTCGTCGATCTGCTCCTTGCTGCGCTCGACGACTCCTGATCTTCTCGGTACGAGCTCAGTTCCTCGAGAGATCGTCGGCGAGACGAAGCGCCAACGCGATGATCGTCAGGGTCGGATTTGCATAGCCAACCGTCGGGAACGTCGAGCTGCCGATGACGAAGAGGTTGTCGGTTCCGTGGACCCGGCATCGATCGTCGACGACGCCGTTGTGTGCGGTCGCCGACATCCGGGTCGTCCCGGACGGGTGGAAGGCCCCACATGGCGTCGTCAGTTCGGGCGTCGAACCCCACCTCGTCGGAGCGAAGGCTCCCACGCCCGTCTGCTCGCATGCTCGGCCGAGGAGGTCGGTGGTGCGGCGGAGGCTGTCGAGGTCGGCGTCAGACCAGGTCCAGGTCAGGTCGCAACGCTGTCTCCCGAATCGGTCGACCGTCGTTCCGAGAGTGAGTCGATTGCCAGCGTCCGGTGCGAGCTCGATTTGTGTTTCGATGTCGAATCGCTCGAAGGGCGTCCACCGTCCGGAGACGCCCGACCAGCCGGCGTCGATCCTCGGTGGCATGCGTCGCTGAGCTGCGGTGAGCCCGACGCCGAGACGGAGCGAGTGAAGTGCTGTGCGTGCGACTCGACTCGCAGATCGCCGTTCGCCGAGCACCCGTAGGTTTCCGCGTAGCAGTCGCCCGATGTCGGATCGCCCGGCCGCGATCAGTGGTGACGGCTTGGGGAGGAGCATCGACGCGCTGTGCAGCAGTTCTTCGCTGCGCAGCAGCGCAGCCGTGGGGATTAGCTTGCCCATGACCGAAGGGCGAGCGGAACCAGCATCGGTCTCGCGCTGGGTGAGGTCGTACATCCTGGCAGTGCTGAACATGTCACGTCGGGCGGGTGTCAGGGTCCCAGTGAAGACGCGATGGTGGTCGGTGTAGAAGCGGCCGACGATGTCGGAACCGCCTCCGAAACCTGCCCCGGCTCGCGCATCGAGCAGTAGGCGTGCGTTCTCAAGTCCGCCCGTAGCCACGACGAACCGGGAAGCAGCGGCGCTCAAGCGCGCCGGACGGTCGTGGTCGATCTCGAGCACGGTCGCCCGAGACGGCGAGCCCTGCAGTTGGCCGGCGGATCCACCGAGCACGACATGAACGTTGGGGGACGCCTCGAGCACGTCGAGAAGATCGCGAGTGAACCGTCGTGGATCGGCGAACTGTTCGATGCCGGTGCTGAAGCCAGCGGTGTCGAGGGCGAGCGGTTGATGATCGTCGTCGGTCCAAGCATCGAGTTCGTAGCCGCGTTCGTCCAGTGACAAGAAACGGGTGGCAGCGCCGTAGTAACGCTGGAGTTCATCCCAGGAAATCGGCCATCCGCTGTTGGGGATCCATGAGCGGCGTTCGAGGTCGATGGGGGAGAGCGGCACCATCCGCACGCCGCGGCGGTTCCAAGGCAGACGCACGATCCACTCGTTTGCCGCACCGCCGAATCGGTGGGGAACGAGCGCTGGGGCATCGAAGTCTCCCGACATTTCGGCAACGCCCGCCTCGTGGAGCCCATCTGGCGTGCCCGGGTATCCACCGGCTTCGACCACGAGGACGGTGTGTGGACCACCGTCGAGTTGTGCGGCGAGGGTCAAGCCGGCCGGACCTGCACCGATGATGCAGATGTCGGCGGTGAGCCTGGTGTCGTCGCTGTGGCGGTCACAGGTCGTGATCAACGAACGTCGGTCCCTGTCGACGCGATGATGAGCATCAGTCGTGCGTGCTCTCAGCGGCGTATGGGCTGACGCCGAGCATCTCAGGAATCGTGACGAACTCGTACCCGTCTGCTCGAAGTCGTTCGACGATGATGCGAACTGCGATGGCGCTCTGAGTCTTTTGGCAGTTTCGAATGTTCGACGTTGCGTCGTGCATCAGGATGATCGACCCCGGCTGAACGCGCGAGCAGACCTGTTCGGCGGTGACAGCAGCGTCGGTCTCGGGGTCTTTCCAATCATCGGGATAGACGTCCCAGCCGATGATCGTCTGACCGCGACGCCGAACGCGGCGAGCTTCCCATGGTGTGAGCCATCCCCACGGAGGCCGGTACAGCGATGGTCGCATCCCGATGGCGCGCTCGATTGCGTCGTCTGTCGCGGTCAGGTGAGCGTCGCTGCGCAGTGACGCTGCCTGAGCGCGCGAGTGATACATCGAGTGGCTCGCGACGATGTGGCCACTGTGGTGGGCACGCTGGACGATGTCGGGGTACCACTCGACCATCTCGCCGACACAGAAGAATGTCGCCTGCACGTCGAGATCGTCGAGAACATCGAGCATCGACTCGGTCGACGGCCTGCTCGGCCCGTCGTCGAAGGTCAGCGACACCGTGCGCTGACTTCGGTCGCCGTGCTGGTGGTAGCTGCCGAACCCGGTGCGAGGAGGTGCGAGCAGCGAGGTGCCGAGGCGATCGAGGCGGGGGCGAACGACTGGGCCGATGCGCCGTCTCACCTCGTGTTGAATGCCCACGTCTCAACGATAGCTGAGCTGAAATCGCTAATGTGCTCATGAAACGAGGACGGGTGCAGACTGGAATGACAAGCGAGTGGCCACTCCCAAAGCGGCGGCTGTTGATGGTGCACGACAGCCATCAGTTCGGTGGCCTGGAGAACGTGATGCTTCGCTCGGCCGATGCGCTCGCACACGAGTTCGACGTCGCGATACTCGTGCGCGGATTCGCCGGGACCGAGCACACGAGTCCGATACGCCTGATCGAAGAGGCCGAGAAGATGGGCATCAGGGTGCTCCGCCCGAACACGACGACGCAACGTCTTCCGATGCCGATCCGCCGCATGCTGAACCTGGTCGCTGTCGGGCGGCTCATTCGGCGTTTCGACCCTGACATCGTGCACGTTCACACCGCTCGAGTCGAGGGCGGACGAATGCACACCGTCGTTGCCCGTCTGGTGCGTCGATGCGCGGTGGTGCGCACGGAACACAACTCGCCGTCGGCCTACAGCAGCGCACCGTTCGGTGGCATCGTTCAGCGCGTGACCGATCGTCTGACCGCACGCGTGCTGACGGTGTCGCGATCCGATGCGGCCGAACAGTGCGAACTGGTCGGTCGCGATCCGGCCAAGGTGCAGTGCGTCCACAACGGCGTCGACGTCGACCGGTTCGTTCCGGCGTCGCCGGTCGGAGCCGGTACCGACGATCTGGTCATCGGTACCCTCGGCCGTCTGACACCGCAGAAAGACCACGCGACGCTGGTCGCAGCGATGGCCGAAGTACATGAACGTGTTCCATCGGCCAGATGCCTGATCGTCGGAAGTGGCGAGCTGTGCGGCGACTTGGCAGAACAGATCACGGCCCTCGACCTCGATGAGATCATCGAGCTGCGCGATGCCGTCGATGACGTGGTACCGGTGCTCCACTCGTTCGACATCGGGGTGATGACGTCGAGGCACGAAGGATTGTCGCTCGCGCTCCTCGAGATGTTGGCAGCAGGCTTGCCGACCGTCGTCTCCGACCACCCGGGTCTCACCGAGGCGATCGTCGAGGGGACGACGAGTCGGGTCGCGGTAATCGGTGATCCGTCGGCGTTCGCCGACGCCATCGTGCAGTTGATCGAGAATCCGGGCCTTCGGATCGCGTTCTCGATGGCGGCGCGGTCACATGCGGTCGAGAACTTCTCGTTCAGCGTTCACATCGAGCGACTCACGTCGGTCTACCAGGACTGTCTGAAACGATGAGCAGTGCCACCGATGCCGGCTCCTCGTCGGGCGTGAGCGACACCGTTATCTCGGTCGCGATCCCGTGCTACAACTACGGGCGCTATCTGGAGAGCTGCGTGCGCAGCGTGGTCGAGCAACAAGGCGTCTCGACGAGAGTGCTGATCGTCGACGACTGCTCGTCGGACGATTCGCAGGAACGCGCGGCCGAACTCGTGCGGGTGTTCGACAACGTCGAATACACGCGTCACGCCCGCAATCAGGGCCACATCGCGACGTTCAACGACGGCGTCGACTGGGCGAACGGACTCGGGTTCGCCCTGCTGTCCGCCGACGATCTGCTCGCGCCGGGTTCGCTCGGCACGGCGGCGTCGGTGCTGACCGCACACCCGTCGGTGGGCCTGCTGTACGGCGACGTGCTCCGATTCGACGAAGTGGCTCCGAGTCCGGTGGTCGCGCCTCCGGTTGTCTCGATCGTTCCCGGCGGTACGTGGGTGCGCCGCAGGTGTTCGACGGGTGAGAACAACACGTTTTCGCCTGAGATCGTCGTTCGGACCGACGTGCAGCGCCAGATCGGGCCGTACCACCATGGTCTCAAACACACGTCAGATCTGCATATGTGGCTGCGGGCAGCGACGGTCTCCGACGTCGCTCGGGTCGCGGGCCCGACCCACGCGTTCTACCGAGTCCACGGCGACAACATGTCGGCCGGTTTCGGAGAGGCAGCGCTCGACCTGGAGCAGCGACGCGAAGCGTTCAGGCTGTTCTTCGCCGACGCCGACTTCCGCCGACCCGAATCCGAACGGCTGGAGCGTCTGGCGATGCGTGCGCTCGCCCGTGATGCGGTCGAGCGGTCGAGTCGGCGGATGGACCACGATGCGGAGTTCGACCCATCCGATCTCGTCGACTTCGCTCTCGACACGGATCCCGGACTGACGCGATCTCCGGCGTGGCTGGGCCACACGCTCCGCCGCCGACTCGGCCCGGGTCGTTGGCCGTGGTTCCCACCGTTCGTTCTGGGACGACTTGCGCGGAGGGCCCGTTTCCTGCGCCGTCATCCTCGGCTTCGACGAGATCCCGACTGACGACGGTCGCGAGGAGATCCGCGGGTTCATCGATGCCGTGCAGGGTCAGCGCTGTCCCGCGCCGACGTCGATGTGGACCGAGACGCTGCGACGGGCCAGAACATCGAGAACGGAGTAGAGAAACACCGCGGCGCCCACCATTTCGAAGAGTTCTTCCACACCCGTTTGGAGCGCGTACTGAAGTCCTCGTTCGCCGTCTTCGGTGGCTGACCCCACCGCTGCATTGACCATTTCCATCAGGACTGCTCCACCGACATAGAGCGCCCCCGAAAGGACGAACAGGTTGCGGGAGCGACGGTCGAGTCGGGCGAGAAACGGCAAGTACACGAGTCCGACTGCGATGACGAACGCGATGCCGACGACGACCCACTGGTAGTACAGCACGCCGGTTCGGTTCTCGATGAGGCCCTGATCGCCGACCCATTCGTGAATGGCGGCCACTTCATCGATCGAGAGCAGGGCGAAGATCACCGAGAGTCCGAGCCAATGGCGACCGTTGCGCGGGTCGATTGCCGCTGAGGTTCGGTATACGACCAGCAATGCGACCGCTGACATAAACAACAACAACGCCGCGAACCAGGTCGGAATGGCCGTGTCGATACCGAGATTCACTTTGTCGATGAACCCGCGTCCGGTGATGCCGCGCTCGATGGCCAAGGTGACGGCGACTGAATGTGTGACGAAGAACAGGCCGGATATGCCGACGAGGACGTTGAGGAGATGGAGCGGTCGAATCTCTATGGTCCATCTCTGCATGACGCTCACCTGCCTCTCGTCCGTGTCGAGGTTGGAGATTACCGCATAATGCGATCGGCCCGGATCGGCCGTCGAATATGTACAACGCGCACAATCGGATGTCTCGTTGTCGATATCGTTCGGGGCCGTAGCTCTGGACAGAGCATCAAGGCGGGGGCATGACGAGCAACATCTACACCGACGGGACCTACTTCGATCGAGTGTCCGATTGGCACGCTGGCGATGCGCCGTGGAAGGCGGCCAACATCGCGCGGATCCTCGACCGTCACGGCGTCGGGCCAAGCGTCGTCCACGATGTGGGTTGTGGCAGCGGCGCAGTGATCAATGAGTTGAGTTCGCTGCTCGCTGTCGGGACCGAGTTCGTGGGTTTCGACATCTCGCCGCAGGCCATCGAGTTGGCGGCGACGCATGCTGGCCCCGCAATCGAGTTTCGCGAGGAGGACTACCTGGCGACCGAGCAGTCTCCAGCAGATCTGGTGATGCTCCTCGACGTGTTCGAGCACGTGCCGGACTATCTCGGTTTTCTCGAGACACTGAGCGAACGATCTGATCTGACGATCTTTCACATCCCGCTCGACGTCTGTGCGAAGAGTGTGGTGCGCGGCTCCTACTGGGCGTCGTACATGCGTGAGCAGTACGGCCATCTCCACTACTTCACGCGGGAAACGGCACTGAGTGCTGTCGAGGCGGCCGGTTTCACCGTGATCGATTGTGAGTTCACCGACGACCTCGACTTGCCCGGAATGAAGCCCACGTTCGGTCAGTTCAAGTCGTGGCTCGCGTTTCAGATGCGTCGGGTGCTGTTTCGTGTTCGCCCGAGCCTGGGCGCTGCGGTCTTCCCGCAGTTCAACCTGATGGTGCTGGCGCGGGGGCGTCGGTCTGACTCGTGAATCGACGGCGGCTCGTTTCACCGAGCCGGCGTAGCTGACCTGGAGCTCGGCGCCAGCGCGGCTCGAAGACGGCGACAGAACGAACCTCGCCAGGCGGGGCCCAGGCACTCTTGTACCCGACCGATCCTCCGAGATCGAACGTCTGAAAGCCCGCGGCCCGGGCATGTTCGAACCCGGCGTCGATGACACGATGACCAGACGATTTCGCCGGGTGGTCCAGGTCTCGGGCGATGCATTGCCCGGTCAAACGTGAGCCGACCGCAACGTTGACCGCCCCAGCGATCGGTACGCCGTTCTCTCGGAGACTCACCGTTTGCACCTGGCCGTTCGCAAGCAGATGCGTCCAAACGGCGATGCGATCGGCCGCGGCGACGGCAGCCTGATGAGAATCGTCTCGCCAGTTCGCTTCCCATCGATCCACCGTCCAGCGGAGGTCGCCGACATCGTCGTAGGCGAGTTCGAAGTCGGCTGTTCGATTCCTGGCGGACCGCACCTTTTTCCAGTGGGACGAGGAGCGCCAGTGCGTTTCATAGTCGGCTGGCGGCGCGATATCGGCGACGAATGAGGTCTCGGGCCAACGTTCGTCTGCGCCGTGACGTTCGCCCCATCCTTGGGAAGCCTCGACGCGTATCTCGATGCCGAGTGCCCGAAGTGCGCAACCGAGCTCACCTGCTCGAGCAGCAAACGTCGGCTCGGGTAAGCACTGCGCGGTCACCGGCTCCCAGAAGGTGCCGCGTCGGCGCAGCGAGATCACCGCAATCGGCTCGCGATGTCGAGTGACGATCGCATGGAGCTTCTTGACGCCGTCGCGAGGCTGTGCTGCGATTCGGTGGGCATCGACCCCGAACTCGTCGCGGACACCGATGTCCACGAGCGCTTCGTCGAGTTCGTCTGGCCAATCGTCGAACCATTTGATGCGCACACCACCGCGGCGGTAAGGAATTCTCGCGAGGCGCTCCAGCGTGCGGTCGTACCGTCGAGCGAGGTCGCCCTTGAAACGCTTCAGCGACGCCATTCACGGCACGATAGCCAGTCTGATTGCTTGCACTAGGGTTCGCGGCTTCCTTCGTGGCGCCGTTCGGTAGCCTGCTGCGATGGGTGCTGGGGCCTGGTCAACGTGACGGAGGTGCAGTCGTGGTCAAACTGATTCGGGACGTTGACACGGCGTGGTGGACGGACGTTGCGAAGGAGTCGCCCGCTGCGACGTTCTTTCACACTCCGATCTGGCAGGAGATCGCGGTCTCGTCGTTTCGCGCCGATGAGGCTGCCACGGTCGGATTCGAACTCGATTCCGGAGTTCGAGCCGTGCTCCCCGCAGTTGCGACAAAGCGCCTCGGGCCGCTCCGCAAGCTGACGTCGACAGCCGAAGGGTGCTATGGCGGGCTCATCGCTACAGGGCCTGTCTCGGCGGCAGAACTCGATGAGATCGCTGCGCAAGTACTCGGGCGGACGGTGCTCGCGTTCGACTACTTGGAGAGCCCACTGCCGGGTCCGGCGCAGCTCTCCGATGGTGGCAAGGGGTGGTCCGTCGATCGTGACGAACCGGCGTGGGTCATCGATCTCGACGAAGACTTCGAGCAGGTCTTCTCCGGGTTTCAGAAGCGGCTGCGCGAGCACTACCGCAGCGGCCTCCGCAAGGGTGTCACCATCGCCGAAGCGACGACGGTCGAGTCGTACCGGACTCACTTCGACGCGTACCGCGACGCCGTGGACCGATGGGGGGAGGACGATGGATACGGCTACGGCTGGACCGTGTTCGAAACGATTCAAGACCTCGCCACTCGGCATCCGGAGAACATCAAGCTGTGGCTGATCAGCGTCGACGGGGAACCTGTCGGAGGTCGTCTCGTCTTCTATTGGAACCAGCACGCGACGCTGTGGCACGGGAGCGCCCGACGAGAGTTCCTGAACCATCAGGTGATGCCCGTGGCCGACGTGGACGTGGCTCGTGACGCCGCTGCTCGCGGATACAAGTTCTACGATCTCAACACCACCGGTGACCACCCGGGGGTCGTGAGGTACAAGCAGCGCTTCAACACGAGGGAGGTGCCCTTGCGCTATTGGAGCTACGTCTCGCCCGCAATGCGATCGATACGCGGCGTCCGCGAACTCGGCGAGGCAGCGCTCGGCCGCGTTCGCGCTCGCGGCGGTCAGGAAGGCGGCGCCGGGAGCTCCACCGCCGAGGCCTGATCGGTGCCCAGACGAGCTTGCAAGTAGCGGAGAAAGTCCTCACGCGAGATCTCGTACACGCCGTAGTTCATGACGTGCGGTGTCGCCTCGCCCACGTCGATCGACACCAGTTCTCGCTGTTCGATCACCTCGTTGACAAGCCATGCGAACACGACGGTTCCGGCGCCCGGCTCAGTGTGGAATGTGCTCATGCCGGTGAAGCATCGTCCGACCACTAGTCCCCAGATTCCGGCGACGAGGTCGTCGTCACGGTACGCCCCGACTCCGATGCACACGCCCCGGTTGGCGAGATCGACGTACGAATCGATCAAGTCCTCGGTGATCCAACTCTCCCACTCCCGTCGGCATGCACGGATGATCGGCTCGACGTCGCTGGTGATCCGAATGTCGAGATCGGTTTGGCGAAGTGCTCTTCGAGCGGACCTCGGAAGATGTGCCGATGCTCTGGAAATGACGGCTCGTCGGTCGTATTCCTGCCATTCATGGCCGCCGTCTCGCGCCGTGTTGCCGAGCAACACGAGACCCTGGAGGTGGTTCGGGAGGATGTCGAGACCGTCGATCGGAAGGTGCTCTCTGAGGCGGCGGATCGAGCGGCGTGCGGCGACGTCTGCGTCACCGCTGTGGCCGATCGCGATCTTCACGACTTCGTCGGCTCCGAGCTTCCGAGTCGCCGAGCCGACGACGGTGCTTCTCCAGAACAGGTCGGTAGCGCCCTCGCGCTTCGCGAGCAGGCGACGACGAGCCCCTCGAGCCTTGCGTCGCATCAACGCTGTGACCTGCGACAGCGTTCGGTGCGAGGCTTCGGTGGTCATCGTGCGTCGAGCGTGGAACCGACAGCATCGACCACGGCTCGAACGTCGTCGTCATGCATCGTCGGGAAGAGCGGGAGGACGACGTGGCGATCCTGGGCCCACTCTGACACCGGGAGATCGTGTTCGCCCTCGTAGGGGCGTTCGCGGTGCGAGCACATGATGCCGCGTCGAGAGGCGATGCCTCGATCGAGGAGACCCTGCATGAACTCGCGTTGGTCGGCCCAGTCGGGAAGGCCGAGGAGGTAGCTCTGCCAGTTGCTGCGCGCCCAGTCGGGCTCGATCGGTGTCGTGACGCCCTCGATGTCGGCGAGGAGCATGTCGTAGAGCGCAGCGAGGCGTCGTCGCTCGGCGATGATGCCGTCCATCCGCTTCAGTTGTTCCCGTCCGATCGATGCCTGGATGTCTGTCATCCGGTAGTTGAATCCGAGGACCGAGTGCTCTTCGAAGATGATGTCGGTCGCCGCATGACGCTCGCGGTCACTCACACTCATGCCGTGTTGCCGGAGCAATCGGAACCGAGCGTCGTACGACGAGTCGTTGGTGGTCAACATGCCGCCATCGCCCGTGGTCATCACCTTGCGCGGATGGAACGAGAAGCACGCGATCGCGCCGTGGGCGCGACCGATCTTCTCCCACGTGCCGTTCCACAGGATCTCGCTGCCGATCGCACAGGCCGCATCTTCGACCAGCGGAAGATCGTGGGCGTTCGTGACGTCGAGAACGGCGGCGAGGTCGCACGGCATGCCGACCTGGTGAACGCAGAGCACAGCGGACGTTCGGTCGGTGATCGCCGCAGCGATCGAGGCCGGGTCGATGTTCTTCGTGTCGGCTTCGATGTCGACGAAAACCGGCTCGGCCCCGCAATAGCGAATCGCATTGGCGGTGGCGATGTAGGAATGGCTGACCGTGATCACTTCGTCGCCGGGTTGGACACCGACGGCGAGGAGCGCGAGATGAAGCGCTGTGGTGCAGTTGCTGACAGCGCAGGCATGTTGCGAGCCGACGTAGTCAGCGAAGTCGTCTTCGAAGGCAGCGACCTCCGGTCCCTGGGTGATCCAGCCGGACAAGATGACCCGGCGCGCCGCGTCGGCCTCCTCGTCGCCCATCAACGGGCGGAGGAGCGGAACGCTTCGCGAGGCGTCGGTCATCGACGAGCGTCTCCGTCGATCTCGGCGACCGAGGTCCACCATTCGACGAGGTCGCGCAGTCCGGACTCGAGATCGATCGCCGCGCGAAACCCGAGTTCGTCGGCAGCGCGGTCGACCTCGGCGAGACGTCGAGGAACGGGGTTCACCGATCGCTCTGGTCCGTACTCCGGTGTGAGGTCGCTCCCCATGACCGAGGCGAGCGATCGTGCAAGGTCGTTGAGACTGGTCTCGGTGCCGTTGGCGACGTTGTACACCTCGTCGGAGATCGACGATTGCGCAGCGAGCAGATTCGCCCGCGCGATGTCACGCACATCGACGAAGTCCATCGTCTGAGTCCCGTCACCGAAGATGATCGGCGCCTCGCCGTTCATGATGCGGTCCATCCAGCGAATCAGCACCTCGGTGTACTTGCCGTGAACGTCCATGCGAGGTCCGAACACGTTGAAGTACCGGAGCGCGAGGTAATCGAGGCCGAACATGTCGTTGAACGATCTGAACAGACCTTCGTTGTATGTCTTGAGTGCGCCGTAGAGCGTGCGATTCCCATACGGATGGTGGTCTTCCGTCGTCGGGAACTGCGATGCCATCCCGTAGACCGATGCACTCGACGAGAGCACGACCCGGTCGACGTTCGCGGTGGCTGCAGCCTGTGCAACGTTGAAGGTTCCCGTACCGAGTACGTCGTGGGCGAGTTGTGGATCCTCGGCGCAATGAGTGATCCGGATGGCGGCGAGGTGGAACACGAGGTCGGCGCCGTCGAATGCGGCCTTCAGCGCGTTGGTATCTCTGACGTCGCCTTCGACGATGGTGACGTCACCGATCGATCGCGCGTCGTCGAGGTTGTCGAGGCGGCCGCGAGTGAAGTTGTCGAACACGACGATCTCATTGCAGGCGCCGTCGTTCTGGAGTCGGACGAGCCCATCCGCGATGTGTGAGCCGATGAGGCCGGCGCCGCCGGTGAGCACGACTTTGTCGAATGTCTTCATGATGACGTTGTCCTATTTCGCCGACCAGGCGTGGATTGATTCGGCGACACGTTCTTGGAACTCGACAGGCATCTCGGGATACATGGGGAGGGAGAGGATGGAAGCAGCGGCCGCTTCGGCTTCTGGGAAATCGCCTCGCCCGTGCCCCAATTCGGCGAAGGCTGGTTGGAGATGCACGGGCGTGGGGTAGTGGATGCCCGAAGCGATGCCGTCGGCGGAGAGGTGTGCGGCGAGAGCGTCGCGATCGTCGGAGCGAACCGAGTACACGTGGTACACGTGGCGACGATCGGGGAGTGCGTGTGGCGTGACGACCGCGCTGCCCGCCAACGACTCGTCGTACCGTGCCGCAACCACACGCCGAGCCTCGGTCCACCGTTCGATGTGCGCCATCTTCACGGCGAGGACGGCACCTTGGATCCCTTCGAGTCGATAGTTGAATCCCTTGACCTCGTGATGATGCTTCTCGCGGGCACCCCAGTCGCGGAGGACCCGGACGGCCTCGTCGAGTTCGGCGCTGTTGGTCGTGACCGCGCCGCCTTCGCCGTAGGCTCCGAGGTTCTTGCCCGGGTAGAAGCTGAAACATCCGAGATCGCCGATGCTTCCGACGCGACGCCCCCGGTACTCGGCGCCGTGCGCCTGCGCCGCGTCTTCGACGACGCCGAGGCCGCGACGCGTTGCGATCTCGAGAATCGGGTCCATGTCGGCCGGTTGACCGTACAGATGAACCGGGACGATGGCCTTGGTGTTCGGTGTGATCGCCGGCTCGATCTTGCTGACATCGATGTTGAACGAGACGGGATCGATGTCGACGAAGACCGGATGGGCTCCGCAGTAGCCGATCGCCGCTGCCGTTGCGATGAAGGTGTGCGGGGTCGTGATCACTTCGTCACCCGGGCCGACGCCCAGAGCGAGAAGCGCGAGGTGGAGCGCTGAGGTCCCCGAGCTCGAACCCGCTGCGTGCGCCGCATGGCAATAGGGAGCGAAGAGGTCTTCGAATGCGGCGACACGGCTGCCGAGCACGAACTGGGTGCTGTCGAGGAGTTGGAGGACAGCCTCGTCGATCTCGGGCTTGATCGAGTGATACTGCGCTCGCAGGTCGGCGTAGGGAACGTTCATGAGCCGCTCGTCATCGCCTGGCCGACGTTGCCGTAGGTCACCGACGAGATCAGTCCGTGATGCGTGACCATGCGCACGTCACGGAAACAGCGCTCGATCTGATTGCGTTTGTAGATCGAGAACCCGCCACCGGCTTCGTACAGGTCGTCGACGACGACGGCTGACTGTTCGGCAACGTACCGACCCACCATCTGCGACTGGAGTCCCATGGCGGCGTCGCCCGGCTCTAGGCTCGCGAGAAGTCGCACGTTCTCGTACAAGAACGAGCGGGCTGCCTGCACTGTGGCCTCCGCTCGACCGAGCGCGGCGTTGGTGTTCGGGAGGCGTGCCATCCAGTGCATCTCCTGTTGGCGGTTCTTGAACTCGACCATGGCCTTGAACTCGTCGATCGCGTGCTGTGCGATCCCGAGTGCGACGGCGGCCATCATCGGAGGGCTGTACTCGCTGTAGGGCCGACCGTAGCCGACGCCGTCACTGTCGAGCACCTGCCAGACCCCATCGGCGCGGAACGTGAACTCGTCGGCGACGAAGACGTCGTCGACACGGATGTCGTGGCTCCCGGTCCCACTGAGCCCGGTCGTGTGCCAGGTGTCGAGGATCTCGCATTCGGATGGGGGGAGAAGCAGCGCGAGCAAGAGCGGTTCACCGTCGATGATCACCTTCTTGCCGTCCTCGACGACGGATCCGCCCGTGAGGAAGTAGTCGGCTCCGTGGCAACCACTGGCGAACGACCATTGTCCGGTGAGGCGGTAGCCGCCTGGCACCCGGGTCGCCGTTCCGGTGTTCAGAATACTGCCGGCGACGACGCCTTCACCGTGGTCGTAGACGGCGGATGTCGCGGCGGTCGACATCAGATCGGCGAGCCGTCCGTGGCCGATCGTGACCCAGCCGACCCATCCGAGGGACCCGTCGAGGCGGGCGAGTTCTTCGACGACGCGGGTGGCCGTCGTGAGCGATTCCTGCTCGCCTCCCGCATGGCGTGGGACCATCATGCGTGCGAATCCGGCAGCACGCAATGCGTCGTTGAGTTCGGGAGGCATGCGGCGATCGGCCTCGCCGCGATCGCGGTGCTCGACGGCGAGTTCGGCGATCGATTCGACCTTGTCGAGCCACGCGTCGGTTGCGTCATCGGCTTCGGGCGTTCGCCTCACCTCGTGAATGGCCTGGTTGCCGACCCGCAACCCGGACGCGAGGGGCTTCGACGGCGGCGTAGATCCGTTCGTCTTCCCAGCGGCGCGACGGACCGCGTCCTGTGCCTTGTTGGGCATCCGATCGAAGACTCGTCGAGGCAACGTGCTCATCGGTGTGACCCGTTCCCCGGTAGCGAGACCGGCGTCCCGCCGTTGACCATGGAGGCCGCGGCGGCTTCGAGAATCTCGATCACTCGGAGGCCGGCGTGGCCGTCGGACAGCGGTGTCGCTCCGGTCTCGATGCACTCGATGAAGTGTTGCGCTTCGAGCGCGAGCGCCTCGACGTTGTCGAGGCGTGGGGCCCACATGTCTCCCGTGCGATAGCCGACGTGACGCTGGTACTTCGCGTCGTCGTCGAGAATGATGCCCTTGTCGTAGACCTTGACCTTTTCACTCATGTCGACGTCGTCGTACACGATCATTTGTTCTGAACCGCAGATGAGCGTTTGGCGAACTTTGACGGGAGCGAGCCAGTTCACGTGGAAGTGGGCGATCAGATCGTCGTCGAACATGCAGGTGATGTACGCCATGTTCTCGGGTTGGCCCGCAACGTGTGCGACGCCCGTGCACGACACGCTCTTCGGCGACCGATTCAGAAGATGATCCATGATCGAGAGGTCGTGGACCGCGAGGTCCCACACGACACTCACGTCGCTCTGGAACAGACCGAGGTTCACGCGGACCGAATCGAAGTAGTGCAACTTGCCGAGGCGACCGTCATCGATGAGTTCACGGATCTTGCGAACGGCGCTGGTGTACACGAAGGTGTGATCGACCATCAGCGTGAGTCCGGCGGCGTCGGCGACCTCGATGAGCTTCTTCGCCTCGTCGCTGGTCGATGTCATCGGCTTCTCGACCAGAACGTGCAGCCCGCTCTCAAGTGCACCGAGAGCAAGGTCGAAGTGCGACGTGACCGGAGTGGCGATCGCGACGGCTTCGACATCATCGGCTCCAAAGACTTCGTCGACCGAGGTGCAGGTACGAATCGCTGGATAGATCTTGTTGATCTCGTCGAGGCGAGCCTGGTTTTGATCACAGACGACGGTGACCGACGCTCCGCCGGTTGCGGCGAAGTTCCGGACGAGGTTTGGACCCCAGTATCCGTACCCGATGACAGCGATGTTGACCATGCGCGAGTTCCCCGTCCGATGTTTCATGAACCGGTGACACGCTGTGCTTCCGATTCACTGAGCGTCACCGCCATGTCGAGTGAGTCACAGCGACGCCCGGCCGCGCTCACATACCCCGCGACTCTACCTGGGTTTCCGATGATCAGTGTGTAATCGGGCACATCGTGCGTCACGACGGCACCCGAGCCGATCATCGCCCATCGGCCGACCTCGGTACCCGTGATGATCGTCGCTCCAGCGCCGATCGCGGCGCCGTAGCGGACGAGAATCCTTCCGAGTTCCCAATCGTCGGCCGTCTTGAGGTCGCCTGCCGGTGTGATCGCGCGTGGAACGCGATCGTTGGTGAAAATGACGTGCGGTCCGACGAAGACGCCTGATTCGAGGGTCGTTCCCTCGAACAGTGATGCGTTGTTCTGGATCTTCACGTTGTCGCCGATCGACACGTCCGTGTCGACGAAGACGTTGCGGCCGATGTTGCAGTTCCGGCCGATGCGGGCACCGGGTCGAATCTGCGTGTGCGACCAGACCGCCGTCCCGTCGCCGATCTCGACGCCGTCCTCGACATGCGCGGTCTCATGAATTCGCTGCACAGAATTCCTCTCACTGCTCCTGGCCCATCTGGGCGTGGGGCCACGGCAACAGTATGGCAAACTGCCGATCGTGAGTGGATCGATTCGAGATGCCGTCGACCGATTCATGATGGACGCTGCCCGATGGGTGCGCCCTCAAGAAATCGTTCCGGTCTCGACGCTCAGCGGGCGGGTGATCGCCAAGCTGCTGGTACGGCACCCGCCGTTGCGAGCGATGGCGTGGTTCCGGCTCGCGTCTGCGCTCGCCAGTTCGGGCGTGCGCGGCGTACCGAGCTGGATCCAGCGGCGCCTCCTCCGGTTGTACGGCCTCGAACTGACACCCGGAACGCCGATCGGCGGGGGTCTCTACATCGCGCATCCCGTCGGCTGCGTCCTGGTCGCCGAAGACATCGGCACGAACGTCACCATCATCGGCCAAGTGACGTTCGGAACCCGAACCGACAACCGTTGGCCGATCGTCGGTGACGACACATTCTTCGGTGTCGGCGCCCGAGTTCTGGGTGGGATCACTGTCGGTGCAGCGGCGCGGATCGGAGCGAACGCGGTGGTTCTCGACGATGTTGCTGCCGGAGCGACGGCGGTCGGGAATCCGGCCGAGACCGTACGGACGCGAACGGCAACACGTTGAATCGATCGCAGTCGGCTCGGCTTGGTCGAGTACCCACGCGCCTGTTGTGTCGAGTCGTCGGCGGCGTGGGTCGCGCCGCCATTGCGGCGGTCAGTGGGTTCGTCGGAGCGTGTTCGGCATACCTCGCACTGCTCAGCGTTGCAGCCGTCGCCCGCAGCCGCCGCTCGGTCAACGCGTCCCCGGTCGACGGCGACCTCGTCTTCGTCGTGCTCGTTCCGGCGCACGACGAGCGTGCCGTGATCGACCGAACCATTCGCGCCATGCGAGCGCTCGACTATCCGAGCGCCTCGTTCTCGATCCATGTCGTCGCCGACAACTGCTCGGATGACACCGCTGCGGTCGCTCGTTCGGCCGGAGCGACCGTTCACGAACGAACAGATCCGGCAGCACGTGGGAAGGGTCCAGCGCTCAACTGGCTGCTCGGTCGGGTCGGGCCGTCAGACGCTGTCGCCATCGTCGATGCCGACACGGTGGTGGATCCGGCCTTTCTGACCGAGATGGCGAGGGCTCTCGACGCTGGTGCCGACGTTGCACAGGGGCGTTACGACGTGCTCGACGACTCGACGTCGCCCGCCACGGCGATTCGCGCCGCAGCGCTTGCGTGTCGTCATCATCTGCGCCCCCTCGGCCGCAACGAACTCGGAGGGTCGTGTGGTCTGTACGGCAACGGAATGGTCTTTCGTCGCCACGTTCTCGACGGCCGTCGATGGTCGGGCCACCTGGTCGAGGACGCCGAACTCCAGAATGAACTGTTGCTCGACGAAATCGTCGTGCACTACGTGCCGACCGCGGGGGTCGCCGCGGAAATGCCGGAGAGCCTGGCGTCATCATCCACGCAACACGAACGATGGGAGCTCGGCCGACTGCAGGTCGCCCGAACGTTCATCCCGCCGCTGCTGAGGTCCGCAGCGACCCGACCGAGGCATCGGACTGCTCATCTCGACGCGGTGGCCGACCACCTCGTCCCACCGTTGTCGGTGCTGGTCGCTGCGAACGCGGTGGCCACCACAGTCGGCGTGCTCGGCCTGGCAGGGCGACGATCTCGGCTCCACGCGTTCGCCGGAGCCGGAGCCGGGGTGGCGATCGTCGCCCATGTGCTGGTCGGGTTGCAGCTCGCCGGTGCTCCGCGTTCGACCTACCGGGCACTGTTGTCCGCACCGCGCCTCGTCGTGTGGAAGCTGGCTCTTCTTGCCCGAGTGGCGCTCCGCCCCGGATCGGTCGTATGGACCCGCACCACGCGCAACGACACCAGTACGCCCGTACGAGGAGCGACATGATGCTCAAACCACCCGCGTTGTTGTTCGGTGTTCCGATCGATGACCTCACGATGGCCACGACGCTCGATCTGGTTGCCGAGTTGGTCGAGCGTGGACGCGCCGATGATCGGGTCCATCAGATCGCGACCGTGAACGTCGATTTCGTCGTCAACGCGCTGTTCCAGAACGATCTCGGCGATGTGTTGCGTCGGAGCGACACCAACCTGGCCGACGGCATGCCGATCGTGTGGGCGGCGGCTGCTGCTGGCATGCCGGTTGCGGAGAGAGTCGCTGGTTCGGATCTCGTGCCTCTGCTCGCCGAGCGTGGCGAGCGGGAGGGGTGGCGGATCCACTGTTTCGGGTCATCGCCAGACGTGTCGGCGCGGGCGATTGATCTGCTCCGCAGCCGTCATCCCGGTCTCGACATCACCGCGGAGAGCGGACCGCAGATGAGCGACGTGCGCGACATCGACGATTCCGTGCTCGACGACATCGCGGCGCGAAATGCCGACATCTTGTGTGTCGCGCTCGGTAATCCCAAACAGGAGCGCTTCATCGCGGCGCATCGTGCACGTCTGGGAAACCCGGTGATGATCGGGATCGGAGGTTCGCTCGACATGCTCGTGGGGCACCGTCGACGTGCCCCTGAGTGGATGTGCCGTGCAGGACTCGAGTGGGCGTATCGCGCTGGACAGGAACCCGGCCGCCTCGGTAGAAGATACGCGCGAGACGCTCGGGTCTTCGGTCCTCGAGCCGCTCGTCACATTCGGATCGCTCGTCGAACACATGGCGGCTCTGGTCTGTCATTCACCGTCGGCGAGGCGGTCGCGGTGACGGGTGCACCAACCGTCAGACGCGCTGCCGAATGGCAGCTCGCCGCCGAGGCCATTGCACAGTCGAGACCGCTGGAGATCGACCTCGCCGGCCTGGCCGAACTCGACATCCGGGCGGTGGCACAGCTCGCCGGATTGGTTCGCGTGGCGCGGCGGGCGCAGCAACCACACGCACTCGTCAACGTCGGTCGGGCCCTAGCGCAGTACGCGATGGCCACGCAGAGTGAGGAATGGATCTGCGAAATGACCGAGAACTGACGGATCGAACGCGGTACGAGCGGTAGCCTGGGCGGGTGGAAGAGGGGCATATTCTCACGTCTGGAGCGCATCTGCACGCTGAGCGCCGGCCGAACTATTGGCTCAGGCTCTCAGAGAACCTGTTCAAGAGGTGGTATCTCCTCGCGCTGCCGATCGTCCTCATGCTCGCGATCGGCGTGGTGCTGGCGGGCCGGGTCACGGCGCCATACAAAGCAACCGGCACGTTGAGTGCCTCGAGCAACCCACTCGTCGAAGGTCAAGAAGTCCGAGGTACGTCCATCGACTTCTTCGAGTCGCCGGCCGGCGGAACCGCTCGGCTGATCAACGAACGTCTGCAAACCGATGCCTTCATTGAACGAATCGCCGAGGCGGCCGGGCTCACGGAGTCGATCGAGGCCGGCGGACTGCTCCTCGACGACATCAGGTCGAGGGTGTTCGCCCGCGACATCGGCGAAACGCTCCTCACGATCGAGGCGACGTGGAGCGATCCGGAGACCACTGCCGTGCTCGTCGCCGTCACGATCGAGCAGTATCTCGACTTCGTGCTCACGACCGTCTCCGAGGACGCTGAGGCCGCCGTCGACTTCTACGAAGACCGACTGGCCGAGGCGACCGCGCAGGCCGCCGATGCCGGTCTCGCCTACGACGCCTTCGTCCGTTCGCTGCCCGTCCTCGCCGCCGATGCCGAACTCCCGCTGTCCGATCAGTTGCAACTCAGCCGACTGAACGATCGTGTGATCAACGCTCAGTCGCAGATCGATGATTCGTCGGCGGCGATCGAGGCGTCTCAGCTCAGCGTCATCCAGTCGCGGAGCGAGGCCGGAAAAACACTCGTCATGATCGATCCGCCACAGGTTCCGCTCGAACCCGAATCGACCTCGTCGACGCAGATCCTGCTGCTCGGAGCATTCTTCATGTTGGGCGTGGTGCTGGCGGCGGCCACGCTGCTGCTCTCGACACGTCTCGACGACTCAGTGCAGACAGCGGGTGACGTCGAGACGGCTACGGGCTCCCACGTCGTGGCCGCTGTGCCACGTATCAAGGCCCTGCGCCCTCCTCGGCGCTTGCCGTGGAAACGCAAGTCGCAACCCACTCGGTCGGCGCTCGCGTCGCGCTTGGGTTCCTGACCGCGACAGGTCCCCCGGACGGCGGAGGTGCGGGCGAGCATGGAGACTGAATCGGAAGTGGAGGTAGGGCAACCGCGACGATCCATGGCCCGGAACGCAGCAGCGCTCATGGCCTCACAGTCGGTCACCTGGGTGCTCGCCACCGTCGTCGCCGCAATCGTTCCACGATTCCTCGGCCCGGTCCCGATCGGACGATTGAGCCTCGGCGTCGCGATCTGGCTCATGGTCAGCGTGCTCGCTTCGCTCGGCACTCCGACGATGCTGACGGTCGAGGTGGCGCGCGACGTACCGGCGGCCCGAGTCCTCGCGGCAAGGGCCATTCGCGCCCGCGCCGTCGCGTTCGTCGCTGTCGCTCCGTTCGTCGTGCTGCTGCTCCTCGTTGCTGACTACGAGCGACGCACCGTCGCGATCGTGCTGGCGATGAGCTTCGCTGCGTTCGTGAATCTCGTGTCATCGACCTACGCATCGGTGATCCACGGACTCCAGGAGATGGGCGCCACCGCACGGGTCGAGGTGATCGGCAAGCTACTCAACGCGGTCGCCGTCGTCTCGGCGCTCGCGCTCGGTGGTGGCGCACTGGCCATCGTCGGCGTCGGTGCCGGCGTCTCGGTCGTCTCAGCGGTACTGCTGGTCAACGCGTTCCGGCGGGTCTGTCCTCCGGCTACGTCGACGTCCGACTGGTCGGCGCGCAGGGTCGCGACGGTCGCCGCCCCGTTCCTGCTCGCCGAAGCCTCGCTGGTCGTCTACCAGCAACTCGACACCCTGGTCATGTCGATCCTCGTCGACGAGGAGACGATCGGGTGGTACGCCACCGCCGATCTGTTGTTCGGGTCACTACTGTTCGTCCCGGTCATCTTGATGACGGCGATGTTTCCCGCGATCGCCGACATGCACCAGCGCGACCCGGCCGAGGTCCCTCACTTGCTCGAGCGCTCCTCACGCTCGCTGCTGGTCGTGTCGGTGCCGATCGGCGTCGGCACCATCGTCGTGAGTCGTTCTTTTGTCAACACGCTCTACGGCGACGCGTATGACAATGCAGCCCCCGTTCTGGCGGTGTTCGGCGTCGTCGTCATCCTGTCGTGTCAGACGATCATGCTCGGGCGGTTTGCACTCGCAACGGACCGAGTCGCCTTCTGGGTCCGTCTCATGGTGTTCTCAATTCTCTTGACGGTTCCGCTCGACCTCGTGTTCGTGCCCTGGACTCGAGACCGATTCGACAACGGAGCGCTCGGCGGAGCGCTCGCGTACGTGGTGACGGAGTCGATCATGATGATCGTCGGGGTCGTCAGAATGGCACCCCACCTGCTGACGATGCGTACGCTCGACCGCGTCCTACGCTGTGGAGCCGCAGGCGGCCTGATGTTGTGGGTCGGTTGGCAATTCAGAGACATGGTGTTCGTGATTCCAGGTACCGTGTCGGTTGGTGTGTACGTCGTGGCCGTTTGGTTGTTGCGGGTGCTGAGCGAAGACGAAATCGATCAACTTCGGCGTCTGACTCGGGTGTTCCGCTCGCGTTGGCCAGGCCGACACAAGAAGGCGGAGCGATGAGCGCGACGAGCAAGGAGATGACCGACATGGACATCCAGGAGCACGAGACGAAGCCACCGCGTCGGGACGAGGATCGTGGGTCGGCGGTGGCCGACCTCGACCTGACCGAGTCCGACAAGATCGGCGGCATTGAGCTGGCCGAACTCGACGCGATCGGCGATCGCATCCCTGACGCGCTCGCGGAGTCGGTGCGATACGTCGTGTCGCGAGCGCGTCTCGACGAGCACAGCGTGGTGCCGGCGCGAATCGGTGTTGTCTCGTCCGTCTCGGGTGATGGAACCACCACCGTGGCGTTGGCACTGACGGCGATGCTCGACGAGCAGGCCCCTGGCCAGACGTGCTGGGTCGATCTCAACTGGTGGTCAAGGAGCGATGCGGCCTCGGTTCTCGACGAAGCGGGGCCTGGCCTCTACGAAGTCCTACGCGGCGAGGCGGAACTCGACGCGGTGATTCGAACGAGTGGCGGTATCGCCACGCTCCGACGCGGTGGCGTTCCAGACGACGAGCGTCACCGCGTTGCTCGCTCCGGGGCCATGGACCGTCTGATCGACGAGTTGGCCGGCCGGTATCAGCACTTGGTGCTCGACATCCCGCCACTGCTCGGAGGTAGTGATTCGCTCGAGATGCTGCGTCACGCCGACGCCCACCTGCTGGTGGTTCGCCACGGCGTCACCACAGTTTCCCAAGTGCGAACTGCCGTGGACCAGATCGCCGGTGTCGAGTCAATGGGCGTCATTCTCAATCAGGTCAAGACCCGGACGCCGCGCCCCTTCCGTCGATGGCTCTCTCGCTGACGAGTCGAAGTCTCGCGGCCGCTGCGGCCAGCTGGTCGCGCTCCGAGACGCGGCGGGATCGCGCATGAAGGTCTTCATCGGGTTTCTTCTCGCCGTGATGATCGTGTCGGGCGTGCGGCCATCGCTCCTCGTCGATCGACCCCGCCGTCTGATCGTGCTGTGCGTGATCGTCGGCGCCAGCTTCCTCAGCATGCGAGTGGTGCAGTGATCGCCACGTCGGTGCGACGACGCGCATCCGACGTCGTCGGGCGGGTTCTGAGCAGTCAACAGCTCTCGTTTCTGATCGCGTACGGTGCGCTGCTGTTCGTCGGATTGTTCGTGGCCGGTATCTCCTGGAAGCGCTCGTACCAGCCGTATCTCGGCATCTCGTTGGCACTGCTGCTTTGCATCTGGGTGGCCTGGTTCGTGCGACCGCGCCTCGGTTTGGCGTTGACGGTGTTCTGTGCGCTGATCGGCGACGCGGTCACCGTGTCGTGGTTTCCTTTCAACAAGAACATGTCGAGCCCGGAGTCACTGCTCTTCATCGCGGACGGGCTGACGATCAGTCCGCTCGAGATGACCTTGGGCGTCGCTGTCGTCGCGGTCGGCTTGCACGGGCTCGCCGAGCGAGGCCGACCGTTCGAATCGAGTCCGTTGATCCGTCCGCTCGCCGTGTTCGTCGCAGCGGTGGTGTTTGGCTTCCTGAACGGCATCGCCCGCGGAGGCGACCTGCGCGCCGCGGTGTTCGAGGTTCGACCTCTGCTCTACTTCCCGGTGGTCTATCTCCTCGCTGCGAACGTGTGTCGAGATGCTCGTGATTTCCGACGGGTGTTCTATTTGGCGCTCGCCGCCATCACGATCCAGTCGTTGTTGTCGATCGAGTACCTGCTTCGCCAGCCCGCCTTCGTGCGTGAGAACCTCGAAACGCTCACCGAGCACGGATCGAGCATCGGGATGAACCTCATCGCGATTGTCCTGCTGACGAGCCTGACGATCCGGAGTTGCTCCACGCGGCTGCGTTGGCTGCTGTTCCTCGCAGCGATACCGGTCACCGTCATCTACCTGCTCTCACAGCGCAGGGCGGCGTTCATCGGATTCGCGGTGGCGTTGATTCTGCTCTGCGTCGTTCTGTTCTGGCGTCAGCGGAACACGTTCTGGAAGGTGGTTCCGGCGCTTGCTGTCGTCGCGCTCGGTTATGTCGGGGCGTTCTGGAACTCCGACACCACGATCGGGTTCCCGGCTCAGGCGGTGAAGACCGTGATCGCTCCCGATCAACTCAGTGAGAAGGACCAGAGTTCCGACATCTATCGCGTCATCGAAAACATCGACCTCCACGCAACCATCAGATCCTCACCGATCACGGGCCTCGGTTTCGGTCAGAAGTTTCTCCGACCGATCCCGCTGCCCGACATCAGTGCGTTCGAGTTCAACGAGTACATCCCGCACAACTCATTTCTCTGGATCTGGATCAAGACCGGGTTCGCCGGTTTCGTCACGCTGCTGTACGTGATGGCCCGTTCGATCTCACTCGGGATGTCGCGGGTGCGTCGTCAGCGGCGCGGTGACGACCTCGCCATCACGGTCGGAGCCTTGGCATTCGTGGTGATGTACAGCATCTTCGTGTACGTCGACATCGCGTGGGAGCCTCGCAATGCTGTGCTGTTCGGGACGGCGCTTGCGCTCTGCACCAGTCAGCTCAAGCGATCCGAGGTCGAGAACCCGGCCTCGGAGATCGGCACCCCGGTCGCGGAGGCAGACCGCGAGATGTCGTCTCAGAGCCGATGACGCGCATTATCACCGTGCTGCGAGAGGAGTTCGCTCCAGCGAGTGTTGTCCACCGGCGGATGTTCGCCGTGTGGCTGGCGAACAGGCTTCCCAATGCGATGTTCGTTCGGGTCCGAACGGCATTGTTCCGGGTCGCAGGCATCGAGATCGGACACGGTTCGGCAATCCTCGGCCGGGTCCGTGTGTGGGGAGCCGAATCGTTGTCGATCGGTCGGAACACCACGCTGAGTCCACCGGTCGCGATCTGCCTCGATGCAGCCGTCGAGATCGGCGACGGCGTCCTCATTGGGCACGACACGATTCTTGCCACCGGGCGCCATGAAATCGGTCCGGCCGACGCTCGGGGTGGGCCGCTTGCACCCGAGCCGATCACCATCGGCAACGGCGTCTGGATCGGGGCATCGGTGCTCATCTTGCCAGGTGTCACGATCGGAGATGGGGCCGTCGTCGCTGGAGGCGCGGTCGTGACCGCCGATGTCGCTGCCAACACGATCGTCGGCGGTGTGCCGGCGTCAGTGTTGCGTTCGCTGTGATCAGCCGACCGAGGTGATGATCTCGGCGAGACGCTGCGCGTACACGTCGATGTCCGCCACGATGGTCGTGTAGCGGCGCGCGGCGGAACCAAGACGGTCGGCTTCATCTGGGTCCTCGAGGAGGCGCACGATCGCCGCTCTCAGGGCGGCCACGTCGCCCGGAGGTACGTAGACACCCGTGTCGCCGTCGACGATCACGTCGGTCTGGCCGATCGTCCGGGTGCAGATGACCGCTCGCTCCATCGCCATCGCCTCGAGAATCGTGGTGACCCCGGCCTGAAACTCGACGTCGAGGAGCGGCATGACCACGAAGGCCGCCTCGGCGTAGAGTCGTCGCAACTCGACGAAGTCGAGGCGGCAGACGGTGACATTGGCGGGAATCGCACGCTCGTCAACCGTCGACCGTCGACGCGACCACGGGCTGGCGGCAGCGAGAACGACGTCGACATCGAGGCCGTCGACCGCGGCGAGCAGTGTTTCGTAGTCGCGTTGCTCGAGGCCCGCCGAGCAGATCATTCTTCTCCGAGCCACTTCGATCTCGGTGGATGCGAAGAATCGAGAGTCGACCATGAAGGAGGTCAGATGGATTCGGCGTTCTTCGACACCCAGTTCGCGTAGTGCATTGACCTGGCGTGACGCGTACACGAAGTAGTTGTCGATCAGCGGGCGCAGCTTCAGGGTGCGAAACAGCAAGGTCTTCTTCGGCACCGACATGATGTGGACGATCATGTGATGGCGCGGCCGTTTCCTCCGGAACCGGCTCAGGGCGGCGTACGGCAGCCCGACCTGCTCACCGTCGGTGAAGACATCGGTGACATGACGACCACGCCGGTGAAGAGCAACAGCGAGTGCCACGTTCTTTCCGAAAATGCGAGACAGCACGCGGCCGGTGCGCCCGAGGCTGCTGATCGCCGTGTCGTAGTCGAGCAGCTCGCCGGAGAGGTGCTCGGCCAACACCCGATAGTCGGCGCGCGGGCGCGTTCCACCAGCGATGTCGTCGTCGAGGGTCGCGGGAATCGATCCGGAGACGGCGATGACGGCGGAACGCTGTGCCGCAGCGGATGAATCGGTCATGGCGCTCGACCGGCGAGCGCGAGATCGACGTGCGCCGCGAGCGCGCCGATCTCGAGAATCTCTCCGACCACTTCCGGGTCGAGTTCGAGTTCGAACTCGTCCTCGATCGCGACCATGAGGTTCAGCTGCGCCAACGAGTCCCAGCTCGGGACGTCGGCCGGAGTGGTTGCAGCCGAGATGTCGTCTCTGGTGGTGTCGAACAGGGCCGACGCGAGATCGATGATCCTCTCGACGGTGGGTGTGTTCATTCGGCTTCCTCCAGATTGGTGACCGAGAGCCAACTCGGGGTGGTGACAACACTGCCACGGTCGAGCCGCCAGTGCTCGCCCGATGGCTCGGCGCCGGGGTTCGTCGTAGCGGCAAAACCGCTCTGCTCGAACAACTGGGCTGCCGGCGCGTTCTTGGCGGTCGGGATGAACACGCCTTCGAGGTGCTCGGCGCCCACTGCCCAAGCTCTCGTGGCGGTTCGGGCGACCATCGCGTGTTCGATGCCTCTGCCGATGACACGACAGCTCAGCAGGAGCGTGTCGATGTGAGCGACGGCGCCCAGGTGACGGACGATCGACACACCGACGATGCCGTGGTCACCGAAACGGTCGGCGGCCCGAACGACGGTGATGTCGACGTCGGGGTCGGCGGCCAGCCGATCCATCTCGGGCACCGAGTACCGACGAGTCGTGACGTTGAACTGGTTCGTCTTCTGTGTGAGTTGTGCGACCCGCTCGACGTCGTTGTTGCCGCAAGCAGCCAGCGTGATGCGCATGTCGAGCGACGCCAGATAGTCGTCGAACGAGATCGCGTCGTGGCGTGCTGCTCGCCGTTCGCGTTGCTGCTCGTACATCTCGGCCCGTCGACGGTCGTCGTCGGTCAGCGAAATGCGTTCGAGCCGGGGATGCCCGATCAACGGGTTTGAGGTAGCGCTCGGTGGAGCGCTCAACTCGACGACGGTGACCTCTGGGAGCCGGCGACGAACCTCATCGCACTCGGCGGGATTGTCGTCGACGAAGAGCAGCGAATCGACACCGATGTCGAGTTCATCGGCGATCGAGACGAGGTTGTCGGCCTTGCTGTTCCAGTTCGATCGAATGGTCGAGAAGTCGTCGGTTCGCAGCACCATCCACGGATGTCGTTCGAGGACATCGAGAGCATCGGACTCGTTGTTCTTCGAACACACTGCGAGCAAGATTCCGCGTGAACGGATGTCGCGGAGTGTCCGCTGGAATTCTCGGTACCCGAGACCGCGAAGCGAGTCCTCGCCGAGGTCGATTCCGTCGGTTCCGACTTCTCCGATGACGCCGCCCCAGAGCGTGTTGTCGAGGTCGACGACCACGGCCTTGGCGACCGCACCCGTTGCGGGAAACAGATGCCGCAGCCACTCGTCGACGAGGTGGATCATCGCGGCTGGCCGGATCGGCATCTTCATCGCTCGCCACTTCGACGCGTCGAACCAGGCGTGGCTTCCGACTCGGCTGATGATCGAACCGATGTCGAGAACGGAGACGCCGCTGAGCTCGGACGCGATCTCGTCGAGTTCGTCGTTGATGCGCCGGATCGCACGCGCTTGGCCGGAGGCGGAGCGACGGTCGGCGATGCCTGCCGCGGCGTGGATCGGCACTTCGAGCGAGTGGACGATCAGATGTGCGCTCGAGGCGTCGCGGAACGTTCTGAGCATGGATCGAAACTCGTTGGTGACACGTTCGACCGCGGCGTCGACGGCGTCGGCATGGAGCAACGCGAAGTCGTTCCACAGGTCGGGGGCCACGTCCCTCGTCTGCGTCGCGACGATGACGGCATCGAACGATTGCCCGGCGAGCACCGATTGCTCGGGGGCGTACAGGTCCTGCGCGTAGGTGTTGAATCCGCCGACGTCGACTTCCATCCCGACGCCGTGGAGCGCAGCGGCGGCGCGTAGGAGTGGCAGCAGGGGCTCGACCGTGAACGAACGCACGATGCCGACCTTGATCATGTGTGGGCGGTCGGCGTCGACGAGTACGTGCTGGCGCTGCTCGATGAATCCGGCAGAGGCTGCGCCAGGCTTGAGCGTCCAGATCTGTTCGAGTTCTCGTCGAGCGCCAGCGATGTCGCCGTCGGCGATCAACACATCGACCCGGCTGCGGCGCGCAGCGAGTTCGTCGTCCGCCTGACCCACGTCGCCATCGTACCGAGCGTGAGCGCCGGGGATTCTCACCCAGGGAGACGTTTGACGACAATGCTCGCCGGAGCGCCGGCGACCACGGAGTTGTCCGGAACGTCCGTGGTCACGACCGAACCGGCCGACACGATGGCGCCACGGCCGACGGTGACGCCTGGAAAGATGGTCGATCGCGCACCGATCCAAGCGCCCGCTCCGATACTGACTGGAGCGGTGAACAGCGCCCCGGCCCGCGAGCCCCGCGATCCGACGCGGTGCGTCGAGGTCATGATCAGCACCTCATGACCCAGCGAACAGTGATCGCCGATGATGATGTGGTCGTTCAGTTCGAAGTGGCAACCGACGTTGATCCAGCCGTGTTCGCCGATGGTCAGGCGCGTTCGAATCGGGCCCGACCCCGACCACTGGGGGACCTCCGAGAACATCGTCGAACGCGGGATCTTCCAACCGGTCATCCTGAGCGCCTGCGTGCGTAGGCGGAAGCCTGTTCCGCGAGGGATCAGCAACGAGAGTCGTCGCATCAGCCGAACGCGGGTATGAAGCGAACCGAACTCCTCGGTGAGGACGGATCGCAGGCGCGACGCATCTGGGTCGGGAGACTGTTCACCGTTCGACACCTCGACAAACTACCCGTGGCGCGAGGCCGGCCGCCTCGCTGACACCGACATCTGCGGGCTGGCGGGTACGCTTGCCTGCGGTGGTCGAAGACGACAACGGGTTGGACACGCTCGAAATGGCGGTGAGCGTGATCATCCCCACGTTCAATCGCCGCGACCGCCTGGAACGCGTCTTGCGAGCGTTGGAGCACCAGACGCATCGAGGGCCACTGGAAGTCGTGGTGGTGTCCGACGGTTCGACCGACGGATCTCACGAGTTCCTCAGATCCCACGGGCTCGATCTCGATGTCATGGCCGTGCAGATCGACAACTCGGGACCCGCCGTCGCCCGCAACGTCGGCATCGACCATGCCAGCAAGGACCTCGTGCTGTTCCTGGATGACGACGTCGTTCCAGAGCCCGACCTCGTCGAACAGCACGTCCGCGAGCACGGCAACAGCGGCAATCGCCACCTCGTGGTGATCGGGCCGATGCTCTCGCCGGTCGACGCCGAGTATGAGCCCTGGGTCGAGTGGGAGCAGTTCCAACTCTCCAAGCAGTACCAGTCGCTTGGAGAGAACGACGTCGAACCGTCGTATCGGCAATTCTACACGGGCAACGCCTCGCTGTTCCGTGAGCATCTGGTCCGCCTCGGTGGATTCGACAGTTCGTTCCGACGAGCAGAAGATGTCGAACTCGCGTTCCGGTTGCACCAGGCCGGACTCGTGTTTCGATTCTGTCCGACCGCGCGCGGCATGCACTACGCCGAGCGACCGTTCTCGTCATGGCGGGCCATGGCCTTCGCGTACGGCCGCAACAACGTGATCTTCGCCCGGACCGGTCAGGATTTCATGTTGCGATCGATGGCGGAGGAGTTCGACGAGCGACACGGTCTGCAGCGGGTCCTCGTCCAGCGAATCGTCGGCGGGAGGCTGATGGAGCCGACTCAGTTCGTGCTCGAGCGCCTCATGCGATTGTCGGCAGCGTTGCGCGCCCGGTCGCTCACCCGAAACCTGCTCAGTGCGATGTACGGTCTCGACTTCTATCAGGGCGTCGCTCAGGAACTCGGTTCCCGAGAGGAATTGCTCACGCTCCTCGGGCGACTCGGCACGGATCCGGACACCTTCACGCCGTTCTTCGTGCTCGAACAAACGCTGGGTCACGTGACGCACACGAAGAACCTGGTGGCGGCCTTGCACAACAGCCAGTCATTGCAATTGGCCGTGATCCCGGTCGAACCCGGACTCGGGCGGTTCGGGTCGCGCTTGCCTGGATGGTCGAACTGGACCGTGCGCGCTGGGTTGAGGGCACGTCTCGGTCTCCGCCGGGTTCAGCGGCGATATCCGGACGTCACGGCTCACGCCTTGTTCGTCCACAGCCAGGTTCCGGCAGTCCTGCTGGGCCGTCGGCTTCGATCGCTGCCGAGTGTCGTTTCGCTCGACGCGACGCCGCTGCAGTACGACTCACTCGGAGCCTCGTATTCGCACGAGGTTGGTTCTCGACTCGCCGAGCGGATCAAGCTGGCACTGAATCGCCGGTGTTTCGCGTCTGCCGATCGGCTGGTGACGTGGTCGTCGTGGGCGAAGGATGGGTTGTGTGACGACTACGGAGTGCGGCCCGACGACGTCACCGTGATCCCACCGGGTGTCGATCTCGAAATCTGGGAGCGTCCGGAGCGAACTCCTACCGCTGGGCCGGTCGGCATCCTCTTCGTCGGCGGCGACCTGGAACGCAAGGGGGGTAATCTGCTGCTCGCGGCTGCGGCCACGCTGGCGAACTCGGACGTTCCCGACTTCGAGATCCACATCGTGACGAAGACTGAGATCTCGGCACCACCTCCAGGTGTGACGGTGCACCACTCACTCACGGCCAACAGCCCCGAGTTGATCGAGCTCTACCATCGCTGTGAGATCTTCTGTCTACCGACGGCCGGAGACTGCCTGCCGATGGTCCTCGCCGAAGCCGGAGCGGCTGGCATGGCGCTGGTGTCGACCGACGTGGGAGCGATTTCGGAAATCGTCCGACCGGGCGAGACGGGCTCCCTCGTCCCCGTCGGCGACGAACGTGCGCTGTCGGCGTGCCTGGACGGACTGCTGCGTGACTCAGCGCTTCGTCAACGGTTCGGCCGTTCGGCGCAGGAGCTGATCCGAACCGAGCACGATGCGCGCAAGAACGCACGCCGTCTGGTCGAATTGCTGGCCGATGTCGCCGAGTTCACGTTGCCGCCCGACTGGCACGTCGAAGATTTCGGATTCGACACGGCGACCCTTCGGACGGCGTCACGAACTCGTGGGAACGAGTTCGAGGAGGTTGATCGACCACCCAGGGAGATCGACGGTGATCGACGAGGGGTCGTCGAACACCGGCCTCGAGGTTGACTCGACCCACTCTGAATCGGTGAGATCGGCTGCACTGTATGACTCGACGGATCCGCTGGCGGCCTCGAATCGATCGAACTGCACCGGAAGTTCCTCCGTCGACTCGGCGAGGTTGAGGATCACGGCGACGATGCGGCCGTCCTCGTGGAGGGTCGCGTAGAAGCGGATGTCGTCATTGCCGGATCCGAACGATGACAGCAACGTGGAGCCGGTTCGTGTCCACAGGGACATCGCGGTGAACGCAGGGAACGGGACGCGATCGACGCTCATGAGGCCGTAGTCGGTGCCGCTCGTCGTGGTCCCGTTGACGAGGTTCCATTGATTCGCGATCGGCACATCGAGTGTGACCAGTTGTCCGAGCGTGTCGGCGAGGAAGAGTCCGTTCATCGTCTGGGTCATCGTCAGTTCGGCATCGTTGACCTCGTTGGACACAAGGTTGTACTCGGTGACGGCGATGGGAACCGATGCAGGGAGCGCCTGTGACACGGCACCGATGACTGGATTCCAAAGATCTGGCGGCCGTCGGATTGCTTCGTCGCCGTCGACCGACGACGAGAAACCGTAGAAGTGGACGATGTAGAAGTCGAGCGCATCGCCAGCCTGGTCGATCACCTCGTTGCCGAAGTTGTTCCAGTTCTGGGGGTCACCGGTTCCGACGAACCCGACCTCGATCGAGTCGTCGACGGCGAGCATCGCGGCGCGGATTTCGAGCGCCCCGTCATGGTCGGAGTTCCCGGTGATGTACTCGGCACCGCGGCAGGTCCAGACGGGTTCCCACCCGAAGTCGGCACACCCCGAACCACCGGTTTGCTGCTGGGCGCCGAATACCTCATTTCCGACCTCCCACAGGCTGATGCCGATCGGGTCGGGGTTGCCGCCCTGTTCTCGCAGATCGGCCCACGTTCCGACCGTGCCCCAGTCGACTCCGTTTCGATCGACCCCGATCGGACGGTCGTCGTCGGTCGCTCCGTTGAAGAACGCAACTGCGGCTGCGGCGCTCTGAGCCGTCTCGTTGATCGAGACCGTCCACATGCCGGCAAGGTCGGTCGCCTGCAGGAAGTCGATGAAGTCGGATGGCCGCGCGGCCCAGGTCCAGAGGCATCGGTCGGGATCTCGCTGTTCGCAGCCTGACCAATCGTAGAGATTGCTCCAACTGCCTCCCGGCATGCGTATCAGCGTCGTCCCCGAAGCAGTGGCAGCGTCGTGAAATCGTGGATCGCTGAGGAGTTCGGGGCGTGCCCAGGCGGGGAGGTTCGTTCCGAACACCCGACGGTCGATCGGCCGGCCGTCCGCTGCATCGACCAGCATCGTGCCCTCGGGAACGGAGCGGGGTGGCTCGGCAATGGTGGTCGGCGAAGAAGTCGCACTCGGTTGGTCGTCGCCCACGGCCACATCGGTGTCCGAGCGCGGAAGCGGTGATGCTTCGGTCTCCGCTCGGGGGAGTGCCGACTGCTCGGAACAACTCGCGACCAGGAAGACGATCACGATCGCAGACCAACGGTGGAGTCGTCGCTTCGTGGAGATCCACCCGTTCACCGCCGTGAGGTTAGCGACGCACTGGTCGAGTGTTGGTTCAGGAGATGATGATGTTGTCCCAGTGCCACGTGAAGCCAACGGGAGTCCCCACGCCGTTGTCGCTCTTTGTCGGCGTGTAGTTGTGGTCCTGGAAGACGACCTTGAGCGGGCCGTCGGGGAAGGACCCTGCCGATGTGAATGACTCGGTGCTCACGGCACCTCCATCTTTCGGGCCCGTCATGGTGAATGTCAGCGTCCCGTTTCCGTTGTCGCGGAAACACGCTGGATAGCGCGTCTTCTTGTCGTCGCCAGAGTCCATGCCGAACCAGTCTTGCCGTTCATCTCCAATCCGCATCTTGCCCTTCCAACCACCGACGCCGCCATAGGACGCAATGGCTCGGTCGCTGCCGTTCAGATCTGACAGCTCGGACGCTGCGACCTCCGACATGATGTCCGGCGCTGACGTCGAGAGAACGGCGACCTTCCACCACTGTCGACTTCCGAGGTCGGTGAGGTTGACGTCCCAGCACACCTCGGTGATCGAGTCGAAGACTTGGTCGGGCGAGAACCAGCCAACGGAGTATCCGGACGTGTCGCCGATGCTCGTCATCAGGTGGTCCTTGCACAGATAGCGCCATCCGTCGATGTCGTTGCGGTCGATCGTGCGTTCCGTAGGTGGGGCGTTGCAGTCGAGATCATGGTCGCCCTGCCATGAATGCTGTGTGATGACCGTGTCATCGCGGTGGAACAGTCCAGTCCGGAACCGGTCGAGTCCGGTGTTGCCGTCGAACGACTCGAAGAACTGAGTGCCGGACGGTGTCGGTGTCGTGGTGTCGCCTCCTCCTCCGGTCGTCGTGGTGTCGCCTCCTCCTCCTCCTCCGGTGGTCGTGGTGTCGCCGTCTCCTCCGGTGGTCGTGGTGTCGCCGTCTCCTCCGCCGCCTGACGTGTCAGTGATTCGTGTGTCCTCCAGCCGGACAGGCGGGAACGTGGCGAGGTCATCGCCCTCGAACGCCCCATTGACGTCGACGACCAGGTCGGCGGACGTCGATGTGAAGAGACAGATCTTGCCGTCGTCGCCGATTCCGACGGTGGTCGAGTTCGAGATCGCTCCGGCGGTGCCGTAGTTGAGGCTGGCGGCGTTCGGGCGGGGCGTGCCGCACGGCCACGCCGTGACGAAGCCCGCCGCCGTGGCGTTGGTTGCGGCGATGTTGATCACCGCGGCGGTTGCGTTTGCAGGCGCGATACCGGCTCCGGCAATAGCAACTTCGTGCGTGGCCCCGGCTCCGTTCGGATTTCCGCCGCGGGTGTCGAGCAGCCGAATCGGCGCTCCGCCGGCGAAGTCGGCGTTGCCCGACACGATTCCGTTGAGATCGACGACGAGATCTGCCGAAGTCGAACTGGAGAGGCAGATCTTGCCACCGTCACCGATCGCGATGATCGTTGCGTTGGACACCGCCTCGCCCGCCCGGTAGTTGAGGCTCGACGCGGTGGGTCGAGGATCGCCGCACGGCCACGCCGTGACGAATCCGTTGTTCGCTCCTCGAGCAGCGGCGATATTCAGCACAGCTGCTTCAGAGTCCTCAGGAACGTTGTTCCGCCCGCTCACCTGTATCTCGAGTGTTGCGCCTGCTTCGTTCGGCGATGAGTCGCGCGTGTCGTGGATGCGGATCGGATTCGCCGTGACCACCCCCGTCGTAGCGGTCAGCGCCGCGTTGGCATCGACGATCAGGTCGGTGTCGGTCGAGTTCGCGAGACAGATCTTTCCACCGTCGCCGATCGCAATGATCGTGGCATTGGAAATGGGTTGACCTTTGCGGTAGTTGAGGCTCGCTGTGTCGGGCCGAGGGCTCCCGCATGGCCACGCCACAACGAACCCATCGGCACTGGCACGCGCTGACGCGATGTTGAGCACGGCGGAGGTGGCGTCGCTCGGGATGCTTCCCTGGCCGGCGACCTGAATCTCGAGGACTGAACCGGACGAATTCGTACCGAGCGCGCTCGGCGCCGAGATGCTCATCACGACCACCGAAGCGAGCAGTGCGAAGACGATCGACACCGCTGGCCAGGCTCGTTGTGCGTGTGACGACGAGCGGATGCTCTCGCGCTGACATTGTTTGGTGGAGTGTGTGAGCACGCTTGGATTCCTCACGTGTGACAGTCGCCGGGGCGAAGTTGGCGGAAACGTTCTCCTCATCGATCGGCGCGCGGCGGAGCCAAATGAAGAGAAAAGATGAACTACAGCAACGTAGTCCTCACGATTGTAACGGGACTGTCATGTTGATTCGGTGGATGGTGCGACAAGTTTCGACATTTCGTGCAGTTCGTCTGCAACGCCGCAGGTCACAGCGCGATGGCATCGGCCCGGTCGTTGCTGCGGAGAGTCAATGAAATGGAGCGCTCATCGATGGAGGGCAGCGGCATGAGCGGATGAAGCCGCCGTTCGGGCGCGTCCGCCCTGGCCGGCGGTGGGTTTCGATGCGCCGCGAAATCAACGCTGGGATGGTTGTAACATGATCGTCATGAAACTGTCCTCTTCGATGACGCGGCGGACCGGAATACCCGATGTGCGGCGCGCTGGGGAGGCGGGGGTGGCTGGCGCGCTCGCCCTGTTGGCGATGGTCGGGACGATGTCGGTCGTGCCCCAGGCGACGCACGCGGCGAATGTCGGTGGTTCGGTGTTGGAGGTGTCGGTTGGTGGTCGTGGTGATGTGCCGGTCGATGCTGAGGCGGCGGTGTTGAACATCGCGTCGGCTCGTGCGGTGGCGGATGGGCACGTGGTGGCGTGGCCGTGTGGTTCGGATCGGCCGACTGCGGCGAGTTTGAATTATCGGGCGGGTGAGCCGATCTCGAATTCGACGACGGTGCGGTTGGGTGATGACGGCGAGGTGTGTTTGTGGTCGTCGTCGACGACGGATTTGATCGTCGATGTGAACGCGGCGTTCCCGGGTTCGTCGGATCTGGTGTCGTTCTCTCCGTTCCGCCTCACCGACACCCGCGAGGGTGCGGCGAATGTCGGTGGTTCGGTGTTGGAGGTGTCGGTTGGTGGTCGTGGTGATGTGCCGGTCGATGCTGAGGCGGCGGTGTTGAACATCGCGTCGGCTCGTGCGGTGGCGGATGGGCACGTGGTGGCGTGGCCGTGTGGTTCGGATCGGCCGACTGCGGCGAGTTTGAATTATCGGGCGGGTGAGCCGATCTCGAATTCGACGACGGTGCGGTTGGGTGATGACGGCGAGGTGTGTTTGTGGTCGTCGTCGACGACGGATTTGATCGTCGATGTGAACGCGGCGTTCCCGGGTTCGTCGGATCTGGTGTCGTTCTCTCCGTTCCGCCTCACCGACACCCGCGAGGGTGCGGCGAATGTCGGTGGTTCGGTGTTGGAGGTGTCGGTTGGTGGTCGTGGTGATGTGCCGGTCGATGCTGAGGCGGCGGTGTTGAACATCGCGTCGGCTCGTGCGGTGGCGGATGGGCACGTGGTGGCGTGGCCGTGTGGTTCGGATCGGCCGACTGCGGCGAGTTTGAATTATCGGGCGGGTGAGCCGATCTCGAATTCGACGACGGTGCGGTTGGGTGATGACGGCGAGGTGTGTTTGTGGTCGTCGTCGACGACGGATTTGATCGTCGATGTGAACGCGGCGTTCCCGGGTTCGTCGGATCTGGTGTCGTTCTCTCCGTTCCGCCTCACCGACACGCGAGACGATCCCGATCCGGACCCTGAGCCCGATCCCGATCCCGATCCCGATCCCGATCCAGACCCCGAGCCCGATCCGGTCGGGCGCTTCGAGACCTTGCCGGTCGGGGCAACGCTGCCGAACGGCGAGTGGTGCGCTGAGCGGGTGCGACCGACCGCCGAGGTGCGGGCTGTCAATCAAGGCGCCAACGCCACCCGAGGGTCCACGCCGAACAGCGATCATCCTCGCGTCGACGGCGACTTCGTGGGGACGACCGATGAGATACTCCAATGGGTCGCCTGCAAGTGGGGTGTCGACGAGGATCTCGTCAGAGCGCAGACGGCGATCGAGTCGTGGTGGAAACAAGATGCCGGAGGCGACCTCACCTCGGATCAGTCGGCGTGTCATCCATCACTGCGGACGGCGTCGGGGCAGTGTCCCGAATCGATCGGGCTCCTGCAGGTCCGGTACCTGTACCACGCTTCGGCATTCGTCGATGAGAACGCCATCAGGTCCTCGGCCTACAACGCCGACTACGCCTACGCGGTCTGGCGAGCCTGCTTCGAGGGTGATCTGACGTGGTTGAACGACGTCGAGAGAGGAGCGACCTACGGAGCCGGGGACGTCATGGGCTGCATGGGCGTCTGGTTCGCTGGGCGTTGGTACACGACGCCGGCGGTCGAATACATCGGAAGGGTGCAGTCGTATCTCGATCAACGGGTCTGGGAGACTTCGGCGTTCATCAACGGATGAGGACAGGTAGTTTCTGCACATGGCGAAAGGGGAGCAGTCGGCCGGATCCGTCCTGGTGACCGGAGGTGCCGGATACGTGGGTTCGCACACGGTTCGTGCCCTGCGCGCCGCCGGACGCGATGTGGTCGTGCTGGATTCGCTCGAGCACGGGAACGTCGACGCGGTTCTCGGTGCGCCGCTGGTGGTGGGTGATGTTGCCGACCGAGACCTCGTCACGTCGACGTGTCACGACCACGGCGTCACGCAACTCGTCCACTTCGCTGCGTACAAGGCCGTTGGAGAGTCCATGGCCAAACCGGGGATCTACTGGCGAAACAATGTCGCGGGGTCCATCGAGTTGTTCGACGCCGTCCACGCAGCTGGCGTCGCCCAGGTCGTGTTCTCATCCTCGTGCTCGGTGCACGGAAATCCCGATGACATGCCGGTCAACGAATCGCATTCGATCCGGCCTGAGTCGGTGTACGCGGAGTCGAAGGCGATGGTCGAACGGGTGCTGCATTGGTACTCCCAGACGACCGACATGAAGTCGATCAGCCTTCGATACTTCAACGCTGCCGGAGCGAGTTTCGACGGCGCCATCGGTGAAGACTGGGATCACACGTTCAGTCTGATTCCGCTCGCGATGAAGGCGCTGTTGGGCGATGGCCAGAGGTTGAAGGTGTTCGGCGACGACTACGACACCCCGGACGGAACGTGCATCCGCGATTACGTCCATGTGGAAGACCTTGCCAGGGCTCACGTACAGGCGCTCGATCATCTCGAGCGAGGTGGTGAGTCGACCGCTCTGAACATCGGAACCGGTGTTGGTTCGTCGGTGATGGAAGTGCTCGGACTCGCATCCGAGATCGCCGGACGAGAGGTTCCTCACGACATCGCAGCTCGCCGTAGCGGCGATCCGGCCGCGATCTTCGCCGACCCCGAGCAGGCGCGGATACTCCTCGGTTGGACAGCCAAACATGGACTTCGTGACATCATGAAGACGGCGTACGATTGGCACGCTGCCCACACCGACCGCTGACCTCGTGGTTCGTTCACCCTCCTGACAGACCGGAATGTGAGCGTCGGTCGGTTGGAGCCCGTGGCAGAATTCGATCGATGAGATCACGAGATGCGGCGAACGGCGTCGCACGACGCCTCGCGCTGTCGGGTGCGGCCGTGTCGATGCTCGTGGCAGTTGCAGCGTGTGCCAGTCCCGTGCCGACAGACGGAGCCGACTCGGTTCCGCCGCCTGAGCTCGTGGCACCGAACGACGACGAGCGCCAACTCGATCCGGTCGCGGGTGATCTGGTCGTCAGCCTTGCTCGCCAGCTGGGCCGCGGGCGTGCGCTGCACGCCGCAGTGCACGGCGATCTCATCGTCGTCGCCACCACGCTCGGGCTCGTCGCCGGATCGCCCTCCGACGGATACGCGGAGATTTCGGCGACGACGAACGGCGAGACGCGGAACGTGCAGATCGCCCCAGACGAGCAGACAGCACTGCAACTGTCGGCCGACCGCCTCGAGGTGTGGCGTCTGGGGCCCGGCCAGGATGGATTGCCGCCGGGGCCGACAGCCATGTTCGACGACGTCGTAGCCGCCGCATACGGATCGGATTCGAACGTGATCGTCGCCGGCCGTCGCAGCCTGCAGTTCGTGGCAAGCGACGGGACGGTGATCGATCAGTTCGACATCGAGCAGGATCGGGTGGTGCTCGCGGCAGCGATCGCTGACGATTCGGTGGTGGCCGCATTGTCGAGCCCTGATGGGCCGTTGGCCCTCGATTGGCAACGCGGGCAGGACCCGCTGGTGACGCCGATCGATCTGCCTGCTCAGACCGAGATCAGCGCGATTCGACCGGTGGGGGAGTCAGTGGTGGCGATGTCGTGGACCTCGGCAGACGACTCGTTCATCGGGTCCATTGGAATGTGGGACCTGCGCGATCGCGAGTTTCGGTGGACGGTCGACTCCGGCACGCCCGATTCGCCCTGGGACGTTGCGGCTGACGGGAGCGCCTTTGTCGCGGCGAACGGTGAACTGCGCATCGTCGATCCCGACGGAAGCGAATCGTCGGTCCGCCTGTCGAGCTCGCAGCGAGTTCGCTGGCTCCTGGCATCGGCGAGCGGCGAGAGTAGCCGTGTACGAGTGGTGTACGCCGAGGGGTCGAGCGAGGTGCTCGGACAGACGGGCGAGTCGATCGCCCAACTCGACGGATTGGGGCTGCCCATCACCGCGATATCGCACGCGTCAGACGGGTCGGTCCTGACCGTCGATCTGTACGGAAGCATCGAGCGACGGACACCCGATGGCGAGATCGTGGATCGGTTCGACGACTTCGTCGCTGCGACCGTCAACGATGTCGCGATCTCTCGTACGGGATCGATCGCCTCAGCATCGGCAAACGGCACCGTTCGTGTCGACGACTCGGCCGCGCGCACCACCCGGCTCGAGCACCCGGAAGGCAATGTCGACACCGTCGGATTCTCCGACGACGGCGACCGCCTCGTGTCCGGCGTCGGGCAGCGGCGGTCGGCGCTCGCCTACGACGACACGGTGGTCATCTGGAATGTCGATCGCGACGAGCGGGTCGCGTCGACTGTGGCCGAGGCAGAGGACGTCAACGGGTGCTCGTTCTTCCGAAACGTGGTTCGCTTCGCTCCGGGCGGATCGTTCATCGTGGCGACCTCGCACGACTTCACGGTCACCGTGCTCGACGCCCAGACCGCCGACACGGTCCACGTTCTGCCGCCCCAGGCCAGCGGGATCCTCGACCTCGACATCGCTGCGGACGGTTCCATTCTGGTCACCGTCGCCGACGACGGAGTGTTGCGCGTTTGGGATCTCGAGTCCTACGAACTGGTTGCATCGCACAGGGTGCCCGACGGAGGGGCTCGGAACGTGGCGGTGCTACCGGGCGCCGACGTCGCAATCGTTGGTGATCTGCTCGGCCGGGTGCAGAGGATCGATCTCCGAACCGGAGAGATGTCGGCACCGTTCGAGGGAGAAAAGCTGCGTACGGCGGAAATCGCGGTGTCGCCCGACGGGAAGCTGATCGCCGCTGGCACCGCGGATTCTCTGGTGAACATCTGGTCGGTCGCCGACGGTCGACTCGTGGCGTCAGCGAACGGACACCAGGGAGCTGTCCAGACGGCCGCTTTCGGCGACGACGGGCAGACGCTGGTCACCGGCTCTCAGGATGGGACGACGATCGTGTGGCGGCTCGAAGCGAGATGACGCAGCAGGAACGCGAGTGGTCAGAGCGTGAGGGTGTCGAGGATCTGGTCGAACGCGACGTCGGCGTAGGTGAGCATCTCGTCGTCGGTGCGGTCTTGGATCGGATGCGGCGTGAACACGCGCGCGACGGCCGGGAAGCCGAGTGACGCCGACTGCTTGGCGGCGGCGTCGACGAACTGGTCGGACGCGACGAACATCGCCGGGATGCCACGCAATTCGAGATCGTTGATGTCGTGCACACTGCACGACGTGCAACTGCCTCAATCGGCCAAGGCTTCGATGACCACCTGACACTCGGTGGCGATCTGGTGGCGCAGGTCGACCGGCGCCGGCTTGGCGAAGGTCGGCTTCGCGTAGCGCTTCACGTTGGCGCCGATGCCGACGAGTCGTTCTTCGATCCGGTCGAGGAAGACGTCGCCGCGCGGCTTGGAGATGTCGAGCAGGCCGACGGTGAGTCCTTCGAGCGAGCTCGGGCGGGCGAGACGCTCACGTTCGACGACGTTGCGTTCGCTGGTCGGATCGAGCACGTTGGTCATGCTGCCAACCTAGTACCGCACGGCCCGCGTGACCGGCTTGGAGCCCTTGTCGCCGTTGAGCCACCCGGCGATGATCTGCGAGAACAACCCGGCACCGCCACCGGCGTACGCAAGCATCAGACCGCCGGGCCGGAACTTCGGCAGCGACTCGGCCGTGCCGAACGCCTCCGGCACCCCCTCGGCGACGCCGTGCGCGCCACGGACGAGCTCGCTTCCGGGGCTGTTGAGGTGCTCGTAGATGCCGGCGATGATCTGCTCACGGCTCCATCCGGCGTCGGCGAAGACTCGAGCGTGTTCGGGCCCCATGACGAGGATCGCGTCGAACATCATGATGAGCTTCGGGTGCTGCACGGCCTGGAGACGCATGGCGAGCGACCGGGTGAGCGACTCCGGTGTTCGCGAGAGCTGATCGACGAACCCCTGTGGGGCTTCCCCGGCGAACACCGTCACGGCGTCGACGCCCGGGTCGATGCCGTGCTCGACGGCCAGCGTGCCGTACGGCGAGGTGTCGTCGGCCTCCGCGAAGCAGAAGCTGATCTTCGCCGGACTGCCGTGCGTGGCCCGGTCGATGTCGCCGGGGATGCCCCCACCGAAGTTGCGGACGACGAGTTGCAGCGCCCGCCCGATCGTGAGGTTGGCCCGGTTCCCTTGACCGAGGACGTTGCCGCCCGAGTTCATCCCGATCGCACGCGTGCCCGGACCGCTGCACACCAGGACGGGGCTGACCGGCATGGTCGTACAGAGCAGGCCGTGCATGTTGAACTCGTCGTTGCATGCGGCCTCGATCGCGGTGAGCACCCAGGGCAGGTACTCGGGTTTGCATCCGGCCATCACCGCCGAGATCGCCACCTTCTCGACCGTGATCTCGTCGAGGTCGGGCGGAATCACCGCGACGATGTCGCCGGGCGCCCGCGTGGTTCCTTCGAGCATCGCCAGGACTCGTTCCTCGGTGGGTGGGACGACGGGGAGTCCGTCGGTCCAGCCGCGAGCGAACATCATCTCCATCACGTCTTCGGCGTCGGCGACCTCGACGCGACGCGCGGTGAGCACCCCGCCGTCGAACTTGACGCGCAGGCCGTCGACCAGGTCGGGATCGACCGACAGTGATCCACACCCCGGACGCATGGGTGGGAGATCTGGGCCGAGTCCGTCGACACCGGTGATCTCCTCCCACGCCGTGCGCAGCCATCCGACCGTTCGGGCGACCTCGGCGCCGTCGACGATCTTGATCACGGTCGGCACGGTCTCGATGTCGTGGTGCCAACTGAACTCGAGTTCGGTGTCGTCGATCGGCGTGGGTGACGACGGGAACGCCGGGTCGTCTTGCGTGTACACGGCGAGCTCGCGACCGGCTCCGAGCGACCCGTCGAGCTGAGCCAGTACGGGAGCGACGGTTCGGCACGTCTCGCAGTCACGTTTGACGACGATCACGAATCCGTCCTGGATCGGGAACGGGCTGCTGCTGGTGCTGGTGGTGTCGGTCATGCGAGAAACTCCACGATGAGATCGTTGACGGTGTCGGGTTGTTCGAGTTGGAGGAAGTGAGCGGCGTCGGCGACGGTCTCGAAGCGGACGTGTTCGCCGGCTTCGGCCTGAGCGATGGCGGCGACCTCGATGCCGATGCAGCCGTCGTGCTCACCGTGCAGGTAGAGCATCGGTTGGGCCGGGATGGCCTGGGTGGCGGCCTGCGCCT
This sequence comes from Ilumatobacter coccineus YM16-304, assembly GCF_000348785.1. Taxonomy (NCBI): domain Bacteria; kingdom Bacillati; phylum Actinomycetota; class Acidimicrobiia; order Acidimicrobiales; family Ilumatobacteraceae; genus Ilumatobacter; species Ilumatobacter coccineus. The sequence continues at coordinate 1,650,366 of NC_020520.1, forward strand.
CGGCGAGATCGTCGCGGAGGCCGACGCCGCCCAGCGTTGCTCGGTAGTACCCGATCGCTGCCGCCAGGTTGGCGGGTTCGCGCAACGCCGCTTTGACGTGCGGGAGGTCGACCGATGCGTCGTAGCCGGGCGACCAGTCGTTCCAGATCATGTCGATGAACGCCAGGTCGTCGGCTGGCACGACGAGGTCGGCGAGCGGGTGCTGGAAGAAGAACATGTACCAACTGCGCTTGAGCTGCGCGGTGTCGGTGAGGAAGGCGGTGCCGAGAGCGCTGCCCGGTGGCACGGCCATGCCGATCACCTTCGCCCAGCGCGACGGTTCGAGTGCAGCTGCGCCGTAGACGATCGGCGCGCCCCAGTCGTGGCCGATCAGCACGGCGCGTTCGTCTGCGCCGAGATGCTCGTGCAGCGCGATCAGGTCTGCCGACGACGCTGCCGTTTGCACGCATCCATCGTCGGGGACCCCACTCGGCGCGTAGCCACGGAGGAACGGAGCGGCGACTCGGTAGCCGGCAGCGGTCAACCGGGGGAGCAGGTGGCGCCACGTCTGCGGCGAATCGGGGAACCCGTGGGCACACACGACGAGCGGACGAGCCCGATCGTCGATGTGTTCCCCGGCCAGGAACGAGATCGAGGTGCCGTCGAAACTGTCGAAGCGGAGCGGCTCCGTGGCGATCGGGTCGGTCATGCCCGCACCGTAGTCAGCACGACACCGACGGGTGCTCTCGAGCGGCGGTCACGACCGAACGTGTCTGACGGGAGTCACATCCGTCGACCTTGCGGTTTGGGCCGCGAGCGGGCCTACCATTCACGAATCAGGGGGAATGCAGATCTTCGGCCCGCGTCGAGCGGGATGTCCGTGACTTTTCACGGCGTGCGCGGCTCCACGCCCTGTCACGGCCCCGAGATCGTCAGGTACGGCGGAAACACCTCGTGCGTGTCACTCGACATCGCCGGCGTCGAGCCCATCCTGTTCGATCTGGGCACGGGTCTCCGCTACTTCGGCGCCGGGCAGCCGGCCGACCAGCCGTTCACCGGCACCTGCCTGCTGAGCCATCTCCACTGGGACCACATCCAGGGCATCCCGTTCTTCACCCCGCTGTTGCGAGATGGTTCGGAGGTCGCGGTGTACGCACCCGAGCAACTCGACGGACTCAGCGTCGAGCAGGTGTTCGCCGACACGATCAAGCCGCCACTCTTTCCCGTCGACTTGGCGCTGCTGCCTGGCACGGTGCGGTTCCACGAGATCCTCAACAGTGACTTCACGCTGGTCGAGGGCAGCGATTCGACGCCGCGCATCGACGTGAAAGCTCGCCAGATTCCGCACGTGGGTAACACGGTCGGCTACCGGGTCGAGTGCAACGGCGCATCGGTCGCGTACCTGAGCGACCACCAGATGCCGTGCGACGGGTCGCTGACGGCGTCGGAGGGCGCGCTCGAACTGTGCGCAGGCGCCGATCTGATCATCCACGACGCCCAGTTCACCCCCGACGAGTTCGTCGGGAAGTGCGATTGGGGACACTGCACCATCGACTACGCGGTGTGGTTGGCGGTCGAGTCGGGAGCGAAGCGGCTCGCGCTCTTCCATCACGACCCGAGCCATCACGACGACGAACTCGACGAGTTGTTCGACGCAGCGATCGCGAGTGGCGCCCGACAGGGCCTCGACGTGTTCGGTGCCCGCGAAGGCCAGACCGTCGTGGTCGACGGCGCGGCTACCGCCACGTCGTAGTCGCGAGGCGTCGGTGGACATCGCGAGAATCGTCGCCGCGGTCGTCGTGGGTGGTGCGTTTCTCGTCGCTGGTGCGTCGAAGCTCGCCGCTCGCGATGCGTGGGCGTCACAGGCTCGGGGCCTCGGAGCGCCGTCGCTCAGCATCCCGGTGATGCCGTGGGTCGAACTCGTGATCGGCGCCGCACTCGTCGCCCAGTTCGCCCGCCAGCTGTTCGCCGTGGCGGCGCTCGTGCTGCTCGTCGCGTTCACCGTGCTGATCGTCGTGCGGCTGCGCGCCGGACAGCGGCCACCGTGTGCGTGCTTCGGCGCGTGGTCGGCGAAGCCGATCGGTGTGGGTCACGTCGCTCGAAACCTCGCGCTGTTGGCCGCTGCGGCGATCGCCGCCACCTGAGCGACTCGGGTCGCTCTCGCGGCGTACTCAGGTGGTCGCGAGCAGGAAGGCGAGGGTGCGGGCCTCGTCTCGCCAGGCGTCGTAACGACCGGTCGGTCCGCCGTGTCCGGCGTCCATCTCGGTCCGCAGCACGATCGGGGCGTCGCCGGTGGTCACGTCACGGAGCCGGGCCACCCACTTGGCGGGTTCGTGCACGCTGACTCGCGGGTCGTTGAGGCCGGCGGTGGCGTAGAGCGCCGGGTAGTCGGCGGGCACCGTGTTGTCGTAGGGGGAGTAGGAGAGCATCGCCGACGCGAAGGGCTCCGTTCGCGGGTCGCCCCACTCCTCCCACTCCGTCACCGTGAGCGGCAGCGACGGGTCGCTCATCGTGTTGACGATGTCGACGAACGGCACCTCTGCCACCACCGACGCGTAGAGGTCGGGTCGCTGGGTCATGCACGCGGCGACGAGCAGCCCACCGGCGGACCCGCCGCGGATCGCCAACCGGTCCGGTGCGACCACTCCCGTGGCGACGAGGTGTTCGCTACTCGCGATCATGTCGTCGAACGTGTGCTGCTTGTGTTCGAGCTTGCCGTCGAGGTACCACTGCCGGCCCAGCTCGCCGCCGCCCCGAGGGTGAGCGAGGGCCCAGACGTAGCCGCGGTCGAGGAGCGACAGCCGGGCCACCGAGAACCACGGCGGGAGCGAGGCCTCGTACGACCCGTAGCCGTAGAGACAGCCGGGCGCGGTGCCGTCGACCGGCGTGTCGACGTGGCGGACGATGTCGATGGGCACCGCGGTGCCGTCGGCCGACTCGGCCCACATCCGACTCGCGACGTAGTCACCCAGTTCGATGTTCGGGGTCGGGAGCCGGCGCAGCAGCGTGCGTTCGCCGGTGACGACGTCTTCGTCGTACAGCGTCGGGGGCGAGGTGAGCGACTGCGTTCCGAAGCGCAACGTGGTGGTCGACCACTCCGGGTTGGCCGACGGATTGACGTCGTGGGGTTCGGGGCCGAGGTCGATCAAGCGTTCGGTGCCGTCGCGGAACAAGAGGCGCAGGCGCGGCTGCGCGGCCGCCCATTCGTGGATGAGGAGATGATCGGCGAACGCTTCGCAACCGAGAATCCGGCGTCCGGACTCACCCGCCACGAGTTCGGTCCAGCTCGTGGGGTGGGTCCAGTCGGCGTCGATCGACGCTTCGAGGATGCGGAAGTCGACGGCGCCGTCGTTGGTCACCATCACGAACCGGTCGCCCCAGTGGTCGATCTGGTACTCGACGTCGTCGCGGCGTTCGAGCACGACGGTGGGCGTGATCAGCGGCATGGCGCTGGGGATGAGCCGGACCTCGGCGCTGGTCTGACTGCCGGAGTGGATCACGATCCACTCGTCGGAACGGGTCTCTCCGACCTGCACGAAGAAGCGTTCGTCGGACTCCTGATACACCAGGGTGTCGTCGTCGCTGGTCGCGTCGCCGACGGTGTGTCGCCAGACCTGGAAGGGGCGTTGTTGCTCGTCGGGGCGCACGTAGAACAGCACGCTGCCGTCGGCCGACCAGGCGGTGCCGGCGTGGGCGACGTCGTGGATCACGTCGTCGAGTTCGGACGAGGTGCCGTCGTCGGCGATGGTCCTGATGCGCAGCGTGTAGCGCTCGTCGCCGGCGGTGTCGGTCGACCAGGCGAAGTGCGAGTGATCGTGCGAGGCGTCGAACGCACCGAGGTCGAAGTAGTCGTGACCGTCGGCTTCGACGTTCTCGTCGAGCAGCAGATGCCGCGTGGCCGTGTCGGCGCTCGGACCGCGGTGGTGCCGGGGATAGGAGGCGCCTTCCTCGGTCGTGGTGACGTACCACCAGCCACCGTTGAACACCGGCGTCGACATGTCGGTTTCGCGGACTCTCGACTTGATCTCTCCGAAGATCGAGTCGATCGTGTCGGTGTGCTGGGCGAACCAGCCGTCGGCGTACGCGTTCTCGGCGGCGAGATGGGCATGCAGCTCCGGGTCGTCGACGTCTCGCATCCAGGCGTAGTCGTCGTCGACCTCGCCGGTCGGCCGGTGCCACGTGTGTGGGCGCCGGGGCGCGCTGGGTGCTGTGACGTTGGTCGCTGGGGCTGAATCAGGCGTGCTCACGGTCGAGCCAATGTAGGCGCACACCGGTACCGTTCCGCTTGCATGCGCGTGTGGATCGACCAAGACCTCTGCACGGGCGATGGCATCTGCATCGATCACTGCTCGGACGTGTTCGTCCAACTCGAGGACGGCATCGCCTATGTCGCCGAGGCCGGGCAGCCGCTCAACGACCCGGGTGGGTCGGGAAGCCTGGCCTGGGTCGCTCCGCGCAACGTGGCCGACGTGATCCACTCGGCCGAGACCTGCCCCGGCGAGTGCATCTTCATCGAACTCGACGATCCGCCGGTCGAGCCCGTCGACGAACTCGCCTGACGCGATGTCCGGTTCCGATGCCGCCCGCCGTGCCGACGAGCCCGGCTGGCTGACGGAATTGCGACGGCGTGCGCTCGAGGTGCTCGCCGAGCCGTCGACGGTCGCCTGGTTCGCTGACGCGGTTCCCGACCTCGACCTGCGCGGGGAACTCGACCGGCATCTGGCGCTCGCCCGGGGCGGTGCTCGGGTTCGAGCGACCGAGGTCGCCCATGCCGAGTCCAGCGAGCGGTCGCGCTCGCTCGCCGACCTCGGTGTGGTGTGTTGTTCGCTCGACGATGCCGTGCACGAGCATCCCGACCTCGTCGAAGAACACCTCGGGTCGGTGGTGGGTCCCGACGCCGACCCGTTCGCCGCGCTCAACACGGCGCTGTGGACGGGCGGCACGTTCGTCCATGTGCCGCCCGGGGTCGAGGTCGACCTGCCGGTGCAGACGGCGTCGAGCCTCGGACCGGGCCAACCGGGTCGGTTCGAGCGAACGCTGGTCGTCGCCGAGGTCGGCGCGAGCGTCACCTGTGTCGCGGGGTGTTCGGCGCCGATCTACACGGACCGGTCGACGCAGTCCGCGGTGACCGAGGTGGTGGTGCGGCCCCGGGGGCGTGTCGTGCACGCGACGGTCCAGAACTGGTCGGCACACGTCGATCAGTTCGCCACCAAACGAGCGCGGGTCGAGGCCGGCGGTAGCGCCGAATGGATCGACGGCAACATCGGAGCTCGTCGTACGGTCGACCGCACGGGTGTCGAACTGGTCGGCGACGGGGCCAGTGGCGGAGCGTGGTCGGTGGCTGCGGCCGGGAGCGGCCAACAACGTCGAGCACACGTCGACGTGGTCCACGCCGCACCGAACACGACAGCCACGGTGGTCGCCACGTCGATCACCGTCGACGACGGGCGGTCGACGGGGGACGTGCACGTGATCGCGGAGCCCACGGCAGCAGCGACTCGAACCGACGTCACCACCGATCGGCTGCACGCCGACGACGTGACGACTGCCGCGAATGCGGCATCGGCCTGGGCGGTCTCGGCGCCACACGCCGATGTGGGCGACGTACGGGTGTCGCATCACACGGGGCACATCACCGGGTCGCAGCGGTTCTACCTCATGTCGCGCGGGCTCTCCGTCGACGAGGCGGATGCGACGATCGTCGACGGTTTCATCGAGCCGGTCACGTCCCGGCTCGCGATGGAGTACGCCGTCGAATGGTCACGCCTCGTCGAACTGACGCTGCGCGGGTCGGTCGGCTGACCGGCTCGAACGGCCGCGGGTCGGGGCACTTCGCGCCCGGATATCATCGTCGTCATGCCGATGCGGACCGAGTGCAAGAACTTCGAATCTCGGTCGTACCCCAATGGTGACACCGTTCGGAAGTGCAACATCGACCTGGCACCCGACGCGCCGTGGCGGTGCCCCGAGAACTGCCCGGGCTACGAGCGTCGCCTCGCCGACGCCGCCTGGACGCACGGCAGCCTCGCCATTCCGGCGACGCCACCCGAACCGGCCGGGCTCGACGACGGGTCGGCCGCGGCGGTGCTCGACGCGGCCGAAGACATCGTGAACTCGATCGGTTCCGACGTGATGGCCGAAGTGCAGGCAGAGCGCGACGCCGCGAACAAACCGGGGTTGTTGAAGCGCATCTTCCGCAAGAAGCGCTGACGCTCGCCTGCTGGTGGGTGCCCCGGTGATCTGCCGCGACGCCAGCGCGCGTAGGTTCTGGCAATGAGCTGGAGCGAAGTCGACGACGGGTTGGAGCGCGAGTTCACGTTCGCGAACTTCCGTGAAGCGTTCGCGTTCATGACGCGAGTCGCGTTCATCGCCGAGGAACACGACCACCATCCCGAATGGTCGAACGTGTACGGAACCGTCAGGATCCGCCTGACCACACACGATGCCGGCCACGTCGTGACCGAGCGCGATCGCGCCGTGGCCGCGGCGATCGACGCGATCGCCGGTTCATGAGCCGAGATCCGGCGCACGTCGGCGGTGCCGCCGCGTCGGTCGCGCCGGACGTGTCGGCCCTCGATGAGCCGACGGGAACGTTTCCTGGGTGGCGAGTGGTCGCGGGCTGCTTCGTCGTGTTGCTCGTCAACTCGGGGCTCGCCTTCTACGGGTTGGCGGTGTATCTCAACGCGTTCAGCAACGAGCAGGGCTGGGCGCTCGGCAGCATCTCGTTCGCCGTCACCGTCTTCTTCGTCATCGGCGGGCTCATCGGCTTGTGGGTCGCCCGCCTCATCGCCCGCTTCGACGTGCGCATCGTCATCACCATCGGCGCGCTCGTCTCGGGCGGTGCGCTGGCGCTCGTCGGGCAGGTGACCAGCCCGTGGCAGCTGTATGTGTCGTACGCGTTCTTCGCGGTCGGGTACGGGTTCGCCGGTCTGGTCTCGACCACGACGGTGGTGACGCGCTGGTTCCATCTCAAGCGCGGAGTGGCCCTGTCGGTCGCGTCGACCGGTCTCTCGGTCGGAGGCATCGTCATCACGCCGTTCGCGAAGCGCTTCATCGACGACCACGGCTTGGCGGCGACCACGCCGTGGCTCGGAGTGCTGTTCGTCGTCGGGGTCGTACCGGTCACCTGGCTGCTCATCCGCCCGGACCCTGCCAGATACGGATGGGAACCCGACGGCATCCGCCTTGCACGCGGCGTTGCTCCGGCCGTCGCCACCGGCGTGCCGTATGCCGACGCCGTGTCGTCGACGTTCTACAAGATGGTCACCTACGGGTTCGTGCTGGCGCTCGGGTCGCAGGTCGGCGGCATCCAACAGTTGGTCAAGCTGGTCGAAGACCGCACCGACGAGCGGACCGCCCAGTTCGCGATCACCGTGCTCGCCGCGACGTCGGTCGTCGCTCGTCTGATCGGTGGCCGTCTCGTGTCGATCGTGCCGATGACGCGCCTGACCGTCGCGCTCGCCGGGCTGCAGTGTGTGGCGCTCGCCGGGATCGCCGTCTCCCGTGCGACCGTCTTGATCTTTGCGTCGATCGTGTTGTTCGGGCTCACCATCGGCAACCTGTTGATGTTGCAACCGCTGTTGATCGCCGAGCGGTTCGGGGTGCTCGACTACCCGAAGATCTACGGGAGATCGCAAGCCATCGCGATCGCGGGTGTGGCCGGCGGTCCGCTGCTCATCGGGTGGCTCTACGACGTCTTCGGGTCGTACGACTGGCCGTATCTGATCGCGGCGATGCTGTGCGGCGTGGGCACCGTGGTCATTTCCCGAGCCGGTCCGGCGACGCTTCCGACTACCGTCGCCATCGATGTCTGAACAACCGCACCGCAACGTCGTCAAGGTGGTCGAGGCCGGCCGAACACTGGGGGTCACCGTCGAGCCGGTCAGCTACCCGCAGGGCGCCAAGACGGCACAGGATGCAGCCGACGCCGTCGGTTGCGCCGTGGGCCAGATCGTGAAGAGCCTGATCTTCGGCGTCGACCGGAGCGCCGGCGACGCAGACGCAGGGGACGGCTCGATCGACCTCGTGCTCGCGTATGTGTCGGGTGCCAACATGCTCGACGAGAAGAAGCTCGCTGCGGCGGCCGGTGCTGCGAGGTGCCGGCGCGTCGACGCCGACACGGTTCGCTCGGCCACCGGCTTCCCGATCGGCGGTGTGCCACCGTTCGGTCACGACACCGAACTCGACGTGTTCATCGACCCCGATCTGTTGCAGTATGACGAGGTCTGGGCTGCAGCCGGCACCTGGAACGACGTGTTCGCCATCGCTCCCGACCGCCTCGTCACCGCGAGCGGCGGCACGGTCACCGACCTCAGACGAGACTGACGCCGGTCAGAAGAGGTCGAGGATCGAGCCGGCGTCGTTGTCGATCGCGGCGAGCACCGGCCGCAGATGCAGCTGCTCGAGCAGCTCGGTGCCGCGATCGTTGCCACCCTGCAGATCGCTCGTGATCACCTGTGCGGCCATCTGTTGCAACAGGCAGACCCGGTACTCGTGCATCGCCTGGTCGAGCGAGTAGTCGATGCCGGCGGCGACGATCTGATCGACGTAGCCCTGGATGATGGCGGTCTCGTGCTGCTTGCGGAGTTCGGGGTCCATCGAGCCGGCGATGAGGTTGGTGACGTCCCACATGCCGATGTGCCGGGTCGACAGCTGGAAGTCGATCACCGTCACGGCGTCGTCGCCGTCGGGGCCACCGAACAGGTAGTTCTCGGCGCGGCAGTCGGTGTGCGTGAACGTCGGAGCTCCGATGGTGGTGGTGTAGTCGAGCAGTTCGGCGTAGCGCTCGCATGCGCCGCCGATCGTCGCCATGAAGTCGGCGGGGATCCGATCGCCGAAGTGCTCGGCGAACGACGGGAACAACGCGGTGGCGAGCGGCGCGCCGCCCTTGTACATGTCGTTGTTCATCGGCGGGAGCCAGTCGAGCGCATCCAGTCGGTCGCTGCCCCAGAACTGGATGTGCAGCGGCGCGATGGTCGAGATGATCGTGGTGACCTCGTCGACCGACAGTCCGGCGAGTTGATCCGGCGTGGACGCACCGGCGATGTCTTCGATCAGCAACACGAAGGGCACCCCGGTGTCGGAGGTCGCGGCGTGATAGGGGCGCGGGACGCGCACGGCGACGCTGTCGGCGACATGGCGGTAGAAGTTGACCTCGCGGACGTAGAACCCCATCGCGAGCGCCAGGAACTGGTTCTCCTCCGACGGCGACGCACACTTGGCGACGAGGGTGGCGGGCCCGCTGTGACCGTCGGCGTAGGTGAGCGTGAACCGAGCCAACTCGCCGAGGATGCCCACGCCTTCGCCGAATCGCTCGGCGCTCGCCGCCGTGATCGTGCCGAACTCGTCGCCGAGCGCCTCGTTGAGCCAGGCGACGTCGATGTCGGCGATCTGGGCCGGGATTGCTGGGGCTGCCATGTGCGGCAACATAATCGCCGCGCCCGCCGCCACTCGGAGTCGAGCGGCACGCAGCGCGGGTCAGGACGTGAGCTGGCTGAAGCGTTCAGGGTCGATCGCGATGAACGTCGCGGTCGAGCGTGCGAACACCGTGGTCGGGTCGTCGTCGAGCGTCAGCTCGCCGGTCATCAGCAACTTGCGGCCGTCGCGTGCGGCGAGCCGCACACGACACGCCAACGGCACACCGATCGGCGTGCCGGCCTCGTACCGCACCGTCAGCTCACCGGTGAAGCCCGCCTGTTGCTCGATCGTGAGAACGAAGCCGAACACGTCGTCGAACAGCGCCGACACCATGCCGCCGTGGCTGCGCGACGGAGCGCCTTCGTGCGCCGAGCCGAGTGTGAGCCTGCCGACGACCTCGTCGCCCTCGCGAGTGATCGAGACGTCGAATCCGAGCGGCGCGGCACGGCCCGAGATCGGCCGTTCGTCGAAGCTGAACATCTGCTCGCCGCTCGCCGGTGGTGGTCCCCAGTCGCCGGTCCGTCGTTCGGTGGCGCGGTCACGGATGGGGAAGGCGTCGAGTTCGTCGGCGGCGAGGTGGAGCGAGTCGGCGATGCGGTCGAGGTCGTCGGCCTCGGCGTCGTGGCCGGCGATCGAATGACCGAGGCGCCGGTACGCCGCGCCGAGGCGGGCGCGTGCTTCAGCGACGTCGGGCGTCGTGGTCGCGGACGATTCGGACGACACTCGTCGAGCTCAGGTCGACGACGAGGCTTCGTCGAGCGCGTTGGTGAGCGTGTTCCACGAGAGCACGGCGCACTTGATGCGCACCGGGAACTTCACCACGCCCTGGAGCGCTTCGAGGTCGCCGAGGTCGACCGCGTCGTCGCCCGCTTCGAGCTCGACCGATTCGATGCCCATCATCGACTTGAACCGACGGATGATCGCTTTGACCTCGCCGACGGTCTTGCCGATCACGGCCTGGCTCATCATCGACGCCGACGACTGGCTGATCGAGCAACCCTGGCCACCGATCTTGATGTCGGAGATCACCGCATCGTCGCCGGAGCCGCTGGAGTCGTCGACGAGCAGGTACACGCTGATCTCGTCGCCGCACAGCGGGTTGTGACCGTCGGTCTGCACCGCAGGCGGATCGAGCTCGCCCCGGTTGCGAGGCGTGCGGTAATGATCGAGGATGATCTCGCGGTAGAGATCTTCGAGGCCAGACATCAGAAGCCAAAGATATCGGTTGCGCCGGCCAGGCCATCAGCCAGCGCATCGATGTCGTGCTCGTCGTTGTACAGGTACACGCTCGCTCGGGTCGTGGCGGCGACGCCGAGTGTCTTCATGAGCGGCTTGGCGCAGTGGTGCCCGGCTCTGACGCAGACGTTGGTCTCGTCGAGCACCTGGCTCACGTCGTGCGGGTGCAGGTCGCGGAAGGCGAAGCTGAACACCCCGCCGCGCAGCTCGACGTTGTCGGGTCCGTAGATCGTGATCTCGTCACCGAAACGCTCGTTGAGCGTGTCGAGGGTGTAGCGGGTCAGCGACATCTCGTGCTGACGGATGTTGGCCATGCCGATCTCTTCGAGGAACTCGACCGCTGCGGTGAGGCCGGCGGCTTCGATGATCGGAGGCGTGCCCGCCTCGAACTTGGCCGGGACCGGTGCGGTGGTGAAACCGTCGAACGTGACCGTGTCGATCATGTTGCCGCCACCGAGGAACGGCGGCATCGACTCGAGGATCTCCATGCGCCCCCACAGCATGCCGATGCCCGACGGGCCGCACATCTTGTGGCTGGAGAACGCGACCAGGTCGGCTCCCCACGCCTGCACGTCGGTGACGTTGTGGGGCACGTACTGGCAGGCGTCGACCACGGCGAGCGCACCGGCGTCGTGGGCGGCGCTGCAGAGCATCGCAGTGGGTGGAATCGTGCCGAGCACGTTGCTCATCGCGGTGAACGACAGCACCTTGGCGCCGTCGAGCAGGCGGTCGAGGTCGGTCAGATCGAGTTGCCCGTCGGCGGTGAGCGGAATCCACCGGATCTCGATGCCCCGCTCGGCCTGCAGCATCTGCCACGGGACGATGTTGGCGTGGTGCTCCATCTCGGTGAGCACCACCACGTCGCCGGTGCCGAGATTGGCGCGGCCCCAGGCGAGGGCGATCAGGTTCATCGACTCGGTGGCGTTCTTCGTGAAGACCACCTCGTCGGCCGACGGGGCGTTGATGAGACGGGCCACGGCGGCGCGAGCGCCTTCGTAGACCTCGGTCGCTTCGCCGGCGAGTCGGTACGAGCTGCGGTTGATCGGCGCGTACGTCGATTCCATGAAGTGCTGCATCGCGTCGATGACGCGCCGGGGTTTCTGCGAGGTGTTGCCCGAGTCGAGGTAGACGAGGCGTTTGTCGTCGATCGTGCGGTCGGTGAGCAGCGGGAACTGGCTGCGGATCGCGGCGATGTCGATTGCTTCGGTTGTCATGACGAGTTCAGACCCCGACTTTCTGGAACGACTCGTGGTCGCTCCGTTCGAGTTGCTGGGTGAGTTCGAGTCCGCCGGACGCGACGATGCGACCACCGACGAACGAGTGGACCCGGTGCGGTGCGATCTCGGCGAGAAGCCGAGGAGACGGTGCGATCAGGAGCACCGCCATGTGTGGCCGTTCGGAGCAGACCAGGCGGACGGCGCGGGCCACGGCGGCGTCGCTGGGCGAGTCGGTGAGATCGAGCACGGCGAGCGCCGGCTGGAGGACGGCCAGCTGCACGATCTCGGTGAGCGGTTGGAGCTCGGATTGGTGCTCGGACAGGTCGCCGGCGGCGGGCGAGTCGACCGCGTCGGCGTCGAGACCGACGCGCCGGGCCCAGTCGCCGGCGGTGCCGTGAGCGGCTTGCGCCGAGGAGCGTGACCGAGCGTTGGCGGACTCGGCTCGGTGGAGGAGTCGCCGGACCGAGACGCCGGGAATCGGCGTGGGGCGTGGGAACGACAGGAACAGGCCGGCTTTGGCTCGTTCGTCGACGGGCCAATCGGTGACGTCGTCGCCGCGGAGGTGGATGCTGCCGTCGGTGACCCGATGCGCCGGGGATCCCATGAGCACTGGGCCGATCGCTGCGGTACTCGCATCGCCGACGATCGCGTGGAGCTCGCCGACGCCGATCGTCAGATCGACACCTCGCAGCACACACCCCTGGGCGGCGCCCGGCATGGTGGCGACGTCACCGTCGTCGGGTGCTGCGTGCAGGTTGCGGACAGCGAGGAGCGGCGCATCGCCCGTGAGGGCCGAGTCGGTCGCTCCGGCGTTCGTCACGATGCCGATTGTACGAGTCGGGCAGGAGTTTCTCTCGTGTGCGTCGGGTAAATCCCCGCTGAGCAGCGCTTGGACGCGTGCGCGCGTCGCGGCGACCTTTAGCATGGCCGACATGGCCGATCGTGTGGAGCGTCTGACGAATCTCCTGGCGCTCTTGCTCGAAACGCAGCAACCGCTCCCGCTCCGCCGGATCCGCACCGAGCTCGCCGGGCAGTATCCCGAGAACGACAAGGCGGCGCGCCAGGCGTTCGAGCGCGACAAGGCGGCGTTGCGCGGCATCGGCGTGCCCATCGAGATGACGGTCGTCGGCGGTGACGAGATGTCGGGCCAGACGCAGTACTGGATCGACCGATCGTCGTACGAGCTCGACGAACTCGATCTGGCCGACGACGAGATGCGGGCGCTGCAGGTGGCGGTGGCGACGGTGCGCACCGATGCCGGGCAGGACGCGATCTGGAAACTCGGCGGTTCGATCGGCGACGAGCGCCCGCCGATCTCGGCGGTGCTGCCCGACCGGCCCGAGCTGCCGACGATCCGCGCCGCCGTCGCCGCCCGCGCTCCCATCACGTTCGAGTACCGCGACGCCGAGCGCGTCGTCGAGCCCTGGGGCGTGCTGCTGCGAGGGGGCTTCTGGTACCTGGTCGGCCACGACCACCTGCGCGGCGAGAAGCGGACGTTCCGTGTCGACCGCATCGTCGGCGACATCGCCACCGGAGAGCCGGGGGCGTTCGAGCGTCCGGCCGACTTCGATCCACGCGATGCGTTTCCGGCCGATCCGAAACAGATCGGCCACGCAGCCGAGGACGGTGTCGATGCGGTGGTCGAGGTGTCGGCGGTGCGCGCCGGGGCGATCGCCCGTGAACTCGGGGCCGATCGCGTGATCGAGCACCTCGACGACGGGGCGATCCGCGTCCGGGTCCCGGCGACCAATCTCGACGCGTTCCGGTCGTGGGTCCTCGGACTCACCGATCACGCCGTGGTCGTCGGCCCGCCCGAGATCCGGGCACACATCGTCGAGTGGATCGAAGCGTCGGCCCGCGTGGAGAGTGCGTCGTGAGCGGCCCGCGCAACGCCGAAGACCGGCTGCGGCGCCTGCTGGTGATGCTGCCGTACCTCATGGAGGCGGGCGAGGTGCCGCTGTCGGAGGTCGCCGAGCGCTTCGACATGACCGAAGCGCAGGTCACGAACGACCTCGAACTCGTCGCGATGTGTGGCTTGCCGCCGTATGTCGACGAGATGATCGACGTGTTCGTCGACGACGGGATGGTGTTCGTCGGGGTGCCGCGGCTCTTCACGAGGTCGTTGCGGCTCACCGCGCCCGAAGCCTTCTCGCTGCTGGCCGCTGGACGAGCAGCGCTCGAACTCCCGGGTGGCGACGCCACCGGGCCGCTCGGGCGCGGGCTCGCGAAACTCGCCGCAGCGCTCGGCGCGGCCGGTATCGACACGGCCAGTGCCGGGTCCGACGACACGGCGGGCGTGGCCATCGACCTGTCGCGACCCGAGTTGACCGATCAGATCATCGATGCCGTCGCTGCTCACGCGGAGCTCGCCGTCACGTACTACACGCCGGCCCGTGACGCGGTGAGCGAGCGGACGTTCGTGCCCCGCCACGTGTTCGTCGAGGCCGGCAACTGGTACGTGCGTGCCGACGACGCTCGTTCGGGCGAGCTGCGCACCTTCCGGATCGACCGGATCGAACAGGCGGCTCCGACCGGCCGTACGGTGCCGCCGGAGGGCGATGCGCCGGGCGAACCGCAACCGTTCTTCACCGATGTCGACGTGCCGCGAGCGCTCGTGCGCGTCGGCCCCGACGCTCAGTGGATCATCGATCGGTATCCGATCGATCGGGCCGATCCCACGACCGCGCGCGGCGTGCCGAACGGATGGCTCGACGTGACGCTCCCGGTGGCGAGCGAGCGGTGGCTGGCGAGGTTGCTGGTGCGGCTCGGACCCGACGCCGTGCTCGTCGAGCCCGACGAGCTGCGGCCCGCGGTGACCTCGCTCGCGCAGCGGATGCTCGCCCGCTACGCCGACTGAGTCGGTGGCGCTCGGTCGGCGCCGTCAGCGGGTGCGAGGGCGATCGAAGAACGGTTCGAGGTCGTGCACGTCGTGGACGTCGTGCGCTCGCAGGAGGTGCGGGAGGATCTCGGCTGTCGCCATCGCGTCGGCGAGTGCATCGTGCGGGCGATCGAGCGAGACGCCGTAGCGGGTGCAGACGTCGCCGAGGCGGTGGGAGAGTTCACGATCGGGGTCGAGTCGACGCGACATGCGCAGCGTGCACAGCCGCTGCGTGAGCGCGTCGCCGCACTCGTGGCGGCGGGAGCGTCGTTCGAGTGCTCGTTCGATGAACTCGGCATCGAACCGGGCGTTGTGGGCGGTGAAGATCGACGTGCCGAGTCGCTCGGAGAACTCGTCGAGGACGTGGTCGATCGGCGGGGCGCCTCGCAGATCGCGGCGGCGAAGCCCGTGGACATGAGTCGGCCCGACACGCGACAGCGGCCAGCGGAGCTTGACGAGGGTCGACCACTGGTCGACGACGCGTCCGTCGGCTTCGACCGTGACCATGCCGAGCTGGAGGATTCGGTGCTTGCGCGTGGAGAGGCCGGAGGTCTCGAGATCGACGACGGCAAACCGGGGGAGTCCCACGGCTTCACTGTAGAGGCGGGGTGTGACGGTGTTGCTCGTCGGCGCTGCCGACGCTCGGTCAGCTCGCTTTGGTGGCGTTGCGGGCGCGGATGCCGATCGGAGCGGCGATGGTGTAGCCGGCGAGGTGGCGTTCTTCCTCGGACTCGCCTGCCCAGAAGCCGTACTCGCGGTGCTCGCGGGCGAAGTCCCGGCAGGGGGTGGCGACGGTGCACTGCGCGCAGAGCCGGAGCGCCTTGGCCTCACGGCGTGCCCGCGCTTCGGGTCGTTCGGCCTTCTTGGGGAAGAACAGACGCGTCTCGCCGCGGCATGCGGCGTAGGCGCGCCAGGCGTCGCTGCGAGAGGGGTAGTTGCTCTCGTCGAGGGGGGTGTCGATGTGGGCAAGGCTCATGTCAAGTGTCGTTTCGCTCGGTGTGATTGCATTTAACACTAAAACATCGGCGTGTGAAAAACAAGAGCTGGAGTCAGATCGTTGTCAGAGCCTGCGGTGGCGGGCGCGTCGACGACAGCGGGGCCGCGGATCCGGTCGCTGTCGTCGCTGTCGTCGCGGTTCGGGCGTCAGAGCAGTTCGGCGGCGAGGCTGGCGACCGAGCTGCGTTCGCAGGCCGTCAGCGTGATGTGCCCGAAGCAGCGCTGATCGGCGAACGCTCCGGCGAGCACGCTCAGTGCGTTGTTGTTCTCGCCGAGGTACGGGGCGTCGATCTGGCTGGTGTCGCCGGTGAAGATCACCTTGGTGCCGTCGCCGACCCGGGTGAGGATCGTGCGCAGCGTGGTCGGCTCGAGGTTCTGCGCTTCGTCGATGAGCACCATCTGGCGCTGCAGCGAGCGACCGCGGAGGAACGTCACCGACTCGAGTGACAGCTGCCCGCGGTCGGTCAGTTCGTCGACGAGGTTGCTCGCATCGTGGCTGTTGCCCTGGTCGCTGAGGGCGACGATCGCGTCGTGGATGGCCGACATCCACGGGTCGAGTTTCTCGTCGAGGCCGCCGGGGAGGAAGCCGACGTCGGCGCGTCCGACCGGCACGAGCGGGCGGTACACCGCCAGGCGTTCGTACTGTCGTTGCTCGACGACCATCTCGAGCCCGGCGGCGATCGCCAGCAGCGTTTTGCCGGTACCGGCCCGTCCGTCGAGTGCGATGACTGCGATGTCGGGGTCGAGGAGGAGTTCGAGTGCGAACCGCTGCTCTTTGTTGCGCGGCCGCAGCCCCCAGGGTTCGGGTGACTGCTGGGGGAGGAGCACGAACTCGTCGTCGACGGTGCGAACGAGTGCCGACTGCGATCCACAGCGCAGCACGGCGAACTCGTTCTCACGTGGTTGCTCGGCGTCGGCGCCGAGTACGGCGTCGACGGCGATCGCCCCGGCGGCGTACAGGCAGTCGATCGCTTCGTAGGCGGCGTCGATGGTGGTCCAGCCGATCGCTGCGGTCGGGCGGTCGGAGGTGGTGAGCCGGTGTTCGGCGGCGTCGACGCCGAGGTGCGCGGCCTTGATTCGGAGTGCCGCGTCGTTGCTGATCATGGTGGTGGGGCCGAAGTCGGACTGGCCGATCGCCGCGCCGATGATGCGATTGTCGGGGACCGACGCGTCGAGGCCGTGCTCGAGCAGCAGGTGTTTGCGAATGTTGTTGATCTCGATCTGCAGCGTGGCGTTGTCGGCGCCGGTCGGCACCGGTTCGGCCAGCGAGCCACCGTGGCGCACGCGGAGTTCTTCGAGTGTGCGCAGTGCCGTTCGGGCGGCGCGACCGACGTCGTCGCTGCGGCTCTTGAGCCCGTCGAGTTCTTCGACGACCGTCAGTGGGACGACGACGTCGACATCGCGGAACTCGAGCACGCAGGTCGGGTCGGCGATCAGGACGGAGGTGTCGAGCACGATGCGGTCGCGTGTGCCCGGTGGGTAGGTGCGATCGCGGGCGTCGGTGACGCTGAGCTGGTCGTCGGTGGGCGATGTGGCTGACGCTTCTCCTTTCGTCTCCGGGGGCGCTGCAGCAGAGGCAGGCGGAACACTGGACGAGAGAAGGTCAGACACCATCACTCCTGTTGTTGTTTGGGTTCGATGCGGACTTGCAGATCGACGTTCATAGCGAACAGGTCCTGTTGTAGCGGACGCCGCGCGTCGGGTGGGGGATGGATGCGTGTCGGTGACGTGAATTCATCAGCGCGACACATTTCTGATCGATGGCGACGGCTCTGATCGATGGCGGCGGCTCCGACCGTTGTCGGTTGCGCCGGTGGCGCTCGGCGTTCTCGTCGGCACCCTCGGGTCGACACTCGCCTCGCGTGCCGACGCCGCACGCCGGGCCGTCGCGTGCTGGGTGCCGCGTGGCAGGCTGGGTGCATGAGCTCGAATGCGTGCGTGTTCTGTGGCGTCGTCGAGCGGGTCGAACCGGCCGACGTGGTGTTCGCCGACGACCACGTGGTCGCCTTCCTCGATCGGCGCCCGCTGTTCCACGGGCACACGCTCGTCGTGCCTCGCCGGCACGTCGTGACGCTGGCCGATCTGCATGCCGACGAGGTGGGGCCGTTCTTTCAGCGGGTCCGTCACATCAGTGCGGAAATGCCCGCTGAGCTGGGGTGTTCGGGCACGTTCGTGGCGAACAACAACATCGTGAGTCAGAGCGTCGCGCACCTGCACGTGCACGTCGTGCCGAGAACGAAGGGCGACGGCCTACGCGGGTTCTTCTGGCCGCGAACGACCTACGAGGAGGGGCAGGCGGCCGAGTTCGCGGCGCGGATGCGGGCCGCATTCGAGGCCTCGTGGCATGAGGGCTGACCGCATCGTGAGTCCGGGTCGGGGAGCGGCGCGTCGATGCATATGGTCGGTCCCGACGGCCGTTTCGGTCAATACCGGTAAGGGCTCTCGCCGCCAGTATTTGCATTTGCAATCACATTGATACTTGTGCGCGAGCACCATCAGTAAGTTACGTGGGTGTCATTCGGGCCCGACTGAGGGGCTGAATCGGCTTCACCGCAACCAGCGGTGAAGGAACAGCGAGACCAATCGAAAGAGGATCCCAATGGCAACCAAGGCAGAAATGATCGACGCAGTGGCAGACGCTGCAGGCGTGTCGAAGGCAGACGCAGAGCGCACCCTCGGTGCGTTCTTCGACCACGTGGTCGCCGAAACGAAGAAGGGCGAGAGCATCGCGTGGCCGGGCTTCGGCAAGTTCAGCACGACCGAGCGCAGCGCCCGCACGGGCCGCAACCCGCAGACGGGTGAGCCGGTTCAGATCAAGGCGTCGACGGCGATGAAGTTCTCGTCGAGCTCGGCACTCAAGGAAGCCCTGAACGGCAAGAAGAAGTGAACTGATGGCCGCGAAGCGTCCAGCCAAGAAGAAGGCAGCAGCCAAGAAGGCTCCTGCGAAGAAGAAGGCAGCGGCCAAGAAGGCCCCCGCCAAGAAGAAGGCAGCAGCCAAGAAGGCCCCGGCCAAGAAGGCTCCTGCGAAGAAGAAGGCAGCAGCGAAGAAGGCTCCTGCCAAGAAGAAGGCAGCGGCCAAGAAGGCTCCTGCCAAGAAGAAGGCAGCAGCGAAGAAGGCTCCTGCCAAGAAGAAGGCAGTCGCGAAGAAGGCCCCGGCCAAGAAGGCTCCTGCGAAGAAGAAGGCAGCAGCGAAGAAGGCCCCGGCCAAGAAGGCTCCTGCGAAGAAGAAGGCAGCAGCGAAGAAGGCTCCTGCCAAGAAGAAGGCGACCGCCAAGAAGAAGTGAGTCGGCTCGGCCATCGAGCCGAGCAACACACCTCTTCGGCACTGCCGAGCGACGGGCGAGGACTTCGGTCCTCGCCCGTTTGGCGTCTCAGAGGCTCGTGATGAGCTTGAAGATCTCGGCTGCGGCGAGGTCGAACGGGCCGCCGAGTTCGGCGAGGCGTTGGCGGATACGTTGCCGGAATGCGTCGAGTTCGGTGTCGTCGACCGCCTTCATCGTCGACTCGAACTGGCTGACGTGCGCTTCGAGCGCGTCGAGTTTCGTGTCGACCGCCGTCGTCACGTCTTCGACGTGGTCGGGTTCGTCGGCTTCCCAGAGCAACAGCGCCTCGGGGCGATGGTGGCGCACGCCGTGTTCGGTGAGGTGCTCGGGGTAGAAGTGCGGGTCACGGGCGGCGACGATGCCCTCGACGGCGAGCAGGCCGGCATTGCGGTGATCCGGGTGCAGGCGGTATCGCTTCCACGGGTCGTGACCCAGCACCACCTGCGGTGCCACCGAGCGGATGACGAAGGCGACCTGTTCGCGGACGTCGAGGTCGCTGCGCAACTCGCCGTCGACCTGGCCGAGGAAGTGCACCTCGCCGGCGCGATCTCCGGCGAGGCGTCGCGCCGCGTCGCGTTGTTCGTCTTGGCGGCGTGCGGCGAGCGCCGCGGTGTCGGCGTCTGCATCCCAGGTGCCCTTCGAGCCGTCGGTGCACACGAGGTGGTGCACGATGCAGCCGTCGGCCGCCCATTTGGCGAGCACGCCACCACAGCCGAACTCGACGTCGTCGGGGTGAGCGCCGATGGCGAGAGCGGAGGTCGGGGTGGTCAGGTCGCGGGTGAACCGGTCGACGTCGACGTCGGACGTCATGAGCCGTGGGTGAAGTGGTTGACCGGGATCGTTGGCAGCCATGACGGCAGCACCTCCGAGGTGAGTGGATGGGTGAGGTCGGAGCGGGTGTCGATGTCGAGCGAGAGCCGGAGATCGGGGCGGATCTCCACCACGTGGCGCTCGTCGGAGGTGGCCGCTGCGAGATGGCGACCGAACGAGTGCGCCCCGTAGGCCGCGTCGACGCGTCGATCGGTCGGGAACGACAAGACGTTGGTGCCGTCGCGTCGCTGGTCGGGAACGATCGTGGTGACGCCCTGGCGGGCGACGGCGGTGAGCCCGGCCGGGTAGGGGAGATCGGCGTGCGCGACGATGACGTGGTCGAACCCGAGCGCCGCGATGCGGGCCACGCCGTCGTCGACCGCACCGTTGAGGCCGAGGCCGGGTCCCCACAGCGGAGTGGCGCCGCGGTCGATCGCCCACGACCGGACCACCTCGTCGTCGCACGCCACGAACGTGTCGAAGTCGGCGACGGCGGCCACGACTCGATCGGCCAGCCACTCGGCGAGGCGCATGCGCTCGTCGGGTGACAACACGTCCGACAGGCGCTGCTTGGCCGCGGAGAAGCCCTTGACAGGAACGAGTACGGCCGTCTTCACGCCCTCAATGTAGGAGTCGCACGCCGCTCTCACCGCACCCGCTCGCATCACGTCGCCTGCCGTGGGTGCACGCATTCGGCGGCGGCTACGGTCGCGGGCATGACGGAGTTGCCAAAGATCAGAGTCGCGGTGATCGGCGCCGGTTCGTGGGGGACCACCGTTGCGGCACTCGCCAGCGCCAACACCCCGACCACGCTGTGGGCTCGGCGGCCCGAGCTGGCCACGCAGATCCGTGACCATAACTCCAACCCCGACTATCTGGCTGGGCAGGAGCTCCCCGACGAGCTCGACGCCACGAGTTCGCTCGAGGAAGCGGTGTCGACGGCCGACGTCGTGGTGATGGGCGTGCCGTCGCACGGCTATCGCGAGGTCGCCGAGGAGGCCGCCGCGTACCTGCGGCCCTGGGTCCCCGTCGTGACCCTGTCGAAGGGGCTCGAACGGGCGTCGCAGATGCGGATGAGCGAGGTGACCGCCGAGGTCATGCCGGGCCACCCGATCGCTGTGCTCACCGGGCCGAACCTCGCGAAGGAGATCATCCAGGGGCAGCCGGCGGCCAGTGTGGTGGCCATCGACGACCCGCGCGTCGCTGCCGAACTGCAGCGCATCTTCAGCCGTCCGAGTCTGCGCGTCTACACGAACTCCGATGTCGTGGGCTGCGAGGTGGCCGGCGTCGTCAAGAACGTCATCGCCATCGCCTCGGGGATGGCCAACGGCATGGGGTTCGGTGACAACACGCGTGCCACGTTGATCACGCGCGGGCTCGCCGAGATGACCCGGCTCGGCGAAGCGATGGGCGGCGACCCACACACCTTCCCCGGACTCGCCGGCATGGGCGACCTCATCGCCACGTGCTCGTCGACGCAGAGCCGCAACAACACGGTCGGGCTGCGTCTCGGTCAGGGCGAGCAGATCGACGACATCGTCGAGAGCATGAACATGGTCGCCGAAGGCGTGAAGTCGTGTCCCAGCGTGCTCGAGCTCGCGGGCCGGTACGGTGTCGAGATGCCGATCACCGAGCAAGTCGTCGCGGTGTGTCACCAAGGCGTTTCAGCGGCCGACGCGCTGGCATCGCTCATGGAGCGAACCAGCAAGAGCGAACACGAGTAATTCACCGATGACCATCAGTAGCGCTTCCACGGCGCCCGGCTCAGCGTCGATCGACGTGCGGTCGAACCCGCCCGAGACCACGATCGGCGTCACCGGGCTCCGGCCTCGCTGGTCGGTCAGCGCCTGGGGTGCGGTGTCGCCGTGGCTCACCGACGACGATGCCGACGACGTGGCGGTGTCGCCGGTGCTCGACTGGTACGTCGCCGCCGACGATCGATGGCACGTGCCCGCCGACGAGCCCACGATCCGGCAGCGTCGCATCGAGGGCACGCCCGTCCTCGAGACTCGGCTGAGAATTCCCGACGGCGACGCGATCCAGCGGGTCTGGGCCGTGCCCGACGCCGGTGGCACCGTCGTGGTCGAGTTCGAGAACGAGTCGCCGCTGCCGATCGCCGTGTCGGTGGCGGGAATGGACGTGGTGACCGAGCGCCCGACCTCCGACGTGCCGATCCAGGGCATCGAGCTGCCCGACGATGCGATCGTGCTGCCGGTCGGCCACCACGCCACGGTGCGTGTCCTGCTCCGGTCGGCGAACTCGTCGGGAGGGTTCGGTTCGATCCCGCCGGCGATGTCGGTGGTGCGCGGGTGGACGCGGGTGACCGAGCAGGCGAGTCGACTCGTGTTGCCCGACGAAGCGCTCGTCGACGCGGTCAACGCGGCCCGCTGCGACCTGCTGCTCGAGGGCCCCGTCGACCCGGATGCCGACCCCGTCGGATTCCTGCTCGATGTCGCTGAGCTGGTGCGATGCGGTGATTCGGCCGAGGCCTGGCTGCTCGAGATCGTCGAGCCGGTCGAGCGAGTGGCACGCGAGACGAGTGCGGCCGCCGATGCATCCGATCGCCGCGAAGCGTTCGATGCCGTGCGCTCCGCTCGACTGATCGCCCAGCGCGCCGGCGACGAACGAGCGTCGGCCGATCTCGAACGACTCGCCGCCGACCTGGCCGCGGGACGTTCCGGTCGCCGCTGGTGGAAGGGGCGATCCGGCGATGTCGATCGCGCCGACACCGCACCCGCTGCCTCGACACCGCCGGCGCTGTCGTCGCTGGCCGATGTCCGCCGATCGACGTCGGTCGGCCGCTTCGTGCGCTCGATCGAGCGCCGGATCGTCGACGTCGTCGACCCCGTGTCGGGCGGAGCATCGCTGCTCCCAGGAGGTGTGCCGACCGGCTGGCTCGGCACGAACTTCGAGGTCCACGGCATCCCGACCGGTCCGGTGTCGACTGCGTCGTTCGCGATCCGCTGGCACGGAGAGCGCCCTGCCGTGCTCTGGGAGCAGCACCAGGGTGAGGTGCGCCTCGACTCGCCGACGATCGACCCCGAGTGGTCGACGGTCGACGCCAGCGGCGAGACGCTGTGGGCGGCGCCAGCGGTGCCGAAGGCGGCCCGATCGTCGCTGATGGTCACCGCGGTCGACGACGCCACAGCCCCCGCTGCCGACAGCGACGAACCGGATGCCACACCACCGAACACGGCACCCGGTACGGGGATCCTGAGCATCGATCCCGACGGCGGAACCTTCGCCTGACCCGATGGCATCGAAGAAGCGTGCGCCGACTCGGGAGATCGAGAAGGCGATGTGGGCGCTCGGCCATCAGACCGTCGTCGGCATCGACGAGGTCGGTCGAGGTGCCTGGGCCGGCCCGCTCATGGTCGGCGCCGCCGTACTGCCTCGCGACACGAGGGTCAACGGAGTGCGCGATTCGAAGCTGCTGAACGAGCGCGAGCGGGAGTTCTTGTTCGACCGGATCACCGACTGGTGCGACGCGTGGGCGGTCGGTGGCGCCTCACAGGACGAGTGCGATCGCCTCGGCATGTCCGCGGCCCAGAAGCTGGCGGCGCGACGAGCGATCGAGGGCTTGGGCCTGGTGCCCGACGTGGCCGTCACCGACGGCAAGTGGGACTTCGTGTCACCGTCGGTCGCCAACGTCGAACTCGAGGTCAAGGCCGATCTGCGTTGTCTGAGCGTCGCTGCGGCGAGCATCCTGGCGAAGGTGACACGAGACCGGATCATGCGGGCCGAGGCCGAGCACTACCCGCACTGGTCGTTCGACACCAACAAGGGGTATCCCTGCCCGGTCCACAAGGCCGCCATCCTCGGCTACGGACCGTCGTCGATCCATCGCCGGAGCTGGGTGTTCATGGAGAACTACAACCCCTGGACGGCCATCCGCCGCACGCCGCCGGCCGGCCAGACCTCGCTGTTCTGAACGCGCCCGCACGCCCGGAGCGGGCGTCAGCGGTCGGCGGGAGGTGTGCGGTGCAGATCGGCGAGCGCCGCGAGCAGTTCGCGGACGGCTTCGGGATCGGCGAGACGACGGAACGCCCGCGACGCCCCTGGGCCGACCTTGATGCTCAGGTCGTCGGGCCCGAGCACGGCGAACGCGTCTTCGTCGGGGACGTCGTCGCCGATGTAGATCACCGTGGCCGCGTCTTCGTCACGGCGGAGGTTCTGCAGTGCCGTGCCCTTGTCGGTGGGGCGGGCCATGAGTTCGAGCACGTTCGATCCGTGGTGCGCGGTCGACCCCGTGATGGCCGGCTGTGCCTCGGCGAGTGAGTCGAGTGCGCGTTGGCCCGATTCGGGGTCGGCGGTGCGGACGTGCAGGACGACGCTGGCCGGCTTGTGTTCGACCCACGCACCCTCGCCGGCGAGTTCACACGCCGCTTCGGCAGCAGCCACCAGGTCGTCGAGGCGCTGCGACTCGGCGGCCGTGAGCGGTTCGGGGTCGCGGCTGCGCCGCTCGCCGCCGTAGCTGCCCACCACGATCACGTCGGTGGCGAAGTCGAACTGCGCCAGGCCGGCGAGGGATCGGCCCGAGAGTACGGCCACGTTCAGGTCGTCGGCGACGCCGTTCCACGGGGTGGAGGTGGCGAGTTGATGGAGCAGGTCGCCGACGCCGTCGAGCAGTCGCGAGTCGTCGGCATGGTCGACGAGCGGTGCGAGCACGCCGTCGCAGTCGCAGACGAGCAGCCGTGGCGGCTCGAGTGCGTCGATGGCCGCGGCCACCTCACGGGGATCGTCGAAGTGGTCGGTCACGGCGCTTCGCCGGCGTGCAGGAGTGCGGTGAGGAACCGGTCGGCCCAGCCCTGCACGTCGCTCTTGCGGATCTGGTCGCGGAGTCCGGCCATGCGGTGGCGACGTTCGTGGCGGTGCATCGCGACCGCCTGCAGGATCGCGTCTTGAAGGGCTTCGTTGTCGTGCGGGTTGACCAGGACCGCGTCGGTGAGTTCGTCGGCCGCGCCGGCGAACTCCGACAGCACGAGCACACCGTCGCCGTCGATGTGCGCCGCGGCGTACTCCTTGGCGACGAGGTTCATGCCGTCGCGGAACGGGGTGACCAGCATGACGTCACCAGCTCGATACAGCGCGATCAGTTCGTCGTAGGGGAGCGTCTGGTACAGGTAGTGGACCACGGGCAGTCCGATGCGGCTGAAGCGCCCGTTGATCTCACCGACCAGCCGCTCGATCTGGGCTCGCTCGTCCTTGTAGTGCTCGACCGCCTCGCGAGTCGGCGTGGCCACTTGGACGAGCACGTGGCGCTCGGGGTCGAGCCGCCCGTCTTCGAGGAGTTGTGCGAACGCCTGGAGCCGCAGTCCGATGCCCTTGGTGTAGTCGAGGCGATCGACGCCGAGCATGATCACTTCGGGATCGCCGAGGCGGGCGCGGATCTGGCTGGTTCGTTTGCGCGTGGCACGGCCCGCCGCCATCTCCTCGACCTCACCGAAGTCGATGGAGATCGGGAAGCTGTCGACGCGCGTCTGGTACTCGGCGTTCTCGATGATGCCGTCGTGCGCGTCGACGCCCAGGAGTTGTTGCGCACAGGCGATGAAGTTCGTCGCACCCTTCGGTCGCTGGAAGCCGACGAGGTCGCAACCGAGCAGGCCGGTGATGATCTCTTCACGCCAGGGGAGCCGGGAGAAGAGCTCGTAGGGCGGGAACGGGATGTGCAGGAAGAACCCGATCGTCACGTCGGGACGCTGCTCGCGCAGCATCCCCGGGACGAGTTGGAGCTGATAGTCGTGGATCCACACCGTGGCGTCGGTCGGTGCGATGTTGGCCAGCGTGACCGCGAAGCGTTCGTTGACCGATCGGTAGGCCTCCCACTGCGCCGCGTCGTAGGTCGAGTCGCGGAGCGCATCGTGATACAGCGGCCACAGCGCGTCGTTGGAGAAGCCCTCGTAGTAGAGCTCGATCTCTTCTTCGCTGATGGGGACCGGGTGCAGGTCGACGCCGTCGACATGGAACGGCTCGACGTGATCGTCGGAGTTGCCGGTCCACCCGACCCAGGTGCCACCCGATTCGCGGAGCATCGGGAGCAGAGCTCGCACGAGACCGCCGGGCGAGGGCGCCCAGCCGTCGTCGGTGCGCATCACCGGAAGACGGTTCGCGGCGATGACGATGGGGTTGCGTGACGACGCATCGTTCGAGGTGCTGTCGCCACCGGGAGGGTTGCTGGTCGACGTGCCTGGCATGTCACGAAGCATGGCACGACTCGACCGATTCGCGCACCACCAGGTTGGACGTCACCCGGTGTTCACGTCACGCTCGACGTGACGCCACCTGACGTGGGTGTCAGATCGTGTCGAGCGCCGTGGCGAGGTCGTCGACGAGGTCGGCGGCGTCTTCGATGCCGACCGAGAGGCGGATGAGGTTGTCGGGCACCTCGAGCGGCGAGCCGGCGGCCGACATGTGGGTCATCGCCCCGGGGTGCTCGATGAGGCTCTCGACGGCGCCGAGCGATTCGGCGAGGGTGAACACCGAGGTCGCGTCGGCCACGCGCAGCGCCGCGTCCTTGCCGGCCTTGAGCGTGAACGACACCATGCCGCCGAAGTCCTTCATCTGCTTCGCCGCTGCTTCGTGGCCCGGATGATCGGGCAGCTGCGGGTAGAGCACACGGTCGACCGCGTCGTGGTGCACGAGCAGATCGACGATCGCCCGCGCGTTCTCGCAATGGCGATCCATGCGCACGGCGAGCGTCTTCACACCGCGCAGCACGAGGTAGCAGTCGAACGGTGCGGGCACCGCGCCGGCAGCGTTCTGGGTGAACGTGAGCTTCTCGGCCAGTTCGTCGTTCGACGTGGCCACGAACCCGCCGACGACGTCGCTGTGGCCGCCGAGGTACTTCGTGGCCGAGTGCACCACGACGTCGGCGCCGAGGGTGATCGGTTGCTGCAGGTACGGCGTGGCGAACGTGTTGTCGACCACCACGATCGCGCCGCGCTCGTGAGCGATCGACGCGATCGCCTCGATGTCGAAGCAGGTGAGCAGCGGGTTGGTCGGCGTTTCGAGCCAGATCATCCCGGTGTCGTCGGGCCAGTTGGCACGCAGCGCGTCGAGATCGGTGAGGTCGACGGCCGACCACGGGAAGCCCATCGGCGACCAGACCTTGGCGATGAGGCGGAACGTGCCGCCGTAGGCGTCGTTGCCGAGCAGGATGCGCTTGCCCTTGCTCGGGTCCTGCACCGTGAGCAGGCGCAGGATGTTGTCTTCGGCGGCGAGACCCGAAGCGAAGGCGAGGCCGTGGCGGGCCTGTTCGAGCGACGCGATCTGGGTCTCCATGGCGGTGCGGGTCGGGTTGCCCGAACGCGAGTACTCGAAGCCCTTGTGGTTGCCCACGCCGTCCTGGGCGAACGTGGTCGACAGCGAGATCGGGGTCACGACTGCGCCGGTGGTCGGCTCGGGGTCCTGCCCGGCGTGGATGGCGCGGGTCGAGAATCCCTGCAGTTCGGTTTCCTGGTCGACGTCGCCCATCAGTCGGCTCCTTCGTTCTCGCTGTTGGCGGATTCGGCCACGGCCGTGAAGTACGACAGCAGGTCGGATCGGGTGAGCACGCTGAGCGGCTGCCCGCCCGACAACACGAGCAGCGCCGGTGCGCTCTCGAGCATCTGCACCGCCAGCTCGACCTTCTGGCCGACGCCGATGGTGGGCAGCTTCGCCGACATCACCTTCTCGACCTCGGTGCGCATGGCGGCCGGGTCGCGGTGGATGACCTCCATCAGTTCGAGTTCGTCGACCGAACCCGACACCTCGGCGTTGGCGAACGGTGGCGTGTTCTTGCACACCGGGAGCTGGCTGACGCCGTTGGCCCGCATGATCTCGATCGCATCGCTCACCGGCTGGTGCGGGTTGACGTAGAGCAGGTTCTCGATCGAGGCGTTGCGCGTCTCGAGCACGGCGCCGACGCACTGATCGCATTCCTTGAGGAACCCGAAGTTGGTCATCCAGTGGTCGTTGAACACCGTCGACAGGTAGCCGCGACCGGAGTCGGGGTTGAAGACGACGACCATCGCGTCGGGGCCTTCGCGCTTGGCCACCTTGATGGCGGCCGCGGCGGCGGTGCCACCCGACCCTCCGATGAGGATGCCCTCGGTCTCGCTCACGTAGCGAGCGGTGAGGAAGCTCTCCTCGTCGCTGATCGGGATGACCTCGTCCCACAGGTCGGCGTCGTAGGCGGCCGGGAAGAAGTCTTCGCCGACACCTTCGACGAGGTACGGGCGACCCGACCCGCCGGAGAACACCGACTTCTCGGGGTCGGCGGCGATGATCTTGATGTCGGGGTTCATCTGCTTGAGGTAGCGGCCGGTGCCCGTGAGCGACCCGCAGGTGCCGGCGCCGGCGATGAAGTGCGTGATCTTGCCGCCGGTCTGGCGCCAGATCTCGGGGCCGGTGGTCTTGGTGTGCGCTTCGGGGTTGTGCGGGTTGGCGTACTGGTTGGGGCGGAACGCGTCGAGTTCGGTCGTGAGCCGCTCGGCAACCGAGTAGTAGCTGTTCGGGTCTTCCGGAGCGACGGCGACGTCGCAGACGACGACCTCGGCGCCGTACGCCCGGAGGAGGTCGACCTTCTCCTTGCCGACCTTCGTGGTCATGACGAACACGCACTTGTAGCCCCGTTGCGCAGCGACGATGGCGAGGCCGACGCCGGTGTTGCCCGACGTGGGTTCGACGATGGTGCCGCCGGGCTTCAGTTCGCCGCTCGCCTCGGCGGCGAGGATCATCTCGAGCGCCGGGCGGTCCTTCGACGAGCCGCCCGGGTTGGTCACCTCGTGTTTCATCACGAGCGAGCACTCGATGCCCTGATCTTCGCTGACCCGCTTGAGGCGGACCATGGGCGTGTTACCGATGAGGTCGAGCACCGAATCGACGATCTCGGTGCCCTCCAGTTGCGGATGCGTCATGCGATGAGAGTACCGCTGAGTCAGGGGATGGGCTCAGCGGAAGATCTTGCCGAGCGCCCGCCCGACCGCACCGGGCTGCGGCGCCTCGACACCATCGGGCAGCAGGTGCGGAGCGTGCTGCGCGAGGTGCGCCACGAGTTCGGCGGCCGACGGGTTGACCATGCCCACGTCGCCCACCACGACGGTCGGCACCGTCTCGTTGCCGTCGGCGTGCTGGCGAACGACCGCCGCGTGGCTCGGGTCGTCCCAGATGTCGTGTTCGACTCGCTCGATGCTGAGCTTGTCGAGTTGGCGGCGCAGCGACGAGCAGAAGCCGCAGCCGGGGCGCCAGTAGAGATCGACCTGTGTCGGAGTTCCCTGAGTCATGGGCTCACGCTACAAACACCACGGCTCACCCGATGGCGGTGGGCGACCGAGTTTCGGCGACGTTGTCAGATCTCGGTGCGCAGGCGCAGCGTCTCGTCGTCGGGGCGCAGTCCGTCGGCGGCGAGCACCTCGACCACTCGGTCGTGAGCGCGCACCGCCGCGGCGCGGTCGTCGGCGGCGATCAGCGCTCGGATCAGCGCTCGGTGTGCGCGTTCGGAGAGTTCTTCTGCGTCGACCGCGCGGCGAGCGAAGGTGAGCGCATCGTCGACGGCGCCTCGCCCGAGCGAGAGCTCGCTCGCCCGCGTGGCCGCCTCGACCATGTCGAGGTGGAACACCGTGCGTTCGTTGATCGCCCAGTCGGGGTCGAGCGCATCGGCGAGATACGGCCCGCGGTACAGCTCCAGGGCGGTGCGGTAGTGGGCGAGCGCATCACCGGCGTTGCGATCGCGCTCGGCTCGTCGTGCCGCAGCCATCGCTGCACGGAATCGGCCGACGTCGAGGTCGAGGCGATCGCTGGCGAAGAGGGTGATCGAGTCGCCGTCGGATCGCACCTGCCACGGAGGCGCCGATTCGTCGCTCGCCACCTCGAGCAGTTGGCGAAGATGATTGAGCGTGGCCCGCAGGTTGTTGCGTGCGCTCGTCTCGTCCTTGTCGGGCCAGAGCGCCGCGCCGATCTCGTCGCGGCGCATCGTGCGGCGGTCGACGAGCAGGAGGAGCAGCTCACGAACCATCGTGCGCTTGATCGGAATGGCCTGGTCGAGACGCTCGTCGCCGAAGGTGACCGCGGTGGGGCCGAGCACCGACACGCGAACCGGCTCCGACGGGCGGTGCGGCGTGTCGGCCAGCTCGGAGGTGGCGATCGATCCGACCGGGTCGCCGTGGCGTTCGGCGACGGCGCGCAGCGCGGCTCGTGGATCGTGGACCAGCGAGGCGAGCGCCACCCGGGCGCGCACCGATCCGCTGCTGATGGCGGCGATCGCGAGTTCGGCGAGGTGCGGCTCGTAGGCCCAGGTGCGGAGACGAGCGAGGTCGTCCCACGGCAGACGTCGTGCGGGCTCGGTGCTGTTGCGCTCGCGGAGCGCCACCAGCGCTCGCCCGACCTCGGTCGCGAGCGACAGGTCGGGGCCGGTGACCTCGTCGTCGAAGAACGGGCGCGACCTGGGCACCAGCGCGTAGATGAGCGCGCCGGCGTTGCCGAACACGTGGCGGCCGAACCCGCTGAACGGACCGGTGTCGGGGACCAGACCGTCGAGGCGCGCCGCGGCGCGGTCTTCGTGACCGTCCATCAGATCGAGCACCGCCGTGGCGATCTCGACGGTGATGACACCCCATCCCATGGCCGGAATCCGGTCGCGGTGGGCGACGGCTCTACCGAGGAGGGAGCGGGCGGTCGGCACATCGCCGGCCGACGCGCTGAAAAGTGCCGCCGTGGCCATCGCCTCGACGTACAGGTGGACCTGGCGGTCGGCGCCGATCTGCTCGGTG
Source organism: Ilumatobacter coccineus YM16-304 (assembly GCF_000348785.1). Classification (NCBI taxonomy): domain Bacteria; kingdom Bacillati; phylum Actinomycetota; class Acidimicrobiia; order Acidimicrobiales; family Ilumatobacteraceae; genus Ilumatobacter; species Ilumatobacter coccineus. The sequence continues at coordinate 1,680,970 of NC_020520.1, forward strand.
AGTTCGAGGGCGGCTCGTCGGTCGTCGGCGTCGAGGGCCCCCGACCACCAGGTCATCAGCGCCGCGAAGCCGCCCATGCGCCGCGCGATGCGGGCGTTGGGGATCCGCGAGAGGTCGGCGAGCACTTCGAGCGAGGCGTTGCATCGTCCGGCCTGGCCGAGTTGTACCGCCCGGTAGTAGTCGACCATGTCGGCGACCGGCTGGTACGACTGCAGGACCGGCGAACGCATCATCTCGATGGCGACGTCGGCGGAGTTGTCGAGCAGCAGCAGCCACGACTCGGCCAGAACGACGCCCGCCTCGGCGCCGGTCCCGCCGAGTGCGGCGAGTCGGGTGAGGCGCTCGTGCGTCTCGACGAGACCGTCGCGTTGCCCCGACCGGTACGCGAGGTCGCCGAGGCGCAACAGCGCGAGCACGGTGACCTCTGGTCGGTTCTGCTGGGTGGCGACGTCGATGGAGCGCTGCAACGGCTCGGCGGCGAGCGTCGGTTCGGACGCGAACACGATGTCGGCGCGCAGCATCTCGGCTTCGGCGCTCGACGCCAGCGAGTCGGGGAGCATCGCGACGATCGCCCGTCGGTCGTCGATCGAATGGCGCAGCGGAAGGTCGCGAGCGAACGCGACGAGCACGTCGAGGGCGACGTCGTCGGCGTCGGCATCGACCGCCGCGATCAAGGCGTCGCGAAGTCGGCCACGTCGCTGGAGTTCGATCGCGACCTGCGTGAGTGCCGCCCGGCGCTCGGCGGTGCTGAGACCGTCGACGAGCACCTTGCGCCACAGGTCGTGCAAGGTCCAGGTGCCGTCGCCGTTCGACGAGACGAGGGGGAGCCCGGCGAGCAGGTCGTCGGTGCTGCCGTCGAAGTCTGTGACGGCCGCGACGAGACCGTCGTCGACGAACTCGTACACGGCGACGCAGCGCAGGGCCTGCACCCGCGCCGGGTCGAGCTGTGCGATGACCTCCTCGGCGACGAACTCGTGCGCTCCGGCCACGCCCGCACGCGCTTCGAGTTCGACGAGCGCGGGCCATCCGTGGTCGTCGAGCGTGTCGCGGTCGACGCTGCGCAGCGCCGCGAACTCGTCGAGTTCGTCGGGGGTGAACGCGAGCATCTCCTCGGTGATGTCGACGGCCTCGCCCCGAGCGATCAACCGGGCGAGCTTGAGCTCGTGGCCGCCGCGGCCGCTCAGCACGATGTTGGCGTTGTCGGGGAGATCGCCGATCAGTTCGTCGAGCACGGCCCAACCGGGCGCCCCCGGCGCGAGGTGGTGGTAGTCGTCGACCACGACGGTGATCGGCAACGGGCTGAGGTGCCAGAGTTGGTCGGCGACCGAGATCTCGGGACGCGACTCGATGGCCTGCGACGCATCGTGCGCCGATGCCAGCAGTGCGATCTGGGCCGACAGTGACGCCGTCAGTTCACCGGCGTCGTCGTCACGGGCACCCATCCGGTGGAAGATCGTGTGAGACCGTGCGGTGGTGAGCGGGTCGTGGATCGTCTGGGCGAGCAGGGTGCTCTTGCCGAAGCCGGCTCCGGCGGAGATGATCGTGGCCACACGCTGGTGTCGCGACGACATGAGGTCGAGCAGTCGCGGGCGGCGGACCATCTCTCGTTGCAGTTCGGGCAGCCGGACCGGTGCGATTCGATCGTCGTTGCTGCCGTTGCCCACGACGTCACTGTAGATCGCCGCGTCGGCGCAGCCCAGAGTGCGATACTTCGGTCGTGGCATCGCTTGGACTGATCTCGTTGGTGGTCGACGACTACGACCGCGGCATTCGACACTTCGTCGACGATCTCGGGTTCGAGTTGGTCTGCGACCTCGACCAGGGCGACAAGCGGTGGGTCGTGGTGGCTCCCGCGGGCACCGCCGACGACCCGAACGCCACCCACCTCCTGCTCGCGCAAGCGAGCGACGACGACCAGCGTGCTCGCATCGGCGACCAGACCGGCGGTCGTGTCTTCCTGTTTCTGCACACCGACGATTTCGAGCGCGACCATCAGCGCATGCTCGGACGAGGTGTGCAGTTCCTCGAAGCGCCTCGGCACGAGGAGTACGGCACGGTTGCCGTGTTCGTCGACGCGTTCGGCAACAAGTGGGACCTGTTGGAGCCGGCGTGACGGCACCGCTCGACCTGACCGTGCGGGTCGCCGACGCGCTCGGCGCCGCGGTGCTGGCCGCGGCACGGCTCGGTGGCGGCGATGTCGCCGAGGCGTATCGCATGGTCCTCGACGATGGCCGCACCGTGTTCGCGAAGACCCACCGCGACCCACCGCCGCACTTCTTCGAGACCGAAGCATCCGGTCTCGACTGGCTGCGCGACGCGGATGCGATCGCCGTTCCACAGGTGCTGGCGGTCGACTCGGCGATGCTGGTGCTGGAGTGGATCGACGAGGGCCGTGCCGCGAGCGCGACCGAGACGAGTTTCGGTCGCGGACTCGCAGCGCTGCACCGAGCCGGGGCTCCGTGCTTCGGACGCGACGACCGCATGACCACCGGGAGCCGCCGCCTGCCGAACGAACCGTGCGACACCTGGGCCGAGTTCTACGCCACCAACCGGCTGCTCCCGCTGGTGCGGCTGGCGACCGATCACGCGGCGCTGTCGCCGACGTGTCTCGAGCGGCTCGAGCGCACCGCATCTCGGCTCCCCGAGTTCGGCGCTGCCGACGAACCCCCGGCACGACTGCACGGTGACCTGTGGGCGGGCAATCGCCTGGTCGACACCGGGGGGTCGAGCTGGCTGATCGACCCGGCGGCGCACGGTGGCCACCGCGAGTTCGACCTGGCGATGATGCAGTTGTTCGGCGGCTACGGGCCGGAGTGCTTCGACGCGTACGACGACGAGTTCCCCCTCGCCGACGAGTGGGAGCAGCGCGTGCCGCTCCATCAGTTGGCGCCACTGGTGGTTCACGCCGTCAAGTTCGGTGGCGGCTACGCCGCAGCGACCGAACGCGCCCTCGACGCGCTCGGCATCTGATCAGGCAGCGGGCAGACTGGGGAGATGAGCGCACCCGCTGCCGACACGTCCGTCTATCTCGACCGGCTCGACCGGGTTCGCGCGGCGATGACCGAGCACGACATCGACACCCTGTTGCTGTCGGTCGGCCACGACCTGCCGTACCTCACCGGCTACACGGCGATGCCGCTCGAACGGCTCACGATGCTGGTCGTGCCGCGTGACGGCGACGCCAGCATGATCATCCCCGGACTCGAAGCGGCGCGCGTCGTCGAACAGCCCGGCGTGTTCACCCTCGTCCCGTGGGGTGAGACGCAGGATCCGACGGCGATCGTCGGTCGCCTCGCCGCGGGCTCCGGCCGCGTCGCCATCGGCGATCAGATGTGGGCCCGGTTCCTCGTCGAACTGTTGCCCCACATCCCGGGCGCCGAGTACACCCGGGCCGTCGACGTGGTCGGCGAGTTGCGGATGAAGAAGGATCAGGCCGAGATCGATGCGCTCGCCGCAGCCGGCGCCGCGGTCGACAAGATCGCCGGGGAGTTGCAGCGCGGCGAGATCCCGTTGGTCGGACGCACCGAAGCCGAGGTGTCGGCGCACCTGAGTCGACGCATCATCGAAGAGGGGCACCAGCGGGTGAACTTCGCGATCGTCGCCGCCGGCGAGAACGCGTCGAGCCCACACCACCATGCCGGTGAGCGGGTGATCCGCGAGAACGAGATCGTGCTCTGTGACTTCGGCGGCACGATGAACGGCTACTGCTCCGACACGACCCGGTGCGTGTTCACCGGCGAGATCGCCGGCGACGTGGCCGAGGCGTACGCCGTGCTGCACGCCGCGCACGCGGCCGGGGTGGCGGCGGCCACCGTCGGCACACCGTGCGAAGACGTCGACCGGGCGGCACGAGCGGTCATCGCCGACGCCGGGTACGGCGACTACTTCATTCACCGCACCGGTCACGGCATCGGCCTCGAGGAGCACGAGGATCCCTACATCGTCGAGGGCAACGACCTCCCGCTCGCCGCCGGCCATGCGTTCAGCATCGAGCCGGGCATCTACGTGCCGGGCGAGTGGGGCATGCGGCTCGAAGACATCGTCGTCGCCACCGACGGCGGGCCGGCGCCGGTCAACCACTCGAACCACGACCTCGTCTCCGTCGACGCCTGACCCGCCGAAGCAACGGCGTCGCCGTCGTTCAGAGTCGGGTGGGGTCGACCTCGGGGCTGTAGTCGGTGAGGTCGATGCTCATGTCGGCACCGACGAACTGGGCCAACACGCCGGAGTCGAGCGCACAGAACGTCTCGGTTCCTCCGGAGACGACCACGTCGACGCAGCGAGCGTCTTCGCCCGCGATCGGCTTGGTGTACGACGCGGAGTCACCGATTCTGCGACTGGCACTGCTCCGGAGGCGGTCGGCGAAGGCCTGGCCGAAGAAGTCGTGGCGGAGGGCGACGTCGGAGATGCGCGCCTCGTTGAGCTCGGCTTCGCATTCGTTGGTGAGCACGTTGCACGTCTCGTCGCCGTCGGCGCTGCTCGTGAACTGCGTGGTCGCCGTGGGCGTCGCAACGGTCACCACGAGCAGATCGTCGTCGGTCTGGACGACCGACGCAGTGGCCGACACCCCGCCGTAGTGGAGTTCGGTCTCGTAGTCGGCGGTGAAGGTGGCGCCGTCGGTCGATTCGAGGCGGTCGAGCACCAGGTCGATGTCGTCGCTCCCGGTGCTGACGAGCGCTGCACTGCCCTCTTCGTCTTCGAAGCTCGGCCGTTCGCCGGTGAAACACCCTGCGAGCACGATGGCGGCGGCTCCGAGCACTGCGGCGGTTCGTCCCGATCGATGCGTGACCATGATGACGCCAGGCTAGGTCCGGCGGCCGAGAATCCGGCGTCGCACGTGACGTGTCGACACCGATCTCGGGAGCGGGTCGGGAAGACCACAGTTACCCTCAGCGACCGTGATTCGACTCGATGCCGCGACGGTGCTCCTGCAATGGGCGACGGGCGGCATGCTGTTCTGCTGGTACACCACCCGGCACCGCGTCGTCGGCATCGGATACGGCTGGCTGCTGCGCGCCACGTACTTCTGCTTCGCGGCGGGTGCGCTCGCAGTCGGGCTCGCATTCGACACCAACTGGATTCGCGAAGCGTCGTCGCTCGGTGTGGCCCTCGCCTGCGTCGTCGGCCTCGTCGTGTCGGTCCAACGCAAAGACGCCGGCGTCAGCGGACAGAACGCCGAGTTCGACCGGCGATCCGAACGGGTCGCCGCCATGACCGGAATCGAACGAACCGGGCGTGCCGACGAAGGGGCTGACGACGCCGGGGGAGCCACCGATGCTGCGTCGCAGTCGTCATCGGTCGCCGCCGAGTTCCCACCGATCCTCGACCTCGTACCGGTGCTCATCGGCGTGATGGGGCTGGTCGCCGCCTCGCTCGACGCCGGCGGCAACGCTGCGGTCGCCCTGCTGCGAACGCTCGTCGGTGCAGCCTTCATCGGGGCCATCAGCGACGGCATGTTGCTCGGGCACTGGTACCTGGTGCAGCCGGGTCTACCGCGCCGACTCCTCAACGAGATGGTGACCGCGCTCGGCTGGTTGTGGCCGCTCGAAGTCGGTGCGCTGCTGCTTCCCACCGGCATGATCAGTGTGTGGACCGGTGCCGTCGACGACGGATGGGGCGGACTGCTCGGGTGGATGTGGGGCGCATGCGCCATCACCACGATCATCCTGGTGTTCGTCACCCGGGCGGCACTCAAGGAGCGCTACTACTCGGCGGTCATGGCAGCGACCGGCCTGCTCTACCTGGCGATCCTCACCGGGTTCGGCACCGACATCGTCGCCCGGGCCGTGCTCGATCAGACCTGATCCGACCGCACCGCGCGTCGGTGTGGGCGAGACGGCGCCGGTTCGCGAGGCGCAGCGGCAAGTAGGGTGAGCCAATGGCACGACCGGTGTGGAACGGAACCATCTCCTTCGGTCTCATCGCGATTCCGGTGAAGCTGTACCACGCCGTGCGCAAGAAGTCGGTGTCGTTCAACCAGCTCGACGAGCGGAACATGGCTCGTATCCGGTACCGCAAGGTCAACGCCGACACGGGCGACGAGGTGAGCGACGCGCACATCGTCAAGGGGTACGAGATCTCGAAGGGGCGCTACGTCATCATCGACCCCGACGAACTCGAACCCTTCATGCCGGCGGTGTCGAAGACCGTCGACCTCGAGGAGTTCGTCGACCTCGAAGACATCGATCCGGTCTACTTCGACACGGCGTATCACCTCGCCCCCGACGTCGACAATCCGAAGCCGTACGTCCTGCTGGCCCGAGCGATGGAGGCCAGCGGCAAGGTCGCGATCGGTCGTTTCGTGATGCGCAACAAGCAGTACACCGCGGCCATTCGTGCCGAGGAGGGCCGGCTCGTCATGTCGTCGTTGGCGTATGCCGACGAGGTGGTCGATTGGACGACGATCGAAGAACTCCGAGGCCTCGACGACGTCGAGGTCAACGACAAAGAGGTCCTGATGGCGGAGTCGCTCGTCGAGTCGCTCAGCGGTGAGTTCGAGCCCGAGCGCTACCACGACGAGTACCGCGAGCAGGTCATGGCGCTCATCCAGATGAAGGCCGATGGTGAGGAGATCACCGCGCCCGAGGTCGAAGCAGAACGGCCCAAGGTCATCGACATCATGGCCGCGCTCGAAGCCAGCGTTGCCGCGGCCAAGGAGTCCCGAGCCCGGCATCCGGCGGCCAAGGCGTCGGGCGGCGGCACGGTGAGTTCGTTGGCGAGCAAGAAGCAGACCGCCGCCAAGAAGACCGCGGCGAAGAAGAGCGCCGCCAAGAAGTCAGCAGCCAAGAAGAGTGCGGCCAAGAAGACCGCCGCGAAGAAGACCGCGGCCAAGAAGACGGCAACGAAGAAGCGAGCGGCCAAGAAGAGCGCGACGAAGCGTTCGAGCGCCAAGGCGAAGAAGACGGACACCAAGAAGTCGGCGTGAACACATGACGGTCGTCTCGATCGACGGGCGCGAGGTCACGCTCACGAACCTCGACAAGGTGCTGTACCCGTCGGGGTTCACCAAGGCCGAGGTCGTCGACTATCACGCCCGCATCGCGCCGTGGGCGATCCCGCACCTCGCCGATCGCTGCCTGACGTTCCGTCGGTTCCCCGACGGCACCGATCGCGACGGGTTCTTCGAGAAGCGGTGCAACAAGCATCGTCCCGAGTGGGTGCCGGTGTCGCTGGGTCCGGGCGATCGGCGTGGCGGCATCGAGTACTGCCGCATCGAAGAACCGGCCGCGATGGTGTGGGCCGCCAACCTGGCAGCGATCGAACTCCACGCACCGATGGCGCATGCGGTCGACATCGACACGCCGAGCACGCTGGTGTTCGACTTCGATCCGGGGCCGAAGACCTCGGTCGTCGAGTGTTGCCAGATCGCGTTGGCGACCACGGCGGTGCTCGAATCGGTCGGGCTCCAAGGATGGTGCAAGACCTCGGGGTCGAAGGGGCTCCAGATGTACGTGCCGCTCAACACCCCCGGGGCCACGCATCAGGGTGCAGCCGACTTCGCCCTCGCCGTCGGACAGGTGCTCGAGCGGCAACTGCCCGGCAAGGTCACCACGATCATGGCCAAAGACGTGCGCCCCGGGAAGATCTTCGTCGACTGGAGCCAGAACGCGCTCCACAAGACCACGATCGCCCCGTACTCGCTGCGCGCCCGGCCTCGTCCGACCGTGTCGACGCCGGTCACCTGGGACGAGGTCGAGTCGTGCGCGAGCGGCGACCTCGACCTCGTGTTCGAAGCCGGCGACGTGCTCGAACGCGTCGACGAGTTCGGCGACCTGTTCGAACCGGTGCTGACACTGCAGCAAGAACTCCCGACACCGCAGTCCTGACGGCGGCGCGCTGAGCGCCATGTCACGTCGGTGATGACACGTGACGCGGTCCTCGCTGCGTCACACTGGGGCGGTGAGGCGTGGCATCGGAATCGGCGGAGTGTGTGCGCTCGTGGTCGCCGGATGCGCCTCCGAACCGGCCGTGGAGTCGGCGGTCGACACCATGCCCCCTGCGGCATCGGCACCGGCCAGCACCAGTACCTCCACCACCATCACCGTCCCGAGCGTCACCACCATTCCGACGGTCTCCACGACGACCGGCCCGCTTCCGTCGCCGACGGTGTCACCGTCGAGCCTGCCCCCGTCGTCCGCGGTTCCGCCGACGACGAGCGTGCTGCCCGTGTCCGGACCGGTCGACGAAGCCGACGCGGATGGACTCGACGAGACCGTCGACCCGCTCGGCGAGGTCGTGTACGACGATCCGACGTTCGACATCGGACCGCAGGTCGACATCGACATCGATCTCGCACGGTTCCCGGTCGACGACGCCGGCATCGGCGGTGGCGCTCCCGAACCGGGAGCTCCCGACGAGCCCGACGACACGCCGCTCACGGGGTGGGCTGCGGTCGACCGGTATCTCGAATCGGTCCTCGTCGTCCCCGGCAACACCGCAGCGGCGCTCGCCGTGTCGATCGGCGGCGACGTCGTCCACACCGCAGCCTTCGGGGAGCGCGACCCCTCCACCGGTGACCCGGCCGAACCGCACGACCGCTTCCGCATCGCGAGCATCTCGAAGCCGATCACGGCGATCGTCGCCATGACGCTGGTCGAGGACGGCGTCGTCGGTCTCGACGACCCGATCGGCGGAGTGCTCGCCGAACACGTCGGTCTGTCGTCGGTGTCGTCCGGCGCCCAGCAACTGACCTTGCGCCGGCTGCTGTCACACCGCAGCGGCTTCGGCAAGTACGAGTCGACCTTCTTCCGCAGCGGGGCCGACGACTGCACCGACGCGGCACGCCAGGGCCTGGCTCGCGGTGTCGGTGGCGGGGGCTACATCTACAGCAACATGAACTACTGCCTCGCCGGGCTGCTCATCGAAGCGCTCACCGGCCTCACCTACGAACAGGCTGCATATCAGCAGCTTCTCACCCCGCTCGGTATCTCGGGGATGCGTCTCGCTCCGACGTTCGACCCCGGTCCCGACGAGATCCAACACCAGACGACCGACGGGCGCAACTACATGGAGACCCTCGGGGGAGCGGGGTCGTGGATCGCCTCGCCGACCGACCTCGTCACGATCCTCGACTCGCTCGACCTCTCCACGTCGGGTTTCAAGCCGCTCGACCAGTCGACCGTGTTCCAGATGGCGATCCCGGTCGGTGGGCAGTACGGCCAGCGCGGCTATGGCCTCGGCCTGATTTCGTACGGTGACGGCAGATTCGGCCACACCGGCACCATCGAGTCGACGCACGCGATGCTGCTCAATCGTGGCGACGGCGTCACCTGGGCGCTCACGGTCGCCGGGCAGTCACCGAGCGAATCGACGGCGCTCGAACAGATCATGAACCGAGCGTTCGAAGCCGGCGGTTTCGTCACCGGCTGACCCGAGCGACGCGTCAGGCGATGGCGCCGGCAGCGCGCAGCGCGTCGGCGTCGAAACCCAGTTCGGCGATGATCTCGAGCGTGTGCTCGCCGTGACCGGGAGCATCGCGACTCACCCGCTGTGGTGTGCCGTGCAAGCGGGCCGCAGGGCGCGGCTCGCGAACTCGTCCGGCGATCGGATGGTCACGTTCGACGAACACCTCGTTGTTGATCACCTGCGGATCGCTCGGCAGGTCGTCGAGCGTGTTGATGCGCGACGACGGAACATCGAACTGGGCCGACCGCTCGATGAAGTCGTGCAGCGAGCAGTTGGCGGCGGCGTCGGCCAACTCGGTCACCATCTCGCCGAAGTTCGCCATCCGCGACAGCGTGTCGGCGAAGCGTGGGTCCTCGGCGAGTTCGGGGCGACCGAACGCCGCGGTGAGTCCCTGGAACTCGCTGTCGGTCACTGCGCTCGCACTCGCGAAGCCGTCGGCGAGCCGCGTGACGCCGTAGTTCGCCGCCAACGTCGGCTGGCGGTTGGCGTCGTCGTCGAGGATCACGGCGTCCATCCCCGAATCGGGCCACATGAACGCGATGGCCGCGTCGAGCATCGCCAACTCGATGTGTTGGCCGCGCGCTTTGCCGGTCGCCCGGGCGAACAGTGCCGCGGTGATCGATTGGCACGCGGTGTAGGCGGCGGCCTTGTCGCACAGCAGCGTGCGGAACATCGCGGGCTCGCCGTTGGCCGGGTCGGACTGCACGCTCGCCAAGCCCGACGCGGCCTGGATCACGTTGTCGTACACGCGACGGTTGCTGTACGGCCCGTCGGGGCCGTAGCCGGAGATCGACATGTAGATCAGGTCGGGGTTGATCTCGGCGAGTTCGTCGTAGCCGAGCCCGAGACGGGCCATCGCTCCGGGGCGGAAGTTCTGGATGAGGACGTCGGTGTCGGCGACGAGCCGTCGGACGACCTCCTTGGCCTCGTCGGTCTTGAGGTCGACGACCAACGAGCGCTTCCCGCGGTTGTTGTTGGCGAAGATGCCGGTCATCCCGTTCTTCGACGTGCCGAGAATCCGCATGATGTCGCCGAAGCCAGGCGTCTCGACCTTGACGACCTCGGCCCCTTGGTCGGCGAGCATCATCGCGGACAACGGCCCCGAGATCATCACCGAGAAGTCCAACACTTTCACACCGTCGAGTGGCCCCATGGCGTGATGATTGCACGGCGACGGAGTCCTCTGACGAAGCGGGCTACCGTCGCGTCGAGATGGAGTCCGACGACGAGCACCGATCGGCGACGCCCGAACCGTCGATGCACCTTCCGATCACGGTGATCGGCGGCTACCTCGGAGCGGGCAAGACCACGTTGCTCGACTCGATCCTGCGACGCTCGCACGGCGTGCGATTCGGGGTGATCGTGAACGACTTCGGTGCATTGGGTCTCGACGCCGGTCTGCTCGACGATGCCGCACCGGACGGCGTCGTCAACCTCCCCAACGGTTGCGTCTGCTGCACGCTCGGTGGCGACCTCTACGAAGCACTGACCACGCTCGCGTCACTCGACCCGCCGCTCGACCAGATCGTGATCGAGGCGAGCGGCGTCGCCGATCCGGCCGCCACCGCAGCGTGGGGCACCGTCGCCCCGTTCAGCCCAGGCGGCACCATCGTGCTCGCTGCCGCCGACACGATCCGCAGGCAGTCGCGCGATCGCTATGTCGGCACCGAGGTGATGCACCAGCTCGAGGGCGCAGACATCGTGGTGATGACGAAGATCGATCGGTGCACCGACGACGAGCTCGACGCCGTCGCCCGGTGGCTCGCCGGCACGACCGCCGCACCGGTCGTGCGCGCTGCGCACGGCGACATCCCGATCGAGATCATCCGACCGCACCGCCCGCCTGCGTCATCGGGTGTCAGACACCCGATGACGCAGGCGCACGGCGACATCCTCATCGAGGAGCATGGAGCGGTCGTCGGTGCGGCGTACACGACGTGGTCGTTCGAGTCGACGACGGGCGTGTCGAGCTCTGGGCTGCAGTCGTTTCTCGACGAGCTTCCCGATGGGCTGCTCCGGCTCAAAGGGGTCGTGGCCGATGGCGATCGGCCAGGACATGGCTTCCACGTCGACGTCGTCGGGCGCCGTGTCGACCACCGCCCGATCGCTTGCGACGCGCCGGTCGTACGGCTCGAAGCGATCGGGGTGCGCGGCCTGCTCGACGACCGCGACATGGACGTGCTCGCGGCAACGCACCTCGACCGACCACGACCACCCCGCGCCGACTGACCGAGCCGTTCAGGTGGCCGGGAACTTCTCACCGGCAACGACGGTGCCCCACACGTCGATGTCTCTGATCGTCATCGGATCGACGGTGAGCGGGTCGTCGCCGAGCACGGTGAAGTCGGCGGCCTTGCCGCACTCGATCGAACCGAACTCGGCGTCGAGGTGGAGCTGATAGGCCGCACCGAGGGTGACCGCACGCAGGGCCGATTCGGCCGAGATGCGCTCGTCGGGGCCGAGCACCCGGCCCGACGGCGTGACGCGATTGACCGCGCACCACATCGTGTGCAGGTGCCCGAGCGGCGTCACGTTCGCGTCGCTGTGGATCGAGAACGACACACCCTCGCGCTCGGCGGTTCGACAGGCCTCCATCCGGCGCGCCCGCTCAGGACCCACGGTGATGTCGTGGTGCTGGTCGCCCCAGTACCAGATGTGATTGGTGAAGATGTTGGCGCACATCCCGAGCTTCGCCATGCGTCGGAACTGCGCCGGTGAGGTGAGCTGACAGTGCTGCACCGTGTGCCGGTGATCGAGCCACGCATGCTCGATGAGGAGCTGTTCGACCGTGTCGATCCAGAGGTCGATGGTCATCGTGCCGTTGCAGTGCGTGTGGATGTTGATGCCGCGCTCGTGGAACGGACGACAGATGTCGAGCAGCTGTTCGGGTGCGGTCATCCAGACACCGTGGTCGGTACCGGTGTAGTAGCCGGGCCAGTCCATCTTCGCCGTGAAGCCCTGGATCGACCCGTCCAGGATGATCTTGATGCCGGCGGTGCGGAGCTTGTCGGAGTCGTCGTCGCGGAGCCGCAGGATCGCGTCGGCAGCTTCGGCCCAGTCGGTCGACCCCGGCGGGAGCGCGGCGACGTGCCGTTGGAGGATGCGGGCCGGGAAGCCGTCGCGCTCGACCGTGGCGTGCCAGAGATCTTGTGACGCCGGACGCTGCAGACCTGCCGATGCGAGGTCGACGAGCGTGGTGATGCCCTGATTGGCGCAGATCTGTCCGAGGGCCTCGATCGCGGCCGGCTCGTTCATCGCTCGCAGAATGCGCTGCAGCGCGGAGCTCGCGGCCGCCATCATCGCCGGGATCTCCTGCAGCTCACCGTTCGGTTCGCCGTCGTCGTCGGTGGCGATGCCGACCGTCGTCGAGTGTCGGCTCACGTCGTGAGCCCTGAGCATGGCCGAGTTGACCGTGGCGAGGTGAGCGCTGGCATGGAACACGAACACCGGTCGTTCCATCGCGGCGTGGTCGAGGTGTTCACGGGTGAGGCGTGCTTCGTCGGTGAAGTAGATCGGATCGAACCCGCCGACCACGATCGGTTCGAGCGGATCGGCACCCGCTCGGGTCATCTCGTCGTCGAGATCGCGTAAACGGTGGATCAGCTCGTCGTACGTTCGAACGCCCGGTGCGGTGCCGTCGAGGCGGTGCCGGTCGAACCATCCGACGTAGGGGAGCAGCGCGAACGCTCCTTCGAGGCTGTGTGCGTGCGCTTCGATCATGCCAGGGACGAGCACGTGCTCGTCGAAGGTCCGGTCGATCGTGTGTGGGCCCCACGAGGTGCACTCGTCGAGTGACCCGGCGGCGAGGATGCGACCCTCGCGCACGGCCACCGCGTCGACCACGGGCTGCGACGGATCCATCGTCACGATCTTGCGGGCGGTGTAGACGACGTTCTCGGTGTCCATCGCTGCGACCGTAGTTGGCGGTCGGGCGGCGCGGGTCAGCTCGGCCAGGCCGAGGTGGGGCCGCCGTCGTAGCCGACGTGCACCGTCTCGCCGGGCTCGAGCAGCAGCCCGGGATGCGTGCGGGCGGCGAGGCGAGCGCCGTTGGCCAGCTCGAGTTCGTAGCGAACGTCGTGGCCGTAGTACTCGATCTCGGTCACCGTTGCGGCGTGGAGGCCGTCGAGCGGGAGCCGCTCGATCGAGACCTGCTCGGGACGGACGAGGATCTGCATCGCGCCGCCGCCCTTGAACCCGCGGTGATCGGAGATCGGAATCTCGCCGAGCATGGTGGTGGCGTGGACCCCGTCGCCGACGGGGGAGCCGTCGACGAAGTTGGCTTCGCCGACGAAGTTGGCGACCCACGGTGTGGTGGGCGTTCGGTACAGCTGGTCGGGCGTGCCGTACTGTTCGATGTTGCCGTTGCGCATCACGGCGACACGGTCGCCGAGGACGAACGCTTCGTCTTGGTCGTGGGTGACGAAGATCGAGGTGACGCCGACATCGCGCAGGATGCGGGCGACCTTCGAGCGCACCTGGACCCGGAGCCCGGCGTCGAGCGCCGAGAACGGCTCGTCGAGGAGCAGTACCGACGGGTTGGGCGCGAGGGATCGGGCCAGCGCCACGCGTTGCTGCTGCCCACCCGAGAGCGTCTCGGGTAGGCGGTCGCCCAGGCCGTCGAGTTCGACCAGGCGGAGCAGTTCGTCGACTCGCGACGATCGATCGGCACGCGACAGTTTCGTGCCGGGCGAGCGCAGGCCGAACGCGATGTTGTCGGCGACGCTCAGATGCGGGAAGAGCGCACCGTCTTGGAACACCATGCCGATGTTGCGGCGCTCCGGCTTCACCCAGTCGGACGGACCCGACACGACCTGATCGCCGACCGAGATGGTTCCGGTGTCGGGTCGCTCGAGTCCGGCGATGGCTCGAAGCAACGAGGTCTTGCCGCAACCGGAGGGACCGAGGAGGGCGACGACCGAACCGGCCTCGATGTCGAGCGACACGTGATCGACCGCCCGAGCGGTGCCGTCGTAGCTGACCGAGACGCCGTCGACCGTGACACCGCGGCGCGGCAACGTGATCGTTGCGGGAGCAGCGGCGGCAGGCAGGCGTTGCACTCCTTGTGAGGGTAACCGAACAATTCGCCAGTCGTGCTGTCGGCGCCGCAGGGTCGGTCGGCCTCGGCGATCGATCAGCGACCTGATCGTTAGGGTTGCTTCACCTACGGCCACGTGGGTACCTTCCATGTGATGTCCGAGCTGGTGATCGATCGCCCCCACGTGGGGGATGGCGACGAGCGCCACGGTCGCGAACTCGTCGACGTACTCGGCAACGCGGCGCTCCGGCGACATGGCCGTCGCACGGCGGTGCACGTCGGCGATCGTTCGGTGTCGTACGCCGAACTGGCGAGGCTCGCCGCCGAGCGGTGCACCGAGTTCGGCGTCGGACGGCGTCTCGTGGTCATCGGCGGCGGCAACGACCTCGACGTCGTCGTCACGCTGCTCGCCTGCATCGAGGGGCGTCATCCGTTCGTGCTCGTCGAACCATCGGCGGCTGCGCTGGCCGGCATCGAGTCGTATCGGCCCGACGTGGTGGTCACCTGCGAACCCGACCGGGTTGGCATCGACCACCGCACCGACCCGACCGTGCCGTCGCCGCATCGCTTCCATGCCGAACTCGCCGGTCTGGCGAGCACCTCGGGCTCGACCGGTGCGGCCAAGCTGGTCCGCTGGTCGGCGCGCGGACTCGCATCGAACGCCGTCGCCATCGCCTCGTCGCTCGATCTCCGTGACGACGACTGCGCGATCACCTCGCTGCCGATGCACTACTGCTACGGCCTGTCGGTGCTCACCTCACACCTCGTCGTGGGAGCGCGGATCGTCCTCACCGACAACTCGGTCGTCGACCCGTGTTTCCGCCACGCCGTCGTCCGGCACGGAGTGACCACGCTGGCCGGCGTGCCGTACACCTTCGACCTGCTCGAACGCGGTGGCGGTGACCTGCTCGACAGCCCGACGTTGCGCCTCGTCACGCAGGCCGGGGGTCGCCTCGCGCCCGCTGTCGTGTCGAGGTTGGCGCAGCGAGGTCGGCGATCGGGCTGGGACTTCGTGGTGATGTACGGGCAGACCGAGGCGACTGCACGCATGGCATACCTGCCGCCCGACGAGGTCGAGGCGCACCCCGAGTGCGTGGGCGTCGCGATTCCGGGCGGCGAGCTGTCGATCGATCGGAGTGGGTGCGACGACGCCACAGCGACCGACGCCGACGTCGGCGAGATCGTCTATCGCGGGCCCAACGTGATGATGGGGTACGCGACGAGCGCGTCGGATCTGGCGACCGGCCGAGAGTTCGACGAACTCCGCACCGGCGATCTCGGTCGCATCAACGACGCGGGGTTGCTCGAGATCGTCGGTCGGGCCAATCGCTTCCTCAAGATCCACGGAAAGCGGATCGACCTCGACCATCTCGAAGCGACGCTGCAGGCGACGGTCGGCGACGTCCGGTGCGCCGGGGACGACGAACTGCTCGTCGTCGCGGCCCTTCGACCCGACCCCACCGGTGAGCCCCCGGCGACCGCCGCCGACCTCGCTCACGCTGCGGCACAGCACGTCGCGATCCCCGCCGGGCGCATCGCTTCGATCGTCGTCGACGAATTTCCTCGTACGTCGTCGGGCAAGATCGATCGCCCGGCGCTCGTCGCGGCCGGTCGCAGCATCGACGGAGGACCGGCGCAGCCGAGCACCGACGCGTCGGTCGCTGAGGCGTTCCGGCTCGTGCTCGGCGTCGACACCGTCGCTCCCGACGACACGTTCGCCGGGCTCGGGGGCGATTCGTTCTCGTACGTCGAGATGTCGATCAGGTTGGAAGAGATCATCGGCACCGTCCCGTCCGACTGGCACGTGCTCTCGGTCGGCGAACTCGATCGCCTGGTCGGAAGCAAGCAGCGCCGACGGTTCGTCACGCAACTCGAGACGAGCGTCGTGATCCGAGCGATCGGCATCTCGCTGATCGTCTGCACCCACATGCGCGTCTTCCGTCTCGCCGGGGGAGCGCACACGCTGCTCGCTGTACTCGGCTACAACTTCGCTCGTTTCCAGCTCACCGCCGTCGACGTCGGTGCGCGCCTCCGGTCACTCGGCTCGACCATCGCTCGCGTCGCCGTGCCCACGAGCGTGTGGATCGGGCTGAATGCGCTCCTGTTCGGCGGCTACAGCCTCGGCGCCGTGCTGCTCGTCAACAACTACACCGGGGGAGCCGCGCGGCGCGACGGTCGATGGGAGTACTGGTACTTCGAGACGTTCGTCCAGGTGATGATCGTGCTCGGGCTCCTGTTCTCGTTCGCCCGGGTGCGACACGCCGAACGGCGCGCGCCGTTCGCATTCGCGCTCGGCGTCCTGGCGATCACCTGGCTGTTCCGGTTCGACGTGATCGCGCTGGGCGGGAGCTACAACTACCTGTTCCGCACCCACACGGTCGCGTCGTTCGTCGCTCTCGGCTGGTTGGCCTACCGGTCGACGACGAACGTGCAGCGCCTCGTCGCCACCGCCGCCACGGTGGCGACCAGCGTCGGCTACTTCGGGCAGACCGACCGTGAATGGCGCATCATCGTCATGGTCACGGCATTGATCTGGATCCCGCGCATCTCGCTGCCCACGCCGGTCGCTCGCGTCGTCGGCGTCATGGCCGCGGCCTCGATGTGGACCTTCCTGGTCCACTGGCAGGTGTGGCCGCTGTTCACCCCGTGGCTCGACGATCGCGTCGCCTACCTGCTCACGATGGCCACCGGTGTCGTGGTGTGGCGGGTCGCGGTGCTGATCGGCCGATGGTGGAACGATCAGCGGCGACGTCGCACGGTCGGGCGCAGCACCAGCAACCAGGTGAGCACGCCCGACACCGCGATGAGCGTGAGTGACGCGAGCCCGGTGAGCGCGTAGAGCCCTTCGTTGAACCCGCCCCAGATCTCGGTGGCGAGCGTCGGGAAGTCGAGGGGTGCGAGCAGCAGTGTGGCGGGCAACTCCTTGACCGTGGCGAGGAACACGAGGCCGCCGCCGGCCAGCAGCCCCGGACGCATCATCGGCAGGTCGACGCGGAGCACCCGCCGAGCGGTGCGCGGTTCGAGCAGCCGACTCTGCTCGCGGACATGGTCGGGGACGGCTCGGACCGCCTGTTCGGCACTCGCCAGCGCCTGCGAGCCGAAGTGGATCACGTAGCCGATGATGAGCAGCGAGAACGACTGATACAGCCACCCGATCCCCGGAGCATTGAGTGCGATCACGGCCAGCGCGAGTGCGATGACCAGACCCGGGATGGCGAAACCGCCGAGCACGGCCCCTGCTGCCACGCTCGTCGCGGTGCTGGGTCGTCGCGTCGTGGCCAGTGCGATGGGCAGCACGACGAGCACGGTGACGATGGCCGCGATCACGGCAACGGTGGCGGTGTTGATCGCCGGGTCGGTGAGGTCGCCGACGTCGAGGCGACCGTCGGAGAAGCCCCGACGGGTCCACACCAGGAGGCTGAGCACCGGGACCACGAGGCCAACGGCGAGCGTCGCCGCACACGCGAGCGTCGCCGGAATCCGCTTCCAGCCGAGCGTGGCCGGGCGATGGTCGATCGCCGCCGATCGCTGGTCGACGCTCGTGCGACCCCGCAGACGGCGTTCGAGCGTGACGACGACGACGGCGAGGACGAGCAGGGTGGTGGCTGCGGCGAACGACGTGGCCCGGTCGGCCTGCCGCGTCACGAAGATCACACGGGTCAGCGTGTCGTAGCCGAGCAACTGCACGGCCCCGAACTCCGACAGCGTGTAGAGGAAGACCAGGAGCCCTCCGCCCAGCACGGCCGGTCGGATCTCGGGAGCGATGATCCGGAAGAACACTCGGCGAGGGCTCAGGCCGAGCAGGGTGGCACTCTCGGCCAGGCTCGTGCGGAGCGAGTCGAGTCGGGCCGAGACGGGCAGGAGCACGTACGGGTACGTGAACGCAGTGAGCACCAGCCAGCTGGCACCCAGCCCGCGGAATCGTCGTGGGGCGTCGACCCCGATGAGGTCGAGTGCATCGTGGATGACGCCGCCCGGCGCGATGCCGGCGATGAACGCGCCGGCGCCGACGAACGAGGGCAGGACGAGCGGGAGGACGAGGGCGATGCGCCACACGCGTCGAAACGGCAGGTCGGTGCGAACGGTCAGCCACGCCAGCCCGGTTCCGAGCAACGTGGCCGAGAACGACACCAGCGTGGCGAGTTGCACGGTCCGCCAGAGCGGACCTCGGATGTCGTCGAGGGTGTCGGAGAACGACGCGTCGAGGGTGACGGTTCGGGCGACGACGAACAGCGCGGGCGCCGCGAAGATCGCGCCGATGGCGATCGCTGCAACGGTGATGCCCGACCAGCGCCGCGGTCGACGGGGTGCGGCCGTGTTCGTCGCGTCTGCGGGCATCGAGCGAAGTCTGGCAGCTTCGCTCGATGTTGCGACGTTCAGCTCTCGAGCCCGGCGGCTTCGATCATCGCTCGGGTCTGACCGAGTCCGCCTTCGAGTTCGTCGAGGTCGATCGATCCGACGTCACCGAACTCGATCGGCGGCACGTTGCCGGCGGTCGGCTGACCCGGCACGAGCGGGTACTCGAACGTCTCGTTGGCGAAGTACTGCTGGCCTTCGTCGGAGAGCAGGAACTGGAGGAACTGGTCGGCCAGATCGGCCTTGTCGCTCCCGGCGACGATGGCGGCGCCGGTGACGATGAGCGTGGCCCCGGGGTCGCCGTCGGCGAAGACGTGGTTGGCGCTCGGCTGATCGGGGTTCTCGGCCAGCTGGCGGAAGTTGTAGTAGTGGTTGACGAGGCCGACCTGCACATCGCCGCGCCCGACGGCGGTGACGATGGCGTTGTTGTTGGCGTAGGCGACCGGGTCGAGCGCGGCGAGGTCGCTGAGCCATGCGGCGGCGACGTCTTCGCCTTCGGTGAAGCGCATCGCGGTCACGAAGTCCTGGAACGAGCCGTTGCCCCCGGCCACGCCGATCTCGCCGGCCCAGCGGTCATCGGCGACCAGGTCGAAGATCGAGTCGGGAAGCTCGGCCGGATCGACGTCGTCGGTGTTGTAGACGAGCACACGCTGACGGCCCGAGATGCCGACCCAGCGCCCGTCGTCGTCGCGAGTGTTCGGGTCGACGAGATCGAGCGTCGCCTGTGGGATCTGCGCGAGGTTGGCGTCGACGAACCCGATCGACCCGGGGCTCTGCGACAGGTACACGTCGGCTTCGGCCCGACCGGCGTCGGCTTCTTCGTTGATGAGGAGCGCGAGGTCGGCCGAATCGCCGTACTTGACCTTGACGTCGATGCCGCTCTCCTCCTCGAACCGATCGATGATCGGCTGGATGAGGCTGTTGCCGCGACCCGAGTAGACCGTGATGCTGTTGCCGTCGTCGCCGCCGCACGCGCTGGCGACGAGCGCAGCGACCGCGACTCCGATGAGGGCGAATGAGCGATGAGTCCGGAGCTTCATGCGATGAGCGTATGCCGTGTGAAGTTTGCCTAACAACCTGACCGGACGCCGGTTCTGAGAGAATCACGGCATGGACGAATTGTCGAAGCAAGGACGCCCCGTCGACGAGGTCATCGCGGAGCTGACCGAGAAGCGAGCGAACGACGTCAAGTGGGCCGATGGCAAGACCTTCGGCATGGTGTACGACGGTGGCCCGTCGGTGCACGAGGTGGCCGAGCAGGCAGCCCGCCTCTATCTCCACGAGAACGCGCTGAACACCCAGGCGTTCCCGTCGTTGGCCGCGATCCAGCGTGAAGTGGTCGGGTGGACCTCGGCGCTCCTGAACGGCGACGACGACGTGGCCGGCTTCCTCACCAGCGGCGGCACCGAGTCGATCCTGTGCGCGGTGCTCGCAGCGCGCAAGCGCGCCGCTGCCGAACGCGGTGTGATCGCCCCCGAGATCGTGCTGCCCGAGACCGCACACGCGGCGTTCCACAAGGCGGCCGACAACTTCGGGCTCATCGTGCGCAAGGTCGCCGTGAAGGCCGACTACACCGCCGACGTCGACGCGATGGCGCTGGCGGTCAACGAGAACACGGCCCTGGTCGTCGGATCTGCGCCGCAGTACCCGCAGGGCGTGCAAGACGACATTCCGGCGATCGCCGCGCTCGCCCAGTCGGTGGGAGCGAGCTGCCACGTCGACGCCTGCATGGGCGGCTTCGTGCTGCCGTTCGCCGAACGTCTCGGACGCGAGGTGTCGCCCTGGGACTTCCGCGTCGACGGGGTCACGACGATCTCCGCCGACATTCACAAGCTCGGCTACGCACCCAAGGGCGTGTCGGTCATCCTGCACCGCACGAAGGAGTTGCGGAAGTACCAGACCTTCGTGTTCGGCGACTGGCTCGGTGGCTTCTACGCCTCACCGAACATGCAGGGCACCCGTTCGGGCCTGCCGATGGCGTGTGCGTGGGCGGTCATGCAGCATCTGGGCATCGACGGGTACGTCGACCTCACCCGCCAGACGTTGATCAACGCCGACAAGATGCGCGCCGGCATCATGGCGATCGACGGCATCAAGGTGCTCGGCGACGGGCAGTTCCACCTCGTGGCCATGGCGTCCGATCCCGATGCGAGTGGCACGCCGGTCGATGCGTTCGCACTGGGCGACGCGCTGCTCGAGCGGGGCTGGTACCACGATCGCCAGACGCCGCCCGACAACCTGCATTCGACGGTCAGCAACACCAACTCCGGTGTGATCGACGACTACCTCACCGATCTCGAGGCGTGCGTCGCCGCTGTTCGTGGCGACACCACCGACGATCGCAGCACCACCTACGCCACCCTCGAGTGACCGGGTAGCGGCACGTCGTGGCCGTCGGAGTTCAGGAACGGTTGCTCAGTTGACCTGTCGGTTCACGCCGTCCCAGAACGGTTCGCGGAGCTTGAACTTCTGGAGCTTGCCGGTGGCGGTGCGTGCGAGCTCGTCGCGGAACTCGATGCGCTTCGGGCACTTGTAGCCGGCGAGCAGCGTGCGGGTGTGTGCGATGACCGCGTCCTGGTCGAGGTCGCTGCCCGGGGTGGTGACGACGAGGGCCGTCACGAGTTCGCCCCACTTCTCGTCGGGGATGCCGATGACGGCGACCTCGGTGATCTCCGGGTGCTGGAAGATCGCGTCCTCGACCTCGATCGACGACACGTTCTCGCCGCCGGTGATGATGACGTCCTTCTTCCGGTCGGAGATCACCACGTAGTGGTCGTCGTCGATCGTGCCGCCGTCGCCCGTGTGGAAGAAGCCGTCCTTGATCGCGGCATCGGTCTGGTCGGGCTGCTCCCAGTAGCCCTTCATGATCGTGTTGCTGCGAGCCATGATCTCGCCGTCGGGGCTGACCGCCATCGTCGTGCCGATGCTCGGTGCGCCGGCCCGGCCGAGCTTCTGCGCACGCTCCGTCGGTGACAGTTCGTCGAACTCCGCCCGGCCGCGGTTCATCGTGATCAGCGGCGCGGTCTCGGTGAGGCCGTAGATCTGGACGAACTCCCAGCCGAGCACCTCCTCGGTCTTCTGGATCGTGCTCGTGGGCGGGGGAGCGCCGGCGACGACGATGCGCACGCGGTCACGACCCGGCACCGGCTTGCCCTCGGCGATGAGTTCTTCGGCCGCGTCGATCACCATGTTGAGCACGGCGGGTGCGCCACACATCAGCGTGACGCCGTGTTCGTCGACCCGCTGCAGGATCTCGTGCCCGTCGATCTTGCGGATGATGACGTGTTTGCCGCCCATGCCGCTGACCGCGTAGAGCATGCCCCAGCCGTTGCAGTGGAACTGCGGAAGCGTGTGGAGGTACACGTCGCGGTCGCTCACCCCCATGTGCCAGCCGAAGGTGGTGGCGTTGATCCACACGTTTCGGTGCGTGAGCTCTACGCCCTTCGGACGAGCGGTCGTCCCCGACGTGTAGTTGATGGTCGCCGTGGCGTCTTCGTCGGCTTCCCACGGGGCGGGCTCGGTGTCGAACTTCATCAGCACGGCATCGGAATCGGCACCGATGATCAGCTTGCGCTCACACTGCACGTCGGCGAGCGCTTCTTCGAGTTCGGGGTCGACGAGGAGCAGTCGCGCTCCGGAGTGTTCGATGATGTACTCCACCTCTGCCGCGACGAGCCGGAAGTTGATCGGCACGAGCACGCGACCCGAACCGGAGACCCCGAAGAGCGCGGTGAGGAGCCGAGCGGAGTTGTGGCTGACCATCGCCACGCGCTCGCCCACGCCGATGCCGAGTTCGTCGAGCCCCGCAGCCATCGCCTTGGCCCGTCGGGCCATCTCTCG
Organism: Ilumatobacter coccineus YM16-304; assembly: GCF_000348785.1. Taxonomy (NCBI): domain Bacteria; kingdom Bacillati; phylum Actinomycetota; class Acidimicrobiia; order Acidimicrobiales; family Ilumatobacteraceae; genus Ilumatobacter; species Ilumatobacter coccineus. Next base: position 1,703,606 of record NC_020520.1, read on the forward strand.
ATAGTCGATCGATCCCCAACTCTCGGCGGGCTGATCTGGTTCGTCGACCAGCGCCTCGCGATCGGGGTAGACGAGCTCGGCTCGCTTCAGGAAGTCATTGACGGTGAGTGCGACCTTCATCGACGCACAACTTACGCGCTCCGCTCACTCGCCCCGTCAGCCGCCAGCTTTTGCCCCTCAGATCCGTCATCTCTGACCGATCCCCGGGGCAAAACCGGGCCTGTCTGGTTTTGCCCCTCAGATCCGTCACCGATGACGGATTGCAGGGGCAAAACGGGAGTGGTGAGGGCGGGACGGGCGGGATGATCAGTTGGGGGCGGTGAGGGGCCAGGGGTGTGTGCGTTCCATGGTGAGGGCGGCGTCGAGGAGGAGGGGCTCGCTGAAGTGGCGACCGATGATCTGGAGGCCGATCGGCAGGCGGCTCGATCCGTCGTCGACGAAGCCGGCGGGGACCGAGATCGCCGGGTTTCCGTGCAGGTTGGCGGGGAACGTGAGCAGCCCGTTGTTGCCGCGACCCGATGGCGCTTCGACGCCACCGAACACCTTGGGCAGCGGGCCGTCGGCGTCGAAGGCGACGTCGGGGTTCGATGCGGTGATGACGAAGTCGACACCATCGGACGGATCGAAGATGCGCGCCATCGCCTGGTTGACCTCCATGCGGCGCCGCTCGATCTTGGCTCGTTCCTCCGGCCCGTAGCGACCTTCGACCGCCCGCAGCCCGTTGCGCATCTCCCACGTGAGATCGTCGGCGCACTCGGGCCAGTGATCTTTGAGCGCCTCGGCGATCTCGAGCATGCCCGAGATCGACCAGGCGGCTCCCATGCGAGGCAGGCCGAGGTCGAGGCCGTCGATCCGTTGCCATCCGAGTTCGTCGATGAGTCCGATCGCGCGTTCTTCGAGGAGCTCCCACATGACCGGGGAGACGGTCGCTCCACCCCAGTCGGGTGCCACGGCGACGCGGGCGCCGCGCAGTTCGTCGAGGTGCGTGCCGAGCGCCGGTTCCCATGGGTCGGTCTTCGGCAGGCTGAGCGGATCGTTGGCGTCGTGCCCACTGCTCACGTCGAACCAGCGTGCGGTGTCGCGCACCGAGCGGGCCATACAGCCCGTCGACACGGTGAGGTTGCCGTATCTCGCGTTCGGGCCGAGCGGGATCCGACCGAAAGTGCCTTTGAGCCCGACGAGGCCGGTGAACCCGGCCGGGATGCGAATCGAACCGCCACCATCGCCTCCCGTGGCGATCGGCACGATGCCGCCGGCGACCGCGGCGGCCGAACCGCCCGACGATCCGCCCGGCGTTCGCCCGTGCTGCCACGGGTTGTGGGTGGTGCCGTGCAACACGGTGCGGGTGATGTTGACGCCACCGAACTCGCTCGACGTCATCTGCGCAGCGAGGACCGCACCGCCGACGTCGCGAACTCGCTGCACCATCGTGGCGGTGTCGGGAGCGATCTGGTCTTTCAACGGGACCGAGGCATCGTCGTCGGGCCAGCCTTCGACCTGTGTGAGGGACTTCACACCGATCGGAACGCCACCGAACGGCTTGCGCACGTCGGCACCGGCTGCGGCGTCGTGAGCAGCGTCGCGATCGGTGAAGCACACGGCGTTCAGGTCGCTGGCATCGATCGCCGCATAGACCGCGTCGAGTTCTTCGGTCGGGTTGCGTTCACCGGCGCGAAACGCCTCGACGAGTCCGACCGCATCGCCTTGCCAGGTGTCGTTGCTCATGCCGAACGGTACCGCGTCGGTGCGGGCGGCTGACCCTCGCAGTTCGGCGACGGCGGATGCACACCGCTCGGGAGCGGTCTTCTAGGTTTGCGGCATGGCACTTCCGATCCGTCCCGGCATGACCGTTCCGCTTCCCGGCCCGCTGCACTCGCACCAGGCGAAACTCGCCGAACTGGCCGACATGGGCTACACCGACATCTGGTCGGCCGAGTCCGACGGAGCCGATGCCTTCACGCCGCTGGCGATGGCGGCGGCGTGGGAGCCCCGGCTGCGGCTCGGTACGGCGATCGTGCCCGCCTACACGCGGTCGCCGGCGCTGATGGCGCAGAGCGTCGCTTCGATGGCCGACGCCGCCCCCGGCCGGTTCGCCATCGGTATCGGCTCGTCGAGCAACGTCATCGTCGAGCGCTGGAACGGCATTCCGTTCGAGGAGCCGTACAAGAAGGTGCGCGACGTCGTGCGTTTCCTGAAGGACGCGCTCGAGGGGGAGAAGATCAAGAAGTCGTACGACACCTTCGAGATCAACGGGTTCCGCCTCGGTGTGCGGCCCGAACAGCAACCCAAGATCCTCGTCGCCGCGCTGCGCGAGGGGATGTTGCGACTCGCCGGACGCGAGAGCGACGGCGTGATCATCAACTGGCTGAGCGCGTCCGACGTGCCCATGGTCAACAAGGTCGTGCAGGACGCCGGCGGCGGTGACGAGAAGGAAGTCGTGTGCCGGATCTTCTGCTGCCCGAGCGAGAACGCCGAGACGGTGCGTGCGGCGGCGAAGTTCGCGATCGCTGCCTACCTCAACGTGCCGGTGTACGCAGCGTTCCACGAGTGGCTCGGCCGCGGCGAACAACTGCAGGGCATGTGGGACGCGTGGAAGGCCGGCGATCGCAAGGCCGCACTCGCAGAGATTCCCGACTCGGTGGTCGACGATCTGGTCGTGCACGGTTCGCCGGCCCAGTGCCGGGCCAAGATCCAGTCGTACTTCGACAACGGTGTCACCACCAGTTCGCTCGCGATCCTGCCGCTCGACCCGGAACTGAATCACTGGCAGGCCGTGAAAGACCTCGCCCCGACCGCGACGTGATCGACCTCGATCGGCGCTCGTGGGCTCGACCTCGCCGCTCGCCTTGAGCCGCTGATGCTCTATCGAGTCGATCGAACGTGGCGGCGAGCGGGCGACACGGTGCTCGCCGGGTCGCCGCTGACGATGTTCCGACTCTCGACGTCCGGCGGAGCGGTCGTCGACCGTCTCGTCGCCGGCGACCACATCGAGACGTCGACACTGGTCGACCGGATGCTCGAGGCCGGAGCGATCCATCCGCGGCCGGAGCGATCGACCGTGTTCGAGGTCGCCGACGTCACCATCGTGACGCCCCAACTCGGCGGAACCGTGCGTTTCAGCGAGCGGGTGGTCGTCGACGACGGCAGTGTGCCGCCGCTCGCAGGTGCGTCGGTCCGCCTGGCGACCAACCGGGGGCCAGCGGCGGCTCGCAACGCAGGCCGCCGGGAGGTGGACACGGCGCTGATCGCGTTCGTCGACGCCGACGTCGACCTGCCCAGCCAGGTGACCGGTGGGCCGACCGCGTCCGATGAGGGCATCGCTCGAGCGTGGTGGGAGCCGCTGCTTGCCCACTTCGACGACCCGAGAGTCGGGGCGGTGGCACCCCGAGTGACCGGCGACCCCGGGTCGTCGCTCGACCTCGGACCCGACCCCGCTCGGGTGCGGCAGGGAACCCGGGTGAGCTACGTGCCTGCAGCGGCGCTGATCGTGCGCTCCGAGGCGTTCGACGAGATCGGTGGCTTCGACGAGCAGATGCGCTTCGGTGAGGATGTCGACTTCGTGTGGCGACTCGACCAGGCCGGGTGGGGTTGCCGCTACGAGCCGGCAGCGACCGTCGAACACCGCCGTCGGGCGACCGTGCGGGAGCGCCTACGTCAGCAGTACGGATACGGGTCGTCGTCGGCGCCGCTCGCATTGCGCCATCCCCGGGCGCTGGCCCCGTTCCGGTCCGACGGCTGGACCGCGAGCTCGTTGCTGCTCGCGCTGACCGGCCATCCACTCGTCGGGCTCGGACTGGCGGGCAGTCGCACGTGGTCGATCCGTCGAAAGCTGCCCGACGTCGCTCCGGCCACGCTGCTCCGCCTGTCGGTGACGAACCACGTGGCCGCCGCACGTCAGCTGACGACGGCGGTTCGTCGGGCGTGGTGGCCGTTGGTGGCCGTGGCTGCACTGGTGTCGCGCCGTGCCCGCAGGTTGGCGGTGGTGGCCGTGGTGGCCGCTCCACATCGCCTGATGCTCGACGTGGCGTTCGGCGCCGGGATCTGGTCGAGCATGCTCCGGCTGAAGGACTGGAAGGCGATCACCCCGAGCATCACCCTCGGCCCCGGTCGTCAGCGCCGTCGCTGACCGGAACAGAGGGCGGACCCGACGTGTCCGCCAGGCCACTCAGGCGGCCGTGGCCGGGTTGCGTGACGGCAGACGCCGCACGTTGCTCGCTTCGCGAGCGGCCTTGGCCTCGTCGAGCTGACGGCGGATCTCGGCGACGTGCTGGAGCCCACGCTCGCGGGTGGCCTTGTTGAGACGGAACCGGGCGTGCACCGAACGGGTCGGGGCGCCGGTGGTGGGCAGCTGATGTGCCCGGGTGTCGACCGGGACGCTCAGCAGCGTGAGCTGCTCTGCGGCGGCGTTGACGGCGGTGGGAGCGGAATCGATGTGGCGGATGTCGGCGGCGCTGTTCTTCATGTCTCCATGATGCGCAGGACCCTGTAACAGAGTTGCGAGCGCGCCGTGACCTGGTGTTTTGCCTCAGATCGGTCCGTCGTGCTCGGGATCGTGCAGCACGGCGCCGGTCAGCCGATCGAGCGCTCCGACGACGCGCCCGACGCCATCGGCCGCCTCCGCACGGGCCCGAGCCCGTTCGAGGATCTCGTCCCAGCGTTCGGTCTCCGAGTCGGTCATCCTGCCGGTGAGCGCCTTGTAGGCGAGTGTGTTCTGCTCGGCTCGATCGGTGAGCGTCTGAGCTTCGGAGTTGTAGTGGTCGTCGACGACCGCATCGAGTTCGTCGGGGGTCATGACCGGCACGATGCGCCCGGCGATCCGGGCCATGTTGCGGTACGAACCCTGCAAGAGGAACGGGGGAGCGGTGCGGTCGTCGTCGGAGGTCGCCGCCGAGGCGATGTACGCCGCGTTGACCTTCAGCAACACGTTCTGAGCCCGTTGGAGCATGGCGACCGATCGCACCGTCGCGTCGAGTTCGGCGCCGTCCCACGCGTGTTGCAGGCCGGTCGAGTCGACCGGCCTGCGGCCCGAGGCCATGTCGAGCACCGGGGCGAGATCGTCGAGCAGCTTCGAGGCGTGCGGCGCGATGGTCGGACACGCGGTGAGCGAGTTCTCGATGTACGACCGGGCGAACGCCTCGCCGTGCTCTCCCGAGACATCACCCAGGTTGAACACGTCGGACCGGTTGACGAGCATGTCGGGCATCTCGAAGCGGCCCCCACCGGTGGTGTAGGGGTTGCCGGCCATGACGACGCAGAAGCGCTTGCCGCGCAGGTCGAACGTGGTCGCCTCGCCGTCGGCGACACCCTCGATCCGGCGCGTGGCGTCGGCGAGCGGGATGAATCGTGAGAGCAGCACCGGTGACGTGTGCTGGATGTCGTCGAGATACAGCATCACGTTGCGTCCCATCCGGAACGCGAGGTTGATCTTCTCGACTTCGGCCTTCGCCGCGGCGTTGGGCGCGTCGGCGGGGTCGAGGCTCGTCGTGTCGTGCCCGAGCGCTGGTCCGTTGACCTTCACGATGAGCAGTCCGAGTCGATCGGCGATCCACTCCATGAGCGTGGTCTTGCCGTAGCCGGGAGGCGAGACGACGACGAGGAGGCCTTGTCGAGCGACGTCGGTCGGATCGACCGTGCCGAGCTGACGACCGAGGTTCGGGCCGAACAGTGGCAACAGCGCGGTGTCGATCAGCGTGTTGCGAACGAAGCCCGCCATGACGCGCGGCCGGTGCTCGGCCAGCTTGACCCGTTCGCTCTGCACGTCGACGACACGCTTGCGGGCCGCCGAGTACGCAGGCCAGCGGGTCTGCATCTCGGCGAACAGCGCACCGGCGCCTTCGGCGAGTTCGTCGGTGCGGGTGACGAGTTGCCCGTCGACGATGCGCGGGTGGTCGGCGACGAGGCCGCTGACGGTGAGCGCGCCGCCGTGGGTGACGCGTCGCACTGCGAGATCGGGCGTGGAGAGCATCGCCGCGCCTTCAGCGATGTCGAAGGCCTTGTCGGCTCGGGACTCGTCGGCGGCGACGTAGGCCGAGAGCCAGTCGCTGGCCAGCACGAATCGTTCGATCGGGTCGGGCTCGGCGGCGAGTGCCACGTCGAGTTCGGCCACGCCTTCGGCTCCGAGGTCGTTGCGCAGTTCGTCGACGAGCGCCGTGGCCGTCGACGACGCGATGACCGTGCCACCCGATGCGAGTTCGGCGACGAGATAATCGGCGGCTCGCTCGATCTGCACCTCGCCGAAGCCGGCGGTGGGGTCGGCAGGTGCGTCTGCCGGCGACGCGGGCGACGATTCGGCGACGAACCGGGCGAGTTCGAGGCCCGCGTCGTCGACGAGTCGTTCGGTCGGCCCCGAGGCACGGAGCCGACGAGCGGCGGTGGCAGCGGCGGTCGACTTCGCCACCCAGGACTCGACGGTGTCGGAGTCGAGCGTGGCCAGCCAGAGCCGTGCGAGTCCTCGCACGTGACCGGTGAATCGCAGGAGTGGCTCGGCTTCGAGCGACGGGAGGATGGCCGTGAGGATGCGGGCCGCGTCGTGGTCGTGCACGCCGCGCTGATAGCCGTCGCCGTGGCGTCGCTCGGCTTCGGCCTGACACAGCTCGCTCATCTTCGCCGGGCTCGCGGTGGCGGTGAGCAACTCCTGCAGTCCGCCGGGCCGCTGGGTCATCGATTCGAGCACCGCCCAAGCGAGATACTCGCTGCGCGAGACCTCTGCGGTCTCGGACGGGAACGCACGTCCGAGGAGATCGGCGAACTCGGACAGTTGCTCGGTGACGTCGGCAGCGAAGTCGGTGGCGGTGATGGTCGCGGCGATCGAGTCGTTGCCGCGTTCGTCGGTCCGCGCCGACAGGACCATCTCGAAGGGCTGGGTGTTCTGCGCGAGCCGGACCCCGCCGAGCACGACGGCGCCGTCGTCGGACACGAGGGCGGCCTTGTCGCGGATGCGCCGACGGGCCTCCTCCATCGCGTCGCGCAGTCCGCTGCGCACCTCGGCGGCTCGTCCGGCGTCGTCGAGCGATTCGAGTTCGTCGGCGAGCTCGCGAACTCGCGAGGTGAGCTGATCGGTGGCGAAGAACGCAGCGACCTCCTTGTCGTCGTCGAACTCGCTGGCGCGGCGAGTGACGGTGGCGAGGAGGCGGGTGGCGGCGTCGACGATGCGAGTGGCACGACGGTTGCGCTCGTCGAGCAGGGCGGTGCGGCGTTCGCCGACGACCTCGTGGGCCGACGCACGGAGCTCGGCGATCGACGCGCTGCGCTCGGGTTCGTCGCCGTAACGCGATTCGAGTCGCTCGATGGTGACGAGGAGGCGGGCGAGAACGCTGTCGCAGTCTTCTGGCGTCGCCGCGCCGGCGACCGAGCCGTTGAGGGTCTGTTCGACCAGTGCGAGTTCGGCGTCGAACGCCGCGGTCGCTTCGGTGGCGCCGAGATTCCGTCGCTTCGAGTCGAGCTGCGCCTGTACCCGGTTGGCGGTGCCCGTGACGTCGGCGACGCTGCGCACGATCGCCGTGCGGACCGTCGGATCGCCACCTTCGAGCGCCGACACCGTGTCGACGACGGCATCGAGATCGTCTTGCAGCCCGGCGAGTGTGGTGGCGATGTCGTCGAGTTGCGCCGACGTCGTTGCGTCGGCGACCGCTGCTTCGCTCGACGCGATCTTCGATTCGAGGGTGGAGAAGGCGGCGGGACGCGACAGCACGTCGACCGCCCGCTCGGACAGCTCGGCCACTCCGGCGTCGAGTTCGCCGACGAGCAGTTCGACCCGCTCGGTGTCGATGCCGTCGGTGTCGGCCACGACCGACATCTCGCCGCGCGCTCGTCGCAGTTGTCCGAGGGCCGAGACCACCTGGTCGGGGTTGGACGCGGTGGCGATTCCGTTGAGCACGTGTCGCACGTCGGTCTCGGCGGCGGCCAGCGTGGCGCGGGCAGCCGAACGCTTGCGCTCGACGAGCTTGTGTTCGTCGAGCAGTTGACCAGCGGTGATCAGCACTTCGTGTGCCGCTGCGCCGATCCCGTGGGCCTCGTCGTCGACGAACCAGAGGTGTTGGTCCATCGCCCGTCGGGTGGCCGCGGCGAGCGCTTCCCACGATCGGGCGTTGGGTCGCTCGTCTCGGCTGAGTCGGACGATGTCGTACACGTCGCCGAGACCGGCGACGAGCGCTGCGTTGCCGACCCGCAACGACCAGGCGTCGCCATCGGCGGCGACGGGGACGTAGGTCGTGTCGGCGAACGGTGTGGTCCACCACTGGATCGGATGGATCTTGGCCGCGTCGGAGTCCTGCGGCTGATCGCGGAAGAGGATCATCGACCCGTCGGCGAACGTGGCGAATCCGTGGCAGGCGATGACCTGGGCGATCTCACGGCGCACCAGGTTGTACGGCATGAGGAGGTACTCGCCGCTCTCGCGGCGGTGGAACACGTAGAGCACGTCCTCGCCGTTCGGTGCGGCGACGAGTTCTTCGAACTGCAGCCCGTCGACGTCGACGTCGAACGTGCGCGTGCCCGTCGACGTGAGGTGGTAGCCACCGGGGAAGACGATGCCCTCGCCGCCAGGGAGCAGGCGTGACGCGACGCCCGCGGCATCGACTCGCGTGCCGGCCCGCGACCGACGCGAGAACACGTACGTACGCGGGTCCTCCTCGTACAGACGCACTCGGATGAGCAGGATGTCGCCGATGGTGAGGTAGTCGACGCCGAGGTCGGCGAGCGACTGGCCGGAGTTCGCGATGGCTTCGTCGATCTCCGCGTGCGAACCGCCTTCGCCGGTCTCGACGCGGAGTTGGAGGCGACCGCCGCGGAACCCGATGAAGACCTCGTCGAGCACCGACACGACCGGGTGGGCGCCGGCCCGTTGGTCTTCACGCGTCGACGTCGACCACTCCTGATCGTGTGCGGAGGGCCAGGTGTAGTCACGTTCGCCGCGCCCGTCGGTGAACGTGGCGCGCCGTTCGGCGCCTTCGCCGGTCAGCGCCCACCGGAAGACGCGTACGTCGTCGACGCGGTCACCGACCTGGAACACGGCGAGCAACTGGTTCTGCGTGGTGCGCAGATCGCTGAAGCGCGTCTTGCCGTAGAAGCGGACGAGTTTGTCGAACTCCTCACGAAACGCCGGCTCTGCCAGGAAGTTGCGATCGTCGTCGGCAGCGACGGGGGAGAGCGTCGGTTCGTCGCTCTCGATGTCGGACACGGAGTAGAGCGCGAACACCTGCTCGGGCTGCTGCACGCTGAGCTCGACGTCGATGTTGAAGCCCAGCAGGAGCAGGTCGCCGATGCGGGCGATGTCGCGCGGGAGGCACGCGAGGTCGGTCGCCAGACGGTCGGCCCCGCTGAGCGAGAGTCCGACCGAACCGAACGACGCCACCCGGGCGTCGTCGATCTGTCGTGCGATGCGTTCGAGTTCGGTGACCTGCGTGGCCACGCGCCGACGCAACAGGTCGTACGACCCGCCGCGCAGCGCCTCGGATCCGTGCTCCTCGCTCGGTGCAGCTTCGTCAGTCATCGCAACCGAACGCGCGGGAACGGGCGTCATCCGGTGTCAGACACCGTTTGATGCGGGAGCCGCGGGTCATTTGGGGTCGGTGTCGATGACGTTGCTGACCGACTGGTCGGCCAAGCCGCTCGATTCGACGGCCGACTTGAGTTGATCGATCAGCGCCGACGCTCCGTCGCTGTCGCCGATGCGTCCGCCGAGTCGAGCGACGAACTCCGCGAGCGTGAGGTCGCGGATGCCGGCGGCACCGATGCCACCGACGCCAGCGGCGACGTCTTGGACGATGTTGGCCTCGCCGTCGAGGTATGGCGCCAGCATCTTCGAAGCGCCGCTGCTCGAGTTGACGAATCCGTCGATCGCCTGGCCGTGCCCGGCGGCCGAGAGGATGCGTTCGACGATGCCCTCGTCGGACACGATGGTCATGTCGGCGTGCGACAGCGACTCGCCGAGTGCCGCAGCCGCCGACTTGGCGACGTCGGCCTTCGCCTGGACGCTGGCCAACGCGACGTCGCGGTCGGTCTCGAGCTGCAGGCGGAACTCCTCGTGGTCTTGGCCGGCGGCGGTCATCGCGCCGACACCTTCGGCCTTGGCCTGCAGACCCTGGCCTTCGCCTTCGAGGCGGGCCTTGGTGGCGGCACCCTCTGCGGCGCCGAGTGCTTCGACGGCGCTGGCGTCGGCCTGCTTGACCTCGACCTCGGCCAGGCCGGTCGCCCGGATCGCCTCGGCACGCTCGCGCTCGACCTGCACGGTCGCCAAACCGTCGGCGGCCTGCTCGGCCTGCTTGCCTTCGGCGCGACGCTGGGAGGCGAGCGAGTCCTGTTGGGCGGCGTCGGCGTTGGCTCGGGCGAGAATCGTGGCCCGCTCGGCTTCCGACGTGGCGGCCTGGCGGGCGGCCTCTGCCTCCTTGACCGTGCCGACGAACAGTGCCTGCGCGGTCCCTTCGGCGGTGCGGATCTCGGCGTCGGCTCGGCGCTGAGCGTCTTCGACGACGCGCAGTGTGGCGATGGCTTCTTCCTTCTCGGCGACGCCGAGATCGGCTTCGACGCGACCCCGTGCGACGTCGGCGAGCTCGCGGGCTCGCTCCTCCTTCTCCTTGTTGGCTTCGGCGACGGCGGTCTCACGGCCGGTCACGGCGAGCAAGCGGTCGCGCTCGATGTTCTCCGACTCGACCTTCACCACGCGTTCGCGGTTCAACCCGGCGATCGCGACCTCGCGGTCCTTGTTCTCGTTGGCCACGCCGATGCCCTGCTCGGCCTGGAGGCGAGCCTCTTCGGCACGCTTGCGCTCGGTCTCCTCGACCAGTTTCGCTTCGGAGTCGGCCTGGGCCTGGACGGTGCGGATCTCCTGCTGCTGGCGGGCCTCGGCCTCGGCACGATCGCGCTCCATCTCGAACACGGCCTTGTCGGCATCGACCGTGCGGCGCGTGGTCTCTTCACGCTCGAGCTGCTCGGCCTTGTTGGTCTCGATGTGCTGGATGGCGGTTCGCTCGGTGATCTTGCGGATGCCGTCGGCGTCGAGGATGTTGTCGGGATCGAAGTCGGCGAGCGGCGTCTGCTCGAGGTAGTCGATCGCGACGTCTTCGAGGACGTAGCCGTTGAGGTCCTTGCCGATGATCTCGACGATCTCGTCGCGGAAGCTGTCGCGGTCGGTGTAGAGCGATTCGAAGTCGAACTTCTTGCCGACGGTCTTGAGCGCTTCGGAGAACTTGGCGGCGAACAGCGTGTTGAGCGTGGCGATGTCGGACGCTCGGTCGCACCCGATGGCCTGGGCGACCTTCTTGACGGCCTGCTCGGTCGGATCGACCTTGACGAAGAACTCGACCGAGATGTCGGCGCGGATGTTGTCTTTGCAGATCAGACCGTTGCCTTTGCCGCGGCGCTCGATCTGGATGTTCTTGACCGAGATGTCCATGATCTCGGCTTTATGGATGACCGGAATGACGATCTGGCCGGTGAAGGTGACCACGACGGAGCGCCACTTCGACACGACGAGCGCCTGGCCCTGTGGGACCTTGCGGAACAATCGTGACACCAACAGCGCGACGACGAAGATGACGATGACGACCACGATCACGACGATCGCTGCGGCGGCGAGGACGCTACCCATTGAGGCACTCTCTTTTCTGGTTGTCTCGGCCTCGGAGCGGAACGCCGAGACGGTGGTGAGGATGTGTCGAGGCAGCGGGCCGTGTGGACCGTGCGCTGTTCGGCCACCCGGCGGCAACGCTAGGTGAGGTGCGCATCGCTGTGCTCCGGATTCGGTGATCTTCGTCGATCGTGCCAGAGCGGGGTGAACGCGGCGTGAACCGGCGGGATGAGGTCACGACGGAGCACGCCGTCGAGAACGGATGCTCGTCACGATTCGGCGAGTTCGGCCGGCACTCGGTCGACGATGAAGTCGTCGGTCGCTTCGACCCAGTCGACGAGGAGCGCTCGATCGCCTCGCTTGAGTTCGCCGGCTGCGAGGCCGGCACCGGTGGTGGTGCGGATGTCGACCGTCGAGACCGTGCCGTCGGGCCAGGTGGCTTCGCCTCGTCCGCTCGACTCGGTGACGGTCGCCGAGCGGACCTCGGCGATGCGGCCCAGCAGATCTCGCTTCGACGGTGCGGTCTGGGTGACGAAGATGCGGCCGAGCTTCGGGGCGATCCAGATCGTCACCCCCAGCGCGAACACCGCGGCGCCGATGCCGACCACGACGGAGAGGATCGCGAGCGCGGTGCCCGAACGCGAGTCGAGGAGGAACACGCTGGCCAGGACCGACGCGAACCACCCGGCGAGCCCGACGCTGGTGAGCAGGATCGTGGTGGGAACCTCGGAGAGGTGCAGCGGTTCGAGCGCGTCGTCGAGCAGGCCGTCGGCGGCGTCGGCCTCGATGTCGAGCACGCCGACGAGTGAGAGCAGCCACATCGCCGCGCAGATCGCCAGCAGCGCGGTGAAGACGATCGTGGGGAGTTCGACTGATGCACGGAGTACGTCGGCCATGTCATCATCATGCCGGAACCCGCGGTGTCGCTCGACACGTCGAGCGCCGAAAACATCGAACCGTCACAATGCTGCGTCATGGTGACTCAACATCTGAGTCGCGGGTCTCAGCTCGTGAGCAGGTCAGATGTTGAGCAGCTGTTCGAGCGGGTCGTGCTGGCCGTGGGGCCACATGAGCGCTTCGGCGTCGGCGATCGGGGCCGGTCGAGCCAAGTGGTAACCCTGCGCTCGGTCGCAGCCCTTCGAGGCGAGGTAGGCGAGCTGTTCGGCGCACTCGATGCCTTCGGCTACCACCGACAGGCCGAGTGCGTGCCCGATCGTCAACAGCGCGTCGATCACCGTCGAGTCGAAGCCGTCCTCGGTCACGTTCGACACGAAACTGCGGTCGATCTTCAGCGTGTCGATCGGGAGTTGACGCAGATATGCCATCGACGAGTAGCCGGTTCCGAAGTCGTCGATCGCCACGGTGACACCGCGGCTCCGCACACGCTCGAGTACGTCTCGTGCCCGCTCGACGTCGTGCATCAGTTGGGTCTCGGTCAGTTCGAACTCGAGGCGGGTCGGATCGGCTCCGGTGAGCAGCAGCGCTGCATCGAGGTCGGCGGCGAGGTTGCCGTCGATGAGGTGCGAGCCGGCGATGTTGACCGCGATCTTCTGCGTCCGCGACGGGTCCTCGTCGGCCCAGCGCTTCAAGGTCTTGCACGACTCGAGGATGACCCATCGGCCGATCTCGAAGATCAGCGACGATCGCTCGGCGATGGGGATGAAGTCGCCGGGCGGGACCATGCCGTGTCCCGGACGGTTCCATCGCACCAGCGCTTCGGCGCTGCTGAACGTGTTGCGCTCGATGTCGAGGACTGGCTGCAGGTGCAGTTCGAGCTCGTCGTTGCGCACCGCCTGCCGGAGCGCGATCTCGACTTCGGCGCTCTGCACGATGCTCTCACGCAAGCGCGCATCGAAGAGTTCGACGCGACCCCGTCCTCGGCGCTTCGCCTCGTACACGGCATTGTCGGCGCAACGTATGGCGTCGAGCGGTGTCAGGTCGGCGTCGGCCAGGCCGTTGTCGAACGCGGCCACGCCGACGCTCGCCGAGAGCGCGAACACGTTGTCGCCGTCACCGAAGGGTTGTTCGACCTCTTGGATCAGGCGGTAGCCGAACGAGACCACGTGCGCGACGCTGGCGTAGTCGTTGATGATCACGACGAACTCGTCGCCGCCCAGACGTGCCACGAAGTCTCCGGGACGCACATGGGAGGTGAGGCGTTTGCCGACCTCGGTCAGCAACTGGTCGCCCGCCAGGTGGCCTTGGGTGTCGTTGACCGACTTGAATCCGTCGAGATCGATGAACATCACAGCGACCGCGGCGCCGGCGGGTCGCGCGCTGAGCCGTTCGAGCAGGGCGAAACGGTTGGGGAGCCCGGTCAGCGCGTCGTGGTGGGCCTGGTATGCCAGGCGTTCCTCGTAGCGCGTCCGTTCGGAGATGTCGCGAGCGATCACGGTCGTCAACGGCTCGTGGCCGGCGTCGATGTCGCTGCTCGCGACCAGCAACCGCGCCGACTCGCCGGTGGGGCCTTCGACGGTGACTTCGCCGTCGTAGCGAGGCAGGAAGCGGTGCAGCGGTTGGCCGACCTGGTCGTCGGCGTGCAGGCCGACGAGGGCGACGCTCGCGTCGTTGGCCGTCGTGATGAGCCCGTCGGCGTCGATGGTCCAGATCGCGTCGGCCGCCTGCTCGACGATCGCCGAGGCGAGTTGCTGGCTCGCCTGCAGCTTGCTGTTGGTGTCTTCGAGCCGTTCGAACGACTGGCGCAGCGACACACCGATGGGTCCCGGGAGGTCGTCGTGCAGGCTGTTGGTCGCCCCTCCGGCGAGCTCGGAGATGCCGTGGTCGACATGGTGGAGGGTCACCATCATGTCGTTCATCGACTTGGTGAGCGTGCGAACGTCGTTCGGCCCGTGCAGGGGGAGTGGCGCCACGTCGAATCCACCGTCGCTGATGGTGGCCGCCCGTCGGGTGAGCCGTCGGAGGGGCCGCAGCGTCGAGAGCGTGAGGAAGAGCAGCATGGCGAGGCTGACGGCGAGCGTCGCAGCGAGGAGCAGCGTGGTGCGAAACGCTGCGGATTCGGCGGCGACCGCCTGGTCGTCGAGGGCTCGGACCACGCCGTCGTGGAAGTCGTTGGAGTAGACCTCGAGCGCGTCGAGAAAATCGATCTGGTCGAGCACGGCACCGGCCGAGGTCTGGATGTAGTTCGCATCGATCTGCTCCGACAGCGGAACGCCGGCGAGAGCGTCGGTCAACGCTGCGGGCGGTTCTTTCAGCAACGACGTGACGTCTGTGAGTCGCGCCACCTCGGCATCGTCGAGGAGCGATTCGAAGTTCTCGATCGACAGATCGAGTCGAGCGTTCGCCTCGAGGATCCCGCGGGCGGAAGCCGGGCCGCGGTCGAGGAGGGCCTCGAGCAGGGCGGTGCCGCGTTCACCGACGTTCTCGAGTACCTGGCTGAGCGCGAGGAGCTTGGCTCGGTCGGCCGTGGTGCCCGAGGTGGTCGCTGACACGACGTCGCTCAGCGCAACGGTGCCACCTCGGTCGGCGAGGATGTCGTCGAGCTTGGTGAAGACGTGGCGGATCTCGTCGGGCATGGCACGGAACGACTCCGATTGCGTGCGTTGCGCGTTGAGTTCGCCGCGAACGAAACTGAGCTGGTCGGCGAGGTTGCTCGATGCTCGAATGCGCGGCGACTCCGAGACCGCCAGCGCGTCGAGCGCGGCGTCGAGCTTGACGCGGTTGGCGTTGTAGAGGGTCTCGAAGTCGACGCCGGCGATGGCGACGACGAGATCGCGGGGGACCTCCATCTCGTCGATGGCGGCGAGCCCCTGCAAGGCGATCTGTTCGATCTGGGCCGGTCCGTAGACCTCGGCGGTCGCTCGCTGGACTCTGGCGTCCTCGGCGAGTTCGAGCGCATCGGCGGCGAGGTCGTTCTCCGCTCGGATCCGTTGGTAGGCGAGGACACTGACCCCGATCATGGGCACGGCGATGAGCAACAGCAGGCGCATCGCGAACGATCCACCGGTGCGCCGTGATGTTGAAGCCACCTACGGACATCGTCTCTGACAAAGGTGCGCTTGACTCAAGAAAGTGTCTGCTCGCGCCGGATGGCAGGTGCGGTTCAGGCGTCGGGGTGGATGCCGGCGCGGACGAGCCGGTTCGCCGGGTCCTGGCCGTAGAACGACCGCAACTCCTCGTAGAGATCGCGTTCGTGAGTGAACACGTCGAAGGGTCGATTGAAGAAGAGCTCGGTCGCGACCGCGAAGAACTCGGCCGGATTGGTGCCGGCGTAGTTGCGCAGGATCGACTCGCCGTCGTGGACCCGGGCGAACGCTTCGGTGAACACCTGCTGCCACCGTGCCTGGGCGGCTTCGTCGCCGAGCGGCGGCGTCCCGTCGGTCACCCCGTCCATCATGTCGAGCCGGTGCGCGAACTCGTGGTACACGACGTTCATCCCTCGTTCGGGCACACGAGCGCCGCGCTGAGCCGCCGACCACGAGAGCATCACCGGGCCGCGGTGATGCGCCTGGCCGGAGATGTGTTGGGTGCCGCCCGACCACACGCCACCGCCGGTGGGCCGCTGTTTCTTCACCCGCATGGTCGACTTGTGCACGATGACCGAGCTGACGTCGAGGTATTCGTCGAGTTCGAGACCGAGCAGGAGCATCGAGGCCTGAGCGGAGATGAGCACCTTGACCTCGTCGGTGAGGTCCATCCCCTGCGCCGCTTCCCAGCGGCGACCGTGGAAGAAGCGCGCCACGAGCATGCGCATGCGTTCGAGTTCGGCGTCGTCGAGCAGGTTCCAGTGGTCGAACCCGGATCGGAGCACCGCCTCCCAGGTGGGATCGAAGCTCGGCGGGGTGCGTCGGAACCAGCCGCGAACTCGAGACAGCATCGACATCGTCGTCGGGTCGTCGCCGGTCAGACGAGGACGTCGCCGGCCGACTTGGTCGACTCGCTCGGTGGCGGACCGGCCTTGACCGCGTCGGGGATGTTGTCGTCACCGCCGAAGTACTCGGCGAGTCGAGCGTCGGCCTGGTCGGCGCCGAACAGGATCTCGGCGACTTCGCGCAAACCCGGCGAGTGATCGATGTCGTGATCGGACACGACGAGTTCGATCTTCGAGCGGCGCCGCATGAAGTCCTCGAGCTTCGTGACCATCTCGGAACGTGCCGCCTCGTGGAGTTCGACGCGGATGTAGTCGGCCGACCCCATGATGTCTTCGGCCATCGCCGGTTCTTCGCGGATGGCGTCGAGCATGGCGAACGCTCGGCGTCCGTAGCGCCGCCACAGGCGATCGGACAGCGGTTCGACCTCGGGCTTGTCGCGGATGCGGTCGAGCTTCATCAAGCGGGCCTGCCGGAAGAACTCCTTGCGCGTGGCGCGGGCGGGCTCCCCGTACCAGTTGTGCAGATCCTTCTCGAGGGGGATGCCGAGCTGCTCGACCGCCTCGGCGACCTCTTCGCCGACGTTGAGACAGTCGGTGAGCTTGCCGCCGAAGATCGTGACGACTCGCTGGCGGTGATCGGTCTCGACCGCGTGCTTGCGTGACAGTTTGGTCCAGTCGACCTCGGTGTGGTCGGCGCCGTCGGTCGAGACGACCAGCGGTCGCACGCCACAGCGTTTGGCGATGATGTCGGGCTTGCGGAGCGGGCGGTCGAGGTCCATCCGAGCGTTGATCTGTTCGAGCAGGAACTCGATGTCGTCGTCGTCGGCTTCGGTGTAGGGCGTGTCGACCCGGGTGTCGGTCGTGCCGATCACCGAGCGGCGACCCATCGGGATCACGTAGAAGAGGCGTTCGGTGTCGTCGTAGAACGCGAGGACCTTGTCGTGGTGCTTCGTGGTGAGCCGAGGCACGACGAGGTGGATGCCCTTGGAGTAGACGATGCGGTGGTCGGTGGTGAGGCCCCACGACTGGTTCGTCTCGTCGACGAACGGGCCGGCGGCGTTGACGATCGTGCGTGCGGTGGTCTGGAACTCTTCGCCGGTGTCGACGTCACGGAGCTGCGCGGTCCAGCGGTCGCCGTCTCGTGTGGCGCTCACCATCTCGACGTAGTTCGCGGCGGCGGCTCCGGCTTCGATCGCGGAGCGGACGAAGCTGAACACGAAGCGAGCGTCGTTGTCGATCAGGATGCCGTCTCGGTACTCGATGCCCCCGGCGACGTCGGTCGTGTTGATCGCCGGTTCTTCGCGTTCGATCTTCTCGCGTGACAGCAGCCGAGGCCAGCGGGTTCCGAACTGGCCGATGATCCAGTAGCCGAGCGCGCCGAGTGCCGCGAACCACGGTGGGTACGGGCCCTTCTTGTCGAGCGCTGCGTAGAAACCGATCTCCTTGATGTTGTCTCGGTAGGCCCGCATGAGGCGGTTGCGCGACTGGCACAGCTTGAACACGAGCCACAGCTCGTAGTTCTCGAGGTACTTGAAGCCGCCCCAGACGAGGTTGGATGACGCCTGACTCGTGAAGTGCGCGAAATCGCCGCGGTCGATCAGCGCGACGCTGGCACCACGCCCGGCCAGCGATGCGGCGGTGACGGCACCGTTGATGCCGCCACCGATGACGAGCGTGTCGAACGAGCCGTCACGCATCCGGTCGATGTGCGTCTCACGAAGAGCCATGTGAACGAGGCTACGGCCCGAAGATCAGCCGGAGGCGACGACGACCGAGATGGCGATCGATGCCACGGCAACGGCGATCGGCACGGCGTACTTCGACCAGGGCGGCACGCCCTTGTAGCCGGGCGCCAGCATGATGAACCCGCAGATGCCACCGGCGACCAGACCGCCGATGTGCCCGCCGATCGAGATGTTGCGCACGAAGAACGTGAGGAACAGGTTGATCATCAGCAGCGAGCCGATCTGCGTGTTGAACACGTTGATCCCGTGGCGCCAGATGCCCACGGCGTACGCCCCGAGGAGCCCGAACACGGCGCCCGACGCCCCGGCGGAGAAGGCGTTCTGCCCGTCGATGAGCAGCACGCCGGCGGAGCCTCCGAGCAGCGAGGCGACGTAGAGCAGCGCGAACTTCGTGCGGCCGATCATCGGTTCCATCTCGTTGCCGAGCAGGTAGAGGAAGAACATGTTGAACCCGAGGTGCAGCAGGCCGTAGTGCAGGAAGCCGGAGCTGACGAGGCGGTACCACTGGGCACCCTCGGTGCCGAACGGGGAGAACTCGGCGGGCACGTTCGAGTCGAGGAACGCTTCGTTGAGGGCGTAGTAGAAGTGCGCCTCGGTGATACGGCCCGACAACATGCCGCCGAAGTCGTAGTAGAGGCCGAGTCCGACGAACACGGCGACGTTGATGGCGATGAGGGTGTACGCCACCAGCGCGGGCTGTCCGGCCGACCAGAATCGCGCTCGCGTCTTGAGGTCGGGGCGGGCGGCCTTGGCGCAGTCGAGGCAATGGCTGCCGACGGCTGCCTGGGTCAGGCAGTCGGGGCAGGCGTGTTTGCCGCAGCGGGTGCACTGGCGACCGCCGACGCGGTCGGGGTGCCGGTAGCAGGCGGCCGGAGCCGGCGCGGGGGTCCCCGGGGACGTCGGCGGACCTGCGGGCGCCCCCTGCGGCGGCTGGAAGCCACCACCGGGTGGTTGCGGCAGCGCAGACTTTCCGGAGGTGCCGCTCGAGTCGGATGATGGCAACGGCAGTGGCACGACGATCAGCGTATCGACGCCGACCGTGGCGAATCCTGACAACCTTCGAAACAGCGGCGCCGCGCGGCGGCTACCACTCGATGTTGCTGGCCGTGCCGAACGCCGATGCCGGCCGTGGCGCGCCGAGCAGATTCCCCTGCACCAGGTCGCACCCGGCGGCTTGGAGGCGTCGGAGTTGTTCGTAGCCGCTCACCCGTTCGGCGACCACCGACATGTCGAGTGCGTGCGCGAGGAGGACGATGGCCCTGACGAGGCGTGTCTCGGCGTCGGACGAACCGGTCGGGAGGGCGAGCGAGCCGTCGAGCTTGAGCACATCGGCGCCGACGTCGGTCATGACGGCGAGCGCTTTCGGCCCGGTGCCGAAGTTGTCGACGGCGACCTGCACCCCGGCGCGGCGCAGCGCCCGGATCGACCGGTCGACGTCGGCGATGCGGCCGAGCAGCGAGGTGTCGCGAGCCTCGAGGACCAGTTGTGTCGGGTCGAGGGCGTGCTCGCGGAGCTTGGCGATGACCAGGTTGACGAACGATGCCGAGCCGAGCTGCACCCTTGACACGTTGACGTGCACCGAGAAGTCGGACGGGACGGTGTGGTTCTCGATCCACCCGCGTAGGTCGCCCATGGCCTGGTCGAGGACGAGTTCGCCCAGTCGGCTGATGATGCCGGACTCTTCGGCGACGGCGATGAACGTGGCGGGGTCCATGCGGCCGCGGGTCGGATGCGTCCAGCGCACGAGGGCCTCGGCGGCGACTGCGGTCTTGGTGACCGTGGAGAACACGGGTTGGTAGTCGACGGTCAGGTCGTGGTCGTTGACGGCGCGGGCGAGCGTCGCCGCGATCTCGGTGCGCTCGCGAGCGGCCGATCGCATGTCGGAGGTGAACAGGATGCAGCGGCCACGTCCGTGCTGTTTCGCTTCGTACATGGCGGTGTCGGCGTTGCCGACGAGCAGTCCGGCGGCACCGATGTCGTCGAGATCCATCACGTCGGGATCGGTGAGCGCCACGCCGATGCTGACCGAGAACGCGAGGTCGAGTTCGCCGATCTTGAGATGGCCGGTGAGCGCGCGACGTGCTCGTTCGGCGAGGTCGAGCGCGGAGATCGCATCGACGATGCCGGTGCTCACCACGATGAACTCGTCGCCGCCGATGCGGGCGACGCGGTCGGTGGGGCGGATCGCTTGGGCGAGGCGTTGTGCGGTCGACGTGATGAGTTGGTCGCCGACGCGGTGGCCGAATGCGTCGTTGACGTACTTGAGGTGGTCGAGGTCGACGAAGATCGCGGCCACGTGCCCCGGTCGTCCACGCTGCTCACCGATCGCCTGTGCGAGGTCGACCATGATCCGGTGGCGGTTGGCGAGCCCGGTGAGCGGGTCGTGCGACGCCTGGTGGTGCAGGCGGGCGACGCGGCGTCGGGCGCTGGTGACGTCGTGCAGCAGCAACGAGATCGTGCCGCCCGGCCGTTCGTCGCAGGGGGTGTCGACGCGTGCCGTGGCACGGAGGAGTCGGGTGTCGCCGGCCGGGCCGCGATGGTCGACGTCGCCTCGCCACTCGCCGCGCTGCCGATGGAGGAGTTCTTGTGGGAGGTGGTCGAGGAACGAGCGGAGCACGCCCGACGCCGGTGAGCCCTCCGCCAGGTCGTCCATCGACTCGGCGCCGAGGATGCTGAGCATCGGTGCGTTGACCATTTCGATCGTGCCGTCGAGTCGGAGCACGACCAGTGCGGTGCCGTCGCTGTCGAGCACGCCACGCACCGACGCCGGGAGATCGACCTGGTGAGGGTGCTGCCACGAGGTCTGGTGACCCGTCGGCGTCGACTCGGTGATCAGCGCATCGTGGGTCGGGACGACCGCCACGGGGTCGTCGGCGGCGAAGACGCTCCACGGGTCACCGGAGGCGCCGCCATCATCGTGGGAGGGGGGCGGTGCCGGTGCCGGCATCGGCGGGGCGCCTGCCGGCGGCGGGGGCGGGGGGAGCGGCGGCGCAGGCGCGGACCACGACGCCGTCGAGTTCGTGGTGTGGTTGATGTCCGCCATGATGCTGTGCCGTACCGAAACCGGCGATGACGACGTGTGAACGTCGCCGGGTGCCGGTGTCAGCGAGTGTGGGTGCCGGTGACACTCGTCGAGTCGAGTGACACCGTATTGATGAGATCCAGAAGTTCCGTTGCAGGAGTTCCATCGGCAACTTCGAGTTGCTGGTTGAGGGCGAACACGGTGAGTCGGTAGGTGTTCGTCTCGCCCGGGTTCGGGCAGGGACCGGCGAATGCGATGTCTCCGAAGAAGTTCAGTGCCTGGGCAGCGCCGATCGGCACCTGGCCTTCGGCGACCGACGTGGTGTTCTCGCTGGCGTCGATGCCGGTCATGATCCAGTGGATGAACGGTTGCCCGTTCGAGAGGTTGGTTACGTCGACGAACGCCACCGCGAGTTCGGCGGTTCCTTCGGGTACGTCGGCCCAGCTGAACGAGGGTGACACGTTGCTTCCGTCGCAGCTGTAGCGAGTGTCGATCGGGCCTCCGTCGGCCCAGGGTGCGAACAGTCGGAACGATCCGGTCGATTCCACCGCAGGGGCATCGACGGGATCGGGTGCCGGAAGCTGGGGTGCGGCGGTGACCGCCGGGTCGACGGCGACCGACGCGAGCGGCGTCGTGTCGATGGGCGCGACCGTCGTCGGAACCGCCGGGTCCTTGAGCGTCGTCCCGTCGCCGGTGTCGCACGCGGCGAGCGCGAGCAGGGCGACGCAGGCGATCATCGTCTTCTTCACGGGCGCGAGCGTAGGACATCGAACGCCGAGATCCTGAGCGACCCGCGGACGCTCTGGCGCAGGTGGCGACGGGAGCTGACGTCGTGGATAACCTCGGCACGGTGTCCGAACGTTCCACGAACACCGCGACCACGGTTCCGTTGTCGACATCGGGTGATCCGCTGTCGATTCTGACCGTGCACGCCCACCCCGACGACGAAGCCTCCAAGGGCGCTCCCACGTTGGCGAAGTACCACCGTGAAGGAGTGCGCACCACGCTGGTGTGTTGCACCGGTGGCGAAGAGGGCGACCTGCAGAATCCGTCGTTGCGCGAGGAAGGCCAGCCGTTCCACGGGCTCGCTCCCGAACAGGAGAAGGAACTCGTCGCGTCGATGCGCGCCGCCGAATTGGCCGCATCGGCCGAGGTCATCGGGTTCGACGAGGTCGTCATGCTCGGCTACCGCGACTCGGGCATGGCCGACACCGATCCGAACAACCACCCCGAGTGCTTCCACCAGGCCGACATCGACGAGGCCGTCGGTCGGCTGGTGAAGGTCATCCGCGCCGCGAAACCCCAGGTCATCATCACCTACGGTGACGATCAGAAGGGGTATCCGCACCCCGACCACCTGCGCGTCCACGACATCTCGGTGTTGGCGTTCGACCGTGCCGGCGACGCCGACTGGTATCCCGACCTCGGCGAACCCTTCGAGCCGTCGAAGCTGTACTACTCGGTCTGGTCGAAGGCGCGCATCCTCGCCGTCCACACGGGGATGCTCGAGCACACCGGCGAATCGCCGTTCTCCGACGAGTGGCTCGAGCGTGAGGGCCAAGACCACCGGATCACCACGAAGATCGACTGCACCGGCTTCCAGTGGGCTCGGTCGGGGGCGCTGCGTGCCCATGCGACGCAGGTCGACCCCAACGCGGGCTGGTGGTTCGGCCTGACCGACGAACAACTCGATCAGACGTACCCGTGGGAGGACTGGATCCTCGCTCGATCACGCGTCGGGCCGATCCCGGAGGGCGACGGCGAACGCGACCTGCTCGACGGTGTGCGCGAGAGTGTGTCGTGAGCTCGATTCAGTACCGCGTGGTCGTCGCGAAGAAAGACGAACGGACCGCTGGCCCCGACGACGCGGAGATCACCATCACCGTGCCGCTCGTCGATGCGGCAGCCGACGGCTTCGATCCCACGGTGGCGTTCATGCGGGGCAAGCTCAAGGCGGCGGGCCACACCGGCCGGATTCTCGATGCGTTGAAGTCGGGTGAGGCGAAGGCCGCCATCGCCGACATCGTCGCGGCGATCTAGCGGCTCAGCTGCCCGAGCGCATCAGGTCGCGTAGCTGGCGGAAGCCGATGAGGGTGGCGCCGGCTCGATCGAGTGCGTCGGTCAGATCAGCACTGGTCGCGAGTTCGAGGTCGGCGATCCAGCCGTCGGCCGACTCCCCGGCGAAGGCCCTGACCTCGGGCGTGTCGATCGCGGGCTGGATGTGGATCTCGGTCACGCCGGGCTGGAGTGTCTCGATGGCGCCGAGCACGCGCTCGCGTGATCCGGCTCGCCAGTCGTGGTCGAAGTGGTCGGGGAACACGACGCCTTCGTCGAGCGCGAGTTGGCGGAACGGGAAGCCGGCCTGCTCGGCACTGACCGTCGACGGCAGCCGGATCGGCAGCTTGTACTCGTAGGCGAGCTCGAGGTACACGTCGAAGAACTCGGGTCGCAGCGTGATGGCCGACAGGTGCGGTGCGAGGTGGGTGACGTCGACGCCCCACACCTGGGCTCGTTCGACCTGGGCTCGCAGCTCGCGCAGCACTTCGTCGTGGTCGGCGTGTTCCCACAGGTCTTCGAGGGTGCGCGGGAAGCCGCCTTCGCCGGACTGCAGCGACGGCGCATGGGTGATCGGACCCCAGCGGTAGCAGCCGTGTTCGGAGTTGAGTGTGAGGTGGACGCCGATGTCGTCGTCGGGCGCCGCGTTGTTGGCCGCGTGGCACGCCCAGGCTGCGGGCACCATCAGCGACGCGCAGGTGGCGGCGCCGTCGTGCATGGCAGCGAACACGCCTTCGTTCGACGCATGGCTGGCGCCGAGGTCGTCACACGACAAGATCACCAACTTGGCGTCGGGGGAGTACCCGAGTCGTTCGACGAGCGAGCCTGCTGTCTGAGCCACGAACGGAACGCTATCTCTCAGCACCGGAGCACGCGGCCCACAATCCGACGTCGTCGGTCTCGGCCGCTCGCGCCGCCTCGACGAAGAGCTGCTCGAACGTGGTGTTCGGCCCGATCGACAGCGGGGTGCCGAAGCCCTGGCGGAGCACCTCGTAGTTGACGAAGACCCCGTCGTCGGCCCGGTAGACGTAGCCGAGCAGTCGTCCGTAGTCGTCACGGCCGACGGTGTCGCGCTCGATGCGGATCGGGGTGCCGACCGGGAGGAGTTGTTCGGTGAACGCGGTGGCCTCCGGCCCGAAGCACTCGATCGGCGTGTCGGGCTTCTTGGTCTCGGGTGTGTCGATACCGATGAGCCGCACCCGTTCTTCGGTGCCGTCGATGATCGCGTCGATCGTGTCACCGTCGACCACGTGGTCGACGACGGCGTTCGCCTCGACGGCGACGGGAGCGATCGTGGTCGAGACGGCGTCGTCGCCCGGCGGCGTGTCACCGGTCCGGCCCACGAGCAGGAACACGAGCACGGCGCCGACGATCACCGTCACCGCTGCGATCGTCGTCGGCCGAGGCACGACCGTGTGTCTACTCGGAGTCCCCGGAAACCGACCGCGCATCATCGGGTGTCAGACACCGGATGATGCGCGATCAGGCGGTGGGGTCTGACTCGAACTGCGCGAGCTCGGCGGCGATCGCCGCTCTGACGTCGACGGGAGCGAACGAGGCGTCGAGCGCGTCGCGCTGCAGGCGCAGATGGTCGGCGTCGGTCAGCCCGAGCACCTCGGAGCCGATGCGCAGTTCGGTGAGGAGATCGGTGTCGAACCAGCCGGGATCGTCGGTGTTGAGGCTCACGCGCAGTCCGGCCTCGATCATGCGGGGGAGCGGATGATCGGTCAGCGAGTCGACCACGCCGAGCAGCGAGTTCGACGTCGGGCACACCTCGCAGAACACGCCGGTGTCGGCCAACTGTTTCGTCAGTTCGGCATCTTCGAGCACACGGACGCCGTGTCCGATGCGTTCGGCACCGAGGTCGTCGACCGCCTGACGAACGCTGTCGGCACCCTCGGTCTCGCCGGCGTGCGGGAGCGAATGCAGGCCGAGCGCCGTGGCCCGGGCGAAGTGGTCGGCGTACGGGGCGGCGGGGAAACCGACCTCGTAGCCGCCGAGCCCGATGCCCACCAGGCCGTCGGGAGTCCGGCCGGATTCGAGATATTCGATGGTCACGGTCTCGTCGGGCATTTCGAGGTCGCGTGGGATGTCGACGACCCAGCCGATGGTGACGCCGCGCTCGGCGGCTCGCCGCCGCCCTTCGTTCAAACCGTCGCGGTACACCTCGGGGGCCATGCCGCCGACGCGGAGGTGGCTGTAGGCGGTGGTCGTCAGTTCGGCGTAGCGAACGTTCTGTGCTGCGAGGATCGCCGCATGGTCGTCGGTCGCCCGAGCGAGGTCTTCCTCGTCGCGGAGCAACCCGAGTCCGAACAGGTACTGGCGGCCGAAGTCGGGGAAGTCGGCGAACGAGAAGTGGTCGGGGATCTCGCCGTCCCACACCGCCGAGTGGTCGGCAGCGTGACGGGCCGCCAGCGCTCTGACGGTGGCCGACGACATCGAACCTTCGAGATGGCAGTGCAGCTCGATCTTCGGCAGGTGACGTAGGAACTCGGTCATACCGCAGTCTGCCCCGACGCGACCGGTTGGCGGGACCGGTCGGAGTCGCCGGTGAGATGCGCTCGGCGGTCGGCCACAGGAGCACCGACCGCCGAGCGACGACTCAGAGCTTCTCGATGAGGGTGCCGGTGCCGAGACCGCCGCCGCAGCACATCGAGATGAGGCCGTACTTGCCGTCGATCCGGTCGAGCTCGTAGACCGCCTTGGTCATCAGGAACGCACCGGTGCCGCCGAGCGGGTGGCCGAGCGCGATGGCCCCGCCGTTGGGGTTCGTCTTCTCGAGGTCGGCGCCGACCTCCTTGGCCCAGGCGAGCACGACCGAGGCGAACGCCTCGTTGATCTCGAACACGTCGATGTCGTCGATCGAGAGTCCGCTGCGCTCGAGGAGCTTCTGCGTCGCGTCGATGGGGCCGGTCAGCATCAGCTCGGGGTCGACGCCGACGAGGCACGTGTCGACGATGCGAGCCTTGGGGGTGAGACCGAGTTCGGCGGCCTTCTCCTCGGTCATCACGAGCACCGCAGCGGCTCCGTCGGAGATCTGCGACGCGTTGCCAGCGGTGTGGACGCCGTCTTCGCGGCCGACCGGCTTCAGCGTGGCGAGCTTCTCGAGCGTGGTCTCACGCAGTCCTTCGTCACGGTCGACGGTGTGGGTGGTGCCGGTGGGCTTGCCCTCTTCGTCGACGTCGGGTGCGTCGACGGTGATGTACTGGCCGGCGAAGCGGTCTTCTTCCCACGCACGCTGTGCCCGCTGCTGGGAGGCGAGACCGAACGCGTCGGTGTCTTCGCGGGTGATGCCCCACTTGTCGGCGATGCGCTCGGCACCTTCGAACTGCGAGGTCATCTCGTACTGCTCGTAGTACGACTTCGGGATCGGGACGCCGAGACCGAGCTTCTTCGAACCGCCGACGCCGATCGGGATGCGGCTCATCACCTCGACGCCGCACGCGAGGGCGACGTCGACGACACCGGCGCCGACCAGCGACGTGGCGAGGTTGGTCGCCTGCTGGCTCGATCCACACTGGGTGTCGATGGTGGTCGCCGGGGTCTCCATCGGGAGGCCCGCTGCGAGCCAGGCGGTGCGCGTGATGTTGAACGCCTGCTCGCCGACCTGGCTCACACAGCCGCCGACGACCTGACCGATCTCGTTCGGATCGATGCCGGTCCGTTCGATGATGGCCTTCTGGACCTCGGCGAGCACATCGGCGGGGTGCATGGTCGACAGACCACCACCGCGCTTGCCAATGGGGGTTCGGACTGCATCAATGATCACGACGTTTGACATGCCATCGATCGTAGAACTCACGGGGTGTCCGGGTTCAGTCCGGTGAGCGCCGCGTGACATGTGCGACGAGTCGGACGGCCGGCGTCGCCGGGTCGTGCAGGCGGTGTTCGAGTGTCAGGCGGTGCGGGTGAGCGTGGCCGACAGGTGGTGTTGCAGCGGCTGGCCCACCGCGGCCATGCGCATCGTGTAGCGCATGGTGTCGCCGGTGATCTCGAACGTGCGCTCCGATGCGACGACCTCCTTGGCCGAGGCCGACCGCGAGATCGAACTCGACCGCACGTCGACGATCAGCGTGTCGCCGCCCGGCATGTTCGGCGCAGCGAACCCTTCGAGCACCTCGGTGAGGCCGGTCGGGTGCGCGAGGATCAGTTCGGCCAGGCTCGGCTGAGGTATCCGCCAATACCCGGTCTCGGCGTGGAGCGGGCGGCCGTCGTCGGTCGACGAGGTCCGCTGCGCATACGCGAGGAACGGTTTGCCGACGTGAGCGAACGTGACCGTCTCGTCGTACCCGAAGGTGTCGATCGTCGGATACTCACCGGTGCCGGTGCCCGACCAGGTGCCGAGCAACGGCTCGAGGACGGCGATGTCGGGGTGCAGTTCCGCGGTCATGGCACGAGCGTAGGTGGCGTGCTACGCATGACGGCGATGAGCGCAGAACTGGTCTCCTTGAACACGGCATCGCTGTACGACGCGTTGAACGACGTGCCCGAGGGTTTCGAGGGGCCGAACCGCTACGTCCACGTGATCGGCACGTCGGTGTTCGTCGACGACCGCCTGGAAGACGATGCGTGGCCGACGCTGTTCATCGGCATGCTCGACGGTGAAGGCTGGTGGGCGGTCGACGTGCCCCGCGGTGACGATCCGTCGTACGGCGCGGCGGCCGACCTGTTCACCCACTTCGCGGGGGTGTCGGAGGCCGAGTGGCTGCTGGCGGGCCGGGCCGTCCAGACCGTCGAGTGGTTGCGAACCCACAGGTACTGCGGTCGCTGTGGTGCCGAGACCGTTCCGTCCGACGGCGAGCGTGGGCTGAAGTGCCCGACGTGTGAACTGGTGGTGTACCCGCGCGTCGCCCCGGCCATGATCACGCTGATCACTCGCGGCGAGCCCGGACCCGATCAAGAGGCGCTGCTCGCCCGCGGTGTGCGCTTTCCACGTCCGATGTACTCGTGCCTGGCCGGCTTCGTCGAGCCGGGCGAAGACCTCGAAGGCGCGGTGGTCCGCGAGGTGAAGGAAGAGGTCGGGGTCGACGTCGACCAGGTCCGCTACGTCGGCAGTCAGCCGTGGCCGTTTCCGCACAGCCTGATGGTCGGGTTTCGGGTCAACTACGTCGGCGGCGACATCGTCTGTGAGGAAGCGGAGATCATGGACGCGCAATGGTTCCGCAAAGACGATCTGCCGATGATCCCGCCCGAGATCTCGATCGCCGGCAAGATCATCCAACAGTGGCTGGCCGAATGAACCCGGTGATGCTCGTGACCGGCGGGTCGCGAGGCATCGGCGCGGCGACGTGCGTCATGGCGGCTGAGGCCGGATACGACGTGGCGGTCAACTTCGCCAGCAACGCATCGGCGGCCGACGACGTGGTCGCCTCGTGCGTGGCTCACGGCGTGCGGTCGATCGCCGTGCAGGCCGACGTGTCGGACGAGGCAGCGGTGATCGCGATGTTCGAGCGCGTCACCGACGAGCTCGGCCCGGTCGGCGTGCTCGTCAACAACGCCGGCATCCTGCATCAGCAGATGCGCTTCGACGAGATGACGGTCGACCGCTGGCGCGACGTGCTCGACGTCAACGTGATCGGCGCGTTCATCTGCGCTCGGGAAGCGGCACGGCGCATGTCGACGCGTCACGGCGGTGCCGGCGGTGCGATCGTCAACGTGTCGTCGGCCGCGTCGTATCTCGGGAGCCCGGGGGAGTACGTCGACTACGCAGCGTCGAAGGCCGCGGTCGACACGATGACGATCGGGCTCGGCAAGGAATTGGCCGACGAAGGCGTCCGCGTCAACGCGGTGCGTCCCGGCGTGGTCCACACCGACATCCACGCGTCGGGCGGTGAGCCGAATCGTGTCGAACGGGTGGCCCCGGGTGTGCCGATGCAGCGAGGCGGCCAACCCGACGAGGTCGCAGCGACGATCCTCTGGTTGGCGAGCGACGCAGCGAGCTACGTCACCGCCACCACGATCAACTGCTCCGGCGGCCGCTGACCCCATCCCCACGCGCGCTCATCCCCGGTCTGTGTGACCGATTCCGCGAGCCACGGCCACATTCGGTCACACGAATCGACGGCTGCGCGGGTCAGTCGAAGAGGGTGGGGTGGTCGCGTTCGATCTTCACGCGACGACGGGGGATCTCTTCGGGCTCGGGGGCCTTCTCGAAGAGTTCGAGTTGCTCCCACGTGATCGCCACGTCGCTCATCACCTGCCAGCACAGCCGCCCGCGGGATCCGGGGCGACGGATCTCGACCCGCTCGGGTTTGAGCGATCGGGCCGAACCGTCGGGGTCGCGCAGCGTGATGCTGCCGTCGATCTCGATGCCTTCGACCTTGCCGACGACGTAGCGACCCTTGTTGTTGCGACGAAATCGGATCGGCTCCGCAGGCCGAAGCCCGAAACGCTGGAGGGCCGCCGCCGATCGGTACATCGGATCGGTGGGTCAGCGTCCCATGACCATGCGCTGCAACTTGCGCATGCCGCCGAGCCATCGCTCGGGATCGTTGGCCTTGGCTTGCATGTAGCCGGCCACCTCGGGGTGGGGGAGCACGAAGAAGCCCTCTCGCTCGATGACCTCGACCACGGCGTCGGCGACGTCGTCGGGTTCGAGCACGGCGCCGGCGGCCTTGACGACGTCGCCGCCCGAGAATCCTTCGTCGTCGCTTCCGGCGCTGAGCATGGCGGTGTTGACGCCCTGCGGGCACAGGCACGTGACCTTGATGCCGCGATCGCCGTACGTGATCGAGACCCATTCGGCGAAGGCGACCGCTGTGTGCTTGGTCATGCTGTACGGCGCCGAGCCGATCTGGGCGAGCACGCCGGCGGCCGACGCGGTGGAGCAGAAATACCCCTCGCCACGCTCGAGCCACTCGGGGAGCAGGTGCTTCGCTGCCCAGCGGTGAGCGTGCACGTTGACGGCGAACGCCGTGTCCCAGACGCGCTCGTCGGTCTCGGCGAGGTCGGTACCCATGCCGACACCGGCATTGGCGAAGAAGAGGTCGATCGGGCCGAAGGCGGAGCGCGCCGCCTCGATCAGGGCGACGTTGCCGGCCTCGGTCGACACGTCGGCGTCGATGCCGACGACGCGATCGCCGCCGATGGCTGCTGCGGCGTCGGGAGCCCCGGCCAGATCGGCGAGCACGACGTTGGCGCCCTTGGCGTGGAACGCCCGCGCCAGGGCCTCACCGATGCCTCGGCCTGCGCCCGTGATCACCGTGTTCTTGCCGCTCAGGTCCATTCGCGCATCGTAGAGCGCCAGGTGCGTCGTCACCGTGATCTGTGGGCTCGATCACATGCTGGAGCAGGCGCGGCGAGGGTGCGGCCCGCCATGTCAGGGTCGTGTGACGAAGTGTGAACTTCCTGTGGCATCGATCGCACGTGCGCGCACCGGCGGTTCGGGCCAGGTACGGTTGGTTCCAATGACAGACCAGCTTCCCAACGTCAGCGACTCCAGCAGCAACGAGGCCGTCATCAACGAGGCCCTCGGTGTGATCGATGGAGCGCTCGCGAAGATGATGCAGCGCGAGCTCGTGTCGTCTGGTGAAGTCGCCGACCTTCTCCTCGACGTCCGCACGCTGCTGACCGACGTGGAGATCTCGAAGACGGACGATGTCGACATCGCCGTCGTCGAGCCCATCGTCGACCTCGCCTGACCTCACCGTCGTGTGCGACCCGCCTCGGCGGGTGGATTCACGGCGTCATGTCGCGAGTGAAGTGAACCGATCGACCGCTTCGACGATGAAGCGTCGGAGCATGTCGGGTTCTTTCACGGCGGCCGCATCGGTGTTGAGCCCCATGTCGAGCCGTCCCAGGTACGACAGCAGCGTCAGGTTGAACGCCACGCCGCTGAGCGGTCCGATCGGGTAGTTGCTCAGCAGCTGCGCGCCAGCCAGGTACATCGGCACGGGCGAGCCCTTGACGTTCGAGGTCGCGAAGTCGATCGTGTGCGCCTGCTGGCGAGCGAGGCGCGTGATCATCGACGTGGGCAGGGCCGACGCGAACGTCGCCATCTTGTCGAGCGATGCCGACGACGATGCGCGCACCGCGCTGTCGGTTGCTGCCTGGATGGCGCGGAACCGCTCGTCGATGTCGATGTCGTCGGTCGGGACGAGCATGCGTACCAGCGAGAACGCGTTGGCACCGCTGCCCTCGGTCCGCGTGCTGATCGCCATCGACGCCCGCAGTTCGCCGACCGGCGCGCCGAGCTCGGCGTGGTATCGGCTCGCCGCTTCGGTGGCGATGGTCATGAACGCCGTGTTGAGCGTGCCGCCCAGCGCGTGTGCCGCAGCGCGGGTCTCGGTGAACGGGGCGCTCGCCGTTTCGAGATGGCGTCGCGTCGAGCGCTCGGTCCAGAGCGGTGAGCGGGCGCCGTCGACGTCGCTCAACTGAGTCACGAGCCCGCGCACGGTGTCGGCGGCCGATGACGTGGCGTCGGGGATCTGCGTCGGGTCGGCGAGGAGCTCTCTGACCTGGTCGAGCACGCCGAGCGGCAACCGAAAGGCGCCCGCCAGGACGTTGCGGACCATGTCGGCGGCGTCGTTGTCGGCATCGGCGGCTTCGCGAGCTTCGTCGATCTCGTCGGGATCGGGCATCGACGGTGGGATCGCGTCACGCTCGAAGTCGAGGTACTCGAGGCTGAGCTGCACGCCGCTCTCGCCGTCGGCGATCGTGTGGTGCAGCTTCTGCACCAACGCCGCGCGGTTGCCCTTGAGGCCTTCGACGACGGTGAACTGCCACAGCGGGCGAGTCCGGTCGAACGGTTCGGCCGTGATGAGCGAGGCCAGGTCGAAGAGTGCCCGCTCGTCGCCGGGTTTGGGCAGGGCGATGCGACGGACGTGGTGATCGATGTCGAAGTTGCTGTCGGTGACCCACGTCGGCGGAGCGATGTTGGCCGGAGCCACACGTACGCACTGGCGGAGCCGAGGCATGCGCAACGAGGCGCCCAGCAGACGCTGTCGGAACAGATCGAAGTCGGGGGCGCGGTCGAGGATGGTGACGGTGCCGATGTTTGACGACAGGTGCGGATCTTTCTCCAAGCGCCACATCAGGCCCTCGGCGTCGCTCATCTTGTTGTCGTAGGCGATTCCGCTCATCAGACGATCAGAGTAGGCGGGGTCAGGTGAATCGACGTAGAACGCGCCGGCCGACGAGGCCGAGCACGCGGCCGACGACGAGTCCGCCCACCACGTCGGACGCGTGGTGGATGCGCACGTAGGCCCGACTGAGTGCCACGATCGACCCGGCGCCGTACCAGGCGGTGCTGAGCAGGGGGCCGTCGCGGTCGCTCATGACCGTGGAGGCGAAGGCGGCTGCGCTCGCATGGCCCGACGGGAACGACGAGGTGACGGGCGCGCGAACCTGGAGGCGCTCGTCGCCCGACGTGGTCGGCCGTGTGCGTTTGAACAGGCGTTTGAGGCCCTGATTGACGATGAGGCTCTCGAGCCCGATGCCGATCGCGAGCGCCACCACACGGCGCGGTTCACGCCGGATCGTCCCGCGCGTGAGGCTGATCGCGTGCCAGACGAGGCTGAACTCGGCGACGTGGCTCGCCGTGGTGAACACCTTGTCGGCGACCGGGTTGCCGCGGACGCGTTCGAGGAGTTCGTCGGCAGCCTGGTCGAAGCGCTCGACGGCCGGGCCCAACGCATTGCGGCCTGGCGGATGCTCGGGAAGTGGACTGGTGTCGTCGATGGTCGTCATGGAGTCAGCTCGCCGTCGACGCGCCGAGTTCGACGGGCACCGGGGTCATCAGCGCTTCGTAGCGCTCGACCGCTTCGGTGGCGGCGAGGTCGGGGTCGCCGTCGAACGCCGGGCACCACTGCTGGAACCGACACCAGTCGCACAGGCGGCTCTTGTTCGGCCGGAAGTCGCCGGTGGTGCACGCACGCTCGACGGCCTTCCACACGGCAGCGGTGCGCGTGTCGATGAACTTGACCGACTGCGCGGTCGGGGTGGTCTCGATCGTTTCGCCGCTCGACAGGTACATGAGGCGGATCTTCGACGGCCGTTTGCCGAGCACGGCTTCACACAGGAACGAGTAGAAGTGCACGCCCGACAGGCTCTTCTGCTCGAAGTTGCCGGAGGGAGCGCGGCCCGTCTTGTAGTCGGTGACCACCAATTCGCCGTCGTCGTCGAGTTCGAGCCGGTCGATGATGCCGCGCAGCTCCAGCGAGCCGACCTTGGCGGCCAGGCGGATCTCGAGCCCGATCGCGTCGATCTGGCGCGGGTCTTCCATGTCGAAATACCGCTCGATCAGCTTGTTGCAGTCGTGCTCGAACTTGGTGGCGCCTGCCTCGTCGAGTTGCAGCCCGACGTAGTCGGGGTCGGTGGCGTAGTCGGCCAACGCTTCGCTCAGCTTGGTGGCCAACATGTCGGGCGTGCGCTGCTCGTTGGGGAGTTCGAACAGCTTCTCGAGCGCGAGGTGCACCACCGAACCCTTGGTGGTGGCCACGCCGGGCGGCTCGGGAAGGCGTTGCACCGACGAGAAGCGGAACTGCATCGGACACGACGTGAACGACGACACCCGCGACGGCGACAGGGAACTCGGCACCGGCCACACGGGCTCGACAACCGTTTGATCCACCGTGTCAGTCATGCCCGACACTGTACGGACACCGTGTCACAACGTTCACGATCTCGGCAGCGTCAGAGCGTCGACGACAGGTCGGCGATGAGATCGGCCGCGCCCTGCGGATCGACGAACGGGCCGAAGTGCGTGGAGTCGGGCTGATGGATGAACAAGCTGTTGGGCAACCGCTCGGCGATGGGGCCGGCGACCGCAGCGGGGCCCTGGCCATCGCCGCCACCGACCACCACGACCCGCGTCTCGATCTGGGGGAGTGCATCCCACGTGCGATGCGATGCGCCGTTCTCGAAGGTCGTCGCCTCGTGCTCGGGGTCGCACTTGAGTCGCACCCCTTCCGGTGCCGGGCGAAACCCGTGGGCGACGTAGAGGCGCAGCATGTCGGGGTCGACGAAGCTGAACGGCGGCTTCGACGCGTAGTTGTCGACCGCGTCTTCGAAGGAGTCGAACGACGGACGGCGACGGCGCGCTCCGTCGATGAGCGACGGTGCGTCGCTGGGCCGATCGGCCGGCTCGGGTTCCGGGAACACGATCGGCTCGAAGCCGATGATCAGGTCGAACAGGTCGGGTTCGCGCAGCGCAGCCATCAGCAGGCCGGTCGCACCCATCGAGTGTCCGAAGCCGATCAGGCCGCCATCGGGAGCGATCGCACGTGCGGCGGCCACCGCGTCGTCGCCGTATCGCTCCCAGTCGCCGTCCCACTCGGCATTCGACGCCGTGTCACCGTGGCCTCGATAGTCGAGTGCGTACGACGTGAACCGGTCGTCGAGGCGGTCGGCGATCGGGAGATAGCAGTAGCCGTGGAACCCGGTCGCGTGGGAGAACAACAGCGGTCGGCCGTTGCCTCCGAACTCGTGGATCGCAACGCTCACATGGTCTGACGACATCGCACGCACGGCAACATCATCGCCGCGACGACCCGCCCGGCCCAATCCGGAGCGAACTCCGCTCGCCGCCTCGCTCGTCGTGATGATCGTCAGTCCTTGTCGCGACGCGCTCGGCGCCACCACATCAGGATCGCCCGGTCGAGGAGCACGCCGAGCAGAATCGCGAACGCGATCGCCGTCCACACGCGGAACGTGCCGTCGAAGAACAGGAACTGGATCTGTGCCTCTTCGCGGTTCTGCAGGATGAACACCCCGGCGATGATCGCGATGACCGCCACGAGGATCAGGAACACCGACGGACCGTTGCGTCCTTCGGGCCCCGGCTGCTCGTCGTAGCGCTCGGCCTCGTCGTTTCTCGCCATGTCGGTGCTCCTTCTCGATCCTGAAACTGATCCTGATGTCGATCCTGATGGGGATCGCTGTGACTACTGGGGGCGTGGTTCTCGGGGGAGACCGAGGAGCCGTTCGCCGATGATGTTGCGTTGAACCTGGCTGCTTCCGCCCGCAATTCTGCCGCCGGGAGCAGACAGCATGCCAGAAACTTCGGGGCCTTCGAGCATGCCGTCGGCGCCGGCGAAATCGCCGCGCAGCATGGCCACGTCGAACATCATCTCGGTGATGCCGAGCTTCATCAGCGACGCCGCCGTCGAGGCCACCGGACCCTGGCGCTGAGCCATCGCCTTGTAGGAGTTGCCGCGGCTCAGCAGCTCGGTGAGTTGCTGGCGCTCGATGGCGCCGAGGTCGCGACCTTCGGCGATGCGAGCGGCCTGATCGAGCCGCCGTTCGAGCGAGATCACCGACGTGCCGATGTGTCCGCGTTCGCTGGTGAGGACGGCCATCCCGACGCCCCAACCGCCGTGGAGTGGGCCGAGCAGGTGATCGGTGGGGAGTTCGACGTCGGTGAAGAACACCTCGTCGAACTCGGCCTCGCCCGTCATTTGTTCGAGCGGTCGGACTTCGACACCCGGCAGGTCCATCGGGAACACGAAGAACGAGATGCCGTCGTGCTTCTTCGCCTCGTCGAGTGAGCGCGTGCGGGCCATCAGGATGCCCCAGTTGCTGTAGCGCCCGCCCGAACACCACACCTTTTGCCCGTTGATGATGTAGCGGTCGCCGTCGAGTTCTGCCTTCGTCGAGAGCGAGGCGAGGTCGGAGCCAGCGCCGGGTTCGGAGAACAGCTGGCACCAGACGTGGTCGGCGTCGAGGGTGGCGCGCAGATGTCGGGCCTGCTGTTCAGGGGTGCCGTAGCGGAGCAGCGCCCCGCCGGCGAGGACGAGCCCGACCATGTTGAGCACCGGTGGCACGCCGGCCTTCGCGCATTCGAGCAGCCACACGCCGTTGTGCTCGACGCTCAGCCCGCGGCCGCCGAACTCGGTCGGCCAGTGGATACCGGCATACCCGGCGTCGCGGATGGTGCGCTGCCAGGCGATGCCCTGCTCGATCTGATCGGGCGGGCAGATGGCGCCGTAGTCGCGTGGCGCCGCGTCGGCGTGGTCGGCCAGCCATGCGGCGACCTCCTGCTGGAAGGCCTCGACCGAGATCGTGTCGCTCATCGGGCCAGTGTTGCGCTTCGGTCGTGCGCGTCGCGAACCGGATGCATCGGGTGGTCACGGCACACACGCGCCACGGGGTTCGTACACTCACTTCGTACACTCACAAGGTCCGAACGCTCCCCGAATCCGAGAAAGCCGAGTCGACGACCGCTATGCCCGCAACACCGTTGACGCCCGCCGACCTCGACCGCATTCCGGCGCCGACGGGCCCGCCGAACCGAGCCGGACTCATCGGTGAGGTCAGCACCGTGCTCCAGCCGGGTCGCCTGTTGCTCAAGTCGCCTCGGCTGCGATCGGCACCGCGGGGAGACGGCCGCATCGCGCTGTTCCTGCCCGGTTGGAAGGCGCCCGACGTGTCGACGCTGCCGATCCGCGGCTATCTCGGTCGGCTCGGACACGATGCTCGGAGCTGGGGCCTCGGCGTCAACCAGGGTGATGTCGAAGCGAAGCGTGACGAGATGATCGGCATCGTCGAGCGCCTGGCCGAGTCGTCGGGGCGCCCGGTCAACCTCGTCGGGTGGAGCCTCGGCGGCGTGGTCTCACGTGAGATCGCCCGCAACACGCCCGACGCCGTGCATCGAGTCGTCACGTATGGCACGCCGGTCGTGGGCGGACCGACCCACACGGCAGGAGCGTCGACCTACGCCGAATCGGAGTTGGCTCGGATTCGCGCGTTGCAGGAGCACCTCGATGCCACCGATCCGATCGCCACGCCGATCACCGCCATCTTCACGCGCAACGACTCCGCCGTCGACTGGCGGGCGTGCATCGACCGCAGTTCGACCGCCGTGACGATGATCGAGGTCGGCTCGACGCACGTCGGGCTCGGCATCGACCCCGACGTCTGGCTCGTCGTCGCCAACGCGCTCGCCGAGTAATCGAACCTGGTTATTTCCATCCCGGATGGAAATAACCAGGTTGCGGGCGAGGGCCGAAAACGACGAACGGTGAGCCCGCCGCGCCGAGATCAGCGCGGAGGACTCACCGTGTCGAGCGGTGGCGTTCGGTTGGTTACGAGAGTGCCTTGAGGAACATCGCCGTTTCCTGAGCGAGTGCCGCGGGAACCTCGTAGTCGGTCTGATCGGTGACCGTGTCCCAGTTGTCGCGCAGGCTCTCGGGGGTGAGGGCGTCGGACGTGTAGCCCTGGCACTCGGCGATGAACACTTCGGCCACACGACCGCCGCCGACCGAGTACACCCGGCCGGTCGATTCGCACGACTCGTGCGCGAGGTAGGTGACGAGCGGCGACACGAGCTCGGGCTGCAGCTTCTCGCCGAGCGGGCCGAGGAGGTCTTCGGTCATGCGGGTGAAGGCCAGCGGGGCGATCGCGTTGGCCCGCACGTTGTACTTGGCGCCTTCGACGGCGAGCACGTTGGTGAAGCCGACGAGGCCCATCTTGGCGGCGCCGTAGTTGGCCTGACCGAAGTTGCCGAAGATGCCGGCGGCCGACGAGGTCGACACGATGCGGCCGTAGCTCTTCTCACGCATGATCTTCCAGGCCGGGCCGGTGACGTTGAACGCGCCGCGCAGGTGCACGTCGAGGACCGGGTCGACGAGGTCGGGCGTCATGTTGTGGAACGACTTGTCACGCAGGATGCCGGCGTTGTTGACGACGATGTCGACCGTGCCGAACGCGTCGACAGCGGTCTGCACGATGCTCTCGCCGCCTTCGGCGGTGGCCACCGAGTCGGTGTTCGCGACGGCGTCGCCGCCTGCGGCCTTGATCTCGTCGACGACGAGCTGGGCGGCACCCTTGTCGGAACCCGAACCGTCGACGGCGCCGCCGAGGTCGTTCACGACGATGAGCGCACCGCGTGCCGCCATCATCAGCGCATGCTGCCTGCCGAGACCGCCACCTGCACCGGTGATGATCGCTACCTTGCCGTCAAATCCGAGATCACTCATAAGGCCTTGAAAGCTACCGGCGGGCCATCCGCGACCAGAAATCAGGACGGGTGGTGCAGGTGTCACACGTCATCGCTCGGTCTCGACCGGCGGTTCGAACCGTCGCGACCCGTGGCGCGGACCGTCGAACGAGTGAGGGTCGGCGGGTGACACTTGTCGGGCGACGACGATGATTCACGCGTGGGTCACGCCGACGTGGTTGATTGTGTGTCATGAACGCAACACGAATCGCTCGAAGCGTGGCCCTCGCCGGTGTCGGGGCACTCGCACTCGCCGCATGTGGCGGCGATGCCACCGAGACCGCCGAAGCTCTCATCGAATCCGAGATCGCCGAACAGGTCGGCCTGGGTGACCTCGACGCGACGTGTGACGACCCGCCGAACAACGACGTCGGCACCACCTACGACTGCACGGCGACCACCGCCGACGGCCAGACGCTCACGTTCCTCACGCGCTTCACCGCGGAGGACGAGATCTTCGTGCAGCCGAGCAACGTGCTCGTCGCGTCCGAGATCCCGGTGATCGAGGCCGAAGCGGCGCGCGTGCTCGGGCCGGAGATCGGTGTCGAGATCGACCCGGAGACGATCGAGTGCCCCACGGCCGATGCGATCGTGCTTCCCGAGGACGGAACCATCGACTGCACCATCGTGCGTCCCGACGACGGAGCGGTCTTCCCGCTGACCATCACGCTCGAGAACTTCGACTTCGACTCCGGGTTCCAGAACCTGTTCGTCCAGGTCGGCGAGGAGCCCATCGGCTGACGAACTACTCGGCTGACGAACTACTCGGCTGAGATCGGCCGGGTCGTCGTCAGCGACGAACCGACGCGACCCGGTACGGCGCGTCGGGCGTGACGACGAGATGTTCGTCGCCGTCGACGATCGGCACACCGGGCCCGTCGAGCACCGTCAACTCGGCACCGTCGGCGGTGAGTTCGACACGCATCGTCGAGCCGTGCCGGGTGATCGTGAACCGCGTCGCCGTCCAACTCTCGGGAAGGCGCGGTGCGAACTTGAGCGCTTTGCCGGTCTCGACCATGCCGGCGAAACCGTGCACGATGCCGGCCCAGACGCCACCGCTCGACGCGATGTGCACGCCGTCGGCCGTGTTGGCGTGGAGGTCGCACAGGTCGAGATAGAGCGCTCGGCGGAAGTAGTCGAAGGCGAGGTCGTCGTGGCCGACCTGGGCCGCCACGATCCCTTGCACGCACGCCGACAGCGACGAGTCGCCCGTGGTGATCGGGTCGTAGAAGTCGAAGTTGCGGAGCTTTTGCTCGTCGGAGAAGTGGTCGCTGCGCAGGTACATCGCGAGCACGACGTCGGCCTGCTTGAGCACCTGGTGGCGGTAGATCACCAGCGGGTGGAAATTGAGCAGCAGCGGGTACTTCTCGGCCGGGGTGCCCTCCCAGTCCCACGGTTCGAGGTCGAGGAACGCCGTGTCTTGCGGATGGACTTCGCGTTCCTCGTCGAACGGGATGTACATCGCATCGGCAGCGGCATCCCAGGCGTCGAGTTCGTCGAGTTCGAGTTCGGTGCGTCGCTGGAGTGACTCGAACGCCGTCGGGTTCCACTGGGCGAGAAAGCGCACGGTGCGCGCCGCATAGCGCAGGTTGAACCTCGCCATGATGTTCGTGTAGCAGTTGTCGTTGACGACGGTGGTGTACTCGTCGGGCCCGGTGACGCGGTGGATGTGGAACGTGTTGCCGTGCCCGTTGGCGTAGAAGCCGAGGTCGGCCCAGAGGCGGGCGGTCTCGACCAGGATCTCCGAACCCTCGTCGGCGAGGAAGTCGACGTCTCCGGTCGCGTCGAGGTAGCGGGCGAGGGCGAAGACGACCGCGGCGTTGATGTGGTACTGCGCGGTCCCGGCTGCGTAGTAGGCCGACGCCTCCTCGCCGTTGATGGTCCGCCAGGGATACAGCGCGCCGGCTTCCGACATGATCCGAGCGCGGCGGCGCGCCGCGTCGAGCATGCTCCACCTGAAGCGCAACAGCTTCCGTGCGGCGACCGGGTCGGTGTAGGCGAGGAAGGGGACGACGTAGACCTCGGTGTCCCAGAAGTAGTGGCCGTCGTAGCCGCCGGCGGTCACGCCCTTGGCCGCGATGCCCTGCTCCTGTGTGCGCCGCGATGCCTGCGCGAGCTGGAACAGGTTCCAGCGGATGGCCTGCTGCGCCGAGTCGTCGCCGTCGATCTCGATGTCGGCGGCCGCCCAGAACGCGTCGAGCTCGGCTCGCTGTTCGTCGAGGAGGACGTCGACGCCGGTCTCGTGAGCCCGCTGGATCGTGCGGACGCAGCGTTCGGTGAGCTCCTCGCACGGCACGCCTGTCGACGTGTGGTAGCTGACGAACTTGGTGATGACGATCGGCTTGTCGGGTTCGGCGTTGACCTGGACGACGGTCTTGGCGAGGTCGGCGTCGACGGTGGTCTCGACGCTGAACGGTGAGGTGCTCCCGACGTGATGGCTGGCGCCGCACGCCAACGTCATGGCGCTGTTGGTGCACGTGTAGCCCAGCACCACGGTGCCGAGACCGTCGTCGCCGCTCTCGTCGAGCTGCGACGTGGGTTGGAGCACCCGGTGATCGAACTGGCGCGCCTGGCGCGGGTCGTGCTGCTCCTCGCCTTCACCGAGCGACGCGTCGGGGACGTGGTACTCGTCGACGCCGTCCTGGCGGTTGAGGAGTTGCGACGAGATCACGACGGGCGCTGTCGCGTCGAGCATCGTCACCTCGAACGTCATGACCGCGAGATGGCGTTCGGCCATCGACACCATCCGCGTCGAGCGGATGCGCACGCGTTTTCCGCCCGGCGTGCGCCAGACGATGTTGCGTTCGAGCACGCCGGTCCGGAAGTCGATCGATCGTTCGTAGCTGTCGAGATCGGCCTGCGACACGATGAACGGTTCGTCGTCGACGTAGAGCTTGATCAGCTTGGCGTCGGGCACGTTGACGATGGTCTGTCCGACCTTCGCGAAGCCGAAGGCGTTCTCGGCGTGCTGGATCTCCCACGTCTCGTGGAATCCGTTGATGTACGTGCCGTGCGTGTGCGCGTCTCGGCCTTCTTCGGGATTGGCGCGCATGCCGAGGTAGCCGTTGCCGACGCCGAAGAGGGTCTCGGTGTAGCCGAGGTCGTCGGCCGAGTGCTCGGTCTCGACGAGTCGCCACGGGTCGAGAGGAAAGCGGTGCGATGCCAGGCCGGTCGGTGGCGGCTGGTGGTTGGGAGACACCTGGTCGGCCGGTGCGGGCATGGGCGTGCGATGTCGCTGTGTGGTGTCCATGTCGTCAGCTTTCGGAGTCGCCGGGCAGGAGTTCGGACAGGTCGTCGACGACGAACGTCGCACCGTGCTCGAGGAGCGTGGCGTGACCGGCTCCGCGATCGACGCCGATCGTCACGGCGAACCCACCGTTGCGGCCGGCGGCCACGCCCGACGTGGCGTCTTCGACCACGACGGTTCGTCGCGGATCGACACCGAGGCGCTGGGCGCCCAACAGGTAGCCGTCGGGCGCTGGTTTGCCGGCGAGGCCGAGGTCGGCGGCGACGATGCCGTCGATCACGATGTCGAATCGGTCGGCGAGCCCAGCGGCCGCGAGGACCGGGACGGCGTTCTTCGACGACGAGACGATCGCCGAGGGGATCCCGGCGTCGGCGAGCAGGTCGAGCGTCCGCTGCGAACCGGGGTACGGGGCGATGCCGTCACGTTCGAGGATGTGGTTGAACAGGGCGTTCTTCCGGTTGCCGAGCGCCGACACCGTCGAGTCGCCGGGAGCATCGAGCGGGTCGCCGTCGGGCAGCACGATGTCGCGGCTGGCGAGAAACGAGCGCACACCGTCGTACCGAGGCTTGCCGTCGATGTAACGGAGGTAGTCGGCTTCGGTGTAGTCGAAGGCGGCGAAGAGTTCGCCCCAGGCGTGTTCGTGGATCTCGGCGGTGGGGGTGATGACCCCGTCGAGGTCGAACAACACCCCCTCGTAGTCGTGCCAGGCAAACGTCGTGGCGGAGATCTCGTCCATCGGCGCGAGGTTACGACGCTCACCCGCTCGCGCCGCGCCGTCAACACGCTGTTCACGGTTTCTGTGACCGATGGTGGGGGAGGGGCGCGCTTTCGGTCACACGAACTCGACGCCCGCCACCCGTCCTCGGTTTGTGTGACCGAATGTGGCGGAGGCTCGCGCTTTCGGTCACACAAATCGGCGATGGGGAAAGAGCGGATGGGGCGTACGGAGCGGAGATCAGGCCGCGGCGAGGAGGGAGCGGAGTTCGCTCACGACGACGGCGGGTCGAGCCACGACTTGCTCGTAGGTGTACTGGAAGGGGAGGAAGCCGTTGCGGAGCAACGCGTTGTATCGCTCTGCGTCGCGACTCATCGCCGCCTTCGAGCGGTGATACCGGTAGCCGAGGACCTCGACCACGATGTTCGTTTCGGGGAACACGAAGTCGACGCGGACGATGCGGTCGTTGGCACGCGAGAGCACCTGCTGCGTCTGCGGCGCCGGGAGCCCAGCTGCGGCAGCGAGCCGGAGGAACTCCCGTTCGAGCCAACTGTGCCCGCCGGCGGTGACCTCGGCCCCTTCGATCACCTTGATGAGTTTCGGGATGCCGTATCGCCCGCTTCGTCGGAGCGCCACGATCCGGCGATGCAGTAGCGATTCGTTGTAGATGCCGTCGCGCAATCCGCTGTCGAGCGCGGTGGTGAGCGGAACCGGGTCGAGGGTGCGGGCCAGGTCGATCATCGTCCGAGCGCCGCTGAGCGAGGCGCAGTCCTGCACCACGGCGCGATCGACGAGATCGAGTTCGGTGGCGGTGTGGATGCGGTGGCCGATGCGGCGGAGGTTTCGGCCTCTGAGCACGGTGACATCGAACGGAGCACGCAGGTCGAATCCGTCGAAGCCGTGCAGCGCAGCAGCGGTGGGTCCGCTGGCGAACGCTTCGGGCCCGAGGTCGACGAGCAATGCTCGCAGTTCGTAGATCGGTGTGTCGTGCGCACCGAAGAGGCGGAATGAGTGAGGTCCGGTCTGGACGAGGGAGCCGCTCTTGACCCGGCTCCGGAGCTGGTGATCGGTCACGCCGCTGGCATGTGCTTCGCGGCGGTGGATGATCCCATGCTGACCTGTCGCAATCGCCGCAAGTCGGCGGTCGGTGGTGGTCATGTCACCATCGTCGCGACGCCCTGTCACAGAGTTCGGGTGGTTCGCCGGTCGGCGTCCAGCGACGCATCCCCCGTTTTGCGTGACCGATTGTGACCGAGGTTCGCGCTTTCGGTCACACAAACCGACGAGCGCGCGGATTGCTGGGGTTTGTGTGACCGATCGTGCGGGAGGGGCGCGCTTTCGGTCACACGAACCGGGGAGCGAGCGACGGTCGGGTCAGTGGGTTTCGGCGAAGGCTTTCAGGGCCTTGTAGTCGAGCTTGCCGTTGGCGGCTCGGCCGATGGTGTCGATCACCACGATGTGCTTCGGCGCCTTGTAGGCGGCGAGACGATCCTTCACGTGTTGACGCAGCGCAGCTTCGTCGAATTCGGCTCCGTGCTCGAGTTCGACGAGCGCGTTGATCGCCTCGCCCCACTTGTCGTCGGGGAGCCCGACCACGGCGGCGTCGGCAACGCTCGGGTGCAGCTTGAGGGCTTCTTCGACCTCTTCGGGGTACACCTTCTCGCCGCCGGTGTTGATGCACTGGCTGCCGCGGCCCTTGAGGCTCACGGTGCCGTCGAGCTCGACGGTGGCGAAGTCGCCGGGAATCGAGTAGCGGTGCCCGTCGATCGTGACGAAGGTCTTCGCAGACTTCTCCTCGTCCTTGTAGTACCCGATCGGCGTGCGGCCACGGATCGCCACCTGGCCGAGTTCGCCCGAGCCCGGCTCGACGTCGCGCCCGTCTTCGGTGACCACGCGAGTGTTGGGGCCGAGCTCGAACTTCGCGGTGCCGCCACCCGACTCGGACGTGGTCGTGTTCGTGGCCATGCCGATGGCCTCGGAGGAGCCGAGGGCGTCGACCATGATCAGCCGCGGGTTGTGACGGAGCAGGCCGTCCTTCGACTCCTTCGACCAGATCACTCCGGACGACACGATGACCCGCAGCGACGAGATGTCCCAGCGGTCGGGTTCGGCGTCGAGCGCTTTGAGGATCGGCTTGGCGAAGGCGTCACCGACGATCGACGTGGAGTTGATCCCGAAGGTCTCGATCGTGTCGAGGAACTCCTCGGCGGAGAACGAGCGGCCCTGCATCGACGTGATCGAGCCGCCGATCATGAGGTTGCTGATCGCGTTGAACAGCCCGGTGCCGTGCATGAGCGGGGCCGACGGCATGTTGCGCGGGCCGGCACGCTGCACTCGTTGACTGACCAGATCGAGGTCTTGCTCGGGCGGCATCCGCTTGCGGTTGTTCGCGTCGAGCACGCCGAAGAGATCGTCTTGGCGCCACATGACGCCCTTGGGCATGCCGGTCGTGCCGCCCGTGTAGAGCAACAGCAGGTGATCGCCGGATCGGCCCCACGGTCCCGAGACGTTGTCATCGGTGCCGGCGGCTGCGGCCGATTCGTACGGCGTCGCCCACTCCGGGCAGGTGCCCGAACCGTCGTCGACCCACAGCCACGTGGTGATCCGCGGGACGCGTGCCCGCACGGCCTCGATCTGGTCGACGAACGCTCCGTGGAAGACCACCGTGGTGACGTCGCCGTTGTCCCACAGGTAGACGAGTTCGTCGGAGGCGTAGCGGTAGTTGGTGT
The DNA here is from genome assembly GCF_000348785.1 of Ilumatobacter coccineus YM16-304. Taxonomy (NCBI): domain Bacteria; kingdom Bacillati; phylum Actinomycetota; class Acidimicrobiia; order Acidimicrobiales; family Ilumatobacteraceae; genus Ilumatobacter; species Ilumatobacter coccineus. The sequence continues at coordinate 1,748,448 of NC_020520.1, forward strand.
TGACGACCGCCATGCCGGCCTTGAAGGCGGCGAAGACCGACTCGACGTACTCGGGGCAGTTGTAGAGGTACTGCGCCACCTTGTCCTGCTCGGCGGCGTTCGGTGCGGCGAGCAGTGCGGCGGCGATGCCGTTGGCCCGCCGGTTGAACGACGCCCAGTCGATCTGCCGGTCGCCCTGCTGTTGGCACAGCGCGTCGGGGATCTGGGCGGCGATCGTCTCCCAGAGATCAGCGAAGTTCCAGCCGGAGTCAGATGGTTGCGTCATCGCCTTGCAACGTAGCAACCCGAACCACTCCGAAACGCAGCCCCGGACAGCGCTCGACCGGGGCCGATGCGGCTCGTCACCCGTGGTCGAACTTTCTTGAGAGAAGTTTGATCCATTGTGACATGGGGTACGAACAACTGTGCGGGTCGGCTCTCGCCCTCCGCTTCACGAGTGGGTGGTGCACGCCGATCGGCAACATCAATCCACATGAAGGGGATCTCACCATGACAGGAACATCACCGAAGGCGAGGAGGTGGAAGCAGACCGTTGCAGTCGGAGCAGGATTTGCCGCGCTCGCTTCCGTCGTCGCCGTACAGGCGGGCCCGACCGGGCTGTCGGCCTCGAGTCACCGCGAGGCCCCGCTCATCGCTGGAGACCCACGCGCCGACAACACCGACGTCTACGCGTTCGTCAGCCCAGACGACCCCGACACCGTCACCGTGATCGCCAACTGGCTTCCATTCGAGGAGCCCAACGGCGGACCGAACTTCTACCCATGGGCCACCGGTACTCCGACGGAGGGGGCTCGTTACAACATCAAGATCGACAACGATGGCGACGCGTTCCCCGACCTCACCTACGAATGGACCTTCGAGACGATCATCAAAGACGCTGGTCAGTTCTTGTACAACACCGGTCCGTTCGATTCCGTGACCGACCCGGAACTCAACGTGTACCAGACGTACGACCTGACGGTCATCACCGACCCGTTCGACACCCCGGGCGACCCGTCCGACGACCTCGAACAGCTCCTGCTCGACGATGCCATCGCGGCACCGTCGATCGCTGGCGCAACGTCGACACCCGACTATCAACCGCTCGTCGACGAAGCCGTTGCGTCCGGACAGATTCCGGGCGGCGGTCAGTCGTTCGTCGGCCAGGCCGATGATCCGTTCTTCCTCGACCTACGCGTCTTCGACCTCCTCTACGGCGCAGACGCCACCGAGGTCGGCGAGGACACGCTGGCCGGCTACAACGTGAACTCCATCGCGTTGCAGCTCCCGAAGGATGCGCTCGCGCTCAACGGATCGGCGACCGACAACCCGGTCATCGGTATCTGGAGCACGACCGACCGGTCCAAGCTCGTCGAAGACGAGGGAACGGCCCTGCCGGGCGACGAGACCGTGGTCTCCGAGTTCCAGCAGGTGTCACGTCTGGGTAACCCACTCGTCAACGAAGTGGTGCTCCCACTCGCGTTGAAGGACGCATTCAACTCGATTCCGCCGACTGCCGACGCGACCATCCCCGAGGCGGTCGACGCGGTGCAGAATCCGATCCTTCCTCCGATCGTGGAGGCCGTGTACGGCGTCCCCGCTCCGGAAGGCGAACGAAGCGACCTGGTGGAGATCTTCCTCCAGGGCATCAGCATCGAGAACGACGGCCTGTCGGGCGATCCCGACGAGAACCCGGCGTTGAAGGCTGATCTCAACAGCCTCGCCCTCAACGCCGATGTCTCGACGATCACTCCGTCGGAAATGCTGCGACTCAACATGGCCGTGCCCGTCACGCCCGAGGCGAACGCCAGCACAGCCGGAGTGATCGGGGGCGACTTCCAGGGCTTCCCGAACGGTCGCCGTCTCGAAGACGACATCCTCGACGCGGCCTTCCAGGTCACCGAGGGCATCGTCTTCAAGGATGGCGCCGACCTCAGTGCCCTCGCTGTCGTCGACTCCGTCGACCGCAACGACCGGGAGTTCAGCGATGTCTTCCCGTACCTGGCACTCCCGCATGTCGACAGCGTCGTCAACGGAACCGAGCGCACACCTCGTGCGCCCGAGTTCGTGTCGGTCGAGGCAGAGCGTGTGCTCGAGACTCGTACGACGACGCCCGGTGGGCAGATCGGCTACAACGGCACCAAGCCGGTGGCCGATCAGAAGATCGACGTCGACGTCTCAGGCGTTGTTCCTGACGATGCCGCTGCGGTGTTCGTCACAGTGAGCGCCATCCAGCCCGACGTGCAGGGATACGTCACGGTCTACGCCGACTGCGACAACGAGCACCCGACCGCAGCGAGCTTGAACCCGTTGGTCGACACCAACGTGAGCAACCTCGTCGCTGCAGAACTCGACGACGATGGCAGCATCTGCCTGTACACGTCGGGTTCGACGCACTTGGCGGTCGACGTGAACGGCTACCAGCCGAGCACCTCGTCGTACCTTCCCAACGCTCCGGAGCGTGTCCTCGAGACACGTGCGAATGCCGAGGGCGGACAGGTCGGCTACGCCGGCCCGACTCCTGCAGCCGACGACGTCATCACCGTGAAAGTGACCGAAACACCGGGTGCCGGCCTCGCTGCCGACACCGCCGCGGTGGTTCTGAACGTGACGTCGATCAGGGCAGCGGGCAATGGCTTCGTCACGGCGTATCCATGCGACGAGGAGCAGCCGGTGACGGCGAACCTCAACCTGGAGGCGAGCACGGTGCGGGGAAATCTGCTCGTGTCGAAGGTCAGCGCCGCAGGCACCGTGTGTCTGTACACCAGCTCGGGCACCGAGCTGACCGCTGATCTCCAAGGCTCCTACCCGGCTGGTACGTCATACGTGCCGATCGTTCCCGAGCGCCTGCTCGAGACTCGGCAGGGAGTGCCCGGCGGCCGTATCGGCCACACCGGTGACAAGCCGATCGACGGCGAGATCATCGAACTGAAGGTGATCGGTGTCGGCACGAACCCGGCGCCGGAGGGTTCCGGAACCGTGATGCTGAACATCGCAGCCATCCAGGCTGAGTCGAACGGCTACATCACGGTGTTCGAGTGCGGCACCACCATGCCGCTCGCAGCGAACGGTGTGTATGCACCCGGTGCGAACACCTCGACCCTCGTGGCTGCCCCGGTGAACGAAGACGGCCGTACGTGCGTCTTCACCTCCGGCTCGGCTCACATCACCGCCGACATCTCGGGCTATTTCCCGGGAACACAGCTGGTCGGCTGATCACCGCTGACCGCCCCGTGTCGACGGTGACGATCACCGTTTGACGCGAGGCTCGACGGGTGCCGGGAGCGCTGCACGCAGCGCTCCCGGTTCCCGCCCGCCTCACCCGACACTCGCTCCAGGAAGCATCGCATGACCTCGACGATGACCAATGACTCCACCGGCCACGAGCCGGACCACGAATCGCATGCCGAACGTCCAGGATCCGACGGCTCATCGAACCCCGTCACGGCACGCCCCCGTCGACGCCGGCCGACACGTCTCGTCGTGATCGGCGCCGCGCTCGCTATCACGCTGATCGTCGCAGCGTCGATCGGTGTGGCCCGCGATCGGTCAGGCGACGACGTCGAGACCACCGCCGACGAAGGCGTCGTCGACGTCGACATCGTCGCGAGCCAACAGAACCCCAATCCCGAGTCGCTCGACGAACTCATCGCCGGCCTCCAGACCCGCCTCGCCGGCATCCCGAACGATCACACCGCGTGGGCGGCGCTCGGACTCGCCTACGTGCAGCAGGCGAAGGCCACGGCCAACCCGGCCTTCTATCCGCGAGCCGACGGCGCACTCGCCGAGTCGATCGCGCTCGATGCCGACAGCAACTTCCTCGCCTACGCGGGCCGCTCGGCGCTCGCATCGGCCCGTCACGACTTTGCTGCGGCGAAGGAGCACGCAGAGGCCGGACTCGCGATCAACGCGTTCAGTGCTCCACTCCACGGCGCGCTGGGTGACGCCGAACTCCAACTCGGCAACTACGACGGAGCGATCGAAGCGGTCGGGCGGATGAGTGAGCTCCGGCCCGACACCGCGTCGTTCGCTCGTGAGTCGTACCTGTGGGAACTGCGGGGGAACGTCGATCTCGCAACGCGGTTCATGGAGAGCGCTCGCGAGGCGGCGCCCACGCCCGCCGACGAAGCGTTCGCCGTGTTCCATCTCGGAGAGTTGGCCTTCGACCAAGGCGATCCCACCACCGCGCTCGACCTGTACAACGTCGCGCAGTCACTGGTTCCCGGCGACCCGGCATCGTTGGCAGGCAAGGCCAAGGCAGAGGCAGCCCTCGGCCAGGTCGAGACCGCGCTCGACCACTACGCACGCGTCGTCACGATCGCCCCGGAGCCCGCATACGTCACCGCCTACGCCGAACTACTCGACTCGCTCGGTCGTGACGATGCCGCCGCAGAGCAGTACGCCGTCGTCGCCGCGACCGAGGCGTTGTTCGCAGAGAACGGCGTCGCCCCGGATGCGGGCCCGCTGTTGTTCCTCGCCGAGCACGGCGACCCGGCCGCAGCGCTCGCTGGCGCCGAAGCAGCCATCGCCGAGCGCCCGTTCCTCGCGATGTACGACGCGTACGCCTGGGCGCTCCACAAGAACGGCCGTCACGACGAGGCCTTGGTCGCCATCGACGAGGCACTCGCGCTCGGAACTCGCAACGCGTCGTATCTCTATCACTCGGGAATGATCAAACACGCGCTCGGCGACATGCCGGGAGCGGTCGCCGATCTCACCGCAGCGCTCGAGACCAACCCGCACTTCGACCCGCTTGCCGCTCCGATCGCCTCGGAGACGCTGGCTGAACTCGTCGAGCAAGGAGTCGGCTCGTGAGCGCTCGTACCACCAGCCGCACGGGCCGTGCTCGTGCACTCGTCGGGCTGTCGATCGGCCTGGTCGTCGTCGGCCTCGGTCCGGCCTCGGCGTCGGCGCACCCGCTCGGCAACTTCAGCGTCAACCGCCTGCACACCTTGACGATCACGGCCGACAGCGTCGTCGATGATCTCGTCGTCGACGCCGCCGAGATCCCCACGACACAGTCGAGGGGGAGCATCGACTCGAACAACGACGGGTCGATCGACGCGTCTGAGCGTGAGCAGCACGCTGCGCAGTCATGCGACGCGATCGTCGATGAGCTCTCGCTCACCGTCGGCGGTGCACCGACGCAGTTCGCTGTCACGGCCTCGTCGTTCGGCTTCGAGCCAGGTCAGGCCGGGCTCGAGACGAGTCGCCTGCAGTGCCGGCTCGAAGCGCCGGCATCGCTCGGCACGGCTCCGACCGAGTTGCGGTTCGACGATGCCGAGCGCAGCGGACGCGTCGGATGGAACGAGATCAACGCCATCGGTGACGGTGTCGGAATCGTCGACGCACCCGTTCCGGCCACCAGTGTGACGAACGGGTTGACCGACTACCCCGTCGACCTGTTGTCGTCGCCGCTCGACGTTCGTTCGGTGACGCTGCAGATCGATCCCGACGCGGAACTCGATGCGTCGTCCTCGCCGGTTGCGCCGAGTGATGACGGTGAGAACCGCGCCGACGGTGCGGCCGCCGCTCGCGACGATCTCGTCGAAGCTCGGCCGGGCTTCATCGAGGGCACGGTCGGGCGCGTGCAAGAGGCGTTCGACGACTTGGTCGGCCGCCGCGACCTCACGCTGCAAGTCGGGCTGCTCGCAATGGCGCTCGCGCTCGTGCTCGGCGCGTCACACGCGATGTTGCCGGGGCACGGCAAGACCGTGATGGCGGCGTACATCGCCGGTCGGCAGGGCTCGACCCGCGACGCTGTCGTGGTCGGGGCGACTGTGACGGCGACGCACACCGGTGGCGTGCTGATTCTCGGGCTCGCCTTGACGGTGTCGAGCTCATTGGCGGGGGAGTCGATCCTTGGTTGGCTCGGCGTCGCGAGCGGTCTGTTGATTGCAGCGCTCGGCCTCGGTCTGCTGGTCAGTGCGATCCGCCACCGCGACGATGGCTTCTTCGGCCACGGACACTCGCACGGCCCACACGGGCATTCACACGGCCCGCACGGGCATTCGCACGGCCCGCACGGGCATTCGCACGGCGATCACGGACACTCCCATGCTCGTCAGTCGGAACGCGTCGCGGCGACGGCGGCGTACACCGCTCCCGGCCGTGTCGCGGTCCTCGAACCCGAGCTCGACCCGCTGAATCACGACCATCACTCGCATCACGACCACGACCACGACCACGACCACGATCACGATCACGATCACGATCACGACCCGGCGCGGTCGAGAGTCTCGCGGCGCGGGCTGGTCGGCATGGGCATCGCCGGTGGATTGGTGCCGAGTCCGTCGGCGCTCATCATCCTGCTGTCGGCGATCGCCCTTGGCCGGACGTGGTTCGGTGTGCTCCTCGTGATCGGATATGGCTTCGGCATGGCCGGCACCCTGACGCTCGCCGGCGTACTGCTCGTCAGGGTTCGTGACCGGCTGCAAGGCCGACTCGGGTCGTCAGGGCGGCTCGCCGCGATCGGCCGACGTTGGTCGACCGCGATGCCCTACGCCACGGCTGCGCTGGTGTTCATCGTCGGAGTCGGGCTAGCGATACGGGGTCTCGCCGACGTGTGAGTCGGCTGCAGGATCGCTGATCGTCAGGCGGGCGGGCCCTGGCGCAACCGGTCGTAGGCGGCGGTGACCGGTGAGTGTTCCGACATCGCACCCCACATCGACTCGATCCACCACGAGGCGCCAGCGGTTCGATAGGCGGCAGGGGAGTGCTGGGTCCACTGCCCTTCGACGATGATGTCGGCGTTCGGATTGGGTCCGGCTTCGATGTCGAGGCGGAGCTGCTCGACTTCGTCGAGGTGCGCCTGCCGGGCGCCCATCTCGGTGCCGTCGAGCACCTGGGGGATGACCCCATCCCACTGCAGCGCTCGCTGCATCGACCGCGGTCGGCCGAGTGCTCCGACGCACCAGATCGGCACCCGCGGCTGCTGGACCACGTCGCCGATGGTCGGAAACTCGGTCGGTTCGACCGTGTAGTGCTTGCCGTCGTAGCCGAACGGTTGGCCGGCCCACAGGCCGCACATGATGTCGAGGCATTCGTCCATGAGTTCGGCGCGGGTCTTGCGGTCGCACTCCTCGCCGAACGTCTGGAAGCCGGAGTCGACCGCCCCGAGTCCGACCGACAGGGTGACCCGGCCGTCGGAGATCCGGTCGACGGTGGCGACCTGACTGGCGAGTTCCCACGGTCGGCGGCGCGACGGCGGCGTGAGCATCGTGCCGAGTCTGATCTTCGACGTGCGGACGGCCGCGAGACCGAGCGAGATCCAGGCGTCGACCCCCCACACCGGTTCCCAGACGAACAGCCCGTCCCAGCCCGACTCCTCTGCTGCCTCGGCGAGATCACCGATGTCGGTGGCGTCGCCCCACGGGACAACGAAACCGAACTTCATGTTCCGACCGTAGCGCACCTCCGGGCGGGCTGCCTCCGGACCGATCGGGCGGCGGTGGCGGCAATCGTTCGTCGAGCGACCGAAAGTCGCTCGTCGGCGGTCCGGCGTGCGAGCGATGCTTGGGCGCGTGAAGAGCGACATCGACCCATCGAGCCAGCAACCCGAGCACGACGACAAGGACTGGACGTGGGTGCTCGAGCGCCGGTGCCCCGAATGCGATTTCGACGCGGCGGGATACGAACCGAGCGCGGTCGGGGCCGACATCCGACGAAACGCTGCAGCGTGGGCCGATGTGCTCGACGGCGACGTCGAGCAACTCCGTTCTCGCCGCCGCCCGGACCGGTGGAGCGACCTCGAGTACGCGGCGCACGTGCGCGACGTGTACGGGTTGTACCACGAACGCCTGCGCATGATGCTCGACAGCGACGATCCCCTGTACCCGAACTGGGACCAGAACGAGACCGCCATCGCCGAGGCCTACAACGAACAGTCGCCGACCGATGTACGACGCGACCTCCTGTCGGCGGCCGACGTCCTGGCCGACGCATTCGATCGGCTCGGCGCCGACCAGTGGACGCGGGTGGGTCGCCGCAGCGACGGTGCTTCGTTCACCGTCGACTCGTTCGCTCGCTACCTGATCCACGATCCGGTGCACCACCTGTGGGACGTCCGCTCCGCGACCTGATCAGCGCGAGGGCGCTGTCCTGGGACGATGTCGGCGCTGTGAGTCGACGGTGAGTGGCGTGTGAGGAGCGCACGAACCACGACGTCTACGCTCCTCAGATGCCTGTCGACGTTCTCGCCGCCGCTGCCGACATCGCCGAGTTGATCGAGGCTCACGCCGACGACGCCGAAGCACAGCGGCGACTGCCGATGCCGACGGTGGATGCACTGACCAGCGCCGGTCTGATGCGCATGTGCGTGCCCGAGGCGTACGGCGGCCCCGAGGTCGATCCGCCGACCATGCTCGAAGCGATCAGCACGCTCGCGCACGCCGACGGTGCCGCCGGATGGTGCTCGATGATCGCATCGACCACGTCATACATGTCGGCGTTCCTCCCCGAAGAGGGCGCGCTCGAGATCTACAGCGATCCCTCGACCGTGACCGGTGGCGTGTTCGCCCCGAACGGCCAGGGCACGGCGACGGTCCGACCCGGCGAGCCCGGCTTCGACGTGTCGGGGCGATGGGCGTGGGGGAGTGGCACACAGCACTGCGACTGGGTGATGGGTGGCACGATGTGCGACGACGGCACGTTCCGTCTCTGCTGGTTTCCCCGTGACGACGTCAGCTATCACGACACCTGGTACACGAGCGGGATGCGCGGATCGGGCTCGCTCGACTACTCGGTCGCCGAGGCGTTCGCACCGGAGCGACGGACCACCCAGCCGGGCGTCACCAAACCGATCGTCGACTGCGCGCTCGCACGCTTCCCCAACTTCTCGTTCCTCGCGTCGTGCGTGGCCGCTGTCGGACTCGGCATCGCTCGCCGGGCGCTCGACGAACTGAACGACACGGCCGAGGGCAAGCGTCCGCAGTACTCGAAGCGCACGTTGGCGCAGAGCGCCTTCACCCAGATCGAGTACGCACGCGCCGAGGCGTCGTGGCGGTCGGCGCGAGCGTTCCTGTTCGACGAGATCGAATCGGCGTGGGCGGTGGTGGCGTCGGACGGGCGGGCGACCCTCGAACACCGCACCGGCATCCGCCTGGCAGCGGTCCACGCCGCCACCACGTGTGCGGCGGTCACCGACGCCGCGTTCACGCTGGCCGGGGGCACAGCGGTGTACGACACGAGCGTGCTCGGCCGCTGCCAGCGTGACGCCCACGTCGTGACGCAACACATCCAGACCGCACCGAAGCTCAACGAGACGATCGGCAAGCTCCTGCTCGGCCTCGACGCCGACACCGCAATGTTCTAGAGCGTCATGTTCTCGAGCGTCATGTTCTCGAGCGTCATGTTCGAGAGCGTCATGTTCTGAACGATGGCGAGCCGGTCCGCCTCTGCAACGATGGGGCGATGAGCGACCGCTTGATCGTCGACCTCCTCGACCCGAACTTCTACCAACGCAATCCGCACGACGCCTGGTCGTGGATGCGCGACAACGAACCGGTCTACCGCGACGAACGCAACGGGCTGTGGGGTGTGACGAAGCACGCCGATCTGATGGACGTCGAGCGTCGGTCGTCGGTGTTCGTGTCGGGCCAGGGATACCGCGCGGTCTGGTCGCCGTCGGAGATCAACATGATCGCCCAGGACGATCCGCGCCACCGTCAACAGCGCATGCTCGTCCAGGGCAACTTCACGAAGAAGTCGGTGGAGCAACGCCAAGCCGACCTCGAAACGCTGACCACCGAGATCATCGACGCCGCGCTCGCCGACGGCGCCACCGAGATGGAAGTCGTCGACGCCGTGGCCGGACAGCTCCCGGCTCGGGTCACGGCGCAGCTGCTCGGCTACCCCGACGATCGCTGGCGTGACCTCAAGTCGTGGTCGGAGCGGTTGATGCGCACCGACATGCGTGAACGCGACGGCCTCGTCTTCCGCGAGTTCGAGGCCGCCAACCACGAGTTCGTCGGCGCGCTCTCCGAGATCGCGAAGGCAAAGATGGCCGAGCCGGGCGACGACCTGATCTCGACGTGGCTGCACTCGACGATCGACGGCGAACCGCTGCCGCCGGCGGCCATCGCCCACGAGGTCGGTCTGTTCATCTCCGGCGGCGCCGAGACCACGCGCACCGCGATCAGCCACGGACTGCGCACCTTCGTCGACCATCCAGACCAATGGGATGCGATGGGCGCCGATCCCGATCTGGTGCCCGGTGCCGTCGAGGAAGTGCTGCGCTGGGTCACGCCATTGAACAACATGTTCCGACGCGCCGCCGCCGACGACGTCATCGGTGACCAGCCCGTCGAGCGCGGCGACCGGATCGTGCTGCTCTACCCTGCCGCCAACCGCGACGCCGACGTGTTCGACGATCCCGACACCTTCGACATCCGTCGGAGCCCGAACAAGCACGTCGCGTTCGGCTTCGGAACGCACCTGTGCATCGGTACCCACGTCGCCCGCGGGTCGCTGTCGGCGGTGTTCGGACAGCTGAGCCGGCGCATCACCGACCTGTCGGTCGTGACCGAACCAGAGGTCGAGGCCAACATCTTCGCGAGGGCGGTTGCCTCGTTCCGCCTCGGCTTCGCTCAGCGCTGACCCGACCGAGCATTCTGTACGGAATGAGCCAGCGCCCCTTCCGTTTCGCCGTCCAGTCCTACAGCGCAGAGTCGCCTCAGGGGTGGCGGGATCAAGCCCGCAAGATCGAGGAGCTCGGCTACTCGGCACTGCACCTCGCCGACCACTACCTCGGAGCCGGACCCGCGCTCGACGCCACGTCGCACCCCCATCAGCAGTTCGCCGCGCTGCCGATGATGGTGGCCGCCGCCGAGGCCACCTCGACGCTCAAGATCGGTGCCCGCGTCTTCTGCATCGACTACCGGCCGCTCGCGGTCCTGGTCAAGGAAGCCGCCACGCTCGACTGGTTGAGCGGCGGCCGCGTCGAGTTCGGTCTGGGTGCCGGCTGGCTCGCGGGTGAGTACGACGCACTCGGCATCCCGATGGACCGGGCCGGCGTGCGTGTGTCACGGCTGGAGGAGTACGTCAAGGCGGCCAAGGTGCTGCTGTCGGGTGAGCCGGTCGACATCGACGGCGAGCACGTCTCGTTGCACGGCTTCACCGCCTCGCCGAAGCCCGAGTCGGCCATCCCGATCATGATCGGCGGCGGTGCACCGCGTGTGCTCGGCATCGCCGGGCGAGAGGCCGACATCGTCAGCCTCAACTTCGACAACTCGTCGGGCAAGATCGGGCCGCAGGGTGTCCAGTCGTCGACCGCCGAGAAGATCGACGAGAAGGTGCGGTGGGTGCGCGAGGGCGCCGAGTCGGTCGGCCGCGAACTGCCCGAGATCGAGATCGCCGGCTACTTCACCGTCGTCACGCCCGACGAAGCATCGGGCGCGGCGACCGCAGAGCAGTTCGGCAAGATGTTCGGCCTCGAACCGTCGGCGATCATCGAGCACCCCAACTGCCTGATCGGCACACTCGATCAGATCGCCGAGCGGCTGATCGAGCGGCGCGAGCGGTACGGCATCAGCTACATCACGGTCGGCGACTCGGCCATGGAAGCGTTCGCCCCGGTGGTCGAGCGCCTCGCCGGAACCTGACAGCGACTCAGAAGATGAGGCTCTGATCGATGCCGCAGGTGCCGGCAGCGGTGATCATCGCGTCGATCACGATCTGACGATCGGCGCCCGACGAGGCGTTGTTCTGGCCGGCCCCGATCGCGTCGACGCCGATGAGCCCGATGATCTCGGTGCCGAAGCAGGTGCTGGCCTCTTGGCCGAGCCGGCTCGAACCGCTCGACGACGAGAGCAGCTCGCCGACCCACCGAGCGAAGCCCGGGGTCGCGGCGGCGTCGAACTCGGCCGGCGTGGCCGGGGCCGGGTCGACGGCGAGCGCGTCGAGTTCTTCCTTCAGGCGAAGGTTCTCGCTCGCCGCCGACGTGGCAGCGGCTTCGAGTTCGCTGAGCTGAGCTTCGAGTCGGGCGATCTCGGCGTCGGTCGCGGACGGGGCCTCGTCGATCCGGCCCTCGGCGGCTCGGAGCGCGTCGAGCGTCTCCTGCAGTTCGTCTTCGGTGGTCGCGAGTGTGTCGGAGGTGCCGGCGAGATCGGTCTGCACCGCGTCGAGCGACTCGACCGCCGCATCGCGTTCGGCGACGGCGAGATCTCGCTCTGTCGCCGCCTCGTCGACGTCGCCCTTGGTGCCGAGCCAGAGGATCGTCATGATCACGCCGACGGCCAGGCCGGCGAGTGCGAGCAGGGTGAGCAGCCCAGTGGTGCGACGGCGGGCCGCCGCTTCGGCGGACGGGTCGGGCGGCGGGAACGCCGGCGGCGCGCTGTGCGCCACGGGTGTCTCGCCGTTCGGGGCGTCGGGTCCGGGCGCGTCAGCGGTCGGGAACTCGACGGGGGCGTCGACGTGGGAATCGGTTGCGAGCAGGTCCGACATGCGTCCGAGCGTAGGTTCGCGGCGGTCGGCGGACGGGGATCCCTCGAGGCTGGTCATGGTCTCCATGTCGGTGTATCGGCGATTTCTCGCCACCGCGAGAGGTCTGATTTCGCCGGAGTGACTATGGTCACTCCGATGTCGACGACGAGTGCTCCATCCATCACCAATGTCGCCGGGATCGTGCGGGTCCACGGCGTCGAACGCCCCGACCACATCGCACTGATCGAAGGCGACCGCCAGCTGTCGTGGAGTGCGCTGCTCGAACGCTCTGCCCAGATGGCGCAAGCGCTGGCCGACGCGGGAGTCGGCGCCGAGGATCGTGTGGCGTTTCTCGACAAGAACGGCATCGAGCACTTCGAGGTGTTCTTCGGTGCGGCCATGCTCAACGCGGTGTGTGTCGACGTCAACTGGCGTCTCGCCGCACCGGAGGTGCGATTCATCGTCGACGACGCCGACGCCAAGGTGCTCGTGGTCGGTCCCGACTTCGTGCCGATGCTCGACGAGATCGCCGCCGAACTCCCGAAGGTCGCCAAGTTCGTGGTGATCGGTGGCGAACATGCCGTCGCCGAGTCGTACGACGCGTGGGTCGACCGCTACCCAGCCGACGATCCCGGCGTCGTCGCCGACGACGGAGACATCGCGTTCCAGCTCTATTCATCGGGCACGACCGGTCGGCCGAAGGGCGTGATGCTGAGCAACCACAACTTCTTCAGCCTGCTCCCGATGGTGAAGGAGATCTGGGAGCTCGACGGCGACTCGATCAACCTGGCAGCCATGCCGCTCTTCCACATCGGTGGTGGTGGCTGGGCGACGGCCGGCATGTACCAGGGTTGCACCACGGTGATCTTCCGCGAACTCGATCCGGTCGCGCTGATCGAGATGATCGAGCGGCACCGGATCACACACGCGTTCCTCGTGCCCGCGGTCCTGCAGTTCATGCTCATGGTGCCGGGCGTCGAGGACGCCGACTACTCGAGCCTCCAGGTGTTCGTCTACGGAGCGTCCCCGATCAGCGAGGACGTGCTCGCCAAGTGCGTCGAGATGTTCAAGCCGTGCAAGTTCTGGCAGGCGTACGGGCTCACCGAGACCACCGGGGCCGTCGTCAACCTGCCGCCCGACGATCACGATCCGAGTGGACCGAACCGTCACCGACTCCGCTCGTGCGGAGTTGCCGGACCCGGGGTCGAACTGCGCATCGTCGGCGACGACGGTGAGGCGCTCGCGCCGAACGAGGTGGGGGAGATCTGGATCCGCTCGCAGCAGAACATGGTGGGCTACTGGCGGATGCCCGACGAGACGGCGAAGGCGCTGACCGACGACGGCTGGTTCAAATCGGGTGACGCCGGTTACCTCGACGCCGACGGCTACCTCTACATCCACGACCGCGTGAAGGACATGATCGTGTCGGGCGGCGAGAATGTGTACCCGGCCGAGGTCGAGAACGTGTTGATGAAGCACGACGCGGTCGCCGACGTCGCGGTCATCGGCGTACCGCACGAGAAGTGGGGCGAGACGGCCAAGGCGATGGTGGTGGTCGCCGACGGCGCCTCGGCCGACGACGAGACCGCTGCCGACATCATCGCGTTCGCGAAGACGCAGTTGGCCACGTTCAAGTGTCCGACGAGCGTCGACTGGCTCGATGCGCTCCCACGCAATCCGACCGGCAAGATCCTCAAGAAGGACCTCCGCGAGCCGTTCTGGGAAGGAAAGTCCCGCCGAGTCGGCTGAGGTTCAGCCCGCAACCTGGTTATTTCCATCCGGGATGCGAATAACCAGGTTGGTGCGGGCGCAGTGAGTTTGCGGTGAGGACCGGCACGTCATAACGTGACGAGCGGCGCGGTCGATCGGATGCACTGCTCCGATAGCGTCGTCGCGTGACTCAATCGGACACCCTCTGCAAGCGAGACGATCTTCGCAACCTCGCGATCGTCGCGCACGTCGACCATGGCAAGACGACGCTGGTCGACTCGATGCTCCATCAGTCGGGCGCTTTTCGTGCCAACGAAGAAGTGGCCGAGCGGGTCATGGACTCCGGTGACCTCGAACGCGAGAAGGGCATCACCATCCTCGCCAAGAACACGTCGCTCGTGTGGCGTGACAAGCGCACCGACACCGACGTCACGCTCAACATCGTCGACACGCCGGGTCACGCCGACTTCGGCGGCGAGGTCGAGCGTGCGCTCACCATGGTCGACGGCATCGTGCTGTTGGTCGACGCGGCCGAAGGTCCGCTGCCGCAGACCCGTTTCGTGCTGCGCAAGGCCCTCGCTCGCCACCTCCCGGTGATCCTCGCGGTCAACAAGATCGACCGCCCCGACGCACGCGTCGAAGAGGTCGTCGACGAGGTCTACGAACTGTTCTTCGATCTCGGCGCCGAAGATCACCACATCGAGTTCCCGATCGTCTACTGCTCGGGCCGTGACGGCTGGTCGACACAAGACCTCGACGAAGCCAAGGCGATCGTCGCCGGCACGGTCACCGGCAAAGACCTCACCACGCTCGGCGAAGTGCTGCTCGATTCCATCCCGGCTCCGACGTACCACGAGGGTGCGCCGTTGCAGGCGTGGGTCACCAACCTCGACGCATCGCCGTACCTCGGCCGCCTCGCGCTGCTGCGCATCATGGAAGGCGTCATCACCAAGGGCTCGTCGGTCGCCTGGTGCAAGCGTGACGGCACCGTCAGCCGCGCCAAGGTCGCCGAGCTGTTCCTCACCGAGCACCTCACCCGTGTGCCGGTCGACTCCGCGCGCCAGGGCGACCTCGTCGCCGTGGCCGGTATCGAAGACATCTTCATCGGGGAGACGCTGGCCGACCCCGAGAACCCGGTGGCTCTGCCGATCATCGAGGTCGACGAGCCCGCGCTGTCGATGACGATCGGCATCAACACGTCGCCGCTCGCGGGGCGTGAAGGCAAGAAGCTCACGGCTCGTCTCGTCAAGGCTCGGCTCGATCAGGAACTCGTCGGCAACGTGTCGATGCGCGTGCTGCCGACCGAGCGTCCCGACGCCTGGGAAGTCCAGGGCCGTGGCGAACTCCAGCTGGCGATCCTCGTCGAACAGATGCGTCGGGAGGGCTTCGAGCTCACGATCGGCAAGCCCGTCGTGCTGACGAAGAAGATCGACGGCAAGGTCCACGAGCCGGTCGAGCGGGTGACCATCGACGTTCCCGACGAGTACATGGGCGCGGTCACGCAACTCCTCGCCACCCGCAAGGGCCGCATGCAGAACATGACCGGCACCGGCTGGAAGCGTCTCGATTATCTCGTCCCGGCTCGCGGGCTCATCGGTTTCCGCACCGAGTTCATGACCGAGACCCGCGGCACCGGCGTGCTGTCGCACACCTCCGAGGGCTACGAGCCGTGGGCCGGCGAGATCCGGGCACGCGCCCAGGGTGTGCTCGTCGCCGACCGCACCGGGCCGGTCACCAACTACTCGATGATCAACCTGCAGGAGCGCTCGACCCTCATGGTGACGGCCGGTCAAGAGGTCTACAGCGGCATGATCGTCGGCGAGAACTCGCGCTCGGGCGACATGGACGTCAACATCTGCAAGGAGAAGAAGCAGACCAACGTTCGTGCGTCGTCGTCCGACCAGACGGTCAACGTCACGCCGCCGAAGCTGCTCTCCCTCGAAGGTGCGCTCGAGTTCATCAGCATCGACGAGTGCGTCGAGGTGACCCCGTCGAACGTTCGCATCCGCAAGGTCGAACTCGACGCGACAATCCGCAACCGCGCTGCCAAGAAGGCCGCGCACGCCGACGACTGAGAAGCGCTGCGCTCAGAAGTGGCGGAGCAGGTTGCGGGCAGCCGCCTCGACCTCGCTCGGCCTCGTGATGATCTCGTAGCTGAAGCGGCGATCATCGCCATCGTCGGTGTCGAGTTCGGTCGCCAACAGTCCGATCGACCCGTCTGGCGAGAGGGCGATCACCTGCCACGAGCGGGCCATCGGGTCGTGCGCGTCGATGTCGGCGAGCCGCACGCCTCGGAGTTGGACGTCGTCGAGCTCGGAGAGGCGGTGCCCGATCATGCCGACGAACCCGCAGCGACGTGCAATGCCTTCGTACTGGCGTCGCGTCCGTTCGGTGACGTGGTCGCGGTGTTGCACGCTCGCGAGCAGGACGCAGTCCGACGATTGTGCTGAGGCTTCGACTTGGCGGCTCAACCGGACGAGTTCGTCCTTGGTCGCCGTCCGGTCGCCGTCGACTCGCTGCGGCTGAGGGAGCGTCGCTCCCCACTGCTCGACGGCGTCGATGTCGAGTCGATCGGGCGATGTGGGTCTGGCGAAGAGATGTCCCTGGAGCAGGTCGGCACCGAGCACGTCGGCGGCACGTGTGTGCTCGATGGTCTCGACGCCTTCCGCGATGATCGTGACGTCGCGTCGGCGGTCGGCCGACCGGAACGCCGAGACCGACGCGACGACGTGGGCAGCGTGAGCCGGATTGTCGTTGCCGACGAGACCCATGTCGATCTTGACGACGTCGGGATCGATCCAGCGCAGTGCTGCAAGGTTCTCCGAGCGGCCCCCGACGTCGTCGAGCGCGATCTTCCAGCCGAGCGAGCGACAGGCGTCGACTGCGGCGAGCAGCCGACCGGGTGACTGCAACACGGAGCGTTCGGCGATCTCGACCGTGATCGAAGCGCGTTGATCGCTGGCGTGCCAGGCCTGACGCAGCTGGGCCATCCACGACTCGCTTGCCGGGAGCATCGGTTCGACGTTGAGGTACAGGTCGACGCCCGGGTCGAGTTCGAGGTCGAACGCGAGTCGTTTCGATGCGAGTTCGAGGTCGCCGAGTCGGGAGAAGGTCGTCGCCGCAGCGAAGAGGCGGTCGGGCGACTCGAGCAGGTGGCCGTCAGGCCCGCGGGTGAGGGCCTCGACGGCGCGGACGCGCTTGGTGCGAGCATCGACGACCGGCTGCACCACGATGGTGAGACCGGCGATGGCCTCCTCGACGTCGTCGAGCGTGGGAACGGGGTCGTCGCTGCGACGCGCCGGAGCGAGTGACACGGGCCTCGGGTCGACGATGACATCGTTGTGTGCTTGGCCGCGCCCGTGCGACTTAGCGGTGTACATGAGTCGGTCGGCCCGTTCGAGGAGACCGGTGGCGTCGTCACCGACCCGGCGCCGTGCGACGCCGATCGACGCGGAGAGTTGCACCGTCGAGTCCTGAACCGCCATGAGCTCCTCGGCATGTCCGATGAGCTGGCCGGCGAGGGTCTCGCCGTCGCTGTCGTGAACGATTGCGAGGAACTCGTCGCCACCGATGCGCCCGAGCTTGCCGCGAGCGCCCATGCACCGCTCGAACCGTTTCGCGATCGTCTTCAACGCCTGATCGCCGGCACCGTGGCCGTACAGGTCGTTGACCGTCTTGAAGCCATCGAGGTCGATGAGCAGTACGGCCACGGGTGACCCGGACTCGAGCGATTCGTCGAGGTGACGCATGATCGTCGCCCGATTCATCAGCCGAGTCAGCGGGTCGTAGATCGCCGAGAGCGCCAGCTCGTCACTGCGACGCAGGCGGGCGAGCGCGGAGCCGAACACGGCGATGAGCGACCGGAGCGCGTCGACGTCGGCGTCGTCGAAGTGGTCGAGTCGACGCGAGTGCACGCCGATCATCGCGACCTGGTCGTCGGGGAGGTCGACCGTGATCGACACCGAACTCCGGATGCCTTCGCGCACGAGGAAGCCGCTGGGCGTGAAGCGAGTTTCGGTGGGGAGATCACCCGAGACGCAGATGCCACCCTGGCGGTGGGCGTACGCAGCCTGGGAGTCGGGGGCGATCGGGATCACGAGCCCTGGTGTGAGCACCTCGAAACCGATGCCGGCGCGCACGACGGCCCGTTCGTGCTGGGTGAACTCGATCGCCACCACGATGTCGACGTCGAGCAGGTCGTGAGCGATCTCGACGCACTGGATCCAGCCGGCACGCTCGGTGGCGCAGTCGATCAGCGGCGTCAGCACGTCGAGCGTCGTCTTCGACATCCGCTCTCTGATGGGGGTGTTCACGATGTTCGCCTCGACGTCACCCCCTCCTATCGACAGAAAAGAGTCACGCCTTGAGTCACTACGGGCCGTCGACGACGGCGCCGTCGGTCTGGTGGAGGTCGACGCCGATGTTGTCGTGATGCGTCAGGTCGGGTGAGTCCCACACGACGAGCCCGACGCGGCAGTCCTCCCAGTGGTTGCCGCCGACGTGGCACCGTGCGGCACCGGCCTGGACGAGGCAGCCGGAGTCGCCGCCGAGTGCCGCGTTGCCGTCGATCACCGCGCCGACGCCGCCGTCGACGTCGACGGCACGCATGGTCGATCGGAGGTGGTTGGCGTGGACGTGTGCGTCTTCGGTCCGGTCGAGGTGCACGCCCCACCAGCGTGCCGTCATCGTGTTGCCGCGGATCACGGTGCCGGTCGATTCGGTGGCGCGGACGGCGCAGAGATGACCGCCGAATCGAGTCGATTCGATCGTCTGGCCTCCGCCACCGACGAGTTCGACGCCGACGTCCCACCCGTTGCCGGTGAAGGCGCATCGCGAGACCGAGAGGCGGTCGGCGTTGTGAGCGACCACACCGCGGCCGGTGACCGCCCGCAGCATCACGTCGTCACCGGTGACCACGACGTGGCCGCCGACGCTGCACCCGAGGATGGTGGCGAACGTGCCGGTGACCTCGACGAGCACGGGTGCGACCGGTTCGGATCGGGCGCCGGAGGCGTCGCTGACCACGGCGAGGTGCTCGATGCGGGCCGACCGTTCGACGGTGAGCGCCGGTGCCGGCGCGACGATGCCGTGTCGCGTCGCTCGGATGATCGTGCGATTGCTGCCGAGGCCGCGCATCACCACGCCGCTCGGCACGACCGCCGGGCCGAGGTATTCGCCTTCACCGAGTTGCACGATGTCGCCGGGTCGGGCACCGGCGAGGAGCGGGGCCAACTCGATCGGCGCCGCCTCGGCAGGAGTGAACAGTTCGATCGGACGGTCGGCCGGTTCGATCGAGAGTCGATACACGGCGACGCCGATCGCGTCGTCGTCGAACCGTTCGGACGGATGCAACGGCGGTTCGGTGATGCGGAGCCCGTCGTGGCGCTGCTCGAACCGCACGTCGACGTCGCCGCCACCATCGAGGCCGCCCAAACGGTGTGCAGCGGTGATGCGATGCGCCCCCGCGTCGATCGTGGCGAACCGCCCGGCACCGGCGAGGTCGACGGCGTACACGGTGCCCGGCGTCGGGCCCGCCACGAGCCGTGTGGTGGCGTCGCCCCACGTCGCCCACGGTGCCGACGTCGCGAGCACGTGGTCGTATCGGCGAATCCACGTGCCGGCGTCTCGCATCGGAGCGGTCTGCAGCCCGGGAACCGTGCCATCTGCGGTGGGGCCGACGGCCAGCACCAGGTTGCCGCCCTTGGCCACGACCTCGGTGTAGAGCGAGACGATGTCGAGACCGCTCAGGTGGTGTTGGCGGCGTTCGTTGCGGTTGTGGCCGAGACCGAGGCCGATGGTGCGTGTGAGTTCCCACGGGCCGGGTGTGATGTCGTCGGGACAGTCGTTGTCGAACGTGCGAACCAGTTCGGGTCCGCCGTCGGGAACGTCGGCCTTCGACGCTCTCCAGCGGTCGTCGACGATGACCGACGGGTTGATCGCCCGAACCGCTCGCAGCAGGTCGGCGGTTCGCCAGTGCCCGGCGTCGTGGCCCCAGTGTCCGTCGCCGCGCAGTCGGCTGCTGCCGTACCGGTCGACGAGGTCGAGCACATCGCGATGGAGGACGTCGGTCACGTAGTCGTCGCTCGGATACCGCTGGTCACCCCAGTCGAGGAGCGAGTACGACGTGCCGAACGTGAGGTCGTTTCGTTCGCAGGCGGCGGCGAACTCGGCGAGCACGTTGCGTGCCGGCCCGTGCTCGGTCATCCGACGCGAGGAGTTCGGTGCATCCCACCACGACCAACCGTCGTGGTGTTTGGCGACGATCATCGAGTACCCGGCACCGGTGTCGCGGGCGAGGCGTGCCCAGTGCTCGGCGTCGAAGCGCTCGAAGGTGAGCAGCGGAACGAAGTCGTCGTAGTGCTCGATGTGACCCCAACGGTCGCGGTGATGGGCGAGCACCTCCACCATCGGCTGCGGGTGCAACACGACGTCGTCGAGTTCGTCGCCGAGGTGGGCGCGGTACCACGCCGGGTCCTGGCCGATCGGTGCCCACGCGGGAACGGCCGCCGCCGTGGTGTGGACGAGCATCCCGAGCCGTTTCGTGTTCCACCAGTCGGGCATGCCCATCGGAGAGACAGTCTCGCGCACCTCGACGAGTCGCGCTGCTTCCCAGATCCCGACGACGAAGTCCTGCCTCGATTGATGTCGGAGTGCCCCGGTGTGATTAACGTCAGACCCCTATGAAGCTCTCGATGATGATCAACTACTCCGGCGACTTCCATGCCGACGTCGCGAAGGTCGTGGAACTGGAGAAGGCCGGCCTCGACGTCGTGTGGGTGCCGGAGGCCTACAGCTTCGACGCCGTGTCGCAGATGGGGTACCTCGCGGCGAAGACCGACACGATCGAGATCGGCTCGGCGATCATGAACGTGTTCTCTCGCACGGCGACGTGCATGGCGCAGACCGCTGCCGGTCTCGACTTCGTGTCGAACGGACGGTTCATCCTCGGCCTCGGCGCATCCGGCCCGCAGGTCATCGAAGGCTTCCACGGCGTGCCGTACGAGAAGCCGATGCCGCGCATCCGTGACTACATCAACGTGTGCCGGATGACGCTCAAGCGTGAGAAGGTCGTGTACGACGGCCCGACCGTGCAGGTGCCGCTGCCCGAAGGCCAGGGCACGGGCATGGGCAAGCCGCTCAAGATCATCAACCACCCGGTCCGCGACAACGTCCCGATCTTCTGGGCCAGCCTGATGGGGCTGTCGGTCAAGGCGACGGCGCAGCACGCCGACGGCTGGCTGCCGATCTTCTTCGACCCCGAGAAGTACCACGACGTGTGGGGCGACGAGATCAAGGCCGGCAACGCCGAGCGTGATCCCGAACTCGGCAAGCTGCAGATCTCGGCTGGCGGCATGGTGGCCATCGGCGACGACCTCGTCGGCGACAAGGCCAACGCGATCCTCGACTTCGCTCGTCCGAGCACGGCGCTGTACGTCGGTGGCATGGGCGCCCGCGACAAGAACTTCTACAACACGATCATGCAGAAGTACGGCTACGTCGACGAAGCGATCGCCATCCAAGACAACTACCTCGCTGGTGAGAAGGAGAAGGCGGCGTCGCTGGTTCCGGCTGAGATGCTGTCGAACACCAACCTGGTCGGTCCGGCCGGTTTCGTGAAGGAACGTCTGGCGGCCTACAAGGAAGCCGGTGTCACGCACCTCAGCGTCAACGCCGTCGGTGCCGACCCGGTGAGCACCATCGAGCAACTCAAGTCGATGCTCTGAGTCGAGCCAGCTCGAACACCAACCTGATTCAGCCTGGTTATTTCCATCCCGGATGGAAATAACCAGGTTCGGTCAGACGATGCCTCTCAGACCATGCCTCGGAGCCACCACAGGCTCATCGCGTAGGCGATCACGAGGAGGAGGAACGAGGCCAGCGCATAGCGCCAGGTCAGTTCCTTCACGATCTCGATCTCCTCGCCGAGCGTGTCGCCGAGCGATTCGCGGATCTCGTCGTACGCGTCGGCGAGTTCGTTGCCGGTCTGTGCTTCGAACGACTCGCCACCGGTGAGTTCGGCGACGAGCTCGAGTTCGGCTGGTCGCACCGGCACCTCGACCCGCTCGCCCGACACCGGGTCGATGATCGAACCGCTGTCGGTGCCGAACGCGATGGTGAACACGGGGATGCCGCCGTCGGCGGCCAGCTGGGCTCCCTCGGGGGTGCTGCGGCCGACGGTGGTCTCGCCGTCGGTGAGCAACACGATCACGCCGGGTGCGAGGTCGGGGTCGCGGTTCTCGTCGTCTTCGACGGCGTTGAGCAACAGGTTGGTCCCGGCCGACAGCGCGTCGCCGATCGCCGTCGACAGGTCGAGTTCGAGATCGTCGATGTGGCGGGTGACGATGCTCCGGTCGAGCGTCGGGTTGACCTCGATGGTCACCACGCCGGCAAACGAGATGAGGCCGACCTCGACGTCGTCGTCGACCTCGTCGATGAAGTTCTGCGCGGCGATCTTCGCCGCCTCGAGCCGGTTCGGGTCGACGTCTTCGGCTTCCATCGACAGCGACACGTCGAACAGCACCAGGATTCGGCCGTCGCTGTTGGTGCGTTCGGTCGAGCGATCGACGGGGCGGGCGATGGCCACCACGGCAGCGGCGAGGCCGAGCAGTTGGACGGCGGCGATGAGGTGTCGCCGCCACCGGGGCCGCTTGGGGGCGACCTTGTCGAGCAGATCGACCTGGGTGAACCGAACCTGTGCAGCCCGTCGCCAGCGCAGTGACGCGACGTACGCAGCAGCCAGGAGCGCGACGACGAGCAGGAGCCAGAGGCGGCCGCCGGCGAGGAAGTCTCCGGGGATCATCGTGCGGTCACCGTTTCAACACTCCGCCGCGAACGGCTTGGACCCGACGATTCTGAACGTGCTCGATGATCGAACCGAGCCAGTCGTCGGCCGTCGAGATCTCGATCAACTCGGCGCCCGACCGCCCGAGTGCATCGTTTCGACGGTGTCGTTCGGTGGCGGCGGCCTCGCGATAGCGATCCTGCACCTTCTTGGTGACGCGGATCTCGCGGCTGAGTCCGGTCGCCGGGTCGACGAGTTCGACCAGCCCGATGGGCGGGACGTCCATCTCGCGCGGATCGTGCACGCTGATGGCGAGCAGGTCGTGGCGCAAGCCGAGCCGACCGAGCGGGCCCTGCCAGTCGTCGCCGGTGAAGTCGGAGATCACCGCGACGAACCCGCGGCGCTTGGCGATCGCACCGACCCGTTCGAGCGCTCCGGCGAGATCGGCCCGGCCGGCGCCTTCGGCCGACGGCGCCGAGGCCAGCGACGACAGGATGGCCCGCACCTGGTTCTTGCCGGCACGCGGCTGCATCACTCGAATGTTCGGCCCGGCGACGAGCACCGCTCCGAGACGGTTCTGGTTGCGGGCGGTCAGGAATCCGACCGTTGCGGCAGCGGCCATCGCCGTCTGCGCCTTGTCGTTCTCGGTGGTGCCGAACCGCATCGTCGCCGACACGTCGATCACGACCCAGGCGAGGAGATCGCGGTCGGCGATCTGTTCGCGCACGTACGTCTCGTTGGTGCGAGCGGTGACGTTCCAGTCGATCCGGCGGACGTCGTCGCCAGGCTGGTACGGGCGTGACTCGCCCGGCTCGGAGCCGTGGCCCGGGGTGAGTCCCTGGTAGTTGCCGTGCAGCACGCCGTCGAGTCGGCGGTTGATCATGAGCTCCATCGAACGCAGCATCTCGGCGGTGGCGTCGGGCGTCGGTCCGCTGACCCACGCGTGGATCGGAGCAGGCGGGGGAGTCGTCGGAGCGGTTGTCGGCGGTGAATCGACCACCGCGTCAGCTCCGCTCGAACGCGTCGTTCGGCTTCGGCGACACCCAGTTCGCCGGCACGCTCGCGAGGATGCGCTGCACCACCTGGTCGGCGGTGATGTCACGAGCCAGCGCGTCGTAGGTGAGCAGCAGGCGGTGCCGCATGATCTCGGGTGCGAGGTCGAACACGTCCTGCGGAGTGGCGTACGTGCGGCCTCGCAGCATGGCGAGTGCTCGTGCGCCGCGGATCAGATTGATCGTGGCGCGGGGACTCGCTCCGAGGCCGATGATCTCGCCGAGGTCGCCGAGATTGAAACGGTCGGGGTGCCGCGTGCACTGGACGAGGTCGACCGCGTACTGGCTCACCGAGCGGTCGACGAACACCCGATCGGCACGCGCCTGGAGTTCGAGGAGTTCGTCGAGGGTGATCACCTGCTGCGGCGACGGAGCATCGGTGGTGACGCCCATGCGATCGAGGATCGCCATCTCCTCGTCGGCGGTGGGATGGTCGAGCGTGATCTTCATCATGAAGCGGTCACGCTGCGCGTCGGGCAGGTTGTAGACGCCTTCCGACTCGATCGGGTTCTGCGTCGCGACGACGAAGAACGGTGTCGGGACGGGATGGGTCACGCCGCCGATCGTGACCTGCTGCTCCGCCATCACTTCGAGCAGCGCCGACTGGACCTTGGCCGGAGCACGGTTGATCTCGTCGGTGAGGAGGAAGTTGACGAAGACCGGGCCGAACTCGACGTCGAAGGTCTCGGTCGAGCCGCGGTAGATGCGGGTGCCGACGATGTCGGACGGCAACAGGTCGGGCGTGAACTGGATGCGAGCGAACGACCCGCCGACGACGTTCGCGAGCGTCTCGGCCGCCAGCGTCTTGGCCAGACCCGGTACCGATTCGAGCAGGCAGTGCCCTCGGCAGAGCACGCCGACGAGGAGTCGCTCGAGCAGTCGGGTCTGTCCGACGATGACCTTGCGGAGTTCGAAGAAGATCTTCTCGAACGTCTCCGCGGTCGCCCGGTCGTCCATGGGAGTCGCCGGTGCCGCCGGTGTCGGAGTGAAATTGTTGTCCGTCATGCCACGGTCGAAGATAGTGGTTGCCAGGCGCGATGTGCCGTCGACCGGCGTGTGCGCGAGCGGTTCGCCACGATGTTCTCCACCTGTTTCCGAGTGGCGTGACCGCCGGCTCATAGCCTGGTGCGTGTGACGAGCGAGGTGAGCGACCCAGGCGAGTTCGACGATCCCGGCGTCGACGTCATCACCGCCGAGGAAACGATCACCGCCAAGGAAGCCGTCACCGCCGAGGAAGCCGCTGCGGAGCGACGAGCGTCATCGATCGAGGCGGGCCGGCGCAAGGGCGGCGCCGCAGGCGCAGCCATGGCTGGGGCGATGCTCGCGATCAGCGAGATCTACGAAGGTCCCAAGCGCGACGAGATCGTCGCCGTGTCGGAATCGCCCGACGAGCCCGGCGACATCGACAAGGACGGCATGCGCATCGACGTCGGCGACGTCAGCGTCGAATCGATCCTCCCCGACGACCAACCCCCGTCATCCGGTGTCTGACACCATTTGACCGACACCGCTTGACCGGTGCGTCATCGGGTGTCAGACACCGGATGATGCGGATCGGGTGAGGTAGGCGCCGGGGCGGTCGAGGAACTTGCGGTGCCAGCGGCTCGGGGTGAGCACGAGGGCGCGCGGCTCGTCTTCGAACATCCAGCGGGCGAAGTTTCGCTTGCCCCAGTTGC
This sequence comes from Ilumatobacter coccineus YM16-304, assembly GCF_000348785.1. Classification (NCBI taxonomy): domain Bacteria; kingdom Bacillati; phylum Actinomycetota; class Acidimicrobiia; order Acidimicrobiales; family Ilumatobacteraceae; genus Ilumatobacter; species Ilumatobacter coccineus. The sequence continues at coordinate 1,774,067 of NC_020520.1, forward strand.
CGCTGTTGGCCACCACGCGCAGCGCTCCGCGAGCACCCCACGGTTTGGCGAGCACCGAGCCCAGCGCCAGCGACATCTTGTGGTCGGCCAGCAGGTGATGCTTCACCTCGCGCTCGTACAGGTCCGCTGCTTCGCGAGGTTGGAGCGCCCCGGCGGCGATGATCGCTTCGGCGGCGAGGCGTCCGGTGAGGAGTGCCTGGCCGATGCCTTCGCCCGTCATCACGTCGGTCGCAGCAGCAGCGTCGCCGACGAAGAACACCCGGTCGCCGGTGAGCGGGAGTTGATCGACACGCGCCGGGATCGGCCACGCGGTGTGCCGTTGCTCCATCTCGAAACCTGCGCCGAGCGCCTCGACGATGTGCGGCCGCTCGAGTAGATCGGGCCAGATCGCTTTGATCTCCTTGCCCGTCCGTTCGCCGTCGCGCAGTACGCCGAACCCGATGTTGGCGCGGTTGCCAGGCAGCGGGAACGACCACGCGTAACCGGGCAGCAGGTCGGGCTCGAACCACACGAACAGTTGCTGTGCGGCGGGCCCGGTGACGTTCGACGCGTACTGCCGGAACCCGTGCCATTCACCGAGGTAGCCGGGCTCGTTGAGCGCGAGCGACTTGCGGATCGGGCTCCACATGCCGTCGGCGGCGATGACGTAGCGGCTCGTGATGGTGTGGTCGTCGGCCTCGATGGTGACGGTTGCGTCGTCGACGGCGATGCCGGTGTAGCCGACGCCGTCGAGCACCGTCGCACCGGCGACGCGGGCCAACTCCACGAGGGCGTTGTCGAGTTGGAGCCGCGGCGCGACGGCGGCGTACTTGCCGGCGTCGGGGAGCGGGATCTCGACCTGGCGGCCCGAGGGCGAGCGCAGCGCGACGCCGGACACGTCGAACCAGTCGTCGACGGTGTCGGGCCGGAAGTCGAGGTGTTCGAGTTCTCGGAGCGCCAGCGTGGTGAGCCCGTCGCCGCAGCACTTGTCGCGCGGGAAGCTCGCCTTGTCGATGACGATCACCGATCGACCGGCTCGTGCGAGTTCGATCGCTGCGGCGGTCCCGGCCGGACCTGCGCCGACGATGGTGACGTCGGCGGTCAACTGGTTCGTCATTGCCCGGCAGGATAGGAGCTGGATCGACGGGTGCGGAAGGGTTTGGTGCGAGCGCTCGACGGTCGGCGAGGTGATTTCGTCAGGGAGCCTGGAGCTGGACGCGTCGAGCAGGCTGCATGCCGTCGCGCTCCCAGGTCGTTGCCAGCGTCTGGTGAACCCGACGTCGCCACTCCGGGAGCAGCGCGACGGCGGCGTCGCCGGGGCACGCGGTGTAGGTGACGGCTCGGTGCGGCGAGATGACCGGTGTGGTGATCGTCGCTCCCGCCGGGAACTTGTCGGAGCCGCGTGACACGAACGTCGTCGAGGCGTCGCGGAACGTCCCGAGGTCGTAGCGCCCGGCGAGCCACGCGAGCGTGCGTACGAGACTGTCCTGCGCGGCAGCGGTCGGTGGCTCGGCCACATGGTTGCCGAGCAGGCAGACCAGCTGGGAGTAGCCCTGGTTGCCACCGGTGGCGCTCGCCTCGACCGGACCGTCGAGCGATCCGGCTCGCCCCTCCCAGACCGAGCCGTCGGGAGCGACGAAGAAGTTGTAGGCGACGTCCTGCCAGCGCTTCTCCGGGCCGGTGTGAAACGCGTAGATGCTGCGGATGACCGAGCGCGGATCGGACGTGTTGAAGCTGGATGCGCTGTGGTGCACGAGGAGGAACTTCACCTCCTCCGGCGGGATGTGGGCCGTCGGCGGGAGGTCGGCACCCCACTCGTCGCGCCGATGGATGCTGAGCCCGTCGGCCACGGTGAGCGCTGCGGCGGCCGGGCGTGCTCGGCTCGGCGTGGCGGTGGTCGGAGATCGGTCGTCGGTGTCGAGCGCGAGGGCGTCGGTCACGTGGTCGCCGCAGCAGATCGCCGCAGCGGTCGCGGCGGCCCCGGCGAGCATCTGCCGTCGCGTCGACTTCGATCCACCCATCGCTCACAGCCTACGGTCGGGCCCATGACTGGATTGTGTGAAGGGCGTGTCGTCATCGTGACCGGAGCGGGTCGAGGGATCGGGCGCGAGCACGCGCTCAGCCTCGCTCGCCACGGCGCGAAGGTGGTCGTGAACGACCTCGGTGGAGCGGTCGACGGTTCGGGTGGCGACTTGTCGCCGGCCGGTCAGGTCGTCGCCGAGATCACCGAGATGGGTGGCGAAGCGGTGGCGAACGGTGAAAGCGTCTCCGACTGGGAGGGCGCCAAGCGCATGGTCGATCAGGCGATCGACACATGGGGACGCCTCGATGGTCTGGTCAACAACGCCGGCATCCTGCGCGACCGCATGCTGGCGAACATGAGTGAAGAAGAATGGGATGCCGTCATCGACGTGCATCTCAAGGGCACGTTCGCTCCGGCACGCCACGCCGCGGCCTACTGGCGTGAGCAGTCGAAGGCGGGCAAGGAGGTGTCGGGTCGCATCGTCAACACGACGTCGGTGTCGGGCATCTACGGCAACATCGGCCAGACCAACTACGGCGCCGCCAAGGCCGGCATCGCGTCGTTCACCAACATCGCCGCGCTCGAACTGGCGCGCTACGGCGTCACGGTCAACGCGGTCGCTCCCGTCGCCCTCACCCGCATGACCGAAGGTCTGGGCCCGGCACCCGAGACCGACGAAGACCGTGAGGCGCAGGCCCCGAGGTGGATCGCACCGATCGTCACGTGGCTGTGCTCGGAAGAAGCAGCTGGTGTGACCGGCCGCGTGTTCGAGGCGTCGGGTCGATTCCTCGCTGTGGCCGAACCGTGGGTGCGCGGACCGTCGATCGACCCGATCGACGACCCGACACTGCTCGGTGCCGCAGTCGAAGGACTGCTCGCCGAGGCACGCGGCAACACGGGGATGAACGGCGTGACCGGAGGCCCGCCGCAGAACCTGCTCGGCGGTTCGTGACGCCGGGCGTCGAACGGCGCCGTCCGATTCGCCGCGATCGTCGCGTCGTGCTTACCGTCGGGTCATGCCCTTGAACCCAGATGCCGTCGGCGCCACCTCCGATCCGATCGAGGTCTCGTGGACCTCCAAAGATGCGCTGCTCTACGCGGTCGGCATCGGCGCAGGCCACGAAGAGCTCCCGTTCACGACCGAGAACTCGGCCGACATCGAACAGGCTGTGTTCCCGACGTTCCCCGTGGTCATCGGGTACGGCCGCGGCTCGGCGATGGGCAAGATCGGCACGTTCAACCCGGCCATGCTCGTCCACGGTCAGCAGGCGATCACGCTGCATCGCCCGATCCCGGTCGAGGGGACCGTCACGATCAGCGGCGAGATCATCGGCATGTACGACAAGGGCAAGGCGGCCGTCGTCGAGTCTCGCAACACCGCGGTGATGGACGGCGAACCGCTCTACACGACCACGATGTCGGCGTTCATCCGCGGCGAAGGTGGTTGGGGCGGCGAGCGCGGCCCGTCGGGTCCGAAGAACGTGCCGCCCGAATCGGCTCCCGATCACACCGTCGGCTACCAGACCTCTCGCGATCAGGCGTTCGTGTATCGGCTGTCGGGTGACCGCAACCCGTTGCACACCGACCCGAAGTTCGCGGCGATGGGCGGGTTCGACACGCCGATCCTCCACGGCCTCTGCACCTACGGCTTCACCGGTCGCGCGTTGCTCCACACGGTGTGCGACAGCGACCCGTCGAAGTTCCGCCACATCGAAGGTCGCTTCGCCTCCCCGGTGTTCCCCGGCGAAGCGCTCACCATCCGCATGTGGTCGGACGGACCGGGCAAGACGCTGTTCACCACGAGCGCCGGCGAGGGCGACACCGAGCGCATCGTCATCGACCAAGGCCTCCTCGAACACTCCTGACCTGTCGTTTTACCCCTGCGATCCGTCACGGGTGACGGATCGCAGGGGCAAAAACGTGAGTCAGCCGAGGATCTTGTTCTCGTGGCCCTCCCAGTACGGGTCGCGGAGCTTGCGCTTGTAGAGCTTGCCGGTCGGAAGTCGCGGCAGTTCGGCGGCGAAGTCGATCGAGCGCGGCACCTTCTGGCGTGAGAGGTGCTCGGCGCAGAACTCGGTGAGTTCGGCGGCGAGGTCGTCGTTCGGCTCGAACTCCGGCATCGGCTGCACCACGGCCTTCACCTCCTCGCCCAGGTCGGCGTTGGGGACGCCGAAGACCGCCGCGTCGGCGACCTTCGGGTGCGTGATGAGTAGGTTCTCGGTCTCCTGCGGATAGATGTTCACGCCGCCCGAGATGATCATGAACGTCGCCCGGTCGGTCAGGTACAGGAACCCGTCGGCGTCGACGTAGCCGACGTCGTTGACCGTGGTCATCGAACCGTCGCTCGACGTCGCCTCGTCGGTCTTGTCGGGGTCGTTGTGGTACTCGAACTCGGTCGCGGTCTTGAACCAGATCGTCCCCGGCTCGCCCTGGGGAAGTTCGTTCATCTCGTCGTCGGCGATGAACAGGTCGCCGAGCACGATCTTGCCGACCGTGCCCTTGTGCGCGAGCCACTCCTCGGAATTGCACGCCGCGAAGCCCAGCCCCTCGGTGGCGCCGTAGTACTCGTGGATGATCGGGCCCCACCACTCGATCATCTGCTCCTTCACCTGCACCGGGCACGGCGCCGCCGCGTGCACCGCGATCTCGAGCGACGACAAGTCGTAGCGGTGGCGGTCCTCCTCGGGCAGCTTCAGCATCCGGCTGAACATGGTCGGCACGAGCTGCGTGTGGGTCACCGAGTACTGCTCGATCAGCCGCAGGTACTCCAACGGGTCGAAGCGTTCCATGATGACGACGGTGCCACCGACGCGCAGGGTGAGGTTGACCGCCGCCTGCGGAGCGGAGTGGTACAGCGGAGCGGGCGACAGGTACACCATGTCTTCGCGGTAGTGCCACAGGTTGGAGAGGAACGTGAAGAGCGGCATCTGCTCGCTCGGTGGCTGCTCGGGGAGCGGTCGGATGATCCCCTTCGGTCGTCCGGTCGTGCCCGACGAGTAGAGCATCGCGGTGCCGAGGAACTCGTCGTCGATCGGTGTGCCCGGGTGCTCGGCGACCGCCGTGGCGAAGTCGACGACGCGAGCCGAGCCGACATCGGTGTCGGGTTCACCACCGTCGACGACGAGGACGAGCGACACACGAGGACACTGGGGGAGTGCGTCGAGCACGACATCACGTTTCGCTGCCGAGGTGATCACGACCTGCGATTCGGAGTGGTCGACGATGTACGCGACCTCGTCGGCGGTCAGGTACGAGTTGACGCACGTGTAGTAGAGCCCCGACCGCTCGCCCGCCGCGCACGACTCGAGGTACCGGTCGTTGTTCTCCATGAACACCGAGTAGTGGTCGAGGCGTCGCAACCCGTGAGCCCGGAGCAGGTGCGCGAGTCGGTTGGCCCGCCCTTCGAACTCGGCGAGGGTGACGGTCGCGCCGGTCGACGCCATGACGAAGGCCGGCCGGTCGGGATGCTGTGCGGCGTACTGGGTTGCGTACATGCCGCGACCGTAATCGCCCGCTCCGAGCCACCCGGACGCCACCGCTGCGTCATTCGGTGTCTGACACCGAATGACGCAGCGGGGTCAGGGCGTGCAGGTCTGGACGAGGTGGGCGACCGCGTCGGCGAGCGCGATGTCGGCGCTGTCGCCGGACTTGCGGTCCTTGACCTCGATGGTCGGCTCGTCGGCGGCGATGCCGCGGCCGCACACGGCGATGGTCGGCACGCCGATCAGTTCGGCGTCTTTGAACCGCACCCCCGGCGAGACCTTGACGCGGTCGTCGAACAGCACGCGGAGTCCGGCGGCTTCGAGTTCGGCCGCCAGTTGCTCGGCTGCGGGCCGCTGCGGGCCGTCTTCCTTGCCCGCCATGATGAGGTGGACGTCGGCGGGAGCCAGCTCGCGCGGCCAGCACAGCCCGATGTCGTCGACGGTGGCTTCGGCGACCGCGGCCAGGCAGCGGGTGACGCCGACGCCGTACGAGCCCATCGTGGGCGTGGCCGGTTTGCCGTCTTCGCCCTGCACCCACAGGTCGAGCGATTCGGCGTACTTGCGGCCGAGCTGGAAGATGTGACCGATCTCGATGCCTCGCGCGATCTCGACCTCGGACGAGCACGCCGGGCACGTGTCGCCAGGCAGGATCTCGGCGGCTTCGATCACGCCGTCGGGCGTGAAGTCGCGGCCGGCGGTGAGGCCGATGACGTGACGGTTGTAGGCGTCGGCGCCGGTGATCCACGTGGTGCCGGTGACCACCCGCGGGTCGACCAGGTAACGGATGCCGGTGGCGTTGTCGAGGCCGAGCACACCCGGTCCGATGTAGCCCTTGGCGAGCGCGGGGTACTGCTTGAAATCGTCGTCGCCGAACGGCACGGCCTCGGCCGGGGCGACCACGGCCTCGAGTCGCTTCATGTCGACATCCCGGTTGCCCGGAATGCCGATCGCCAACGGCTCGACCGTGCCGTCGGGGTGCTTGAGGTTGACGACGAGGTTCTTGAGCGTGTCGGCGGCCGTCCAGTCGCGGTCGGAATGGCGCAGCGCCGGATCGGCGTTGACGAAGTCGACGAGCGTCTCGATGGTCGGCGTCTTCGGCGTGTCGTGCACGACCGCGTCGGGAAGACCGGCGAGGTCGATGTCGTCGGGCACCGGAGTGGTGACCGCTTCGACGTTGGCCGCGTAGTCGCAGTTGGTGCAGCGGATGTAGGTGTCTTCCCCCACCTCCATGGGCGACAGGAACTCCTCCGACTGCGATCCGCCCATCGCTCCCGACATGGCCGACACGATGACGTAGGGGAGTCCGAGGCGTTCGAACAGCGAGATGTACGCGTTGCGGTGCATCTCGTACGACTCGTCGAGACCCTCGTCGGTGAGGTCGAAGCTGTACGAGTCCTTCATCACGAACTCGCGCGTGCGCAGCAGGCCGGCGCGCGGCCGGGCCTCGTCGCGGTACTTCGTCTGGATCTGGTAGATGCTCAGCGGCAGATCCTTGTACGACCCGATGATGTCCTTGACCATCAGGGTGAACATCTCCTCGTGCGTCGGAGCGAGCAGGAAGTCGGCACCGCGCCGGTCCTGCAACCGGAAGAGGTTGTCGCCGTACTCGGTCCAGCGGCCGGTCTGCTCGTACGGTTCGCGGGGGAGCAGCGCGGGGAAGTGGACCTCCTGGGCGCCCGCCGCGTTCATCTCCTCTCGGACGACGCGTTCGATGTTGCGGTACACCTCCCAGCCGAGCGGCAGCCAGGCGAAACCACCAGGGGCGACGCGGCGGATGTATCCCGCACGGACGAGCAGCCGGTGGCTCGGAACCTCGGCGTCGGCCGGGTTGTCGCGCAGGGTCTTCAGGAGCAGTTTCGACATGCGGAGCACGCCGAGAACCTATCTGCCGAGAGGGCGCGCCGACCGGAGGGTTGTCAGCCTGCGGTGTCGCCGTCGATCGATTCGCGGATGAGGTCGGCGTGGCCGCAGTGGCGGGCGTACTCCTCGATCATGTGGACCATGATCCAGCGGAGGCTGTAGCGCTCGCCGCTCGGGCTGGTGGCCGTCGACAGTTGGTCGAGCGAGTCGGCAGCGGCGGCGCGGCGTCGAGCGTCGTTGCACGCCTCGTCGAACTCGGCGAGCAGTTGGTCGACGGGCAGTGTTTCGGCTCGCGTCATCTCGGCGTCGGGGTCGGCTTCCCAGTCGAGTGCGGCGGCGTACGCCGGTTCGGGCTGCCCGTCGAAGCGTTCGAGGAACCAGCAGTTCTCGACGCCGGTCATGTGGCCGATGAGCCGGGCGAGTGAGAGTGACGACGGTGGCAACGTGATGTTGAGTTGCGTCGAGTCGAGGCCCCAGGCGCGATCGAGGAACGCGGCCCGGTACTGGTCGAGGAACGCGTTCAACGTGGTCCGTTCGTCGGCGGCGAACGGAATCGGGGGAACGGGCGGGCGAGTCATGTGGCGACCGTAGGCGACCCGGCGTTCGCCAAGACGACGAGTTGCGTGCCGTCGAGGTTCGTGTCTAGGCCGTCGTGTGCGCGATCAGTTCGAGGCGACGCCAGATCCAGACGAGGATGAGCACCGAGCCGACGAGGCCGAACCAGAACGGGCCGGTCACGCCCCACACACGGGCGATCACGCCGCCGATGGCTGCGCCGACGACGAGGCCGCCGTACCCGCCGGTCATGTAGACGGCGCCGACGCGACCTTGGAACCGGGTGGGAACGGCGCGTTGGCGCACCGACGTCGCCACCGTGCCCCAGATCGCTTCGTGCATGCCGAACGCGAAGAAGATCGGCATCGCAGTCCACGGCGACGTCGACAGCGCGAGCCCGAGGTGGGTGAAGGTCTCGATGAGCAAGCCCGCACGCATGATCTGCCCGATCGAGAAGCGGCGTTCGAGCCGGCCGTAGATGCCGGCGCCGAGGAGCCCGCCGAGCGCTCCGACCGTCGTCAACAATCCGAAACCGACGGCCCCCAGCCCCAGCCGTTCGAGCGCGTACAGCACCAGGATCGACCACGCGGCGCCGAAGGTGACGTTGAACGACACGGCCATGATCGTGAGCGTGCGCACCGGCGGGTGGTTCCACAGCCACCGGACACCTTCGACGATGTCGGTGCGAACCCGAAACCGAACACCGGGCGCGTCCGGGTCGATGCCGTCGACGGCATCGTCGGTCGGCACCATCGACGTGGCGATCCGGAGCGTGAGCACACTGCCGAAAACGAACAGCAGCGTGCTGGCGGCGAAGGGCCAGGCGGCGCCGACCGTGAACAGCAACGCCCCGAGCGGCGGCCCGACGAGACGGTTGATCGTGATCTGACCGAAGATGAGCCGCGAGTTCCCGGTGCCGATGTCGGCGTGATCGACCACCATCGGGAGCAACGTGTTCGAGGTGCTGTCGACGAACGCTTCGGCGACGCCGGCCAGGAACAGTGCGACCAGCACCACCCACACGCTGACGGCGTCGAACGCGACCGTGGCGGCGAGCGCGGCCACGACGGCGCCCCGCGCGAGGTTGGCCACGACGATGAGCCGCTTGCGGTCGACGCGGTCGGCGAGCACGCCGGCGTAGAGCCCGAACGCGAGAAACGGGATCCACTGCAGGGCGGTGGCGAGTGCGATCAGCTGCGGATTGCGCGTCTGCGACGCGACGAGCAGCGGCCCCGCTGCCAGCGAGACACCGTCACCGAGGTTCGAGATCCACTGCGATCCGACGAGCCACCGGTAGTCGCGGCCCATCCGAGACGGGAACGCCGCCTCGAGAGCCCGTTGCACCGCTCGGACGGTACCCGGAAGATCCCCTCCCGACGGCCCGTTTCCGCTGCTATCATCGGATTCCGCAAATTGGTTCGTTTGACCAAGGCGTGGGGCTCAGCCTCACGCCTTGTTTGTTGAATGGACCCTGAATCCGTCCAGAACAACCGCATCTCGAACACCCGAAGCTCGAAAGGAGGCAGATCGATGGCAGCAACAGAACTCGAACGTGTGCGAGCGCTCGTCGAACCGATCGCCTCCGACCTCGAACTCGACCTGTACGACGTCGAGCGTCGCAGCAACGTCGTGCGCATCACGCTCGACACGCCGCCGGGCTCCGACGGCGGCATCAGCCTCGACACGCTGTCGCTCGTCACGCGGCTCATCTCTCGCGAGATCGACCACGAGGATCCGATCGCCGGTCAGTTCACCCTCGAGGTCACGAGCCCGGGCCTCGAACGTCCGCTGCGCACCGCCGAGCACTTCCAGCGGGAAGTCGGCAAAGAGATCACGGTTCGGCTCGCCGGTCACGCCGTGGTCGAGGGCGAAGACCGACGCATCGACGGCGAGCTCGTCGCCGCCGACGACACCACCGCCACGATCCGCACCGGTGACGGCGTCGAACGGGTCATCGAGATCAGCGGGGTCGACAAGGCACGCACGATCTTCGAGTGGGGTCCCAAGCCCAAGCCGGGCGGCTCCAAGAAATCATCCGCATCGCGAGAAAAAAGGGAGAAGCAACAGTCGTGACGAATCTCGACATGAGCGAAGCCATCTCATTGCTGGCCCAGGAGAAGGGGCTGTCGGAAGACGCCCTGTTGCACGTCCTCGTCGACGCGCTCGCCTCCGCCTACAAGCGTCGTCCCGACGCGGCCGACGAGGTCGTCGTCGAGGTCAACCCGGAGACGATGGACTTCACGTTCATCGGCTACGACGTCGACGAAGACGGCAACTGGGTGAACGAGCGTGACGACACGCCGAAGAAGGAAGAGATGGGTCGCATCGCGGCGCAGACCTTCCGTCAGGTGATGAGCCAACGCATCCGCGAGGTCGAATCCGACCGCAAGTTCGAGGAATACGCGAACCGCGAAGGCGACATCGTCACCGGCATCATCCAGCGCACCGACGCTCGCTACACCCTCCTCGACCTCGGTCGCGCCGAAGCGCTGCTCCCGCAGGCCGAGCAGGTGCCGTTCGAGCGTCCCGACCAGGGTGAGCGTCAGAAGGCGTACATCGTCGAAGTGCGTCGTACGCCGAAGGGCCCGCAGATCGTGGTCTCGCGCACGCACCCCGGCCTCATCAAGCGGCTCTTCGAACTCGAAGTGCCCGAGATCGCCGACGGCATCGTCGAGATCAAGGCCTGCGCTCGCGAACCCGGACACCGCACGAAGATCGCCGTCTGGTCGAACGACCACAACGTCGATCCGGTCGGCGCCTGCGTCGGCGCCCGTGGCGGCCGTGTGCGCATGGTCGTCAACGAGATGCGTGGCGAGAAGATCGACATCGTTCCCTTCTCCGAAGACATCAACGACTTCGTGGCCAAGGCGCTCTCGCCGGCGAAGGTGACGCAGGTCATCATCTCCGACGACGGCACGCAGGCCGACGTGATCGTGCCCGACCACCAGCTCAGCCTGGCGATCGGCCGTGAAGGTCAGAACGCCCGTCTCGCCGCCCGCCTCACCGGCGTGCGCGTCGACATCCGCTCCGAGACGCAGCTGGCCGAAGGCATCCCCTCCGGCGGTCGCGACGAGGAGAACGTCGAGTACGCCGACGGCCAGTGGGTCGCCAACAAGGAGACCGGCGAGATGGAGTGGCACGCCAGCGATGGCTCGGTCATCAGCGAGTCGGCGTGGCAAGACCAGGCCGCTGCCGAGGCTGCCGCTCAACGCCAGGCCAACCGCGACGCCGAAGACGCCGCTGCGGCAGCAGGCGAGAGCGAGCTTCCCGCCGGCGCTCACGCACCGCTCGAAGATCCGAACGAAGCTCCCGAGGGGTACCCCATCAAGGGGAACACCGATTCGATGAAGTTCCACATGCCCGATGGCCGTTACTACAAGGTGACGGTTGCCGAAGTCTGGTTCGACACCGAGGAGTCGGCCGCTGCGGCCGGGTACCAGAAGGTGGGCTCGCCAGGTTGATCGTCTCATGCCCATCCGCAGCTGCATCGGCTGTCGCCAACGCCGACCGTCGCACGAACTCGTTCGTGTCACGCGGTCGTTCGACGACGACGGCAACTCGATCATCACGGTCGACGGTGCCAGCAACGGACGTGGGGCATGGCTGTGCCGGTCGAGCGATGGGCTCGTCGAACACGGCTGCCGAGACATGGCGATCACTCGAAAACAGTTCGCTCGAGCATGGCGCTCGACACTTACATCAGACGACGTCCAACGAATCCGCCAGGCAACTGGCAATTCGCCATGCGACGTGAGGGAATGACGACAGGGAAAGGTTGAATCGAAACGTGCCTGCGAAGAAGATCCGTATCCACGAGCTCGCGAAAGAGCTCGGGATGACCAATGGAGAGCTGCTCGACTTGGCGAAAGCTGCGAGCGTGGCTGCCAAGGGCCCCTCATCGTCCCTGCAAGAGGCGTACGCCGACATGCTCCGCCGCCGCGCGGAGCGTGAGGGCCTGACTCGAGACGAGCAGCCCGAAGAGCCGAAGCCGGTCAAGAAGGCTGCCAAGAAGAAGGCTGCCAAGAAGACCGCGGCCAAGAAGACGGCCGCCAAGAAGACCGCGGCCACCAAGTCGTCGGCTGCGAAGAAGACGGTGTCGTCGAAGAAGGCTGCTGCCTCGACCGACGACAGCGCCGAGACGCCAGACGCGCCCGTCGCCGACGAGCCCGCAGCAGCCGCCCCCGCAGCCGAGGCACCGGCTGCCAAGCCGGCACCTCGCGGTCCCGACAGTCTCCCGTCGAAGCCGCCGCCGCCCGCGCCGCCGTCACCGGTGTCGAAGCCGGCCGCTCCGGCCACGCCGCCGCCGGCACCCGCACCTGCTCCGGCCTCAGCTCCCGAGACCCCGTCGGGTCCTTCTGCGGCCGACCTCGTCGTGCTCGCTGCCGAAGGCAAGCCGATTCCGAAGACCGCTGCGACGAAGCCGGCTCCCGCGCCGGAACCCGCGCCCGAACCGCCGGCGCCCGAGCCGCGTCGTGTCATCTCGAGCGCTCGTCCGAGCGCCGACGGCACCCCGCCGCCCGAGACGACCACGGCGCTTCCCGCCGACGTGTCGGCGACGCCCGAAGCAAAAGCACCGCTGAGCCCGTCGGGCAAGGCCGTGCCGCCGCCTCCCGGTGCCGCCAAGCCGCTGTCGCCGTCCGGCAAGCCGATTCCGCCGCCTCCCGGTTCGTCGCGTCCCGCGCCGGCCAACCGTGGCGCCCGCCCCGGTGGCGGTGGCGGCTACAACCGTCCTGGTGGCGGTGGTGGCCCCCGTCCTGGTGGCGGCCCCGGTGGCGGTCCGCGTCCCGGTGGCGCAGGTCGCCCTGGCGGCGGTCGCAGACCGCCTCGTCGTACCGGTCGCCGTCGGCGCCGTCGCGACCAAGACGAGCTGCAGCCCCAGCTCACGCAGTACACGTCGTCCGATGTTCCCGTCCCCGAGGGCGAGATCATCATCGAACGTGGCGTGTCGGCGCAGGAGTTCGGCCCGAAGCTGAACCGCACGTCGGCCGACGTGTTGCGCTTCCTGCTCACCAACGGCGAGATGGTCACCGCGACCATGGCACTCGCCGACGAGCAGATGGAGCTCTTCGCGCTCGAAGTCGGCGCCGAGATCCTGATGGTCGAGCCCGGCCAGCAGGAAGAGGTCGAGCTGCAGAAGTTGTTCGACGATGCCGACGACGACGAGGACTTGGAGCCGCGCGCCCCGGTCATCACCGTCATGGGCCACGTCGACCACGGCAAGACCACGCTGCTCGACCGCATCCGCGGTGCCAACGTCGTCGACGGTGAAGCCGGCGGCATTACGCAGCACATCGGTGCCTACACCGTCGAGAACGAGCACGGCTCGGTCACCTTCCTCGACACGCCGGGCCACGCAGCGTTCACGCAGATGCGTGCACGTGGTGCCGACGCCACCGACATCGTCGTGTTGATGGTGGCGGCCGACGACGGTCTCATGCCGCAGACGATCGAAGCGATCAACCACGCACGGGCGGCAGAGGTGCCGATCGTCGTGGCGGTCAACAAGATCGACAAGCCCAACGCCGATCCGCAGCGCGTGCTCACACAGCTCGCCGAGTACGAACTCGTTCCCGAGTCGTGGGGCGGCGACACGATCGTCGTCGAGATGTCGGCGCTCAACGGCGACGGCGTCGACGAGATGATCGAACAGCTCCAGTTGGTCGCCGAGCTCGAAGAGCTCCAGGCCAACCCGAACGGCCGGGCCAAGGGCATCGTCATCGAAGCGCAGCTCGACAAGGGTCGTGGCCCCGTGGCCACGGTGCTCGTCGACAAGGGCACGCTCAAGGTCGGCGATCCGATCGTCGCCGGTGGTGCCTGGGGCAAGGTCCGAGCGATGATCAACGACAAGGGCGAGCAGATCAAGTCCGCCGGCCCCTCGACGCCGGTCCAGGTGCTCGGTCTGTCCGACGTGCCCGAAGCGGGCGACGAGTTCCGTGCAGCTCCCGACAACAAGATCGCCCAGACCGTGGGCGAGGCTCGGGCACTGCGCCTCAAGGCCCGTCACCTGCGTGAGGATTCGCGAGTCAAGACCGGCACCAAGCTGGAAGACATCTTCGCTCAGATCCAGGCCGGCGAGAAGGCCGAACTCAACCTGTTGCTGAAAGCCGACGTGCAGGGATCGCTCGAAGCCGTCACCGGTTCGCTGCGTCAGCTCGACACCGACGAAGTCGAGTTGTCGTTCGTGCACCGTGCCGTCGGTGGCATCACCGAGAACGACATCACGCTGGCCGAGGCGACCAACGCCACGATCATCGGCTTCAACGTCCGTCCCGACGGCAAGGCTCGCAAGGCCGCCGATCAGGCCGACGTCGAGATCCGCACCTACGAGATCATCTACAAGCTGCTCGAAGACATCGAGCTGTCGATGGTCGGCATGCTCGATCCCGAGTTCGAGGAGCAGGTCACCGGCGAAGCCGAGGTCCGCGAGATCTTCCGGGTGCCCAAGCAGGGTGCGATCGCCGGTTGCATGGTCACGTCGGGTGTCATCACCCGCGGTTCCAAGGTTCGCTTCATCCGCGACGGAACGATCATCTGGAAGGGCGCGATCGAATCGCTGCGTCGCTTCAAGGACGATGCCAAGGAAGTCCGCGAGGGCTTCGAGTGCGGTATCGGCCTCGACGACTTCCAGGATCTCAAGCCGGGTGACGTCATCGAGACCTACGAAGACGTCGCGGTCGAGCGCACCGCGCTGTAACCGTCTCGGCGCTCGCGCCGTGATCTGGTCGGCGCTCGCGCCGTGACCTCGAGTTCTGCCCCTCAGATCCGTCAGCGATGACGGATCTGAGGGGCAGAACCTGTTTTCGGGGGTCGGTTCGGCTGTGATTTTCTTCTCGGGCGCTCGCGTGGGAAGCTCCAGAAATGAAGAGCTCGCTGGTCCGTTTCTGGGCACTGTCAGGTTCGATCGGACTCGTCGCGGCGGGGTGCGCCGGATCTGACGAGGCGCCCACCGCCGAGCCGGTCTCGACCGATGTCGCCGCCCCCACCACCGAGCCGTCGACCACCGAGCCGTCCACGACCGACGCGCCACCCGAGACGACCAGCGAGACCAGCGTCGCGCCCGAACCAGAACCCGAGCCCGAATCGGAGCCCCAACCCGAGCCCGAGATCGAGCCGGAGTTACAACCGGTTCGGGGTGGCACGCTGACCATGCTGCTCGACGCCGAGACCGACACCTGGGACATCCCGAACTCGAACTGCGCCACCTCGTGCATGACGATCATGAAGCAGGTCGCCGATCCGCTGCTCGCACTCGACGAAGACGGCGCACTCGAGCCGTTCCTCCTGGAGTCGTTCGACGTCGACGCCGACTTCACCGAGTGGACGCTCACCATGCGCGACGGGGTGGTCTTCCACGACGGCACGCCCGCCGACGGTGCTGCACTGCAGCGCAGCCTCACCGAGATGGCCAACGGCGCCGTTCAGGGACAGGTCTACGTCAAGCTGCTCGACGGGACCAACAGCATCGAGCTCGTCGACGACATGACCGTGCGGGTCACCTTCCGCGAGCCGACCGCGAGCTACGGGCACCAGCTGACCGAATGGACCGGTTGGCTGCTCGCTCCGTCGTTCTGGGACGCCCCCGACAAGGCATCGGCGTTCCCGGTCTCGACCGGTCCGTTCGCCATGACCGAGTGGACGAGAGGCGAACGAACCGCGCTGGCGGCGAACGACGAGTACTGGCGGACCGACGCAGCGGGGGAGGCCCTGCCGTACCTCGACGAGGTGATCTTCCGGCCGGTACCCGACGTGTCGACCCGGCGCACGATCATGGAGTCGGGCGACGCCGACGTCAACGCCGACTCGTTCCCGGAGAACCTCGAGTTCTGGGAGACCGACTGGGTCGACCAGGGCAACGGCCTCGCCGAGCGGTCTCCCGATCGCGACGTCGAGTTCTTGATGTTCAACTCGTCGGCGCCGCCGTTCGACGACGTCGACGTGCGTCGTGGGCTCGCGCTGTGCACCGACCGAGACGAGTACATCACGTTCCGGGCGCCGGGCACCGCGAGGGCCGATGGGCCGTTCGCGCCCGGCTCGATCGGCCACCTCGACGACACGGGACTTCCCGACTTCGACGCCGCGGCGGGCACTGCGCTGTTCGACGAGATCGGACGGCCCGACCTGCTCGTGAGCGTCACCAACGTCCCTGCTCAACTGCTCACCGCCGAACTGTTCGCCGATCAGTGGAGTCGCAACTGCGGTCTCGACGTCGGTATCGACGCGTTCGAACAGACCGAGTTCATCACGAAGGCACTCACGGCCGACTACCAGATGCTGTTGTTCCGCAACCACGGCAGCGGCAACCCGGCGCTCGAGACCGTCTGGTGGCACAGTCGACACGCCGAGGGGTTGGCGACGAACTTCGGACGCATCATCGACCCGGAGATGGACCGCCTGATGGAGGCGCTCGACGCCACCGACGACGTCGACGAACTCGACGCCATCGCCCAGGACGTCAACCGACTGTTCGGAGCGCAGGTCTACAACCTCTGGCTCAACACGGGGGAGTGGGCGCTCCCGTATCGCAGCGGTGTGCACGGCGTCGGCGAGATCTCGCTCGAATCCGGAAACACCCAGCGTGGGGCCGTCGGTGGTCGAGTCTGGCTCCACGAAGCATGGATCGAGTCGTGAACGAATATCTCCGAGCAACGATCGCGTGACTCTTTCCGAGGATGATTTCGCTCCCCGTGTGACGGGTGACATACTCTGCTGCAAGACAACGAACCCATCCGGGGTTCGGTGAAGGGGGAACTCATGAAACGATCGATACGTCTCGTGGTCGCTCCGCTCGTTGCGGGTGCGATGATCGCCGCCGCATGTGGCGGCAGTGATGATGAAGGGAGCGACAGCTCCGACGCGCCGGCCGAAACGCCTGCCGACGAACCGGCAGACGAGCCGACAGACGAACCGGCAGGTGAACCGACAGACGAGCCTGCCGATGAACCGGCGGACGAGCCGTCCGACGAACCTGCCGACGAGCCCGCCGACGAACCGGCGATGGAAGAAGAGATGGCCATCCAGCGCGGTGGCATCCTCACCTTCCTGCTCGAAGCAGAATCCGACACGTGGGACATCCCGGGCGCGAACTGCGCCGTGTCGTGCATCACCGTGATGAACGCGGTCGCCGACCCGCTCACCATCGTGACCGACACGGGCGAGATCGAGCCGTTCCTGCTCGAATCGTTCGAGCCCAACGACGACTTCACCGAGTTCACGCTCGTGATGCGCGATGGCGTGACCTTCCACGACGGAACCCCGGCCGACGGCGCCGCCGTTCACCGCAACCTCATCGAGATGGCCAGCGGTCTGCTCCAGGGCCAGGTCTTCTTCGACCTGCTCAACGGCACGCCGCTCAACGCTGCGAACCCCGGTGCGGTCGAGGACAGCATCGTGCTCAACGACGATCAGTCGGTCACGGTCAGCTTCAACAAGCCGTTCGCCACGTTCGGCAACAACCTCGCCGGCCGCACCGGCTGGTTGATCGCCCCGAGCTTCTGGGACAGCGAGAGCCGCGCCGGTGACCTCATGATCGCCACCGGCCCGTTCACCATGGAGAACCAGGTCCGTGGCGAAGTGACCGAGCTTCGTGCCAACCCGAACTACTGGCGTACCGGCCAGGACGGCCAGCCGCTCCCGTACCTCGACGGTGTCGACTTCCGTCCGGTGCCCGACGTGTCGACACGTCGCGCCACGATGGAGGCGGG
This sequence comes from Ilumatobacter coccineus YM16-304, assembly GCF_000348785.1. Lineage (NCBI taxonomy): Bacteria > Bacillati > Actinomycetota > Acidimicrobiia > Acidimicrobiales > Ilumatobacteraceae > Ilumatobacter > Ilumatobacter coccineus. Next base: position 1,791,667 of record NC_020520.1, read on the forward strand.
TGACGCCGACGTCAACGCCGACAGCTTCGGTGAGAACCAGGAGTTCTGGAACACCGAGTGGGTCGAGGCCGGCAACGGTGTGGTCGAGGAGGACCCGGCACGTGAAGTCGGGTACCTGATGTTCAACAACTCCAAGCCGCCGTTCGACGATCCCGACGTTCGTCGTGCGCTCACGCTGTGCACCGACCGCAACGAGTACCTGACGTTCCGTGCGCCGGGCAACGCGTTGGCCAACGGACCGTTCGCGGAGGGCTCGCTCGGCTACATCGAGGACCCGGGCTTCCCGCAGTTCGATGCCGATGCCGGTAACGCACTGTTCGACGAGATCGGTCGCCCCGACACCATCGTGTACGGCACGACCAACGTCCCGTCGAACCTGCTGACGGCCGAGCTGTTCGCCGACATGTGGAACCGCAACTGCGGTCTCAACGTCGAGATCGACCAGTTCGAGCAGGCCGAGCTGATCACCAAGGCGATCACCGGTGACTTCGAAGTGTTCGCGTGGCGCAACCACGGTCAGGGTCACCCGGGCCTCGAGCTCGTCTGGTGGCACAGCCGTCACGCCGAAGGCCTCGCACTGAACTTCGGTCGCCTGGTGAGCCCCGAGATGGACGAACTGCTGCTGCAGTCGTGGACCACGGTCGACCCGGCCGAACTCGACACGATTGCCCAGGACATCAACAAGCTGTTCGCCGAGGGCGTGTTCAACATGTGGCTCAACACCACCGAGTGGGCGAACCCGTACCGCGCCGGTGTCCACGGTCTCCAGCACATCACGCTGGAATCCGGCAACCGCAACCAGCAATCGCTCGCAGGCCGCGTCGAAGTCGACGAAGCCTGGATCGAGAGCTGATTCATCCCTAGCGCAGCGGAGGTGACGTCGACACCGATCGACGTCACCTCCGCCAGCGTTCCGCACCGCTGACTCTCCACGTCGACGAGGAATCACATGATCCTGACCCTGCTGCTGGCCATCCTGGTCGGCCTCTTCTTCATACTGCGCTGGCGCATCGACACGCGCTACGCCGCACAGCGCGTCGGAGGCGCAGCCATCGTGCTGATCCTCGTCACGCTCGGCACGTCGGTCCTGATCCGTCAGGTCCCCGGTGAGCCGTGTGAGATCGCGCTGGGTACCGCCGGTTCGCCGGAGGCCGTGGCCGAGTGCATCGAGGAGCAGGGCCTCGACGAGAACGTGCTCGCTCAATACGGCACTTGGAGCAAGCAGGTGCTCATCGACAGCGATCTGGGGTACGCCTTCTACAAGAACAAAGAACCGCTGTCCGACACGATCAAGCAGCGCCTTCCGCGTACCGCGTTTCTCTTCCTCTACAGCCAGTTGATCGCACTGTTCCTGGCGGTACCCCTCGGCATCTGGTCGGCGTATCAGGCCGGCAAGGCCTCGAGGAAGATACCGATCTGGGCGTTGGGGGTGATCGTGTTGCCCCTCTACATCATCGCCGAGTTCATGCTCGGTTGGCTCCTCACCAGCGTGCTCGCCGTCGCGTTCATCATGCCGGTGTTGATCTTCAACTTCTTCCGAGGCGGCGTCGGCGGTGACACCACCGTCAACTTCTCGGCGTTCGTGCTGTTGTCGATGCCGGTCTTCGTGATCGGCGAGACGCTGCGCTACGCCTTCGCCGTCGAGCGCGACGTCTACCAGCTCACGGGATATGCGCCGCTGAGCGACGGCATCTTCGAACATATCAAGTCGATCTGGCTCCCGGCGGTCGTGCTCGGCCTCGCCGCCACACCGGTGTACCTGCGCCTGCTGCGCGCCGACATGATCCAGAACCTCCAGCAGGACTTCGTGTCGGTCGCCAAGGCCAAGGGCATGTCGAACACGCACATCCTGCTGCGCCACGTGCTGCGGCCCTCGACGGTGACGCTCATGACGGTGCTCGGGCTCAACATCGCACAGCTGGTCAACGGTGCGATCGTGGTCGAGTTCATCTTCGACTTCGACGGCATGGGTGGCTATCTGATCGAGGCGGTGGCTCGACAAGAGTTCTTCGCCGTGCAGACCATCGTCGCCCTCGTGGCGATCATCTTCGTGGTGACCAACATGATCATCGACGCCCTCTACAACGTCGTCGATCCTCGAGTGAAGGCGGCTGAAGGATGACCAACGTCGCAGAGCAACTGTCGACCACCTCGACGAAGGTCGTCGACCAGAAGGTCGGCGGCAAGCGCGAGAGCAACATCGTGTTCTGGGCGTCGGCGTCGTGGTTGATCGTCGTGGTCGGGTTCGTGCTCCTCGGTGAGCTCAACCCGCTCGTCAAGGACCCGACGCTGCGCGACGCAGCCAACATCAACGCTCAACCGATCCTGACCAATCTGTTCAAGACCGATTGTCTCAACGCTGAGGCGGGCGAGTCCTGCGTCGAGATCGGCGGCCTGATGGGCAACACCGGTCTCGGACAGGACGTGTTCTCTCAGATCGTCGTCGGCGGTCGCATCTCGATCTTCGTGGCGCTCATGGTCACGGCGATCGGCATCGGCGTCGGCGGCACGATGGGGCTGCTCGCCGGCTACCTGAAGGGCAAGGTCGACATCGTCGTCCAGATGATCATCAACACGACGCTGTCGGTTCCGGCGCTGCTGCTCGTGATCTTCATCGTCACGGTGCGCGGCAAGACGCTGACCAACGTGATCCTCGCGGTGAGCCTGCTCGCCATACCGGCCCTCGCCCGCATCGTGCGGGCCAGCACCCTGCAGGTCGCCGATCGAGAGTTCGTCAAAGCGGCCGAAGTGCTCGGCGTCAAGAAGATGTCGATCCTGTTCCGCGAAGTGCTGCCCAACGTCATGCCGACGCTGGTGTCGTTCGCGTTCCTCACGACCGGCATCATCCTCGTGGTCGAGAGTTCGCTCGCCTTTCTCGGGCTGAGCGTCCCGCCACCCGACATCACCTGGGGGTCGATCATCGCCAACGGTCGACCGAAGTTCCAGGACGCACCGCACGTGGTGTTCGCCCCGGCGATCATCCTGTTCCTGACCGTGTTGGCGCTCAACCTGGTGGGTGACCGATTGCTCAAGCGCTTCGACATCCGGGAGGCAAGCCTGTGAGGTTCTGCAGCGTTCCCCGGCCACGCATGCCGCGTGTCCACGATCGAAACGGGGTGTCCGCATGACCGCCACGATGCTCAAGGTCGACGATCTGACCGTCGACTTCTCCACTCCCGCCGGCAACCTGCGTGCCGTCGACGGCGTCACCCTCGAACTCAAGGAAGGCGAGAGCTACGCGATCGTCGGCGAGTCCGGGTCCGGCAAATCGGTGTTCTCCCGAACGCTGATCAACCTGCTGGCCGGCAACGGCACGCGCACGGGCCGGATCGAGATCGGCGGACGTGACATCGACACGCTGACCAAAGCCGAACGCAAGCACTTCTTCGGCGTCGAGGTCGCCATGGTCTTCCAAGACCCGATGACCTCGCTCAACCCGGTGAAGCGCATCGACGCGCAACTCACCGAGGCGATGCGCTACCACCTCGACATCTCGAAGTCGGAAGCCAACGAACGAGCGATCGCGCTGCTCAAGCAAGTGCACATCCCGTCGCCCGAACAGCGCATGCGGCAGTACCCGCACGAGCTCTCGGGCGGCATGCGTCAGCGCGTGGTCATCGCCATGGCGCTCGCCTGCGAACCGCGCCTGCTCATCGCCGACGAGCCCACCACCGCCCTCGACGTCACCGTGCAGAAGTCGATCCTCGACCTGCTCGACGAGCTGCGCGTCGAGCGCAAGATGTCGATGATCCTGATCACCCACGACCTCGGCGTCGCCCGAGGCCGGGCGGATCGTGTGGGCGTCATGTACGCCGGTCGCCTCCTCGAGGTCGGACGCACACAGCGTCTGTTCGACGACATGCGTCACCCGTACACGCAGGCGCTGCTGCAGTCGATTCCGAACCCGGCCAGGCCGAGTCACTCGCGCCTCCAGCCGATCCCCGGTCGACCGCCGAACCTGCTCGATCCGCCACAGGGCTGCGCGTTCGCCGCCCGCTGTCGCCATGCACGGCCTGACTGCCTCAACGCCAAACCGCCGCTCGAAGGCGAGTTCGGCGAGCACCAGTTCGCCTGCTACCACCCGGTCGGCACCCCCGACGGTGACGCAGCGCTTCGAGCGAACCTCGACGCTGGAGAGAATGCCGCCGGCTTGCCGATGGCCGAAGTCGTGGGAGAACTCGTCTGATGGCCGGCTCAGGAACCGCACACCTCCGTGACACCGACGACGTGCTCGTGCGCGTCGAGAACATGGTCGTCGAATTCCCGATCTCGGGTGGCACGGTGCACGCCGTGTCCGACGTCAGCTTCGACCTCGTCGAAGGCGAGACGCTCGGCATCGTCGGCGAGTCCGGCTGTGGCAAGTCGACCACCGCTCGCGCCACGATCCAGCTGCCGAAGCCGACCTCCGGCTCGGTCTGGTTCAAGGGTCGCGACATCAGCAAGCTCAGCGACGAAGAGATGCGCCGGGTGCGCCCCGAGTTCCAGATGATCTTCCAGGACCCGATCAGTTCGCTCAACCCGCGACGCACGGTCACCGAGATCATCTCCGAAGGTCTCCGGGTGTGGGGCCCGAACGACTCGTGGTCGCTCGACACCGTTCCGGAACTGATGGAATCGGTCGGCATCGACCCGCGATACGGCGAACGCAAACCGCACCAGTTCTCGGGCGGCCAGTGTCAGCGCATCTCGATCGCTCGGGCGCTCGTCCTCGACCCGAAGGTCATCATCTGTGACGAGCCGGTGTCGGCGCTCGACGTGTCGGTGCAGGCCCAGATCCTGAACCTGCTCGAAGACATGAAGGCGCGCTACGGCGTCAGCCTCATGTTCATCAGCCACGACCTGTCGGTGGTGAAGAACATCTCCGACCGCGTGATGGTCATGTACATGGGCAAGACCTGCGAGATCGCCGGCTCCGACGAACTGTTCGACAAGCCGGTGCACCACTACACGCGGGCGCTCATGGCGGCGATCCCCGGTGCCGAGGTCAACGTCGAAGAGCAGACGCTCGACGGCGAACTCCCCTCGGCGATCAACCCGCCTGCAGGCTGCCGCTTCAACACGCGGTGCCCGGCCGCCACCGACCGGTGCCGAACCGAAGAACCCCAGATCACCGAGGTGTCGGTCAACCACTACGTGGCGTGCCATCACCCGGTTCTCGGATAGCTTTCGGCCGTATGGCGTCACCTGATCTCGAGTTCTTCTTCGACCCGGTCTGCCCGTTCGCGTGGGTCACGTCACGCTGGGTCGTCGAAGTGCAGCAGCAACGCTCGTACGACGTCGAGTGGCGGTTCATCTCGCTGTGGATGCTCAACGACGACAACACGCAGGACTGGTACACACCGCAGTACCGAGCGGGGCATTTCCTGGGGCACAAGGCGTTGCGCATCGCCGATCAGATTCGACTGACCCACCCCGACCCGACGGCGGTCGGCCGCTGGTACACCGCGCTCGGCGAAGCACTCCACCGTGACGACCGCCGAGCCGAAGCCCGCGACGACAACGAGGCGTTTCTCTCGGCGATCCTCGCATCGGCCGGATTCGATGCGGCGCTCATCGAGCACGCGAACGACGAATCGCACGACGAGTGGCTCCGCGCCGACACCGAACGGTGCCTGGCTCGAACCGGCCGCGACGTCGGTACCCCGATCCTCACGTTCCGACCCGGCACCGACCGCGAGGGCAGCTTCTTCGGGCCCGTGATCTCCAAGGCCCCGACCGGTGCCGAGGCCGTCGAGCTGTGGGACGCCGTCGAGAAGTTGGCGACCAGCGGCGTCTCCGAACTCAAACGCTCCAATCGCGAACCGCTCGACTTCAGTTAGGTTGCGGGCCATGGCCCGGAATCAGTCACGAAACGGTGGTGGCAAGCGCTACCCGCGCTCGGCACGCGTCGGCGAGACGCTGCGCGAGATCATCGCCGAAGACCTCGTCCGTTTCGACGACGAGCGGCTCGCGTTCGTCACGGTCACCGGCATCGACGTCGACCCCGAACTCAACCGGGCGATCGTGTTCTTCGACTCGTTGGCCGGAGAAGACGGCGACGAAGAGATCATCGAGGCGCTCGCCGAGTACCGGATCCGGCTCCAGTCGTCGGTCGCCAAGCAGATCCGGGCCAAGAAGACGCCGATCCTCGAGTTCAAGCCCGACATGGCGATTCGGTCGGCCGAACGGATCGACGAGATCCTGCGCGCCGATCGCGAGCGTCACGGCAAGTCGTAATGGGTCGCAAGAAGCGTCCGGCGACGACGCACGGCATCGCCGTCGTCGACAAACCCACGGGCGTCACGAGCCATGACGTGGTGGCGATGCTTCGCAAGCGCTTCGACGAACGCCAGGTCGGTCACGGCGGCACCCTCGATCCGAGCGCCACCGGTGTGCTGGTCGTGGCGGTCGGCAAGGCCACCAAGCTGTTGCGTTTCGTCGAGAAGACGCGCAAGGCCTACATCGGCGAGATCGTGCTCGGCACCGAGACCGATTCGCTCGACGCCGATGGTGAGGTCACCGTCACCCACGACATGCCCGAGGTGTCGCTGGCCGACGCACAGGCGATGGTCGACGAGCACCTCACGGGTGACATCGAACAGGTGCCGCCGATGGTGTCGGCGATCAAGATCGACGGGAAGCGTCTGCACGAACTCGCTCGCGAGGGCATCGAGGTCGAACGGCCGCCCCGCCCGGTCACCATCTACTCGTTCCAGTTGATGCCGACCGACGAGCCGAACGTGTTCCTCGCTGCGGTCGAGTGCACCCCCGGCACCTACATCCGCACGCTCGCCGCCGACCTCGGTCATCTGCTCGGTGGGGGAGCGCACTTGCGCAACCTGCGCCGAACCGCCGTCGGCCGGTTCACGATCGGCGAAGCGAAGTCTCCCGACGAGTGCGAGCTGCTCCCGGTGGAGGAGGCGGTTCGCACGCTCGACCGCGTCGACATGACCGAACAGCTCGACGACTTCGTGTCCAACGGCCGTGTCCTCCCGGCATGGGAGGGCGAGGGGCCGTGGGCACTGTTCCGCACCGATGGCACGCTCGCCGCGGTGTACGAACGCCACGGCAGCACCGAAGCGAAGCCGATGGTGGTCGTCCCGCGCTGAGTTCAGCGCAGCTCAGGTCGACGCGTTGCGCAGCGCCTTCTTGTCGATCTTGCCGAACACCGTGGTCGGGAGCTCGGCGACCACGTGGACCTGCTTGGGCACCTTGTACTTCGCGAGATCGGTGCGGCAGGCGGCGATCACTCGATCGACGATGCCGGCATCGTGCTCGTCGGCCACCACGTAGGCGATGACCGCTTCGCCCCAGTCGGGGTGCGGCACGCCGACGACGGCGACCTGCTGCACGCCGGGCACGTCGACGATCGCGCCTTCGACCTCGGACGTGTAGACGTTCATGCCACCCGAGATGATCATGTCGTTCTTGCGGTCGAGCAGGTAGAGGTAGCCGTCGGCGTCGAGGCGCCCGATGTCGCCCGTGAACAACCAACCGTTGCGCAACGTGGTGGCGGTTGCGTCCGGGCGATTGTTGTAGCCGACCATCGTGTACGGGGTGAGTGCGGCGACCTCACCGATCTCTCCGACGGCGACGTCTTCGCCGTCGTCGCCGACGATGCGGACCTCGGCGAGCGCAACGGCCTGGCCGCAACTCGACAGCCGGTGGACGACGTCGGGGTCGGTCGAGTGGTCTTCGCGCCGGAGCCTGGTGATGAAGTTCGGCGCTTCGGACTGGGCGTAGAGCTGCATGAACACCGGGCCGAAGATCTCGAGCCCCTGGCGCAGACGGTCGACCGTGATCGGCGCAGCGCCGTACAGGATGGTGCGGAGCGAGCCGAGGTCGAGCGTGCGACCCTCGACGGCATCGAGCACCCGGTAGATCATCGTCGGCACCATGAACGTGTAGGTGACGCGGTCGTCGGCAATCCGTTGCACGACGAGCTCCGGGTCGAACTTCTGCTCGAGGAACACGGTGGCGCCACGCAGGAACGCCGTCTGCAGGAGGAATCCGGCGCTGTGCGGCAGCGGTGACATGAGGAGCAGCCGCTCGTCGTCCTGCATGCCCGTTTCGATCACGTGCGAGCACAGGTTGAGCGCTAGTTGCCGCTGGAGGTGCATCACACCCTTCGGCTTGCCGGTGGTGCCACCGGTGTAGATGATCAATCCGAGGTCGTCTTCGGTTGGATCGCTGTCGGGGACGGTGGTCGGCAGCTGTTCGACCGCGGCGTCGAGGGCGACGACGGTGACCCCCGAGGGGATGGCGACCTCGGAGCGCTGCGCGGCGTCGTCGACCGTCACGATCGCTCGCAGGTCGTCGGAGCCGGCCGCGGCGGCCGCGTCGAACATGCTGGCACCGGCGATGGCGACGGTCGCACCCGAATCGGTCAGGCAGTGGGCGATCTCCTTGGGGGAGAGCATCTCGGTGAGTGCCACACGAGCGGCACCGATCCGGGCGATCGCCTGATCGGCGATGACGTAGTCGGGGCCGTTCGGCAGCAGCATCGCCACCGGCTGGCCCGGCCCGACACCGAGATCGAGGAGGAGGTGACCGAGCTGGTTGGCTCGGTCGGCGAGTTCACCGTACGTGTACGACCGCCCGTCGTGCACCAGTGCGACCTTGTCGGCGAAACGACGTGACGCCGAGGTCAGCAACTGTTTGACGGTCATCGGAAGACCGTGGGGGGTGGTCATGCGACGAACGGGCGGTCGAGTCCCGGGAGGCGGCCCGGGCACGTACGGGTGAACATCATCGTCAGCCGGCCGACAGACCGCCGTCGATGACGAGCTCGGAGCCGGTGACCCAGGTCGACTCGTCGGATGCGAGGTAGAGGACGCCCCAAGCGACGTCCATCGGAACGCCGGGGCGGCCGAGGGGGTGGACTTCGCCGAGCGCATCGAAGAAGGCGTCGCGGTCGCCGGTGTTGTCGCCGAGGTGCTGGACCATCGGCGTCCACGTGTAGCTGGGGTGCACCGAGTTGACCCGGATGTTGTAGCCCGACTTGGCGACGTGCAGCGCTGCCGACTTCGTGAACAGGCGGACGGCGCCCTTCGACGCGTTGTACGCCGCGAGGTTCTCGATGCCGATGAGGCCGGCGACCGACGAGATGTTGACGATCGATCCGCCTTGCGGATCCTGGTCCTTCATGACCTTGATCGCAGCGCGCGTGCCGAGGAACACCGCTTCGCTGTTGACGGAGTTGCAGAAGCGCCAGCCGTCGAGCGTCGTGTCTTCGACGGTCGCATCGAGCACGACCCCGGCGTTGTTGACGACGACGTCGAGTCGGCCGTGACGCTCGACGATGCCGGACGTGATGTCGTCCCACAGGGCTTCGTCGGTGACGTCCTGATGGATGTACTCGGCCGTGCCGCCGTCGGCGTTGATGGCCGCGGCGACTGCTTCACCCTCTTCGTCGAGCATGTCGGTCAAGATGACCGTTGCGCCCTCGTTGGCCATGGTGCGGCCGGTTGCTTCGCCGAGCCCTCGTGCCCCTCCCGTGATCAGTGCGATCTTCCCTTGAACTCGTCCCACAAGAATCCCCTTCGGTCGTGTATTGGTGATGACCTGATCGAACGTACGGGGACGGCGAAACGTGTGACAGTTGTCATTGCATCATCGTGACGGTGCATTCGCGTCACTCGCTGCGGAGTGCGCCATCGGTACGGTCGAAGTGATTCCGTCACCACGTGAAGGGGCCCGCCACATGAAGATCTTGATCGTCGACGACGACGAAGCGACCGTCACCTTCATGCGCCTGGCGTTCTCGGGGGCCGGGCACGACGTGACCACGGCGACCACCGTCGCCGCCGCGCTGCAACTCGCGGTCGATGACCCTCCCGACGTGGTGCTGACCGACCTGACCTTCAGCGAAGCGGACTCCGGTGGCGAGCTCGGCGGCGGGCTGGCGTTGGCCCGAGCGTTGCGAGCGTGTGCGCCGACGCGCACCGCGGGGCTGCTCGCGGTGAGCGGGGCCGACGCGCCCGACATGGTCGCAGCCGTCGACGACACCGGGTTCGACGGGTTCGTGTCGAAGCCCGTCGACCTCGCGTCACTGCTGGAGCGAGTCGATCGTCTGGCCGTCGCTGTGGCCGAGCGTCGTGCCGCTGAGGGCGGCATCGATCACCCGTAGAGCCGCGGGGATGTCGAGCGGCTTGGTGAGCAGTTCGAGATGCCGGGGCGCCGGGTCGGGCACGGCGTCGGTGCCGGCCGTGAGCACCAGCACCGGAACCTCGGTGTCGGTCACCCGGATGTCGTCGAGCAGGTCCCATCCCGATCGGTCGGGGAGTCCGATGTCGAGGAGCACCAGGTCGACATTGCCGCGGCGAAGTTGGGCGCTGCCGTCGGCGGCGGTCGATGCCGTGCGGAGCTCGACGAGTGGACGGAGCGCGAGCGCTGCGTGCATCACGTCGAGACAGGCCCGGTCGTCCTCGACATAGAGCACCACACCGCTCACCGGCGTGACCGCATCGGTGTCGGGGGAGTCGAGTGCGAGTGGCCGGTCGCCGACCGCAACTGCGAGTGAATCGTCGGCCGGAGGGAACTCGATCCAGAAGCTGCTGCCCACGCCGACGGTGCTGTCGACGCCGATGGTGCCGCCCATCTCCGACATCAGGCGAGCCGACAACGACAGGCCGAGCCCGGTCCCCTCGGCACGTCCGGGCCGCTCGGGGTGCAGGCGTCGGAACGGTTGGAAGAGCAGATCGATCGACTCGGGTGCGATTCCCGGTCCGGTGTCGGTGACCGTCACCCGAACCGTTCCGGCCGACGTGGTGGCGACGTCGACATCGATGCGACCGTCGGGCGGCGTGAACTTCACGGCGTTGCCGAGCAGGTTGATGAGCACCTGGCGGAGACAGCGCCGATCGGCGAGCACGTCGTGGCGGTCGGCGTTGTGCCGATCGTGGACGAGGGCGATGTTGCGAGAGCCGGCGAGTGGGCCGACGATGTCGAGCGCGTCGGCGATGGCGTCGGCCGTGTCGACCCGCCCGATGCTCACCGAGAGTTGGCCGGCTTCAATCCGCGACAGGTCGAGGAGCTGGTCGATGAGGTCGCGCAGATGCTCACCGGCATTGACGATGTGGTCGACGCTCTCGGTGTGCTGTTCGGCGTCGAGCTTCGACAGCTGCATCACCTGGGCGAAGCCGAGGATCGCGTTGAGCGGCGTGCGCAGCTCGTGGCTGACGAGCGCGAGGAAGTCGGTCTTGGCCCGGTTCGACGCCTCGGCGGCTTCGCGAGCTCGTTGCTCGGCGAGGTGGCGACGGCTGGCGGTGATGTCGCGGACCTCGACGTAGAGACTGCGTTCTTCGGGCGCGGCCACGATCGACGTGCTCAACGAGACCCACACGTCGTGGTCGCCGGGCGGGTCGGCGAGCGGCACCTCGATGGTTGGCTGCGCCCGCGTGGTCATCGGCCCGTCGGCGATCAACTGGTCCCAGGCCGCTCGGATCAGCGGCCTCGACGGCGCGTCGAGGAGGTCGAGCATGTTCTTCGACAGCAGCGACGACTCCGAGCGACCCAGCATCCTGGAGAGCGACGGGTTGACCTTGAGCAGCGACCCGTCGAGATCGACGAGCGCGAGCCCGGCGGTGGCCCCTTCGAACGCGCTGCGAAAGCGCGACTCGCTCTCGGCGAGGGCGCCGAACAGACGGTGATGCTCGATCGCCACGGCGGCGAGATAGGTGAATCGTTTGACGAGGCGGATCGCCGCCTGATCGGGGCTCCACACGCTCGACTTGTACACGGCGAACGTCCCGAGCACCTCGCCGCCCTCCGCCGCGACGATCGGCGTCGACCAGCACGACCGCAGGTCGTGTTCGAGCGCGACGTCGCGAAAGCTGACCCAGTTGCTGTCGGTCGTGACGTCGGTCGCGATCACCGGGCGTCCGGTGTAGGCGGCGGTGCCGCACGAGCCCTGCCCGCGTCCGATCTCGACGCCGTCGATGGCGTCGCGATATGCCGACGGCAGCTTCGCTCCCGACCCGTGGTGGAGGGTGCGACCGTTGCGCAGCAGGAGCACCGAACAGGCGCTGTCGGGGAGTTGGTTCTCGATCGCTGCGACGATCGCGTCGAGCGACTCGGTCACGGGTGCCTGTCGGACCACCCGCTCGAGGATGTTGGCCTGGGCGGTCGCCTGGTCGATCGCGATCGCTCGAGCGGCGACCTTGCCGGCCGGGTCGTCGAGCAGCGGGATCGACAGTTCGACTCGGGTCGACCACTCGTCGTCGGCGTCGCTCACCGTGACGCGGGCCCCGATGTCACCGGCGAACTCGGCGATGGTCGCCAGACCGAGACCGGCGCGCGCCGACGGATTGGAGGTGCGATGCGGTGCGAACTCGGGGCGGCCGTCGGCGTCGCGCGTCGCCGGGTCGAAACCGGTGCCGTCGTCGTCGACCGAGATGCGGACGCGTGACGGGCCGATCCCCGCGTCGACGGCGATCGAGAGCCGAACTCGTCGGGCCGACGCGGTCCGGGCGTTCTGGATCAACTCCGACAGGGTCGAGGTGAGTTCGCGCTCGTCGGCGAAGACCCACGCGTGCTCCACGGTGGTGGCGATGTCGACGTCGGGCGCAGCGAGAGCGTGGCCACGGGCCACGGCGACGACGTCGACGACGGTCATCGCTCGGCGCAACGAACGGCTCGCTCGTCCGGCACGCCAGATGTCGGCATCGGCGCTGCGGGCGAGCGACGCGATGTGCGTGAGGGCGTCGTCGGGAGGTGTCGCTCCCGAGATGGCGACGTCGGCCGCGAGACCGACCACGTTCACCGTGCTCGCCAGATCGTGACCGACCTGACGGGCGGACCCCGCCACCTCGCGCCGTCGGTTGGCGATGGCTTCGGCGGCGGTGACCGCGAGCGCGAGGCCCGGCGATTCGGCGAGCGCGCCGACCTCGAGTTCGGGTGTGGGGAGCACGATGTCGGCCCCGGCGGCCTGGGCGAGCACCGCCTGGATCGGCGACGTCGCGTCGACGAGCGCGACGATCGGCGCGTCGGGTGCGTTGGCCCGATGCGTCGACACGGCGTCGGGTCCGACGACGATGCGGCACTCGCGCACCGACCGTTCGAGGTCGGACGTCATGCGATCTTTCCCATTCGACGACTTTGCCACACTCCACATCGGTGCAACACTGCCGTTGGGAGGAGACCGTCGCCGTGGACACCGCAAGCAGCCAACCCATCCGTGTGCTCATCGTCGACGACCACCGCGTGCTGACCGAGTTGCTCACCTCGGCGCTGTCGATGAGTGAACGCGTCACCGTCGTCGGATCGGTCGGCACCGCCATCGACGGGGTCCGACAGGTCGCCTCACTGCGGCCCGACGTCGTGCTGCTCGACTACGACCTGCCCGACGGCGACGGGGTGTCGGTCGTGTCGGCGATCATCGAGGCGAGCCCCGGTGTGCGGGTGCTGATGCTCACTTCGTACACCGACCCGGTGGTGTTGAGCGAGGCGATGGAGGCCGGGTGCTCCGGGTTCATCACCAAACGCAACGGCGCGTCCGAGATCCTCGCGGCCGTGCTCGCGGTCGCCTCCGACGAGACGCCGGTGTCGCCCGACATGGTGCGGGCGCTGGTGGCCAAGAACTCGGTCGGGCTCGGGTCCGACCTCACCGCACGTGAGATCGAAGTGTTGCGCATCGCCGCCAAGGGGCTCAGCAACAAGGAGATCGCCGCCGAGCTGTACCTGAGCGTCAACACGGTGCGCAATCACATGCAACACGTGCTCAACAAACTCGGCGCACACTCCAAGCTCGAAGCCACGGCCATCGCCACCCGCATCGGCATCCTCCGCCGCTGACCGCGCCTGGTCGAGCCGGGCGCGCTGGATGGTGCACTTGCACCATGGCGAATGATGCGGCCGGGTCTGTTGCGTTCGTCACACCTCCGTCACGCTGTGTTCGAAGCACCTGCGGTCGGCGCAGGTCATCGAGTGAGGAGCATCATCATGGACACCAACCCGGACACCGTCGAGTCTCGGCAGGCCGATCGAGGAGGTCGCTCGTGAAGCTGGCGCTCTACCTCCCCAACTTCCGTGACGAGGTGACCGTCAAGGAACTCGAAGACCTCACCAGCCTCGCCGAAGACCTCGACTTCGACTCGGTGTGGACGCTCGACCGCATCGTGGTGCCCGAAGCATCGGATCGCGAAGAGCTCGAGCACGCGTTCGGCCGGATGGAAGGCTTCCCGAAGGCACTGCCCGTCTCGTCCCGCGGCCAGTGGTACCAGGGTTGGCCGCTCATCCCGTGGCTCGCCGCCAAGACCTCGAAGGTTCGGATCGGCATGAGCATCACCGACACCCCGTACCGTTCGCCCGGTGTGCTCGCCGCCGAACTCGCCACCGTCGATCACCTGTCGAACGGCCGCCTGAACGTCGGTCTCGGCGCCGGCTGGATGCCCGAGGAGTTCGCCGCATCGAGCGCCTCGCACATCTACCCGAAGCGCAACAAGCACGTGCGTGAAACGGTCGAGATCCTGCAGGGGATCTGGACCAACGACGTGTTCGAGTACCACGGCGAGTTCGCCGACTTCGATCGCTGTGGGTTCGGTGCCAAGCCGATCCAGAATGATCCGCACCCGCCGATCTTCTTCAGTGGTCTGAAGGACCCGAAGCGGGCCGCGAACCGCGTCGCGAAGTACAACCTCTCCGGCTGGATCGGCATCCAGGACACGCCCGAGGAGCTCACCACCTGGCGCACCGCGATCCAGCGTGAACTCGACGAAGTCGACGGCGGCCACTCGATCGACGACCTCGAGATCGCCAGCATGTGCTGGTTCGTCATCACCGACGAGAAGAGCGATCAGACACCGATGGGCAAGGGCAGCAACATCTTGATCGGCACGGCCGAACAGATCACCGACAACCTCAAGCGACTCAAGGAAGCCGGCTTGACGATGCCGCTGTTCTGGCCTCCGTTCCAGGACGTGCCCGTCTCGAAGACGCTCGACGACATGAAGCGTCTCAAAGAGGAGATCATGCCCAAGGTCGACGCGATGTGACGCCGGCCGGCTCTGGGGTGCAGGCATTTCGGACCGCCGTTGTGCCCACCCCAGGGCTGGCAGCTAGCGTTTCGGTCCGATGCAGTTGATCAACGACCAATCGACACCCGCGTTTCCCGGCGAACGTACGGTCATCACCATCGGCGCCTACGACGGCGTGCACGTCGGCCACCAGGCGGTGATCGACCACGTGCGTCGCGTGGCGGCCGAACGCGGCTGCAAGAGCGTCGTGGTCACCTTCGATCAACACCCGGCGTTCGTCGTCCGCCCGGAGTCGGCGCCGAAGCTGCTCACCGGCCCGGCCGAGAAACTCGTCCGGCTCGAAGCGACCGGCGTCGACGCAGTGGTCATGGTGCCGTTCGGGGAAGAGCAGGCGGCCGAGAGCCCCGAGTCGTTCGTGAAGCGAGTGCTCATCGACCACCTCGACGTGGCGGTCATCGTCGTCGGCGAGGACTTCCATTTCGGTCAGAACCGCGAAGGCAACGTCGACCTGCTGCGCAAGATCGGAGCCGAACACGACTTCTCGGTCGAAGGGCTCGAACTGCTCCCGCGAGCCGACGGGGTGGACGAACCGGTGAGCTCCACGGCGATCCGCCGTGCCCTCGCCGGCGGCGACGTCTCGCGCGCCAATGAAATGCTCGGGCACACCTACGAAGTCCGCGGCCAGGTCGTCAAGGGCGATCAGCGCGGCCGCCTGCTGGGCTTCCCGACCGCCAACGTCGAAGTGCCCAACCGACTGTGCCTCCCGGCCGACGGCGTGTACGCCGGCCGATACGAACGACCCGATGGCACCGTGCACGACTGCGCCATCAACCTCGGCCGACGCCCGACGTTCTACGAGCACGCCGAGACCTCGCTGCTCGAAGCGCACCTCCTCGACTTCGACGGCGACCTCTACAGCGAGCCGGCGATCGTGCGCTTCACGCACTTCCTGCGCAGTGAGCGCAAGTTCGACGGCATCGACGCCCTGATCGAGCAGTTGCGTGCCGACACCGAACACGCTCGCACCCTGCTCATCGACGTTCGATAGCGCCGAGCGCGCATTCTCCACGGAACCGATAACATCACACGGTCCGTTTGGGCTGGTTCGGTAGTTCGCTGCACGAATCGCTGGCGCAGGCGCGATGCAGATTCGGCGACATCGCCGAACTGCGACCTCCATTTCACTACCGGAAGGCACGAGTCACATGCCCAACAAGGCTGTCACCATCGACGCGAACAAGATCCACGACACCGACACCGGGTCGCCCGAAGTGCAGATCGCGCTCATGACCGAGCGCATCACGCACCTCACCGAGCACCTGAAGAAGCACAAGAAAGACCACCACAGCCGTCGTGGTCTGCTCATGATCGTCGGTCGTCGTCGCCGCATGCTCGACTACGTCAAGGGCATCGACGTCGAGCGCTACCGCAAGATCGTCGCTGACCTCGGCCTCCGCCGCTGACAGCGACACGACTCTGGAAACGGCCGCTTCCCTTCGGGGAGCGGCCGTTTCTCGTTTTCGGGTGGTTTCGGGCATCACGCACGGTTTGGTGCGGACTCGGTACACTGCGACCTGACCGGATCGTCCGGTCGACGGAGTACAGGCGCTGGTTGCCGACTCTGAGTCGCTGTCGTGGAGTATCTGACTGTTGATCTCGGTGGACAACTGGGAACCGGTCGGCTGACTCCGCACAGAAGCCACGCGGCAGGGTGCCGCGTGATCGAAAGGAAACATCATGGCTGAAGCCATTTCCGTGTCCGGACCCATCTCTGGGACCGACAAGACACTCACCTTCGAGACGGGCAAGTTCGCCCCCCAGTCGCAGGGTGCCGTCGTGGCATCCATCGCTGGGACGAAGGTTCTCACCACTGCCAACGCCGCGAAGAGCGTGCGCGACGGCATGGACTTCTTCCCCCTGACGGTCGACGTCGAGGAGCGGGCGTACGCCGCCGGCAAGATCCCCGGCTCGTTCTTCCGTCGTGAAGGCCGCCCGACCGAGGACGCGATCCTCACGTGCCGCCTCACCGACCGTCCGCTCCGCCCGAGCTTCCCAGAGGGCTTCCGCCACGAGACGCAGGTCGTCACCACCGTGCTGGGCGCCGACCAGGTCAACCCGCACGACGTGCTCTCGATCAACGCTGCCTCGGCGGCGCTCATGATCTCGGGTATCCCGTTCGACGGCCCGCTCGGCACCGTCCGCATGGCCTACAGCCAAGAGGGCGAATGGATCCCGCACCCCACGTTCGAAGAAGCCGAGAACGGCACCTTCGAGATCGTCATCGCCGGCCGTGAACTCGACGACGGTGACGTCGCCGTGATGATGGTCGAAGCCGGTGGCTCCGAGAACGCCTTCTACTACTACGAAGACGGCGCCAAGAAGGTCACCGAAGAAGTGCTCGGCGACGCCCTCCAGGCCTGCAAGGTGTGGATCAAGGAATCGATCGCGCTCCAGCGTCAGCTGGTCGCATCGGTCATCGCCACCCACGGCCCGATCGAGCCGATGTCGTGGACCCCGGTCCTCGACTACACCCCCGAGATCATGGACGCCGTGGAGAAGTTCTCGACCGAGGCCATGAAGCCTGCCGTCACGATCTCGGCCAAGGCCGAGCGCAACGCAGCGGTCGACGCGGTCGCCGCCGACGCCGTCGCCCACTTCTGTGGCGACGATGGCGAGTTCCCCGGCCAGAGCAAGATGGTCAAGGAAGCCGTTCGCAGCCTCATGAAGAAGGTCATGCGTCGTCGTGTCCTCGACGAAGGCATCCGCATCGACGGCCGTGCGCCCGGCGATCTCCGCGAAGTCACCGCCGAAGTCGGCGTGCTCCCCACCGCTCATGGCTCCGGCCTGTTCCAGCGTGGTGAGACGCAGGTCATGAACGTGCTGACGCTGGCCATGCCCCGCATGAACCAGATGATCGACTCGTTGAACCCCAACAACGAGAAGCGTTACCTGCACCACTACAACATGCCGCCGTGGGCCAACGGCGAAACCGGCCGTGTCGGTTCGCCCAAGCGCCGCGAGATCGGCCACGGTGCGCTCGCCGCCCGTGCCGTCCTGCCCGTCATCCCGAACCAGGAAGACTTCGCGTACACGCTGCGCCTCGTCTCCGAGGTCATGGCCTCCAACGGCTCGACCTCGATGGGTTCGGTCTGCGCCTCCAGCCTCTCGCTGATGGACGCCGGCGTGCCGGTCAAGAGCCACGTGTCGGGTATCGCCATGGGCCTCATCCACGAAGACGGCAAGTACGTCACGCTCACCGACATCCTCGGTGCCGAGGACGCCATGGGTGACATGGACTTCAAGGTCGCCGGCACCGAAGACGCCATCACGGCGTTGCAGCTCGACACCAAGATCGACGGCATTCCTGCCGACGTGCTGTCCGACGCGCTCGCTCAGGCTCGCGTCGCTCGCCTGACGATCCTCGACGTGATGAACGCCGCCATTCCGGAGTCCCGCTCCGAGGTGGCCGACACCGCGCCGAAGATCACGACGATCTACATCCCGCTCGACAAGGTCGGCGAGGTCATCGGCCCGAAGGGCAAGGTCATCAACACGATCCAGCAGGAGACCGGAGCCGACATCGGCGTCGACGACGACGGCGCTCGCGGCATCGTCACCATCGGTGCGGTCGAGGCGTGGCGTATGGAGGAAGCCAAGATGGCGATCCTCAACATCGTCGATCCGCCGAAGGCCGAGCTCGACAAGGTCTACATGGGCCGTGTCGTCAACATCACCAAGTTCGGTGCGTTCGTCAACATCCTCCCGGGTCGTGACGGTCTCGTCCACATCTCGAAGATGGGTGGCGGACGTCGCATCAACAGCGTCGATGACGTGCTCGAACTCGGTCAGGAGATCGAAGTCAAGGTCGACGAGATCGACGACAAGGGCAAGGTCAGCCTCACCCCGACGAGCCCCCTCGGTGGCGACGGCGGCGACGCCGGCTCCTCGTCCGACGGTGGCGGCAACTCGGGTGGCGGCCGTGAGCGTCGCAGCCGCAACGACCGCAACGATCGTGGTGACCGCGGCGACAAGCGCAGCGACTCGGGCTCGTCGAGCACGACGACCTCCGACGTCGTCGAAGTCAGCTTCGAAGACAGCTTCGACGCCGAACTCGCCGACGAGCTCGGCGACCTCGGCCCGAAGAGCGATCGTCCGAAGGGCGACCGCGACGGTGGCAACCGAGGCGGCGGAAGCCGTCGTCGTCACCGCTGATCACGGTGATCGCTGACGTCAGCGACGTCACAACCGAATGAACGGTCGATGGGGCCGGCGAACTGCTTCGGCAGCCGCCGGCCCCGTCGCGTCCGGGACTACGCTCGGGTCGATGCGAGTCGGTGTGAACGGTGCAGCAGGACAGATGGGCCGCACCGTGTGTGCAGCCGTGGCGGCCGACCCCGACCTCGAGTTGGTCGCCGGCGTCGACGTCAACGGCGCGGGCGCAGTCGTCGAAGGGATCGAACTGGCTCCCCAGCTGCAAGCCTTCGCCGAGGCCGAGTGTGACGTGGTGGTCGATTTCACGGTCGTCGAAGCAGCCCGTGACACGATCCCGTGGCTCGGCATGCACGGCATCCACGCGGTGGTCGGCACCACCGGATTCACCGACAGCGACCTCGCGATCTACAAGACCACGTTCGGGCCGACCGGCCCCAACTGCCTGATCGCCCCGAACTTCGCCATCTCGGCCGTGTTGATGATGCGGTTCGCCGAGATGGCCGCGCCGTGGTTCGACACCGCCGAGGTGGTCGAACTCCACCACATGCGCAAGATCGACGCGCCGTCGGGCACCGCGGTCAAGACGATCGAACGGATGGCCGAGGCTCGCACCGACGACTTCGCCAGCGACCCCACCGAGGTCGAGATCTACCCGGGCGCTCGTGGCGGCCTCGGGCCGCGCAACATCCGGGCGCATGCCATCCGGATGGAGGGAATGGTCGCCCACCAGGAGGTCATCCTCGGGGCCGACGGGCAGACGCTGACGATCCGCCAAGACAGCTACGACCGATCGAGCTTCATGCCGGGCGTCGTGCTCGCCTGCAAGCACATCGCCGAGCACCCCGGCCTCACCCTCTCCCTCGACCCGTTCCTCACGTGACCCTCGACGCAGGGCCCGACGACGCCCCACAGATCACCGACGAGATCGACATCACCCAGAGCATCACCGGGGCGGTCGAACGACTCAGTCGGACCAGGCAGTACGCGATCCTCGGTGGGCTGATCGCACTCGCGCTGGCCGTGTTCGGCATCGGACTGCTGCTGAGCGGCGACGACGACACCGCGGCACCGCTGCCGCCGAAGCCCGAGATCCCGCTCGACGCCTGGGCGCCCTACTGGACGCTCGAGAGCTCCCTCGTCGATGCGCCGCTCCGGGTGCCGTCGATGCGCGAGATCTCGCCGTTCTGGTACGCAGCAACCGGAGTCGACGCCATCACCGTCGACGAGAACGCCGACTCCGAGGCGACCGCAGCGTTCATGGATGCGATCTCACGGACCGACGCAGCGATCGTTCCCTCCATCGTCGACGCACTGCCGGCCGGTGAGATGGCCGCCATCATCGCCGACCCGACGACCCGAACCGCGCACGTCGACGCGCTGGTCGCGTTCGCCGAGGCGGGTGGCTACGACGGTCTCGACCTCGACTACGAACAGTTCGCGTTCTCCGACGGGCGCGACACCTGGGCGACCACCCGACCGAACTGGGTCGCGTTCGTCCGACAACTCTCCGAACGACTCGACGACGACGGCCGCACCCTCACGGTCAGCATCCCGCCGGTGTACGACGCCGAGCAGACCGCCGACAGCGGCTTCTGGGTCTACGACCACGGTGCCATCGCGCCGTACGTCGATCGCATCCGTGTCATGGCGTATGACTTCTCGGTCGGTGAGCCCGGCCCGATCGCTCCGCTGGCGTTCGTCGAACGGTCGATCAACGGCGTGGTCGAAGCGACCGGCGACCCGGAGAAGGTCGTGCTCGGCCTGGCGGCGTACGGCCGCAACTGGCCGGTGTCGGTGGATGGGGAGTGCCCGGAGGGTGAGGAGGTCCCTGGCGTCACCACGGTCAACAACCGCACGGTCGACGAACTGATCGAGCGGCGAGGTGCGACTCCGGAGTTCGACTCGGTGACGGGGGAGTGGAGCTTCGGCTACGAACTCGAGATCACCGATGGCACCACCACCTGCTTGCAGACGCGGCGCGTGCACTATGTCGACGCCGACGGGGTGCGACTCCGCATGGACATGGCCCGCGAAGCTCGTCTCGACGGCGTGGCGCTGTGGGCGTTCGGCTTCGACGACCCCGACGTGTGGTCGGCGATCCTGCCCACCGTCGACAGCTGACGAGTGCCGCGTGAGGCAACGTTCGTGGCGCCTCTCATCGGCACTCCGGAGACGCGACGACGCGGGTAATCGCTGCACGTTATGGGACACCCGCCGGTGATCAGATTGCCGGTTCCCGGACGGGTCCGGACGTCATCTGCCGCCGTCGATATGCGTGCCCGAGATCCTGACGGACAACGCACAGGCTGTTCAGATCACTCGGTGACAACCGCGATCGGTTGTGTCGGATTGAACGCTGTGATGCGGTCGCCGTCGAGACCACCGCATTCGACCATGAGGTCGAGATCGACGGCGAGCGTCGTGTTCTCCAGGTAGTACTCGAACTCGAACTCAACTTCGCCGCCGCCGCCCTGGACCGAATCACCGTCTCTGATCTCGACTCCCTCTGCGGTCCGGATCACGAAGCCGTCGAACGTGGTCCGGAACGGCCAGATCGCCGGCTCCTGTGCGGAGTCGGGTGAGCCGCGGACGAAGACGCACCCGTTCTGCGACACGGTGACGACGCCGTCGACGGGCGCGTCGAGGGCATCGGGAATCGGTTCGGTCCAGACGATGAACCCGGGAGGAACGCCGTCAGGCCGCTCGGCGTCATCCGACTCGCTACAACCGTACGAGACCGCCACGAACGCGACGAGGACGAGCATTCCGCTACCCGGTCATCGCTCTTGTCTACACGCGAGCGTGCAGCGTTCGAGCAGGCCAACCTCAAGTCCGGCACGACTGCGTCGGCGCACAACAGCAGAATCGCCCCCCGGACCCGAGCAGTACGGCACGTCCCGGTCGCTACGGCTGCTCGATATCGGCGAGGATCGCTGCGATGTCTTGTGCATCGTCGAGGAGGCGGACGACATCGACACGATCGCCGGCGACGAAGTAGAACCAGCCGCACGGGAAGTCCGGGACTCGGCGGACTCGGAGCCCATCGATGCCGCACATTTCGCCCACCCGCGGTGAGCCGGCGCCAGGCATCCGTCCGATTGCGTCGAGCGCACCGATTGCTGTATTGAAGAATCGTTCGCCGAGGTCCGAGCCGCCCTCGGCTCGGTAGTACCGGGTTCGCTCGACGAGATCGTCCTCGGCTCGCGGGCGAAGGATCGGGCGTGTCACGCGTCGGTGCCGAGTGCTCGCTTGCGCAGTTCGTCGATCACGTCATCGGTTGCTTCGCGGCCGTCGCCGGATGCGAGCCCGTCGGCGATCAGATCTCTGAGTCGCTGAGATGCTTGCTCGCGCTGGTCGCGGCGGATCAACTCGCGAAGGTATTCGCTCGTGTTGCCGTAGCTCCCGTCGCTGACTCGCGCGTCGATGTAGTCCCGCATGTTCTCCGGGAGTGCGAAGCTCATCGTGTTTCGACTCATGGATCAAGTCTGCTCTCTCTATCAACCGTTGTCAACAACGCTCAGAACAACAGCCCTCAGGGAGTGCTCCCACCGATCGCTAACGGCACGTACGCGCTCGGTCGGTTGCTCGATAACGCCCGACGCCCCCACCGGAAGCCGACCACCGTATGGACCGATTTCCTTGCGCTCAGTTCGCTCGTCAATACGCGCCGGGCGCGGCTCGGGCTCGGCCGCGCGTGTGCCGGATCCTTCGCTGCCTCCTCCGGTACTGGGCGACTTATTCTGTGCTGTGGAGGCTGTCGTCAGTTGGTGGTGTCGATGTATCTGGTGGCGGACGGCGTGTCTGCTGCCAGTGCGGTTCGGAGAGTGTCGATGGCGGTGATGGCACGTTGGTGTGCATTGGGCCCGAGTGCGTCGACGATGAAGAGTGCGTCGGCTGTGGCGTCGGTGATGGCGGTGCGTGTGGTTTGGCGCCAGTTCCATCGCCTGCAGGTGACGCCGGTGTCGTCGCGCCAGATCGGCTCACCGGGCTCGGGATGCTCCACCACGCTGAGCCCGTCGCTGATCGTGTGGAACTGCTCGGTGCCTTCGGCACGAACGAGTCGTGCCGGGCCGAGGTAGGCGTCGAGGTTCTCGACGCCGATGGGAATTCGTTGGAGCAGCGAGATCGCGTTGTACGTATCGGTGATCTTGTTGATCCGTGGGAGCCCATTCTTTTGGGCACGTCGCGACAGTGCGTCAGCGCTCGGTCGTGTGCGGTTCGGTTTGGCGCCGAACGCCCGGTAGGTGTCTCGCCAGTGTTCGAGGTGTTCATCATCGAGATCGATGTCGCACGAATCGGCTGCTTGGAGCCAGTGATCACTATCGGTATCGGAGGGACCGGCGCTGATGCCGGCCACGACCATGAGCCCTGCGCAGTAGTCGGGACGGAGATCGAAGATCGCTTGGTCGATGCTGACCGCTGCGAGCCACTCATCGAGATCTACTTCTGACCAAGCATGTTGCACCATGTCGGGCACTATAGTGCCCGACATGGAAGTGAGTGCATCGGTGGGTGCGGTCGTGCGTGCGGAACGCAAGGAGCGGGGTTGGTCGCTCGATCGCGCTGCAACCCGGCTAGGGGTGAGTCGGCGTCTGCTGACGCAGATCGAATCGGGATCGGCGAACCCGTCGCTGTCGACGCTGCTGTCGATCGCGAACGGGTTCGGAATCGACCTGACCAACCTGGTCGCGCAGGCTCCCGGCTCCCGTGACGCGGTGCTGCAGACGGACAACGGATCTGCTGCGGTGCTGTGGTCCACCGATGCGGGAAGCGCGGCGCGACTCCTCGTGGGGATGGGGCCGCTCGAGATGTGGGTCTGGCGACTCGAGCCCGGTGAGTCGAAACGATCCGACGCGCACAGCGCCGGCAGCCTCGAAGCGCTGATCGTGAACTCCGGTCGAGTCGAGGTCGACATCGAGGGCGGCGAGACCCACACCGTGGATACTGGCCAGTCACTGATCTTCGCTGCCGACGTCGACCACGGATACCGCAGTGTCGCCGACGGTGCCGCCGAGTTCCACCTTGCCGTGTTCGATCCCATCGACAGCCCCGCCGGCCGCTGATGCCCGCTCTGCTCGCCATCGCATCAGCGTGCACGTTCGGTGTCGCCGACTTCCTCGGCGGACTCGCCACCCGCAAAGCAGCCGTCGTCGCGGTCACGCTGATCACGAACCTCGCAGGTGCCGCTCTCGCCGTCGTGCTCGTCGTCGCGATCGACGGGGACTGGTCCATCGAGGCCGTCGCCTGGGGCGCAGCCGGAGGACTCGCGGGCCTCGCCGGGCTCCTGCTTCTCTACCAGGGTCTGGCCGAGGGACCGAACCGCCTCGTGAGCCCACTGAGCGCAGTGGTCGCCGCAGCGGTTCCCGTGATCGTCGGTGTGGCGCTCGGTGATCGCCCGGCGATGATCGCGCTCGTCGGGATCTGTGTGGTCCCGGTCGCGGTGTGGCTCGTGGCAGGCGGCGACATCGCCTTGGCCGGCGCGTCCCGGCGACCACTCGCGCTCGGCGTCGGAGCCGGCCTGGGATTCGGCACGTTCTTCGTGCTCCTTGCTCAGACCCCCGATGACGCCGGGGCCGTGCCGCTGCTCATGGCGAGAGCGACCTCGGTCACCGTGCTCCTCGCCGCCACCCTCGTTACCCGACCGCCAACACCCGACAGATCGACCGTCGGCATCGCCGTCGCAGCGGGCGCACTCGACATGACCGCCAACGGTCTCTTCCTGTGGTCCACACTCGACGGCGACCTCGCCATCGTCGGGGCGCTCGTCAGCCTCTTCCCGGCCACCACCGTGCTCCTCGCCGTGATCTTCCTCAACGAACGACTCGACCGCAAACAATCCCTCGGCCTCGCGCTCGCCGTCACCGCCGCCGCACTCCTCAGCTGAACTCTTCGAAACCTCATGCACCCCACACACGATCCCCGCAGCCCGACACCGGCCGGCGACGCACGCTCGACCAGCGAGACGCAACTCGCAGCGTGCAGCAAGCAGCACTCCGAAAGCCACCGAGATCGACGACCCACCGGCCCGCGACGCGACACTACGGTCCGAGCATGTACACACCCGTAGCGTTCGAGATGGGCACCCGCCCGGACATCACCGAAGCGATCCGACGCGCCGGGTTCGGTCACCTCGTCTCCCACCACCTTGACGCCGATGACGGCCCACGGCTGACCGCGACTGCCCTCCCATTCGTCGTCGACGACGAACTCTCGCTGGCCCGTGCGCACTTCGCCAAAGCGAATCCCCACTGGCGAGACATCGATGGCCGCCAGGCTCTCCTGATCGTCCCGATCGTCGATGCGTACGTGTCGCCACGCTGGTACCCGTCGAAGGCTGAACACGGCCAGGTCGTGCCCACGTCGAACTACGAGTTGATCCATCTCCACGGAGTCGTCGAGATCCACCACGATGCCCATTGGAAGCGGAAGGTCGTCGAGGATCTGACCCGGGAGAACGAGGGTCGGGTCGATGACCCCGAACTGGTTGAACCGTGGGCGGTGTCCGACGCCCCGGCGTCGTTCATCGATGGACAACTCAAAGCGATCGTCGGGATCGAACTTCATGTCGAACGCGTCGAAGCAAAACAGAAGCTGAGCCAGAACCGCCCGGAGCAGGACCGCCTCGGAGTCATCGACGGACTCGCCAGGTCACAGAACCACGGCGCCATCGAAACCTCGAATCGAATGCGCGAAAAAGGCCGATAGCTGTGGATCAAACCCGTCCCCGCAGCGCCCATATCGGCGCTCCACGCGAACACATCAGCCCGCTCAGGTACGGCACATCCGATCGGGCGACCCCGTCCAGATCGTGCGGGTGCTCGCCGCTGGTCACGATGTTGCGAGGCCGAGGAACACGATGACCGATCGTGCGAGTCTGGCCATGTCGTCGTCGGATAGTCGGCCGATCCGTTCGCCAAGTTTCGCACGAGGAACGGTCGTGATCTTGTCGATCATGAGCCGGCTCGGTTGGCGGATTCCGGTCGCCTCGTCGGCGGCGACAGGTATTCGAAACAGTGGAGCATCGGTGTCGTCGGTGGTGAACGCGCAGACCGTGACCGACGCAGTCGCGTCGAAAAGATCGTCTTGGATGATGACGACCGGTCGCGGTTTGCCGGCGTACCCGCTCCCGGCGGCCGCGGTCCAGATCTCGCCGCGCCTCACTCTTCGTCGCCGAGGGCGTCGATGAACGCTTGATCATCAGACTCCTGGCCGCTCGTGGCAACGGCGAGCGATTGATCGTGGGCTTGCTGTGCGAACTGGGGTGATCGGACGTCGGGCACCCAGAATTGAACTGGCCGCAAGCCCTGCGCGCGGAGCCGCTCGCGATGAGCGCGCACGCGGACCGCACTTGCCGAAGTCGAACGTTGACGAGCCATACCAGGACGTTACATGTAACGCTCCTCTCAACGCAACAGGCCGTTTGGATCGAGCGGGGCATCGTTCCGTGAAGCGTCACTCGGCGACGAAATCGTCGCCGACTGCGGCGATCGCCCGAGCCGAACCGAGCCCTTGCACGCGGCTCACGCGGGCGTTGGTTCGGTCGTAGACGTACAGGTTGCCCTCCGACAGGAAGGCGAGATAGGTGCCGAGTTCGTTCCACAGCATCGGCTGACGGAGGTCGGGAGGCGGAAGCGAGGTGACCGTCTGGCTCCGCAGGTCGACGACCGCCCACGGCGTGGCCGCCGATGGGTCGGAGGTCTCGATCACGACGGCGGTCGCGTCGGGCGAAATCGTGCCGGCGACGGGGACCAACCGCTCGGGCCGATGCGGCACCGCGTCGTCGATCGGTGAAGCGCTGATCGACGTGGAGTTTCCGGTGGTGCGGTCGACGAGATACACCGCACACGCGAGTGCCTCGGGGCAGACGCGTTCGAGCACCACGTTGCCGTTGAGAGCCAACAGTTCGCCGGAGGTGAGCCGGGAACTGGCTTTGGTGGTGACGGCGAAGATGTCGCCGCCGATCGACGCGAGCAGGCCGCCGTCGCCGTCGGATCCCAGCAGCGTCGCGTTGGGTACCGAGAGTTCCGGACCGTCGATCGCCGGGAGTTGGCCGATGACGACGAGACGATGGTCGATACCCGCCGCGGCGTCGTCGGTGGGCGCCCAGACGGTGCCCGCCAGCGGCCCGGTGAAACGCGGAGCGCCGGGGAGCGGAGTGCCGTCGGTGTCGATCTGTGTGGCCTCGCCGAGCACCGAGGTGAAACCGGTCGACGCGGCGGCCACCGTGACCTGGGGCCCGTTCACGTGGATCTCGGGGAATCCAGCGCCGAGGTCGGGCACCGACCACGGTGTTGCCGTGCGGCCATCGAGGTCGACGTGAGCCATGCGGTCGCCCTCGCCGAGCACGACGAGATCGAGACCGGTCGGCACGGTGACCGCCTCGCTCAGCGTGATCGCGCGCGCCGCGGGGTCGGACGATTGCGGCGGGAGTTCGGCGTCGGGGTAGCGGACGCCGAAGTCGACGATGTTGTCGAAAAGGTCGACCCCGAAGTCAGCGGTCGTGCCGGTCTCGCGATCGAGGTAGACGAGGCCGCCGCCACCGCGACGACGGCCGATGACTCCACCGCCGTCGGCGGTCCAACTCGACCCGGAGGTGAACATCGGAGAGCCCGGCATCGATCCGACGACGCCGAGGTCGAAGTCGATGATCTCCTTGACGAAGCCGCTGACACCGTCGTCGCCGTCACGATCGACCGCCACCGCAGTGCCGTCGGGGGCGAGGTCGAGTGAGTAGAGGTTGTCGAGCTCGACCTCGTCGGTCGGGACGACGCGACGTTCTCCGCTGTCGAGGTCGAGGACGACGAGTTCGCACACGCGGGCGTCGTCGCACTCGCGGGCGAGTACGTGACTCCCGTTCGCGGCGAACGCCCGTCCGGTCGACACGCGTACCGCTGCGCCGTCGTCGCCGATTCGATACACGCCACCGGTGTCGTTGAGGATTCGGCCGCCGCTCGACCTGACGAAGTCGTAGGCCAGGTCGGTGCCGCTGCCGGTGGTCGGCGTCACCGTTCCGAAGACGTCGATCTCGAGTTCGACGCCGTCACCGGACTCGCCGTAGCTGATCATCTGAAATCGAGTGGTGCCATCGTCCGCGACCGTCCAGCCGCGGAGAAACCCGCCCGTGTTGCCGGCGACGTCGTCGATCTCGAGCAACATGCCATCGCGCTGGAAGATGTGCAGGTCGTTGCCATCGAGCAGGGCGGCGGCGTCGGGGGCGACGACCATCGTGCCGCCTCCGAATCGCGTGGGCAGGCCATCGTCGTAGCGCACGCGACCCGACGGAATCGACAGCGTGACGAGTCCCTCGGAGGTCGCCACGACCACTTCGGTCGGCGTGGTCGATGCGGCGAGTTCGACGGGGAGTTCGATCGAGCTCGGTCGCTCCTCGCCGGCACCGAGTTCGGGATCGAGTGCGCCGGGCGACGTCTCGGTGGTCGGCACGGTCGACGGGGCGAGATCGGGGTCGATGATCTCGAACTCGGCCTCCGGAATGGTGGTGACCTCGGACTCCGGCAGCGTGCTCAACGTCGTCGGGGTGGCGTCGGGCGTGTCATCGGCCTCGTCGGCAGCCTGGTCGCCTCTCGGCCAGACGACGATGGCGCCCACGGCGAGCAACAACGCAGCTGCGATGCCAGCGCCGATCACCTTGCCACGTCGGTTCGGCACCTCGGTGGCGGTGGTGGCAGGGTCGGGTTCGGCAGCCGAGGTCGACCAGTCGAACTCGGTGGGGCCGTCGTCGATCGGAATCGAGTCGGTCGCCCAGATCGAGTCGAGGTCGTCGGGAGCGTCTTCCACTCCGCTGCGACGTCGCCCGATCATCGTTTCATCGAATCACACGCGGCGTCGCGTTGCCAGGCGCGACGCCGCATGCAACGCCGATCAGATGGCGCCGAGCGCAGCGTCGTAGTCGGGCTCTTGTGCGATCTCGCCGACGAGCTCGGTGTGCTTGACGGTGCCGTCGGGGCCGACGACCACGACAGCGCGCGAGAGAACGCCGGCGAGTGGTCCGTCGGTGAGGTCGATGCCGTAGTCGGCGCCGAACGACGAGCGGAACGTCGACGCCGTCTTGACGTTGTCGATGCCTTCGGCGCCGCAGAACCGGCCCTGGGCGAACGGCAGGTCGGCCGAGACGCAGAGCACCTCGGTGTTGTCGAGTGAAGCGGCCCGCTCGTTGAAGGTGCGCACGCTAGTGGCGCAGGTCGGCGTGTCGACCGACGGGAAGATGTTGAGGACGAGATTCTTGCCCTCGAAGTCGGACGCCGAGACGTCGCCGAGATCGGACCCGGTGAGGGTGAATGCGGGTGCGGAGCTTCCGACTTCGGGAAGCTCGCCGGACGTGTGGACGGGGTTGCCCCCGAGAGTGACTTCAGCCATGGTCGAGACTGTAGCCAGCAGCGGGCGATCGTCTCGACGCCACGCTCAGCGACGACGCATGTTCTTCAGGTTGACGAGCACGACGAGGCCGACCGAACCGATCAGGAACCACCACTGGTAGCGGGTGGTGAATCCGAGGAAGCTGTCGAGTTCGTCTTCGAAGAAGCGGGAGAGCCACCACATCATCGCCATGCGTCCGGCGATGCCGATCGTGAGGAGCGGCAGCAACTTCGTCCAGGGCGTTCGTCGAACACCGGTGAGCACGCCGACGATGTTCGAGCCGGCGAAGATCGGGATCAGCGCCCACTCGGCCTTCTGGAAGCCGGCATCGAAGGTCCGTTCGGCTTCCTCGTTGAACCCGAGGTACTTCTTGAACCAGCCGATCGCGTCGTTGGAGTAGGCCCGTCCGATCAGGTGACAGACGAGGAACGCCGCCATGATGCGGAGAAATCCGATGGCGATGTACGCCGGAATCGACACGTCGGAACCGAGCGCGAACGCCAGGTAGCGGTTGCGCGACGACAGGAGCAGCAGCAGTTCGGGGTTCGGACTGTCGACGTCGGTCAGCTTGGGCCAGGTCGCGTTCGCGATGTTCGTGCAGATCACGAGGCCGACGAACGCGGCAAGGGTGAGCGGAGCCCACCGCGGCCGGACGTGCGGGGTCGGGAGAGCGACCGGGTCGCCAATCGGGTCGGGGAGAGTGGCGTCGCTCACGAAGCCCTGACGGTAGCCGTGTTGCGCTATCTTCGGCGCCCATGCAAGGGCTGATGCAAGACGTTCCGTTGACGATCACACATCTCTTCGATCGTGCCGAGAAGTACCACGGGCACAAGGAGATCATCACGGCGACGCCGCAGGGCGTCGAACGCACCACCTATGGGCAGTGGGCGCGCCGGACGCGTCAACTCGCCGGCGTGCTCGACACCCTCGGCATCTCGGCCGACGGCCGCGTCGCCACCTTCGCGTGGAACACCGCCCGCCACCTCGAGCTGTACTTCGCTGCTCCCTGCACCGGTCGGGTGCTCCACACGCTCAACATCCGCCTGTTCCCCGAGCAGCTCACCTACATCGTCAACCACGCCGACGACGAGGTGATCTTCATCGACAACTCGCTCATGGGCCTGCTCACCCCGCTGTTGCCGACGTTCGAGCGGCTGAAGCACCTCGTGATCATGGACGACTCGGGCGCTGGCCTGCCCGACCAGGGCGCCCTCGGCGTCGACGTGCAGGTCCACGACTACGAAGCGCTGCTCGCGGCGGAGGAACCGATCGACTTCCCCGAGATCACCGACGAGCGTCGTGCCGCGAGCATGTGTTACACGAGTGGCACGACCGGCAACCCGAAGGGCGTCGTCTACACCCACCGTTCGACGTTCCTGCACACGATGGGCGCCATGATGGTCGACAGCCTCGGCGCCCGCGAGTCCGACGTGATCCTCCCGGTGGTGCCGATGTTCCACGCCAACGCGTGGGGGCTCGCGCACGCCGCGGTCGCTACTGGCGCCACGCTGGTGATGCCCGGTCCCGACCTGTCGGGGCCCGCCGTGGCGAAGTTGATCGTCGACGAGCGCGTCACGGTCGCCGCCGGCGTGCCGACGATCTGGATGGCCGTGCTGCCCGAACTGAAGGGCAAGGACACGTCGTCGCTGCGCTCGATTCCGTGCGGTGGCTCGGCGGTGCCGAAGTCGCTGTCGGAGGGATACCGCGAGCAGCTCGGCCTGCCGATCCTGCAGGCGTGGGGGATGACCGAGACCAGCCCGATCGCGTCGGTGTGCCATCTCGACGCCGACCAGACACAGCTCTCGATCGACGAGCAGGCCGAGCTGCGCACACAGGTCGGTCGCATCAGCTTCGGTGTGGAGGCTCGCGTCGTCGATCCCGAGACGCTCGAACCGCAGCCGTGGGACGGCGAGTCGAGCGGAGAACTCCAGTGCCGCGGCAACTGGATCGCTGCCGACTACTACGACGATCCGCGCAGCTCCGAGAGCTTCACCGCCGACGGTTGGCTCAAGACCGGTGACGTCGCCGCCGTCGACGAGCGCGGTCGCATTCGGCTCGTCGACCGCACCAAAGACCTCATCAAGTCGGGCGGCGAGTGGATCAGCTCCGTCGAACTCGAGAACGAGATCATGGCGCACCCCGACGTCGCCGAGGCCGCGGTCATCGGCGTCACGCACCCCAAGTGGGGCGAAGCCGCGGTCGCCTGCGTGGTCAAGGCGCCGGGCGCCGAGGTGACCGAAGCGTCGATCCTCGAGTTCCTCGACGGCAAGGTCGCCAAGTGGCAGCTTCCGAAGAGCGTGGTGTGGATCGACGAGGTCCCCAAGACCAGCGTCGGCAAGTTCTCGAAGAAGGACCTGCGGTCCGAATTCGGCGACGTGTTGATGAACCAATGAAGACGCTGATCCGAGTCGGCCTCGCGGCCGCGGCGCTCGTGGGGAGCGCGTGCGCACCCGACCCTCACGACGTGTACACCGTCGAGGCCCCACCCGCCACCCGCGCCCCGCTGCCGGCCACCACGGTCCCGGTCGAGTCCGAGCCTGCGGCCGACGGGGAGCCCCCGGCGCCGCCCGAGCCGACCACGTTCGCCCCGAACGGCGAGGTGGTCGAGGTCCGATCGCTCGACAACACGTTCCGTCTCGAGACGATCGAGATCGACGCCGGCACCGAGGTGCTCTGGGTCAACGGCGGACGCAACGAGCACAACGTGCTGCCCGTCGACGAAGTTGCCGCGTTCGCCGGATTCCGGGTGGAGCGCGAGGACTTCACACCGGGGGACGAGTACTCGTACGTGTTCGACACGCCCGGTGTGTTCCCGTACTACTGCTCGATCCACGGCACCCAGAACGCCGGGATGATCGGCACCGTCATCGTCAACGCTCCCGCCTGACAACGGGTCGACAACCAATTCGAAACGGCCGCACAACCGCGAGCGGTCATCCGGCGCACGGCGGCCGAAGTGTCGTAGCGTCGCCGACGTGACCTCGCTCGACGACTCATCCACCGACGTGTCGACGTCGGACGGCGCGGAACTCGTCGCCAAGAAGAAGCACTCGCTCGCGCTGCGCTGGATGCACTGGATCAACTTCCCCGTGCTCATGGTGATGATGTGGAGCGGCATGCGCATCTACTGGGCCGATCTGCGCGACCCGTACGCGTTCGGTTTCTTCGGCTGGGAGCTCTTCGAGTTCTGGCCCGACGGGGTGAACGGGTTCCTCGAACTCGAACGCAAGCTGGCGAAGGGGATCGCCTTCCACCTCGTGTTCGGCTGGTTCTTCGTCGCGAACGGGGTGGCCTATGCGATCCACCTGTCGCGCAACGGCAACTGGCGCTACCTGATCCCGGACACTCAGGGCGTGAAGGATGCGTCGAAGGTGGTGCTCCACGACCTGCACCTGCGTGACGAGGCGCCGCCGCAGGGCAAGTACAACGCCATGCAGCAGCTCACCTACACGGCCGTCATCGTGTTGGCGGCGGTGCTGGTCGCCACCGGGTTCGCGATCTACAAGCCCGGGCAACTCGCACTGCTCGAAGCCGCATTCGGTGGCTACGACCACGCACGGTTCATCCACTTCTCGGTGACGGTGCTGCTCATCTTGTTCTTCTTCGTGCACCTCGTGCAGGTCGCCCGTGCCGGCTGGCGCAACTTCACGTCGATCATCACCGGGTACCGACTGGAGCGGCGAAGCGAGCTGCTGCCACCGGTCGACGACGAGCAGAAAGGGAGCGTCGACACATGACCTCCGATCGCGAACGCCACCTGCGTGAACTCACCGACGACGGTGAGATCATCGACCGAGCGGAGTACACGAAGCGCTCTCGACGAGCGTTCCTCTCGTTCGGAGCACTCGGTGTCGGGGCCTATCTCGGCTTCCGCACCATCCAGAACCGCCCGGAGGAACGGGGTATCCCCGACGTGCTGCGCAGCGGTCTCGACGTCAACGCCGCGGTGTGGAGCAAGCTCGAACGCGACGGAGCCCGCGCTCGTACGTTCGCCATCTCGGATCGCGAAGCGCTGCGGGTCAACGGCGACCACGGGCTCGAAGACGGATCGGGTGACTACATCGAGATTCCCGACGACGAGGCCGCAGCGTGGGAGATCAACCTGACGGGCACCGATGGCTCGGATCTCGCCCCGATCCCGCTGGCGTCGATCAAGTCCGACTTCGAGGTCCACGACATGGTGTGGGAACACAAGTGCATCGAAGGCTGGGCGAACATCGTCCACTGGACCGGCGTCCGATTCTCCGACGTGCTCGAACGGTACGCGCCCGAACAGGCGTCGGCGGAGTGGATGGTGCTGCGGACGCCGCGTCAGCGCACGCCCACCGTTCGCCGTGACTACAGCTCGGCGATCGAGAACTACACGATGCTGCACGCTCAGACGTTGCTCGCCTGGCAACTGAACGGGGTCGACTTGACCGCAGCCCACGGCGCTCCGATCCGGATCGTCACGCCGCTGAAGTACGGCATCAAGCAGTTGAAGCGCATCGGGTCGATCGAGTTCACCAACGACACGCCCACCGACTACTGGACCGACCGCGGCTACGACCTCCACGCCGGTTTCTAGGCGGCGGTGAACTTGACCGCGACGATCGAGGCGACGAGGGCGAGCATCGCGATCATCTGAGCGACGTTGGTCTCGTCGCCTTTGACGAACACGCCGACCAAGAACGCGCCGAGCGCGCCGATGCCGACCCACACCGCGTAACCCGTGCCGACCGGGATCGTGCGCGTGGCGACGCTCAGCAGATACATGCTGATCGCGAGCGTGACGACAAACCCGACGGTCGGAAGCGGCCGGGTGAACCCTTTCGTGGTGCCGAGCAGACTCGCCCACGCGACTTCGAAGAGTCCCGCGACGATCAGGACGAACCAAGCCATGACGATGATGCTCCTGCGCCCGTCGTGCTTGCCGGTACGGTGCGCCCTCGTCGGGAGCGATGCGTGGCGCACCGCTCGACGCCGACGATACCGGCCGCATCTGCTCGGCACGATACTCTCGGCCTCGATGCAGACTCGAGCACGTGGATTCAAGGCAGTGACACTCGCCATCGGGGCAGCGATGCTCGTTGCCGCGTGTGGTGGGAGCGACGGCAGCGCCAACCTGGCCGACGAGCCGGAAGCGGTCGGGACGGCGGCACCCGAGCCGACCGACCCGCCGGCGACCGACGCGCCCGAACCGGAACCGACCGACCCGCCCGCGACCGACGCGCCCGAACCCGAGCCGACCGACCCGCCGGCGACCGACGCCCCCGGACCCGGTGACGACGGGGTGCTCGACGTACCCGCCGAGTTCACCACGATCACCGAAGCGGTCGACGCCGCCCAGCCGGGCGACCTCGTGCTCATCGCGCCGGGCACGTACAACGAAGCGGTCAACGTCGTCACCGACGAGATCGTGATCCGCGGCCTCGAACGCGAAGGCGTCGTGCTCGACGGCCAGTTCGAACTCGACAACGGCATCCGCGTGCTCGGTGCACGCGGGGTCGCCGTCGAGAACCTCACCGTGCAGAACTACACCGACAACGGCGTGTTCTTCACCGGCGTCGACGGCTATCGCGCCTCGTACGTCACCGCCTACCGAAACGGCGACTACGGCATCTACGCGTTCGACTCCGTCACCGGGCAGATCGAGCACTCGTACGGCGCCGGAAGCCCCGACGCCGGCTTCTACATCGGGCAGTGCTACCCGTGCGACGCCGTCGTCGACAACGTCATCTCCGAGCACAACGGACTCGGGTACTCCGGCACCAACGCCGGGGGCAACCTGATCATCGCCAACTCGCGGTTCAACAACAATCGTGCGGGCATCGTGCCGAACTCCGGCTCGTACGAGCTCTGCTACCCGCAGCGCCAGAACCTCATCGTGGGCAACACGGTGTATTCCAACAACCAGCCCGACACGCCGGCCATCGATGTCGCGATCCTCGCGATGGGCAACGGCATCCTGATCCCCGGCGGTGTGGGCAACACCGTCGAACGCAACCTCGTGTACGACCACGATCGCACCGGCATCGGCCTCGTCCCGTTCCTCGAAGAAGGTGCCAACGACGACATCCCCGAGCAGTCCGAGTGGGACACGCCGTGCAGCGAGCAGCGCCTCGAACCGCCGGCGACCGAGATCCCCGAATCGCTGCTGTGGGACTCGTTCGACAACGTCATCAGCGACAACGTCGTGAGCGACAGCCGTGAGGCCGACCTCGCTGTCGAAGGCGTCGGCCAGCCGACGGGCGAACTGCGCAACTGCTGGTCGGGCAACACGTTCGCAACCAGCGCCCCCGCCGCGCTCGAGACGATCGCTCCGTGCGGTACCGACGCCGCCGCTCCCGACGATGCCGTCTGGGAGACCGAGGCGCTCAACGTGTTGCGTTGGCTCGGCGAGGTCGATTCCCGGCCCGAGCCCGTCGACTACGAGACCGCGCCGCTGCCGCCGTTGCCCGACCTCGACGACATGCCCGACGCCGCAACGGCTCCGGCACAGCCGGCCACCGACGTGCCGTTCGCGATCGACACCGACGCCATCACCACACCCGTCGCCGACGGCTGAGCGTGAAACGGCTTCTCGCCGCAGCACTGCTGCTCGGGGCGTGCGCGTCGAGCGCCGACGAGCCGGTCTCCGGTGACCCCGATCCGGCGCGGGTCGGGCCGCAGGGTCGCGTCGCGCAGTTCATCGTCGAGTGCGAGGTGAGCCACATCGCGTTCGACGACCCGATCGTGCTGCCGTGGCAACCGGGGCTGAGTCACCAGCACCAGTTCTTCGGCAACAGCGCCACGAACTCCGACCCCGGCTACGAGCGGGCGATCGGTGCCGACACGAGCTGTGATCAACGACTCGACACCGCTTCGTACTGGTCGCCGACGCTGCTCGGCCCGACCGGCGAGCGCATCGATGCACTGTCGATGACGGCGTACTACCGACCGGGCGACGGTATCGCGCCTCAGGACGTCGTGGCGTACCCGCCGGGCTTCATGATGATCGCCGGCGACTCGCAGGCCGAGGAGGTGCAGTCGATCGACGTCGTGGCGTGGGGCTGCGGCAGCGGTGCCCAGCGGACCGATCGGCCGCAGGACTGCCGCGAGGACTCCACGCTGCGGTTGTGGCTCACCTTCCCCGACTGTTGGGACGGGTCGCGCCTGACCTCGTTCGGGTCGGGGGCACATGTGCGCTACAGCAGCAACGGGTGCCCCGAGTCGCATCCGATAGCGATTCCGCAGTTGCAGATGGCGATCGACTTCCCGCCGGTGCCCGCCGAGGGCTTGTCGCTCAGTTCCGGCGACACGGCCACCGCCCACGCCGACTTCTGGAACACCTGGGATCAGGAGAAGCTCGAACGGGAGGTGGCGTTGTGCCTCAACCGCGACCTGGTGTGCGGCGTCAGCGGCTGAACCCGCTCGCTCGGCCCGTCAGTACGTGTACGGGTCCTGCACGCACTCGACGGTGCGGCTCGGACCGACTTCCCAACACTGGGTGACGGTGTCGACGAACCCGTACAGCGAGCGCACGTCCGGAGACGGCACGGTCCCGGGGTCGGCGCAGACCTCGGTCAGTTCGCCGCCGACGGTGTAGGGCAGGGGGCACGGCTGTCCGGTGGCATGGGCAACCGCCCGTGACATGAAGTCGGCATTGCCGTACGCGCCGTCATCGGTGAAGTGGATGCCGTCGTAGTGCACCCACTCGGGCCGGTTGCGGGCCACGGTGGCCCACTCGGCCACGACGAGGTCGTCGTGACGTTCGGCCGCTGCCCGCAGCAACACGTTGTGGAACTCGTAGACCTGCGATGCGCCGGGCCCACCTTTGTCGGAACGGAACTCCCGTGAGTACGACAGCCAGACCACCCGCCGGATGCCCTGCGCTCGCGCCGCGGCCATGATCCGTTCGAGGTCGGCTTCGAAGGTGTTGGCGCGGTCGTTGTAGCCGGTCATCATCACCAGCACGTCGAACACGTCGGGCATCGTCTCGATGGTGCGCAGCGCAGTCGGTGGGGTTCGGTCCTCGCGGCCGTTGCACGACCAGCGAACGAGTCGCCGACACGATTCTCCGGCGAACGTCCACGATGCCCCGGTCAGTGCCCCGAGCGCCCGATACCAGCGGACGCCGGCCATCGTCGAGTCGCCGACGGCCAGTACGCGAAGTGGGCGTTGGGGATTCGGTGCCGGCTCGGTCTCGGTGGCGGTGGCAGGAGGCCCGGTGAACCATCCGAGCAGGTCGACGGTGACGTCGGTGCCCTGCTCGGTGAAGAACGCGAGCCCGAACTCCGAGACCGGAGTGAGCGCGAACTGGGCGGTCACCTGGTTGCGCAGGCTGTAGCCCGACGCGATCGCGGGTCGCTCGGTGCGGGCGGCGTAGGCGGTGACGTAGCCGCGGTCGTCGGCGCCGACCATCGTCATGCTGAAGGCGAGCGCCGCCGGCCCGGTGGAGCCGTCGCCGATCAGGTCGGCGGGCGGCAGGATCTCGGTGCTGCCGCCGTCGTAGAGCGCTTGGGGTTCGGACCGCGTGTCGCGCAGCCGTTGTGGTGCGATGGCGACGAACAGGCCGTCGGCCGAGACGTCGGCGGACGGTCCGGTGAACCAGCCGGTCATGTCGATCACCACGTGGCTTCCCGCCGAGACGAACACGTCGAAGCCGTCGTCGGAGACGGGCACGATCGTCGCTGCCGAACGGAACTGGCCGGCACCGTCGGCGTTGAGCACCGAGGCCAGAGGACGTTCGCCGCCGGCTGCGTAGGCGGTGAGATACGTCGGAGCGGTGGTGTCGACGAGCGTGAACGTGACCGCGAGTGCGTCGACACCGGCCGGGACCGACTCGGGGAGCCCGACTCGGTGAGTCGTGGGCCGTGTCGGCGCTGCCGAGGCGTCGCGCGTGTCGAGCAGGCGAGTGCCGTCGTCGGCGGCCACGAACCGGCCACGCGCTGACGTCTCGGCCGGGACGAACGCGCCGACGACGTCGATGACCACGTGGCCGTTGCCCGCGCCGTCGCTGCGGAACAGTTCGATCGCGAAGTCGTCGCCGGCGGCGATCGTCGCGGAGTTGCCCCGGGTCATCCCGGCCGACCAGTTGAGCGTGGCGGCGTCGGGTCGCGCCGTACCGCTCGGGTAGGCGACCAGCCATCCGCCGCGTGTGGCGTTGACGATCGTGGTCGTCGCGACGATCGCCGTTGCGGTCGAGGGAATCTCGCAGCGCTGGAGATCGACGCGGCTCGTCCGGTCGTCGACGGCGACGAACCCGGTGCCGTTTCTCGTGTCGGCCAGTCGGCACGGTTCGAGAGCTCGGTAGCGGCTCGTGGCGTCGACGCCGGTGTCGTCGGGAAGTGGGGGAGCGGCGGCAGCGGGCGCAGGCACGGCGAGCGTTGCCGCGAGCAGCGCCACCGTCAGCGTGAGCACGGTGGCGATGGTTCGAGTGACCGGCGACGGGCCGATGCGCTGAGACCGATGAACCATCGTCGGCGACCGTAGTCCTGTCGACGGCCGATCGTCAGATTCCGTAGAGGGTCCGCACGTCGATCGGTGGACGTGTGCCGGGGTCGGGGCACACGCCATCGGTGGTTCCGCCGGGCCGTTCGGGCTGTGGGCACGGTTGGCCGGTGACGTGGGCGACCGAGCGCGAGATGAGGTCGGCCGCCCCGTAGCCGCCCGGTCGATCGAGGTGGATGCCGTCGGAGTAGGTCCACCACGGCACCTGCCGGACGATCGACGACCACTCGATCGCATACATGAAGTCGTGCGCCGCGGCGTTGGCCCGGATGACGTCGTTGTGGAACTGGTACACCTGGTACGCGCCCGGGCCGCCCTTGTCGGTGCGGAACTCGCGGGCCATGGTGAGCCACACGATGCGACGGATGCCCTTCGCTCGAGCGAGGGCCACGATCTGGGGCACATCGGACGAGAAGCCCGGCATGATGTCGTTGTACCCGGTCATCATCACCAGTGCGTCGAACTGCTTGTAGCCCACGCCGCTCAGGGTCTGGTAGGCGGTGGGTGGCGGAATCGGCCCCTCTCGCCCGTTGCACGACTCGCGCACGAGGCGTCGACACGACCGTGCGAGGAAGGTGAAGTCGGCGCCCTGCAGCGCGCCGTTCGCGAACGTGCGGTCGACTCCGGCCATCGACGAGTCGCCGATCGCGAGCACCTGCTGGCGCGGGACCGGGTTGGGTGCGGGCGAGTCGGTGGTCTCGGGGGCCGGGGTCCCGGTGAACCAGCCGAGGAGATCGACGGTGAGTTCGGTTCCGTTGGCCGAGAACACCGACAGACCGGTGCCGGACACTGCGGTCAAGGCGAACTGTGCGGTGTTCTCGAACGGAAAGCCGTAGCCCGATGCCGTCTCGCTGCGCTCGGTGCGAGCAGCGTGCGCCGTGATGTAGCCGCGGGTGTCGGGATCGGCCATCGTCATGCTCAGCGCGACGGCCGCGGCGTCGTGGTCGATCGGGATCTCGATCGACCCGCCGGGGTGGATCGGTGACGCCTCTGGGCGGGTGTCGCGGAGTCGAGTCGGAGCGAGCGGGACGAACAGGCCGTCGGCCGACGAGGTGGCGGACTCGCCGGTGAACCATCCGGTCATGTCGACGATGACGTCGGCGCCGATCGACTGGTAGATGTCGAAACCGAGTTCGCCGACCGGCACGATCGTCGTCGCCGAGCGGAACTGGCCCACCCCGTCGGTGTTGAGCGCCGACGCCTCAGGTCGTTCACCGCCGCTGGGGTACAGGGTGAAGAAGCCGCGGCCTGTGGTGTCGGTGGCCGTGAGCGTGACCGCCAGCGCGGTGGCGTCGGCGGGGATGCCGTCGGGGATCGGCACCGTGGTCACGTCACCCGCGGCGGGTGTGGCGGTCGAGCGAGTGTCGAGCAGGCGTCGTCCGGCGGGCAACGGGACGAACCTGCCGGCGGTGGCCTCCGCTGCGGGCACGAAGGCGGCCGTGACATCGACGGTGACGTTGCCGGTTCCGAAGCCGTCGCTCTTGTAGAACTCGATACTCCGATCGTCGCCGACGGTGATCGTGGTCGAGTTGCCCCACGTGCGGCCCGCGGTCCAGTTGAGCGTGGCCGAGTTCGGCTCGGCCGTTCCTGCGGGATAGCCGACCAGATAGCCGCGCGACTGCGGGAAGATCACCGTGGTCGTGGCGACGATCGCGGTGGCATCGTCGGGGATGCCGCAGTGGCCGAGGCGAATCGTCATGCGTCGGCCGCTGATCGTCGAGATGCCGTCGCCAGATCGCGTGTCGGCGAGTCGGCACGGTTCGAGCGGGACGAGCCTGGTGGTGTCGGACGCCGCCTCGATCACCGGAGTCGTACCGACCGTGATCGACCCGGTCACCAAACTGGCCGCGATGGTGAACGCGGTTGCGATGCCCCTCCATCTTCCCATCGTGTGCACCGTAATCGGCGAGCGATGAGCTCGGCCGGACACTGCGTCAGAGACGACCGGCGTCGATGACGCGCTGGAGAAACTCCTGGGTGCGTTGCTCGGTCGGTGCTCCGAAGATGTCGGTCGGGGTTCCCTGCTCGAGGATGCGGCCGTGGTGGAGGAAACAGACGCGGTCGCTGATCTCGCGCGCGAACGCCATCTCGTGGGTGGCGAAGAGCATGGTCATGCCGCGCGACTTGAGGTCGCGGACCACGTCGAGCACTTCGCCGACGAGTTCGGGGTCGAGGGCCGAGGTGATCTCGTCGAGGAGCATCACCTCGGGTTCCATCGCGAGCGACCGTGCGATGGCGACGCGCTGCTGTTGACCGCCCGACAGTTGATCGGGGTAGGCGTCGATGCGCGCTTCGAGGCCCAGTCGCACGAGCAGGTCGCGTGCGAGTGAGCGTGCCTCGGCCTTCGGGGTCTTGAGCACCTTGCGCGGGCCGAGCGCGACGTTGTCGACCACGCTCATGTGTGGGAACAGGTTGAAGCTCTGGAAGATCATCCCGATGCGGCGACGGATCGGGTCGGCGTCGAGCCCGGGTTCGGCGATGTCGACACCGTCGAACATGATGACCCCGTCGTCGATCGGTTCGAGGAGGTTCATGCAGCGCAGCAGGGTCGACTTGCCCGACCCCGATGCTCCGATGAGGGTGATGACCTCGCCGTCGGT
Organism: Ilumatobacter coccineus YM16-304; assembly: GCF_000348785.1. Taxonomy (NCBI): domain Bacteria; kingdom Bacillati; phylum Actinomycetota; class Acidimicrobiia; order Acidimicrobiales; family Ilumatobacteraceae; genus Ilumatobacter; species Ilumatobacter coccineus. The sequence goes on from NC_020520.1 coordinate 1,833,278, forward strand.
GACGTCGAGGTCGATGCCGCGCAGGACGGCTGTGTCGCCGAACGACTTCTCGACGGCGCGCAGGGAGATCTTGTGACTGCTCGGGTTGCTGCTCATGCGACGGCGGTTGCTCCGGTGCGGCGGCGCTCGCGTGCGAGCAGCCAGTCGGCGAGTCGTGTGCACGGGATCGTCAGGATCAAGAAGATGAGTGCGGCGCCGAGGTACGGCGTGAAGTTGGCGAAGTTCGACTTCTCGATGCCGGCTCGTCGCAGGATCTCGACCGGCCCGATCAGGCTGACGAGCGCCACGTCTTTCTGCAGGCTCACGAGGCTGTTCATCAGCGGTGGCACGATGCGCCGCATGGCCTGGGGGAGCACGACGCTCGCCATGGTCTGGTTGCCGGTCATGCCGAGCGAGCGAGCGGCAGCCCGCTGGCTCTCGTGGACGCTGTCGATCCCGGCCCGGATCACCTCCGACACGTACGCCGAGTACGAGAGCACCAGCGCGACCGTGCCCCAGATGAGCGGGTTGCTCCACGCCCGCGAGTCGAACAGGCCGGGCACGCCGAACCCGATGAGGAAGATGATCAGGATCACCGGCACGCCGCGGAAGACGTCGGTGTAGATCACGGCGAAGGCGCGCAGCGGGAACAGGGCGGGGGAGCGCGTGTTGCGGGCGATGGCGATCGCCAGCGAGAGGGCGAAGATCAGCGGCGTCGACCAGAGGAAGATCTGGATGTCGAGCCAGAAGGCTTCGAGGAGGCGGGGGAACGAATCGAGGAACACCTCGCGGTCGAAGAACGCCTTGCGGACCCGACTCCATCCTTCGAAACGCGGGACGAGCACGATCACCGCCGTGACGACGATGATCGTGCTCGCCGAAGCGATGACGGCGCCGCGTCGGCGTCGCCCTCGCTCGTATTCCTGTCGGCGTGTGAGTTGGCTCATCGGCCGAGGCGTCGACCCCTCGGCCGACCTGCCCGGGTCATTCGCTGATGACCGGGGCGCCGGTGTTGTCGGCGAGCCACTCGGCGTTGATGTCGGCCAGCGCACCCGATGCCGTGATGGCGGTGATGGCGTCGTTGACGCAACCGGTCAGCGCGCTGTCTTTCGCCAGGACCATGCCGAACTCGTCGGTGGTGCCGCCGGCTTCGGCCGGGAACTGGCCGATGACCGACGAACCCTCGATCTCGACGGCCGACACGTACAGCGCGGTCGGGAGGTCGAACACGGCAGCGTCGATCTGGTTCGCTTCGAGCGCCGCCTTCGCGCCGACGTTGTCGTCGTAGACGAACGGCTCCGACGACGGCTCGATGACGTCGGTGATGAACTGGAGCGAGGTCGTGCCGGCCTGGGCTCCGAACTTCACGTCCTTGAGGTCGGCGATGCTCGTGGCGCCTTCGGCGGCCGAGCCCGACAGCGCGACGATCGCCTGGTTGCTGGTGAAGTACGGCAGCGACATGTCGATGTTCTCCTGGCGTTCAGGCGTGATCGAGTACTGCTGCAGGTTGATGTCGAAGTCCTTGGCGCCCGGTTGGATCGCTTCGTCGAACGTCGTGCGCACCCACTTGACGGCGTCGCCTTCGTAGCCCATCTCGGCGGCGACGGCGTACGCCACCGCTGCTTCGAAGCCTTCACCGCTGCTCGGGTCGTCGTCGATGACCCACGGGAAGAAGGCGGGCTCGCCGGTGGCGACCGTGAGGACACCGTCTTCGACGGTGGCGCCGCAGTCGGATTCGCCGCTCGACGTCTCGTCGCTGCTCGACGCGTCGTCGTCGCTTCCGCACGCAGCGAGAACGAGCGCGCCGACCGCGACGGCCGGGAGGAACTTGTTGGTCAGGGAATGTCGCACGGTGTCTCCTTGTGCTGGTTGTTCACGAACGGTCAACGCTACTCGCCACCGCTGTTCACTCGGCACGTCGCCGCCGACACCGGTCGGCGCGCATGCGACGGCATACGTGACGGCATACAAGGCAACTCGTGCAGTGGCGAGTAGCGTTTCGGCCCATGTCGAACCCCCCGGCCACGCAGTATTCGATCTCGCTCGACGTCACGCTCGACAACGTTCCGGGTGTACTCGGGCGTCTGTGCACCGCCATCGGCGATGCAGGCGGCAACATCTTCGCGATCGAAGGCTTCGTGGCGAAGGGGCGTGAACTCGAACGAGACATCGTCGTCAACTGCAGCAGCGTCGACCATCAGCAGGAGGTCGTCGTCGCGGTGGAGGCCACCGAGGGCGTCGTGCTCGAAGAGTGGCACGACCGGACGTTCCGCATGCACGAAGGCGGCAAGATCGAAGTCCTGTCGCTGTGCGCCGTTGGCGACCAGGACGACCTGTCGATGGCGTACACGCCGGGCGTGGCCCGCGTGTGCAACGCGATCGCCGCCGACGAGACGCTCGCCGACGAGTACACGATCCGCAAGAACACGGTCGCCATCGTCTCCGACGGCACCGCCGTGCTCGGCCTCGGCGACATCGGCCCCAAGGGAGCCATGCCCGTCATGGAAGGCAAGGCGCTCCTGTTCAAGGAGTTCGCCGGCGTCGACGCGTTCCCGATCTGTCTCGACGTCAACACCCCCGAGGAGATCATCGAGACCGTCATCCGGCTCGCTCCGACGTTCGGTGGCATCAACCTCGAAGACATCGCCGCCCCCGGCGCGTTCCAGGTCGAGGAAGCGCTGAAGGAAGCGCTCGACATCCCGGTCTTCCACGACGACCAGCACGGCACCGCGGTCGTCACCCTCGCTGCGCTCGAGAACGCGCTGCGTCTCACCGGCAAGAAGATGGACGAGCTGACGATCGTCATCTCGGGCGTCGGCGCGGCCGGCGTCGCCATCGGCAAGATCCTGCTGGGTGCGGGTGCCGGCAAGGTCATCGGCGTCGACAGCCGTGGCGCCGTGTACGACGGTCGTGACGGGCTCAACGCCTGGAAGCAGTGGTTCGCCGAGAACACCAACCCCGATGGCCTCCAGGGTTCGCTGAGCGACGTCATGCACGGCGTCGACGTCTTCATCGGGGTGAGCGCTCCCGACATCCTCACCGTCGACGACATCAAGAACATGAACACCGACCCGATCGTGTTCGCCATGGCCAACCCCGACCCCGAGATCAAGCCCGAACTCGTCGGCGACCTCGTGAGCGTCATGGGCACCGGCCGCAGCGACTACCCGAACCAGATCAACAACGTGCTCGCCTTCCCCGGCATCTTCCGAGGTGCGCTCGACGCTCGGGCGTCCGACATCACCGAGAACATGAAGCTGGCCGCAGCGAAGGCGATCGCCGACTCGGTGTCGGACGACGACCTCACCGCCACCAACATCATGCCGTCGGTGTTCGACCGCTCGGTGTCGATGCGGGTCGCCGCCGCCGTCGCCGAGGCCGCCCAGGCCGACGGCGTCAGCCGTCTGCACTGACAACGAACAGAAAACAGACGGGCTCCGGTGGGCTCGCAGAAATCTCGCGTTCTACGTTGAGTCGGTGACCCGACTCGCCGATGAACACGGTGTGACAGCGCGTGCAGCGAACTCATCCGTGGTGCGCGTCGCCGCGGTCGCCGTGCTCGTCGGAGCGCTGACGCTCGCGATCTGGGTTCAACGCAACACGATCGGGGGAGCGCTCGGAGAGATCGCCGGACTCTCGGCCCTCGCCATCACCGGACTGGCAGCGCTCACCGTGTACGAACGATGGTCGCGCGCCAACATCGTGCGACGACTCCTCGGAACCGACGTGGCGATCGGCCGTGCCGTCACGATCCACGACGTCGGCACCGCCGTGAGCAAGGGTGTACCGCTCGGCGGGGCCCTCGGGACGGCGCTGCGCTGGTCGATCAGCCGTGAGAGCGACGTGCGACCGGCCCGGTTCGCATCGATGCTCATCGCCTACGGCATCGCCACCTCGTTCGTCTCGTGGCTGCTGCCTCTGGCGGCGCTCAGCATCGACCTCACACAGCGCTCGATCCAGTTCGCCGACGTCGTCATCGCCTCGGTGATCGTGGCGGTACTGGCCGGTTCGGCCGTGTTCTGGACGCTGATCCTGCGCTCCGACCGCCTCGAACTCTGGGCGTCGACTCGGATGCGCGGGCTGTTCGGCCGCATCGCTCGGCGACTGCCCTCGGTGGGAGCACACGATCCGGCCACGGGCGTGTCGGAGGTGCGCACCGAACTCCGGGCCATCGCCCGTCGGCCGTGGTGGTTGCTCAGCCGCACGCTGCTGGCGCAGGCGACCGGCGCCATCATCCTGTTCGTGTCGCTGCGCTCACTCGGAGTCGGCAGCGAACTCGGCGCCACCGAGTTCTTCCGGGTGTTCTTCCTCGCTCACCTCGCCGGCACGTTCGCTCCCACGCCCGGCGGCGTCGGTGTCGTCGAAGCCGGGACCACCGGTGCGCTCATGGCGGCGGGTGTCGACACGACGACGGCGCTCGCCGGGGTGCTGATCTACCGGTTCCTCACCTACGTGTTGCCGATCGCCTTCGGTGCAGCGCTCTACGTCGCCTGGCGCATGGGCCGCACCCGACGGGTTCGTTCGACGGAGGTGCGTCCGGCAAGACTGGCAGTTCATGGGCCATCCTTCGACACCTCACTTCCGGACCTTTCACGCCTTGCGCATCAAGGGGTTCGCGACGATCGACACGTTGGTCGACATCACGACACACCGTGACACCGACGTCAACGCCCATCTCGACGAGTTCTCCGGCGCTGGCCACGTGCAGTTCCGCGAGAACCGCGGGCTCTGGCAGTTGACGCCCGACGGCCGCGCCGCGCACGCCGAAGAACTCGCTCGCGACCTCGAGGGCATCGACCCGGTCGCTGCGCTCGGCGACCACTACCCGGCATTCGTCGAGGTCAACGTGAACTTCAAGCAGCTGTGCGGCGACTGGCAGCTCCGCAACGGCGAACCCAACGACCACACCGACGCCGGCTACGACGCCGAGATCATCGCCCGACTCGGCGAGATGGACCAGGTCGCACGCCCGATCGTGAGCGCGATGGGCGACGTCATCGACCGCCTCAGCCCCTACGCAACCCGGCTCGGCAACGTGCTCGAGAAGGTGCGCAGCGGCGAGACCAACATGTTCACCGGCGTCATGTGCGGCAGCTTCCACGACGTGTGGATGGAACTCCACGAAGACCTCATCCTCACCCAGGGCATCGATCGTGCTCACGAGGGAAGCTTTTAATCGATTCGATCACGTAGGTTGTTCTGCGTGAATTCTTCTCGAATGTGTTCGGCGGCCTGATGGGACGCTTCGGACGTGTGCTGACGGCAATGGTGACCCCCTTCGACGAGAACGGGGCACTCGACCTCGACGCAACGGTCGAACTGGCCAAGTGGCTGGTCGAACAAGGAAACGAAGGGCTCGTCGTCTCCGGGACGACGGGCGAGTCCGCGGTGTTGTCGATCGACGAGAAGCTCGCCCTGTTCGAAGCGGTCGTCGGCGCGGTCACCGTGCCGGTGGTGGCCGGCACCACGGGCTCCAACACGCTGCACGACATCGGCCTCACTCGTGAAGCCGAGAAGCTGGGCGTGGCCGGAATCCTCGCCGTGTGCCCGTACTACAGCCGCCCGTCGCAGGCCGGCATCGACGCCCACATGCGGGCGATCGCCGACAACACCGACCTGCCGGTGGTGCTGTACGACATCCCGAAGCGCACCGGCCGGCCGATCGACCGTGGCGTCATCGTCAAACTCGCGAACGAGGTGCCCAACATCGTGGCGCTCAAGGACGCAGCCGCCAATCCGGGTCAGACGGCAGCGGTGATCGACGAGACGCCCGCCGACTTCGAGGTGTACTCGGGAGACGACCCGATGACGCTGCCGCTGCTCGCGGTGGGAGCGGTCGGTGCGATCGGCGTCGCCACCCACTGGTGCGCACCCGATCACGTCGAGATGTTCGATGCGTGGGAACGCGGCGACGCTGCCGCTGCCCGCTCGATCAACGCCCGCCAACTCGAGAGCTACGCGTTCGAGACGAGCGACGACATCCCCAACCCGATTCCGGCGAAGGCGATGTTGCGCACGCTCGGACACGCGGTCGGTGAAGCACGACTCCCGATGGGCCCTGCCCCGGAGGGATTGGAAGACCTGGCCAAGAATGTCTACGAACGATTGGTGGCAGCCCGTGGCTGACTCGAAGAAGTCCCGAATCCAACCGATGACGGCACCGCTCGATGCCGACACCCCGGTCCGCATCATCTTCCTCGGTGGGCTCGGTGAGATCGGCCGCAACTGCATGGCGATCGAACAGGGCGCCGCCGACGACCCCGACCGCACGATCATGCTGATCGACTGCGGGCTCATGTTCCCCGACGCGAACATGCACGGGATCGACCTGATCCTGCCCGACTTCAGCTACCTCAAAGACAACGCCGAGCGACTTCAGGGCATCGTCCTCACGCACGGCCACGAAGACCACATCGGCGCGATCCAGTACCTGATGCGCGACGGCGACGGCATCGGCGGACTCCGCAGCGAGAAGCTCCCGGTCTACGGGTCGAAGCTCACGCTCGGTCTGGCGAGCAGCCGGATCGAGGAAGCCGGCCTGCTCGGCAAGATCGACCGTCGGCCCGTCGAAGACGGCGACCAGATCGACGTCGGCTCGCTGCTCGTCGAGTTCATCCCGGTCACGCACTCGGTGCCGCACGCGCACGCGATCGCCGTGCACACGGCGCAGGGCGTCGTGCTGCACTCCGGTGACTTCAAGCTCGACCTCACACCGGTCGACGACCGACGCGCCGACCTCGCTCGCATCGGTCAACTCGCCAAGACCGAAGGCATCCGTTTGCTGATGTCCGACTCGACCAACGCCGAAGAAGCCGGGTTCGCGCCGAGCGAGACCAGCGTCGGCGGAGTGCTGCGCGGACTGTTCGCCGAGCACCGCGACAAGCGGATCATCACGGCGAGTTTCGCCAGCCATCTGCACCGCATCCAGCAGATCGCCTCCGCGGCGATCGAAGACGGCCGCAAGGTCGCCACGCTCGGCTTGAGCATGAAGAAGAACGTGCGCCTCGGCCTCGATCTCAACGTGCTCAACCTGCCCGAGTCGTCGATCATCGACATCGGCGACATCGACAAGTACGACCCGGGTGAGATCTGTGTGATCTCGACGGGTTCGCAGGGTGAGCCGATGTCGGCGCTCGGCCTCATGGCGCGCGGCGAGAACAAGTTCCTCAAGCTCGGCCCGAACGACACGGTGGTGCTGTCGAGCCACGCCATCCCCGGCAACGAAGGCAACGTCAACAAGGTCATCGACGGGCTCCTGCGGCTCGGCACCGAGGTCATCCACTCCGGCATCATGGACGTGCACGCCACGGGCCACGCGCAGGCCGACGACATCAAGACCTACCTGTCGATCGTCAACCCGGAGTGGTTCGTGCCGATCCACGGCGAGTACCGCCACATGGTCGCCAACGCGAACCTCGGCGAGCTCATGGGCGTTCCTCGCGATCGCATCATCCAGTGCGAAGACGGCGACGTGCTCGAACTCACCGACGACGGCCTCGCTCCGGTCGGTCGTGTACCCAGCGGCTACCTCTACGTCGACGGCATCGTCGGCGACGTGGGCCGCGGTGTGCTGCGCGACCGTCAGAAGCTCGCCGAAGAAGGCGTCGTGGTCGTGGTCGCCACGGTCGACGTGCAGACCGGCAAGGTCCTCGTCGGCCCCGAGATCATCACTCGCGGCTGGGTCTACGCTCCCGAAGCCGAAGACCTGCTCGACGAAGCATGTGACACGGTCGCAGCGGCGCTCGAGAAGGCGTTGGCCGACGGCATCCGTGACGTCGAGCAGTTGGAGCGTGAAGCTCGCCGTGCCACGGGCAAGTTCGTCAGCGAGCGCACGAAGCGTCGCCCGATGATCGTGCCCGTCGTCATGGAGACGTAGATCGCCGAATCTCGATAGCGTCGCGGCCATGGGACTCATGGACATCGTTGGCGGACTGCTCGGACGCAAGGCGCCGAAGTCGGGGAATGCACTGCTCGACTCGCTCATGCCGATGCTGCTCAAGGGCGGCGCGATCGGCGGGCTCGGCGGTCTGCTGGGCAAGTTCACCGGTGCCGGCCTCGGCAACAAGGCCAACAGCTGGGTCGGCACGGGGGCCAACGAGCCCCTCGACCCCGATGAGGTCGAGCAGGCGCTCGGCGCCGACCAGGTCGATCGCATCGCCCGCGATGCCGGCGTGTCGCGCGACGAGGCCAAATCGGGCCTCGCGGGCATGATTCCCGGACTCGTCGACAAGATGTCGCCCGGTGGCAACCTGCCGACCGGCAACATCGCCAAGTCGCTGAAGGGCTTCGACCTCGGCTCGATCCTGGGCAAGTGAGACTCGGCCGTCTCGCCGTGGCGGCCGCCGCGCTGATGGCGCTCGGCGCATGCAGCAGCGACGAGCCGGCCGTCGACGACTCGGCGATCGTGTCGGCGGGCGTCGCGGGTGAAGCGGAGTTCGTCGACGACATCGATGCCGCGATCGCCGCCGTCGAGGCCGAGCTCGGTGCGTCGCAGCGGTACTTCGAGATCACCGCAAATCCCCAGCTCACGAACATCTTCGTGGCCGTCGACGACGAAACGGCCGTCGTGCCGTACCTGTTCATCGACGGCGAACTCCAGCCGCCCGCACCCAAGCAGACCGGAGCGAACGGGCACACGTTCGCGGCGTCAGACGTCGACATCGACGGGGGCCTCGTCGCCGAGCGCTTCGCCGACGAGTTGCCCAACACCGCGATCAACGCCGTGAGCGTCTACGGCGACGGGTTCGGGGCCACCTACGTGGTCGCCGGCCGTTCGGAGGTCGGCGGACTGCTCGACATCGTCGTGACCGGCGATGGTCAGATCGTCTCCGTCGACCCGATCTGAGCCGGTGTCGATACCGTCGTCATGATGTCGGGACCCCGAGACTTCGCTCGACGAGCGCGAGAAGCCACCGAAACGGTGAGCCGGCGCATCGCCGACCGGCGTGACGAACTCGGTGGACGCCGCGAACGCACCAGCCGAAGCCCCGAAGCGGTGCGCGCCGACCTCGATGCACTCATCGGCCTCGACTCGGTCAAGGAGCAGATCGACGCGCTCAGCGCCAAGATCCGGGTCCAGCAGAAGCGCAGCGAGCACGGCCTCGCCGCCATCGACACGTCGCATCACCTGGTGTTCACCGGCAACCCGGGTACGGGCAAGACCACCGTCGCCCGGTTGGTGGCCGAGATGTTCGGGGCCCTCGACCTGCTCCGCTCCGGGCATCTGATCGAGGTCGATCGGGCTCGACTCGTCGGCCAGTACGTCGGCCACACGGCGATGAAGACCAATCGTTCGATTCGCCGGGCGCTCGACGGCGTGTTGTTCATCGACGAGGCGTACGCACTCACCCCGCCGGGGCCGAAGAGCCTCGACTTCGGCGCCGAAGCCGTCGAAACGCTGATCAAGCGGATGGAGGACCATCGCGGTCGCCTCGTGGTGATCGTGGCCGGATATCCCGACCTGATGGAGCAGTTCCTGGCGTCGAACCCGGGCCTGCGCTCCCGTTTCGCCCGTGAGATCGCGTTCCCCGACTATCGCAACGACGAACTGGTCGAGATCATCCGGCGCCATGCGTCCGATGCCGACTACGTGATCGCCCCCGACGCCGACCCGACGCTGGTTGCCGTGTTCGATCAGGCGCGGCGTGCCCGTGGGTTCGGCAACGCCCGGTTCGCTCGCACGCTGTTCGAGCGTGCCACGCAACGGCAGGCGCTGCGGCTCGAACACGAACTCGGCTCGGCGCTCGACCGCCTCACCCTGCGCACGCTCACGGCCGACGACCTCCGCTCCGCCGCTGCCGACTGAGCCACAGAGATCGCGCAGGTGTTCCCCTCTGCGTGACACGGCATTGGTACGGTTGCGGTGTCATGTCTACGTGGGGCCCAGATGGGAAGAAATCGTCCGGCAAATCGGGTGGTAAGTCCGGTGGCAAGCGTTCGACGCGTGTGAATCCGTCGGCCAAGACCGCCAAGACCTCCCGTACGTCGAAGTCGTCGAAGTCGTCCGGCCGTGGAGCGGTGCGCGACGAGACGCCGCCGGCCACTCCCCGCGGTCGCTCGCGCGCCGAAGACGAGCTGCGTACGGCGGTCGGCGGGCGCGAGAGCGAGTTCATCGGGCTGGGACTCATCGGCATCGGCGTGCTCGTCGCCCTCGCGGTCTACTTCGACCTCGCCGGGCCACTCGGCCGCGGTGTCGAGACCCTCATCGGCTGGTTCACGGGCATCGGCCGTTTCGCCGTCCCCGTCGTGCTCGTCGCCACCGGCGTGGCGCTCGTGCGGCGCGGGCGCTCGTACAACCCGATTCGCCTCGCGATCGCCTGGACGGTCGTGAGCGTCACCGTGCTCGGCCTCATCCACATCGTGCGCCGCAACGACGACGCCGAAGGGTTCGATCGCTTCGGAGAGTGGGGCGGGTTGATCGGCGCGGCCGTGTCCGAACCGCTCATGGCGCTCATCGCCACACCGGGAGCGGTCGTGGTGCTGAGCGCGCTGCTGATCGGCGGGCTCATGCTGGTCACGCAGACGTCGCTGCGCACGATGGCGACGCAGACCGGTGGCTTCGTCAACGCCGTCATCCGTCCGCTCGGACGCGCCGCTCGTTCCGGCCTCGGCAACATCACCACGCTCACCAGCGACCGTGACGACAGCCGCGAGATCGACACGACCCAGGTCTTCGATCAGCAGTCGCTCGGCCCGGGTACTGCGGGCGTCGCCGGCGAAGCGCTCGCCACGTCGGGCGACAGCGGCCCGAAGCTCTTCGACTTCGGTGACGACTTCGCCGACGACGACGCCGACAAGGCCCCCAAGCGCAAACGGGCGGCATCGAAGCCGAAGCTGTCGACCGGTTCGTCGAAAGCCGGCAACAAGCCGCTCGACGGTGAACAGGTCGGCGACTGGATCCTCCCACCGATCAAGTATCTGGTGCGCGCCGGTGAGCAGAAGGTCGACCGCAAGGCCATCGAAGCCCGCGGGGTCACACTCCAGCAGTCGCTCGAGTCGCACAACGTCGAGACCGAACTGATCGGCATGACCGTCGGCCCGACGGTGACGCGTTACGAACTCGAGCTCGGCCTGGGCGTCAAGGTCGCCAAGGTCACCAACCTCCAGAAAGACATCGCGTACGCGATGGCGGCCACCGACGTGCGCATCCTGGCGCCGATTCCGGGCCGCTCGGCGATCGGCGTCGAGGTACCGAACCATCAGCGCCAACTCGTGGCGCTCGGCGACCTGCTCGTGTCCGACGAGGCGCAGCGGGCGACCAACCCGCTCGAAGTGGCGATCGGCAAAGACATCGAGGGCAAGGCGGTCATGCTCGACCTGGCCGCCACGCCGCACATGCTCATCGCGGGTGCCACCGGTGCGGGTAAGTCGAGCGGTATCAACTGCATCATCACGTCGCTGCTCATGCGCACGACTCCCGACGACGTCCGCCTGATCCTCATCGACCCCAAGCAGGTCGAGATGGGGCAGTACCAGCGGCTGCCGCATCTGCTGACCCAGCCGGTCACCAACCCGAAGAAGGCGGCGAACGCGCTCGGGTGGGCGGTCAAGGAGATGGAGCGGCGCTACGACGTGCTCTCCGAGATCGGCTACCGCGACATCCTCGGCTACAACAAGGCGTTCAAGGCGGGCAAGATCGAAGACCCGCCCGGCACCGACCCCGACGGTCCGCCGGTCTACGAGTACATGCCGTACATCGTCATCGTCGTCGACGAGCTCAACGACCTGATGATGGTCGCTGCTCGCGACGTCGAGGAGTCGATCACCCGCATCGCGCAGAAGGCCCGTGCGGTGGGTATCCACCTCATCGTGGCCACGCAGCGCCCGTCGGTCAACGTCATCACCGGCGTGATCAAGGCGAACATCCCGGCGCGCATGGCGTTCGCGGTGTCGAGCCTCACCGACTCACGAGTGATCCTCGACCAGCCCGGTGCCGACAAGCTCGTCGGCAAGGGCGACATGTTGCTGCTGCCCGGCAACTCGTCGGTACCCAACCGTATTCAAGGTGCGTTCATCACCGAAGAAGAGGTGCGCGACGTCGTCGAGCACTGGCGCACGCAGGCACCCGAGCCCGTCACGTCGGCGGCGATCGAAGCCGAACCCGGTGCCGAGCCGCCCGCCGCGATGAGTTCACCGGCACTCACCCCGCCGGCACCGTCCGCGTCACCCGGCGGCATGGGCAACCTCGATCTCACGTCCGACGCCAATGCATTCTCCGCCGGTGAAGAAGACGAAGACACGGCGATGATGCGTCAGGCGATGGAACTCGTCGTGCGCAGCCAACTCGGTTCGACGTCGATGCTGCAGCGCAAGCTCAAGGTCGGCTTCGCTCGCGCCGGCCGCATCATGGATCTGCTCGAGACGCGCGGCGTCGTCGGCCCGAGCGAAGGCTCGAAAGCCCGTGCGGTGCTGATGACCGTCGAGGAGTACGAACTCCTCGCGCAGAACGGTCAGCTCTGACCGGTCGCCCGACGACATGAGCGTTCCGTTGATCGACCTGCGCCGGCCGATCGGCGAGGTGGGCACTGCGGTCGACACGGCGTGCCGTGAGGTCGGGTTCTTCTCGGTGGTCGGTCACGGCGTGCCCGAGGAGCTGATCGCCGAGGCTCACCGCCTCGCCCTCGCGTTCTTCGACCTTCCGCTCGTCGACCGCGCCGAGGCCGAGCCCGACGACGTGAGCTACCCGTACGGATACCGGCCGTTCAGCGCCGAGGCGCTCAACCGTTCGATCGGCGGCGTCGCCCCGGCCGATCTCAAGGAGACGATGAACATCGGGCCGGTCCATGCACCGCCCCGCCCGCTCGCCGACATGACCGACCCGGACGAGCGGGCGGTGTACGCCCCCAATCTGTGGCCGTCGGCGCTGCTGGCGTTCCGTCCGGCGATCGAGGCGTACTACGACGCCATGTCGTCGCTGTCGTCACGGCTCATGAGCGTGTTCGCCGTGGCGCTCGATCTCGACCCGGGATGGTTCGACCCGTTCGTCGATCGGCACGGCTCGGCGCTTCGACTCGCGCACTACCCGGCGCTCGCCGAGCCCGCTCCGCCCGGAAGCTTTCGAGCCGGAGCGCACACCGACTACGGCACCCTCACCATCCTCCGACTCGACGACGAACCGGGGCTGCAGGTCGAATCGCCGACGGGCGAGTGGGTCGATGTCGACGCTCCCGACGGTGCGCTGGTGATCAACCTCGGCGATCTCATGCAACGGTGGACGAACGACCGCTGGCGCTCGACGATGCACCGCGTGGTGGTTCCGCCCGACGGGGGAGCGCGTCGCCGGTTGACCATGCCGTTCTTCCACAACGCCAACTGGGATGCCCGGGTCGAATGCATCGTCGAACCGGGCGGTCGGGCGCTCCACGATCCGGTGCTGGCGGGCGCACACCTGTTGGCCAAGTTCCGTTCGACCGTGACCGAGTCGCCGTGACCAGTAAGCATGTGGGTATGAGCGAACTCGTCGAACTCCAGCCCGAACTCACGGAGATCGCCACCGGTCTCCGATTTCCGGAAGGGCCGATCGCGATGCCCGACGGCACGGTGATCCTGGTCGAGATGTTCGGTCCACGCCTCACCCGCGTGCATCCCGACGGGTCGACCGACACGATCGCGGAGATCCCGGGCGGACCCAACGGCGCAGCGATCGGCCCCGACGGCTCGGTGTTCGTGTGCAACAACGGCGGAGCGTTCACGCCGGCCGACGTGATGGGGATGACCTTCCCCGGTCCGTTCGACCCGGCCGCATACATCGGCGGGCGCATCCAGCGTGTCGACGTCAAGACCGGCGAGGTGACCGACCTCTACACCGCGTGCGACGGACGACCGCTCCGTGCGCCCAACGACATCGTCATGGACGGGCACGGCGGATTCTGGTTCACCGATCACGGGCTGCGCGACAACGTCGCGCGCACTTCCGATCTGACCGGCATCTACTACGCGAAGTGCGACGGCTCGCACATCTCCGAAGCCGTGTTCCCGACCGAGGCCCCCAACGGCATCGGGTTGTCGCCCGACGGCTCGACGCTCTACTGGGCCGAAACCCACACCGGGCGGGTGTTCCAACGCACGGTCACGTCGCCGGGTGTGCTCGAAGCGGCGGCGCCGCTCGACACCTCGATCGTGCTGCACGGCCTGCCGGGGTATCAGTTGCTCGACTCGCTCGGTGTCGACGCCGACGGGTGGGTCTGCGTGGCGACGCTGATCAACGGTGGCGTCACCGCCATCTCTCCCGACGGTTCGCAGATCGAACACCACGCCACCGGCGACCTGATCACCACCAACGTCTGCTTCGGCGGCGACGAACTGCAGACCGCCTACATCACCCTGTCGAGCACCGGCCGCCTCGTGTCGACCCCGTGGCCGCGTCGCGGTCTGCGACTGGCGCACATGTGAGGCTCCGGCAGCCGGTCGATGCCGACGCGGTCGCCGTGGCCACGGCGGTGCAGGCGTCGCTCGCCGAACTCTTGCCGTGGATGCCGTGGGCGTCAGCCGACTACGACGAGGCGATGGCACTCGCCTGGATTCGTGGCGAGACGGGTGACCCGTACCGCTTCGCGATCGTCGACGACGACGGAGTGCTCGTGGGCACCTGTGGCCTCAACGGGGTCGACGAACTCAACCGGTCGGCCAACCTCGGCTACTGGGTGCGGACCGACCGTGCGGGCAATGGTCTCGCCACGGCGGCGACGCGACTCGTCGCCGAGTTCGGGCTCCGCGAGGCCGGGTATCAGCGTCTCGAGATCAAGATGTCGACGCGCAATCACGCGTCTCGCCGAGTGGCCGAGAAGGCCGGAGCGACCCACGAAGGCGTGGCCCGCTCCAGCCTCCTCCTGCACGGCGAGTTCCACGACGCTCACGTGTGGAGCATCCTCGCCGGCGAGATCTGATCATCTCGCCGCGATCCAACGATCGACCTCGCGACCCTGCCAGCCGACGAGATGGTGGATCAGCGGCGCGTCGTCGCCCGGGCGGAACACCGGGTCGAACGGCATCTCGGGGCCGCGTCCGTCTTCGGGAATGCCGGCCTTCGACATCTCGAAGTGAACTGCGACGTCGGCCTCCGGCCAGTCGAGGTCGACGCCGATCGCCACGGCGAGGTCCCACGCGTGCACGATGGTCTCGCCGGCGTACACGCCGATCACGACGGCTCCGGGGAACTCGCCCCACGGCACCACGATCGGGCGATCGAGGATGCTGTCGTCGGTCCAGTTGGCGTGGATGCGCTCTGCCGCCGCCAGCGCAGCCTCGTCGAGCCGATCGAGGGGAACGTCGGCGAGCAGCGGCATCGAGGGCACGTCGCGGTCGGTGGGCCCGGCGGCCGCTCGGTCGAGTACCGCCACGATGTGCTGAGCGAGTTCGAGTGCAGTCCATTCCGAGCACGGCGTGGGGTTGGCGGCGTTGTCGGCGTCGACTTGGGCCAGCACGGCGCGAGCGGCCTGTACGGCCCGAGCCATCGCTCCTCGGGGGTCGTCGGCGGCGAGCGGAGCGCCGTCGGTGTACTCGATGCGGATCTGCTTCGTACTGGCGTTGGTGATGGGTGTGTTGGTCATGAGGGCATCGTGCGCTCTCAAACCGGTCAACGTCTGACCGGTTTGCGTGAGAAGATGAACGCATGCGTGCCGATCGACTCGTGGCGACCCTGCTGCTGCTTCAAGCGCGCGGCACGGTGACCGCGAGCGAAGTGGCCGCCGAACTCGAGGTCAGCGAGCGGACAGCGCGTCGCGACCTCGATGCGCTGAGCGTCGCCGGGATTCCCGTGTACTCGAAGCAGGGGCGAGGCGGAGGGTGGCAGCTGATCGGCGGTGCTCGCACCGATCTCACCGGGTTCCGGTCGGCCGAGGCTCGGGCATTGCTGACCATGGCGGCGGCGACGGGCCAGGCCACACCCGAATTCACCTCCGCGATGCGCAAGCTCACCCAAGCGCTCCCCGAACCGATTCGCGTCGAGACCGAGCAGGTGATGGCGTCGGTGGTCGCCGACTCGACGAGCTGGGGCAATCGCGACGCCTCGCTCCTCGTCGAGCCGCGACGCGACGAATGGCTCGAACCGCTCCAGCAGGCCGTGATCGACCAGCACACGGTCGTGCTCACCTACGACACGCCGCGCAAAGGGGTGTCGCAGCGAGACATCGATCCGCTCGGTCTGGTCGTCAAACAGGGCTACTGGTACCTGCTGGCGATGACCGTGGCCGGGCAGCGATCGTTCCGGGTCGATCGCATCGTCGGCCTGGAGTCGACCGATCGGCGATTCGATCGACCACCCGACTTCGACCTCGCTGCGGCGTGGGAATCGATCACCATCAGCTACATCGAGAAGTCGACGCGTGTCGTGGCCTCGGCGGTCGTCGACGACCAGATCATCCCGGCGCTCCGAGCGCTCGGCGTCGAGACCGTGGTGCACGGTGCCGTCGGCACCGGTCGTTCCTCGGTGACGATCGGAGCGTGGAACGCCGAGGTGTTGGCGGCCGAGATCGCCGGCGTGATGCATGCGATCGACCTCGTCGACCCGCCCGCCGAACTGACGAGCCGGCTCGCTGCGATCGGCCGGCAACTGGTGTCACGGTTCGTCGGTGCCGCTGAGAGATAGCGTGATCAGGTGCAACGGTTCTATGTCGAGACGCTTGGCTGCCCCAAGAACGATGTCGACTCCGACAAACTGGTCGGGGCGCTCGTCGCCGACGGCATGGTCGCGACCGACGACGCGTCGCTCGCCGACCTCGTCGTGGTGAACACGTGTGCGTTCATCGGCGAGGCCCGTCAGGAATCGGTCGACACGATCCTCGCGCTCGACGAGCAACGTTCGAAGGCCAGCAAGCTCGTCGTCACGGGGTGCATGGCCGAGCGGTACGGCGACGAACTCGCCGAGGCACTTCCCGAGGTCGACCAGGTCGCCGGGTTCGGCCAGGCGTTCAACCTCACCCCGGCGCAGCGTGACGGCTCCGAGGTGCCGGCCGGTCACGAGGCGCCTCAGCGCAAGCTCATCCCGGTGTCGAGCGTGCCGCTGCCCGCGTTCGACCTCCTGAACCTGCCGCGTCCCAAGACGGTGGCGCCGTGGGCGTACGTCAAGATCGCCGAAGGCTGCGACCGGTCGTGCGGCTTCTGCGCCATCCCGAGTTTCCGCGGCCCGCAGCGCAGCCGTGACGTGTCGTCGATCGTCGACGAGGTCAACCAGACCGGCGCTCGCGAGATCGTGCTCGTGGCGCAAGACCTTGCCTCGTACGGCAAAGACCGACCCGACGAGCTGGGTGCCGGTTCGATCGTCCCGCTCATCGACGCGGTCGCCGCCGAGGTCGATCGAGTCCGCTTGCTGTACCTGTACCCGAGCGACCTGACCGACGAACTCATCGACTCGATCTGTCGAACCGGCGTGCCGTACTTCGACCTGTCGTTGCAGCACGTCAGCAAGCCGCTGCTGCGCCGCATGCGCCGTTGGGGCGACGGGCAGCGCTTCCTCGACCGCATCAGCGACATCCGCGAGCGCGAGCCCAACGCAGCGTTCCGCTCCAACTTCATCGTCGGCTACCCCGGCGAGACCGAGGAAGACCACGACCAGCTGCTCGATTTCGTCGAACAGGCACAGCTCGACTGGTGCGGCTTCTTCAAGTACAGCGATGAGGAAGGCACCTACGCCGCCGATCTCGATCAGCACGTCGACGAGGGACTGATGAACGAGCGGCTCGCCGAGCTGCGCGAGCTGCAAGACGAGATCACCGCAGCTCGTGGCGATGCGATGATCGGCCAGACACTCGAGGTGCTCGTCGACGAGCAAGGAGTCGGTCGCAGCCATCGCGAGGCGCCCGAGATCGACGGTGTGATCCACATCGGGCAGAATGAACCCGTGGGAGAACTCGTCGAGGTCGAGATCATCGATGCGCTCGGACCCGATCTCGTCGCTGCAGGGGCCGACCGCGAGGACGTCTGATGGTCGAGTCGATCAACAGCTGGGCCAACGCCATCACGGCGACGCGGATCCTGCTCGCGCCGCTGGTCTTCCTGGCGATTCCCGAAGACGGCACCGGTTCGTGGTGGTCGTTCCTGCTCTGGTTCGTGCTCTGTTCGAGTGACGGCATCGACGGCTACATCGCCCGTCGTCGCGGCCCCACCGCCGTCGGAGCGTTCCTCGACCCCCTCGCCGACAAGGTGCTCGTGCTCGGCGCGATGTTCACGCTCGTCGCCCACGACGTGTTCTGGTTCGTCCCCGTGGCGATCATCGCCGGACGCGAACTGCTCATCAGCGGCTATCGCATCATCAAGAGCGGCAAGGGCATCAGCGTGCCCGCCAGCCGGATGGGCAAGTACAAGACCGTCGTGCAGCAGTTCGCCGTCGCCTTTGCGATCATGCCGTGGACCGCGGTCGACGCGACCTGGTTGTGGCTCGGTCTGCTGTGGATCGCCGTCGTGCTCACGCTCGTCAGTGGAGCGCAGTACCTCTGGCACGCCGGACGTCCAGCGCCCGAGCGAGTGCCCGAGCCCGCTCGATGAACGTCGGCGTTCTCGCCGTCGGAACCGAGTTGCTGCTGGGGCAGATCATCGACTCGAACTCCGCCTGGCTCGGTGGCGAGATGGCCGCGGGCGGGGTCGACTCGTTGGTGCAGGTCAAGGTCGGCGACAACGTCGACCGCATCATCTCGCAGCTCGACCGGCTGTTGTCGGCCGACGGTGACGATGTCGACGCGGTCATCATGTGCGGCGGCCTCGGCCCGACGCACGACGACCTGACACGCGAGGCGATCGCCGCGGTGATGGGCGTCGACCTCGTGCTCGACGAAGCGGTCGCCGAGGTGATTCGCGTCCTGTTCGAGTCGAGAGGGCGTCGCATGGCCGGCAACAACCTGCGCCAGGCGATGGTGCCGGTCGGGGCGAACATCATCGCTCAGACGCGTGGCACCGCTCCGGGGCTGATCTGCCCGATCTCGAGTTTCGGTCGCCCCAAGGTCATCTACGCGGTGCCGGGGGTGCCGCACGAGATGAAGGAGATGTTCCACCGCTCGATCCTGCCCGACCTGCTCGAACGCAGCGGCGAGCGATCGGTCATCGCCAGCCGGGTGCTGCGCACCTGGGGCGAATCGGAGAGCGGGCTCAACGAGCGACTCGACCACGTGATCGCCGAACTCGACGGCGGTGGCGACGTGCCGACGCTGGCGTTCCTCGCGTCGGGCTGGGAAGGGCTCAAGGTTCGGCTGACCGCCAAGGCGGCCACGATCGAGGCCTGTCGGGCGCAGCTCGACGAGTGGGAAGCGCGGCTCCGTGTCGAGATCGGCGACATCGTGTTCGGCGTCGACGACGACACCATGGAGTCGGTGGTGCTCGAGCAGTGTCGCCGGCGCGAGCTCAGCCTGGCCGTTGCCGAGTCGGTCACCGGAGGTCTCGTCGGCGGACGACTCACCGGGGTACCGGGCTCGAGCGACGTCTTCCTCGGTGGCATCATCAGCTACGCGACCGCCGTCAAGCAGCAGGTCCTCGGGGTCAGCCCGGGGCCCGTCGTCACGGCATCGGCCGCGCGGGAGATGGCCGACGGCGTCCGCGCAGCGGTCGGTGCCGATGTGGGGCTCTCGCTGACCGGCGTCGCCGGACCGGGCGAACAGGAGGGGCGACGGGCCGGGACGCTCTTCGTCGGCATCAGCGGCCCGGGGTTCGACGAAGTCCACGAGGTCCGCTTGCCGGGGCTCCGCGACCAGATGCGCCAGTTCTCGGTCATCACCGCCCTCGGGATGCTGCGCACGGCGCTCGACACCCATCTGCCACTCGGGTGACGTGGCTTCGGCCCGGATGCTGATTACCGTTCTGACCAGGAACGACGTGACATGACGAACATCCCCGGCTCGCCGCCACCTCCCAACCCTCCTGCGCCGCCCGCGATGTCCGATGCCGAGCGTCGCCAGCGCAACATCGTGATCGGGCTGTCGATCGCCGCTGCGCTCGTGCTGCTGATCGGCGTGATCGCCTTCGCGGCGACCCGCCCGTCGGGCGACTCGACGGCCACGTCCGACACGGGGTCACCCACGTCGGTGCCCGTGGTCGACACGAGCACCACGTCGTCGACCACCACCACGTCCACCACGACGACGACCACCACGACCACGACGTTGCCGCCGGTGATCGAGGCCGATGCCGGACCCGATGTCGACGCCAGCGGTGGGGAGGTCGTCACTCTCGAAGCCGTCGATCTCGATGCGTCGGTCGACGCCGAATCCGTCCGCTGGGTGCAGATCGGCGGGCCGGACGTCACGGCGGGAGTCGGTGCGCTCGGAGGTTCGCCGGTGTCGTTCGGTGCGCCGAACTTCGTCGGCACGATCGCGTTCGACCTCGAGATCGAGCGTGCCGACGACGAACCAGCCACCGATCGGGTGATCGTGCGCGTCTTCGAAGACATCGAGGCGGCCGTGTTCGTCGATGGCGAACGCGGCAGCGACGACGCCGGTGACGGCACCCGCGAGCGTCCGTACCAGACGATTCGCGCGGCCACCGCGGCCGCCACCGGCAGCGATGTCTACATCCGCAGCGTCGGCGTGTACGACGAGGGGTCCGACACGATCGAACTCGGCGATGGCATGAGCCTGTACGGCGGATTCGACGAACGCTGGAATCGCAACGTCGCCGACCGAGCGGTCATCGACGGGGCCACGACCGCGATCCGGATCACCGGCAACGACGATCGTTGGCTGTCGGCGATCGAGGTGACCTCGCGGAGCGGACCCGACGACACCGCCTCGCAGGCGGTCGTGATCGACGGTGGCGACGTCATCCACATCGAAGACAGCCGCGTCGTCGCCGGCAACGGCGGTCCAGCGGGCCGGGAAGCGGCGGGTGCCGTCAGCGTCGGCGTCGCGGTCGACCGAGCCGACGAGGTGTACATCGAGCGCTCGACGATCAACGGCGGTCGCGGCGGAAACGGTGCCTCGGGCGAGGCAGCCGGCGACGCCGGTGACGCCGGTGATGATGGTGACGACGCGGCAGGGCGCGAACCCGGCGACGGGGGAGCAGCAGCGACCGCGGCCCAGACCGGTGGCGACGGCGGCCGAGGTGGCGAGACGAGCAACGGATCGGCGGCACCGGATGGCGGCGCAGGCGGCACGATCGACACACGCGTGGGCGAGCCCGGGTCGGGTGGCGACGGCGGCACCGGTGGCGTGGGCGGCGACGGGGGTGTCGGAACCGAGGGTGACGGCGTGGTGGCAGGCGCCACGGGCGAGCCCGGCGCCGACGGTGAGCCCGGCACGGGCGGATCGGGTGGCGGCGGCGGATTCGGTCCGCTGCTCGTCGCCGGTGGTGGTGGCGGTGGTGGCGGCGCGGGCGCCGGCGGCACCCCGGGAGCCGCCGGTGGTGGTGGCGGCGGTGCGTCGCTCGGCCTGTGGGTCGTCGACGTCGATCGACTGGTCATCCGCGAGTCGCTGATCGCCGCAGGGCGCGGCGGTGACGGCGGCGTGGGTGGCGACGCCCCGGCCGCCGGCGACGGTGGTGACGGTGGAAGCGGTGGCCGTGGCGTCGACGGAGTCCTGGCCGATGGTGGCGACGGCGGCGGCGCGGGAGGCGGTGGCGCCGGCGGGCAGGGAGGTGCCGGTGGCGGCGGTGCCGGTGGCCCGTCGTACGGCATGTTGACGTCGAACGTCGACATCGTCGAGATCTCGGCGACCACGATCCGCGGCGGCGGTGGCGGCGTCGGAGCACGCGGCGGTCGAGGCGGACTCGCAGGCGGCGACGGCTCGGCCGGGTCGGCACGCAACGGCGGATCGGGCGGCGCAGCAGCGTCGGGAGCGGCGGCTGCGCAAGGCGTCGGGGCCGACGGCGGAGCGTCGTACGGGTGGTTCGACCTCACCGGCGCCGACCAGATCTTCGACGACGCCGAGTTCATCGAGGGAGCGAGCGGGCCTGGTGGACCCGGTTCGACGCCCGGTGATGCGGGCGTTCAGGCCGCCACGAACGTCTGACGCAGCACGGCCGCTACCATTCCGCCTCTGCCCTTGTAGCTCAGCTGGATAGAGCAGTCGACTTCTAATCGACCGGTCGCAGGTTCGAATCCTGCCGAGGGCGCACAGACACAGGTAGCCTGAAGAGTCGCATGCGAGAGCTGCGACCCCCCGAGCTGCCCCAACAGGGCGAGGTACTGCGTGAAATTCAAGAAGGGCGAAACCGTCATCTACCCCCAGCACGGTGCATGCGTCGTGCAGGGAACGAAGAAGATGGAGTTCTTCGGTGAGAAACAGGAGTACCTGATTCTCAAGACCGTCATCAACGAAATGACCTTGAAGGTCCCAGTCGAGAAGACCGATGACGTCGGCGTCCGACCGCCGGTCTCGGCCGACGAGCTCGAAGACCTCGTGTCCGTGCTCGCCAAGCCCGACCCGCGTGTGCCGAGCAACTGGAGCCGTCGCTTCAAGAACCACCAGGAGAAGCTGAAGAGCGGCGACGTCTATCAGGTCGCCGAAGTGGTTCGTAACCTCGCAGCTCGCAACCGCGATGCGTCGCTGTCGGCTGCCGAGCGCACCATGTACGAGCGTGCTCGCGTCAACCTGATCTCCGAGATCTCGCCGGCGCTGAAGGTGTCGGCCGAAGACGCCGAGGAGTACCTCGACGAGGCATTGGCCAAGGGCGTGCTCAAAGACGGCGACGAAGCCGAAGCGCCGAAGAAAAAGAAGAAGAAGTAGTCAGGGGCGGGGCGGTGCGAAGCCGCCCTGCACCCAATCGAGGGTGAAGCGCACGGTCACCGGCAGGTGATCGGAGAGTTCGGCCCAATCGGCACCACCTGCCGGAACCGACACGCTGACGTCACGCGCCTCGGCGGGGACGAGGACGTGGTCGAGACAGGCGATCGGATCGTCCGACGGGTTGGTCGGAGGCGGTGGCACGTGTTCGATGCCCGGCAGCGTGGCGATGACGATCGGTTCGCCGGCATCGTTGAAGTCTCCCGCCACGATGGCGGGCGGGCTGTCGCCGTGTTCGGCGACGAGGCCGGCGACTCGGATGGCCTCGAGACGCCGCTGGTCGGGCCGGTTGTGCGGCGACAGGTGCACGTTGTAGATCCGGTACGCCGACGTGTCGGGCCGACCGACGAGCGCCCACTGAGCGATACGCCGCTTGTAGCTGCGTCGCGACGTGGCCTCGCTGATCACGGTGTGGGCAGCAGCGTCGAGTGCGTGGGGAGTCAGGATCGCTGCGCCTTCCGCTCGGTCGCGAAAGAACGGCGAGAAGACGTGGTGTTTGAACGACCACGTGAACTTCATCTGGAGCCGCTCGGCCAGTTCGGTGGCCTGACTGCGCCGGATCTCCTGGAGCACGACGACGTCGGGCGATTCGTTGCGGATGACGTCGGCGACGCGCTCGAGGTCGGTGTGCTTCGTTCCCTGCACGTTCCAGCTCAGTACCGCCCATTCGAGCCCCGTGGTCTCCACGCGGACCATCTTGGCAGCTCAGATGTCGTCTGTGACACCGAGGTCGATCGTCACGTCTCGCTTTTGTGGCGATGGTGGAGCGTCCGGACGTGGTCGTAGAAGCCGCGGAGTGCCTCGGTGCCTTCGTACAGCTCCCAGTAGTGGCCGCGGGCCGCCACGTCGTCGACGAACGCGAAGTCGGTGCGTCCGGCCCGGGCGGTCATGGCGATGTCGAGGCCTGCGTCCGCTGCTCGCTGCAGCGCGGCGTCGTAGTCGTCGACGAAGCAGGCGACGTGGTGCAGGCCGGTCTCGCCCGGCGCGAAGCGTTCGCGGACGGCGGACGGCTCGTCGTCGTGCTGGCAGAAGAGTTCGATCATCGTCGTGCCCCACCATCCGTACGCGCTCGTGTGGTCGAACGTCGAGGGCACGCCGCGGTGGACGACGTCGACGACGGGAATGTGCTCGTTGACGATGAACGGCCCGGCGCCGAACTGCTGCTCCCAG
The DNA here is from genome assembly GCF_000348785.1 of Ilumatobacter coccineus YM16-304. NCBI lineage: Bacteria > Bacillati > Actinomycetota > Acidimicrobiia > Acidimicrobiales > Ilumatobacteraceae > Ilumatobacter > Ilumatobacter coccineus. The sequence continues at coordinate 1,857,127 of NC_020520.1, forward strand.
TGGGCCGCGGCCCGCTCCGGATCGTCGACGACATACGCGAACTGGACCGGCGGACCGAACATGACGACGATCCTGTCAGGTCGCCGACCGTGACATGCGACCGACGTCGCGAGGCGGTGTCGCCGGGCGTGTCAGACTCTCCGACGATGAGTGACGACACGACGAACGACGGAATCCTGCAGGTCGCCTTCTTGGGCATGGGGGTCATGGGTGCGCCGATGGCGCGGCACCTCGCTCGTGCGGGTCATGACGTGTGCGTCTACAACCGCACGGCAGCCAAGGCGTTGGCGTGGGTCGCGCTCAACGGTCACCAGGCGTCGCCCACGCCCGCCGAAGCGGCCGAAGGTGCCGACATCGTGTTCATGTGTGTGGGCAACGACGACGACGTGCGTGAGGTCGTGATGGGGGAGCAGGGCGTGCTGTCGACGATGGCACCCGGTACCACGCTCGTCGATCACACCACGGCGTCGGCTGGCCTCGCGCGCGAGCTCGCCGGTGCGTGCGCCGAGCAGGGCGTCGGCTTCGTCGATGCGCCGGTGTCGGGTGGTCAGGCCGGTGCCGAGAACGGGCAACTCACCGTGATGTGCGGCAGCGACGACGAGGCCGCGTTCGAGCGCGTCGCCCCGGTCATCGCGGCGTACGCGCAGTCGTGCGAGCGCCTCGGCGATGCCGGCGCCGGGCAGCTCACCAAGATGGTCAACCAGATCTGCATCGCCGGTGTGGTGCAGGGATTGGCCGAGGCGATCAACTTCGGTCAGCGCGCCGGGCTCGACATCGATCAGGTCGTCGACGTGATCGGCAAGGGCGCCGCACAGAGCTGGCAGATGGACAACCGTGCTCGCACGATGGCCGACGGCCAGTTCGACTTCGGGTTCGCCGTCGACTGGATGCGCAAGGACCTCGGCATCGTGCTCGAGGAAGCCGGCCGCAACGGTGCTCGGCTCCCGGTCACCGCATTGGTCGACCAGTTCTACGCACAGGTGCAGGCCCGCGGCGGTGAGCGCTGGGACACCAGCTCGCTGATCGACCTGCTCGCCAACCCCTGAACCTTCCCAGGCGTCAGATCCCGAGCACGTCGGGGAGCCACTCGTCGAGTCGCTCGGCGATGAGGTCGTCGCTCTCGGCGAGCAGGTGACCCTCGCCGGGGATGATCTCGAGGTCGCCGACGCCGGCGATGGCGTGCACGATCTCGCTCGACTGAGCGGGGAGGATCTCGTCGCTGTCGCCGTGGAACAGCAGCAGCGGTCGTCCGGCGAGAGCGCCCGCGACCTCGCATCCGGCCGACTGCGTCGCGAACGTGACGACGCCGGCGACCGAGCCGGTCATCACGACGGCGGTGCGGATCGCGACGGCGCCACCGAAGCTGTGGCCCATCACGACCACTCGCTCAGCACCGGCGTCGCGGGCGAGTTCGACACCGACGGCGAGGTCGTGCGCGCAGAGGTCGAGGTTGTTCGGTTCGCGGTAGCCGACCCGGAGGAAGCGCACGCCTCGCTCGGCCCAGGCGTCGCCGAGCCGCTGGTACAGCCCGTGACCGGGTCCGAGCAGCCCGCCCATCGCGCCACCGCACGCGACGATCGCGGCGGGTTTCGGATCGAGCGGCTCATGCCACAACACCGTGTGGAGCCCACGTTGGGTGTAGGTCTCCCGGTGGCGCAGTGTCGGCGTCATCTCGACCTGTTGCACGGCCAACGGATGGAGCGCCTCGAGCGCTGTCGGGTCGGTGGGGTCACCCTCGGGAACGGACATCCGCGAACGGTACAACGTCGCCGCGAATGCCGATGCGGTGGGCGGGCTGGTCAGCGGTTGCGGCCGGTGTAGCTCGCGCAGGTCGCATTCCCACAGACCGCCACCTTCAGGTCCCCGTTCACGTCGTCGAGGTAGGCGATGACCGGCTTGGTGTCGACGCCGACGGCGATCGACGTGCCGAGACCGACGGTGCCGGCGGTGTCGAGTGAGGTGATCGTTGCTGCGGTGCAGGCGGGGTTGGTGCACGCAGCCGTTTTCAGGTCGCCGTTGGACGTGTCGTAGTAGCTGATGATCGGGTTGTCGTTGGCACCGATGGTGATCGAGGTGAAGGCGCCGACGGTGCCGGCGGTGTCGAGCGGGGTGATGGTGGCTGCGGTGCAGGCGGGGTTGGTGCATGCAGCCGTTTTCAGGTCGCCGTTGGACCCGTCGTAGTAGCTGATGATCGGGTTGTCATTCGCGCCGATGGTGATCGATGTGTACCGGCCGACGGTGCCGGCGGTGTCGAGTGAGGTGATCGTTGCTGCGGTGCAGGCGGGGTTGGTGCAGGCCGCGACCTTGAGGTCGCCGTTCGCGATGTCGCGGTAGCTGATGGTCGGGTTGCCGTTGGCGCCGATGGCGATCGACGTGTCGGTGCCGACGTCGCCGGCGCTGTCGAGTGGGGTGATGGTGGCTGCGGTGCAGGCAGGGTTGATGCAGGCCGCGACCTTGAGGTCGCCGTTCGCGATGTCGCGGTAGCTGATGGTCGGGTTGCCGTTGGCGCCGATGGCGATCGACGTGTCGGTGCCGACGCTGCCGCCGGTGTCGAGCGAGGTGATCGTTGCTGCCGTGCAGATGGGGTCGGTGCAGGCCGCGACCTTGAGGTCGCCGTTCGTGGCGTCGCGGTAGCTGATGGTCGGGTTGCCGTTGGTGCCGATGGCGATCGACGTGTCGGTGCCGACGTCGCCAGTGGTGTCGAGTGGGGTGATCGTGGCTGCGGTGCAGGCAGGGTTGGTGCATGCGGCCACCCTCAGATCGTCGTTGGACGAGTCGTAGTAGCTGATGATCGGGTTGCCGTTCGCGCCGATCGCGGTCGACGTGTTCAAGCCCGTTGAGCCGGCGATGTCGACGCTGCTCACGCTGTGGCCGGTGTCGGTTCCGCCCGCAGGCCCGGCAGGTCCGGCAGGTCCTTGTGGACCAGGGGCACCGATGCTCGATGACGGTTGGTAGAAGCCGTTGACGTCGATCACGACGTTCACGGTGCCGAACGCGTTGAACACGTTGAACGACCCGTCAGGCGCCAACGGGATGTTCGCTGCGTTCGGAGTCGGAGCCTGACCGGCCACGAAGTTCAGGTTGGCCGTCCCCGGATTGTCGACGTCGCCGGGGAACAGGGTGAGAAACCCGCGTGCAGTCGGGTTCACCGCGACCGTGTTCGTCGCGATCGCTGTCGCCGACGAGGGGATCTCACACGGTGAGTCTGCATCGCTGCCGTCGTGGGCGTTGAACGTGGCCACTTCGTCGCCGCCGATCGGCTCATCGCGCGAACCGGTGTTGAGCGCCGGATCGGAGCGCGTGTCGATCAGACGACATGGGGTGATCGACACGAACACCGACTCGGCCGACTCGCCCGCGCCCGACACCAACTGTGTCCCGATCAATGTGCCCGCCACCGCGACACCACCAGCAACCAACAACCCCATCAATCTGCTCATGCGAAAACTCTGCCACAATCCGGCCACCTCGGATTGCACGCCGGCGCGAGCGGCGCCGCCGCGGATAGGTTGCCGCCATGAAGAAGCCTGAAGTCACCATTCCCGACGAGACCCCGACCGGAGAGCTGGTCATCGAAGACCTCACGGTCGGCGACGGCAACGAAGCCACGTCGGGTGCCAACGTGACCGTTCACTACGTGGGCGTTTCGTGGTCGACGGGCAAGCAGTTCGACGCGTCGTGGGATCGCCTCGAGCCGTTCCGCTTCGGCCTCGGTCAGGGCCAGGTCATCCAGGGCTGGGACGAAGGCGTGCAGGGCATGAAGATCGGCGGCCGCCGCCGCCTCACCATCCCGCCGCACATGGGTTACGGCGCCCAGGGCGCCGGCGGTGTGATCGCCCCGAACGAGACGCTCGTCTTCGTGGTCGATCTCCTCGAAGTCACCTGACCGAGCTGACCGGAGTCCGGTGTCTCAGCGGCTGCGACCGGCGTAGTTCTCGCAGGTCGCGTTCCCGCAGACCGCCACCTTCAGATCGCTGTTCGAGTCGTCGTTCTGGGCGATGACGGGTTTGGTGTCGACGCCGATGGCGATCGACGTGTAGAAGCCGACATCGCCGGTGGTGTCGAGTGGGGTGATCGTCGCTGCGGTGCAGGCAGGGTTCGTGCATGCGGCCACCTTCAGATCGCGGTTTGAGAAGTCGAAGTAGCTGATGATCGGGTTGCCGTCCACACCGACGGTGATCGACGTGAAATACCCGACGTTGCCGGTGGTGTCGAGTGGCGTGATCGTCGCAGCGCTGCAAGTGGTGTCGGTGCAGGCCGCCACCTTCAAATCAAACTTGCTGGCGTCCTGGTAGCTGATGATCGGGTTGCCGTTCGCCCCGATGGTGATCGATGTGTACTGACCGACGTCGCCGGTGGTGTCGAGTGGTGTGATGGTTGCTGCGGTGCAGGTGGGGGTGGTGCAGGCCGCGACCTTCAGGTCATCGTTGGTGTCGTCGTAGTAGCTGATGATCGGGTTGCCGTTCGCCCCGATCGTGACCGACGTGTACCGGCCGACGTCGCCGCCGGTGTCGAGTGGTGTGATCGTCGCCGCTGCGCAGGTCGGGTTGGTGCAGGCCGCGACCTTCAGGTCATCGTTGGTGTCGTCGTAGTAGCTGATGATCGGGTTGCCGTTCGCCCCGATCGTGACCGACGTGTACCGGCCGACGTCGCCGCCGGTGTCGAGTGGTGTGATCGTCGCCGCTGCGCAGGTCGGGTTGGTGCAGGCCGCGACCTTCAGGTCATCGTTGGTGTCGTCCTGGTAGCTGATGATCGGGTTGTTGTTCGTGCCGATGGTGATCGATGTGTACTCACCGACGTCCCCGGTCGTGTCGAGTGGGGTGATGGTGGCTGCGGTGCAGGCTGGGTTGGTGCAGGCCGCGACCTTGAGGTCATCGTTGGTGGCGTCGTGGTAGCTGATGATCGGGTTGCCGTTCGCTCCGATCGCGGTCGACGTATGCGAGCCGACGATTCCAGCAGTGTCGACGCCGCTGACACTGTGGCCGGTGTCGAGCCCACCCGCAGGCCCCACTGGTCCCACAGGCCCCACTGGTCCCGCAGGTCCAGTGGGGCCCTGCGGGCCTGTGGATCCCGCCGGGCCGGCGGGTCCTTGTGGGCCGGTGGCTCCGATGCTCGTTGATGGTTGGTAGTAGCCGTTGACGTCGATGACGACGTTCACGGTGCCGAACGCGTTGAACACGTTGAACGACCCATCGGCCGCCAGCGGGATGTTGGCTGCGTTCGGAGTCGGAGCCTGACCGGCCACGAAGTTCAGGTTCGCGGTCCCAGGGTTGGCGACGTCGCCGGGGAACAGTGTGAGGAATCCCCGTGCTGTGGGGTTCACCGCGACCGTGTTCGTCGCGATGGCGGTCGCCGAGGCCGGGATCTCGCACGCCGAGTCGGCATCGGAGCCGTCGTGGGCGTTGAACGTGGCCACTTCGTCTTCGCCGATCGGCACATCGCGCGGCCCGGTGTTCAACCCTGGGTCGGAACGCGTGTCGACCAGACGGCACGGCGTGACCGATATGAACACCGACTCGGCTGACTCACCTGCCCCTGACACCCACTGTGTCCCGATCAACGTGCCTGCCACGCCGACACAACCAGCCACCAACAATCCCGTGAACCTTCTCATCCCAAAACACTGCCACAGCCCCCTACCCCGACATCTCGACGGGCCGGCCGGGTGCTCTCAGGCGGGTGGGAAGGGCAGCGGTGCTCGAGTCGGTGGGGTGAGGCCGACCAGGGGTGGTCGCAGCGTCTGCGACGTGCCGTGTGGTGAGTTGAGGTTGAAGTGTCCGCCCCCGAGGGGCTCGATACTCCATTGCTGTTCGTGGAGGAGTTGGTGGTGGAACCAGCAGAGCAGCACGAGGTTGTCGGGTTTGGTGTCGCCGCCGTCGAGCCAGTGTTGGGCGTGGTGGGCGTCGCATGAGCCGGCGGGGATGGAGCAGCCGGGCCACCGGCATCCGTGGTCACGGATGAGCAGCGTGTCGAACAGTGGGTCGGTGACGACTCGGTGGGAGCGTCCGTAGTCGATGACGGTGCCCAAGGGGTTGGTGATGTAGCGGTGGACGTTGCAGTCGCATGCCATCCGCCGGATCGTTTCGGCTGGTACGACGGTCGTATCCAGGTCGGTGTCGATCACGCCGCCACCCGTCGCGTTGTCGAGGTCGTCGTACGCGATTGTCGCGATCACCTTCGGCTTGCGTCGCTTCTTGCCAGGCGCCACGTCGAGGTTGGCCAGTGTGATGCGCGCCATTTCAGTGAGGGCGTCGGCCCGGCGTTGGCTGGCGGTGCGGGTCTCACCGTCGGCTGGTTGTGACAGCGCGCGGATGGCTTCGCGAACCAAGGCGAGTGCTTCGGGGTCGAGGGTGCCGTCGAGGCGTCCCATCCCGTCGAGCAGGCTCGACAGGTGCAGGGCTCGTGAGTCGAACTGTTCTTGGCTGGTGCGTTCTTCGCGGTGGGGGTCGGCGCGCATGCGCCAGGTGTCGAGCACGAAGCGGAAGTCTTTGTGGGGCAGGTCGACCGCCCACGATCGCAGCATCGCCTCGTCGCGTTCGAAGATGTCGGCGACGTCGAGGGTCCAGGCGTCGGCCAACGAACGCAGGTTGGTTTCGGGGATGTGTCCGGCTGCGAACGCGGCCTTGATGAGTGGCATGTGTTGGATGCGTTCAGCCAACTGCAGGGTGACTTTGCAGTGGCCGATGCCTTCGCCGGTGGTCTGGTAGAGCCAGTCGGTCGCCGAGCGGTAGCCGAGCGTGTAGAACTCGCCCCGCTGGACGATGGCGTGGACTTCGTCGAGTTGCTCGGCGCGCTGGCGACGCATCCCACGCGTGGCGGCGGTGACCGCGGGTGTGGGGTCGGCGAGCCGGTCGAGTTCCTCCACACACTCGGCGATCGACAAGGTCTGCATACGAACAAGTGTACGACAGGGGTGTCTCAGAGTTGGGGCAACGCGCCAGGAGTCCGAGTGTTTCGGCGCCGACGATCGAGCGTCGGTGGTTTCCGTGTCATGGGCCTTGACCTCGACTCGGGTCGAGGTTGTTGACTCGGCGTATGCGTTCGATTCTTCCTCCCATCCTCGTGCTGATCCTGATCATCGTTGCGATTGTCATCGGGTTGCTGGCGCCAGTGGTCAGCTTGATCGACGGGTGGTGGCGCCTCGTGGGGTTGGGGCCGATCTTGGGCGGGGCGGCGCTGACCTGGCGCAGTTCGGCACTGTTCGAAGCGCTCCGGACGAACATCCACACGTTCCGCGACCCCGACGTCCTCGTCGTGGATGGACCGTTCGCGTGGTCGCGCAATCCGATGTACCTCGGGTTCGCCACGCTGCTCGCCGGCGTCGCGATCGCGGTCGGGTCGCTCTCGGCCTGGATCGCGCCGGTCGCGTTCGTGACGGCTGCAGGTCGCTGGTACATCCCGTACGAAGAAGCGAGAATGGTCGCTCACTTCGGAGACGACTATCGCATGTACCAACAGCACTGCCGCCGATGGATCGGGCGGTCATGACCGAACTCATCGACATCGGCGATGTCATCGCACGATCGGGCCTGCCGGCCACCACGCTGCACGTGTGGGAGCGGCGCGGTCTGATCGCCGTCGCCGGCCGTCGCGGGATCCGCCGGCAGTACCCAGCCGACATCCTCGATCGTCTTGCGACCATCGTCGTGCTCAAGGGCGCAGGTTTTCGGCTCGACGAGATCGCGGCGCTCCTCGCGCCGGATGCGTTCGATGACGGCAAGCACCGTCTCGAGGCGAAGATCCTGGAATTGCAAGCGACGAGAACGCGGTTGGACCGAGCCATCGACGGTCTCACTCATGCGCTCGAGTGTCCGAACCCGGTCCCGCTCGATTGTCCAGGCTTCCAACAACACGTTGCCGATGCACTGCCGGTCAGCCGCAACGGGGAACGCGACGCTGCTCCGTCGGGATCGGCAGACGACTCGCTCGGCTACTCGGAGATGAGTCGTTCGGCGATGTTCGAGAAGTAGTCGAGGTGCGCCTCGATCGAGTCGAGGCCCTGGCCCATCGACACCGATGCGAAGTGGGTTCCTCCAGCCTCGCGCCAGCGTTCGGCGGCGTCGGCTGCGTTCTGTGGATCGCCGGCCCGGAGACCGACCCACTCGTGGCCGTAGTCGGTCATGTCGCGACCGTTCTCGGCCGCTCGCGCCACCACGTCGTCTTTGGCGCGGAACACGCGCCCCTCGTCGCCCGCGTACATGAATCCGTCGCCGAGTTCGGCGCCGCGGCGGAACGCGGCCGGGCTGAACCCGCCGATCCAGATCGGGATCTGTCGCTTCGGTTTCGGAATCAACGTGCCCCGATCCATGGCGTCGAACTCGCCGGTCCAGTCGACGAGATCCTCCGACCACAGTGTGCGGAGGTACTCGATCTGTTCGTCCGCCCGCCGACCGCGGGTCGAGAAGTCCTGGCCGAGCGCGTCGTACTCGACGTAGTTCCAGCCGACACCGACACCCATCCGGAACCGCTCGCCCGACAACAGATCGAGATCGGCTGCCTGCTTGGCGACGAGCACCGTCTGGCGCTGCGGGAGGATGAGGACGCCGCTGGCGAACTCGATGCGCTCGGTCATGCCGGCGAGGTAGGCGAACATCACGAACGGGTCGTGGAAGGGATCGTGCTCGGTGTACGGCCCCCACAGCTTCGGTTCGCGGTCGGCGTGAACGGCGCCGACGACGTGGTCGTAGGCGAGGAGGTAGTCGAAACCGAGTTCTTCGGTCGCCAGACCGATCTGGCGGACTGCGTCGGGGTCGCCACCCAGTTCGGTCTGCGGGTAGACGACGCCGTACTTCATGATTCGATCTCGCTGTTCTTCCAGGCGTTCCAGTACGTGACCTGTTCGGCCGGCTTGCGGTTGGCGAGCTTGAAGTCGTCGCCGGTGTAGTAGGCCGTCGGGATGCACGCGAGTTGCGTCACCGTGTCGGGGATGCCGAGCGCTTCGCCGACTTCGTTGGCGTACGGCAGGTGCAGCGTGGTCCACGCCGTGCCGAGCCCGCGCGACCGGGCCGCCAGGCAGTAGCTCCACACGGCGGGAATCACCGACCCCCACCAGCCCTGCTGAACGTCACCGGCGTCGGCGGGCGAGCCGAGAGCACACGGAATCGCCAGGACCGGGACGTCGGCGAGGACCTCGGCCAGGTGCGTGCTCGAGTCGATGATCGGATCGGACGACGCGGCGTTGCCGGCCTTCGCCACAGCGGCCCGCTGCTTCTCGATGTACGGGGCGTACGAGCGCTGATAGGCGTCGGCGATGACCGCCTTCTTGTCGGGATCGTCGACGATCACCCAGCGCCACTTCTGGTAGTTGCCGCCCGCCGGGGCCTGCGTCGAGATGCGCACGCAGTCGAGCACCAGCTCTCTCGGCACCTCTCGGGTGAGGTCGAGACGCTTGCGAACAGCGCGCGTCGTCGAGAGCAGATGATCGGTCTGATCGAGGTCGAAATCCATCTCGTCAGACTGCCGTAGCGGCCACGCGTCGATCGAAGCGGGAACGACCGATTCGGTCACAGCACGCCAGTTCGGTCACGGCGCGCCGGCGTCGGCGCCGCCGGGCAGGGGAGCGGAAGTGATCAGGAGTCGGGGGTGTGGACCCGAGCGGAGTACTCGACCGATTCGCGGAGGAACGCGGCGATGACCTCGTCGACCGTCGCTCCCGCAGCGAGTTCGTGCACCTCGGCCGCGTCGGCTCGATCATCCTCGGCGGAGGGAGTGCTGATCTTGCTCGCCAGTTCGTCGATGCTGTCGGCGAGCACGTAGGCAGACGCCCCACTCCGCAGGATCCGCTTGACCGGCCCGCCCAACTCCACGCCGAACTCCCAGTCGTCGAGTTCGACCACCACCACCCGTGCGCCGTCGTACTTGTCGCTGAGCGCACCGATCAGTTGCGGGCTGCACGACGGCGTGAGGACGAGATCGACGTGGTCGACCGGATCGCGTACATCGACCACACGCGCATCGAGGAGCTCGGCGAGACGTTGCCGTGCTGCCTTCTTCAAGGGGAGTGCGGTGACGATGGTGCGGCGCTCGGCGACGACCTCGACCTCGGCCGGCATGTCGGGGCGACGGGGTTCGATGCTCACGCTCGGGCCTCCATGTCCAGACGGTAGTTGTCGTCGCGAACGATGTGTCGGCGGCCGAGGATGCCGAGGGGCAGTTCGGTGTCAGTCGGTGTCAGTCGGCCACGGCGGCGAGCCCGTCGGCCCACCACTGTTCGAAGTGGGGGAGCACGGCGGCGTCGACCAACTCGACGATCATGCCGCTCGGCGGAACCACGTAGGCGAACACGCCGAAGCCGTCGTCGGGAGCCGTCTGCGACGCTGCGCAGGTCCACCCGTTGCGGAGCGCTTCCTCGGCTTCGGCCGCCACGTCATCGACCCACACACCGATGTGGTGAACGCCGGGTTGTTCGCGCCCGTCCCACACCGATCCGGGCTCGCCTTCGAGGAGTTCGAGGTGCTGCGGACCCTCGCAGGAGTACGTGTAGGTGAGCGGCACGGTGTGCAGGCCGCGCTCGGGGGTCCAGACCTGCTGGTCGTTCTGGCGCACCTCGGCCCACGTGAGGCCGAGCTGTGCGCCGAGTTCGTCCATCGCCGGACGCAGCGATGGCACGCGCACGCCCGTGTGGTAGATCCGCTGGTAGTCGATGGCCATGGTCAGATGATCGGGACTTCGGTGTGGCGACCGAAGACCCCGGCGAGCGTCGACATGATCTCGCCGAGCGTGGCGTACACGTGCGAGGCCTCGATGAGCGTCGGCATGAGGTTGACCTCCGGGTCGGCCGCCTCTTGGGCCAGGCGAGCCAGCACCTTCTCGACGGCCTCGCTGTCACGGTCGTGCTTCACCGTGTCGAGGCGAGCGCGCTGACGCTGCTCGTCTTCGTTGGTGATCTGGAGGATGTCCATCGTGTCGTCGTTGCCTTCGAGGAAGTCGCTGACGCCGACGATCACACGCTCGCCGGCGTTGAACTTGCGCTCGAGTTCGTACGCCGAATCGGCGAGACGGCCCTGGAACCAGTTCTCGTCGATGCCGCGGATGACGCCTTCGAGGATCGAACCGTCACCGAACTCGTCGAGCTTCGAGAAGATCTCTTCGGCCTGACGCTCCATCTCGTCGGTCAGTTCCTCGACGAAGTACGAGCCGCCGAGCGGGTCGGCGACGTGCGTGACGTTGGTTTCGTGCGCGATGACTTGCTGCGTGCGAAGCGCGATGCGTGCCGACTTCTCGGTCGGCAGCGCCAGCGCCTCGTCCATCGAGTTGGTGTGCAACGACTGCGTTCCGCCGAGCACCCCGGCGAGCGCTTCGATCGCCGTGCGCACGATGTTGACCTCGGGCTGCTGTGCGGTGAGCGACACGCCGGCGGTCTGGGTGTGGAAGCGGAGCTGCATCGACTTGGCGCTCTCGGCGCCGTAGCGCTCCTTCATCCAGCGCGCCCAGATGCGGCGGGCAGCGCGCAGCTTGGCGATCTCTTCGAAGAAGTCGATGTGGGCGTTGAAGAAGAAGCTGAGCCGGGGTGCGAACGTGTCGATCGGCAAACCGGCCTGCAACGCCAACTCGACGTAGGCGAAGCCGTTCGCGATCGTGAACGCCAACTCTTCGGCAGCGGTCGAGCCGGCTTCGCGGATGTGGTAGCCGGAGATCGAGATCGAGTTCCAACGCGGCATCTCGGCGGCGGTGAACTGGATCGTGTCACGAACCAGGCGCATCGACTGGCGCGGCGGGAAGACGAACTCCTTCTGCGCCTGGTACTCCTTGAGGATGTCGTTCTGCAGCGTGCCGCCGAGGCGCACGCGGTTGACGCCCGACTTCTCGGCCTGGGCGATGTACATCGCGAAGATCGGCGCCGCAGGGCTGTTGATCGTCATCGACGTCGTGATCTCACCGAGGTCGATGTCGGCGTAGAGGTCTTCCATGTCGGCGAGCGAGTCGACGGCCACGCCGCAGCGACCGACTTCACCGAGCGCCATCGGGTCGTCGGAGTCGAGCCCGAGCAGCGTCGGCATGTCGAACGCCGTCGACAGCCCGCCGCCGCCGGCCTTGAGGATCTCCTTGAAGCGGTTGTTCGTGTCTTCGGCGGTGCCGAACCCGGCGAACATGCGCATCGTCCACAGCTTCGAGCGGTACATCGACGCGTGCGGCCCGCGGGTGTAGGGGTACTGGCCGGGGAACTCTCCGTCGTCGGGTCCGTAGACCGGTTCGAGCGGGATGCCCGACATCGTCGAGTAGTCCTGCTCTCGGATTCGCGAAGCCCCGAAGGCTTCTTCCCAGATTTCACGGTTCGTGGGCTCGCTCATGGCCACAAACGTAGACGCTTCGGTGTCGCGACGACGAGGACAACGGCGTGGTGTGACACATTCCTGAACGCTCTTTCGGAAATCTCGGCCGTCGGGTGCGAACTGAGCGGCGCGCTCCCGCTAGAAACGAGTCGATGCCACGTTTCGCGAAAGACCAGGCCGCCGCGGATCCGAACGGGTTCGCGCTCGTCGACGGACAGCGAGAGTTGAACTGGCTCGAGGTCGACGATGCGTTGAACCGCTCGGCGAACCTCCTGCTCGACCTCGACCGACAGGGTGCACTCGGGCCCGATCACCGCATCGCGGTGTTCGCCGAGAACGCCGCCGAGACCGCCCTCGCCCACCTGGGTGGGCTGCTGGCCGGTGCCTCGTCGGTACCGGTCAACTTCCACCTCACCGCCGACGAAGCCGCCTACATCCTCACCGACTCGGGGAGCCGGGTGCTCTTCGTCGGCCCCGAAACCCTCGAGCGAGGTGTCGAGGCTGCACGCCAGGCCGGCGTCGACACCATCATCGCGTGGGACTGTCCGCCCACCGACGGCGTGACGCCGTGGTCCGAGTGGCTCGCCGGCGGATCGACCGACGACCCGCCCGACGACGTCGTCCCACGCCCGAACCTGCTCTACACGTCGGGCACCACCGGACGCCCCAAGGGCACCGAGCTGCCGCCCACCATGTTCGCCGGTGGCACCAACATGGTCGAACACCTCGAAGCGCTCGCCCAGGGCGGATTCTCCGGCTTCGGCACCCACCTCGTCGTCGGCCCGATGTACCACACCGGCCCGCTCTCGGGCATGCGCCTGCTGTGTGCCGGCGTGCCGTCGGTGATCCTCGCCAAGTTCGACGCCGAGCAGACGCTCGCGATGATCGACAAGTACAAGACCGAGACCACGGTGATGGTGCCGACGCACTTCGTTCGCATGCTCGCCCTGCCCGACGAGGTCAAGGCCAAGTACGACGTGTCGTCGATGAAGCTCATGGCGCACACCGGGGCGAAGTGCCCGGTCGACGTCAAGGCAGCGATGATCGAGTGGTTCGGCCCCGTCTTCCGCGACGCCTACGGGGCGAGCGAAGTCGGCACCGTGTGCGCCATCTCGAGTGAAGAATGGCTCGAACACAAGGGTTCGGTCGGCCGCTCGATCCCGCCGTTCACCGCCCTCGTGCTCGACGAGGAGATGAACGAGGTGCCGGCCAACACCGAAGGCCAGCTGTTCTTCCGTGACGCCACCGGCCGCGGCATCATCTACCCGAACGACCCGGCCAAGACCGCCGCCTCCAACCCCGAACCCGGACTCTTCACACTCGGCGAGATCGGCTACCTCGACGAAGACGGCTACGTCTTCATCACCGACCGCTTCAGCGACATGATCGTGTCGGGCGGTGTGAACATCTATCCCGCCGAGGCCGAACAGCTGCTCATCGATCATCCCGGCGTCGCCGACGTCGGCTGCATCGGGGTGCCGCACCCAGAAATGGGTGAGTCGCTCGTCGGCCTGGTGCAGGCGACCGACCCCGACAACCCGCCCGACGTCGCCGAGCTCTCCGCTTGGCTTCGCGAACGGCTGAGCCACTACAAGTGTCCCCGTGAATACCACGTCGTGACCGATCTGATGCGGAACACGATGGGCAAGATCAACAAGCGGGCCCTGCGCGATGCGTGGTTGGCCGGAACCATCGAAGAAATCACCGTCGACCCAGTTGGAGACTCCGCATGACCGACACACAGCAACGCCCCGCCATCGACCCGAACATCAGCATCGAGGATTTCGAGGCAGAAGCGCTGGCATGGCTCGAGGCCAACGCCGAACCACGGCCGGACGCCAGCGGCCCGATCGAATGGGGCAACGGCGAGTTCAGCGTGTCGGTGTTCCATGCGATGGACCACGACACCGAACTCGAGTACATCACCAACATCCAGAACTGGGTCATCAAGAAGGCCGAACGCGGCTACCACGCGATCGCCGCGCCGGTCGAGTACGGCGGCCTCGGCCTCAGCCGCAAGCACGCTCGGGCGTACGGGCGCCTCGAGCGCAAGTTCAAGTCGCATGGCAAGCACGAACTGCTCGGCGTCACCACGGGCCTGATCGCTCCGACGATCAACGTGTTCGGCACCGACGAGCAGAAGCAGCGCTTCCTTCCCGATCTCATGTCCGCGCGGACGCTGGCCTGTCAGCTGTTCAGCGAGCCGGGCGCCGGCTCCGACCTCGCCGGCCTCGCATGCCGCGCCGAGCGCGACGGCGACGAATGGGTCATCAACGGCCAGAAGGTCTGGAGCTCGGGAGCCCAGTTCGCTCAGTGGGGCGAGCTCATCGCTCGCACCGACGTCGACGAGGTCAAGCACAAGGGCATGACGGCGTTCATGATCCCGCTCGACCTTCCGGGCATCGAAGTGCGACCGATCCACCAGATGAGCGGTGGCTCGTCGTTCTGCGAAGTCTTCTTCAACGACGTCCGCATCCCCGACGACCTCCGCATCGGCGATGTCGGCGCGGGCTGGAGTGTCGCGCTCACGACGCTCGGCTTCGAACGCGACCACTCCGAGTCGGGGTCCGAGGGCGCGGCAGCCGGCGGCACCTGGAAGCAATTGCTCGCCACCGCTCAGCACGAAGGTGTGACCGCCGACCCGGTCATGCGTGACAAGCTGATGCAGGTGTACATCAAGGACCGGATCGAGTCGATGGTCAACCGTCGCGCCGCCGACCTCGCCAAGTCGGGCACACCTGGCCCCGAAGGCTCGCTGGGCAAGCTGCTCTGGACCGAGGGAATGTACGCGATGACCGAGATGATCAGTGCCGTGCTCGGCCCGAAGCTCATCGCCGACAGCGGCGAGTGGGGCACGTTCGAATGGGGCGAGCACGTGCTCGGTGCCCCGGGCTACCGCATCGCCGGTGGATCCGACGAGGTGCAGCGCAACATCATCGGGGAGCGAGTGCTCGGTCTGCCACGCGAGCCCAAGGCCGACACCGGCCCGTGGAAGGACGTTCCTCGCTGAGATGAGCTACGAGGAACTCGCCGCCGTTTTCCTCACGCCGTCCACGCCTGCGCCGCCGTCACCGGCACTGCCGACGACGCGAGCCCGTCGACTCCGCGACGCGATCGAACCGATCGCCACCATCGGATGGTGGTCACGAGCGGCGACCGAGCAGTTCACCGCCCTCGGACTCGACTTCTTCGGCGGCTACGTGTGGGGGAGGGCCGCAGCACTCGGGCCCGACGTCGACGCCGGCGTCGTCGTGTCGGCGTTCGGCGTGTTCGAGCCGACGCTCCTTACCTCGGTGCTCGACGGCGCTCGCTCGGCAGCGTCACACGAGGCGGTACTCGCCGGACGTGAAGCCGGCGCCACCGACGGGCTACGCGCCGTCGTCGCTTCCACGACCGACATCGACATCGAACTCGTCGAGTCGGCCGGAGCGCGGCTGCGAGCCGCGCTCGACGGCGTCGACGGCACCGCTCGTCCGCTGTTCAGCGCGCTCCGCTCGCTGCCGATCGGCGCCGACCCGCACGCCGCGCTGTGGCGAGCCGCCGAGATGTACCGCGAGCACCGCGGCGACGGCAACCTCGCGGCATCCGTCGCTGCAGGCCTCGATCCGGTCGAGATGAACGTGCTCACCGAACTGTGGCTCGGCTATCCGATCGGCGAGTACTCCGCCACACGGGGGTTCGGCCCAGAGCGCATTCAGCAGGCGGTCGACGCGATCGAAGCCAGCGGCTGGGTGTCTGGCGGTGTCATCACGGAGTCGGGTCGCGCAGCGCGGACCGCCATCGAGGCGGCGACCGACCTCTCGCAGCATGCGATCATCGAGGCCATCGGCGACGGCTTCGACGACCTGGTCGGCGACCTCGAGACGATCGGTGCCGCCGTCGTCGACGCGCAGGTCGCGCCGGCGGATCCTCGCAAACGAGCCGCGGGCTAAGCCGTTGCATCGACCGTCGTCGGCGCACGCCGGACGGCACCGGGCGGCGTGCCCGTGATGCGTTTGAACGCCCGGCTGAACGCTGCCTCGGTCGTGTAGCCCAGCCGTTCGGCGGTCTGTGCGACCGTGAGTCCTTCTTCGGCGAGCAGGTCGGCGGCCAGGTGCATCCGCCACGTGGTGACGTACTGCATCGGCGACTCGCCGACGAGTTTCGTGAACTTGGCGGAGAAACTCGACCGTGACATCGCCACCTCCCGCGCCAGCGACGCCACCGACCACTCGCGCTCGGGTTCGCGGTGCACCATCGCGATGGCATGACCGATGAGCGGGTCGTCGAGTGCGCCGAGCCAACCCCGTGGCGACTCGGTGTCGGTGGCGATCCAGTGCCGGATCGCTTGGATCACGAGCACGTCGGACAGCCGTGTCACGACGGCCTCGCCTCCCGGCTGCGTCGCCGCGCTCTCGTGCGCCATCAGGCCGAGCAACGTCGGCATCCACGGCCATTCGGCGTGCACGGTCGACGACGTCACGTGGATCACTTCGGGTAGCAGGGCCACGAGCGATCGTGCCGCAGGGTGCTTGAACTGCACGGCGCCGCAGATCAGGTTGGTCGCTGTGCCGCCACCACCATGGCGGAGGATCGCGTACTGGCGGCTGACGTATTCGTGCGGCAGGTCGAACACCGAGGGCGTGTCGTTGCCGATCGCGTCGACAGCGTCGTGGCCGCGTCCGTGTGGCAGCACCACCAGATCGCCCTCTCGCGCCAGGCGTTGCGTCCCGTCGGCGTCGACGAGCCAGCACTCGCCCGACGTGATGACGTGGAAGTACACGCAGTCGGGGAGCGCCGGCATGCCGACACCCCAGGGTGCGGTGAGTTCGGAGCGGCAGTAGAACACGCCCTCCATGCGCATGAAGTGCAACGCCTCGGCGAGCGGATCGGTGATGAGTGGAACACCGGCCTCGCCGATCTCGTTGGGGGTGTGCGCGGTACCCATGGTCCACACCGTTCTAGTCGCTCTCGACCAGCGCGGCGATCGACGCACAACCGAGCGCGGCGACCGCAGCGGCCGTGCGCAGCGCGTGCCAACGGTTCCACGGCGACTCGTAGGTGCGTCGACGCTCGGCCAGCGCCGCCCGATCCGTTGCATCGAGCGAGAACCGGTCGAGCGCGTCGTTGAGCGGGATGTTGCCGACGCCGGTGACCCCGATGAGGCCGACGGTGTACAGCACGGTCGCCGAACCGAGCCACCAGGCGGCGCGGATGTTGCCGACCCGGGCCTGAGCGAACGCCGCGGCGCCGAGGACGAGCGGAGTGGCGACGAACGGCACGACGAATCCGGGGTTGATGATGGCCCGGTTGATCGACTGCATCGTCTCGACGTAGGTGTGGTCGTCGACCTGTTTCGTGCCGGGGATCACCGACACGGCCCAGCCGAAGAAGAGCCCGGCCATCAGTCCCGTCGTCACGACCGAGGCCCCCGTGAGGACGCTCGCCGCGCTCATCGCTCGACCTCGCCGATCGCCTCGGCCGTGGTGATGCCGGCGCCGCTGTGCAGCGGGTCGCGGATGATGTCGATGGCCCGGGCGCCGGGGCCGTAGCTGTGGATGTTGCCGACCGGTGTGATGCGGATGAAGGCGCCGTCGAGTTCGTCGAGCGCGCCGTGGCCACTGATGAGTTTCAGCGTGCCGTCGTCGATCAATCGGCGGGCGGTCGGGTCGGTCATCTCGACGAGTGTCGCGGTGGCCTGGAAGTGGATCGTGTAGGGCGGCCCTGCCGGAAGCCGCCGGAACGGGATGGTCACGCCGACGTGCTCGTTTGCTGCGATGTTCCGGCCCTTGCGGCTGGTGCTCATGGTGTGCGCCCAGAGCGCGCCGTCGGCCCAGACGTACACGACGCCGGCCGAGTGAGGGCGCCCGGCGGGCGACACGGTGGCGAGCGTGCAGAACGACTTGCGGCGGATCAGTCGGACGATTCGGCGTGCGTGGCCGTCGCCGGTCAGGAGACTCGCCATGGCGTCGGCCGCCGTGTCGGGTGGCGGAGCCTGCGGCGTGCGCGTGGCGGTGGACGTGGTGGAGGTGATGTTCGTCGTGGTCATGACGTCCACGATGACCGACCGTTCTCGGACGCGGAATGGCTCAGACGCCGGTGTTCATGACCGATCGTCCGAACCGCTCGGCGTCTGGGCGCCGGGCGTGTCCAGCGTCAGGAACGCGGGGTGAGCGACACGTTCGTCTCGCCGATCTCGAGCTGCGCGTACAGGTGCTCCCAGAAGTGGCGCAGCTTGGTCTCGTTGTAGTTGGCGAGGACGACTTCCTGCTGCTCCTGGGCCTTGAGTCCCTTCTGGACCTGCGGCAGGTTGATCGAGTCCTGCTGGAAGATCTTGGCGACGGCGCCCATCTCGGTGGCCATCGTCCAGTCGTCGTCGGGGCCCAGCTTGGTGACCTTGGCCGGAGTCGGGCGATTGTCTTGATCGCCCCACGGCGTGAACATCATCACTTCGAAGATGCACTCGTCGGGATTGTTGCCGTGCGGACGGAAGCGGTAGTTGAGCGTGCTGAACACACCCCACGGCGACCAGTTCGGGAACACGGAGTAGTAGGTGGCGTCGAGCATCTCGGAGTCGCTGAACTCGTCGGGGTCGATCGCGTCGCCGAACTGCTGGCGGACGCCGTCGCGACGCTGCGCCGCGACCCAGGCACGCGTCTCGGCTTCGGTCGTGATCTCGGGCGGCGGTGCCGGATCGGTGAGCGGCAGATCGAGCACGTCTTCGGGCGTCGGGCCGCCGATCCACTTGCACAGGTGCTGATCGCCCTGCTTGATCGGACCGTCGAGCCATTCACCCTCGTCGGTGAAGTGGCTCTCGTTGCCGTCGAGGTCGATGATGCGAACCTTGCCCAACTCGACACGTTCGTAGATGTGGCCGTTCATCGGGTGCCGGTAGCGCGAGAACTGCTTGCCGTCTTCGAGGCGCTCGTAGTGCTTCATGCCGATGAGGTGCGGGCTCTCGACGGCGTTGGGCGAGATGGCTCGAGAGAAGTTGCCGTACGTGTCGTAGCGCGTGTTGGCGTCGCCGAGGTTGGTCATCAGCGTCGGGTGGGTCGCCACCACGTGGTACGACTCCATGAACGCTTCCTGGCAGGCCTTCCAGTTGACCCGCATGATCTTCTCGACGTGCACGACCTTGACGCGCTTCTCGAACGGGTACTTCTCGTGGTGCTCGTCGAGGCCGGCGAGGTAGTCGGCGAGCGGTTCGGCGTTGCGGTCGGGGTTGATGAACACGAAACCGTGCCACGTGTCGACCGACGCCTCGGGCAGTTCGTAGTCCTCCTTGCGGATGCTCGGGAAGTCCCACTCGCACGGGATCTCCTTCATCGACCCGTCGAGGTTCCAGGCCCAGCCGTGGAACGCACAGCGCAGGTTCTTGGCGCCCTTGCCGTGGGTTTCGCGAAGCAGGCGGCCGCGGTGCAGACACGCGTTGCGGTAGGCCTTGATGCCGTCGTCGGTGCGCACGATCAGGAACGACATGTCGGCGATCTCGTAGACGTGGTAGTCGCCGACCTCGGGGATCTCCTCTTCGAGGCACGCCATCTGCCACACGCGGCTCCACAACTTCTCCACCTCGAGCGCGTGGAACTCGGGCGAGGTGTAATACCAGGCGGGGACGCGCGTGTTGCCCTCGCGCAGGCCGACCCGGCTCTCGTTGCGGAGCAGGTCGGACACGGGGCCCGAGTCGCCCTCGAGCAACTCGGTGAAGCTGATGCCAGCGGAGCGGTCGGTGCCGGTGATCGTCTCGGTCATGAGGCCATGTTCGCACGCCACTTCGGCTCGTATCGAGTTGGTGAAAAGGCGTTCGGATTGTGGTGAGCTCGGCCCGATACGCCTGGCAGACAGTCGCTACACTCAGCACTCTTCGGACGAGATCGGACTTCACCACATGTCACGTAACCAGTACCACGACTACCTCCGCGCTGTCCCGCTGTTCGCGGGTGTCGACGACGAGGACCTCGACGTCATCGGCGCCGCGGTCACCGAACTCTCCTTCAAGGAGGGCGACGTGCTCATGCGTGCCGGCTCGACGGCTCGCGAGATGGTCATCGTGCTCGAGGGCTCGCTCTGTGTGAAGCTCGGCGACACCGAGATCGCGCTCATCGAGACCGGCGGCTTCGCCGGCGAGATGGGGCTGCTCGCAGGTCGTCCGCGCAACGCCGACGTGGTGGCCAAGGGGCCGACCAAGGTGTTGCACATCGACAGTCGCTCGTTCGACAACGTGCTCGACGAAGCGCCGCAGATCGCGGTCAAGATGCTGCCGATCGTCGCCAAGCGCGTCGTCGACAACAACTCCCGCGTCTCCGACTGACCCGGTTGCCGGCGTCGTTCCGACGCCGAGCCGGCCGCTCATCGCGGTCGGGTCGCGGCCGGGCGGGTCAGCCTGCCGTCAACGTGCGGCGGAAGATCTCGAGTGTCTTCTCGTACGTGCGGTCGGACGCTTCCTGGTGGTACGTGGCGTAGCCAGGCCAGGTGAAGCCGTGGTCGGCCCCGTCGAAGATCTCGACCTCGACGTTGTCGAGCGGTTCGACCGCGTCGAAGAACGGTTGATGCATCTCGATCGACTGCACCTTGTCGGCGGTGCCGATGCCGATGAACAGCGGCTGCTGCAGTTGCGCGGCCGACCGGTGCGGGGAGTCGGGCTCGGTGTCGGCCAGGAACGATGGATGGAACATCGATCCGGCGGCGAAACGCTCGGGCAGTCGCTCGAGCGTGCGGAACACCGCCCGGGCGCCGAGGCAGAAGCCGATCGTGCCGAGCTTCGCGTCGGCCGGAAGGTCGAGCGCGTCGAGCGTGTCGTCGAGGTCGGACTGGATGCCGACGTCGTCGAGGCTGGCGATGAGCTCCCACATGCGGTTGCGGAGTGACGGATCGGCGACCACGTCGGCGGGTTCGAACCCGATCATCCGGCCGGAGCGGTGGTACAGATCGGGCGTGACGACGCGGAACCCGTCGGCGGCGAGCTTGCGCATGAACTCGTGGAGGGCCTCGCGGATCGCCGGAGCATCGTGGAAGATGACGACCGTCGGGAACGGTCCGCCGGCGGCCGGTTCCTTCACGAGCACCGCCATCGTGCCGTCGTCCGTGGCGACGTCGAGGATCGATTCGTTGAGGTCCATCGGGTGAAAGTACCCGCTCATCGGCCCGATCGTCACGGTGAGCGTCCAAGTCACCGCAGATTCTTTCTGGCATGAGTCATGGCGAATCGGGCAACGAACGAGCAACGAGCTGGCAACGTGCGAGCAACGTACGAGCGACCGCTCGATCGACGGAATCGACGGTTGGCGGGACCGCGACCTCCGCCCGCTCGGAGCGCCTACGCAGGGCGGATCGATGCGACCATCACATCGATCATGGTGTCGATCTCGGCGTCGGTCGACGTGAGCGGCGGGCAGAAGGCGAGCGCTTCGCCGATCGGGCGTACGACCACGCCACCCTCGAGCATCCGCTGTCGAGTGCCGATGCCGTCGGCGTGCAGGAGTGCCGCCTGGACGGCACCCGTTCCGCGGTGACCGGCGATGACGCCGTCGCGGGTGAGCGCCGCGAACGCCGCCTCGAAGCGCTCGCCGATCTCGGTCGCTCGGGCGACGAGACCGTCACGTTCGATGATCGCGATGTTGGTGACCCCGGCAGCACACGCTGCCGGATGCCCGGAGTAGGTGTAGCCGGTGCGCAACATCGCATCCGACGACTCGAAGGCATCGGCCACGCGCCGGCCGACGACCACACCCGACAGCGGCTGGTAGCCGGAGGTGACCCCTTTGGCGAAGGTGATCAGGTCGGGCGTGACGCCGTAGGTCTGCGACGCGAACCACGACCCGGTCCGTCCGAAGCCGCTGATGACCTCGTCGAAACACAGCAACGCCCCGTGCTGCTCGGTGAGGCGGCGAAGCCCTTCGAGATAGCCATCCGACGGTGGAAACACACCGCCGGCGCCCTGGATCGGCTCGGTGATGACCCCGGCGATGCGGTCGCCGTGCTCGGCGAACACGCGCGCCGCGTCCTCGACGTCGTCCGGGTCGATCTCGACGAAGTGCGGGACGAGGTCGCCCCAGCCGTCTCGGTTCGGTTCGATGCCCTGGGCGGTGGTTCCGCCCCAGTTGGTGCCGTGGTAGCCGCGCGTTCGGCGGAGCAGTATCTGGCGGTCGGGGTCGCCGTTCAACCGGTGGAACTGGCGCATCAACTTGAGCGCGGTGTCGACCGCCTCGGATCCGGAGCTGCCGAGGAACACGCGACCGTCGGGCATCGGCGAGACCGAACGGATGGCCTCGGCCGCGTCGATCGCCGGTTGATGGGTGAACGGGTCGAAGATGTGGTGGCTGTCGAGCTGGGCCAACTGTGTGCCGATCGCATCGACCATCTCGCGGTTGCCGTGGCCGATCTGGCAGAACCACAGGCTGGCCATCGCATCGAGGTAGGTCTTGCCGGTGTCGTCCCACAACGTGGTGCCTTCGGCGCGCACGATCTTCACGAAGTCGCCTTCCGGTTTGGCCGGGTCGGCGAAGGGATGCAGCAGCGCGCTCGACGTCATGACGTCATCTTCCCATCCCCAGCTCATTCGCCCGCCCATTCATCCGCCCGCCCACCCGGCGGCTCGTCTCGTCAGTCGCCGCGGAGTGCGCCGGCGAGCCACATCGCCGCTCGTGCGGGACGGTCGCGTCGGGTTTCACGACGGTCGGCCGCGGCGAGGAGACGTCGGCTGGTTCGCACGCCCAGCCAGCGCAGCGGTTCGGGCTCCCACCGGCGGTGCCGCGCTCCGACCCACGGCAGTGTGGTGCGGTCGGTCTGGTCGCCGTGGATGAGTTCGGCGAGGGTGCGCCCCGCGAGGTTGGCCGCGGCCACGCCTTCGCCGACGTAGCCGCCGAGCGTCGCCGTCCCTGAGGCTCGGTCGAGGTGCACCGAAGGCAGCCAGTTGCGGGGGATGCCCAGCACGCCGCCCCATCGGTGCGTGACGACCGCGTCGTCGAGCGAGGGGAACAGATCGACGAGGACGTCGCGGATCCGGTGGTGAGCAGGTTCGTGCAACTCGGTCGCCGGGTCGATGACCGACCCGAATCGATAGGGGATGCCGGTGCCGCCGAACGCCAGACGGTCGTCGTCGGTGCGCTGCCCGTAGATCACCATCGTGCGGTCGTCGTTGAACGTCTGCCGGTCGGCGAGACCGATCTCGTCGAACACCTCCGAAGGCAGGGGCTCGGTGGCGATCATCAAGGAGTACACCGGCAGCAGGTCGCGTCGCTCGCCGGCGAGGTCGCGCGTGTACGCCTCGAGCGCTCGGACGGTGACGTCGGCGCGAATCGTGCCTCGTTCGGTGACGACGCGGCGACCGTCGATGGCGGTGACAGCGGTGTCTTCGTGGATCGTGACGCCACGCTGCTCGACGGTGTCGGCGAGCCCACGGACGAGGCGGGCCGGGTCGAGCGCGGCGCACGGGGCGAAGAAGATGCCCGACCGCACGTCGGTGGCAGCGCAGTGGCGTCGTGCCTCGTCGGCATCGAGCAGACGAAGGTGCTCGTCGCCGATGCCGGCCCGGCGCGCGTGCTCGACCTCGGCGCGCTGGCGCTCGGCCTGCGGTCGGGTTCGGGCGAGCCGGATGTTGCCACCCTTCGCATACCCGCACTCGATGCCTTCACGCCGGGCGACGCGTCCGATCTCGTCGACGGCATCGAACACGGCCAGTTCGAGGCGGTGGGCGTCGGATCGTGTCGACATCTCGGCGTAGCGGCTCGTCGCTCCCGCCAGTTCTCCGACTGCCCATCCGCCGTTGCGGCCCGACGCGCCGAAGCCGCAGTAGTGCTTCTCGATGACGGCGATGCGCAACGTCGGGTCGAGTTCGGTGAGGTAGTACGCGGTCCAGAGTCCGCTGAACCCGCCACCGACGATGGCGACGTCGACGTCGGCGTCGCCGTCGAGTGCAGGTCGTCGCGGCGGCAGCGGGGCTCGGTCGAGCCAGAGCGACCTCGGCACCGCCTCGGTCACCGCAACCCCCGACGCGGTGCGTCGAATTCTGGTGCGGCAGGAACCGGCATGGGCGAAACCTATAGCGTCGAGGTTCACGATGAGACGACCGCCGATTCGCATCCTCGACATCTCCGGCACGCCCGAGGAGATGGGCGCGACGCACGGTGCGGCCTTCGCCGACGAGATCCGTCGATACACCCGCGATCGAGTGGCCCTGGTCGCCGAAGGATCGTGGAGTGGGGGACCGATCGCCGAGTCGGACGTGCTCGACATCGCGGCGTCGATGCTGCCGGCACACGAGGCGTTCGACGCGAGCCTCCACGCCGAGATGGCGGCGATGGCCGACGCGGCCGGTATCACGCTCGCCGAAGCCGTGGTGGTCGGCGGGTTCACCGACTTCGTCGACACGGTGCGCGCCGTCACCGGCGGACCGACGCCCGCCGAACTGATCGAAGACGACTGCACGGCGGTGATCGTGCCGAACTCGCGCGCCGGGGGAGCGGGCTTCCTCGCCCAGACCTGGGACATGCACGACTCGGCCACCGACCACGTCGTCCTGCTGCGTGCGCACCCGGCCGACGGACTGGGCTTCAACGTGTTCACCACCACCGGGTGTCTCGGCCAGATCGGCATGAACACCGCCGGGGTGTGTGTGGGCATCAACAACCTCACCGGGCTCGACGGACGCCGCGGGGTCGCGTGGACCTCGGTCGTCCGCGGCATGCTCAACACCGACTCGGCCGATGCCGCACTCGACCTGCTGCTCTCGGCCGACCTCGCCGGAGCGCACAACTTCCTCGTCTACGACCGCCACGACGTCGGCTACAACGTCGAGGCGATGCCGGCGGTCCGGCCGGTCGAGACACTCGGCGCGACGGTCGTCGTGCACACCAACCACACGGTGTACGACGCGGCCACCGCCGTCGAGGTCGAGCGGCCACCGCTGGCCACCGAGTCGTCGACCAAGCGTCGGGCGATGGCCGAGCGTCTGCTCGCCGACGGCGACATCGACCTCGATCGCCTGGTCGAGATGCTGCGCGAGCCCACCGCGATCTGCCAGCGAGCCGTCGAGCCGATGCACATCGAGTCGAGCGGAGCAGCGGTGATGCGTCCCGCCTCGAGCGACTTCTGGGCGTGTTGGGGGCGCCCGGCCGACAACGACTTCTCGCGCGTCGCGATGCCGATGGTGGCGCGCGAGTCGATGCCCGAGCCGGCTGCGGCCCCCGTCATGATCGGACCGCGCTCGGGCGTGCGCTACCACCACCTCGACCCGATGTGGTCGTCGATGGCCGTGGCGCTGGAGAGCCAGGCGTTTCCGAACACGCGCCCCGAGCACCTGCTCGACCTCGACGACGTCGCCGGGCTGGCCGCGGCCTTTCCGGAGGGCTGCTTCGTCGGCATCGACGAACGACGCGTACCGATCGCCACCGGCTTCGGCATCCGCACGTACTTCGACCTCGACGACCCGCAACACACCGTGCTCGAACTCATCGAGCGGAACGGTGGCGGCTGCGGACACGTACCCGACGGCGACTGGTACTACGGCACCTCGATCGCCGTGCGCCCCGACCATCGGCGACGCGGCATCGGCAGTGAGCTCTACGACCTGCGCAAACAGGTGTGCCGGGACCTCGGGCTGCGCGGCATCGTCGCCGGCGGCGTGATCCCGGGCTATGCCGGCCACAAGCACGAGATGAGCGCGGAGGAGTACATCGCCGAGGTCGCGGCCGGTCGGCTGTACGACCCGACCCTCACCTTCCAACTCGACAACGGATTCGAAGCTCGCGGGGCCTTGGCGAACTACATGGAGAATCCCCTGGTCGAGAGCTATGCCGCGCTCATCGTCTGGCACAACGCCGACTTCGTCGAACCAGATGTGACCGACACGGCGCGACGAGGTCGGGGCTGAGTCGGGTGTCGGGCGGCCGGTGGCCGTAGGGTCTCGCCCATGAGCGATCAGATCGAGATCAACGGTCTGCGGGCGATCACCATCGTTGGTGCGCTCCCGCACGAGCGTGAAATCGCCCAGCCCTTGCAGATCGACCTGGCCTTCGACGTCGACCTGCGAGACGCCGGCCGGAGCGACGAACTCGGCGACACGGTGCACTACGGCCTCGTCGCCGATCGCGTCGTCGCCGTCGTGCAGGAATCGAAGGACTTCCTGCTCGAGCGCCTGGTCGCGCGCATCGCCGACGAGGTGTTGGCGTTCGATCGCGTCGAAGCCGTCGAGGTCAAGCTGACCAAACTGCGCCCGCCGCTCGAAGTCGACGCAGTCGACACCGCGGTTCGTATCCGCCGGTCACGGGCCGAGGCCGAGATGCCGCCGCAGACCCTGCACCGCGCCTACATCGCCCTCGGCTCCAACCTGGGCGACCGCGAAGCCTTCCTGCGCCTCGGCGTCAAGGGGCTGGGCAACGTCACCGCGATGTCGCAGGTGTACGAGACCGATCCGGTCGGTGGCCCCGACGAGCAAGGTCCGTACCTCAACATGGTCGTCGAGGTCGAGACCTCGCTCGATCCGTTCGCCCTGCTGCGCCGCTGCCAGCGCATCGAGGCCGAAGCCATGCGACAACGAGTGGTGCACTGGGGGCCGCGCACGCTCGACGTCGACATCGTCCTCTTCGACGACCTCACCATGGTGAGCGACGACCTCAGCATCCCGCACCCGCGGTTCGCCGAACGCCGCTTCGTGCTGCAGCCGCTGTCCGACGTCGCCCCCGAGCGATGCCCCGACGGCTGGGACGACACGCTCGAGCCGGGCGGGGTGCACGCCCGAGGGCCACTCTCGCTGGGTTGAACCGATGGCCGGAGTTCGGACCTTCGAGGTGCCCGATCGGCTCGACGACGACGAGATCGCTCGTCTGCTCGAACTGAAGGGTGACCGCACCATCTCGGTGTGCCTGCCGTGTCGCGACGAGGCGGCCACGGTCGGCCCGTTGATCAGCGTCATCCGCAGCGAACTGATCGCGAAGACGGGTCTCGTCGACGAACTGATCGTCCTCGACGATCGCAGTACCGACGACACCGCACGCGTCGCCACGCACGCCGGAGCACGCGTCGTGTCGATCGACGACGTCCACGTCTCCCACGGCGAAGGCTTCGGCAAGGGCAACGCCCTCTGGGCGACGCTCCTCGTGAGCCACGGCGATTTCGTCGTGTGGTGTGATGGCGACGTCACGAGCTTCGAACCCGACTGGGTGTCGAAGTTGCTGCTCCCGATGCTCGACGACGACTCGGTCGGCATGGTCAAGGCGCTGTACCACCGGCCGACCAAGTACGGCGGTGGCGGTCGTACGACCGAACTGGTGGCTCGCCCCCTGATGTCGCGGTACTTCCCCGAACTCACCGGACTCGCCCAGCCGCTGTCGGGCGAGTATGCAGGCCGCCGCTCGGTGCTCGAATCGTTGAGTTTCGTGCAGGGCTGGGGCGTCGAGATGGGACTGCTCATCGACATCGCCGACCGATACGGACCCGAGGCCATCGCCCAGGTCGACCTCGGCAACCGACTCCACCGCCACCGGTCGCTCCAATCGCTCTCGGTGCAGGCCGCCGAAGTGATGGCCACCATGCTCGACCGTGCCGGACATCCGCCCGGCGACGGCGAGGTGCAGCAGGCGCTCATCCGCGCCGACGGAACCGACGTCCCGCTCAATCTCCGCTCGCGCCCCTCGCTCGCCTCGCTGGGGTTGAGCCGCACGTCTGCATGACGATCACGCGCCTCCTGCTCGTCCGTCACGGCGAGTCGACCTGGAACGCCGTGCGCCGCTGGCAGGGGCAGGCCGACCCGCCGCTCACCGAGCGAGGCGAGCAGCAGGCGCTCGATGCCGTGGCCGCGCTGCGCGGTCTCGGCTCGTTCTCGTTCGTCGCCACGTCGACACTGCAGCGCGCTCGGCGCACCGGCGAACTGCTCGCCGCCGGCGTCGGCGTCGACATCGCTGCGCCGATCGAGTCACTGGCGGAGCGAGCCGCCGGCGAGTGGGAAGGGCTCACACGCGTGGAGATCAACGAGCGTTACCCCGGTTTCCTCGATCACGACCGCCGACCGCCCGGCTACGAGGACGACGACGCGGTCGTGCACCGTGCCGGCGCGGCACTGACCGACCTCGCTCGCCGCCACGCCGGACAGTCGATGCTCGTGGTGTCGCACGGTGGCGTCATCAACGCGCTCGAACGCGATCGCGGCGAGCCGTGGGTGCGACTCGACAACCTCGAAGGACGCTGGTTCGAATACGCCGACGATCGGTTGGCGCCGGTGGGCGAGCGCGTGCACCTGCGAGCTGCCGACCCCGACGACGAGCCGGTCGACCGCTCCTACGCCTGAGTCAGATCACACCGTGCGCTCGTTGCACACGGCGGATCTTCGCCGGGTAGTGCGCCCGGCCGTACTCGGGACGCTGCTCGACGACGATGTCGAGCAGCTCGTCGTGTTGCGCGGTCTCCTTCCACGGCAGCGCGATGTAGATCGGCAGGTCGAAACGTCGGAGTTCGCCGAGGTTCGAGTACACCTGCTTCTGGTAGAGGTAGCGCTGCTCCCACTCCCAGTTCGACGGAGCGAAGCCGGTGCCGGGGTCGAGGATGCAGCGGCTGCGCAGCCCGAACCGGTCGGCATCTCTGAGCCGCTCGGTGAAGAAGTCGACCATCACCTGCACCGGGTCGGAGGTGACGAAGTCCATCTCGCGCGGGTTCGGACCCGAGAGGAACGGCACGACGATCGGCACGTCGTACTCGGCCGCCACCTTCCACATCTCGTCCGACTGCATCCCGTCGGCGGCGTTGATGACCGTCGCTCCGGCGTCGAGCGAGCGTTGCACCACCTCGGGCCGCCACGAGTCGATCGACACGTCGACGCCGAGCGTGGCGAGCGCCGGAATGATGTGCTCGACACGAGCCCACTCGTCGTGCCAGGTCACGACCGATGCGTTGTCGGTGGAACCCTGGCCGCCGAGATCGATGGCGTCGGCGCCGTCGGCGAGCAGCGAGCGGGCCCTGGCCATCGCCTCCTCCGGAGTGGTGGCGATCGAGTCGCCGGCGAGTGAATCGGGGCTGGCGTTCACGACGCCGTAGATGATCACGAGGCGAAGCTACTGCCGTCGCCGGCCGGGTGCTGCACTCTGATCACAGGCCGCCACGTGCATCGGGCACGGGCAGAGCCACGACGGTTGCTGCGATCCGGACGATGGTTTGCCATGCTGTGGAGATGACGATCTACGACGACGAACACGAACTCTTCCGCGACAGTTTCCGCGGGTTCGTCCAGACCCACATGAGCCCGCACGTCGAGCGGTGGGAGCGAGACGGGATCATGGATCGCGACGTGTATCTCGAGGCCGGCAAGCTCGGGTTCCTCGGCATGGCCATCCCCGAACGGTTCGGTGGCGGCGGCATCAAGGACTTCCGGTTCAACGCGGTGCTCAACGAGGAGATCGCTCGGGCGGGCATCGGTGGCGGTGGCCTCGGCATGATGCTGCACAACGACATCACCACCCCGTACTTCATCGAGTACTGCACCGACGAGCAAGCTCAGCGCTGGCTGCCCGGCATCGCCTCGGGCGAACTGATCACGGCGATCGCCATGACCGAGCCGGGCACGGGCTCCGACCTCCAGTCGATCGCCACCACGGCCGTGCGCGACGGCGACGAGTACGTCATCAACGGCGCCAAGACGTTCATCACCAACGGCATCAACTCCGACCTCGTCATCGTCGCCTGCAAGACCGGCGACCCCAAGGACGGTGCCAACGCCATGTCGCTGATCGTCGTCGAGCGCGGCATGGCCGGTTTCGAGCGCGGACGCAACCTCGACAAGATCGGTCA
This sequence comes from Ilumatobacter coccineus YM16-304, assembly GCF_000348785.1. Classification (NCBI taxonomy): domain Bacteria; kingdom Bacillati; phylum Actinomycetota; class Acidimicrobiia; order Acidimicrobiales; family Ilumatobacteraceae; genus Ilumatobacter; species Ilumatobacter coccineus. Next base: position 1,887,153 of record NC_020520.1, read on the forward strand.
GCACTCGGCCGACACCGCCGAGATGTTCTTCTCCGACGTTCGGGTGCCCGTCACCAACGTGCTCGGCGAGGAGGGCAAGGGCTTCCAGTACCTCAGCTTCAACCTCGCGCAGGAACGTCTCTCGATCGGCCTCTACGGCTTGGCCGCCGCCACCGCCGTGCTCGACTGGACCGTCGAGTACGTCAAGGAGCGCACGGCGTTCGGCAAGCCGCTCAGCTCGTTCCAGAACACCAAGTTCGTGCTCGCCGAAGTCGCCACCGAGATCGAGGTGACGAAGCCGTTCATCGACCAGTGCGTGATGAAGCTCAACGCCGGCGAACTGTCGCCGGGCGTCGCCGCACAGTCGAAGCTGTGGGGGAGTGAGATGCAGAACCGCTGCATCGACAAGTGCCTGCAGCTCTTCGGCGGCTACGGCTACACGACCGAGTACCCGGTGGGCCGAGCCTTCGCCGATGCGCGCGTCTGCACGATCTACGGCGGTACGAGCGAGATCATGAAGACGATCATCTCGAAGGACGTGCTTGCGTGACGACGGTGCGGCTGGCAGCAGCCGATGGCGTCGAACTCGCTGCCGACATCCTCGGTGACCCGTCGAACCCGGCGGTGTTGCTCTTCCACGGCGGCGGTCAGACTCGCCATTCGTGGGGGAGCGCGATGCGCGATCTCGTCGACCGCGGCTTCCACGTCGCCTCGATCGATCTCCGTGGGCACGGCGACAGCGACTGGTCGCCCGGTGGCGACTACGGCGCGGCGGTCTTCCCCGATGACGTCGCGGCGGTGGCCCAGCAGTTCGACCGACCCGTGCTCGTCGGTGCCTCACTCGGTGGCACGTCGTCGCTCATGGCGGTGCATCGCAGCAAGCCGCTCGACATCGCCAGAGCCCTCGTTCTGGTCGACGTCGCACCGAACATCGAACCGAGCGGTGTCGACCGGATCCGCGAGTTCATGCACGAGCACATGCACACCGGCTTCGCCTCACTCGACGAGGTGGCCGACGCGGTCGCGGCGTACAACCCGCACCGACCACGACCGACGAACCTCGACGGGCTGAAGAAGAACGTGCGACTCCGCGACGACGGTCGGTGGTACTGGCACTGGGACCCGGCGTTCATGTGGGGCAAGCACGAACAGACCGACGAGACCCGCATCATCGAGTTCGACGAGCGCGCCAAGTCGCTCGAGGACGCGGCTCGTGGGCTCACCATCCCGACGCTCCTCGTGCGCGGGCGCCAGAGCGACCTGCTGTCGGAGGAGGGCGCCAGACGCTTCCTCGAGTTCGTGCCACACGCCGAGTTCGCCGACGTCGCCGGCGCCGGCCACATGGTCGCCGGTGACGCGAACGATGCGTTCAACGACGCCGTCGTCGGCTTCCTGCAACGTCTGCCCTGACCCGACATGCCCGCACGAACGCTCGACCACCTGCTCGGCGAGATCCGTTCGTGCACCGTGTGCGCCCCGCACCTCGAACACGGCGTCCGCCCGGTCGTGCAGGCGAGCAGCCGTGCCCGCATCGTCATCATCGGTCAGGCGCCCGGTCGGCGGGTCCACGAGTCGGGCGTGCCGTGGGACGACCCGAGCGGCCGCACACTGCGCCGGTGGCTCGGCCTCACCGACGAGCAGTTCTACGACCCCGACATCGTGGCGATCGTGCCGATGGGCTTCTGCTATCCCGGATCCGCTGCATCGGGTGACAAACCGCCGCGGCCGGAGTGTGCGCCGCTGTGGCACGAGCGACTGCTCGACGAACTGCCCACCGACCGACTCCACGTCATCATCGGCACCTACGCCCAGAAACGCTACGTGCCCGACCGCAGGAAAAACCTGACCGACACGGTCGCCAACTGGTCGGCGTATCTGCCCGGCACGATCGTGTTGCCGCACCCGTCGCCGCGCAACCAGCACTGGCTCACGAAGAACCCCTGGTTCGAAGCCAACGCGCTGCCCGCGGTCCGCCGACGTATCGCCGAGTGTGTTGCAGACGACGCCAGTCGGTAGCGCCGGCTGAACTCGACCTGGCGTGGGTGCGGGCGCACGCTGCGCCCGCACCCACGCGAACCAGATCGGTCAGCTCTCGACCCAGGCTTCGTCGAGTTCGACGCGGCCGGCGATCGACTGCTGGTTGGGGTTGCCCGACTCAAGGGTGAGGTGTTGGAGCCCGTGGACACCCTGGCGGTACGGGTTCGCCCATTCCGTGGTGTTCAGCCACATGTTGTACACGTTCTCTGCGAACAGCACGTTGATGTCCTGACCGATCGCGTCGAGTTCGTCAGCGTCGGCCGTGGCCCAGGACTGCTCGAGCAGATCGTCCAGCTCCGGGTCGACGATGCGGCCGAAGTTGAGCGCCAGGCCCGTCGAGAACTGGCTGTGCCACCACACGTACTCCATGCCGGGGTGTCCCTGGCCGTGGTTCCGCCAGGCGAACACCTCGAAGTCACCGGTGATCGCCTTGGTGATCAGTTCGGCCTGCTCGAACTGGTCGATCGCCACGTTGAGCCCACAGTTGCGGTTCCACATGTCGGCGAACAACTCCGCGGTGATCAGGTTGGCCGGCACGTTGGTCGTGCCGTAGTTGATCACGTCGGGACGGCCGATCTCGTCGAACAAGGCGTTGCCGGCGTCGACATCGAACTGCGGGAAGCCCGGATCTTCGAGGTAGCCCGGCGACCCTTCGGCGAAGGGGCCGTTGGCCAGGTCGTTCCCCGGTTCACGGAACGTCAGGTACTCGTTGCGATCGGTGCACAGCGCGAGCGCCCGGCGGACCTGCGGGTCGTCGAACGGCGGCTTCGAGTTGTTGAACATCAGGTAGCTGACCTCGCGAGCCGGGTCTTCGTCGACCACGCCATTGCCCGCTTCGACCCACTCGTTGTTCCAGAACTCCTGGTTCTCACCGAAGCTGTCCATGTTGACGTCGGCGTCGCCCGCTTCCATCGTGGCGCGACGCGTCGAGACGTCGGGCACCGGACGGAAGTTCACGCCGTCGAGATACGGCAGCGGTTCACCGTCGGCACCGTCGCGCCAGTAGTCGGGGTTGGCGACGACTTCGGTGACCTCACCGCGGATCTGGTTGGTCATGATGAACGGTCCGGTCGCCACCATGAGCGCCCCGGCGCGGTCGGGGTCGTCCCAGAAGCTCGGTGCGACCAACCAACCACCGCGGTTGGCGAGGAAGATGCCGTACGTGGAGTACGGGTTCGCGAAGCTGACCGTGACCGACCCGTCGTCGTTCAGCACGATGCTGTCGGCTGCGTCGCCCGGGTTGTCCGGGTTGTTGGGCGCACCGTTGGCGAGGTCGAAGTACGTCTGACCGGCGAGCACGCCGCTGGCCATCTCGATGAGCGTGCGCTGCACCGCGGCACCGTCGGCCGGTGTGCCGTCGTGGAACGTGACGCCGTCGCGCATCACGAGTGTGAACTCGGTGAAGTCGTCGTTCGCCTCGAACGACTCGAGCAGGAACGGCTCGACCTCGCCGTCCTCGTTCACGGTCGTCATCGTGTCGGCCACCGCGTTCATCACCGTGATGCACGAGACCGCGCAGTTGGCTCCCGGGATGTCCCAGGTGTCGCTCTCCGCTTCGAGCAGGTAGGTCAACGTGCCGCCGCGCTCGATGTCGGCCGCGTCGGCACCGTCATCTTCAGGCGTCGCGCCGTCCGTGGTCTCGTCATCGGTCGCGTCTCCGGCGTCGGACTCATCCGTCGCTGCGTCGTCGTCGGCGTCGTCCGTCGCTGCGTCGTCGGTGGCGTCCGTGTCGGTCGATTCGGTGTCGGCGTCGGTCGTGTCGGCCCCGGTCGTCTCCGTCTCCGGACCGGCGTCCTCCGGTCCGCTGTCAGAAGCGTCGTCGCTGCCGCCGCAGGATGCGGCGATCATCGTCCCCGCAACGAGCAGCGTGGCGACACGGCGTGCTGAATACTTCATGGTTCCCCCTCGGTGCGCCCAGACGAGCGCGGTCGTTGTTCCCCTGTCTGACTGCCGCCGACGATCGAGTCGTCGTGGCCCGTCGAGCACGTTCGGCTTGACGTCGGTCACATTGTCATACAATACTGCTGGAAACGCAAGACGAATTGTCGACGCCGTCCGAGGGGTCGACGCAGGGGGACAACGATGAGTGCAGACGATCTGACCCAGCCGAGTGGGGAGCGTTGGGCGAAGGAGTACGAGGCGTCGCGGCGACGCACCATGGCACTCCTCGACGGCATCTCTGCCGACGACGAGCAGAAGATGGTGCCCACCTGCCCGGCGTGGCGAGTCCGCGACCTGTTGAGTCATCTGAACGGCGCAGCCGAAGAGGTGTCGGCAGGACGCGGCCCAGCCGGCGATCCGCAGGTGTGGGTCGATCAGGTCGTCGCCGACCGAGCCGACACCAGCGTCGCCGAGCAACTCGAGCGGTGGTCGCAGAGCGGTCCCGCGTTCGAAGCGCTGCTGCGCAAGGTTCCTCAGGCCGGAGTGCTCGTCATCGACCTGCTCAGTCACGAGCACGACATCGCCGGTGCACTCGGCACGCACTCCGACCGGTCGTCGTCGGGTGTCGAACTGGTGATGTCGGCAAAGACGAGCTTCGTCGAGAAGGATCTCGAGGCGAACGGTCTGCAGGCGATCCGTGTCGTCGCCGGTGACCACACCTTCGAGTACGGCTCCGGCGACGTCGAGCTCGAAGTGCGCGGCAGCCTCTGGGAGATGTTCCGGCTCACCGGAGGGCGGCGGTCGATGAACCAACTCCGCGCCACCGACCACGACGGCGACATCGAACGATACGCACCCGGATTGGTGCACAACCCGCTCGCCGAGACCGACATCCACGAAGAGTCGCCAGCGACAGAACTCAGCGAAGACACATCCACGAGACGAGGACCATCATGATGACCCACGACGATTGCATCCGTGCGGCGCGGAATCTCGCGCCGCTCCTGAGTGAGAAAGCGCGAGACGGCGAAATCGCCCGCCGACCGCTCGACGACGTGATCGAGGCGGCGCGCGACAGCGGGCTCTTCTCGATGATGGTGCCGAAGCGCTACGGCGGACACGAACTCGACGTCGACACGTTCTTCGAGGTGGTGCTGATCCTCTCCGAGGCCGATGCGGCCATGGGCTGGCTCATCGGCTTCTACATCGAGCATGCGTTCTGGCTCGCCGAGTACCCGGAAGCGGTGCAGGACGAGGCGTACGGCGATGCCGATCACGTACTCGCACCCGCGGCGCTCAACATCGCCGGTGGCACCGCGACGCCGACCGACGGCGGCTACCTGGTGAACGGTCGCTGGTCGTGGGGGACCGGCATCGTGCATGCGACCTGGGTGATCGCCGGATGCATCGCGATGGACGCCGACGGCGGTGCGACGCCGATGATGTTCCTCCTCCCGCGCGACGAGGTCGACACCATCGACACCTGGCACATCTCCGGCATGTGCAGCACCGGGTCGCTCGACTTCACGATCGACGACGTGTTCGTTCCCGAGGATCGCGCCGTGCCGTTCCTGGGTCTCCTCGACGGGAGTTGGGGAATCGCCGCACGAAACGACGCTCCGCTGTACTCGACGCCGTTGGTGCCGATCCTGGCCCTGGCCGCCGGGCTTCCGTGCCTCGGGGCGGCTCGCGGCGCTCGGGCAGCGTTCGGCGAACAGGTCAAGGAGAAGATCGGCGCCACGGGCATGGTCAAGGGCGAAGGCAACTTCGGGTTGATCGCCGAGGCGTCGTTGTCGATCGACGCTGCCGAACTCCTCATGCGCGATTCGCTCGCGAAGCTGCTCGCACACCGCCACGATGCGGGCGTCGACGAGCGCTCGGCCTGGGTCAGCCAGATCGCACACGCGGTGTTCATGTGCCGCACGGCGACCAACACGATCGCCTCGCTCGTCGGTGCCAGCGGAGCGATGCTCGACAACCCGATTCAGCGTTTCGCCCGAGACATCAACACGGCGTCGAATCACGTGGTGTTCGAGCGCGAGTCGCGCTACGGCGATCATGCCCGGCAACTCTTCGGCCAGCCGATCACGAACCAGCTCGTCTGATGACCTCGATACTCTGGGTGGAAGGCAGCCCGAAGGGTCAGCGTTCGCTGTCGTCGTCGTGTGCCCGCGCGTTCCTCGACACGCTCGACGACGTCGAGATCACGCATCTCGACGTCTGGTCGGACGAGATCGTGTCGTTCGGCCGCGAAGCGGCGCTGGCCAAGCTCGGCCCGCTCTTCGGTGAGCCGCACACCCCGGACCAGGCGGCGATCTGGGAGCGGGTGACCGCGCAGATCGAACAGGTGGCGTCGCATGATGCGCTGCTCATCAGCTCGCCGATGTGGAACTGGAGTATCCCGCACGCGTTGAAGGCCTGGATCGACGTCGTCGTCCAACCGCTTCAGTCGTTCACGCTCGACGCCGAGGGGCGCCACGTCGGCACCCTCGGCGTGGGCAAGCGGGCACAGCTGATCCTGACTCGCTCGTCGGCGTACGACGGACGCAGTCCCGAGATGGAAGACCACCAGGAGCCGTACCTGCGTTACCTGTTCGAGTTCCTCGGGTTCGATCTGGCCGAGTCGGTGATCGTCGAGCCCACCACGGCCTTCACCCCCGAAGAGCGAGAGGCGCTCGCCGCCGAGGCGGTCGAACGATCGCGCGCCGCCGCTCGCTCCTTCGCGACCGCAGCGTCGGCAGACTGAGCGCGGATGATCGTCCTCTGGATTCTGCAGGGCCTGATCGCTGCGCTGTACCTCATGGTGAGCTACATGAAGCTCACCCGCCACCCGCACATGGTGGAGTCGTTCGAACTGTTCGGCTATTCCTACCGCGTCGCCGTGTTCACCGCCGTCGTCGAGATCCCCGCCGCACTGCTTCTGATCGCCGGCATCTGGTGGCCATGGTGTGCGGTTGCCGGAGCGCTCCTGGTGCTGCCGACGATGATCGGTGCAGCGGTCACCAACCTGCGGTTCAAGGGGCCGCCCGAGGTGCTGTTCACCCTGGCGGTGATCGCCGTGTTGGTGGCGGTCGTCATCGTCCAGTGGGGCGATTTCACCGAAGCCATCGATGACGCCAACGCGCTCACGTCGCCGACCGTTTCTCTCTGAGGCAGCTCGGAGCGGCGAACGGCACGAGCACGTCGAAAAACGCGGGTCGTCGTCGCAGCGCGTCAGCCGGTGCGATCGCGGCCGACGCCCCCGCCGACGTCGTCGACGTTCATCATCGCATCGGCCAGCGTCGCGAGCAGCTCGGTTCGTCTCGTATCGGTCGATGAGCGGTCGTGCATCTCGTCCGGGTCGTCGTCGAGATCGAAGAGCTGCTCGAAACCGAGCGAGTCGCGGGTGTAGCGCACCTGATCGGTGACGAGGGTGCGCATCCGAGTCGGGTTGCCCAGCAGCGCGGCGATCTCGGGTTGCAGGTCGTCTTCGATGAGCAGATGGTCGCGGACCGACGCACTCGTGCCGTCGAGGAGTGGCGAGAGCGACGCTCCTTGAATGCCGCGGTACCCGTCGACGGAGCAACGGTCGATGACCGTCGGTGCCAGGTCGAGGCTCGAGACCAGCGCAGACGAGCGGCCCGGCGTGACCCCCGGGCCGGCGATGGACAGTGGGACGCGGATGACGCCCTGGTAGTGGATGTTGCCCTTCACCATGAGCGAGTGGTCGCCCATGATGTCGCCGTGGTCGGACGTGAAGACCACGATGGTGTCGTCGGCGATGCCGAGACGGTCGAGATGGGCGAGGACTCGGCCGACCTCCTGGTCGACGAACTCGATCATCCCGTAGGTGGCCGCGATCGCCTCCTGGACCAGCCGTGGATCGTCGGTGCCGAACGGCAGCGGCCAGAACGGCGCTTCGGAACGATTGCGAATCGCCTGGAGATACGGCGGCGCGTCGGCGAGCGGATCGCCGAACGTCGGAGGCGTCTCGATGTCGTCGGGGTCGTGACGATCGAACCAGTGCCCGGGAGGGGTGAGCGGGTGGTGCGGGTCGGGGAATGCCATCCACGCCATCCACGGACGTCCTTGCGCGTGTGCCTCGTCGACGAACGCGACGGTCCGCTCGCCGACGAACGCGGTGGAGTGGAGTTCGGGCTCGTACGGCGGTCGGTAGATCTGCCACCACCGTTCGGAGCGACGGTCGCCCGGTGCGTCGGCGCTCATCGGCGGAAACACGTCCTCGCGACGAGCGCCCTTGTCCAGCGCCCAACGGAGGTGGTGACCGGCCATCCGTGCGCCGTGGTCGGTGGAGAACTCGACGCGATCGAACCCGTAGTAGTCATCGGGTGCGTCGAGCTCGGCGTCGCCGTCGAAACGCTCAGCGAACTCCCACGAGTACACGTCGTCGGGATGGCCGTCGTCACGTGCATCGGCGCCGATCATCGGAATCGCCCAGCGGTCCATCGACAGCTGAAGGTGTGACTTGCCGATCAGCCCGGTGCGGTAGCCCGCCGTTCGGAGCGAACGCACGAAGGTGTTCGTGCCCCACTCCAACGCACGGTCGTTGAAGATCACGCCGTGGCTGCTCGGCATCCGGCCCGTGAGCAACGTGGTTCGATTCGGGCTGCACACCGGGTTCGCGACGTACGCCCGATCGAAGACGACGGAACGCTCGGCCAACGCATCGAGGTTCGGGGTCCGGACCGTGGCGTTGCCGCCGAAGCCGACGTGATCGGCCCGTTGCTGATCGGTGATGACGACGAGGACGTTGGGTGGCGTCGTGGTGTCTGTACGAGTCATGGGATCGGTGGGAGCAGTGGTGGTCGTTCAGGAGGAGAATGCGGCGGCGGCGTGAGCGGAGTCGACGTACTCGTCGATCCGGGTGACCTGTCCATCGCGAACCGATGCGAAGATCGCGATCGGAAGGTCGGCGGTTCGACCGTCACCGAAGGTCACCCGGAGCACGTGGCGCTGCACGAACCCCTCCGCAGTGAGTTCACGGACAGCATCTCGGTACTCGATGGACTCGGTCGTGTCGATCATCCAGGCGAGCACCGCGAGATTCTGGGCCTTGTCCTGCACGATGCCGTCGTTGCTGTGCCAGACCTCGATGTCGTCGGCCCACAGTGCGGTCAGCGCCTCCATGTCGCCACGCTCGATCGCGTCGAACACGGCGTCGGCGACCGTACCGGCGTTCGGGAGTTCGTTCGGGTGCTCGTTCGGGTGTCCGGTCACAGCATCTCCTCACTTCGCCGAGGCGAACACGCCGCCGGCCTTGTTGGCGTGGGCCATCATCGTGTCGGCGAGCTGCACCGTCATCTCGGCGCGCAGCTCCGGGTGGGTGTCCGACAGGTTGGTGCGCTCGTCGTCGTCGGTTCCGAGTTCGTAGAGCTGGTCTTCGCCGGTCGTGTAGCGGGAGTACCGATGTGTCGGTGTGATCAGCGTGCGGATCGACGTCGGGAACATCGGCGGCAACGCCATGTCGATGTCGTCTTCGATCAGCACTGCATCGCGAACGGACGCGGTCGGGTCGTCGAGCACCGGCAACTGACTGACGCCCTGCATCCCGTGGTATCGGTCGATGTCGCACATCTCCAGCAGGGTCGAGGGCAGATCGACGCTGCTGATCAGCGACGTGGTGCGGCCCGGGCTGCGGCGCGGATCGGCGATGACCATCGGCACCTGGGTGCAGCCGCGGTAGTGCATCATCCCTTTGAGGAGCAGGTGGTGGTCACCCATCATGTCGCCGTGGTCGGCGGTGAAGACCACGATCGTGTCGTCGGTCTGCCCGAGGCGTTCGATCGCCGCGAGGATCTGGCCGATGCGATCGTCGATCATCTCGATGGTGCCGTAGTTCGCCGCGATGGCGGCGCGTGTGACCTCGGGGCTCGTCGCTCCGATGAGGTCGACCCAGTTCCCCATGTCGTGGACCGACCGTTGCTGTATCCACTTGAGGAACCCCGGAGCGCCGTCCATCGGGTCGTCGAACGTGGCGGGGAGCTCGATGTCGTCGGGGTCGTGGCGGTCGTACCACTGCCCCGGCGGAGTGAACGGGTGGTGCGGATCGGGGAACGACGCCCACGCCAGCCAGGGTGAACCTTCCGCGGCGGCTCCCTCGATGAAGTCGATCGTGCGGTCGGCGACGAACGAACTGGAGTGGAACTCCTCGCCGTACGGAGGGTCGTAGACCTGCCACCAGGGGTCGCCGCCGCGAGCCTTCGGGTTGTCGGCGGTCTGGGGGACGACGAGGTCGTCGTGGCGGGCCCCTCGCTCGATCGCCCACTGGTAGTGGTGTCCCTCGACCGCCGCGCCGTGGTTGAGCGACAACTCTGCGGTGTCGAACCCGTAGAAGTCGTCGGGCCAGTCGAACGTGCTGTGCTCGACATCGTGGCCGAGCCCGTCCTGTGGGAGATAGTGCTCGGCGAATTCGAGTTCGTTCCAGCCGTCGGGCCACGGGTCGGACGCCGCTCGTTCGAGCTCGCTGTCGCGCGAAGTGAGTCGGCTGATGCCGTTCTGGAGGTGCGACTTGCCGAGGAGTCCCGTGCGGTATCCCGCTGCCCGGAAGCGGCGAACGTAGGTGTTCACGCCCCAGTCCAGCGAGCGGTCGTTGGTGATCACGCCGTGGCTCGACGGCATGCGTCCGGTCACGAGCGTGCTTCGGTTCGGCATGCAGACCGGGTTGCTCACCCACGCGCGCTCGAACACGGTGCCGCGAGCGGCGAGCGCGTCGAGGTTCGGTGTCTGCACCACGTTGTTGTCCATGAAGCCGACGTGGTCGGCGCGGTGCTGGTCGGTGATGATGAACAGCACATTGGGGCGCTTGCTGGAACTGGTGTCGTCGGGCATGGCTGGTTCCCTTCGGGATGGGCAGTTCAGGATTGGCAGCTCAGGATTGGCGGTTCAGGATTGGCAGCTCAGGATGGAAGGAGTGAGTCGGCGAGTTCGACGATCGGTTGGACGTGCTCACCGAGGCGTCGCAACCGGTCGTCGGTGCTGTCGCCGACGACGAAGCGATGGTGTAGTTGGGCGAGCACGACGGCATGTTTCCACAGTGCGAACGTCTCGTACCACGCGATGTGTTCGACGTCGTGGCCGGCTCGTGCGTACCGCTCCACGATCTCGTGGCTCGATGGGAAGCCGGTCATGTCGAGGTCGATCGTCGGAGCCCGATCGGTCGGGTCCGACGGATCTTTCCAGTACCCGATGAGGGTGCCGAGATCGACGAGCGGGTCGCCCAGCGTCGCCATGTCCCAGTCGAAGATCGACGACACCCGGTCCGGGTCACCCGCCGTGAACATGGCGTTGTCGAGCTTGTAGTCGTTGTGGATGATCGACACCCGCGTCGACATCGGCTGCGTCGCCACGAGGCGTCGGTGGACCTCGTCGAACAGCCCGGTCTCGGCGGAGCCGCAGACCCGGTGCCACCGGTGGTGCCACCCGGCGAGCTGTCGTTCGACGAAACCCTCCGGCCGACCAAGCCCGCCGAGTCCGACCGCATCGGGGTCGATGGCGTGGAGTTCAGCGAGCGCGTCGACGAGCGCCATCGAGATCCGGCGAGGTGCATCGGGAGCGTCCGAGAGTTCGGCGGGGATCTCGTCGCGCACGACCAGTCCGCGTCGACGTTCGACGACGAGGAACGGCGCGCCGATCACCGACACGTCGTCGCAGAATGCCAGTGCGCCGGGAGCGGGGGCGAAGACCGGTGCGAGCCCGTGCAGCACCCGGAACTCGCGAGCCATGTCGTGCGCGCCGGGCGCGATGTCGCCGAACGGTGGCCGACGTACGACGAGTTCGGTGGCACCGATCGACACGCAGTAGGTGAGGTTGGCATGGCCGCCGTTGAACTGTTCGACGCGCAGGGGTCCTTCGAGGGTCGGCACTTCGCGGCGAAGCCAGGCGTCGAGGTTGGCCCAGTCCTGTTCGTCGCTGACCGGCACGGTGTCGCGGTCGTCGTCGGCGCCGGTCGGGGCGCCAAGCGAGGCACGGTTCGAGGCGTCGTTCATCGGTGCGCTCCCATCACGTCCTCCCATCACATCAGGGTGATGCCGCCGTCGACGAGCAGCATCTGGCCGGTGATGTAGGTCGCCATCGTGGACGCGAGGAACAGAGTGGCGTCGCCCATCTCCTCGGGGGTGCCCCACCGGCGCAACGGGATCCTGCTGATCGTGGCGTCGTACACGTCGGGGTCGTCGTGGCTGCGGCTGGTGAGCTTGGTGTTGACGAATCCCGGCGCGACGCCGTTGACGCGGACGCCATGCTTCGCCCAGGCGACCGCCAGCGACTTGGTGAGGGTGACGAGTGCACCCTTGCTGGCGGAGTATGCGGGCTGACCCGGCGTCGCGATGAAGCTCGACGTCGAGCCGATGACGACGATGCTCGCCTCATCCGACTCGGTCAGGTGCGGACGGAATGCCGCGCAGAGCGCCATGACGCCGTTGAGGTTCACGTCGACGACCGAGCGGAACGTCTCCAGGTCGAACTCGGCGCCGCCGTAGGCGACGGTTCCGACGCTGGGGACGAGGACGTCGAGCGTGGTGAACTCGCCGGCGAGCGACGACGCCGAATCCGGCGCCGCGACGTCGAGTTGGTGGAACGTCAGCCCGTCGAGGTCGCCGTCGGGATACGCGGACGCGTCGGCGCGGGTGCCGGTGATGTGGACGTCTGCTCCGGCAGCGAGGAAGCGCCGAGCGATACCGAGTCCGATGCCGCTGCTGCCGCCGGCGACGAGGACGCGCCGCCCGGTGAAGTCGATCACGACCGGTTCGTCAGCCGTCGACCAGGACGGGCGGGGTGCTCTCGCTCATCGTCTCGGTGAGGACCTCGTCGGGCATGGTGATGATCGCCTCGTACAGCTCCTGCGGAATCCCACGCTGCCAGGGCAGGCTGGGGTCGAACTCGGGTTGCGGCACCGGCGTGCCGGTCGACTCGAACGGTTCGGGATTGCGGTACCGCTCGAGTTCGTCGGCGGAGATGCCCGCCAGTCCGACGACCTCGGGATCGATCCAGGCACGACCGTCGATCGGCTGCTCGGAGAAGGCGACCTCGAGGCTCAGGTCTTCCGGGCCGGCGAAGTAGATCGAGTGGCACATCCCGTGGTCGAGCGGGCCGAACACGGTGATGTTGCGCGAACGGATTCGGTCACGCATGGCCAGCAGGTCGTCGAGCGAATCGACGTTGAACGCGACGTGCTGCATCGCGCCGCCGGCGCACGGTCCGCCACCGCTCCCGGCGTGCGTGACGCCGAGCGTGCGTTCGATGCCGGGGACGTCGGGGGTCTGCACGAACGCGATCGAACAGGTGTCGCTCAGCTTCATGAACCCGTGCCAGGCGCCTTCGACGCCGTGCATCCAATAGAGGGCGACGAGTTCGCAGCCGAGCACGTCGTTGAAGAAGTCGATCTGGGTCTTGATGTCGGCCGTGGCGACGGCGAGGTGGTGGATTCCGTTGTTGGTGCTCATGGCGTGTCTCCGTTCGTTGAGTTGTCGATCGTGTTCTGGTTCGGGGCGACGGCATCGTCGAAGTCGAGCCCTGCGAGTTCGCAGCCGCGTTTGAAGTCGACGAAGTGCTTCGACATCCAGTCCTGCGCCGTGTCGGCATCGCCCGCCTCGATCGCCTGGAAGATGCGGCGATGAGCTTCGAAGAGTCGGCGTCCGGGTCCGATTCGTCGGATCACCGTGCCATAGGCCGGGAGGAGCAGCGCGCCGAGCGGCTCGCGGGCGAGGAGGAGGGCGTGATTCTGAGCTGCCTGGGCAACCAGGTCGTGGAACTCGATGTCGGCGGCGGCGAGTGCGATGGGGTCCTCCAAGCAGTCGGCGGTGCGGTCGAGGTTGCTGCGAAGTCGCTCCACGAGGTCGTCGGTGATGTTGTCGGCGGCCAGACGCGCAGCGAGCGGCTCGACGGCGGTCTGGACCTCCCAGAGCTCGCGGTACGAGATGCCGTGGAGGACGATCGCCTCGTGCATCGCGTTGATGACGATGTTCTTGGCCGGCGCGGTGACCGCCATGCGACGGCGAGCGCCTCGCTCGATCAGCCCGGCCGACTCGAGTGACCGCATCGCCTCGCGCACCGTGGGACGGGTCACCCCGAGTTGTTCGGCGAGGTCGTGTTCGGGTGGGAGCAGCGTGCCGGGAGCGAGGGAGCCGTCGAGGATCTTGCGTCGGATGGTCCGCTCGGCGATGCGGTAGGCCGGAAGTCGCTCGAGGGTTTCGAATGCTGCGTCGCTCATCGACTCATCCTTGCGCCCGGAGCACGTTGCGCCGGAGCTTTCCGGTGACGGTCTTGGGAAGCTCGTCGGCGAAGCTGATGGCGCGCGGGTACTTGTAGGGAGCGGTCGTCGCCTTGGCGTGTGCCTGCAACTCGTCGACGAGATCGTCGTCGCCGACGTAGCCGTCGTTGAGGACCACCCACGCCTTCACGAGTTCGCCTCGCTCTGGATCGGGCACGCCGACGACTGCGCATTCCTGGACGGCTCGGTGCTGGATCAGCGCGTTTTCGACCTCTTGTGGCCCGATGCGATAGCCGGCCGAGTTGATGATGTCGTCGGCGCGGCCGGTGTAGAACACGTATCCGTCGTCGTCGATCTCGACGTTGTCGCCGGTCGCGAACCAATCTGCGTCGCCGACGGTGATCGTGGTCGACGCGGTGCGATCCGGGTCGTTCCAGTAGCCGAGCATCACCTGCGGGTTGGGGAGTTTGATCAGCAACTCGCCGGAGCCGCTCGCGTCGGCGGTCTCGGTGCCGGAGTCGTGCACGTGGCGAACGGCGACGTCGACCCCGGGCAGCGGACGCCCCATCGAGCCGGGCTTGACCGGGCGGCCCGGACGGTTCGTGACCGTCATCAGGGTCTCGGTCTGGCCGTATCCGTCGAGCACGGTGGTGCCGCTGATCTCGCGCCAGCGGTCGATGATCTCCGGGTTCACCGATTCACCCGCCGAGACCGTGGATCGGAGCTTCGACAGGTCGATGCCCGACGCGTCTTCGAGGATCAGGCGGCGCAGTTCGGTCGCAGCCGCACAGAAGCAGGTGATCTCGAATCGTTCGAGCAGACGGAACCGCTCGGCGGGGACGAACGGGCCGTCGTAGAACAGCACCGATGCACCCTGGCTCCAAGGTCCGAACAGGATGCTCGTGCCGGCCTTCGACCAGCCGGTGTCGGCGGTGCACCAGATCCGCTCGTCGGGGGAGAGGCCGAGCCAGTGGACGGCCGAGTTGGCCCACGCCCACAGGGATCTCGACGGGTGGGTGACGCCCTTGGGCGACCCGGTGGAGCCCGACGTGTAGTACAGGATCGCCGGATCCTCGGCGGCGACCGTTGCGGGCTCGAACTCAGACGAACACTCGTCGGCCGCCGCGAAACTGGTCCAGCCGTCGGGAGCGTCGCCGACGGCGACCCGCACGGTGAGTGCGTCGAGACCGTCGAACTTCGCACAGTCGTCGCTCGGGCAGATCACCGCGGTCGCGTCGCTGTGCTCCACTCGATAGGCGAGGTCGGACGCGGTGAGCATCGTGATGCAGGGGATCGGCACGGCGCCCATGCGCGTGGCGGCCACCATGGCGATCTGCCACTCCGCGATCCGCGGGAGCATGACGATGACGCGGTCGCCCTGGCGGAGGCCGTGGTCGGCGAGCAGGTTCGCGAGTCTCGATGCCGCTCGGGCGATCTCGGCGTAGGTGTACCGGCGTTCGTCACCGGCCTCGTCGACCGTGATCAAGGCGAGTCGGTCGGGATCGTCGGCCCAGCGGTCGACCACGTCGGCCGAGAAGTTGAACGTGTCGGGAACGTCCCATTCGAAGACTTCGTCGTATGTGTCGTCGGTCGTCATCGGCGTCTCTGGTCCAGGGCTTGTGTGCTCGGTTATATTGTATGACAATGCGGTGGTTGTCAACCGAGCGGTCGGTGAGCAACCGGCGGCACACCGTCACCGACCTGCGACCGAGAGGGCCCCTGTGATCGACTTCCAACTCACCGAACAACAGACGGAGTTGCGTGACCGTACGGTCGCGTTCGTCCGCGACGAGCTCATCCCGCTCGAACACACGGGCGAGCCGACACGTGTCGACGACGAGTTCCGGCGTGAGTTGGTCGCCCTCGGACATGCGGCGGGCCTCGTCGCCCCGCACGCGCCGATCGAATGGGGTGGCCTCGGCCTCGATCACGTCTCGATGTCTGAAGTGTTCATCGCCGCCGGCTACTCGCTGCTCGGCCCGCTCGCGATGAACTGCTTCGCACCCGACGAAGGCAACATGAACCTGCTGTCGAAGGTGGCCACACGTGAGCAGAACGAGCGCTGGCTGCGGCCGTTGGTCGCCGGCGAGATCCGCTCCTGTTTCGCCATGACCGAGCCCGCTCCAGGTGCCGGAAGCGACCCGCGAGCGATGCAGACGACGGTCGCTCGTGACGGCGACGAGTTCGTCGTCAACGGCACGAAGTGGCTGATCACCGGAGCCGACGGCGCCGGCTTTGCGATCATCATGGCCCGCGAGGCCGACGACGATTCCGGGCGTCGGGCCACCATGTTGCTCGCCGACATGGACACACCCGGGATCACGATCGAGCGCGAGATCGCCACCCTCGACCGCAGCTTCCCCGGTGGACACCCCGTCGTACGTTTCGACGACGTGCGGATCCCCGCAACCGACGTGCTCGGCGAGCCCGGACGCGGATTCGAGTACGCCCAAGTCCGGCTCGCTCCCGCCCGCCTGACGCACTGCATGCGATGGCTCGGTGCGGCGATACGGGCCCACGACATCGCCACGGCGCACGCCCGCGAACGCCAGGCGTTCGGCAAGACCCTCGTCGACCACGAAGGCGTCGGGTTCATGCTCGCCGACAACGAGATCGACATCCAGCAGTGCCGGCTCGCGATCTGGCACACCGCCTGGTTGCTCGACCAGGGCGAGGCTGCCGGTCGCGAATCGAGCATGACCAAGGTGTTGTGTTCCGAGGCGACCGACCGCATCGTCGACCGCTGCCAGCAGGTCCTGGGCGGGTTGGGCTTCACCCACGAGACCGCCGTCGGCCAGATCGCCACCGAGATCCGCGCGTTCCGCATCTACGACGGGCCCTCCGAGGTCCATCGGTGGAGCATCGCCCGTCAGCTCGGTCGTCGCTGACGCGAGGCACGTCATGGCCACGGTCGCCCGATCCTTCGAGTTCCTCCGCCTCGATCGCACACACATCGCCACACCGCTCCACGAGGCGGTGCTGAGCGAAGCAGACCTGCGGGGCGCGCAGCGGGTGGCCATCGTCGCGTCCGGCACGCTGTCGCGTTCCACCTCCGTCATCGACGAGCTCGAAGCGGCACTGGGCACGCGCAGCGTCGGTCGGTTCGACTCGGTCGCCGCTCACGCACCACGCAGCAGCGTGTTCGCCGTCGTCGACTTCGTTCGAGCGACCGACGCCGATCTCATCGTCACGGTGGGCGGCGGTTCGCCCCTCGACACCGTGAAGACGGCGCTCGTCGCGCTGGCCGAAGGGTTGACCGACTCCGATCAACTCGAAGCCTTCGCCATCAGCACCGGGCCCGACGGCGAGCGGATCACCCCGTCGGTCGGTTCGCCACCGCTTCGACAGATCGCCGCTCCGACCACGCTCACCGGTGCCGACTTCAGCGACCTCGCCGGTTGCGTCGACGAGCCGACGCAACGAAAGCAGCTCTTCAGCGGCGCCGAGATCGGGCCGGCGGCGATCATTCTCGACCCGGCGATCACGGTGCACACCCCGATGGACCTCTGGCTGTCGAGCGGGATCCGGGCGCTCGACCACGCCGTCGAGACGTTGTGCTCCAGCGCTCCCGAGCCGCTCGCCGACGCCGGGGCGCTCCACGCGATCCGGCTGCTCGCCCGGGGGCTTCCCGCCACCCGAGCCGATCCCGACGATCTCGACGCGCGTCTCGAATGTCAACAGGCGGTCGGCCTCGCATGCGCCGGTCTGAACCGGGTGCCGTACGGCGCGAGCCACGGCCTCGGGCACCAACTCGGTGCGGTGTTCGGCATGTCGCACGGTCACACCAGCTGCGTGATGATGCCGCACGTGATGGCCCACAACCTGCCGGCGACGCGTGAGGCGCAGGGGTTGATCGCCGACGCGATGGGTCGCCCCGACGTCCCCGCAGCGGTGGCGGTCGGCGAACTGATCGGCGCGCTCGGTCTGCCGACCAGGTTGCGTGACGCCGGCGCCACACGCGAGCTGCTGCCCACGATCGCCGACGGCAGCATCGCTCACCCGTGGATCACGGGCAACGCCGTCCCGATCACGTCCACCGACGACCTGCTCGGCCTGCTCGAGCGGGCCTACTGACCCGACCAGCAATCACCAGCAATCACGAGGATTCCCATGCAGATCGAAACCCATCTCCTGAACGAATACAACGCCGTCCGCTATCGGTCCGCCGACGCGAAGTACGCACTCGTCGTCTCGCACGGCCTCGGCGGACACGGCGGGATCTACAACACGTTCTGCGAGCACCACGCCGCGAGAGGTGCGGAGTTGTGGTGCTTCGACGCCCCTGGCCACGGCCGCTCCACCCCCAACCAGCCGCGAGGCACCTGGACGATGGACGCGTGGGCACAGGCCAGCCGTGACTGGGCGACACATGTCCACGAGCTCACCGGGCTGCCGGTCTTCACCCTCGGGTCGAGCCTCGGCGTGTCGGCCGCGATCTCGGCGATCGACGCCCCGGCCGTGACGGGCGCGATCCTGATGGGTTCGGCCGCCGTCCCGGGCCACCCGCTGCTCGAGGGGCCCTCCGCTCCATGGCGCAGCGACGAGGTGAAGGCGGTGCTCGAGCAGGTCGGGCGAGCGGCCCGACTCGACATCCCCACGTTCTTCGACTTCGACGTCGATTACGGCTTCCAGGGGGCGGCCGAGCAGAAGAAGCTCGATCCGTACAACACCTGGTCGTACGACCTCGCGTCGTGGGCTTCGTTCTTCCAGTACGAGCCGCCGCAGCCGTTGGCCGACAACACCAAGCCGGTGCTGTACGCGGCAGGGGAGAAGGATCCGAACGTGACCCCCGACGTGATTCGGATGATCGCCGACGGCATCGGCGGACCCGTGACGGTCGAGATCTTCCCCGACGGCGTCCACCAGCTCATGCTGTTCGAGACGGAGGCGTTCTCGACGCTCGTCCACGACTTCTGCATCGCGAACATCTGACCTCGCCGCGCTGTGCCTCGTCGCTCGTCTCCACCGATCTCTGTGACAGGGCTCGCGTAGATTGATGGGTGCCGGTGCTCGCGCCGGCGGTGTTCGATTGCCACACCTTTCCGGCGGTCCTCTCGGTTCCATTGCGCCGCGTCGAGTGAGGTGACTCACGCGCCTCAGCGCTGGTCTTTCGGAGGATTCACATGTCGGCGAGTACGACCATCACACCATCGACAACCCCCACTCCCGTCTCGTCGACCGGAGATGAACTCGCAGCATTGGGCTGGGAGATCAACGCGAATCAGTATCGGCTGGTGCATCTTGCAGCCCGGTTCGACGACGAACTGGAGTGGTTTCGCCTCGGCTACCCGAGTGCGTCGAGTTGGATCGCCGCGAAGCTCCAGATCCAGACGTCGACGGCGCGTGAATGGATTCGGGTCGGCCAGGCGCTCCGGCATCTGCCGTCGATCGATGCGGCGTTCGCAGTGCAGATGATCTCGTATGCGAAGGTGCGGATCCTGACTCGGTGGGCTGACGACGACAACGAGGAACACTTGTTGGAACTGGCGCACGAGCGCGCCGCTGGCCGGCTCACCGTCGCCATCGCCAAGTTCTTGGCCGATGAGGGCGAGACCGATGCCGAACGCGACCTGCGCCTGCACGACGAGCGTTCGTTCACGACGTGGACCGACGCGGACGGCAGCACCGTGCTGCGCATCGTGTTGCCGCCGTCCGTGGCCAAACCGGTCGTGGCCGCAGTCGACGAGTTGGTGCGCCGCATCGCCATGACACCATTGGAAGGAGGCCCAGCGGAGCAGCCCGCGCCGGGCGACGGCGCCAGTGAGTCCGCGCCAGACGCGTCCGCGGACGCGTCTGATGAGCAGAGCGTGGTCGAGTCATCACCGAAAGCAGCATCGATGGTCGAAGCAGCGCCTGGGCCCGGGATCTCGCCCGACCCGTTGTCGGTCACGCTCCGAGACATGCGTCGGCGGTGGCAGCCCGATGGCCGCGACGACTGGACGTTTCCGAGCCTCGGTCAGCAACGGGCCGATGCGTTCGTCGCCCTGTACCTCGGCTCTGGGGTATCGCTCACCACCGAGGTCGTCGTGCACGTGCGCGGAGACGGCATCACGTTCGACGACGGCACGCCCACCACCAGCAGTGCGGTCCTGCGCCAACTGGACGACTCGTTCATTCGGCTGATGATTCACGATGCGCAGCGCCGACCGGTCGATGCGTCGGGCCGCCGTCGCCACCCGACGACCCGACAGCAGCGGGTGGTCATGGAGACACACGGCCACGAGTGCGTCGACTGCCAGCGCACCGAGCTGCTCGAGCTCGATCACAACCCGCCGTTCGAGCGCACCCGCCGTACCGTCACACACGAACTCGAACCCCGCTGCGCACCCTGCCACCGAGCCCGCCACCGACACGACCTCGGTGCCGCCTGATCGGGGTCGTCGCCGACATCGCGAGTGTTCACCGCAGCGGAGACGACCGAGATGGGCGACGCTCACCGCCCGCTCCGAAATCGAGAAGCAGCGTCGGGCGAGCGGTCAGGGCGCGCCGAGTACGTGGACGACGCAGACGGCGCCGACGCCGACCATGTGGGCCAGGCCGGTCCGTGCGCCGGGATGTTGGCGTTCGCCGGCTTCGCCCCGGATCTGTGTGGTGATCTCGCAGATCTGTCCGACGCCGGTGGGGCCGATGGGGTGGCCCATCGAGAGCAGGCCACCCGAGGGGCTGACGGCGACCCTTCCGCCGATGTCGAACTGGCCGTCGGCGAGTTGCGCGGCGGCCTGTCCCTCCGGGGCGAGGCCGAGGGCCTCGATGTAGAGGAGTTCCTCGACGGTGAACGCGTCGTGCAGTTCGACGACGTCGAGATCAGCAGCGGTGATGCCGGCATCGGTGAGTGCGGCGGCCGCGGTCTCGGCCGTGAGCGCGGCGTCGAAGTTCTGGTTCTTGTAGACGGTCTCCGAACGAGCGACCGACGACGTCACCCGCACGGCTCGACTCCGGTCGAGCCCGAGCCGCTCGATGGCGTCGTCGGACGCGACGATCGCCACGGCGGCGCCCTCGCCGATCGGGCAGCACTGCAGCCGAGTGAGCGGACCGCTGATCTGTGGGGGAGCGAGCACCTCGTCGAGCGTTCGCTCCTTCTGGCGCTGCGCGTTCGGGTTGAGCGCTCCGTTGCGGCTGTTCTTCACGGCGACCTGGGCGAACTGTTCTGCAGTCGCACCGTGTTCGTGCATGTAGCGGTTCGCGAGCAGGGCGAAGTGCGTGAACGGCACGACACGGTTGCCACCGAGATCGCTCAGACCGGTCGCTTGCTGCGGCATGCTGAACTGCAACGGCTTGTCGACACCGACCGCGATGGCGACGTCGACGAGGCCGGCGGCGACCTCGATGCACGCCTGGCGGAACGCACTCGACCCAGACGCTGATGCGTTCTCGACCTGCACCATCGAGATGCCGCTGGCGCCGAGGTGGCGATACATCAGCCGTGACAAGCCCATCGACGTGGTCGCCGTGCCGGTGTAGGCCGATTCGACGTCGCTCCAATCGATGCCGGCGTCGGCCAATGCCAGGCGGATGGCGTGAACACCGAGCTGCGTGTACGGGGTCTCGCTGGGGCGCTGATACGGATGCAGTCCGATTCCGACGACGCTGACGGGCCGAAGATCGTTCAACGACGTGCTCATGATGCTGTTCCCGCCGTCTCCATCGATTCCGACACCACGAAGCGCGGTTCGACGACATCGTTGCCGTCGTCGTCGACGCCCGTGGTGAACCACTCGGCGTGGACGCGCTGGCCGATCGAGGCGACATCGACGACGTCTCGCAACGTCGCGCGGATCAGCGGCCCGTCGTCGAGTTCGATCTCCGCCATCGTGAACGGAGCCTCGATGTCCTTGCCGTGGTGAAGGTGGACGGTGGCGACCGAGTACAGGACGCCCGCCGCAGCGATCGGGGAGGCCGCCAACCGCTCTGCTGGTGCGCCACAGACTTCGCACCCGATCGTCATCGCCGGGAACGCCACGGTCTCGCAGGCGCCGCATCGGCTCGCGCGGAGCTGCGGTGGCGTTTCGCCGGGGTCGTAGAGGCCGGGCTGGCGTGCTGTGGTCATTCGAATCGTCCTGTCATGTCGATCTCGGCGCCGAGGGTTCCGAGCAGCGCCGGACCCTCGATCGCAGAAGTTACTTGCTCAGCGTTCAGCAAGTTACTACGATGGCCTCATGGTTGTCCAGCAGGAATCTGCGCCGAGCGAGGCCGGTGGTCGCACGCAAGTCGAACGGCGGGCCGCCGCCGAGAGCGCGCTGCTCGCCGCCGCCGCCGAACTGATCGCCGAGCAAGGAGTGGTCGAGACGTCGCTGGCACAGATCGGTGAGCGCGCCGGGTACAGCCGCGGGCTCGCCAACCACCATTTCGGCTCCAAGGCCGAACTCGTCGAGCAATTGGCGCGCCGGACACAGACCGCTTTCACCGATTCGCTCGGAGCCGGCGGCGCACGCACCGGCCGCGAGGGCATCGTGAACCTCGTCGGGGCATACCTCGGTCACTTCGACGCGCCGACGGCGGAGTCGCGAGCGATGTTGGTGATGTGGGGCGCCAACTTCCCGGCTCAGTCATCGGTCGCCGGGCTCGTCGCAGCCGACGAGCGGTTTCGGCAGGCAGTGAGCGGGATGATCCGGCAGGGCCACGACGACGGTTCGATCGGCGCCGACGTCGACCCGTCGGGCTTCGCCGTGGCGCTCGTGGCGATGCTGCGCGGTGTCATCGCTCAGTGCCTGACCGATCCGGCGTCGATCGACCTCCATTCGGTTCGCTCGGAGTGCGAACGATTCGTCACCGCCGGGCTCGGCCCGACCAACAAACAAGGGAAAGAATGATGTTGTCTGAAGCCGAAGCCGGTTCGCTCGAATTCTGGGCGGGGGAGCGACCCGATGCCGTTGCCGTGATCTCCGGCGACGAGTCGCTGACCTACGGCGACTGGAACGACCAGGCCAACCGGGTCGCCGACTCGTTGGCGGGCATGGGGCTGGCTGCAGGGGAGCGGATCGGAATGCGCTTCCGTCTCGGCCTTCCGTGGTTCGTCATCCAACGGGCGTTGCAGAAGCTCGGGGTCGTCCAGGTCGCGGTGAACTGGAAGCTGACGCCCGACGAGGCGATGTACATCGTCGACGACAGCGACGCCAAGGGGCTCGCGTGCGATGACCCTGACGCGTCGGGATGGGCCGAGCAGCAGCTCGGCCTGCTGATCACGGTCGGGCAATCACCCGACGCCCCAGGGGTCCGGTTCGAGGATCTCGTTGCGAACGGGAGCCCGGTCGAGCGGTTCGGGCCGCTCCGGCCGAACATGGTGCTCTACACGTCGGGTACGACGGGGCTTCCCAAGGGCGTGCCGCCGCTCGATCTCGAAGCGGTCACCGACTTCGACCGCCTCTTCGCCTATGGCGCCTCGGTCGGCGCCGTGCCTCCGCACCCGAACAACGCGGTCGTGTTGATGAGCTTGCCGGTCCACCACGGGGCCGGGCCTGCTGCGGCGACCGCTGCGTGCGGCAAGGGCGGTACCGCTGTGCTGCTCGACCCGTACGACGCCGAGGAGGCCCTGCGTCTGATCGAGCGGCATCGGATCAACGTCTGGACCGCCGTGCCGACGATGCTGCTTCGGATCCAGGCGCTGCCCGCTGACGTGGTCGATCGATACGACCTCTCGTCGATCACCGCGCTCAACACCGGCGCCGCACCCGTACCCCAGTCGCTGAAGGAATGGATCGTCGAGCGCTTGGGTCCCGACGTGCTGTGGGAGGCGTACGGCGCCAGCGAGGCGGGCATGATCACGTACACCTCGCCCGAGCACCAGATCTCCAAGCCCGGCACGAGCGGAATTCCCTTCGACGGTGTCGAGCTCGCCATCGTCGACGATCAGTGGAATCGGTTGCCGACGGGTGCGACCGGCGAGATCGCGGTCAACACGCCGATGGTGCTCAAGCGATACCTGGGCCAGGACACGCTCGGCGAGGACACGGTCAAAGACGGCTTCTACCGGACCGGCGATGTGGGCCACCTGGACGAAGACGGCTTCTTGTTCATCACCGACCGGATCAAGGACATGATCGTGGCCGGCGGCGTCAACATCTACCCGGCCGAGATCGAGAAGGCCATCGTCGAACACCCCGACGTGGAGGACGCGTCGGTCATCGGCATCCCGCAGGACGACTTCGGCGAGCAGGCCCTCGCCTTCGTCGTCGTGCGCGAGGGGCACGAGGTGACCGCGGACGCGATCCTCGAGTATCTCGACGGTCGTCTCGCGTCGTACAAGAAGCCACGCCAGATCGAGTTCATCGATGCGTTGCCGGTCAGCCCGATGGGCAAGGTCCTCAAGACCGAGCTGCGGGCGCCCTACTGGAAGGACCGTGAACGCAATGTCTGAGGCCGCACCACCTGAACGAAGCAACCTCCTCGATCTGGAGGGGCGCATCGCCCTCGTCTCCGGGGCCGGACAGGGAGTCGGTGCTGCCACCGCTCACCATCTGGCAGCTCAGGGCGCGAAGGTGGTCGTCAACGACTTCGTCGCCGAGCGCGCCACCGAGGTGGCAACGCAGATCAACGACGGTGGCGGCACGGCCATCGGAATCCAGGGTGACGTCACCGACTTCGCCTCGGTCACCGCGATGGTCGACGCCGCCCGCGACGCGTTCGGGCCCGTCGACGTGCTGGTCAACAACGCCGGCAACGCCGGAGCCAACCCCTCCGCCGTCACCGGCAAGCCGTTCTGGGAGAAGGACCCTGAGGAGTGGGCGCCGTTCCTCGACGTCAACCTGTACGGCGTGCTGCACTGCTGCCGGGCCGTGCTGCCCGGAATGATCGACGCCGGCAACGGCGGACGCATCATCACCGTGTTGAGCGACGCCGGTCGCGTCGGTGAAGCCGGACTCGAGGTCTACTCGGCGGCCAAGGCCGGAGCCGGCGGCCTGACTCGTGGGCTGGCCCGCAGCCTCGGCCGCTTCGACATCACGGCGAACAACGTGGCCATCGCCGCGACCCGCACCCCGGCCATCCAGGCGATGACCGAGAACGAGGACCTCGCCAAGCGGGTGCTCAAGAACTACATCATCCGCCGCTTCGGCGAGCCGAGCGACGTGGCCGCCATGGTCACGTTCCTCGCCTCCAAAGCAGCCGGCTGGACCACCGGCCAGACCTACCCCGTGAACGGAGGCTTCAGTGTCAACCAATGAACCGTCAGTCCCAGCGTCCGACAGCGCAGCGGCATCGCCCCCAGAAGTTCCCAACGCTGCCCCCAACGGCGTCGACGTCATCCGAAGCGAACGGATCGGTGACCACCTGCTGTTGATCCGGATCGACCGGCCGCACCGGCGAAACGCCTTCGACGGTGCCACCGCCAGGGCGATGGAGGCGGCGATCGACGCCTACGAGGCCGACGACACGTTGCGCTGCGCCATCCTCGCCGGTTCGCCGGAGGCGTTCTCGTCGGGCCAGGACCTCATCGCCGCGGCGTACGGCGACATGGGTGTCGCTCCCAACCGTGGCGGGTTCGGCATCATGGCCAAGCCGCCGACCAAGCCGATCATCGCTGCGGTCGAAGGTCATGCACTCGCCGGCGGGCTCGAGCTCTGCCTGTCGTGCGACCTGATCGTCTCGTCCCGGACGGCGACGATGGGCATTCCCGAGGCGGCCCGGTCACTCGTCGCCGTGGGCGGTGGACTGTTCCGGCTGCCGAAGCGCATTCCGTACCACCTGGCCATGGAGTTGGCCCTCACGGGCAAGGCATGGTCGGCCGAACGCATGGCCGAACTCGGCCTCGTCAACAAGCTCACCGAGCCGGGCGAAGCCCTCGATGGGGCGATCGAACTGGCCAACGAGATCCTGCTCGCTGGGCCGCTCGCCGTGAAGGCCAGCAAACAGATCGTGCAGAAGGCCTATGAATGGGACGACGCCGATGGTTGGAAGAACCAGATGGAGTTCGCCGCCCCGGTCATGAAGTCCGACGACCTCAAGGAAGGCCTCGCCGCCTTCGCCGAAAAACGTCCACCAGTCTGGAAAGGCCACTGATGTCCCTCTTGATCGAACCCACCCTGCGATCCGAACTGCTCGCAGGCCAGACCGCCATCGTCACGGGCGGGGCCCGCGGCATCGGCGGTGCCACCGCGACGACGCTGGCGGCCAACGGTGCCAAGGTCGTCATCGCCGAAGTCGATGCCGACAAGGCCTCCGAGACCGTCAAGACACTCAACGACGAGTTCGGCAGCGACACGGCGAGTTCCTTCGTCGCCGACCTGGTCGCTCCAGATGCCTGCGACGACCTGGTGAGCCACACGGTCGACACCTACGGCGGCCTCGACATCGTGGTCAACAACGCCGGGTATGCGTGGGACGGTGGCATCCACTCGATGACCGACGACCAGTTCCAGGCCATGCTCGACATCCACCTCGTCGTGCCCTTCCGCCTGGCCAGAGCCTGCGCACCGATCTTCCGCGCCGCGGCGGGTGCCGACGCCGATGCCGGCGTGCAGCGCCACCGCAAGACCGTCATGGTGTCGTCGCTCGCCGGCGAGTGGGGTCTCATGGGAGCGGGCAACTACGCCTCGGCGAAGGCGGGGATGCTGGGACTGATGCGCACCCTCGCGCAGGAGTGGGGTCGCTACCACGTGAACGTCAACGCCGTGGCGTTCGGTCAGATCCAGACGCGGTTCGGTCTCCCGCAATCCGATGCCGAGGTCATCCAGACCGGTGGCCGGACGATCAAGGTCGGTATGCCGCCCAAGCAAGCAGAGCGAATGGGGATCACGATCGATCCAGATCACGTCCCGACCGACGAGGAGATCTACGCAGCGAAGCCGTTGCCGATGATCCCGCTGGGTCGATCCGGGACCATCCGGGAAGCTGCCGATTCGATCTTCTACCTGTGCTCGCCGATGTCCGACTACACCACCGGCCAGGTCATGGTCGTCAGCGGCGGCGCTCGCGGCGGAATGAGCTGAGACGACGGCCGCCCACGTCGGGGCCCTGCCGTCTGCAGCAGATCAGAAGACGGTGTAGCCGCCGTCGACGCAGACCTCTTGGCCGGTGTGATACGTCTGCCCGGGGTCGGCGAGAAACGCACCGACCTCGCGGAACTCCGAGGGGTCGGCCCATCGGCGCACCGGCGTCCGCTTGACGGTCGCCTCGCGGAACACGTCGGACTCGTAGCCACCCGACGCCAACTCGGTGATCGTCCAACCCGGGAGGAGCGAGTTGACGCGGATCTGGTGACGGGCGAGCCCGACGGCGAGCGCACGAACGAGGCCGTTGAGGGCCGTCTTGGCCGTGCCGTAGGCCTCGTTGTTCGCCGCGCCGTGGACCGCCGATGTCGACGACACCGCGACGAGGCTGCCGCCTTCTCCCTGCTCGACCAGTTGGCGCGCTGCGGCTTGCAGCGTGATGAACACCCCGTCGAGGTTGACCGCCATCACCGATCGCCACTCCTCGAGCGACAGCTTCAAGAACGGGGTACCCGTACCGCCGCGTCCGGCGTTGGCGAAGAGTCCGTCGATGCGGCCGTGCCCGGCGACCGTCTTGGCCATCGTGTCGTCGACCGCCGCTTGGTCGCTCACGTCGCACACGAACGCCGACGCCGTGCCGCCCAGCGCTTCGAGCGCCGCGACCGCGGCAGCGTTCTTCTCCTCGTTGCGACCCCAGATCGACACCGCACCGCCCGACATCACGATGCCTTCGGCCATGCCGAGACCGATGCCACCGTTGCCCCCGGTCACCACGAACACCTTGCCTGTCAGATCGATCATGCGACGTTCTTAGTCCGTCGCTCAGCGAGCCGACGATTTGCCGTCGCATGCTGGCGTAGCGACCTCCCGTGATGCCCCGGCCGACCCATGTCGACGAGCCCCCGTCACGTCGGTACGAGCTGGGCCTCGCCCGTTGCCTATCTTTTGCGCATGGCGAACGGCATCACCACTGACACATGGATCACCGACACCGAGATCAGCACCCGGTTTCCGTATTACACCCGGGCCAACGCTGACGAGGTCGGCCCCGAACCGTTCAGTCCGCTCGGCTGGAGCCTCGGTTGGATGAAGGGGTGCATCCCCGGCGTGGCGAACGGCTTCGTCGCCTTCGGCGTGCTCGAGCCCGAAGAATTCGCCGTCGACCCGCCCGAAGTGTTCGGCAACTGGGGTGGCTACTTCTACAACCAGTTGTCGCTGCCCCGAGTGATGGGCGAGCGGATGCCCGGCGCCAGCGCCGAAGCGATCGACCAGGCCTACTTCGGCGATCACCCCGGCGTCCCCGTGTACGAACCGAACCCGGCCGACGAGAACGAAGCCCAGAGCGCCAAGCTCGCCGAGACCATGGGCTGGGTGATGAGCACCACCGAGTTCCCAGCGCAGGTCGCCGCCTCGGTCATGGCCTCCGAACACGTCGCCTCCCGACCCGACCTGTCGTCACTCTCGAACGCCGAACTCGTCGCACGAGCACGTGCCCTGGCCGGCGACGCACTCGACGATGCCTGGACCGCCTACTGCCAATCGGCACTCGCCGCATCGCTCGGCCCCGGCGCCGTCCAAGCGATCTGCGCCGCCATCGGTCGAGCCGACGACGCCGTCAAGGTGATGACCGCCATCGGCTCCGTCGAGTCCGCCGAATCATCGTTCGCCATGTGGGCACTCAGCCGCACCGTTCACGACTCGCCGACACTCATGGGCGAGTTCGACACCGGCGTCGACGGACTCCTCGACCGACTCGCCGCACGCGATGACGCCGACGCCGCAGCATTCCTCGACGAATGGAACGCCCTGCTCGCCGGCCACGGTCACCGCGGACCCAACGAATGGGACCTCCGAGCGCACTCCTGGACCACCAAGCCGAGCCTCGCACTCGGCATGATCGAGCGGATGCGTCACCAAGACGACGCCAAGTCACCCGTCGAGGCGAACGCCCGCGGCAAGGCCGAACGCGAAGCCCTCACCACCGAACTCCTGGCCATGGTCGAAGGCGACCCCGAAGCCCACGGCGGACTCCAGGCCGGCATCGCCTCCGCCGGCCTGTTCTTCGCCATGCGAGAGATGGGCAAGAACGCCTGCATCCGACTCATCCACGAAGCGAAACTCGCGTTCATGGAGGTCGGCTCCCGGATGGTCGCCGACGGTGTGCTGTCCGATCCGCAAGACGTCTTCATGCTCCTCGACGACGAAGTCGACGGATTCCTCGCCGACCCGGCATCGATGGTCGCCACGATCGACGAACGCAACGAGACCTTCGCCCGACTCCACGACGTCGAACCCCCGTACATCGTCGGACTCGACCGTCCCGTCCCCCCGATGTCGGAATGGCCGGCACGGGGGAGCGGCTCCGGTACCGCCGTCGCCGCCGGCGACGTCCTCCAAGGCGCAGCCGGCTCACCCGGCGTCGTCAGCGGCACCGCCCGCATCGTCACCGACCCGTCCGATCCCGGCGCGATCGGACCCGGCGACATCATGATCGCACCGACCACCGACCCGTCATGGGTCCCGCTGTTCCTCGCCGCCGAAGGCGTGGTGGTCAACGTCGGCGCCGTGGCGAGCCACGCCGCGATCGTGTGCCGCGAACTCGGCATCCCGTGCGCCGTCTCGGTCATCGACGCCACGACCCGCATCCCCGACGGTGCCACCATCGAGATCGACGGATCGTCCGGCGCCGTCAAGATCGTGGCCCTGCCATGAGCGCCACACCCAGCAACGGGGCACGCCCGACCTCTGAACGCATCGAGCCCGTCTCGCTCGACGGCGCCGAAGGAGAACTCGCCGACATCCTCGCCGGAGCCCTCACGCACGACGGCACCCCGCTCAACATCTTCGGCGTGCTCGGACGCCACCCCAAACTCCTCAAGCGGTTCAACCTCATGGGCGGCTTCATCCTCAACAAGGGCCTCATCCCAGCCCGCGAACGCGAGATCGTCATCCTCCGCGTCGGCCACAACGCCCGAGCCGAGTACGAGTTCGGCCAACACACCGTCATCGGCAAGCAAGTCGGACTCACCGACACCGAGATCGCCGCGCTCACCCGCAACGACGGCGACTGGAGCGCCGACGACGCCGCACTCATCGCCCTCGCCGACGACCTCCACGCCGACGACTGCGTCAGCGACGCCACCTGGGCAGCACTCTCGACACGCTGGAACGACGAAGAGAAGATCGAACTCCTCATCGTCGCCGGTTTCTACCGACTCGTCTCCGGCTTCCTCAACAGCGCCGGCGTCCAACTCGACGACGGCATCCCCGGCTGGCCGTAACGCTTTTTCGACGGCTCACCGCACGTCGGAGGTTTTAACAATCTGATCGCCGTCGAGCCAGGCTTGGTCGCTGGCGCTCCCGGCGCCGGCCGTCTTGCACGTTGGCGGTGGGGTCTGGCCGACGAGATGCTTTTCGACGGCTCACCGCCACGTCGCAGGTTCTTGACGCTTGATCGCCGTCGAGCCGGGCTTGGTCGCTGGCGCTCCCGGCGCCGGCCGTCTTGAACACTCGTGGTGGGGTCTGGCTGACGTGATGCTTTTCGACGGCTCACCGCACGTCGGTGGTTGTCCATTCTTGATCGCCGTCGAGCCAGGCTTGGTCGCTGGCGCTCCCTCCGCCGGCCGTAACGCTTTTCGACGGCTCACCGCCACGTTGGGGGTTGTCGAAGCTTGATCGCCGTCGAGCCAGGCTTGGTCGCTGGCGCTCCCTGCGCCGGCCGTCTTGAACACTTGTGGTGACGCCACCCACGGCTCGGCCGATGCGCGTTTGTCCCAAGGACGAACGCGCATCGCGCTCGGTGTTTCGGATCAGTTGCCGGTGAAGGTGGGCTTGCGTTTGTTGGCGAAGGCGGCGATGCCTTCTTGGCCGTCGTGGGTGTCCATCGACGCCGAGATGGTGACCGCCTCGAACTCGCCGGCCGACTCGAGCGCCCGCTCGTAACCCTCGTAGATCACACGCTTCGCATGACCGAGCGCCCACGCCGGGCCGTCGGCGAGCTTCTGTGCCAACGCAGCCGTCTCGGCGTCGACATCGTCGTCGGGAACCACCCGGTTGACCAGACCCCACTCCTCGGCCGTCGCCGCGTCGAGCACACGGTTCGTGAGCGTGAGATCCATCATCCGACGCAGACCGATGTGGCGCGCCACGAAGTAACTCGACGTGCCGTCGGGCGTGACCCCGGCGTTGGTGTACGCCATCGTGTACTTGGCCGACTCGGCCGACACGACCAGATCGAACGCCGCCATGAGCGACAGACCGGCACCGCCCGCAGCACCACGAACCCCGGCGACGAACGGCTTCGGCAGCCGATTCATCTTGTAGATCGCGCCATGGAAATCGACCAGCATGTCGGTCGCCAGGCGAGACACCTGGTCCCCGACCTCGGCGAACAGCTTGAGATCGCCGCCGGCACAGAACACCTTGCCCTCCGCCGTGAACGACGCCGCCTTCACGTCGTCGTCGAACTCGATCTCGATCATCACATCGCGCAGATCTTTCGAGAACTGCGGATTGACGGCGTTGGCGCCCTCCGGACGATCGAAACGGACGTGCGCGACGCCGTTCTCGGTGTGGTACTTGATGGTTTCCAGGTCGAGCGTGCTCATCAGTACGGCATTGTTCCACCGTCGACCGGGAACATGTTCCCGGTCATGTTGCGAGCAGCATCGGACGCCAGGAACAGCGCGACGGCACCGACCTCCTCGACCTTGTTCGGACGCTTGATCGCCGACTCCGCCGAGAACATCTCGATGAGTGCGTCGTAGCCGTCGAGCCCCATCGCCACCGCCGAATCCGGGCCGGTGTCACGGACGATGTCGGTCTCGATCAGACCCGGCAGGATCGCATTGACCGTGATGCCGAGCGTGCCGACCTCCTGCGCCGCCGCCTTGACCAGACCGTTGACGGCGTGCTTCGTCGCCGAATAGCCCGGAATGCCGGGCTTGCCCAACTTGCCTTCGACCGACGACGTGACGATCACACGACCCGACTCACGCGGGATCATGTGCTGCAGCGCTCGCCGCATCCCCCAGAACACATGGTTCAGGTTCCAGTCGATCTCGAGCTGCCATTCCTCGTCGCTCATCTGCGCGACCGGCGCGGTGTTCAGCACACCACCCGAGTTGAGGCAGCAGATGTCGAGTTGGCCGTACCGCTCGATCGTGAAGTCGATCAGCCCTTCGACAGCATCCTGCTTGGCGGCGTCGCCCGCATAGAAGTCGGCATTGTCACCGGCCCCCATCTCGGCGAGACACTCCGCGCCTTTCTCGGCGTTGCGGCCGTTGACGACCACCTTCGCGCCCTCAGCGATGAACGCCTCGGCCATGGCCCGGCCGATGCTCCGTGTGCCGCCCGTGATGCAGGCGACCTTTCCGTCGAGCTTTCCCATTGTCGATTCCTCTTTCAGTCCTTGATCTTGTGCAGCGTCGTGATGTGGCGAACGTCGATCAGTACGGCGAGGTCCCGCCGTCGACCGAGATCATCGATCCGGTGATGCCGGCGCCGGCATCGGAGGCGAGCAACACGCAGATCTCCGCGACGTCGCGGGTCTCGTTCAGTCGCTTGATCGCCGACTCCTCGGCGAACACGTCGAGCAGGCCCTGGTAGTCGAGCCCCATCGCTGCGGCGGCGGGCGGACCCTCGGCCTTCATGATGTCGGTCTCGATCGCTCCCGGGCAGACCGAGTTGACCGTGATGCCCATCGTGCCGACCTCTTGCGCCGCCGACTTGGTGAGGCCGTTGATGGCGTGCTTCGCCGTGACGTAGATCGAGAGCCCGGGCTTGCCCATCTTGCCCTCGACCGAACTCATCGTGATGATGCGTCCCGACTGCTGCGGGATCATGTGCTTGAGGGCCGTCTGCATCGTCCAGAACGTGTGCCAGAAGTTCCACACGAGCGAATCCTGCATGGCCTCGTCGGTCAGGTCGACGACCGGCGCGTGGTTCGACGCTCCACCCGCGTTGGCGAACAGGATGTCGATCTGGCCGAAGTGGTCGACCGTGCCGTTGACGATCGCTTCGCAACCCTCGCGGGTCTTCACGTCGCCACCGATGAAGTGGACGTCGTCGCCCGCATCCATCTCGGCGATCGCCTGCTTGCCCTTCTCTTCGCTTCGGCCGTTGATGACGACCTTCGCGCCTTCGCGCACGAATGCCTCGGCCGCGGCCCGGCCGATCCCGCGCGTGCCGCCGGTGACGCAGGCAACTTTGCCGTCGAGTGCTCCCATTGGTTCCCCTGACCCTGATGTTGGAGTGAATGACACCGACGTGTGTCGGTCGTGGCGGACCGTAACAAAAACGCCCGCCTCGATTCGATGTCGGACGTCGATGTAGGGATGGCGGGATGAATACGATCTCGAATCCGACGCCGACCCTCGAGACGCTGCTCGCCGTCGAAGCGTGCCGCGAGGCGGCCCGCCGCTACAGCCACGGGGTCGATCGCCTCGACCCCGACACGATGCGATCGGCGTACTGGCCCGACGGCACCGACGACCACGGCACGTTCGTCGGCAACGCCCACGACTTCGTCGAGCACTGCATGACCGGACACACCCGGTGGGCGTGGACCATGCACTCGATCTTCAACCATCGAGTCGAGATCAGCGGAGACGGACGGACCGGGCGCGGCGAGGTCTACAACGTCACCAACCTGATGCGCGCCGACGAGCGAGTGCTCGACACCTGGTACGGGCGCTACCTCGACGAGTACGAGCAGCGAGACGGCGAGTGGCGGATCCTGCATCGAGTGTGCGTGCACGAAGGCGACACGGCGCAGGCTGTTCCCGACGGGATGCCCATCGACGCAGCGGCGTTCCGGCAGGGCGCGTTCGATCGCCCGTCGAACGGACGACGCTTCGGCCCGTGATCAGCGCGATGCGGCGACCGCGGCGATGACGTCGTCGACCGAGGGACGGTCGGCCGGGCCGTCTCCCCAGTAGCCCCACGCGAGTGTGCCGTCGGGAGCGATGACGAAGTCACCGGCCAACTGGCGGGTGTCTTCGGTGGCGCGTTCGAGATGTCGACGCCCGCGTCGGAGGATCGAGGCGTACTTCTTCACAGCCGCCCAGTTCCAGACGTCGGTGAACGAGCCTCGACCGAGCCCGTAGGCCCGATAGACGCTGCGGTCGAGGTCGCGCAGGATCGGGAAGGCGAGCGGGTTGCGCGCCTCGTACTGCTCGAACGGTTCGTCGCCGAACACGATCAACACCACGTCGGTGTCGTCACCCAGTTCGTCGATGCGCTCGCTCACGGCGGCGGCGTGATCTCCACACGGCAGTCAATGGTTGTGGCGATGGAAGACGACCACGACGGCTCGTCCCCGATGGTCGGCGAGCTTCCATCGCCCGCCGCGGCTCGACGGCAGGTCGATGTCGGGCGCCGGCAAGCCGATCGTCGGTCGAGCGATCACGACGCAGCCCCCGGGAGCGCGGCGAGGAACGCATCGGGCAGCACGCCGAGATCGACCGGATCGGCGAGCCCGGTGGCGACACCCTCGGGGGAGAGTCCGTCGGGCCAGGCGTCGGCGCGGACGCAGGCTCGCAGCATGTCGTCGTCGGTGCCGTTGACGAGCAGACCCTGGAAACGGGCGACGTGGCGTTGGCGTCGCTGCGACAGCCCCACCACCTTGCTCGGGTCGCTCGCGCCGTCGCGGTGCTGGACGACCTCGCCCGGTCCGAGCCCGGCGAAGCAGAGGAACCGACCCTCGGCCGCGTGTTCGAGCCGGCCGGTGTGCACCGTGAGATCGGGGACTCCGAGACCGGTGAGGGTGCGCAGCCAGGTGTCGCCGACCCAGTGGAAGGCGCGGTTGACGTCGTCGCTCCACAGCGTGTGGCTCGGCGGGATCAACACGTCGATCCAGCAGCTCGCGTCGGGATCGACCAGCACGAGCCCGCCGCCGCTACGCCGCGTGCAGACTTCGACGCCGAGTGCTGCGGCGGCGTCGTGGTCGATGATGTCGTCGCGCTGCGAACTCCCGAGTACGAGCGCCGCTCGTTCGACCCGATGGATCCACACCGTGGGGGCGGTGACCGACGCGAGGTCGCGGTGGTGAAACGGTCCGGCCTCGCCGACGCTCACCTCGACCGACCACTCGCTCACCGATCGAACGGTATCCCCACGCGAACTGCGTCAAACGGTGTCAGACACCGAATGACGGGTATGGGAGGGTGGTGGGATGGGTGCGACGATCGAGCAGTTGGGTGGCGAGACGGTCGAACTGCTCCAGCAGATGATCCGCAACCAGTGCGTCAACGACGGCACGCCGGAGTCGGGCCACGAGCACCGGACGGCCACGCTGCTCCGCGACGAGATCGAACAGCTGGGCATCGATCACGAGTTGATCGAGGTCGCCCCGGGCCGCACCTCTCTGGTGGCTCGACACGCCGGCACCGACCCCACAGCGCCGGCGCTCTGCCTGATGGGGCACACCGACGTGGTACCGGCGAGCCCCGAAGGGTGGCGCCACGATCCGTTCGGCGGAGAGATCATCGTCGCATCCGACGGCACCCCCGAGGTGTGGGGGCGTGGTGCGGTCGACATGCTCAACCTCACTTCGTCGATGTTCGTGGCGTTTCGCGAGATCGTGCGCACCGGCAAGCGTCACCCGGGCGACCTGGTGTACTTCGCGGTCGCCGACGAAGAGGAGGGCGGTGCGCTCGGGGCGAAAGACATCGTCGCCAACTCCTGGGATGCGGTGCGCTGCGACTACGTGCTGACCGAGTACGGAGGGACCCCGTCGGTCGGCGCCGACGGCACGACGGTGTTGCTCACGACCGGGGAGAAGCAGGCTGCGCCGTTCCAGATCACCGTGCACGGAACGCCCGGACACGGCTCGATGCCCTATGCGACCGACAACGCGTTGGTCAAGGCCGCCAAGATCGTGAGTCGCATCGCCGAGCACCAGGCCGACCCGTTGATCGACGAGATGTTCACCGAGCGGATCCGGTCGCTCGGCCTCGGCGACGACCTCACGGCTCGACTCATCGACCCGGCCGCGATCGACGACGCCCTCGCGGAGTTGCCGACCGACCTGGCGCGCAACGTGCACTCGTGTTGTCACACCACGTTCAGCAGCAACGTGATGCGAGCCGGGCGCAAGGGCAACACGGTGCCCGACAAAGCGACGGTGTGGGTCGACATCCGCCTCCGACCGGGCGAGAACAAGTACGACGCCGAACGGCAGCTGCGCGAGATCATCGGCGACGATCTCGCCCCGTCGGTCGACGTCGAGGCGATGCGCCCCGATCTCCCCGAGAGCAATCCGTTCTCGTCGACCGACACTCCGATGTGGGACGCGTTGGCCGACTCGATCCGGATGGCCTACCCCGATGCCAAGGTGATCCCGAGCCTCGTGACCGGGGCGACCGACGCCAGGTTCTTCCGTCAGCGCGGCGTGCAGGCGTACGGCGCCGGGTTGCTGAGCAACAAGGTGAGCCTGCCGGAGTTCCTCCGACGTTTCCACGGCAACGACGAGCGCATCGACATCGAATCGCTGCAACTCACCACCCAGATGTGGCTCGACGTCTGCAACCGCCTCTGGCACTGAGCCAAAGTTGGTCACATCGCTCCGGGAGCGATGTCACCAACTCTGGTCGGGGGAGGGGTGGCTAGGGTTTCGTCATGTCGACCGGAGAACCGCAGGGCGAATCCGACACGGTGCCGGGAGCGCCCGAGCGTGATGGCGGCGATGACGTGCTCGCCGATGTGCTCCCGTTCCCGTCGAACGGGAGGCGCACCGCGACCGACTCGCACGACGAACCACGGCTGCGAACGGTGATCGGTGACGTGCTCCGCGACGAACGTCTGCGCCAAGCACGCGTGCTCGCCGACGTCGCCGCCGAGGCCGCCGTGTCGCTGCCGTACCTCTCCGAGATCGAGCGCGGCCGCAAGGAGGTCTCGTCCGACGTGCTCGCTGCGGTCACCGACGCCCTCGACGTGTCGCTGATCGAGGTGCTCGAACGCTGTGTCGAACGCCTACGCACCGGGTCGCAGGGCGGTTCGGGCATCCAGCTCCGGGCGGCCTGACGCCGTCGGCACCACATCGGCCACGCCGTAGCTCACCGCAGCCGAGCCGGCCAGTACCAGCGCTCGATCCGAATCGGCGCGCACCGTGTCGACGGTCTTGCCGGTGTGGCGAGCGAGGATCTCGTCGGCTTCGTCTCGAATGCGCGCCAGTTCGGCTGCTTCGAGCTTGAGGTCGCTGATCGAACCCCGGCTGCCGTCGGTGTGCGGCTGATGCAGCATCACGCGGGCATGGGGGAGCACCGACCGCTTCCCGGCGGCACCGGCAGCGAGAAGGATCGCCGACGACGACGCGGCGTGGCCGACGCACATGGTCGCCACGTCGGGGCCGATGAACTGCATCGTGTCGTAGATCGCCATCATCGCCGTGAACGAGCCGCCCGGCGAGTTGATGTAGAGACTGATGTCGGCCGCCGGCTTGTCGGCAGCGAGGTGCAGGAGTTGAGCGACGATCACATTGGCGACACCATCGTCGATGGGCGTGCCGAGGAAGACGATGCGTTCGCTGAGCAGTCGGCTGTAGATGTCGGTCACCCGCTCGCCTCGGGCGGTGTGTTCGATGACCGACGGAATCGTGTAGCTGCTCATGATGTCGGCGTGAGCCCGACCGGGCGGGACCGCAGGGTGGGATGGATGTCGTCGAGCGATGACACGACGCGGTCGACGAAGCCGTAGTCGCGTGCCTCGTCGGCGTCGAACCAGCGATCTCGCCCGACGTCGTCGATCACCTGGTCGACGGAGCGCCCGGTGTGGCGAGCGATGATCGAGCGCATGCGGTCGAGCGTGGAGGTGAGTTGTGCGGCCTGGATCTCCACGTCGGCAGCCGACCCGCCCAACCCGGCCGATCCTTCGTGCATCAGCACTTGCGCATTGGGGAGGGCGAAGCGTTTGCCGGCAGCCCCACCGCACAGCAACACCTGGCCCTTGCTCGCGGCGAGGCCGATGGCGACCGTGCCGACGTCGTTGGGCACGAGTTGCATCGTGTCGTAGATGGCGAGCCCGGCGAGGACCGAACCGCCGGGGGAGTTGATGAAGATCGAGATGTCGGAGTCGGGGTCGTCGGCGGAGAGCACGAGGAGTTGGGAGACCACGCGGTTGGCGAGTTCGTCGGTCACCTCCTCGCCGAGCAGCACGATGCGCCGCTCGAGCAGCCGGTCGGCCAGTCGTTCGTCGGTGAGTGTTGGCATGGCGGCATCGTGGCCGCACCGACCGCCGGGACAGCACGGTTCTGCTGCAGGCAGAATTCGCCGATTCGGTGGCTGACCACCTCGAACCGAGCCGAGCCGAGCCGAGCCGGGCCCGGCGAGCGATCAGGCGACCGACGGCTCGCCGACCTCGGCGTCGACGTCGTCGTAGGTGTCGATCCGGCGCAGTGTCGGCACGAAGGCAGCGAACCCCGCGGCGATGGCCACGGTGGCGATGCCACCACCGGCGATGGCCCACGGTGCACCGATCGCCCGCGCTGCCACGCCGCTCTCGAAGGCGCCGAGTTCGTTCGACGCGCCGATGAACACGCTCTCGACGGCGGTGACCCGGCCGAGTTGGCTGTCGGGCGTGGCGAGGGGCACCAGGGTCGATCGGATGGTCATCGACACCATGTCGGCACCGGCGGCGATGACCAGCGACACGAAGGCGACGGCGTAGTTCGTGGTGAGTCCGAGCGTGACGTGGAACGCGCCGAAGATCGCGACCACGGCGAGGAGCGTCGGGCCGACGCGCCGCGTGACGGGGCGGGCGGCCAGGACCAGGCCGGTGATGCCGGCGCCGATGCCCGGGGCGGCGCGCAGCCAGCCGTAGGCGATGTCACCGACACCGAGTCGTTCCTCGGCGATGACGGGGATGAGCGCGACGGCGCCGCCGAACAGCACGGCGAACATGTCGAGCGAGATCGCCGACAGGACGATGGGGGAGCGGCGGATGAAGCTGAGGCCTTCGAGGGCCAACTTGACCGATGGTCGCTCGGTGATCCTCGTCGGCTGGTTGGCGTACGGCGTGCGCAGGATCGGCGGGATCGACGCGAGAAACAGGACGGCGACGACGAGATAGGCGAGGTCGGGTCCGGCGCTGTAGAGGAATCCGCCGGCGATCGGCCCGACGACGGTGGCGAGCACGTACGTGACCGCTGCAGACGCGACGAGCTTCGGCAGCAACTCTCGCTCCACGGCGAGCGGGGCGATCGCTCGACGCGCCGGGATGGCGATCGCGTCGAACGAGCCGAACGCCAGGGTGATGACGTAGACCGGCCAGATCGCCGCGTCGGAACCGTCCGACACGTCGCCCACGTCGCGGCTGTAGACGATGAACGCGACCGCGCACAGCACCCGCCCCACCGTCATCAGTGCGGTGACTCGCCGTCGGTCGAACCGGTCGGCCACGTAGCCGCTCACGACGACGAGGAGCACCGCAGGCACGAACTGGAGCAAGCCGATGATGCCGATGGTGAGGGCGTCGTCGGTGATGTCGAACGCCTGCTTGAACAGGACGGTGAGCATCAACGAGATGCCGGTCGTCGACAGCGCCGCCGAGGCCAGATAACGCCGGACCGCCGGGATGCGCATCACGCCGAGGTCGAGGTCTGCGTCGGGCACCGGACGAACCTATCCGCTGCGTGCGTGGCCGAACGGCTCGGTATCGAACGGATGCGAATGGTCGCCGGTGCGCCCTTCAGGTGGGTGTGTCGGTGGTGCCGAGTCGCTGCCACACATCGACATCGCAGAAGTCCTCGATCATGCCGTAGGGGTACGGCGGCAGGTCGATGGCCGACACTCGGGTGAGGCGGTCGAGTTGGGTCGCGTCGAGGACGAGGTCGACCGCCGCGAGGTTGTCGTCGAGTTGCTCGACCGTGCGCGCACCGAGCAGTACCGACGCGACGCCCGGCCGCGCCAGCAGCCAGGCGAGCGCGACGTGACTCGCCGGTCGGCCGTGCTCGGCGGCGACGGCGGTGGCCTCGTCGATGATGCGCCAGGTCCGGTCGGTGTTGCGGAGGTCGTAGGCCTCGACGCCGCGATCGGGGTCGTCGCCCAGCCTGGTGGCGCCCGTCGGTCGGCGCGTTCGTTCGTACTTTCCGGTGAGCCAGCCGCCTCCGAGGGGCGACCACGGTGTGATGGCGAGCCCGGCGTCGAGCGCACACGGCATCACTTCGATCTCGATGCCACGGTCGAGCAGGTTGTACTGGGGCTGCACGGTGACGGGCGAGATGTGGCCGCCGAGCGTCGCCGTCGTCACGATCTGCTGGAGCTGCCAGCCGGTCACGTTCGACCAGCCGATGGCGTGGATCTTGCCGTCGCGCACCAGCGAGGTGAGGGTGCCGAGCGTCTCGGCGACCGGGGTGTGCTCGTCCCAGCCGTGCACGACGTAGAGGTCGATCGCCTCGACGCCCAGACGGTGGAGGCTGGCGTCGACCGATCGCCGAAGGCTGCGTCGTGAGGCGCCGTGTGAACCCGCCGGGGGAGCGAAGCGGCCCTTGGTGGCGATGATCAGATCGTCGGCCCCGCCTCGCCGCTCGATCCAACGGCCGATGATGCGCTCGGAGTCACCGGCGCCGTAGACGTCGGCGGTGTCGACGAACGTGCCGCCTGCAGCGACGAACGTGTCGAGTTGGCGGTGGGCGTCGCGCTCGTCGGTCTCGACGCCGAACGTCATCGTGCCGAGCGCCAACCGCGACACGATCGGGCCGGACGCGCCGAGCCCGACGGTGGGCATCAGGCCGCCGAAGGGTGTCGGCGAGTGAACGGGAGGGGAGGCGGGGTCGGTCATGGAGACCACTCAACATCCTGGAGCGCGCTCCAGGTCAAGTGGGTAACGTCGAGACATGACGATGTCCGTGGAGCAAGCCGGCCACAGCGAGACGGCTGACGACGCACACTTCTCGATCGGCGACGTCAGCGAGCTGACCGGGCTGAGCATCGACACCCTGCGCTACTACGAGCGAGCCGGGTTGATGCCGCACGTCGAACGTGACGCAGCGGGTCGACGCGTGTACGGCGCCGACGATCTCGGCTGGATCACGTTCGTGCGTCGCCTCCGGGCCACGGCGATGCCGGTGAGCGAGATCGCCCGCTACACCGAACTCGTGCGCAACGACGAGGGCACCCCGGCCGAACGGCGCGAGGTGCTGGTCGAGCATCGTCGGCGCGTGCAACGAGCGATGGACGATCTGGTCGAGGCGCTCGCGATCCTCGACCGCAAGATCGAGCACTACGAAGCGGCCGAACGCGGCGTCGATCTCGACTGTTCGCCCGACGCGATCACCAGCGTTCGCCTCGTCGAACCGTGACGGAGTGCGGGCATCCGCCGGGACGTTCGTTGCCAGGCTGCCCGGCTGCCAGGCACTCGGCACGTCGTGCGTCAGAGGTACGACCTCCGCCGCGCCTCGGCGGTGAGCGCCTCGCGGTGCGCCGGGTCGGCGATGCCGATCAGCGCCCGTGTGCGTTCGGTGATCGACCGGCCACGCAGTTCGGCCACACCGAACTCGGTCACGACCTTGTCGACCGTGTTCTTCGGGGTGGTCACCACGTCGCCCGGGTCGAGCGTCGGAACGATGCGCGAGTCACCGCGTGACGTCGTTGCGTGGAGTACGACGAAGCCTTGCCCGCCATCGGAGTACATCGCGCCGCGAGCGAAGTCGTTCTGGCCGCCCGACGACGAGTAGTAGCGACCCTGGATGGTCTCGGAGGCACACTGGCCGAGAAAGTCGACCGACAGCGTCGCGTTGATCGACACGAAGTCGGACTCGTTGGCGATGATCCGTGGATCGTTGACGTAACGAACGGCGTGCAGTTCGACGGCGGTGTTCTCGTGGAGGAACTCGTACAACCGGTTGGTGCCGAGCGCGAACGTGCCGACGGTCTTGGTGCGGTTGAGACGTTTCTTCACCCCGTTGACCACGCCCGATTGGATGAGGTCGACCACCCCGTCCGACAGGAGTTCGGTGTGAATGCCCAGGTCACGGTGGTTCCCGAGTGCCGACATGATCGCGTTGGGGATCGCACCGATGCCGGTCTGCAGGGTGGCGCCGTCTGGAATGCGCTCGGCGACGAGCGCGGCGATCGCCAGATCGGCTTCGCCGGGTTCGACGGGGGTCACCTCGACCAGTGGTCGATCGCTGCGGCACCACCCGACGACCTGAGAGGCGTGGACCTGGTTGCGGCCGAACGTGCGTGGCATCGCATCGGTCACTTCGAGGAACATGCGGGCACGCCCGATGAAGCTCGAGGTGTAGTCGGACGACACACCGAGGGAGAAGTAGCCGTGCTCGTCGGGCGGTGAGGCCGCAGCGACCACGAGCGGGTCGTCGGTGCGGTCGGCCATGAGGCCGTAGACCTCGGAGAAGTGGGCCGGGACGAGATCGAGTTCGCCGGTGCGGAAGTGCGGGCGGGTGATGTGCGACAGGAAGTACGACACGTGCCGGAGGCGGTCGCCCAGCGCTCCGGCGAGGTACGGCCGGTCGTGGATCGCATGCATCTGGTGCACACGGAGATGTTCGAACCGGTCGGGTTCGGCGGCGACGCCGGCCTCGATTGCGTCGAGCACCGCCGTCGGTTCGCCGTTGGCGAGGGGCACGATGAGCTCGGTCGACGGACCGAGGTGAGAGAGGACGTCAGCAGGGGTGTTGGGCGCGTCGACGCCGGATGCGTGATGGCGGAGCATGGCGCGACTGTAGAGGCCGGTCGTGCTCATCGTTCGTGGACGCCACGGCGCCCGGCGGGGCATGGCCGTGGCATCAATCGGGGCGCATGTACGGAGCGCCGGGGTGGTACTCGTCGCCGGGTCGCGGGACGACGGCGCTCGGCGCAGGCGGCGCGTGCGGTGGCTCCCAGCCGATCGACGCGTCGGGGTTGACATCGTCGAGGATGTGGAATCGGCGACCGGTCACGCTCGTCGGGTCGATGCGCACGAAGTTCGGTTTCGGATGTGCAGCCCACGGGAACAGTGGGAGTTCTTCGGCAGCGAACACCTCTTCCATGTGCTCGACCTGGTGCGCCCGTCCTTTGACGACGACGCTCCAGATCGTCCGCGTCGCCGGCTCGTAGCCGTCGATCTCGAATGCCACGTTGTGCAGCAGTGCCGACGCGGCCAATTTGGTCCCGGCACCGGTCCGGAAGAACAGGCTGCCGC
The DNA here is from genome assembly GCF_000348785.1 of Ilumatobacter coccineus YM16-304. NCBI lineage: Bacteria > Bacillati > Actinomycetota > Acidimicrobiia > Acidimicrobiales > Ilumatobacteraceae > Ilumatobacter > Ilumatobacter coccineus. Next base: position 1,930,317 of record NC_020520.1, read on the forward strand.
CTTCGACGACGTAGTTGATGGGAAAGATGTCGGGTTTGTCGGCGATCGAGATCGCCAGTCGTCCGACACTCGTTCCTTCGAGGAGGTGCCAGCACTCTTCCTGCGGCAGCTCCTCGGTCCCCCCGATGACATGTTCCATGGTGCGATCCTCCTTCGTTTGTCGTGGTCGTGCCAGATCGTGCTGGACTTTCGTGGTCGAAATCGGGTGATCGAGCGACCGATCGGTCGAAGCGTCGGTGCGCATCGGAATCAGCCTGCTACACGAGCCAGCGGTTGCGGGCGACCAACGGCAGTGCTCGCCATGCCTTGCCGAAGCCCCAGGTGTCACCGGCGTTGGTGAGCACCAGGATGCCGAGCAGCATGGCGTAGATCAGGTGATCGTCCATGAACGGGTTGTTCTCGGGTGCCAGGGTGGCGGTCCACATCATCACGAGCATGAGGGAGCCCGATACGGCCGCGACGCGCATGCCGATGCCGAGCATGAGGGCGGCGCCGATGGCGAGGAGGCCGACCATGAACAACACGTCGGCCCAGGCGGCGCCGGCGATGTCTTGGTAGAAGCCGGCGAACGGACCCTTGGTGCCGAAGGTCAGGAATCCCTCGGTGGGTGAGCCGCCCTCGAGCCAGGCCGCATCGGACTCGGTCGCGAACCCGAGACCGAAGGTCTTGTCGAGGAACGCCCACAGGAAGACCCACCCGACCGACAGGCGTGCCACGGCGAGAAGTCGATCGAGCCAGGCGCTGCGAGCCGGATCAGCCGACCGTTGCGGACGCTCGGCCGGGGACGGTCGGTCGGCGCCGAGCTTCGTCGCCGTCTGGTCGCCGTCGATGTGGATCGGTGGGATGGTCGATTGGGTCGTGTTCGTCATCGTGCTCACCTTCTGTTGGTTGATCTCACCGCCCATCGTGCGCTCGTTCGCCGTCGATCGACAGGGCCGAAAGTCATGCGTTGGTGACGGAGCCGCGCCGTGATCGCAGTGGGTGAGCGCAGTGGGTGACGAAAGGCCCTGGCGGATGGTGGCGGTCGGGCGCACAATGGGCGAGGAGCGTGCACCAGCCTCGATGCACCAGACCCGATGGAGTGATCGATGAACGACATCGAAGACCTCGGCAACTCGACGTGCTGGTCGCTGCTCCGCCAGACGCCGGTCGGGCGGATTGCACTGCAGGGCGGCGACGACATCGAGGTGTTTCCCGTGAACTTCGTCGTCGATCACGGCTCGGTCGTGTTCCGTACCGGTGCCGGCACGAAGCTGCGGCTCGCCGAAGACGGTCAGCGGGCGACGTTCGAAGCGGATCGCGTCGACGACACATCACAACTCGTGTGGAGCGTCGTGCTCAAAGGTCCCGTCGCCGTGGTCCGTGGCCGTTCCGCCATCGTCGACACGTTCGACGTCGACATCAGCACATGGCATGCCGGCCCCAAGCCCACGTACGTGCGGCTGACCCCCGACGTCGTGACCGGCCGTCGCTTCGCTCCCGATCCGCAGCTGCCCTGACCGCGGACGCGAACGAGGGGCATCCGGCGTGACCGGATACCCCTCGCAGCGCTCGTGGCTCAGGCTCGGGCGGGGACTGCGGCGTGGCCGTCGGCCGTGGCCGGGTGCGGAAGCCGGGTGACCAACACCGGGCAGGTCGCGTGGCGGACGAACCCCGACACGACGCTTCCCAGCGTGAATCGGGAGAGGCCGCTGCGGCCGTGTGATGCTGCGACGATGAGCGAAGCGTCGTGGCGGGCGGCGTAGTCGGCGACCGTCACCGCCGGATGCTTGCCGTGGAGACCGTCGAACTCGACCGGGTGTCCCGATGCCGTCTGCAACTCCTGTGCGAGCCGAGCGGGATAGTTCGAATCGAGGACGTCGCCGCCGGGAGGGAGGCCTCCGTTGTTCGGCTCCGACACCGTGACGACCCACGGTGTGGCGCGCAGTTCGGTGGCCCACGCCGCGCCGAGTGGAAGCGCCGTCTCCGATTCGTCCGAACCGTCGACTGTGATGAGTACCGGACCGGAGAAGTCGTCGGGCTCGACATGCGGGCCGACCAACACGCACGGTCCGAACGAACGCTGGAGCAAGCCCTCGGTGACGCTGCCGAGGATCGCCGCCGATCGGCCTTTGCCGTGCGAGGCCATCACGACGACCGCTCCCGGATGCATGGTGACGAGACGGTCGAGTTCGTCGGCGACCGGATCGTTCGTGAGCCGGACTTCGGATGTGACCTCGACGTCGAACGGGCCGCGTTGATCGACCTCGTCGCGAAGTTGCGCCGCGGCCAGGTTGCGGCCGAGCGGGTCGTACTCGACCTGCACGACTCGGATGTCGGCGTCGCAGCGAACGGCGAGTGAATGGGCGACGTCGAACGCCTTCCACGATTCCTTCGACCCGTCGACGGGAACGATGAGGTGTTGGACCATTGCTCTTCCTCTCTCGGCCGGCACTCCGGATGGCGCCGCTCCACCACCATGGTGACGATGGTCGCTGCCGCGCGTCAGGGCCAGAGGTCCCACGATCTCGTCGACGTCGAGCGAGGGTCTTTGGACTCTGACACCTGCACCCGCCGATCGGCCATGATGTGGGTATGGCCAACACATGGATCGTCGGACTCGATGGCTCGTCCGGTGCGTTCAGCGCGCTGCGCTGGGCCGCTGGCGTCGCAGAACTCAACGATGATCGAGTCGCCCCCGTGGCGGCTTGGCACGTTCCGCTGCCGATCGCGGCGATGGCCGGGCGCCGCCCGATCGATTTCGACCGCGCCGGCCTGCAAGCCGAGGTCGAGTACCAGGCGTTGCGGTCGATCGAGCAACTCGACGATGCCGAGCGGGTCGACGACCTGCGCGTGGTCGAAGGCCATCCGGCGCCGGCGCTGCTCCAGCTGTCGGGGCCCGGCTCGCCGCTCGTCGTCGGCCGCCGTGGCATCAGCGCCTTGAAGCACCGGCTGTTGGGCTCGGTGAGCCAATACCTGGTGACTCATGCGAACGGCCCGGTCGTCGTGGTTCCCGACGACAGCGACGTCAAGGGATTGCAGCGGATCGTGGTCGGCTTCGACGGCAGCGAGGAGGCGTCGGCGGCGCTCCGGTGGGCGATCTCGATCGCTCCGGAAGGTAGCGACGTCGAGGCGCTCGTGGCGATCGACGTGATCCCGTGGCTGAGCCCGGAGCGCGTGGCCGAGTTGCACCCCGACGAGGTCGAGGCAGCACGAACCCGCATCTCCACGGCCGCCGACGCGGCCGATCCCGACGGCCGGGCCACTCGGAACTTCGTGCTGCACGGCCCGCGCCAAGCGTTGGCCGAGGCGCTCAGCGACGCTGATCTCGTCGTGGTCGGTCCACGCGGCATCGGCAGCGTGGCGCACGCCGTGCTCGGCTCGGTGACCACGTGGTTGCTCCACGAGGCGCCGTGCCCGATCGCCGTGGTGCCGTCGGCCTGAGGCGAGCTGACGTGCTGCGCCGCGGCCGCTGAGTCGCAGGGCCTTGCGGCCGGTGGTGCGGGTGGCGCTGGTGGTCAGTCGTCGCGTTCGGCGATCACGGCGCGAATCCGCTCGGCCACGGTGGGGAGCTCGTCGGTCATGGCCTTGAAGTCCCAGCCCATCATGCAGCCGAGTCGGCAGCGAGTGTGAGCGGTGACACGAGCGTTGCGCTTCTCGTTGCGGACGAGCGCCATCTCACCGAAGTGATCCCCCGGTCCGAGCCGGGCGACGAACTTGAAGTCGCGGTGGACGTCGACCTCGCCCTCGAGGACCACGAAGAACTTGTAGGCGAAGTCGTCTTGCTTCGCGAGGCTCGACCCCGCCACCATCTCGACTTCCTTGAACGGCGCTGCGCAGCGTTCGAGTTGTTCTCGGGTGAGCCCTTCGAACAGTTTGCTGGAGGCGATGTCTTCTGCCCGCATGCACTTTCCCCTTCATCCCGGGCGGCGCCGCCGCAGTGGCGCGGCGGCGTGGCACTCGGTGTCGTCAGTGGTGGGAACGTAGCACGCACGCGACACGACCGATTTCGGTGTCGGTCGGTGCGAGCGTCGCAATCGCCGAGCGCTGCTGCTCAGGGTTCGATCACGATCCAGCCTCGGCGTTGGAGCTCCGCGGCGAGTTCTTCGACCGGCACGTCGGCGAGCGAGCTGGGGCCGGCTGAAGCGGACGAGGGCGTTCCGGTGTCGGGCGTCGGCGTGGCGCGGGGGACCGGGCGGCGCGCGGCCGGGCGAAGCGGGGCAGCCGGGCCCGAGGAGGTCGGAGACGTCGGCTTGGGTGCTCTGGACGGGGGAGGGGCATGTGATCCGGCGGGTGGGCCGTCGCCGTGGATCTCGATCTGCAGACGCTCGATGAACTCGTCGGCTTCGGAGGTGGTGAACTTGCCGCCCGCCTGCCGCTGTGTGAATCCCATCGGGCCGCGGGCATCTCGGTAGCCGGAGTGCCCGGCGGCTTCGAGGAGCTCCAAGAGCTCACGGAGTTGCCGTGCCGATGCCGGAGGTCCGGACGATTCACCAAACGCCATGTGGCACTCTCTCACACGCCGCGGCGGTCTGTTGCCGACCGTTCAGATGCGGTCGACGAGCCGTTGCAACACGTCGTCGACGCGGTCGATGGCGTCGTCGAGGCTGTGCTCGTCCTCGATCGTTCGGGCCGAGAAGACGGCGACCAGTACGCCGTCGACACGCGCGGCCCCCAGTGCTTGGGCGACCGCTGGTTCGGTGCCGAAGTCGACGTCGCCGGCGATGATGATCGCGTCGTCTGCCCCGGCGATCGCCCGTTGGGCGACGTCGAACGTGTTGGGGGTGCCCGTTGCGAAGAGGTCGCACTCGGTGAGTGCGCGGAACGCCTCGATCCAGATCTGGCTCTCGGCCGGTGCGCCGTCGCCGACCATGATCGACACTTCTTCGTCGGTCCACGCGTTGCGGTAGTCGATGTCGAAGCCGTCGAGGTTCGGCGGGATCGGTCCGTCGCAGTCATCGATCGCGTCCTCGGGATCGGCGGGCTCCGCCTCGTTGCGGCGTCCGTACTCGTAGTTCCAGCCCGCGCCGAGTTCGGCGGGTGACGGTGCGAGGTGAGCGAGGGGGTGATCCGCCCAGTCGGCGAGCGGAGGCGGGAAGGTCTCGGCGGAGGGCTCGGTGTGCGGTTCGTCGCCGGCCGGGACGGTCGTCGTGGTGACGGGGATGGCCGGCACGAAGACAGATGTCGGCGGTGCCTCATCGCTCGGCGTGCCGGGGACGCTGGTCGCGACGGGAACGGAGTCGACGCTGCCGGGGTCGGACACCGGTGCCGGGTTGCCGTCGAGGCGCTCCGACAGCGTGGTCATGAGCAGGTCGACGTACGTCCACATCTCGTCCCCCTCGACCTCGAGCACGACCACGGTGCTGTCGACCTGCCAGTACGCGAGTGTCCAACTCGGGAAGTCGGCGTTCCCGATGACGATGCCGGCGGTCGTGTGGGTTGACCTCGGCATGACGATCGGCTCGCTCCAGAAGCTGCTCTCGAGGTCGACGGCGATCATCGGGCAGTCGGTCCACACCCGGTCGACGGCGTCGAGCACGTCGCTGGCCGCCTCGGGAGTGTCGAGTTCGACGGCGGTGTTGCGAAACGACGCGCCGCCGTTCGTTCCGCGACTGCGCACGCCGGCGAGACCGGTCGTTTCCCACGCGGTGTTCATGTCGGGGCAGTCGATCGATTGCCAGGTGGGCTCGGCCGGCACGCTCATCGGAGTCCCGACCTCCCATCCGGGCAGGTCGCTCGCGAGCAGGACCTTCGAGTCGACGTCGACCGGACGCGTGCCGGGCACGGTCGTGCTCGACGCGGTGGGAGGCGGCTCAGCCACAGCGGTCGTCGTGGTCGTGGCGGCGGCGGTGGTGGTCGTGGCCACCTCGTCGACGTCGGGAAGTCGCTCGCCGCTCTGATTCGAGAACGACGACGTCGATTCGACGTCGCTCGACGACGCGCAGGCGCCGAGCGTGAGCGCGCCGGCGAGGAGGAGGGGCGGGCCGATGCGCATGGTGCTGTATCGGCAACATGCTGCGGGAGCTGTAGGCCAGGTGATTCGGCTGCCGACTCGGGGCCGGGAGATGTCGGGAGATGTCGGGCGACGGGCGGCTACGGGTGAGCGCCGCGAACCCCGTCGAGGAGCATGGCATCGACGTCGACCTCGCCGTGCAGAACGCTGATGTCGCCGGTGGTCTCGAGCACGACGGCGCGCACTTGCGACAGTTGCAGCACGTTCGCTTCACGGAGCTTCGCGACGACGTCGCTGCGCGTGACCCGGCACCTCGTCATCGCCGCCTCGTCGAACGCTCCGTCGCGCATGAGCAGTTGCGGGGTGTTGTCGACGATCGTGCCGAACGACATCGTGCGGCGCAGGATCGAGATGACGGCTTGCACGATGAGCAGGGCGGCGATGCCGACGACGCCGTTGGCGACCGGGGTCGAGGTGGCGACTGCGCTGGCCAGGATCGAGCCGATGGCGACGGTGACGGCGAAGTCGAAGCTCGACATCTTCGACAGTGAGCGCAGCCCGATGACACGGATGGCGCCGATGACGAGCGTGACCATGATGACCGCCGAGAGCGCGACGAGTCCGGCCTGCTCCCACGATGTCCAGATCCAGTCGGCGAACACGTCACCACCACCCGAGCGTCGGTCCGTGACCGGTACTCGGTCGTCGAGACGAATGGAAGTTGCGGCTGCTGCTGTCCATGAACCATTGGTAGCAGCCCAACCACCGCGACGATTTCTGCCCAGGCTCGATGTGTACGCGTGAGGGTGATTTCTGCCCAGGCTCGATGTGTACGCGTGGGGGTGATTTCTGCCCAGGCTCGATGTGTACGCGTGGGGGTGATTTCTGCCCAGGCTCGATGTGTACGCGTGAGGGTGATTTCTGCCCAGGCCAAATGTGGTCGTTTGGGCGGTGGTGCTGGCGTTACGAGAGGGCGATGTCTCGTCGGTCGAGGGCGGCGAAGGCGAGCGCCGAGAGCGCGGTGGCGACGGCGAGCAGGACGACGACCGGGACGGCATCGAACGATTCGGCGGGCATCGCCGGAACGTGCTGGAAGGGGGAGAGGTCGTGAACCCAGGTCGGCAGGTGCAACACCGATCCGAAGATGCCGACCACGAACGCGAACAAGACGAGTCCCCACGCCGACGGTGCGAACCTCGGAGCGATCGCGACGACGCTGAACGCGGCGGCCGACATGACGAACAGAGCAGGCGTCATCACCAGCGCGGCCGCCAGGAGCGGCGGAGCGTCGGAGAGATCGCCTGTCATGACGGCGTAGCCCGCCCCCACTCCGAGTCCGGTTGCGGTCATGACCACCAGCGACCCGATCGACGCGACCACGAGGTGGCTCGCTGCCCACGAACGCCGCGAGGTCGCCGTCGACAGGATCACGTCGGCGTGCGTCGAGGTCTCCTCCCGCCGAAGCCGCAGTACCGAGCTGACGCTGAACGCCGAAGCGATGAGCGCGAGGATCAGCACCGAGGTCGAGAGGAACGCGTCGGTGATCGAGGCATTGCCGAGTTGTGCGAAGAAGTCGGCCATGTCGGGACTGTCTTCGATGATCGATTCGGCTTGGTCGGCCACGATTCCGTAGAAGAATCCGAACACGCCCAAGCTGAGCGACCAGCCGACGATCGAGCTGCGATGGAGCCGGAACGCGAGGCCGAGCGGTGATGCGAGGCGGTCGGACGCCTCCGGGCGCCCCGCTCGCTGCGTGAGCATTCCAGCGCCGTGGTCGCGTCGATCTTCCAGCGAGACCGCAACGAGTGCGACGACCCCAGCGACGCCGAGTTGCAGCGCGAGCACCCACCACCGCTCGTTCGCGAAGGCACGGATGGCCTGCGCCCAGCCGAGCGGCGACAACCACGACAGCCGGCCGTCGCCGACGTCGCCGACGGCTCGAAGCACGAACGAGACGGCGATCACGATTCCGCCGAGTCCGAGAGCTGCTCGCGACCGCTCGGCGACCTGGGAGGCCACGGCGGCGACGGTGGCGAACACCATTCCGGACGCGACGAGCGTCGACCCGAACGCGAGCGAGCCGACGGTCGAAAGCCCGTAGGCCACGAGCGTGGCGACGATGCCGCCGGCGATCACCAGGTCGCTGATCGCCATCCCGGCGAACGCGGCGGTCAGCGACGCGTGCCTGCCGATCGGAGCTGCACGCAACAGTTCGGCTCGGTTGGTCTCCTCGGCGGTGCGTGTGTGGCGAACGATGCCGAACAGGTTCATGACGGCGAACGCGATGATGATCCAGATGCCGAGTTCGTTCATCGTCACCGAGCCCAGCGTCGGATCGTCGAGTCCGTAGCCCGGACCGGCTTGCACGATCAGCGCGGCGTTGTCTCGCACGAGCGTGCCGTAGCCGTCGAGTTCGGCTTGCGTGTCGTAGAGCCTGGCCAGGCTCTGACAGGTCGCCGCGGTCAGCCCGACGATGCCGATGAACCAGAGTGAGAGACGGAATCGGTCGAGACGGAGTTGCAACCGCAGCAGCGAGCCGAGTCCGGCGAGTCCACCGGTGCGAGCGCTGCTGCCCGGCCCGGATCTCGCGGTGCGCTCGACGTCGGGCAGGAGGGTGCTCGGCCCGTACGAGGTCATCGCTCGGGCGTGTCGGGGGCGGCGTCTGGTGCCACCGACGTGCCGTCGTAGTGGTGGAGGAACAACTCTTCGAGGCTTGGTGGCTGGCTGGTCAGCGAGGTGATGCCGAACCCGGAGAGATGTCGGATCGCTTCGTCGAGCGACTCACGGTCGACGTCGAACATCAGTCGTTCGCCGTCGTGACGCACGTTGTGTGTGCCGTCGATGCGGGCCACGTCGTCGGCGGGTCGTTCGGTGGTGGCCGTGATGCTCGTGCGGGCGAGTGATCGCAGCTCGCCGAGTGTTCCGTCTCGCACCGTCCGACCGGAGCGGATGATCGTGACGTGATCGCAGAGCTTCTCGACCTCGCCGAGGATGTGGCTCGAGAGCAGCACGGTCCGTCCCTGCGAGGCGACCTCCTTGATGCACTGTTCGAACACCGATTCCATAAGGGGGTCGAGGCCCGACGTGGGCTCGTCGAGGAGGAGGAGTTCGACGTCGGACGCGAGGCCGGCGACGAGCGCGACCTTCTGTCGGTTGCCCTTCGAGTAGGTGCGGTTCTTCTTGCTGGGGTCGAGGTCGAAGCGGTCGATGAGGTCGGCGCGACGCTGTTGGTCGATCCCGCCGCGGAGGCGCCCGAGCAGGTCGATCGTCTCGCCACCCGACAGATTCGGCCACAGGTTGACGTCGCCGGGCACGTACGCGAGTCGACGATGGAGTTCGACGGCGTCGTTCCACGGATCGGCTCCGAGTACGGTCGTGGTCCCGCTGTCGGCTCGCAGGAGGCCGAGCAGGATGCGGATGGTGACCGACTTTCCCGCTCCGTTCGGTCCGAGGAAGCCGTGCACGTCGCCGGTGGCCACGTGCAGGTCGAGGCCGTCGAGTGCGCGCACGGATCCGAATGTCTTCACCACGTTCGACGCGGCGATCGCTGCGGTCATGCGTTCCTCCTTCGACGTTCGACCCTCAGTCTGGCCGACGCCGCCAGCCGACATCAGAGGAGAAGGTCATCTCGCTCGTCACGACGCCACGACGAGCCCAGCGAGCCACCACCCACAGGGTGATTTTTGCCCAGGCTCGATGTGGTCGCGTGGGGGTGATTTTCGGCCAGGCTCGATGTCGTCGCGTGGGGGTGATTTTTGCCCAGGCCAGAAGTGGTCGCGTGAGGGTGATTTTTGCCCAGGCCAAATGTCGTCGCGTGGGGGTGATTTTTGGCCAGGCTCGATGTGGTCGCGTGGGTCAGTCGTCCCAGTTGGTCCAGTCGACGTCGTGGTCGTTCACGTGGGCCTTCACGGCCCGGCCGATCGTCGACGGGAATCCGTGCTCGCCGAGTCGGTCGTACAGGCCGTACTGGCGGAGCCGGTCCTTCACCGGCCCCTTGATCTCGGCGAACACGAGTTGTACGCCGCGCTGTTCGAGGTCGTCGAGCAGTGATTCGAGCATCGCCGCCGCGCTGGTGTCGATGTCGGTGATCGGCTCGGCTGCGACCACGATGCGGTCGATCGGATCGTCGGCCTCGTCGAGGATCTCGTGGACTCGACGCGCGAAGTGATCGGCGTTGGCGAAGAACAGCGGAGCGTCGAACCGGAACAGCACGAGCCCGGGCACGCGCCGAGCATCCGGATGGCGAGTCAGATCGTGGTAGCCCTTCCGTCCGTCGACGCGGCCGAGCACGGCGTCGTACGGGCGCCACAGTTGGCGCACGAAGTTGGCCAGCGACAGCACCACGGCGACGGCGAGTCCGGTGAGCACACCGAGCAGCACCACGGCGCCGGTTGCCACGACGCAGAGGGCGAACTCGCTGCGGCGTGCAACGAACAACCAGCGGAGTTGGCGAAGATCGAACAGGTGGATGGCGGCGGCGATGATGATCGCCGCGAGGGTCGTCGACGGGAGTTGCTCGACGAGTCCGCTCCCGCCGACGAGCAACGCCAGCACCAGCGTGGCGCTCACGACACCGACGAGTTGCGTGTGCCCGCCGCTCGCCATGTTGGTGGTCGTCCGAGTCGTGCTGGCGCTCACCGGAAACCCTCCGAACAGACCGGCGGCGACATTCGACGCTCCGAGCGCCACGATCTCGCGATTGGGATCGACGCGTTCGCCGGTGCGGGCCGCGAAGCCTCGCGAGAGCGCCGTGGTGTCGGTGAGCGTCACCCACGCCAGACCGAGTGAGGCGACGGCGAGCGACGGCACGGTGCTGAGTTCGATGCGGGGCCACGACGGGGTGGGAAAGCCGCTCGGGAGCGCGCCGATGACGTCGACGCCGTCATCGACGAGGCCAAGCGTTCGCACGGCGACGATGCTCGCGACGACGGCGATCAACACGCCGGGGATCTTCGGAGAGACTCGTGCGGCGGTGACGATCGTCGCCAGTGCGACCAGACCGAGCACGACGACAGTGGCGTCGACCCGGCCGTCGGCCACGCCTGACACGAACTCGGCGCCCTGTTCGATCGGCATGTCGCCGTCGACCGAGAACCCCGCGAGCTTCGACAGCTGGCTCACGAGCATGACGATGGCGAGGCCGTTGAGGTAACCGAGTTGCACCGGGCGGGAGAGCAGTTCGGCGATCGAGCCGAGTCGGGCGAGTCCGGCCGCCACGCAGACCGCGCCGGTCATGAGCGCCAACATCGCGGCGATGGCGATCGCCGTCGCCGGGTCGCCGTCGCTGGCGGTCAGCGCGATCGCCGCCGCGATCAGCGGGGCGAGTGACGAGTCGGGGCCGACCAGGAGCAGTCGTGACGGCCCGAGGATCGCGTAGGCGAGCACTGCGGCGACGGTCGTGTACAGACCGGTGACGGCGGGGACGCCGGCGAGTTCGGCGTACGCCATCCCGTGGGGGACCATCAGCGCGGTGACGGCGAGTCCGGCGACGAGGTCGCCGCGCAGGTACTCGCGTCGATACCCGTTGATCAGCATCGCCGCCGCGCCCAGCACACGTTCGACGCCGCCATGGCGTTCATCGTACGACAGAGGCCGACCGAGCTCGGCCCGTCGCCAGAGCACGCCAGCGGTCTGGTGCGAGTCGGTCGGGAGCAGTCCGTTGCGACGCGGTCCTGCGGTGCGCCTCGGTCAGCGTTGGTGGGAGCCGGCGAGTTGGCGGTGCGGCTCGGCGGCGAGACGTTCGATCTCGTGTTCGGCGGGCTCGGGGTGTCCGAGGTGGTAGCCCTGCACCGCGTGGCATCCGAGTTCGCGAACGCGTTCGAGTTGGCGCTCGGTCTCGACACCTTCGGCAACGATGATGATGTCGAGCGCCCGGGCGATACCCGTGATGGCGGTGGCGATTCCCCAGCCGCGTTCGGAGTCGAGGTCGTGGACGAATCGGCGGTCGAGTTTGAGGCCGTCGACGGTGAGCGAGCTGAGCCGAGCGAGCGACGAGAAGCCGGTGCCGAAGTCGTCGATCCAGATCTGGGCACCGGCGCGTCGCAGGCCGTGCAGCACCGTCTGGGCGTACGCCGCGTCGATGACGGCCGATTCGGTGATCTCGATGACCAGTTGTCCGGGGCGAAGCCGATGAAGGTCGATGAGCTGTTCGACATCGTCGACGAGCGCTCGATTGAACTGGCGGGCCGACACGTTGACGCACACCGGAGCGTCGAGCGCAGCGGCGTGTGCGGCACCGATCTTCAACAGGTGAGTGCCGAGTTGAACGATCAGACCGGACTCTTCCGCGACGCCGATGAACGATCCGGGTGCCAGCACGCCACGTTCGGGGTGCTTCCACCGCGCCAGCGCCTCGTAGGCGATCGCGCCCTCCGCTTCGCGCCCGGGTCGGTGGATGCGTTGCAGGTGGAGTTCGAACTGGCCGTCGTCGATCGCCCGTCCCAGGTCGCGCTGCACCTGGGCCCACTCGGCGGTGCGGTCACGAAGCGCCTGGTCGAACACGACGCAGCCGTTGCGTCCGGCTTCCTTCGCGGCGTACATGGCCGCGTCGGCTTGCGAGAGCAGACCCTGCGCCGTCGAGTCCGGTTCGCTGACCGCGACGCCGATGCTCGCCGACACCACGAGCTCGTAGCCCTTGAGTTGGAAGGGGCGCTCGAGCGACTCGCGGATTCGTTGTGCCTGCTCGAAGGCCACGGAGGCGTCGGACACGTGGTTGAGTACGGCGAACTCGTCGCCACCGAGGCGAGCGAGGAGGAGCGCGGTGGGCGTCTGTTCGCGGATGCGCGCCGCCGCTGCGCCGAGCAGAGCGTCGCCGGTGTCGTGACCCATCGAGTCGTTGACGAGCTTGAAACGGTCGAGGTCGATGAACGACACGGCGACCGAGTCGGTGGGGCTGACCTTCAGCTGGGTGCCGAGCAGTCGGACGAACTCGCGACGGTTGGCGAGCCCGGTGAGGCCGTCGCTGTCGGCGGCGTGCTTGATGGCGTCGTGGAGGAAGAGCTGCGCGGTCACGTCGGTGACGACGACGAGATGACTCGGCCGACCGCGATGGACCGTGGGGACGCTGACGATCTTGACGTCGATGAGTTCACCGTCGGAGCGCTGGTGCTGGAAGGAGCGGTCGCCGGCGTAGATCTCGTTGCCGGTGTTGCGCACCATGGCTTCGACGATCGCTCGTTCGTCGTTGTCGGGGCGGATCTCGAGCAGCGACATCGACAGGAACTGCTCGCGGGAGTAGCCGTAGCGCTCGACCGCCAGGTCGTTGACGTCGACGAAGGCCAACGTCTCGTCGTCGTAGAGGTAGGTGACCCGGTCGAACCCTGCGACCGTGGAGGCGAACGGGGCACCGATGGCGATGTCGTTCGCGGCGAGCGTCACCACGTCGACGTGCGGTGGGGCTTCGGCGCGGCGGCGGGCGTGGAGGTCGACGAGGTGTTCGATCTGCCGTGCGAGGAACTCGATCGTGTCGAGTTGCTGCGCGGTGAACTCTCGCGGCTCGACGTCGAGCACGCACAGCGTCCCGATCGCGAGGCCGCTCGCATGGACGGGCACGCCGACGTACGAGCGCAGATGAGGCTCGCTGGTGACGTACTGATTGGAGCGATACGGCTCAGTGCGCAGCGTGTCGGCGATGACGATCGTCTCGTCGTTGGTGACGACGCGGTCACAGAACGCGACCTCGCGATTCATCAGCGTGCGGTCGAATCCGTACGACGACTTGGCCCACTCGTGGTGCTTGTTGACGAGGGAGAAGGCGGCCATCGGCACCTCGAGGGCGGCGGCGAGGTGGGCGACGATCTCGTCGAATGCGGCTTCACGCGGCGTTCCGAGCAGTCCGATGCGCTCGACGACGGCGACTCGTTCTTCTTCGAGTGATTCGTCGTCTACCTGGGGATTTGACATGTCGGGCGCTCTCCTCGGGGCTGGATGCACTCCGGCATGAGGCATCCGGTTGCCCCGAGCTCACCGCCCCGCAGAACAAATGCTACCAAAAGTGACCATATCGGCACTCTGTGCAAGAAGATCTTGACCGAGTGCAGAGTGGTTCGGTCGGTCGGACCCGCTCGTCTCCGTTGTCGCAAGTCTTCGGGGGGGGGGGGGGGGGGGCGAGAGAGGGCACGACGGCGGTCGGGCTGCGAGCGATCCGAGAAATCGGTCGCGCCCGGAACGTGGCAGTTCTAGTGTGGGGCGCGCCGTCGACGAACCTCGACGTCGGCCGAGCTCGGAGGATCGACATGACACCGTCAGCAACGAATCACCACCGCACTCCCGGTCGGGAGCGACGCGCTCACCGCGGCCGCGTCGCTCGACGCGCGGTGATCGCCGTGTCACTCGCCGCCGGCTTCGTGGCGGCGCCGGCGTCGAGCGGTCAGGCCGAGCCACCGGTCGCAACCCAGCTCGATCTCGTCGGCCCGGAGGGCAGCGAGTTGTTCGGCGAAGACGTGCTCGTGCTGTCGAACGGCAACTACGTGGTGACCGATCCGGGATACGACCTCGATGGGATCGTGGACGTCGGCGCCGTGCACCTGTACGACGGCGAGACCAATCAGCTCATCTCCACCGTCACCGGGTCGACCGCCGGTGACGAAGTCGGCAATCGAACCCCAGTCGAAGTGGGCGACGGCGACGTGGCGGTACTCGCATCGTCGTGGGACTTCGGCGGGGTGGTGGATGCCGGGGCGCTGATCCACATCGACGGCACGCTCGGCTTCTCCGGTCAGATCGACCCGACGAACAGCCTGCACGGTACGGCCACAGACGACCTGCGCGGCACGATCGTGCCGCTGGCCAACGGCAACTACACGGCTCGCTTCCCCGACTGGGACGATGGAGCGACGATTGATGTCGGCGCCGTGGTGTTCTTTCCGGCGGAGGGCGGGGTCGTCGGACCCGTCACCACCGACAACAGCCTCCACGGCAGCAACGTCGGCGATCGTGTCGGCAGCGTCGGCGTGCTCGCGCTCGACAACGGCAACTACGTCGTGGGAAGCCACGGCTGGAGCGACGGAGTGACGAGCCGGATCGGTGCGTCGACGTGGGTCGATGGCACGACCGGCCTCACCGGCCCGGTCACCACATCGAACAGCCTGCACGGTTCCAGCCCGAACGACGAGGTCGGTACTGCACGGCAGGTCGGCGACTCGAACTACGTGGTGACGAATTCGGTGTGGGACGGACCGGTCGTCGACGGCGGAGCGGTCACGTGGGTCGACGGTTCGACGGGCCTGACCGGGCCGGTCACGACGTCGAACAGTCTGTACGGCACGACGGTCGGCGACAGGGTCGGCAGCGCCGGGATCACGACGCTCGTCAACGGCAACTACATCGTGGGCACGTACCTCTGGGACTTCGGCATTCTGACCGACGTGGGCGCCGCCACCTGGGCCGACGGTGACACCGGCATCACCGGTCCGGTCACGCCAGCCAACAGCTTGCACGGCACGACCGCCAACGATTTCGTCGGTCTCAACGGCGTCGTCGCACTCACCAACGGCAACTATGTGGTCAACGCCAACCAGTGGGACAACGGCGCGTTGGTCAACGCCGGCGCCGCGGTGTGGGGCGATGGCACGACGGGCATCAGTGGTCCGGTCACGACCAGCAACAGCCTGTACGGCACGAGTGCGGAGGATTCCGTCGGACGCTCGGTCGCGCTCGCCAACGGCCACTACGTCGTCACCTCGCGTTCGTGGGACGATGGAGCGACCCCCGATGTCGGGGCGGTCACGTGGGGCGACGGCACGACGGGCATCACCGGGCCGATCACGACCGCCAACAGCATGCACGGCACGACCGCCAATGATTCGGTCGGGTTCGTCTCCTCGCTGTCCAACGGTGACTACGTCGTGTTGGCTCGCGACTGGGACAACGGGGCGCTGGTCGACGCCGGGGCCGTCGTGCTCGCCGATGGTGCGATGGGCACGACCGGTCCGGTCACGACCGACAACAGCCTGCACGGCACGCAGGCCGGCGATCGGATCGGCTTGTACGGAGCTGTCGAGTTGACCGACGGCAACTACGTGGTCGTGAGCCCGGCGTGGGCGTTCGGTGCCGAACAATACGCGGGCGCGATCACCTGGGTCGACGGCTCGACGGGAAGCCCGGGGCCGGTCACCGCCGGCAACAGTCTCCACGGCTCGACGACCGGCGATGCGGTCGGCTCGGTCGATAGCGGGGGTGGGGTCATCGCGCTGCCGCGAGGTCGTTACGTGGTCGTGAGCGACGAGTGGGACGACGGTGGCATGGCCGACGTCGGAGCGGTCACGGTCGGACGCAGCGGCGGGAGCACCGGCCCGGTCACGGCCGAGAACAGCGCCATCGGCACCCCGGGGGTCGGTATGGACCTCATCGGCGAGGCGGTCGAAACGGTCACCGCCGGCGGAGCCATCGTGGTGCAGACCTTCCAGAACCGGGTGATCCTCGTCCTGTCGGATCTGGTGTCGCGGAACCCGGCCCGCCTGCTCGACACTCGGTCGGGCGACGGCATCTCGACGGTCGACGGACTCGCCCTCGGCTGGGGTCGAGTCGATCCGGGCACGGCCATCCAGATCCAGATCGCCGGGCGCGGCGGCGTGCCGTCGAACGCTCGCACGGCGACGCTCAACCTCGCGTCGATCGCGCCGACGGGCGTCGGGTACGCCACGTTGTACCCGTGCACCGACGAGCCGCCGCTCGTGTCGGCGCTCAACTATCAGGCGGGTAGCAACGTCTCGAACGCCACGCTGGTCACCCTGTCGGATGCGGGCACGATCTGCCTGTTCTCGTCGGCGTCGGCGCACTATGCGATCGACGTGGTCGGGTACACGCCCGACGGGTCGCGAGTCGGCACGCTCGAGCCGGGTCGTCTGCTCGACACGCGGTCGGGGCCCGACATCGCCACGGTCGACGGCGAGTCGCTCGGCGCCGGTCGCCTGCTCGCCGGAGCGTTCGTCGAGGTCGAGGTGGCGGGCCGCGGTTCGGTGCCCGACGATGCGACGTCGGCGATCCTCAACCTGGCGGCGATCGCCCCGTCGGGTCGCGGGTTCGCGACGCTGTACCCGTGCACGCCGGAACGCCCGGTCGTGTCGGCGCTCAACTACGAGGCGGGGCAGAACATCTCCAACGCCACGGTCGTGAAGCTCAGCGAGACCGGCACGGTGTGCTTGTACACGTCGACCGAGGCGCACTACGCCCTCGACGTGTCGGGCTTCGTCCCGCCCGGGTCGAACTTCGAGACGCTCGAGCCAGGCCGACTGCTCGACACGCGATTCGGCGACGACATCACGACGGTCGACGGTGTCGGCGTGGGCGCCGGCCGCGTGGAAGCGATGGGTGTGATCGAGGTGCCGGTGGCCGGACGTGGGGGAGTGCCGACGGGTGCCGAATCGGCGCTGGTCAACCTCGCCACGGTGGCGCCGGGCGGCAAGGGCTACGCGACGTTGTATCCCTGCACCGACTCGCCGCCCAACGCGTCGTCGCTCAACTATGAAGCGTCGTCGAACATCTCCAACGCAACGCTCGTTCGCCTCTCCGACCAGGGCAACGTCTGCGTGTTCACCTCCGCCGAGGCCCACCTCGCACTCGACGTCCTCGGCTTCGTCGAGTAGCTGGTGACGCCGCCGGACGGTTTGTCTCAGAGACAAACCGTCCGGCCCCGACGGGTGCGGTCGCGGCGACGTCTGGCACGTACGCTGCCGAACATGACGCATCGCCTCACCGATCCGACGTTCTGGACGCAACCACTCAACGACCGCATGCTCGAGATGGGCACGTTCCGCGAAGCGGAGCCGTTCACCGAGGTGGCGTTCACCAACGAGTTCACCGGCGAGCAGGAGCGGTTCTTCGCCGTCACGCGCTACGACGACGTGGTCGCCATCAGCAAGGATCCGAAGACGTTCAGCTCGGCGTCGGGTGCGATCTCGATCGTCGATCTGCCGCCGGACGCGCTCGAATTCTTCGGGTCGTTCATCAACATGGACAACCCGCGTCACCAGCGTCAGCGAGCGATCGTGGCGAAGTCGTTCACGCCGACCGAGTTGGCCAACGTGCTCGACTCGGTGGAGACCATCGTGACCGAGGTGATCGACGGGTTCTGTGAGGAGGGCGAGGTCGACCTGGTCAAGGCACTCGCTCAGCCGTTCCCGCTCCTCGTCATCTGCGACATGATGGGCATTCCGCGCAGCGAGTTCGACACGGTGCTCAACGCGACCAACATCATCCTCGGTGGCGGCGACCCCGAGTTCGTGGGTGAGGGCGACCCGATGACGGCGATCCTCGGCGCCGGGCTCGAGTTGACGAATCTGATGAACGAGTTGGCCGACGAGCGTCGCAAGAACCCGACCGACGACCTCACCAGCAAGCTGGTTCATGCCGACGTCGACGGCGAGATGATGGCGCCCGAAGAGGTGGCGCCGTTCTTCATCCTGCTCGCGGTTGCCGGCAACGACACGACCCGCACGGCGCTGTCGCACGGGATGAACCTGCTGTCGCAGTTCCCCGAGCAGCGCGCGGCGTGGCAGGCCGACGTCGACGGGGTGACGGGCACCGCGGTGGAGGAGATCGTGCGCTACTCGGCGCCGGTCACGTTCATGCGTCGCACGCTGACCACCGACTTCGAGATGTCGGGGCACCAGTTCGCGCAGGGTGACAAGGTCGTGATGCTGTACGGGGCGGCGAACCGCGACCCGCGAGCGTTCGACCAGCCCGAGGTGTTCGACGTTCGTCGTTCGCCGAACCCGCACGTCGGATTCGGTGGGCCGGGACCGCACTTCTGCCTCGGTGCCAACCTGGCTCGTCGCGAGTTGGCGGTGGCCTTCCGCGAGATCTTCAAGCGGCTTCCCGACATCGAGGTCGTCGGCGACGCCGTGCCGCTCGATGCTGCGGGACTCCCGCTCGTCGGCGGCATCAAGCACCTCCCGGTCCGCTTCACCCCGACCGCCCCGACCTCCTGACCCGGACGGTTTGTCTCAGAGACAAACCGTCCGGATTGCTCGAAAACGTCGAAACCCCTGGTCAGATCGTGTCTGACCAGGGGCTTCGCGTGGAGCGGACGACGGTAATCGAAACCGCATCATCAGCTTGGAAGGCTGAGGTTCTACCGTTGAACTACGTCCGCAAGTAGCAGAGAGCTTAGCGGGCCGACTCCGCAACGTCTCGTTTCGGTCTCCGACCCGCTCCGCGAACCCGGTCAGCCGTGGCTGGCGTCGACGACGCAGAAGCGGTTGCCTTCGGTGTCGGCGATCACGATCCAGTCGGGGTCGTCGTCGTACGAGTCCCAGTCGACCCGCTGCGCCCCGAGCGACACGAGTCGCTCCACCTCGCTGCGTTGTTCGGCGGCCGAGTCGACGATCAGGTCGATGTGCAGCCGCGGGTGTTCGCTCGCCGGGGTGTCGGCGTGCTGGATCGCCAGGCGGGTCCCTTCGCCCGACGGCGGACGCAGGATCGTGAAGCCGTTCTCGGTGCCGTCGAAGCGCACCACGTCGTAGCCCATCGCCGCCGACCAGAAGGCCACGGCCCGGTCGACGTCGTCGGCCCCGATCACGATCGTTCCCAAACGCACCATCGACCCAGATTGCCAGATGGTGCCGCACGCAGCCAGCAGCTGATTCGCCATGGGTGTGCTCGGATGTGGGCGAATCGGCTGATCGCCCGCATACTCGCATCCGACGTTGCCATGACTTCCCGCCCCGCCTCCGACGTGCCCGAGTCACTCGTCCAGCGCGTCCGCAAACTGCTCGACAAGGCCGAGGCCACCACCAACGTGCACGAGGCCGAGGCGTTCTCGCAGAAGGCGGCGCAACTCGTCGCGCTGCATCGCATCTCACCGGAGCGGCTCGAGGCGGTGGGTCGTGGCGATGGTGAGCTCGGCATCGTGGAGATCAACGTCGGCCGCGGCGCGTACGTGCGAGCCCGGCTGGCTCTGCTCGCGGCGGTGAGCGAGCCGCACGACGTGCGCGTCGTGTACCAGGCCACGCCCGCCGGGACCATCGGCTTCGCTGCCGGTTTCCGGCGTGATCTCGATGTGGTCGAGATGCTCTACGAGTCGCTCCACCAGCAGGCCTCGGCGCAGATGGCCGAGATCAAGCGGGGGAGTGGGGGCGCCACCCAGCGCTATCGCCGGTCGTTCCTGTTCGGGTTCGCCGACCGGGTCGGTCAGATCCTCGCCGAAGCGAAGGCCGGAGCCGAAGAGGCCGTGGTGCAGGCGCAGGCATCGAGTACGGCGCTGGCGATTCGTGAGCGCCGTGAAGAGGTCGATGGGTACGTCCGCGAGTCGTGGGGGCGCGTTCGAGCGGCGGCAGCACCGACTTCGGTGGGTCCCGACGGCTGGCACAGCGGCGCCAAGGCAGCCGAACGGGCCGACGTCGGGCGTAAGCGGGTCGGTGGCCGACGCGGTCTCGGCCGAGGCCGACGGTGATCGATCGTCAACGTTCCGAGGTCTACGCGGCCGAGTTGGCCGCGTTCGACGGCACCGACCTCGAGGTCGTGCGTCCGCTCGGCGACGTCGTCACGCTGATCCACACCGTGGTCGCAGGCGAGTGGTGGCCCGGCCCGACCGTCACCGCGGTGGCGATGCGCGCCGACGCTCGGTCGTCGTGTGCTCGCACGGTTCCCGGCGGGGTCGAAGTCCGACTCGCCACGCCGCAGGCGACGTGGGCGACCGCCGCACACGAACTCGCGCACGCGCTCGCCGGTGTCGACGCTGGCCACGACGCGCTCTACCGGCGGGCGATGCTCGACGTCGTCGAGGTCGTCACCAACACAGCAACAGGGGCGAGGCGCGGGCTCCTCCACGTCGAGCAACTCGCCGGCGCGTACCGCGCCGCGGGCCTCGATGTCGCCGACCGCACCTGGCCGCGCCCCGACGCCGGCGGACCCATCGCCCTCTGACCGCTGCGTCATCCGGTGTCAGACACCAGATGATGGATGTCAGGCACCGTTCGCACTGCCGCGGCTATGGTGACCTGCCGTGGGGGAGCGGAAACTGCGAGTCGTCGTCGCCGACGATTCACTGCTGATCCGCCAGGGTGTGGTCGCCCTCTTCTCGATCATCGACGACGTCGAGGTGGTCGCCGAGTGTGACGATCTACCGACCCTGCTCGATGCGGTGGCCGAGCATCGTCCCGACGTGGTGCTCACCGATGTGTGCATGCCGCCCACCCTCACCGACGAGGGGATCCAGGCCGCGGCCACGATCCGGGCCGACCATCCGGGCACGGGCGTGCTCGTGCTCAGCCAGTACGCGGAGGCCGAGAACGTGCTGGCGCTGTTCGACAACGGTTCCGAAGGCGTCGGCTACCTGCTCAAGGAGCGGGTCAGCGACCCCGACGAACTGGGCCGAGCCATCCGCTCGGTCGGCGCCGGCGGGTCGGTCGTCGACCCGCAGATCGTCGAAGTGCTGCTGTCGGCTCGCGGTGGGGGTACCTCGGCCGTCGATCGGCTCACACCGCGCGAACGCGACGTGATGGGGCTCATCGCCGAGGGGTACAACAACGCGTCGATCGGCGAGCGACTCGTCTTGAGCGAGCGGGCCGTGGCGAAACACATCAACTCGATCTTCTCCAAGCTCGACCTCGGCGAAGACGACGAAGTGCACAAGCGAGTCCGCGCGGTGCTCACGTGGCTCGCTCACTGACGTTCTTCGGCCCGGCGACCGTCGACGGGGAGGCCGACATCTGGATCCAGCGGATGCGACTCCAGTTCCGTTTCAACCAGATCTATGCGCTCGTCGTGCTCGTGTTCGGCACCGTGTTGGCGTTCACGATCGTCGACACCTGGTGGTCGCTGCTGTTTCTCGGTGCGCTCGCCGCCGACGTCGTGCTGGTCCAGGTCTTCCTCGCCAGGCTGACCGCCGACAACTTCGTCACCACCGGCATCGTGCTCACCGCTGCGTTGTGGGTGCTCGGCATCGTGCTCGCACCGCTCGTGCCGTTCGCCCTGCCGATCCTGATCTTCATGCTGCTCGTGCCGATGCAGGGGGTGGCGCCGCTCGTCGACCCGCACGAGATCGGTTGGTTCATCGGGGCGTGCGCGCTGGCGATCGCCGTGATGACCGCGCTCGCCGTGTTCCTCGAGAGCCCGATCCAGGAGCAACTGCCGTCGTGGATGCGCAACACGATCCTGATCGTCGGCGTGGGCGCGTTCGCGTTCGTCGCCGGGGAAGTGGTGCGTGACACGCACGCCCGCCACGTCGCCGGCGTCGAACGACTCGTCGACAGCAACACCGCGCTCCGCTCGTCGCGCTCGCGCCTCGTCGGGGTGGCCGATGCCGAACGGCGACGCCTCGAACGAGATCTGCACGATGGCGCGCAGCAGCGGCTCACCGCCCTCACGATCCGGCTCCGGTTGCTCGCCGCGAAGCACCCCGATGCGGCCGATGGCGTCGACGAGCTCATCGACGAGGTGCAGTTGGCGATCGACGACCTCCGCGCGGTGGCACACGGTCTGTATCCGCCGCTGCTCGAACGGCGCGGCCTCGGCGAAGCGCTCGGAGCGACGGCACGCCGGTCCCCGATCGACGTGGTCGTGAACGCCGACGGCATCGGACGCTACGACGAGTCGGTCGAGACCGCCGTGTACTTCTCCTGCCTCGAAGCGATCACGAACGCGACGAAGTACGCGGGCGCCGACGCCACCGTCACGATCGACCTCACCGAAGCCGAGGAGCACCTCCAGGTGCAGATCGCCGACGATGGACCGGGCTTCGACCCGGAGGTCGTCGGTGAGGGAAGTGGTCTGCGGAACATGACGGACCGGATCGCGGCGGTCGACGCCGATCTGCGCATCGACACCTCGCCGGGCAACGGCGTGCGGGTCACGGCGTCGATCCCGGTCTCGACCGATGGGGGTGCAGGGACCCCCACGGCCTGACCTTCCTCAGCCCCTGCAACAACACCATCCACCACCATCGCCTCACATCGACGATTGCTCGACGATGGAGACATGATTCGCACCTCCTTCCCGACGACCCTTCGCACCGTGGCACTCACGCTCGCCGTGGCCTCAGGTGCAGCGTCGTGCGCCTCGACGTCGTCGGGCGGCACCTCGGTCGACGCCGACGATCAGGCGAGCACGACTGACCCGGTCGACGACGGCGACGGCGACGGCGGCCGGGCCGACGGTGACACCGGGAGCGACCCGGTCGATGCGCCGGTCGACGACGAGGCCGACGGTGAGGCCGAGGGTGGGGCCGACGGCGAGGCGTCGGGCATCCGGGCAGGCGACGGCGACTCGGTTGCCGATCCGGCGCCGGTCGACCTCGAGGTCGGAGCGATCGAGCTGACGGCCGACACCGATGCCACCGTGTCGACGCTCGACGACGGACGAACCGTCGTGCAGGGGACCGTCACGGTGCCGACCGCCGGCGCCGACGTCGAACTCGCCGATGCCGACATCGCCGTGGGCATCGGGCCCGACGGCGAGCCGAGCATCTCCGGCACCGCCCGCGTGCCGTTCCCGACCGAGGGAAAGTTCGCCGACGCCGAGATCAACCAGCTCCCGATCGGCGAGATGGGCAGCGCCTACGGCCGTGACCTCGCGCACCTCGGAGCGCACCTGCACGACGACACTCGCTACCTGTTCTTCGCCTTCGACGGTGGCCTCGACGTGTCGCTCCCGTTCGCCGGTGAGCCCGGCTACGAGGCGCTGCCGTCGACGATCGCCGTGCCGACCGGCGTGTCGGCCGCCCTCGTCCTCGACCCGACCGACCCGTACTTCTACGTCGGCACGAACTGCCCCGACCTCAGCAAGGACGACGACGAGCCAGAGCAGAACGACGACAAGGACCGCGACGACTCGAAGCAGAGCGACGAGCGTGACCGCGACCAGAGCGACGACGGCCAGAACGACGACGAGTCGGGCGAGGCGTACTACACGATCGAGCCGTCGAGCCTGCCTGCCGGGCAGGAGTGCGGTATCGGCATCTCGAACAACGGCAACATCCCGGCGCCGGCCACCGGCCTCGGTGACGCATTCACCGGCCACGTCGTGGTCGACGGCATCGTCCCGCTCTACGCCGGGATCGAGCTCGACGGTTCGGCCGTGATCGCACTGCGTGACCCCGGCGTCCGCACGGTCGGCTGGGGTGACGTGCTCGCCACCGTCCCGCTGATCGACTCGCTCATCGACATCCAGATCCCGTTGGCCGACGCCGCCGTCGAGATCCAGGCCGAGAGCACCCGGATCGGTGTGGCGTACGACGGCGCGATCGGCGGATCGAACCCGACCTACGAACTGCCGCTCGTCGGCATGCCGATCACCATCCCGACCACGGGCTCGGTCGAGTGGGACGCTCGCTTCGGGTTCGTCGACGACGGCAGCGGCACCTGGCGCATCGACCCGGCGAGCTACGCCGAAGTGTCGGGCGAGTTCGGCGTCGGTCTCGGACAGTTCGGTGAGCTGATCGGGATGGAACTGTCCGACGTGGCCAGCCAGTCGGGTTCGTTCCGCATCGATTCGACCGGCGTGACCGCTCGCGGCCAGTCGCAGCTCCAGATCCACCCGGCGCTCCGCTCGGGAGCCGCAGCCGACTATGCGCTGCGCATCGACGCTGCCGACTGGTTGCAGAGCAGCCTCGAGTTCGTCGCCGACGTCGAGTTGGCGGGCCACACGATCGCCGCTGCCGACGTGGTGGTCGGCGGTGACGGCATCGCCGTGGCTGGCGAGGTCGACTTCGGCTTCGCTCGGGCGGCGCTCAGCGGCTCGATCGACTCGACCGGCTTCGAACTGGCCGGCGAGGCGGGCATCGACCTCTCGATCGACGGGCTCGCCGAAGCGTCACGCTCGGTCACCGAAGGAATCACCTCGCTGATCACCGAAGTGGAACAACTCGACGGTGAGATCGACCGTGCCCGGGCCGAGGTTCGGGAGAACCGGCGCAACCGAGACGACGCGTTCATCGGTGCCAAGAGCTTCCTGCAGAACGCGATCGATTCGCTCGACGAGCTCGACAGCGAGACGGCTGAGAAGGAAGCTCGCATCGCCGAGCTGCGCCGCAAGATCGCCGACGAGCAGGACTGGTACGACGGTTTGAGCGCCGGCAAGAAGGTCCTCGAGTGGACCGCTCACTCGGCCCGTCTGACCGTGTGGCGGGGTGAGATCGCGACCCTCAACGTTCGGATCTTCGCCATCGACGACGTCTACCGTCCCGCAGCCGTCGGCGTGCTCACCGGAGCGCAGGAAGCACTCGACCTGATCCAGGCGGGACTCGATGCGCTCCCGGTCGACACCAACCCGAAGGTCGCGGTGCTGCTCCTCACCCGCAACGGCCTGATCGGAGCGCTCGAACTCGCTCGGGGTACGGCCGAACTGTTCGAGATCGAGGGCTCGCTTCGCGGCAACGTGGCGATGCGTCTCGCCTCCGACGGCATCGGCGGCTCGTTCAGCGGTGAGCTCTGCGGCCCCAACCGGTGCACGGCGTTGCCGGGTGGCCGAGTCGAGTTGGGTGCCGACACGGCGATCTGCGTCGAGCTTCCCGGATTGGGCGAGAAGTGCCTGGCGTTCTGAGCGTGCTGATCGTCGACGACGACCCCTCGATGGGTCGGCTGATGGCCGACCTGGTCGTGGCCGGCGGGGGAGCGGTGTGCGACATCGCCGGGAGCGGCGAGGCAGCGCTCGACACGCTCGCGACCGTTTCGTGCCCCGACCTGGTGTTGCTCGACGTCAACCTGCCGGGCATCGACGGCATCGAGACCGCCCACCGGATGCTGGCGCGTTGGCCGGCGCTGCGGGTCGTGCTGACCTCGACCGAGGCACTGGCCGATCTGCCCGCCGACCTGCTCGACGGCGGGGTGAGCGAGTTCGTTCCGAAAGTCGAGCTAGGCCCGGATCGAGTCGGCGCGCTCCTCGCCGGGTGATCGTGCCCGACCCGTCTGTCACCCCGGTAGGTTCATCCACTCACATACGGGGTGTAGCGCAGCTTGGTTAGCGCGCCTGCTTTGGGAGCAGGAGGCCGGGAGTTCGAATCTCCCCACCCCGACCATTCCGAGCTGGTGTTTT
This sequence comes from Ilumatobacter coccineus YM16-304, assembly GCF_000348785.1. Classification (NCBI taxonomy): domain Bacteria; kingdom Bacillati; phylum Actinomycetota; class Acidimicrobiia; order Acidimicrobiales; family Ilumatobacteraceae; genus Ilumatobacter; species Ilumatobacter coccineus. The sequence goes on from NC_020520.1 coordinate 1,956,220, forward strand.
CCAGCTCGGCGTTTGGCTTACCGGTGCTCTGCTGTTCGGAGTGCTGGTCCGAGAGTCGGGTCACCGCCGAAGGCACGCAGCGTGGGGCAAGCTGTCATCGATACAGGCCGAGACACTCGGTCCCTACGCTTCGGCGCTGCCCGACGAACTCCGATACGAGTTACTGATGGAGTATGGCAAGGCCGTCTTCCGCGGTGGAGACGTGGCGCTCGACGTCGGTGGACGGCAACCGGCAACGACGACAGCGCCGATCGACGCCATGGAGCTCATCACGGCGGCCCTCAAGGCAGCCTCGGCGGCTGGCGGGGCAGTGGAGTCCGCTGCGAAGGCGAGGACCGCGACGTCGAGCGAGGCAGCTCCAGAGGCGGCGAAGCACGGCGTGCCAAACAACGTGCGTTGAGGCGACTGCGGCGAGCGGGCTCCCGGGCGGAACATGTATCGCATATGTATCAATCCGGCGTGCACCGCCTTGTGACGCCTCGTTCGGCTGTTCGTGTTCTGTCCTGACGTCACCCCAGCTAGACCGGTAGAAATCGGCGAAATCCAGCACGAAACGGCATTCGCCGAGAACCCCCATTTTTCGGATTTGGGAGCAGGAGGCCGGGAGCTCGAATCTCCCCACCCCGACCACGTGGGCTGGCGATCTCCAGCCCAGCGATCGGCTTGACACGCGTTGCTGTCATCGATGTATCAGTCCTTGGGTGGCGGAATATCGAGGAGAGCGCCGATGGCGTGGAAGGCAACGGGTCAGCCGACGGTCGGTAAGCAGCGCAGGAGGTGGGTCGTGCGCGTCGACGGGATCGAGCTCGGACATTGACCCCAGGACTCGACACAATCACCGGCTGAGAAGCGCATTTCTTCGGAAGCTGGTCGACCGAATGGCGCCAGTGGTAGGCAGACCGCTAGCTTTGCGCGAAGACCCGGAATGGCGGCCGGCTATAGGCGTTCTCTATGGTGTTCTGATGGACCGCCGCGACATCGAGTACTTCTTGGCGGTGGTTGACCATGGCTCGTTCGCCAGAGCTGCACGAAGTCTTCGGGTCAGCCAGCCGTCTGTGTCCGATGCGGTGCGCAAGCTCGAGCGAGGGCTGGGCGTGGCGCTCTTCGATCGGTCGTCGAAGGGTGCGACGCCAACGGCGACCGGGATACGGATGCTGGCCGAAGCGCGCGAGATCGAGCGAAAGTTCCAACTGCTCGAGCACGACGCTCGTGCAGAGACGAAAACGAAGCGGGCGCACTTGCACCTTGCCTTGCCGGGCATCTTGGCGGTGCATCCCATGGCCGATCTTCTGTCGGCCTTCCTGGCGCAGCGCACCGAGGTCGATGTCCGCCTGAGTGATCCGCCAACAGAGCAGGCGGTGTGGGAGGCGGTCGCCAGCGGTGCGGCCGACTTCGGATTTGTCACTCAGCTACGACAGCCGGGGTTTCACTCGTTGTTTCTCGGTACGCATCGCCTCGTGGCTGTTTTTCCTCCCGGCACGCCACCGGGACTGGGTCCGGTTGACGTCGACGAGTTTGCTCGCAGTGCGTGGGTATCAGGGCCGCCACGCGGCTTCTTCTCACGACAGCTCGTCGATGAACAGGTCAAGGCCCGAGGTCTCGTACAGAACCGACTCGTGGTCACCGACCATCGACAGGCGATCGGGCCACTCACGTTGAAGGGTGCCGGGCCCTCCCTGCTGAACCCGATCGAGGCGGCGGATCTCGTGGCCCGAGGTGCGGTCGTCCGCCCTACGACCCCGGTGTTCGAGCGCCCGTACTATGTCATTTATAGTGACAGTGCCGATGTCGACTCCGACGAGCGGCGACACTTCTTGGCGGTTGCATCGGCCCTGGTGCCCGAGTTCGACGCCACCCATCGCAGCGCCCTCGAGGTGTGTGACGGCTCGTTGTGACGCGGTGCCGCCGGACTGCCGGCGCCGGATCATGCAGTTGCGAGAACAACGCCGATGGGGTGCCCGCCACATCGGTCGCGAAGTTGGCCGAACCGGCCCGACCGTGCAGAACATTTGATCTCCAAAGGGCTCCGTCGTCTCGATTCAGGTGACCGCGCCACCGCAGAAGTGATCGTGCGATATCCGGTCAGATCACCACGAGCACACGGCGAACTCGGATGGTCGACACCGATGTCAACGATCGAGGACGTGCCCGGTCGTGATTGAGACGTGGACGAAGTGCATCACGCCGCTCCTGCTGACTACAGGCTACGCCTATAGGTGTATAGGCAGTTGGCCGCTTCCCCGAAGGTCGAAGCAACCGTAGGTTTGCGCAACAGCGGGCACCGGAGGTGCCCAAGGACCGGGGGGCCGCTGAGTTGGGGAACTACGAAACATTGATCGTTGGCCGAGGCAGCAGCGTCGACGGGGTCGCAGCATCGTGACCGTCGCGATCCTGCGCCGCATCGGGGGTGCACTGACGACCATCGTGATGGTGTCCATGCTGTCGTTTCTGCTGGTGTACATGATCCCGGGCGACGCTGCCGAGACCATTGCTGGTGAGCAGGCGACGCAGGAGCAGGTCGACAATGTTCGACGGGGACTTGGGCTCGACCGCCCGCTCGTCGAGCAATACGGCAGTTGGGTCAAGTCGGTCCTCACCGGTGACTTTGGTACGTCATTGACCACGGGCCGGCCGGTGATGCAATCGATCCGAGACGCCGCTCCGGCGACGATCTCCATCACCATCGCTGCGCTGACTCTCTCGGCGGTGTTCGGGGTGACCCTGGGCACGATGGCCGGCCTTCGGGCGGGACGGTGGATGGACCGAGCGGTGTCGCTGGCAGCAACGACTGGCGTCGCGGTGCCAAGTTACTTCGTCGGGCTCTTGCTCGTCGGAGCGTTCGCCCTCGAGCGATCGTGGTTTCCTGCGATTGGCTACGCGCCGTTGTCTGAGGGGCTCGGCGAGTGGCTGCGCCACATCACGCTTCCGTCGATCGCGCTCGGCTCGGCCACCGTTGCCGAGGTGGCTCGCCAGACGCGGGGCGGCGTCGTGGACGCGCTCGAACGACCGTACGTCCGGGCCGCACGGGCCCGGGGAGCGAAGGGAGCCCGGCTGGTGCGAAGTCACGTGCTTCGCAACGCCGCTATCCCTGTGGTCACCGTGTTTGGGCTGCAAGCAGCGCGACTCTTTGGCGGCGTTGTTGTGGTCGAGGCGGTCTTTGCAATTCCCGGACTTGGCTCGATGGCGATCGGCGCTGTCGGGCGGCAAGACCTGCCCGTCCTCCAGGCGTATGTGCTGGTGATCGCTCTCGCCGTCGTGATTGTCAACCTGCTGGTGGATCTCTCGTACTCGCTGATCAATCCAAAAGTTCGTGGAGCATGACCATGGCAGTCGATAACTCGTCCGTAGAGGGTGTGTCGGACGAAGCCGACACGATTCGTAGTCCCTTGCGTGAACTGCTCCGAGATGTCGTGGGCAGTCCAGCGGGGTTGGTGGTGTTGGCCTATCTCGCCTTGCTGTTGTTCGTCGCTGTCTTCGCGACACGGCTCATGCCGTTCGATCCCTACACCCAGACGCTCAGCAACCGGCTTCAGGGCATGAGCGCTGGGCACTGGCTTGGCACCGATGAGCTGGGTCGCGATGTGTTCAGTCGCATGATCTCGGCAACCCGGATCGCCCTCATCGCTCCCACGGTTGCGGTGGCCGTTGCGTTGGCCATCGGTCTACCAACGGGTCTCCTCGCTGGCTTCCGCAAGTCGCGCCTCACCGCGGTCTTCGACCGTATCGCCGACACCTTGCTCAGCCTTCCCCCGATCGTTGCGGCCATCGCGATCATCGCCGTGCTCGGCCCAGGGCTCGTCAAAGCGATGCTGGCGATCGGGCTGGTGTATTCGCCACGTATCTACCGGATCGTGCGTGGCGCAACCATGTCGGTGGCGCGCGAAACCTATGTCGAGTCGGCCAAGGCGATTGGGTGTTCGTCTACTCGCATCCTGTGGGGGCACTGCCTTCCCAACATTCTTGCGCCGCTTCTTGTGCAGATCTCGCTGATGCTGGGCTTTGCTCTCCTTGCGGAATCGAGCCTGAGCTTTCTCGGCCTTGGGGTCCAGCTACCCGAGGCATCGTGGGGCTCAATGCTGCGCTCTGCTTCTCAGCACCAGATACGCAAACCGTACGGCGTCGTGGCACCGGGGGTGGCGATCTCGGTCACCATCCTTGCCTTCAATGTGCTGGGCGATGTGGTTCGCGACGCACTCGCCAAGCGAGGCAACGTATGACCGCGCAGACGACGACGGCGGCCGCAACAGAGACGGCGTCCGTTCTGAGCGTTGAGGGTTTGCGGCTCGACCTGCTCGGGCGGCGGGGCCAGGAGCGCCTGGTCGACGATGTGACGTTCGATGTGTCGCCGGGCAAGGCCGTGGCCTTGATTGGTGAGTCGGGCTGCGGAAAGACCTTGACCGCACTGGCCGTACTTGGCCTGCTTCCGAGTGCGGTACGACCAGTAAGCGGCTCCATCCGGCTCGACGGCACCGAGCTTCTCGACGGGCGAACAACGGAGTACGAGTCTGCGCGCGGCCGAGTCGTCGGCGCCGTCTTTCAGGATCCGATGTCGAGCCTTGACCCGACGATGACGGTCGGTGCGCAGATCGTTGAGTCTCGGCGAGTGCATCTCGGGGAAAGTCGAGCAGTCGCGTCACGCCACGCCGTCGAACTCCTTGACCGAGTCGGTATCCCGAACCCGAAGGAAAGGAGCCGGTCCTTTCCCCATGAGTTCAGCGGCGGCATGCAGCAACGAGCCATGATCGCCGCAGCGATCGCGTGTGAGCCGAAGCTGTTGATTGCCGACGAGCCCACGACCGCTCTCGACGTCACGGTCCAGGCCGAGATTCTTGAACTGCTCCTCGGCCTGCAACGAGACCTCGGAATGGGCCTGCTCCTCGTGACGCACGATCTGGGCGTGGTCGCAGGCGTAGCCGATCGCGTTGTCGTCATGTACGCCGGAAATGTCGTCGAACGGGCCGACGTCGACTCGATATTCGAACGGCCTCAACATCCGTACACCGCTGCGCTCATCGGCTCGGTCCCGCGCGCGGAGCGATCACGCACACCACTCCAGACGATTCCGGGTCGGGTGCCGCCGGCAGGTTACTTTCCCACGGGCTGTCGATTCGCTCCACGATGCGAGTTCGTCGACCCCGATCGTTGCACCAGCGACCACGTGTCGCTCACCGAACGACCGGACGGCAGCGGCGTTCGATGCATTCGGCGCGATGAGATCCACCTGCCAGGAGTGCAGCGATGACTCTCGAGCAAGTTGACGCATCAGCCAACACAATTCTGAGAACAGTCGGGCTCCGCAAGGAGTTCGAACTCGGCCGCCGGTCCTTGAGCTCAAAAAGGCGCCGGCTTGTCGCCGTCAACGACGTATCGCTTTCGCTCGACGCCAATGAGACCCTCGGGATCGTCGGGGAATCAGGTTCGGGCAAGTCCACGCTCGGACGACTCATCGCCCGGCTCCTGCCGATCGACCAGGGCACCATCACCTTTGGCGGCATCGACATCACGTCGCTCGAGGGACGCGAGCTGCGACAGATTCGGCGCCACATTCAGATGATCTTCCAGGATCCCTATGGCGCTCTCGACCCCACGAAGCGTGCCAGCCACGCAATCGGCGAGCCGCTTCTGGTACACCAGCTGGCGCGGCGGTCAGCGATTGGTGCCCTCGCAGAAGATCTCGCCGAGAAGGTAGCGCTCGATCCCAAACTGGTGCACCGATATCCCGACCAGCTCTCTGGCGGACAGCGGCAACGAATACTGATCGCTCGAGCGCTGGCGCTCGAACCAAAGTTGATCGTTGCCGACGAGCCGACCTCGGCCCTCGATCTCAGCACCAGGTCCGAGATCCTCAATCTGTTGCTCGATCTCCAACAACGCGACGGTCTCGCGTTGATCTTGATCTCACACGACTTCACGACGGTGCGACACCTCTCGCACCACATCGCCGTGATGTATCTGGGTCGGATCATCGAGTACGGCCCGGCGGAGCTGATCGCGAATGAACCGAAACACCCCTACACGCAGGCGTTGCTCTCATCGGTACCGGTAGCGGATCCAAGAGTAGAGCGATCCCGTGCTCGCATCGAGTTGACGGGACCGATGCCGAGCCCGGCCGAGTTGCCCTCGGGATGCGCGTTTCGAACGAGATGTCCCCACGCAATGACGATCTGCAGCGAAGTCACACCAGTGCCGAGTCGAGTCGATGACGGCCGAACCGTCGCCTGTCACCTGGTGTCGTCGACATGAAACGCAGCAGCGGCGACACCAATTCCTATCCATGCATTTCAAACCAAGGAGAGAACATCATGAGATTCCGAGCCAGAGTTCCCCTCGCGATCGCCCTCGCTTTCGCACTCGTTTCGTGCGGAAGCGGTGGGAGTGGCGACGACACCGACGGTGCGCCCACCGACGCCGAGCCGCAGAGTACCGCTTCATCTGACGCGGACGACGCCGATGATGCATCCGCGACCGCGGTTGAGTCCAGCGCCGAGCAAAGCGGAACCTTCCGATGGGGCACGACGACGATGCCCGCCACCATGGACCCGACCAGGGTCGGCTCTGATTCTCATATTGCCTATATGTTGCCGGTCTACGACAACCTCGTTCGAGCCGACGCCGACGGAAACCTGATTCCAGGTCTGGCCACCGCGTGGACACTCGCCGACGACGCGCTGTCGCTCGATCTGTCCCTCCGCGAGGGCGTCGTCTTCCACGATGGTGAGCCATTCAACGCCGAGGCCGTCATCGCGAACTTTGAGCATGCGCTCAGCGATGACAGTCTGCTGGCGCCGGTGCTGAACATGATCGAATCGATGGAAGCGGTCGATGACTTGACGGTACGAATCGCCATGAATCGACCCGGCGGCGACCTCCCCGAGATCCTCCGTGGGTACGCCGGGATGATGGCCAGCCCCAACTCGATCCTCGACGGGACAATCGACCAGCATCCAGTTGGCGCCGGCCCGTTCGCGCTGACCTCGATCAACGACAACGAGGCCACCTATGAGCGCTTCGCGGAGTACTGGGACGCCGACAACATCCATCTCGCGGGCATGTCGGTGGGTATCTACACCGATGACGCGGCGCGGCTGAATGCGGTGCGTACCGACCAGTTGGACGCGACCTTCATCCGTCCCAATCAGTTGCTCGAGGCCGAGGCGGCCGGACTCAAGATCGTCACTGGACCCCGAGTGTTCATCTACGGCATGTATCTGAACTCCGCGTCCGACGTGTTCAGCCAACCCGAGGTCCGGCAAGCAATCTCTCTGGCCGTCGACCGATCATCGATCGCCGAGTTCTACTACGACGGTGGTTGTACGCCCACGGTGCAGCTCTACCCCGAGGAGTACTGGGCGTACTCGAATGACGTCGACGACGCTGCTTACATGACCTATGACCCCGACGCTGCCGCGGCCATCATCGACGAAGCGTTCCCCGACGGACTGTCCTTCACCATCTTGACAAACACGGTCAGCAACTATGTCGGCCTGTCCGAGGTGATGCAGGAGCAGTTCCGCCAGATCGGCATCGACGTCACGGTGGAAGCCATTCCAGTGAACGAGTCGAATACCAGAGTTCGCGAAGGCGACTACGAAATAGCCGTATCAGCGCTGTTCTCCGCCAACCCCGACCCGTCGTCGTTCGCACTCGAGTACTACCAGGTCGGTGACACCGGGACCTTCATCGATCCCACGGTGCCGGAGCTCGTGGAAAGGGCTCGTCTCACGGCCGACCCCGCCTTGCGAGCTGAAGCAATCGGTGAGATCACCGACGCGGTTCTGTCAGTTGGGTCATCGATGGTTGGTATCTGTATCCCCGACACAACGTTCGTCGCGCGAACCGATGTCGACGGACTCGTGGTTCCCATGAACGGGAACTATGACTTCCGATCCGTCACGGTAGGTGAGTAGGGTGAGTTTCCCAGCCCTCACGGGTATCAAGGTTGTCGATGTCACCACCACGATGCTCGGTCCTTACTGTTCGCTGAGACTGGCCGAGTTTGGTGCCGACGTGATCAAGGTCGAGGCCCCCGTCGGCGATGTGACGCGGCAGGGGACCGGCGGGAGTCACCAGTTCACGGGCACGTTTTTGACGGTCAACGCCGGGAAGCGCAGCGTCGTACTCGACCTCAAGACAGAGGCCGGCCTGCAGGCGATCTACCGACTGGCCAGTACCGCTGACGTCTTCCTTCACAACATGCCGCGGCCGACAGCGGATCGACTCGGTATCGGTCCCGACGCCATCCGCGAGAAGTGCCCCAGCATCGTCTACTGCGCCGCGTACGGATATGGCGAAGGAGGGCCGTACGCGGGCCGACCCGCCTATGACGACATCATGCAGGCTCTCTCGGGACTCGCGGCGTCACAGCACTCCGGTGACGGGGGGCGGCCCAGCTACATCTCGAGCCCAGTAGCCGACAAGACGGTCGGCCTCATGGCGGCCTTCGCCATTGCTGCTGCGCTCGTCGGCCGTGAGCGAAACGGCGTCGGAGTCGCAATCGAGGTGCCGATGTTCGAGGTCATGTGCTCGTACGCGCTGCAAGAACGCATCGGGGGAAGCGCCTTTGTGCCCGCCAAGAGCCCCATGCAGTCTCGCCTTGCTTCGAGGTTCCGGCGCCCCTACCGCACCAGCGACGGCTACATCAGCGTGCTCGTTCTGACCCAAGTGCAATGGGAGAGGTTCGCCGCGTTGATCGGCAAGCCCGAGCTCCTTGCTGATGAGCGATTCGAGAACGTCGATAGCCGAGTTCGACACAGCGACGAGTTCTTCCAGTATCTGGACACGGTGTTCGTCGAAGGTACTACCGACGAGTGGCTCGAACGGCTCGTCGGCGCACGCATTCCTGCCGGTCGAGTGAACACGCTCGATGACCTGCTCGACGATGAACACCTTCGGTCGGTCGACTTCTTCCAAGAGATCGAACATCCGAGCGTCGGTCCGACGATCCGCCCGCGTAGCGGCGTGCGCTTCGATGGCCTTGCGCACGATCTGTCACCGGCCCCGAGCCTCGGTGAACACACCATGGAGGTCCTCATGGGACTCGGCTACACCGCCGACGACGCGGCCGCTGTCGCTGCGGCGGAGTTGGAGCAATGAGCGAGATCGAACGGCTCTGGGCCGACGGCGTCGCCACGGTGCGCCTCAATCGGCCCGACATTCGCAACGCGCTGACAGCGCCGATGCAGGCAGAGCTGATTTCGACGTTCGATGAACTGCATCATGATCGCGAGACGCGCGTGGTGGTGATCGAAGGTGCTGGTTCGTCCTTCTGCGCCGGGGGCCATATCGGTGCGCTCTCCAAGGAAAAGGAACAAGGCCCTGGCACTGCGGACGATGAGCGGAACGCCCAGTTCGAGGGGCGACAGCGGCTGCGGCGCCTCCAACGAGTGATTCAGGCGATCCGGGGATGCGAGAAGCCGGTATTGGCCTCGATCGACGGGCCTGCGGTGGGCGGTGGATTCGACCTTGCTCTTGCGTGTGATGTGCGATTCGCTTCGAGTCGGGCGAAGTTCGGCGAGGTGTTCGCACGGATCGGTCTCTTTCCAGGCACCGGAGGCACGTTCTTGCTACCGCAGGTGGTGGGCGTTTCGCAGGCCTTGGACCTCATCTGGTCCGGTGAGGTTTTCGATGCTGAACGGGCGTATGCCCTCGGCATCGTGCGATCGGTGCATGCTGACCGGGCGGCCCTGGATCGGACGGTCGCCGAGTACAGCGCACGACTGACGCTCGGCCCTCCGCTTGCGATCTCACTCGCGAAAGCGGCGGTGTACCGGTGTATGAACCAGGACCTTGCCGCAGCATTCGACTTCGCCGCGACCGCCGAAACCATCACGTTGACATCGAGTGATCATCGTGAAGGCGTCACTGCATTCAGGGACAAGCGCCCTCCGATGTTTCGTGGCCGATGACCAGTGAGGTACCGATGACAAGTCGACCGCGCAGTGGTGTTCGATTCGACGGCGAGCGGTCCGATGTCGCGCCGGCACCTGGTCTTGGAGAACACAACCCGAACAGTGCTGCAGGCGGTCGGATGCCCCTCCGCAGGCATCGAAGCAATGTAAAGAGGACAGGTCACGAGGCCAGGGTGCTGAAATTCTTTCGCACCGGTCGATGCACTGACCTCAAATCAACTACCAAAGGACGGTCCTGATGACCTCGCAAGTATCACTGTACGATTTAGACGAAGCGATGCTTCCACAATTTCCAATGCAACGAACCTGCCCGGTCGACCCTCCGCCGGAATACGAGGGATTGCGGGAGGACAAACCCGTGGCGCCAGTCCGGCTCTGGGACGGACGTAGGGCATGGCTGATCTCTCGCTACGACGACGTGCGCTCGGTCTTGGCGGATCGCCGAGTCAGCAACAACATCCTGCATCCTGGGTTCCCGATTCTCTATGAGGCCCGCGCCGCCGTGTTCGCGCGGTATGAATCTGTGCCGTACTTCCATTTCATGGACTCTCCGGAACACACGCAGTATCGTCGAATGGCGACACGAGAGTTCGGCGTCGCGCGGGTCAATGAAATGGCGCCGTTCGTGCAAGAAGTCATCGATGATCTGATCGATACGATGCTGGCGTCCGCCGACCGGTCTGCTGATTTTGTGAGTTCCTTCGGCCTTGCGCTCCCAACGCGAGTGATCTGTAAGATCCTTGGTATCCCGGAGACCGATGCCGAGAAGATCGGAACTTTCCTGCACGGCTTGGGATCGTTCAACCAAGATCCGGATGAGGCGGTAGCGGCGACCGTCGGCCTCACAGAGTATGTCGACGAGATGATTACCTCGAAGGAGCAGGCTCCGGGAGAAGACCTCGTTACCCGCGTGATCGAGGACCACTTTCGTACCGGCGAGTTGACGCGCCATCAACTCGTTCAGCTGATTCGTTTCCTGCTGGTTGTCGGACACGAGACCACCGCGAGCATGCTCTCGCTTGGAATGCTCACACTACTCGAGGATGATTCGGCGCGGAGCGAGCTGCAGGGCGATCCGGGCCTGGTCGACTCCGCTGTCGAGGAGTTGCTGCGGTATCTCAGCATTGTGCATCTGACAACGTGTCGTGTTGCTTCCGAGGACTTCGAGGTTGCCGGGCAGACGATCAAGGCTGGTGATGGGATCGTGGCGTTGCTCTCGTCTGCGAACCGAGACGAAGCGAGATTCGAGGGTGCTGACGGTCTCAATTTGCATCGGGAAGGACGAAACCATGTGGCGTTTGGTTTTGGCGTCCACCAGTGTCTCGGCCAGCCGCTCGCTCGCCTTGAGCTGCGGCTCGCTTTTGCCGCTCTGCTGAGTCGAATGCCGTCGATGCAGTTGGCGACACCGGCCGACAGCTTGGACTACAAGGATTACATCAATGGTGTGCAGGCCCTGCCGATCAAATGGTAGTAGCAACTGTCGAACACATTTCGCCATATCGAGAACGAGAAAAGGATTCAGAGTGAACGAGAAGTTGAAGGTGTCCGTTGACCGGGAGATTTGTGTCGCCGGTGGTCAGTGCGTATCTGTCGCACCGCAGACGTTTGACCAGGACGATGATGGCATCGTGGTTCTTGTCGAACCCGAAGTATTCGGCGACGGTATTGCATTGGCGGAGGAAGCAGCGTTCTTGTGTCCGTCACGGTCGATCACCGTGGAACGTCGGGCTTGAGTCGACGATGTCTACGAGAATCCGAGAATTCGAGACGTTGCCGGTCGTTCCCGCGACCGAACACATCCGCACCCCGACGGTCGGACGATTCCAGACCACCACCACGCGAGGTGGCAGATCATGTTGATCGACGCTGCAGTGCTTCGAAGTCGCACCGAACCCTATGTCCTCGAAAAGGTCGAGATGGCGGAGCCGCGAGCGAACGAAATCTTGGTTCGCATCGCTGCTGTTGGCTACTGCCACACTGATGTCTTGCTGCGTGGTCCGGTGGCCACCGAGCTTCCGATCATCCCAGGCCACGAGGGCGCTGGGGTCGTCGAAGCGGTGGGTGACAGTGTTTCGTCCGTCGCGGTAGGCGACCATGTCGTACTGACGTTCGCGTCGTGCGGTGCGTGCGACCCGTGCGGGGACGGATTCCCGTCGTACTGCGCCGAGTTCCGTGAGCTCAATGTGGACGGGACAAGTGCGGACGGCGACCCCAGAGTCACTGGACACGATGGCCATGAGATTGGTTCTCGGTGGTTCGGCCAATCATCTTTTGCCACCCACGCTCTGGTCACGGAACAGAACGCAGTGGTGATCGACCGAGACCTTCCGCTCTCGCTGATGGCTCCCCTCGGCTGCGGCGTCCAGTCGGGCGCTGGAGCGGTGCTCGAGACGTTTGGGCTGAGGCCTGAACAATCTCTCGTCGTCTTCGGCGCTGGGTCCGTTGGGCTTTCTGCATTGATGGCCGCGAAGGTGGCTGGTGCAAGTTCGATCGTTGCGGTTGATCTTCACCAACACCGACTCGACCTTGCCTGCGAGCTCGGGGCGACGGCGACATTCTTGGCAACCGAGGAGGACCTGCGTCAGAAGATTGTGGACGCCACGACCGGCGGGGCTCACTTCGCATTCGACACAACCGGGGTGCCTGAGATGGTCAAGCTCGCGATCGCGTGTTTGCGCTGGCGCGGCATGCTCGGCATGGTCGGCAACCCCGTTGGCGAGCTGGTGCTCGAACCCAAGTCCCTGAACGGCAAGTTTCTGACACGCGTGATCGAGGGCGGGGTTCGGCCCCATGAGTTCATCCCCAGACTCGCTGCCCTGTATCGCGATGGGCGCTTCCCTGTCGATCGGCTCGTCACGACATTTCCGCTATCCCAGATCAACGAAGCGGAAAATGCGTCGCTCGAGGGTCGGGTCATCAAGCCGGTCCTGTTGCCGTGATCCGGCAGTTTCTGCAGTGAAGCGCCTTGCGGAGGGAGAAGCGAATAGCTTCGCACGGCAACCCCCGAGAAGCTTTGATTTCCAGCTTTGGGAGCAAGAGGCCGGGAGTTCGAATCCCCCACCCCGACCACGCTGAGCTGGCGAATTCCAGCTCAGCGATCGTCTCGACACGCCCGGCAAGCGGGTTTGCGGTGATGTCGCCGTGCCGTGGCGTGTGGTCAGAACATTCCGTGGCCGTTCACCGGGCTGACGGCATCGGCGACCGGTTGGAGAACGTCCCAGTGCTCGAGGGCGATGCCGTCTTCGTTCATCTTCCAGATGTCGACGCCGGCAACGCCCAGATCGTCGGGGTGGTCGGTGTAGAGGTTCAAGAAGTTGACGTGGGCCCAGACCCAGTCGCCCGAGGCGATGATCCGGTGGATGACGACACGGGCGTTCTCACGCTCCTGGGTGAGGGCGGCGAAGGTCGCTCCGAGGCCGGCGGCGCCGTCGGGAAGCAACGGGTTGTGTTGGATGTAGCCGTCGTGGACGAGTTTGTTCGCTGCCTCGATGGGCTGCTTCTGGTTTATGGCCTGCTCGTAGAAGGCGACGAGGTTGTCCTTGTTGCGAACCGCGCGTTCATCGGTGGGGTCGAGAATTTCGATCATGGTGTCTTCCTGTCTGAAATTGGGTGTGGTTGGGGTTGGGTCATGAGTACTGGAGGCGCAATGCGTCCAGTTCCTCGGGGGTGGATGACTGGATCAGCGCGTGGAGCGCTGCGGCGTCGTCGCCGATCGTGGCGGTGCTCGGGGCAGGCGTGCGTTCGGCGATGTCGATGACCTCGGCGGCTGCGGTGGCCGACGGCATACCGGCTCCTTGTCGTTCGTTGAAGACGTCGGCGAATCGGGCGAGTGCGTCTCCGTAGAGGTCGCGCTCGTCCGGAGTCAGCGAGCCGATCACGCGATCGAGAAGTGCTGCGGACCTCGCCGGGCCGCCGGTGAGCGTGCTGCCGGGTTGGACGATGGTGACGTCGATTCCGTGATGGTGCAGTTCGGCGCGGTAGTCGATCATGAGCGCTTCGGCAGCCGCCTTGGAGGCGGCCGACGCCGTGTTGAAAGCAACGGGGAACGCCGCCGAGATGGTGCTGATCAGCACGATCCTGCCGCCGGCCGAGCGAAGCTGGGGGAGGAATGCGTTGACAACGGTGAGCGGGGCGAAGGTGTTCACTTCGAACTCCCGGCGGATGGCGTCGAGGGGCACGACCTCGAGCGGGCCGGGCGTGAGGATGCCGGCGTTGTTGATCAGGAGGTCCACTCGGCCGCCCGTCTCCTCTTCGACGTGAGCCGCCCACGACCGCACGGCCGTCGTGTCGGTGATGTCGACGTGCGCAAGTTCCACCGCCGTGTCGGCGTTGGATTCGTCGCTGTCGAGCGTCGTGCCGAACACGCGGTATCCCTTCGCGGCGAGGCCTGCGGCGATGTCGACTCCGAGGCCGCTTCCGGCACCGGTGACGATCGCGGTTCGCCTCGTTGGCATGGCACGAGCCGGCGTTTCGGCTGCGTTGTCGATCGTGTTGCTCATGTGTCTCCTATTTAGTTGACATATCAAGTAGCTGAGGTCAACCTATCGGAGTTTGCTTGACTCATCAACCACTACACTGAGAAACGTGACGGATGTGAGATGGCTCGACGAAACCCAACAACAGGCGTGGCAAGCCCTCCTCGTGTTCGTGAACCGGGGGCTTCCCGAGATCGAGCGGACGTTCAAAGAGCACGATCTGTTGACGGTGCACTACGGGATCCTCGTCGCGCTGTCGTCAGCTCCCGACGACACGCTCCGGCTCTCGGAGCTTGCCGATGCCGCGAACCTCTCGCAAAGTCGTCTGACGCATCGGATGCGAACGTTGATCGACCGGGGCATCGTCGAGGTCGCGACCTCACCCGAGGACGGCCGTGGAAAGAACGCCACCCTCACGAAGAGGGGCCGTCGACTCCTGGAGACTGTGGCACCGCTCCACGCCGAAGACGTGCAACGCCTCGTCTTCGATCACCTCTCAGCGACGGACGCGAAACACCTGGCGACGGCCCTCTCCAAATTGGCCGCGTCCTTGTGCGACCACGACGCCTTCCGCCTATCGCGCCGCTGATCTCCGACTCCGAGTCAGTGCGGCCGGCTGGTGAGCTCTGGCAGCCTCTCGATGGTTTCGAAACGACCGTCGGGATGCCGCGCGAAGGAGACGGGGCTGGTGCCGTGGGTGGGGCCGGGCTCGACGAAGGGCCATCCGCCGAACGACGTCTTGCGGTAGTCGGCGTAGGCCTCGGCGATCTCTTCGTCGGAGTTCATAACGAACGGTCCGCTGGCCACCACCGGTTCCCCGATTGGTCGACCCTGCAGAACGAAGCACGACACCGCTTGGCCCTCGCAGGCGACGATCCGCGTGTCGCCATCAGGCCGCAACCTCGTCGCGGTCTGGTCGGGCACGGGGGTCTCGTCGATCTGGAGGGGGCCGCCGTCGAACGCGTAGAGCATGCGGTTGCTGGTGGCCTGGGCTCGGGGGAGTATGCAGGATGCGCCGGGCTGCAGTTCGATGTGCCAGATGGCGACGTCGTTGCCGGCGGCATGCGCCCATGAATCGGTTGGAGGCGACGGTGGTTGGTGCCCGTCGAAGTCGCCTGCGATGACGGTGACCACGCAACCGTTGCCGTCATCAACCAGGGGGATGTCGCGCTGCCAGAGCATCTGGTATCCGGGGTCGACGAACTTGGACCGGGCCGGCAGGTTGATCCAGATCTGGAACAAGTCGAGCGGATTCGGTGCTGCGTCGTCGAGGAGTGGGAACATCTCGGAGTGGTTGATTCCGCTCCCGGCGGTCATCCACTGGACGTCGCCGTGCCCGTAGCGGCCGGTGGCTCCAAGAGAATCAGCGTGGTCGCACCACCCGCGTCGGGCGAAGGTGACGGTCTCGAAACCGCGGTGAGGGTGCCGAGGAAAGCCTGGGACGTCCTGCCCGAAGTACATGTTCCAGCCGTCGGTCGACGTGAAGTCGTTGCCGGTCGTTCGCTGGGAGAGGTCGGCTCTCGGTCCGAGTTCGCCGTTGGCGGCGGGGTAGGCGTCCGGGTGGTGGGCGGCAATGATGAACGGGTCGAGCGCCTGCCAAGGCCGTTGCAATGGCTCGACGGCGATGATGGTCGACATCTCACGTGCTCCTTGCGGTGTGGTGTTGCTAGATCGGATAGGTCGTGGTCGCCCGGTGCAGCACCGCATCGACATCACGCAGCAGCACCGCGTCGACCGGTCCGACGATTGGCACGAGATGCAGCGGGCTGAGATCGGAGGCGCCGGTGAGGTTCAAAGAACCGGCGCCGCTCCATATCTCGGCGGTGCGGAACTCCATCCGGGACGGGACGAGTTCGCGGACCGCTGGCGGGCGGCCCGGAACCGCTCCGCCGAAGACTCGCAAGCCGAGCATCGGCGGGGACGGTGGCAGAGGCTGTTCCGGCGACACTGTGGCGACCAGTTCTGCGGGCTGGAAGATGCCCTGGGCGAGCAGCACCTGAGTGGGCCGGCGCAGCTCGGCCGAGATCAGACCGTCCGGTGACGGTGCGTGGATGTCGAAGTCGATGGCCGCGGTGAGCTTGGGTAGCCCTTCTCGCTCGCGTCCGGCGAGCATTGCCCGCTCGTTCGGCACGAAGATGTGCGGCACGTACGAGAACGGCTGTCCTTCGAACCGGACCTCGACGGACTGCACGACCTCCCGAAAGGCCCCAGCGGTGCTGAATCGATACGAAGCGAACACGAAGTTGGCGGTCGGCTCGTCGTCGATCTCGAGTTCGGCGGGCAGGATCTGTGCGACCGTCTCGGCGTCGGTGGTGTACGTGAAACGCAGCAGATCGAGGCCCCGGAACGAGGCCGAGTCGAATCCGAGCGGATCTGCGTGGGCTGGCATCGCGTCGCCGAGTTGATCAGTGGTGAGATTTCCTCGTCGTGACATCGTCGTCAGTGCTCCTCGTCTGGTTTGGGCTGCGGTCGTGTTGCTTGATGTGTCAAGTTATCTCCCGAAGGTTGACGCGACAACAAAAACCAGGATTCATGCGTGCCAGTGCACGGGCGCCCCCGGTCGGAGCCTGGACCGGAGGTGCTGCCCGTGGGAGAGTGGGCCACCGCCAACCAGGACGAACATCGACAGAACCGAGCTTCCCGATGTCCGAAACGGAGACCGCTCGCTCGTCGGAAAGCTACTGGGCCGACTTCCTGTCGGAGACCGGGCGCGCCGAGGACACGCCGCTGTACGACGTGTTCCACTTCGACGACAACGAGCGCGACGCCGACGAACTGGCCGCACTCGTGCTGCGCGGGACGAAGCGGGCGACCGCCTCGTTGCAGTGCGAATACGGCGACGACAGCAAGCGGGCTCCGATGCCCGGGGATCTCAGCGTGGTCACGACCTGGGCCGGGGCACCGGTGTGCATCATCGAGACCACGGCAGTCGATGTCACCGGATTCGACGATGTCGACGAAGACTTCGCCGCGGCCGAAGGGGAGGGAGACGGTTCGCTACGACACTGGCGGGAGGTGCACGAGGCGTACTTCGGGCGCGTGTGCGAGCGCCTCGGACGCGAACCGTCCGACGGTATGCCGGTCGTCTGTGAGCGGTTCCGAGTCGTGTATCCCGAGCGCTGAGCCTCATCGATGCTCACACATCGCCGGGATGTACGGTGCGGGGCGCACCGGCTGTGACAACATCGGGCCGGTGAGAACAGCTGGGGCCACGCAATGCTGAAGTCGCTCGGCGCGACCCTGCTCCAAGTGACGCAGCGGCTGCGCCCCGAAGACGGCCCGTCCGGGTCGGGTCACTACGACCGCGCCGAGTTCGCGGCCCGCCGGACCGAGCGTCGTCGTCGACGCAAGACGTTCATCGTCCTGACCGTCGTCTTCGTCGTGATGGTCGGCGTCTTCAGCGGCCTGTTCCACGAACTGATGGACCGCGAGGGCCGTTCGTTCTCGTGGCCGACCAGCATCTACTGGACGCTGACCACGATGACGACGCTCGGTTTCGGCGACATCACGTTCGAATCCGACGCCGGGCGCATCTTCTCGGTCGTCGTGCTGCTGTCCGGGTCGACGTTCCTGCTGGTGATGTTGCCATTCGTGTTCATCCAGTTCGTGTTCATCCCGTGGATGAACGAACGCGATCGACGCCGGGCGCCGCGCAAGCTGCCGTCGTCGACGACCGGGCACGTCATCGTCACCGCCACAGGACCGGTCGAGGAGGCACTGATCGACCGGGCCGACCAGGCCGAAGTTCCCTACGTCGTGATCGTCGAAGACGTCGATGCAGCCGGACGGTTCCACGACGAGGGACGCACGGTGATGGTCGGCGCGCTCGACGACCCGAACACGTACATCAACGCACGCGTCGACCAGGCCGCGGTCGTGGTCGCGACGCAGAACGATCAGACGAACACCAACATCGCCTTCACCGTCCGCGAGATCGCGCCGAACGTCGACATCGTGGCCAGCGCCAACTCGCCGGCCTCGGTCGACATCTTGGAGATCGCAGGCGCCGACAGCGTCGTACAACTCGGCGAGATCCTCGGCGAGGCGATGGCAGCCCGCACGCTCGGCGTCGGCGGACGCAGCCACCGGATCGGGGCATTCGCCGGTCTGCAGATCGCCGAGGCCGGCGCGGCCGGCACCGACCTCATCGATCACACGCTGGCCGAGTCACGGCTCCGGGCACGTTTCGGGGTCGGCATCATCGGAGTGTGGGACCGCGGCAAGTTCGAGGTGGCGACGGCCGACACGCGTCTGCGCGACTCGTCGATGCTGCTGCTCGCCGGCACCGACGACCAGCTCGCCGCGTACGACCGGGAGTTCGTCACCGCCTCGCCCAAGGCGACCAAGGCAGTGATCATCGGGGGCGGTCGAGTCGGGCGAGCGGTCGGGCGCGCCATCGGCGACGAGGGCATCGAGTTCTCGATCGTCGACAAGTTGGCCGAACGACAGCGCGACGGGGTGCGCTACGTCATCGGCGACGCCGCCGACCGCGAGATCCTCGAAGAGGCCGGTATCGACGACGCCGCCGCCGTCTTGATCACCACCCACGACGACAACGTCAACGTGTACCTGACGCGTTACTGCCGCGGGCTGCGACCCGACGTGCGGATCGTGTCTCGTGCACGGCTGGACCGCAACGTCTCGACGCTCTACCGGGCCGGTGCCGACGCCGTGCTGTCGTATGCCGGAACCGGATCGGCTGCGATCTGGAACCACTTCCGCGGTGACGAGACGCTGCTCGTCGCCCACGGACTCAACATCTTCCGGGCGCCCGTCCCGCGCGAGCTCGTCGGGCGAACGCTCGCCGAGGCGCACGTGTACCGCCGCACCCAGTGCAACGTCGTCGCGGTCGAGACCGACGGCGTGATCAGCGGCAACCCCGACGCTCACGCTCCGCTCCCGGCGAGCGGCGAACTGATCCTCGTCGGCACCGACGAAGCCGAAGCCAAGTTCTCCGACGTGTACGCCCATGCCCGTCGGCGTCGCCGCCAAGCCGAGTGAGCGGCTGAGGACCCGACGGACGGGTTCAGTGAAGTCCCGTGCCGGTGCCGGTGCGCAGGCCGCCGTCGCGAGCGGCGAGCGCCGCGCCGACGATGCCGGCATTGTTGCGGAAGTGCGCGACGTGGATCGACGCATCGACATCGAGTTTGTCGCCGAACTTGTGCAGCTTCTTGCTCGCACCGCCACCGAGGATGAAGTGGGCCGGGGTGAACACCCGCGCCACTCGTTGCAGGAAGTAGTTGAACCGCTCACCCCACTCGTCCCAACCGAGACCGTCGGCCTTCCGCGCCCGGTCGCCCGCATAGAACTCGATCGGTTCGCCGTCGTGGCCCGGCATCCGACCCAGTTCGATGTTCGGGATCAGCATGCCGTCGAAGAAGACGCCGGAGCCGAGACCCGTGCCGATCGTGATCATGATCGTCGTCCCCGACAGCCCGCGCCCTGCGCCGAGCGTCATCTCGGCGATCCCGGCGACATCGGCGTCGTTGTGCACCACGAACTCGAGACCGGTCGCCTCGCCGAAGAGCTCATCGACCTGCGTGCCGCGCCAGGCGGTGTCGATGTTGCCGGCGGTGAGCGACTTCCCCTCGACGACGACCGTCGGGAAACTGCAGCCGACCGGGCCGCTGTAGTCGAGATGGGAGACGATCTGCTGCACGACACCCGCGATGTTCGCCGGTGTCGGCGGCGTCGGTGTCTCGATGCGGATCCGCTCGCTCAGCAATTCGCCGGACTGGGTGTCGACGATCGCGCCCTTCACACCCGATCCGCCCACGTCGATTCCGAGGATGCTCACGCCAAAACTCGCTGCTCACACTGGTGCATCGCCGGAACGTAGCAGGCGCCCGAGCGGCAGGCACTCGGTGCGCGCCGACCTTCAAGGTGACGGGCCGAGCGGTCGATGATGAACCATGCCTGGACGTCGGACGGTCATCGAGCGCTTCTGCGCGTGCGCCGTCGCGCTCGTCGCCGTTCTGACCGCGTCGATCCAAGACGTAGCGGATGCGGTCGACGACACGCCACCGGCGGCCGAATCGAGCGCCTTGCCAACCACCGACCCTCTGCGCGACCTCGCCGGGCTCGACGGGACGGCGGCCGGCGCGCTCGCCACCGCCACACGCGTCGATCCTCCGAAACAGCGTGTGCTGATGGTCGGCGACTCGACCCTCGCCGCCGTGCGCAATGCCACCGCGTCGCAGGCGCTCCTCGTCGGATTCGACCCCGTCCTCGACGCGCAGGGATGCCGCCGGCTCGTGTGGCCGTCGTGCTGGAGCGACAGCGACCTGCGCACACCGAACACCGTCGAAGAGGCGATCCTCGGCACGCCCGGCCCGCTCGACGTGGTCGTCGTGATGTCGGGCCACAACGACTGGCACGACCCGTTCGGGTCGTTCGTCGACACGATCATGAACGCTGCCCGATCGAAGGGCGCGACGCGTGTTGTCTGGCTGACGCTCAGCGTCGGTCAGCAGCCGGGGTCGGGCGCGACGGCGATCGGTGTGTACGAGGAGAACACCCGTCTGCTGTGGGCGTCGGCTCCTCGCCACCCCGACCTCGTCGTCGCGGACTGGCGGACGTACAACCAGCGTTCGGCGGGCTGGATGAGCCCCGACGGGGTGCACCTCGAGACGAGGGGAGCGTTCGGCCTCGCCGACTACATCTCGCGGTGGATCGCTCACCTCGACGGCCGAGCGTGCACCGCACCGCTCGACCCGGGTGGCCCGGTGGCGACGCCGTGCCCGAACCCGAACACGATGACCCGCGTTCCCAACATCACCGGCCTCTACGGAATCTGAGACCGCGGAATCTGAGACCGCGAAATCTGAGCTCGCGACGCCGCTGCGCAGGCCGGCGACTCGGCCACCTGTCAGCGTGACGGCGCGGCGTCGCGACGGAACATCGCCGAACCGAGTGCGCCGAACAGTCCGACGACCACCAGCATCCAGATCGGATCGCGGTTGGTCGCCACCTCGCCACGCGTGCCCGACGCGATCCAGGCCACGGCGATCGCCGAACCGAGCGCACCGCCGATCCGTTGGAACGTGTGGATCAGCGCGGTCGCGGTGGCGAGTCGTTCGGGTGGAACGTGCGACGTACCGGCACCGGTGAGCGGCGGCCAGACGGTCGCCATACCGATACCCGCTCCGACCAGCGCCGGGCCGAGCACCCACCAGTTGGTGTCGGCGCCCAGTCCGATTGCCGGTACGGCGAACAGTGCGGCGTAGAGGAGCGCCCCGGGAACCATGACCCGCCGGAACCCGAACCGGTCGATGGCGTTGCCGGCCGGAACGACGACGACCGACATGCACAACGGCATCAGGCACGCGGCGATCGCCGCCGAGAGCAGACTGAGTTCCCAGAGATCAGTCAGCAGCGTCAGGACGATCAACCAGTGGGCGAAGAACCCGATGGCCGTCGTGAGACTCAGCACACAGGCGAGCGCCATGTTGCGCTCACAGAGCAGGTCGAGCGGAATCACCGGGTCGACCCGACCGGCGGAGCGTTGGACGGCGATGGCGATCAGCGCCACCGCCGATGCGGCGACCAGCAACGCCCGAGACGACAGCCAACCCCAGTCGTTGCCCTCGACGAGCACGAGCACCAGCAAGCCGAGGCCGAGCACGATCGTGATCGCACCGAACAGATCGAGCGGAGTCGCGACCGTCCTCGCCGGTGCGGTCTTCGGTGCCGTCCACGCGAGCACAGCGATCGAGCCGGCGAGCGTGGCGAACACGATGAACGCCGCGCGCCACGATCCGACGTCGACGAGGAGGCCCGCCAGGGGAGCGCCGACCACCCCGGCAACTGCGGTCACCGCACCCCAGATGCCGATGGTTCGACTGCGCTGATGGTGCGGCACGTCGCGCAGGATCAGCGCAAACGAACTCGGTGACATCACCGACAGCGAGAGCGCCTGCATGGCTCGCGCCGCAACCAGCATCCAGAGCGTCGGCGAGACCGCGGCGATCAACGAGAACACGGTGAAGCCGGTCACGCCCGTTCGGAACAACCGCTCGTGACCGAACCGATCCGCCAGACGCCCGGCCTGGAGCAGGACGCCTGCTCCGACGATCCCGGCGACGGTCAGCGTCCACGACGCGGCCGCGCCGTTTCCTCCGCCGATCGTGTCGCGGATCTCGGGGAAAACGACGAACGACGCCGTGGCCTCGAGCCCGCCGACGGAGGCGCCGGCGAGCGCCGCGACCTGGATCCGAGATCGTCGGACCGGTGTGGCCGCCACGGATGTTGTGTCATCGACGAGCAAGTTCCCGAACGTACCGAACGCTCGATTCGCGTCACGTACCGGACGGTTTGTCTCAGAGACAAACCGTCCGGTGGGTCAGGCGAGGGTGCGGACGGCGTCGGGGATCGGTGTCGACCCCGAGATCACCTCGACGGTTCGGTCAGCGCCGGTACCCGAGTCGATCAGTTCGGCGAGCACCTCGGCGACGTCGCGGCGCGGGATCTCGGCCCGGTCGACGCTCTCGGCGAGGGTGACCTCGCCTGTCGCATCGTCGTCGGTGAGACCACCGGGTCGAACGATCGTGTACGCGAGCGCCGACTGCTCCGCTGTGACACGCACGGCGACGTCGGCATCGTGCTTGGCCTGGAGATAGATGCCGAAGGTGTCGTCGTCGTCGATGTCGGACGGGGGATCATCGGC
This sequence comes from Ilumatobacter coccineus YM16-304, assembly GCF_000348785.1. Lineage (NCBI taxonomy): Bacteria > Bacillati > Actinomycetota > Acidimicrobiia > Acidimicrobiales > Ilumatobacteraceae > Ilumatobacter > Ilumatobacter coccineus. Next base: position 1,979,268 of record NC_020520.1, read on the forward strand.
GCCCATCGAACTGATGATGACGAAGCGGCCGGCACCCACGCGAGCGGCCGACTCCACCGACGCGATCGCGCCGTCGCGGTCGAGCGAACGCTTGCGTTCGGCCCCGCTACCAGGTCCGGCTCCGGCGGCGAACACGACCACGTCGCTGTCGGCCAGCGCGGCGTCGAGTGCCGAAGCATCGGCCTCCTCCACGTCGCACTCGACCGGTTCGGCGCCATCGGAACGCAGGTCGTCGAACTGGTCGGACGAACGCACCAGCCCACGCACGGAATGGCCTCGATCGACGAGTTTCGTGGTCAGCTGGCGGGCGATCTGGCCGTGGCCGCCGACGATGGAGACGAGAAGTGACATGGCAGGGCCGTACCCGTTCGACCCCGTCGGTCAAACAGCGCGCGCCTACGGTTGCGCGATGAGCGAACACGAACACCTGCTCCTCGACGTCGAGGATTCGATCGCCACCATCACGATCGACCGTGCCGAGAAGCGCAACGCGATGACCTTCGAGATGCTCAACGGCTTCATCTCGCTCGTGCGAGAAGCAGGGGAGCGAGACGACGTCCGAGTCGTGATCGTCACCGGGCGACCCGGCGTGTTCTGCGCAGGAATCGACCTCGCCGCGCTCGCCGGAGCGACCGGCAGCCTCACGGCCGACGACGAGCCACAGGTGCGCGGCGAAGCCGACGAAGCCGACGTGTGGTGGCCGCTCGTCTCGTGCCCCAAGCCCGTCATCGGAGCGATCGACGGCCCTGCCGTCGGCATGGGAGCCGAGTTCTCCAGCCAGTGCGACGTCCGTATCGGCACCCCCAACAGCCGCTTCGCCTGGAACTTCGCGCACCGCGGGCTCGTCCCCGACACCGGTGCCGGCACCTGGCTGCTGCCACGCCTCGTCGGCCATCAGCGGGCACTCCAGTTGTTGTACTCCGGCGAGTTCATCAGCGCCGACGACGCCCTCGACATCGGCTACCTCGCCGAGATCGTCCCGGCCGACGACCTGCAACAGCGTGCTCGCGAACTGGCCCAATCGTTCCTCGTCGGCTCGCCGTTCTCACACCGACGCATGAAAGAACTCGTCTACGAAGGACTCGCTCGCGACGTCGGCGCACACATGGAAGCACACGTCGCCGCGCTCAAGCAGTGCTTCTCGTCGAACGACCACAAGGAAGGCGTTGCGTCGTTCCTCGAACGTCGCCCGGCCACCTTCACGGGCACCTGATCAGCCAAGGGCTGCGGCCGAAACGGGGGCACCGGTCCGACATACACTCCGGGCATGCCGACACCAGCCGCAACACCAGCAGAGGGCAAGAAGGCGCCCGCGTTCACGTTGCTCGACCAGAACGAGACCAAGGTGCAGCTCTCGAAGCTCGCCGGGCGCAAGCGCCTCGTCTACTTCTACCCACGGGCCTCCACGCCGGGTTGCACCACCCAGGCGTGCGGTCTTCGAGACATCGCCGGTGAGATCGGCGACACCGTCATCCTCGGTATCAGCCCCGACAAGCCGGCCAGCCTCAAGAAGTTCGACGACAAGTACGACCTCGGCTTCACGCTGCTCTCCGACCTCGACCACGCCATTGCCGAGAAGTACGGCGTGTGGGTCGAGAAGAAGAACTACGGCAAGACCTACATGGGTGTGCAGCGCTCGGCGTTCCTGCTCGACGAGGACGGCAAGGTGATCAAGGCGTGGCCGAAGATCAGCCCCAAAGACACGCCGACCAACCTCCTCGCCGCGCTCGCCGAGAGCTGACCATCGACGAGCCGCCACGCGCCGGTGCGTTTCTCGCCGCATCGTCACGGCCGTGACAACTACGGTCGAATTGCATGAGACGTTCCGTGATGCTTTCGATCGCAGCGGCGCTTCTGGTGACGGCCGGATGCGGCGGAGACGACGACGAGTCGACCGCCCTGTCCGACGACGCCACGCCTACCGCTGACGCCACGCCTGCCGCTGACGCCGACGAGGCGGAGACCGACGAGGCCGACACCTCTGCCGAACCCGCCGACGATGCAGCCACCGCCGACGAGTCCGAGCCGGCGCCCGAATCGGACGCTCCCGCCGCCCCGACCGGAGCCGGATCGGCGACCGTGACGATGCAGGGCGAGACGTATCGGTTCGAACAGATCGAGCCCGGTCCCGACGACGACTACTACGTGTTCTGCACCGTGGTCGCCGGCTCCCTGCAAGCCGTACTGCGGCAGGTCGACGATGGAGGCAACACCGTCGACGGTGAGCTGTCGGTGATTCTCCTCGAGCCGGGTGGCCCCTACGAGCAGACCGGCGACCCCGCCGAAGTGCAACTCAGCCTGGGCAACCGCTTCCTGCGCTACAACGAAGGCGACCCGATCGCTGCGCCGTCGAGTGGCGCCGCTGGTGGAGGCACCGTGACCCTCCAAGAGACGGGCACCTTCGATGGCGAGACCGGTGAGACCGCGACCACTGCGGTCGAGGCGACCATCGAGGTGTCGTGCTGACCCACACGAACTGATCGACGCGTCGCCAGCGGCAGGCGGTCAGCGGACCAGGAGCAGTTGGAGCTCGAGGACGCCGAAGTCGTCGACCGACACGACGATCTGACTGTCGGGAACGTCGACGCCGTAGTCGCTGAACGTGATGTCGGTGGAGCCGACGATCACGATCGTGTCGGCCACGAGCTGTGCGTCGAGGCCGATCTCGACGTCACGGGTCGTGCCGTGAATGGTGAGCTGCCCGGTTCCGGTCGCTGCGAACGGCTCTCCGGCGAGCGCGGCATCGGTGAGTTCGATCGGCTCGGTGAGCGCGAACGACGCCGTCGGGTACTCGCCGGTGTCGAGCGCGTCCTGCACGTTGTGGTCACGCCGCGAGTCCTCGGTGGTGATCGTGGTGACGTCGACGTCGAACGTCACGTCGGTCACCGTGGTGCCGTCGATCACGATGCCGCCCTCGACGTCTCCCGTGCGACCGACCGCCGTGGTCGAACCGATTCCGCTCAGTTCCTCCTCGATCCGGAAGCCGACGAACGATCCGGTGGCCGACTCGTAGTCGAAGTCGCCCGACGTCGTGTCGACCGTCCAGGTGCCGCTGAGGTCGGTCGCGGTCACCGCGGCGACCTCGCCGGAAGGCGTTGCGGTGCCGTCGTCAGCTGCAGCGTCGGCGGTGATGACCGATTCGGTGGCTGCCTCGAGACTCACCTCGTCGACGGGATCGCCACGGAAGAACCACCACACACCGGCGGCGGCGACCAACAGCACGGCGACGGTGGCCGCGGCGAGCACTTTCAACAGTTTCGAGTTCATGTTCGCAACGTACGAACCGAACTTGTGGAGACTCTGTGAACCTCCGGTGAGGTCTATGCCGACTCGACCGACTCGGGCGCGAGCGAGTCGAGCAGTTGATCGAGCGGCTCGGGCTTGTGGAGCAGATAGCCCTGTCCGTAGTCGATGCCCAGCTCGCGCACCCGGTTGAGCACATCGGGGCGGTCGACGAACTCTGCCACCGTCTTCATGTCGACCAGTCGAGCCACGTCGACGAAGCAGCGCACGGCGGCGTCGTCGAGCGGGTCGTCGAGCAGGTCCTTGATGAACTGGCCGTCGATCTTCAAGATGTCGACGTCGAGGCTCTTGAGGTAGCCGAACGACGATGCTCCGGCACCGAAGTCGTCGAGCGCGATCTTGACCCCCAAGCCGCCGATCTGCTCGATGAAGTTGGAGGCGTCGGCGAGGTTGGTGATGGCCGCCGTCTCGGTGATCTCGAGGCACAACCGATGGCACACCTCGGGCGGCAGCGCGTCGAGCAGTTCGACCGCGTGGCGATGGAACGCTCGGTCGCCGATCGACTGCCCCGAGAGGTTGATGCACAGCATCTCGACGGCGGCGAGGTCGGGCAACTCGACGAGCCAGTCGGTGGCGTGGCGCAGTACCCACCGGTCGACACGAGTCGCGAGGTGATAGCGCTCGGCGGCGGGGAGGAACGCTCCGGGCTGCACCAGCGATCCGTCTTTACGGCACATGCGCAGCAGCACCTCGGCGTGGAGACCGGTGGCGGGCTCATTGAGTGATTCGATCTTCTGCCCGTAGAGCACGAAGCGGTCGTCGTCGAGCGCCCGCTCGATGCGGGTCGTCCACTGCATCTCGCCCTGTCGTTCGCGGATGGCGGCATCGGTGTCGTACCACGTGTGGACGCGGTTGCGTCCGGCCTCCTTGGCCGCGTAGCAGGCGGTGTCGGCTGCCTGCATGACCTCGGCCGCGGTCGACCACTGCTCGTCGACCGGTACCAGACCGATGCTCGCGCCGACCCGGAAGCGGTGTTCCTCGTGCTGGAACCGGTGCTCGCTCATGCGCTCGCAGATGACCTCGGCGATGCGCTGGGCCTGAGTGATGGTGCAGTGGTCGAGCAGTACGCCGAACTCGTCGCCGCCGAGACGGGCGACCGTGTCGTGCGATCGAACCGCCTCGCTGAGCAGCGCGCTGACCTGCTGGAGCAGTTGGTCGCCCACCGAGTGCCCGCAGGCGTCGTTGACGAGCTTGAACTGGTCGAGATCGATGAACATCATCGCGTGTTGCGAGTGGTCGTCGTGCGAGCGCTGCAACAGCCGCCGCAGTCGGTTCTCGAACTCGCTGCGGTTGATCAGGTCGGTCAGTTCGTCGTGCGATGCCCGGTACGTCATCTCGCCGCTGAGCAAGCGCTGCTCGGTGACGTCGTGGAACACGAGCACCACGCCCAGCACCTGGCCGTACTCGTCGCGGATCGGTGCCGCCGAGTCCTCGATCCCGTACTCCTCCCCGGTCCGTGACAGGAGGAGGGTGCGGTTGACGAGGCCCACGATCCGCTGTTCCTGGAGGCAGGTCGCCATGGGGTTCTCTGTCGGCTGCCGGGTCTCCTCGTCGACGATGTGGAACACCTGTCGCAACGGCTTGCCGCGAGCCTCTTCTGCCGACCAACCGGTGAGCCGTTCGGCCACCGGGTTCATCCACTCGACGTCGCCGGACGGGTCGGCCGTGATCACCGCGTCGCCGATCGACATGAGCGTGACGCGCAACGACTCGTGGCTCTCGGCGAGCGCCATCTCGGCGGCTTTGCGTTCGGAGATGTCCTGGTACGCGCACTCGAGCCGAACGATCTGGCCGTCTCGGTCGCGCTCGGCGAGCCCGAACACGCGCACGCACAACCGGCGCTGCGTCGCGCTGACGAGTTGGAGTTCGTCGTCGAACGGTGTCCCGTCGTCGATGCAGCGGCGCATGTGTGCTCGCATGGTGTCGCGGTCTTCGGGCACGAAGAAGTCCAGCACCTCCTCTTGCGTCGGAGACGTGCCAGGGGGAACCTCGTGCAGGGCGCAGGTGTCGTCGGGCCAGGTGACGACGCCGGTGCGCACGTCGATACTCCACTCGCTCATCTGCGCAGCACGGTTGGCGATGCGCAGCAGCGCCTCGCTCCGCCGAAGCTCGCTTTCGGCCCGGCGCTGCTCGATCATCGACCAGCATCGTTCGACGAACTCCTGGGTGATCTCGACCTCGTCGGGGGTCCACTGCCGCGGTTCGATCTGGTGCACCGCCATCATGGCGCGCAGCACACCGTCGCGGACGAGGGAGCAACACACGATCGACTTGATGCCGATCGCGTTGAACATGTCGGCGCCCTCGCCGGGTTCGAGTTCGGCATCGACGTCACCCACCACGTACGTCCGGCCCTGCGAGAGTTCGCCCACCGCCTGCGATCCGAACAGTGACAGCTGGTAGCGCCCAGCGGTGCTCGGGCAGTCGTCGGTGTAGTCGTGCGGGATGGTGAACCACTCACCGTCGTGGTCGACGTGAGCGAACGCACAGCGCGACGCTCCGAGATGCTGGCCGAGCACCTCGAGTGCCGCAGGCAGGATCTCATCGGGGTCCCGTACGTCACGGGTTCGTTCGACCAGTTCGTGCAGGACCCGTGAGCGGCTCTCACTCTCGCGCAGTCGCCGTTCGGTCTCGAGTTGAGTGGTGATGTCGCGGACGATGCCGATCGCACCGACGGCTTCCGCGTCGCCGCCCCGCTGCACGACCACGTCGACGACGACGTCGACAGGCGTGCCGGATCGGGCGAGCATCTGCGCCCGGCGTTCGTGATCGGAGCCGCCCACCTCCCGTCGCGGCTGCACGAGGTCGGGGTGCTGTGCTGCCGATGCGGCCGTGAAGAAGCGGTCGAGTTGCTGTCCGACCACTTCGTGTCGCGAGAACCCGAGCACGGTGAGCCACTCGTCGGTCACCTCCAGGATCACGCCGCGGGCATCGGTGATGTGGACCATCCCCGACCACGTCGAGACGAAACGACGAAGTGCTTCGGGTGCGAGGTCGGCGACGACGGGTTCTGTCTCAGGCGAGTGGGTGGGGGGATGGGCATCGGGCCCGGTGGATGAGTTGTCTGCCATGAGGTTCCGCGCTGTTTCGAACGGGCGTACCCACCTCGGTTTCCGCACAAACAACATGCGGAGCCGTACGGATCATTCGCCCTCTGTGAGACAATACTCACTCAGCGCAGCGACGTTCGCGGACGGCACCGTTCGCCCGAGGTGGAGGCCAGCCAGTACCGTCGTTCGCGAGCGTGCGACTGGGGGAGCACTGACGAACGAGATCACGACGCCGACGTCCACCGGATCGATCCGGTCGGCGGTCGCGCACGACCTCCGAGGATCCAGCTGGACGCGACGGGCGCTGCTCGTGGCGACGTTCGCGTGGATCGCGTACGAATGGGGTGCCGGCAACGAAGCGGTGACCCCGTGGTTGATCGTGCAGGTCATCAGCGAGTCGTCGGGCTGGACCTCGATCGTCGCCGCCGCGACCGTCGGCTTCGCATTCACCGCGTGTCAGCAGTTCGCATCGGGGATGACCGCGGCAGCCGGTTTCGCCACGTTCGGCCAAACTGCGAGGGCCGCCTGGCAGCGGTTGACGTCCCGGCTCGGTCGGCCCCCGTCGAACTGGAACGACTGCTCGTGGACGGCGCGGGCCGTCGTGGTGTTCACCCTCGGGACGACCGCAGTCGTGCTCGTGCAGTCGGTCACGACCGGGGAAGTCGGTGCTCGACGCCACCGCCGCGTCGTCGCTCAGGCAGCACTGCTCTGTGGCCTGGTCGTGGGCCTGCTCGCCGCGATCGCGGCGGCGCTCGCCGATGTCGGTCGACGCGTCTCGTGGCTGGAAACACCCACCGAGTGGGTCCTCCGCATCCTCGGAAATCCGCTTTTCTGGATCGCCGTGGTCGTGCTGGTCGCGCTCGCCGGACGTTTTGGCAGACAACGCGACTTCTCCGACAGCAGCGGCTGAGCCGCTCAAGTGGCACGGGTGGCGCGCCGAACACACCTTGTGCACGTCTCTGCGAATGCTGATGCGAGTCCGCTCGCTGCAGCGGGGGACACGGGCTCGATCGCCCGACCCGTCGTCACGCGCGTGCGCGTCGCGGCGGCCGTCTTCGCGGTATTGATCGCCGTGCACGCGAGCGGCCTGACCGGGCAACACCTGTATCCGGTCGTGACGTTGACCGCGACGGCCGCAGCCGTCATCGGCATCCGCAGCGCGGGCGAGGTCGATGGTCGTCCGTGGCGCCTGTTCGTGGCGACCGGGCTGCTCTGGACCGTGGCGGGAGCGCTGCGCACCGCACTCGACTCGACCGGCGATCTCACCTCGACCCGGCCGTTGCTGCCCGACCTCTTCGCGATTCCCGGCTACGTCTTCTTCGCGTTCGGGCTCTTCGGGTTGATGCGCGCCCGCGGCGTCGTCCGAGATTCGGCGATCATCATCGACGCGGTGCTCATCGCCGTGGGTTCGGCCGCCGTGGTGTTCGCGACCGTGGTCGCTCCGACGCTGGTGATCGACGGGGCCTGGATGCCCGCTCGACTCGCGGTGGCCGTGTACCCGGCCCTCTCGATGTGGCTGCTGGTGGCCGTGGTCCAGCTCGCGCTCGTGCGCCAGCGAAACCCGCGCGGCTTCTCCCTCGTGATCGCGGGGTCGGCATTCCTGTTGATCGGCGATGTGCTGTTCGCTCTCGGCGAGATCGGCCGCATCGATCTGCCGCGCAATGTCCTCGATCTCCCGTATCTCGCAGTCGCAGCGTGCCTCGGCTGCGCCGCACTGCGCCCGGAGGTCCACCGTCCGCTCGGTGTCAACCGCATCGAGACCGTGGCCACCGATCCGAAACGACTGCTCGCGGTCGGGGTCGCCCTGCTCGCCCCGATCGCCGCGATGGCGGCGGGCACCGAACTGCGTGCCGGGCGCGCGGTCCAGCTCGGTCTGCTGAGCTGCACGGCGATTCTCGCTGTCGCCCGCATCGCGGTCGCAGCGCGCTCGGAACACGCCGCACGCGAACAACTCGTCCGACGGGCGACGCACGACCAGCTCACCGGACTCGCCTCCCGAGAGCTAGTCATCGACTGGGCCAGAGAGCTGCTCGACAATCCCGACGGCCGCCCCATCGCCGTGATGTTCCTCGACCTCGACGAGTTCAAGCTCGTCAACGACTCGCTCGGGCACGCGGCCGGCGACCTGTTGCTCATGGAGGTCAGCCATCGACTCGCGTCGGTCGTGCGCGAAGGCGACATCGTCGGGCGCACCGGCGGCGACGAGTTCGTCATCGTCACGGTCGACCTCGACGCGGACGGAGCACGTGCGCTCGGTGACCGGATCCGTCGCCGACTCCGCGCCCCGTTCCTCATCGGGCTGAACGAGGTGTTCGTCTCGACATCGATCGGGATCACGCTGGCCGGCCCGTCGTCATCGGCCGAAGTGCTGATGCAGGAGGCCGACACCGCGATGTACCGGTCGAAGGCGCGAGGTCGCAACCATGTGACGGTCTTCGACCCGTCGATGCTCGAGCGCGTCAACCGGCGCGTCGAACTCGAACAGGGTCTCCGCCGCGCGCTCCGCAACGACGAGGTCTCGGTCGTGTTCCAGCCGATCGTCGACCGCTCGGTGCCCGAGATCGAGGGGTTCGAAGCGCTGATGCGTTGGTCGAGTGCCGGCGTCGACTACTCGCCCGCCGAGTTCATGGACATCGCGGAAGACTCCGGGCTCATCGTCTCGCTCGGTGAGTTCGTGTTGAGCGAGGCGTGCCGACAATTGGCGTACTGGCGGCGGGTGATCCCGGGCGGCGAGCACCTCACCATGTCGGTCAACCTCTCGGCGCGCCAAGTGCAGACGTCGAACATCGTCGACGTGGTCGCGAGCGTGTTGGAGTCGTACCAGTTGCCCGGTGATGCACTGTGGCTGGAGATCACCGAATCGGTGATGCTCGACGACACGGCGACCACCATCGCGGTGATGAACGGCCTGCGCATGCTCGGAGTTCGGTTGGCCGTCGACGACTTCGGCACCGGATTCTCGTCGCTGTCGTACCTCAGGACGTTCCCCGTCGATCGAGTGAAGATCGATCGATCGTTCATCACCGAGATGACGACGCAGCCCACTTCGGCGGCACTCATCGAGGCTGTCGTCGGAATCGGTCGGTCGATGGAACTCGACGTGGTGGCCGAAGGCGTCGAGACACCCGAGCAGGAAGCTCATCTGACGAAGATCGGATGCACGCGTATCCAGGGGTTCCTCTATGCCCAGCCCGTCTCGGCCGACCACGTACCGGAACTGATCGAGCACTACGCCCGTCGAGGCAGCGATGGTTCGTTCGCCGCGAACTCCGACTCGGCGGCCGGGTCGACGGCAGGGTCGACGACGGATTCGACATCGTCGAGGACGGGAGACGCGGCGGATCGTCGCCGCGGGCAACGGCGCTGCCGCAACTGACGGGGGAGGCCGGGCGAAGCGAGCCGGCGTCTCGATCAGGTACCCGGCAGGGGGTGCGGAAGTTCGGCGGCGTACCAGGTCTGTCGGTCGATCGTTTCGACCGTGGCCGACGGGAAGTTGGACCCGATGCGTTGCACGAGCGAGTCGGTGTCGAACGCCATCCGATTGAACTCGCAGATGTCGAACACCAGCACGCCTCCCTCACGAGCCGGGATGTTCCACATCTCCATGTACAGGCGGTTGAAGAGTGTCATGCCGCGGTGTTCGGGCGACACTGCAACGAGGATGCCGAAGTAGATCCGATCGGCGGCCGCGTGGTCCGGGTACTTCGCCCGGAGATACCGGGGCGAGATCTGCGGAACCGACTCGAGGTGGTTGGTCAGCATCGCCAACCCGACCGGCGTGTCGCCCTCCCAGCCGACGAGCTTGGTGATGCGCGGGTTCGCGAGTTCGGCGAGCACCTCCTCGCGCTCGTAGAGGTGCTGGAGGATCGCGAGTTCTTCGAGCGGCGAGAAGTTGAGCCGATACGCCTCCCACAACAGCTCGGCATCGTGACCTTCGATCACGCTCTCGATGGTGGTGGTGACGGCGGGAGGCGTCGGATGCGCGTCGAGGATCGACTGGTCGGGCGGCGCCAGGGGAGCGATGGGAGTCGCCTCGCCGGGGCCGGCGTCGACGTCGTCGGAGATGGTGGAGGCGGCATCGGGAGGTGTCACGCCACGCCAAGGTACAACACGGCGCCGCGAGACGGGTGTGGCGAGACGGGTGTGGCGCGCCGGCGCGCTGCGATACTCGGTGTGTGGGAGACGAGATCGAGCGCAGGTTCCTGGTCGACGACGTACCGAGTGGCACGGCGGTCGAGTCGGACGAACGGTTGGAGCAGGGGTATCTGGCGATCGACGGGGCAGCCGTCGTCCGGGTCCGACGCAGTGAGCGCGGATGGGTGCTCTGCATCAAGGGCGGGTCCGGTCTGGTTCGTACCGAGGTCGAACGTGATCTCGACGTCGCCGAAGGGGAACAGCTCTGGGAGCTGACGCTGGGGCGGCGCATCGGCAAGCTGCGGCAACGCATCCGACTCGACCACGGCCTCGTCGCCGAGCTCGACACCTTCGACATCGACCTCGACGGTTTGCAGATCGTCGAGGTCGAGTTCGACTCCGAAGCGGCGGCCGCAGCGTTCGTTCCACCCGCATGGTTCGGGCGCGAACTGACCGACGACCCACGATGGAGCAACGTCGCGCTCGCCACGACGGGGCGCCCCGACACCGGGACGGGATCGTCGTCGTCGGCCTCGCCGGTGTCGGAGCCCAGCGAACGTCCCGGGTAGCGAGTGCGTGCTCGTATCGTGGGCGTCGTGGAACAGCGCGCCGCACGAAGGCGAGCCGTCGACCGGTTCGGCACGCGATGGGGCGCACCCGATCTGCTGTCGACGGCCCCGGGGCGGGTCAACCTGATCGGCGAACACACCGATTACAACGACGGCTTCACGCTGCCGATGGCGCTGCCGTTTGCGACGGCGATCGCGCTCGGCTCGACCGGTGACCGCGAATCGGGCGATGTTCGAATCGACTCCACCGGATTCGGTGAGCTCGTGATCGCGGGCGACGGCGAGGTGCCCGCATGGGCACGGCACCTCGTCGGCGTCATCGAACTGCTCGAGGCCACGGGGGTGCCCGCCCGCGGTTGGTCGGCCACCATCGACACCGACATTCCGACCGGTGCGAGCCTCTCGTCGTCGGCAGCGCTCGAAGTCGCCGCGATCAACGCGTTGCTCGCCCGGGCGGGTCTGACGTGGGCGCCGATCGACGTGGCCCGACTCGGCCGGCGTGTCGAGAACGAGATCGTCGGACTGCAGAGCGGGATCATGGATCAGTTCATCTCGGCCGGGGCCGTGGCGGGGCACGCGAGCCTCATGGACTGTCGCGAGCTGACGCTGACGCCCACACCGCTGCCGAACGACGCCGTCATCGCCGTGATGGACACGGGCACACGACGCGTGCTCGCCGACGTCGCCTACGACGATCGACGCGCCGCGTGTGAACGCGCGGCTGCCGAGCTCGGCGTCGCGGCACTTCGCGACGCGACCATCGACGATCTCGACCGCATCAGCGATGCCACCGATCGGCGGCGCGCTCGGCATGTCGTCACCGAGAACGCGAGAGTCCTCGACGTGGTCGAGCGCTGCCGCTCGGGTGACATCGTCGGGATCGGCGAGCTGATGGATCTCAGCCACGAGTCGCTGCGTGACGACTACGAGGTGTCGGGCCCAGGGCTCGACGCGATCGTCGACATCGCACGAGAGGCACCCGGCTGCCTGGGCGCCCGGATGACCGGTGGTGGATTCGCCGGCTGCGCCGTCGCACTCGTGCGGCGCACCGACGCCGAGTCGTTCACCTCGCACGTGATCGAGCGGTACGACCACGACCGACACGAAGCTCGGGTCTGGTTGTGTGAACCGTCCGGCGGGGCGTCGGTCGACCGGACGGTTTGTCTCTGAGACAAACCGTCCGGCGGTCAGCGGAGGGCGCGCAGTCGCTCGGCGAGTTCTTCGGGCACCACGGGGTTGAAGTACTCCTCGCTCGCCACCTCGGCGGCGGCGATGAAGCGTTGCACCCCGGCCGAGCGCCACGGCGAGACGATCTCGATGTTGAACCAGGCATCGGCATCGGCGGTCGTCGGTCGCTGGTTGAGCCACATCATGTACGGCAACGGCTGGTCGTAGAGACGGTCGAGACGATCGAAGACGTCGACGAGCATGTCGGCGAGGCGGTCACGGTCGTCGGCGCTCATGGACGGCAGATCGGCGACGTGATGGTCGGGCGCGACGTCGATCGACACCGGATACGTCGGGGCGTACGGCACCCACGCCGACCATCCGCCGGCAGCGGTGACGAGCCGATCGCCCGGATCAGGGTCGGGACGCCACCCGCCGTCGAGTCGTCGTCGCTGCCGGGACGGGACGTGGTCGTAGGCGTAGATCTGCCCGTGTGGATGAGCGATCGTCGCCCCCACGTCGAGGCCACGGTTCTCGAAGACCAGCACGTAGTCGACATCGTCTCGCGAGCCCAGCGCCTCGGTGCGTTGCGCCCACAGGTCGACGACGCTCCGCACACCGTCGGATCCGAGCGAGGGGAGTGTGGCGTCGTGATCCGACGTGTAGAGCACGACCTCGCACCGATCGCCGTCGAGCGCCGGCCATCGGTTGGCGAACGACCGCACGTCGTACGGTTCGGGAGCCTCGAGCCCACCGACACAGAACGGGCAACCGGTCGACGGTCGGTTGGGACGCTTCTGACGGGCACCGACGATGTGGACGACGGTGCCGAGGTGTGGATCGCTTCGCGTGTCGGACGCAGACGGAGCGTCGTGGCGGCTCATGGCGTTGCCTCCGTGCAGTTGGTTGCCGAGCACGTCGGCCGGCATCGCGGCAGCGTGAGTCTCGATCGGAATCGGACGCAAACCTAACGAGGCCCTCACGGGGGCGCAACGCCGACGACGGGCGGGCGATTGACGTCGGCGACCGCCAGGCGAGTACGGTCCGGCGTCTACACGGGAAGAGGGACGAACATGACAGGGATGCTCAGGGCAACGATCGCGGCAGCGATCGCCGTTGCCGGCGTGGCTGGCGCGCACACGGCGGAGGCCGGAGACGTCGAGACGACCGCGTCGATCACGGTGCGGTACGAGTTCGACGAAGGGCGCGAAGCGTCGGCCGAGAGCCTCACGCAGGCAGAAGCCGACGCGACCGACCCGCTGCTGTTCCTGCGTGCCGAACCGGCGCCGCTCGACATCAGCAACGGTGGGATGTGTATCGAAGAAGCGACGGCGCGCGAGAACTCCGGTACCGACGGCAGGTTCGAGAAAGACCTCGTCTGTGGTGACGTCGACGCGACGGGCTCGGTGTACGACTTCGGGATCGATGCGGTCCCGAGCCGGTTCTTCGTCGGCCGGGTCAACTGCTTCGAGAACCGGAACAGCGTGTTCCTCTCCGACACCGAGCCGACGCTGACACCCGCACCCGGCGAGGACTGGGAGTGCTACGTCAGCATCGAGCCGAAGCCGCTCGTGTTCATCGACAAGGTGGTCGACTTCGACGCCGTGTGCGACGACTTCGAGGACGAAGCGACGTGTCTGAGCGAGCTCGGCCTGTCGTGGGATTCGACCGATTTCCCGCTGGAGATCTACGACGCGGACGGCGAACAGGTGATGTTCGAGAGCCCGGTCCTCGACCCCGACCGTGACGAGTGCGAGCCGGACGTCGAGTTCGGCGGTGACTTCTTCGGCCCGGGCACAGCGGCGACCGCCTCGCTGCTCCCGGTCGACGACAGCCTGTGCGTTGCCGTGCCACTGGCTCCCGGCGAGTACACGATGGGCGAGGTGCTGCCCAGCCACGGCTACGAGGCAGCGCACCTGTACTGCGTCAGCGTGAGCCCCGGTGGCAACGAGATGTTGCCCGCCGAGGACTTCTCGTTCGTCGTCAGCGATCGCTGGAGCGAAACGACGTTCTGCGTGCTGGTCAACGAGTACCTGGTGCAGACGCTGGTCGCCGATCTCGTCATCGACGGCGGCGATCTGGGGCCGGCCGCACCCGCCGACTTCGTCATCAGCGTGACCCGTGATGGCGACGACGCGGTCGTCGCCACCGGCTTCGACCCCGAACCGGGCGTCGACAACGCCTCGGCCGAGTTCGAATTGCCGGTCGGCGCCTACAGCCTCGGCGTCTCGGCACCGGACGGCTACACCGCAACGGTGGAACTCTCGGCCGACGCGGTGGGTCGCTTGCAAGCACCCGCAGCCGACGCCGACTCGGTCGGCCACGAGTTCATGCTGAGCCGCTCGGTCGCGGCGTCGGCCGTGATCACGGTCACCTACGCCGTCGCCACCACCACCACGACGACCACCACGACGCCGGCCACCACCGTTCCGGCCACGACCGCAGCACCCGTCACGACGGCAGCGCCCGCCGTGACCACGACGGTCGGCCCGACGACGACGCTCACCGTTGCCCTGCCGGCGACCGGCAGCGACGGAGGACAGACGACGAACCTGCTGCTTCTCGCCATCGGGCTGCTGGCCCTCGGCGGCGGCATCGTCACCGTCTCACGCCGCCACTGACGCCGTCGCCCGGTCCTGACGGGCCGGGCGATCGGGAGTCGGCGAGCGCGTCGCCGGGGTCCGATCGGCCAGACTGTGATCTGGATGAAGAAGCTCGCCTCGCGCCCGATCGACACCGTCGACCTGCTGTCGCTGCCGGTCTTCGTCGCGACCATGGCCTGGGAGTCGCGTGTGCTGGCCAGACGCGAACTGCGAGAACTCGGCGACCTCGACAGCGCCACGAACGACGAACTCTCCGACCCGACGTTGCCTGCCGACCCGCTCGTCCCACTCGGCTACGAACGGCGCGACACCAAGGCGAGCCTGACCATGCTCGCCGGCAACGTGGTGGTCAACCTCGCCGTCGCCGGTGCGGTCGGAGCCATGAGCAGGTTCGTGTTCAAGCGTCGAATCGTGAATCTGCACGCCACCACGTGGTCGCTACCAGCCGCCATGGTCGCCTGGGACTTCATGTACTACTGGAACCACCGCTGGATGCACGAGATCCGCCTGTTCTGGGCCAACCACGTCACGCACCACTCGAGCGAGCGCTACAACCTGTCGACCGCGTTGCGGCAACCGTGGTCGGGATACCTGATGTCGTGGGCCTTCCTGCCGATGCCGCTGCTCGGCATCCCCGCACATCACGTCGCCAAGGCCGGTCAGATCAACCTGCTGTACCAGTACTGGATCCACACCGAAGCCATCGACAAGCTGGCCCGGCCGCTCGAAGCAGTGCTCAACACCCCGTCGCACCACCGTGTCCACCACGGAGCGAACCCGCAGTACCTCGACAAGAACTACGGCGGCATCCTCATCGTGTGGGACAAGCTGTTCGGCACGTTCGAACCCGAGGTGCGCCGCATCAAGTACGGCCTCACGAAGAACATCCGCACGTACAACCCGATCCGCATCGGCTATCACGAGTTCGTCGACATCGCCCGCGACGTGGTTCGCGCCACGGGCTGGCGCAACAAGCTCGGCCACGTCGTCCGCCGTCCCGGCTGGCGGCCCACGACGGGGCCCACCGCCGACCCCGCCGCGATGTCGGCTGCCTGACCGCGAACGATTGCACCGTCTCCACCGGTCGCGCCGCGCGCGGGGCCTCGTCGGTGTCACATAGTGTCTGTGGTGACGAGGGGCACCGATGCAGAGCGACGACGACGGCACGAAGCTGAGCTTGCGAATCCCGGCACCGGCGCGAGGCGAGCACCCGCCCGATCGGGTGCGCTACATCAGTCGGGCCGGCGAGATGCACAAACCGGCGCTCGACGAGAAGGTCGAGCGCATCGCCCTGATGCGCAAGCAACTCGTTCGGGTGATCGACGACGACGGGCAGGCGGTGGGGGACTGGGTGCCCGACCTGACGGTCGACGAGAAGGTCCGTGGCCTGCGCGACATGATGCTGACGCGTGCGTTCGACGCCCGACTGTTGCGCGCACACCGCCAGGGCAAGACGTCGTTCTACATGCAGTCGCTCGGTGAGGAGGCCATCGCGTGTGCACAACAGCGCGCCCTGCGCCCCGGCGACATGCACTTCCCCACGTACCGGCAGCAGGGGCTGCTGATCTCGAGTGGGTATCCGCTGGTCGACATGATGAACCAGGTGCTGTCGAACGAGTTCGATCCGTTGCACGGCCGGCAGTTGCCGGTGATGTACTCGGCGAAGTCGCACGGGTTCTTCTCGATCTCCGGCAACCTCGCGACCCAGTACATCCAGGCCGTCGGTTGGGCGATGGCGTCGGCGCTGAGCGGCGGCACCGAACTGGCCTCGGCATGGATCGGTGAAGGGGCGACGGCCGAGTCCGACTTCCACGCCGCCTTGGTCTTCGCCTCCACGTACCAGGCGCCGGTGATCTTGAACATCGTCAACAACCACTGGGCGATCTCGACACCCGAGGACTTCGCCCGCGGTGCCTCCGCGACGTTCGCCGATCGCGGGTACGGGTTCAGCATCCCGGCGTTGCGCGTCGACGGCAACGACTACCTCGCGGTGTACGCGGCGTCACAGTGGGCGGCCGAACGTGCCCGCACCAACCTCGGTCCGACGCTCATCGAGTGGATCACGTTGCGCGTCGGCGCCCACTCGACCTCCGACGACCCGTCCGTGTATCGGCCACCCGACGAGACCGAACGTTTCCCGCTCGGCGACCCGGTGGAGCGGTTGCGTCGGCACCTCGAGTCGATCGGCGAGTGGAACGACGAACGCCACGAGTCGCTCCAAGCGGAGGTCGACACACAGATCGCCGACGCGTTCGCCGAAGCCGACGCACACGGCTCGGTGAAGACCGGCGACGTCGGCAGTGCACGAACCCTCTTCGACGACGTCTACGCCGAGGTGCCACGTCACCTCCGCGAACAGCGCGAGCGGATGGAGGAGTCGACGTGACCGCGATGACGATGATCGAAGCGATCCGCGACGCGCACGTCGTCGCGATGGAACGCGACGACAAGGTCGTGGTGTTCGGCGAAGACGTCGGCTACTTCGGCGGAGTGTTCCGATGCACCCAGGGCCTCCAGGAACGCTTCGGCGACCACCGCTGTTTCGACTCGCCGATCAGCGAGGCCGGGATCGTCGGGGCTGCGGTCGGCATGGCCGCTTACGGGCTGCGGCCGTGCGTCGAGATCCAGTTCGCCGACTACATGTACCCGGCATACGACCAGATCGTGTCGGAGGCCGCACGCCTTCGGCATCGGTCGGCGGGCGATTTCACCGCGCCGCTCGTCGTGCGGATGCCGACCGGCGGTGGCATCTACGGAGGCCAGACCCACTCACAGAGCCCGGAGGCGTTGTTCACCCACGTCGCCGGCCTCAAGACCATCGTGGTGTCGAACCCGTACGACGCGAAAGGCCTGCTCATCGCGGCCATCGAAGACGACGACCCCGTCGTCTTCCTCGAACCGAAGCGGGTCTACAACGGTCCGTTCGACGGCCACCACGACCGACCGATCGTGCCGTGGTCGAAGCATCCGTTGGGCGAGGTGCCGGACGGTCACTACACCATCGACATCGGCTCCGCCCGCATTCACCGCGCAGGCGACGAGGTCACGGTGCTCGCCTACGGCACGCTCGTCCACGTCGCCCAGGCCGCTGCCGACGAGCAGGGCATCGACGCCGAGATCATCGACCTCCGCACGCTCGTTCCACTCGACGTCGACTCGATCGTGGCATCGGTCCGCAAGACGGGCCGCTGTCTGGTCGTGCACGAGGCGACGCTCACGTCGGGCTTCGGTGCCGAGCTGTGTGCCACCGTGCAGGAGCGCTGTCTCTTCGAACTCGAAGCACCCATCGTGCGGGTCTGCGGTTGGGACACGCCGTACCCACACGCTCACGAATGGTCGTACTTCCCCGGGCCTGCTCGCGTCGGACGGGCCATGCGAGACGTGGTGTCGCAATGAGCCGGTTCGAGATGCGGCTTCCCGATGTCGGCGAAGGCGTCGCCGAGGCCGAGATCGTCGAATGGTTCGTGGCCGTCGGTGATCGTGTCACGCCCGACACCGTCGTCGCCGAGGTGCTCACCGACAAGGCGACCGTCGAGGTGTCGGCACCGGTCGACGGTGTGGTCGCCGAACTCCACGGCGAACCGGGCGACGTCCTCGCCGTCGGTGGTGACCTCATCGCGATCGACACCGACACGCCCGGCAACGCAGAGGCCGGCTCGGAGCCGGGCCACGCCAGCAGCGCCGGCGGCGACACCCCCGGCCCCATGCCGAACGACACCGCGAGCGACACGGCGAGCGGCACCGCAGTCGAGGCGCCGGTGCCGGCTCGCCCGCCCGGTGAGCGCGCCGCCGCGGCGCCGGCGGTTCGTGCCCGAGCGACGTCGCTCGGGATCGACCTGTCGTCCATCGCCGGAACGGGACCCGACGGCCGTGTCGTCCACGGCGACCTCGATCAGGAGTTGTTGCGGCGCATCGACGCGAGCACGGGCGGGCAACCGGCCGCTCGCCCTGCCCCGGCCACGAGCGACGGTGTCTCCACGCCGGTCCGGGGGCTCCGTCGTCGCATCGCCGAGCGGCTGTCGGCAGCGTGGAACGACATCCCGCACATCACGTACGTCGACGACGTCGACGTCACCGAGGTCGAACGGCTCCGTCGCGAGCTCAACGATCGGCCGACGAACGACGGCGTGCATCTGACCCTCTTGCCGTTCCTCGCACGAGCGCTCGTGCTCGCTGTGGCCGATCAGCCACGGCTCAACGCGCACTACGACCACGCCTCCGAAACGCTGACGACGTTCGCCGCCGTACACATCGGCATCGCGACGCAGACCGACGACGGACTCCTGGTGCCGGTGGTTCGCCATGGCGAGTCGCTCGGGCTCCGGAACATGGCGAGCGAGATCGGTCGAGTCACCGCGGCAGCCCGTGAGGGTTCCGCCCGCCGTGAAGAACTCGGTGGGTCGACCATCACCGTCACGTCGCTCGGCGCGCTCGGCGGCCTCGTGACCACCCCGATCATCAACCCGCCGGAGGTCGCGATCATCGGCGTCAACAAGATCGAGACCCGGCCCGTGTGGCGCGACGGCACCGTGCAGCCACGTCAGGTGATGAACCTCTCGTCGAGTTTCGACCACCGGATGGTCGACGGCTGGGACGCGGCGACGTTCGTCCAACGGATCAAGGCGCTGCTGGAGACCCCGGCGCTGCTCTTCGTCGACGAGCGCTGACGCCCCGGCCCGCCACGAACCGGGAACGAGTACAGCGCCGTGCTTCAATGAACCGGCCGGACCACAGACAGGACTCGAACACGATGGACTCACCGACCACGATCACCGAAGAGGCCGCCCTGCGCGCCGTGTATCGCGAGCCGACGCAGACGGTGTACGACAAGGCGACCGACCACATCGACGGGGGAGCAGCCGATTTCATCGCGAGTTCGCCGTTCGTCGTGCTCTCCACGTCGAGCGACGATCGAACGGATGCGTCGCCCCGTGGTGGCCCACCCGGCTTCGTTCGGGTGCTCGACCGTCAGCGTCTGGCCTGGGGTGACCTCACGGGCAACAACCGCCTCGACTCGTTCGGCAACCTGATCTCGCATCCGAGCATCGGGCTGCTGTTCCTCGTGCCTGGCGTGCTCGAGACGCTGCGCGTGAGCGGCACCGCCCGGTTGGTGCGCGACGACGAGACCTTGGCGGCGTGCGCGATCGACGGTCGGCTTCCGAAGACGGCCGTGGTGGTCACGGTCGACGAGTGTTTCATCCAGTGCGGTGCGGCACTGCGACGCAGCGGCATGTGGGACACCGGCACCTGGCAGTCGGCCGACCAGCGGCCGTCTGGTGCTGCGATCCTCGCCGGTCATCTCGGCGTGAAGGAAGCCGCCGACGACATCGAACGCGGGCTCGCCGACTACTACGACAATCACATCTGGGCGGCCGGCGGACGCAACGACGACGCCTGACCTCAGCGACCGTCCGACGACGCTCGTCGACCGGAGGGTGGGCTAAATCGCCGCAGCGAGGTTCGACGCGACCCTAGATTCCGATGGATGAGTGATCGTGTCGACCTCGTTCGTGCGTCGCATCGCTGGGGAGCCACCCCGCTGCTCGTGATGTCCCTCCTCGTGGGCGCCTGCGGGTCCGACGAGCCAGCCGACTCGGGCCTCGCCTCGGGTTCGGCGTCCACCCCGGCAGCGTCGTCGGACGTCGCCGACTCGACGGCGCCCGAGCCCGCCGACACCACGCCCGACACCGCGTCCGACGCGACACCGGCGCCAGAGGAATCGACGTCGGTTCCCGCCACGACCGAACCGGAGCCGCAGCCCGACCCGGCGACTCCCGACGGGGACTGTTCGTTCGAGTACACGATCGGAACGACGCAGGTCGTGGGCGAGGAGGGCGACGTCGTCCTCTGGTCCGACTCGGCCGAACGAGAGAGTCGAGTGCTGGTCGGCGATCCGAACGGTGACGGTCACGGCGCACAGCTCACGTTCACGACGGAGACAGGAATTCGGTCGACGGGTGACCCCGTCACCGGTGTGGGCCCGTACTTCGTCCGGTTCGCCGACTTCCTGGCCGACGGCGAAACGTCGCTGGGCGCGTCGGTGTCGAACACCGGCGAGGGCGAGATCACGATGTACGACGCGGGCGTGGCGGTCGCCGGCCAGGCCACCGGAACGGTGGGTGGGATCGGCAACCCGCTCGACTTCTCGCTCTCGTTCGCGGTGTACGACAACGGTGACGACACCGGCGACGCCGACGTCTTCAGATGCATCATCGGAGTGTCAACGGGAGGTTCGTGACCGCACGCTTGTTTCCCCCGGACCTGGACCGAGGGAAACAAGCGTTCGCGATCAACCGATGATGCGACTGATGACGGTGCTGTGCCCGCGGATCTTGCCGGGCTTGGCGTCGCGAGCGGTCTGGGGGAACGCCCCGACCGACACGGAGATCGGCTCGGTGCTGTCGCTGCCGTCGAGTACGAGGACGTCGCTGTTGCCGGTCAGCGCCCCGGCGTGGAGCGTGCCCCACTTGCCGGCCGGCAGCACGCGGACGCCCTTGCCGCCACGGTTCTGCTCGGGCAGCTCCGACGGGTCGCAGCGCTTGCCCAGCCCCTTGGTGGTGGTGAGCAACAACACGTCGTCGTCGCTCGGCACGCCACCGAACACGACGGTCGCGTCGGTCTTGATGCCGCGCACCCCGGCAGCGGCTCGACCCATCGGCCGCAGCCCCTCCGGCGAGAAGCGGATGCCCTGTCCCTCGGACGTCGCGATGACGATCGGGGCAGCGTCGTCGAACGCCTCGACGGTGACCACACGTGCGTCGCCGGCGAGCTTGACGATCGAGATGCCGCCCTTTCGGTCTCCGCCCTCGCAGTCGGCGGTGGCGATGCGTTTCACCTGACCGTCCGACATGACGAGCAGCAGCTCCTCGGGAAGGTCGGGTTCGAGCCACCAGCGGATCGGTTCGCCGGCCAAGCCGGGGAGCACGCTCGCCGCCGCGGTCGGCTTCTCGCCGACGCTCGCCACGAGCGTCCGGAACAGATGCCCGCTGTCGGTGATCGCCACGAGCGTCGTGGCCGTCGTGGTGTCGAAGGTGTGCAACGGCCTGATCTTCGGCTTCGCCTTCGAACCCTGACCGATCGCCTGCATCCACCCGGCGGCGTCGACGTGCAGCGTCGTCGGCACGTCGAGCACCATCTGTGCCTTCGACACCTTCGGCGCGCTCTCGGTCGTGATGGTGGTGACCCGCGGCGGCAGGTCGTCGAACGCCTTCATCGTCTCCTTCAGCTCACGCGCGACCTGCGTGCGCTGCCGCGTCTCCGACGACAACAGCAACTCGAGCTTCTTCTGCTCGTCTTCGAGGTCGGACGCCTCGGTCTGGAATTCGATGACCGCGTCTTCGGTGAGCTGACCGAGGTTGAGGTCGAGCACGGCGTTGGCCTGCGTCTCGTCGATCGAGAAGCGTTCGACCAACCGCTCGCGAGCGATGGCTCGGGTCTTCGACGTGCGCACGATGGCGATCGTCTCGTCGATGTCGACCAGCACGGCCAGGAAGCCGCGCAGGCGGTGCAGACGCTCGGCGATCTTGTCGAGGCGATACTCCGAGCGTGACACGACCACGCGGATGCGGTGCGCGATCCACGCCTGCAGCGCACTGCGCAGGTTGTAGAGACGCACGGTGTCGTGCTCGTCGAGAAAGTGCATCTGCACCTTGTTGGTCACCTGCAGGTTGGTGAATCGCAGAAGGCCCGGAACCACCATGTCGGCATCGACGCCGGCGGCGAGCTCGACCGTGATGCGGGTCAATCCGTTCGACGATTCGTCGTTGAAGCTGACGATCCCGGCGAGGTCGCCGTTGTCGAGCGCGTCGCCGACCTGGGCGATGAACTTCTCGACCGATCCGAGGGTGGTGTCGGCGTACGGCAGCGACGTGACGACGATCTGCTGTCGCCCACGACCCACCGGCTCGACGACCCATGCGCCGCGCACCACGATGCGGCCCTGACCGGAGCGGTAGATGTCGTTGAGTTCGTCACCGTTCGTGACCGTGCACTCCGAGGGGAACGACGGACCGGGCAGCACGGTCATCAGCTCGTCGACGCTCGCCGACTTGCGATCGAGCAACATCAACGCCGCCTGGCAGACCTCGCGCGGGTCGTGCGGCGGCAGATACGACGACAACCCGACGGCGATGCCGTTGGCACCGTTGACGAGCAGGTTGGGGTAGGCCGACGGGAGCACGACCGGCTCGACGGTGGAGCCCTCGTAGTTCTCGACCATGGTGACGACCCCGAGGTCGATCTCGTCGAGCAGCAAGACCCCGAACGGGCCGAGCCGGGTCTCGGTGTAGCGCGGTGCGGCCGGAGCGAAGTCGGGAGAGCCGACGTTGCCGTGGAAGTCGAGCAACGGCACCAGGTTGGAGAACGGCTGAGCGAGACGAGCGAGGGCGTCGGCGATCGACGCGTCGCCGTGCGGGTGGAACAGCGCCATCGTGTCGCCGACCACTCGGGCCGTCTTCACGAACGGTCGGTCGGGGAGCAGACGCTGCGTCCACATGTCCCAGAGGATGCGGCGGTGCACCGGCTTGAGGCCGTCGGCGGCCGCCGGGATGGCGCGGTCTTCGACGACGGCGCGGGCGTACGCGAAGTAGTCGCGATCGAGCTGGTCGCCGGCCGACAGGCCGACGATCGTCTCGGTGAACTCGACGGCTGCGGCCGCCTTCTTCTTGCGGGCCATCAGTTGGATCCTCCGACGGTGAGCGACTCACCCGAACGTTCGAGATACCACGTTCGCCGGAGCTCGGACTTCGAACCGAAGAGCCGTTCGGCAAGACGGGCGAGTCGGGCCGGGTCGTCGATGTCGACCATGCCGATCTTGCGGTCGTTGCCCATGACCGAGCGGAGTTCGTCGGCGTCCATCTCACCCAGGCCTTTCAAGCGTCCCATGTGCGCCTTGTGGGTCGGGTTGTCGGCTCGCCACTCGCGCATCGCAGCGTCGTCTTCGAGGTAGATGCGCTCGCCGCGGTGCACGGTGGTCCACAGCGGCGGGAGGGCGTAGAACAGGCGACCGGACTCGACGAGGCCAGGACACCAGGTGTACAGGAACGCCAGGATGAGGGCACGGATGTGGAGTCCGTCGTCGTCGGCGTCGGCGAGGACCACGATGCGGTCGTAGCGGAACTTGTCGAGATCGAAGTCGTCGCCGATACCGCACCCCATCGACAAGATGAGGTCGGCCATCGACTTGACCACCCGGCTGATCGACTCGCGATACGAGTTCAGCGGCTTGCCGCGCAGCGGCAGGATCGCCTGGAACGACGGGTCGCGAGCGTCGATCGCCGTACCGCCCGCCGACTCGCCCTCGACGAGGAGCAGTTCGGTGGGGCGATCGGTCTTGAACGTGCAGTCGCGCAACTTGGCCGGGAGCCCGTTGCGCGACTTGTTGCCCTTGCCGAGCAGCGCGCGCACGGCGGCTTGCTCGGCATTGGACTTGGTGCGCGACCGCATCGAGGCGATGGCGAGGTCGGCGATCTTCTTCGCCGGCTCGGGGTTCTCCTCCAACCAGCGGCTCATCGCCGGCATGACGATCGCCCGAGTCCGAGACGTCGCCTCGGGGTTCATCAGCTTCGACTTGGAGTTGCCCGCGAACTGCGGGCCGGGCAGCATCACGGATGCGACCATCAGGCCGGCGGCAAAGATGTCGCGCGTGTTCGGCGGGGCTTCCTTGTCTTTGAGCATGTCGCGCTCGACGAGGTACTTCTGCACCGACTCGGTGACCGCCGTGCGGAAGCCGTTGATGTGGGTGCCACCCTCGGGCGTGGCGACGCCGTTGGCGAATCCGATGCTGGTGTCGCGGCCGTCGACCGTCCAGGCGATCGCCGCGTCGAGGGTGATGTCGCCGTCTTCGCCCTGGAACGAGACCACCGGAGCGACGAGCCCCGTGTCTTCGGTCATCTCGGCGACCAGGTCGGCGACGCCGCCGTTCGAGCACCACTCGAACTGTTCCTTGGCGCCTTCCCGATCGTCGACCACGGCGAACGTCACGCCGGGGTGCACGAAACTCTTGTGGCGGAAGCGGTCGGCGATGATGCGCATCGACCACTGGGGCTCGTCGAAGCTGCCACCGTTCTCGTCGTGGAAGAGCGAGAGGTCGGGCCAGAACCGGATCATCGTGCCGGTGTCGCTCTTCGGGCACTTCTTGACGGTGTGGATGGGCTCGACGGCCACGCCGGGCTCGACGACGCCGTTCTCGTCGGCGGTCGCTTCGAGCACGAGACGGTGCACGTGCCCGTCGCGCCGGACTTCGGCCGTGACCTTGCTCGACAGCGCCGTGACGACCGACGCACCGACGCCGTGCAGGCCGCCGGAGACCTTGTAGCTGTCGGAGTCGAACTTGCCGCCGGCGTTGGTCTCACAGAGCACGACCTCGAGCGCGGAGCGGCCCTTGTGCGGCCCGTCGCCCATCTTGCCGACCGGGACGCCGCGCCCGTTGTCGGTCACCGAGACCGAGCCGTCGCGGTGCAGCGTGGCCTCGATCCGGTCGCCGTGACCGGCCATCGCCTCGTCGACCGAGTTGTCGACGATCTCCCAGATGAGGTGATGCAGTCCGGCCACGCCGACGCCGGCCGACCCGAGATACATGAGGGGACGGGCGCGGACGTGGCTGAGACCGCTGAGCGCTTGGATCTGATCGGCTTCGTAGGTGTTGGTGGTGTTCATTTCACTGGGGGAGAGTACGAGGCACGAGCGCGTCACGGAACGATGGTGCACAACTCATCTGCTGGCACAGGTGTCGACGAGAAGCGCTGCCTGGGGCGACGTCAATGTACGGTGGAGGAGTGGAACCGGCGCAGCACACCCCTCCAGCCCGGCGCCGCACCTGGTGACCGCCTTCTCGGCGGCCGCGCACCACCCCTTCCGAGGCGGCCACGACGAACTCAGGAGCGCCGACGGCAGCATCCGTGAGCACTGGGCGGGGCTGGTGGAGGCCTACCAGCGGCTCGGTCACGGTGAGCTGGCGCGTCGCCAGAGCGAGATCCAGCGGCTCCTCGAACACGACGGCGTCACCTACAACGCCGGTGGTGACGAGGCTCGGTCGGTCCGACCGTGGACGCTCGACCCGGTCCCGTTCGTCGTGCCGAGCGACGAGTGGCAGGCGATCGAGCGCGGCATGGTCCAGCGCGCCGAACTGCTCGATCTCGCCCTCGCCGATCTCTACGGCGAACGCCGCCTGCTCCGCACCGGGGTGATTCCGCCCGAGATGGTGCTCGCCGACCCGCAGTTCTTCCGAGCGTGTGACCAGATCTCGCTGCCCGGCGGCAAGCAGGTGGTGTTGCTCGGCACCGACCTGGCTCGCGCCGGCGACGGCCGTTGGCTCGCCCTCGGTCATCGAGCGCAGGCGCCGTCGGGAGCGGCGTACGCCATGGAGAACCGCCGCGTGCTCTCACGCGTGTTCCCGCAGGCGTTCCGCCAGACCGGTGTCGAACGGCTCGGCTCGTTCGTCGACGCACTGCGCTCGGCGCTGCTCGCCGCAGCGCCGGTCGGCGTCGACGACCCCTCGATCGTGATCCTGTCACCTGGGTCCCTCTCCGAGACGGCGTTCGAGCACGCATCGATCGCTGCCCAGCTCGGATGTCCGCTCGTCCAGGGATCCGACTTCGAGCTTCGCGACGGTCGTGTCGGCCTGCGCACCGTCGGCGGTTGGGCACCCGTCCACGTCATCCTGCGACGCGTCGACGCCGGGTTCTGCGATCCGCTGGCGCTTCGTACCGACTCCACCCTCGGCGTGCCGGGACTGGTCGACGCCTGCCGGGCAGGCACCGTGAGCGTCGTCAACACCCTCGGATCGGGGATCCTCGAGAACGCCGGACTCGCCGCGCTGATGCCCGCGCTCGCCGAGCACCTTCTCGGAACCGACCTGCTGCTCGACTCGGTTCCGTCGTGGTGGTGCGGCGATCCGGCCGCTCGTTCGCACGTCCTCGCCAACCTCGGTTCGCTCGTCGTCCGACCGCTTTCACGCGTGTCGCTCGAGCACTCGATCGACACCCGTCGGCTCACCGGCGCCGAGCGTCGGCGGCTGCGAGCCCGCATCGAGGCCGAGCCGGCGCAGTGGGTCGGGCAGGAGCGGATCACGCCCGGAGCGACGCCGGTGTTTCGCGACGGGACGATCGAACCGCGGCCGACCGTGGTGCGCTCGTTCGTCGTCGCCGGGAGCGACTCGTACACCGCCATGCGCGGCGGGCTCGCGCGCACGGCCGCAGGCGACGGCGAGGGGCCGATCACCGCTCGCGCCGGCGCCAGCTCCAAGGACGTCTGGGTGCTCAGCTCGTCGTCGCAGCCCGCGGCCGAGTTCTGGCCGACCGCTCCCGTCGCCGCCGCCGGCGCCTCGACCGCGGCGCTGCCGGCGCGCGCGGCAGAACACCTCTTCTGGCTGGGGCGCTACGCCGAGCGAGCCGAGGGCACGGTGCGGCTCATCCGCACGGTCACCGCGCGCTGCGACGAGTTCCTCGACACGCCGAGCGGCCCCGGACCCGCATCGTTGACCGTGCTCCTCGAAACACTCACTCGACTCACGGGCACGTACCCGGGCTTCGTCGGCGACGACGCCGTCGCGCTGCTCGACGACCCGACCGACGAATTGTTCTCGCTCGTCGTCGACGATCGACGTCCCGGCACCGTGGCGCACGCCGTGCGTCGCATGTTCGACGCACTCGACGTCGTGCGCGACCAACTGTCGGTCGACACCTGGCTCGTCGTCGGCTCGCTGCAGCGCGAACTCGAGCGCATCGAACGAGATGCCGACGACCTCGGGGCCGCCGACCGCGACGACCGGTTGACCAACGTCCTCAGCCAACTCCTGCAGGGGCTGCTGTCGCTGTCGGGCATCGCCAACGAATCGATGGTCCGCGACCTCGGATGGCAGTTCATGGACGCCGGACGCCGCGTCGAGCGGGCGATCCACGTCGCCTCGCTGGTCGGAACCTCGCTCGGCACCCAGCGCAGCGCCCCGGTCGAGAGCCTGGTGGTCGAATCGGTCCTCACGGCGGGGGAGAGCATCATCACGTCGCGGCGGCGATACCGGGCCCGAGCGTTCGTCCCCAGCACCATCGCCCTGCTGCTCGCCGATGGCGGCAACCCGAGATCGTTGCGCTTCCAGGTCGATCGTCTCGTCGACACCGTCGCGTCGATCTCCCCGGAACGAGCGAGTGGTCCGATGTCGTCGTCGGCGCTGATCGGCGAGGTGGCCGACCTCTTCGACTCCACCGACTTCACCCGGCTCGCCGACGTCGACGACCTCGGACGACGGCCCGGTCTCGAGGCATTCTCCGCATTGATGCGCTCGAAGCTCGCCGGGTTGTCGGATGCGATCACCGCCGAGTCGTTCCGGCGCCTGCACTCGCAGCAGACCATGGTCAGCCCGATCGTCGCCGAGCCGAGGAGTTCGTCGTGATCTACGAGGTGTCGCACTCGACGCAGTACGACTACGACGCGCCCGTTGCCACGAGCTTCGCCGAGGTGCGCCAACTCCCCGATGACGTCGACGGACAGGTGTGTGTGCGTCGCGAGGTGATCACCGAGCCGCGGCCCGAACACCAGCGAGAGCATCGTGACTACTTCGGCAACCTCACCGCCACCGCCGTCATCCGCGAGCGACACGAGCGACTCGTCGTGACCAGTTCGAGCCTGGTCGACACCTCGGCGCGGCCGACCACGTTCGGCACGCACGGCCGCCGCCCGTGGACCTCGTACACCGCCGAGCGCGCCGCCGCCGACGATCTCGACGCGATCGAGTTCTCGCTCGACTCCGCCCTCGTCGCCCGGTCGCCGCTGCTCGCCGAGTACGCGACACCATCGTTCGGAGACGGAGTGTCGCTCGCCGACGGTGTCATGTCGCTGTGCGGCCGCATTCATGCCGACTTCGCCTTCGACGCCAACGCCACCAAGGTCGACACGCCGCTCGACGAGGTGATGACGCTGCGCCGCGGCGTCTGTCAGGACTTCGCCCACGTGATGATCGGGGCGTTGCGCTCGATCGGACTCCCGGCGTCGTACGTCAGCGGCTATCTCGAGACCGAGCCACCGCCGGGCCAACCCCGACTCGCCGGCGTCGACCGCACGCACGCGTGGGTCGGCGTGCTCGTGGGCGACGGGCACTGGATCGGTGTCGACCCCACCAACGACCAGCTGGCCGGCCCGCGCTACGTCACGGCCGCCCGTGGTCGTGACTACTCCGACGTGCCGCCGCTCAAGGGCGTGATCTTCACCGATGCCAAGAAGAGCAAGCTGACCGTCTCGGTCGACGTGGCTGCGCAGTGACCGACGAGCAGCGCCACCCGTGAACGACGTCATCCAGCCGACGTTCAACCAGCGGCGAGCGGTCTCGGCCCACCTCGAGCTGTTCGTGGTCGAGGAGTCCGACCTCGTGCTCTCGGTCGCGGCAGCGAACCGGTACGAACGCCAGAACGAGCAGCTGCTCGTGAGCGTCGACGGCGTCGCCATCAGCTCGTCGGTACACGGTCACCTCTGCTTTCTCGAACGCGTGCCTCCCGGCCTGCTCCTCGTCGACTATCAGGCGACGATCATCGGCGATGCCCCAGCGGCGACGGCGACCATCGACGACGTGTTCCAATACATCCGGCCGAGCCGCTACTGCGAGTCCGACCGGCTCGGCCCGCTGGCCCGAGCCGAGTTCGACGGTCTCGCCGGCGCCGACCTGCTCGCCGGTGTGTCGAGTTGGGTCGGCCTCAACATCGCCTACGTCGCCGGCTCATCACGGCCGATCGACGGAGCCGTCGCCACGCTGCTCGCCCGGGAGGGCGTGTGCCGGGACTTCGCGCACCTCACCACGGCGCTGCTTCGAGCGAACAACGTCGCGGCACGCGTCGTGTCGGTGTACGCCCCCGGACTCGACCCGATGGACTTCCACGTCGTCACCGAAGCGTGTCTCGACGGCGCCTGGTACGTGGTCGACCCGACGCGGCTCGCGCCACGCAGCTCGATGGTGCGGATCGGAACCGGGGCCGACGCCTCCGATGTCGCATTCCTCACCACCCTCCGAGGCGCCGTCGAACTCGGGCACATGTCGGTCTCGGCCACCACCGACGCCGACCTGCCCGTCGACGATCTCACGCAGCTCGCGCGTCTCTACTGAAGCGTTGGGTGCGAGGTGTGACAAACGGACGTGCCGCGGACCGCGGGACGGCGACATGCGGCTGCAAAGCTGGCGTGCACATGACGACGAAAACATCGGCGCCGTGCCCACCGGCGGCGACATGACCGACACCCACGAGGCGAATCGAGCAGACCGATGACCAGCCCCACCGTTGCCGACGAAACCCCCGTCCTCGAACGGCTGTCGCGACTCGACCGCTTCCTGCCGGTGTGGATCATCCTGGCGATGGTCGTCGGGCTCGCGCTCGGCCGGTTGATCCCCGATCTCAACGACGCGCTCGAGGAGGTCAAGGTCGCCACGGTGTCGCTGCCGATCGCGATCGGGCTGCTGATGATGATGTATCCGGTGCTGGCGAAGGTGCGCTACTCGCGGATCGACGAGGTCGCCTCCGACCGCAAGCTCCTGGTCACCTCGCTCGTGCTGAACTGGCTGGTGGGTCCAGCGCTCATGTTCGGCCTCGCCTGGCTGTTCCTGTCGGACCTGCCCGAGTACCGGACCGGGCTGATCATCGTCGGCCTCGCCCGGTGCATCGCGATGGTGCTGATCTGGAACGACCTCGCCTGTGGCGACAGCGAAGCGGCCGCGGTGTTGGTGGCCCTCAACTCGGTGTTCCAGATCCTGGCCTACGCCGTGCTCGGCTACTTCTATCTCGAACTGCTGCCGGGCTGGCTCGGCCTCGACACCGCGTCGCTCGACGTGTCGATGTGGGAGATCGCCAAGATCGTCCTGATCTTCCTCGGGATCCCGCTCGCCGCCGGCTACCTCACCCGGCGATGGGGCGAAGCGAGCCGCGGCGTCGAGTGGTACGAGCAGACGTTCCTGCCGCGAATCGGGCCCTGGGCGCTCTACGGGCTGCTCTTCACGATCGTGATCCTGTTCGCACTGCAAGGCGAGACCATCACCGATCAACCCGGCGACGTCGCCCGCATCGCCGTGCCACTGCTCGTCTACTTCGCGTTGATGTGGGGTGTCTCGTTCGTCGTCGGACTCCGGCTCGGACTGCCGTACGAGAAGAACACGACGCTCGCCTTCACGGCCGCAGGGAACAACTTCGAACTCGCCATCGCAGTCGCGATCGGCGTCTTCGGAGTCACGTCCGGCCAAGCGCTCGCCGGCGTCGTCGGTCCGCTCATCGAGGTGCCGGTGCTGATCGGGCTCGTGTACGTCGCACTCTGGGCACGAGGACGCTTCTACCCGCAGCCCACCTGAGCCGGGGGAGCGGACGGGCCGCCTCGGCGCGGGAGTGCGCGTCAGGCGCCGACGGAGAGCTGGGGCTCGTCGTCGAAGTGGATGTCGTACGCGCAGGTGTGGGCGCCCTGCGTCTTGTGCGTGATCCGTTGCAGGTGCGCTTCGGGAATCAACGCCTGGAGGTAGTCGAACTCCGCCGAACAGGCCTGTGGGTACCGGTTGGCAACCGACCAGATCGCACAGTTGCGGAGGTTGAGTCGGAAGTGACCGTTGCCGAGACACTCGAAATCGGCGAGGTAGCCCTGCTCGTCGAGGAGCCGGGTGAGGATGGCGAGCTGCTCGTCGACCGACTTGCCGGCGAAGCGATGCTCGTTCGTGTCGACCATGCGGCGGCGACGGCGGTCGAAGACCCGCCCGATGAGCGCCGGCTCCTCGGCCTCCATGTGTTCGAGCAACTCGATCGGCAAGGTGTCGGCCGCCGACGAGAACAGCGGTTCGGTGAGCGTGGTGGCTCGGTATCTGTCGGCGGGGCGACCCGCGTGGCCGTGGTCCTTGTGCGCTTCCTTGTGCGACACCACGAGGCCGGCGGTGCGCAGCGCAGCGAGGTGCTGGCGCACCGCGCTCGACGAGATCTCGAGCGCTTCGGCGAGTTCGCTCGACGTGATCTCGCCGCGCCGTTTGACCACTTCGAGGACATGACGCTGGGTCGGCGAGAGTTCAGCGTCATTCGTCATGATCTTCAACAATAGCAACGATTCCGTGATGACGCAGTTCCGCAAGGCGGAAGTTGGTAAATGCGTCTGAGTTGGATACACATGGGGGTCATCGACGAGTGTTTCGTCGGACCCATCGAAGGCTGGTGAACGTCCGTGTTCAGCCGGTCGGAAGGAGACCCCATGAAGGTTTGGATTGACCAAGATCTGTGCACCGGCGACGGACTCTGCGAAGAGATCGCACCCGACGTCTTCTTCGGGATGGACGACGGTCTGTTCTACGTCAAGGAGACCGCGGCGAACTTCGGCAGCGAGAAGCTGTTCGACGGCAACGCGAACCCGGCCGGCTCCGACGGCATGGCTCGCATCCCCGACGGCGGCCTCGAGAGCGTCATCGAGGCAGCCGAAGAATGCCCCGGTGAGTGCATCTTCATCGACGTCGAAGGCTGATCATCGTCGATGAGTGAGAGCACCAAGACCATCGAGGAGCTGACCTCGGCGGACTACGAATTCGGTTTCAGCACCGAGCTCGACACCGACATCGCACCGCCCGGGCTCGACGAGAGCGTCGTCCGCCTGATCTCTGCGAAGAAGAACGAGCCCGAGTGGCTGCTCGAATGGCGGCTCAAGGCCTACGAGGCGTGGCGCGAGATGCCCGAGCCCGACTGGGCCAAGCTCGACATCGCTCCGATCGACTACGAGGCCATCAGCTACTGGGCCGCGCCCAAGAAGAAGCCCGTGCTCGACAGCATGGACGACGTCGACCCCGAGATCCGCGACATGTTCGACAAGCTCGGCATTCCGCTCCATGAGCAGAAGTTGCTCAGCAACGTCGCCGTCGACGCGATCGTCGACTCCGTGTCGGTCACCACCACGTTCAAGAAGACCCTCGCCGAAGCCGGCGTCATCTTCTGCTCGTTCTCCGAAGCGGTGCACGACCACCCCGAGCTGGTGCGCGAGCACCTCGGCTCCGTCGTGCCGGTCCGCGACAACTTCTTCGCCGCGCTCAACTCGGCGGTGTTCTCCGACGGCTCGTTCTGCTACATCCCCAAGGGCGTCCGCTGCCCGATGGAGCTCTCGACCTACTTCCGCATCAACTCGCAGAACACCGGGCAGTTCGAACGCACGCTCATCGTCGCCGAAGACGATTCCCACGTGTCGTACCTCGAAGGCTGCACCGCCCCGCAGCGCGACGAGAACCAGCTCCACGCGGCCGTCGTCGAACTCGTCGCCAAGGACCGCGCCGAGATCAAGTACTCGACCGTCCAGAACTGGTACCCCGGCGACGAGAACGGCGTCGGCGGCATCTACAACTTCGTCACCAAGCGAGGGCGTGCGCACACCGACGCCAAGATCTCGTGGACGCAGGTCGAGACCGGCTCGGCGATCACCTGGAAGTACCCCAGCGTCATCCTGCAGGGCGATCGATCGGTCGGCGAGTTCTACTCGGTTGCACTGTCGTCGAAGCGCCAGCAGGCCGACACCGGCACCAAGATGATCCACATCGGCAAAGACACGACGAGTTCGATCATCTCGAAGGGCATCTCCGCCGGCCACGGCCAGAACACCTACCGCGGGCTCGTCAAGGTGCTCCGCTCGGCCGACAACGCCCGCAACTACACCCAGTGCGACTCGCTGCTGCTGGGCAAGGACTGCGGGGCGCACACGATCCCGTACATCGAAGTCAAGAACACCAGCGCGCAGGTCGAGCACGAGGCGTCGACTTCCACCGTCGGCGAAGACCAGTTGTACTACTGCCGACAGCGCGGCATGACCGAAGAGGACGCCATGTCGATGATCGTCAACGGCTTCTGTCGCGAAGTGTTCAACGAACTCCCGATGGAGTTCGCCGTCGAAGCTCAGCGGTTGCTGAGCGTCAGCCTGGAAGGAAGTGTCGGCTGATGCTGCACGTCGAAAACCTCACCGCCGCCATCGGCGACAAACAGATCCTCAACGGCATCGACCTCGAGGTCGGGGCCGGCGAAGTCCACGCGATCATGGGCCCGAACGGGTCGGGCAAGAGCACGTTCGCGCACACCCTGGCCGGACGCGACGGCTACGACGTCTCCGGCGTGGTCACCCTCGACGGTGCCGACCTGCTCGAGATGGAACCCGAGCAGCGCGCCGCCGCCGGTGTGTTCCTCGGCTTCCAGTACCCGGTCGAGATCCCCGGCGTCAACAACATGTACTTCCTGCGCACCGCCCTCAACTCGGTGCGCCGCTCGCGTGGCGACGGCGAGATCAGCGCACGTGACTTCCTGAAGTTCGCGAACGAGGCCATGGAGCTCGTCGAGATGAAGGAAGACTTCCTCAACCGTGCGGTCAACGCCGGATTCAGCGGTGGTGAGAAGAAGCGCAACGAGATCCTGCAGATGGCGCTCATGCAACCGCGCCTCGCCGTGCTCGACGAGACCGACTCCGGTCTCGACATCGACGCGCTGCGGATCATCGCCAGCGGCGTCAACGAACTCCGCGGTCCCGAGCGCTCGATGATCGTCATCACGCACTACCAGCGCCTCCTCGACTACATCAAGCCCGACTTCGTGCACGTCCTCGTCGACGGTCGCATCGTCCAGTCGGGCGACCACACGCTCGCGCTGCACCTCGAAGAGCACGGGTACGCCGACTTCGTCAACCATGCACTCGACGACGCGCCCGATCGACCGCATGCCGGAGCCCCGTCGTGACGGGAGCCCCAGCGGCCGTCGACCCCGTCGTGGCCGTGCGGACCGCCGCACTCGACTGGGTCGAGGCACACGGATACCCCACACGTCGCGACGAAGCGTGGCGGTACGCGCCGCACCGCTCGCTCGACGCGCTGTCGTTCGGTCCGCCGGTCCCGCTCACGGGTGGCGTCCCCGACATCGACGCGATGGTGCCGGCGCTCGACGGACCACGCATCGTCATCGTCAACGGCGTGGTCGATCTCGCCCTCTCGACCACCAGCGGTCCTGACGGTCTGCACCTCTCCGCGCTCGCCGACGCACGTCGCGAGCATCCCGAAGTCGTCGCTGCGCACTTCGACCTCGACGCCGACCAGATCACCGACGCCTACATGGCGCTCAACCTCGCGTTCGGCGGTGACGGCGCCGTCGTGCGCATCGCCGACGACGTGCAACTCGACGTGCCGATCCAGATCGTCGACGTCGAGGTCCCCGACGAGTCGCACAACGCGTCGTGCACCGGCGTGGTCATCGAACTCGGAGCCCGCAGTTCGGCCACGGTCGTCGAGACGCGGATCGGCGCCGGTGACGGCGTCGGTGGCTCCAACATCCGCACCACCATCGACATCGGCGAGGCGGCGACGCTCGAGCACATCCTGCTCCAGGACGTGCCGTCGAGCCACGTGCACCTCGGCCACGTCGCCGTGCGTCAGGCGGCTGGCAGCACGTTCAACGCTCGCTCGTTCAACCTCGGCGCCTCGTACGGCCGTGCCTCGTATGACGTCGACCTCACGGGAGCCGGTGCGCACGCCGACCTCTCCGGACTGTTCTTCGGCGCCGGCGATCAGGTGCTCGACCAGCAGATCGACGTCATCCACTCGGCCGAGAACTGCACGAGCCGCCAGACGTATCGCGGTGTGCTCGACGATTCGAGCACCGGCGTGTTCAGCGGCGGCATCGACGTGCGGCCAGGAGCCGACGGCACCGATGCCGAGCAGTCGAACGACAACCTGATCCTCTCCGATCGGGCCGAGATCAACACCCAGCCGCGTCTCGAGATCCTCGCCGACGAAGTCGCCTGCAAACACGGCGCGACCGTCGGTCAGCTCGACGACACGGCGATGTACTACCTGCGAAGCCGCGGCATCGCGGTCGACGAGGCTCGGCGCCTGTTGATCAACGGGTTCGCCGACCAGGTCGTCGACGAGGTCGAGATCGCCGCGGTGCGCTCGTGGATCATGCGTCGCCTCGGACGTGACGATGTCTGATCAGCCGGTCAGCGTCGGCAAGACCAAGGGCTTCACCCTGCCTCGCGATGTCGAGGTCACGGTGGTGCCCGACGGGCACCGGCGTGTGCTCACCGCCGGCGATCGCGTCACGCTGCAGCAGGCCCTCGGTGCCAACGCCACGGTCACGACCAGCGATGGGGCGATGGCCAGGCTCTCGCCGGCCGATTCCGTCGAGTTCGGATTCATCGATGCAGCCCTTGCGCCGTCGGCGAACTACAGCGGTCCGTTCAGCGTCGACCAGGTCTGGGAAGCTGCGACCACGGTGTACGACCCCGAGATTCCGGTCGACATCGTCGAGCTGGGGCTCGTGTATCGGGTCGACACCGAGCAGCTCGACAGCGGCGGATGGCGTGTCGAGATCGACATGTCGGTCACAGCGCCGTTCTGTGGCATGGGCGACATCCTGCGTCTCGACCTTCGTGACGCCGTTGCCGCCATTCCCGACGTCGAGTCGGTCGAGGTCAACCTCGTGTTCGATCCGCCATGGGATGCCTCGCGCCTCTCCGATGTGGCGCGTCTCGAACTCGGGATGATGTAGCCCCGCTCGAGTTCGCCGTTGCGCCGGAGCGGCGTGAGCGAATCTCCTCGTCAGGCGGAGCGCAGCGCGGCGACCAGGAACGACGAGTCGGCGTCGAACGGTCGGAGATCCCACGAGGCCAACCGCAACTCGGTCACGAGCCCTGCTGCCTCGGCGTCGGCGAAGAACTCGTCGAACGGGTATCCGCGGTCGGCGCCGAAGCCGACGACCAGCCGCCCGTCGGGTGCCAGGTGGCTGCGCAAGCGACGGAGCACGTCGCGTCGTGTCGCCGGGTCGAGGAACGTCATCACGTTTCCTGCCGACACGATGACGTCGAACGGTTCGGCGATCCCGTCGCTCGGCAGATCGAGTGTGGAGAGGTCGCGGGTGAGCCAGGTGACGTCGGGATGGTCTGCTTCGGCGGCGTCGATCAGTTCGGGGTCGAGGTCGACGCCGACCACCTGATGCCCGAGGGCCATGAGCCGAGCGCCGACTCGTCCCGGCCCGCACCCGGCGTCGAGGATGCGTGCACCGCGTTCGGCCATCGCATCGATCAGGCGGGCCTCGCCGTCGAGGTCCCGTCCTTCGTCGGCCATCGTCCGGAACCGTTCGATGTACCAGGCCGAGTGCCCGGGGTTCTCGTCGATCAGCTTCAGCCATCCGTTGTCGCTCACGCCCGTGACCGTATCGACACGACAGGTCGCTCGCTTCCGTCGTCTTCTTCATCATCACGGCGACCATCACCGTCACCGCGGCTCGCCGGTCGTGGTCATCTGCTTCGGTTGTGGTTGCGGTCTATATGATCTTATGAAATCGACAGATCATAAGGTCAGGAGGCTCGCTGACGATGAGCGAGAGACAGGAGCGCGCGGCGCTCACCCCAGACGAGCGAGCTGCGGCACGGGCGTTCGTGGCCCGCTGCGAGGTGCGCATCTCGACGTTCCACCGCATCGCGGTCGGCCTGCTCTCGGGTGCCGGTCTGCTCGTCGTGCTGCCCGTGGTGGCCCGCGACTCGATCACCGGCATCCTTCGCGCACTCGCTGTCGGCGAGTTCACGCTGTCGGATGGACTGCTCGGTGTCATGGTGCTGGCGATCCTCGGCGTGCCTGGCTTCGCGCTGTGGCTGCTGTTCGCCGACCTGACCCGGTTCTACTTCCATGCGAACCACCTCGGGAGCGGACGCGAGACGTTCACCCCACGGTTCACGTTGACCGCCCTGCGACTGCCCGGAGACGAACTGGGGCCTTCGGCTGCGGCAGAGCTCGAACGGTCGCGTCGTGCGCCGTGGGTGGTCGAACTGCTCGTCCCGAGCAACGACACGTCGCGGGCGCGCATCGACCGTCAACTCGACGCGTACAGCGCCACGCAGGCACACGTCCGAGGAGACGACCTCGGGCGGGCCGACGGGCTGTTCGAACTGGCGGCGTCCCATCCCCGCCCGCTGCTCGACGAGGTCGCGAAGATCGAGTACGGCATGGTGCGGCACGGGCTGCGGCTCAGGAGCATCGTGCTCCGCTACGTGAAGGCGGTGCTCGCCGTGTTGGCAACAGCGGTCGCCGTGTACTGCGGTGACGCGGTCGTCAGCGGACTCGATTCGTCGGTGGGCCTCGGCGTCACCAACTCGGTGTGGATGGCGGGCATCGGATTGGTCTGGGCGCCGATCCTCGTCCTCGCGCTCACGTCTCCGGTTCGCTGGATCGAGCAGGCGATGCGCGACGACGGCGCCCCGTCGACGGCGGTGGCGAGCGATCCCGAACTCACGCACGTCGAGCGGGTCGCGCTGCCGGTCGCTGCCGCCGGTTGGGTCGCCAGCGCCGGGGCGATGTTGCTCGCCGTCGCCGACGTCGACCTCTCGACCGCAGCGCGTGTCGTCGGCCTGAGCGTCCTCGCCGTGTCGACGGTCGCCATCTTCGTCGCCGTGTCGACCGGTCGCTTCCGGAGTCTCGTCTCGTCGAAGCGGCCCGTCGCAGGTGCGTAGCGCTCCGTGGGGGTGGGGAAGCAGCGACCGGGCCGATGACTCAGTCGTCGACGTCGGGCGGTGCTTCGTGGTCCTCGGTGCTCTGTTGGATCGCGGCGATCTCGTCGCCGCCCACGTACACGGTGACCGGTCCGTCTCGCGACACCACGAACACGATGCGCTCCTGGTGGTCGAACGAGTAGCGGCGCGCCGCGGCGTGACGTGTGCCGTGCGTCGGATCGAGCACCACGCTGACGTGGCTCTGCGCTGACGAGCGGAGATGGGCTTCGATCGCGACCAGATGGCCTGACCGGTTGAGTACCGCGGCGCCGTCGACCTGAGCGAGCAACTGCCGGATCGCCGCACGCTTCGCCAACTCGCTGAACGACAGGTGAGGGATCGGCGTCGGCGGCCGCAGCGGGTTGAGGCCGGTGACGCCGTCGAGCGAATCGGCATCGAGTGCCCAGACCAGACAGGCGCCGGCATCGGCGGGGCTCATGGTGTGGACGCAGAAGTCGAGGAGGCTGTCGAGGATCTCACCCGGAGCATTCGGGACGGCATCGAGCACGGCCCGAGCGAACGGGGCGGCGTAGGGCTTGGCCCACCAACGGGCGCCGTCCCAGATGAACAGTCCGTCCGGACCGATCACACGCACGGTGCCGTTGTCCCGCCGCTGCACCACCGCAGTCGAGGCGTGATTGCTCTTCTTGCGCAGCCGAACGAGTTCGGCTTCGCGATCGTGGGGCGTGTCGACGAGGAGCAGCGATGCCGATTCGCCGTGGCGCAGCACGAAGGAGTGGCGACCGTCGGCCAGGCGACGGAGCACCACGGGTTCGGTGACCTCGGTGGTGGTGAACGTTCCGTCGAAGTCGGGGGCGTCGATCTCCGGGTCGACGAGCACGGCGCCGTACGCGTGCAACACGCCCTCGTGTAGTGGTGGGAACCTCGCGTAGTCGAGTTCCTCGATGAGCGAGCGTCGGAGCCCCTGTGCAGCGGGGAGTGCGATGCCGGCGTCGACGAGTTCTTCCCGGAGACGGCGTTGGCGTCGTCTCGTGAGCCGGTCGCGCTTGTTCGACATCTCGTTCAGGGTCACCCGCCGTTCCGGCCGGTCGCGCTGGAGTCGTCGGCGGTCATCGGCGCTGCTCGTAGCTCACAGCGTCCATGTCGGCGAGCAGTTCGCCGTCGTTCGCCAGGCGGGTCATGATGATCTGCTTCGCCACGCCGAGTAGTTCGAAGATCTGCGGATCCAGCACCGAGTAGATCATCGACGAACCCTGTCGTTCGGCGCCCACGATGCCTGCTCGCCGCATGATCGCGAGCTGTTGCGAGAGGTGCGCCGATTCGACACCGACGTCGGGCTGCATCGCCGACACCGATCGTGGGCCTCCGGCGAGCACTTCGATCACCCGGACCCGTACCGGGTGACCCAGGACCTTGAAGAACTCTGCCTTGGCCCGATACACGGAATCGCTCATCTGCAGAGATTACAACTTCGACAGATGTTCGAAACGTCGGGCCCGGCGGGCCGCCGGACGGCGAGCTCTCAACGAAGGTCGCGGGGGCGTGTGTCGGGGACGCCGTCCGGCGATCGAAGGATCCGGTCGGTGATTCGGGCGAGCTGCTGGACCTGAGTGCGCGTGAGCGGATCGAAGACCAGACGGCGGACCTCCTCGACGTGTCCTGGTGCCGCGGCCGCGAGTGCCTCGAAGCCCGCGTCGGTCAAGGTGGCGAGGGTCGACCGGCCGTCGTCGGGATCGGGGCGACGGGCGAGCCATCCTGCCTTCTCGAGTCGTGACGTGACCTGCGAGAGGCGGGGGAGCGACCCCTCGGTCAACGCCGAGAGTTCGCTCATGCGGAGGGTTCGCTCGGCGGTCTGCGACAGTATGACCATGACCTGGTAGTCGAAATGCGTGATGCCGGCGTCGCGTCGGAGCTGTCGGTCGAGAGCGGCCGGGAGTCGGAAGAACACGGTCATCAGCCCGATCCAGGCTGCGCGCTCCTCGTCATCGAGCCATCGCGTGTCGTCGCCGTCGGTCATCTCCTGATTCTCCCCGACTTCACGCCGCTCGTGTTGGACCGAAGCGGTATCCGGAGCTCCACAGCCAGCCCATGACGCGTTCTTCGTGATAGTTGCGGTGCCCTGGATCATCACCGGCAGCGCCGATCACGACCATGCCGGGGAGAAAGTGTTCCTCGCGCGGGTGGGCGACGCGGGCGAACGGTGCGTCTTCCCACGCGAGCAGGCGCTCGACGCGAGCTTCGGCACTGCTGTTGACCATCGTCTCGGTCAACCAGGCGTCGAATGCCGCCGATTCGACGGCAACGTTGTTCACCCTCATGTTGTGATAGCTGGGTACTCCGCTGCCGATGATGAGGACGTTCTCGTCGCGTAGCGGTGCGAGTGCGCGTCCTGCCGCGAGGTGTTCAGTTGGGTCGAGTCCGGCGCGGAGAGAGAGTTGGAAGACCGGGATTTCGGCGTCGGGGAACGCGACGTGCATCGGCGCGTACACGCCGTGATCGAAGCCCCGGGCGTCATCGGTGTGTGCCACGATTCCGGCTGCCGTCAGTAGTTCGACGACCCGGTCAGCGATCGCCGGCGCCCCG
Source organism: Ilumatobacter coccineus YM16-304 (assembly GCF_000348785.1). Classification (NCBI taxonomy): domain Bacteria; kingdom Bacillati; phylum Actinomycetota; class Acidimicrobiia; order Acidimicrobiales; family Ilumatobacteraceae; genus Ilumatobacter; species Ilumatobacter coccineus. The sequence continues at coordinate 2,020,134 of NC_020520.1, forward strand.
GGTGCCGGATACTGGATCTCGTAGGTGTGCTTCGGAAACCCGTAGTAGTCATAGATCATCGGCGGGTTCGGCGAGGTCTGGACGGTGAACTCGGGCGCTTCCCAGTGCGCCGACACGACCAGGATCGCCGACGGCTTCGTGCCGATCTCTTCGGGTATCGCTCGGAGCGAATCGGCGAGACGAGCGAAGTCGACCGGCATGGCCGTGGAGTCGAGCCACGGCCACGGGCCGCCGCCATGGTTGATGAAGTAGGTGGGGAGTTGGTGCGTGGTCATGTGTCGACTCCTGTTCGAGTGCGGTCCGGGATGAACGGAGGGCTGTCGGTCAGAACGACTCGGCACCGAAGCGCATGGTGGCGACGAAGACGGACAGCGCGCCGAGCACGATGGCAGGCACGGCAGCAGCAACGCCGTCGCCTCGACGGATGTGAACGATGGCGGCGCCTGCCATGGTCAGTGCGAGACCGACGGCGGCGATTGGAGCGAGGACAGGGGCGATGTCGACCATCGGGGGGAGGATCAGCCCGATGGCGCCGAGGAGTTCGATGGCGCCGATGCCGCGTACTTGGGCTTCGGAGACGTCGGCGACCCACGGCATCTTCGGAAGCAGGTCAGCTTTCGACGTGGTGAGCTTCATCAGGCCGGCGCCGGCGAAGGCGAAGGCGAGCAGTCCGGCGATGATCCACAAGGTGAGATTCATGAGGGTGTTCTTTCTGATCGTCGACCGACGACTGTCGGCCATTGGTTAAACAGTGAAGTAAATACTATGGGCAATACTTCAACATGCAACCAAAATCGGAAAGAAGTCAGATGTCGACGGGGGCGGGGAATCCGCCGGTCACTGCCGGAGGCCGCACCGCCAGCACTCGTCGTGAAGATCGCGAGCACCGAGGTGCACCGCCAGTCGTTTCGGACGGACCAGGCGGGTGGTGCCGTCGGCCGCGGACAGGCGCACCGTGACCGAGTTCGAACCCGGTCGGCTCTCGATCGACGAGACGGTGCCCGTACTGAGCGCGAATCCTCGATCGTCATCGTCGTGGACGTGCACCTCGGTGCCGACTCGGAGTGCGTTCCAATAGGCGGCGATCATCGTGCGCTGCTCGCTCCGCCCGGCGTGCCGGCGGCCTCGGTGACGCGACGGTCAGACGCTTCGACGTCGGAGCAACCGGCACACGACCACGGGTCGTGTGCCCCAGCGGGTGGGGCCGCCACCGACATCGGGAAGTGCAGTCGGCAACGAGCGCACTGTCGAAGCGGCGGAGGGGTCGGTCGGACGAACGGTGTGGGCTCAGACATGGTTCTCTCCTGGGTCGATGGATCGATGTTGCGGCGACTCGCCGATGGGCGAATCGCCTCTCAGCGTTCGAGCGGCTTGGGCGCTGACTTGGCCCGCTTCGCTTCCCGCTTCTCCTTGAGGGTCTTGCCGACCTTCTTGCTGTCTCGACGTTGTGGTGACTTGGCCATGAGGTGCTCCTTCGTTGTCGACTCGAGGTCGGGTGACCTGGTCGTTGGTTCGACTGGAACGGGTCGGCGCGTCGGCCGCCCGGGCGACGGCATGCGGGCGTGCCGGATGCCGTCGAGGTCAGGCTGCTTGCTCGCGCTCGGTCAGGTCGGTCGCCGACCGCTCGCCGACGAGGCGGATCCACGGATGGCCGATCATCGTCGATCGTGACGCGACGGCGCTGTCGCTCGTCTCGAGAGTCCTGGGAACCTCCGGATCTCTGGGTGTTCCGGAATCGGGCCCGGTTCGGTGAGGTCGTTGCGACATTGCGTCTCCTGTGAGCAAGGGCTCAGAGGAGGCGACCGCATCGTGTCGACGTCACGCGTCGAGCGTCAGAAGAGGTCCCCGGTGAGTCGGTGAAGCGCCCAACGTATCACGTTCTCGTCGGCGCTGACCGGCGGTTGATGTGACCAGGTGCCGCGACGTTTTTCGCCACGTCGTCGTAGTGTCGCCACCCGCCATCTGGCAGACCATCGTCGCCGCCGGCCGTCAAGACATCGACCCCGACGATCTTCGCAGCCCAACCGGGGTGACCGTGCTCGCTGCCAGCAGCGACCATCTCGTGGTCCGAACCGAGGCTCGTGTCGTGCCCGGCGACGAGATCAGGTTCGAGCCCGGATACTCGGCGGTACTCAGGGCGATGACGTCGCCGTTCGTCGAGAAGGTCGTTCGCGAGCGACAGGGCGACCGCCCGATCGTCGCCGTGTCGAGTAGGCGACCGCGACCGGCGTCCGCTCCGTCGCCGTCCGATCGAACGCCGAACCTGACGGTGGTGCCCCGTCCGACGCCCGAGGCGCGTCGGCGTGCGCGTCTCGAGATGTGAGTGGGCCGAGCGGTGCCCGGCCGTTCGGACCTCAGGCGTCGACGAGCGGCGGGGGAGCGAAGCGCTGGCCGAGCACCGAGCTAATCTCTTCGCCGATGCTGATGATCTTGTGATCGGACCACTTCGGCCCGATCAGTTGCACGCCGACCGGAAGACCGTCGTCGGTGTGGCCGATCGGAATCGCCACCGACGGGAGGTGGGGCATCGTCGCCAGGCCGGCCCAGAACAGGATGCCGCGGTACGGCGCGTCGGCGCCGTTGACGCTGAACGTGCGTTTGCCGTAGGGGCGTTCGATGTCGTGAGGGAACGCGGCCACCGGAAGCACCGGCGCCATCACGACGTCGACCTTGTCGAACACGTCGGCCCACGCTCGTTGCGCATGCGCTCGCTGCTCGTTCGCCGACAACCAGCCTCGGTGCGACAGCGTCGTGTCGCGGGCGAACATCACGCCATCGTCGTCGACGACCGCGTCGGAGTCTCCCGCTTTCGCCACCAGGCTCTCCCACATGGCGCCGGGGATTCCTGGTGACAACGTCGAGTTGAGAAGCCGCATGTAGGTCCGATGGAGGTCGGCAGAGGCGATCGACGGACGGAGCTCGGGGTCGACCCGGGCGCCCTCGGTGGCGAGGCGACTGGCCGCTGCTTCGATGAGGTCCTTCACCGAGTTGTCGACGGGTGCCATCTCGTCGTCCGACCACACGCCGATGCGGAGGTCGGCGATGTCGGGCTGCTGTTCGAAGCGCGGGAGTTCGGCGCCGGGGATGCCACCGAACGCGGTGACCGAGTTGGTCAACACCTCGAGGAGCAGCCGGAGATCCCCGCACGATCGGCCGAGCGGTCCGAACACGCCGAGGTCGCTCGACGTGAGTGAGCCGGACGGACCGGGAATGTGGCCGCGGCCCGAGACCAGACCGTGGGTGGTCTTGATGCCGAACACGCCGTTGAGGCTGGCGGGTTGGCGGATCGAGTTGCCGATGTCGCTGCCGACTTCGGCCGTGGTGAACCCGCAGGCGACCGCCGCGGCAGCGCCGCCCGACGATCCGCCGGCCGTGCGTGTGAGGTCCCACGGGTTGTTGGTCACGCCGTAGACGTCGTTGTAGGTCTGGTGGTCGCCGGCCATGTACGGCACATTCGTCTTCGCCCAGACGATGGCTCCCGCCCGACGGAGCAGTCGGACGACGTCGGCGTCACGGTCGGCCAGGTGGTCGGCGTGTTGCGGATCGCCGGCTGCGGTGACGAGATCGAGCGTTTCGTAGCAGTCCTTGATCGTCATCGGCAGGCCGTGCAACGGACCGCACTTCTCGCCTGCTGCTCGCGAGTTGTCGGCTGCGGTGGCCTCGGCACGGGCTCGTTCGAGGTCCGTCGCCACGACCGCGTTGACGGCGGGGTTCATCCGCTCGATGTTCGCCAGCATGCCCTCGAGCAGTTCGACGCTCGACACCTCGCGCCGCTCGAGTGCCCGAATCAGTTGCACGGTGGTGGCGGTGGCGAGGTCGGGACTGCTCATGCGGCGAGCGTAGTGATCACCCTCGCGAGCCAGGAACCCACCACCCGACGGCGATTTCTGCCCAGGCTCGATGTCGTCGCGTGAGGGTGATTTTTGCCCAGGCTCGATGTGGTCGCGTGGGGGTGATTTTTGCCCAGTCCAAGTGTGGTCGCGTGGGGGTGATTTTTGCCCAGGCCAAATGTGGTCGCGTGGGGGTGATTTTTGCCCAGGCCAAATGTGGTCGCGTGGGGGTGATTTCTGCCCAGGCCAAATGTGGTCGCGTGGGGAGTTACTTTGCGGGGGTCGGGCGGCGCTCGCGGCCGCGGAACGTGCGCTTCCACGGGCCCTCGACGTCGCTCTGGCTGTCGCCGCTGATGTCGCCCTCGTCCCAGTCGCCGACCGGGGCGTAGTCGAGGTCGATCACCGCGAGAATGGTGTCGTCGTCGCGTCTGCGGCCCGACAGCATCGCCTCGATGAGTCCCTCCGGCTCGAGGCCGTGCGTCGAGATGGCCTGCTCGAACCGATCGAGTCCGTGGTCGATCGTCTCGTCACGGGTCTCGACGAGGCCATCGGAGTACATGGCGAGGGCCGAACCGAACGGCACCTCCACGGTGGCGGTGCAGCGCTCACCCTGCGGCAGGCCGATCAATGCGCTGTTCGCGCCATCGAGCCGTCGATATCCATCGGGCAGAACGAGCACGGGTGGCGGATGCCCGGCGCAGGCGTACTCCAGCGTGCGAGCATCCGGGTCGAAGACCCCGATCCACGCCGTGGAGAAGCGAATCGACGGTTCGATCTGGGAGAAGCCGTCGAGCTTGCTCAGCAGGCGTGCCGGCTCCGGATTGATCGCAGCCTCGAGAATCAGACCACTGCGCACGGCCACCATCGCCCGTGCCGATTTGAGGTCGTGTCCCACGATGTCGCCGACGCCGAACACGAGGCGGCCGTCTTGGGTCGGCCGCACGACATACCAGTCGCCACCGACTCCGACGTCTTGGATCGCGGCGTCGTACACGCCACGGACGCGGAAACCCTGACCGGCCATGGTGCGCGGCGGGAGAAGGAGCCCTTGGAGATCTTCGACGGTCTCCAGACGGCGCTTGACGTCGGCCGTGGCGATCGCCGCTTCGTTGGTCTCGGCAGCCACGAAGTAGGCGGTCATCGCGAACACCAGGAACTGCAGCTTCAGCGTGGTGAGTGCCGTCGAGGGAGCAAGACCCACGACCAGACCGTCGGGATCGGTCGACAGCGAGATTCCGACGATGATGGCGATGGCGATGCCGATCACGGCGACGGTTCGAACGTCGAACGAGGCGCCAGCGACGATCAGTGCGCCGAGCACGAGGAACATCAGTGGGAGATCGGTGGCGAAGAGCGTGATCGCCGTGCCGATCCACACACTGGCGAGCAGTATCAGAGCTGCTGGGCCGCGCCACGGCCGAGGGCCCGTCGTGGCGTTCCATGCCAGCAACGCGGGCGCGACCACCGCGACGCCGAGCGCATCGCCCAACCACCACTGCGGTCCGACCGAGGTGACCGGGGAGCCGAACTGCCACCACGCCGTGAGCGCGCCGATCACCGACGACACGAACGGGCCGATCGCCACGGCGGCAATCGTGAACACGATGAGATCCCGTCGGCGTCCGAGATCGGGCAACGTTCGAGAACCAGGGGAGCGATGCAGGAGGCGCCCGGCGACGATCGCCCCGACGAGCGGGCCGATGAAGTTGGCCGCGCTGAAGCCGAGCAGCGACGCCATGTTGTCGAAGCGACCGACGGTCAGTCCCGTGGTGATCTCGCCGGCGACGACCGCAGCGACGACGACGGGCCAATCGCGGCGCGGCAGCGCGAGGAAGGCGACGACCGTCATCCCTGCCGGCGGGAAGAAGACCGCGGAGAGTCCCGACGCGTTGATGGTCCACCAGGCGAGGCTTCCGCCGATGACATAGAGCGCGTAGACGATCAGGAACACGACGGGCGCTTCGATTCGTCGTGCTCGCAGCACGGGGTGTGCGTCCGTTTGCATCCAGGTCCTCCCTACGACACAGCGTACGGGAATCTCACCGAGGGTAGCGGTGCAAACGCTTGGAATCTCACTATTCGTGAACTCTGTCTCACGGTGACGTCGGTCCGTGGTGCGTGCGTCGCGGCGCCGTCCGTCGGCCGAGTCGCCGGGCAGGTGGCCGCGGTGGGCCGACTCGTCGCGTGCCGGGGCCGAATGCGAACGTGGGGGGATGGAGTTCCTGGATCCACGCGGTGTGCCGACTCGCGAGATGGAGTCGTACGATCTCACCACCGACCTGGTCGACGGCGACACCATCGCCCTGTTCGCCAACGGCTTTCCGGACTCGGTGGCCTTTCTCGAGCACGTCGAGTCGTCGCTCTCCCGAGAGCTGCCCGGTGTTCGCTTCCTGCACCTGAACAAGGGCAATGCGAGTGCGCTCGCCAGCCCGGAGCACCTGTCGACGATCGCCGACTCGTGTTCCGCGGTCGTGGCCGCCTACGGGCATTGAGGCAGCTGTACTTCCGGCACCGTGCGTGACGGAATCGAGGTGGCTCGTCGAGGTCGAGCAGCGGTCGCTCTGGTGACCGAGCAGTTCTGGATGCAGGGTGACTCCGTCGCCCGGTCGGCGGGTATGCCCGACATCCCGCGGCTTCGACTCCCTCACCCGGTGGCCGGCACCGGCCACGACGCGATGGGGCAGGTCGCCGATGCGTTCGCCCGACGCATCGTCGACGTGCTGCGTGGTGACGCACGTCCCGACAACGACGCGGTCGAACCGGCATGAGCGCGTCGATCATGACCGCTGCCGACGAGGCCGACGCGCTCGAGGTGCTGCATGCGTCGGGGTGTACCGACGGCCTCCCCGTGGTGATCCCGACTCGCGAACGTGTCGAGCGCCTCGTGCTCGCCTCCGGTCTCGACGGTGACACGCTGCTCGGTGAGATGGGCCCGGGTGGCGGTGCGGCGACGATCGAGAAGGTCGCCATCAACGCGGTGATGGCCGGGTGCCTCCCCGATCACGTTCCGGTCGTGGTGGCAGCGATCAGAGCGCTGTTGCAGCCCGAGTTCGATCTCGGCGAGATGCAGTCCACGACGCACAGCACCGCGCCGTTGACCATCGTCAACGGGCCGGTCGTCAACCACTGCGACATCGTCGGAGGCTTCGGCGCACTCGGCCCGGGGCACCGGGCCAACGCCTCGATCGGCCGTGCGATCCGGTTGTGCATGATGAACATCGGAGACGCTCGCCCGGGTGTGTCCGACATGGCCCTGCTGGGGCACCCGGGCAAGTTCGGTCTGTGCCTGGCGGAAGACGAACGGTCGTCGCCCTGGGAACCGTGGTCGCACACGCTCGGTTACGGCCCGGATGACTCGACGGTGACGATCCTCGGCGCTGAGGCACCGCACTCGGTGGTGTTCACCAACGACGCCGACGACCCCGATTCGCCGAACCGGTTGTTGCGAGCGCTCGCCGCCGTCATCGCCAACACCGGCTCGAACAACGCCAACTTCGGTGCAGGTGCCGTCGCCGTCGCGCTCAACCCCGAACACGCCGACGTGCTCGCCGGGGCAGGCATGTCGCGAGCCGACGTGCGGTGCGAACTCCAGCGACTCGCGGTGAACACGCGCGGCCATCTCCGGTCGCTGAACACGGGGTTCATCCGGCCCGGCGACGACGATGACCCGATCCACGCCGTGCGACGCTCCGACGACATCGTGTTGTTCGTCGCTGGTGGAAGTGGTCTGTACTCCGCCGTCTTCCCGTCGTGGGCAGCCGGAGCCCACCGCAACGCGGTGGTGCACGAGCTGGTCGTCACGGGGGAATCGTGCGAGATCCCGTGGGCGGTCGGAGCGTCGCCCGAGTAGCGCGATCGCGGTTCGGTCGTCGAGGCGATCGGCGTGTCGTCGCAGGTATTGTCGGTCGCACCGACGCCACCGGCACCGATGCCGCGGGCACCGCCACGAGATCGAGGACACCGTGACCACCATCATTCACCCGAGCCCGCTTCCCGACGTCGAGATCCCCGAGGTCACCATCACGCAGCACGTGCTGCGGCGGGCGGACGAACTGGCCGACCGAGTCGCGATCCGTGATGCGGCCGGAACCAGTTCGTACACCTACACCCAACTCTCCGCGGCGATCCACTCGCTGGCCGGCGGTCTGGCCGAGCGGGGTGTGCAGCCTGGCGTGGTCGTCGGACTGATGGCGCCGAACCTCCCCGAGTACGCCGTCGTGTTCCACGGCGTCGCCGTCGCCGGGGGAGCGGTCACCACGATCAACCCGACCTATGGGCCCGAGGAGGTCCGTCACCAACTCCAGGACGCCGGAGCGACGCTGCTCTTCACCGTCGGGCCGTTCGTCGACACCGCACTGTCGGCGATCGAAGGGACCGACGTGACCGAGGTGATCGTCATCGGCGACGCCGCACCGGGTACCACCGGGATGGCTGACGTCTTCGGTGAACCGATCGAGCAGGTGTCGGTCGACCTGGCCACGCACACCGTGGTGCTGCCGTACTCGTCGGGCACCACCGGGCTGCCGAAGGGCGTCATGCTCACGCATCGCAACCTCGTGGCCAACATCGAACAGTGCATCCACGCGATCAAGTACACCGACGACGAAGTGGCGCTCGCCGCCCTGCCGTTCTTCCACATCTACGGCATGCAGGTGCTGATGAACGGTCTGCTCGCCAACGGCGTCACCACCGTGTCGATGCCGCGATTCGACATGGTCGAAGCGCTCACCGCGGTCCAGGAGTTGAAGATCACCCGCTTCTTCGCCGTGCCGCCGATCATCCTCGGGCTCGCCAAAGCGCCGATCGTCGGCGACTACGACACGTCGTCGATCCGCCAGATCTTCTCGGGCGCTGCTCCGCTCGGCGCCGAACTCGCGGCCGAAGCCGCTGCCCGCCTCGGTTGCGAAGTGGTGCAGGGGTTCGGCATGACCGAGCTCAGCCCGGTGAGCCACTGCACGGTCGAGGGTGACTACCGGCCCGGCACGAGTGGGGTCACCGTGTCGAACACCGAGAGCCGCATCGTCGATCCCGACACCGGTGAGGATCGTGGGGTCGGCGAGCGCGGTGAGCTCTGGGTGCGCGGCCCGCAGGTGATGACGGGGTACCTCAACAACCCCGACGCGACCGCCGCCACGATCGACGACGACGGGTGGTTGCACACCGGCGACGTCGCGATCATCGACGAGTTCGGGCACATGACGATCGTCGACCGGCTGAAGGAGCTGATCAAGTTCAAGGGATTCCAGGTCGCACCGGCCGAGCTCGAAGCGCTCATCATCACGCATCCGAAGGTCGCCGACGTCGCCGTGATCGGTGTTCCCGACGACGAAGCCGGCGAGGTGCCCAAGGCGTTCGTGAGCGCGGTGCCCGGCGAGACGATCACCCTCGACGAGATCCAGGCGCTCGTCAGCGAGCACCTCGTGAGCTACAAGCAGATCCAGCAGCTCGAAGTGGTCGAGGCCATTCCGAAGAGTGCGGCCGGAAAGATCCTGCGCAAGGAGCTCCGCGGCCGCTGAATCGTGCCCCGACAAGATGATCGACGCCTGATGGAACGAGGTGTTGCGAGGCCGTCCGTCCGACTCTGATCGTGGCCGCGGCGCGTTCTAGGGTGACCTCCGACACGGGCCGGGGGGTCCGGGTCGGAGGCGCAGCAGGAGCTGTCGTCGTCTTCATCTGAACAGGGGAATTCACACATGAAACACTCATCACGGCGCACGTCTCGTGCGCTCGTTGCACTCGGCTGCGTCTTCGGGCTCGTCGCTGCGTCTTGCGGAAGCGACGACGACGGCGACTCGTCGGCGCCGGAGACCGCGGCCGAACAGGCAGAGGAATCACCGGCCGAGGAAACCGACGAGCCGGCGGAGGAGACCGACGCGCCGGCCGAGGAGACCGATGCGCCGGCGGACGAGCCAGCCGACGAGACCGACGAGCCGTCACCTTCCGGCGAGGCGACCGGTGAGCCGTTCCGGATCGGCGTGCAGAACCCGGAGGGCGACCCGAACGGCTCGTTCCCCGAGGCGTCGGCGGGCATTCTCGCAGCAGCGGAGTACGTGAACGCCGAGCTGGGCGGCCTCGGTGGTCGTCCGATCGAGATCGAGCTCTGCAAGAGCGTGATCTCACCCGACGACTCGCAGCGGTGCGCAAACGAACTGTCGGCGAGCGGCGTCGATCTCGTCATCTCGACGATCAACTTCTTCGGCAACTTCTACGAGATCTACCAGGGCTCCAACATTCCGGTCGTCGTCACGACGCCGGTGACGATCGCGGACTTCACCACCGAAGGAGCCTTCGCCATCGGCAGCGGTTGCCTCGGTGCGCACACCGCACTGGTCGAGTTCGTGACGAACCAGATCAACGACTTCGAAGGAATCACGGTCGAGCGTGTCGGCGTCCCGTGGGCCGACACCCCGCCGGGCGTCGTGTGCTACAACGACCTCGAAGCCAAGCCGCTCGACGTCATCAACGGCACCGAGCCGGGTGATTCGGCTCGCTTCGGTGAGCAGCCCGACCTGACGTACATCGGTGTGCCGGTCGCTCCGGCATCGCCCGACCTCACGCCGCAGGCGACCGAAGTGCTCTCGTTCGATCCCGACGCGATCATCTTCTCGGCCCAGGGCGCCGACTGCTGGAACCTCGTCGATGCGCTCGGTCGCATCGGTTGGACACCGGAGGAGACGCCGATGGTGATGTCGAACTCCTGCACGGACTTCGACGCCATGCGTGCCGCCGGCGACCTCGCGGTCGGTCTCTACATGATCGGCAACGTCGGCAGCATCCTGGCGAACCCCGAGGGGCTCACCGGCGATCACCTCGCCAACGTCGAGACCTACAACGAGAAGGCTCCGCAGTACGGCATGGCGCCGGAAGACATGACGAAGGGCTTCGGCGCTGCCGGGTTCGCGGCGATCATGAACATCTGGCAGGTCGCCAACGCCGTCGACGGTGACGTGACCGGCGATGCCATCGCCGAGGCGTTCAAGGCCACCGACGGCAGCACGCCGAACTTCGGTGGTGCGCCGCTCAACTGCGCCGGGGCGCCCGAGCCCTACGTTGCGGTGTGCGCTGCCGAACAGAGCATCGAGCGCTGGGACGGCGAGCAGCTGGAGACGGTCGTGCCGTCGATCTCCGGCGTCGACCTCGTCGCCGGAACCGAACTCCGTCCGGGCTGAACATGAGCTGACGGCAAACACGCCGACAGGATTCGATGCCACCTGCCTTCGTTCGCGAGGGCAGGTGGTGTCGCGTCCGGGGTCGGTTGTGTTGGCACGCCAAAGACGTCAGTTCGTCTGACGCTTTCCTGATCGAGGCCACGACATAGTGTGACACTCGACACGGACCGGGGGGTCCGCGTCGGCCAGGGCAGCACCAGTTGTCGATGGCTTCATCTGAACAGGGGATTCAACATGAAACATTCACCACGGCGTACGTCACGTGCGCTCATTGCTCTCGGGTGCGTCTTCGGACTCGTCGCCGCATCCTGCGGAAGCGACGACGACGCGGGCGGCGACCCGCCCGAGACTGCAGCCGAGCAAGTCGAAGAGACGCCAGCAGAAGAACCGGCCGAAGAGCCACCCGCTGAAACCGACGAACCCGCCGAAGAGTCGGCGGAAGAACCGGCCGAAGAAACCGATGAGCCGGCACCGTCCGGTGAAGCGACCGGCGAACCGATCAAGATCGGTGTGCAGAACCCCGAGGGCGACCCGAACGGATCGTTCCCGGAAGCGTCGCTCGGTATCCAAGCGGCCGCCGACTACGTCAACGCCGAGCTCGGCGGAATCGGAGGACGACCGATCGAGATCGAGCTCTGCAAGAGCGTGATCTCGCCCGACGACTCGCAGCGATGCGCGAACGAACTCGCTGCCAGCGAGGTCGAGATGGTCATCTCGACCATCAACTTCTTCGGCAACTTCTACGAGATCTTCAAGGGCTCCGACATCCCGGTCATCGTCACCACGCCGGTCACGATTGCCGACTTCACCACCGAAGGTGCGTTCGCGATCGGAAGTGGTTGCCTCGGCGCCCACACCGGGCTCGTCGAGTTCGCGACCAACCAGATCGAGGAGTTCGAAGACATCACCGTCGAACGAGTCGGTATTCCGTGGGCCGACACGCCTCCCGGCGTGGTCTGCTACAACGACCTCGAAGCGAAACCGGTCGACGTGATCAACGGCACCGAGCCGGGTGATTCGGTTCGAGCCGGTGAGCGCCCCGACCTGACGTACATCGGCGTGCCGGTCGCTCCGGCGTCGGCCGACCTCACACCGCAGGCGACCGAAGTGCTCGCGTTCGATCCGGATGTGATCATCTTCTCGGCGCAGGGCGCCGACTGCTGGAACCTCGTCGATGCGATGGGTCGTATCGGCTGGAGCCCGGAGGAGACGCCGATGGTGATGTCGGGTTCGTGCATCGACTTCGACGCGATGCGCGCCGCCGGACCGCTCGCCGAGGGGCTCTACATGATCGGCAACGTCGGCGGCGTGTTGGCCAACCCCGAGGGTCTCGAGGGCGACCATCTGGAGAACGTCCTGACGTATCGCGAGAAGGCGCCTCAGTACGGCATGTCGGAAGCCGACATGAACAAGGGCTTCGGGGCCGCCGGATTCGCAGCGGTCATGAACATCTGGGAGATCGCCAACGGCATCGACGGTGACGTCGACGGTCAGGCGATCGCCGATGCGTTCGCCGCGACCGACGGCAGTGCCTCGACGTTCGGCGGTGCGCCTCTCAACTGCAGCGCCGCACCGACGCCGTACGTTGCGGTCTGCGCCGCCGAAGTCAGCATCGAGCGATGGGACGGCGAGCAACTCGTCAACGTGATCCCGTCGCTGTCCGGTATCGACCTCGTCGCCGGTACCGAGTTGCGCCCGGGCTGATCGAGTTCCTGCGATGAGGTGACCTCGCGGTCAGCCGAACACCGACGCCGCCCGTTCTCGTGCTCGAGAGCGGGCGGTGCCGCGTTCGGGGTCCTGGCTGGGTCGTCGACGTTCGGGTGCCATATCGTCGGCTCCCGTGAGACGACGGACGATGACACGGCGCCACGTGGTGGCGTCGGGTGTCGCCGTCGTCGGGGCGGTGATCGCCGGTGCCGGCGCTCGGGCGACGACGCGACCTGCACCTCGGTTGTCTCGCGCCGGGACCCGGGCTCGTGTCGACCAGCCGGCCGTCCGCAACGGAGCGCCGATCGGAGCGACCGGCTGGTCGCGCAGCCTGCTGGGGACGAGCGTGGAGGGGCGTCCGATCGAGCGGTGGGACGCGCTGCCCGACCATCTGCCGACGAGTTCGCTCCGTCGGGTCGTGGTGATCTGCGGTATCCACGGTGACGAACGTGCCGCTGACGTGCTCGCCGAACGATTCGGCCGAGTCGAGGTGCCCGCCGACCTGCACCTGACCATCATCCCGCGCCTCAACCCCGACGGCTGGGAAGCCGGGACTCGCAACAACGCCAACGACATCGATCTCAACCGCAACTTCCCGTGGCGCTTCTTCGACCCGGAAGGTGGCGTCGAGGCCAACTCCGAGCCCGAGACGCAGGCGATCACGCGCATGATCACCGACGAACGTCCCGACCTCACGATCTGGGTGCACCAACCGCTCGGCTACACGGTGTCGATGCCCAACACGCCGGCGTGGTGGTCGGCGCTGTGGTCGGAGACCGTCGGCCTCGACCATCGCGATCTCGTGCTCGTGGGCGGCGGCGGAGAGAGCTGGTCGGCTCAGGTGGTGGGGTGTCGATCGATCCTGATCGAAGGGCGCCCGGACATGTCGAGCGACGAAGTCGACGCACACGGCAGAGCGCTCGAACGCCTGCTCCCGCACGTCGTCACGATCGGCTGAGCGACGTCACGATCGGCTCACGGCCGCTGGCGCGTCGACTCGCTTGGACGGCGACCTCTTGGCGCCTGTTGGCGCGATGTCAGCGGTTGGCTTTGGCGGCGAGCTTGGCGAGACGCTTGGCGGTCCGCCCGATCGGCTCGATGTTGCGGTGGTCGAGGTCGCCGACTTCGGCGCCGTTCTCGAACAGCACGCGGTAGCGCTGCCAGTTGAACCCGTTGGCCAGCAGCACCTTGCCCTCGGTGCCGACCGGAACCCCGTGGATCTCGGCGGTCGAGCGCACCTTGTCGTTGATCTTCAGGAAGATCTGACCCTCGTGCGGGGAGGCGAGCTTGTGCGGCTTCCAGTACTCCATCGCTGTCATTCTGTCTCGTTCCGGTGGCAAATGCACGATTTGGGCGCACGATCGTCCGAAACAGCCGTCGATCACGTCGCCCATTCGGGTCCGATGACGATCACGGGAGGGCGAATCACTCATCACAGATAGCCTCGGGGATCTGTGAAGAGCTCGGTTGAAGTCCTCGAGGACAACAAAGTCAAGGTGTACGTCGAAGTCGATGAGTCGGAGTTCGACAAAGACATCGACAAGGCATTCAAGGTGATCGCCAAGGAGGTGAACCTGCCGGGCTTTCGAGCCGGCAAGGTGCCTCGCAAGGTGCTCGAAGCCCGCGTGGGCATGGGGCCTGCTCGCGAGCAGGCGCTGCGTGACGCGGTGCCGAACTATCTCGCCCAGGCGGTCAAGGAGCACGACGTCGACCTGATCGCTCAGCCCGAAGTCGAGATCACCGAAGGCCAGGAATCGGGACCGGTCGAGTTCGACGCCACCTGCGAGGTCCGTCCGATCATCACCGTCCCCGGTTACAACGGCCTGCGCATCGAACTGCCGTCGGTCGAAGTGTCCGACGACGACATCACCGCCGCCCAGGAGCAGGAACTCGCTCGCGAGGCGTCGCTCGAACCCGTCGAGCGTCCCGCCGAGTCGGGTGACTTCGTCATCGTCGACATCGCCGCCGAACGCAACGGTGACGAGGTCATCGGCCTCAACACCGAAGACTTCTCGTACGAGATCGGCCAGGGTTGGGTCACCGACGACTTCGACGAGCAGCTCACCGGCGCCTCCGCCGGCGACGAGCTCACCTTCACCTCCACGCCGAAGGGCACCGAGGAGCCGGCCGACTTCGTGGTCAAGGTCCAGGTCGTCCAGACCCGTGAACTCCCCGAACTCACCGACGAGTGGGTCGACGAGAACATGACCGAGTTCGCCACCGTCGCCGAGTGGACCGAGAGCCTCCGTGAATCCCTCGCCGAGCAGAAGCTGAGCGTCGCCCGCCAGCAGGCCGGCACGAAGATCAACGATGCGCTCGCCGAGCTCGTCGACATCGACCCGCCGGAGTCGCTCGTCAACGCCGACCTCAACCAGCGGGTGCAGGGCACGATCCAGCAGTTCCAGTCGCAGGGCATCGATTTCGAGCAGTGGATGCAGGCAACGGGCCAAGACCCCGAGAGCTTCATCGAAGGCATGCGAGGCCAGTCCGAACAGGCCGTCAAGGTCGACCTCGCCCTCCGTGCGGTGGCCGTTGCCGAAGAGATCACCGTCGACGACGACGAACTCGAGCGCGAATACGCCCGCATGGCCATGCAGTACAACCAGAAGGCCAAAGACATCCGCAAGGCCTACGAGCAGAACGACGCCGTGCCCGAGCTGATCTCCCAGATCGTCAAGTCGAAGGCGTTCGACGTCCTCGTCCACGGCTGTGAGTACGTCGACGAAGCCGGCAATGCCATCGACGCCGACGCGTTGATCGGGCACACGCACGATCACGACGAGCACGACCACGACGCGGCCGACGAACCGGCCGCCGACGAAGCAACCACAGAAGCAGCTACCGCAGAGGACGCCTGATGGATCTCGAAGCACGCAACTACATGGTTCCCAACGTCGTCGAGCAGACCGCTCGCGGCGAACGCTCCTACGACCTGTACAGCCGGCTGCTCAAGGAGAACATCATCTTCTTGCAGACGCCGGTCGACGACACCGTCGCCAGCCTCATCGCGGCGCAGTTGATCCACCTCGAGTCGGAGAACCCCGACAAGGACATCAACATCTACATCAACAGCCCGGGTGGCGACATCACAGCGCTGTTCGCCATCTACGACACGATGCAGTTCATCAAGAACGACATCGCCACGATCTGTCTCGGCCAGGCCGCGTCGGCGGCTGCGGTCATCCTCGCAGCCGGCACGAAGGGCAAGCGTCTGGCGCTGCCGCACAGCCGTGTGTTGCTGCACCAGCCCTCGGGCCAGGTCGGCTACGGACAGGTCACCGACCTCGAGTTGGCGGCCAACGAGATCCAGCGTATGCGTGAGATCCTCGACGGAATCCTCTCGAAGCACACGGGCCAGCCGATCGAGCAGATCAACAAAGACACCGACCGTGACTTCGTCATGGAAGCGCAGGCCGCGCTCGAATATGGCATCATCGACGAAGTGATCTCCGCTCGCGAAGCGATCGATCGCGGCGGTCCGATCCGCTGATCGGACGGTCGAGTCGCACGAAACGGTGCGACACGGAGCTCCAGAACTGACAAGATCGTCACGGTCCCCACACGGCGCCGCCTCGTGAGGCACAATGTGAGGCCTGGCTCCGGCCAACGACGAACGACTGACGACGAGCGAGACTGAGGATTCAAACGTGGCGAAATTCGGTGACACCGGAGAACTGCTGAAGTGCTCGTTCTGTGGCAAGTCCCAGAAGCAGGTCAAGAAGCTGATCGCTGGCCCTGGGGTCTACATCTGCGACGAATGCATCGATCTCTGCAACGAGATCATCGAAGAAGAGTTGACCGAGACGGCCGACGTCAGCTTCGACAACCTGCCGAATCCACGTGAAGTGCGCGCCTACCTCGACGACTACGTCGTGGGGCAGGACGATGCCAAGAAGATCCTGTCGGTGGCGGTGTACAACCACTACCGCCGCATCGAGCACCAGAACGATGCCGGTCAATCGGTGGGCAAGGCCCGCGACGACATCGAACTGCAGAAGTCGAACATCTTGATGCTCGGTCCGACCGGTTGCGGCAAGACGCACCTGGCGCAGACGCTCGCTCGGCAGCTCAACGTGCCCTTCGCCGTCGCCGACGCCACCGCACTCACCGAAGCCGGGTACGTCGGCGAAGACGTCGAGAACATCCTGCTCAAACTGATCCAGGCGGCCGATTTCGACGTCAAACGCGCCGAGTCGGGCATCGTCTACATCGACGAGATCGACAAGGTCGCCCGCAAGAGCGAGAACCCGTCGATCACGCGTGACGTGTCGGGTGAAGGCGTGCAGCAGGCGCTGCTCAAGATCCTCGAGGGCACGCAGGCATCGGTGCCGCCACAGGGCGGTCGCAAGCACCCGCACCAGGAGTTCATCCAGATCGACACGACCAACGTGTTGTTCATCCTCGGTGGGGCGTTCGCCGGTCTCGAAGAGATCATCGAGAGCCGCATCGGTCACAAGGGCGTCGGCTTCAACGGCAATGTGCGCAGTCAGGTCGACCGCGACCCGGGCGAACTGTTCGCGCAGGTGCTGCCCGAAGACCTCGTCAAGTTCGGGATGATCCCGGAGTTCATCGGTCGTCTGCCGATGGTCGGCGCCGTGCGCAGCCTCGACAAGGAAGCGCTCGTGTCGATCCTCACCGAGCCGAAGAACAGCCTGGTCAAGCAGTACGAGAAGATCTTCAGCTTCGAAGACGTCGAACTCGAGTTCACCGACGACGGCCTCGATGCCATCGCCGACCAGGCGCTGCTCCGCGGGACCGGTGCTCGCGGACTGCGGGCGATCATGGAAGAAGTGCTGCTCGACACGATGTACGACCTTCCTGGTCGCACCGACATCGGCAAAGTGGTCATCGATGCCAAGACGGTGACCGACAAGGTCAACCCGACCCTCGTGCCGCGCAAAGCGCCCCGCCAGCGAAAAGCTGCTTCCTGACCCGCGGCGGATGGTGACCGTCACCATCCGCGGCATCACCACCCGACAGGACACCCATGGATTATCAGGCCGCGCTCGCGTACCTCGACGAGCACATGTCGTACCAGAAGACGGGCCGCATCGACTCTCCGACGATCGAGCCGATCACGGCGATCTGCGGTGCACTCGGCGACCCGCAGTTGAGCGCGCCGGTCATCCACGTCACCGGCACGAACGGCAAGGGGTCGACCGTGCAGATGATCTCGCGGCTGCTCGCCGCGCACGGCCTCACGGTCGGCACGTACACGAGCCCACATCTCGAGCACATCACCGAGCGGTTCAAGCGCAACGGTGAGTCGATCACCGAGGAAGAACTGGGCGAGCAGATCGGGGCCGTCGCCGAGGTGGCGCCGCTGGTCGGGCAGAATCCCGGCTACTTCGAGATCCTCACCGCGGCGGCGTTCCGGTGGTTCGCCGACATCGCCGTCGACGTGATGGTGATCGAGGTGGGGTTGCTCGGCCGGTGGGATGCGACCAACGTCGTCCAGTCGCAGGTGGCGGTCGTGACCAACATCGGGATGGACCACAACGAGTTCGCGGGCCCGTCGTTGCGTCACGTCGCCGAGGAGAAGGCCGGCATCGTGAAGCCGGGTTCCGCAGTGATCATCGGCGAGACCGACCCCGAGTTGATCGAGATCTTCGAGAACGCCGGGGGAGCGACGAGCCTGGTCGTCGGCGACGACTTCGCCGCGGTCAGCAACGCGCTCGCAGTCAACGGTCGCCTGCTCGACCTGCGCACGCCCACCACCATCTACTCCGACGTGTTCGTCCCGCTCAACGGCGCTCATCAGGGGACCAACGCTGCGGTGGCGTTGGCGGCCGTCGAGACGTTCTTCGCCGCTCCGCTGCCCGACGACGTCGTGCACGAGGGGTTCGGCGAGGTCACGATGCCCGGACGGTTCGAGATCATGGGGCGGCAGCCGCTCACGATCATCGACGGAGCGCACAACCCGCAGGGTGCCGACACGTGTGCCGAGGTGTTCTTCGGCGACTTCCATCCCGAGGGCCGCCGCATCCTGGTGGTGGGTACCTTGCGCGAGCCGGCGGGCATGCTGGCAGCGCTGCGCGCCGACGAGTTCGACATGGTGTTCGTGTGCACCGCGCCCACGCCGCGTGGCATTCCTGCGGTCGAACTCGAACGAGCGGCCAAGGAACTCGGCTGCGATCACGTGGTGGCGTTCGAGTCGGTCGAAGCAGCGTGCGTCCGAGCGATGGAGTACGCCGACGGCGACGACGCCGTCCTCGTCACCGGCAGCCTCTACACCGCCGGCGCCGCTCGTTCCACGCTGAGCCGCCTCTCCGACTGACCCCGTCATCCGGTGTCAGACACCCGATGACGCATCATCCGGTGTCAGACACCCGATGACGCAGCCAACTGTGAGGCACGCCGTCGTCACACTGGACGCATGGGCCGAACGCAACGCATCGACTGGGAAGGTGCCTGGCACCACGTGATGAACCGTGGGGCCGGACGGCGGATCGTGTTCAGGGACGACGACGATCGAGCGTGCTTCGTGCGCCTCGTCTCCGAACTCGAAGAGCGGTTCGGGCTCGAAGTCCACTGCTACTGCCTGATGGGAAATCACTTTCACCTGCTGGTTCGATCTCGAGAGGGGCGTCTCTCGGAGGCGATGAAGTGGCTCGGTGCCGAGTTCACTCGGAAGGCCAACACCCGGCGCCAGGTCGACGGCGCCGTCTTCCGTGGTCGCTTCCATTCGGTGCCGGTCACGCTCGACGCACATCGCCTGTGGCTCGTGCGGTACATCCATGCGAACCCGCTCGACCTGGGCTGGGATGCGCCACTCGCGGCGTACCGATGGTCGAGCCTCGGGATTCTCGTCGGTGACCGCGCCGACGGAGAGTGGCTCAACCAGTCGTTCGTCCGCGAGCATTTCGGACACGGAGGAGCGCGCGTCGATCGTTTCGTCGAGCGAGCGCGCGACGTCGAACCCGACGCGGCAGGCCGCTGGAGCGACAGCGAGATCGAGGCGGCGGTCACCGTGGCAAGTGGGCCGTGCCCGGAGGTGCACTCGCTCGCGGAGCGACGCGCGGCCCAGACCCTCGTGGCCCGGTCATCGGGCTTGGAGTTCGACGAGATCTCGACCGTGAGCGAACTCGGCGACGGTGCGGCCCGCAGCTACGTAGCCCGGTGCGAACGCCGCCTGGAATCGTCGCCATCGCTGCAGCAGTTGATGGCTCGGGCCATGTCGGTCTTGGCCGTCGAGGTGGAGCCTGCGTCATCCGGTGTCTGACACCGGATGACGGGCGGGGCGGGTGAGGGCAGCATCTGCGCCACTTCCGTCAATCGGTGTCTGACACCGATTGACGGGGCTCGTGGGGCGGTAGCGTTCTCGGCCATGTCAGATCGCACTCTCGTCCTCCTCAAGCCCGACACCGTCGAACGCAAGCTCATCGGCGAGGTCGTCTCGCGTTTCGAGTCGAAGAACCTCGACATCGTCGCGATGGACCTGCGCACGCTCGACGCCGACACGCTCGCTCGTCACTACGAAGAGCACGTCGGCAAGGGCTTCTACGGTGAGCTCGTCGAGTTCATGAGCCGCGGCCCGGTCCTGGCGATGGTCGTCGAAGGTCCCGAAGACACCTGGCAGGTCGTCCGGAACATGATGGGCGCCACCAACCCTCGCGACGCCGCCCCCGGCACGATCCGCGGCGACCTCGGCATCCTGTTCACCGAGAACCTCGTGCACGGCAGCGACTCGCTCGAGTCGGCCACCCGCGAAATCGGGATCTTCTTCCCGAATCTGTAACATTCAACGATCATGAATTCCGGCCGCAAACGTGCGTGCCAGAATGAAGTTCTCGAATCAACAGCTCGCGAAGGAGGGCCAACAACATGGCCCGCAACAACCCACTCAGCCTGGGGCGTGACCTTGCCATCGACCTCGGCACGGCGAACACACTGATCTACGTGCGCGGCCAAGGTGTCGTGCTCGACGAGCCGTCTGTCGTCGCCATCAACGTCAACGACGGCCGCCCCGTGGCGGTCGGTATGGAAGCCAAGCGGATGATGGGTCGCACGCCGAACCACATCAAGGCGATCCGCCCGCTCAAAGACGGTGTCATCGCCGACTTCGAAGTGTGCGAGAAGATGCTGCGCTACTTCATCCAGAAGGTGCACGCGTCGAAGTGGTCGAAGCCGCGCATGGTCAGCTGCGTGCCGTCGGGCATCACCGGTGTCGAGCAGCGCGCCGTGCAAGACGCCGCCGAGTACGCCGGAGCGCGCAAGCCGGTGCACATCATCGAAGAGCCCATGGCCGCAGCCATCGGTGCCGACCTGCCGGTGCACGAACCGTCGGGCAACATGATCGTCGACATCGGCGGTGGCACCACCGAGGTCGCCGTCATCTCGCTGGGCGGCATCGTCACGGCGCAATCGGTCCGCGTGGCCGGTGACGAACTCGACGACGCGGTGCTGCAGTACGTGAAGAAGGAGTTCTCGCTGGCGATCGGTGATCGCACGGCCGAAGAGGTCAAGATCCAGATGGGGTCGGCCTGGCCGCTCGACGAAGAACTCACCGCCGACATCCGCGGCCGTGACCTCATCTCGGGTCTGCCGCGAACCATCCAGCTCACGACAGAACACGTCCGTGAAGCCCTTGCCGAGCCGATCTCTGCAATCGTTGACGCGGTGAAGACAACGCTCGACAAGACCCCGCCCGAGCTCGCTGCCGACATCATGGAAGACGGCATCATGATCGCCGGCGGCGGCGCCCTCATCGGTGGCCTCGACGAACGGCTCAGCCACGAGACCGGCATGCCGATCCGAATCGCCCACGAACCGCTCTACAGCGTCGTGATCGGCTCCGGCCGGGCGCTCGAGAACATCGACGCGATGCGCGGCCTCATGTCGATGGGCGGCGAAGACTGATCCGTCCGGATTTCCGGAGCAGTCATTCATCATGGCGATCTACACGGTCGGTCGGAGGCGAGTCATCATCGCGCTCCTGTTGTCATCGGCGCTGATCCTCACGCTCGATCTGCGGGGCAATGCGGTGCTCGACCGAGCCCGCGATGCGTTCGGGGTGGCGATGACGCCGGTCGAGACCGCAGCCGACGTCGTGACCAACCCGGTGAAGCGGGCGTGGGACTCGTACTCCAACTACGACGACCTCGAACGTGAGAACGAGATCCTGCAGCAGCGCGTCGACGAGTTGATCGGCACGCAAGCCGCGGCCGAAGCGAGCGTCGTCGACTCCCAGCAGTTGCTCGCGCTCAACGACCTGCCGTCGCTCGCCGGTATCGACACCGAGAAGGCCGAAGTGGTCGGCGCCTCGGCGAACAACATCGACCAGATCATCGAGATCAACAAGGGCAGCCTCGACAACGTCGCGATCGGCATGCCGGTGGTCAACCGCGCTGGGCTCATCGGTCGTGTCACCCGCGTCCGCCTCAACTCGTCGCAGGTCATGCTCGTGACCGACCCGCGTTTCGCGATGCCGGTCGAGATCCTCGGCGGTACCGGCAGCGTCGACGGCGACGGGTCCGACGACGAGACCTCCACCACCACGCCATCGGGATTCGACGACGACGAGATCGCCGACATCGTCGACCCAGACGTACCGACCACCACGACGGCGCTCGACGTGCTCGGCGACCGCTTCGAATTGCCGCAGGCCGACACGTCCGACCCCGACGAGACGACGTCGGTCACCTCCACGACGGTGCCCGAGGGGCTCGATCTCCCGCCGGCCATCCCGGCAGACGGCAGCCCGGTCCAGACGACGATCCCGCCCGTCGTCACCACCACCACGCTGCCGCAATTCCAGAAGGAGTTCGGAGCGATGGAGGGGCAGGGACAAGATCGCCTGCCGCAGATCAGGTTCCTGCAAGACAACCCGTCGCTCGCCATCCTGCAGGAGGGTGACCTGGTCACCACGGCAGGCGGCGCCGACAGCCTCGCCCCGCCCAACATTCCGATCGGACGGGTCGTCAACCGTGCCGACCGTCCCGGCGTGGCCGGCCCCATCCTCGAAGTCATGCTCAACGCCGACCTCGACCGACTCAACTTCGTGCAGGTCGTGTTGTACCGACCCGCCTCCGAAGTCGAGCAGTGAGCGGCACGTGCTCGCTGCGCTGTACCAGAGTTCGCTGATCCGCCTCGTCCCCGTCGGGATGATCGTGCTCGCCCTCCAGCGAACGCTGTTCGTCGACCTGCAGATCAGCGGCGTCATCGTGCAACTCGTGTTGGCGCTCGTCGCCGCAGCCGGTGCCGTCGGCGGCTCCGAAGGCGGTGCCATCGCCGGGTTCACACTCGGCATGATGTTCGATCTCGTCGAAGGAACGCCGCTCGGCTCCACGGCCATCGCGTTCACGCTCGCAGGCGTGGTGGCCGGATTGCTCGCCTTGATCGCCGCCGACCCGCAGTGGTGGCTGCTCGCGATCTTCGTGTTCTTCGGCGCCGCAGCGGGCGAAGCGCTGCTGCCCGTGGTGCGACTGTTCATCGGCCAACGCAACCCGTGGCCGGCCGACATGGCGAAGGTGGTGCCCATCGTCGCGTTCAGTTCGATGGTGATCAGTCCGATCATGGTGCCGGTCGCCCGATGGTGTCTGCGCGTCCGGGGGAGCGAGTGGACCGCCCCGACGACCCAGGATCTGATCTGAAGAGTTTCGCGGTTCTGCCATGTATGACGGTTGTGTGACAGGCAGAATGGTTCGATGGCAGTAGACAAGCGGGCCGCTCGCCTCGGTGTTCTGGCGCTCGTCGCAACGATGCTCTTCGGGCTCGTCGGTGCTCGCCTGTGGTTCTTGCAGACCGTCGAACAGGAAGGGCTGCAAGAAGAGGTCGACCAGACCAAGCGGCGCACCGTGCCGTTGCTCCCCGAGCGCGGACGCATCTTCGACGCCGATGGACGGATCCTCGCCGACAACGAGCGGGTGCTCACCGTCGGCATCGACTGGGAGGTGCTGCGCAGCGAATCGAACCGCACCGAACTCTTCAGCCGGGTGTCGGGCTGGGTCGGCGTGCCGGTCGAAGAGATGGAACGCCGGTTCCAGAGCCAGGTCTACAGCCCGTTCCTGCCGATGCCGGTCGCCGAAGACATCGACGAGCGCACCGCCGCAACGCTGCTCGAACGAGTCGAAGACCTGCCCGGCGTGCAGATCATCGAAGAGGCGCGCCGCGTCTATCCATATGCGCCGCTCGCCAGTCACGTCGTCGGCTACATGGGCAGCATCACCGCCGAGACCAAAGATGCCTACGTCGGCGACGGCTACTTCCTCAACGAACGAGTCGGCCAGTTCGGCATCGAAGCGAGCATGGAACGCGAGCTCCACGGACAGTGGGGATACGTCGTGTACGAGGTCGACAAGTCGAGTCGGATCGTGCGAGAGATCGAGCGCGTGCCGGCGATCAACGGCAACGACATCCAACTCACGATCGATCTCGACCAGCAGCAGTACGCGGAGCAGGCGCTCGAGAGTCAGCTCAAGCTGCGACGACTGGCAACGGCGCGCAATGGGCTCGACCCCGAGACGAACTTCGTCGAGCGCTTCTTCCCCGAGTACCCCGAAGAGGTGCCGTTCAAAGCGCCCGCGGGAGCGGTCGTGGTCCAGAACTGGGAGAACGGGCACATCGTCGCCTTGGCGAGCTACCCGACGTTCGACAACCGGTGGTTCGAGTCCGACCTCGGTGGGGGCAAGTTCGAGCAGTTGTTCCCGGCCGTAGACGAGTTCGGCGACCCGATCGACCCCGACGAGTCGATCCTCGTCAATCGAGCGATCCAGGGTCGCTACAACCTCGGCTCGACCTTCAAGCCGTTCACCGCGTACGCCGCGCTGAGCACCGGTTTGATGGGGGTGAACGACTACTACACCGACGAGGGCACGTATCGAATGACGTCGATCGACCAAGACCGGTGCAACTCCGGATTGGTGCGATGCGTGTTCAAGAACGCCACATGCAGCGGCACCGGCCGACCCTGTGTCTACGGCTCCGTCGACGTCGAGACCGCGCTCGCGGTGTCGAGCGATGCGTTCTTCTACCGCATCGGCGAGAACATCATGGTCGAGAACGACTTCGGCCCGGTCCTCCAGGAGCAGGTGCGACTCTTCGGGTTCGGTGAAGACACCGGCATCGCCCTACCGTTCGAATTCGACGGCACGGTGCCCGACAAGGAGCTCAAGGCGCGCTACGCGGAGCTCGGCGTGATCTCCGAGGCCGAAGGTCAGGACTACTACACCGGCGACAACGTCCAGTTGTCCATCGGACAGGGTTTGTTGTCCGCGTCGCCGCTGCACCTCGCCACCGGCTACTCGACGCTCGCGAACGGCGGCTTCGTGCTGAAGCCCGAGATCGTCAAGGCGATCTACCAGCCAGGCGTGCCCGACTCCGTCGAGCCCGGCTTCGCCGACATCGCTCAGGCACAGTTCGCGGTCGAACCGAACGTGCGGGGCGATCTGGTTCGACAGATCCCATTCCCGCAGGAGTTCAAAGACGAGATCACGACCGGCTTGCAGCGCGTGATCTACGGCCCCGGCACGACCAGCGACTACTACCACTCGACCACCGGCGAAAAACTCTTCTACTACTACCCGCGTGGCTCCGAGGCGATCCCGCTCGCCGGCAAGACCGGTACGGCCCAGGGACGCAACAACTACCCGTGGAACGACTCGTCGGCGTTCGCCGCCTACAGCACCGACGCCGAGCGGCCGTACACGGTGAGCGCCTACCTCGAGAAGGCCGGCTACGGCTCGCAGGCCGCCGGCCCCGTGGTGAAGTGCATCTTCATGCAGTTGTCGGGACTCGCCCCGGCCGATCCGGTCGTGCTGTCCGATCCGCTCGACACCAACTCGATCTTCGCGGCGCCCGAGAACGACTTGACCGATCAGTCGTGCTACGCCGGTCGGTACTCCGCCGTGAGCACCACCGAGTGACCCAGTGGCACCTCCGACGCTTCGCAGCTTTGCGATACTGACCTCGTGACCGCCTTCCTGACGCGCAGGCCCGATTCCGGGCTCGGCAACATCAAAGCGAGTCCGGCCGACCCCAGTCGCAACATCGACTGGATCCTGATGACCGTGCAGGTCGTGTTGGCCGTCGGTGGTTGCTTCATCGTGTTCTCCACGTCGCGTGGGCGCATCGTGTCCGACCCGTACGCGTTCGTCACCCGTCAGGTGGTGTTCGGCATCGTCGCCGCGGTGGTGATGGTCGGCGTGATGGCCGTCGACTACGAGTTCTGGAAGGAGCGGGCCCGCACGCTCTACATCGTCACCGTCGTCAGCCTGGTGTTCCTGTTCCTGCTCGGCGTGGCCAGCGGACAGGACCGCATCTCGTTCGACCTCGGCCCCATCAACGTGCAACCGGCCGAGCTCGCGAAGTTCACGACCTTGCTGATGCTCGCTGCGTTCCTCGCCGAAGAACGCAGCGAAGAGGTCTCCTATGCCCGCTTCCTCGGAGGGCTGATCATCGTCGGGCTGCCAGCCGTGCTGGTGATCGTGCAACCCGACCTCGGCTCGGCATCGGTCATCGTGTCGATCGCGATGGGCGTGCTGCTCGTCGCCGGGGCGAAGGTGCGCTACATCTTCGCCATCTCGTTCCTGTCGATCGCCACGGTCGCAGCGGCGTTCGTCGGGCGCCTGGTCAACTCGTATCAGGTGGCTCGCATCCAGGCGCTGATCAACCCGTCGGCCGCCGGCGCCGACGACACGTACCAGGCCGACAACGCCATGCGCGCCCTCGGCACCGGGGGCGTGTGGGGCAAGGGCTGGCTCCAGGGGCCGCTCACCAACGATGGCGACATCCCCGTGATGTGGGCCGACTTTCCGTTCGCCGCGGTCGGTGAGCAGTTCGGGCTCGTCGGCTGCGCCGTGGTGCTCGGCCTCATCGCCATCGCACTCATCCGCATCTGGCGCATCGCCCACTTGTCGCGCGACCTGCTCGGTACCTACCTGTGCGCCGGCGTGTTCGTCATGCTCCTCTGGCAGACGTTCCAGAACGTCGGGATGACGCTCAAGATCATGCCGGTCACCGGCCTGCCGCTCCCGTTCATCAGCTACGGCGGCTCCGGTCTCATCGTGTACTTCGCCATGTTCGGCATCGTCCAGAGCGTCCACATGCGGCGCATGCGCTGACTCCGTCAGCGCCCGGCGACTTCGTCGCCTCACCCCGACTGCGTCGGGGATGCGCCTTTTCGACGGCTGACGCCGCCGCTCGCCTGCGGCTCGACTGTGAGATCCGGTGTTTCGCTCGGCGACTGGCGGCGGGGCGACTTCGTCGCCGAGGCCTGGTCGTGGTGCGACACGTTCACCCCACCCTCACCCGATCAGCCGAGCAAGTTGATGACGTTGCTCCCGGAGCGATGTCATCAACTTTGGCGTGAACCTGGTTACTTCCATCCGGGATGGGCGTAACCAGGTGGAGCACGGAGGGTCCGGCCTGCGGCACAGGGGGTGACGGTAGAATCGTTCGATGACTTCGGTGTGGGCTGACCTCGAGCCGTTGCTGGCTCGGGTCCAGAAGCCGGCACGGTACATCGGGCTCGAAGACGGCATCGCCGACCCGCACCACCATCCCGCCAAGGTCTCGTGGCTGTTGGCGTACCCCGACACCTACGAGATCGGGCTTCCCAACCAGGGCCTGCAGATCCTGTACGAGATCCTCAACGAACGCTCCGACGCGGTCGCCGAGCGCACCTACGCGCCGTGGGCCGACCTCGATGCCGAACTGCGGGCCAACGATCTGCCGCTGTTCTCGGTCGACACCCATCGGTCGGCGAGCGACTTCGACATCCTCGCGTTCAACCTCTCGGCCGAACTCGTCTACACCAACGTGCTCAACATGATCGACCTGGCCGGAGCACCGGTTCGCCAGGCCGAACGTGGCGACGACGACATGTTCGTGGTGGTCGGCGGGCACTGTGCGTTCAACCCCGAACCGCTCGCCGACTTCATCGATCTCGCCGTGCTCGGCGAAGGCGAAGAGGTCATCAGCGAGATCACCGAAGTGCTGCACGGGTGGAAAGTCGATCGCGCCGCCGGTCGAGCGGTCGATCGAGCGTCGGTGTTGCGCCGACTGTCGAAGGTGCCCGGTGTCTATGTGCCGTCGCTGTACGAGGTCACGTACGCCGAACCGGTCGATGGGGAACCGATGGGGCGGATCGCCGCTGTCACGCCTCGGTTCGACGACGTGCCCGCCACGGTCGACAAGCGCACCGTCGCCGACCTGGGGGAGTGGCCCTACCCGAAGACGCCACTCACGCCGCTCACCGAGGTGGTCCACGACCGACTCAGCGTCGAGGTGTTCCGCGGGTGCACGCGTGGCTGTCGCTTCTGCCAGGCCGGGATGATCACCCGCCCGGTCCGGGAGCGCCCAGCCGAACAGGTGCGCACGATGATCGCCGACGGGCTGCAGCGCACCGGGTACAACGAGGTGAGCCTCACATCGCTGTCGACCGCCGACTTCAGCGACATCGAACCGGTGATCAAGGGCGTGCTCGCCGACCAAGAGGCGGCGCACCAATCGCATCCCGATGCCATGTCGATCGGATGCGGCACCACGATCAACCTGCCGTCGTTGCGCGTCGATGCGTTCACGGTCGGCCTGGCCGGCGAGGTCAACTCGGGCCGCCGGTCGGGGCTGACGTTCGCTCCCGAGGCCGGCACGTGGCGTCTGCGCCAGGTGATCAACAAGCTGATCCTCGAAGAAGACCTCTACGGGGCGGTCGAGTCGGCGTTCTCGCAAGGGTGGACGCGGATGAAGCTCTACTTCCTCATCGGCCTGCCGACCGAGACCGACGACGACGTGCTCGGCATCGCGGAACTGGCGAAGAACTGTGCCGAGATCGGCAAACGCCACACGCACCGGGCGTCGGTCACGGTCAGCGTCGGCGGTTTCGTCCCGAAGGCGCACACGCCGTTCCAATGGTTCGGACAGAACACCCGCGAGGAACTGCGTCGCAAGATCGGCCTGCTGCAAGACGCCACCCGCCGCAACGGTGCGGTCAACCTCAAGTGGCACGACGCCGATGCGAGCACCGCCGAGAGCGTGGCGAGCCGTGGCGACCGTCGACTGGGCCGTGTGATCGAGCGCGTGTGGCGCGAGGGCGGCACGTTCCAGGAGTGGGGTGAGCACTTCGACCTCGATCGGTGGACCGGCGCGCTCACCGCCGAGGACCTGTCGCTCGACTGGTACGCCTTTCGGCACCGCCACGAGGACGAGGTGCTGCCGTGGGCGCATCTCACCGCAGGGCTTCACCATGACTTCCTGTGGGACGACTGGCAGGACGCGCTCGCCGAGAGCGGTGTCGAAGACTGCCGTTGGACCCCGTGCTACGACTGCGGTGTGTGCACCGGGTACGGCATCGAACACGTCGTGGCCTCGCCGGTCGCTCCCGCCGGCGGCAGCCAGGGAACGGGCCAGGATCTGTCCCGCGGCCACGAAGTCCCCGTCACTCTCGGAGCCACGAGATGACGACACACCACACGAGTACAGGTGTTGCACACCACACGAGTACAGGTGCTGCGCGGTGATATCGAACGTCGGGGTGAGGCTGCGGGTTCGGTACTCGAAGCTGGGCAAGGTCCGTTTCGTGAGCCACCGCGACGGTGCACGTCTGTGGGAGCGTGCCTTGCGTAGAGTGGATCTTCCCGTGGCGTACACCGAAGGTTTCACCCCTCGTCCGAAGTTGAGCTTCGGACTCGCGTTGCCGACCGGTGCCGAATCGGTCGCCGAATACATCGACATCGATCTCGCGAAGGGCGCCGACATCGACCCGGCGGCGTCCGACTGGGGCGACTGGACCACGTCGCTCGGGGAGTCGTTGAGTGACGCGTTGCCGGTGGGTATCGACGTCGCCAGAGTCGTGGATCGTGATCCGTCCACCGGATCACTCCAAGAACAGGTCACTTCCACCACGTGGGAGATGACCGGGCCAGGGATCGACCCCGAACTGCTGGACTCGGCCACCCAGCGCTTGCTCGCCGCCGACGAACTGCTCGTCGAACGTGAGCGCAAAGGGCAACGTCGTACCGACGATGTCCGACCCCTGATCCGAGACCTCCGTCCCGATGACACGGGACACAAGCTGGTCGCCGAACTCGTCACGATCGGTCGGGCTCTCCGACCAGCGGAACTCGCCACCATGGTGTTTCCGGGGATCGACGCGGTCGGGGTGCGCGTGTTGCGCACACACCAGTGGATCGAATCCGACGGCGTTCGGCGTGAAGTGATTCCGCTCGATGCCGACCTCGCGCTCGACAGGGGTCTGAGCGCATGACCCGCCCCATCACCCGATGCGGCGGCACGAACATCAATGCCCTGACCCGGACCCTGTGTGTCCCGGCCGGGGTGGTGGGGCACGGCCGATTCGGCACGCCTCCGAGAAGGGACTTTCATCAACATGAGCAACGATCAGGGAATGGCACCAGACGCCTCAGACGGGTCCGGGCCGTCGAAGGACACGTCCGAATCGTCGAGTTCGACCAACGACTCGTCGGGTAGCGGCGACTCGCCGGCCAACGGCGACGGCGGCAGCGGCAGCGGCAGCGGTGCGCCGAAGCGCAGCGGTGGCGGACAGAGCAAGCGGGGATCACGCGGCGGACAGCATCGCCGCGGCGGCCAGGAACGCTCGCGTCCCGACGGCGACGGCCCGGTGGGTGGAGATGCCCGCAACGACGTCGAACTGCCCGAGAAGATCAGCGAGGGGCGAGCGTCGAAGGAGGCGGCCGAGAAGGCGCTGGTGAAACGCCCCCGCATCGGCGACACCATGCCGGTTCCGACGTCGCCGCCACCGTCGGCATCAGCGTCGTCGTCCAAATCGGGCGATGCCGATGGCGGGTCCGGTGAGGGCAAGAAGAAGCGCCGTCGCGGTGGTCGTGGCGGTGGCAACGGTGGTGGCCAGGGTGACGGATCGTCGCGCCAGCGCAACGACGGCCAGAAGAAACAGAAGCAGAGCGACGGCGGCGGCCAGAAGAAGAAGGGCCGCGGTCGCGGTCGTGGGCGTGGAAAGGACGCAGCGCTCGACGAGGCGCTGCTCGAGCAGCGCAAGGGTCGTGAGCGTGACGGCAAGCCGATCGGCCGGTACTTCATGTGCGTCCAGGTTCGTCCTGGCATGGCGCAGGTCGCCGTGCTCGAAGGTCGCAGCCTGATCGAGCACTACGTGAGCCGTCCGGCCGACGACGTCGCGCAGATCCACGGCAACATCTACGTGGGCAAGGTGCAGAACGTGCTGCCGGGCATGGAAGCCGCATTCGTCGACATCACGACGCCGAAGAACGCGGTGCTGTACCGCGGTGACGTGCAGTACGACCCCGAGGACATCGAGGTCAAGGGCAAGAACCCGCGCATCGAAGACATCCTCAAGAACAAGCAGTTGATCCTGTGCCAGGTCACCAAGAACCCGATCGCGCACAAGGGCGCTCGCCTCACGCAGGAGGTGTCGCTGCCGGGACGCTTCGTGGTGCTGATCCCGAACTCGAAGACGTACGGCATCTCGAAGCGCCTGCCCGACGACGTCCGCAAGCGGCTCCGCAACATCCTCGACCGGGTGAAGCCCGACCAGCACGGCCTGATCGTTCGTACGGCAGCCGAGCACGCGACCGAGGACGAGTTGGTCGCCGACATGACGATCCTGCTCAAGCAGTGGGACGAGATCGAGAAGAAGGCGGCCAAGGCGCAGCGCCCGACGCTGCTGTCGCGGGAGCCCGAGCTCGCGGTGCGCGTGATCCGTGAGGAGTTCAGCGCCGACTACCGCGGTGTGATGATCGACGACAAGCGTTTGTACGAGGAGGTGCGTGACTACGTTCAGGCGTTCAACCCCGAGCTGGCCGATCGCATCGAGTACTACGACGCCGACAAGGAGGGCTTGTCGCTGTTCGAGCGTTTCCACGTGCACGAGCAGGTGCACAAGGCGCTCGACCGCAAGGTCTGGCTGCCGTCGGGTGGGTCGCTCATCATCGAGCACACCGAGGCGCTCACGGTCATCGACGTCAACACCGGCAAGAACGTCGGCAAGTCGAACCTCGAGGAGACCGTCTTCCACAACAACATGGAGGCGGCCGAGGAGGTGGCCAAGCAGCTGCGCTTGCGTGACATCGGCGGCATCATCGTGATCGACTTCATCGACATGGAGATCAAGGAGAACCGGGCCAAGGTGGCCGGGGCGCTCCGCGACGCGCTGGCTCGTGACAAGACCCGCTCGCAGGTGTTCGATGTCGGCGAGCTCGGTCTCGTCGAGATGACCCGCAAGCGCATCGGTGAGGGCTTGCTGACCGAGTACAGCGAGATCTGCCCGGACTGCGACGGTCGGGGCGTGCGCGTCGATTTCTCGATGCTCGAATAGGCTGGTCTGATGCGGATCGAGATCACCGACGACGCTCAGAAGGTCTTGGCCAAGAAGGGCGGAACGATGTCGATCGACTTCATCCGCCCCACCGGTTGAGGCAAAGTCGCTGAGGTGTCGGTCGACACCAACGTCAAAGGCAAGAACCTCGCTCCGTACCGCAAGCTGCGTCACGAGAAGTTTCAGATCCTCATCACCCCGCAGTTGATCGGCATGGCCGAGTCGATGCGTGTGGTGACCAAGGGTGGGCTGAGCAAGAAGTTGAAGGTCGAGTTTCAAGCGGTGCCCGGCACCGACGACGGCTCCTGCAACGTCTGCTGACCGGACGGTTTGTCTCAGAGACAAACCGTCCGGGAAGAATCGGCTGTGACGGCCGCCGAACCGGTGTAACGGTGGTTCGGCGGCGCTAGCATCGTCTTTCGCTATGTACGCAGTAATCGCTTCAGGCGGCAAGCAAGAAAAGGTCGCCCAAGGAGAACAGGTCCGAGTCGAGTTGCTCGATGGTGACGAGGGAAGCGAAGTTTCGCTCACCCCTGTCATGATCGTCGACGGCGACACCGTGCTCTCCACCCCCGACGAACTCAAGGGCGCAACCGTGTCCGGCAAGATCGTTGCCCGTGTCGCTGGTCCGAAGATCAACGGCTTCACCTACAAGCGCCGGACCAACAACCGTCGCCGGTACGGGCACCGCCAGAAGTACCACATGGTCGAGATCACCTCGATCACGAGCTGAGACAGGAGATACCCCATGTCAAAGACCAAAGGTGGCGGCTCAACCCGCAACGGGCGCGACTCCAACGCACAACGCCTCGGCGTGAAGGCGTTCGACGGTGAGAAGATCACCGCCGGCTCGATCATCATCCGCCAGCGTGGAACTCGGTTCCACCCGGGCCTGAACGTCAAGATCGGGAAGGACGACACGTTGTTCTCGACGATCGACGGCAGCGTCAAGTTCGGTTCCCGCAAGGGCCGCAAGGTGGTCGACGTCAAGCCGCTGGAGAGCGCTGACGCCTGATCGGGATCACCCGCAGAACTGAAGAAGCCCCGGCCTCACGGCCGGGGCTTCTCTCGTTTTCAGATTATGTTCGGCTTGATTCCCTGGGACCGGGACCGAGGGAAACAAGTCGAATTGTTTCCCTCGGTCCAGTTCCCTGGACACATTGGATGGTGCGGCACTTGTCTCCCGCGCCCCGGTGCGCCGCAGGCACTCGAAGCGGAGCGAGCGCAGCGAGCACTCCGCTGTGCGCGAAGCTGAATTACAGTGCGGCTTCGAGGTCGTCGACGGCCTTGGAGAGCTCGCTGGGGAGCTTGTCGCCGAACTGAGCGAAGTGCTGGCGGATCTGCGGCACGGCGGCTTTCCAACCGTCGACGTCGACCGACAGCAGCGTGTCGAGGTCCTTGTCGTCGACGTCGACACCGTCGAGGTCGAGTGCACCCTTCGGCGGCAGCTTGCCGATCGGGGTGTCGATCGCTTCCGACTTGCCGTCGACGCGCTCGAACACCCACTTGAGCACTCGGCTGTTCTCGCCGAAGCCAGGCCACAGGAAGCGGCCGTCGTCGTCGCGACGGAACCAGTTGACGAAGAAGATCTTCGGCAGGTTCGACACGTCGGTGCGGTCTTTCATCGACAGCCAGTGAGCGAAGTAGTCGGCGTAGTTGTAGCCACAGAACGGCAGCATCGCCATGGGGTCGAAGCGGAGCTCGCCCTGCGTTCCCTCGGCGGCGGCGGTCTTCTCGGAGGCCATGATCGAGCCGAGGAACACGCCGTGGTCCCAGCTGTCGGCTTCGGTCACCAGCGGCACGGTCGTGCGGCGGCGGCCACCGAACAGGATCGCCGAGATCGGCACGCCGGCGGGATCTTCCCACTCGGGTGCGGCCGACGGGCACTGCGACGCCGGTGCCGTGAAGCGTGCGTTCGGGTGTGCGGCCGGGGTGTCGACCTCGGGGTTCCAGGGGTTGCCCTTCCAGTCGGTGGCGCGTGCCGGCGGCTCGTCGGTCATCTCTTCCCACCACACGTCACCGTTGTCGGTGAGTGCCGTGTTGGTGAAGATCGAGTTGCCCCACATCGTCTCCATGGCGTTGTGGTTGGTCTTGTCGCTGGTGCCCGGTGCGACGCCGAAGAAGCCTGCTTCGGGGTTGATCGCGTAGAGCCGGCCGTCGTCGCCGATCTTCATCCAGCAGATGTCGTCGCCGATCGTCTCGGCCTTCCAGCCCGGGATGGTCGGCACGAGCATCGCCAGGTTGGTCTTGCCGCAGGCCGACGGGAAGGCGCCCGCGATGTACTTCGATTCACCTTCGGGGTTGGTGAGCTTGAGGATGAGCATGTGCTCGGCGAGCCAGCCGTCGTCGCGGGCCATGACCGACGCGATGCGGAGCGCGAAGCACTTCTTGCCGAGCAGCGCATTGCCGCCGTATCCGGAGCCGTACGACCAGATCTCACGTGACTGCGGGAAGTGCACGATGTACTTGTTCTCGGCGTCGCACGGCCACGGAACGTCGGTCGCTCCGTCTTCGAGCGGTGCGCCGACCGAGTGGAGGCAGGGCACCCACTGGTCGTTGCCGAGCACGTCGAGTGCGCCCTGGCCCATGCGGGTCATGATGCGCATGTTGGTGGCGACGTACGCCGAGTCGGTGAGCTGCACGCCGATGTGGGCGATGGGGGAGCCGAGCGGGCCCATCGAGAACGGCACGACGTACATCGTGCGGCCCTTCATGCAGCCGGTGTAGAGGTCACGCATCTTCTCGCGCATCTCGGCCGGGTCGCACCAGTTGTTGTTCGGGCCGGCTTCTTCTTCGGTCTCCGAACAGATGAAGGTGCGATCCTCGACGCGGGCGACGTCACCGGGATCGGAGTGGGCCCAGTAACTGTTCGGGCGCTTGGCCTCGTCGAGCTTGGTGAAGGTGCCCGAATCGACCAGCTCTTGGCACAGTCGTTCGTACTCGTCGGCGCTGCCGTCGCACCAGTAGATGTCGGCGGGCTGCATGATCGCTGCCCACTCGGCCACCCAGTCCTTCAGGCGCTGATTCGTCGTCGTACCGCTCATGTTGTTGCTCCCCGTTGAGATGGACCGCGACGAACCGATCGTCGAGGTGAACCCACCGTAAACAACATTCGGGTGAGATCGGGAATCCGATGGGCGCTGCAAGCGCTTTCATCAGACCTTCCCATACCCCTATCTCTCGAAGCGATAGGCGGTCGGGGTCACATCGCAACGAGTGATCGCTGCGGCTGGCGGCGTGCAGCGGGCTGCCGGTTCGCGGCAATCCCCAGGTCAGCAGCGGTGCGCCATGGTCGCCGACGCCGAGCTCGAGGCCGCGCAGACGCGGCCGTCGAGCGATGTCGGAGTCGGTGTGGTGGGCTGGCCGCTAGTTGAGCGGTTCGTGGCCGGGGGTGCCCATGTCGACCTCGGAGCCCATGCTGAGCTGCGTCGCTCGGCCGGCGTCGTCGAGGACGAACAACACACGCTGGCCTTGGCGCAGCATGCGGAAGATCGAACCCTGCAGCGCATCGGCCGCGAGTTCGTAGTCGTTGAGATCGGTATCGCACATGACCAGACCGTCACCGGTGGTGGGGTCGTAGGCCTTGATGACGCCCTGCATAGAAAGGAACGTACCGCGTCGGGTGGTGAGAAGTGAAGACGTCGAGGTCAGGCGCTCAGCCGGCCTTGACGACCTTGCCGGACTTGATGCAACCGGTGCACACGTTGACACGCTTGGTCGCTCCGTTGACCGAGGCGCGGATGCGCTGGATGTTCGGGTTCCAACGGCGCTTGGTGCGGCGATGCGAGTGCGACACCGACATGCCCCACGACGGGCCCTTGCCACACATTTCACACTTGCTTGCCATGATGATTCTCCTGCGAGTCCTACTGACGGCGACGACCTGACAGCCGCACCGAACGGCGGATTACGCTATCGCCCCAATCGGGCCGTCCAACGCAACGCGGTCGCGCAAATCCTGACGCCGATTCAGCGCTCGAACTCCGTTCGTCGATCCTGGCGCCGATGCCGGCGGTTCGTGCCGGATCGGTGCCGCGGCGCAGCCCGGTGCGCGGCGGCGACTCGCCCGGGCGCCATGCGCCGTAGACTCTCGCCTCGTGCCAACTCTGGAACGGTTCACCACCGAAGCGCTGCGGGATCTCGTCGTCACCTTTCGTGACACGGTGAAGGCACACGCAGGCGGACTCAATCGACTCAACGTGTACCCGGTGCCCGATGGCGACACCGGCACCAACATGGCGCGCACGCTCGAAGCGGTCGTCACCGAGATGGAGACGGCGGCGGTCGACGACCTCGAAGCCACGTGCGACGCCATCAGCCACGGCTCGCTCATGGGTGCCCGCGGGAACAGCGGCGTCATCCTCAGCCAGATCATGCGCGGCATCGCGTCGACCATGAAGGTCGAACCCTCCGATGGCGAGTCGATGGGTCGACGGTTCGCCGACGCGCTCCAAGCGGCGTCGGCCGGTGCGTACCAGGCGGTGCTCAAGCCCATCGAAGGCACGATTCTCACCGTCGTCCGCGAGAGCGCCGACGCCGCGAAGGCCTCGGCCGACGAGGGCGGTTCGCTCATCGAGGTCGTGCGCGCGGCGCGAGCGGCGGGCAAGACCGCACTCGACAACACACCCGAGCAACTGCCGGTGCTCAAAGACGCAGGCGTCGTCGACGCCGGTGGCGCCGGCTTCCTGCTGCTGCTCGACTCGGCGTTGCACGTCGTCGACGGTGACCCGCTGCCCGAGGCCGAGGAAGACGATGGCACCGGGGGAGCGGTCGGTGCGGCGTTCGACGCGGTGGCGCACCGGTCGTCCGACGTACACGGCGAACTCGACGTGAGCGAGCAGCGCTACGAGGTCATGTACTTCCTCGATCTCGACGACGCGATGATCGACGACTTCAAGCAGGGTTGGGGAGCGATCGGCGACTCCATCGTCGTCGTCGGCGGCGACGGGCTCTGGAACTGTCACGTCCACACCAACGACATCGGCGCAGCGATCGAAGTACCGCTCGACCTCGGAGGCCGTCCACGGCAGATCCGCGTGAGCGACCTGTTCGAAGAGGTCGACGAAGAACACGCCAAGCGCGAGGCCGAGATGCAGTCCGACGGTGGCGGTGCCGCTGCCCCGTCGAAGCCGGTCAAGGCCGCGGCCGGCGCTGGTCTGCCGCCCGTCACCACCGCCGTCGTCGGCGTGTGCACCGGTGACGGTCTCGTCGAACTCTTCGCGCAACTCGGCGTGCAGGGAGTGGTCACCGGCGGCCAGACCATGAACCCGTCCACGGCAGAACTGCTCGACACCGTCGAACACGTCAACGCCGACCAGGTCATCGTGCTGCCGAACAACAAGAACATCATCCCGGTCGCCGAACAACTCGACGCACTCACCTCGAAGCGCGTCGTCGTCGTGCCGACTCGTTCGATGGCGGAAGGTCTTGCAGCGCTCGTCGTGTACGACCCCGAAGCCGGCTGTGACGTCAATGGCGACGAGATGAGCGAGGCCGCGGCGTCGGTCGTCACGGGCGAGATCACGCAGGCGGTTCGCGACACCAAGACCGACATCGGCGAGATCCACGAAGGCGACTGGATCGGGATCGTCAAGGGCGACGGCATCGCCTCGGCCGCCCGAACGCAACTCGAAGCGGTGCTCAACCTGCTCGATCGCATCGTCGGTGACGACGCCGAGTTGATGACGATCATCACCGGCGCCGATGCCGACGACGCCACCACGGCGTCGATCACCGGGTGGCTCCGCGACCACCACGCCGCGGTGTCGGTCGAGGTGCACGTCGGCGGGCAGCCGCTCTATCCCTACCTCTTCGGCGTCGAATAGCGCTCCCGCTCGAGACGAACCGCCCGGACGGTTTGTCTCTGAGACAAAGCGTCCGGCCGGGCACCGCATCGGTACCGTTCACGTCGTGACTGACGAAGGTGTTGCCGACCCGTACCTCTGGCTCGAAGACGTCGAGGGAGACCGAGCGCTCGACTGGGTTCGCGAGCGCAACGCCGACTCGGAAGCGGAGTTGTTCGACCGGCCAGAGTTCGAAGCGCTCCGCGCCGACACGTTGGCCGTGCTCGAAGCCGATGACCGCATCGCCTACCCGACGCGACACGGCGACCTGGTCCACAACTTCTGGACCGACGCGTCGCACCGGCGCGGCATTCTCCGGCGGGCCCGGTGGGCCGACTATCTGCGTGGCGAGGAGGAATGGGAGACGATCCTCGACATCGACGCGCTCTGCGAGACGGAAGGGGAGTCGTGGGTGTTCCACGGTTCGTCGACCCGGCGTTCCGATCGTCGGCGGGCGCTCGTCGACCTGTCGCCGGGCGGGTCGGATGCCTCGGTCACCCGCGAGTTCGACCTCGTCGACCTGCGCTTCGTGCCGGAGGACGAGGGCGGCTTCGTGCGGCCGTTGGCCAAGGGCGGACTCACCTGGATCGACGACGACACCGTGTACGTCACCTCCGACTTCGGGCCCGACAGCCTGACCCGTTCGGGCTACCCGCGCACCGTTCGCCGCTGGCGACGAGGGACGCCGCTCGCCGACGCCGAGATCGTGTTCGAAGGCGACGTCGCCGACGTGGCCGCCGGCGTCGCCGTGTCGAAGATGGCCGGCTTCGAACACCACGTGTTCGAGCGTGCGCCCGACTTCTTCACGACCAAGACGTGGATCATGCGTGACGGCGAACTCGTCGCCGTCGACGTGCCCGACGATGCCGAGGTGCGGTTCCACGAACGCTGGATCTTCGTGACACCGCGATCCGACTACGCCCACGGTGGGGTGACGTATCCCGGCGGCTCGCTGCTCGCTGCGCCGATCGACACCTTCCTCTCCAGGGATGCGTCGCTGACTCAGATCTTCACGCCGACGGCGACCCGGGCGCTCGAGAGCTTCGCATGCACCCGGAACCGAGTCGTGGTCAACGTGCTCGACGACGTCCGCAACCAACTGTGGGTCGCGGAGCCACCGGCGGCTGACGGAATCGGTGATGCGTGGTCGATCCATCCGCTCGACGGCGCCCCCGACGTCTGGTCGCTCGCCGTGTCGGCAGTCGACGGCGACGAACTCGACGACGTGTGGATTCACGGCAACGACTTCGTCACGTCCGAGACGCTCTACCTCGCATCGACCGCCGCTGGCGGTGCGCCCGAGCAAGTGCGCCAGGCACCGCATCGATTCGACTCGTCGGGCATCTTGATCGAGCAGCACTTCGCCACGAGCACCGACGGCACGAGAGTGCCGTACTTCGTGGTCGGGCACGCCGATGCGCTGCGTCGCACCGACGGCTCGGTCCCGACCCTGCTGTCGGGCTACGGCGGATTCGAGATCGCTCGCACCGCCGCCTACTCGGCGGTGATCGGCCGGTCGTGGCTCACGGCGGGTGGCGTGTACGTGGTGGCCAACATCCGCGGCGGCGGTGAGTACGGCCCGGCCTGGCACCGCGCCGGACTGCGCGAGCGACGACCGCGGGTGTACGAAGACTTCGAGGCGGTCGCCCGAGCCGTGACCGAACGAGGATTCACGTCGCCGGAGCGCCTCGGCACGTCGGGCGGCAGCAACGGCGGTCTACTCGTCGGAAACATGTACGTCCGCAGCCCCGAGCTGTTCGGGGCGATCGTGTGTCAGGTGCCGCTGCTCGACATGCAGCGCTACCACCTGCTGCTCGCCGGTGCGTCGTGGATGGCCGAGTACGGCGATCCCGACGATCCTGCGGACTGGGCGTACCTCGAGGGGTACTCGCCGTATCACCTGGTGCGGCCGGGCACGGCGTATCCGCCGATTCTGCTCACCACGTCGACGCGTGACGATCGCGTCCACCCCGGTCACGCCCGCAAGATGGCGGCCCGTCTCCTCGAACACCAGCTCGACGTGACCTACTGGGAGAACATCGAAGGAGGGCACGGTGGGGCAGCCGATGCCGGTCAACAGGCGACCATGCAGGCGCTGATCTTCACGTTCCTCCGCACGCGACTCGGCACTCACTGACCTCGTGGGATCGACGCCCGACATCGTGAGTCCGACCGGGCGAGCGCCGTCGCCTACTCTCACCTGCGATGACTGAGATCACGCTGCGCGACCTCGCGGCGATTCCGATCGGGCGGCTCAAGGGTGTCGGCCCCAAGAAGGAGGCTGCGCTCGAGAAGGTGGGGATCACCAACGTGCTCGACCTCGTCACGACGTATCCGCGCCGATGGGTCGACCGCACGAACGAAGCGCGTATCGCCGATCTCGTTCCTGGTGAGGAAGCGCTCGTGCTCGTCACGGTGCGATCGGTGACGAAGCGAACCACGCGCAATCGGCGGACCATGGTGAACGTCAACGTGGGCGACGGGTCGGGCCGGATGGACCTCGTGTTCTTCAATCAGCCGTGGCGTGAACGCCAACTGAAGGAGGGATTGCAGATAGCGTTGTTCGGCAAGGCCGACACCTACCGCGGTGGGCTGCAGATGTCGAACCCGGTCGTCGACCTGATCGGCGACCGCACCGGACGCATCGTCCCGATCTACCCGCAGAGCGAGAAGGCTCAGATCAACACGTGGGAGATGGCCGGCTGGATCGAGGAGTCGTTGCGTCGCTGCGCCGAGCGCGGCATCGCCGATCCGGTCCCCGCGTCGATCCTCCGTGAGCACGGTCTCGCGGATCGTGCGACGGCGCTGCACGGCATCCATCTTCCGGAGGAGATCCGCCAGAAGGAGATCGCCCGCCGCCGGCTCGC
This sequence comes from Ilumatobacter coccineus YM16-304, assembly GCF_000348785.1. NCBI lineage: Bacteria > Bacillati > Actinomycetota > Acidimicrobiia > Acidimicrobiales > Ilumatobacteraceae > Ilumatobacter > Ilumatobacter coccineus. Next base: position 2,060,817 of record NC_020520.1, read on the forward strand.
GTTCGACGAACTGCTCCGAGTGCAACTCGTGCTGGTGCTGCGAAAGCGCTTGATGGAACGCGAGCAGCGTGGCATCGCACATCAGATCAGTGGTGAGCTGGTCGATCGGTTCTACACCGCGCTGTCGTACGACCTCACCGGGGCGCAGAAGCGAACGATCGCCGAGATCGAAGCCGATCTCGCCGCGCCGCACCCGATGCACCGCCTGCTGCAGGGCGACGTGGGTGCCGGCAAGACCGTGGTCGCCGTGGCGACGATGCTGGCCGCGGTGGAAGGCGGGCACCAAGCGGCACTCATGGCGCCGACCGAGGTGCTCGCCGAGCAGCATGCGGCCGGAATCTCGGAGCTCTTGGCCGGCGTGACCGTGCCCGATCCCGGCAACCTGTTCGGTGATCGGCCGCTGAGGGTCGAGTTGCTCACCAACCGGGTCACCGGTGCCGAGCGCAAGGACGTGATGGCCGGCTTGGCCGACGGTTCGGTCGACATCGCCATCGGCACGCACGCGCTGATCCAGGACAAGGTCGACTTCGCTTCGCTCGGCGTGGTCGTGGTCGACGAGCAGCATCGCTTCGGGGTGGAGCAGCGGGCCGCACTGCGTGACAAGACCGTCGACGGCACGACCCCCGACACGCTGGTGATGACGGCGACGCCCATTCCGCGCACGGCCGCCATGACCGTGTACGGCGACCTCGACGTGAGCATCCTCGACGAACTCCCGCCCGGTCGCACCCCGATCAAGACGCACTGGGCCAATGGTCCGCTGATGGAGACCGGCGTGTGGCAGGAGGTCCGCGACGAGATCAAAGCGGGTCGACAGGCCTACGTGGTGTGCCCGTTGATCGACGAGAGCGAGAAGCTCGAAGTTGCATCGGCGCAGGAGACCTTCGAACGTCTGCAGCACGACGAGCTCGAGGGGCTACGCATCGGCCTGTTGCACGGGCGACTCACGCCGGGGGAGAAGGAGCAGACGATGGAGGCGTTTCGCGCCGGCGCCATCGACGTCCTCGTCGCGACGACGGTGATCGAGGTCGGCGTCGACGTGCCGAATGCGACCGTGATGGTGATCCTCGACGCCGACCGGTTCGGCATCGCCCAACTCCACCAGCTCCGCGGCCGCGTCGGGCGCGGCGAGCACGCGTCGGTGTGTTGGTTGGTCACCCAACAGACCGAGGAGGAGAATCCGCGGGTCGAAGCGCTGGTGTCGACGACCGACGGGTTCGCGCTCGCCGAGGTCGACCTCGATCTGCGCGGCGAAGGCACGCTGATGTCGACCGCGCAGAAGGGACGCAGCGACCTGAAGCTGGCGTCGCTGCGCCGCGACCGCAAGCTCGTCGAACTCGCTCGCAACGCGGCGTTCGAGATCGTCGACGCCGATCCGCTGCTCGCCCAGCATCCGCAGCTCGCCGACGAACTCGACCTGATCTTCAGCGACCGCGACGAAGAGTTCCTCGCCAAGTCCTGACCCGCCAACCTGGTTATTCCCATCCGGGATGGAAATCACCAGGTTGGCGGCGGTCGGAGTGGATCAGAGAGTCAGGTGCACCGAATCGACGAACACCTTCACGCCCGAGGTGCACATACTCACTTGGTGGGCTGCATTCGGCAACGCCGGGCGGCCGCGGACGTCGAGTCCGGCGATTCCGAATTCGAGCTCATCGGGCTCGACGGGGAGGTTGATACTTCCGCCCGCGATGCCGATTCCGATGATCGTGCGGTCGGCGAGAGGGCGGCGTTCGCTGACGATGAAGTCGAGGTCGGGGGCGGGCCCGACTTCGTCGAAGTTCAAGTAGCTGACATCGATTCGCGTGATGGTGGCCCCGGGCGGCAGTTGGAGGTCCGCAACGGCGCACCTGTCTCCGGTCACGCTGTCGACGCGGTAGATGCCGTACCTCCCGATGTCCCAGCCGTCATCGACGGGAGTGAACGCAGCGCTGCTGAGGTGAATCGAATCGGTCTCCTGCGCGGCGAACTTCTCGTCGATCTCCGATCGCGGGTAGTACCGGTCGTCGTGGTCGTGGTCGACGTAGTAGCCGTTGACGTCGACCACGATGTCGACATTGCCGGCGTTGTTGTACACCTCGAACTCGTGATCGACCGACAACGCCGTCGTCACGGCGTTGGGCACCGGCGGCTGCCCCGGCGAGGGATTGAGGCTCGCCGCGGTGGGTCGGTCACCGCCGGGCCACACCGTGAGATACGACGACGCCGTGGCGTTGAGCGCGGTGATGTTCAGCGACAGCCCGTTGGCGTCGGCGGGGATCATCCCGGAACAATCGGTACCGGGTTCTTGGGCATCGACCGTCATCGTGTCGACTGCAGCGAGCGGTGCCGAGCGCGGTCCGACGGTGTTGGGCGCTGGTCGAGTGTCGGCGAGACGACACGGTGTGATGGGAATCAGCACGGGCCGGTTGCCGCTCGATGTGCCAGCGGTGGCGAACTGCTGCGTCGCCGCGCCGACCGACGTTCCGGAGACGAGCAGGGTCATGCCGATGGCGATCGAACGAAATCTCATGACGTCGATCCTGACGAACGGCGCCGACGGAGTCCTGAGTAGTTTCTACTCAGGCGGTCGAGGTCGTGAAGCCCACCGACAACGTGTCACGGACCGGCTACTCGGTGGTGATCGAGACGCCGCGGACTCGGAGGTCGTCGGTCTCGGTCGCCCAGTTGCTGCCCTCGGCGATGAAGTAGTAGCTGCACGTCGAGTTGTCGACCGTGGCGTTGGTCGTCGTCAGGTCCATCGCGTCGGTGCCGCTCGCCGGAGCCGAGAGTGTGTCGCCCTGCGCGACGATCTTCGATCCACCGTCGAACTCCTCGCAGCGGATCTGGAAGTTCAGACCTCCGAACGCGGTGGTGTCGCTGAAGTAGGCCGTCGCTGCCGTGATGACCGCGCCGTCGGGAAGCGACAGTTCGGCGGCCAACGCCGGCGGACCGGCGGCACCGGCATCGGCGTCCGACACGATCCAGGCACCACCCGACGACGCGCCGAGTGAGAGGTCCTTGCTCCACCCGAGGCGATCGCTGCGCGGCTGGAAGGCGGCCGATCCCACACTGAACGTGCCGGCTGTCGCTCCGCCCGAGCCGTACAGATCATCGTGAGTGTGGTTGACGTAGTAACCGTTGACGTCGATCACGACGTGGGTCGCCCCGGCGTTGTTGTAGATGTTGAACGAGCCGCCGCCGAGACCGGTCGTCACCGCGTTCGGTGTCGGCGGTTCGCCGGGCGCCGGGTTCAGCGACGCTGCGAGCGGCTGATCGCCGCCCGGCCAGATGGTCAGGTACGACAGTTCGGTCGCCCCGAGCGCAGTGATGTTGGTCGACACCCCGACCGCATCGGTGGGGATCAGCCCGACGCAGTCGGTGGTCGGGTGCTGCACGTCGAACGACACTGTCTCGCCGGCACCGATCTTGCCGCCTTGCGGGCCCACCTGCTGGTTGGAGCGCGTGTCGGCGAGACGGCACGGAGAGATCTGGATCAGCACCGGGCGGTCACCCGATGACACGTCGGCCGACGCCGACTGCTGCGCAGCGACGCCGACGGCGGTACCGGCGGTGAGCATCGAGAGGGCCAGGACGATCGAGCGCGATTTCATCATGTGGTCGATCGTGAAGGTCGACCGTCACCCGGGCGTGAACCGGGCGACGGCATGCGGCCAGGCGGTACGGCGCTCGATGCGACCGGGCGCAGGTGATTGCACGGTTGACGGCATGGTCGGTGGCCGGTTCGCCGCGGTTATGGTCAGCCGCATGCGTCGTCAGGAGAAGGCAGATCGAATCGGCGAGATCCTCGAGGAGCTCTACCCGAACCCGCCGGTGCCGCTCGATCACACCGACCCCTACACCTTGCTCGTCGCCGTGGCGCTCTCGGCGCAGACCACCGACAAGAAGGTCAACGAGGTCACCCCGGCGTTGTTCGAAGCGGCCGGCACGCCGGAGAAGATGGCGGCGCTCGACCCGGAGGAGATCCTCGGCTACATCAAGACGGTCGGACTGGCGCCGACCAAGGCGAAGAACCTGTGGCTCATGGCCAACCAGATCCTCGACGCCGGCGGCGAGATCATCGGCGACTGGGAGTTCCTCGAATCACTCGCCGGTGTCGGCCACAAGACCGCGTCGGTCGTGATGGGTGGCGTGTTCGGGGTGCCCGCGTTCGCCGTCGACACGCACATCCACCGACTCGCGGCTCGGTGGGGGCTCTCCAACGGCACCACGGTGGAGCGCACCGAGAAGGATCTCAAGGCGGTGTTCCCGAAGGAGACCTGGAGCGATCGTCATCTCCAGATCATCTACTTCGGCCGTGAGTACTGCCCGGCGAAGCGACACGACCTGACCGCCTGCCCGATCTGCAGTTGGGCGGCGACCAAGAAGCGCATCGCCGAAGAATCCCGTTGACGTAGGTTGCGGCGATGGGACCGGTCGAGATCACCCTGGTCGCGGCGCTGGTCGTCGCATTCGCCGCGGTCTCGATGCGGATCGAGCACTGGCCGCTCACCATGCCGATGGTGTTCGTGGCCGCGGGCGCGGCAACGGCAGCGTTCGACGCGATCGAGATCGACGCCGAAATCGGTTCGATCGCCCTGCTCGCCGAACTCACGCTCGCCGTGATCCTGTTCTCCGACGCGGTTCGGATCGACTTCCGACGCCTGCGACGCCATCTCGGCCTGCCCGTGCGTCTGCTCGGCATCGGGCTGCCGCTCTCGATCGCGCTCGGCGCCCTGGTGAACGCGCTGCTGTTTCCCGAGCTGCCGTTCGCACAGGTGGCCTTGCTCGCAGCGATCCTCGCACCCACCGACGCGGCGCTCGGTTCGGCGGTCGTCGAAGACACCGTGGTGCCGGCGCGTGACCGTCTCGCGCTCAACGTCGAGTCGGGTGTCAACGACGGCCTCGTCGTGCCGGTCGTGGCGATCATGACAGCACTGGTCATCGACGAGAACCGGTCGACGAGCGGCTGGATCGGCTTCGTGGCGCGCCAGATCGGGTGGGGCGTCGCGCTCGGACTCGTGGTCGGCGGCGTCGGGATCACCGTGCTGCGGGCCGCTCACCACCGGGGCTGGTCCGACGGGCGCTACGAGCAGCTCGCCACGTTCGTGCTGCCGGTGATCGCGCTGTTCGGGGCCGAGGCACTGACCGGCAACTCGTTCATCGCGGCGTTCGTCGCCGGTCTGGCGTTCGGGTCGTTCGGCAACGATGCGAAGCACACGCCGGGCTCGGCGAGCGAGCCCGACGACGACGCGCACGCCTCGTACTTCGGAGGGTTCACCGAGGACGCGGCGCAGCTCCTCGCTCTGGGCGCGTTCTTCGTGTTCGGCAACGTGTTGCTCGGCCAGGCGGTCGACGACGTGTCGGCCGGCGTCGTCGTGTGTGCGATCGTCACGCTGACGCTCGGCCGGATGTTGCCGGTGTGGATCGCCATGATCGGCAGCGGCACGCGATGGCCGACTCGACTCTTCATCGGCTGGTTCGGCCCGCGTGGGCTCGCGTCGATCATCTTCGGCCTGTTGCTGCTGGAGGATTTCGACGAGGTCGCGGGTGGCGGCGACGATCTGTTCGGCGTGATCGGGGTGACGGTCACCGCGTCGGTGGTCCTCCACGGTGCCACGGCATCGTGGGGAGCGAGTCGCTACGGACGCTGGGCGGAAGCGCTCGAGGCGAGCGACGACGAGCGCTCCGACATGAACGTGCCCGAGGTGGCCGAGATGATCCCGCGGTCGCGGTTCTCGTTGCGGCGCTGACCGCAGGTCACCAGTCGGGGCGACCGTCGGCTTCGATGTCGGCGTCTTCGAGCACGATGTCCCATCGATCGAGACAGTCTTCGCAGCGGTACGCGACCGCGTCGCCGACTTCCCAGATGCCGTCTTCGGGCGGCAGCGTCAGCACGAAACAACGTCCGCCGCAATCGATGCAGGTGATCTGTGGTGGAGGAGCGAGCACCGCACCAGTATGGGCCCCCTATCCTCTCCTGATGCGCGTGGTGGCAGGCGAACTCGGCGGGCGCAAGCTCATCTCCCCGGAAGGGACCTCGACGCGTCCCACGACCGATCGGGTCCGCGAGGCGATCTTCAACGCGCTCGGCAGCCTCGGCGTGCTCGACGGCGCCGTCGTCGCCGACCTGTTCGCCGGCTCGGGAGCGGTCGGGATCGAGGCCATCTCGCGCGGTGCCGATCACTGCACGTTCGTCGAACGCGACCGCAACGCGCTCCGCGTGTTGGAAGACAACATCGAGGCACTCGACCTCGCGTCGAGATCGAGGGTGATGCGGTCCGATGCCACGTCGGTGGCCAGCGCACTCGACGTCGACATCGTGTTCGCCGACCCGCCCTACGACTTCGACGGTTGGGACCAACTGCTCGGCCAGATCCACGCGGGGCTCGTCGTCACCGAGTCGGGCCGCGAGGTGACGCCTCCGGCCGGATGGACCGCGCTGCGCACGAAGAAGTACAGCCGCACGTGGGTGAGCTTCCTCGAGCGTGCGGATGGGTAAGTTGTGAGTCCGATGAGCGGACCCAGAGATCTACGAGTGCTCTATCCAGGGAGTTTCGACCCGCTGCACCTCGGTCACCTCGACGTGATCGAGCAGGCGGCCGAACTCTTCGGCGGCGTCGTGGTCGGCGTGCTCTACAACTTCGCCAAGGACTCGGGCCTCTTCGACGTCGATCGTCGCGTCGAACTCGTCGAGGCGTCGACCGCTCACCTGCCGACGGTGTCGGTCGAGAAGCACACCGGGCTCACGACGCAGGCGGCGCGAGCCGTCGGTGCCGACTTCATCGTCAAGGGGCTGCGCACACCCGGTGACTTCGAGATCGAGCAGCAGATGGCCCAGATGAACCACTCGACGGCCGGCGTTCGGACGGTGTATTTGCCGAGCAGCGCGGAGCTGAGCTTCGTGAGTAGCCGCTTCGTGCGTGAGATCGCGAAGTACGGTGGCGATGTTGCACACCTGGTGCCAACCGTCGTCGCCGAGGCACTGGCGACCGAGTTCGCTGATCGGCAACAATGACGCCGGCAATGACGAGAACTGAGTATCGATGAGTTACGACCACTACGACGACAACGACAGCCGGGGCCACAACGACTACGACGACGTGGTCGACGACAGCTACCCCGAGTTGGGTTCGCCGGGCGGTTACGTCGGCGACGCCGAGACGTTGCTCCGTCGTGCCATCGACGTGATCTTCAATGCGCCCACCATGCCGCTGTCGTCGTCGCCGCGCATCGACCGTGACGAGATCATCGAACTGCTCGACGAATCGCTCAACCGACTGCCCGACGAACTCCGCCAGGCGCGCTGGATGCTGAAGGAGCGCCAGGAGTTCGTGGCCAAGACGCGCCGTGAAGCCGACGAACTGCTCGAAGCCGCTCGCGTTCGGGCCGAGCGGATGGTGCAGCGCACCGAAGTCGTGCGTGCTGCCGAGCAGCGCGCCCGCCAGGTGATGGAGACGGCCGAAGCCGACTCCCGCCGCCTCAAGCACGAGACCGAAGACTTCCTCGACCAACGCCTCGGATCGTTCGAGATCCTCCTCGACAAGCTGTCGAAGACGGTGCACGCCGGCCGGCAGCGTCTGTCGATCGGCGGGGGAGAAGAAGAGGTCGCGGCGGTGCAGGCCGACGACGACCCCACCAACGCCTTCTTCGATCAAGACATCTGACACGTCATCCGGTGTCAGACACCCGATGACGCACGTCATCCGGTGTCAGACACCCGATGACGCAGCGCGGAGGGCCAGGCGTTCGATGAGCTGCTTCCAGATGACCTTGTGGATCGGGAGCAGCACCCACCAGTAGGCCCGCCCGGCCACACCTCTCGGATGGAACCGAGCCAGCTGTCGGAGCACCGAGTCCCCCGACTCGTCGGTCGTGATGCGCCACTCGAGCCAGGCGTCGCCGGGAACCTTCATCTCGGCGCGCAGCCGCAAGAGGCTCGGACGCTCGTACGCCTCGACTCGGAAGAAGTCGAGAGCGTCACCGACGCGCAGTTGATCGGGGTGGCGTCGCCCGCGTCGCATGCCGACGCCGCCGATGATCTTGTCGAGGCCGCCGCGCACCGTCCACAGGAAGTTCGCCGCGTACCAGCCTCGCTCGCCGCCGATGCCCGACACGGTGGCGAACAGCGCCTCGGGCGACGCCGCGCTCGTCACCTCCTGCGTCGCCTCGTAGATCGTGCCGCCTGCCCAGTCGGGATCCTGCGGCATCGGTGACGCCGACATGCTCCCTCGGGTGCTGTCCATCCAACTCGTCTTCAACCGCATGTCACCGACCACGGCCAGGGCACGCTCGATCGCAGTGTCGAGCGCATACGGCGTGCGGTCGACGAGTCGAGCGATGTCGCGTTCGGGGCTGACGACGACGTCGTTGACCAAGCTGTCGACGAGCGGGCGGGCGAGGCCGTACGGCAGCGGCGTGACCAGGTTGACCCAGTGCGACGACAGCCGCGGCGACAGCACCGGAACCGGGATGATCAGTCGCCGCTTGAGCCCGGCGACCGCCGCGTAGCGATCCATCATGTCGCGGTAGGTGAGCACATCGGGCCCGCCGATCTCGAGGATCTCGCCGGCGGCCTCGGGGATCTCGATCACGGCCACCAGGTAGTGCAACACGTCGGCGATGCCGATCGGTTGGCACTTGGTGCGGGTGACCCACCGCGGGCAGATCATCGCCGGAAGCACCTCGACGAGATGGCGCAGCATCTCGAACGAGGCACTGCCTGAGCCGATGATGATCGCGGCCCGGAGTTCGGTGACCGGCACGGTGCCCGCGGCGAGCACGGCGCCGACCTCGTGGCGGCTCGCGAGGTGGTCGGACAGTTGCTCGGGGTCGTCTTCGCCGAGTCCGCCGAGGTAGACGATCCTCGACACGCCCGCCGCCTCGGCCGCGGATCGAGCGTTGTCGGCGCCGGTGCGGTCGGACTCTTCGAAGTCGCCGCCTTGACCCATCGCGTGTACCAGGTAGTACACCGCCTCGATGCCGTCGAAGGCGCCGTCGAGCGAGTCGCGATCGAGCACGTCGGCGGTGAGGACCTCGACGTCGGAGCGCCAGTCGACGCTGTCGAGCCGGGCGGGAGTCCGTGCCAGGCAGCGGACCTCGTGGCCGGCCTCGAGGAGTTCGGGAACGAGTCGCCCGCCCACGTAGCCGGTCGCTCCGATCACTGCGACCTTCATCGGCCGACCTCCACGACGCCGGTGCCGTCGGGGGCGCCGGTGTCGTCGGGTCGCACCGTCTCGTGGCGATTCGCATCATCTACGGCGATCGCCTCGATGCGGCGAAGGGCGAGGGCACAGACCGCCAGGTACGGCGCCGCCAGCACGGCGACGTCGAACCCGGCGCGGCAACGGTCGTCGTCGATCGCCTCGACCCAGTGGCCGGTCGCAGGCACGCGGGCGACCTTCCAGGCCCAATGTTCGCCGTCGACGAAATCGGTCACCTCGTAGGGGAGCGTGACGCCGAACGATGTCGTCACCGTTCCGGTCGCGCCGGCCTCGAAGCGCTCGCCGTCGAGCGTCGCGCCACGAACCGATGGACCCCAGTCGGGCCATCTGGCGAGGTCGGTGATGACACGCCACACAGCGCTCGCCGGGGCATCGATGTCTCGGGTCGTCGCTGGTCGTCTCACGTGTCGACCATAGGTCTGGCTCGCGAGGTGTGCTCGACCGAGCCCGGATGCAATCGCCGGAGCTGGGTTCGTAGGCTGCAACCATGGCTGACGACGGGTTGCGCGAACTACGAGTCAATGCGGTGGAGTTGCTCCGCCAACCCGGCGCGGTCAAAGAGATCGACACCACGGTCGCCGCGTCGGCGCTCGACGTCGAGCACGAATCGCTCACCGGCGACATCAGCGTGTCGGTCGACCTCGAATCGATGAACGACGGCATTTCGGTGCGCGGCACGGTGTCGGCCCCCTGGAACGGTGTGTGCCGACGCTGCCTGAAAGAGCTCGGCGGCGAGCTCAGCGTCCCGGTCGACGAGCTGTACCAGATCGACGTGATCGACGAGGAGGCGTATCCGATCGAGAACAACCAGCTCGATCTGTCGCCGATGGCGCGCCAGACGGCGCTGCTCGAACTCGATCAGGAACGGTTATGTCGCTCCGACTGCGCCGGGCTGTGCCCGAAGTGCGGGATCGACCGCAACGACGAGACGTGCGACTGCGACACCACGGTCAAAGACGACCGGTGGGCGGCGCTCGACGGACTCCAGCTCGACGACTGACGCAGCAGCGCCCGAACCAGTCGGCGGCTGGAGCCGTCGGCGACGGGATCGGCGACTCGATCGGTGCGAGGTGTGGCACTGACGCCGGGTCCCGATATCGTAACCCGGCCCTGACGACCGGCCAGTGGTTTCCCGAACGGTCGGTTGAAGAGAACGAGAGCAAACGATGGCTGTCCCGAAGAAGAAGACTTCAAAATCCAAGACCCGTAGCCGCCGTGCGAGCGCATGGAAGCTCAACGCACCGGCTCGCAGCATCTGCCCCCGTTGCAGCTCTGCGAAGGTCCCCCACACGGTGTGCTCATCGTGCGGTTGGTACCGCGATCGCTACGTCGTCGACGTCAAGAGCTGAGTCGGTTCGGTCCTCCTGACCGACACCTCCACACTGCTGCAGATCGGCTGATCGATGCTCCCCGTCGCCATTGACGCCATGGGTGGCGACCTCGCGCCCAATCCCAACGTCGACGCCGCGCACGCTGCGTCGGCCGACGGTATTCCCGTCGTGCTGGTCGGTCCCGCCGACCTCGCCGGCCGTGAGACCGCCGATGGTTCGCTCCTCGACCTGATCGAGGCGACCGAGGTCATCGGCATGCACGACGACCCGGCATCGGGCGTGCGTCGCAAGAAGGACTCCACGCTGGTCCGCGCCGCCGAAGCCGTTCGTGACGGACGAGCGAGCGCCATGATCAGCGCCGGCAACACCGGAGCCACCATGGCCTCGGCGCTGCTGCGGATGGGCCGCATCAAGGGCGTCAAGCGCCCGGCCATCGCCACGCCGATTCCCGTGCCGGGCTCCACCCCCACGGTGCTGCTCGACGCCGGAGCCAACGCCGAAGTGCAAGCCGACTGGCTCGTGCAGTTCGGCCAGATGGGCTCGATCTACGCTCGCCATCGCTTCGACATCGACAACCCCCGAGTCGGCCTGCTGTCGATCGGCGAGGAAGCGTCGAAGGGCGACACGCTGCGCAAAGACACGCACGCGCTGCTCTCGCAGACCCCGGGCATCAACTTCATCGGCAACGTCGAAGGCCGCGACGTCATGAGCGACGAAGTCGACGTGTGCGTCACCGACGGCTTCACCGGCAACGTCGTGCTCAAGACCCTCGAAGGCGGCATGAAGGCCGTGATCGGTGCGCTGCTCAAGGCGTTCGAACCCGAGGAGTTCAAGCCCCACGCCGACGCACTCATGCCGGCGTTGCTGCCGCTCTACTCGGCGCTGAGCCCCGACACGTACGGCGGTGCCACACTGCTCGGTGTCGACGGCGTGTGCATCATCGCCCACGGCTCGTCCAATGCCGAAGCGATGCGCAACGGCATCGGCGTCGCTCGCGAAATGGTCGAGCACGATCTCGTGGCCGAGATGGCCCGAGCAATTCGCCCCGACTAGGCGGCGGTAGGCTCGGCGGTCATGCCAGCCGAAACACATGTCGAACAGGGCCCGCTCGGCCGAGACGAGATCCTCCAGATCGTGCGCGATCGGTTGGCCGACATCCTCGAGATCGAGCCAGCCAGCGTCAACGAAGGTGACTCGTTCGTCGACGACCTCGACGCCGACTCCCTCGCACTGATCGAACTGGTCGAAGGCCTCGAAGAAGAGATCGGCGAACGCACCGTCGGTTTCCGCATCGAAGACGAAGACCTCGAAGACCTCAAGACCGTTCGCGACGCCGTCGACTACGTCCACGAACGCGTCGGCAAGAGCTGAACGCCACACCGAGTCAACGACGCACCGTGTCGAGCACCGACACCCCAGGCACCTCGGCGGCTTCCCCCGACACGGCCCCCGGAGCCGATCATGCGTCGCTCGCCGCTGCGGTGGGGCACGAGTTCGGTGACCCGTCGTTGTTGCAACGCGCGCTAGCGCATCGCTCGTGGTGTTCCGAGCATCCCGGTACCGAGAGCAACGAGCGCCTCGAGTTCCTCGGTGACGCCGTGCTCGGGTGGGCGATCGCCGACATCGCGTATCGACGCTTCGACGACCTTCCCGAAGGGCAACTCACCGACCTCCGCAAGAGTGTCGTCAACGCCACGGCGCTCGCATCGATCGCGGAAGAGATCGGTGTCGGCCCCCATCTCCTGTTGGGCAAAGGCGAAGGCGCTGCGGGTGGTGCCGAGAAGCCGTCCATCCTGTCCGACGCGTTCGAAGCGATCCTCGGTGCGGTCTACCTCGACGGTGGCAGCGAGGCGGCGTACGCCATGGTCGAACGCCACGTCGCACCACGACTCGCTCGCAACATCGACCGACTCGTCGAACTCGACAACAAGACGCAACTCCAGGAGTTGTGCGCGAAGCGGGGCGACGAGCCGCCGCGCTACGAGTTGACCTCGGTCGGTCCCGACCACGCCAAGGTCTTCACCGCCCGGGCACTCGTCGGATCACGGCTCGTCGGAACCGGCGACGGGCGATCGAAGAAGGCGGCCGAGCAGGTGGCGGCTGCCGCGGCCTGTGCGGCCCTGCTCGCCGATGCCTGAACTGCCCGAAGTCGAAACAGTCCGCCGTGGACTCGACCGCCACGCACGAGGCCGCCGCATCGAGCGGGTCGAGGTCGGACGCGAACGAGTCGTGCGGCGCACGTCGAGAGAGGCGCTCGTCGACGGGTTGACGAACACCCGCATCGAGCGCACCGATCGGCGCGGCAAATACCTGCTGTTGCCGCTCGACTCGGGCGATGTCGCGATGATCCACCTGCGTATGAGCGGCCAGGTCCTCATCGCCGATGGTGGCGCGGCCCGCCCCGCTCATACGCATGTGGTGATGCACCTCGACAACGACTCCGAGCTGTGGTTCGTCGACCCCCGAACGTTCGGTGAAGTGGTCGTGTTCGCTCCCGACCGCGTCGACGTCGAGCTCCCCGAACTCGCCAAGCTGGGAATCGATCCGATCGCCGAACCCTTCGCAAAGGCCCAGCTCAGTGCCATCGTTCGGTCGACGGCGAGAGCGCTCAAGCCGCTACTCCTCGACCAGCACAAGATCGCCGGGATCGGCAACATCTACGCCGACGAGATCCTCCACGCGGCACGGCTGCGTCCCGATCGACCGGCCAACACGCTCGACGCTCGAGCGATCACGAGGCTCCATCTGGCGATCGTCGACGTGCTGTCGGCGGCCATCGCCGCGGGCGGCTCCACCCTGGGTGACGCCCAGTACGTCGACCTGATGGGCGAGGGCGGCTCGTACCAGGACGACCACCGTGTCTACGCCCGCGGCGGTGAACGGTGCCTCACGTGCGGTCGAGGGTGGATCCGGCGCACGGTGAGCGGCGGCCGCGGCACGCACTACTGCCCGGTCTGCCAGTACTGAACGAGAAACGATGGAGCGGCCGTTCCTGCGAGTTAGATTCGGGACGCTGTGTTTCTGAAGAATCTCACCCTCAAAGGGTTCAAGTCGTTCGCGGATTCGACGAACATGGTGCTCGAACCGGGCGTCACCGTCGTGGTCGGCCCCAACGGTTCGGGCAAGTCGAACGTCGTCGACGCCATGGCGTGGGTGCTCGGTGCCCAGTCGCCGAAGGCCGTGCGCTCGCAGAAGATGGACGACGTGATCTTCGCCGGTACGGCAGCCCGTCCGGCGCTCGGCCGTGCCGAGGTGAGCATCACGATCGACAACTCCGACGGCACGCTCGGCGTCGAGTTCAACGAAGTCACGATCACCCGCATCCTGTTCCGCACGGGCGAATCCGAGTACATGATCAACGGCGTCACCTGCCGACTGCTCGATGTGCAAGAGATGCTGTCCGACGCCGGTGTCGGCCGTCAGCAACACGTCATCGTCAGTCAGGGCCAGATCGACGCGGTGCTCAACGCCCGGCCCGAAGAGCGCCGAGCGATCATCGAGGAAGCCGCCGGGGTCCTCAAGTTCCGCAAGCGCAAGGAGAAGGCCGAGCGCCGCCTCGACGCGACCGAAGCCAACCTGCTCCGGGTCCAAGACCTTCTGCGTGAAGTTCGCCGTCAGCTGCGCCCGCTCGAACGACAGGCGAAGGCCGCCGAGCGCCACGGCTCGCTGATCGAAGAACTCAGCGCGCTCAAGACCTTCGTCGCCGGCCAGGAGATCAAGGGCCTGCGCACGAAACTCGAATCGCTCGCCACCGTCAAGCTCGAGAGCTCGTCGGCCGAAGCCGAACTCAAGACGACACTCGCCGGGCTCGACACGTCGGTCATGTCGATCGAAGCGCAACTCTCGGCTCGCGGCGCCAGCGACGTCAGCGACCGGCTCGTGCGGGTCGAGCAACTTCGCGAGCGGGCCCGTGGCCTCAACGCCGTGCTCGTCGAACGTCGACGCTCCCTCGAACGTGACAAAGGCCAGCTGCTCGATGCCGGCGTCGTGGCCAACCTCGAAGCCGACGCAGCGAAGTTCCGTGAGGAACTGGCGAGCGTGATCGAAGAACTCGGCACGTTCGAACCGGCCGCCCAGGCGCTCGACGACGAGGAACAGGCGTTCAAGACCGAACGCCAGCAGGTGCTCGACGCAGTGGGTACCGACCAGCCGGCGGCCAAGGCTGCGAGTGCTGCCGCCGAAGTGCGCGGAGAGCTCCGCTCGGTCCGTGCAGCTATGGAACGCTTCGACGGCGAGCTCCGTCGTGCGACCAGCCGCAACGAGTCGCTGACCGAGCGCTTCCAGCTCGTCGAAGACGAAGCCGCCCGCTTCCGCACCGAGTGCGACGAGGCCGGACAGGTCGAAGGACCGCTCTACGACGAGGTCGAAGCGGCCGAGGCAGCCCTCGCCGCAGCCATCGCTCAGGTCGAGGCCGCTCGCTCCGTCCGCTCCGAGGCCGCCGCAACGGCGTCGTCGGCAGCGGCTCGCGTCGACGCGCTGCAGATGGCACTCGATGCTGCACGCGCCCGTGCCGGAGCCGAACGACTCGAAGGCGTCGACGGTGTGCTCGGCACGCTCCTCGACCTCATCGAGATCGACGACGGCTGGCAGCCGGCGGTCGAAGCCGCGCTGGGCGAGTCGCTCACCGCCGTCGTCGTGTCCGACCCGGCCGCAGCTCGCAGCGCACTCGACGCGCTCCGCTCGTCCGACACCAGTGGCGCCGTCATCGCACTCGGAGCACGCCCCGCCGCCGGCCAGGCGCCGAGCGTCGGCGAATCGGTGCGGCCACACGCCCGGTCCAACAACTCCGACGTCAGCGAACTGCTCGACGGACTGCTCGGTTCCGCCGTGCGACTCGACGACGTGAGCGCCGCGCTCGACGCCGCCATCGCCCATCCCGAAGCCGTCGTGGTGACCGAGTCGGGCGACCGATTCGGCCTCAGCGGATGGCGGATCGGCGCGGCAGGAGGCGGAGCCACTGCCGCCGCGCTCGAACAGGCGCAGGAAGCGTCGGAGGCGGCCACGCTGGCCCTCGCCGAGGCCGACGAGCAGGTGGCGACCTCCGACAAGGCGCTCGCCGAGGCGCGAGCCAAGGAGCAGACGCTCAGCCGCCAACTCGACGCGAACGACGCCAAGCTGAGCGCTGCGTCCGAAGGCCTGGCGCGCGCCCAGGGCGAACGCCGCGAGATCCAGTCCGAACTCGAATCGCTCGCCCGCACCATCGAGGAAGCGACCGAGAACAGCGCCCGTGAAGCGCAGCGCATCGCCGAGCTCGAAGCGTTGCTCCCGGCGCTCGAATCCGACGAGCAGGCCGAGGCCGAGGCGGCCCGAGCTCGCGGCGAGCTTCGCGCCGAACTCGAATCGCGTGCGGCGGCGCTGGCGTCGAAGCGCAAGGACCTCGAAGTGCGCAACGCCGGTCTTCACGAACGCCAGCAGATCCTCGAACGCCGCATCGCCGAGGCCGAACGCCGTCTCGAAGCCGACGCCGAAGCTCGCGCCGCAGCCGAAGACAAGCGGGTCGTCATCGAGCGTGCGATCGGGGCGATCGACAGGCTCACCGCGCTGGTCGATGGCCATCGCACGGTCGTCGAGGCGCATCACGCCGAGCTGTCCGAGCAGCGGCGGAAGCAGAGCGACGAAGTCCGTGGTCTCACCACCGAACTCGAAGCGTTGCGTCGCGAACGGTCCGAGAACGAGAAGGCGCTCGACGTCACCCGCGAGCGGGCTCGCAAGGCCGAACTCGACGAGGCCGAAGCAAAGTTGCGACTTGAGACGGCGATCGAGACGCTGCGTCGCGACCTCGACATCGAACCAGCGGTCGCCGAGGCCGCCGAGATGCCCGAGATCCCCGAAGGCGCGACGCCGGCCGGTCGGGTGCGCGAGCTCGAACGCGAGCTGCGTCTGCTCGGACCGATCAACCCGCTGGCGCTCGAAGAGTTCAACGAACTGCAGACTCGACACACGTTCCTCGAGGAGCAACTCGAAGACGTGCGCAGCACGCGCCGCGACCTCGCTCGGGTGATCGCTGCGGTCGACGCCGAGATCCAGAACGTCTTCGCTGCGGCGTTCGCCGACGTGAGCGGCAACTTCACCGAGTTGTTCTCGCTGCTGTTCCCCGGCGGAACGGGCAAGTTGAAGCTCACGCATCCCGACGATCTGCTCAACACGGGCATCGAGGTCGAGGCGAAGCCGAGTGGCAAGAACGTGAAGAAGCTGTCGCTGCTGTCGGGCGGTGAGCGCTCGCTGACGGCGCTCGCCTACCTGTTCGCGGTGTTCCGCTCGCGTCCGTCGCCGTTCTACGTGATGGACGAGGTCGAGGCGGCGCTCGACGACGTCAACCTGCACCGCTTCCTCGGGCTCATCCAAGAGTTCCGCAAGGACGCGCAGCTCATCGTCGTGTCGCACCAGAAGCGCACGATGGAAGCGGGCGACTGCCTGCTCGGGGTGTCGATGCAACCCGGTGGCTCGTCGAAGGTCGTCACCGAAAAAGCCGACACCGCCGCCGCCCGCTCCTGACCCCAGCCCTCTCACGGCGATCGCCCGGACCGTGAGGGTGATTTTTGCCCAGGCTTGATGTGTACGCGTGAGGGTGATTTTTGCCCAGGCTTGATGTGTACGCGTGAGGGTGATTTCTGCCCAGGCTCGATGTGTACGCGTGAGGGTGATTTCTGGCCAGGCTCGATGTGGTCGCTTGGGGGTGATGTCTGGACTGGGCGGCAATCGCCTCGAGTTGGGGATGGGTCCGGGGAGCGTTGCCAGGTGGCGATAGCGTCCGACGGTGATGGGTGTAGTCGAGATTCTCCTGCTCGTAGCGATCGTTCTCGTCGTCGTCTTCGGCGTCGGCGTGGTGGTCCTCAATCGTCGTCGCGAGGCCGGACAACCGCCTGCGGTCACGCCGAAGGCGCCGACCGCACCGCCTCCCAAGACGGCCAAGTCGGGCACGATCCTCGAAGAGCGCACCACCGCCGAGCCCGAACCCGTCGAGCTGGCCCCGGAGCCCGAACCGGAGCCGGAACCCGCTCCAGCGTCGCTGCGCGACCGGCTCGCGAAGGCGCGGTCGACGTTCGCCGGAGCGATCTCGGGAGTTCTCGGACGCTCCGCGATCACCGACGAGAGCTTCGAGGACCTCGAAGAGGCACTGTTGCGCGCCGACGTCGGCGTCTCGATCACCGACCAACTCCTCGACGTGCTGCGCGCCAAGGTGTCGGCCAAGGAGATCACCGAGCCCAGCGATCTGCTCGACGCACTGCAAGAGGAGATGGCCAGCCGTCTGCGGGGGAGTGAGCGGGACCTCACGTTCGAGACCCTCGACGAAGGAGCGCCGAACGTCTGGATGTTCGTCGGCGTCAACGGCGTGGGCAAGACCACCACTATCGGCAAGCTCGCCAACCAGCAGGTCGGTGGCGGTCGCACCGTGCTGCTCGCCGCCGGCGACACGTTCCGTGCCGCAGCGGCAGAGCAGCTGAACACCTGGGCCGAGCGGTCGGGCGCCGACTTCGTCCGCGGCGCCGAGGGCGGCGATCCGAGTTCGGTCATCTTCGACGGTGTCGAGCGTGCCGCATCGAAGAACATCGACATCGTCATGGCCGACACCGCCGGTCGTCTGCACACGAAGTCGAACCTCATGGACGAGTTGAAGAAGGTCCGCCGCGTCGCCGAGAAGGGCGCAGGACAGGTCACCGAGACGTTGCTGGTGATCGACGCCACCACCGGCCAGAACGGTCTCATCCAGGCCAAGGAGTTCAACGACGCCACCGACGTGACCGGCGTCGTGCTCACGAAGCTCGACGGTTCGGCCAAGGGCGGCATCGTGTTCGCGATCGAGACCGACCTGGGCATCCCCGTCAAGCTGGTCGGCATCGGTGAGACCATCGGCGACCTGATCCCGTTCGACCCCGACGAATTCGTCACCGCACTCTTCGAGCGCTGAACGTCGAGATGGGGCCAGCGTTCGCACCGGCCCCTCGAACCGATGGTCCGGCGCGCGGTGGGAACCGAAGGCCACGCTGAAACGTCTCATGGGTATGGATTCGACGCGTCGCTGCTCTCGTTCGGCTCGGATCGGCGTGCTCGTCGGCGCAGCAGCGATGCTCGCGGCGTGCGGCAGCAGTGCCCCGGACCCGGGCGGCGAAGCGCTCCCGGCACCACTCACCAGCTCGTTTCTCCTCGACGTCGCTGCCGACACGCCGTTCGGGCAGGTCGTCGCCGCCGAACAACAGGGGATCGCCGTCGAGCGGTCGGGCGGTTTCGCGACGACGGATCTGGTCGCTCCAGCGTCCACCGCCACGATCTTCGATCTGAATGCAGGAGCGGCGGTCGACGATGCCGTCATCGATGCGCGCGCCGCTGAGCTGGCCGCGATCTTCGGCGTGTCGGGCGCTGTCGAACGGCTCGACGCCGACTGGCAGGTCGGGGACGGCGATGGTCGTCTGCTGGTGGTCAACGCGCCGCGCGGTGGCGACGGAGGGTCGTTCTGGTTCGAGGGCGGGTCCGACCTGCGGGGCGGCATGCTGCCGTGCCCCACGCTTCCCGACGGGTTCTGCGACGGAGAAGTGGCGATCTCGGAGCCGCCGGCGTCCACCGAGCGAGCGGAGCAGCAGATCGCCGACGCGATGACCGTGCTCGGCATCGAGCCGAACGCCTACGTCGTCGAGCGGTTCGATCAAGCGACGTCGATCGAGTTCAGCGTCGTCTTCGCCCCGAACGGCTGGCGATCGGGTGTGACCTGGGGGTTCTCGGTCGGGTCATCCGGGGAGGTGGCCGCTGCGTACGGAGCGTTCACCGCGCCGCAGGAAGCGGTCGGCGTCGCACTGGTCGACATCGACACGGCGATCGATCGACTCCACGCTGGCTACGCAGGATTCGGCGGGATCGCACCGCCCACCACGATGCTCGCCGACACGAGCGAACCGGTGTCGACGCCCGTGGCGCCGGCGGAGGCCAGCACGACCACGACCACCACCACGGTCCCGGGTTCGGCACTCCCACCACCACCCGTCGACGGCGACCTCGTGGCCACCACGACGGCCCCCGCCGCCACCACCACGTCGCTCGGGCCGCCTCGGGTCACGTCGCCCCCGACGACCCTGCCGGGAACACCGCCGATGGGCAGCCGGGCGGAGCCACCCGTCGACGGGACCGAGTCGCCCTGGCTCCGCATCGACCGTGTCGAACTCGGCCTGCAGACGTTCTGGGAGTCGCCGAGCGGGCCGTGGTTGGTGCCGACGTTCGTCTTCGTCGCCGACGATGGCAGCGAGTACGGCGTCGTGGCGGTCGATGCATCGGCGATGGTGCTCATCGAACCGTCGACCACCCTGCCGTCACCCGCCACGATGGTCGAGGGCTACGTGCCCACCCCCGAGCCGATGCCGACGCTGTTGGCCGACGACGGAACGCCGCTCACCATTCCCGTGCCGCCGTACGACGGCACCGGATCGACCGACTACTACAACTCGGTCTTCGCCGACGTGCTCGTCGGCCGTGACCTGGCGTCGGTCGTCAACACCCTCGAAGGATCGGGTTGGACCGTCCGCATCCTCGACGAAGACCTCGACCAGAACGTCGATGCCGACCTCCGTTGGGATCGCGCCAACGTCCTGCACCGCAACGAGATCGTCACCGGTGTCTACGCCGATCCGTGGGTCCCGGGAGCAGCCGACTCGACGACGACCGGCACGAGCGTCTCGTCGACGACGACCAGCACAACGACCACGACGTCGGAACCGCCCGACGCACCTCCGACCACGACCATCAGCCCGACCACGACCAGCAACCCGACCATCACCCCGGCGGAGGGCTCGCTCGATGAGTGGCTCGATGCCGATGGACGCGCGGAACTGCTGCGCTCCTTCGAGTCGTTGTGGATCGGCCAACCCGTCGACAGCGCCCGAGGGGCACTCGAGTCGATCGGATACATCGTGCGAGTGGTCGAGCCTGACGGCGCCATGACCGCCGACCTGGTCCCGTACCGGGTCAACTTCGGCGTGAGCGGCGGCATCATCGAGTGGGTCAGCCTCGGCTGACACCGCCGATGCGGAGGTTCCCGGGGTCGGCAACGTCGAGCCGGTAACCTCGGAACCGCATGTTCGACAATCTTTCCGGCCGTCTCGAAGGCATCGTCAAGAAGATCCGCGGCAAGGGCCGCCTCACCGAAGCTGACGTCGATGAGGTGATGAAGGAGATCCGTACCGCCCTCCTCGAAGCCGACGTCAACGTCACCGTCGTCCGCTCGGTGTGCAACCGCATCCGCGAGCACGCCATCGGCGCCACACGTTCACAGGCGCTCGACCCGGGCCAGCAGGTCGTCAAGGCCGTCAACGACGAGCTCACCCGGGCGCTCGGCGGCGAAACGCTCTCGATCACCTACGCCTCCAAGCCGCCGACCGTGGTGCTCATGGCCGGTCTGCAGGGTTCGGGTAAGACCACCAACTCCGCCAAGCTCGCCTCGTGGTTCAAGGCGCAGGGCCGTCAGCCGCTGCTCGTCGGCGCCGACCTGCAGCGTCCCGCTGCCGTCGAACAGCTCCGCACGCTCGGCGCTCAGATCGACGTCCCGGTCTACTCCGACCCCGAAGACCCGGTACTCACGGCCCACCAGGGGCTCGAGGAGGCGAAACGTCTCGGTCGCGACGTGCTCATCGTCGACACCGCCGGCCGCCTGTCGATCGACGCCGAGATGATGGAACAGGTTCGACTCATCTCCGGAGCGGTCGATCCCGACTACACGTTCCTCGTCATCGACGCTATGACCGGCCAAGACGCCGTGCAGACCGCCGAAGCGTTCCACGAGACCCTCAAGATCGACGGCGTGATCATGTCGAAGATGGACGGCGACGCCCGCGGCGGTGCTGCCCTGTCGGTCAAGGAGGTCATCGGACGCCCGATCGCGTTCGCCTCCACGGGTGAGAAGCTCAACGAGTTCGAGCAGTTCCACCCCGACCGCATGGCCGGCCGCATCCTCGGCATGGGCGACATGCTCACGCTGATCGAGCAGGCCGAAGCCGCCTTCGAGCAAGATCAAGCCGAGCAGGCCGCGGCGAAGATGATGGAGGGGCAGTTCACCCTCGACGACTTCCTCGACCAGATGCAGCAGATCAAGAAGATGGGGTCGCTCGGCAACCTCATGTCGATGATGCCCGGCATTCCGAAGGAACTGAAGAACGCCGACATCGACGACGACTCGCTCAAGCCGATCGAAGCCATCATCCGCTCGATGACCATGGAGGAGCGCACGTTCCCCAAGGTCATCAACGGCAGCCGCCGCGCGCGCATCGCTGCCGGCTCCGGCACCCAGGTCGGCGACGTCAACCGCCTCGTCAAGCAGTTCGACGAGATGCAGAAGATGATGAAGAAGATGGGCGTCATGGGTGGCGGCATGGGGAAGAAGGGCAAGAAGGGCAAGAAGGGGAGAGGCGGCAACAAGCGGCCGAAGGGCCTCGGACCCGGCGTCGACTTCGATCCGTCCGGTATGGAACTTCCCGGTCTGCCCGGCTCGCCCGGCATGCCTGGTCTGCCCGGGCTGCCCCGCTGAGCACATCCACCCCGACCCGCTCATCACGGTTCGCCACCTCACCTCCGCTGTCGGCGGTATGTGACGGCGATTTCGGTGGGGTCGGGCCACGACGGCGCTAGTCTTGCGACGTTCTCAAATCGAATACAGGAGTGACGATCAAAGATGGCAGTAAAGCTGCGACTCACACGTGTTGGCAAGACCAAGCAGCCTCAGTACCGCATTGTCGCGGCTGATGCTCGCTCGCCTCGCGACGGCCGTTTCATCGAGATTCTCGGTCAGTACAACCCCCGCGAAGAGCCTTCGCTCATCAACGTCGACAACGACAAGATCGTGAAGTGGCTGTCCGAAGGCGCACAGCCGTCGGAGCGCGTGGCCAAGATCATCAAGATCTCGGGCGCTCAAGAGCAGTACGAGGCCGCCAAGGCAGCCGGCAAGTGAGCGACGAGTTCGCCGGTACCGCTGTTGCGGTTCTGACTCACATCGTCAAGTCGATCGTCGACGATCCCGACGCCGTCACCGTCGAGGTCGACGAGTCGGGCAACCGCCCAGCGCTCAACGTGCGCGTGGGCGATGGCGACCTCGGCCGTGTCATCGGCCGTCGTGGCCGCACCGCTGCCAGCATCCGCACCGTCACTCGTGCAGCTGCCAGCAAAGACGATGTCGAGATCGACATCGAATTCCTCGACTGAACGGCCCGGCGCCGAGGCGCCATCCGTGCAGCGAGCACCGCAGATCGTGAAGGAGGCCGTCGATGGCTGAACGCGTCGCATCTCCCCCCGAAGGCTGGCTCACCGTCGGCCATCTCCGCCGCCCGCACGGACTGCGCGGCGACATCTTCTTGCAGCTCACGACCGATCGAACCGATCGAGCCGACCCCGGCACCGAGCTGTTCGGCAACGGCCGGATGTTCGTCATCGCATCGAGTCGGCGCGCTGGCAACGGACGCATCATCGCCAAGCTCGAGGGCGTCGACGACCGCAACGCGGCCGAGCGGCTGACCAACGTCGAACTCTTCGGTGCTCCGATCGACGACCCCGATGCGCTGTGGGTCCACGAGATGATCGGCGCCTCCCTGGTCGACCAGCACGGTACCGCTCACGGCGTGTGCACTGCCGTGGTCGCCAACCCCGCCTCCGACCTGATCGAACTCGACAGCGGCGCTCTGGTGCCCTCGACGTTCGTCACCTCGTTCACCGACGGCGTCATCACGGTCGACGTGCCCGACGGCTTGTTCTCGGTGCAACTCGACGACGATGCCTGACCCGTCCGACGCGCTGCGGATCGAGGTCTTCTCGATCTTTCCGGCGCTCGTCGACGACTTCTGCTCCGAGAGCCTGCTCGGCAAGGCCCGCACCAACGGGCTGCTCGACCTGCGCTGCCACGACCTGCGTGACCACGCGACCGACAAGCACCGAACGGTCGACGATGCCCCCTTCGGCGGCGGCGCCGGCATGGTGATGCGTCCCGAGCCGATCTTCGCGTCGGTGGAAGCAGCCGACCCACCTCGCCCGATCTTCCTGATGAGCCCGGGAGGGCGCCGCTTCGACCAGGCGATGGCGCGCGAACTCGCCGACCTCGACGGCTTCAGCCTGCTGTGCGGTCGCTACGAAGGGGTCGATCACCGCGTTCGTCGCGAGTTGATCGACGACGAGATCAGCATCGGCGACGTCGTGCTGAGCGGGGGAGAGGTCGCGGCGTGTCTGATCATCGAAGCGGTGACGCGGCTTCGCGACGGAGCGATGGGCAACGCCGAGAGCCCGGTCACCGAGAGCTTCGGCGCGTCCGGTCTGCTCGAAGAACCCCAGTACACACGCCCTGCGACGTACCGCGATCACGAGGTGCCGCCGATTCTGCTGAGCGGCGATCACGCTCGCATCGAGCGATATCGGCAAGCCCAACGCCTTCATCGCACGCTGCGCGACCGTCCCGACCTCATCGAGGCGCGCGGCGGTCTCACGGCTGATGACACACGCTTGTTGGAAGAGTTCCCCGCGGACCCGTATCATTGACCGGCCCACACGGGCAGGCCGTCGAGCACAGACGCTCAGGCCTTCACTGCTCTCACTCCGACAGCTCTCACTAGTAGGTAGACGCCATGCAAGCCACCGACCTCATCGACAACGATTCGCTCCGCGACGACATCCCCGACTTCCAGGCGGGTGACGAGCTCAAGGTGCACGTGCGCGTCGTCGAAGGCGGCAAGGAGCGCGTCCAGGTGTTCCAGGGCGACGTCATCGCTCGCCAGGGTGGCGGCCTGCAGGAGACCTACACGGTCCGCAAGCTTAGCTACGGCGTCGGAGTCGAGCGCACGTTCCCGCTGCACACCCCGACGGTCCAGAAGATCGAAGTGGTGAAGCGTGGCGACGTCCGTCGTGCGAAGCTGTACTACCTGCGTGACCGCAAGGGCAAGGCCGCGAAGATCCGCGAGAAGCGCGACTTCTGAGCGTTCGGCGCCGCTGGCGCCTGTTTCGGGCCTGACGCGGCCCCTCCACACGGCAACACACCGAGGAGGGGCTCATGCGCGCCCACACCGACCAGTCGAAGATCGCCCGCGGCCGCTGGGGAGAAGACCTCGCTGCACGGTTCTACGAGCGTCGCGGGTACACCGTGCTCGACCGCAACTGGCGATCACCACGAGGTGAACTCGACCTGGTGCTCGAACTCGACGGCACGATCGTCTTCAGCGAGGTCAAGGCCCGACGAACGGCCCGGTACGGGAGTCCGGCCGAAGCGGTCGGCCCTGACAAGCAGCGGCGCATTCGGCTCCTGGGGCTCGACTGGCTCCACGCGCACGGTCTCGGCCGGCGCACCACGCGCTTCGATGTCGTGGCGATCACCGGCGTCGAGATCAAGCTCTACGAAGGAGCGTTCTGACGCCGCGTCGACGCTTCGTTGCTCGCGCCGCGCTCGTCTTCGGGCGACGGTCAGCCGAAGAACGCCCAGACGGTGAGGCTCACGGCCGCCACGATGCCGGCAGCGACGAACGCGTAGTCGGCCGGCTTGGCCTTGAACTTCCGGTACGGATTGAAGCCCATCGAGGTCAGTATCGTCGCTGGAATGGCGTCTGACACCTACGAGACCATCATCGTCGACCGATCCGAGGGCATCGTGACCATCACGTTGAACCGGCCACACCGCAAGAACGCGGCCGACGCGGTCATGTGGAGCGAACTGCTCACGGCATTCCGCGAGGTCGCATCGAGCACGTCCGACCGAGTCCTGGTACTGACGGGGGCCGACGGCGACTTCTGCTCGGGCGCCGACGTCGGCGGTATGGACAAGAAGTCAGACGACGCAGCCGACAGCGCCGAACCGCCGCGGCACCAACTCGCGGCCATGCGCAACATCACCGACATCGCGTTGGCGCTGCATCGCATTCCGCAGCCGACGATCGCCAAGGTCCGCGGGGTGGCCGTGGGCGCCGGGCTCAACATGGCGCTGGCATGCGACATGGTCGTCGGCGACGAGACCTCGCGCTACTCCGAGATCTTCGCCCGCCGTGGACTCAGCATCGACTTCGGCGGTTCGTTCTTCCTGCCGCGACGCGTCGGGATGCACAAGGCCAAGGAGTTGGCGCTGCTCGCCGACATCATCGACGCAAAGGAAGCCGAGGCGATCGGCCTGGTCAACCGCATCGTCCCGAGCAGCGAACTCGACGCGTTCGTCGACGACTGGGCCACGCGTCTCGCCGCCGGCCCGCCGATCGCGTTGGCGATGACCAAGCGCCTGCTCGGCAACTCGATGAACGTCACGCTCGAAGAAGCGCTCGACGACGAAGGTCTGTCGCAAACGGTCAACTTCGGCACCAAAGACACCGCCGAGGCCGTGCGCGCCTTCCTCGAGAAGCGCAGCCCGAACTTCCGCGGCCAGTAGGTGCTCCGGCGTCGCGGCGAGTACCGGCTCGCGTGCCGCGGGCCAGCGGCTCGCGGCCGATACTCTCGTCAAGATGCTCCGGAGGCTCTTGCGAACTGCATCTGTCGCCGTCGGCATCGTGCTGTGCTCGGCAGCGCCGGCCCACGCCACGCCCGCCCCTGAGCCGGTTCCCGTCGACGACGCCCCCACCTCGCTCATTCCCGTGCCGGTCGGCTGCGCGGTGCCCGAGCCTGCCGACGTCGCGTTCGTCGGCACCGTGCTCGACAAGGACGCATTCATCGAGAAGGGCACGGTCCGTTTCCAGATCGACCAGGTGCGCTCCGGAGCCGCCGGTCCGTTCTCGGTCGACGGTCTGATCGACGTTCGCTACGGCCCCGATTCGAAGTACCTCGACATCGGTAGCGAGTACCTCGTCGGCGCCTCTGTCGACCCGTCGATCGGTGTGCTCGCGTCGAAGGTCTCGCCGGAGACGCCACTGTTCGGCGGTGACGCCGTGGTCGGGCTCGAAGACACCGAGGTGGAGTGTCCGACGCTCGACGATCCGGTGCAGACGCTCAACCTCGACGGCACCCCGGTCGATTCCGGTCTGTTGTCGCCGCTCTTCGAGGATCGTCGTCTGCTGCTGGCGGTGATCGGTGTGCCCGCAGCGGTGACCGGGGCGGTACTGGTGGCGCTGGTGTTGCTGCGTCGCCTGCTCGAGATCGGCTTCAAGGGAGTCTTCGCCCTCGGCCGACAAGCGGTGACCCCCAAACCCGATCATCGCGCTGCCCGCATCCGCGCGCACCGTGACGCCGACGAATCGGCCGACGACGAGTTCGCGAGCGACGACGACCTGGTCTCCGCCACCAACTCGACCTGACTCCGATCGCACGGAGGTTCGTGTGACCGATTGCGCGAGCCTCCGTCGGTTTCGGTTACACAAACCGGGGATGGCCGTCCGCACGGAGGTTTGTGTGACCGATTGCGCGAGCCTCCGTCGGTTTCGGTCACACAAACCGGGGCACCGGGGGAGGTGGGGCCTGTCTTCTTGCAACTCTGTGACACCCGCTGAGTACGTTCGACGTAGTGATCGACTCCATCGAAGCAACCGAGTACGGGCGCCGTGCCTCCGAGGCGCTCTCGGAGGCGATCGCTCAGGCCAAGGCGTCGGGTCCGCTCGCTCCGGTCACGGTGATCGTGCCGAGCAACTTCGTCGGACTCTCGGCGCGGCGCTTGGTCGGTTCGGGGGAACTGCGGGCCGGGAGCCGCCAGGGCATCGCCAACGTCTCGTTCGTCACCCCGTTCCGTCTCGCCGAACTCGTCGCCGCCGACCTGCTGCTCGATCGGCAACCGATCACCAACCCGGTGCTGGGTGCCGCGGTCCGACAGGTGTTGGCCGACGACCCCGACGTGTACCGGGCGGTCGCCGAACACGAAGCGACCGAAGCGGCGCTGGCCGCGCTCTTCGCCGAGCTGTCCAACGTCGACGAGGCGGGTCTCGAATCGATCGAGGAGGAGGGCTCCACGGCCGCTCGTCTGGCGGTCACCTTCCATCGGCGGATCGCCGAGAAGCTCGCGGCGTTCCACACCGAACACGACCTCGCCACCGAGGCAGCCGAACGTCTCGACCTGGCCGAACGACTCGCACCGATGGGGCACCTGGTGTGGTATCTGCCCGCTCCGGTCACGCCGGCGATCGGCCGCTTCCTCGGCGAGGCGCTGCGAGCCGCATCGTCGTCGTCGGTCATCGTCGGTCTCACGGGTGTCGAGGCTGCCGACGAGCCCGTGTGGCGGGCGTGTGAAGCCGCAGGCGTGCCACGCACCAGCGGGGAGGTGTCGGCGCCGGTCGCCTCGTCGATCGTGTCGGTCACCGACGGCCCCGAAGAGATCCGTGAGGTGTGCAGCGCGGTCGCCGAGCTCGTCGCCGACGGCGTCGCACTCGATCGCATCGGGGTGTTCTTCCCCACCCCCGACCCGTATGTGCGCATCATCGAGCAGCAGTTCGGGGCGGCAGGCATCCCGATCAACGGGCCCGACCCGCGTCGCCTCTCCGATTCGGTGGCCGGGCGAACGCTGCTCGGCGCGCTGGGGCTGCCCGCCGTACGTTGGCGTCGCGACCGGGTGATGGAGGTCGTGAGTGGCGGGCCGCTTCGTTTCGCCGACGAGCCCATCCGGCCGACGATCTGGGACCAGCTCTCACGCGAGGCGGGCGTCGTGATCGACCACGCCGACTGGCGCCGCAAGATCGAACACGATCAGGCCCGCACCGAGCAGTGGATTGCCGATCTCGCCGACGAGCCTGCGAGCGACAGCACCGAGTATCGCCTCCGACGGCTTCGCGACCGCGTGGCCGACGGGAAGCGGTTGGTGGAGTTCGTCGACGAGCTGCATCGCTCGGTCCGAGCGGTCGACATCGCCACGAGCTGGACCGAGAAGTGCGCGGCCGCACGCGACCTGCTGCACTCGCTCCTGGGCTCGGAACGCACGCATGGCACGTGGCCCGACCAGGAGCAGGAGGCGTTCGCCCGGGTCGAGGACGCCCTCTCTCGTCTCGCCGCGCTCGATCAGATCGAACCCACGCCGTCGACCGCGGTCTTCCAGCGAGCCCTCGGCGCCGAACTCGACGTGGCTCGCGCCCGACACGGTCGTTTCGGCCACGGAGTCGTGTACGGGCCCATCGCCACGGCGGTCGGGCACGATCTCGACGCCGTGTTCGTGGTCGGTTGCGCCGAGGGCGTCCTGCCGGTTCCACGCCGTGACGATGCGATCCTGCCCGACGCGTTGCGCCTGCGTGCGCTCGACCAGCTCGAACCGCGGGCGGCTCGGCTGCACCATCAGCATCGAGCGTTCCTGGCCGCGCTCGCCGCAGCGCCGCCCGAGCGTCGCGTCCTCACGTTCGCGCGGGGTGACCTCCGATCCAATCGACGAGCGCTGCCCTCGCGCTGGTTGCTCGATTCGGCATCGGCGATGGTGGGGCATCGCGTCGTCGCGACCGACTTCGACACACTCGACCAGAACGTGGTGCGTCACGTCAGTTCATTCGCCTCGGCGCTCCGCGATGGCGGTGTCAGCTGTGTGGCCGAACGCGACCTGGCGACGCTCGGCACCGACGTCACCGACGGAGCCGATCCCGTCGAGCACGGGCTCGCTCAGCTGGTGGGCAAAGGATTCGCCGCACAAGTGCAACGGGCGGGGTCGGCGTTCACCGAGTTCGACGGCAACCTCGGTGCGCGCGTCGGAGCCGACAACTTCCCACTCCCGGGCGTCGGCGACCGAGCGATGTCGCCTTCCCGCCTCGAGACCTGGGCGAGCTGCGGGTTCCGATACTTCCTCGGCTACGTCCTCGAGGTCAGCGATCGTGACGACCCGGAACGCAACGAGGAGTTGTCGGCGCTCGACCGTGGGTCGCTCATCCACAAGGCGCTCGAGCAGTTCATCAGCGAAGCGATCGAGTCGGGGCCGCCGGCTCCGTCCGAACCGTGGCCAACCGAGGCGGTGGTCCGCCTGCACGAGATCGCCGACGATCTGTGCGACGAGTACGTGGCGATCGGCCGGACCGGGCGACGGGCGAACTGGCGGGTGCAGCGCGACGACCTGCACGATCTGCTCGATGCGTTCGTCCACGCCGACAACGCGTACCGAGCGAGCCACGGAGCGACCCCGGCGTTCGTCGAACTCGACCTCGGAGTGAAGTCGGGCGAGGTGGTGCCGATCGAGTTGCCCAACGGCGACGCGATCACGCTGCGCGGCATGATCGACCGCGTCGACACCACCGCCGACGGTCGCGTGCTCATCAACGACTACAAGTCGGGGAAGGGCAAGAAGTACGACGACCTGACCGACGACCCGTTCCTGGCGGGAACCACACTGCAACTGGGGATGTACGCCGAGGGCGCCATGCAGGCCACCGGCGCCTCGTCGGCATCGGCGCACTACTGGTTGGTCGAACGAGCCGGGCAGCAGCACCACGGCTACGAGTGGACCGACGAGAAGCGCACCCGATTCCACGAGGTGCTCACGGCGATCACCACCGGCATCGCATCCGGCGTGTTCGCCGCGGCGCCGGGCGACTGGGACACGTTCCGGCTGACCAACGACAACTGTGGCTACTGCGATTTCGACAGCGTGTGCGTCCGCGACCGCGGTGACCACGCCGCTGCGAAGGCGTCGGCGCCCGAACTCGCGGTGCGCGTGGCCCTCACGCCCCCCGAGCCGAACGACGACGACGACGAGGTCGAACGATGAGCAACGTGCTGAGCGACCAACCCGCCCGTGACCTCATCAGTTCGACCGGCCTCGACCAGACCCTCTTCGTCGAAGCCGGTGCAGGTACCGGAAAGACCACACAGCTCGTCGACCGCATCGTGCGCACCGTGCTCGAACGCGAGGTGCCGTTGTCCGAGATCGCGGCCATCACGTTCACCGAGGCCGCCGCCAGCGAACTGCAGGCGCGCATCCGCGTGCAGTTCGAGCGAGCTGCCGACACCGATGACCCGGTCGTTCGCAGCCGGGCGATGCAGGCGATCGCCGATGCCGACCTCGCCGCCATCTCCACGGTGCACGGGTTCGCCAGCCGAATCCTCGGCGAATTCGCCGTGGCGGCCGGGCTCCCGCCTCGGGTGAGCGTGCTCGACGAGGTCGCTTCGCAACTGGCGCACGAAGAACGGTGGGGCCGTTTCGTCGACATGCTCGACGCCGAGCCGAGCTACGACGAGTTGCTGTATCGGGCAGCGCTGATCGACGTGCCGCTGACCCCGCGTTTCGCCGGCCAGGCGTCGTTCAAGGACGTCGCCGCCAACTTCGCGCAGAACTGGGACCGGCTCGGCGAACTCATCGACGAAACCCCGGCGCCGCTGGGTCCGATCGACTTCGGGCCGTTCGACCGGGCGGTCGCCACGCTCGCCGCAGCGCCGGCCGACTGCACCGACACGACCGACCTGCTGTACGCACACCTCCAGGCCGTGCTCCCCGAGATGCAGGCCGCGGTCGCCGTCGCCGACCCGCATCGCAAGCTGCGGCGCCTCCAGGCGCTGTACCGGGCGGGCGCCTACCGGCGTGGTGCGAGCCGAGCGGCCTGGGGTCGCGGCAAGGGGGGAGCGAAGGGGAAGTGGTCGACCGACGTCAAGGAGGTGAAGGGCCTCATCGACGAGGTCAACGATGCGTTGGCCGCGGTGCTCGATCAGGTCAGCCACGATGTGCTCGATCGGTTGATGCGGTTGGTGGCACGCGAGGTCCACCACGCCGCGCAAGAACGCCGCAGCAACGGCGGGCTCGAGTTCCACGATCTGCTCGTGCTGGCCCGCCAGGTGTTGCGTGACAACGCCGAGGTCCGGCGAGCGCTGCACGCGCGCTACCGCCACGTGCTCCTCGACGAGTTCCAAGACACCGACCCGATCCAGATCGAGTTGGCGTCGCTCATCGCCGCCACCCCGGCCGACGAGCAACCGGCGCGGTGGCAGGAACACGCCGTCGACGGCGGACGACTGTTCTTCGTCGGCGACCCGAAGCAGTCGATCTATCGGTTCCGGCGAGCCGACATCGAACTGTTCCTCGAAGCACGAGATGCGTACGGCGAGGCCGGTAACGGAGCCGTGCGACTCGACACCAACTTCCGCACCGTGCCGCCCATCATCGACTGGGTCAACGGTCTGTTCTCCGACGCCATGGCCGAGGAGGTTCCGGGAGCGCAGCCGAAGTACGAGCCGCTGCACGCCGGTCGCTCGTTCGACTCGGACGCCGACCACCGGCCCGTCGTGCTCGGCGGAGAGCACCCCGATCCGAAGGTCAAGGCGGGCGAACTGCGCACCACCGAAGCTGCCGACGTCGCCGGCATCGTCGCCCACATCGAGTCGTCGCCCGGCGACTGGCCGGTCTTCGACGAGCACGATCGCACGTGGCGCCCGGCTCGCCTGAGCGATGTGACGATCCTCATCCCGACGAGGACCTCGCTCACCTACCTGCGTGAAGCGCTCGACGAACGCTCGCTGCCGTATCGCCTGGCAACGGGCACGCTCGTCTACGACACGCAGGAGGTGCGTGATGCGCTCGCCGTGCTGCGGGCCATCGACGACCCCAACGACACGTTGAGTCTCATCGCGGCGTTGCGGTCGCCGCTCTACGGATGTTCCGACGTCGACCTCTACGAGTACCACCAGGCGCATCGCCGGTGGAGCCTGCGCAACGACACGCCCGACCAACTCGGCGACGACCATCCCGTCGTGTCGGCCCTGGCGCACCTGCGCACGCTGTGGGAACAGCGCTGGTGGATCACCCCGGCCAACATGCTCGAGCGCGTCCTGCGAGAGCGCCACGGGTTCCTGCTCGGCTACGGCACACGACGGCCGGCAGAGGTGTGGCGACGGCTTCGGTTCCTCGTCGACCAGGCGCGCTCGTTCGAAGAATCGAACGGTGGCGGGCTGCGTTCGTTCCTCGACTGGGCGGCGTTGCAGTCGTCCGACGGTTCACGCGTGCACGAGCCGATGCTGCCCGAGACCGATGACGACGCCGTGCAGATCATCACCATCCACGGTTCGAAGGGGCTCGAGTTCCCGATCACGATCCTGTCGGGGATGACCACCGCTGCCGCGGGGCGCCGCAACGGCGTCAGCGTGCTGTGGGGAGCCTCGGGGCCGCCGGAGGTGAAGTTGCGCGCCGGCGTCGCAACGGCCGAACACTCGACGCGCGCCGACATCGAAGAGGAGATGGACGATCACGAGAAGCTGCGCTTGCTGTATGTGGCAGCCACCCGCGCTCGCGATCACCTGATCGTGTCGGGCCATCACAAGGCGAGCAACAACGAGCAGGCGTCGTTCGCGACCCGCATGGCCATGTTCGGTGCGACACACCCCGAGCTGTGCCGCACCGTCGACCTCACCGGTCTCGACGGAGCGGGTCGACAACGCGATGAGCCAGGCGACCGCACTGCCTCCACGGAAACCACATCTCCCACGGGGGCCACGACGACCAGCGATGCGGCAGCCGGCTCAGCGGCCGGCGCCGACCCCACCGCTGCATTGACCGAGCGGCAGCGTTGGATCGACGAGCGGGCAGCGCTCGTGGCGCCGTTCGACCGCCCGCGGACCCTGTCGGCCACCGCGATCGCTCGCAGCGTCGATGCCACCGTCGCCGACACCGACGACGACACCGTCGAACCGTCCCCGGGCGAGGGGCCGGCGGTCGTACGCAAGAAGGGCCGCGCCGGATCGGCGATCGGCAGCGCCGTGCACGCCACGCTCGAGTTCGTCGACTTCCACACGCGTGCCGAACTTGCCGCGCTCACGACCCGTCAGTGTGAGCTGCACGCCATTCCCGATGCCATCGACGTCGTGCTGGCGCTGGTGACGTCGGCGCTCGATTCCGATGCCGTCGAGCTGGCGCGGGCACATCGGTCGTACCGAGAGCTGTACGTCGCTGCACCGTTGGGCGACGTGATGGTCGAGGGCTACATCGACCTGCTCGTCGAGACGCCCGACGGGCTGGTCATCGTCGACTACAAGTCCGACAGCGCATCGTCGCCGAGGGAGATCGACGAGAAGCTCGCCGCCTACGAACTCCAGGGAGCGGCCTACGCCGTCGCACTCGAAGCGAGCACCGGTCTCGACGTGGCCGAGTGTCGGTTCGTGTTCTGCAAGTCGAACGGAGCGATCGAGCGGTCGGTCGACGACCTCGCCGGGGCGAAGCAGCGGGTACGCGATGCCGTCGCTGCCGGAATCGATCCGAGTCGCCCGGCACCGACCGCATCATCCGAACCGATGAGCCCGGCGGTCGAGCCGGCGTCGATCGACGAGGTGCCGCCACCCACCGATGCCGACGCCCCGCCGCTCGACGAGCCGGGCCAGGCCAGCCTCTTCGACATCTGAACGACGGACCCGAGGCGAGGCGACGCGGGCCGGCCCCGGCTGCGGCGCTGCGTCCGGCAGACTGGGCCGATGCAGTTCTTCGAACCCGCTCAGGTCGCGGACGCGCTGCCGTGGCTCGCACTGGTCGAGGCGATCGAGCACACCGTCGCCGACCCGGGTGCGCGAGCGCCGGAACGCACGGTGCACCCGGTGGCGACCACCGACGGCACCGAGGCGCTGCTGCTCCTGAAGCCAGGATGGGTCATCGGTGACGTGATCGCGGTGAAGGTGGCGACCTTCTTCCCCGACAACGGCGCTCGCGATCTACCGACCGTGAACGCCGGGGTCGTGCTCTTCAGCGGCGTCGACGGGACGATGATCGGCGCGTGCGACGGCAACGAGCTCACGACGCGCCGTACCGCGGCGGCGAGTGCCGTGGCCGCGAAGCGACTGGTTCGGCACGACGCGCAGCGACTGCTCGTCGTCGGTACCGGAGCGCTCGCTCCGATGGTGGCTGCGGCGCATTGCTCGGTACACGACTATGCGTCGGTCGAGGTGTGGGGGCGCAACGACGTGAAGGCCGCAGCGGCGGTCGAGACAGCACGGCGGTGTGGCGTGGAGGCGTCGGTGTGTGCCGATCTCGACGCGGCTGTGGCGGCTGCCGACGTGATCTCGTGCGTGACCGCCTCGACGACGCCACTGGTCCGTGGGTCGCTGCTCCGACCGGGAACGCACGTCGATCTCATCGGCTCGTTCACGCCGGAGATGCGCGAGACCGACGACGATGTGATCCGCCGAGGCGCGGTGTGGGTCGACTCGTACGACGACGGCGTGCTCGCCGGTGACCTCGCCCAGCCGTTGGCCGCTGGCGTGCTGCACCTCGACGAGATCCGGGGCGACCTACGCGAGCTGATCGTCGGCGACTGCCCGGCGCGGGACGACGACGACCAGATCACGGTGTTCAAGTCGGCGGGCATCGCGCTCGAAGACGTGGCCGCGGCCCGACTCGTGTTCGGGAGCAGCTGAGGTCGAGGCGGCCGATCCCGATCAGGCGGCGTCGAGATCGAGCTCGATGTCGCCGTCGAGCGAATCCTGGTAGGCCGACATGGCCCACGCGGCCGACCCGACCAGACCGAACACGCTCGAGAGCAGCGTGCCCATCGTGCGCGGTCCGCGTCGCAACACCGAGAGGAGCGCGACGAGGCTGCCCATCGTGCAGAGGATCGGAGCGGCGAGGTTGAGCGTCTTGCTGTCGAAGTTCACGACGGCGATGCTAGACCGACCGCCTCGCTCGGACGAGGGGGCGGCATCGGTTCGGCCACTCGCCGTCACGAGAAGAGCGAATCCTGACCGACGATCTCGGATCGAGGTGCGATCGGGAGTGGCTCGGGAAGCGGAGCGAGGTCGGGGCGGAGCGCTGCCACCTCGGCATGGATCTCGCGGGCCAGGCGCGGTGAGTCGAGGTTCTCGGGCTGGTGCACGAACAGGTACGGCTCCCTGCCCGCATCGAGCCACGCCACGATCTGCGGGACCCACGTACGCAACCCGTCGAGCGTGCCGGTGGGATCGTCCTGCCCGATCACCCGGATCACCGGGGAGCGCCCGACGTGGTCGACGAGCACCGGAAGCTTCGGTTTGCTGGTGCGTTCGTCGAGCGACGCCTCGGAGCGTGGGGGAGCGGCGTACAGCGGACGGGTGTCGAGCACGACGCGGCCGATGTGGTGACGGGCGAGCAACTCGTCGACGGCGCGCTGCGCCCCACCGGCGAAGAACCCGGCGTGCCGCAACTCGACGACCCAGGCGACGTGGCGCGACAGCGAGCGGCAGAAGGCGTCGAGCGTGGCGATCGAGTCGGGCCCCAGCGACGGCGGGAGCTGGATGTGGACCGGGCCGATCCGATCGCCGAGTGGCTCGATCCGATCGAGGAACGACGCCACCAACGTGTCGGTGGCGCGCAGCCGGTGTTCGTGCGTGATCGTGCGGGGCAGTTTGAACACGAACGAGAAGTCGGGGTGAGCCTGCTCGGTCCATCGGGCGACCGTTCGCTCGTTCGGCTCGGCGTAGAACGTCGTGTTTCCCTCGACGGCGTTGCAGCGTCGTGAGTACTCCGCCAGTTCCCGCCCCTTGTTGCCCGGCGACAGATACGTGCCGACCCACGGTTGGTGCGCCCACATCGGGCAACCGACCCGAAGGACCGGTGCGCTGGACGGGTCACCCACGTCGGTCATCGAAGCAAGTTGCTCGCACAGCGGTTGTGACGCTGCTCAGGGACGGGGGAGTGCGGCGTACTCGTCGACGATCGGCGCGAGTTCGGCCGGGCTCGCGCCGTGCATGATCACGCTGTCGGCGCCGAGGTCGATCTGTCGACGGACCGCACGTGCGCACTCCGACGCCGACCCGTTGGCCGCCGGAGCGAGCCACTCGTCGGGAATGAGCGTGGCGATGTGCTCGAGTTGCTCGGTCGTGGCCTTTGCATCGATCGCCCCCGGGAACGTACGAACCATCTCGTCGGAGCGGAACGCTGCGAGCACGGCCGGGTCCCATCGGTTCGTCTCGACCATCAGGTCGCCGTAGGCCTGGAGATACGTGGCGAGCCGGCCGACGGTCTTCTTCAGCCGCAACGGCTCGGGCAGGTGGTCGCCGATCGTGGCGTAACACGACCAGACCGTGACGCTCGCCGGATCTCGCCCGGCCTTCTCGGCGGCACGCTTCACGGTCTCGACGCACCGCTGCAACGTCTCGTCGGTGAAGAACGTGTGCAGGATCACATGATCGAAGCAGCGCCCGCCCAACGCGAGCGAGTTCGGTCCGAACGCGACGAGGCCGAGCGGGATGTCTTCGTCGAACGTGGGGTCGAGCCGGAGCGCCGGGTACGACCCCATCGGGCCATCGTGTCCGACCACGGTCTCGCCGTGCCACAGCCGACGCATCACGCCGGCGAAGTCCTCCATCTGTGCGGTGGTGATCGAATCGAGCCCGTACGCGTCGAACATCGGCTTGATGCCGCGTCCGATGCCGAGGACGAACCTCCCGCCGGTGAGCCGGTGCATCGTGGTGGCATACGACGCGGTCACCATCGGATGTCGCGTGTTGTGGTTGGTGGCGCCGGTGATGATCTGCATCGACGAGGTCGCCGCTGCAGCGGCGCCCGACAACGTCACCGCTTCCTTCACGTTGAAGCGTTCGCTGATGAACACCGCTCCGAGACCGAGGTCCTCGGCGTCGCGGCACTCGCTCAGCAGCTCGCGAGGATCTTGGGCGCCACCGGCGAGGGTGTAGAAGCCGAGTTCGGGAAATCGAGGTGACGAGGAGTCGGACGAGGCGTTCACAGCGCTGTGCTACCACACGATCGTGAGGCAGTGATCACCAGGCGTCGGTGCGGACCCCGACGCGGTCGTACTGGTTGCCGAGGACGACACCGAGCTTGCGTGCTTCACCGTCGTGGAGGCTGATGCCGGGCCGTCCGTGAGCGAAGCGATAGTTGCAGATGATGCCGACGTCGCCCTGGCGCCAGTTGATCGGGCTGCCGAACTCGTCGTACAGGTCGATCCACTGCTGGATCTCGTCGCGGGAGATCTCGCTGTCGTCGCCGAACGTCATGTGCAGCGGCCGTTCGTCGTAGGGGAGGTGCTGCACGAGCGGCCAGGTGTCGAACCACATGCCGTGGTCGGCGAGGCTGCTGTAGAGCACGTTGCGATCGAGCCCTGGGAAGTACTCGAACGCCGGGCAGTAGAAGCGGGTCTTGAGCAGGCGGTTGTCGCCCCATTCGACGGCCAGACGCTGATCACGCGCCCGGCTCGCCGCCAGGTTCGGGTCGTCGGTGCCGAACGACTTCTGCCAGTGGTTGTAGACGCCGAACTCGGTCTTGCCGAGGAACTGCTCCTGGTCGGTGAGGTTGCGGTGGTAGCAGACCCCGAGATCCTTCAGCTTCTGTCCGAGTGGCGTGCTGAGCAGCTTGTCGGTGACGGCGACCGAATCCGACACCCAGGTCGCTCCGCGGCTCGGCGACCCGTCGTCCGGAACCGGGAGGGTCTCCTTGGCGAGGAAGCTGATCACGCGCGTGCTGCGGCCCACGTAGGCCATCTCGTGGTGGTAGTGCAGCCATGCCGAGAGTGGTGCACCGATCTCGTAGACGTTGGGCTCGATGTTGCCGCGGGGGTTCGCTCCACCCTCGTACGACATCTCGTCGTCGATGATGAGCTTGGCGGCGGCACGCATGTCGACCAACTCGGTCAAGCCGGTGTTGGTGAGGTGCACGAGCCCGACGCGGTCGTACGTGTCGCGCACGAGCTGAGCGAACGAACTCCCGCGGCGCAGGTCGGCGGCACCGAGGCCCATGCCGGCACAGTCGATGGTGTAGCTCTCCGGGTCGACGGCGGCTTCACCCGCCCACCAGTTCGGCTCCACGACGTCGTCGAGCGGCTGCAGTTCTGAGTATTCGACGATGGCCATGGCAGGCTCCGATCGCAGTCATCACGGTGGCGGGACCTAATCCCGATGCTTTCAGTCGGGAATCGTAACCGTGCTCGGCTGGATGTGGCGCACGCACGTCCACAAAGTCGCGAAGTGGGGTGTCTACCTGCGCCGACGCGCTGGCCGCGGAGTGTCGTCAGGTGCCGTAGCGAGCAACGCCGTCACCGAATCGCTCGGTGAACAGGTCGAGCACCTCGCCGGGCTCGGCATGCCGGCCCGTGACCGCCTTCGAGTAGATCGTCTCGCCGTCGACCACGACGTCGAACACTCCGGCCGACCCGGTGACGAGCGTGAGCGACTCGATGACGTGCTGATAGTTCGAGAGCAGATCGTCGACCGCGCTCACGGCGCGGGACGAATAATCTCAAGGGACGCAGTAGGTGATGGAGATCACGTGCTTGTGCATGCCGCCCAGCGTACCGATCGGCCAGCGGCCGGGCAGCCAGGCAGCCAGGCAGCCGGGTCGCTTGGTGGCCAGCGGCCGGGCGGTCAGCCCGAGTTGCGGATTCCCGTGGCGATCGCGTTGATCGTGAGCTGGATGCCGCGCTGCACCAGTTCGTCGTCGTCACCGTCGCGGAAGCGCCGCAGCAGGTCGACCTGCATGACGTGCAACGGGTCGAGATACGGGTACCGGTTGCGCAGGCTGCGGGCGAGCAACGGGTTGTCGTTGAGCGGGTCGGGCGAGCCGGTGATGTGCGCGTGCCAGGTGCGCGTGGTGGCGTGCTCCTGCTCGATGCGTCCGAAGATGTCACTGCGGGTGCTGTCGTCTTCCACCAGCACGTCGGCGTAGCGGCGACCGATGTCGATGTCGGCCTTCGCCAACACCATGCCCATGTTGTCGATGATCGTTCGGAAGAATCCCCACGAGCCGTACATCTCGGTGAGGAGGTCGGCGTTCGCGTCGTCGGCTGCGGCGAACGTGTCGAACGCCGACCCGGCCCCGAACCAGGCGGGGATCATCAGACGACACTGCGTCCAGCCGAACACCCACGGAATCGCGCGGAGGTCTTCGATGGCCTGCGACTTCTTCCTCGATGCCGGTCGGCTGCCGACGTTGAGCGTCGCGATCTCGTTGGTCGGCGTGATCTGACGGAAGAACGTGACGAACCGGTCGTCGCCGTAGACGAGCCGTTGATAGGCGTCGAACGCGGTCGAGGCCATGTCGTTCATCGCAGCGACGTATCTCGGATCGGGGGCGTCGGCTGCGTCGGCCGAGCGGCACGAGGCGTGCAGGGTGGCGGCCACGAGCGTTTCGAGGTTGCGGCGGGCGAGCGCGGGCTGCGCGTACTTGGCGGCGACCATCTCGCCCTGTTCGGTGACTCTGATCGCTCGGTCGACCGAACCGGCCGGCTGAGCGAGGATGGCCTGATAGGCGGGGCCGCCACCGCGGCCGACGGTGCCGCCGCGACCGTGGAACAGTCGCAGTCGCACACCGGCGTCGTCGGCGGCAGCGAGCAGCGAGGCCTGCGCGTGGAAGAGGTTCCACTGCGACGACAGGTAGCCGCCATCCTTGTTCGAGTCGGAGTAGCCGATCATCACCTCTTGGCGATTGCCCCGCGACGCCACGAGGTCGCGGTAGGTCGGATGTTCCATGAGCGCCGTGACGGTCGCGGCCGATGCCGCGAGGTCGCCGATCGTCTCGAAGAGCGGGACGATGTCGAGTTGCGCCGAGGCCGGAGCGTCGTCGGTGGCGACCGTCATCAGACCGATTTCCTTGAGCAGGACCGCAACCTCCAGCACGTCGCTGACGGCCGTGGCCATCGAGATGACGTAGTGCGGCACCGCTCGCGCACCGAGTTCGGCCACGGCTTCGGCGGCGGCATCGAGGACGGCGAGTTCTTGTCGGGTCTGATCGGAGTAGACCGCAGTGCGGTGACGGAGCCCACGAGGGCTCGTCAGTTCGGCGCTCAGGATCTCGACCCGGGCGTCTTCGTCGAGTTCGAGGTAGTCGGGGCACACCCCGGCCTGAGCGAACAGGTCGGCCACGACCGCTTCGTGCACGGCGGAGTTCTGCCGCATGTCGAGACCGCACAGATGTGCGCCGAACGTCGCCACCGCTCGGCGGACCGGTTCGACCGATGCCTCGGCCAGGTCTCGGGCCCCGTGCGAGCGGAGCGAGGCGGCGACGACGTCGAGGTCGGCGAGCAGTTGGTCGAGCGACGGGTACGCCTCGAGCGGGACCCTCGG
This sequence comes from Ilumatobacter coccineus YM16-304, assembly GCF_000348785.1. Taxonomy (NCBI): domain Bacteria; kingdom Bacillati; phylum Actinomycetota; class Acidimicrobiia; order Acidimicrobiales; family Ilumatobacteraceae; genus Ilumatobacter; species Ilumatobacter coccineus. The sequence goes on from NC_020520.1 coordinate 2,101,189, forward strand.
GGGCGGGCCGCCGAGCGCACCGGCCCCGGCGTCGAGCACGTGGTCGGCAAACGCGTACAGGCGCGCGTACATGCCGCGCAGCGCCCGCCGGTACGGCTCGTCGGCTCGGAACCGCGACTCGTCTTCGGACGCCTCGGCCAGCGCTTCGAGCTCGGGCGTCGGCGTGATGAGGCGGGCCGACATCGACAACTCGGTCGACAGCGCGTACAGCGCGTCGAGATGGTGACCGAGGGCGGTCTCGGCCTGACGCTGGATCGCGAGGCGCATCACCTCGGCGGTGACGAACGGGTTGCCGTCGCGGTCGCCACCGATCCACGAGCCCATGCTGACCACGCTCGACGCGTCGAGGTCGTCGACGCCGAGACGGTCGGCGGCGAGGCGTTCGAGATCTCGCTCGAGGGTCGGGATCGTCTCGAAAAGACTGGCGTCGTAGTACCGCAGCGCCTCGTTGATCTCGTCGGACACACGAAGCTTCGACAGCCGAAGTATCGCGGTCTGCCAGAGCGTGAGGATCTTCACGTCGAGCGCTGCTTCGATCTCGGCTCTGGCCGGATCGCTGTCGTCGAGCAGCGAACGTTCTTCGAGCAGGTCGGCGATCACGCCGAGCACGTCGAGGATGGTCTTGCGGCGCACTTCGGTCGGGTGCGCGGTGATCACCGGGCTCACCTGGAGGTCGGCGACGACCGAGGCGATGGCGTCGATCGGCGTGCCCGTCGAGGAGATCGCGTCGAGAGCTGCCTCGAGGCTGCCGGGCTGTGGGCCGCTCCCGCTTCGCCGGTGGTGACGACGACGACGCTCGACGTGGACGTCTTCGGCGGTGTTCGCCAACAGCGAGAGCCAGTCGAACGCCCGAATGACGTGGAGCTGCTGGTCGATCGGTTGCTCGCCGAGCGTTCGTTGGAGATCGTCGACCGAGCTGGTGCCGCTGCGTCGACCCTCGACGGCGATCTGGCGGACCGACTCGACGAGTTCGAACGTGTCGTCGCCCGCCTGCTCGCGCACCACGTCGCCGAGCAGCCGCCCGAGCAGACGGATGTCGTTGCCGAGTTCTTCGTATCCGGACGTGTCAGGAGTGCTCACCGTTCCAGTCAACACGATGTGAGCGGGCTCCGCGGGTGAGCGTCGTGAACTGTTCGTGACGCGGCGGTGCCCGGTTCAGCGGGGGAGTGCGAGTTCGAACGTCTGGCCGCCGTATCCGCTGATCTGATCGCGCCCTTCGATCGTGACCGTCGCGACGTCGTCGGGGATCTCGATGCCCGACTGGCTTCTCGTGAACGGCTGCTCCGACGCGTGGTCGTGCGTGAGGATGCGTTCGGCGTAGACCGTGCCGTCGGGGCCGACCACGCGCCACGCGTCGGCGTAGCGCTCGGGGCTGTCGTACGGCGCCGAGAGCGTGGCCGACACGGTCCAGGTGCCGCCGTCGAGCGTGGCCGTTGCGTCGATCACGTCGGGAAACAGTTCGTCGGCGACTGTTTCGCTCGCCTCGGTCTGCTCGGCTGGTTCGGTGGTGGGTTGCGCCGTCGGCTCGGTCGCGTCGGCTGATGACTCGGCGACGGCCGCGGTGGGCTCATCCGAGCCGCCGCAGGCGCTCAGCGCCGACAGGGCGACGACGGAGAAACAAGCGATGGCGAGGCGACGATGCACGCCGTCGACGGTAGCTGCGGAGTGAGCGCCGGATTCCGCGCCATGATGAAGACATGCGCGTCCTGTTCGCCACCGCTGAGCTGTCTCCCGTCGCAACGGTCGGCGGACTCGCCGCGGCGGCCGCAGGTCTCGGGGCCGAACTCCGCCGTTCGGGCGTCGATCTCGACCTCGTCATGCCCGACTACGGCGACATCGCGCTCGTCGACGAGACCACGGTCGAACTCGACGTTCCCGACTGGGTGGGTGCCGCGGTCGCCCGGCAAGGACGCCACCCGGCGGTCGGGCCACTCACCCTCATCGGGGTGCCGGGCATGGCTCGCCCGCATCCCTACCTGCAGCCCGACGGCGCCGGCTGGCCCGACAACGCCGAGCGGTTCTTCCGCTTCGCCCGGGCGGTCGCCGCGTACTGCGAGCGCACCCAGCCCGACGTACTGCACCTCAACGACTGGCACACGGGCGCCGCACTCGCCGCGCTCGACGATCCGCCGCCGAGCGTGGTGTCGATCCACAACCTGGCGTATCAGGGCGTCGCCGACGGAGCGTGGCTCGACCGCATCGGACTCAACGCCTCGCACTACGAGTGGTGGGGCGACACGAATCCACTGTCGGGCGCGTTGGCCCTGGCAGACCGCATCGTCGCGGTCTCCCCGAACTACTCCGGGGAGATCCAGACCGCCGCCAACGGGTTCGGTCTCGACGGCCCGCTGCGCAACCGAGCCGACGCACTCGTCGGCATCCTCAACGGCATCGACACCGACGTCTGGAACCCTGCGACCGACCCGCACATCGCGGCCAACTACGACGCCGCCACCCTCGACGCGAAGCAGGCCAGCCGTGACGCGCTCGTCGAGCGGTTCGGGTGGTCCGCCGAAGGCGGCGACGCTCCGATCGCCACCGTGGTGACCCGCCTGACCGAGCAAAAGGGCATCGACCTGCTCGTTCCGCTCATCCCGCTGCTCGATCAGATTCCCATGCGACTGGCGATCCTCGGGTCGGGCGATGCGGTGCTCGCCAGCCGCCTCGCCGAACTGGCCGCTCGCTTCCCCGACGTGTTCGCGTTCGTCGACGGCTACGACGAGACCTTGTCGCACCTGCTCTTCGCCGGCGGCGACCTCTTCCTCGTGCCGAGTCGGTTCGAACCATGCGGTCTCACGCAGATGCAGGCCATGCGATACGGCACGATCCCGGTCGTGACCGCGGTCGGCGGTCTGGTCGACACCGTGCCCGACGCCGATGCCTCGCCGACCGGTGTGGGCTTCGTCGCCGCCGAGGTCTCGTCCGAGCACCTCCTCGCGGCGCTGTTCCGAGCGGCTCGCCGGGTGACCAACAAGCGACGACGCACCGCACTGCAGAAGCGCATGATGTCGATCGACCACTCGTGGACGGCTCCAGCGGCCGAATACGCCGCGCTGTACGACGAACTCGTCGCCGAACGAGGCTGATCTCGCCGGGAGGCCTGACGTGGTCGGTGGACACGTTGTAGGTTCAGAGCCAATGGCAACCGACCCGAACGTTCTCGTCATCGTCCTCGCCGGAGGCGAGGGCAAACGCTTGCAGCCGCTCACCAACGACCGTGCCAAACCAGCGGTCCCGTTCGCCGGGACCTATCGGATGATCGACTTCGCCCTGTCGAACTTCGCCAACGCCGGTTACCTCAAGATCGTCGTCCTCACGCAGTACAAGAGCCACAGCCTCGACCGCCACATCACGCAGACCTGGCGGTTCTCGGCGATGCTCGACGACTACGTCACGCCGGTGCCGGCCCAGATGCGGCGTGGTCCGTACTGGTTCCAGGGGTCGGCCGACGCGATCTATCAGAACCTCAATCTCATCCACGACGAGAAGCCCGACATCGTCTGCGTGTTCGGCGCCGACCACATCTACCGGATGGATCCGCGCCAGATGGTCGAAGAACACCGCGAGAACGGAGCGGGCGTCACCGTCGCGGCGATCCCGGTGCCGAAGCACGAAGCGCGCGAGTTCGGCGTGATCGAATCCGACGCCGACGGCAAGATCATCGCCTTCCACGAGAAGGTCGACAATCCGCCCACCATGCCTGGCAACGACGAGATGTGTCTCGCGAGCATGGGCAACTACGTGTTCAACACCCAGACGCTCATCGACATCGTCACCCCGCAGGGGGTCGCCGACGAGAAGAGCACGCTCACCGACCTCGGCGGCGACGTCATTCCGGCGCTCACCGCGACCGGCGACGCTCGCGTCTACGACTTCTCGAAGAACGTCATCCCCGGCCAAGACGCTCGCGAGCGGGGCTACTGGCGTGACGTCGGAACGCTCGATGCGTTCTTCCACGCCAACATGGACCTCATCGCTCCGGTTCCGCACTTCAACCTCTACAACGACAAGTGGCCGGTGTTCACCACCCGCAAGGCGCTGCCGCCCGCCAAGGTGTCGCGGGGACGGGGTGGAGAGCCGGCGTTCGTCGACGGCAGCCTGCTCTGCCAGGGATCGATCATCTCCGGAGCTCACGTCGAGAACTCGATCATCGGGCCGGGCACGTACATCGATCACGACGCCCACGTCACCGAGTCGATCATCTTCCCCGGTGTACGCATCGGTGCAGGTGCTCGACTGCACCGCTGCATCGTCGACAAGAACGTCGCCGTGCCCGACTTCCGACGGATCGGACACGAAGCCGAACTCGACCGCGCCGAGTTCACGGTGAGCGATGAAGGCGTCGTCGTGCTGCCGAAGGACTACAAGTTCAGCTGACGGGCCTGCGCTGAGCGGAGGAAGTCGGCGCCGAGGATCGGTGTCGTGCCCGCGGCGAGGTCGGCGGCGAACCGACGCAACAGATCGGTGGCGCCGAATGCGTCGGCCGGGTGTCGCATCGGCGGCGGTGACACGTCGTCGCCGTTGTGCTCCACACGGGAGTCGGGGAACAGCGTGAGCGTGGCGGCATCGGTCGGCCCGGCCGCCTGCGCCTCGAAGCGGGGGAGCGCGTCGTCGACGACTTGGATCTCGACGCGATCGGGGTCGGGCCAGCGGACGATTCGTGCCACCAGCACCGCCAGGCTCGCGGCCGAGATGGTCCGCGACGGCGTGGTGGTGATCCAGACGCGATCGACCTGCCCGAACGCTTGCACGACCTGCATCCATCGCTGGACCGCCGGTGCCATCGGAATCGGGTCGCCGAGGACCCACCGTCCGCTCGCCGTCGGAAGTGCCTGGCCGTGGGCGAGGCCGTCGGGGACGAGCACGACCCCCACGCCTCGGTCGATGAGTCGGGCCGCGTCGGCCAGCCGCCGATCGGGTGGCGTGCCGACGACCGCGACGTCGGCGTCGATCGAGTCGACGACACGATCGAGGTCGACGACCTTGGCGCGGGTCTCGGCCTTGATCTCGGCGGCGTCGGCACCAGCGGCGGCGGCGACCTTCCAGTCGAGTCGATCGGCGGCCGCAGCGAACATGGCGGTGCCGGTGTCTCCGGCGACCACGAACCGAGTTCGCTTCGATCGCGCCATCAGGTGCCGGCGAGTCGGGCGACGACCGGGGCGAAGTCGTCGATCTCGTTCGCGCCCACGATCACGTAGCTGAACCCGAACTCCTCACGGCGAGCGACGAGGTCGTCGGCGATCTGCTCGGGGCTGCCGATGAGCGCGAATGGCGACTCTCGGACCATCTGCTCGTCGACGCCGATCATCTCGGCCATGGCCGCGGTCTGCGCGTCACGGTCGTCGGTGACGCTGACGAAGAACGTCCGCACGTTCATCTCGATGTGATCGAGGCGGCCGGCGGCACGAGCGGCGTCGGCGACGATGCCGACCTTTTCGATCACCGCATCGCGGGTCATCGTGGCGATCGCCTCCGGGCCGATCACCCCGGCGTGCAGCGTGCCGTTGACCCCGACGATGTCGGCCTCGCGCGCCGCGATGTCGAGCACACGGGGCCCGCCGCCACCGATGATGATCGGCGGGTGCGGTGCCTGGACCGGCTTCGGGAATCCGTTGTGCTCGCGGATCGTGTAGTGGTCGCCGTCGAACGAGAACGGCTCCTGGCCCATGAGGCCCTTGATGACGGCGAGGCCTTCGACGAAGCGGTCGATGCGCACGCCCGCCCGGTCGTACTGCATCCCGGCCTGCTCGTAGTCGGCGATCATCCAACCGGCACCGAGACCGATCTCGACACGACCGTTCGACAAGACGTCCATCGTGGCGAGTTCCTTGGCGAGGACGAGCGGATGCTTGTAGTCGTTGTCGAACACGAGCGCACCGACGCGCAGCGTGGTGGTGGCCGACAGCATGGCTTGCAATGCCGGCATGGGGGCGAACTGGTCGTCGAAGTGATCGGGCATCGTGGCGGTGCTGTAGCCGTGGCTCTCGATGCGTTTCGCCTGCTCGGTCCAGGCAACGCCGTCGGGAGCGTTCCGGAGCTGGACACCGAAGCGAAACGGCTTGATCGGGAAGGGGCTGTGTGCGTCGCTCATCGTTGCCGAACATAGCCTCCGCCGGTTCGAAACATCGGCGGGCTTGACCTCGTCGGGCCCACCGCGGCATGTAGCGTCGGGGCACTGTGCAACGTCTCGGCTGGATCCCTCGCCTCGCCCTGATCATCGCAGCCGGTGCGCTGCTGATGACCTCGGTCGTGATCGCGATCGCGCCTCGCCTGTGGGCGGTCGCCAACGCTCACTCCGAGGATCCCGTCGAGCTGCCCGAATTCGAACCGCTGGCGCAGCGCACCTACGTGTACGACACCAACGGCATCGAGATCGCGCTGTACGAGCTCGAGAACTCCCAGCCCATCGACTACGACGAGATCCCCGAGCACGTCGTGCGGGCGTTCCTCACCGTCGAAGACAAGGAGTTCTTCAACCACGACGGCGTCAACGTGCGCAGCCTCTTCCGGGCCACGCTGTCGAACTTCGCCTCCGATGCGCCGCAGCAGGGTGCATCGACCATCACGATGCAGGTGGTCAAGAACGACTTCCTCGCCGGCCTCGAACGAGACGGCCGCTACAAGCTGCTGCAGGCTCACTACGCGCGCATGCTCGAGAAGAAGATGACCGAGGAGATGGGGTCGCGCGAGCTGGGCAAGCAAGCCATCATGGAGCGCTATCTCAACACGGTGTTCTTCGGCAACAACTCCTACGGCATCCAAGCGGCTGCCGAGACCTACTACGGCAAGACGGCCGCCGAACTGACCTTCGTCGAGGCGGCGTTCCTTGCCGGTCTCGTCCGGTCGCCGTCGGGCTTCGACCCGATCAACGAACCCGAGCGCAGCCGTGCTCGCTGGTTGCAGGTGCTCGATCGGCTCGTCGACGAGGGCGTCGAGACCGAGGTTCCGGGTCAGTTCATCACCGAGGAGTTCGGCGCCGAGCTCGAAGAGAGCTTCGACATCCCGTCGCGCGTCAAGTCGATCCCGACCCGCTCCAACGAGCGCACCTACTTCACCGAAGCGCTGCGTGACTACCTGCTCAACAAGACCGACATCCTCGGTGAGACGTACGCCGAGCGCTACAACCAGCTGTTCCGCGGCGGGTTGCGGATTCACACGACGCTCGACTCCTCGATGCAACAGGCGGCCGAGATCGCTCGCCGTGACAAGCTGCCCGACACCGCCGGACAGTTCGACGCGGCGCTCGTGTCGCTCGACGTCGAGACCGGGGCGGTCCGGGCGATGGTCGGCGGTGCCGGCTTCAAGCCGAACGAGCGCGAGGTCAACATGGCGCTCAGCCCTCGCCAGACCGGCTCGAGCATCAAGTTCTTCATCCTCGCCGCGGCCGTCCAGGCCGGCGCGCAAGCGGGCGACCTCATCGACGGTCGTCGTGGCTGCCGCCTCCCGACCAACAACCCCGACGAGCCGGTGTTCCAGATCAACGGTGGCGTCTCCGGGTTCATCGGCAACCTCAACCAGATCACGGCGAGCTCCATCAACTGTGGGTTCGCTCGCCTGTCGCAGATCGTCGGCCTCAACCGCGTGGTCGACACCACGTACCGCATGGCCGAGTCCGCCTACCTCTACGCCGGGCAGCCGGCCGACGAGCGGCTTCCGATCGAGCCGTTCGCGAGTTTCGCAACGGGCGCCAACGAGATGACGCCGCTCGACATGGCGTCGGGGATCCAGACCGTGGCCAACGAGGGCGTGCACAAGGAGCCCTTCTTCGTCGAGTACATCAACAGCGCCGACGGCGAGCGTCGCTACACGCACTTCGATCCGGGTACGTCGGTGCTCGATCGTGACGCGGCGCTCGAAACGGTGCAGATCATGAAGGGCGTCATCCGCGGTGGCACCGGACGCGATGCGGCGCTCGAACTCGACCGGCCGGCGTTCGGCAAGACGGGTACCCAGCAAGACAACACCAATGCGTGGTTCGTGGGCGGTTCCAAGCAGCTCGCCACGGCGGTGTGGGTCGGCGACCCCGACGCCTACACGCCGATGGTCGGCATTCCCGAGTTCCAGCAGGTCGGCGTTCCGAAGGTGCAGGGCGGCACGTTCCCGGCCGACATCTGGAAGGCGTTCATGGACCCGGCGCACGCCGCGCTGCCCGTCGAGGACTGGGACGACCCGGCACCGCCCGAGCGGGCGAACGCGCGACTGGTGCTTCCGGGCACCGAGTGCTCGGTCACCGTCGTCGGATTCGAGCCCGTCGAGGTGGAGGTCGACCCCGATGCCGAGCCGACCACCACGGTCGAAGGCGCCGAACCGGTCGAGCCCGAGCTGGTGCCGATCACGGTCAAGGACGATCTGGGCACCACCATCCCGCCCGACATCCTCGACCCGAACCACCCGCTCCCGTCGGTGCCGGCCTCGCAGCAGGTCGATCCCTGCTTCTGATGCAACCGGCCGTCGCAGGTCGTCCGTCGACCTGGCATGATGGCGAGCGATGACGACCGATCCCGAGGCCACCGAATCGTCCGAGCCAGCAGCCGAGGTCAGCCCGGCGGAGCGCATCGCTGCGTTGCAGGCGGCCGACACCGAGATCGACCAGCTGGTCCACCGTCGTGAACGACTGCCCGAACGCGAGTCGCTCGCGACCGCGTCGGCGGCGATGAAGGCGTGGGAAGCGAAGCGTGCATCGATGCGCAACCGCCTCGACGAACTCACCGGCGTGATCGAGAAGGCCGAGAGCGAAGCCGCCGAACTCCGACAGCACAAAGAACGCCTCGAAGCCCAGATGAAGACGGTCATCGCCCCACGCGAAGCCGAGGCGCTGATGCACGAGATGTCGACGCTCGACGAGCAGCGCGATGCGGTCGAGACCGTCGAGCTCGAAGCGCTCGAGGAGCAAGCGGCGCTCGATGACGATCTCACGGTTCACCTCGGGTTGGAGGCAGCGCATCGTGACACGATGAGCCGCGCCGACGAGGTGCTCGCCGGTGTGGTGGCCGAGATCGACGCCGAGATCGCCGCCATCACGGTGCGCCGTGACGCCGCCCGCGCCGAGCTGAGCGACGGGCTGTTGGCGCGCTACGACCGGGTTCGCACCGCGTCAGGCGTCGCGGTGGCGACGCTCAGCGGGCACCGGTGCGAGGGATGCCACCTCGACCTGTCGGCCGCCGAGATCGACGATGTCAAGGACGAAGCGGCTGCGAACGGCGGCATTGCCGACTGCCCGCAGTGCGGCCGCATGCTCGTCGTCTGAGCGAGGCCTGCCGTGTTCTTCTGGTTCATCGCCACGGCCGTGTTCGCGGTCGGTTTCGTCTTCCGGGACCCGAGGTTTGACAATCGACTGTTGATCGTCGGCTCGGTGCTGCCGTTGCTCGATGGCATCTTCGGCGGCGCTCGGGCGCTGCACTCGATCACGGTGAGCATCGCGCTCCTCGTCGTGCTGATGCTGGCCACATCGGGCCGCAAACCGATCCGCAAGATGCTGCTCGGCATCCCGATCGGCATGTTCATGCACCTCGTGTTCGACGCCGCTTGGAACGACACCGACACGTTCTGGTGGCCGTTCACCGGCTTCGAGTTCGCCGACGCCGAGTTCCCGATCGCGGCCCGCGGTTGGTGGAGCGTGGTGCTCGAGGCGCTCGGAGTCGCCGGGTGCGTGTGGCTGCTTCGTCACAACCAGCTCGGCGACGCCGCTCGCCGGCGCCACTTCTTCTCGACCGGGCAGCTCTCGGCGGTGCCCGAACGCTTCGGTTGATCGGTCGTCGTTGTCGGCGCCGGCTCCTGGATATGGCACACTCGACATGTGTTGATCCTGCTGCGTCATGGGCGAACCGAAGCCAACAAGGCGGGGCTGCTCCAGGGTCGCCTCGACCAAGACCTCGACGACCTCGGCCGTCTCCAGGCCGAGCGCTCGGCAGCGAAGATCCTCGGTGATGCCGACGTCGACGCGGTGATCGCCAGCCCCCTCAAACGGGCACAGCAGACCGCTGCGGCGTTCGGCAAGCCGGTCGAGACCGACGAGCGGTGGATCGAACTCTCGTACGGCGTGTACGAAGGTGTGCCGCATGCCGACGTCCCGTCGGAGGTGTGGAACACCTGGCTGAACGACTTCGACTTCGTGCCCGATGGGGGAGAGTCGCTGTCGACGCTCGACGCTCGGGTGCGCGGCGCCTGCGACGACCTGATCGAGCGGGCCGTCGATCAGAACATCGTGGTGGTGAGCCACGTGTCGCCGATGAAGTCGGCCGTCGGTTGGGCGCTCGGCACCGACATCGGCATCTCGTGGAACTGCCATCTCGACCACGCCAGCATCTGCACCATCGGGTTCCGCGGTCGACGCCCGATCCTGCAGACCTTCAACCACACCGCCTGACGCTGTCCGGGGCTGCCAGCCCGGCGCTGCAGGGCTCGTTCCCTTCGAAAACCGCGTCGTACGTCAGAACACCGTTCCGTACCCAGGGTGAGCCAGTTCGGTGCCCTGGCGATTCGGAGTCGAGTCGAGGGTGACGAGGCCACGTCGCTGGCACGCGAACACAGCGAGATGCGCGCATCTCTCGATGCTTGATCACATCTCATCTGCACCTCACAACCTGCGCCTGCTTGCCCGACCCGTGGTGGATCAGGCGGCGGTTTGTCGGCCTGGCGGGCCGGTTGTCTGGATCCGGCCGTCGGGGAGGGTGAGTGTGAGTTCGCGGTTCGGTCCGAGTTCGACGATCCAGTCGTTGTTGTGGATCTTGGTGTGGTGGACGGCGCAGACGGGAAGCAGGTTGTCGAGGTCGGTGCGGCCGCCGTTGCGCCACCACACGATGTGGTGGAGTTTGCAGCGGTCGTAGCTCGTGGCGCAGCCGGGTATCGCACAACCCGAGTACAGCGCTCGCAGCGCCCGTCGTTGCGCTCGGTTGGCGAGACGGGTGGATCTGCCGAGGTCGAGGCGACCGGGTGCGTGGATGACCACGCCGTTGCGGACGACGATGCCGGTGACGTCGGCCGCTCCGGCGAGTTCGGCGAGCACCCGCGGCGGGAGTTCGACCGGAATCGCGAATTCCACGGCTGGCCCGTTACCTGCTGGTGGGGCGTCGGCGTCGATGACGGCCACGTACCCGGGGCGACCGCTCCCGGCGGGGCTGCCCTTGCCGTCGAGGAGGTGTGCGAGTGTGTGGGCGGCGAGGAACTTGTTCTTCTCGACCGGGTCGGTCGGGCAGTGCTCTGGCACCCGCTCAGCGAACAAGGATTGGGTGGCGGTGTCGAGTTTGGCGGCGAGCGACACTCCGGTGACGGGGTCGAATCGGCCGCGGATGTTCCACATGCCGTCGAGGTCGACCCACGTCGACAGTCGAGTGTTCTTCTTCTGGCGGGCGAGGCGATCGTCGCCGTCGTCGGATTGGAGTTTCTTGATCTCGAGATCGAGGCGCTTGCCGAACTGTTCGATCGTGCCGTGCTCGGCAACCCCCGCGAGCTGATCAGCACGGTCCAGGAACTCGGCGCGCTGCTCGTCGTCGTCGAGCCGCTTCGACCCACGCGTGACCGCATCGACATGACCGGCGGTGATCGCACCCTCGGCGAGCGAGTCGGCAAGCGTGGGTGTGGCGGCCAAGGTGTCGGATCGCTCTTTGGTCTTGGTGGCAGCACCGACCGAACATCGATTGGTGTCGGCAATAGTCGCCTCGGGAAACGAATCGACCCGTGACAGTTGGGCGACCAGACGCGCCTCGTGCGCATCAGCCCATGCCCGAATCGAACGCACATCGACCAACGCCGCAGCCACCTGCACGCGCTCGGCATTTGCATGAGCGAGCACCGCGGCCACGTTTGCCACCCGCTTGCCGATCACCACCGAACTCATGTTCTCAACGTACGCGATGGGTGTATCAGAGTTGAGAAACGGGCATCTACCTGCGGTGATGACGAACTCGCCGGAAGAACAGGTGACCCCGGCGCTGCTACAACAGCCCGGGGTCTGGCCGGAAGCCCGTGGAGGCCGCCGACACGCTCACCGTACCGGCTCGGCTGAGCGTTGCGACCGGACGCTTTGTCAGAGACAAACCGTCCGGTGAGTGCAATGGCGAGGTGGCCTGTAAGCGGGGTTCTGTAGGTGTCGGACCGAAGTCCGGCGCCCGGTGGCCATCCATCTGTGCGGTCTACCCGGAAGAAACGGACGGGCCGCCCATCTTCCTGCTCGACCTTGCTCCGAGTGGGGTTTACCGAGCCGACGCCGTCACCGACGCCGCTGGTGCGCTCTTACCGCACCGTTTCAGCCTTGCCTGTGAACCGTTCACCTCGAAAGGCGAACGATTCCATCGGCGGTCTCTCTCTGTTGCACGTCCGTCAGGTCGCCCCGACCTGGCTCGCGCCAGCACTCTGCCCGGTGGAGCCCCGACTTTCCTCGACACGTCGACGAACCGTCGTGCCGCGACCACCCGGTCACCTCACCATTGCAGCCCGGAGCGTACCGGCAGCGCTGTGCAAGTCAGGCCGGGTCAGACCAAGTCAGGAGCGGATCAGGCGGAGCAGGAGAGTTCGTTGTAGACGAAGCTGTTGTCGGCCGGCGTCTGGAACACATAGCTCGTGCGAACGCCGTTCGCGTCGGCAGGCCCGGCCTTGATCTCGACCTGCGAGGTCTGCGCGAACGTCGACGGCACCGCGAACTGACGGATCTGGCCGTTGACGTCGGGAGCGACGTCTTCGCCGACGAGCGCCGGCGAGATGTAGGCGTCGGGGCCGTCGGCGGCGATGGCGAGCACAGCGGCGTGGCGTGCTTCGAGCGCAGCGGCCTCGGCGTGCGCGACACGGGCCTCGACCGACTCGGCCGACGATGCCAACTCCTGATGCGACGCAGCAGCGAAGCTCTCGAGTGCCGTGGCGATGGCCAGGACGTCGGCGGTCACGAGGGCCGGATCGTCGTGCGCTCCGAGCGCCTCGACGAGCGGAGCGACGAGACGCTCCATGAACCAGTCGTTCGGGCAGTCCCAGGCTTCGCCGCCCGCGGCTTCGGTGAGCGAGACCATCTCGGCGGCCGTGGCCTGGTGGTCTTCGATCAAGCGCTCGACGGTGGGTCGAAGGGCGTCGGGCAGCGCACCGTCGAGACCGAGGACGGTCTCGAACACGGCGACCGCGGTGTATTCGAGCGACGACGCGGTGCGGAGGAGCACGGCTTCGTCGACTGCGAGGTCGGGGAGCGGTTCGACGACCGGAGCGTTGCCGACTCGGCCCGCTTCGTCGCTGCCACCGACGTTCTCGCCGCACGCGGCGACGAGCGCGCCGAGCGACACGGCGAGTCCGCCGAACTTGAGTGCATCGCGGCGGGTCGTGGGGGTCGAGATGTGCATCAGGCGTCGCCTCCGAGTGCGAGAGCGGGCTGGTCGTTGCCGAACAGCGTGTCGAGGTCGTCGACGCCGAGCACGGCGGCGAGCACCGTCGCATGACGTGCTTCGGTGACCAGGATCGACGTGGTCAGGGTGATCGCATCGGCGCTCTCGTACTCGCCGAGCAGCGCGGTGTGCGTGGCCACGGCGGTCTGCTCGAGGCCGTGCGCCGCAGCAGCGAAGTCGCTCCCGGCGAAGTCGGCGGCCAGAGCGTCGAAGACCTCGGCGTTGCGCTTGTCGTCGCTGGCCGACAGACCGGTGGCACCGGCGATGGCCTGTGCGTACGCCTCGTGGTTCTCGGCCATGATGCTCACAGCGGAGGCGAGATCGCCCGACGGGTTGGCGGCGACCTGTGACCGGTACAGGTCACGAGCGGTGAGCTCGAGGCCCAGTGCCTCGGCGAGCAGCGCCATGTCGGCATCGGTCGGCTGGTTGGCCTGGTCGGAAGCGGCCAGAGTGGTCTGAGCGGAGAGCATTGCAGCTGCGGCACCGGCGAGTCCGGCAACGCCTGCCATGCCGATCAGGTTGCGTCGCCCGATGGCCGCGTTGGCGGCAGGCTCAGCGATTTCGAGATCCACGTGGGAGGGTCCTTTCGAGGTCATGCGACTGACAGCCTTCCCCCTGGGGAGGCTGTCGACCAATTCTAGGGTGAACGATGGTCGGATCAGGGGATTCATCCAAGGGGAATCAGAACTCCAACGCCGAGAGTTCCGGATGCCACTCGCCGGCCCGTTCGAGGGCATCGCCCCAGCGTGAGCGCAGTGCCGCGCGGTCGACGGTGGGGGCGGGAGCGACGGTGTGTGCCGGGTTCCACAGTGATTCGATGTCGGAGACGTCGGTCCAGGTGCCGATGGCGAGCCCGGCGAGGAATGCCGCTCCGACGGTCGTGGCGTCGGACACTGGCGACACTTCGACCTGCCTGCCGGTCACGTCGGCGAGGGTCTGGACGAGGGTCGGATTGGCCGACATGCCGCCGTCGATCCGCAGTGTGTCGACCTCGACGCCGGTGTCGGAGGTGGCGGCGTCGAGCAGGTCGGCGCTGCGCTGAGCGATGCCGTCGAGCACGGCCCGCACGATGTGCGACCGCTCGGTCCCTCGCGTGAGGCCGAGCAGTGTTCCGCGTGCGCCGTAGTCCCACCGGGGCGTGCCCAGCCCGAGCAGCGCCGGGACGTAGACGACGCCGCCGGCATCGGCGCAACCCGATGCCACGTCGTGACTCTCGGCGGGAGTGTCGATGAGCCGGAGGTCGTCGCGGAGCCACTCGATGTTGGTGCCCGCCGACAGCATGATCCCCTCGGCGCCCCACGAGAGCGCGCCGTCGAGTTGCCACGTGGGCAGGGCGTAGGTTCCGGCGTCGTTGCGGGCGATCTCGGTGGGAGCTGGGGCGCCGGTGAACATGTCGAGCATGCCGCCGGTGCCGAGCGTCAACTTGGCCAGCCCGGCACGAGTGCACGCCTGCCCGATCAACGAACCCTGCTGGTCGCCGACGAGCGCCGCGATCGGCGGTGAACCGGGAAGCGCGGCCGCCGCGGCGATCACACCGGAGGAGTCGACCACCTGAGGGAGCACGCTGTGCGGGATGCCGAACGCGTCGAGGCGATCATCGGCCCACGACGACCCGTCGGCCGTGCGCATGCCGGTGGTGGTGGTCGACATGTTGGTCCCGTCCGACACGTGCACGGCACCGTCGGTCAGGACCCACGCGATCCAACTGTCGACCGTGCCGAATGCGAGATCGGTCGGGGCGGAGTCGCCGAGCCCGCCGAGAATCGACGCCAGTTTGGTGATCGACTGGTTCGGAGCGATGTTCCAGCCGCGTTCGGCCTTGGCCGTGATGCACTCGGTGATCGTGCGCAGATCCTGCCACCCCAACCCCATCGCGACGGGCTCGCCGCTCGCTCGGTCCCACACCACGGTCGACGCGCGCTGACACGTGATGCCCACGGCGTCGACGGGTCGGTCGAGACGTCCCAGCACGCTGTGCGCCGCTTCGAGCACCTTGTCGGCCATCAGCCGAGCGTCGAACTCGACGAGGCCGTCGAACGGAACCGACGGCGGATTGGGCCGGTACTCGATGTCGACGATGCGCAGTTGCTCGTCGACCACCGCGGCGCGCAGCCCCGTGGTGCCGACGTCGATCACGAGGATCCGGGCGGCCGATGGCGTCGTCATCGGCGTGACGACGGCACCACGCCGCGCATCTGCAGTCGGTTGCCCAGAAACCCACCGATGATGCCGCACAGCAGCACCACCGAGAAGGTGAAGAAGATGCCGAACCACGGCACCTCGGTGCCGCGTGCGAGTCGGACGACGACGAACACGACCTCGACGACCAGAAACGTGGCGGCGGCGGTGACCACCGCATGACTCAGCGGCGTACCGGTGCGCTGTACCCATGCTGCGCATCCGGCGCCGACCACGAAGAAGAACAGGAAGATCACGAAGAACAGACCGTTGAGTCCGCCGCTGTCGCTCCCGACGACCGCGGCCAACACGCGGAACGGCACCGCGAGGGTGACGCACACCATCGCCCCGGCGCGCAGCGCGTCGAGATCCCACCGTCCGGGCATCACCGATCGGATCGTGTCGAGGCGCTCGGACTCGGCGTTGGGGTCGTCCACGCCCCGATCGTGTCACCCCGAGACCGCCGGAGCGAACTTTCTCGTCGAACTCTCGAACTTTCACGTCGATCCGGCGTGTCACCCGAACGCGACGCGGGCCACTGCGGCGCCGAGCCGGTCGGAGCCTGACGGAATCCGGCAGACTCGACACCAGATGAGTTCCCCCGCGTCACGCCCTCCGAATCTCCCGCTGTCCGACTCGCGCACTCATGGCCACCTCACCGATGCGCTCGCCTCCGCCGGAGTCACCGCACTCCGGCTGCTCTGGTTCGCGCAGCAGGCCGACGTCGAGGGGCGACCCGCCGACGCGCGTCGTTTCCGCTCCACTGCCGACGACGTCACCAGCAATGCGTTCGGACTCCTCGAACATCTCGCCGACGTGGGCGACCCGCTCACCGGGCTCCCGATCGACGACACCGACGAACACCTCGCGGCCGGTGTCGCCGGCGAACGACTCGCCGGCGACGCGCTCGCCGCCGCTGCCTCCACCGCGCGAGACGAGGGATTCGCCGACGTCGCGGACTGGTTCGTCACGCTCTCGGAGGCCGCCGAGCGCCACGCGAGCAAGCTGTCGAGCCCGAACAACGGTTCGTGACGAAGAAGTTGCCGATTTCGCGGTGATCCGGCCGTGATCCGGTGACACTCGGGGCATCGCTGCCGTACGCTGATCGCCAGTGCCACCAGCGAGTATCCGATGACCCCGGTCGACGACCCGAACCACGACCTGTACCTCGACGAGGCCGCGACGCGTAGCGAGATGGCGCGGGTCTTCGACGTGTGCAACAGCTGTCGCCGGTGCGTCGACCTGTGTTCGTCGTTCCCGACGCTGTTCGAGATGCTCGACCGCTTCGACGACCACGCGGCCGGCAACATGACGCCCGCCCAGCAGGACGCGGTGGTCGACGCCTGCTTCCAGTGCACGCTGTGCTCGGTGGGCTGCCCGCACGGTCCCGGCACCGACGACGCCGTCGACATGCCGCGGCTGATGCTCCGTGCCACGGCCATGCAACTCGACAACGGGCACCGAGGCACCCGAGACAAGATCACCGCACAGTTCCTCGGGCGCGCCGACCTCGTGGGTCGGCTCAACACCCGCACCGCTGCGGCGGCCAACAAGGTCGTCGAAGCCCCTGCCGGCTCGTGGCTCCGCAGACTGCACTCCCGCCTCACCGGCATCACGGCGACCCGACGGCTCCCGACCTACGCCACCGAGCGCTTCAGCACCTGGTTCGCTCGCCGGCCGCGCATCACGATGCAGAAGAAGCAGGCCTCGGTCACGCTGTTCCCGACCTGCCTCGTGGAGTACCAGGCGACCGACGTCGGCAAGGATCTCGTCAAGGTGTACGAGCGCAACGGCATCGAATGCGGTGTGTCGAACGCCAAGTGCTGCGGAGCCCCGTGGCTCCACGCCGGCGAGGTCGACCGCTTCGCCAAGTTGGCAGCGCACAACGTCGCCACCCTCGCCGACGAGGTCCGCTCGGGCACCCCGATCGTGGTGCCGCAGCCGACGTGCAGCCACGTCGTCAAACACCACTACGCCGAGCACGTGCCGGAGTCGTCACGCGCCGACGCCGAACTCGTCGCGGCGCACACCTACGACGCCGCCGAGTACCTGATGATGTTGCACCGCGGCGACGACTACGTGCTCGACACCGATTTCACCGGTTCCGTCCCGCGGACGATCACGTATCACGCTCCGAGTCACCTCCGCTCGCAGGAGACGGGTCTCACGAGTCGCGACCTCATGCGGCTCACCGGGGCGCGCATCGCAGTCATCCAGCAGAGCGCCGGAATCGAGAGCCTGTGGGGGTATCGGGCCGCCGACGACACCATCGCGAGCGATCAGGCGCGACGGTTCATCAGCGCCGTCGAACGAGTGCACGCGCAACAGTCGGGCGCGGTCGCCGGTGACTGCCATCTCGCCAACACGGTGATCGCCGAACACACCGAGCTCGTCGCCGTGCACCCGATTCAGATCATCGCTCGCGCGTACGGCATCCCCGGCTCCTCCTGATCGCGCCGGACGTCGTGATCGGTGCGGCGTCGCCGCGTCGGCTGACGGGAGCGAACGGGTCGAGCGGAGCGGCCGCACGGCGCCGACATCCGACGCCCTCAGGGCCATCTCGGGCGGTCGGCCCAGCTCAGCGCGGTCGGTGCGACGCCCCGACAAGTGCCGGACTGTCGTCAGAATGTCTCAAAGTTTCCTCTGGCGCGCGGGCGAATCGCGATCTATGGTCGCGTTTCATCAAGGCGAGCAGGGGGTGCTCGCCACCTACAGCCAGATGACCAATGGGGGTCTTGGAACGTGTCGCTACAACAGGTGGACGAAGCGAAGTGGTTCGATCTCGGTGCTTGCCGAGGTCTCGAAGCGGCGATCTTCTATCCAGATGACGAAGAGAGTGCAGTCTCGGCGAAAGCCGTCTGCGAATCCTGCCACGTGAAGGTGTCGTGTCTCGAGCACGCGCTCGCCAACCGGGAGAAGGCCGGCGTGTGGGGCGGCGCCACCGAGCGCGACCGCCGACGCATCGTGCGCCAGCGCCGCAAGTCGGCCTAGCCAGTCACCGGCCGTCGAACCGCTCGTTCGCCCGGCCGTCGAGATCAGCACTGCCCGCGAACTTGCCCATCGTCGCGCCCGAATCGATGCACCGGGGCTCCGCTCCGGCGGCCTACCATCTGCCCGTATGTCTGCACTCGAGAAACATGGTGGCTGGCCGCGGTTGATCGGTGACCTGCTCGCCGGAAACGACCTGAGTGCCGATGCTGCGGGTGCGGCGATGACCGAGATCCTGTCGGGATCGGCGACCCCGGCACAGATCGCCGGATTCGTGGTCGCGCTGCGCGCGAAGGGCGAGTCGAGTGACGAACTGGCAGCGATGCTGCGCGTCGCACTCGTCGCCGGTGCGGCCGTGCCGCTCACCGAAGCCGAACGCGCCGACGCCATCGACGTGGTCGGCACTGGTGGCGACGGATCGCATTCGATCAACGTGTCGACCATGGCGGCCATCGTCGCCGCCGGCGCCGGCGTGCCGGTGTGCAAACACGGCAATCGTTCGGCGTCGTCGAAGTGCGGCACGGCCGACGTGCTCGAGTTGCTCGGCGTCGCCATCGAGCAGACCCCCGACGGCGTGGCCGCGTGCCTGCGCGAAGCCGGCATCGCGTTCTGCATGGCGCCGATGTTCCATCCGGCATTCCGTTTCGCCGGCCCACCGCGCCGTGAGATGGGCGTGCCGACCGTCTTCAACCTGCTCGGCCCGATGGCCAACCCGGGCCGCGTCAAGCGGCAGTTGATCGGCGTCGCCGACCCGGCGTTCGCCCGACCGATGATCGAAGCGCTGCGCACACAGGGCCTCACCTCGGCCTGGGTCGTGCACGGCGACGGACTCGACGAACTCACGACCGCCGGCACCTCCGACGTACTCGAACTGAGCGGCGGCGAGATCTCGTCGTTCACCGTCGACCCGTCGGCGCTCGGCCTGGCCCCGGCCACCGCTCGTGATCTGCGTGGCGGCGAACCCGAGGAGAACGCCGAGGCGGTGCGCCGCGTGCTCGCCGGTGACGCCGGTCCGCACCGCGACGTCGTCCTCCTCAACGCAGCGGCAGCGCTCGTCGTGGCGGGCCGCGCCGACGATCTCGTCGCCGGACTCGACCAAGCTGCAGCAGCGATCGACAGCGGAGCGGCGCAGCGGTCGCTCGACGCATTCGTCACCGTGTCGCAGGCACAACCGCAGGCGGCGAGTTGACCACCTCCGGTCTCACGGTCAGGGCCCCGGCGTCGTCGGCCAACCTCGGCGCCGGGTTCGACATCTTCGGCATGGCCGTCGGTCTCCATGCCGACATCGGCACGGGGGACGCTCCCGACGGAGCGCAGCAGATCGACGAGCACCATCCCGCCCGTGAGGCCTTCGCGCTGCTCGGCGGCACCGGGCCGATCTGGCTGCGTTGCAACATTCCGATGGCACGCGGTCTCGGGTTCAGTGGTGCGGTCCGTGTGGCGGGTGCCGCGCTCGCGGTGTGCCAACTCGCAGCCGACCCGACCCAGGCCGTCGCCGAACGCTCGAACGACATCCTCGACGTCACGACCCGACTCGAAGGCCACGGTGACAACGTCGCCGCCTCGCTGTTCGGTGGCGTCACCGCCTACGTCGACCCCGAAGCACGGCCGTTCGCCGTCGGGCCGGTCCTCGGGTCCGCCCGGTTCGTGGCCTGGATCCCCGACGTGACGACCTCGACCGACAAGTCACGCAAGACGCTCGCGCCGATGGTCGATCGGGCCTCGGCGGTGTTCAACATCGGACGGGCCGTCCAGTTCGCGCTCGCCTTCGCGCACGACGACCCGGCGATGCTCGTCGACGCCACCGCTGATCGCCTGCACCAATCGGCGCGACTCCCGCTCGTCCCCGGCGCCGCCGAGGCCATCGCAACCGGTGTCGCAGCGGGAGCCTGGTGTGCGTGGCTCTCCGGAAGCGGGCCGACGGTCGGGATGCTGGCCGGCCCCGAGGTCGCCGACGAGGTGGCTGCCAGCCTTCCCGACGGCGGCCACACCAAGGTGCTCCCCATCGACCCGAACGGCGCCCACCTCCTCACCTGACGGACGCTTTGTCTCAGAGACAAACCGTCCGCCCGGTTTGTCTCTGAGACAAAGCGGGCGGTCAGGCGGCGCGGGGGATGGGCGGGATCTCGGTGGTGGCGTGGACGGGGAACGACCAGGCGCCGCTGCACGAGACGTGCAACTGCTCGGCCCGCTTGTCGAAGAACTTGGCCAAGCACAGCGCCTCGTCGGCGTGCACGCGGGGCGTGGGGCGGCCCGACTCGATCACGTCGAGCGCTTCGATCGGGAGCGCAGCCGTGAGGCGCCCGGCCGCACGGACGTCGACCAACCGGCCGGCCGACACGACCCACGTCGTGTCGCCGAGCGTGACCTCGGCATCACCGATCTCGCCGAGCGCCCGGAGCAGTGAGGTTCGTCGAATGGCTCCCAACACGGCCGACAAGCGGTCACGTGTCATCGCCGCTTCTTCGAATCGCTGCTGGCCCGCCAGGTCGGTCATCCGGCTCCGGAGCGCGTCGACGACGTACGCCGGATCACCGAACATCGCTCGCTTCGCCTGCTCGACGCACGCTGCGTACTCGCGGGCGTCGGCCGTGCCCGAACACGGGCAGTGCGCCACACCCAACTGAGCGGCGCTGCACACCGGGGCACTCGGATCGGGCCGGTGATCGCGCGCCAACCGTTGCGTACACCGGCGTAGCGGCAGTGCCGTGTGCAGCCCGTCGACCACCAGGGCGGCCATCTTGCGTGACGGGAGCGGGCCGAGGTGGACGCCGGTCTTCGCCGGGTTCTTCACGACCGACAGCCGTGGCCAGGGCGATTCGGTGTCGAGTTTGACGTAGCAGTACTTCGCCGCCGTGGTGCCGCGCCGGTTGTAGCGCGGCATCGACGTGCCGATGATGCGTGTCTCGACGATCTCGGCGGTCAGCGGATCGGGGAGTTCGATGTGCGTCACCGTCTTCATCTCGCGCAGCATCGGGCCGATCTTGCGCCGGTCGTCGCTTCCGAAATAGCTCCGCACCCGCTGGCGCAGGTTGGTCGCCTTGCCGACGTAGAGCACACGGTCGGCCGGATCGCGGAACATGTAGACACCCGGGGTGCGGGGGAGTGCCGCCGTCTGCTTCAGCTTGGCCGCGTTGGGATGCCCGCCGATCTTGCCCAGCGCGACCAGATCGTCGAGACCGAGCACGCCCAGACCCGCGGCTCGCTCGATGAGCAGATGCAGTAGGTCGACGGTGGCGAGCGCGTCGTCGAGCGCTCGGTGGCTGGGCTGGTGCTCGAATCGGTAGCGCGAGGCGAGCGTGCCGAGTTTGCAGTTGGGCACCTCGTCACGCACGAGGCGACGAGCGAGGGGCACGGTGTCGATGACCGTGCCCGACCACGCCGGTCGATCGGCCCGGCGGAGCGCGGCGCGGATGAACCCCATGTCGAACGCCGAGTTGTGGGCGACGATCACCGAATCACCGATGAAGCTCAGCAGCGACGGCAACACGCTCTCGATCCGAGGTGCCGGTGCGACGAGCGAGTTCGTGAGCCCGGTGAGCACCGTGATCTGCGGCGGGATCGCCTTGCCCGGATTGACGAGCGTCTGAAACGTGCCGAGACGTTCGCCACCGCGTACCTTGACGGCACCGATCTCGGTGATCATGTCGTCGTTGCGGTTGCCGCCGGTGGTCTCGAGGTCGAGCACGCAGAACGTGACCTCGCAGAGAGGTACGCCCAGTTCATCGAACGAACGTTGCAGATTTTGGTGAGAACCGGCCCCAACTGGCATCCCGGTCAGTCAACACGAACAGATGTACCCACGTCAAGATCAACTCGGGGGTCGGCGTGAACGACCATGTAGCGTGAGGTCATGACGGACATCGAGCACCGCCACCTGCGGTCGGCGCTCGACTTCGCGGTCATGATCGCCGCCGAAGGGCAGAAGCGACGCCCGCCGATTCCGTTCCCCAAAGAACTCAAACCGTTCTTCAACAAGCGGCGCGTCCCCACGTCGGCGCTCGGTCGAGTGCGTCGCGCCATCGAGTCCGACGCAGAGTTCCGACGGGTGCTCTCGCACGGTGCGATCCCCGAACTCGTCGACGAGGTCGGCCGTCTCTGGCTCACGCAGCCCGCCGGCTGGGAAGTCGAGGTCGCGTCGTTGATCGCTGCCGCAGACGAGGCGAAGGCGTCTCGCGACGCGGTGCAGGCGCTCAAGCGTGCCGAGAAGCGTCGTGACGCTGCCGAACTGGCAGCGGTGCGCACCCGTGCCGAACTCGTGCAGCGCGACGAGATCATCGCGGGGCACGCCACCGAGATCGACGAGTTGCGAGCCGAGTTGGCCAAGGTCGCCGAGGAGGCGGCGGAACTGCGTGCCGAACTCATCGACAGTCGCAACGAGGTCCGTCACGCGCGTGATCGCGAGCGGGCTGCTGCGGGGAAACTCGAAGCGGCCATTCGCGATCGCGATCGAGCGCTCGACGATCGACGTGACGCCACGGCGGTGCGCGACGACGTGTTGGCAACCCGTGTCGACTCGATCGGATCGGTCGTCGAGATCGCCCAGATCACCGAAGCAGCCGAAGCGGCCCAAGCGCTCGCCAACCGACTCGAATCACTCCTGCCTCAGCAACCCGACGACGCCGCGTCCGAGGCGATCGCCCGCCCCGCCCAGCGCACGCCGATGTCGCTGCCGGGTGGTGTGCTCTCGTCGTCAGCCGAGGCGGGAGAGCACTTCGCTCGCTCCGATGCGGCGATCGTGGTCGACGGCTACAACGTGTCGAAACTGGCGTGGCAGTCGCGCACACTCGAGCAGCAGCGCAACGCGTTGCTCGACGCCGTCGAGAACCTGGCCCGACGCTTCGGCACCGACATCACCGTGATCTTCGACGGTGCGTCGATCGTCGGCGCCCATGCCGCACGCCGCCGACTCGTGCGGGTCGTCTACTCACCAGAAGGGGTCATCGCCGACGACCTGATCCGTGACGAGGTGCGGCGTCTGCCGACCAGCCGTGCGGTCGTGGTGGTCACCAACGACAACGAGATCATCCGCGATGTTCGAGCCGAGGGTGCCAACACGTTGCCGAGCAACGCGTTCATCGCCATCCTCTGACATCGACGTTCGCCCTGTCACAACACGACGCCACGCCGAACTCTCCCGCCGACTCCTTCCCGCCACCCGCCACCCGCCGCCCGCCACTACTTTCCCGCCGCTCGCCTCTGCCTCTCCGACACATGCTCGACGACACTCCCACCCACGACGAGCACGACGAGACGCCGGACGACGACACCGCGAGCGGATCGAGTCCCTCGTACGAACAGACGCCGCTGCCGTTCGACCCGGGTGAGCTTCCGGCCGGCTTCGACCCGCTCATCGTCCACCCGATCGTCGCCACCGGCGAGACCGGGGCGATCGAACGGCCCGGCGACGACCGCCCCGCCTGGGTGATCGGCATCTTCTTCGCCGCGTTCTGTGCGCTCATCTCGGGACTCGTCACCGTGGCCATCACCCGCGACGACCCTGCGACCACCGGGAGTACCGCCGACGCCGACGCACCGACGAACGTCGAGGCGCCCGCAGCCGACGAGTCGGCGTCCGACACGCCTGCCGGTGACACGACGGTCGACGAGACCCCGGTCGAGATCGAGCAGGGCCCGGCCGAGACACCGATCGACGCCCAGCCCACCGACAGCGCCCCCGCCGACGACCACTCGCTCGACGACCCACGCCTGCCCGATCTGGGATTCGCCAGCATCGATGGCACGGCGTTCGCGATCGAATCCGGATGTGCGACGCACCTCCCACTCGCTCCGGCCGACTCCGACACGCAGGTGTCGTCGTACTTCTTCCGCACCGACAGCGGCGAACAGCGAGTCATCGACCGTCGATTCGGCGAACTCGACGCCGAGGGTGCCCGGCTGACCGGTGTCGACGCCGAGTTCGTCAGCGTCGACGACCTCGGATCCAACGGGGCCTTCGTGGCCACGTTCCGCGACGCCGACGGCAACACCGTCGACGTCGCCGTCAACCCCGGTGCCGAGCACGACAGCGATTGCTCCGACTCGATCGTCACCAACGAGCCGGCGCAGTTCGCCTTCCCGTACACACAGATCGTGATGTTCGTGTGCGCGGACGGGTCGCAGGGGAGCGACCTGTTCGCAGCAGGCACCGCATCCGAAGGCGGCCGCTTCACCGCGCAGGCCAACGGCGACGACACGGTGACGCTCACCTACCGGTCCGACACCGGTGAGGCCGAGTACGTCGACCCTGCCGCGCTCAGCTTCGAGAGCGAGGGGCGGCTCGGCTACTCGGGGGTCGTCTCGAACGGCGTCGACTCGCTCGACATCACCGTCGACTTCGAGATCGCCCGAGCGGCCCCCTGCACTGCCGCTGACCTGGCCTGACGCGCTGGGTAACACGGGCCCCGCAACTCTGTGACACCCCCGTGCGCATGATGGTCGCATGTTCTCCCAGGACGACTTCACCCTCGATTGCCACACCTGCCAGGCCGCCAACACCACGGCCTGCACCGACTGCATCGTGTCGCACCTGCTGGCGAACGACGACGGTCCGATCGATCTCCAACCGGTGCCGCTCCATATGCCCGTCTCCGCCGTCGATCGAGCGGTCGGCATGTTCGGGCGAGCCGGGCTCGTCGACGACGACCCCGTGTTCGTGAGCCAGCGCGAGTTCGACAGCGCCGACGTGCACGCCATGGCCTGAGCGCTCCGCCACGGCGCCGGCCCGAGGCGCGGTCACCGGCCACCGCCGCTGCACGACAGGTGTCGCGTACGCTGCGAACGTGGCCCGTCGGAAACAGTTCGCCGAGATGCCCACGCTCGACGAGATCCGCCAGACCGTCGCCGAGTTCGACATCACCCACGTCGGTGTCGCCGCCGCCGACGTCCTCGCCGACACCCGCTCGACCCTGATCAGTCGCAAGGCCGCCGGGCTCAACGACACGATGGAGTTCACCTATCGCAATCCCGAGCGCTCCACCGACCCGGCACGGGCGGTCGAAGGGGCCCGGTCGGTGATCGTGGCCGCGCGGCCCTACCTCACCGACACCGATCCCGAGCCGCCGAACTCCGGCCCACATGCCCGCGTCGGTCGGTACGCGTGGAGCGACCACTACGCACCGCTGCGCGCCGGCTTGCGCGTCGTGGCCAAGCAACTCAAAGCCGCCGGACACCGAGCAGTCGTGTTCGCCGACGACAACTCGATCGTCGACCGGGCGATCGCCCACCGTGCCGGACTCGGTTGGTTCGGCAAGAACGCCAACCTCCTGCTCCCCGGCGCCGGCAGCTTCTTCGTGCTCGGGTCGCTCATCACCACCGCCGACTACGAACACCAGCACACCACCGCCAACGACGGCTGCGGATCGTGCACCCGCTGCATCGCAGACTGCCCGACCGCGGCGATCGTCGCGCCCGGCGTGATCGACGCCGCCAAGTGCCTGAGCTGGATCATGCAGAAGCCGGGGACCATTCCGCTGGAGTTCCGCGAAGCGATGCACGATCGCATCTACGGCTGCGACGACTGCCAAGACGTCTGCCCGATCTCGATCCGGCTCGGCAAGCGCAACACGATCGCGCTCGACCCCACCGTGCAGGCGTGGGTCGACGCGCTCGCCCTGCTCGACGCCGACGACGACTGGATCGCCGACCGCTACGGCTACTGGTACATCGCCGGCCGAGAGATGCGGTGGCTACGCCGCAACGCGCTCGTGGTGATCGGCAACGTCGGCGATCCGGCCGACACCCACGTACGTTCGATGGTCGAGCGCTACCGTGCTGACCCCGACCCGATCCTCGCCGAGCACGCCACCTGGGCGGCGCGACGCCTCGATCAACGACACCTGCCGACTGCGCCATGAAACATCTGCTCGTCACCAACGACTACCCACCCAAGATCGGCGGCATCCAGTCGCTGCTGTGGGAGTGGTGGCGACGCCTGCCGGCCGACAAGTTCGCGGTGCTCACCAGCCCGTACGAAGGAACCGCCGAGTTCGATGCGGGTGAGCCCTACCGCATCGAGCGCACGCGCGAGCCGGTCCTGCTCCCGCATCCGTGGATGGTCAAGCGGATCAACGACCTCGCCGACGACGTCGGTGCCGACCTGGTCGTGCTCGATCCGGCGGTGCCCCTCGGGCTCGTCGGCCCCTCGCTGAAGTTGCCGTACGACCTCGTGCTCCACGGCGCCGAAGTCACCGTCCCCGGCCGTCTCCCGGGCTCCAAACAAGCACTCGCCTACACGCTGCGTCGGGCCCGCGGCATCATTGCCGCCGGCAGCTATCCCGCGGCCGAAGCCGAACACGCGGCGGGCCGTGAACTGCCCACCACGATCGTTCCGTGTGGCGTCGACCCCGACCGCTTCACCGTGCTCAGCGACAGCCAACGCGCCGAGGCCCGCGAGCACTTCGGTATCCCGAACGACGCGGAAGTCATCATCGGCATCTCCCGCCTCGTGCCGCGCAAGGGCTTCGACACGGCGATCCGAGCGGTCAACCGGCTCAAGCACCGCCGCCCCGATCTCCTCTTGGTCATCGGCGGCACCGGCCGCGAGTCCGAGCGGCTGCAGCGCCTCGCCGACGAACTCGACGCCCCCGTCAAGTTCATGGGACGCATCGAGAACGACGATCTTCCCCGCTTCTACGGGTGCGGCGACCTCTACACGATGCTCTGCCGCAACCGCTGGGGAGGCCTGGAGCAGGAGGGATTCGGCATCGTCTTCATCGAGGCAGCATCGTGCGGCATCCCACAGGTCGCCGGCGACTCGGGCGGCGCCGCCGAAGCGGTCGCACACGGCGAGACCGGGCTCGTCATCTCCGAGCCCGAGAACGTCCAAGACGTCGCCGACGCCTACGAACAACTCCTCGACGACGACGAACTGCGACGGTCGATGGCGATCCGGTCGCGTGAACGCGTCGAGACCGACTTCGCCTACGACGTGCTCGCCAAACGCCTCGGCGACGCACTCGGCGTGTACGACTGACGTGTGCACCCGTCACACCCGCCGAGACCCTCGGCCGAGCACGGTTTGCAGATACCGTTGACGCCAGTGAACGAGCCGCAGCGATCTCACGACGGAGGCGACATCATCGTTCGCGCCAACCTCGTCGGCACGCTGGCCTTCGTCGTCACCGCAACGATCGCCGCAGCACTCTTCACGACCGGCGTCCAATGGCTCGGAGCGGTCACCGCCATGACCCTGTTCGTCGGCGGTATCGCCGCCTTCATCTGGTCGTTCTGGAACGCGGTGCAACGCAGCCGCGGCGAGCAGGTCGCCGTCACCCAGCTCTACATGCTCGCCGGTGGGGTCGCCCCGCCCGCCGTTCGCAAGCTGATGACCTCGCTGCTCGCCGTCCAGATCGTCACCGGTCTGGCCACGGCCTTCGCTCGCCCGAACAACTCCGACGGCAGCCCGGGCACCTCCTTGGCGCTCGGCGTACTCGTCCCGATGTTCGGACTCGGAATGAACGGGCTCTGGGCAGCGTTCCACGGAACGTACGCCGCCCGGCCCACCGACGAAACTCGCTCAAGTGTGACCACATCGGGTGGCTCCATCGACAAGAATGAGGAACATGGCTGAGACCGCGACAGAGACGATCACCATCGACGCTTCCCCCGACGAGGTGTGGAACGTGGCGGTCGACCTCGAGAAGTACCCGGAGTGGGCCCGCGACATCAAAGACGTCACGATCCACGCCACCGACAGCGACGGACGCCCGAGCGAAGTCGAGTTCCGCGCCTCGGCCCTGGGCCGCAGCACGCACTACACCCTGCAGTACCGCTACGGCGACGAGCCGCGCCAACTCGGCTGGTCGATGATCCGCGGCGACATCCAGCGCTCGATCGACGGTGCCTTCACCTTCGTCCCGACCGCCGACGGCAAGACCGAGGTCCGCTACGACCTGGCGATCGACCTCGTGGTTCCGCTGCCCGGCTTCGTGAAGCGCCGCGCCGAGGTCCGCATCCTCAACACGGTTCGTGAACTGAAGGTCCGCGCCGAGGCGTGACCGCCATCGGCCGCCGCGTCGGCATCGACGTCGGCGGAACCAAGGCATTGGGCGTCGCGCTCGACGCCGACGGAGAGGTGGTGGCCGAAGACCGTCGCCCGACACCGCGCGGCGACGGCAGCATCGACGCATTGCTCGACACCCTCGTCGAGTTGGCCGAATCGCTCGGGGTCGACGCAGACCTCGGCATCGGCGTGCCCGGTCTCGTCACGCGAGACGGCCGCCTGCGAGCCGCGCCCAACCTCGACGGTGTCGCCGACCTGCCGATCGGCGAGCTGCTGGGGGAGCGGTTGGGCTTCGACGTTCGCGTCGACAACGACGCCACCTGCGCCACGGTCGCCGAGTGGCGCAACGGCGTCGGGATCGGAACCGACGATCTGCTGCTCGTCACGCTCGGCACCGGCATCGGCGGCGGCGTGGTCGCCAACGGCACGCTGCAGCGGGGCACGAACGGGTTCGCCGGTGAGTTCGGCCACATGGTCGTCGACCCGCACGGTCCACGCTGTCCGTGCGGTCGACAGGGCTGCTGGGAGCGGTACGCCTCGGGCTCGGGGCTGGCCATGCTGGCTCGCGAAGCCGCCACCGGACACCGCCTCCGTGCGGTGGTCGAACACGCCGACGGCGACGCACAAGCGGTCCGTGGCGAACACGTCATGGCCGCAGCGCTCGACGGCGACACCGAAGCGCTCGCGGTGATCGACGACTTCGGTCGATGGGTGGCGCTCGGCCTGTCGAACCTCACCAACGTCTTCGACCCCGAGATCTTCGTGCTCGGCGGTGGGCTCGCCGCCGGCGCCGAGCTCTACCTCGAACCGATCACCCGCTGGTACGGCGAACTGCTCTACCAGCCGCACCTTCGCCCGCTCCCGCGGATCGAGTTCGCTCGATGGGGGCCGCTCGCCGGGGCCGTCGGCGCCGCGTTGCTGTCGAGCATCCCCGACTGAGAGCGTGGGATCAGCGCAGTCGGCGCGCTCAGTGTTTGACGAAGGCCGCGCGCGAGGCCTCGATCTCGCGCCAGGCGGCGTCGCGACCGCCCATGCCCTCCGACGACGAGTGCTTGTCGGGTTCGAGCGCCTTGTACACGTTGAAGAAGTGCTGGATCTCGGCGACCAGTTGCGGCGTGAGGTCGGCGATGTCGTGCACGTTGTCGAAGCGGGGCTCCTTCGGCGGAACGCAGATCAACTTGGCGTCTTCCCCGGCTTCGTCCTGCATGTACAGCACGCCGACCGGACGCGCTTCGCAGATGACGCCGGGATAGACCGGCTCGTCGTTGAGGACCAACGCATCCAACGGGTCGCCGTCGCCGGCCAGCGTGTCGGCGATGAAGCCGTAGTCAGCCGGATACGTGGTGGCGGTGAACAGGCGGCGATCGAGGTACACCTTGCCGGTGTCGTGGTCGATCTCGTACTTGTTGCGGCTCCCGCGAGGGATCTCGATGATGACGTGAATGCAGTCGGCAGCCGGCTGTGGTGACATGTTTGTGAGGCTAACTGGTCGGCGTTGCCGGGCCTTCGACGGATAGGTTCTCACCCATGGAGTTCCGCCGGATCGAAAACCTGCCGCCGTACGTCTTTTCCATCATCAATGGACTCAAGATCGAGGCACGTCGCGCAGGCGCAGACGTGGTGGATCTCGGCTTCGGCAACCCCGACATGCCGTCTCCCGACGTGGCGGTGCGCAAGCTCGCCGAGGCCGCGCAGAACCCGCGCAACCACCGGTACTCGCTGAGCCGCGGCCTCCCGAAGCTGCGCGAAGCCATCGCCGGCTACTACAAGAACAAGTGGGACGTCGACCTCGATCCCGAACTCGAGATCACCAACACGATCGGGGCCAAAGAGGGCTTCAGCCACCTCATGTGGGTGCTGCTCGAACGAGGCGACGCTGCGATCGTGCCGACGCCCAGCTACCCGATCCACATCTACGGGCCGCTGTTCGCCGGAGCCGACCTCCGCCAGGTGCCGATGAAGTTCCTCGCCGACCCGTCCGACCGCGAGAACTTCTCCGACGACTTCATGGAGAGCCTCCACAACGCGTATGACGTCGGCTGGCCCAAGCCGCGCGTGCTCGTCGTGTCGTTCCCGCACAACCCGACCGGCGCCATCGTCGATCTCGACTTCATGCAGCGCGTCGTCGACTTCTGTCGCGAACGCGACATGGTCGTCGTCAACGACTTCGCCTACGCCGACATCGGCTTCGACGGCCACAAGCCGCCGAGCATCCTGCAGGCCGAGGGAGCGAAGGAATGCGCCGTCGAGTTGTACTCGATGACCAAGTCGTTCCAGATGGCCGGCTGGCGCTCGGCGTTCCTGCTCGGCAACAAGGAAGTCGTCCAAGCGCTCGTCAAGCTCAAGAGCTACCTCGACTACGGCATGTTCCAGCCCGTCCAGATCGCCGCGACCGTCACGATCAACGAAGCACAGGACTTCCCCGATCAGGTCCGCGACATCTACGAGTCGCGCTGTGACACCCTCATCGACGGCCTCAGCCGCATCGGCTGGGACATGCCCAAGCCCGGTGGCTCAATGTTCGTGTGGGGGCCGATCCCCGAGCCGTACGCCGACATGGATTCCGTCGAGTTCTGCTCGCACGTCGTCCGTGAAGCCGACGTGGCGTTGTCGCCCGGCGTCGGCTTCGGCCCCGGCGGTGAAGGGTTCATCCGGTTCGGTCTGATCGAGAACGAGAAGCGCATCAACCAGGCGGTGCGAAACCTCAAGGCCGGTTTGCCGAAACTCGGCTGAAACACCCTCCTCGTACCCTCCGCATGATGGTCACCATCGTCATTCGTGTCTGGATGCCCGATCGTCCCGGCGCGCTCGGGCAGGTGGCGAGTCGCATCGGTGCGGTGCGCGGTGACGTCCTCGGCATCGAGATCCTCGAGCACGGCGTCGAGCAGGTCATCGACGAACTCACCGTCGCGCTTCCCGACATCGATCTCGTTCCGCTGCTGCTGCAAGAGGTCGACGACGTCGACGGCGTGTCGGTCGAGTCGGTCCGCACCGTCGACCCCGATCGCATCGACCCCAACCTGTCGACGCTGGCCGCCGGTGCCGCGCTCGCCGAGAGTTCGTCCGACGAGCGTCTCGAGGTGCTGTGCCAGGGAGTCCACCGCGTGGTCGAAGCCGACTGGGCCGTCGTGCTCCGCGGCTCGGAGGTCATTGCGCAGGAGGGCGACACACCCGAAGTCGCGTGGCTCGTGGCGTTTCTCGCCGGCAGCGAGCACCTCAGCGAAACCGACGAGACGCTGCCCGGTGACCTGGTGTGGGGACACATGGTCACCTCGGGGTTGACGGTGGCGGCGGGCCGCACCGACCCGCCGATCCACGAACGCGAACGCATCCGCATCTCGCTGCTCGCCCGCCTCGCCGACGCCCTCCTCTGACGGTCCGGCTGCGCCTGTTGGCTGCGTCAGCCGAGCGGCTCATCGACGGTGTCAGGATTCCCAGTGGCGGGAACGCTCGACGGCGCGGAGCCAGTTGGCGTGCAGCGCGTCACCGGCGGCGCGATCGGTGGTGGGTTCGAACTGTGCATCGAGCGTCCACGCCGCACCGATGTCGTCGGTCGACGCCCACACGCCCTCGGCCAGCCCGGCCAGGAACGCAGCGCCGAGTGCCGTCGTCTCCTGCTCGACGGGACGCTGCACCGTCACGCCGAGCTGATCGGCCTGGAACTGGCACAGCAGATCCATCACCGCGGCGCCACCATCGACGCGCAGATCGATGATCGGCGTACCGCTGGCCGCAACCATCGCATCGACGACGTCACGCGTCTGATACGCCATCGACTCCACCGTGGCCCGCACGATCTCGGCCCGACCCGTGCCGCGTGTGATCCCGACGATGGCCCCACGGGCATACGGATCCCACCACGGTGACCCGAGGCCGGTGAGCGCCGGGACGAAGTAGACACCGCCGGTGTCGGTAACCGACTCGGCGAGGGGTCCGGTCTCGCCAGCGTCGTCGATGATGTTCAGCCCGTCGCGCAACCACTGGATCGCCGCTCCCGTCACGAAGATCGCCCCTTCGAGCGCGTAGTGCGTCGTGCCGTCGGCGAGCGTCCACGCCACGGTGGTGAGCATGCCGGCGGTCGGCGGCGGACACGTCTCGCCCACGTTGAGCAGCACGAACGAGCCGGTGCCGTACGTGTTCTTCGCCATCCCGGGTTCGACACAGGCCTGGCCGAACAACGCCGCCTGCTGGTCGCCCGCCACCCCGCTCACGGGGATCCCGGCCGGCACACCGCACGCGTCGGACGTCACCCCGATCCGGCCGCTCGACGCGACGATCGTCGGCAGCGCGTCGATGGGCACGCCCAACAGATCACACAGGTCGGGGTCCCACGCCCGCGAGCGGATGTCGCAGAGCATCGTCCGGCTCGCGTTGGTGACATCGGTGGCGAACACCTCGCCACCGGTCAGGTTCCAGATCAGCCAGGCGTCGATCGTGCCGAGCGCCAGGTCGCCGTCGTTCGGAATGTCTCGGTGCTCGAGCAACCAGGCGAACTTGGTGCCCGAGAAGTACGGGTCGAGCACGAGACCGGTTCGCTCGCGGACCAGGTCGAGGTGACCGGCTGCTTCGAGTTCGTCACAGCGATGCGCGGTCCGGCGGTCTTGCCACACGATGGCGGTGCCGTACGGCTTGCCGGTCGCCCGATTCCAGGCCACAACCGTCTCGCGCTGATTGGTGATGCCGATCGCGGCGACGCGGTCGCGCCCCACCTCGGCGACCACCTCGGTCAGGGTGGCGACGACCGCTGCCCAGATCTCGTCCGCGTCGTGTTCGACCCAGCCCGGCTCGGGATAGTGCTGGGTGAACTCCCGGTACGACGCCACGGTGGGGGAGTCGTCGGTGAAGACCGCTCGACTGCGCACCCCGGTGGTGCCAGCGTCGATCGCGATGACGCAGTCGGCAGTGGTCGTGTCGGTGTTCGGCTCGCTCACCCTGAGCACAGTAGTGCCGACGGCGGCGACGCCACCGGAACGTCAGCGGGCGCGTCGCTGTGATGCTGGAGGCTCCGCTGCGGCGCGGGACTTCGGGTCAGCGGCGGCGCTTCGCTGTGATGCTGGTGGCTCCGCTGCGGCGCTGCACGTTTCGCGTCAGCGGCGGCGCTTCGCCTTGGGGCGGTTGATGCCGGTCGAGGTGCGGCTCGTCACCGGCGGGCGCTTGCGAGGTGCCGGTCCGTCGTCGGTGTCGGAATCACCCGACGACTTCTTGCGTGGCTCGGCGCGCGGCGTGCGCAGTTCTTTGAGCGACTTGCGCTGATAACCGAACTTGGCGAGCACGAAACCGAACGCCAGATACAGCGGCCCGCTGACGAGCAATCCGGCGAGCGCACCCACCAACCCGCGGTCGCGGAAGGCCACCACGAGGATGATCGCCATGATCCCGACATAGATCACCCATTCGCGCATCAAGCGCTGCCAAGGAACCGGTCGACTGCTATCCCAACCCATTCTCGCCAGTCAATCAGCAAACCGAGGCGAGATTGCCTCTACGATCGGGCTCGTGCGTGTCGGAATCCTCACAGGTGGCGGTGATTGCCCCGGTCTCAACGCAGTGATCAGAGCGGCGGTGCGAAAGGGCGAACGCCACTACGGCGATGAACTGGTCGGCTTTCTCGACGCCTGGGACGGAGTGCGCGACCGGCGCACCACACCGCTCAGCGTCGAGTCGATGCGGGGGATGCTCCCACGGGGCGGCACCGTGCTCGGCACCCGCCGAGGCAGCCCGTTCGAGACCGACGACGGCGTCGAGCACGTCAAACAGTCGATGTCCGACTTCGGCCTCGACGGCCTGATCGTGATCGGCGGCAACGGCAGCCTCTCGATCGCCTGCCGGCTGCACGCCGAACACGGCATCCCGATCGTCGGTGTCCCCAAGACGATCGACAACGACATCGAAGGCACCGACCTCACGTTCGGCTTCACCACCGCAGTACAGATCGCGACCGACGCGATCGACCGCCTCCACACCACGGCCGAGAGCCACGACCGAGTCATGGTCGTCGAGGTGATGGGTCGGCACACGGGCTGGATCGCCACGCACGCCGGCATCGCCGGCGGTGCGACCGCAGTGCTCATCCCCGAGATTCCGTTCGACATCAGCGAACTCTGCGAACGCCTCACCCGTCGCCACGAACGCGGACGGTTCGCCTCGATCGTCGTCGTGGCCGAAGGCGCCGAGCCGGCCGCCGGCACGCTCGAGATGGAAGAGAAGGTCTACGACCGGTTCGGCCACGTCGTGCTCGGCGGCGTCGCGACACGCATCGCCCACGCGATCGCCGAGCAGACCGGGTTCGAGACGCGAGTGGTCCAACTGGGTCACGTCCAACGCGGCGGCACGCCCACCGCGTTCGACCGCGTGCTCTCGACGAGGTTCGGCGTTGCCGCGATCGACGCGGTGCACGCGCAGGAGTGGGGCAAGATGACCGTGCTGCGCGGCGAGAACATCGAACTCGAAGACCTCACCGTGGCGGTCGGCAAGACCCGCACCGTCGACATGGAACTCTTCGACGGCGTCGCCTCCCACTTCTTCGCCTGATCCGACCACCCGCTGCGCACGGCGCTCGACCCGCACAGCGGTCGACGTTGAAGTGTTGCCGAGCGTGAGCGTCAGGACGACGGCAGCGCAGTGAACGGCGGTTGCGACGTCTCGAGGAACCCGGGGTAGTCGTAGATGCTCAGCGCCGCGTCGACGAGTCGCCCGTCGCCCGTCGGCCACGCCTGATTGACGCCCTCGACCTGGATGCGTACCCGTTCGACCCCGTCGAGCTCGGACGCGGTCGCCACGATCTGAGCCAGCGCGAACCGCACACCGTCGTCGCTCAGCCCGCTCAGCCCGTTGCTCACGTCGATCGTGAGCCGCGTGCCGACCGTTCGAGCCGACAGCAACTCGAGCTCGCTCGGAATCGCGGTACCGAGCGACGCTTCGACCTCGTCGGCGTTCGGGCCGGAGATGAGCGAACGCAGCAGCTCCTCGGTGCCACCCGAGTCCTGGCGCGGCACGGCACGCAGGCGACGCTGCTCGTCGTCGTCGGGGGGAGTGAGCAGGTAGATCCGGTTGGCGCCGGTCGCCGCATCGCCGGTGGCCACATCGCCGAAGTCACCGATGAGGTCTTCGGGAATGTCGCGAGGCGACGAGTCCTCCCGGATCGCGCAGCCGGCAGCGACACCGACCAGGAGCACGACGATCATCGTCTTGAGGAGGCGCATCAGTCGGTCAACTCCGTGGCCAGCAGTTCGATCACGAAACGCGCTCCCGACTCGCCGTCGAGGCGATCTTCGACCCACACCCGTCCGCCGTGCATCCGCACGTGTTCGTCGACGAGCGACAGCCCGAGTCCGGCACCTTCGCTGCCCGTACGCCTGCCGGCACCACCGCCGCGAGCGAACCGCTCGAAGATCAGCGAGCGTTCCTCCTCGGCCACGCCGGCACCTCGGTCTTCGACCGCGATCATGAGATGCGACATCCGCTCGTCGGGTTCGTTCGGAATCGACATCGAGATCTCGGGCTCGCCACCGCCGTAGGCACGGGCATTGTCGATCAGGTTGGCGATCACGCGGGCGAGGCGGCGCTTGTCGCCACGGATCAGCGCGAGCTCGGCGCGTTCGCTGACATGGATCGGCGTCGACGGCAGCGAGCTCACCGCCACCGCCTGCCGCACGAACTCGGCGGCGAGGAGCTCTTCCATGTGCAAGCGGATGGCGCCGGCGTCGAACCGGGAGATCTCGAGCAGGTCTTCGACGAGCCCCTGGAACCGGACGACGTCGCTCGACAACAAGTCGAGCGCCGCTTGGGCGCGCTCGGGAATGTCGTCACGACGCGCTTCCATGACCTCCACCGAGGCCGACAGCGTCATGAGCGGCGAACGCAGCTCGTGACTCACGTCGGACGCGAAACGGGCATCGCGCTCGACGCGCTTCTCGAGCGCCTCGGCCATGTCGTTGAACGACTCGGTGAGCACGCTGAGGTCGGGATCGTCGGTGGTCTCGAGGCGAGTGTCGAGTCGACCGCCGGCGATCGCCGACGCAGCCTGCGCAGCCGTGCCGAGCGGTCGGACGGCGCGGCGCGCCGCGAAGATGCCGAGCAGCACGCCGAGTCCGGTGCTGATCAACGCCGCCAGGATGAGCGACAACCGGAAACTCGACAACGACGCTTCGACATCGTCGAGGCTGAAGAACTCGAAGTACGAGCCGACGGGCGGCACCGACCAGCCCACCACGATGTTGAGTTCGTCGCCGATGCGGACGAGTTGACGGGCCGAGCCACCTTCACCGATGACGCGGTCGAAGAGCTCGGGCGGGATGTCGTTCTGACTGAACGTTCCGCCACCGCCGTAGAACTCGCCGCGGTACTCGATGAGGAAGCGCTGCACGCCGATGGTGTCGAGCGCGGTGAGCGCGGGTGCCGGGTCGGTGGGCAGCGTGGTGCCGAGGTCACGACGCACGCCCTGCGCGTTGCGGAGGGACCTGCTGATGGCGGTCTCGTCGCGTTCTTGCACGAGGTTCGACCGGGCGAGGCCGTACGTGGTGATCGCCAGGAACATCGACAGCGCGATCGAGCCGAGGGTGATGATCAGCAGGATGCGTCGGCGCAGACCGAGCGCGGCCGGGCGAGAACGATGAAAGAGACGGCGGATCGGGCCGATCATGACGGCGCCACGATCTCCGGGTCAGGTCTGGAGGCGATAGCCGAGGCCGCGCACCGTGACGACGTGGCGCGGGTTGGCAGGATCGCTTTCGACCTTGGTGCGCAGTCGGCGGATGTGCACGTCGACGAGCCGACCGTCGCCGAAGTAGTCGTAGCCCCACACCTTGTCGAGCAGCGCTTCACGGCTGAGCACCTTGCCGGGGCTCTCGGCGAGTTCGCAGAGCAGGCGGAACTCGGTCTTGGTGAGGTGCACCTCGGCGCCTTCGCGCAGCACCTTGCCTTCGTCGGGGATGAGTTCGAGGTCACCGAACACGAGCCGAGCATGACCAGGAGCACCGGGGCGGATACGACGCAGCAGCGCACGGATACGGGCCGACAACTCCTTGGGAGCGAACGGCTTGGTGAGGTAGTCGTCGGCGCCCGCTTCGAGCCCGGCGACCACGTCGTGCGTGTCGTTGCGGGCGGTGACCATGACGACCGGGACGTCGCTGGTGCGGCGCAGTGTGCGGCACAGTTCGAATCCGTCGATGCCCGGCAGCATGATGTCGATCAGGACGACGTCGGGTGACGACCGCTGAAAGAGGTCGATGGCTTCTTCGCCACTCTCGGCTTCATCGACGATCCACCCTTCGTCTTCGAGGGCGAGCTTGACCGCGGATCGGATTCGCTCGTCGTCTTCGACCGCAAGGATTCGTGTACCCACGCCCCCATGATGCCGCATTTCACCTGCTCGCGACGAACATGCGGGCAATTTGTGGCAGAACGTTTGCTACGACGGGGTCTGGATGCGCTTCCGAAGCGTGTCGTGGAGGCCGTGACCTGCCGCGAGAACGCCTGCGGGCGCACGCACGTCGAGCTCGTTTCCGGCGAATGTGGTGACGATCCCACCCGCTTCGCGAACGATGAGCACTCCGGCAGCGACGTCCCACGAGCTGATGAACTCCTCGAAGTAGGCATCGACGCGTCCGGCCGCGACGAACGCGAGGTCGAGCGCCGCCGAACCCATGCGGCGGATGTCGCGTACGTGGGGGAGCACCCGGGCGATGCGCTCGGCCTGCTCGACCCGGTGCTGATCGAGGTGGTAGCTGAATCCGGTGGCGACGAGTGATGTCGTCGAGTCGGTGGCGGTCGAGACCTCGATCGGGTCGTCGCCGAGCCAGGCCCCGGCACCTCGTGCGGCACTGAACAGCGCCGTGTCGCGGTCGCCGAGCGGCGGCGAGTAGACCGCGCCGACCACCGGATCACCACGATGGAGCAGACCGATCGACGTGCACCAGCCCGGTAGGTCGTAGACGAAGTTGACCGTCCCGTCGATCGGGTCGATGTGCCACTCGAAGTCGTTGGTGCCGCGGTGGTTGGCGCCTTCCTCGCCGACGATCGAGTCGTCGGGCCGTTCGGATCGGAGTCGCTCGACCACCAGTGCTTCGGTCTCTCGATCGAACTGTGTGACCGGGTCGACCGCGCTCGACTTCGTGTCGTGCGCGGCTCGCTTGCCAGGACCGAGCGCGGATCGGGCCGCTTGCGCGTGGCTGCCCGCCTCGAACGCGATGTCGACGGCGAGGTGGCGGAGTTCGTCGAGCTCCGACGCTGACGGGTTCGATGATCCGGTGTCCGCGGACCCAGTGTCGGCGGATCCGGTGTCGGGCCCGCTCATGGAGCGTGGCCGGCGCGTTCGCGGTCTTCGACTTCACGCCATTCGCCGAGGGCGCGCATGACGAGCACGGCGACGATCGCCATGCCACCGGCCGCGATGAGCGAGCCGACGAGGATGCCGATGCCCTTCGGCAGGCCGCAGTCGCCATCGCACTGCAGTGCGATGAGTGAGTAGCCGATGAGTCCGCCGGCGAGTCCGCTGAGCAGAATGGCCACGAAGGCACCGGCGCGAACGCCGACTGAGGGCAGGGCCGAGAGCGGCCGAGGCGTCTCCATGTGTCGCAATCTAACGCCGCCCGGGCGAATCGGTCCGGGTGCCCTGCGGCAGACTGTGACGGTGAGTGGCCCCTCGCAGCACCGAACGATCCTGCACGCCGACATGGACGCGTTCTTCGTGTCGGTCGAGTTGCGTCGGCGGCCTGAGCTGGCCGGTCAACCCGTCGTGGTGGGCGGCACCGGCAACCGCGGCGTCGTCGCCGCGGCGTCATACGAAGCGCGTCGGTTCGGGGTGCACTCGGCGCTGCCCTCGTCGGTGGCGAAACGTCGATGCCCTCACGCCGTGTTCCTGCCCGGTGACCACGCCCTCTACTCCGAGGTGAGCAAACAGGTCCGCGAGATCTTCGACCGGTTCACGCCCTTGGTCGAGCCGCTCTCGCTCGACGAGGCGTTCCTCGACGTCACCGGCGCGCTCCGACTCTTCGGCGACGGCCGATCGATCGGACGTCAGATCCGAGCGGCGGTGCGCGACGAACTCGAACTCGGGTGCAGCGTCGGCGTCGCACCCAACAAGTTCCTCGCGAAGCTCGCATCGGTCGAGGCCAAGCCGATCGCCCACCGAGACCGCATCGAACCGGGCGACGGCGTCACGGTCATCGAACCCGGAACCGAGCAGGCGTTTCTCGACCCGCTCCCGGTCAAACGGCTGTGGGGCGTGGGCCCGGCCACGCTCGAGAAGCTGCACCGCATCGGCATCGCCAGCGTTGCCGACCTCCGGCGCGTCGACCTCGCGATTCTGACGACGTCGCTGGGTACGAACCAGGCGCGCCACCTGTCGGCGCTGGCGGCCGGCGCCGACGATCGAGACGTCGAACCCGATCGAGATGCGAAGTCGATCGGGCACGAGGAGACCTACCCGGTCGACAAGCACACGCCGCAGGAGGTGCGCCGCGAACTGGTTCGCCTCGTCGATGCGGTGACGCAACGGATGAGAAACCAGGGGGTCGGGGCTCGCACCTGGACGCTGAAGGTTCGCTTCGCCGGATTCACGACCATCACGAGATCGATCACGACCTCCGACACCGTCGACCAGGCGTACGAGATCATCGACCTCCTCGGGCCGGTGCTCGACGGCATCGATCCGAGCCCCGGCGTCCGCCTCCTCGGCGTGAGCGGCTCGAACCTCGGTGAACCCGTCGCTCAACTGAGCTTCGACGACATCGCCGTCGACACACCCGACTGGACGGCGACGACCGATGCGCTCGACGAGATTCGCAGCCGCTTCGGGACCGATGCCATCGGCCCGGCGAGCTCGATCTCACGTGGGCGCATCGACCCGGTGCGGCGCGGCGGGCAACAGTGGGGCCCCGATGACCCGTCGTGACGCAGCCGCCCCGGTTGGTGCGGACCGACCGGACAGCGACATGACATGGTGTGGCGAGACGAACGAGTTGCAACGTTTCCGACAGAAGATGTTCGGCCGCGTTGAGGAACGCCCGCGGACGTGCGATGATGTAGAAGTGCCACTGTCGGAAGACGAACAGCGGATTCTTCGCCAGATCGAAGAAGAACTGGAGCAGGACCCAACGTTCGCGCAGCGCGGTTACCGCGTCTCGCGTCGTCGCTCGTTCCTGCTCATCGCCGGCCTCGTCGTCGGCCTCGCCGTCACCATCGGTGGCCTCGCCGTCAGTTTCGTGGTCGCGTTCGTCGGCTTCGTGATCGTGCTCGCCATGGCGGTCATGCTCGAATCCGAGATGCGCCTCATCGGTCGTGAACGACTCGGCCAACTGCCGATCTCGGCCTGGCTCAGCGGGAACCGTCCCGGTGAGCAGAGCGACGTCCGCGACTGAGTCGCTCCGTCGTTCCGTCGTTCCCCCCCCTCCCGGTCGGGCCCAGCCGTTCCGGTCACACGCTCACGAGCACTCGACGCCGAGATCGACGCGTTCGCCCGAGCCCTCGCTGACTGCGGTCACGCCCAGGTGGTGAAGTACCGGCGAAGCCGGGCGCCGGTCGGCATCGAGTCGGACACCGCCTTCTCGATCTGCCGGCACCACACCGAGCAGTTGCCGATCAGGGTCGTGCCGTAGGTGCCGTCGGCGCCGAGCGTGTCGGCACCCTCACGGGCATACGTCGCCGCGGTCACCGACTCGGCGAGCGCCGCCATCGGCCGAGCGGCCATCGGAAAGCCGTCGTGCGTCCGCTGCGCCGTCTCGTCGGGGGTGAGATCGGGCCGGACGTCGACGCCCACCGCCGACACCGCGGCGATCGCCCGCGCCCAGAGCCGTTGGATCTCGACCGCCGGTTGCTCGTGATGACGCCGCCGGACGCGCCGCGCTACGGCGGGTGCGGCGAGCAGGGCAGCGATGACGAGGAACCCGACGAGGAGCCGCCAGGGCGATGACGACGAATCGTCGGGGAGCGGCGCGGCCGTGGTGACCGTCTCGTCCGGAAGGTTCGACGGAAGCGAGTTGCCGTCGGCGACGGTGGTCGGCGTGGCCCCGCCGCCGAACACGGTGGTCGGGGGAGTGGTCGGCGCCGGAGCCGGCGCGGCGCTGTCGTCGGACGTGTCGGGCTCGGGGTCGCCACCCGCCGGACCGGTGTCTTGCTGCGGGGCGATACCCGTGTACTCCTCGGCGCCCGGAGCGCCGCGACCGGGCGTCGGCTCGAACGGGACCCAGCCCAGACCGTCGAACCACACCTCGGGCCAGGCGTGGGCGTTGCGTCCGAGGACCGAGAACTCGTTGGCGCCGTTGTTCGCCCCCTGCGTGAACCCGACCGCGACTCGCGACGGAATGCCGACCGCTCGCAGCATCGCGGCGTACGTGCCGGCGAACTGCTCGCAGTACCCGACGCGGTCGTTAAGGAAGTTCTCGATCGCGTTGTTGCCGTGCCCCTCCTGGATCTCGAGCGAGTAGGTGAACTCCTCGCGGAACCAGTTCTGCAACGCGAGCGCCGCCTCGTACGGGGTCGTCGCCGAACCGGTCACCGCGCGGGCGGTGTCGACGACCGACGACGGGAAGTTCTCGGGCAACTCGAGGTAGATCGGATCACCAGGGTCGAGGCTGGAGGCGACCGACAGTTGGGCCGACGAGAACCGGGGCGACGCCGACACGATCTCGAACGTGTCGCCCGCCGACAGTTCGTCGCCCGTCTTGACGAGGGTCGCCGCATCGGCGTTGAAGCGCAGCTCGTCGGATCCGCTGGCCGCGATCGGATCGGCGGCGGCCGGAAGGAGTTGACCGCCGAGCGCCGACACGGTGATGTTCTGACGGATCTCGACCGAGCCCGCCGCGGCGACCGACAGTGCGCCGTTCGTCCGTTCGAGTCCGCGTTCGGGAAGGCCCCACGTGCGACCGTCGAACTTCGGGAGTGCCGACGACCGCCAGTACGAATCGGTCGTGGCCTCGACCACGAACAGTTCGGTCGGCGACTGATTGGTGAGCCGCGACCTGATGTCGACCAGCGGGCTGATGACCTCGGTGACGCTGCCGCCGTTGCCGCCCTTGGTCTCGTAGATGGGCTCGGCGTCGGCGCCGGGAATGCGCGGGCCGATGGCGCCGGCGACGACACCGACCACCAGCGCGGTCACCACAGCGGCAGGGAGAGCCACACCGATCGTGCGTCGTTTGACGCCGATCGTCGCCGAGCGGGCAGGGGTGTGGTGGGCTCGCAACACCACGGTCGCGAGCACGCCGGCGGCGACGAGCACGACGGTGAGTGCGACTCTGCTGCGATCGCTGCCGAGCGCAGCGACGAACACGAACAGCACGCCGCCAGGCACCAGCGACTCGGCCCGGGCAAAGGCGCGGAACGCGAACGTGTCGGACAGCACGACGGTGGCGGCGACGCCGATCGACGCGAGCACGTCCCACCCGCCGAGGAACGCGACCGGAGCCACGGCCGTACGGAACTGTTCGCCGACGAGGTCGAGTTCGAGCCGGAACAACTCCCACGTGTCGGACGTGGGCAACATCAGCGAGTACGTCGACCGGTAGTACATCGCACCGATCAGCCACACGAGCGCGGCGACGATGATCGGGAACGACGCCCACAGCGGCAGTCGCGCCCGGCGAAGCACGAGCGACAGCGCGTGACCGGCGATCGCCACGACCGCCAGATTGTCGAAGAAGTCCCAGCCGCTGAACACTCGGGCGAACCCGGCGGCGACGGCGAGCGAGAACACGGTCAGCGCAGCGCTGGCGACCAGTTCGTCGGCCAACGAATGATCGTCGACGATCTCAGAGGTGACGCGGGGCTCGCTCATGGTGCCCCAGATGATGTCGGAGCGGTGAACTGCTCGCCCGGCACGGCACCGGTTGTTTCGTGTCGCTTCCGATGTGCCGCCACGCCCGACCCGC
The DNA here is from genome assembly GCF_000348785.1 of Ilumatobacter coccineus YM16-304. NCBI lineage: Bacteria > Bacillati > Actinomycetota > Acidimicrobiia > Acidimicrobiales > Ilumatobacteraceae > Ilumatobacter > Ilumatobacter coccineus. Next base: position 2,144,586 of record NC_020520.1, read on the forward strand.
GACCGGTGATCGCCCGCCACGACGACACCAACTCCGCCTCGGTCCGCGCCGCAGCACCGACCGGACCACGGGGCGCCTCGTCGGTCGTGATCGGCACGACGGTCAGCGTCGGGTCGACCACCGACGACGCCGCTCGCCAACCGGCCGACCGAGTCGTGCCCGTGACGACGACCAGCAACCCGACGCCTTCGCCCGGATCGCGATCGAGTTGACCGAACGGTGCGCTCGTCGGCTGGATCTCGGCGAGCAACGCCAGCGCGTGCTCGGCCACGTCGGGGCCGCGCAGGTCGTTGCCGCCGTTGGTGACGAAACGCGTGGTGAGCCCCGCCGCACCGGCCGACTTGGCCAGGCTGGCCGCAGCGGTGACCCCGCGTTCGAATGACGCCGCATCGGCATACGACGCCAGATCGGCATCGAACACGATGAGCACACGGCGCAGACCCTCGACCGCATACTCCTTCACCAGCAGCGTCTCGGACCGCGCCGACGCACGCCAGTGGATCGAACGCGGCTCGTCGCCGTCGGCGTACTCGCGCAGCGAATGGAACTCGCCCGGCCCGAGCCGTCGAGCCGTCGCCATCAACTGGCGGCCGAGCGGACCGCTGCCCAACGTCGGGATGTCGAGCAGGTGAGCTCGCGGCGCCACCGTGACCGTGTCGGTGCCGGCGACCGGCCGGAACCGTCGAGCGATCCCCAGCGGATCGCGGACCTCACTCGTGAGCGGGCCGAGGTGCACGAGGCCGCGGGTCGACGTCGGCAGGCGATACCCCGCGCCGGCCTGCGACCGGGCGGCCATCGGCTCGACGCCGAGGCGGGCAGCGTTCTCGGGCGCATGCGTGCGGCCGATCCGCTCGTGAAGCGTGAAGCGAGTCGAGCGAACGACACCGTGATGGGTGAGTTGCAGATCGACACGACCGACATCGCCCGCCACCAGCACCTTCGGATGGATCCAACGCGTGCCCGTGACCGACGGAGCACGAAGCGACACGAACACCAGCGCGACCACGACCGCAGCCAGGAACCCGGCACCGATCACGAACAACTCGATCACACCGAACATGCGCCCGATGACGAGCGCAGCGACGCCGGCCACCGCGGCGACGATGCCCTGACGCGTCAGCACGAACGCACCGCCTCGACTCGTTCGATTGAGGACGCCATGGTCGATCGAGACCCGATCGCCGTCAGGAACGAGCGACCGGGACGGGAACGGCCTGGAAGACCTCAAGGATCGCGTCGTCGGCACTCAGCTGGGAACCAGCGTCGTTGCGCATCACGATGCGGTGGCTCAGCGCCGCCACACCCACGGCCTTGACGTCGTCGGGCGTCGCGTAGTTGCGGCCGCGAGCAGCAGCGTGAGCGCGAGCGCCCGCAGCGAGTTGCAACGTCGCCCGAGGCGACAATCCGAGCTCGATCGACGGATGGCGACGGCTCGCCTCGGAGATGTCGACGAGATACGACTTCAACGCACTCGCCATGTAGACCGACTTGACCGCGTCGATCATCCCGAGGACCTCCTCGGCCGACACGACAGGGGAGAGGGAACGGATCACGTCGCTCGATCCCTGATCGTCGAGCATCTGCATCTCGGCCGTTCGGCCCGGATACCCGATCGAGATACGCAACAGGAACCGGTCGAGCTGACTCTCGGGCAGGCGGTAGGTGCCCTCCTGCTCGACCGGGTTCTGCGTGGCGATGACCATGAACGGCGGAGCGAGCGTACGGCTCTCACCATCGACGGTGACCTGACGCTCCTCCATTGCTTCGAGCAACGCCGACTGCGTCTTCGGCGACGCCCGGTTGATCTCGTCGGCGAGCAGGATGTTGGCGAACAACGGCCCCGGCTCGAACCGGAACGTCTCGGTCGAGCGCTGATAGATGCTGATGCCGACCAGATCGGTCGGCAGGAGATCGGGCGTGAACTGCACACGCTTCCACGAACAGTCGACCGACGCCGACAACGCCTTGGCCAGACTCGTCTTGCCCACCCCGGGCACGTCCTCGACGAGCAGATGGCCTTCGGCCAGCAGACAGATGACCGCCAACTCGATCGCCTCGGGCTTGCCGTGGATCACCTGAGCGATGTTGTCGGTGATCGCCTGGAAGAGGCCGGCAAAGCCCCGAGGGGCGACGTCGGCCGCCGCTGGACCACCGCCGTTCTGCGGAGAGGTGGCGTCGCCAGCGAAAGTATCCGTCGTCACGGTCGGAAGGTTAGACGCGAAGTGCCCGGAGATGTCGTCGGCTCACGGTCACCGCCGCATAGGGTTGCCGAACCATGGTGATGCACGGCAGACCAGCATGAGCAGCGACGATCGCCGAGTCCGCGAGATGACCGACGCCACCCGCCCCACCGACCGATCCGCAGCGCGACCCGACGGGCCCGTGCTCGCCATCGCGATCGAACCGGGCCGACTCGCCGTCGGACTCGTCGACACCGACGGCAACGTCCTCGTCCGCGACCGCGTGTCGATGCCGACCCGCGACGTGTGGCGTTCGCTCGAGCGACTCGTCCGGCGCGTGCTCGCCGCTGCCGGATCACCCGACGACTACGTCGCCGTCGGCGTCAGCTGCGTCGGACCCATCGACCTCCAGTCGGGCACGGTGTCGCCACCGCACGTGCCGTCGTGGCTCAACTTCGCCATCGTCGAACACGTGGAGGCGCTCACCGGTCGCCCGGTCATCCTCGACAGCGCCGGGGGAGCAGCCGCCGAAGCCGAACGCTGGCTCGGCGAAGCCACCTCCACCCCGAGCTTCATGGCCATCGTCGCCGACGCCGTCGTCGACTCGGCCGTCGTACTCGGCGGCATCCGTCTCTCGGGCTCACACGGCAACGCCGGATCGATCGCCCACAGCAACGTCGACCCCGGCGGCCTCGAATGCTGGTGCGGTGCTCGCGGCTGCCTCGACCCCTACCTCTCGACGATCGCGCTCGAAGCCGAGATGAACCGCCCGCTGCGCCGCGCCAACCCCTCGATCATCGAACGCGCCGGCATGATGCTCGGTCGGGCGATCTCGTCGACCGCCGCCATGGTCGACATCGACACCGTGTACGTCACCGGCAGCGTCATCGACGCATTCGGCGACGCCGTACTCGACACCTGCCGGCGCGAAATCAAACAACGCTCACGGCTCGGCTACGTCGCCGACCTCGAACTGATCGAACCGGTCGAACACATCTCGATGCTCGTCCGCGCCGCATCGCTCGCCGTCGGCACACGAGACACCCCAGATCGAGTTACCGATCGGTAACGAGGGTTGCTACGGTGGCCGCCATGCAGCCGTCGTACACCGCAGAAGCCGAGGCCTACCGTGAGAAGGTCCAGGCATTCCTCGCCGAAAAACTCCCGTCCAACTGGGAAGGCACCGGCAAGCTCGAAGGCGAAGAACTCGACGAGTTCATCGCCAACTGGCGCAACACCCTCTACGAAGCCCGCTACCTCGCACCCGGCTGGCCCGCCGAGTACGGCGGCGGCGGCCTGACCGCCACCGAACAGGTCATCCTCGCCGAAGAGTTCACCAAGGCCGGCGTGCCCAGCGGCGGACCCAACGACGCGTTCAGCATCCAGATGCTCGGCAACACCCTCCTCATGTGGGGCACCGACGAACAGAAGGCCTACTACCTGCCCCGCCTCCTCAAAGGCGACGACACCTGGTGCCAGGGCTACTCCGAGCCCGACGCCGGCTCCGACCTCGGCAACGTCGGCCTCCGCGCCGAACTCGACGGCGACGAGTGGATCCTCAACGGACAGAAGATCTGGACCTCGGCCGGCCACCTCGCCGACCACATCTTCACGCTCACGCGCACCGATCCCGACGGGCCGAAGCACAAGGGCATCTCCTTCATGCTCGTCCCGATGGACCAGCCCGGCATCGAAGTCCGCCCGATCAAGATGATCAGCGGCGACAGCGAATTCAACGAAGTGTTCTACACCGACGCCCGCGTCCCGAAAGACAACATCGTCGGCGGCCTCAACAACGGTTGGGCCGTGGCCATGTCGCTCCTCGGATTCGAACGAGGCGAAGCAGCAGCGACCGCACCCATCCGCTTCGAAGCCGAATTCGACCGCCTCAAGGCCATGGCCCAAGAGCGCGGCGTCACCGACGACCCCAAGATCCGCCAGAAGCTCGCCTGGTGCCACTCGCAGGTGCGCATCATGAAGTTCAACGGCATGCGCGTGCTCACCCAGTTCCTCGCCGGCCACCACCCCGGACCCGACGCCGCGATCGGCAAGCTCTTCTGGAGCGAGTACCACAAGATCGTCACCGAACTCGCCGTCGACATCATGGGCGCCGACGCACTCGTCATCGAAGGACGCAAGCCGCCGTCATCGTTCGGCGCCGACGACCCCGGCGCACCCAACGTCTCGGGCTCGTGGGTCAACACGTTCCTCAACGCTCGCGCCGGCACCATCTACGCCGGCTCCAGCCAGGTGCAGCGCAACATCATCGGCGAGATGATCCTCGGCCTCCCCAAAGAACCCCGGCCGTCATGACCCGCCCACCCGCCCGCGTCGCTCCAAGCAATCGCCCGGGGGCGATTGCGTCGCTTTCAGTGCCTGCGGCGCTGACGACGTGCTGTGATGCAGGCGGTGGCGGTGTGGGTGCCGGTGTGGGTGCCGGTGTGATGGTGAATTCGTGATTCGTGCCGGACTCGCGGTGCTGCGGCGGCCGTCGCTGTGGCCGACCGCGCTTCGCCAGATGCGGCGGACCGCGCCGCCTGGTTGGTGGAAGCGGCGACCGTTCCTGCCCGTGCCGTCGGGGGAGTACCTGCGGTTCCGGCTGATCACGCAGTACGGCGATCCCGAGCATGCATGGGAACCCGACGATGTGGTGAACTATCTCCGATGGTGCCGCAACTTCGAGGCGGGGAAATACCCCGGCTGACACCGCCAGGAGTGGCTGAGTAGGGTCGCTCCATGTCCAGCGCGCTCGTCCTCAACGCCAGCTATGAGCCGCTGTCCGTCGTGTCGTCACGGCGCGCCACCTGCCTCGTGCTCGCCGACAAGGCCGACCTGCTCGAAGGCGACGGCAGCGTGCTGCACTCCGAGTCACTCGAACTCGCCTGCCCGTCGGTGATCCGACTCCGCTACATGGTGAAGGTGCCCTACGTGCGACGCGTCGCACTGTCGCGTCGCGCCATCTTCGCTCGCGACGACCATCGCTGTCAGTACTGCGGCGACCGGGCCGACTCGATCGACCACGTCTTCCCGCGGTCGCGTGGCGGCGGCAACACCTGGGAGAACGTCGTGGCCGCATGCCGCCCGTGCAACATGGGCAAGCGCGACCGCACGCCGGAGGAAGCGGGCATGCGCCTCGCCCGCCCGTGCCGCCCGCCGCGCTCAACCGCATGGGTCGTCGTGTCGACGAGCGCGATGCCCGACACCTGGCGCCAGTACATCCCACTGGCGTCCTGACCCGACCAGTCCCGCGCGTTCCGTCGCGTTCATGTCGCGTCCATGTCGCGTCCGGCACGGCGCGATCTCTCGAAGCGTCGCCGCGGGTCGACGCGCGGCCGCACGCGCCACACGCTGGGGTTCATCGACAGTGTGCGTGACATTTTCGGCGTCGATCACGTCGGTGCTCGTGGGAGCGGCGGGGGAGATGTGGGGGGAATGTGGGGAATATGGTTGACGATGGGGGAGTTTGGGGGCATCATTGGGGCCGCCGGGGGAGCTGACCCGTTGATTCCGGCATGGCAGACGCACGGGTCACGTGGCAGAAAGCGGTACGACGGTGTTCACCGGTGTGCACGAGCGACAGCTCGACGAACGAGGACGAGTGGCGCTGCCGTCATCGTTTCGTTCCAGCATCGGCGAGCACTGCTACCTGACCTTCGGTGAAGACGCCTGCGTCAAGGTGCTGAGCGAGTCGGCCTTCCGGACCGAAGCCGAGAAGATGATCGACGACGTCAACGCCGGGCGCGTGTCTCGCAGCCGGCAGCGTGCCTACGCCTCGTCGGTGCTCACCGTGTCCCCCGACAAGCAGGGACGGATCCTGCTCGACGCCAAGTTGCGTGACTACGCCGGCATCGACGTGAACCAACCCGTGGTCGTCGTGGGCGTCCTCGACCGCATCGAAGTGTGGGATCCCGTCCAATTCGAGAACGAAGAAGCGTCGGGCAAGGACGAACTCGCCGGCGCGACCAGTGGACCGGAGCAAGCATCATGACCACGTTCGAACACGACCCGGTGATGGTCGACGAGATCACCGAGATCTTCCGCGACGTTCCCTCGGGGACGATCGTCGACGCGACGCTCGGCGGTGGCGGCCACACGGCAGCGCTGCTGTCGAGCCGCCCCGACCTCGACGTCATCGGGATCGACCAGGATTCGGTGGCGATCGCTGCGGCGATCGCACGACTCACCGAGTTCGCCGACCGAGTGAAGACCAGCAAGCGTCGCTTCGACGAGTTCGACGAGGCGCTCGCCGACCACGGCGTGACCGAGATCAGCGGCGCCCTGTTCGACCTCGGCGTGTCGTCGCCGCAACTCGACGAAGCCGACCGTGGCTTCTCGTACCGCAACGACGGCCCGGTCGACATGCGGATGAACAGCGAGCAGCAGTGGTCGGCCGACGACGTCGTCAACGGCTACGACGAGCACGAACTCGCCCGCATCATCAAGTTGCACGGCGACGAACGCTTCGCCAAGCGGATCGCCAAAGCCATCGTCGCGGCACGCCCCGTGCAGACCACGACCGAACTCGCCGAGATCGTCACGTCGGCCATTCCGGCACCGGCCCGACGCACCGGCGGACACCCTGCCAAGCGGACGTTCCAGGCCATCCGCATCGAGGTCAACAACGAACTCGACGTGCTCCCGAGAGCGCTCGACCAGGCGGTCGAGGCGACCGTGCCCGGCGGACGCGTCGCCGTGCTCTCGTACCACTCGGGCGAAGACCGCATCGTGAAACAACGGTTCGCGCTGGCCGCCGGCGCCTGCGACTGCCCGCACGACCTCCCGTGCGTGTGCGGAGCGATCCAGACCGTGCGCATCGTCCGCGGCGTCGCCAAACGAGCGTCGACCGAGGAGGCCGAACGCAACCGGCGGGCCAAGAGCGCACTGCTACGAGTGATCGAGAAGATCGAGCCGATTCGCAAGAGCGACGGCCGCCCGGTGTCGGCCGAGGATCACGGCTGATGGCGGTCCCACTCCGGAGCCGTGCTCCCAAGAAGCAGTCGATCTCGACAGGACGCAAGAGCCAGCGCACGCCGAAGCTGAGCGTGGTCGCCCCGCGCCGTCGTCGATGGCCCGCGATCTTCGTCGGCATCGCCATCTTCGTCGTCATCGGCGGCATGCTCGGTGCCGCGGTGTTCCACACCCAACTCGCCCAGCGGCAACTCGAGATCGACGGACTCGAGCGCAGCGTCGACGAGGCGCGCGAACGGTTCGGGGCGCTGCGTCGCGACCGGGCGGTGTTGCGCTCGCCCGAACGGATCGCCGACGAGGCCACCCGACTGGGCATGGTCCGCGGCACCACCAACGAGTTCGTCTCGATCGACCCCGACGCGCTCGCTCGCCAGATCGCCGCCGGCGGGGTCGTGTCGGGCGACGTGGTCCGCGTGCTCGACGACGCCGACCCGCTCGACCAGTTCCGCGACGTCAAGGCCGTGTCGGCGGGGCAGCCATGAGCCGTCGGACACCGATGGTCAAAGACGTCGGCGCCGCCAAGCGCGCCGGCGCGTCACGAACGCAGAGTTCACCGAAGCGCAGCGGCTCGAAACAGCACGGTCGAAGCCGGGCAGCCGCCGGACGGTCGAGCGCGACCACGACGAAGCGCCGCACCGCCGGCAAGCGAGAGCGAGTCGTCGCCGACGACGGACGACGCGACCGGAGCGGCCGACGTGTCGCCACGACGCGCAGCCCGTCCGAGACACGTCGTCGTCGCTCGACGCCCACACCGCCCCGCGGTCTCACCCGTCGCAGCAAGCCGCGCACTCGGGCCGAACGCCGCGACGCCGTGCGCAGCCGGATCACCGCACCGTCGCCGCAGCTGCGCGCCCAGGACCGCAAGGCCGGTCGACCGCGCCGCCGCCTGATCGCCGCGTTGCTCGGCCTCGTTGCACTGCTCGCCCTCATCGCCGGACGAGTCGTGCTGCTCCAGACCTCGAAGGCCGACTCGCTGCGCACCGCAGGTGCCGCACAGTGGACCCGGACCGAGCAGATCGCCGCGAACCGCGGCACGATCTTCGACCGCCACGGCAACGAGCTCGCCATGTCGGTGCCGGCTGCTGCGATCTCGATCAACCCGAAGCTGCTCGAGAACGGCCCGGCAACCGTCCAGTTGCTCGACGACCTGCTCGACCTCTCCGACGAGAAGACCGCAGAGCTCCTCGAGGAGGTCAACGCGGAGGAGAAGCGCGGCTTCGTCTACGTCGCTCGTCAGGTCGACGACACGATCGGCGACCACATCGCCTCGCTCGGCATGGCCGGCATCAACGTCGACCCCGAGACGATCCGCGTCATGCCCGGGGGCACCACCGGCCGCAGTGTGCTCGGCCGGACCGACATCGACGGCGTCGGCGCATCGGGCCTCGAATTGCAGTACGACGACGTCCTCACCGGAACCGGCGGCGAACTCTCCCGCGAGATCGCACCCGGCGGCCGTACGATCCCCGGCACCGAGACCGTGTCGGTCGAACCGGTCGACGGCGACGATCTCGTGCTCACGATCGACCGCTCGCTGCAGTTCCAGACCGAGGAGCGCATGCGCGAACAGGTCGCCGAACTCGGCGCACGCGGCGGACTCGCCGTGGTCATGGACGTCGACTCCGGCGAGATCCTGGCCAACGTCTCGATCCGTCGTGACGACGAGACGGGCGAACCGGAAGTGACGAGCGGCAACTACGTCGCCGTCGACAGCTACGAGCCCGGTTCGGTCGCCAAGGTCATCACCATCGCCGGTGCGCTCAACGAAGGCGTCGTCACGCCCGACACGACGTTCGAGGTCCCGTGGCGCAAGCAGTACTACGACGACCTCCTCAAGGACTCCCACGAGCACCCGACCGACCCGATCACGGTGTCGCAGATCCTCATCGAGTCGTCGAACATCGGCACGATCACCGTGCAGGAACAGATGGGACGCTTCGTCCACTACGACTACATGGAGGCCTTCGGACTCGGCGAGCGGACGGCGCTCGACTACCCGGGCGAATCGCCGGGCATCTTCAAAGACGTCGACGAACTGTGGGGCTCGGAGCGCGTGACCGTCGCCTACGGCCAGGGCATGTCGAGCACGCCCATCCAGATGGTCGCCGCGGTCAACACGATCGCCAACGGCGGCACCTACGTGGCGCCCCGCCTGGTCAGCGAGACCGTCGGCCCCGACGGCAGCAGCACGATGATGCCGGCGTCGGAGACGCGCCGAGTGGTGTCGGAAACCGCCGCAGCACAGACGACCGAGATGATGCGCCGAGTGGTGTGTGAAGGCACGGCCACGCGAGCACAGGTGGAGGGGCTGTCGATCGCCGGCAAGACCGGCACCGCGTTCAAGGCGGCCGACAACGGCACCTACTACGACGAGAACGGTGACCGCGTCTACTACTCGAGTTTCGTCGGCTTCTTCCCGGCCGAAGACCCGCAGGTGACCGTCCTCATCGCCGTCGACCAGCCGCCCGCCGGTTCCGGTGGTCGCTTCGGCGGCACCGCAGCAGCGCCCGTGTTCGCCGAACTCGCCCCGTCGCTCATCCACGAGCTCGACATCCAACCCCCCGAAGACTCCGGCGGCTGCTGAGATGGCACTGAACGCTGCGGCGGTCGCCGACGCAGTCCGAGCGGTCGGTGTCAGGTGCGAACTCATCGGTGACGGCAGCGTCGAGGTGATCGGGGCGACACACGACTCGCGCGCCGTCGAGCACGGCTCGATGTTCGCCTGCTTGCGTGGTGCGGCGTTCGACGGTCACACGTTCGCCGACTCGGCCGTCGCCGCGGGAGCGAGCGCACTGCTCGTCGACCACGAACTGACCGGCGCAACCGGCGCGACCCAACTCGTCGTCGACGACACGCGCATCGCCGTCGGGCCCGCCGCCGCCGCCGTGTACGGGCACCCCAGCGACGCCCTCGTCACCGTCGGCATCACCGGCACCAACGGCAAGACCACCACGGCGCAGCTCGTCGCGACGATCCTCGACGACGTGGGACACCGCACCGGCGTGATCGGAACCCTCCACGGGCCGCGCACGACCCCGGAAGCCGCAGACCTGCAACAGACGCTCGCCGGATTCGTGACCGACGGCAACACCGCAGCGGTGATGGAAGTGTCGTCGCACGCGCTCGCGCTGCACCGCGTCGACGGCACGACGTTCGACGTCGTCGCGTTCACCAACTTCGGCCAGGACCACCTCGACCTCCACGAGACCGTCGAGGAGTACTTCCGCGCCAAGTCGATGCTGTTCGACCGATCGTTCGCACCGATCGCCGTGGTCAACGTCGACGACCCCCACGGCCGCGTGCTGGCCGACGTGCTCACCGACCGCACCGGCGACGACTCGATGCGTGTCGTCGAGATCTCGGTCGACGAGGTCACCGACGTGGCGGTCGAAGCCGGACGCCACTCGTACCGATGGCGTGGCCACGACGTCGACGTGCCGATCGGAGGCGACTTCAACGTCGCCAACTCGCTCGCAGCGCTCACCATCGCCGCCGAACTCGGCATCGACCTCGACGCGGCCGTCGCCGGCGTCGCACGCCTGTCGACCGTGCCCGGCCGTTTCGAACGCGTCGAGAGCGCTGCGGCCGACCGACGCGGCATCAGCGTCGTGGTCGACTACGCGCACACCCCCGACGGTCTCGAGCAGTTGCTGATGTCGGCTCGACGCGTGGTCGGCCCCGATCATCGGGTCATCGTCACGTTCGGGTGCGGCGGTGACCGTGACCGCGACAAGCGTCCGGCGATGGGCGACGTGAGCTCGCGACTGGCCGACCGGACCATCGTGACCTCCGACAACCCGCGAACCGAAGATCCCGCCCGGATCATCGATGACGTCCTGTCGGGGGTCGGCGAGGAGTACCGTTCCTCGACGACTTCGAATCCAGACCGCCGAGCCGCAATCGCTGAAGCGCTCGATGTCGCCGAACGTGGCGACATCGTCCTCATCGCCGGCAAGGGCCACGAAGCCACGCAAGACCTCGGAGACGTCGTCATCGACTTCGACGACCGCCGCGTGGCGATGGCTCTGCTCGACGCCGACGCACCTCTCGCTGAAGAAAGAACGCACACATCGTGATCGCCATCATCCTGGCCGCAGCCATCTCCACCGTCGCCTCCCTGTTCGGCACGCGTGCGCTCATCGTGTTCTTCCGCAACCGAGGTCAGGGTCAGCCGATCCTCGGGAAGGAAGACCTCGGTCCCGAACATCACATGGCCAAACAGGGCACACCGACCATGGGCGGCATCGCCATCGTCGGTGCGGCGTTCCTCGGCTGGTTGGTCGCGCACGTGCGCGGCGACTTCCCGTTCGCCACCCAGTCGCTCATCATGTGGGCAGGCGTCGCCTTCATGGCGCTGATGGGATTCCTCGACGACTACATCAAGGTGCGCAAGCGTCACAACCGCGGCATCTTCTGGAAGCAGAAGAACTACATCACCATGGCGGCGAGCTTCGGCATGGCCTGGTGGCTCGTCGTCGGCACCGGCATCTCGGAATCGATCTCGATCACCCGCGCCGAGGAGTTCGGGTTCGAAGTCCCCACGATCGTGTGGATCCTCTGGGCCGGGGCGATCATCTGGGCGACGACCAACGCCGTCAACGTCACCGACGGACTCGACGGCCTCGCCGCCGGTTCGGCTCTCATGGGCTTCGGAGCGTTCGTCATCATCGCCTACCTCACCTTCCGCAACGCCGACCTGTACCCCTCGGTCGTCAACCCGCTCGACCTCGGCGTGTTCGCCGCAGCGTTCGGCGGCGGCTGCCTCGGCTTCCTGTGGTGGAACGCCGCTCCCGCCCGCATCTTCATGGGCGACGTCGGAGCGCTGGCCATCGGTGCCGCGCTGGCCTTCCTCGCCCTCACGACGAACACCCATCTCCTCATCGTGCTGCTCTGTGCCATCAACGTGATGGAAGCCGGTTCGGTCGCCTTGCAGATGGGCGTCTTCAAGGCCTCGGGGCGCAAGAAGCGACTGTTCCGCATGTCGCCGATCCACCACCACTTCGAACTCATGGGATGGCCCGAGACCACCGTCATCATCCGCTTCTGGCTGATCTCGGCCATCGCGGTCGGGCTCGCGCTCGCCATCTTCATCGCCGACTTCTCGAGCCTCTCGAACGGTGGCCTGTGACCGCTGCTGATTCACCGACTGCGCTGGTCTACGGGCTCGCCGTCGCCGGTCAGGCGACCGCACGGGCACTGCTGCGACGCGGCTACACCGTGGTCGTCGCCGACGACGTCGTCACCGACGAACGCCGACACGTGGCCACCGAACTGGGTGTCGAACTGCTCGACGCCCCGACCGCCGAACAGTTGCGCGAGGTCGTCGCCGCCTGCTCGATCGTCAGCCCCGCACCCGGCATCCCCGAGACGCACCGGCTCATCGAGGTCAGCAACGAACTCGGCGTCGAACTGGTGTCGGAGATCGAGCTCGCCTATCGGTGGGAGCAGCAGCGCGAGGGCGGACCTCGGCCGTTCCTCGCCGTCACCGGCACCGACGGCAAGACCACGACCACGCTGATCGCGGTGGGCATGCTCCGCGCCGCCGGGCTGTCGACGATCGATGCTGGCAACACCGACACACCGCTCGTCGACGCGATCGACGACGACGGCTTCGACGCCTTCGTCGTCGAGTGTGCGAGCTTCCGTCTCGCCTGGACGCCGTCGTTCCGGGCCGACGCAGCCGTGTGGCTGAACCTCGCACCCGACCACCTCAACTGGCACCGCTCGATGGACAGCTACCGGGCGGCCAAGTTCCAGATCTGGGCGAACCAGCGATCCGACGACACCGCCATCGGGTTCGTGAGCGACGCCACCGTGATCGCATGCCTCGACGGGGCGCCGGCGCGGCACCGGACGTTCGGTGCCGACGACGCCGACTACACGGTGCGAGACGGCGCACTCGTCGGGCCGGCCGGCCCGATCTGCGAGATCGCGACCATGCGACGCAGCCTGCCGCACGACATCACCAACGCACTCGCCGCCGCAGCCCTCGTGCTCGAATCGGGCCTGGCCACACCGGGCGACGTCGCACGAGCACTCGAGACGTTCGTCGGTCCGCCGCATCGGCTCGAACACGTCGGGCGATGGAACGGCATCGACTGGTTCAACGACTCGAAGGCGACGACGCCGCACGCCGCCGCCGTGGCGATCAAGGCGTTCGACCACATCGTGCTGATCGCCGGCGGCAAAGACAAGTACGTCGACCTCGCCGAAATGGCGACCGACGCCGACCGAGTCGACACCGTCATCGCCATCGGGCAGACCACCGACAAGATCGTCGACGCATTCGCATCGGTCGATCGCATCGAACGCCGCGCGACCTTGACCGAAGCGGTCGAGCTCGCCGCGTCGATCGCCACCCCAGGACAGACCGTGTTGCTCTCGCCCGGCTGCGCCAGCCTCGACCAGTACCCCTCGTTCGAGGCGCGCGGCGACGAGTTCCGCACACTCGTCCTCGCCCTCCACGATCCGGACGCCGCGTCGACGACTGCAACCCCGATGCCAACGTCTGCAACCCCGACTCCGACGGACTCGCCATCGAGCCCGCCATCGCCTTCGAACCAAGGACGACGCCCATGACCTCGGCACTCACCGTCAACGACCGCCGCCAAGCCGCTCTCGACCGGCTCGCCGACAAGGGCGTACGCCCGCCCCGCACCCGCACCAAGCCGCAGCGAGCGACCCGGACACCGAGCCGACTGCGCGCCATCGCCCGGACCGACGGCGACTCGACCGTGCGTCGTGAACGCCTCGGCGCACCGCCCGGAACCTGGTACGGCATCATCGCCGTCGTCGCCGTGTTTGTGATGCTCGGCCTCGTGATGGTGCTCTCGGCCTCCGCCGTCACGCAGGCCAACCAGGGCAACTCGCCGTACTCCGTGTTCCTCCGGCAGTCGATGTGGGCCGGGTTCGGTCTCATCGGCCTCGTTGCCATGGCGCGCATCCCGTACCGGATGTGGCGCAAGTTCGTCGTGCCGATCGGGCTGATCGGCGTCGCGGCGATGCTCGGGCCCTTCGCCCCGGGAATCGGAGCGAACGTCAACGGCGCCAACGCCTGGATCCGCGTGGCCGGCTTCTCGGTCCAGCCATCGGAGTTCCTGAAGCTCGCCGTGGTGATCCTCGCCGCCGACCTGCTCACCCGACGCCAGCACGCGATGAACCACCGCAGCGGCACCCTCTACCCGTTGGCCGGGATCGCCGCGGTCGGCGCCGGACTCTGCCTCGCTCAGAAAGACCTCGGCTCGGCCATCGTGCTCGGGTCGATCGTCTTCGCGATCGCCTGGATCGCCGGCGTGCCGTTCACGCCGCTCGCCACGATGGGCGCGCTCTCGACGGCGGTCGGCGCAGCGTTCGTCGTGTCGAGCCAGGCCCGCCTCGACCGGTTCACCGCCTTCCTCGACCCCGACGGCACGAAAGACCACCTCGGCTGGCAGATGAGCCAGGCCGCGATCAGCATCGCCAGCGGCGGACCAGCCGGATCCGGCATCGGCGGCAGCAACACCAAGACCGGCTACCTGCCGTACGCCCACAGCGACTTCATCTTCGCGATCGTCGCCGACGAACTCGGCATGATCGGGGCCGGCACCGTGATCGGCGGCTTCGCCATGCTCGTCCTGTTCGGCGTGCAGACCGCACTGGCCGCACCGGATCGCTTCGGCATGCTCCTCGCCGGCGGGATCGCCGCCTGGTTCGGTGTGCAGGCGATCATCAACCTCGGCGGCGTCACCGGCGTCATGCCGGTGACCGGTCTCACGCTGCCCTTCTTCTCGGCGGGTGGCAGTTCGCTGTTCGTCTCGATGGCCGCGGCAGGGTTGCTCTTGAGCGTGACCCGACGCATCGGCGTCCGCGGGGCCTGACCGTGTCGACGTTCGCTGTCGTCACCGGGGGAGGCACCGCCGGCCACGTTCTGCCCGCGCTCGCCGTCGCCGACGCGCTCGTGGCAGCAGGGCACGATCCGAGCGAACTGCACTACGTCGGCTGCGAGCGTGGCATCGAGACCGACATCGTTCCCGACACCGCATACGACCACACCTTCTTCGACGTCGTCGGCTTCCAACGCAGCCTGAGCCGTCGCAACCTCGGGTTCGTCCCGAAGATGTGGAACGCCCGACGGGCGGCGATCCGCCTGCTCGAGACCCTGCGTCCGAAGGTCGTCGTGTCGGTCGGCGGCTACGCGAGCATGCCCGCGGTCTTCGCCGCCCGCAAGCTCGACATCCCGGTCGTCGTCGTGTCGTACGACCGCCGACCGGGTCGCGCCAGCACGGTCGCTGCCAGACGTGCGGCCGTCTGCGCCGTCGCCTTCGAGAACTCGCCGCTGCCCCGTGCCGAGATGACGGGGGCACCGGTTCGCCAGGCGATCCTCGACGTCGATCGGGTCGCAGGACGCGACGCCGCTCGCAGGTCGCTCGGCATCGCCGACGACCGATTCCTCGTCGCTGTCATGGGCGGTTCGCTCGGTTCCGGCGTGCTGAACGACGCGATCAGCCGCATCGTCGCGGACCACGCCGACGATACGACGCTCGCCATCCGGCAGGTCGCCGGCGAACGGTTCGCCGACTCGATCACCTCGGCCGGCGACGGATCATCGGGCATCCACCACCAGGTGATCGGGTACGAATCCGACATGCCGGCCGTCTATGCGGCTGCCGACCTCCTCGTCGGGCGCGGCGGTGCGAGCACCGTGCACGAGGTGGCCGTCACCGGAAGCCCGGCCGTCCTGGTGCCGTGGAGCGGCGCCGCCGACGATCACCAGCGTGGCAACGTCGAGTGGCTCAGCGAGGCAGGCGCCGCCGTGCTGCTCACCGAGGACGACGTCGCCGACGGGGGACTGGAGCGCGAGATCGTTCGCCTCCGCCGCGACCCCGCCGCCCTCGCCGCGTTGTCGGCAGCAGCGTCCGACCGAGGCGAGGTGCACAGATCGGGCGCATTGGCCCACGTGATCGAACGAGTCGCCCTAACCTCTCCAACACTGTGACGACCCCCTCCGCCACCACACCGGCATCGGTCTCATCGACTGCCGCCACCGACCTGCTCGCCCCGCGCCGTCCGGTTCCCGAGGCGCCCCTCGACCTGTCGATTCCGCATCGACTCCACGTCGTCGGCGTCGGTGGACCCGGCATGAGCGCCATCGCCATCGCGCTGGCCGAGATGGGACACGACGTCTCTGGATCCGACCTCCGCGAGCATCCGGTGCTCGAACGGGTCCGTGCCGCCATGGCGACGGTGCACATCGGCCACGACCGCTCGTACGTCCACGGCGTCGACGCCGTCACGGCGTCGACCGCGATCCCCGAGCGCAACATCGAACTCGACGAGGCCCGCACCACCGGCGTCACGGTGCTCCGGCGAGCCGGGATGCTGGCGTCGATCTGTGCGCAGGCCAAGTCGATCGCGGTGGCGGGCACACACGGCAAGACCACCTCGACGTCGATGCTCATGCTGATGCTCGCCGAGGCGGGTCTGCGTCCCAACTTCGTCGTCGGCGGCGACGTCACCGACGTCGGCACCGGGGCCCAGTGGACGGGCGGCGAATGGTTGGTGGTCGAGGCCGACGAGAGCGACGGCACTCACCTCGAACTCCCGCTCCACGGCACCATTCTCACCAACGTCGAGGTCGACCATCTCGACCACTACGGATCGCTCGACGCCATCATCGACTCGTTCGACCGGTACCTGGCGCAGATCCCCGGCCCGAAGGTCGTGTCGGCCGACGACCCCGTCGCCGCCCGACTGGCACGCCGCCACGACGCCATCACGTTCGGCACCGCCGGCGACGCTCAGGTGCGAGCGGTCGACATCCGAGTCGAGTCGGGCGCCTCGATGTTCCGCGTCGAACGCACCGTCCCCGATGGCCCGCCGACCGTGCTCGGCGAGATCGAACTGCCGATGCGTGGCCTCTACAACGTGCTCAACGCGACGGGTGCCATCGCCATGGCGCTCGAACTCGGCGTCGACTTCGACGACATCCGCATCTCACTCGCCAAGTTCGGTGGCGTCGCCCGACGCTTCGACGTGCGCGGATCCGACGGCGGAGCGACGTTCGTCGACGACTACGCCCACCTGCCGTCCGAGATCCGGGCGGTACTCGGCGGAGCGCGCCACAGCGGTGACGGATGGAAGCGCGTGATCGCGGTGTTCCAACCGAACCGCTACAACCGGATCTCCGAGATCTGGCAGGAGTACGCCGACGCGTTCGGCGACGCCGACCTGATCGTCCTCACCGACATCTACGCGTCGGGCACGACGCCGATCCCCGGGGTGACCGGCAAGCTCATCGTCAACGCGGTCGCCGAAGCGAACCCCGGCAAGCGCGTCGTCTGGCTGCCGAAGCGTGACGACCTGATCAGCTTCGTCGCCGGCGAGGCACGCGACGGCGACGTCGTCGTGTCGATGGGATGCGGTGACATCGCGTCGTTCCCGTCGGAGGTGCTCGATGCACGCCAGCGTCGCTGAGCCCATCGCCGATCGCATCGAGGCGGCAGCCGCCGTGCTCGGGTCGCTCGCCCGACGCGACGTCCCGCTCGCCCCGTTCACCACGTACAAGGTCGGAGGGTCGGCCGCGCTCTTCGCCGAGGTCACCTCGATCGACGATCTCGCGATCGTCGCCCGGGCGCTCGGTGCATCGCAGTTGCCGCTCCTGATCGTCGGACGCGGGTCGAACCTGCTGGTGAACGATGCGGGCTTCGCCGGCATCGCCGTCTCGATCGCCGAGATCTCGATGTCGATCGACATCGACGAGCAGACCGGCATCGTCGACGCCGGGAGCGGCGTGCTGCTCCCCGTGCTCGCTCGACGCACCGTCAAGGCCGGCCTGACCGGCTTCGAATGGGCCGTCGGCGTGCCGGGCTCCGTCGGTGGGGCCGTCAAGATGAACGCAGGCGGTCACGGCTCCGACATCTCGGCGTCGCTCATCGACGTGACCGTCGCCGACCTCGCAGCCGCGGGCGACGCGCCCGACGCCGGACTGCGCCTCGACACGATCGCCGCCGCCGACATCGGACTGCGGTTCCGGGGGAGTGCGCTACCGGCGACGTCCGTCGTCGTCTCGGCGAGGCTGCAACTCGCCACGGGCGCCGATCCGGAGGCGGGAGACCGCGAACTCAGCGAGATCGTCGCCTGGCGGCGCGCCAATCAGCCCGGTGGGCAGAACGCCGGCTCGGTGTTCGTCAACCCGGTCCCCGGCGAGGTCAGCGCCGGCGCGCTCATCGACGAGATCGGACTCCGCGGACACCGCATCGGGTCGGCGAGCGTCTC
The DNA here is from genome assembly GCF_000348785.1 of Ilumatobacter coccineus YM16-304. Taxonomy (NCBI): domain Bacteria; kingdom Bacillati; phylum Actinomycetota; class Acidimicrobiia; order Acidimicrobiales; family Ilumatobacteraceae; genus Ilumatobacter; species Ilumatobacter coccineus. The sequence goes on from NC_020520.1 coordinate 2,162,987, forward strand.
CGACAAGCACGCCAACTTCATCCAGGCCGATGTCGACGGCAGCGCGAACGACGTCGTCGACCTCATGAAGTTCGTGCGTCAGCGGGTGCTCGACGAAACGGGCTACGCGCTGCGCAGCGAGATCAAACTCATCGGATTCGAGGAACCATGGGACTGATTCGACGCCGCAAGAAGAACCAGCCAGAACCGGATCGTTTCGGCGACGACGGCTTCGGTGACGGCGACGTCCGCATCATCGGGCCGGCATCGTCGTCGGCCGACGAGACCGGCGAGTTGGTCTCCGACGTCGAGCTCGACGGGACGCCCGGAGGCTCGGTTCTCGACGAACTGTCGATGGCGTTCGACGACGTCGACGACCCCGAGGTCGACGTGCTCACCAGCAGGGTTCCGGTGACCGGGGCGCACCAGCGTGGGGCACCTGCGACCGAATCGATCGACGTCGTCAGTGCCGGCGAACCAGAACCCGAGCCACGGAGCAAGCGATCGAAACGCAAGGGCGCCGAGTCGAGCGACGATGAGCCCGCTCGAGACGCCGCGACGATCTCGATCGGCGGCGACGACGATCTCCCCGACGCCGTGTATCTCGACGAGGCCATCGGTCTGGGTGGCGACGGCACGGTGTTCATCGACGACGACGGCCGCGGCGACGCGATCATGCCGCAAGACGCCACCGGGCCCGGCATCGAACCCCGACTCCGCCAGCGGCGGATCGGCGTGCGGCGCGCCGAGGGGCGCCGACGACTCAAGTGGGTCGCCATCATCGGCGTCGTGCTCGTCCTGCTCATCGGTGTCCTCGCCGTGCTCGGGTCGGGGCTGTTTTCGGTCGACGACGTCACCGTGTCGGGCCAGCGCTATGCCGACGACGCCGTGGTGCAAGAGGTCATCGACGATCTCGTCGGTACCCCGACGCTGCTCGTCGACACGGCCGCCGCCGAGCGGCGCCTCGAAGAGATCGCGTGGGTCGAGTCGGCGCGGGTCCGTACCGATTTCCCCAGCTCAGCGTCCATCGAACTGCGTGAACGCGTGCCGCTGGCGACCATTCGCGGGGCCGACGAGCGCTACCGCATCCTCGACCGCGAAGGGCGCGTCCTCGCGATCGAAACCGGTCAACCGGTCGCCCCGGTGCTGATCTCCGGGCCCGGCACGCTCGACCTCGAGGTGGGGCAGTTCGCCGACGTCGGGTACGCCGCGGCGTCGACACTCGTGACCAAGCTGACCCCCGAGGTCCGATCACGGCTCGTGTCGATCAGCGCCACGCCCGACGGCTCCGACATTCGCCTGATCCTGCGCAACGAACTGATCAACGGCGACCCGGCACCCGACATCGAAGTGCGGCTCGGCGCAGCGATCGGCGACAACGAACAGTTCGAACGACTGGTCCGCCTCGAGCGTGTTCTCGACGACATCGACGGCGGCGGAACGACCATCATCGACGTCTCGACCGACGAGGCGACCGAACGCTGACCTGCTCGGATCGCGCAGACGGCCGTGCTGCGGCGCTAGCGTCCCTCAACGGTGCTGGCAGACCTGCCAGAATGCGCCAAGACATGTCGTCCATCGCGGACGACGTCAGATCGAGAACTCCATGTACACACCACCGAAACAAATGAGCTGGGAGACCTACTGATGGTCGGCACGCCACAGAATTACCTCGCCGTGATCAAGGTCGTCGGCGTCGGCGGCGGCGGCGTCAACGCCGTCAATCGCATGATCGACGCTGGCCTGAAGGGCGTCGAGTTCATCGCCGTCAACACCGATGCCCAGGCGCTGCTCATGAGTGACGCCGACGTCAAGCTCGACATCGGCCGGGATCTCACGCGAGGCCTCGGCGCCGGCAGCGACCCGGAAGTCGGTCGTGAAGCCGCCGAATCGCACCGCGACGAGATCGAAGAGATGGTGCGTGGCGCCGACATGGTGTTCATCACCGCCGGTGAAGGCGGCGGTACCGGCACCGGTGCCGCTCCGGTCATCGCCGAGATCTCTCGTGAAGCCGGCGCCCTGACCATCGGTGTCGTCACCCGCCCGTTCTCGTTCGAAGGACGCCGCCGCTCGGTCCAGGCCGACAACGGTGTGCAGCGCCTGAAGGAGAAGGTCGACACGCTGATCGTCATCCCGAACGATCGACTCCTCACCGTCGCCAACGACAAGACGAGCGTGCTCAATGCGTTCAAGATGGCCGACGAAGTCCTCCTGCAGGGTGTGTCGGGCATCACCGGCCTCATCACCACGCCGGGACTCATCAACACCGACTTCGCCGACGTCAAGGCGGTCCTCGCCGACGCCGGTACCGCCCTCATGGGCATCGGCCAGGCCAGCGGCGACGAGCGCGCTGTGTCGGCTGCCAAGGCGGCCATCTCGAGCCCGCTGCTCGAATCGGCCATCGACGGCGCCCGCGGCGTGCTGCTCAACATCACCGGCCCGTCGAGCATGGGTCTGTTCGAGATGAACGCTGCTGCCGAGATCATCCACGGCGTGGCCCACCAAGACGCGCTCATCATCTTCGGTACGGTCGTCGACGACGAGATGGGCGACGAAGTCCGCGTCACGGTCATCTCGGCCGGGTTCGACCGCGTCGACGGCACCGGGTACACCCCGGCTGCATCGTCGTCGTCGGAGCCCGCTCCCGACCAGCCGCGCACGACCCCGACGCGCATCACCGAACTCTTCGGCGATTCCGACGAGCCCGATCCGCTGGCTGACGATGACGACGACGATTTCGACGTCCCGTCGTTCCTCAAGTAGCGGACCGTCCGCAACCGGTCGATCTCGGCCGGTCGAGCACCGAGCGCACGCCGTCGCGTGCTGACCCTGCTCGATCGTCGCGTCGCCGGACGGCGTTTCGTCGTCGCGGCGAGTGAACGAAGCGACGGCGACGTCCATCCGCACCACGTGGCGCCCGACGTACTCGCCGACCGCCAGCGGTCGATCACCGGCCGTCGATGGTCGATGGTCGACCAGTGCCACGGCACCGCGGTGCACCGCATCGACGCCGAGCGCGAGATCCCGACACACGCCGAGTCCGGTGAAGACGAACTGGTCGTGGCCGACGTGCAGCGAGCCGACGCGCCGGGAACGCACGTCGCCATGTGGGCCGCCGACTGTGCGGTCGTCGTCCTCGCCGGTTCGTCCGGCAACCTCGTCGCGGTGCACGCCGGGTGGCGTGGCCTGGCAGACGGCGCGATCGACGTCGCCTGTGACGAACTCGGTGACACCGCCATCGCTGCGGTGCTCGGCCCGACGATCCATCCGTGCTGCTACGGGTTCGGCGGTGACGACCTCGCCCGCGTCGCCGAGGCGGTCGGCGCCGAACCCTCCGCCATCACAGGAACCACCACGAGCGGCCGCCGCGCGCTCGATGTCCCGCTGGCCGTGCGAACCGCCCTCGCCCGCCGTGGCGTCGAACTCCATGCCGTCGGTCCGTGTACCGGTTGCGACGATCGCTGGTTCTCGCATCGCGTCCGACGCGACCGGGGCCGACATGCCACGATCGGGTGGATGGACGCCGAGCACGATCACGACGAACCGGCGAGGGCACATGGGGTCTGACGCTCCTCGACCCGCCCTCACCGTCGACGTCGTGGTCGAACGACTGGCGGCGCTCGACGAGCGCATCGACAGCGTGTCGAGAGCTCGCGAGCAGCCCATCACGGTCACCGCGGTCACCAAGGGCTTCGCCGCCGACGTGATCCGGGTCGCCGCCGACGCCGGCTTCTCCGCGGTGGGGGAGAACTACGCACAGGAGTTGCTCGGCAAGGTCGACACGCTCGACGCACTGGGTGAGCGGCGACCCACCGTCGAGTTCATCGGTCGGCTGCAGTCGAACAAGGTCCGCCAACTCGTCGACGTCGTCGACCTGTGGGCGAGCGTCGACCGGCCGTCGCTCGTCGCCGAGATCGCCAAGCGAGCGCCGGGCGCTCGCATCCTGGTCCAGGTCAACTCGACGGGGGAAGACGGCAAGGGTGGTTGTGCGCTCGGCGACACCGCTGCACTGGTCGAACGCGCCCGGGAGGCCGGCCTCGACGTGGCCGGGTTGATGACCGTCGGTCCGACCGGCGAGCCGCCCGAGGCCGCCCGCCCCGGTTTCGAGGCGGTACGGCGACTCGTCGACGAGCTCGGCCTCGAGGTGTGCTCGATGGGGATGAGCGGCGACATCGAGGTCGCCGTCGCCGCCGGATCGACCAATGTTCGCGTCGGGACCGCCCTGTTCGGCAGCCGGGCATGATGCTCGTGGTCCGCTGTTCGACGGTCGCTGCGAGTGCCGCCGAGCCGACCCGGCGACGTCGACGCGGCACGCACGCGTGTTCGAAGTTCCTTGCGCAGCGCAGCAATGCCGCTCGTGTCCACCGAATTGCCACTGTGTCGGGCTAAAGTCCGGGCGCTCAGGAGGAAGAAATGTCACTCTGGAAACGGACCATGGACTACCTCGGTCTCGGTCCCGACGATGCGTACGACGACTACGACGGATACGACGAGCCGGAACCCCCGGCTCGACAGCAGCGCGCCCAGCGCGACGTCGAACCCGCCGATCAGCGCGCCCCTCGCGGGAACCGTGGCGGGTGGGAGCCCGAGGGTGAGCCGACGGTGCGCACCGTTGCTCCTCGACCGAGCTTCCCCTCCAAAGACTTCGACGCATCGGCGGCGGCCCGGCGGCCGTCGATGCAGCAACCGCACCAGTCTCCCGGACGTGGTGCCGACGACAGCGGCGTGCACATCCGCCCGAGCCAACCCGAACAACCCGCTCCGCAACCGCAGCTTCGCAGCATCCCAGGAGGATCCATGGAGCCCCACACCGTTCGCCCCCGCCGCTTCGACCAGGCGCAGGAAGTGGCCGACGCCTTCAAGAACGGCATGCCGGTCATCATGAATCTCGAAGGCACCGAACGCGATGTCGCACGCCGACTGATCGACTTCGCGAGCGGCATCTGTTACGCGCTCGATGGCACGATGGAGAAGGTGGCGACCGGCGTCTACCTGCTCAAGCCGCCGGCACGACCGCAGCGCTACGACGAATACGACGACTGACGAACACGACGACTGACTTCCCTCGGGAAAGAACGTAGAGGATCACCATGGACATCAGCCCACAACGAGTGCGCACCGCTGAGTTCAAGACCGTCAAGAAAGGTCTCGACCCCGACGAAGTGCGGGCGTTCCTCGAGGAGGTCGCCGCCGAGCTCGAACGAGCGCAGAACCAGTCGACGGCGATGGAAGCCCGCGCCCGGGCCGCGGTCGCTCGACTCCAGGAGATCTCCGAGGCGACGCCGGCAGCACCCGCCGACGGTGCCGTCGAGCCTGCGCCCGCCGTGGCCGCAGTGCCCGAGCCCGCCGCCGACGTCGTTCCCTCGGTCGACCAGGCCGAGACGATCAGCCGCACGCTGTTGCTCGCTCAGCGCACGGCCGACACCGCCATTGCCGAAGCAGAGGCCGAAGCAGCCCGTCTGCGGACCGAAGCCGAAGCCGAGGCCACGAAGACCATCGCGAGCGCGCAGGAGATCAGCGAACGCCTGTCGACCGAAGCCCGCGAAGAAGCGCGCAAGCAGGGCGAGGCCGAGCGGATCCAGGTCGAGAGCGAAGTCAATGCGCTGCTCGCCCGTCGTGACTTCCTCGAATCCGACGTCGACCACCTGCAGACGTTCCTCGTCGACGAGCGCAACCGGCTCCGCGAGGCCGCCAACGACATCCTCGAACTCGTCGAGCGCGTGCCGGCCGGCCTCGGAGAAGTGCGCCGACCGTTGCTGTCGGCCTCCGACGACGACGAACTCATCGCCGCGACGTCGGCCACCAGTGCCGGCGCCGCACCCGAGTCTGCGGCTGCCGAGCCCGCAGCGGAGCATCTCGTGACCCAGGAGATGCCGTCGATCGGCAGCGAGCGCGCCGCGAGCGACGCTGACGCTGGTGATGCGGCTGCCGACGACGACGGCGGCTTCGACTGGTCGGGGGAGTCCGACGACACCGACGCTGACGCCAGTGATGACGACCCGCTCGTCATCCAGACCGACATCTCCGACGAGGGCCCGACCGGGTTCTCGTACGACAAGAACCGCTGACCGCCGGCGCCGCCGAACGGCGCGCGAACCTCCTGCGTTCAGGGGCCGTCGCGTCGGTAGCCTTGACCGACGTGGCATACCCGAACGTCGACCCGCAGCCAGACTTCCCAGCCCTCGAGCGCACGATTCTCGACCGCTGGGAGCGAGACGAGACGTTCGAAGCCTCGATTGCGCAGCGCGAGGCCGGCGAGAACGGTGAGAACGAGTTCGTCTTCTACGACGGCCCGCCGTTCGCCAACGGACTCCCGCACTACGGGCACCTGCTGACCGGGTACGTCAAAGACGCCATCCCGCGCTACCAGACCATGCGCGGCAAGCGCGTCGAGCGTCGCTTCGGCTGGGACTGCCACGGCTTGCCCGCCGAGGTCAAGGCCGAACAAGAACTCGGCATCTCCGGGCACCCCGAGATCGCCGCGTTCGGCATCGACAAGTTCAACGACGCCTGCCGGGCGAGCGTGCTGCAGTACACCGACGACTGGCGCAGCTACGTGACCCGTCAAGCTCGCTGGGTCGACTTCGACAACGACTACAAGACGCTCGACCTCTCGTACATGGAGAGCGTGATGTGGGCGTTCAAGACCCTGCACGACAAGGGGCTCATCTACGAAGGCTTCCGCGTGCTCGCGTACTGCTGGCGCTGCGAGACCCCGCTGTCGAACACCGAGACCCGCATGGACGACACCTACCAGGATCGCCAGGACCCGGCGCTCACGGTCGGTTTCGAACTCGACACCGGCGAGAAGGTGCTGGCCTGGACCACCACGCCGTGGACGCTCCCGTCGAACCTCGCACTCGCCGTGGGCCCCGACATCGACTACGTCGTCGCCGAACAGGACGGCCAGCGGTACATCATCGCCGAAGCGCTCCTGCCCAACTACGCCGCCGAACTCGGTGAGGCCGAGATCGTCGAACGCATGAAGGGCACCGACCTGCTCGGACGCCGCTACACGCCGCTGTTCGACTATTTCGCTGATGCCACTCAGCATGGCACCGAGCAGGCGTTCCAGATCATCGCCGCCGACTTCGTGTCGGTCGACGACGGTACGGGCATCGTGCACATGGCGCCGGGCTTCGGCGAAGACGACCAGATCGCGTGCAACGAGGCCGGCATTCCGACGCTGTGCCCGATGGACGAGCACGGCCAGTACACCGCCGAGATCAGCGACTACGTCGGACGTCACGTGTTCGACGCCAACCCCGACATCATCCGGGCGCTCAAAGACCGCGGCAGTCTCGCCGAGGGCGGTCCGGTCGTGCGCCACGCCACCTACGACCACTCGTACCCGCACTGCTGGCGCTGCGCCGAGCCCCTCGTCTACCGCGCCGTGTCGTCGTGGTTCGTCGAGGTCACGAAGTTCCGTGACCGCATGGTCGAACTCAACGAGCAGATCACCTGGCAGCCCGCGCACATCAAGGAGGGCAGCTTCGGCAAGTGGATCGCCAACGCCCGCGACTGGGCGATCAGTCGCAACCGCTTCTGGGGATCACCGATCCCGGTGTGGAAGTCCGACAACCCCGACTTCCCGCGCCTCGACGTGTACGGCTCGCTCGAGCAACTCCAGGCCGACTTCGGCGTGGAGGTCACCGACCTGCACCGCCCGACGATCGACGACCTGGTGCGCCCGAACCCCGACGACCCGTCGGGGGAGTCGATGATGCGGCGCGTGCCCGAAGTGCTCGACTGCTGGTTCGAGTCGGGTTCGATGCCCTTCGCCCAAGTGCACTACCCGTTCGAGAACACCGAGTGGTTCGAGAACCACTATCCCGGCGACTTCATCGTCGAGTACATCGGCCAGACCCGCGGCTGGTTCTACACCCTCCACGTGTTGGCCACGGCCCTGTTCGACCGTCCGGCGTTCTCGTCGTGCGTGAGCCACGGCATCGTGCTCGGCGACGACGGCCAGAAGATGTCGAAGTCGCTCAACAACTATCCCGACCCCGTCGAGATGTTCGACAGCCACGGCGCCGATGCCATGCGCTGGCACCTGCTGAGCTCGTCGATCCTGCGCGGCAGCGACGGCATGGTCACCGAAGCCGGCATGCGCGAAACCGTCCGCCAGGTGCTGCTCCCGCTGTGGAACTCGTGGTACTTCCTGACGCTGTACGCCAACGCCGGCGGCCATCAGGGAACGGTGCGCACCGACTCGACCAACGTGCTCGACCGCTACATCCTCGCGAAGACCCGCGACCTCACGGCCGACATGACCGAGTCGATGGACGCCTACGACCTGTTCGGCGCCTGCCAGCACGTGCGCACGTATCTCGACGTGCTCACGAACTGGTACGTACGCCGCAGCCGCAGCCGCTTCTGGGAGGGCGACCACGATGCGATCGACACGCTGCACACGGTGCTGTCGACGCTGACGCGCCTCGCTGCTCCGCTCCTGCCGTTCATCTCCGAGGCGATCTCCGACGGGCTGCACGGCGACGAGTCGAGCGTCCACCTGGCCGACTGGCCCGCTGTCGACGAGTTGCCGGCCGACGACGAACTCGTCGCGTCGATGGACCTCGCTCGCGACGTGTGCTCGTCGACGCTGTCGGTGCGCAAGGCGCATCAGCGGCGCGTTCGGCTCCCGCTCTCGTCGGTGACCGTTGCGTCGCCCGACGCCGAGCGACTCGCCGATTTCGCCGGCCTGATCGCCGACGAAGTCAACGTGCGCCACGTCGAACTCACCTCCGACGTGTCGTCGGTGGCGTCCGAAGAACTCAAGCTGGTGCCCGCCAAGCTGGGGCCGCGTCTGGGCAAAGACGTCCAGACCGTGATCAAGGCGCACAAGCAGGGCGACTGGAGCGTCGACGGTGACGTCGTGGTCGTCGGCGGCGTCGAACTGGTCGAGGGCGAGTACACGCTCGAGCAGGTGGCGTCCGACGATCAGGCGAGCACCGGACTCGGCAGTCATGCCGGCGTCGTCGCGCTCGACATCGTCGTCACCCCCGAACTCGAACTCGAAGGTCGCGCACGCGACCTCGTGCGCTTGGTCCAGCAGGCGCGACGCGACGCCGACCTCCACGTCTCCGACCGCATCGACCTCACGGTCACCGCCGGGCCGGAGTGGATCGAGGCGCTCGACGCTCACGAGGGCCTCGTCGCCTCCGAGACGTTGTCGACGTCGGTCACGGGCGTTGCCGACGAGTCCGCTGCGGAGCCGGTGATCACGGTCGCCGTCGCGTCCTGAACCGGCGTCGGGCCTGGCGACGCAGTGTGCGACTGCGAACGCGCTCGCACATCGTCGCGTGACAATCTGGCGGAAAGTGCAGGCCATCCGGTAGAGTCCGGCGCTCACACCGCCGACCAGGGCCGATTCAACCGGCTGCGAAGGAGTGCACATGGCCGCCGCGAAGAAGTCCGCAAGAGCCAAGAAGGCCGCGAGCAAGAAGGTCGCGGCCAAGAAGACGGCGGCCAAGCCGGCCAGGAAGGCGGCGGCCAAGAAGACCGCAGCAAAGAAGACCGCAGCGAAGCCGGCCAAGAAGGCGGCGGCCAAGAAGACCGCAGCCAAGAAGGTCGCGGCAAGGAAGACCGCAGCGAAGCCGGTCAAGAAGGCGGCGGCCAAGAAGACCGCAGCCAAGAAGACCGCAGCCAAGTCGGCAGCGGCAACGAAGTCAGCGTCATCCACACCCTCCAAGAAGAAGGCAGCAGCAACGAAGGTGCCCGCCAAACCAGCGACGAAATCCGCGGCCAAGAAGGCCGCACCCAAGAAGCCCGCAGCGCGTACCAGCGCTCCGGGTCTCCTGTCGAACGACACGTTCGAAGTCCAGGAGATCCCGGCGCCGCGCGGCACGACCAAAGACGGCATCACCTACACCAAGGACTTCGACGTGAAGTTCCTCAAGGCGCAGCGTGACGAGCTCGAAGCTCGCAAGGCGTCCGAGATCAAGCGAGCCACTCGTCTCGAGGACGAAGCCGAGAGCCTGATCGAAGACGGCGAGATGGGCGATGTCCAGTTCGACGACGAAGGCGGCGAAGGCGACACGATGGTCGTGCAGCGCGACCTCGACCGTGTGCTGTCGAGCCAGGCTCGCCAGACGGTGCTCGAGATCGACGAAGCCCTCGAACGCATCAAGGCCGGCACGTACGGCTACAGCGAGGTGTCGGGGCAGCCGATTCCGCGCGAGCGGCTCGAAGCGTTGCCCGAGACGACCGTGCTCGCCGCCGAGAAGGCCAGCGGAGTCGGCCGGCTCTGAGGGGCTCATCGGCTCAGTGACATGAACTTCGCCCGAGCTTGGCGGGCCCCGGTGCTTCTGGCGCTGGCGCTCGTCGTCGCCGATCAGGTGACGAAGCACTGGGCGGTCAACGAACTGTCCGACAATCGGACGATCGAGGTCGTCTGGACGCTGCAGTTCAACCTTGCATTCAACAGCGGCATGGCGTTCAGCCGCGGCCAAGGGATGGGGCCGTTCATCGCGATCGTCGCCACGGTTGTCATCGTGTGGCTCCTCGCCTCGCTGCGTGGCGTCGGTGGGCGTCTCGCCACGTTCGGGATGGGCTGCGTCATCGGTGGCGCAGCGGGCAACCTCGTCGATCGCGCCTTCCGCGGCGACGCCTGGTTCCGCGGGGCCGTGGTCGACTTCATCGACTTCCAGTGGTTCCCGATCTTCAACATCGCCGACATGGCGATCAACGTCGGAGCCGGCGCGTTGATCCTCAACGCGTTCCTGTCGTCGCGGAATCCAGACGACACCGCCGACGCCGGTGAGGTGGCGGCCGCCGGGGCCGACGGTGTGACCGACGATTCGTCGGGTGACGAGGAGCGTGCGTCCCATGAGTGAGTTGATCTCCGAAGAGGTGCCGGCCGCCCTGGCCGGAGAGCGCCTCGACCGCATCGTCGCCCTGATCGGCGACATCTCGCGCTCCGACGCGACCAAGACGGTCAAGGCCGGCGGCGTGACGGTCGACGGAACGACCGCGCCGTCGGGCAAGGTGCGGCTCGGAGCCGGACAGATCGTCACCGTCGACCCGGCGATGTTCCCCACCACCGAACTGCCCGGGCCCGACCCGAGTGTCGAGTTCGGAGTCATCCACGAAGACGACGACGTCATCGTCGTCGACAAGCCTCCTGGACTCGTCGTGCACCCCGGTGCCGGAAACGACTCGGGAACGCTCGCCAACGGCCTGCTGGCCCGGTTTCCCGAGCTGGAGCACGTCGGCGACCGCATGCGGCCCGGCATCGTCCACCGACTCGACGCCGGGAGCTCCGGGCTGCTCGTCGTCGCCCGCACCAACGAGTCGGTCGATCGCCTGATCGAGCAGTTCGCCGACCACTCGGCCACCCGTGTCTACGACGCGATGGTGTGGGGAGTCCCCGATGCCCCGCACGGCATCATCGACGCGCCACTCGGCCGCAGTCGAAGCGACCCGTTGCGCATGGCGGTCGTGGCCGATGGACGCCCGTCGCGCACCGACTACCAGGTAGTGGGCAAGTACTCGTCGCCCGCGGTCGTGTCACGCCTCGAGTGCCGCCTCGAAACAGGGCGAACCCACCAGATCCGCGTGCACCTGTCGTCGATCAACCACCCGTTGCTCGGCGATCCGACATACGGGCAGCGGCGGCCGAACCTCGGTCTGAAACGTCCGTTCCTGCACGCCGCCGAGTTGCAGTTCCGGCACCCGGCGACGGGGGAGCGGGTCACGTTCCACAGCCCTCTGGCACCCGACTTGCAGGCCTGGCTCGACAAGGCCGAGGTCTGACCCGCCGGACGCCTTGTCTCAGAGACAAACCGTCCGGGTCAGTCGACCGGCGTCGGCCACGGCGAGTTGCCCTGCGCGATCTCGGCGATCGTCGCGAGTGTGTACCCGTCGAGGTGCTTCTTCATGTGTGCGCCGGCCTGCTCCCAGATCGCGAGCAGCACGCACTGGCCCTCGTGGTCGCACGCGCCGTCTTGATGCGGCCGACCGAAGTCGCCGAGGGTGATCGGGCCGTCGACCGCCGAGACGATCTCGGACAGGCGGATGTCTTCGGGGGCGCGTTGCAGGACGTAGCCGCCACCGACGCCGCGCTTCGATCGGACCAGTCCGGCGCCCTTGAGGGCCAACAGGATCTGCTCGAGATAGGGCTGCGGCAGACCGGTGCGTTCGGCGATGTCGCGGACCGACGTGGGGCCCGCGTCGGCGCCATGCAACGCCAACGAGAGTAGAGCACGACAGGCATAATCCCCGCGGGTCGAGATGCGCACGCACTGCACTGTAGGGGGTGACCCGAGGTTCGGTGTTGTTCCGAGGCCGCGAAGGTGGTGGACTGTGCGCGGTGAGTCATCCAGGCGGGGAACCGATCATTCCGAACTATTCAGGCCCGAACGTGCGCGGGATCATCCCGGCGATCCTCGGCCCGCAGTCCCGACTCGGTGCCTGGGGTGACGAGATGCCGGCGTGGATGCCCGACGCGGTCAAGGGTGCCGATGCCGTGGTGCTCCTCGTGCTCGACGGCCTCGGCTGGGACCAACTCGACGACCACCGAGCCATCGCCCCGACGCTGGCGTCGATGCAGGGCCAGGCGATCCACACCGTGGCACCCACCACGACGGCGACGGCGCTCACGTCGATCACCACCGGCCTGACGCCCGGCGAGCACGGTCTCGTCGGGTACCGCATGATGCTCGGCGGCGAAGTGCTCAACGTGCTGCGCTGGGCGGTCGGCGACCAGCAGGTGCGTCGCTCGCACCCGCCTCGCGACGTGCAGACCTTCGTGCCGTTCATGGGCGACGAGATTCCGGTCGTGGCCCAGGGCGAACTCCAGAACTCCCCGTTCAGCGAAGCGCACCTGCGGGGCTGTCGGCCGGTCGGTTGGCGAGCGCCGTCGAGCATCGCCGTCGAGGCCGCAGCGCAAGTCACCGCCGGCGAGCGGTTCGTGTACTGCTACTACAACGGCATCGACAAGATCGCCCACGAACGAGGCTTCGGAGCGTTCTACGACGCCGAGCTGCGCTACTCCGATCGACTCGTCGCCGACCTGCTCGAGACGCTCCCGGCCGGCACGGCGTTGCTCGTCACCGCCGACCACGGCCAGGTCGACGTCGGCGACCAGATCATCCACCCGACCGACGAGTTGCTCCGCATGGTCACGCAGCAGTCCGGCGAAGGCCGGTTCCGCTGGTTCCACTGCGCAGCGGCCGACGTCGACGATCTGGCCGCCGCTGCCGCCGACGAGATCGGCGACACCGGATGGGTCGTGACCAAAGAACAGATGCTCGACGACCACTGGTTCGGTCCCACCGTGTCGCCACCCATCCAGCGCCGACTCGGCGACGTCGCGCTCGTCGCGTCGAGCGACGTCAGCTACTTCGACCCGGCCGATTCGGGTCCGTTCGAGTTGGTGTGTCGCCACGGATCGTTGACCTCCGCCGAAGTCAACGTGCCGTTGCTTGGCCTGCTCGCCGAATGACGCGCTAGAACGGTCGCCATGTCCGAACCCTCCGACGACACGACCCCCGAAACCGGCATCGGCGAGCGCCCTGCTGCACTGTCGCCCGACGGCATCGAGCACCCGGCCGGCGACGACGCTCCCGACGCGGAGCACGCCGACAACGACTCCGGCGACGAGCCCGACGATGCCGACGAGCAGACCCCCGAGTCGGTCACCGAGCCCGGCAAGGTGATGCGCATCGGGTCGATGATCAAGCAGCTGCTCGAAGAAGTGCGGGCCGCCGATCTCGACCAGGCGAGCCGGGAGCGGCTCGCCGAGGTGTACGAGCGTTCGATCGTCGAGCTGTCGGGAGCGCTGTCGCCCGACCTGCAAGAAGAGCTCCGCAACCTGGCGCTCCCGTTCGAGCACGACGAAGTGCCGAGCGACGCCGAACTCCGCGTGGCCAAGGCACAGCTCGTCGGCTGGCTCGAAGGCCTCTTCCACGGCATCCAGGCCAGCCTGATGGCCCAGCAGCTCGCCGCCCAACAGCAGCTCCAGCAGATGCGTGAGCTCCCCGGCCAGTCGGGCCAGGGCCCGGCGGGCCGCCCCGGGCAGCCCAACGCGCCGCAGCCCCCGCCCCAGACCGGCACGTACCTCTGACCAGCGCGGTCGATGGGGCGCCGTCGAAGCGCCCAGTGGCTGGACGGGCGCCGCTGCGCAATTCGTCACCGTTCGTGTCGAGCACGTGATCGACTGACCCGCTCGACCCGCTATCTTCAAACCACAGCTTTGTAAGCCCTCGTCCCATGGCCGATTCCTTCACGCACCTCCACGTCCACACCGAATTCTCGATGCTCGACGGAGCGTCGCGCCTCGACGAGATGGTGGCCAAAGCCGTCGAAGACGGGCAGCCAGCGATCGGCATGACCGACCACGGCAACATGTACGGCACGCTCGACTTCTACAAGGAGTGCAACAAGCAGGGGATCAAGCCGATCATCGGCACCGAGGCCTACATGGCCCACGAGCACCGTTCCGAGCGGCCGACCCGACGTGGTCGCGTCGACGACTCCGGTGGTGAGACCGAGGGCGGCAAGAAGCTCTACTACCACCTGATCCTGCTCGCCGAGAACAACACCGGCTACAAGAACCTCATCCAGCTCTCGTCAAAGGCCTTCATGGAGGGCTACTACTACAAGCCGCGGATGGACTTCGAGCTGCTCGAACAGCACTCCGAAGGCCTCATCGCGACGAGTGCCTGCCTCGGTGGCCACGTGCTGCAGGCGCTGATGCAGGGCCGCGACGAACAAGCCCTGGAGCACGCTGCCCGGTTGCAGGACATCTTCGGACGCGACAACTTCTTCATCGAACTCCAAGACCACGGCATCCCCGAGCAGCATCAGACCAATCCGAAGCTGATGGAGATCGCGAAGAAGATCAGAGCGCCCCTGCTCGCGACCAACGACAGCCACTACGTCCACCGAGACGACCACGAGAGTCACGACGCACTGCTGTGCGTGCAGACCGGCTCGCTGATGTCGGACCCGAACCGGTTCAAGTTCTCCGGTACCGATCACTACCTGAAGACCGCCGCCGAGATGCGGTATCTGTTCCGCGAGGTTCCGACGGCTTGTGACAACAGCCTGTGGATCGCTGAACGGTCAAATGTCGAGATCGAGTTCGGCAAACCGCTGCTGCCGAACTTCCCGCTCCCCGAGGGTTTCGACAGCGACGCCGACTACCTCACGCACCTCACGATGGACGGTGCGAAGAAGCGGTGGGGCGAGAACATCCCGGTCGAGGCCCAGGAACGCCTCGCCTATGAACTCAAGGTCATCAACGACATGGGGTTCGCGTCGTACTTCCTGATCACCTGGGACCTCATCAAGTACGCCCGCGACAACAACATCCGAGTCGGCCCCGGCCGTGGCTCGGCCGCCGGCTGTGCGGTGGCGTACTGCCTCTGGATCGTCGACATCGACCCGCTCAAATACGATCTGCTCTTCGAACGGTTCCTCAACCCGAGCCGTGTCTCGATGCCCGACATCGACATGGACTTCGAGACCCGATACCGGGAAGACATGATCCGCTACGCCGCCGAGCGGTACGGACGCGAACACGTCGCGCAGATCATCACCTTCGGCTCGATCAAGGCGCGCAACGCCGCCAAGGACGCCGCTCGTGTGCTCGGTTACCCCTATGGCATGGGCGACAAGATCGCCAAAGCGATGCCGCCGATGGTGATGGGGCGTGACACACCACTGAAGTACTGCTTCGAGGATCACCCGAAGTACGCCGACGGCTACAAGGCCGCCGCCGACCTCCGGGCGATGTACGACACCGATCCCGACGTCAAGAAGGTGCTCGACGTCGCTCGCGGGCTCGAGGGACTGAAACGATCCGACGGCATCCACGCCGCTGCTGTGGTCATCACCAAGGATCCGGTCACCGAATACGTGCCGATCCAACGCAAGCCGACCGCGGGCATGGACCCCGAGGACGCGCCGGTCGTCACGCAGTACGAGATGCACGGCGTGGAAGACCTCGGCCTGTTGAAGATGGACTTCCTCGGGCTGCGCAACCTCGACGTCATCTCCGACGCCGAGCAGATGATTCGTGCGCGCGGCAATCCCGACCTCGATGTCGAGAAGGTGCCGCTCGACGACAAGGCGACCTACGAGTTGCTGTCGCGCGGCGACACGATTGGCATCTTCCAGCTCGAGTCCCCACCGATGCGTCAGCTCCTCAAGGCCATGGAGCCGAAGACGTTCGAGCACATCGCTGCTGTGCTCGCGCTGTACCGACCCGGTCCGATGTCGGTCAACATGCACTACGACTACGCCGACCGGATGAACGGTCGCCAGGAGGTCACGTACTTCCACCCGGATGCCGAGGAGGTGCTCGGAGACACATACGGCCTGATGATTTATCAGGAGAGTGTGATGCGGGTCGCGCAGCACTTCGCGGGCTACACGCTTGCCGAAGCCGACAACCTGCGCAAGGCGATGGGCAAGAAGGTGCGCGAGGTGATGGCCGCGGCCCGTAACGGCTTCGAAGAGGGCGTGGTCAACACCGGCTACGACAAGCAGATGGGTGTCGAACTGTTCGACATCATCGAGAAGTTCGCCGACTACGCCTTCAACAAGAGCCACACGTTCGGGTACGGGCTGGTCACGTACCAGACGGCCTACCTCAAGGCGCACTACCCGGTCGAGTACATCGCCTCGTTGCTCACCAGCGTCAAGAACAACCTCGACAAGGCGGCCACGTACTTGGCCGACTGCCGTTCGATGGGCATCAAGGTGCTGCCGCCCGACGTCAACCGTTCGCTGATGAACTTCGGTGCGTTGTCGCCCGACGAGCTGCCGCCCGACGTCACGCTGCCGATCGGGAGCCCCGGTGCCATCACGTTCGGACTCTCTGCGGTGCGCAACGTCGGCGAAGCACTCGTCGAGCTGCTGATCGCCGAACGCGAGGAGAACGGTCAGTTCACGAGTTTCCACGACTTCGTCGAGCGCGTGCCCGAACAGGTGCTCAACAAGCGCACCATCGAGTCGCTCATCAAGGGCGGCGGGTTCGACACGCTCGGCCACGACCGTCGGGCCCTGCTCACGGTGTTCGAACACATCATCGACACCACGGTCAAGCGGCGACGCGAGGAGGAGAAGGGCGTCATGTCGTTGTTCGGCGACTACGGCGACGATGCCGACTCGTCGGGCGCCGGCGACACGTTCAGCGAACGCACGCCGATCCCGGAGAACATGGAGTTCGACAAGTCGGAGAAGCTCCGTTTCGAGAAGGAGATGCTCGGGCTCTACGTGTCCGATCACCCGCTGTTCGGTGTGGAGGCAGCGCTGCGGCGCAAGGTCGAACACAACCTGATCGACCTGCCCAACATGGAAGACGGCGCGGCGGTCGTGGTGGGCGGCATCATCACCAACCTGGCTCGTAAGTTCACGAAGAAGGGCGACCAGATGGCCGTCTTCGTGCTTGAGGATCTCGATGCGTCGATCGAGGTGACGATCTTCCCGCGCACGCTCGCCGAACAGGGCCACAAGCTCGAAGACGACCTGATCGTGTCGGTGAAGGGACGCCTCGACCGTCGCGACGAGTCGCGCTTCGGCATCATCGGCCAGACGATCACGGTGTTGCAGGGGCTCGACGACGGCCCGGCGGCGCCGTTGCGTCTGCGTCTGCCGGCGAGTTCGCTCGACGAGTTGAAGGTGCAGCGGCTCAAGCGCATCCTCAACGAGCATCCGGGCGAGTCGGTGGTGATGGTCGATCTCGGTCAGGGCAAGATCCTGAAGCTCGCCGACGAGTTCCGCGTCGACCTCGACCGCTCGGTCGGCGAACTCCGCATGGCCTTCGGCCACGAAGCCGTCCTGCTCTAGCGCGCCCAGACCCCGGGGGCCCCGACCACGGCCGCGTGTCCATTCACCCGTCACTCTGGTGCGGCGCGGGACATCTGGCTGCACTCGGGTGAAACGCGCGGGAGATCTGACTCCGTCATGAATCGTTCCGATGGACGCTCCAGGCAACGTCGCTTCGCTCGTTGCGCCGCTTTCTTGCTCGCTTCGCTCGACCTGACGCATCCAATGACGCGCGGGAGTTCCCGTGGTGCGCGGCCGGCGCCGGGAGCATCAGCGACCAAGGCTGGCTCGACGGCGATCAGACGTGGTGTCCGACGAGTTGGTCTGAGCCGTCGACAGAGAGAAGCGGTACAATGGAACTAATGGCTCTTGATGTTGTGACAAATGACGCATCGGCGTTGGAAGACACCGACCTTGACGATTTGGCGTCGATGGACGATGCGTTCAGCGCCGGAGAGCTGTCGAAGGCTCGAGAGGACTGGGTGTTGATCACCACGGCCCGTTTCGGCTCGGCGCTGCATGGTTTCACGTTCTCGACGCTCGAACGCATCGGTGGCACGCCGTGCGTGTTGATCGGTCTGATGAGCGTGAAGCGCACCAGCAAGCGTGATCAGGTCCTGCGTGGTCTGATGGGCGAGGCGTACCACCGGGCGCTCATGGCATTCCCCGACGAAGACGTCGTGGTCGGGTGTCGTTTCATCAACGCCGATGCTCGTGAAGCGTTCAAGGATCTCGACGACGTGACGCCGTCGCCGGGCGAGAACGCGGTCGGCGAAGAACGGGCGTGGGGCCGTCGCCTCGCGAAGCGGTTCGGTATCGACAAGAAGTACGACGCGAAGACGTTCATCGCGAGCGCCGGTGCACAAGACGGGTATCTCGACTTCGAGTCGGCGAAGCCCGAGAAGCTCGACGCCGATGTGGTCGAGATGATGAGTGCCATCCCGGTCGCCAAGGGCGGCGCGATGGTCGTGTACGGCTGGACGATGGCCGAAGATCTCGTCAAGCTCGGCAAGCGCTGAGCGAGTGACCGGGGCACGTCCGGTGTCCGAGTTCGCCGAGGTCGTTCGCAATCGGCGGATGACCCGTGCGTTCTCGTCCGAGCCGATCGAGGCTGCGGTGCTCGACGGTCTCGTCGATCTGGCGTCACGGGCGCCGAGCGCCGGGAAGACGCAGGGCTGGCACCTGTTGGTGCTCGAAGGTGATGATGCCCAGCGATACTGGGACATCACGTTGCCCGTCGAGAAGCGGTCGACGTTTCGCTGGAAGCATCTGCGCGACGCGCCGGTGATCGCGCTGCCGTTGGCCGATCCGAGTGCCTACGTGCAGCGGTATGCGGAAGCCGACAAGGCCCGGTCGGGCCTCGGGGAGGGCACCGACGCGTGGCCGGTTCCGTACTGGACGATCGACACGTCGATGTCGGTGATGACGCTGCTGCTCGCGGCGGAGGATGCCGGGTTGGGCGCGCTGTTCTTCGGTGTGTTCCAGCGCGAGGTCGAGGTCAGGGCGGCGTTCGGCGTGCCCGACGATCTCGAACTGATCGGTGCGCTCGCGCTCGGGCACCCGCTCGCCGACGCGGAGGGAAGCCGTGACGGGTCAGGTCGCAGCGCTCGACGTCAGCGCCGCACTCCCGGTGAGATCATTCACCGGGGTCGCTGGCGCGATGGGCGTCGGTGATCTCGTCGGTGATGGTGTCGCGGATGGTGACCGGCCGTCCGAGGAGTTGTTCGGCGAAGTCCTGCACGGTGTCGACGGGCGCGTTGCAGACGTGCTCTTTGCAGACGTAGGCGAAACCGTCGTTGCGACCGTCCCACATGGGGCCGTCGTAGCGTTCGCCCCAGGCGAGGACCAGGTCGGGGCGCCAGATCGACTGGGCGACGCGGACCAGATCGGGACGATCACCGGCGATGGTGACCTCGGTGGCTCCGCGCCGGCGGAAGTCGGTGGCGATCAGCGCGTTGGCGTACATGGTGGGGCCGTCGTCGACCTGGCCGGCGATGAGTTGGAGGATGCGGTCGGCCTGGTTGGCGTAGCGCAGTTCGCCGGTGAGCGCGGCGAGGCGGTACAGCCCGAGCGCTCCGAGCGAGTTGGCTGACGGGGTGGCCGTGTCGTTGATGTCCTTCTGACGGACGACGAGCGCTTCGGCGTCTTCGGCGGTGGTGTGGAGCCCGCCGTTCGACGGGTCGAAGAACCAGTCGAGCATCGTGTCGGCGACCTGTTGGGCCTCGGCGATCCAGCGGGCCTTGCCGGTCGCTTCGGCGAGCCGGGTGAAGCCGTCGAGGATGGCAGCGTGGTCGGCGGCGAGCGCCATCTGGCGGGCCTTGAGGCCGTTGGCGCCGGGCTCGGCGTCGGCGTGCCAGCTCCGGTACCAGCGGCCGTTGTCGTCGCGCATCTCGTCGCAGAGGAACTCGGCGTTCTTGATCGCCGCGTCGAGCCACGGTTGGTGCCCGAACACGGCGCCGGCTTCGCTGATGGCGCCGAGGAACAGTCCGTTCCATTCGAGGAGGACCTTGTCGTCGAGGCCGGGTCGGGGCCGTTGCTCGCGTGCCTGGAAGAGGCGCTGTCGGATGAAGTTCTGGGCGTCGCTTCGTTCGAGCTGTCCGCGGGCGTGACGTCGGGTGGGGATCGAGCGGCGCACGCCCGGGCCGTCGGGCCAGTTGCCGTCGTCGGTGATGTCCCACCACACGAGTGCTTCTTCGACGAACTCCGGCTTGACGTCGTGGAGTGCGCCTCGGACCTCGTCGGGCGTCCACGTGTAGAACAGCCCTTCGACGCCGTTGCCGTCGGCATCGGGGGAGTCGGCGTCTTCGGCCGAGTAGAACCCGCCGTCGGCATGGGTGAGCGTGTTGAGGACGTATTCGATGGTCTCTTGCACGACCTGACGCCACTGCGGGAGGCGGAGCACGACGAGGGCGTGGAGGAACGTCTTCGTGATGAGCGCCTGGTCGTACAGCATCTTCTCGAAGTGCGGGACGTGCCACTCGCGGTCGGTGGAGTAGCGGGCGAACCCGCCTCCGATGTGGTCGTAGATGCCGCCGGAGGCCATGGCGTCGAGGGTCGTGACGACCACGTCTTTGGCAGCTTCGGCACCACTCGACATGTAGGCGCGGAGGATCAGTTCGGTGTTGAACGTCGACGGGAACTTCGGGGCCTGACCGAAGCCGCCCCATTCGGGGTCGTGGGCGCGGCCGAGGAGTTGAACGGTCTTGTTCAGTTGCTCGACGGTGGGGAAGTCGTCGGCGGGTTCGATCTTCGAGGTCTTGTCGATCGCCTCGATGAGCTGCTTGGTGTTCTTGGTGACGTCGTCGTGCTTGTTGACCCAGACGTCGTCGATGGCGGTGAGGAGCTTGAGGAACGCGTCCTTCGGGAAGTACGTGCCGCCGTAGAACGGCTTGCCGTCGGGGGTGAGGAAGACGGTCATCGGCCAGCCGCCACGCCCGGTCATCGCCTGGACGGCATCCATGTAGATGGCGTCGACGTCGGGCCGTTCTTCACGGTCGAGCTTGACGTTGACGAACAGTTCGTTCATCCGCTCGGCCACCTCGGCGTCTTCGAAGCACTCGTGGGCCATCACGTGGCACCAGTGGCACGCGGAATAGCCGACCGACAACAGGATCGGCACGTTGCGAGCCTTGGCTTCGGCGAACGCGTCGTCGCCCCACGCGAACCAGTGCACCGGGTTGTCACGGTGCTGGCGAAGGTACGGCGATGTTTCCTGCCCGAGTCTGTTCACGCTGTCGAGGGTACCGAGACAACGCGGAGGGTCGGGCTCGCCTCGAACTGTTCGGCCAGCAGCGAGTGTTTCCTGCAAAGGTGATGGCGTGGACGATCACCTGCGTGCTCCGGACGAACACCTCGACCCCGCTGTTGCCGCGACGTACGACGATGCGGTCGCCGCACGCTTTCATCCCGACGAGGTCGGACCGACCGTCGACCGACTGGTCGAGTTGGCCGACGACGCGACGGCGGTGGAGTTCGCCATCGGTACGGGCCGGATCGCGCTGCCGCTCGCCGACCGCGGTGTGACGGTGCGTGGCATCGACCTCTCCGAACCGATGCTCGACCGTTTGCGGGCCAAGGCCGGCTCCGACCGTGTCGAGGTCACCGTGGGCGACATGACGAGCGTGCAGCTCGGTGTGAAGACGTCGCTCGTGTACCTGGTGTTCAACACGATCATGAACCTGCGGACGCAGCACGAGCAGGTCGGCTGTTTCCGCAACGCCGTCCGACACCTCGCGCCCGGCGGACGTTTCGTGGTCGAGACGATCGTGCCCCGCTTCGATCGACTCGGGACGCACGTGTTCGATCTGTCCGACGATCACGTCGGCATCGACGAGTACGTCGATCCGGTCGGGCAGATCTCGATCTCGCACCACTTCGTCCGTGATGCCGACGGGCGTCACCGCAAGCGGTCGGCGGCGTTTCGGTACGCGTGGCCGTCCGAACTCGACCTGATGGCGCAGATCGCCGGGCTCACCCTCGAACACCGTTGGGCCGACTGGCACCGGTCGCCGTTCACGGCCGATTCGACCGCGCACGTGTCGGTCTGGCGGCTGCTGGTGCGTTGATCGCCTCGGTGAGCGCTCGAGGTGGCCCGTGGGTACCGTGCTGGCCATGAGCATCGTCGGTTGGATCGTCATCGGGCTGCTGGCCGGGGGAGTGGCGCGCTGGATCGTCAAGGACGACCGCAGCGGTTGCATCTACACGATGGTCGTCGGCGTGCTGGGAGCGCTCATCGGCGGGGCGTTGATGAACGCGGTCGACAGCACGGGCGTCGACGAGTTCTCGCTGCGCAGCATCCTGGTGGCCGCGATCGGCGCCGTGCTGCTGCTGCTCGTGTTGCAGGCCATCGCCGGACGCGGTGCCAGCCGCCGACGATGACGATCGGTGACGGCGGCGGCCGTGACGTCGAGGGCCGTGACGTCGGCGATCGTGCGCTGGCGGTCAGGCGCCGATGGCGTGGTAGCCGCCGTCGACGTGCACGATCTCGCCGGTCGTGGCCGGGAACCAGTCGCTGAGCATCGCCACGACGGTGCGGGCCACCGGACCCGAATCGGTGACGTCCCAGCCGAGTGGTGCGCGGTCGTCCCACACGTCCTCGAACTGGGCGAACCCCGGAATCGACTTGGCGGCCATGGTCTTGATCGGCCCGGCCGCGACGAGGTTCGACCGGATGCCCTGCGGACCGAGCTCCTTCGCGAGGTAGCGCGACACCGACTGCAATGCCGACTTGGCCACGCCCATCCAGTTGTACGCCGGCCAGGCCTGCTGGTTGTCGAAGTCGAGGCCGACGAACGACCCGCCCGACGACATGAGCGGGACGAACGCATCGGCGAGCGCCTTGAGCGAGTAGGCCGAGATGTGCATGGCGACCGCCACGTCGTCCCACTGCGCCGCCATGAAGTCGTCACCGAGGCACACCTCGGGAGCGAACCCGATGGCGTGCAGCACGCCGTCGACGCGCCCCCATTTCTCGTCGAGCGCCTCACGGACCGCCACGCCGTGCTCGGGGACGGTCACGTCGAGTTCGAACACGTCGATCTCGCTGCCGTCGGGCACGTTCAGTTTGCGGGCCGTGCGTTGCGTCAGTTTGAGTGCCCGACCAGCGCCGGTGAGGACGATGTCGGCGCCCTCGTCGAGCGCGATCTGGGCGACTCCGAACGCCAGCGAGGCGTCGGTGAGGACGCCGGTGATCACGATCTTCTTGCCGTCGAGAATTCCCATGTGGTGAAACGTAGTCAGCGCGCTCCCCGGAGCGCGCCACCGCCATCTCGTCGGCGCGTGCATCCGAGGCGACGAGAATCACGCGGTCGGTGTTCGACCCACCTGTGAGCGGGGTCATCCGTTGTGCCACGCTGTCGACGTGACCACTCGAACCACTGGGGCTCGTCCCCGCATCGGCATTCTCGGCGGAACCGGCCCGGCCGGCAGCGGACTCGCTGCCCGACTCGCCAGCATCGGCTACGAAGCAGTGATCGGCTCGCGCTCCAAGTATCGAGCGATGGAGGCCCGTGACAGCCTCGTCGAGAAGTGGCCCGACCTCGCCGACCTGCTCGGCTACGGCGACAACCACGCCGCCGCCAGCTGTGACCTGATCGTGATCGCGACCCCGTGGGACTCCGCTGCGAGCACCGCGCAGGAGAACATCGACCTCATCGCCGGCAAGATCGTCGTGTCGATGGCCAACGCGCTCGTGCGGGTCAACAAGGAGTTCCAGCCGCTGGTGCCGCCTCGCGGCAGCGTCGCGGCACACGTCCAAGCCGCCGTGCCGGAATGCCGCGTCGTCGCCGCGTTCCACCATCTGCCGGCCACCGAGCTCGGCCACATCGAAGAGCCGATCGACTCCGACGTGCTGATCTGCGGTGACGACGCCGATGCGGTCAAGGAGGTCAGCGAGATCGTCTGGGGCATCCCGGGATGTCGTCCGCTCGACGCCGGTGAACTCTCGAACGCCACGGCCATCGAGGCGTTCACGGCGGTCCTCCTGCAGCTCAACGTGCGCTACAAGACGCGTGTCGCGCCGAAGTTGACCGGTATCCGTCTCGACCGTGACGTGGCTCCGGTACCGTCGGCGATTCCTCCCACGGCCGGTTCGACGGCCTCGACGAGCGCCGACTCCGACACCGACTCCGACGAATCGGGAATCGAATAGGCGGGAAACCGGTTACCCCTCACGCCATGACCTTCACTCTGTACGACACCGCCCGACGGGCCATCGTCCCCTTCGAGCCGGGCGAACAGGTCCTGATGTACACGTGCGGCATCACGCCGTACGACGCCACGCACCTCGGTCACGCGGCGACGTTCATCGCCTACGACACGCTCCAGCGGCACCTGATCGACAAGGGGCACACGGTCAAGTGCGTGCGCAACGTCACCGACGTCGACGATCCGCTCTTCGAGAAGGCCCGGGAACTCGGCGTGCACTACCTCGACCTCGCCGCCGGCGAAGAGGCTCGCTTCGAGCGCGACATGGTGGCGCTCAACGCACTGCCCGTCGCGTCGTCGCCGCGAGCATCGTCGGCGATCCCCGACATCCGCGGGTTCATCGGCATGGTCATCGATCGTGGGTTCGCGTACGAAGCCGGTGGGTCGGTGTACTTCGACGTGTCGAAGGTCGAGTCGTTCGGTTCGATGAGCCAGTACACCGAAGCCGAGATGCTCGCGTACGCCCGCGAGCGCGGCGGCAACGTCGACGATCCGAACAAGCGCAATCAACTCGACTTCGTGCTGTGGCACCCGTCGGCACCCGACGAACCGTCGTGGGACACGCTGTGGGGCCCGGGCCGACCGGGCTGGCACATCGAGTGCTCGGCGCTCGCGTTGCGCGAGCTCGGTACCACGATCGACCTCCACGGCGGTGGCGCCGACCTGATCTTCCCGCACCACGAGTCGGAGAAGGCCCAGTCGGAAGCCGCCACCGGTGAGCCCTTCGTGAAGCACTGGATGCACACGGCGCTCATCTCGATGGACGGCCAGAAGATGTCGAAGAGCCTCGGCAACCTCGTCTTCGTCGACAAGCTCCGCGAAACGTACGACCCGCGGGCGATTCGCCTCGGCATCGTCGAGCACCACTACCGCACCGAGTGGGAGTGGGACGAAGAACTGATGCCGCGCAACGACGCTCGCCTGCAGACGTGGCGCGCCCACGCCACCTCCAACCCCGAGCTGCTCGACGAAGTGCGGGCCCGCCTCGACGACGACCTCGACACCCCCGGAGCGTTCGCCGCGATCGACGCGGCCGCGGCCGCCGGTGACGGCGTGCTCGAAGCGAGCGAACTCCTCGGCGTCCCGCTCGACTGATTTACACACGGTTCATCAGCCCGACAACCGCCGTACGTGTGCGAAGCGTACGTTCGCCTCATGACCACGTACAGCGGTGCCGGGGCGGCTCAACGACGACTTCGAGCTGCGAGCCGGCCCGTCGTCAGACGACTCTGGGACATCGAGGTGATCGGCTACGACCGATTGCCCGAGACCGGTGGGGCCATCCTGTGCCCCAACCACATCAGCTTTCTCGATTCGGCGTTCCTGATGCTGACCGCACCTCGGAACATCTCGTTCCTGGGCAAAGCCGAGTACCTCGACTCGTGGTCGACACGGTTCTTGTTCCCGGCGCTCGGGATGATCCCGGTCGATCGGTCGGGCGGTCGCCAGTCGGTCGAAGCGCTCGATTCGGCAGCCGAGGTGCTTCGCCGCGGTGAGCTGTTCGGCGTGTTCCCGGAGGGGACGCGCAGCCGGACCGGAGCGCTCGGCAACGGCCACACCGGAGCCGCCCGCCTCGCCACCCGCACCGGAGTGCCGATCTACCCGGTCGGCATCACCGGCACCGACGAGATCCAGGCACCGGGCGCCCGGCTGCCGGCGGTCGGCAAATCGTGTCGGATCGAGATCGGCGAGCCCATCGAGACCGAGTCGTTCCGTCGCCCCGGTGAGCAACGTCAGGCCTGGCGCGAGCTCACCGACACGGTGATGGACGCCATCGCCGGACTGTCGGGGCAACGCCGAGCCGGCGATTCGAGTGTCGTGCGTCTCCCGGAGCGCGCCGCCGTCGTCACCGCCGACAAGCAACTCGCTTCTGTCTCCTGACCCGCCACCAACCCGCGCATCATCCGGTGTCAGACACCGGATGACGGTGCGTCATCGGGTGTCAGACACCGGATGACGGATGGTGTGGAGAGGAACACGAAACCGTCCGCCGTCCTGGGCGACCCGACTCGTATCCTGGGCAGCACCATGTCGAACATCACCGTGTCACTTCCCGACGGCTCCGAGCGGGAGCTTCCCGCCGAGTCGACGGCGCTCGACCTGGCCGCATCGATCGGTTCAGGGCTCAAGAAGGCAGCAGTTGCCGCGACCGTGAACGGTGTCGACACCGACCTGACCCGCACGCTCCACGACGGCGACACGGTGTCGCTCATCACCAACGACACCGACGCCGGTCGCCACGTGCTGCGCCACTCGACCGCGCACGTGCTGGCCCAGGCGGTCACGCAGCTGTACCCCGGCGCGAAGTTCTCGATCGGACCGGCCATCGAGAACGGCTTCTACTACGACTTCGACCTGCCCGACGGCCAGACCTTCCACGAAGAGGATCTCGCTCGCATCGAGAAGCAGATGAAGGAGATCGTCAAGCAGAATCAGCCGTTCATCCGCTCCGAGCACACGATGGCCGAGGCGAAGGAACTGTTCGCCGACCAGCCGTACAAGGTCGAGATCATCGAGCGTGTCGAAAGCGCCGGGGCCGACGAACTCGATGCCGGTGAGGTCTCGGGCGACACGATCAGTGCGTACCGCAACACCGACGAGTTCGTCGACATGTGCGTCGGGCCACACGTGCCCACCACCGGGCGCCTCCAGCACTTCAAGCTCCAGAAGGTCGCCGGCGCCCACTGGCGCGGCAACGAGAGCGGCAAGATGCTCCAGCGTCTCTACGGCACAGCGTGGGAGTCGAAGCAGGCGCTCGCCGAGCACCTCCACCAACTCGAGGAAGCCGCCAAGCGAGACCATCGCAAGCTCGCGACCGAACTCGACCTGCTGTCGTTCCCGACCGAACTCGGCGGCGGCCTCGCCGTGTGGCACCCGAAGGGCGCCATCATCCGCAAGCTCATGGAGGACTACTCGCGGCTGCGTCACGAGACCGGCGGCTACGAGTTCGTGTACACCCCGCACCTCGCGAAGTCGGGCGTGTTCGAGACCTCGGGCCACCTCCAGTGGTACGAGGACGGCATGTACCCGCCGATGGAGATGGACAACGGCACGTACTACATGAAGCCGATGAACTGTCCGATCCACTGTTTGATCTACCGCAGCCGTCAGCGCAGCTACCGCGAGCTGCCCCTGCGTCTGTTCGAGCTCGGCAACGTGTATCGCTACGAGCGCGCCGGCACGCTGCACGGCCTGCTGCGGATCCGTGGCTTCACGCAGGACGACAGCCACATCTTCGTCACCCGCGAGCAGTTGGCCGACGAGATCGCCGGTCTGCTCGACTTCGTGCTGTCGGTGCTGCGTGCGTTCGGGTTCGAGGACTTCACGTTCAACCTGTCGACCAAGGACCCCGAGAAGTACGTCGGATCCGACGAGATCTGGGACGAGGCGACCGAGGCGCTCCGTGAAGCGCTCGATCGTCACGGCCTCGACTATGCGATCAAGGAGGGCGACGCCGCGTTCTACGGTCCGAAGATCGACATCGACGTCCGTGACGCGATCGGGCGTTCGTGGCAGCTGTCGACCATCCAGGCCGACTTCAACCTGCCCGAACGGTTCGAGCTCGAGTACGTCGGCGCCGACAACGAACGCCACCAGCCGATCATGTTGCACCGTGCGCTGTTCGGGTCGATCGAACGGTTCTTCGGCGTGCTCGTCGAGCACTACGCCGGAGCGTTCCCGACGTGGCTCTCGCCGATCCAGGTGCGGGTGCTGCCCGTCGCCGAAGCGCATGAAGATCATGCGAACGAGGTCGCCGAGCGGCTGGCTGCGGCCGGAGCGCGCGTCGACATGGTCAAGGCCGATGTCGGCCTGGGCAAGCGAATCCGCACTGCGAAGATGGAGAAGCTGCCGTACGTGCTCGTCGTCGGTGACGACGACGTCGCGGCCGACACCGTCGGCGTCAACGTGCGCGTCGACATGGTGGGGACCAACGACGACGGCACGCCGGCCGACGACGTCGAGCGCGACGTCCCGCTCGACGCGTTCATCGAGCGGTTCCAGAACGAAGTGGCCGACTCGACGGCTGCTGCGCTGTCGGCCTGATGCTCGAACGGCTCTGGTCGGGCTGGCGCTCGTCGTACGTCACGACGGCGCCGTCGAAGACCGACCCCGAGGCGGTCGACGGCAGCGTGTTCACGCGGCTGCTCGACTCGGGTGAGCCCGACGACGCCACGCACATCGTCCATCGCGGCGAATTGGTGTTCTCGATCCTCAACATCTTCCCGTACACGACGGGCCATCTGCTCGTGATCCCGTACCGGGAGGTCGCCGACCTCGCCGATCTGACGGGGGAGGAGACCGCCGAGTTGTGGTCGGAGGTCACCGACGCCGTCGCTGCAGTCCGAGCGGCCTACGAGCCCGACGGGCTCAACGTCGGCGTCAACCTGGGGCGTCCTGCCGGTGGGTCGGTGCCGACGCATCTCCACGTCCACGTGGTGCCTCGCTGGACCGGCGACAGCAACTTCCTGTCGGCCATCGCGAACACCCAGACGCTGCCCGAATCGCTCGACGCGAGCGCTGCCCGGTTGCGTGCCGCGTGGCCCGACTGAACCACCCGAACCGTCGACCGGCGGAGCAATGAGACCCGGGGCACCGCCGCATCGCGACGGGGATCTCGTAGCCTGGACGGCCATGACCGACGAATCACAGGCCATCGAATCGGCCGACGAGATCCGGGACGAGTTGCCCGACGACTTGAACCCTGCTGGTTTCGTCGGCGCCTACATGTTCCCCGACAACAGCCGACGTCGCTGGCCCGGCGCGATCTACCTCGTCATCGCCGCGCTCTGCGTGGTGGTCTACGCCGCGTTCGGCGACGCGGCGATCGTCAACGGTGGCTGGTTGCTCGCCGCCGGCATCCTCGCCGTGATGGGCGTGATCTCGATCACCTCCGGGTGGCGCATGCACGTCGACGAGAAAGAAGCGCTCGTCGCCGCGCAGCAGGCGGCAGGTTTCGCCGTCGGACACGCATCGGCCCAGCAGGTCTGGCGCGGGTTCCGCAGTCGCCCGACCTGGCGGGTGCTGTGTTACTCGGCCGAAGAACCGCCGCTGCAGCGTGCGCTCGTCCTGGTCGACGCCATCGACGGCGACATCGTCGAGCACCTCGTCGAGTCGAACCCCGAAGCGCGTCCCGACGTGCCCGCCGAGTACGACGCTCCTGCCGTGTCGACGGGCGAGGCTGCATCCGACGACGCCGCGGCGTCGCACTAAGGTCGAAGCGATGTTCGACGGCAAATTCCGGGGACCGGTCGACAAGGCCGTCAAACCGCTCGGCACTGCGCTCCGCAAGACCGGCCTCACGCCCGACCACCTGACGATCGTCGGTCTGCTCGTCGGCGTGGGCGCAGCCGTGGCCATCGGAGCCGGCATGCTCCGGCTCGGCCTGCTGCTCGTCATCCTCGCAGCGCTGCCCGACCTGCTCGACGGGGCGCTCGCCAAGGCGTCGGGCCAGTCGAGCCAACGTGGCGCGTTCTTCGATTCGACCGTCGACCGCGTCACCGACGCGTTCCTGCTCGGCGGCATCGCGTGGTACTTCGCCACCGATCCCGACTTCTCCGGGCAGCTGGCCATGCTGCCGTTCGCGATCAACGGCGTGTCGTCGCTCATCAGTTACCAGCGGGCGAAGGCCGAATCGCTCGGCATCGATGCCAAGGGCGGTCTGATGGAACGCGCCGAGCGCATCATCGCGATCTGCCTCGGCCTGCTCTGGGAACCGCTGCTGATCCCGATCCTGTGGATCATGCTGGTGCTGACCTCGATCACCGCGATCCAGCGCTTCGTCAAGGTGTGGAGCCAGGCGGCCGTTGCGCCGGTCACCCAGGCCCGCATCGAGATGCGCCGCTCTCGTCGCCAGAGCCGACGCGTCGCTCGCACCGAGCGTCGTCGTACCAGCGTCCCCCGACGTCGTCCGTAGCGCCCGACACCGATGGCCGAACGCGATCGCCGCCCGCTGACGGGCTTGCCCAGGTTTCCCACCGACATCGGTGAGTTCACCGACGCGATCACCACCGGCGGCTACAAACTCGGCGCGATCGCCGCCCGCCTGACCCCGACGGTGTTCGCCGCCGGATTGGCCACGCCCCTCGGCGCCGGCGCCAGCTTCGCCAATCCCGAACGGCGCTCGATGATCGAGCGGCAACTCCAGCGGGCTGATCCGTCGCTGCGCGGCCTGCGACTCCGTCGAGCGTCGCAGCAGGCCTTCGACTTCTACGCTCGCTACTGGATCGAGAGCTTCCAGCTTCCGACGCTGTCGAAGAAGGCGGTCGATCGAGGATTCACCGACGACGGCTACCCGCAGATCGTCGAAGCGCTGAAGGAAGGGCGCGGTGCGATCCTGGCGTTGCCGCATCTCGGCGGCTGGGAGTGGGCAGGCCGCTGGATCTGCGATCAGGGCCATCCGATGACGGTGGTCGTCGAGCAGATCAACCCGCCCGAACTGTTCGAATGGTTCAAGGACCTTCGTTCGAAGCTGGGGATGAACGTGGTGCCGCTCGGACCCAAGGCCGGGGGAGAGGTGCTCGGAGCGCTCAAACGCAACGAGATCGTGTGCCTGCTGTCGGACCGCGACCTGCAGCGAAACGGGCCGACCGTCGAGTTCTTCGGCGAGGAGACCACCCTGCCCGGAGGCGCCGCGACGGTGGCGCTGCGGATGGGATCGCCGATCTTTCCGACGGCGGTGTACTTCACCGACCGGGTCGACGGGCACCTCGGCTGGGTCCGCCCGCCGCTCGTGGTCGAACGGCAGGAGAAACGACTCCGAGACGACGTCCAGCGCATCACGCAGGACCTCGCTCGCGAACTCGAGATCCTGATCCGGCGGGCGCCGTCGCAGTGGCACATGTTCCAGCCGAACTGGCCGTCCGATCCCGGCTACGCCGACGCCGCTCCCTGAGGCTTGCTCACAGGTCGGCGCCGCCAGGTCGGTCGGCTCGATCAGATGTGCTGGTCGGGTGGGCCCAACCACCGTCCGCAGCGGGTGGTGACGCGCCGTGGATCTGCCGCCGAGGCTGACGAAACATGCTCGGCCGTCTACGGTCTGTCCAGGTGGTTTACCTCAACCCTTGACGAAATTCTGCCGACAAGATGAGCATCGATCAGAAACTCTCGCCTCCGGTGGTGTCGCGCTCCACTGCGACACTGTGCCTGGCCATTGCCCTGGCAGTGGTGTACTTCGTGCTGCCCGCCGGCACCGGTGTCGAGTTGATCCGAGTCGTCGCACCGGCCGGGGCGTTCGGAGCCATCCTCGTGGGTGTCGCGAAGGAGCAGCCGGCGAAGAAGCTGCCGTGGGCGATGATGTCGGTGTCGATGGGACTGCTGGCGGCTGCGCATCTCGCCTGGTCGTCGCTCTACTTCGGCGGTGAGGTCTCCTTCCCATCCGTGGCCGACGGGCTCCATGTGGCCGCGTCGGTCGTCATGTCGGCGAGCGCCGTCCTGCTCGCTCGTCGTCGCGCCCCCGAGGTCGACGCCTTCGGCTTCTTCGAGAGTGCCATCGTGGGCATCGCCGTCGGCGTCGGCGTGTGGTTGATCGTCATCGAGCCGTATCTCTCGAACTCGTCGCTCGGACTCTCGGGCACGATCTGGGCGGCCGTCGCTCCGGGTATCGGAGCGATCGGTTTCGCCGCGTCGTTCCGCTCCGCAGCGCACTCCAGCTTCCGACAGTTCGCGCCCATGGCGGTCTTGGTCGGCATCGGGATCCAGACGGCCTCCGACTCGCTGCGCGGCGTGGTCGAACTCCGCGGCGACTTCGCCGCCGGCGGGTTCATCGCCAGCCTCGGCATCGCCGCCCCGCTCGTCATCGCCGCCGGAGCGCTCGATCCGAGCATGGCGCGCCGGCCCGCCGACTACGTCCACGCCTACGCGGTCAACATCGGCCGCACCATCGGGTTGAGCGTCGCCGTCCTGACCCCGATGACCGTGCTGCTCGCGCTGACGATCAGCGATCTGGGCTCGTCGACGACGCGGCTCCTCTTCGCCGCCTGCGCCATCGTGTCGGTCACGATGGCCCTGGCGCGCATGTGGGTCCTGATGGACGCCGTGCGCAGCCTCACCGAGCGACGCGGGCAAGACCGCCTCGCGGCGATGGTCGAGCACTCGAGCGACGTGGTGATGCTGATCGACGAGACCGGCGACATCAAGTACGCGAGCCCCGGCCTCATCAGCACACTCGGCCATCGGTCGGCCGACTGGATCGGACGACCGCTCGTCGACCTGATCGCCGACGAAGACCGCGGAGCAGCCGAGCACGAGATCGCCCGAGTCATCGAACTCGGCATCGACAACACGGTCAAGTTCGAATCGAACCTCGTGCGAGTCGACGGGCAACGTCGACGGATGGAGGCCACGGTGGCCAACCTGCTCGGGGGCGACGCGGTCGACGGCGTGGTGGCCACGTTCCGAGACGTCACCGAACAGCGCGACCTCGAACGGCAACTCAGTCACCGGGCGTTCCACGACGAGCTCACCGGCCTGGCGAACCGAGCTCTCTTCCTCGACCGCATGGACCATGCACTCCGGGTCGCTCGCCCCGATTCCGATCCCGTCGTGGTGCTGTTCGTCGACCTCGACGACTTCAAGTCGGTCAACGACGCACTCGGCCACGGTGTCGGCGACCAACTCCTGCGCACGATCGCCGATCGGATCCGCCACGTCACCGGCGGCGGCGACACCCCCGCCCGACTCGGTGGCGATGAGTTCGCCGTGCTGCTCGAGGATCGCGGCGGTGTCACGCGAGCGCTCGACGTGGCCGAGCAACTCCTCGAAGAACTCCGCCTCCCCGTTCAGCTCGCGGGGTACGACCTCGCCGTTCTGGCCAGCGTCGGCGTGGCGGTCGCGGCCCCCGGCATGACGACGTCGAGTCTCCTCCGCGACGCCGACATCGCGATGTACGAAGCGAAGCGAGCCGGCAAGGGACAGATCAAGATCTTCGACCCCGCCATGCGGCTCGGGGCCACGACACAGCTCGAGTTCCGGTCCGAGCTCGGCTCGGCGCTCGACAACGGCGAACTCCGACTCGTGTACCAGCCGCTCGTGTCGCTGCGGACCGGCGAGGTCACCGGGGCCGAAGCGCTGTTGCGTTGGCGGCACCCCACCCGCGGTGAGGTGTCGCCGGCCGAGTTCATCCCGATCGCCGAGAAGTCGGGGCTCATCCGATCGATCGGGGAGTGGGTGCTCAACGAAGCGATGAGCGAAGCCAAGCGGTGGCAGACGCGAGGGCCCCGCTACGTGAGCATCAACGTGTCGGCGGTGCAGCTCCGGACCGAAGGGTTCGTCGGCGTCGTGCGCGACGCGCTCGTGCGCAACCAGCTCGACCCGGCACACGTGCTGCTCGAAGTGACCGAGACCGTGCTGGTCAGCGAGATCGAGTCGGCGTCGAACGTGCTCGCCGAGCTGCGAGCGCTCGGCCTGCGCATCGCCATCGACGACTTCGGCACCGGGTACTGCTCGCTGTCGTATCTCCAACGGTTCCCGGTCGACATCTTGAAGATCGACCGGCAGTTCGTCGACGAGGTCGACGGCGACGCCAAACAGTCCAGCCTCGCCAAGATGATCCTGCAGATGTCGTCGACACTCGAGATCGCCACCGTCGCCGAAGGCATCGAGCGCCCGAGTCAACTCGCTGCACTCCGGCAGTTCGGTTGCGACATCGGCCAGGGCTACCTCCTGTCGCGACCGCTCGAAGTGTCGGTGCTGCGCGAACGATTCGGCATCGCCGGTGGACAAGCGGTCTACGCTGCCGCCAATGGCTGACGACACCGCGGGGCTGCAGACCGACGATTCGCTCGCACCGCCCGAGCCGGAGGCCGACCACGGCCGTCGCCCCGATCGGCCGTTGCGCATCGGCATCATCTGCCCCTACAGCCTGACGGTGCCGGGTGGGGTTCAGATGCAGGTGCTCGGGCTGGCTCGTGAACTCCGGCGCCGTGGACACGAAGCCCGCGTGCTCGGGCCGTGCGACGGGCCGCCACCCGAGAGTTTCGTGACCCCGATCGGCAACTCGTTGCCCACCGCCGCCAACGGATCGGTCGCTCCGCTTGCTCCCGACCCGCCCGCGGTGATGCGGACCATCCGAGTCCTCGACGAGGAGGCGTTCGACGTCGTCCACGTCCACGAGCCGCTCGCGCCAGGTCCGTCGGTCACGGCCGTGCTCACGCACCGTCATCCGACGGTCGGGACCTTCCATGCCGCCGGGGTGTCGGCGATGTATCGGCTCCTCAGCCCGTTCCTCTCCCGGCTCATCAACCGCATCGACCGCAAGGTCGTGGTGTCGAAGGACGCGCTCGCGCTCGTGCAGTCGTACCTCGGCGGCAGCTACGAGGTGCTGTTCAACGGTGTCGAGGTCGCCCAGATCCAGCGCGCCGCCACCATGCAGCGCGAGCCGGGAGCGCGTCCGGCCGTCTTCTTCTGCGGCCGCCACGAGACGCGCAAGGGCCTCAGCGTCCTGCTCGACGCCTTCGGACAGGTGTCGACCGACGCCGAACTCTGGATCGCCGGCACCGGACCCGACACCGACGAACTCAAGCGCCGCGCCGGTGACGACGAACGGATCACGTGGCTCGGGCGGGTCTCCGACGAGGAGAAGTTCGCCCGACTCAAGGCCGCCGATGTGTTCTGTGCACCGTCGCTCGGTGGCGAATCGTTCGGCGTCGTGCTGATCGAGGCGATGGCAGCCGGCACGACCGTGGTGGCGAGCTCGCTCGACGGCTATCAGAACGTGGCGACGCACGACCGAGACGCACTGCTCAGCCCGCCCGGCGACGCCGCCGCGCTGGCGGCGTCGCTCGACACGGCGCTGAGCGACCCGGCACTGGGCGAACGACTGCGCGCCGCCGGCACCGAACGAGCTCGCTCGTTCGCCATGGCGGCGCTCGCCGATCGGTATCTCGACATCTATCGCGAACTCATCGACGCACGCCGCGCGCGCACCTGAAATCGGCGTCGGGCCATCGCCCTGCTCCGAACACCGCTCCCGTACACTTGCCGCCATGATCGCTCTCATCATCGTGATCGTCCTGGTGGTCGTGGTGCTCCTCGTCGGAGTCACCATGTACAACGGACTGATCCGCTCCAAGAACCAGGTCGAGAACGCCTGGTCACAGATCGACGTCCAGCTCAAACGACGGCTCGACCTCATCCCGAACCTCGTCGAGACCGTCAAGGGCTACGCCGCACACGAGCGCCAGACGCTCGAAGGTGTGATCCAGGCCCGCAACGCGGCGATCTCGGCACCCGACACGCCCGAAGCGCAAGCGTCGGCCGACAACATGATGACCGGCGCACTGCGCCAGATCTTCGCGCTCGGTGAGGCGTATCCCGATCTCAAGGCCAACCAGAACTTCCTGTCGCTCCAAGAGGAGTTGAGCGCCACCGAAGGTCGGGTCGCCTATGCGCGGCAGTTCTACAACGACAGCGTCCTGTCGTACAACAACAAGATCGAGTCGGTGCCGACCAACATCGTCGCCAGCATGTTGAAGTACTCCCAGCGCGAGTACTTCGAGGCCGACGAAGCGGCACGCACCGCGCCCGACATCGAGTTCTGATGTTCGAACTCATACGCGCGAACAAGCGCCGCAGCGTCGCCCTGATCGTCGGATTCATGTTGGTGGTGATGCTGGTCGGTGCCGCCATCGGTGTCCTGGTCGGCAACGGCGTGGTCTTCACGCTGATCGCCATCGTCATCAGCGGCGCCATCGCCTTCACCTCGTACTGGAAGGCCGACAAGATCGCGCTGCGCGTGAGCCGAGCCGTCCCGGCCGATCCGCAGCAGTACCAGCGGCTCCACAACCTCGTCGAAGGCCTGTGCATCGCCGGCGGGCTCCCGAAGCCCGGCGTGTACATCGTCGACGATCCGGCACCCAACGCCTTCGCGACCGGGCGCAACCCGAACCACGCGGCGATCGCCGTCACGACCGGCCTGCTCGACAAACTCAACCGGGTCGAACTCGAAGGCGTGGTCGCTCACGAACTCAGCCACATCCGCAACTACGACATCCTGGTCTCGACGCTCGCCGTCACCATGGTCGGCGCGGTGGCACTGGTGACCGACCTCGCGATCCGGATGATGTGGTGGAACGGCGGCCGTGTGCATCGTCGTGGTGACCACGGCGATTCGAGCAACCCGCTGGCCTATCTCGGGTTCGCGTTGCTGGTGGTGGCCCCGCTGATCGCCAAGGCGATGCAGGCGACGATCTCGCGTCGCCGCGAGACGCTCGCCGACGTGAGCGCGTGTCAGCTCACGCGGTATCCGCCGGGCCTGATCTCGGCGCTCGAAAAGCTCAAAGAAGACACCACCGTGACGCACAGTGCCTCGACGGCCACGGCACACTTGTGGATCGAACAACCGATGAGTGGAGTCGGTGACGACGGGAAGTTGTCGAAGGTCCACAAGATGTTCGAAACCCATCCACCACTCGATGAACGCATCGCCCTCCTGAGAGAACTCTGATGAACACCTCACGCTCGAATGCATCCCGTCTGGCCGCGGGCCTCACCGGTCTCGCGCTCGTCGCAGCCGCGTGCGGCGGCGGAGGCGACTCGGCCGAAGAGACCACGACCGTCCCCGAAGAGACCACGACCACCACCACCGAGGTCGTCGAGACGACCACGACGGTCGAGGCCGCCACGACCACCACGACCGAGCCGGCGGTCGATGAGCCGCTGCGCCAGCCGCTGACCGGTGAGATCGTCGACTCCGAGGACGAACTGATCACGCGTCCGGCGCTGGCCGTCAAGATCGACAACGCCGACGGTGCCCGTCGCAACCACACCGGACTCGCCGTCGCCGACATCGTCTTCGAAGAGATCGTCGAAGACAGCAACACGCGTTTCGCCGCCGTGTTCCACACGCAGGACGCCGATCCGATCGGCCCGATCCGTTCCGGCCGATCGCAAGACGTCGACATCCTGTCGTCGCTGAACTCGCCGTTGTTCGCCTGGAGCGGCGGCAACCCCGGAGTCACACGCCTGATCCGTGACTCGTTCCTCACCGACCTCAACTGGCAGCGCAACGCGGGGAGCTACCAGCGCGGCCCCGGCACGTCGCCGAGCAACCTGTACAGCGACACCGAGCAGCTCTACGCGCTGACACCGGAAGATCACCCCGGTGCTCCGCCGATCCAGTGGTCGTACGTGCCCGACAACGCTGCGTTCGCGGGCGACGACGTGTCGGGCTTCGACCTGGCGATGCGCCGTCGCGACATCAGCTGGGACTGGAACGCCGAGCTCGACAAGTTCGTGCGCTCGATGGACGGCACGCCGCACGACGACGTCACGTACGGGCCGATCGCGGCCACGAACGTCGTGGTCATGCTCACCGAGTACCGCCCGAGCACGATCGACCGCAACTCGCCCGAGGCGCAGACCATCGGTGAGGGGCTCGTGTACGTGTTCTCGAACGGTGGCTACATCGAAGGCAAGTGGAGCCGCGGGCTGGCGGTCGGGCCGATCACGTTCAACGATCTCGAGGGCAATCCGATCCCGCTCACCCCGGGCAACACGTGGATCGAGCTCGCCGAACTGATCGACGACGCCG
This sequence comes from Ilumatobacter coccineus YM16-304, assembly GCF_000348785.1. NCBI lineage: Bacteria > Bacillati > Actinomycetota > Acidimicrobiia > Acidimicrobiales > Ilumatobacteraceae > Ilumatobacter > Ilumatobacter coccineus. Next base: position 2,200,974 of record NC_020520.1, read on the forward strand.
GTGAAGGCGAATCGCCGGTCGACATGGTGATCCGTCCCGCCTGAGCCGGTCGTGTCGATCGTGGCACCGTGACCACCCGGCTCGGTCGCAAACGCGTTCGGGTGAACCCGCACGATCGAAAGTACGCTCACGCCCATGAGTGACACGCGCAGCACGGGTACGTTCCCCGTCAAACGGGGATTGGCCGAGATGATGAAGGGCGGCGTCATCATGGACGTCGTCACACCCGAGCAGGCAAAGATCGCCGAAGACGCTGGTGCCGTCGCCGTCATGGCGCTCGAGCGAGTGCCCGCCGACATCCGCAAGGACGGCGGCGTGGCCCGCATGAGCGACCCCGAGATGATCGACGGCATCCAGTCCGCAGTCTCGATTCCGGTCATGGCCAAGGCTCGTATCGGCCACTTCGTCGAAGCGCAGATCCTGCAAGCGCTCGGCGTCGACTTCATCGACGAGTCCGAGGTGCTCACCCCGGCCGACGAGGCGTACCACATCGACAAGATGGCGTTCGACGTGCCGTTCGTGTGCGGCGCCACCAACCTCGGCGAGGCGCTGCGACGCATCTCCGAAGGCGCGGCCATGATCCGCTCGAAGGGCGAGGCCGGCACCGGCAACGTCGTCGAGGCGGTACGTCACCTCCGCTCGATCATCGGCGACATGAAGCGGCTCACGCAGGCCGACGAAGCCGAGCTGTTCGGTTGGGCCAAAGAACTGCAGGCGCCACTGCCGCTCGTCCAGGAGATCGCCGAGACCGGCACGCTGCCGGTGCCGTTGTTCTGTGCGGGCGGACTCGCCACGCCGGCCGATGCCGCGCTCGCCATGCAGCTCGGTGCCGACGCCGTGTTCGTCGGGTCGGGCATCTTCAAGTCCGACGATCCCGCACCGCGGGCGAAGGCCATCGTCGAGGCGACCACGCACTTCCAAGACGCCGACATCCTCGCCAAGGTGAGTCGCGGTCTCGGCGCTCCGATGACCGGCATCGCCATGGACGAGATCAACCAGCGCTACGCCGAGCGGGGCTGGTGACCGAGGCGTCGCCCGAACCGGTCGTCGGTGTCCTGGCGCTCCAAGGAGCGTTCGCCGCGCATCAGGAACGTCTCGTCGCCCTCGGCGTGAGCGCGCCGCTCGTGCGCACCGCGGAGCAACTCGCTGCGGTCGACGCGCTCGTCATCCCCGGCGGCGAGAGCACGACGATGTCGCACCTGCTCACCACCAACCACCTGTTCGACGATCTGAAGGGGCGCATCGCCGACGGCCTGCCGGTCTTCGGTACCTGCGCGGGGATGATCCTGTGTGCCGCCGAGGTCCTCGACGGCCGTCCCGACCAGCGCAGTTTCGGCCGTATCGACATCACGGTGCGGCGCAACGGGTACGGCCGGCAGCTCGCCAGCTTCGAGACCGATCTCGACGTCGACTCGCTCGCCGACCCGTTCCACGCGGTGTTCATCCGTGCACCGTTCGTCGAGCGCGTCGGGCCCGAGTGTGAGATCTTGGCCGAGCACGAAGGTGTGCCTGTTCTGGTTCGCCACGAAACATGTACCGTGGCCTCGTTCCATCCCGAGTTGACGCCCGACGGGCGCCTCCACGAGATGTTCATCCGATCGATCGGTTCACCGCTCCACGAGTAGAGGGTTTCAGATGTCAGGCCATTCGAAATGGGCAACCATCAAGCACAAGAAGGGCGCTGCCGACGCAGCGCGCGGGAAACTGTTCGCCAAGCTGGCGCGGCAGGTCGAGGTCGCGGCCAAGGGCGGTGGCGATCCCGACATGAACGCCACGCTGCGCACGGCCGTCCAGAAGGCCAAAGCGGCGAGTATGACCAACGACGCCATCGACCGCGCCATCAAACGTGGCACGGGTGAAGGTGGCGACGCGGTCGTCTACGAGACGATCATGTACGAGGGGTATGCGCCGGGCGGCGTCGCCCTGCTCATCGACGTCCTCACCGACAACCGCAACCGCATCAGCGCCGATGTGCGCCAGGTGTTCTCGAAGCTCGGCGGCTCGATGGCCGAGCCGGGAGCGGTGGGCTGGCAGTTCGAGCGACGCGGTGTGATCGTGACCGTCGACGGCGTGTCGGAAGACGACGTGATGATGGCGGCGCTCGAAGCCGGCGCCGACGACATCGTGCCCCAGGGCGACGCGTGGCGCATCATGACGGCTCCGTCCGACGTCTACAACGTCAAGGAAGCCCTCGACGCGGCCGGCATCGAGACGATCTCGGCCGACTCGCCCATGGTCGCCGAGAACCTGGTGCCGGTCACCGATGTCAAGGACGCCAAGGCGATCCTGCGGATCCTCGAAGCGCTCGAAGACAACGACGACGTGCAGGACGTGTTCTCCAACTTCGACATCAGCGACGAACTGATGGAGGAAGCGTCGGCATGAGCCTGACGGTCGGGGACACCGCCCCCGATTTCTCGCTGCCGGGCACCGGCGGCGAGCAGTTCTCGCTGAGCGACTACGCCGGCAAGCCGGTGGTGCTCGTGTTCTACCCGGGCGACGACACGCCGGTGTGTACCCGACAGCTCAACAGCTACAACGACGGCATCGAACAGTTCGACGAACTCGACGCTCAGGTCATCGGCATCTCGGCGCAAGACGTCGCCAGCCACGATGCGTTCTCGTCGAAGCACGGGTTCACGTTTCCGCTGCTGGCCGACACCGACAAGGCCGTCGCCGGGCTCTACGGCACGCTCGGACCGCTCGGGTTCCCGCGTCGCAGCGTGTTCATCATCGATGCCGACGGCGTCGTGCGCTACTGCCACCGCGCCATGGCCGGTCTCACGTTCCGCCCGGTCAAAGAACTGGTCGCCGAACTCCAGAAGCTCTGAGCTGCCGGTGGCCGCGTGAGCGGCGCCGAGGTTCGAGCGGATTGCATCGACGGGCCGGTGCCCATCGGATAACGTACGAACTTGTGTTCGCCAACAGCGTCAGTTCCGCAACATCGGGTCGAACGACCCGCGTGCTCGGAATAGACCCCGGGCTCACCCGATGCGGGTACGCCGTGGTCGAAGGTCGCGGCGCCTCCGCCCGGGCGATCTCGATGGGCGTCATCCGCACGCCGGCATCCGATCCGCTGCCGTCGCGGCTCGCCACCCTGCGCCTCGAGTTCACCGCACTGATCAGCGAGTTCGAGCCCGACGTCGTCGCCGTCGAGCAGGTGTTCTTCCAGGTCAACGTGCGAACCGCCATGGCGACGGGGCAGGCGAGCGGCCTGGCACTCGCCGAGGCCTCGCTCGCCGGCTGCGAGGTGATGCAGTACACCCCCAACCAGGTCAAAGACGCCGTGGCCGGCTGGGGCGGGGCCGGCAAAGAGCAGGTGCAGCGCATGGTGCAGCAGCGCCTCAAGCTGTCGGCGCTGCCCAAACCGGCCGACGCCGCCGACGCCGCGGCGCTCGCGCTCACACACCTGGCGATGTCGCCGATCGGGCGGCAGTTGCGCGACGGTGCCGCTCACCACTCGACCGTCGCCGGGCGTACGGCCGCCGCGAAAGGAACCCGATGATCGGCTCACTCCGAGGCGAAGTCCTCGAACGTCACGTCGACGGCACGATCCTGCTCGAGGTCGGTGGTGTCGGGTACCTGGTCACGGTGAGTTCGCGGGCCATCCCCGAACTCGAGCCGGGGTCCAAGGCGTTCCTCCTGATCCACCATCACATCCGTGAGCAGGAGCAGACCCTCTTCGGATTCACCTCCAACGAGGAGAAGACCACGTTCCAGACGTTGCTCAACACGCACGGCGTCGGCCCCACCATGGCGATGTCGGTCATCGCGACGCATCCGCCGGCGGCGCTCGTCGACATCGTGGCCGGCAACGACGTCGCCGCGCTGCAACTCGTCCCGAAGGTCGGCAAGAAGACCGCCGAGCGCCTCATCGTCGAACTGAAGAACCGGCTGTCGATCGCGATGCTCGACGGCGACGGTGGTGCCACCGGTGGTGCCGCGTCGGCGGTGTCGGAGGTGCGTGAAGCGCTCGCCGGGCTCGGCTACGCCACCGATGAGATCCGCGACGTGTTGCGAGACTTGCCCAGCGACGTCGACAGCGCCACACTGCTCAGAGATGCACTGAAGTCGCTGGGAGCCAAGCGTGCGTGACGAATTCCTCGATCCGAACATCCGGGCCGACGACGAGTCGGCGGTGTCCGCCGTGCTCGCCGGTGGAGCAGCAGGCGGCGAGGCCGACGCCGATTCCGAAGTCGGGCTCCGACCGCAAGCGCTCGACGAGTTCGTCGGTCAGCGCGAACTCAAAGAACACCTCACCATCGTGCTCGAAGCGGCCCGCAAACGCGAGCAGTCGGTCGATCACCTGCTGTTCGCCGGGCCACCCGGCCTCGGCAAGACCACGCTCGCCGGCATCGTCGCGGTCGAGATGGGGGTGCAACTCCACATCACGTCGGGTCCGGCACTCGAACGCGCAGGCGATCTGGCCGCCATCCTCACGAAGCTCGAAGAGGGCGACGTGCTCTTCATCGACGAGATCCACCGACTCTCTCGGTCGGTCGAGGAGATCCTGTACCCGGCGATGGAGGACTTCCAGCTCGACATCGTCGTCGGCAAGGGGCCTGCGGCGTCGAGCATCCGCCTGACCATGCCGCCGTTCACGCTGGTCGGCGCCACCACACGCACCGGCATGATCACCGGTCCGCTGCGCGATCGTTTCGGGCTCGTCGCCCGGCTCGACTACTACGACACCGACGAGCTGCGGATGATCGTCGAACGTGCGGCGGGGATCCTCGACGTCGACATCGACACCGACGGCGCCCAGCAGATCGCTCGACGATCGCGAGGTACGCCCCGTATCGCCAACCGCCTGTTGCGGCGCGTGCGCGACTTCGCCGAGGTGCGTGCCGACGGTTCGATCACCTCGACGGTCGCCGCCGAAGGCCTGGCGCTGTTCGGCGTCGACGATCGCGGTCTCGACAAGGTCGACCGTGCGATCCTGTCGAACCTCTGCGGTCAGTTCGGTGGCGGGCCGGTCGGCCTCTCGACACTGGCCATCAGCATCGGTGAGCAACCCGAGACGGTCGAAGACGTCTACGAACCGTTCCTCATCACGCAGGGCATGATCGCCCGCACCCCACGTGGTCGCGTGGCGCTCGCTGCGGCGTACGAGCACGTGGGCCTCGAGGTTCCGCCGTCGCGCGCTCCCGAGAACGCGGCCACCCTGTTCGACGGCTGAGCGCCGACCGGCGCGCCGGAGAGGGTCCCCGACCGCTCGAGGGTGGTTTCCGTACACTTCGGGCTGTGAAGAAGCGTGTCTCGTACCCGATGTCGGTCGCGGTTGCCTCGTTGGTGATCGCCGCATGTGGAGGCGGTGACAACGCTCGCGATGTGCTCTCGGGGGCCGACGACACGGTCGTCACCGTTCCGGCGACCGACCCCGAACCCGTCGACACCGACCCTCCTGCCACCGACGCGCCGGTCGACACCGCACCCGCCACGACCGCGCCGGCCGACGATTCGTCGAGCACGACCACCTTGGCCGGCGACGAACCGGGCGGGGACCTGGCTGCCTTCTGCGGTGCGAGCGAGCAGTTCTACGTCGAATCGGAGGCGCTCAACAGCATCGACGGCGATGCCGACGCCGCAGCGCGTTCGTTGTTCAACGACATGAGCGTCTCGGTCGCCGGTGCGATCTTCAACGCGCCGACGCCCGAGGTCGCCGCCGCGCCGCAGCAGATGCAAGCGGTGCTCGGCACGCTGCTCCCAGCGCTCGACGCCGTCGACTACGACATCGATGCCGTCGGTGACCTGCCCAACGCCGACGAGGTCAACGGAGCGTTCGCCGAGTTCGGCACGATCGTCGGCCAGCTGCGTACGTTCATCGTCGAGGAGTGCGGGGCCGACCTCGATGAGCTCGCTGCGGCAGCCGTGGCGAAGGCGGACGCCGCCTCCGGATCGGCGACCACCGAGCCGGTCGAGTCGACGCCGGCCACCACGATCGCCCCTGACGTCGACGTCGACGGCGACGCGATCTTCGTCGAAGACGCCAGCGGGACGATCACCGCATCGGTTCCGCCCTCGTGGAACATCATCGACGGCACGCCTGACGGCGACCTCCGCCAGCTCATCGCTGCGCCCGACGCCGAGGCGTTCCTCGGCAGCTTCGCCGCCTCGGGCGTGATCATCGTCTCGGGCGACGCGCCGAACGGCAACGGCGACGAGGCCGGTGCCGCCGGACTCGACGGGCTCTCGGCCAGCATCGAAGCCGACGGGTGCGTGCTCGGCTCGGAGGCTCCGTACGACGACGGTGTCTACACCGGCACCGAACGCATCTACAGCTGCCCCGGTACCGACGCCGTCGCCCGCTTCGCCGGTGGAACGAACTTCGACAGCGACCTCTTCTGGTTGCTCGGCGTGGTGTATCAGCCCGCCGAGATCGGCGTGTGGGAACTCATCACCGAGTCGTTCCTCGTCGATTGACGGCTGTGGCCCTCACGATCAGCGATTTCGACTACGAGCTCCCGGCGGAGCGGATCGCGCAGACACCGATCGCCCCGCGCGATGCCGCGCGCCTGCTCGTCGACCGGGGCGACTCGATCGAGCATCGTCGCGTGCGCGAGCTCGCCGAACTGCTCGAACCGGGCGACCTGCTCGTCGTCAACGACACGCGCGTCATCCCGGCTCGCCTGCGATTGCAGCGAGACACGGGAGGAGCCGCCGAGGCACTGCTGCTCGAACCGCGTAGCGACGACCGGCGCCGCTGGGAGGCGCTGGTCCGGCCGGGCGGCAAGCTCAAGGTGGGCGAGTCGTTGATGGCGCCCGACACCGATCTGGCGATCGTCCGGATGGGGGAGCGGACCGATGCCGGCGACACCTTCGAGATCGAGTTGCTCACCGACGACGACCCGATGCGGCTGCTCGAGCAGTACGGAGCGATGCCGCTGCCGCCGTACATCGGCGAACGGCTCGACGACCCCGACCGCTACCAGACGGTGTACGCCGCCGAGCCGGGCTCTGCCGCGGCGCCCACGGCCGGTCTCCACTTCACCGACGAGGTGTTCGCCTCGCTGGCGGAGAAGGGCATCGAGGTGGCGACGGTCGAACTCGTCGTCGGGCTCGACACCTTCCAGCCGATCAGCACCGACGATCCGCTCGACCATCCGATGCACACCGAGCGGTATCGAGTTCCCACGGCGACGTGGGAGGCGTGTACCGCGACGCGAGCGGCCGGTGGTCGGGTGGTCGCCGTCGGCACCACCGCGGTCCGCGCATTGGAATCGGCGGCGGCGCGCAGCGAGCTCACCGGGCGAACCAACCTGTTCATCTCGCGAGGGTTCGACTGGCAGGTCGTCGACGTCTTGATGACCAACTTCCACCTGCCGAAGACCACGCTGCTGATGATGATCGACGCGTTCATCGGCCCGCGCTGGCGGGAGCTCTACGCAGCTGCCACGGACTGCGACTACCGGTTCTTGTCGTTCGGTGATGCCATGCTGCTCACTCGCCGAGACCTCTCGTAGCCTGCTGCGGTGCATCCCGTTCAATTCGAGGTCGAAGCAACCGACGGCGCAGCCCGGTCGGGAACCGCCACCACGGCCAACGGCTCGTACACCACGCCGTTGTTCATGCCGGTCGGCACCCGTGGCGCCATCAAGTACCTGAGCGCCGACGACTATGCCCGAGTCGGAGCGCAGATCGTGCTCGGCAACACCTACCACCTGATGCTGCGACCCGGTTCGGAGTTGGTGGCGAAGTTCGGCGGACTCGGCAAGTTCGCCGGATGGGACGGTCTCACGCTCACCGACTCCGGCGGGTTCCAGGTGTTCTCGCTCGAGCCCAAGGTCGACGACGCCGGGGTGACGTTCAAGAGCACGTACGACGGCTCGACGATTCGATTCACCCCCGAAGAAGCGGTCCGGGTGCAGCAAGAACTCGGTGCTGACATCCAGATGGTGCTCGACCAGTGTCCGCCGCTCCCGAGCCCGCCCGACGTCGTGCGCACCGCGCTCGAACGCACCTCGGCGTGGGCGGCGCGAGCCAAAGCGGCGCACGACCGTCCCGACCAGGCGCTGTTCGGCATCGTGCAGGGAGGCATCTCGGAGTCGATGCGCGCCGAGAGCGCCCAGCGCACGGTCGAACTCGGCTTCGACGGCTACGGGATCGGCGGCCTGTCGGTGGGGGAGACGCGCGCCGAGATGCTGCCGGCGTTGGCCGCGGCGATCGAGCACCTGCCCGACGACCGGCCTCGTTACCTGATGGGAGTGGGCGATCCGGCGTCGCTCGTCGAAGCGGTCGGCCTCGGCGTCGACCAGTTCGACTGCGTGATGCAGACCCGTCTCGGACGCCACGGCACGGCGCTCACGTCGACCGGACGCTTCCAGGCGAAAGCGGCACGAAACGCCGAACTCGACGAGCCGCTCGACGCGAACTGCCCGTGCGACGTGTGTGCTCGCCACAGCCGCGGGTACATCCGTCACCTGCTCCAGGTGGGAGAACCCACGGCCTCCCGGCTGCTCTCGATCCACAACGTGGCGTGGACGATCGACCTGATGAATCGCATGCGATCGGCCATCGAAGCAGGGCGCTTCGACGAGCTCCGGCGAGAAGTGCTCTCTGTCTGGGACACCTGACCGCTAGCATTTCGATCCGCCATGACAACTCTCTTTGCAAATGCCGTGCTCGGCTCAGCGGAGTCCAGCGGGGGCGCGAGCTCGATCTTCTCGCTCGGTCTGCTCCTCCTCGTCCCGTTCGGCATGTACTTCTTCATGATCCGCCCACAGCGTCGCAAGATGCGCGAGCAGCAGGAGCTGCAGGCCGCACTCGGCGTCGGTGACGAGGTCGTCACCACCAGCGGCATCTTCGGCACGATCACCGGAGAAGACGGCGACAGTCGTTTCTGGCTCGAAATCGACGACGACGTGCAGATCCGGATCGCCCGAGCGGCGATCCAGGGACGCGTGTCGCCCGACGATGACGACGACGAAACCGCCGACACCGATGCCGACGCGGCATCGGCAGAGGCCGACTGATCGCTCATGAGACGTCGACTCTGGATTTCGCTGATCGGCACCATCCTCATGGTGTTCGGCGCCCTCGCGGGCAACCTGGCCACCGACAACACGCCGATCCTCGGCCTCGACCTGCAGGGTGGCGTGTCGGTCATCCTCGCCCCGGTCGAAGACGCGAGCGGCGACGATCTGGTGATCGTTCGTGACCTGGTTCGCGACGAGCTCGAGAACTTCGGCATCGCCGAGCCCGACGTGCGTGTGCAGGGGTCGACGATCGTCGTCGACCTGCCCGGTGTCGACGATCAGCAGGAAGCGCTCGAAGCTGTCAACGTGTCGGGCGTCGTGCAACTGCGTCCCGTGCTCAACTCGTTCGAGTGCCAGACGGTGACCGACACGCTCACGCCGACCCCGCTCGTCGTCGACGACGGTCTCACCACCGACGACGGGCTGACCGTCACCTCCGACACCGACCTCGCAACGGTCATCGACACCGAGAGCGACATCGGCGACGAGAGCACCGAGCCCGACGATGCCGCCACCGACGATGCGGCGACCGACGATGCGGCGACCGACGATGTTGAGCCGCAGCCACTGCGCAGCCCGCGCCGTCAGCTGCCGAGTGCCGTGGAGCCGACCACCACCGACGCTGCCGATGAGCCCGCCACCACCGACGAGCCGGCCACGACCGACGAACCGGTCACGACCGACGAGCCCGTCACCACCGACGTCGCCGTCGAGCCGCCCGCCGACGTGACGCCCGTCGTGCCGACCCCGGTCACCTCCGGAGCCGAACTGCTCATCTCACGCGACGGCGTGCCCGTGTGCGCCGGACCCGATCAGAACACCAACGGCGTGCTCGTGTTCGAGCGCGGCGGCGCCAGCGCAACGCTCAACCCCGGCTGGGGTGTCGTCGCCACGCTGCGCGGCGGCGAAGGCCAGGCCTTCTGGAACAGCCTCGCCTCACAGTGCTTCTCGCAGGCCTCCACCTGCTCGACCGGCCAACTCGCCATCGTGCTCGACGGTGTCGTGCAGTCGGCCCCCAACGTCAACCAGCCGACGTTCGACGACCAGGTGTCGATCACCGGGTCGTTCACCGAAGACGAAGCTCGCAGCCTCGCTCGCGTGCTCAACCGCGGTGCCTTTCCCGTCGAGGTCGAAGCTCAGGAAGCTCGGACCGTGTCGGCGTCCGCCGGTGGCGACTCGCTGCGAGCCGCCATCATCGCCGGCCTGCTCGGCGTTGCGCTCGTGCTGGTCTTCCTCGTGGCCTACTACCGCTGGCTTGCTCTGGTCATCATCGGCGGGCTCGTCATCTGGGCCGCCACCGTGTTCAGCGCTGCCGCGTTCGTGTCGGGGGCGACCAACTACGCGCTGAGTCTGGCGGGGGTGACGGGCATCATCGTTGCCGTCGGTGTCACCGTCGACAGTTATGTCGTCTTCTTCGAACGCATGAAAGACGAGATCCGCAACGGGCGCACCCTGAAGAACGCTGCCCCTCGGAGCTTCACCTCCACCTGGCGCACCATCTGGTCGGCCGACCTCGTGTCGATGATCGGCGCCGGCATCCTCTTCTGGCTGAGCGTCGGCTCGGTCCGCGGTTTCGCGCTGTACCTGGGGATCACCACCGTCTGCGACCTCCTGGTCTGCTACTTCTTCACTCGTCCCGCCGTGTTGCTGCTCGCTCGGAGCAAGTTCATGGTCGGTAAACGAGCCTTCGGACTGGAGGTGGCCCGATGAGCCGCGCCGATCACATCGCGTCGTCGCCCATCGGACGACTGTTCCGTGGCCAGACGGCCATCGACTTCTACGGCCGTCGCCGCATCGCCCTCGTCGTCGGCATCGTCGTCGTGGTCGCCACGTTCGGCTCGCTGTTCACCCGCGGGCTCAACCTCGGCCTCGACTTCGAAGGCGGCCAGGCTTGGGACGTTCCCGCCGGCGAGACCTTCGGCGTCGACGAAGCCGAAGACGTCCTCGGCGACAACGGCGTCAGCATCACCGGATCGAAGATCCAGACCCGATCGTCCGACGACACCAGCTTCGTCACCGTGCAGATCGAGGAGGTCTCGACCGAGGTCGCCGATCAGCTCACCAGCGACTTCGCTGCGGCGGCAGGTGTGGAGATCGAGGACGTCAGCTTCTCGTTCACGAGCGCCTCGTGGGGCGGTGACATCACCGAGAAGGCCGTACGCGCGCTGGTGATCTTCCTGGTCGTCGTGGCGATCTTCATCTCGCTCCGCTTCGAATGGCGGATGGCGCTGGCCGCCCTCGCAGCGATGGGGCACGACCTCATCCTCGCCGTCGGCGTCTACACGATCTTCCAGTTCGAGGTCACGCCGGCCACGGTCATCGCGTTCCTCACGATCCTCGGCTACTCGTTGTACGACACCATCGTCGTGTTCGACCGGGTCAAGGAGAACGAAGGCAAGTACGCCGGGGTCCGTATGCCGTACCCCGACGTCGTCAACATCTCGATGAACCAGGTGCTCATGCGCTCGATCAACACGAGCCTGTCGTCGGTGCTGCCCGTCGTGTCGTTGCTGCTCGTCGGTGCCGGATTCCTCGGTGCGGTCACGCTCCGCGAGTTCGCCCTGGCGTTGCTCGTCGGCATGCTCGCCGGTGTCTACTCGTCGATCTTCGTCGCCTCGCCCGTCCTGGCGGCGCTCAAGGCCAACACCGGCCGCAAGGCTCGTCGCGAGCGCCTGCTCGGCGAGGAGCTGCGGGCTGCCGTGATCGGCGCCGGCGTCAGCGGTCGTGTGGTCCACTCCGACGAGAACCCGACCGAGTCCGATCGCCACGACGACGAGGCTCGCACCGAGGCGATCCATCAGCCGGCCGAGCGCATTCTCAGCCACCCGCCTCGTCCGCGCAAGAAGAAGCGACGCTGATCCGACCGTCGGACCCGACTGGTCCGACGGGGACGGCGGCTTCGGAGATATCCTCCGTACATGGCAGCCGTTGGTTCCACCGAACGCACACGAGATCACGGTTCGTTGCGCGGCTTCGTGCGCGACATCGCCGACTTCCCCGAAGACGGCGTCACCTACCGCGACATCACCCCGCTGCTCGGTGATTCGTCAGCCTTCGCACAGGCGGTGACCGGCCTGGTCGACGAGTTCTCAGGCGTCGCAGTCGATCGCGTCGTCGGTGTCGAGTCACGCGGCTTCATCTTCGGGGCAGCGGTGGCGTATCGCATCGGCGCCGGGTTCGTGCCGGTCCGCAAACCCGGCAAACTCCCGTGGGCGGTGGTGCGCGAGGAGTACCAACTCGAGTACGGCGCCGACAAGCTCGAGATCCACCGTGACGCGATCCATCCGGGCGAACGGATTCTGATCGTCGACGACGTGCTCGCCACCGGCGGCACCGCACGAGCCACGGCGAAACTCGTCGAGACGCTCGGAGGCGTCATCGCCGGACTCGGATTCGTGATCGAGCTCGACGACCTCGGTGGTCGAGCACAACTCGGAGAGCGCCCGGTGAAGTCGCTCCTGCACTACTCCTGAAGGATTTTCGAGATGGGAACCGTCAATCGGGTCTTGCCATGGCGTCGCCAACAGTCGACACCGGCAGCACTCGGTGAGCTGGCGCCGTTGCTCGACTCGTACCGGCGCCGTCACCCGAAATCGCCGATCAACAACATCAACCGGGCGTACCGCGTCGCGAGCGACGCACACCGTTCGCAGATGCGCAAGAGCGGTGAGGCCTACATCAACCACCCGCTCGCCGTGGCGCAGATCGTCGCCGAGATCGGCCTCGACGAGGTGTCGATCGCGGCGGCGTTGCTCCACGACGCCGTCGAAGCCACCGAGATCACGTTGTCCGACGTCGAAGACGGTTTCGGTGCCGACGTCGCCGCCATCGTCGACGGGGTCACCAAGCTCGAACGCATCCGCTTCGACTCGCGCGAAGAGCAGCAAGCGGCGACGATGCGCAAGATGCTCGTCGCCATGGCGAAAGACCTGCGGGTGCTCGTCATCAAGCTGGCCGACCGTCTGCACAACATGCGCACGATCGCAGCGATGCCGCTCGAGAAGCAGCAGCGCATCGCTCAGGAGACCCTCGACATCTACGCTCCGCTCGCGCATCGCCTCGGCATGCAGGAGCTCAAGCAGGAACTCGAAGACCTCGCGTTCGCGTCGCTCCACCCGAAGCGGTTCGCCGAACTCGATCACCTCGTACGCATCCGCACGCCCGAGCGTGACGTGTTCCTCGCCAAGGCGATCGCAGAGGTTCGCTCCGGCCTCACCGAGCTCAACATCGACGCCGAGGTCACCGGGCGCGGCAAGCACCTCTGGAGCATCTACGAGAAGATGGTCGTGAAGGGCCTCGAGTTCGACGACATCTTCGACCTCGTCGCGGTCCGGGTCATCGTGCCGACGATGAAGGACTGCTACGCCGCGCTGGGCTCGATCCATGGTCGCTGGCGTCCGGTCGTCGGGCGCTTCAAGGACTACATCGCGATGCCGAAGTTCAACCTCTATCAGAGCCTGCACACCACGGTGATCGGCCCGTCCGGCAAGGCGATCGAGGTGCAGATCCGCACCGAGGAGATGCACCGTCGAGCCGAATGGGGTGTGGCGGCGCACTGGGCGTACAAAGACCGCTCGAACAACGGCACCGCGTCGGCGACCGACATCGACTGGTTGTCGCGCATCATCGACTGGCAAGAAGAGGTCTCCGACCCGGCCCAGTTCATGCAGAGCCTCAAGACCGACCTCGAGCAAGACGAGGTGTACGTCTTCACGCCGAAGGGTCGGGTCATCGCTCTTCCGGTGGGGTCGACCACCGTCGACTTCGCCTACGCGGTGCACACCGAGGTCGGCCACGCCACGATCGGTGCGCGCATCAACGGTCGGTTGGTCGGGCTCGACCACGTCGTGCAGAGCGGCGACAACTGCGAGATCTTCACCTCGAAGGTCGAGACGGCGAGTCCCTCGCAGGACTGGTTGACGTTCGTTGCGTCGCCGCGGGCCCGCAACAAGATCCGCCAGTGGTTCAGCCGCGAGCGACGGATGGACATGATCGAGGCGGGTCGTGAAGACCTCACCGATCAGTTGCGTCGCGAGTCGTTGCCGATCAACGAGGTGTGGAAGTCGCATCAGCTCGAAACCGTCATCGACGATCTCGGATACGCCGATCTCGACGCCTTGCTCGCCGCGGTCGGAGAGCACCACGTGTCGGCGGCCGGTGTCGCCCAGAAGATCGCTCGGGGATACCGAGACGGCGAAGAAGACGTGCAGTTGCCGGCGACCATCGAGAAGCCGCGGCGTGAGCGTCGTGACGGGCAACGGCAAGAGGTCGGTGTGCACGTCGAGGGGCTCGACGACATGCTCGTGCGGCTGGCGATGTGTTGCACACCGGTGCCCGGTGACGACATCACCGGGTACGTCACTCGCGGCCGAGGTGTGAGCGTGCACCGCAACGACTGTGCCAACGCCGTGTCGCTCATGGCCCAGCAGGCGACGCGCATGATCGACGTCGACTGGGACGGAGAAGCGCGGTTCAACGCCACGTTCACGGCCGGGATCGAAGTCGTCGCACTCGACCGGTCACAGTTGCTTCGTGACGTGGCCACGGCCATGGCCGAACACAAGGTCAACATCGTCTCGTGCGAAACCATGACCGGGGCCGACCGTGAGGCACGCATGCGATTCGAGTTCGAACTCGCGAATCCAGGGCACCTCGACTCGGTGCTGCGCACCATCAAGGGGATTCCGTCGGTCTACGACGCATATCGCACCGTGCCAGGCGCGACCGCGCCGGTAGCCTGACCGGCCGTGCCAACCTTCCAGACCAGCCCCGGAATGCGGGACATCCTGCCGCCCGAGAGTGCCCGTTGGCGGCGGCTGCACAACATCTTCGCCGACACGGTCGAAGCGGCCGGCTACGGCCAGGTGATGACGCCGCTCATCGAGGACATCGGCGTGTTCACCCGGATCGGTGACGCCACCGACGTGGTCACGAAGGAGATGTACGACTTTCACGACAAGGGTGACCGGCACGTGTCGCTCCGACCCGAACTCACCGCGAGCGTGTGCCGGGCGTTCGCCGAGCACCGGCCGATCACGCCGTGGAAGGTCTGGTACGCCGGGCCCAACTTCCGCTACGAGAAGCCGCAGCGCGGCCGTTTCCGCCAGTTCGATCAGGTCGGCGTCGAAGTGCTCGGTGTCGACGATGCCGATCTCGACGTCGAGGTGATCGCGCTCGCCTGGGAGTTCTACCGAGCCCTCGGGTTGCAACAGGTCAACCTGATCGTCAACAGCCTGGGCGAGCCCGAGGATCGTCAGGCGTACGTCGACGCGTTGCGCTCGCACTTCGAAGCGGTGGGCGACGGGCTCACCGAGCAGAGCCGTGTCACGTTGGCGAAGAACCCGCTGCGTGTGCTCGATTCCAAGCGCGAGCCCGATGCCGAGCACATCGCATCGGCACCCACGATCGCCGATTTCCACTCCGCCGAAGCGGCGGCGCACTTCGCCAAGGTGCAGGCCGGTCTCGATGCGCTGGGCATTCCGTTCACGGTCGAACCGAAGTTGGTGCGCGGGCTCGACTACTACCGGCGCACGATCTTCGAGTTCCAGGGCCTCACGCTCGACTCCGCGCAGAACGCCCTCGGTGGGGGCGGTCGCTACGACGGTCTCGTCGAAGCGCTCGGTGGGCCGGCCACGGCCGGTATCGGTTTCGCACTTGGCGTCGACCGGACGTTGCTCGCCTGCGACGACGAAGGGGTGTTCGAGAGCGCTCCACGGGTACTCGACGCATTCGTCGTCGACGTCACCGGGGGAGCGGCTGCGGTCGAACTCACCGCAGAGCTCCGCTCGGCGGGTCTCGCTGCCGATCGCGGCTTCGAGAATCGCAGCATGAAGGCGCAGATGAAGCTGGCCAACCGCAGCGGGGCCACCCATGCCGTCATCATCGGCGCCGACGAACTCGCCGATGGCACCGCCATCGTCAAGCCGATGTCTCGCGACGCCGGCGATCAACAGACCATCCCGCGATCCGACGTGGTCGCTCACCTCCAGCAGAAGACAGAACGATGAACGATTCAGCTTCCAGCACGTCCATGCGCACACATCTGTGTGGCGCCCTCCGCTCCGAGCACATCGGCCAGACGGTCAGCGTGTGTGGCTGGGTCGGCCGCCGCCGTGAGCACGGTGAGCATCTGGCCTTCGTCGACCTGCGCGATCACTCGGGGATCGTGCAGTGCGTCATCAATCACGACGTCGACGTGCGCAGCGAGTACGTGCTGAAGATCACGGGCGTCGTCCGTGAACGCCCCGAGGGGACGATCAACGAGAACATTCCGACCGGCGATGTCGAGATCGGCGAGTGCGAGGTCGAGATCCTGCGCGTGGCCACACCGCCGCCGTTCCCGATCGACGAGCGCGCCGACGACGTCGACGAGAACATTCGTCTGCAGTACCGCTATCTCGACCTGCGCCGCAGTCGGATGCAGAAGAACCTGCGTGTTCGTTCCGCCGTCAACGCGGCGGTGCGCAACTCGATGCATGATCAGGGCTTCGTCGAGGTGGAGACGCCGATGCTCGTTCCGTCGACGCCGGAGGGTGCTCGTGAGTTCCTCGTGCCGTCGCGCAAGGAGCCGGGTTCGTTCTACGCGCTGCCGCAGTCGCCGCAGTTGTTCAAGCAGTTGTTGATGGTCGGTGGCGTCGATCGTTACTACCAGATCGCTCGCTGCTTGCGGGACGAGGATCTGCGCGCCGATCGTCAGTACGAGTTCATGCAGCTCGACATGGAGATGAGCTTCGTCAATCAGGACGACGTGCTCGATGCGGTGTCGCAGTCGGTGTTGGCGGCGGCCGAGGCGGTGACGGGGGAGCGTCCGGAGCCGATCGAGCGGATCACCTGGCACGACGCGATGAACCGCTTCGGCATCGACAAGCCCGACCTTCGCTTCGGGATGGAACTGCAGGAGCTCACCGCGATCTTCTCGTCGACGGAGTTCAAGGCGTTCGCCGGCGCCGAGGCGATCAAGGGCATCAAGGTCGACGGTGGCGCTGCCGAGTACGGCCGCAACCAGCTCGACAAGCTGACCGACAAGGCGAAGAGCGCTGGCGCCAAGGGGCTCGTGTGGCTCAAGGCGACCGATGAAGGATTCGACTCGCCGGTGGCGAAGTTCCTGTCCGACGACGAAGTCGCTGCGCTCAAGGAGACCATGAGCGTCGCCACGGGTGACCTCGTGTTGATCGTCGCTGACGATTGGGAGCCGACGTGCGAAGTGCTCGGCATGCTGCGCAACGAGATCGGCCGGCCGCCGGTGCACCAGGGGCCGTACCGGTACGTGTGGGTCGTGGAGTTCCCGCTGTTCGTCGGTCGTGACAAGGAGACGGGCAACCCGAAGTCGGGCCACCACCCATTCACGATGCCGCACCCCGACGACATCGACAAGTTCGAGTCCGATCCGATGTCGGTCCGGTCGATCGCGTACGACCTGGTGCTCAACGGCTGGGAGCTCGGTTCGGGTTCGATCCGAATCCACGAGCCCGAGTTGCAGCGCAAGGTCTTCGCCGGGCTCGGGATCAGCGACGAGGAGGCCGAGCGCAAGTTCGGGTTCTTCCTCAACCCGTTCGAGTACGGTGCCCCGCCGCACGGCGGCTTCGCGTTCGGCCTCGACCGATTGGTCGCGATCCTCGCCGGCGAAGACAACATCCGTGAGGTCATCGCCTACCCGAAGACGCAGTCGGGTCAGGATCCGATGACCAACTCGCCGATCCCGGGTGATCCCAAGGCGCTCGAGGAGCTCGGGTTGAAAGTGTTGCCGCAGGTCGACTGACGTCATCGCCGATGGCGGTAGCCGTAGCCGTAGCCGTAGCCGTGGTGGTGGAGCTACGGCGCACGGCGGCCGATCGAAGGGCCGTCACGAGAGTCGTTGGCCATCAACGGGCCGCTCGCTGCTGGCTGCTCGCTGTTGGCCGTGGGCGTCATGCCGCGTCGAGATGCTCCGGTGGTGGCGAGGGACGGTTGGTGATGGCGCTGAGGACATCGCCGATGTCGCGGACCGGGCTCGACGACAGTTCGACGCATCGTTGACACGTTCGGCCCGATGACGGGCCGGCCGTGGCGAGAAATCGTTGGTGGCTGTGCCGTCGAGGCGTGTCGATCGACATCGACGCGAACGCCCCACACATCGTGACACCTCTGCCGATCGAGTCGCGGCGCCCGGTCGATCGATCGGTGGTCTCGCGGATCGCGTGGACGCCGTCTCGGGTCTGTGCTCGTCGTGGGCGAGGGTTGCGTGCGAGTTGGAGCATGCGGCGATTGCGGTCGATGCAGCGGTGTCGATAAGCCTTCTGCTTGCAGGAGTTCGAGCAGTAGACGGCATGTCGTCCTGGCCGCCGCCAGCGAGGGACCGATCGTTCGCAGACCGGGCAGTTCCACAGCGCGACGACGTCGGTGCACGGGCCGGCGCGGTCCCGCAACCGAGCCCGTTCGCCATCATCCATGGCCCACACGATCGGTGCCAACTGCCGGTTCGGCAGGTTCACGTCGGGTTCGAGCTGCTCGTCGAACACGAGCGCTGGTGGGGTCGGAGCGCTTCGAAGGGCCGGTGCTTCGGCGGCTGCACCCGGACTCCGGTGCGACGGTGGAGCGGAGTTCGTCTCGTCGGTGGCCATGACCGGCAACGTATTCGAAGGGTGTCACAGAGTTGACGAGAGCACCGTTCCGACGGAGCGAAGGAGGGTCCGCGGTGCCCGACGCTGCCCCGGAAGGGACACCGCCGACGGGAGCCGTGTCGCCGGGCGCGGGCCAGAACCGCGTTCGGAATCGTCCCGTCGCAGCGCGCGGACTCGTTCACGAATCGTCTCACCCGCATGAGCCAGGTGGGTTCCGAATCGTCTCGTTGCGGCGCGGCGAGCTGATCACGAATCGTCTCACCCTTTGTGAGGCAGGCGAGTTCCGAATCGTCTCGTCGCAGCGCGCGGAGTCGATCACGAATCGTCTCACCCCGTGTGAGGCAGGCGAGTTCCGAATCGTCTCACAACGGTCGGCGACACGGTCACGAATCGTCTCATGTGGTCGAGGCCGCCGGCGGGGACCCAGAGCCCGAGCGGATGAGGGCAGGCCGGACGTCGCGAGCCAGACCCCGAACGGGGTGGCCCGGCGTCCCACCGCGCAGCGCCGCCACCAACACGCGCAATGCAGCCTCGCAGCCATGGTGAGACGATTCGTCACGCTCGCTCGTCTCGACCGTGAGACGATTCGTGACGTCGCTCACCCCCAACCGTGAGACGATTCGGGATGGTCCGGTGTGGCAGTGGTGAGACGATTCGGGATCGTCCGGTGTGGCAGTGGTGAGACGATTCGGGATGGTCCGGTGTGGCAGTGGTGAGACGATTCGGAACGGCCTGGTGCAACAACGGTGAGACGATTCGGAACGGCCTGGTGCGACAACGGTGAGACGATTCGTGACGCCTGACTCGGTCGACTCGACGCTCTGGACCCGGCTACCCGACGGATCGGCGGCCACCTGGACACCTGGACACCTGGACACCTGGCCCTTGCGTCATCACTTCATAACATGGTAGTTATATGACTATGTCGAACGCTCAGACGGTGCTGGAGAACGACGAGGCCGATCTCGACGAAACGCTGGACGAACTCGAGGTCGTCCTCAAGGCACTCGCCAGCACACGCCGTCTGAAGATCCTCGAATGGCTCAAGGACCCGGCCGCACACTTTCCCGCCCAGGTCCACGGCGACCCGGTCGAACACGGCGCCTGCAATCAGTTCATCGTCGACAAGCTCGGCGTCAGCCAGCCAGCGGGCTCACGTCACCTGAAGGTGCTCGTCGACGCCGACCTGGTCATCGCCACACCTCGCCAGGGCTGGACCTACTACCGCCGCAACGAACCACAGATCGCCGCCGTCGCACGACGGCTCACCGAGATCTGATCCGCAGCTCGCTCGAATCACGTCAGGAACCACATGTACGAATCCCTCAACGGCAAGATCGTCCTCGTCACCGGCTCCGGTGCCGGCATCGGACGAGCACTGGCCGAACGCTTCGCCGGCCAAGGATGCAGCGTCGTCGTCAACGACCTCGACCAAGACGCCGCCGACGCCACCGCAGCCAGCATCGTCGCCGACGGGGGCACCGCCATCGGCATCGCCGCCGACGTGTCGAACGGCGACGAGGTCGCCGCAATGTTCGACCGGATCGTCGACGAATTCGACGGCATCGACGTGTTGGTCAACAACGCCGGTCTCGTCAGCCCCATGCTGCACTTCTTCGAAGCCGACGAAGCGTGGTGGCGTCGGATCATCGACGTCAACCTCACGGGCCACTTCCTGTGCTCCCACCGAGCCGCCCGCCTCATGGCCAAGGCCGGAGGCGGATCGATCATCAACATGAGCTCGGGAGGCGCCACCAAAGCGCACCGCTCGTTCACCGCCTACGACGCCAGCAAAGGCGGCATCGAAGCACTCACGCGAGCGATGGCCCTCGACCTCGGCCCGTACAACGTGCGTGTCAACGCACTCATGCCCGGTTCGATCGACACCTCGGGCCTCGACATGGCGCAACGCAAGCTCCGTGGTGAGAACGTCCCGCTCGGCCGCATCGGCGAACCGAGCGACATGACCGGCGCCGCGCTGTTCCTCGCGTCCGACGACGCCACCTACATCACCGGCGACGTCATCAGGATCGACGGCGGCATGCTCGCCCAACAGCGCTCGGCCACCGTCGACATCATGCCGCCATCAGCATTTCCCGCCGTCGAGGACCTCTGACGATGACCGTCGAGGCTGCCACCGGAAACCGGATCGCCGCCGACGTCGGCGGCACGTTCACCGACGTCGTGCTCGAACGGCCCGACGGCACCTACGCCTCGACGAAGGTGCTCACCACGCATGACGCCCCCGAACGCGGAATCCTCGACGGGGTCACACAACTCATGACGAGCGAAGCCGTCGAGGTCGGCGACGTCGCGCAGTTCGTCCACGGCACGACGCTGGCGACCAACGCACTCATCGAACGGCGCGGCGCCAAGACCGCGTTCATCACCACCGAAGGATTCCGCGACGTCATCGAGACACGCACCGAGAGCCGGTTCGAGCAGTACGACCTCGACATCGTGCTGCCGACGCCGCTCATCGAGCGAAAAGACCGCTTCACCCTGTCGGAGCGCCGCAACGCTCGCGGCGAGGAACTGATCGCGCTCGCGGACGACGAGATGACAGCGATGGCCGCTCACATCGCCACCAGCGGCTACGAATCCGTGGCCGTCGGATTCATCCATTCCTACGTCGACGCAACGAACGAACAACGAATGCGAGCGGCGCTGCTCGACGCTGCCCCACAGCTCTCGGTGTCGATCAGCAGCGACGTGTCGCCCCAGATGCGCGAGTACGAGCGCTTCAACACCGTGTGCGCGAACGCGTACGTGCAGCCGCTCATGGCGTCTTACCTCGTGCGGCTTCGAGATCAACTCATCGAGCGCGGCATCTCGTGCCCGCTCTACCTCGTTCACTCGGGCGGCGGCCTCATGAGTGTCGAATCGGCAGCCGCCTTCCCGGTGCGCCTCGTGGAGTCGGGTCCTGCGGGTGGAGCGATCTTCGCCGCCGACCTCGCAGCTCGCTATGGCCGCGACCGCGTCGTGTCGTACGACATGGGCGGCACCACGGCGAAGATCACCCTCATCGAGGACTACCGCCCGCAGACGACCAAGACGTTCGAAGTCGACCGCACGGCCCGCTTCAAGAAGGGGAGTGGCATGCCGATCTCGATCCCCGTCATCGACATGATCGAGATCGGTGCCGGCGGTGGGTCGATCGCCAGCGTCGACCGACTCGGCCAGATCCGTATCGGCCCGCACAGTGCGGGCTCCGAACCAGGACCTGCCGCCTACTCCCTCGGCGGCGAACACGCCACCGTCACCGACGCCAACCTCGAACTCGGACGCCTCCACCCCGACACGTTCGGAGCGACCGACATCGACCTCTCACCCGAACTCGCCAGTCGCGCCCTGCTCACGTCCGTCGGAGCCCCGCTCGGGCTCGACGCGCCGACCGCCGCGGTCGGCATCGCCGAAGTCGTCGACGAGAACATGGCCAACGCGGCTCGTGCCCACGCCGTCGAGAACGGCAAGGACATGGCCGGGTACACGATGATCGCGTTCGGAGGCGGCGCACCGCTGCACGCCGCACGGCTGATGGACAAGCTCGGCCTCGACGAGCTCATCGTCCCACCCGGAGCCGGTGTCGGCTCGGCGATCGGGTTCCTCGTCGCACCCTTCTCGTACGAAGCGGTACGCAGCTTCTACACCACCACCGCCGACTTCGACGTCGACGGATCGAACGCCGTGCTCGCCGAACTCACCGACGAGGCCCTCGCCTTCGTTCGCCAGGGCACTTCTGCAGACGTCGTCGTCGAACGTCAGGTGTCGATGCGTTACGTGGGCCAGGGCTGGGAGATCCCGGTCACGCTCGACGAGCACGCTGCGTTCGACGACCGTGCCGCCGATCTCCTCACCCGACAATTCACCAAGGCATACGAGGTCTTCTTCGGACGGGCCATCGACGACCTCGCGATCGAAGCGGTCAGCTGGTCGGTGCGCGTGTCGTCGGTCGTACCGCGACGCCGGCCGACGGAGATAGCGGCGACCGGCACGCCCACTGCGAAGGAGTTCGCCAGCCGCGACGCGTACGACTCCGTGCTCGGCGAACGCACCCCCACGTCCACGCTCGACCGCGGCGACCTCGCGATCGGTGAGATGATCTGCGGACCGGCGATCATCTCCGAATCCCAGACGACCACCGTGCTGGGCGCGCACCACCGCTGCACGGTGCAACCGGACGGAACACTCCTCATCACCCGCACCGAACGACAGGAGGCAACATCATGACGATCGACCTCGACCTCGACCGGTCGCCGACGAGCGACACGGACGACATCGACAACGCATCGGCCCAGCGCCGCACGTTGCAGTACCAGGTGATGTGGAACCGCTTGGTCTCCGTCGTCGAAGAACAGGCGCTCACGCTCGTACGCACCGCGTTCAGCACCTCGGTCAGAGAAGCCGGCGACCTGTCGGCCGGCGTGTTCGACCCCCAGGGCCGCATGATCGCCCAAGCGGTCACCGGCACCCCCGGCCACGTCAACACCATGGCCGATGCCGTCCCGCACTTCATCGCCGACATCGGGCCCGACCGCATCTTCCCTGGCGACGTCTACATCACCAATGATCCGTGGAAGGGCACCGGCCACCTGCACGACATCACCGTGACGACGCCGGTGTTCCGCACGATCGACGGCGCCGAACGACTCATCGGGTTCTTCGCGTCGACCGCCCACGTGGTCGACATCGGCGGACGGGGATACGGCCCAGACGCCAGCGAGGTGTACGAGGAAGGCATCCGCATCCCGATCATGAAGTGGGTCGAACGAGGCGAACTGAACCACGACCTCGTTCAAATGGTGCGATGGAACGTGCGCGAAGCCGACCAGGTGATCGGCGACATCCACGGGCTCGGCGCCTCCAACGAGACCGGTCGACGCCGCCTGCTCGACATGCTCGACGAGTTCGAACTCGACGACCTCGAGTCGATCGCCGACTTCGTGTTCGAGAGCACATCGGGTGCCACGATCGACGCGATCGAGAGCGTCGCCAACGGCGTCTACACCAACGAGATGGTCGTCGACGGATACGGCGAACCGGTCACCCTGGCGGTGACGCTCACGGTGTCGGACGACGGCATGCACGCCGACTTCACCGGCACCTCACCGGTGTGCCCACTCGGCATCAACGTCCCGCTCGGCTACGCCCACGCCTACTTCACCTACGGGATGCTGGTCGCGATCGGCTCGGAGTTGCCGAACAACTACGCCTCGCTCTCACGGTTCACCGTGAGCGCCCCCGACAACGTGATCCTCAACGCGAAACACCCGCACCCGGTGTCGGTTCGCCACGTGCTCGGCCACTTCGTCACCGACCTGTGCCTCGGGGCCATCGCCCCGGCACTTCCCGACCGCGTGCCGGCCGAAGGTGCCGGCGCACTCTGGAACTTCCAGGCCAGTGCCCGATCCGCCGATCCCGACCACCAGCGCCCGCCGGTCGAACTGCTGATGTTCAACAGCGGCGGGACCGGGGCGAGGCCGGCACTCGACGGGTTGACGGCCACGGCGTTTCCATCCGGAGTCCGCACGATGTCGGTCGAGGCGACCGAGCAGGTCGGTCCGATCATCGTGTGGCGCAAGGAGATCAGACCCGACAGCGGCGGCGTCGGCGAACGCCGCGGTGGGCTCGGCCAGGTGATCGAGCTCGGCCCGACCGACGGCTACCAGTTCGACTTCTCCGCGATGTTCGACCGCATCGACCACCCTGCACGTGGACGCAACGGTGGCGGCGACGGTGCCCCCGGCAAGGTGTACCTCTCCGACGGCACCCCCTTCGAGGGCAAGGGCAAACAGGTGGTTCCCGCCGGCGCCCGCCTCGTGCTTGAACTGCCAGGTGGCGGTGGCTTCGGTGACCCTGCCGACCGCGACCCGGCCGCCGTGGCCAACGACCTGCTCCAGGGGTACGTCACGAGCCCCGAGACCGTCGGTCCCGACGGCACCTCCGCATGACCGAGCTCCGGTCGCACTACGACGTCGTCTGCGTCGGTGGAGCGATGATGGGCAGTTCGGTGGCCTACTTCCTCACGCAGAACCCCGACTTCGACGGCAGCGTGCTGGTGGTGGAGCCCGACTGGACCTACGACAACGCACAGACCACGCGAGCCCAGAACAGCATCCGCGAGCAGTTCACCAACGACCTGAACATCCGACTCAGCCGGTTCGGCATCGAGTTCATCGAGCACTTCCACGAGAACGTCCAGGTCGACGGTGTGTCCCCCGAACTCAACTTTCGCGGCACGGGCTACCTGTTCCTCGCCGACGACGAAGATCGCTACGCCCAACTCGAACGCGAATCGCTCGACCAACTCGCCGCCGGCGCCGAGGTGACGATGCTGCGCCCGGACGCGATCAGCGAGCGCTTCCCGTACATGGACGCCACCCAGGTCGTCGGCGCTCGCCTCGGCGGCATGCGCGAAGGATCGTTCGACGGGTGGGCGCTCTTCCAGGGCATCCGCCGACGGGCGATTCACGACGGTGCGACGTACGTGAAAGATCGGGTCGTCGACATCGACGTCGTCGACGGTCGAGTCAGGTCGGTGGTGCTCGCTTCGGGAGCGACCGTCGGTGCGGACTGGGTCGTCAACTCCGCCGGCTGTCGAGCGAAGCTCATCGCCGAGATGGTCGGACTCGAGCTGCCCGTCGAACCGCGTGCCCGCACGAGCTTCGTGTTCGACTGTCGCACACCGATCGACGCGATCGTGCCGCTCACGATCACACCGGCGGGTGTCCACTTCCGGCGCGAGCAGAATCACTACATGTGCGGCACCGCACCCGACGTCGACACCGCCGTCGACTACGACGATCTGCGAGCCCGCCACGACGAGTTCGAAGACAAGATCTGGCCGGTGCTGGCTCGCTACGTCCCGCAGTTCGACCAGGTCCACGTCGTCGCCTCGTGGGGCGGGCAGTACGACTACAACACCCTCGACCACAACCTGGTGATCGGGCCAGGCGGTGACGTCGAGAACTTTCTGTTCGTCAACGGCTTCTCCGGCCACGGCCTGCAACAGGGCCCAGCGGTCGGCCGAGGCGTGAGCGAGTGGATCACCTACGGCGAGTTCCGTGCGATCGACCTCAGACCACTCGGCTACGAGCGGATCGTCAGCGGCACACCGATACGTGAGGACGCGGTCATCTGATGACCGGAGGAGTGCGATGACCTCGCTGGCCGGTCGTCTCGCAGCGGTCGTCCCGTCGGCGTCGGCCTCGGTGAGCGCCGCGGCCCGGTCGCTGGCCGCAGCCGGTCACGACATCGTCGACCTCGGCCTCGGTGAACCCGACTTCGACACGCCGGCGCACATCGTCGCTGCAGCGGCCAGGGCGGCCGAGGCGGGCGACACCAGATATCCACCGACCGGCGGGACGCCGGCACTCAAAGCCGCCGTGATCGACAAGATGCGACGTGACCACGGAATCGATGTGGCGCCGGGCGAGGTCATCGTGTCGAACGGTGCGAAGCAGGTGATCTTCGACGCGTTGATGGCGACGCTCGAACCCCGCGACGAGGTGTTGTTGTGTGCGCCGTACTTCGGCTCGTACGAGAGCATGACGGCGCTCCTCGGCGGCACGACGGTCGCCGTCGACTGCCCGGAGCGCGACGGATTCGCACTCACCCCGGAGCGACTCGAGGAAGCGATCACCGAATGTTCACGATGGCTGATCCTGAATCACCCGTCGAACCCGACCGGCGTCGTGTACTCCCACGACGAGCTCAGGGCGTTCGGCGACGTGCTCGCCGAGCACCCGCAGGTGAGCGTGCTCTCCGACGAGATCTACGAACACATCATCTTCGACGAGCGGCGTTTCGTGTCGTTCTCCACCGCATGCCCGGAGCTGCGCGACCGCACGCTCGTGGTCAACGGCGTGTCGAAGGCGTACGCGATGACCGGCTGGCGAATCGGCTACGGGGTCGGACCGGCGCACCTCATCGCCGCGATGACCACCGTGCAGTCACAGATCACGTCGGGAGCGTGCTCCGTCGCCCAAGCGGCTGCGGTGGAAGCGCTGACCGGACCGCAGCAGCACATCGACGAGTTCCGCTCGGCGTTCGAACGACGCCGTGACCTCGTCGTCGATGCGATCGCCGACATCGACGAGCTCACCCTCGCGACACCCGGGGGAGCGTTCTACGCCTACCTCGGTTGCGCTCGCCTCATCGGAGCGACCACGTCGGCAGGCGAGGTGCTGGCCGACGACGTGGCGGTGGCGGCGTACCTGCTCGACAACGTCGGCGTGGCCACCGTGCCAGGAGCGGCGTACGGCCTGTCGCCCTACGTGCGCATCTCGACCGCATCGGCCGACAACGTGATCGCCGACGCCCTCACCCGCATCGCCACCGCCGCCGCCGACGTGCGTCATCCGGTGTCAGACACCGAATGACGGGGAGGGTCGGCCAGGACGATCGAAGCGCGTCATTCGGTGTCTGACACCGAATGACGGTGTCTGACACCGGATGACTGTTGGTGGTGTGAAAAGCAGAATGGCCCGGAGCCGAAGCTCCGGGCCATTCCGTTATTCAGGTGCTGAGCGAACTCAGCGAGGTGTTCTCAGATCAGAGAGCGCCGAAGACGGAGCCGATGACCTGGAGTTCACCGTTCTCGTCGAATTCGACGGTCAGGATCGAAGCAACCGAGGGCTCGCCTGCGTCGATGAAGTCGAGGTCACCCGACACACCGTCGTAGTCGATGTCGGTGCCGGCCTGCTGGAGCTCGAGGCACGCAGCGAACGTGGTGCACTTCTCGCCACCACGGGTCACTTCGTTGATCTCTGCGCCGACGGCAACGCCGTCGTCGCTTCCGGCAGCCTCAGCAGCGAGCGCCATGACGATGATCGCGTCGTAGGACTCGGCCGAGTACGAGAAGTCGATGAGTTCCGGGTCGGTCTCGAGGAGAGCGGCCTGGAAGTCAGCGAGCGCCGACACGTCGACACCCGGGAGGGTGCCCTTCATGCCTGCGACCACGGACGGGTCATCGAAGTTCGCAGCAAGGGCGTTGCCCATGTTGCCGTCGGTGCCGTAGATCTGGTCGGCAGAGATGCCGCCCTCGAACAGGCTGGTCAGGATCTTCGAGGTCTCCTCGAAGCCGATGACGACAACGGCGTCGGGAGCCGCAGCGATGATCGCTCCGACTTCGGCGTCGAAGTTCTCAGCCTTCGGATCGTAGATCTGCTCCGAGACGACTTCGCCGCCCTGGTCGGTGTACGGGCCCTTCGAGAATTCGAGGAGACCGAGGCCGTAGGCGTCGTTGAGGACGAGGTAGCCGACCGTGGCTGCGCCGTCGGCGATCATGATGTCGGCGAGCGCCGCACCCTGGATCACGTCGGACGGAGCGGTACGGAAGTACAGATCGTTGTCGTCGTAGTCGGTGAAGTTCGGTGACGTGTTGGCGGGCGAGAAGTGAATCTTGCCAGCCTGGGTGATCTTGTCGATGACGGTGAACGACACACCGGAGCTCGCGGCACCGATGAATGCGTCGACGTCTTCGGCGAGCAGACGGTCGACCGTGGCGTTGGCCACTTCACCGTTGTCGCCCGAGTCACCCGGGAGGTACTCGACGTCGTTTCCGAGGACACCGCCAGCGGCGTTGATCTCGGCGACGGCGAGGTTCACGCCCGCGATCTCCGGTGGGCCGAGGAAGGCGAGGTTGCCGGTCTCGGGAAGGATGCCGCCGATGCGGAGGACGCCGTCGCCCGAGCCTGCTGCAGCTTCTTCTTCTGCAGGAGCCTCTTCTTCCATGGCTTCTTCTTCCATGGCTTCTTCTTCGGCCGGAGCCTCTTCTTCCATGGCTTCTTCTTCCATGGCTTCTTCTTCGGCGGGTGCCTCTTCCTCAGCCGGCTCCTCAGCGGGTGCCTCGGCTTCGGTCGTCGGCGTCTCCTCGGCGGGCTCGTCATCGCTGCCACAAGCGGCTGCGGTGAGCGAGAGACCGACGAGCAGCGCGCCAACGCGCTTCACGCGTGCTTTCTGCATGTTGTTTTTCTCCCCCTATCAAGGTGGTGGCGGGATTGCCTCCACGTATCAGGTGAACCGAATACTACGCATCGAAAGCAGGCCACGCCACGCACTACGGTCAGTTCATGGATTCGACCAATTCCGACAATGTCCGCGAAACCGGAGCCGGTCAGGCGCAAACCGGGACCTCCGATGCCGATTCGCGCACCGAAGTGCGCTATGAGGTGGTCGATCACGTCGCCTGGATCACGCTCGATGCCCCGGAACGGATGAACACGATCTCGTCGACGATGCTCCGCGACATCAGCGCCCGCATGCTCGACGCCGACCGCGATCGCGACGTTCGCTGCATCGTGCTCACGGGCGAAGGGCGGGCATTCTGCGCTGGGCTCGACATGCAGGCGCAGATGGCCGGTCCGAAGGGCGGGCTCGGAAACCTCGGCAGTGTCGAAGCGACGCCCGGTGAGTTCGAGCTGCGCGATGCCCCGCCGATCGTGATGCACGCACTCGACACACCGACGATCTGCGCCCTCAACGGTGGTGCGGCGGGTTACGGCCTCGACCTCGCCCTCAACTGCGACATCCGCATCGCTGCCGACACCGCCAAACTGGCGCCCGGTTTCGCCAAGCGCGGCATCCTTCCCGAGAGCGGCGGCACGTGGCTGCTGCCGCGCATGGTCGGCTACGCCCGCGCCGCCGAGATCGCGTTCACCGGTCGCACCCTGCTCGCCGACGAAGCGCTCGAGCTGGGCCTCGTCAACCACGTGGTGCCGGCATCCGAGCTCGTCAAGCGGGCGGAGGAGATGGCCGCCGAGATCGCCGCCAACGCTCCGCTCGCCGTCCGGGCGATCAAGCGGATGATGCGCGCCGCCGAGACCGAGACGTTCGAGCAGAACGTCCATCACGTCTTCCTGCAACTGCTCCCGCTGCTCAAGACCGACGACTTCACCGAAGGCGTCACGGCGTTCATGGAGAAGCGACAGCCCGAGTTCACCGGGCGCTGATGCCGACGCCCGAACACGTCTCGCTGCTCGACGGCCTGGCGACGACCAGGGCCATACGCCGCTACACCGATGAACCGGTCGCCGCCGACGACCTGCGCAGCATCCTCTGGTACGCGGGTCGGGCCCCGTCCGGGTCCAATCGACAGCGATTTCGGTTCCTCGCGCTCACCGACGGGCCGGGAGCGACCGCGGCGAAGTCGATCCTCGGCGCGGCGTTCCGGAAGGGTTGGAACGCGAAGCGCGAGGGCGACGGCTACAAGCCGAGCCGCTTCGCCGACTCGATGCAGGCGTACGTCGACGGGTTCGAGCAGATTCCCGTCGTCGTGCTCGTCTGCCTCGACCGGTACCGCGAACCAGACCTCCACGAAGGAGCGTCGGTCTACCCGGCGTGCCAGAACCTGTTGCTCGCCGCCCGCGCACACGGCTACGGCGGTGCGCTCACGATGTGGCACCTCATGGTCGAAGACGAACTGCGAGACACGCTCGACATCCAGGAGCACGTGGCGCTGTCGGCGTGCATCACACTCGGGGTGCCGGCGGGGCGCCACGGACCGCTGAAACGCAAGCCGGTACGCGAGGTCACCTACGTCGACCGCTGGGGAGCGCACCCTGACTGGGACGATCCGGTCACGGGCGACCAGTTGCGATCATGACGGCGGCGACGCTGGTCGCCGGTGTCGATTCGTCGACCCAGTCGACCAAGGTCGAGGTGCGGGATCTCGTGACCGGAGCCGTCGTCGCGTCCGGGTCGGCACCACACCCCGTCGTGACCCCACCGTGCAGCGAGCAGGATCCACGCTCGTGGTTCGCCGCGTTCGAGGCGGCATGGGCGCAGGCCGGGTCTCCGCAGGTCGCAGCGATCAGCGTCGGCGGGCAGCAGCACGGGATGGTGGTGCTCGACGCCGACGACCAACCGGTGTGTCGGGCGAAGCTCTGGAACGACACCGAGTCGAGCGACGACGCCGCCTGGTTGATCGATCAGCTCGGCTCGCCGGCGACGTGGGCCGACGCGGTGGGCAGCGTGCCGGTCGCGGCCTTCACCATCACCAAACTCTCGTGGCTGCACCGAACACACCCCGACGCGTGGCGGCGACTCGCCCGTGTCGTGTTGCCGCACGACTACCTCACCCACCGCCTGACCGGCGGATTCACGACCGACCGGGGCGATGCATCGGGCACCGGCTACTGGTCGCCGGCCACCGAGTCGTACCGATGGGACCTGCTCGACCTCGTCGACGCCGACGTGGCGTGGCCCGAGGTCGTTCCCGAGGTGCTCGGGTCGATGGACCGCGCTGGCCTGTGGAACGGCGCCGTCGTGGCGCCGGGGAGCGGCGACAACATGGCGGCAGCACTCGGCGTCGGACTCGGCCCCGGCGATGCCGTCATGTCGTTCGGTACGTCGGGCGCGGTCTTCGCCACGAGCTCCACACCCGCGGCCGATCCGTCGGGAGCCGTGGCGGGGTTCGCCGACGCGACCGGTCGGTACCTGCCGCTCGTGTGCACGTCGAACGCCACGAAGGTGCTCGACGCCGTCCGCCGACTCCTCGGCGTCGACCACGCCGAGTTCGACGACCTCGCGCTCGCCGCCGAACCGGGTGGTCCGATCGTGCTGCCGTACTTCGATGGCGAACGCACGCCGTACCGCCCCGAGGCGACCGGCATGATCGACGGGATGCGCACCGACGTCTCGCGCGCCCAGTTCGCCCGCGCCGCCGTCGACGGTGTGGTCTGCGGGCTGCTCGACGGACTCGACGCACTGCAGGCACACGCTGCGCTCGACGGGCGACTCGTGCTCGTCGGTGGCGGAGCGAAGTCTCGAGCGGTGCAGCGGGTCGTGGCCGGGCTCACGGCGATGGACGTCGTGGTGAGCGATGCCGAACAGGCGGTGGCGACCGGGGCTGCCGTGCAGGCCGCAGCGGTGCTCGAACAGTGCGATCACCGCGCGATCCAGCAGCGATGGGGTCTGGGCGAGGGCACGGTGATCAGCGGCGTCGACGGTGGCGACGTGCGACTTCGATACGCGACACTTCGAGACCGATGACCGACCCGTTCCGCGAACTCGGCCTCGATCGGTCGGCGACGGCCGACGACGTTCGGCGCGCCCGCCGGCAAATGGCGAAGCACGTCCATCCCGACGCGGGCGGGAAACGCTCCGAGATGCAGGCGCTCAATGCGGCGGCCGCAGCGGCGCTCGTGCAGATCGCCGACGGCGAGCGCGCCGGCGCTCGCACCGAGGCGTCAGACCCGACACCGCCGGGTACCGGCAACGATCACCACGGCGACCCGACCGACGCCCCGACCGACTGGCAGCGCGACTGGTCGGGGCAGCGCATCGACACGCCGTCGTTCACGGTCGAGGCGCTGCCGGTCGAGACGTTCGAAGCGCTGCTGCTCGCCGCGGCGGAGCTCGGAGAGGTCGAGGACGACGATCCTCCCTACGGGCTCAGCGTCCTGCTCGGCGAACCGCTCGTGAGCTGGTGTCGACTCGACGTCGTGCCCGACGCCGGTGCGTCGACGGTGAGCGTGGCGATCGCTCGCGCTGGTGCGGAGCCGTTGCCGCCGATCGAAGCGGTTCGCAACGCCTGGGTCGCAACGCTCAACGGGCTCGACTGGTCCGACCTCTGAACGTCGCGACGCTGCTCCATCAGGGGCGGGGAGCGGCGGCCTTGGTGAGTCGATCGATGATCGCGTGTCCGAGCCCGCTCGCCGCTGGAAGCACGGCGATGAGCACCCTCACCCCGTCGGCGTCGGCACGCCGGAGTTCGTGGTAGAGGTCGCGTGCGTACCGGGCGAGATCGTCGGTGTGGTCGAGGATCCTGCTGCCCGTGGTTCCAGCCGCGAGCGCGGCCGCATCGTCGGGGGAGTCGACGAGGCGTACCTGGCAGTTCGGTGCATAGTGCGACGCCAGCATCCCGCTGGCCCGAGCCGGGCCTGACGCTCCCTCGACATCCGATCCGATGATGTCAGCGACCTGCTCGGTGGTGATCGCCCCGGCCCGCAACACCTGCGGCGGATCGACGGTGCAGTCGATGATGGTGCTCTCGACGCCGACCTCGCAGGCTCCGCCGTCGAGGACGAGGTCGCGGCCATCGACGAGGTGCTCGCCCAGATCGTCGAGCACGTGCTGTGCGGTCGTCGGACTCACCGCACCGAAGCGGTTCGCCGACGGGGCTGCCACCGGCACGCCGGCTGCGGCGATCAGCCGCTGGGCCATCGGATGCGCCGGTACGCGGATCCCGACGGTGTCTCGACCGCCGGCCACCTCGGCGGGCAGATGGTCGCTGCGCGGCACGATGATCGTGACGGGGCCGGGCCACATCGCTGCGCCGAGGGCACATGCGGCGGGCGACGCGTCTGGCGCCCAGCGCAGCAGGTCGTCGGGCGACGCGAGGTGAACGATCAACGGGTGATCGCTCGGCCGGCCCTTCGTCGAGAAGATGCGAGCGATCGCAGCGGGGTCGGTCGCATCGGCGGCGAGTCCGTACACGGTCTCGGTCGGCATGGCGACGAGGCCGCCGGAGCGCAGCGCAGCGGCGGCGAGTTCGATGTCGTCGGTCAGCATGAGCGAAACGAGGTGGGAAGCGGCCGGGTGGACGTGATGGTCAGGCGGCGCCGACGAACTCGAGTGCCGCGTCGAAGAATCCGAACGATTCGGTCGTGGCGAAGTGATCGGTCTTGGGCAGGGTGACGCAGCGCCCGTCGGGGAACGCGGCGGCGAGTTCGTCACCCGGCGCGGCAAAGTCGTCGGCGCCGATCACCACCAGCACGGGGCAGGTGATCGCGGTCAGCGTGTCACGGCTGATCTCGGTGCCGGCTGGGCGGCGCATGACCGCGGCGAGTGCTTCGAGGTCGTTGCCGGGCTGTTGCGCGTACTGGGCGAACAGGCGCGCCGATTGGTCGAGCGTCGCCGGGTCGGCTCCGGCGATGAGCGCGTCGAGACCTTCGGAGATCTGCTGGGCTCCGCTGTGGTCACGGTCGAAGATGTTGCGTCCGACGCCCGCGAGCACGAGCCGCTCGAAACGATGTGGATGAGCGATGGCCGTCCGGATCAACGTCATCGCTCCGAGCGAGAAGCCGATCGCCGCGACGGTCTCGTCGCCGGGCGGGAGGGCCTCGACCAGACGCTCGGTCAGGTCGGCGTAGGCGTCGGGATCGTGTGGCTTGGGAGCCGTGCCGTGCCCGAGCATGTCGACGCCGATCACGTCCTTGCCGCCGTCTTCGAGCAGTGCGGTGAACCCGTTGCGCTGCCAGGTCGCTTCGAATGATCCGGCCCAGCCGTGTACGAGCATCACCTTCGTCATGCCGTCAGGGTAGAGCGCGGTGCGAAGCGAACATGATCTGGCCGTGGCGGCCCGTTATCATCTGGGCGCCTTTCGCAACGTCGGTGGCCCGCTTCGGGGCTGGCGACGAACCCGCCGGAGGCGGAGAAGAAAAATGCGCATGCTGCACTCGAATCCCGGCTACGACCTGACGTACAACGACGTCTTCATGGTCCCGAGCCTGTCGGATGTTCCATCGAGGATGGATGTCGACCTCACCACGCCCGACGGGATCGGCACGACGATTCCCCTGGTCGTGGCCAACATGACGGCAGTCGCCGGTCGTCGGATGGCCGAGACGGTGGCTCGGCGCGGTGGCATCGCGATCCTGCCGCAAGACATCCCGCTCGATGTCGTCGAGCAGGTGATCGCCTCGGTCAAACGTGCCCACCCGGTGTTCGACACGCCGATCCAGCTCACCCCCGACGCCACGATCGGCGATGCGCTGAGCCTCATCCACAAGCGTGCCCACGGCGCGGTGGTCGTCGTCGACGACGGCGTTCCGGTCGGCGTGTTCACCGAGAAGGACGCCGAAGGGTTCGATCGCTTCACGCAGTTGCAGCACGTGATGTCGACGAAGCTGCACATCCTGTCGCCCGACGTCGACGCCGAGACGGCCCACGCCGAGCTCGGCAAGCGCCGGTTGCACGTCGCCCCGGTGGTGGGCGACGACGAACGACTGCTCGGCGTCATCACCCGCAAGGGGGCGTTGCGCTCGACGATCTACAAACCGGCGCTCGACGCCGACGGACGTCTGATGGTCGGCGTGGCGGTCGGAATCAACGGGGAGCCGGGGCAGCGGGCCGAGCGTCTCGCCTGGATGGGCGCCGACGTGCTGGTGATCGACACGGCGCACGGCCACCAGACGCGGACGCTGTCGGCGATCGAAGCGGTTCGTGCCGCCGTCCCCGACGTGAAGATCGTGGCGGGCAACGTCGTCACCAAGGACGGCACGCGTCAGTTGATCGAAGCGGGAGCCGACATCGTCAAGGTCGGCGTCGGACCCGGCGCGATGTGCACCACCCGCATGATGACCGGCGTCGGACGACCGCAGTTCTCGGCGGTCGTCGACTGCGCCGAGGAGGCGGCGCGTCTCGGCGGGCACATCTGGGCCGACGGTGGCGTCCGGTTCCCGCGCGACGTGGCGTTGGCATTGGCCGGGGGAGCGGCGAGCGTGATGCTCGGCTCGTGGTTGGCCGGTACGTACGAGTCGGCTGCCGACACGCTGCGCGATCCCGACGGACGCCTGTACAAGGAGAGTTTCGGGATGGCGTCGAATCGGGCGGTCAAGAACCGCACGCGTGAGGAGTCGGAGTTCG
Organism: Ilumatobacter coccineus YM16-304; assembly: GCF_000348785.1. Classification (NCBI taxonomy): domain Bacteria; kingdom Bacillati; phylum Actinomycetota; class Acidimicrobiia; order Acidimicrobiales; family Ilumatobacteraceae; genus Ilumatobacter; species Ilumatobacter coccineus. The sequence goes on from NC_020520.1 coordinate 2,236,138, forward strand.
ATCGGGCGCGCAAGGAGCTCTTCGAGGAGGGGATCAGCACGTCGCGGATGTACGTCGATCCGGAGCGACCGGGTGTCGAAGACATCATCGACCAGATCGTCGCCGGGTTGCGCTCGTCGTGCACCTATGCCGGTGCCGACTCGGTGCCGGCCTTCCACGAACGTGCCGTGGTGGGCGTGCAGGGCGCCGCCGGCTACGACGAAGGTCGTCCGCTCGGGGTGAGCTGGTGAACGGCGCACTCGTCATCGCGATCGATGGTCCGGCGGGTGCCGGCAAGTCGACGGTCGGGCGTGCGGTCGCGTCGCAGCTCGACCTCGAGTATCTCGACACGGGGGCCATGTACCGGGCGGTCACGTTCGCCGTGCTACGGCGCGGCGTCGATCCACATGCGACCGACGAGGTCGCTCGCGTGGCCGAGGCGATCGATCTGGTGATCGACGACGACGGCGTGTTCGTCGACGGTGTCGATGCCACGGTCGACATCCGCGGCCGCGAGGTGACGGGATCGGTGAGTGCGGTGGCGGCCAACAGTGCCGTGCGCAGCGAGATGGTCGACCGTCAACGGTCGTGGGTACTCGAGCACGGTGGCGGTGTGATCGAAGGGCGTGACATCGGGTCGGTCGTGTTCCCCGACGCCGACCTCAAGCTGTTCGTCACGGCCTCGCCACGGATTCGGGCGGAGCGTCGTGTCGCGGAGATCGGCGGCGACGTCGACGAGGTCGAGGCATCGATCATCGAACGCGATCGCAAGGACTCCACCCGCTCCGACAGTCCGCTGCTCGAAGCCGATGGGTCGACCACGGTCGACACGACCGGGATGTCGATCGACGAGGTCGTTGCTCACATCCTCACGATGCTGCCGGCGGAGGGTGCTGACGATCGGTCGACCGTGCGATGAGTCGGGTGAAGACCGGCTTCGTCGGCATGGACCGGTGGAGCATCGTGCTCTATCGCGTCGTGCGGTTCATCGTGTGCGGTGCGACGCGCGTGTACACGCGGATGTCGATCGACGGTCGTGACCGGCTCCCCGAGACGGGTGGGTACATCTTCGCTCCGGTGCATCGCAGCTACATCGACACGCCGATCTCGGGGTACGTGTCGAAGCGGCGGATGCGGTTCATGGGCAAGGACACGATGTGGAAGTACGAGCGGCTGGGCAAGCTGTTCTCGGCGTTGGGTGCGTTTCCGGTGAGTCGTGGAACGACCGATCGTGAGGCATTGAAGCGCTGTGTCGAGGTGTTGAGAGACGGCGAACCGCTGGTGCTGTATCCCGAGGGGGAACGCAAGGACGGTCCGGTCATCCAGCCGTTGTTCGACGGGGCGACGTTCGTGGCGGCGAAGGCGGGGGTGCCGATCTATCCGATCGGGATCGGCGGCTCGGCGAAAGTGATGCCGCGGCACGCGAAGTTCGTGTTTCCGCACAAGGTGCACGTCATCGTCGGTGAGCCGATCGTGGTGGAGACGAACGACAAGGGCCGCGCGTCTCGCGAGATGCTGCGCGATGCGACCGAACGCCTCCACACCGAACTCCAACGCCTCTTCGACGAAGCCCAGGCCGTCGCCGGTTGAGACCATGGCGGCCGTCGCCGGTTGAGACCATGGCGGCCGTCGCCGGTTGAGAATTGTCGGGACCAAAGTTGGTTACATCGCTCCGGGAGCAACGTAACCAGGTTGAGGATTGTCCGGACCAGAGTTGGTTACGTCGCTCCGGGAGCAACGTCACCAGGTTGTGGAATGTCGGGACCAAAGTTGGTTACATCGCTCCGGGAGCAACGTCATCAACTCTGTCAGGAGAGGAAGGCCGTGAGGGCTCGCGCGAGGTGGGTCGGGTCGTCGCTGCCGCAGAGCTCACGGGCGGAGTGCATCGAGAGTTGGGGGACGCCGACGTCGACGGTGGCGATGCCGAGTTGCGTCGACGTGATGGGGCCGATGGTGGAGCCACACGGCATGTTGTTGCGTGACACGAACACCTGCCAGGGCACGCCTGCGTCGTCGCACGCCTGTTGGAACAGGGCGGCGGTCTCGGCGTTGGTGGCGTAGCGCTGGTTGGCGTTGACCTTGAGCGCCGGGCCGGCGTTGATCATCGGGAGGTGGCCGGGTTCGTGCCGGTCGACGTAGTTGGGGTGTACCGCATGAGCGTTGTCGGCCGAGACGCACGCCGACGCAGCGAGGGCACGGTGGTAGTCGCTGCGGTCGCCGCCGAGTGCGGTGACCAGTCGTTCGAGCACGACGGCGAGAAACGGTCCCTGGGCGCCGGTGGCCGATGACGAGCCGACCTCTTCGTGGTCGTTGAACACGGCGACGGCGATGTGCTCGGTCGGATCGGCGTCGCCGAGCGCCCGAGTCGCCGACCAGCACGACAGGAGGTTGTCGAGGCGGCCGGAGGCGAGCATCGATCGGTCGGCGCCGATGAGTGCAGCGCCTTGCACGTCGTACAGGCACAGTTCCCACCACGCTGGAGCGGTGTCGAGTTCGGCCCGTGCGCCGATCCAGTCGCCGAAGATTCCGCTGCCGCCGCTGGTGATGTCGCTGCCCACACCCCAGACCGGAGTGAGGTGCATCTGCGGATCGAGCTTGAGCCCGTCGGTGTTGACGCCGCGATCGAGATGGACGGCGAGCTGCGGAACGCGAGCGATGGGTTCGTCGACCTGGACGAGCGTGACCGTACCGTCGGCTGCGACCACACGTCCGGCCACGCCGAGGTCGCGGTCGAGCCACGTGTTGTTGAGGATGCCGCCGTACACCTCGACGGCGAGTTGCTTCCAGCCGAGCATGTTCACGTCGGGGTTCGGCTTGACCCGCAGGCACGGCGAATCGGTGTGTGCACCGGCGATCCGGAACCCGCTGGTGGGCGACGCTTCGGCGGGGAGACGCCACGCGATGATGGCGCCGCCGCGAACGACGTAGCCGGCGGCCGGGATGTTGGCCCAGTCGTCGTGTTCGTCGAGTCGTTCGAACCCGGCGAGTCGGTCGACGGTCGATTCGACCGCGTGCCACGGCGACGGTGAAGCGTCGAGGTAGGCGATGAGGTCGTCGATCGAGTCGTCGGTGTGTGTCATGGTCAGCCTTGGAACATCCCGATGGGGAGTCCGGTCCCACGGAGATGACTGGTCTCGTTGATGGTCACGATCGATCGTTCGCCGGTGGACGCCGCGGCGATGCGGTGGATCGACGTGTAGTTGGGGTAGAAGAATCCTCGTCGGTCGGTGCCCAGTCCGAGCACTTCGCTCAGGTAGGCGTTGATGACGCCACCATGGCACACGATGGCGACGCGTTGCCCGCGGTGCTCGTTGACGATGCGTTCGATCGCTCCGACGGTGCGGCCGTGGAAGTCGTCGTGGCTCTCACCACCCGGGTCCCAGGTGCCGTCGAGCATCTGTTGCCACCGTGGGTCGTTGGCGGCTTTGAGCTCTTCGACGGGTACGTATTCGGGGCTGTCCTTGTCGTACTCGGCGACGTCCGGCTCGATCAGGAGATCTACGTTACGATCGCGCACGACGGGCATCGCGGTCTGCTGTGCTCGTTGCAACGAGCTGGCGTAGACGGCATCGAGGTGCTCGTCGGCCAGGTAGACCCCGAGGTGCTCGGCCTGTGTGAGGCCGTGCTCCGACAGTTCGGGGTCGGCGATTCCCTCCTTCAGTTCTTTTCTCACGGGAAGGGCATGGCGGATCAGTAACAGTTCCATCGAACGATAGACAAGCAGATATGACGACGAGAACGAAGATCAGAGCGACGATCGGTTCGAGAACCCTTCGCGCCGACGGCGGTCGGTCGTGAGGCGGCGGACGAAGATCATCGCCACGATCGGCCCGGCGAGCAACTCGCCGGAGGCGCTCCGGTCGTTGATCTCGGCCGGTGTCGACGTGGTCCGGCTCAATCTGAGTCACGGAGACGTCGAGGACCACGTGGCGTTGGTGTCGCTGGTTCGTGAGGCTGCAGCGGCGGTCGGTCGGCCGACGGCGATCCTCGCCGACCTCCCGGGTCCGAAGGTGCGCAGCGGTCGTTTCCCCGAGGGCGGCGTCATGCTCGAGATCGGGAGTCGGTTGCGGCTGGTTCCGGGCAGTGAGCCGAGCACGGCCGAGTGCATCAACGTCGAGTACGAGACACTGCTCGATGACGTGAAGCCCGGCTCGATGGTGCAGCTCGGTGACGGCGCGATCTCGATGAAGGTCATCGAGGTCACCGACACCGCCGCCATCGCCGAGGTGATGACGGGCGCACGTGCGAGCGGGTCGCCAGGTGTGCACCTGCCGTCGGAGTCGCTGCGCGTCTCGACCCCGACCGAGGAAGACCTCGTGTTGGCCGAGACGATGGCGCAGGCCGGCGTCGAGTTCATGGCCGTGTCGTTCGTCGCCGCGGCGATCGATGTCGAGAAGGTCCGTGCCGTCGTCGGCGATCGAGCGCAGCTCGTGTCGAAGATCGAGACCTCCACGGCGGTCGCCCGTCTCGACGAGATCATCGCCGTGTCCGACGCGGTGATGGTGGCGCGTGGAGACCTCGGCATCGACTGCCCGCTCGACGAGGTCCCGCATCTGCAGAAGAAGATCATCCGTACGTGTGTCGAGGCAGGTGTGCCGGTGATCACGGCGACGCAGATGCTCGAGTCGATGATCACCGCACCCACGCCCACACGCGCCGAGGTCAGCGACGTGGCCAACGCGGTGTTCGACGGAACCGACGCGGTGATGCTGTCGGGCGAGACGGCGATCGGCCGCGACCCGGTCGGTGTCGTCACGACCATGGCGCTCGTCGCGGCGCGCGCCGAGTGCGAGTCCAGCTACCGGAAGTGGGCCAACCGCCTCGGCCGGATGCAGCGCGAGCACGAGGTCGGCTCCGACGATGCTCACCAGCAGATCACGATGGCGCTGTCGCATGCGGCGTCGCAAGCAGCGATGGACTGCGACGCGGCGGCCATCCTGTGCTGCACGCAGAGCGGCCGCACGGCGCGGGCCATGGCCCGCTTCCGCCCCGACGCGTTGATGGTGGGTCTGTCACCCGACCCGAAGATGGTGCGCACGATGTCGCTCACCTGGGGGATCGAGCCCGTCGAGGTCGAGACCTACGAGTCGACCGACGAGATGGTCTGGTTCGCCGTCGAGAAGGCGTTGTTCCGCAAGCTGATCGACCACGGCGACACCGTGCTCGTGCTCGCCGGTGCGGCCAACGGAGATCGGGAGCTGAGCCGATCGACGTCGGCGGCGACCGACGTGTTGCGGTTGGTCAAGGTCGACTGAACCGGCTGCGGCTGGCGGTGAAGGCGATCGCCGAGAGCGTCGCTGCACCGATCGACAGGGTGAGTGTTCCGCTCACGCCGTGGATCCCGTAGAGCCATCCACCGACGATGGTGGCGGTGCCGCGTGCGACGGTGCCGATGCCGTTCGACAGGGCGAGCGTGGTGCCTCGCGCCGACGGCATCGCTTCGCTGACGAGCGAGAACGACGTGACGATCGCGAACTCGAACCCGCACAGGAACAGCAGGATGCCCACCACGCCGATCCACAGGGTCGAGTCGGCCAACAGCATCACGACGGCGCCGACGATCAGCAGCATGAGCGCTGACACCGTGCCGCGGAGTTTGCCGATCCGGTCGGCGAACGCGGCCGACGACAGGCTCGACAGGAGTTCGACGGCGCCGAAACCCATGGCGACCGCGCCGAGCCCTCCGGTGGGCACGCCGAACGCATCGTCGAGCCAACTGCCGGAGATGGCGAAGACCGACAGTCCGGCCATCGCCACGAATGCGGCGCCGGCGATCGTGAGCCAGGCGCGTCCGGTGACCGCGCTGATCTTGCCGGGTGGCGGCACGATCGACGGTGCCTCGTCGGCGCCGGCGTCAGGCCGTGGCGGCCGCGTGATCGCCGCCGAGCGGGCGACCACGATCGTGACGATCGCAGCGACCACGGCGATCGTGACGTAGGGGCCTCGCCACCCGAAGATCGAGATCAGCACGGCGATGATCGGTGCCCCGATCAGCAGCGCGAGCGCCCACGAGGTCTCGTAGACGCCGATCGTGCGGGCGCGTCGCTCGTACGGGACCCGGCTGCTGATGAACGAGTGTCCGGCGACGGTGATGTTGGCCACGCCCATGATCACCAGCACCGATCCGATCGCGAACGTGAACGTGGTGCCGACGAGCGCGACCAGCGACGCCACGATCACAGCGACCAGGCCGGCGAGCAGGACGATGCGCTCGCGACCGCGGTCGAGGTGTCGGCCGACGGCGACCGTCGAGAGTCCGGCGATCTCGCTGGCGCCGAGAATCGTCGTCAACTGGGTCGTCGAGGCCCCGAAGGCCTTCTCGAGGGTGGGGAGAAACGGAGGGACCCAGCGCAGCGCCGTGTTGGCGATCCACTTGCCGAGGGTCAGCTTCGGCAGTGCGGCGGCAGCGAGCGCAGCGCTCTCGTCAGCGGTGGCGGTCACCCGGCGTCGTCAGCGGGGGAATCGTCGGAGCGCGGGTCGCTGATGGTGATCGTCGCCCCGAAGAACGAGCAGTCGGTGTCGATGAACGTGACGCTGGTGCCTTCACGCTCGTAGGCGTCCTTGACCTTGTCGGCGCAGTCCTGCAGCGACGCTCGCTGGCTCCACACGGCGAATGCCAGCACGGCGAGCACCAGCGCGGTGGCGACCTTCTGGATGATCGTCTTCATGATCCAGGCGGCGAGTACCGAGCCGATCGCGAACACGACCGCCACGGCGATCGCGAGGTTCTTGGCAGCGTCGAGCGTCAGAGCGAGCACACGCTGCATCGTAGAGGGACGGCCGCGCCGCACCAGCGATCATCCCCGACGCACCCCACACCGCAGCACGCAGTGTTTTGCCCCGCAGATCCGTCATTCGTGACGGATTGGCGGGGCAAAGCCGGCCGCGCCAGGTTCTGCCCCGCAGATCGGTCATCCGTGACGGATTGCGGGGGCAAAACGGGGTGGTGGTGCGGACCTCGGCGGGGGTGCGTCGGGTCGCGGCAGTACGATCGGCGCGGTGAGCGACCAGCCGATCCAGTTCTCCAGCGGAATCCCGACGACGGTGATCCCGGCGCCCGATGCCGACGACGCCGCCCGGTTGGAGGCCGCACTCGCCCGACCCGAGTCCGAGCGGCGTGCTGCCGTCGCCGAGGTGGTGGCGGCCTCGCCACGTTTTCTCGCAGCGTGGGCCGAGCTCGGTGACCTGGGGCGAGACACGATCGAGCGCTACGCCGCGTATCGAGTCGGCTATCACCGCGGCCTCGACACCCTCCGGGCCAGCGGTTGGCGCGGCTCCGGTTACGTCCGCTGGGCCGAGCCGACCAATCACGGCTTCCTCCGCTCGCTGCGGGGTCTCGGCGAGATGGCTGCGGTCATCGGCGAGACCGACGAAGCCGAGCGATGCGCCCAGTTCCTGATGCAGCTCGACCCGTCCGGCATCCCGAGCTGACGACGGTGCGCGTCGCCGGGGTGATGCTCGCAGGCGGCAAGAGTTCGCGCATGGGGCGCACGAAAGCGCTCGTCGAGATCGACGGGCGACCGATGGGTCGTCGCGTCCTCGATGCGCTGCGCTCGACCGGCTGTGATCCGGTGTTCGCGTACGGCGGAGACGCCGACGAGCTCGCGCCGCTCGGCGTGCGTGTCGAACCCGATCGTCATCCCGGCGAGGGGCCGGTCGGTGCCGTTGCCGGTCTGCTCGGCCTGATCTCCGAGCGCGACGCCCAGCGAGCACACGACGAGACGCCGGTCGACGGAGCCGTGGTGGTGGCATGCGATCTGCCCGACCTCGACGACACGGTCGTGCGAGCGCTGATCGATGCTGCGCAGCGACAGCCGGGTGCCGTGGCGGTCGCCCGAACCGAACGCATCGAACCATTGTGTGCCTACTGGCCCATCGGTGTCGGCGCCCAGGTCGCCAGTGCGTTCGATGCCGGTACCCGCGCCGCGCACCGTCTGCTCGACGACCTGCACGTCGTGGTCGTCGACGTGGCCCCCGGCGCGTTGCGCAACGTCAACGCGCCCAGCGACCTCGACTGACGTCGATGACCGCATCGTGCCGGACGCGTGACCTGCCAGTAGTGTCGGCCGCCGTGGCAATCGAAGAAATCTCCGTGGCGGACCTCAAAGCACTCGGTCCGTCGGTCCGACTGATCGACGTCCGAGAGGACCATGAGTGGGCCGAGGCCAGGGTGCCGTATGCGTCGCACGTGGCGCTGGGCACCGTCCCCGATCACCTCGACCAGTTCGACGGCTCACCCACGTACGTCATCTGCAAGGCAGGTGGCCGCAGTCACCGTGCGTGCGAGTTCGCCGCAGCCAACGGTCACGAGGTCGTCAACGTGGCCGGCGGGATGCTCGCCTGGCACGACGCCGGCTTCGAGATCGTGAGCGACGTCCATGGGTGAACAGGCCCCGCACGAGATCGACTATCGCTGGATCGACGACCAGGACGAGTTCGAGGCGATCATCGACGAGCTCGTCGAGGTGCCTCGCTACGCCCTCGACACCGAGTTCCACCGTGAGCGCACGTACTACCCGAAGCTCGCGCTCGTACAGGTCGCCTGGCAGCGCGCCGACGGTTCGGGCCAGGAGTCGGTGCTGATCGACCCGCTCGCGGTCGATGTCGCCGGGTTCGCCCGGTTGTTCTCGACCGAGGCGTTGTGTGTGATCCATGCGGCGCAGCAAGACCTCGACGTGTTGACCCACGCGGTGGGCTCGGTTCCCGCTCGGATGTTCGACACACAGCTGGCCGGCGGGTTCGTCGGCTACGGCACACCGTCGCTGGTGTCGCTGCTGCAGGGCGAGATCGGCATCACGCCGGCCAAGGGCGACCGATTGACCGACTGGCTCCGTCGCCCGTTGACCGAAGCGCAGAAGCAGTACGCCGCGGCCGACGTCGAGTACCTGCTCGAAGTGCACGATCTGCTGCTGGCCAAGCTCGAGGAGCGCGGCCGCGTCACGTGGGCCGAGGCGGCGTGCGAGGAGCTCCGAACCAAACCGGTCAGCGGTGCAGCTCCCGAAGACGCCTGGCTGAAGCTCAAGGACTCGCGGTCGATGCGGCCCAAGGGCCGTGCGGTCGCTCAGGCCGTCGCCGCGTGGCGCGAACGACGCGCGATGCGAACCGACATTCCGGTGCGGCAGGTGCTGCCCGACTTGGCGATCCTCGGCATCTCGCAGCGTGCGCCGTCGTCGCTCAAGGAGCTGAAGCAGGCGCGCGGTGTCGACGATCGACACACTCGCGGTGGCATCGCCGACGAGATCCTCGAAGCGGTCAAGGCCGGCCGTGAGGCCGAGCCACCCGAGGCGCCTCGGTCATCCGACGATCTCGATCGCAATCTCCGTCCGGCGATCACGCTCATCTCTGCGTGGGTCGGCCAGCTCGCTCGCGACGAGAAGATCGACAACGTTCTGCTCGCCACGCGTGCCGACATCGTGGCGCTGCTGCGTGACGACGACGATGCGCGCCTCGCGTCCGGCTGGCGCGCCGAGATGCTCGGCGACGGCATCAAGCAACTGGTGAGCGGCAAGGCCGGGTTGACGTTCGACCCGGAGGGCCGACTCAAGCTGATGCCGGTCTGACCCGGCCACTCGGCGCAGCGGACGCGGGAAGCGGCAGCGTCAGCGTCAGCGGCTCCGGAGGGTTCGCCGCATGGTGGCCCAGAGCCGGTCGAACACCTCGGTCGCATCGCTCGCTCGACGTCCGTACGAGTGGATCGGGCGTCGTTCGCCGACGGCCTGGTTGAACACGACCCGCTGTGGGATCGGCGGTTGCCAGATCGCTGATTTGCCGACGATGCGGCCGAGTTCGTCGATCCGCCGTTCGGCTTCGTTCGACACCGCCGGGACTCGGTTGAGCACGACTCCCGACAGCTCGAGGTCGGGGTTGTGGAGGTCCCAGACCGAGTCGATGACGTCGGCGACGCCGCCGATGCCTCGCAAGCCGAGTGCCGACGGTTCGACCACGATCAGCGCATGGCGGGCGGCGGCGAGCGCATTGGTCGTGAGGTTGCCGAGTGATGGAGGGCAGTCGATGAGGATCGCTTCGTACTCGTCGAGCGCTGCGGCCGACTTGGCCAGGACCTTGGCCAAGCGGGTCGCGGTGCCGTCTTCGAGTTGTTGTTGATCGGGCCGCGCCGGGACGACGTCGATCAGGTCACTCCATTCCGACACGACGATGGCGTCGAGGAGTGCGCCCGATTTGGGTTTGGCGGCGAGCACATCGCCGACGGAGACGACTGCGGTCTCGGGATCGACGCCGAGGACCCAACTGCTCGAGCCCTGCGGGTCGAGATCGATGACGAGGACACGGCGTCCTGCGGACATCGCCGCTGACGCCAGACCGAGTGTGACCGTTGTCTTGCCGACGCCGCCCTTCTGGTTCAGGACGGCAACTGTGCGGTCGGTCATGGCGTGGTTTCTTCCCTCGGGCGTGGTCGGGAGCGCACCGGATCGGCCCTGTTGTCAGGGCTGATGCGCTCGGTTGCACTCATCGTGACACACCCGGCGGTCGAGGTGAACAGCGATGTGGTGACGTGTTGATGCTCCGATGGTTTTTCGGATCATTGTTCGGGCGCGGACCGCGAAGTACCAGCTTGAAGCGCTACGATGTAGCTCAATGTAAGCTTTTCTAGAGTCATGGGAGCCCTGTCGTGAAGAAGGGTCGGCATCGCCGTTTCGAAGAGGCGAGAAAACTCAAGCAATCCGGCCCGGGAGCCTTTGATCTCGGGTTTGGCGATCGCGAATACGCGTCCGATGACGACGACGATGACGGCGACGACGAGTACGCCGCACTGGCGGAGAAGTACGGCGTCACGTTCGACGACGACGAAGAAGACGAACTCGTCGACTGACCGATACATCGACGGTCGGCAGATCTCCCGTCGCCGACGTGAAAGCCATCATCACTGCACGTGAACCGCTGCTTTGTGCTGCACCTGGTTATTCCCATCCCGGATGGAAATAACCAGGTCGCCCAAGGAGCAAGCAGGCAGTAGCGCGTCAGATCCGTCTGCGATGTAGCTGCGACTCACGCCGAGCGTCAGGTGCCGTTGGGATGTCACCGCGACTCAGGTCGCGCGCTCGGTGCCTTCGGCGTCCGCGACGTGGGATCTACGAACAGCCGACGTTTCGGTCGCGCGCCGGGTGCCGTTGGGATGTCACCGCGACTCAGGTCGCGCGTCAGGTGCCTTCTGCGTCCGCGACGTGGGATCTACCAACAGTCGACGTTTCGGTCGCGCGCCGGGTGCCGTTGGGATGGCACCGCGACTCAGGTCGCGCGTCGGGTGCCTTCGGCGTCCGCGACGTGCGATCTACCAACAGTCGATTTCACAGCCGGGTGGGGGAGTGGGACCCATTCGGTGCGGGCGAGTTGGGCGGCCATGGTGGCGTAGATGCCGGCGCCGACGAGTTCGATGATGTCGTCTTTGGCGCTGATGTAGAGCGGTTCCTTGCCGATGAAGGCGTCGGGTTCTTCGGTGCACCACCAGCCGAAGTCGTCGCCGCCTTCGCCCCAGTCGCGTCGTTTCCATTCGCGGAGGCGTGAGGTGACGTGGCCGGATTCGTCTTCGGAGTGTTCGAGCCGCAGCGGTACTTGCCAGCAGACCTGGGGTTTCCAGTCGAGGGGCCGTTCGCCGGCGTCGACGGCGGCGATGTGGAGCGCGCAGCCGACGCCGCCGTCGAATCCGGGGCGGTTGAGGAAGATGCAGGCGTCGTCGACGAGGCGGGTCGCGATGGTCGGTTCGCCGTCGCTGTCGAGGTCACCTTGTTTGGTGAACCCCTTCTTCGCCATCTTCGAGAAGAACTGCATGTGTTCGGGGCGAACCCGCTCGGCGTGGGCCTCGACGTTCTTGAGGTCGTCGGCGTCGACGAAGTGTGCGCCGTAGCTGCAGCAACCCTGTTGGAGTTCGGGTGCCGGTTCGTCGAGGATGCCTTTGCAGCCGCATCCGTAGATGCACATGTAGTTCGAGCGGAGGTAGGTGGCGTCGAACACCCAGGTGCGGTGCTCGTCGGGGTCCTCGAACGAGATCCACTCGTGCAGATCGTCGGGGGGTGGTGGGGCGCTCACGATGCGGCAACCTAGCGCTCAGCGGGCGACCGGCGTCGGTAGGCTCCCAAGCCGTATGACGAGTGGGACGAATGCCAGCACCTCCGGGTCGATGACCGCGGATCAACTCCGTGATTCGTTCACCGGTTTCTTCGCCGAGCGCGGCCACACGGTGGTGCCGTCGGCGAGCCTCATTCCGCACGACCCGACGGTGATGTTCAACGTGGCGGGCATGGTGCCGTTCAAGTCGTATTTCGTGGGTGACGAGCAGGCCCCGTACGACCGTGCGGTGAGCTCGCAGAAGTGTGCGCGTGCGGGTGGCAAGCACAACGACCTCGACGATGTGGGGCGTACGAAGCGGCATCTGGTGTTCTTCGAGATGCTCGGCAACTTCAGCTTTGGTGACTACTTCAAGACCGACGCGATCCCGTGGTCGTGGGAGTTGATGACCTCCGATCCGAGCCAGGGCGGCTGGGGTTTCGACGGCGATCAGTTGTGGGTCACGGTGCACGAGACCGATGACGAGGCCGAGCAGATCTGGCACGAGCAGGTCGGTGTGCCGATGGAGCGCATCCAGCGCTTGGGCGACAAGGACAACTACTGGCAGATGGGCGACACGGGGCCGTGTGGTCCGTGTAGCGAGATCCACATCGACCGCGGTGCGGCGTTCGGTCCCGATGGTGGGCCGCTCAACGATCCGGCCGGCGATCGGTTCATGGAGATCTGGAACCTGGTCTTCATGCAGTTCAACCAGGCGAGTGACGGGACGCGGACTCCGCTGCCGACACCGTCGATCGACACGGGTGCGGGCCTCGAACGCATTCTGACGTTGAAGCAGGGTGTCGATTCGGTTTGGGAGACCGACTTGATGCAGCCGATGATCGACGTCGCTCAGTCGCTCACGGGCAAGCGGTATCTCGTCGGCGACTACGACGACCGTGACAGCTTCGGCTTGCGTGTGCTGGCCGAGCACGCCCGTTCGGGGGCGATGTTGGTGAACGACGGGGTGTTCCCGTCGAACGAGGCGCGTGGCTACGTGCTTCGTCGCATCATCCGTCGGGCGGTGCGGTTCGCGTATCTGCTCGGCACCGACAAGCTGGTGATGCCGACGTTGACCGAGACGGCGATCGGTGTGATGGCCAACGCCTACCCCGATCTTCGCAAGAACCAGGACTTCATCGTCAACGTGATCGCGAACGAGGAGGAGCGGTTCCGTCACACGTTGAAGAACGGCTTGTCGATCCTCGACGGGGAGCTCTCCGACGGCGACGGCGGTGACAAGAAGGAGCTGTCGGGGTCGACGGCGTTCTTGCTGCACGACACCTACGGCTTCCCGCTGGAGCTCACGCAGGAGATCGCAAGCGAGCGCTCGGTCGAGGTCGACCTCGAGGGTTTCCGTTCGGAGATGACGGCGCAGCGTGAACGGGCGAAGGCTTCGGCGAAGGGCGCGGTCGACGATGCCACCCTCGGTGGCTACCGCGAGATCGTCGAGCAGTTCGGCGTGACCGATTTCGTCGGCTACACCGACGACGAGTCCGAGAGCCGCGTGCTCGCGGTGATCGACGGCCCCGATGCCGACGACGGGTCGGCGACGGTCGAGATCTTCCTCGATCGCACGCCGTTCTATGCCGAGTCGGGTGGTCAAGTGGGCGACACCGGCACCATCGTGACCGAGACCGGGCGGGCCGAGGTGCTCGACACGACGTTCGCGCTCCCGCAGTTGCGTCGTCACACCGCTCGCGTGGTCGAGGGCACGGTCACTGCCGGGCAGACGGCGACGGCCACGATCGACATCGACCGGCGCAATCAGATCCGTCGCAACCACACGGGCACCCACCTGTTGCACCATGCGTTGCGTGTGGTGCTCGGCGACCACGTCAAGCAGGCCGGCTCGCACGTCGGGCCCGACCGGCTGCGGTTCGACTTCTCGCACTACGACGCGGTCACCCCCGAACAGATCGCCGAGATCGAGAAGATCGCGAACACCGAGACGCTCACCAACGAGCCGACGCGGGCGTTCGAGACCACGAAGGACGAAGCCGAGGCGCTGGGCGCCATCGCGTTCTTCGGCGACAAGTACGGCGACATCGTGCGCGTGCTCGAAGCGGGCTCGACCGTCGAGTTGTGTGGCGGTACGCACGTCAAGGCGACGGGCGACATCGGCACGGTGAAGGTCGTCAGCGAGTCGTCGATCGGCTCGAACCTGCGCCGTATCGAAGCGGTCACGGGCGAGGCGAGCGTGGCACTGCTGCAGCACGACGAGGCGCTCATCGCCGACGTCGCCGGCCTCGTCGGCACCGGTGCCGACGACGTGTTGGGCGGCGTGCAGCGCAAGCTCGACGAGATCAAGTCGCTCAACGACGAGATCAAGTCGTTGCGCAGCCAGATCGCGATGGGCCGGGCCACCGAGATCGCTGCGATCGCCAACGACGGCGTCGTGGTGACGCGCGTCGACGGACTCGCACCCGGTGACCTCCGTGAGCTCGCGATCGCCGTGCGGCAACAGCCCAACGTCGACCTGGTGGTCCTCATCGGCGAGACCTCGACCGGTGGCGTGACGCTGGTCGCCGCGGTGCCGCCGAACAGCGACAAGCCGGCCTCGGCCCTGCTCAAAGACGCCGCGAAGGCGGTCGGCGGCGGTGGCGGCGGCAAGGGCGACATCGCCACGGCCGGCGGCAAGAATCCCGACGGCATCACCGAAGCGCTCGGTCTGGCCGCTGCGGCCATCCCGGCGTTCCTCGGAGAGTGAGCCATGGGGGCTGACCCGACGCGTGTGCCCGGTGTGCGTGCGCTCGGCGTCGACCTCGGCTCGAAACGCATCGGCATCGCCGTGTCCGACCTGTCGGGCACCATCGGCTCGGCGCTCACCACCGTCCATCGCTCGAGATCGCGTCGGCACGATCACGCCGAGATCGCCAAGCTCGTCCGCGACGAAGAGTGCGAGGTCGTCGTCGTGGGACTTCCGCTGTCGCTCGACGGGTCGCACAGCCACGCGGCGAAGGCTGCCACCAAGGAGGCACGCCAGTTGGCTAGCGTCGTCGGGGTGCCGGTCGAGATGTATGACGAACGCTTCACCACCGTCACCGCCGAACGCGGGATGATGGAAGCCGGACTCGACGCGAAGCAGCGCCGCAAGGTGGTCGACAAGGTGGCGGCTGCGGTGATGTTGCAGGCGTGGCTCGAGCATCGGCGCAACACGTGGCCCGGCGACGCATCGCAACGGGTGGTACCGCTGTGACCACCAAGCTCGATCCGCTGTTGCCCGAGGCCGAGGTCGACCCCGACGCGCGCCCGGCGCTCGACTGGCCCACCGATCCGTGGGACGACGCCGATCGCACCGGCACGGTCGAACGCCTCCGCCGTCAGACCCGGTCGGTCAAGTGGATCGTGTACACGATGATGTGTCTCACGATCGTGGCCATCCTGATCGCCGGCGCGGTGGGTTGGTGGTACGTCCAGAAGATCAACCCCGAAGGCGCTCCCGGTGAGCAGATCAGCTTCACCGTCAACGAGACCGACGATCTCGAATCGATCGCGCAGCGTCTCGAAGACGAGGGCCTGGTGTCGGACGCCGGTGTGTTCGAGTGGTACGTCGACCGCAACGGCGGCATCGAGCTGACGCCCGGCTACTACCAGATCCGACCCAACGACCACATGGGCAACGTGATGGGTGTGTTCAGCACGCCACCGGGTCAGACCTACTCCCGGGTGACCTTCCCCGAAGGCTTCACGGTCGATCGCATCGCCCTGCGTCTCGAATCGTCCGTCGAGCGACTCACCGCCGACGACTTCATGGAGGCTGCGAGCGACCCGACGCTCACGTCGATCTGGAGTCCGCCGGGCAACACCTCGCTCGAAGGCTTGCTGTTCCCCGACACGTATCAGGTGTCGAACGCCGAGTCGGAAGCGCAGGTCATCGAGCGGATGATCGGCCTGATGGAGCGCGTCGGCAACCAGGAGGAGATCGTCTCCAAGGGCGCGGCGCTCGGCCGGACCCCGTACGAGATCCTGATCATCGCGTCGATGATCGAGAAGGAAGCCAAGACCGAGGGCGACCGCCCCAAGATCTCGAGGGTCATCCACAACCGTCTGGCCGTCACCGCGAACAACCCCGACAACCCGTTCCCGCTCGCGATCGATGCGGCGGTGCTGTACGGCCGGACGCAACTCGGTCTCGACACCGACATGCCGTTCCGGGAGCTGCGCCAGATCGAGTCGCCGTGGAACACCTACCTGCTCCCCGGCTTGCCGGCCACTCCGATCGCCAGCCCGGGTCGTGCCTCGATCCGGGCCGCGCTCAACCCGGCCCCGAACCCGCCGCCGGGTGACCCGATCTGTGAAGTGCTGCCCGAAGACCAGCGGGCCGACAACTGCTTCTACTTCTACTACGTGCTCGCCGACGAAGACGGCAACCATGCGTTCGCCGTCACGGGTGAGCAGCACAACGCCAACGTCGCGCAGGCTGCTGCCGACGGTCTGCTCGAGTGAGCTCCGACGTTCGGCCCGAGGCCGGCAAGCTCGCGGCGGTCATCGGCTCGCCGGTGGCCCACAGCCTGTCGCCCGCCATCCATCGCGCCGCGTTCGAGGCCGCTGGGGTCGACTGGTCGTACGTGGCGTTCGACGTCGCCGAGGGTCGTGCCGATGAGGCGATCGCGGCGATGCGACTGCTGGGTATCGCCGGGTTGTCGGTCACGATGCCGCACAAGGAGGCGATCGCTCGCCTCGTCGACCGACTCGACCCGGCCGCGCAGGCGCTCGGATCGGTCAACACCGTGAGCTGGGACGACGGCCGGCTCGTCGGTTCCAGTACCGACGGTGCCGGTTTCGTCGCCTCGTTGGCCGACGCCGGCGTGGCCGTCGACGGTGCACGCGTCGCGATCATCGGTGCCGGCGGTGCGGCACGTTCGGTGATCGACGCGCTGGCCCGAGCGGGCTCGCCCGACATCACGGTGCTCAACCGTTCGGCCGATCGGGCCGAAGCCGCGGCGGCGCTCGCGTCGGCAGCATCGGTGGGCATCGTGAGCGACATCACGCGAGCCGACATCGTCGTCAACGCGACGAGCGTCGGGATGGGCGTCGAACCCAGCGCTGCCACCGATGGCGACCTGCCGTGCGACCCGACGCTGCTCCACGACGGGCAGGTCGTCGCCGATCTCGTGTATCACCCACTCGAAACCGCATGGATGGCGCGTGCGGCCGATCGTGGTGCGCGCACCGTCGACGGGTTGGGGATGCTGGTGCACCAGGCCGCGCTGCAACAGCGCATCTGGCTCGGCGCCGGCGCCGTGATCGACACGGTGGCGATGCGCGCTGCGGCCGAACGCTCGCTCGCGTCTCGGTGAGGCCGAGCGTCAGCCGCCCGTCAGCGCTGTGCGGTCAGCGGCGCCAGAAGTAGGCGTCGCGGCTGTTGCACTCGATCGCCTGCTGGCTCGGCGTGTTCGAGTAGCCCTGGCGATGTCGCGACCAGAGGTGTCCGACACGACGTGCGGACCGGTTGCGTTCTTTGGCCGGTGAGGTGATTCCCATTGTCATGCTCCCATTCGTGTCGGTGATCGTCAGTTGCTCGCGAGTTGTGTGCGAGTTGCTTGCCGAGTTGCTTGTCTGCCGAGAAGCGTAGAGTGGACGACGTGCAGCGAGGTACGCATTCTCTGACATCAGACATTCGGAATCCGGATGGCTGAGTTCGAGCAACTGTTGCCGCCGCTGGCCACGCTCGTGCCGTTCGAGGCCGCGTATCGGCTCGGCAGCTTCACCCGGGCGGCGCGCGAGCTGCACCAGTCGCAGGCCACGGTCAGCCGGCGGGTGCGCGAGCTCGAGCAGAACCTGGGCGTCGAGCTGTTCAAGCGGCAGCGCTACGACGTGAGCCCGACCGCCGACGGGGAGTTGCTGGCGGCGTCGGTGCGGTTGTCGCTCAGCGAACTCTCGGCCACCGCCGACCTGATTCGCCGACGGGCGCTGGGCAACGACTCGATCACGCTCCTCACGAGCCTGTCGTTGGCCACGGCCACGGTCGCTCCGGTGCTGGGGGAGTTCCAGCGCACCCATCCCGACGTCAACATCCGCGTGCTCGCGTCCGACGACCTCGTGGCGTCGACCGACGAGGACTTCGATCTCGCACTGGGCTACGGCCCCAACGAGTCGCCGCAGTTCACGGTCGAGTTCATCGCCGAGGAGGCGGTGTTCCCCGTGTGCTCGCCCACGTTCGCGGCACGGCTCCCGTCGCCGATCACGCCCGACGACCTCGCCGTCTTGCCGCTGTTGCACGTCGACTACGTCGATCCGGGTTGGACCACGTGGCAGGACGTGTTGGCCACCAGCCTCGTCGGCGAGGTGGGTCGGGTGAAGTCGGTGGTCTTCACCTCGTATCAGGTGTGTCTTGACGTGGCCGAACGCGACGGTGGCATCGCGCTGGGCTGGGAACGCTCGGTGCGGTCACGACTCGACGCGGGGACGCTGGTTCGCGTTCCCGACATCACCATTCCGCACGCCGGGCGCATCAACGCGTACTTCCCGAAGCGGACGGCGCAGAACCCGCACGCCGCCGAGTTCGTCGCGCTGCTGAAGCAGGTGCTCGCCGACGACGAAGCGAGCACCTCCGACCTGCTGCCGTCGAACTGACGGCGCGTCGATCCGACCGGCGAGCTGCCGGGCAACGAAGCCGGTCGCCAGATTTGGTCCGGCGGTAGGCTGCGCTGATGCTCAGGTATCTCACAGCGGGGGAGTCACACGGTCAGGGCTTGGTGGTCGTGATCGAAGGCCTTCCGGCCGGTCTCGAGATCACCGTCGAGCAGATCCAGGCCGAGATGGGTCGCCGCCGACTCGGTTTCGGCCGTGGGCCGCGCCAGCGGTTCGAAGTCGACGAGCTCACGCTGATCGGTGGAGTGCGGCACGGTCGCACCCTCGGCTCGCCGCTCGCCATCGAGATCAAGAACACCGAGTGGTTCCGCAGCGACAAGTGGCACGAGGAGATGGATCCGGCCCCGGGCGAGACGAAGGCGCCGCTCACCCAGGTGCGGCCCGGTCACGCCGACCTCGCCGGCATGCAGAAGTACGGGTTCACCGACGCCCGTGACGTGCTCGAACGAGCGAGCGCTCGCGAAACAGCCGCTCGCGTCGCCGCGGGTACGGTCGCCAAGGCGCTGCTCCGGCCGCTCGGCGTCGAGATCCTCTCGCACGTCATCCAGATGGGCAGTGTGCGGGTCCCCGACGGGGCGCCACGCCCCACGCCCGAACAGATCGACCGGGTCGACGAGAGCCAGGTGCGCTGCTTCGACCTCGAAGCCACCGACGACATGATCGCCGAGATCAAGGCGTGCGCCAAAGAGGGCGACTCGCTCGGCGGCGTCGTCGAAGTGCTCGGCTTCGGGCTGCCGGTCGGACTCGGCAGCCACGTGCACTGGGACCGCAAACTCGACGGCATGCTCGCGCAGGCCGTCATGAGCATCCAGGCGGTCAAGGGCGTCGAGATCGGCGACGGTTTCGACGTCGCCGGTCGTCGTGGGAGCCAGGCGCACGACCCCATCTCGTGGGACTCCGATGCACAGAAGTACCGCCGCGAGAGCACGCTCGCAGGTGGCACCGAAGGCGGCATGTCGACGGGTGAACTCCTCGTCGTGCGGGCGGCAATGAAGCCCCTCGCCACGCTCAACAAGCCGACACTCGCCACGGTCGACACGGCCACCAAGGAAGCGGGCGTGTCGTTCAAGGAGCGCACCGACGTCACCGCCGTGCCGGCGATGGGCGTGGTCGCCGAGACCATGGTGGCGCTCGTGCTCGCCGGTGAAGCGCAACGCAAGTTCGGCGGCGACTCGGTCGACGAATTCGTGCGCAACGCCGAAGCGTTCGCGGCGACGCTGTAACGCGGTCGGCATGGGCTCCACCTGGGACTGTTCCAAGCAGCACATCGTCCTCGTCGGGATGATGGGCGCCGGCAAGTCGTCGGTCGGTCGTGTCCTCGCGCAGCGCCTCGGCCGCAGGCTGCTCGACTCCGACGAGATGATCGAGGAACGCACCGGGCAGACCGTCCGTGAGATCTGGAACGCCGAAGGCGAACCGGCATTCCGCGAGATCGAGACCACGGTGCTCGCCGAAGCCGTGGCGGCCGACGAGCCGTCGGTCATCGCTGCGGCCGGCGGCGTGGTGCTGAGCGAGGCCAACCGGGCCGTGCTCGCCGCCAGCGGGGCGCACGTCGTGTGGCTCCTCGCCGACGTCGAGTTGCTGCTCGATCGCGTCAAGAACGGCATGCACCGGCCGCTGCTCGACGACGACCCCGAGGGCACGTTGCGTGCGATGTTCGAGACCCGTGAGTCGCTGTACAAGGAGGTCGCCGATGCGATCGTGTCGGTCGACAACCGGACGGTCAACGACGTCGCCGGCGCCGTGCTGAGGTGCTGCGCATGAGGCACGTCAGCGTGCCGATCCAGGGCCACTCGTACGACGTGATCGTCGGCAGCGGCGCACTCGCCGAGCTGGCCGACGTGATCCCGTCGTCGGCCGAGCGCATCGCCGTCGTCACCCAACCCGGCATCCCCGCACAGTTCAACGAGCTCGCCGCCTACGTCCCCGACTGCGCGGTCGAGGTGTTCGAGATCGGCGTCGGGGAGGGCGCGAAGACCCTCGCCACGATCGAGCAGTTGATGCGCTCGTTCGCACGCATGGGCCTCAACCGCAACGACGTGGTCATCGGTGCCGGCGGGGGCATGGTCACCGACGTGGCCGGTTTCGCTGCGGCGTCGTGGCATCGAGGGATCCCGGTCGTGCACGTGTCCACCTCGCTGCTGGGCATGGTCGATGCCGCGATCGGCGGGAAGACCGGCGTCAACCTCCCGGAAGGCAAGAACCTCGTCGGAGCGTTCTGGCAGCCGTCCGGTGTGATCTGCGATCTCGATGCGCTCGCGACCCTGCCGCCGCGAGAGATGCGCTGCGGGCTCGGCGAGATGGCGAAGTATCACTTCCTCACCGGCGACGACCTGCTCGCGATGGAGCTCGAAGAACGCATCGCTCGATGCATCGAGATCAAGGCCGAGGTCGTCGCGTCCGACGAACGCGAGGGCGGTCGCCGAGCGTTGCTCAACTACGGGCACACGCTCGCGCACGCACTCGAGATCGCCACCGATCATCGCCTCGCGCATGGTGAAGCCGTGGCCATCGGTCTGATCTACGCCGCCGAACTCGGGCTCGAACTCGGACGCATCGACGAGGCGCGGGTCGCCGAACACCGGGCCGTCGTGGCGGGGGAGTACGACCTGTCGACTCGACCACCCGACGGGCTGGCCGTCGACGATCTCGTGGCGCTGATGCATCGAGACAAGAAGGCGCTCACCGGCCTCACCTTCGCGCTCGACGGGCCCGATGGGGTCGAGGTCGTCACCGGGGTCGACGAGGCGCCGGTCCGCGCCGCACTCGAACGGTTCCTGGCGTCGTGAACGCGCTGCCGCCGATCGACTTCGCTCGACGTCGGCAGGCGGTGGTCGATGCGCTCGCATCCGATGAGCACGGCTGCGACGCGTGGCTGTTCGACGACCTCACCGACGTCCGTTGGCTCACCGGGTTCACCGGCTCCAACGGGTGGGCGGTGGTGCGTGGCGACGAACTCGTCCTCGGCACCGATCTGCGCTATCGGGAGCGGGCCGCCGCGGAGACGAGCGATGCCGGCGCCACGATCGTGGCGCGACAACGAGCGGCCGACCTGCATCAGCAACTGTGCGAGGTGCTGCGAGGCGCCGATCGGGTCGGGCTCGACGCCGGTCGCACCTCGCACGCGGCATGGACCGCATTGGCCGCCGAGATCGCAGTCGCCGCCCGCCCGTCGTGCGTCCAGCTCCTGCGCCAGATCAAGGACGATGCCGAGATCGCGCGTATCGAAGCGGCGGCTGCAGCCACCGACGCCGCGCTCGCCGAGGTCGAACCGTTGTTGCTCGGCACCGCCGACTCGCCCGTGACCGAAGCCGAGATCCGAAGCGAACTCGAGTACCGCATGCGTCGTCACGGCGCCGACGACCGGTCGTACGACACCATCGTGGCGAGCGGACCATCGCACGCGGCGCGACCACATCACGAGGCCAGTCGCCGCACGATCGTCGAGGGCGACACGGTGATCATCGACGTCGGCGCCCTCGTCGACGGCTACCACTCCGACATGACCCGCTCGTGGGTGATCGGCGACGCCACCGCCGAACAGCGCGAACTCCTCGAACTCGTCGCCGTGGCGCAGCGGGCGGGCCTCGACGCGACGCGTCATGGCGTGACCGCCCGCTCCATCGACGATGCGTGCCGCCAGGTGTTCGACGAGGCCGGTCGACTCGACTGGTACCTGCACGGAACCGGCCACGGCGTCGGCCTCGAGATCCACGAATCGCCGTTCCATTCGCAGACGAGCGACGACACGGTCTCGGCCGGAATGGTGGTGACCGTGGAGCCTGGCCTCTATCGTGACGGCTTCGGTGGATTCCGGATCGAAGATCTGGTCGTTGTCACCGAGACTGGCCATCAGGTTCTCACGAACTCACCCCAGCGGCCGCTGAACTGAACTCTCGAAAGAAGTCGCCATGCCCCAGATCTCCGTCAACGACTTGAAGAACGGCATCACGCTCGAACTCGACAACACGCTCTATCAGGTCGTCGAGTTCCAGCACGTCAAGCCCGGCAAGGGCGGGGCGTTCGTGCGCAGCAAGATCCGCAACGTGCGGACCGGCGCCGTGATCGACAAGACGTTCAACGCCGGCATCAAGGTCGAGCAGGCGATCGTCGACCGCCAAGACATGCAGTACCTGTACAACGACGGCACCGACTACATCTTCATGAACACCACCACGTACGACCAGGTGTCGGTCCCGCCGGTCGCGTTGGCCGACGTCGTCGACTACCTGAGTGAGCAGATGATGGCGCAGATCGCGTTCTACCAGGGCGAGATCATCGGCGTCGAGATCGCTGCGTCGGTCGAACTCGAGATCGGCGCCACCGAGCCCGGTCTGCAGGGCGATCGTTCGAGTGGCGGCACCAAGCCGGCCACGCTGGTGACCGGCAAAGAGATCAAGGTGCCGCTCTTCATCGAAATCGGTGACAAGGTTCGTGTCGACACGCGAACCGGCGAGTACATGACCCGCGTCTGATCGCGGCCGCTCACCGACCCATCCCGACCCACAGACTGCACCGGTAGACACGACATGGCTTCCATCCCGCGCCCCGACGAGCGCTCCGACGCGCGAGAGCGTGCGCTCTACCTCCTGTACGAAGCGCAGTCGAAGGGCATCACCCCGATCGAAGCGATCGAACTCCAGGTGATCGAACCCGACGAACTCACGCAACTGATCGTGCGCGGCGTGGCCGAGCACGGCGAACGTCTCGATGCCGCCATCGACCGGCGCGCCACTGGTTGGACGCTCGCCCGGATGCCGGTGATCGACCTCAACGTGTTGCGTATCGGCGCATTCGAACTGGCCGAGCGCGTCGACGTGCCCACCGCCGTGGTGCTCGACGAGGCCGTCGAGTTGGCGAAGCAGTTCTCGACCGACGACAGCGGCCGTTTCGTCAACGGTGTGCTCGCCGCGCTGGTCAGCGACCTGCGTTCCTGAGCGGTGACGTCGGGGCGGCCGACGGTCACTCCGGCGGTCGCGCCATCCATGACGCCAACCATGACGCCAACCGGGCGGCAAATCTTGTCAGACTGTCGGCCGTGACCGACCTGCTCGACACCGACGCGCCCGCGCACGGCGACGACGTCGAACCCGCCGTGTCGCCGACGCTTCGCCAACGCGTCGAGGCATGGGTGTTCGGCGTCACCGCGGCGCAGGCGGTGCTGGCGTCGATCGTCGTGTTGTACGTGTGGTACTTCACGCAGCGCTCGCTCGACATCCACCACGCGCTCGGCACGGCGAGCTACGACTCGGCGCTCTACGACCAGGGCGTGTGGTTGCTGTCGCGCGGCGAGGCACCGTTCGTCACGCTCATGGGGCGCAACCTGTTCGGCGACCACACGTCGTTCGTGCTGCTCCTGCTCGTGCCCTTCTACTGGATCTGGCCGGCGGCCGGCGTGCTGTTCTTCGCACAGTCGGCGGCCATCGGGGCCGGTGCGATTCCGGTGTTCCTGTACGGCCGTCGGCGCCTCGGCAGCGAATGGCTGGCGCTGTTGGCCGCCGCCGGGTATCTCGTGCACCCGGCCATCGGCTGGACGAATCTCGAGAACTTCCATCCCGACGCCTTCCTCGGCGTGTTCGTCGGGTTCGCGATCTACGCCGCGCTCGAACACAAGTGGCGGATGTACCTGGTGTTCGTCGTCCTCGCGCTGTCGGTGAAGGAGGACGCCTCGCTGGTGCTCGTGCCGCTCGGGGTCTGGGTCGGCGTCAAGCGAAGCTGGAAGATCGGGCTGGCCACCGTGCTGGGCAGCGTGGCGTTCATGGCCGTGGCGATGTTCGTGGTGATGCGTGGTCTGATCGGCGTGCCGACCCGCAACACCTGGCGGTTGCCGTTCAGCCGTGAGGGCGACGGCACGCTGCGAGCGGGTCTGCGCATCGTCGACACCGCGGTCACCAACCCGACCGACCTGGTCGACCATCTGCGCAGCGACGGACGACCGTGGTACCTCTGGCAGATGACCGCGCCGTTCGCCTGGCTGTTCCTCCGCCTGCCGACCGTGGCAGCGATCAGCGGTCTCGTCCTGTTCACCAACATCCTCAGCACGTTCTGGTACCAGTACCAGATCGAGTACCACTACGCGCTCGTTGCCGTGCCCGCGTTGAGTCTCGGGACGATCCACGCGATCGGCGCGATGCGCGAGCGGCGCGAGGTGCTGCTCGAAGACCCGGTCGAACACCCCGACGGCTCAGCGACCGACCGCAGCGTTGGCGTTGGTGCCGAAGCCGGAGATGCCGAGGGCGCTGGCCCGGTTGCCGTCGCGGCGCCTCGGTCGGTCACGGTGCCGGTGCGAGCCATCGCCATCGCCGTGCTCGCAGCGTCGTCGCTGGTCGGCTCGTACCTCTGGTCACCCGTGCCGTGGGGGCGGACCGAGCTGTTCTACGGACAGCCCGACAACGACTGGGCGAACGCCGCTCGCGACCTGATCGAACTGGTGCCCGGCGACGCCGTGTTGTCGGCGCACTATCGCATCACGCCCCACACGGCGCACCGGACCGAGATCTACCAGTTCCCCACGCCGTTCCGATCGGTGCTCTACGGCCCGAACGGCAACGTCGACGGGCCACGGATTCCCGACCGGGCCGAGCGGGTCGAGTACGTGCTGCTCCCGGTGACCACCGACGCGTATCCCCACGACGACTGGCTGCTGATCCAGGAGGCGTTCGACCTCGTCGACGCCAACGACCACTGGATCCTCTACGAGCGCGATTTCGACATCCCGCTCCCGCCCGAACGCGGGAGTTGACGGCGTCGCTCCCGGAGCGAGGTCGTCGACGTGCCGGTCAACGGGGGCCGCGGATGAGGCGGCCAGGGAGTTCGCCGGTGAACTCGTCGTGGTCGACGGTCTGCACGCCGTTGACGAACGTTGCCACGTAGCCGTCGGCCTTCTGCACCAGTCGCCGGGCGCCACCGGGCAGGTCGTAGGCCATGCGCGGTGGGCCGAACGTGAGCCGGTCGTAGTCGATCAGGTTGAGGTCGGCTCGCATCCCCGGAGCGACCAGGCCGCGATCGCCGAGGCCGTAGAGCTCGGCGGTCTGACGGGTCTGGCGATGCACGACCAGTTCGAGCGGCAGCGTGGGACCGCGGCGGCGGTCGCGGGTCCAGTGCGTGAGCATGAACGTGGGTGTTCCGCCGTCGCAGATGACCCGACAGTGCGCGCCGGCGTCGGCGAGACCCATCCGGGTCGACGGGTGCTGGTGCGCTTCGTACTGGAACGAGAGGTCGCCGTAGGCGTAGTTGAAGAACGGGGTGAGGATCATCCCGTGGCCGCCGTGAGCGCAGAGCTGGTCGACGATGAGGTCGATCGGGTGCGTGCCGGTGCGAGCCGCGACCGCCTCGATCGAATCGGACGCTTCGGGTTCGTAGTCGATGTCGCCGTCGTCGACCGCCCACCAGCTGCCGATCGCGTCGAGGACGACCTTGCGGAACAGTCCGCCGTCGTCGGGCTCGACGCGCAGCGCCGCCCGCAGTTCGCTGCCCGACAGCGCGGCCACACGCTCGTCGAGCGGCAGGTCGCGAATCGAGGCGTAGGCCGGGTGGAAGTCGAGGGGATTGAAACTGCCTTCGAGGCACATGAGGAGGCCGACGACTCGGCCGGCCACCTGGGCAACGATCGGCACACCGTCGGCTCGGGCCTCGTCGAGCAGACGCAGCACGTCACGCCAGAGATCGGGGGCGCTGTTGGGCTGGTTGAGATTGACGCTCACGGTACGGCCGGTCCGCTCGGCGATCGCTCGCATCCACGGCCACTCGGCGGTGGGCACGTCGACGTGCTCGGGGGCGAACTGGAACACGCCGTGCCCGGCGCGAGCGAGCGCATCGGCGATGCCGAGCAGTTCGTCGGCGGCGGCGTGCGTGCCCGGAACGAGCTCACCCGACAGCGACTTGTGCAAGGGGGTGCGCGACGTCGAGAAGCCGAGCGCTCCCGCTCGCAACCCGGATTCGACGATGGCCGCCATCGCGGCGATGTCGTCGGGGGTCGCGGCCTCGTTGTCGGCACCGCGGTCGCCCATGACGTACCCGCGCACCGGGCCGTGGGCGATCTGGGCGCCGAGGTCGATCGCGTAGTTGCGAGCGTCGAGCGAGTCGAGGAACTCCTCGAAGCTCTCCCAGCTCCACTGCATGCCTTCGGTCATCGCCGAGCCGGGGATGTCTTCCACGCCCTCCATGAGCTCGATCAGCCACTCGTGGCGGTCGGGAGCGGCGGGAGCGAACCCGACGCCGCAGTTCCCCATCACCACCGACGTGACGCCGTGCCACGACGACGGCGTGAGGTACGGGTCCCACGATGCCTGTGCGTCGTAGTGCGTGTGCACGTCGACCCAGCCGGGGGTGAGGAGGAGCCCGTCGGCGTCGATCGTTCGCTTCGCTCGACCTGATCTGCCCGGCGCATCGACCGCAGCGATCGTGCCGGCGTCGACGGCGACATCGGCGAGTCGTTGCTCGGCTCCGGATCCGTCGACCAGCGAGGCTCCGCGAATCACCAGTTCATGCATGAATTTCTCCGTCCAGTCCGTCGAGAAGGATGTCGTTCACCGTAGCCCGTGCTACCTTGCCGTTCTGCCCGTCAAGTGAGTCCCGAGAGGCTCATACGGAAAGGAAAAATGAACGAATCCCGTGAACCACGGGAGCCCAAGTCGGTCTTGGGCTCTGACGATGTGCGCCGAGCGACGACTCGGATGGCACACGAGATCATCGAACGAAACCAGGGCCTCGATGGCGTGGCCCTGATCGGCATCCAGACCGGTGGCGTCTGGGTCGCCGACGCACTGGGCGGCGAGATCGCCCGTATCGACCCCGACTCGGCGGTTCCCGTCGGCTCGATCGACGCATCGCTCTACCGCGACGACATCGGCCTCCGGCCCGTGTCACCCGCCGCGGTGAGCGACATTGACTTCGACATCGACGGCATCACCATCGTCCTCGTCGACGACGTGCTCTTCACCGGGCGCACCGTCCGAGCGGCGCTCGACGCGCTCGCCGACTACGGCCGACCTCGAGCGGTCCAGCTCGCTGTGGTCGTCGACCGCGGTCACCGCGAACTGCCGATCCGACCCGACTACGTCGGCAAGAACCTGCCCACCAGCAGCGACGAGAACGTCGCGGTCACCGCCGACGGGGTGGTCATCTCGTGATCGCCCCCGTCATTCCGTGTCAGACACCGATTGGCGGGGGAGTGGCGCGATGAGTCGCTCGCTGTTGTCGATCGAGGAACTCGGGGCCGACGGTGTACACCGCATCCTCGAACTGGCCGACACCATGGCCGAGGTCAACCGACGCCCCAACCCGAAGGTGCCCGCGTTGCGCGGCAAGACGGTGTGCAGCGTGTTCTTCGAGGACTCGACCCGCACCCGGCTCAGCTTCGAGACGGCGGCCAAGCGGCTCTCCGCCGACACGATGACCTTCGCCGTGTCACAGTCGAGCTTGAGCAAAGGCGAGAGCCTGAAAGACACGATCGAGACGATCGCCGCGATGGGCGTCGACGCGTTCGTCATCCGCCACGGCTCCACCGGCGCCCCGTGGCTGGTCGACAACTGGACGTCGGCGTCGGTCGTCAACGCCGGCGACGGCTGGCACGCCCACCCGACGCAGGCGCTGCTCGACATGTACACGGTGCGAACCGCACTCGGACGCACCGGCGGCTTCGACGGCCTGCGCGTGGCGATCGTCGGCGACATCAAGCACAGTCGAGTCGCCCGCTCGACCTCGGCGGCGTTCCACGCGATGGGCGCCGACGTCACGTGGGTCGCACCCCGCACGCTCCTTCCTCCGGTGTTCCACGAACACCACACCGAATCGCTCGACGACGTGATCGGTCCCGACGGCAGCGGCGTCGACGTGCTCTACATGCTGCGCATGCAGAACGAGCGGATGACCGAAGCACTCGTGCCGAACCTGCGCGAGTACACGAGCCGCTTCGGGCTCACCCCAGCCCGGGCCGCCCGCCTGGCGCCACACACGCTGATCATGCACCCGGGGCCGATCAACCGCGGCGTCGAGATCGCCGTCGATCCCGCCGAACTACCGGGCGCCGTCATCACCCAGCAGGTCACGAACGGCATCGCCGTCCGCATGGCCGTGCTCTTCGACCTGCTGTCGGCCGACGCCGACCCCACCTCCGACCTCGAACGACCGGACTTCGCATGACCGACTCCACGTCCCTCCTCATCACCGGTGCGAACGTCATCGATGCCACCGGTGAACGACTCGCCGACGTGCGCATCGCCGACGGCACGATCACCGACGTCGCCACCGGCCTGACCGCCGCCGACGGCGAACACCACATCGATGCCGCAGGGCTCACGCTCACACCAGGCTTCGTCGACCTCCACACCCACCTCCGTGAGCCGGGAAAGGAGGAGGCCGAGACGATCGAGACGGGTTCCCGTGCGGCCGCCAAGGGCGGGTACACCGCCGTGGTGGCGATGCCCAACACCGACCCGACGCAGGACTCGGTGAGCGTCGTCGACTTCGTTCGCCGACAGGGCCAGCTCGCCGGTCTGTGCGATGTGTACCCGTCGGGATCCATCACCGTCGGTCGGCAGGGCACGCAGCTGACCCCGTTCGGCGAACTCTCCGAAGCCGGCGTGAAGCTGTTCACCGACGACGGCAACGGCGTGCAGGACGCGCTGCTCATGCGGCGAGCGTTCGAGTACGCCAAGGGGCTCGGCGTCACGATGGCGCAGCACTGCGAAGTCGAGCAACTGACCGGGGGAGCGGTGATGCACGAAGGCGACTGCTGCAGCCATCTCGGCCTCCCCGGCTGGCCGTCGCTCGCCGAGGAATTGATGGTCCACCGCGACATCGAACTCGTTCGTCTGACCGGCGCACCGGCGCACTTCCTCCACCTGTCGACGATGAAGAGCGTCGAGTTGGTGCGGGCCGCCAAGGCCGACGGGCTGCCGGTGACCGCCGAGGCCACACCGCACCACATCAGCCTGACCGACGAACTGCTCCGTTCGTACAGCGCGATCTACAAGGTGAACCCGCCGCTGCGCACGATGGACGACGTGACCGCCGTGCGCGAGGGGCTGCGCGACGGCACCATCGACGCGGTCGCCACCGACCATGCCCCGCATGTGCCCGAGAGCAAGGAGCAGCCGCTCGATCAGGCACCGCCCGGCATGCTCGGTCTCGAAACGGCGCTCGGCGTGTGCATTGCGCACCTCGACATGCCGCTCGTCGACATCGTCGCGGCGCTTTCGTGGAAGCCGGCGGCCATCGCCGGCATCGACGACGTGCACGGCCGCCCCGTGGCCGTCGGCGAGCCAGCCAACCTCACACTCTTCGATGCCGACGTGAGCTGGGAGGTCGTCCCCGCCGAGTTGGCCAGCAAGTCACGCAACACCCCCTTCGTCGGCGTCCCGCTCCGCGGGCGCACGACACACACGATCCTCGACGGCACGTTGACGGTCGAGAACGGAACTCCCACACGATGAGACGGAACCGACGCACCACAATGAATGAACATTCGCTACGATGCATGAACATGCAGTCCACTCGAAAGGCGTCGTCATGACGGGGAAGACGGGCAACGCGGTCACGGAAGGAGCGCTCGTCCTGGCCGACGGTTCGGTCTTCGAAGGCGAGCTCATCGGAGCGCACGTCCCCGTCTCGACCGGCGAGGTGGTGTTCAACACCGTGCTGAGCGGCTATCAGGAGGTCATCTCCGACCCGAGCTACGCCGGCCAGATCATCACCTTCACGTACCCGCACATCGGCAACTACGGAATCAACGCCACCGACTTCGAGTCGGTCGGCACGTTCTGTCGTGGGGTGATCGTCCGCGATCTCGCTCGTCGGCACAGCAACTTCCGAGCGCAGTCCGACCTCGGCTCGATGCTGTTCCAGCAGGGCGTGCCCGGCATCGCCGGCATCGACACCCGTCGGCTCACCCGGCTGATCCGTGACCACGGCGCCGTCCCCGGTGCGTTCGGCTCCGCGTCCGAGAGCGAACTGCTCGCGGCCGCACAGGCCGAACCCGGCACCGATGGCGTCGACCTGGTCAAGACGGTCACCACGCCGGTCGGCTACACCGTCCAGGCCACCGATCCCGCCAGCCGACGCACGATCGTGGCCATCGACTTCGGCATGAAGCGCAACATCGCCAACAACCTGGCTCGCTTCGGTCGTGTCGAAGTCGTCCCCGCCACCACGAGCGCCGGCGACATCCTGGCGATGGACCCGAGCGGCGTGTTCCTCTCCAACGGGCCGGGTGACCCGGCGATGTCGCCGTACGCCGTCGACACCATTCAGGGCCTGCTCGGCGAGTTGCCGATCTTCGGCATCTGCCTCGGACACCAGTTGCTCAGCCGGGCCATCGGTGCCGACACCGTGAAGCTGCCGTTCGGCCACCACGGCGGCAACCACCCGGTGAAGAACCTGCTCGACCAGCGGATCGAGATCACGAGCCAGAACCACAACTTCGCCGTCGACGCGAGCACGCTCCCGTCGAACGCGGAGATGACCCACATCAACCTCAACGACGACGTGTGCGAAGGCATCCGTGTCGAGAGCGAGCGAGCGTTCAGCGTGCAGCACCACCCCGAGGCCAACCCCGGACCTCACGACGCCAACTACCTGTTCGACCAGTTCGCCGACCTGATGGATGCGTCGGCGTCGACCGGAAAGGCCGGTGCCTGACATGCCGAAGCGCACCGACATCCAGTCGATCCTCATCATCGGTTCGGGCCCCATCGTCATCGGCCAGGCGTGTGAGTTCGACTACTCGGGTACGCAGGCCTGCCGCGTGCTCAAGGAGGAGGGATACCGCGTCATCCTCGCCAACTCGAACCCGGCCACGATCATGACCGACCCAGACTTCGCCGACGCCACCTACGTCGAGCCCCTCACCTGGGAAGTGGTCAACTCGATCATCGAGAAGGAACAGCCCGATGCCGTGCTGCCGACCCTCGGCGGCCAGACCGGACTCAACATCGCGATGGAGTTGTTCGAACGCAACCTCATCGGCGTGCCCGGCAAGCCCGAGATGATCGGCGCCAACGCCGAGGCCATCGCCACGGCCGAGGACCGCGAGAACTTCAAGGTCGCGATGACCGAGATCGGCCTCGAATCGTGCCGCTCGCGCACCGCCCACACCATGGAAGAGGCCCGCGAGGCCCTCGAGGAGATCGGCTTGCCGATCATCATCCGTCCGGCCTACATCCTCGGTGGACGCGGCACCGGTATCGCCACCACGCTGGAGGAGTTCGAGGTCGTCGCCGCCAACGGCATCGCAGCGAGCCCGATCAACGAGATCCTCATCGAGGAGTCGATCGTCGGCTGGAAGGAGTACGAGCTCGAGGTCATCCGCGACAAGAACGACAACTGCGTCATCATCTGCGGTATCGAGAACGTCGATCCGATGGGTGTGCACACCGGCGACTCGATCACCGTCGCTCCCATCCAGACGCTCACCGACGTCGAGTACCAGCAGATGCGTGACGCGGCGATCGCCTGCATCCGCCGAGTCGGCGTCGAGACCGGCGGTTCCAACGTGCAGTTCGCCGTCGACCCCTCCGACGGCCGTCAGGTCGTCATCGAGATGAACCCGCGCGTGTCGCGTTCGTCGGCGCTCGCCTCGAAGGCCACCGGCTTCCCGATCGCCAAGATCGCCGCCAAGCTCGCCATCGGCTACACGCTCGACGAGATCGACAACGACATCACGTCGACGGCCACGTCGGCCACCCCGGCGGCGTTCGAACCGGTCATCGACTACGTCGTCACCAAGATCCCGCGTTGGGCGTTCGAGAAGCTTCCCGGTGCCAGCGGTGTGCTCGGCACGCAGATGCAATCGGTGGGCGAGGTCATGGCGATCGGCCGCACCTTCCCCGAGAGCCTGCAGAAAGCGCTCCGCTCGCTCGAACAGGGGCGACTCGGACTCAACTGTGACCCCGGCGAAGAGCAGTACGCCTCGATCCCCGACGCCGAACTGCTGGCTCAGGCGTGCATCGCCACGCCCGACCGCATCCTCCAGGTCGGCGAACTGCTGCACCGCGGCATGACCGTCGACGAGATCCACGAGGCCACCCGCATCGACGTGTGGTTCCTCGATCAGATGTCGATCATCACCGAGGAGCGTGCAGCCCTCGCCGAGCGCGGCATCGACGCCATGACCAAGCGGTCGTGGAAGCGGGCCAAGCAGATCGGCTTCTCCGACGCGCAGCTCGGCTACCTGTGGGGCCGTCACGAGGCCGACGTGCGTGCCGCGCGCATCGAGGCGGGCGTCGTGCCGACTTACAAGACGGTCGACACGTGCGCCGCCGAGTTCGATGCCGAGACGCCGTATCACTACTCGACGTACGAAGACGAGAGCGAAGTACGTCCGTCCGATCGCGAGAAGGTCATGATCCTCGGGTCGGGGCCGAACCGGATCGGGCAGGGCATCGAGTTCGACTACTGCTGCGTCCACGCCTCGTTCGCGCTCCGCGACGCGGGGTACGAGACGATCATGGTCAACTGCAACCCCGAGACGGTTTCGACCGACTACGACACGTCCGACCGGCTCTACTTCGAGCCGCTCACCAAGGAAGACGTGCTCAACGTCATCGACGCCGAGCAGCCGAGCAAGATCGTCGTGTCGCTGGGCGGCCAGACGCCGCTGAAGCTGGCGGGGGAGATCCCGATCGAACTCGTCGCCGGTACGTCTCCCGACTCGATCGACGCCGCCGAGGACCGCGAGCGCTGGAACGTCATGTGCGACGAGTTGCAGATCCCGCAACCTCCCGGCGGCACCGCCGTCGACCTCGACGAAGCGCTCGAGATCACCTCGAAGATCGGCTTCCCGGTGTTGGTGCGCCCGAGCTACGTGCTCGGTGGGCGAGCGATGCAGATCGTCCACGACGCCGAGCACCTCGCCTCGGCGATGGAAGAACTCGCCGGGTTCGGCTCGCTCGGCAAGGAAGGCGGCCTGTCGGCCGAGCGGCCGGTGCTGATCGACCGCTTCCTCGCCGACGCGACCGAGGTCGACGTCGACGCCGTCCGCGACCACACCGGCGAGGTCATGATCGGCGGCGTGCTCGAGCACGTCGAAGAGGCCGGCGTCCACTCCGGTGACTCGGCGTGCGCGATCCCGCCGCAGACGCTGCCGGGGTGGGTCGTCGAGGTGATCAAGGCGTACACGAAGGCGATCGCCAAGCGACTCGACGTCCGCGGGCTGATCAACGTGCAGTTCGCCGTCGCCGGCACCACGGTCTACGTGATCGAAGCCAACCCACGGGCGAGCCGTACCGTGCCGTTCGTCGCCAAGGCGACCGGCGTGCCGCTCGCCAAGGTGGCCACGCGTGTGATGCTCGGCGCCTCGCTCGCCGAACTACGCGACGAGGGGCTCCTGCAGCCGGCGATCGGTGGGCACGTGGCGGTCAAGGAGGCCGTCATGCCGTTCAACCGGTTCCCCGAGGTCGACCCGGCGCTCGGACCCGAGATGCGTTCGACCGGCGAGGTCATGGGCATCGACTCGACGTTCGGTCGGGCCTTCTACAAGGCCGAGCTCGCGGCGGGCACCGTGCTGCCGACCAACGCCGACGACGGCATGGTGTTCTTGTCGCTCGCCGATCAAGACAAGCCGGCGGGTCTCATCGTGGCCCAGTGTCTGCGAGAGCTCGGGCTGGGCATCGCGGCGACGCGCGGCACCGCCGACTACCTCGCTCGCTTCGGCCACGAGGTCGATCAGATCGTGGCCAAGGTGCACAACGACGGTCAGCGCAGCGACGACGACCCCGACCTGCCCACCGCTCCCGACCTCATCGCCGACGGCAAGGTCAGCTTCGTGGTCAACACCCCGCGTGGCCGCATCGGTCGCACCGACGGGGCGACGATCCGCAAGGCGGCGAGCCTCCATCGAGTGAGCTGCGTCACCACGGTCGACGCAGCGCTCGCTGCCGCGCAGGGCCTAGCCGAACGACATGGTGAAGCCCTCGGCGTGCGCAGCCTGCAGGAGTATCACGCTGCGGGCACCGCGACCGGCCAGGAGCGGTGAACGTGACCGCACGAGTCGCCGGGTCATGAGCGTCGACACCACCACGACCGTCGGCTCGATCACGCTGTCGTCGCCGGTGATGGCGGCGTCGGGCACCGCGGGCTACGGCACCGAGCTGGCGCCGTACTTCGACCTCGCGTCGATCGGTGCGATCGTCACCAAGTCACTCGCACCGTTCGAGTGGGCCGGCAACCCGGCTCCCCGGGTGCACCCGACTCGCGACGGGATGATGAACGCCGTCGGGCTCCAGGGTCCGGGTGTCGAGTACTGGCTCGCGAACGTGTTGCCGGCACTGCTCGACACCGGTGCCACCGTCGTGGCGAGCATCTGGGGGCGTTCGCTCGACGACTATCGACAGGCAGCCGAGCAGTTGTCGGCAGCGCCCGACGGTGTGGTCGCGGTCGAGGTGAACCTGTCGTGTCCGAACCTCGAAGGGCGCGGTTCGATCTTCGCCCACGATGCCGACCTCTCCGCCGCGGTGGTCGCTGCGACCGAGGTGTGCGGTCGGCCGCGCTGGGCGAAGCTCAGCGCCAACACCGATCGGATCATCGACGTCGCAGCCAGCGTCGCCGACGCGGGTGCCGAGGCGGTCACGTGCGTCAACACCTTGCTGGGACTGGCCTACGACCCCGTCACGTTGCAACCCACCCTCGGCGCCGGCGGCGGGGGCTACTCCGGTCGGGCCATGCATCCGGTGGCCGTACGCGCCGTGTACGACGTCCACGCAGCGCTGCCGGAGTTGCCGATCATCGGCGTCGGCGGCATCGCGTCGGGCTGGGACGCGGCCGAGATGATGATCGCCGGAGCGACCGCGGTGCAGGTCGGAACGGCCACCTTCGCCGATCCGCGCGCGCCTCGCCGCGTCCACGACGAGTTGGTTGCGTGGGCGTCCGACCGCGGAGTTGCACGCACGGTCGATGTCAGCGCGCTACCGTGAGTTCATGGCAACACCACCACCGTTGACTCCGGAGCAGCGGGCAGCTGCACTCGTCAAAGCGGCTGAAGCGCGGGCCGCTCGCGCCGAGATCAAGGCACGCCTCAAGATGGGGTCGATGTCGCTCAAGGAAGCGCTCGACTCCGACGACGGAAACGTCGGCAAATTGAAGGTCGTGTCGATGCTCGAATCGCTTCCGGGCGTCGGCAAAGTCAAGGCCCGCCGGCTCATGGAAGAGATCGGCATCGCCGACAACCGTCGTGTTCAGGGACTCGGGAATCAGCAGCGCAAAGCTCTGCTCGACGAACTCCATTGAAACGAACGCGGCCTGAGGCGTCGAGACGCCCTGTGATCGTCGTCGTGTCCGGCCCGGGAGGGGTCGGTAAGGGGACCATCGTCGACGCGCTCGTCGAGCGGGACGATCGGCTGTTCCTCAGCCGCTCGTGGACCACACGCGAGCAGCGACCATCCGAATCCGACGACGCGTACGTGTTCGTCACATCCGAAGAGTTCGAGCAACGCATCGAGGCCGGGGGGTTCCTCGAGTGGACCGAGTTCCTCGGCAACTACTACGGCTCGCCGATTCCGGAGCCCGGCGACGACCGTGATCTCGTCCTCGAGATCGAGGTCGACGGCGCTCAACAGGTGAAGCGGATCCACCCCGACGCGCTGCTGATCTTCGTGTTGCCTCCCTCGCGAGAGGAACAGGAGCGACGTCTCCGCGGCCGCGGCGACCTCGACCACAAGGTCCTCGCCCGGCTCAAGAAGGCCGAAGAGGAAGAGCCCATCGGTCGCCAGCTCGCGGATCACGCCGTCGTCAACGACGACCTCGAAGCCACCATCAACCAGATGCTCGAGATCATCGACGCGGCTCGTTCGGCCTGAGCTGCCGTCGTCGACTCGCCGCCCGACGGCAACCCACGGGTTGCCCGTGAATTCCGGTAGGCTCGGACCACTATGGCGCTTGACAACGACACCTTGATCACCCCTTCGATCGAGACGCTCCTCGAGAAGGAGAACCTCAACAAGTTCACGCTGGTGACGCTTGCTGCCCGTCGTGCGCGCAACATCAACTCTTACTTCAACCAGCTCGGTGACGGCCTCGGCCACATGATTCCGCCGCAGGTGTCGTCGACGGCTCGCAAGCCGCTCTCGATCGCCTTCCAGGAACTGGCCGACGACAAGATCGTCTGGACCGAAGCACCCGAAGAGCCCGAGCTGCCCGAGATCGAGGAAGATCCCGAAGCCGAGGCACAGGCTGCCGCCGACGCCGCCGAGTCCGACGCCTGAGTCGGCTGCCGCGAGCAGCGGGGCGAATCGAGTGAGCGACGTGACCGGATCACTCGCCGGCAAGCGCATCGTGCTCGGTGTGACCGGCGGTATCGCCGCGTACAAGGCGATTGAGATCGCCCGACGCCTGGTCGACGCCGGTGCCCACGTGGTGCCGATCATGACCGAGGCGGCGCAGCACTTCGTCGGCACGACCACGCTCAGCGCGCTGGCGTCGGAGCCCGTCAAGACCGAACTCTGGCACGATCCCGAAACCCCGATCCCGCACACCAAGGCGGGGCAGGGTGCCGACTTGATCCTCGTGGCCCCGGCCACCGCCAAACTGCTGGCGGCCTACCGCATCGGCTACAGCCACGATCTGCTGCTCAACACGCTCATCGCCACTCGCGCCCCCGTCGTGGTGTGCCCGGCGATGCACACCGAGATGTGGGAGCACCCGAGCGTCGTCGACAACGTCGCCGTGCTGCGTGAACGCGGCGTGCACATCGTCGAACCCGATTCAGGGCGTCTCGCCGGTGGCGACGTCGGCGCCGGCCGCCTCGCCGAGCCGGAGCGCATCGTCGCCGAAGTCGAGCGAGTGCTCGGCCCGAACGACCTCGACGGCGTCCGCCTCGTGGTGTCGGCCGGTGGCACTCGCGAGCCGATCGACTCCGTCAGAGTCATCGCCAACCGTTCCTCGGGCAAGCAGGGGTACGCCGTGGCCGCCGAAGCGCTCGCTCGCGGCGCATCGGTCACGATCGTGTCGACCGTCTCACTCCCGACGCCGCCCGGGGCGGTGGTCGTGCCCGTCGAGACCGCCGCCGAGATGCATGCGGCGATGAACGCTGCGGCAGACGACCACGACGTCGTGGTCATGGCGGCAGCGGTCGCCGACTTCCGTCCGGCGTCAGCGGCGACCGGCAAGATCAAGAAGCGCGATGGCGTTCCCGAGATCGTGCTCGAGCCGACTCCTGACATTCTCGCCGGACTCGGAGAGAACAAACGGGCCGGTCAGGTGCTCGTCGGATTCGCCGCAGAAACCGACGATCTCATCGCGAACGCGACGTCCAAGCTCGAGAAGAAGCGTCTCGATCTCATCGTCGCCAACGACGTCGGCGCTCCCGAAGTCGGGTTCGCTCACGACACCAATGCGGTTACGCTGCTCAGGCCCGACGCGAAGCCTGTCGAGATCGACCTTGCTGCCAAGCGAGATGTTGCCCGGGCCGTCATCGACACGATCGTCGACATCAGACGCACGCGCTGATCCGTCGACGATGACCAGATCACAGTAGACAGGACATCACATGGCCAATTACTCGTTCACCTCCGAATCCGTCACCGAGGGGCATCCCGACAAGATGGCGGACCAGATCTCCGACGCCGTGCTCGACGCCATCCTCACCGAGGATCCCGACGCTCGAGTCGCATGCGAAACGCTGGTCACGACCGGCCTGTGCGTCGTCGCCGGCGAAGTCAGCACGACCGCCTACGTCGAGATTCCGAAGATCGCTCGCGAGACCATCAACGGCATCGGCTACGACAACGCGCTGTTCGGTTTCGACGGCAACACGTGTGGCGTCATGGTCACCCTCGACGAGCAGAGCCCCGACATCGCGCAGGGCGTCGACACGAGCGAAGAGTTCCGTGGCGGCACCGCCGGTGAAGATCAGCTCAACCTGCAGGGCGCGGGCGACCAGGGCATGATGTTCGGCTACGCCTGCAACGAGACCGACGTGCTCATGCCGCTGCCGATCAACACGGCACATCGCCTGTCGGAGCGTCTCGCCGACGTGCGCAAGTCGGGTCAGGTTCCGTACCTGCGCCCCGACGGCAAGACCCAGGTCACCTTCGAGTACGACGAGAACGGCAAGCCGGTCGCACTCAAGGCCGTGCTCATCTCGACGCAGCACCAGGACGGGATCGACCGCGACACCGTCATCCGTCCCGATCTCATCGACCAGGTCATCCGCCCCGTCATCCCCGAGCAGTTCGCCGACGACGACTACGAGATCTACATCAACCCGACCGGCAAGTTCGTCATCGGTGGCCCGGTCGGCGACTGTGGCCTCACCGGCCGCAAGATCATCGTCGACACCTACGGTGGCATGGGCCGCCACGGCGGCGGCGCCTTCTCGGGCAAGGACCCATCCAAGGTCGACCGCTCGGCTGCCTACGCCGGCCGTTGGGTCGCCAAGCACGTCGTCGCTTCCGGCGCCGCCGATCGCTGTGAGATCCAGCTCGCCTACGCCATCGGCATGGCGCAGCCGATGAGCATCCTCGTCGAGACGTTCGGTACCGCTGCCGAAGATCCGGCGAAGATCGAAGCCGCCGTTCGCTCGACGTTCGACCTGCGTCCCGGCGCGATCGTGCGCGACCTCGACCTCAAGCGTCCGATCTACAAGAAGTCGGCTGCCTACGGTCACTTCGGTCGCGAAGAGTTCCCGTGGGAGCAGCTCGACCGCCTCGACGACTTCAAGTCCGCGCTCGGCGCCTGACCTGACCGCACGCATCGAATTGTGTGACCGGCCGTGACCGACGGGTTGCTGTTCGGTCACACGGTTCGATGCGCTCGCGTGTTGCCCGACGTCACCGGGCTGGCGAAACCGTTCGACTACTCGATTCCTGACGACCTCGTCGATCAGGTCGAGGTCGGCACGATGGTGCGTGTCGAGCTGCACGGCCGCCGTATCGGTGGCTGGGTCATCGAGCTCCCCGACGAGCCGGCGGTCCCGGCCGACGAACTCAAGCCCATTGCGAAGGTGCGCGGTCATGGGCCCGCGCCCGAGCTGATCGAACTCGCTCACTGGGCCTCGGTCAGATGGGCGGCCCGTCGCATCCGCCCGTTCCTCGTCACCGCCTCACCGCGCAACGCGGTCCGGACGTTGCCGCCCCCGCACCGGCGGGCGACTGCGCCGGCCCCGAGTTCGCCGGCCACGACGAAGCTGCTCGAATCGGGTGGCGGTGTGCTCCGGCTGCCACCGCGCAGCGACGTGCTGCCCTCGGTGCTGTCGGCGATCGGCCTCGGCCCGACTCTGGTGGTCGTGCCCACCAACCACGACGCAGCGCTGCTGGCGTCACGCCTGCGGCGCACCGGCGCGACGGTGGCCTACGTGCCCGACGACTGGGCTGCGGCGGCCGGTGGTGTCGACGTGGTGATCGGTTCGCGCAGCGCCGCCTGGATGCCGTGCGCCGGCCTGGCCGCAGCGATCGTGGTCGACGAGCACGACGAGGCGTTGCAAGACGAACGCTCGCCCACCTGGCATGCACGCGACGTGGTCGCCGAACGGTGCCGCCGGGCCGGGGTGCCGGCCGTGTTCGTGTCGCCCGCGCCGACGCTCGTCGCGGTCGAAGAACTGGCTGGCCCCGGAGGTGTCGTTCATCCGCCGCGAGATCGCGAGCGCTTGCACTGGCCGCGAGTCGAGGTGGTCGACCGGACCGACGAGGACCCGTGGAAGCGCTCGTTGATCACCTCGGCGCTCATCGAACGGCTCCGTGATCCGCTGCAGCACGTCGTGTGCGTGAGCAACATCACCGGTCGCGCCCGGGTGTTGGCGTGCCGTACGTGCCGGGAGCTGATCCGCTGCGAGACGTGTGATGCGGCGGTCGGCCTGACCGACGACAACCGGTTGTCGTGTCGGCGATGTGGAACCGAGCGGCCCGCGGTGTGTCAGGCGTGCGGTGCGTCGAAGTTCGCCAATCTGCGACCCGGCGTGACGCGCCTTCGCGAAGAACTGGAGGCGGCCGCGAACCGACCCGTCGTCGCCGTGACCGGTGCCGACGACGAGCCGCCGAAGCGGGCCGACATCTACGTGGGGACCGAAGCGGTGCTGCACCGGATCGACAGAGCCGACGTCGTCGCGTTCCTGGAGTTCGACTCCGAGATGCTGGCGCCACGGTTCCGGGCCTCGGAGCAGGCGCTCGCGTTGATCATTCGAGCCGGCCGATTGGCGCCGGAGGTGATGATCCAGACGTTCAACCCTGACCACGAGGTCGTGCAGGCGGCGTTCCGCGCCGATCCCGACCTCGTGCTCGATGCCGAACGCTCCCGACGCGAGATGCTGCACCTGCCGCCGTACGGCGCGTTGGCATCGATCTCCGGCGGGTTCAGCGACGAGGTGATCGAGCAACTCGACCGAGACGTCGTGCAGGTCGGGCACATCGACGACGATCACCATCTCGTTCGTGCCGAATCGTGGACCGTGCTCGGCGAGGCGCTCAACGCCGCCGAACGCCCGCCCGGAGCGCGCATCCGAGTCGAGGTCGACCCCGCCCGCATCTGACCCGCTTGTTTCTTTTCGTCCCGGTCCAAGGGAAACAACCGGTCGTGATCCGATACGGTCGAACGCCCTCATGACTGCTGACCTGTTCCCCGACCTCACCGACGAGCAGGCCCGATTTCGCGCGGCTGGGGCCGCTCGCGACCGGATGATCGAACGGTTCGAAGCGCTCGATCCCTCGGCGTCCGCCGACGAGATCACCCAGGAGTTCGTCGAGATGACGGTGGGCGATGCGCTGGAATCGTTGCGCAGCCCGGGGGCCGGCGAGTTCTTCGGACGGATCGACTGCGACGATCTCGACGGGAGCGATCGCGAGGAGTGGTACATCGGCCGGCGTCACATCGAAGACGACGCTCACGACCCGGTGGTGGTCGACTGGCGGGCGCCGATCGCCGCGCCGTTTTACCGAGCGACGGCGATCGACCCGCTCGGCGTGGCGTTCCGCCGTCGCTTCACCCTCGACGACGGAGCGTTGACCGCCTACCTCGACGAGCATCTCGACGACCCGGACGCCGGGGGAGCAGCGGCCGGAATCCCCGACCCGGTGCTCGCCGAGATCGGCGCCGAGCGCAGTGGTGAGATGCGCGAGATCGTCGCGACGATCCAGGGCGAGCAAGACGTCGTGATCCGCTCCGACATCGACCAGGTGCTGATCGTTCAAGGCGGACCTGGCACCGGCAAGACCGCGGTCGCGCTCCACCGAGCGGCGTACCTCCTGTTCGAACATCGAGCTCGCTTGGCCCGCGACGGCGTGCTGATCGTCGGCCCCAACCAGGCGTTCCTCGACTACATCGGCAACGTCCTGCCGTCGCTGGGTGAGCGCAGCGTGCGCCAGGCGACCGCACAGGAGCTGTGCATCCCGCGTGTCGAGGTCACGGGTGTCGACGACGCCGAGGCCGCTCGCTGGAAGGGGGCAGCCGATCGGCTCGCCGACCTCGAAGCAGCGGCGCTCGGAGCGATCAGCGCCCCCGACGACGACATCGTCGTGCCGATCGGCGTGCGCAATCACGTCATCAGCGCTGCCGAGTTCGCCGGATGGGTGGCGACGGCGAAGGCGGGCAACACGCCGATCAACGAGCGCCGGGCTCGTCTCACGGCGATCGCCAAACGTGAACTCTTGCGGCGTAGCGGCAAGGACGATGCGTGGGCGAGCGCCGGTCCGTTGAAGTCGGCGATCACCAAGGCGTGGCCGACCCAGAAGCCGATCAAGCTCGTCGACCGGTTGCTCGCAGCGCAGCTCGGTGGCCCGAAGGGCAAGAAGCGGGCATGGACGCCGGCCGACCAGTTGCTTGTCGACGAAGCGAATTCGCTGCTCGACGGATCGCCGTTCACCTATGGGCACGTCGTGGTCGACGAAGCACAAGACCATTCGGCGGTCGCGCTCCGTGTGATCGGTCGCCGCAGTCCGGCGTCGTCGATGACGCTCGTCGGCGACGTCGCTCAGTCCACCACGCCGGCGGGCCAGGAGCGTTGGAACGACGTGTTCGCGCATCTCGGACCCGACGGCTCGTCGGGAATCGTCGCCGATCTCACGATCGGCTACCGCGTGCCCGAGCCCGTGCTGAGCGTCGCGAACCGCTTGCTCCCGCTCACCGATGTCGACGCGACCGAGAGTCGCAGCGTGCGACTCGCCGGCGATGCGCCCGTGTGGGAATCGTGCGGCAGCGACGAGTTGCCTGGTCGCGTCGCCACCGAAGCTGCGGCGCTGAAGAAGAAGCACAAGGTCATGGGCATCGTGGCGCCGGCTCGACTGCACGATGCGATCGGCGCGTCGCTCGAAATCGAAGGTCTGACCGGGGTGGCGCACGTGCACGACCTGGGGCCGACCGAGGTGCCGGTGTTCGAGGCACACGCCGTGAAGGGACTCGAGTTCGACGGCGTGCTCGTCGTCAACCCGCACGAGGTGCTCGCCGAGGGCCGGTTGGATGTCGAGCACACACCTCGCGGCGCCCGATTGCTCTACGTCGCGATGACTCGCGCCGTCCAGCGACTGGTCCTCGTCACCGACTCCACGCCACCCGCCGTCATCGCCAACTGACCAACCTGGTGATTTCCTTCCCGGATGGAAATGACCAGGTTGGTCAGTCCGAGGTGAGGGCGAGCAGGCGGAAGCCGGCTTTGCTGGCCACGCGGGAGGTGGCGTAGCCCTGGCCGATCAGCCACTTCTGCAGCGAGTCGGCGCCGAGGTGCTTCTGCACTACGAGGGTTGCGGTGCCGTCGTCGGTGAGGCGGCCGAGCCAGTCGGTCAGCAATTCGCGCAGCGCCGGTTTGCCGATTCGGATCGGCGGATTCGACCAGATCGTCGCAAAACGCACGTCGTCGGGAACATCGCCTGGCGCGGCGACGCGCACGTTGGTGATCCCGTTGCGCTTGGCGTTGCGGGCGCACAGTTCACGGGCTCGCGAGTTGACGTCGACCGCCCACACCGTCGAACCGGGGGAGCGGCGAGCCATGGTCAGAGCGATCGGTCCGGCGCCGCAGCCGAGGTCGAGCAGGTGCCCCGACGAGGCCAGTGCGGCGTCGGAACGGATGAGCAAGCTCGTGCCGTTGTCGACGTGACCACGGCTGAACACGCCACGGTCGGTCTCGAGCGTGAACGCGGTGTCGGGCAGTGTCACATCGATCGTGACGGGGTCTGACGGGACCGTCGGATCGTCGTCGAAGTAGTGCGCGTCGGCGGTTTCGGACCGGCCCGTCGCAGCGTGATGATCGTCATGTTCGTCGGGTTGGGGGGCCACGGGCCCTAGCCTGGCAGCAATGTCGTACAAGATCAGGACATACGGCGATCCGGTGCTCAAGAGCAAGGCACTGAAGGTCGCGGACGTCGACGGGAAGATCATCCGGCTCGTCGACGACATGTTCGACACGCTCGTCGAGTCGGGCAATGGCATCGCGCTCGCCGCGCCGCAGATCGGTGTGCAGAAGCAGGTCGTCGTGTGGGACCTCGGTGACAACCCGATGGCGATCATCAACCCCGAGGTCGTCGAGTCCGACGGCGAGTGGGCGTACGACGAGGGCTGCCTGTCGATCCCGGGCTTGTACGTCGAGATGATCCGACCCAAGACCGTGCTCGTCCGCGGTGTCGACCTGCAGGGCGAGATCATCGAGATCGAGTCCGACGAACTCGAAGCGCGCATGTTCCAGCACGAGATCGATCACCTCAACGGCGTGCTGATGTTCGATCGTCTCGAAGGCGACCAGCGGGCCGAAGCGCTCGCCGAGTACCGCCGCATCGAAGAGCAGACCGCCGCCGAGGCGGCCGCCGCTCGCCGCAACCCGTTGCGCCGGCTGCGGTCGAGTTGAGGCTGGGCGAGTGAAGCTCGTCTACCTCGGCACCCCGGAGATGGCGGTTCCGCCGCTCCGCGCACTGGTGGACGCTGGTCACGATGTCGTTCGCGTCATCACCCGCATCGACAAGAAGCGGGGCCGGGGCGGCGCTCTCTCGCCGAGCCCGGTGAAGGCCGCTGCGCTCGAACTCGGGCTCACCGT
Source organism: Ilumatobacter coccineus YM16-304 (assembly GCF_000348785.1). Classification (NCBI taxonomy): domain Bacteria; kingdom Bacillati; phylum Actinomycetota; class Acidimicrobiia; order Acidimicrobiales; family Ilumatobacteraceae; genus Ilumatobacter; species Ilumatobacter coccineus. The sequence goes on from NC_020520.1 coordinate 2,280,719, forward strand.
CTCGCACGACCCCGACGACGTGCTCGCTGCCGTCACCGACGATGGCGCCGAACTCGGCGTGGTCGTGGCCTACGGACGCATCATCAAGCCACACCTGCTCGACGTGCTGCCGATGGTCAACCTGCACTTCTCGCTGTTGCCGCGGTGGCGTGGCGCCGCACCCGTCGAGCGGGCGCTGCTCGCCGGCGACGCCGAGACCGGTGTCGACGTGATGCGGGTGGAGGAAGGCCTCGACACGGGTGGCATCTACGCCGAACGTCGGGTGCCGATCGGCGACGACACGACGGCCGACGAGTTGCGCCGCACGCTCGTCGACGTCGGCGCCGATCTGCTCGTCGAGCAACTGGCGACACCGGTGACCGACTGGATCGACGATCCGACGCCGCAGCGCGGTGAGCCGCTCTACGCGTCCAAGCTGACCAAGGACGAGTTCGAGATCGACTGGTCGCAGTCGATGATCGACGTGCACCGCCGGATCCGCGTGGGCGGCGCCTGGACGACGTTCCGGGGCAAGCGGCTCAAGATCCACGCCGCCGACCTCGTCGACGGCAGCATCCTCCCGACCGTGGTGCAACCCGAAGGCAAGGGCCCGATGGCATTCGACGCATGGCGCAACGGCGCACAACCCACGGCCGACGAACGGTTCGGCGGCCTGTGAGCGACCAGCCGGACGCCGACCAGACGGCCTTCGCCCCGCCGACGGGCAAGCCGCTCAACCGCAAGCAGCGCAGAGCTGCGTTGCAGACCGGCCGCAAGACGGAGGTCGGAACGACGACGCCGAAGCCGACCTCGCGAACGGCAGCGCGCGGCATGGCCCGAGGCGTCGCCCTCGACGTGCTTCGCCGTATCGAGAACGACGGGGCCTACGCCAACCTCGTGCTCGGCCCGATGCTCGCGGCGTCGGATCTGTCGGAGCAGGACCGCAAGTTCGCCACCGAACTGGTCTACGGCTCGACCCGCATGCGCCGAGCGTGCGACGCGATCATCGACCGTTTCGCCAATCAGCCGCCCGACGACCAGACCCGCTCGATCCTCCGACTCGGCGTCTATCAACTCGTCTTCGCCGGGGTGCCGGCCCACGCCGCCGTCAGCGCGACCGTCGATCTGTCGCCGACGAAGACCCGCGGCTTCATCAACGCCGTGCTGCGGCGCGTCGCTGACTTCGACGTGGCCGACATGGTGTGGCCGTCGGATGCTGCTCGCCTGAGCTATCCCGAGTGGATCGCCGACGCGCTGGCGGCCGACCTCGGCGACGAGTCGATCGCCGCGCTCGAGAAGATGAACGAGCCGCCGACGGTCAGCGCCCGAGACGACGGCTACGTCCAAGACATCTCGTCGCAGTGGGTCGCCTACGCCGTGGAAGCCAGAGCGGGGGAGCGGATCCTCGACATGTGCTCGGCACCGGGTGGCAAGGCGACGGCCATGGCGCACACCGGGGCGAGCGTCGTCGCCGCCGACCGCCAAGAGCATCGCGCCGCGCTCGTTGCCGAGAACGTCCAACGTCTCGAACTCGACCTGCCCGTCCTGGTCGCCGACGGCACCCGGCCGCCGTTCAGGCCGGAAACGTTCGATGCGGTCCTGCTCGATGCGCCGTGCTCGGGCCTTGGCTCGCTTCGTCGGCGTGCCGATGCCCGTTGGCGGATCGAACCGAACGACGTGCGTGAGCTCGCACGCCTGCAAGCCCAACTCCTCACGTCGGCCGCGGCACTGGTCGGCGACGGCGGCCGTCTGATCTATTCGGTCTGCACGCTGATCGACGCCGAGTCGGTCGATCACACCACGCCCGAGGGCTTCGTCGTCGACGACACCGAGCCGCCGTCGGGTCGCTGGCGCCGTCACCAGCAGGGCTGGCGCGTACTGCCGCACGATGCCGACACCGACGGCATGGTCATGATTCGATACCGTCGGGTCTCATGAGCGACGCGCCGAAACCCCAGGCCAAGGTGCTCACGTGTTCCGATGGCGTCGTCCACGGAACTCGTGAAGACAAGAGCGGTCAGGCGCTCGCCGACTTCCTCACCGCGAACGGCTTCGATGTCGTCGACCGCAGGGTCACCGCCGATGGCACCGAGAACGTGTCGACCGCGCTCATCGAGATGACCGACGAGTTCGCCGGCCTGGTGGTGTCGACCGGCGGTACCGGTTTCGCTCCCCGAGATCAGACGCCGGAGGCGACCCGGTACGTCCTCGAACGTGAAGCTCCTGGCCTCGCGGAGAAGATGCGGCTGTGCAACCCGCTGGGTCGACTGTCGCGTGGCATCGCCGGCACCCGTGGCGACGCGATCATCGTGAACACCCCGGGGAGCACCAAGGGGTGTGTCGAGCAGTTGGAAGCGATCATCGACGTGCTCCCGCACGCTCTGCGGCTCATGGCCGACACCGACAACGATCACTGAACGTCGCCGACGCACCTGATCCGACCGCGCCCGGGGTGGCGGGCCGTGCCGGACACCGGCCCGATGGCGTGACGCAAACGTCTGGGAGGCGCGGACCCTGCTGGCGATAGCCTCGCCGACGTGCTCCGTATGGTCTTGCCCAAAGGTTCGCTGGAACGAGCGACGCTCGAACTCTTCGAGGCAGCTGACCTCCCGGTTCAGCGTTCGTCCTCGGTCGACTACCAGGCGAACATCGACGATCCTCGAATCGAATCGGTCCGCATCCTGCGCCCACAGGAGATCCCGATGTACATCGAGGAGGGACTCTTCGACATCGGCATCACCGGTCGTGACTGGGTGGAGGAGACCAACAGCACCGTCGTCAGCCTCGGCGAACTCAAGTACTCGAAGGCGACGAGCAAGCCGATCCGTCTGGTCGTGGCCGTGGCCGGCGACAACCCGGCCGAGTCGGTCAAAGACCTGCCCAACGGCGTGCGCGTGCAGTCGGAGTACCCCGAACTGACCAAGCGGTTCTTCGCCGACAACGGCGTCGACGCCAACGTGCGTCTGTCGTACGGGGCCACCGAAGCCAAGATCCCCGACATCGCCGATGTCGTGGTCGAGATCACCGAGACCGGCCGTGCCCTGCGTGCCGCCGGACTCAAGGTGATCGACACGATCCTCACCAGCTACACCGAGGTCATCGCCAACCCCGTGTCGGCCGCCGACCCCGAGAAGGCCAAGGCGATGGAGCAGATCATGACACTCCTCAACGGCGTGCTCGACGCTCGCGGCCGCGTGATGCTGAAGCTGAACGTCAACGAGGCAGCGCGTGACGCGGTGCTCGCCGTGTTGCCGTCGATGAAGTCGCCGACGGTGTCTCCACTGTCCGACGGCGGGTTCGCTGTCGAGTCGGTCGTCGAGAAGAAGCAGATCAACCTGGTGATTCCGGCGCTCCGCGAGGCCGGAGCCACCGACCTCGTCGAGATGCCGATCTCCAAGATCGTCCCGTGACCGAACTCGCCCGAGGACGAGGGCTGACCGGCGTGGTCACCGAGTTCGACGCCGCCGTCGGCCTCGGATCGGTCGAGTCGGCCGACGGCGAGCGCTACGAGTTCCACTGCATCGAGATCGCCGACGGCAGTCGCGACATCCCGGTGTCGACCGAAGTCAGCTTCGATCTCCTCGCGAAGCTCGGCCGCTACGAAGCGGCGAACATCCGCCGGTGACCGACCAGCGCGTCTCCGATGCCGAACGTAAACGGCAGGAGCGCGTCGAGCGAGCACGTCGCATCGTCGACGTGCTGATGTCGCTGCGAGAGGGCGAGGTCACCACCTACGGCGACGTCGCCGAGGTGGCCGGCTATCCGAAGCAGTCACGTCTCGTCGGGCGGATCCTGCGAGTGACCGACGTCGAGGTGCCGTGGTGGCGCGTCGTCAACGCGGCGGGAGTGTTGCGGGCGGGCGACCCGAGACTCCAGGCTCGCCTGCTCGCCGAGGAAGACGTCGTGGTGCGAAACGGCAAGATCGTCCACGCACCGGTCGGCCGCTTCCACGACCCCGAGGCCTGACCCGCCCGCTGGGCTGCCGCGGGCCGGGGGCGTCGCGGTGGTGGTCAGCCCTTGATCTGGACGAACGCGAGACGGATGTTGTTGAGCGCCTCGACCATGGTCGGTGCATCGGGGCCGAGCCGGTCGCCGAGTCCGTCGACGAGACAGGCGACCGCGTCGATGGCGAGCGCCGCCTGGACGAGGTCGGGTTCTTCGGCCGACAGGTGGATCGCAGCGAGCTCGTACAGCCCCATGACGTGGTTGGTCACGACGACTTCGGCCGGCACGTCGGCGAGTCGGGCTCGCGCCTCTTCCATGGCCTGCTGCGCCTCTTCGATCTGGCTGCGCTGCTCCGGGTCGAGGTCGCTCAGGTCGAACTCGCCGGGGCCAGCGGGGCCGTCTGTGGCCTCGCCTCCGTCGTCGTCGTCGGCCGAGCCGAAGCCCGAGAGGTTGGCGTTGAGATCGTCGAAGTCGGAATCGCTCACGCTGTCACGATACCGACGACGCCGTCGAGGTCTCGCCGCACCGTCGAGGTCTCGGGCGTCGCGGTTTCGGGCGTCGCCGTCTCGGGGTCGCGGTCAGGCCGGGCGCCGGACGACGAACGTGTTCGACATCGTCTTGGGTTCCATCCCCGCGAGGTGATCGGCGTACACCTCGAGCAGTTCGCACCCGGCGTCTCGGATGATCGCAAAGACGTCCGGTTGTGGCAGGACGTGCATGAGGATGCCGTCGACCGACTCGGGGGCGAGGTACTCGTCGATGCTGAAGTGGTAGCGGCGGTCGTAGGTCGGCAACTGGATCACCGCGTGCCCGCCCGGCCGTACCGAGGCGAGGAGTCGACCGAGGATGAACGCCATGATCGGCGGCGGATTGTGCTGCAGGACGATGACCGAGTACACGAGGTCGACCTGGGGGAGCGCGCCGAGCCCGTCCTTGTCGGCGACGTGGAGCAGCTCGATGTTGTCGAGCCCTCGGCGGTCGATCTCGGCGCGAGCGAGGTCGAGGTGGGGTCGAGAGATGTCGCAGCCGGTCACCTGTGCGAAGCGGCGTGCCAGCCACACGGTCATGCGGCCGACTCCACACCCGAACTCCATGCACGATTCGACCGCAGCGACGTCGACACCGTTGCGTCGGAGGAGGGCGTCGAGATGATCGACGTGGAATTCTCCCGACGCGTAGAACTCGGCAGTGTCGGCGAGTTGGTCGCGTTTGTACTGGTCGGCGCTCAACACCGACCAGAACGGCTCGTCGACCCCGACCGTCTCCCAGGTGGCTCGCACTCGTTCGAACGCCGCATCGAGCTGCTCCGCGCCGACCTCGACGTCGACCTCCATCGTCGGGTCGGACGGACCGAGACGGGTCTCGGCGTGGAACGGCGCTCGGAACGACTCCGCGGCCGAGAGCGTGTGGCGAACGTCGGGGTCGGTGGTGAGCCAGTCGACGAACTGCGACGACCGGAGGAGGCGTGCCCGGATGCGCTCGGACTCGACGACCCGCTGGGCGAGCGAACTCACGCCGCCCTTGGCACGAGCAGAGATGCGTGCGCCACGAGTCGCTGCATCGGGGTGGTCGTTCATGTGGGTCTCCATTCGGCCGGAATGGCGGAGGGTGCGAAGGGCGGTCGGGGCGCCGAAGCGGCCACCGATGATGTTGCGTCAATGTAGAGCGCGTCCACCCGGATCGGGGCGACCGAATGGGGGTGCGAGGTTTCGACGGCCGCGACCGCTAGTCTGGCGGAGTTACAACTGAGGCGAAGTGGGGTTCATCCCCCACCTGGCCACAACCGATCCGGAGCGATCCGCATCAATCGTGCGCCCAGGTTCTGAGGCTGAGACTGTTCAGCGGCACGGCAGCAACACGGTGAGTGATCACGGTGGGGCGCCGGTTCGATGACTGGTCGCTCCGCGGGACATCGCGTCGAGCACCAGTATTCATCACATGGGGAGGCCCATTGCACAGGAGTAGGCAGTCATAGCACCGCGACGACCAGAACCGCGTGGAGAACAGCACCGCGTGAACGACCGTATCCGATCCCGTGAAGTCCGTCTGATCGGACCCAGCGGGGACCAACTCGGAATCAAACCCGTTCCCGAGGCGCTGCGTATGGCCCGAGGACTCGATCTCGACCTCGTCGAGGTCGCCCCCGGCGCGAACCCGCCCGTATGTCGAATCATGGACTACGGGAAGTTCAAGTACGAAGAGGACCAGAAGGCCAAAGAGGCCCGCAAGAAGTCGACCAACGTGTCGGTGAAAGAAGTCAAGTACCGGCCGAAGATCGGCAAGGGTGACTTCGACACCAAGACACGCAACGTCGTTCGGTTCATCGACGAGGGACACAAGGTCAAAGTGACCTTGCAGTTCCGCGGCCGCGAGATGGCGCACCCCGAACTCGGGGCGAAGATTCTCGATCAGGTCATCGAAGCGGTGGGACCGGCAGCGAAACTCGACAGCCGTTCACGACTCGAGGGTCGTGCGATGTCGATGGTGCTGTCACCGGACAAGCAGGCCCAAGAGGCCATCAAGAAGGCTGAACTCGAGGAAGCCCAGCGCATCGAGCGCGAGGAAGCCGAGAAGGCAGCCGAACAAGACGTCGCAGATTCGACTGACACGTCGTCCGAAGCGGACGATTCGTCAGCTGCGACCGACGCCGACTGAGGCGTCACGCCGTCTGCGGCGCACCGCAGTTCGGCTCGTACGACAAGGAGCATCAAGATGCCAAAGATGAAGACATCGAAGACCGCCGCGAAGCGGTTCAAGAAGACCGGGACGGGCAAGCTCCGTCGCGAGCAGGCCAACAACCAGCACCTCTTCGAGAAGAAGTCGTCGCGCCGCAAGCGTCGCCTCGAGGCCGACGTCGACGTGCATCCTGGTGATGCGAAGAAGATCAAGCGTCTCCTCGCCGAGCGCTGAGTCACACACCCCCTGAACTCTCGAGGAGACAAGAACAATGGCAAGAGTAAAGCGTGGCGTCACCAAGACGAACCGCCACAAGAAGGTCCTGGATCAGGCGAAGGGTTACTACGGCAACAAGAGCCGTTCGTTCCGCGCCGCCAACGAGCAGGTCATGCGGTCGGGCAACTATGCCTTCCGTGACCGTCGTGCTCGCAAGGGCGAGATGCGTCGCCTCTGGATCCAGCGGATCAACGCAGCGTGTCGTCTCAACGACATGAGCTACAGCCGCTTCATCGCGGGCATGAACGCCGCCGGCATCGAAGTCGACCGCAAGATCCTCGCCGATCTCGCCGTCACCGATGCAGCAGCGTTCGCGACGCTCGTCGAGAAGGCCAAGGCCGCTCTCTGAGCTGATCCCGATACCCGTCACCGGGTGTTTCGAACGAGAGGCCGTGCCCACCGGGCACGGCCTCTCGCCGTTTCGGGCCCTCGGTGTTTCGATCTCTGGGTGTTTCCGTCGCTCGGTGTTTCGGTCTCTGGGTGTTTCGGTACCGTGCGGCGGCGAAAGGCTGATGATGACCCCGCTGAGCATGAACAACTCCACCGTGCAGGCGCTGCGCAAGCTGCTGGCGCAACGCAGCGCCCGCCACGACGACGGCCGCTTCGTGATCGAGGGGCCGGTGTCGACCGCCGAGGCCGTGGCCGCTGGGTGGAACTGTCTGATGCAGTTCGTGCCGGAGGGGTCCGGCGTGCGCATCGAGGGGGCAGGGCCGGTCCAGGAGTTGGCCGACGGCGTGTTCGAACGCGTCGGTTCGACGAAGAACCCGCAGGCACCGTTGACGGTCTGCGAGATGCCGACGGCGTCGTCGGCTGACGTGCTGCGCGATGCCTCGTTCGTCGTCGTCCTCGACCAACTCAACGACCCCGGCAACCTCGGCACCATTCTCCGTTCGGCGGAAGCTGCCGGCGCCGACGCCGTCGTGCTCACGCCCGGCTCGGTCGACGTGTACAACCCCAAGGTCGTCCGCGCCTCCGCGAGCGCGATCTTCCACGTGCCGGTCGTGACCGCCACGCTCGAACAGGTCGCCGATGCCGGGCTCACGCTGGCAGGCACCACCAGCCACGCGTTTCCGGGTCGCTCGGTCGTGGCGCACACCGCTGCGGATCTGACCGGGCGTGTCGCGATCGTGATGGGAAACGAGGCCGCAGGGCTCCCCGACGAGTGGAACGACGAGGTCGGCCCCATCGGACTCTGGCTGACGATCCCGCATCGTGGACGCACCGAGTCGCTCAACGTCGCGATGGCCACGACGGTGCTCGTGTTCGAAGTCGCCCGCCAACGTACGTGACTCGGGCATCGGCCCGGCTCGAACGTGCCCGCTCACGACGAATGAGCGTTTGTAGGCTCGGCGCATGGCCGACCCGCTGACCGACGCGCTCGACTCGACGGGCGTGGAGTACGAGATCGTGGCCTGCGACCCCGACCTGGCCGACACCGCGCAGTTCTGCGAGGCCTACGGCTATTCGCCCGAAGATTCGGCCAACACCATCGTCGTGGTCGGCAAGTCCGATCCGCCCGTGTACGCCGCGTGCGTCGTGTTGGCCACCACTCGGCTCGACGTGAACAAGGCCGTGCGGAAGCGCTTCGGTGTGAAGAAGGCGTCGTTCGCGAGCGGCGACGACACCGTCGCCATCACGGGCATGCAGATCGGTGGCGTCACGCCGATCGGCCTGCCGACCGACTTGCCGATCTGGGTCGACGCTCGGGTGATGGAGCGTGACCGCATCATCCTGGGTGGCGGATCACGGGACCGCAAGGTGTACGGCCCGCCGGCGATCCTCAGCGCGCTCGGCGCCGACGTCGTCGACGACCTGGCCAAGATCCCACCCCCGGCGGCCGACTGACCATGTCGACGCAGATCTGCCCCATCCTCCGGGTCGCCGATGCCGCTCGATCGGTCGAGTGGTACGCCCAACTCGGGTTCGAGCAGATCTTCGAGCACCGCTTCGCCGACGGCATGCCGGCCTACGTCGGCATCCAGCGAGACGATGCGGTGATCCACCTCTCCGAACACACCGGCGATGCGCCGGGTCCGGGCCTGATCTACGTGTGGGTCGAGCAGATCGACCCGCTCGCGGCGCACTTCGGTACGACTCCCGACGACATGCCGTGGGGACGCGACATCGAGGTGACCGACCCCGATGGCAACCGCATCCGCCTCGCCGAGGCCCGCAACCCGGAGTGATCGTCGCGAAACGGTCACGTTCGCCCCGTCCCACCGCCGCTACGCTTTCGGCCGTGACGACACAGTTGCAGCGATTTTCGTGCCCCGGCTGAACCGGGGAATGGCCACTCGCTCCTGCGCCACGTCCTGAGTTCGTCCGGGGACCATCAACGACTGCACGACGCAGCACCCGTACGCTCCAACTCTGTCGAAAGGACACCCCTTGAACCCGGACATCCTCACGGAAATCACCTCGGCTCGTGACGCCGCTCTCGCCGAGATTGCCTCGGCCTCGACCCCTGACGCGGTCGCATCGATGACGACGCGCTTCGCCGGCAAGAAGGGGGAGCTCGCCGGTCTCAAGAAGCGGCTGGGGTCGCTCGACTCGATCGACGAGAAGAAGGCCGCCGGGGCAGCGATCAACGAGGCGATGGCCGCCGTCGACGCCGCCCTCGACGAACAGCGATCGGCGCTCAACGCCGCCGCCCTCGCCGCCCAGGTCGAGAACGAACGACTCGACCTGACCGAATACGTCGGCAAGCCGACCCGCGGCAAGGCACACCTGGTGACCCAAGCGTGGGAACGGCTCGAAGACGTCTTCGTCGGCCTCGGCTTCCAGGTAGCCGAAGGCCCCGAGGTCGAGACCGACTGGCACAACTTCGAAGCGCTCAACATGGGGGAGGGGCACCCGGCTCGCGGTGAGTTCGACACGCTGTTCGTCGACCACGTACCGCCAGGCGGAGCGCCCGGCAGCACCGTGCTGCGCACCCACACGTCACCGGTGCAGATCCGCACGATGCTCGAGAAGGAGCCGCCGATCTACATCGTCGCTCCGGGGCGCGTGTTCCGACGCGACACGCCCGACGCCACCCACATGCCGGTGTTTCATCAGATCGAGGGGCTGGTCATCGACCGCAACATCTCGATGGCCGACCTCGCCGGCACGATCCAGGCGTTCACCACCGCGTTCTTCGGCAAGGACTGGAACTCGCGGCTGCGGCCCGACTACTTCCCGTTCACCGAACCGTCGGCCGAGTTCGACATCCAACGCCCCGACGGCTCGTGGATCGAGCTGGGCGGCTGCGGCATGGTGCATCCCAACGTTCTCCGTGCCGGCGGCATCGACCCCGAGGAGTGGAGCGGATTCGCCTTCGGTTTCGGCATCGACCGCATGGCCCTGATGCGCCACGGCGTCGACGATCTCCGTGCCATGTACGCGGACGACCTCCGCTTCACCTCGCAATTCTGACCGCTCGCTGCCCGAGACGTCGTCTCGGGTCTTCAACCTGGAGTTGAACCATGAAAATTCTCTTGTCCTGGCTGAACGAGTACGGCGACTTCGGCGACCCGACCGACGCCGCCGCCGTCGAGCGCGTCGCTGCGGCCCTCACGTCGCTCGGTCTCGAAGTCGAATCGATCGATCGCGTCGGCGACACCGTCGATGGCGTCGTGACCGCACGGATCCTGCGGCTCGAATCGCACCCCGATGCTGCGAAGGTGCAGCGTGTGTACGTCGACGCCGGCGACGGCACCGAACTGCACGTGTGGTGTGGCGCCGACAACATCTCGGTCGACGACATCGTTCCCCTGGCCACGCTCGGTACCGCGATGCCGAACGGGATGACGATCGAGCGCCGCGGCATCCTCGGCATCGATTCGGAAGGCATGCTCTGCTCGGCCCAGGAACTGGGCCTCGGCGAGGACCACAGCGGCATCCGACTGCTCCCGTCCGGGACCCCGCTCGGCGTGCCGTACGGCGAGGCACTGAACATCCAGCCCGACGTGCTCATCGACGCGAACGTCACCCGCAACCGGCCCGACTGCTGGGGCTACGTCGGCATCGCCCGCGACCTCGCCGCCAAGCTCGGCGTCGAATTCCGCCCGCCCACACCGACCCTCCACGTGACCGGCGCACCTCGATCGGCGCCGGTCGAACTGCTCGACCCCGCTCGCTGCCCCCGATTCACCTCCACCGTGATCTCGGGCGTCGAGGTCAAGCCGTCGGCAGACTGGATGGCGAGCCGCCTCACCGCGGCCGGAATGCGCCCGATCAACAACGTCGTCGACGTGAGCAACTACGTGATGCTCGAGTTGAACCAACCCAACCACGCGTACGACCTCGACACGCTCGGCGGAGGTGGGTTCCGCGTGCGCCGAGCCGCCGACGGCGAGCACCTCGTCACCCTCGACGGCGAAGACCGCACCTTCGGCACCGACGACCTCCTCATCTGCGACGCCAATGACACGCCGATCGGACTCGGTGGTGTGATGGGCGGCCTCGACTCCGAGATCTCCGACTCCACGACCACGGTCGCGCTCGAGATGGCGTGGTTCGACCTGTCGCCGATCGGCAAGACGGTCACCCGCACCGGTCTCCGCTCGGAGGCCTCGCAGCGTTTCGAGCGCGGTGTCGACCCGCACGGCATGCCGACGGCCATCGCTCGATTCGTCGAACTGCTCGGCGAGACGTGCCCTGGTCTCACCGTGCACGACGGCGCGATCGACGAACGCGACGACGAGCACCTCCCGCCCGCCGAGCGGTACACCGAGGTGCGCATCGCGAACGTCAACCGGATCCTCGGCACGTCGCTGACCGCCGACGACCTGCCGGCGATCCTCGACCCGATCGGCTACACGGTGTCGGGCACCGGCGACACCCGGACGGTCGTCCTGCCGACCTGGCGCCTCGATTCGACCGCCGAGATCGACGTGATCGAGGAGATCGCCCGCCACTACGGCTACGACCGGCTCGGCGCGAGCGTCCCCAAGTCGATCGAGCCCGGTGGGCTGACCGCACGCCAGCAGCGCCGCCGCCTCGTCCGCAGCGTGCTGCTCGGTCTCGGCGTCTCCGAGGCCATGCCCAACCCGTTCCTGGCACCCGACACGCTCGCGAAGGCCGGTCTGCCGAGCGAGGCGATCTCGATCACCAACCCGCTCGTGACCGAGGAGTCGGTGCTGCGCACCTCGCTTCGACCCGGCCTGCTCCGGGCCATCGCGTACAACGAGTCGCACCGTCGTACCGGCGCCCGGTTCTTCGAGATCGGCCACGTGTACCCGCCGAGCGACGGGGAACTCCCCGCCGAGTACGAAGCCCTCACGGTGGTGCTGGCCGGCGAAGCAGCGCCCGCCGCGCTCCAGGTCTGGCGGGAGCTCACCGCAACACTCGGCGGCGGAGCCCGCATCGATCAGAGCAAGGTGCCACCCGGACTGCACGCCACCCGCTCCGCCACGCTGCAGGCGGGCAAGCAGCCGCTCGGGGCCGTGGGCGAGGTCGCTCCCGACGTGCTCGCTGCATTCGACGTGACCGAACGGGTCGCGATCCTCGAGATCGACCTCGATCAGTTCCTCGCGCGCGAGCCGAAGCCGGTGCAATGGAAGGCCACCAGCCGGCAACCGTCGAGCGATCTCGACCTCGCGTTCAAGCTGCCCGACTCGATCGCTGCCGAGAAGCTCGACAAGGCCATCCGCCAGGGCGCTGGGAAGCTGCTCGTCGACCTCGACCTGTTCGACAACTTCCGCGGCGTCTCCGTCGGTGCCGACGCACGTTCGCTGGCGTTCCGCCTGCGGCTGCAGGCTCCCGACCGGAGCCTCACCGATGCTGACATCGCCGACGTCCGCCGTGGCGTCGAAGCCGCGGCGATCAAACTCGGCGCCGAGCTGCGGAGCTGAGTCTTCGATGAGCGGCGCTCCGGGCGAAACCGACCTGCGGAAGATGTTGTCGTCGCTCGACGTCGAACGTCGCCCGGGATCGTTCACGTTCGTCGAGGTCGATGAGGCGACTGCGGAGCAGCTCGCCGTCGCCCACGCGATGATCGTCGAAGACGAGTCGACGACGCTCGTGCTCGACGTCGCCGAGGCCCGCCGCCTCGGCCTCCCGGTGGTGGTCGACATGGCGTGGCTCTCGCTCACCGTGCAGTCGAGCCTCGAAGCGGTCGGGCTGACCGCAGCGTTCAGCGTGGCGTTGGGCGAGCAGGGGATCTCGTGCAACGTGCTCGCCGGGTTCCGCCACGATCACCTCCTCGTACCGAGCGACCGCGCCGACGACGCGATCGAGGCGTTGATCGGTCTGCGGTGATCGATCGGCGCGGCGGTGAGCGATCGGGCGTCCGCCGGGTCGTGGCGCGTCGCTCACGATCGCTCGCCACGCCGACCCGCCTGATCACACTTTCGTTCGCCGGCGCCATCGCACTCGGCACGCTGCTGCTGGCCCTCCCGGTGTCGCACGGCGACCGTCGCATCGGCGTGCTCGATGCGCTGTTCACCGCCACGAGTGCCGTGTGCGTCACCGGCTTGGCCGTGGTCGACACCGGGACCGCTTTCAGTGGGTTCGGGCAGTTCGTGATCCTGCTCCTCTTCCAGTTGGGTGGCCTCGGCCTGCTCACGATCGGCACGCTGCTCGCGCTCGCCACGGGACGCCGGCTCGGTGTCGGCGATCGTCTGAAGGTGCAGGAGCAGGTGACCGGGTCGGATGCCGGCGGCATCGTCGCACTGGTGCGATCGATCGCCGTCGTCGTTGCGCTCGCCGAGATCACCGGGGCGCTGCTGCTCTACAGCCGTTTCGCCTCGACCGAAGGCATCGGAACCGGAGCCTGGCACGCGGTGTTCCACAGCGTGTCGGCGTTCAACAACGCCGGATTCTCGCTCAACAGCGACAGCCTGATGGGCTACGTCGACGACCCGATCGTCAACGTCACCGTGATGCTCCTCATCGTCGTCGGCGGTCTCGGTTTCATGGTGATCACCAACCTGTACCGATGGTCGCAGCGGTCGTCGCCGCGAGTACGGCTCACCCTGCACACCCGCATGGTGGTGTCGATGACGGCGTTCCTGACCGCGGCGGGGGCGAGCCTCATCCTGATCACCGAGTGGAACAACGACGACACGCTCGGTGCGCTCGGGGCACCCGGTCGCGTGCTGGCCGGGATCTTCCAGTCGGTCACGCCGCGCACCGCCGGGTTCAACACCGTCGACTACGGCGATCTCACCACTGCCGGACTGCTGGTCACGATGCTGCTCATGTTCATCGGTGGCAACCCGGGCTCGACCGCAGGTGGCATCAAGACCATCACGTTCTACGTCGTCGTGCTGAGCATCTGGAGCACCCTGCGAGGACGGGCCGACACCACGGTGTTCCACCGGCGAATCGCCCAGGAGACCGTCGCACGTGCGGCTGCCATCGCCGGTGGTGCGGCGATTGTCGGCGGGGCCGCCGTCACGATGCTGGCCATGCTCGAACCCGACATCGCGCTGCAGTCGTTGTTGTTCGAGACGATCTCGGCGCTCGGCACCGTGGGTTTGTCGGTCGGAATCACAGCAGAACTCGGAGATTCCGCCAGACTGATCGTCATCATGTTGATGTTCGTCGGCCGCATCGGACTGCTCACGTTCGCACTGGCGCTGGTGAGTCGCGAGCGGCCGACCACGATGCGTCATCCGGTCGAAGACGTGGTGGTCGGCTGATGATCGGGCAGTACCTCGTCATCGGCGTCGGACGCTTCGGATCCGCAGTCGCGCGCACCCTCTACGACCTCGGTCACGAGGTGGTGGCCGTCGACCGCGACGAAGCCGAACTGCAGGCGGTGATGGGGCACGTCACGCACGCAGCGGTGCTCGACGCCACCGACGAACGAGCGCTCGACCGGCTCGGTCTGGCTCACTTCGAAGTGGTGATCGTGGCGATCGGCGACGACCTCGAAGCGAGCATTCTCGCCACCGTCGGCTCGAAGGCCGGGGGAGCGCGATACGTGATCGCCAAGGCCAACGATCGATCGATGGCCCGGATCCTCGCCACCGTCGGCGCCGACGAGATCGTGCGGCCCGAACACGACATGGGCGCTCGTCTCGCGATGCAGTTGGCGTCGCCCAGTGAGGTGGCGTCGCTCGAACTCGGCCCCGACAACAGCATCGTCGAACTCGATGTCCGCGACCTCCTCGTCGGGACACTCGAAACGCTCCGCTTGCCGGCCAGGTTCGGTGTGCAGGTGCTTGCGGTGCACCGCGGTCGCGACGTGATCGTGTCGCCGGGTGCGTCGTTCGCGCTCGCCTCGGGTGACCGAATCGTGGTGATCGGGAAGAACAGCGATCTCGACACGCTCAGAGAGCACCTGCCGCGATGAAGTGGATCTCGTCGATCGCTCGCTTCGCCACACGTCCGGTGGTGGCGACGTACGGGAGCATGGCGTTGCTGTTCGTCGGCCTCGTCGTCGATCTCAACAGCGACCAGGCGCTGGTCGTGTCGATCATCTACAACATCCCGATCGTCGTGTCGGCGGTGTTGCTCACCCGCACCCTCACGGTCTGGACGATCGTGCTGTCGCTCGCGGCCAACGCCGCAGCGGGGTATGCCAATGCCATCGACGTCGGGGAGACCAGCGGGTTCACCGTTGCCAACCGCGTCCTGGTCGGGCTGTCGTTCCTGCTGGTCGGCTCGATGACGTTGCTGTTCGAGCGTTCACGCCAAGACGTCCACGATCTCGAGTTCCACGAGGAGGACGGCGAGCGCGAGCGAGCGCTGCGTCACGTCATCACCGATCTGAGCGGACCCTTGACCCGCGACGAGATCCTCCGGCGGGCGACCGTCGGGCTCCGTGAGTTGCTCCATGCCGATGCGGTCGTGTTCACCGGACTCGACGGCGATCGGTTCGTCGAGCCGCGATGGTCGGCACCCGAGTTCACCTCGGTCGCCGAGCCCGGCAAGCTGGCCACGTGGGCCGTCGATGCGCTCCCGGTCACCACGGTGCCGGTCATCATGGTGCGGACCGAACGCGGGCTCACCGGGGTCGGACGTCTCGCTGTGTTCGACGACGTCGAGTTGATCGTCGTGGTGTCACGTCCCGACCGCACCAGGGCGTCGCAGTTGCTCGGCGAGGCGATCATGGCCATCGAGCCGCTCTGTGCCCGGGCCGCCGAGTTCGAGCGGCTCCGCGGACTCAGTTCAGACTGAGGTCGTCGGGAGCCAGGGCCAGCCACGACAGGCGGCCGGGCTGACGTCGCAGCACCGCGTGCCACAGGTCTTCGGGGTCGTCGGAGAACACGTCACCCGCTTCGGCGTCGAGCACCAGCCAGGCGCCGGCGGCGATCTCGCCGTCGAGTTGACCGGCGCCCCAACCGGCGTACCCGCGGAAGATCCGCACGGCGTCGACCGACGCGGCGACGATCGCCGGATCGGCGGACAGATCGGCCGACACGATCTCACCCGAGATGGGGGAGAGGTGCTCGTGGTCGTCGCTCAGTGGTTCCTTCGTCGTGGCGAGCGCGATCAACGCGGTGGTCTCGACCGGACCACCACCGAACACCGACGACGGCACCGACTGCAGGTCGATCCACCGGTCGAGCGGCTCGTCGAGGCTCTCGATGGTCGGACGATTGAGCACGACGCCGATCGCACCGTCCTCGTGGTGTTCGAGCACGTACACCACGGTGCGGTCGAAGTGAGGGTCTTCGAGCGGAGGCGTGGCGACGAGCAAGCGACCCTTCGTCTGCACCGATGTCCCGAACATGGCTCCAGTCTGCCGTCTTCCGACGCTCCCGAGCACCCGGTCGCCGGAGAAGCCCGTGGCGCCTCCGGTGTCCGGTGATGTGACGGGAGCAACACGGCGTTTCCTCGCGACTTTCCGACGGTGCCGAGCGTCCCTCGGTGTTCGCCCCGATGCGCGATCGGCTCGCGCCGCCCGCGCATCCAGAAAGGAAATCATGTCACGCAGAGATCGCAGAGGACCCGGCCTGTTGGGGCTCGGAGCCATCGCCGTGGTCGGGATGCTCGCCTTCGGCGTCATCGGGCCGGGGCTGTTCGACATCTCGTTCCCGTTCACGTCCGAGAGCAAGGATCATTCGCCACCGGTCGTGTTGACCGAACTCCGAGATCTCGCCGAGTTCCGTGCCGCCGAGGCTGACTTCGAGGTCATCGTCGATCGAGAGAACGACGTCAAGTGGGTGCCCGGGTTCATCGCCGGCGACCGGGTCCAGTACGTGGCGGTCGGCAGCGTCGACGCCACGGTCGACTTCGCCGGGCTCACCGACGACTCGATCATCTTCGACGAGGACAACGACCAGGCGACGATCATCTTGCCGGCGCCGTCGATCGGCGAACCGGTGATCGACTTCGAGAACAGCGGCGTGATGAATCGCGACCGCGGCGTCCTCGACCGGCTCGGCGGCGTGTTCAGCGACAATCCGACGGCCGAGGAGTCGTTGATCGTCGAAGCCCAGAACAAGATGATCGCCGGGGTCGGCGAGAGCGACCTGCTCGAACGAGCACGCGAGAACACCGAGAAGATGCTCACCACGTTGCTGGGCGGAGTCGGCGTCGACGACGTCGAGGTCGTGTTCGAGATGCCGTCGGGCGTCTAACGTGACGTGACGTGACGTGACATGACATGACATGACAGGGATCCGCACGGTCGTTGCATGAACATTCACGCATCTGTATGATCATGCAGATGCGTGAACAGACCATCCGGACCGCCATCGTGGGCGCGTCCGGATACACCGGCGCCGAGCTGTTGCGGCTCGTCGCGAACCACCCGAACATCGAACTCGTCGCCGCCACCGGCGACTCGATGGCGGGGCGACGCGTCGGCGACCTGTACCCCTCGCTGCACACCGCCTACCCCGACCTGGTGTTCACCGAGTTCGACGCCGACGCATTGAGCGGCCTCGACCTCGTCTTTCTCGGCCTGCCGCACGCGGCATCGATGGAGTTGGCCCCGCAGATCGTCGGTGAGGTCGGCTGTGTGGTCGACCTCTCGGCCGCCTACCGACTCAGCGACGCATCGCACTACCCGACCTTCTACGGCTTCGAGCACACCCAGCCCGAACTGCTCGCCGAGGCGGTGTTCGGGCTCCCCGAACTCCATCGCGACCTGTTGACAGGCGCTCGCCTCGTCGCGACGCCTGGCTGCCACGTCACCGCCGCCACGCTCGCCCTGCGCCCGCTCGTCGAGGCCGGCCTCGTCGAGAACACCGGCGTCATCGTCAACAACGTCACGGGCATCACCGGAGCGGGACGCACGCCGACCGAGACCAACGTGTTCACCAACATCGACTCCAACGTCGTCGCCTACGGTCTGCTGCACCACCGTCACACGCCCGAGATCGAGCAGGAAGTGGGCGCTCAGGTGCTCTTCACACCACACCTCGTGCCGATGAGTCGCGGCATCCTCGCCACCTGTTACGCCACGCCGGCCGCAGACTGCTCGGCCGAGCGACTCGTCGGCGCGATGCGCACGTTCTACGACGGCGAACCGTTCGTGTCGGTGCTCGACGGGCCGCCCGCCACCAAGTCGGTGCTCGGCTCCAACGCCGCACACGTCTGGGCGACGCTCGACGAACGCACCGGCCGCGTCATCACGATGTGCTCGATCGACAACCTCACCAAGGGTGCCTCCGGCGGAGCACTCCAGGCGGCGAACGTGGCACTCGGTCTCGACGAGACCGCAGGCCTCACCATGGTCGGAGTCGCCCCGTGACCAACCCGCCCGCATCCAACGCCCCTGAAACCAGGACCGACCCGGCCGTCAAGGCCTCGACCCTGGTCGAAGCGCTGCCCTACATCCGCCGCTTCGCCGGCAAGACCGTGGTGGTCAAGTACGGCGGCAACGCACTCGCCGGCACCTCCAACCACGACGCACTCGAGCTCTTCGCCGAAGACATCGTGCTGATGCGCCTCGTCGGCATGCGTCCGATCGTCGTGCACGGAGGCGGCCCGCAGATCTCCGAGCTGATGAAACGGCTCGGCAAGGAGAGCGAGTTCGTCAACGGCCTGCGCGTCACCGACAAGGAGACCGTCGACATCGCACGCATGGTCTTGAAGGGGCAGGTCAACCCACAACTCGTGGCGGCGATCAACGTGCACGGCAACTACGCCGTCGGCGTGTCGGGCGTCGACGGTGGACTCATCCGAGCCACGCAGCGCAACCCCGAACTCGGCTTCGTGGGCGATGTCACGTCGATCAACCCCGAGGTGCTCAACGGGCTCCTCGACGACGAGTTCATCCCCGTCATCGCGACCATCGGCTGCGACGAGACCGGGCAGGCCTACAACATCAACGCCGACACCGTCGCCGGAGCGATCGCCGAAGCGATGGGCGCCGAGAAGCTCGTCTACATGACCGACATCGAAGGTCTCCGGACCGACCTCGACGACCCGAACAGCCTCGTCCGCCAGACCACCGCCGACGTGATCGAGGGAATGATCGCCGACGGCACCATCGCCGGCGGCATGATCCCCAAGGTGTCGAGCTGCCTGCAAGCCGTCCGCAACGGGGTCGGCCGAGCACACATCCTCGACGGCCGGATCCCGCACGTACTGCTGCTCGAACTCTTCACCGACGACGGCATCGGCACGATGGTCATGGCCGACCAAGCCCAACTCGACGCCCACCTCGCCGAGACCGTCACGCCCAGCACGTGACGCCCAGAACGTGACACCATCGAACGAAAGCGCCTCACCTGCATGACCACCACCCCGAGCCACCAATTCGAACACGCACCGATGGCCGCATGCCCGTTCATGCCGGTCTTCGGCCCACCGGCGGTGATGTTCGACCGAGGCCGCGGCACCGAGCTGTGGGACTCGACCGGCAAGCGCTACCTCGACTTCCTCACCGGTCTCGCCGTCGTGTCGATCGGCCACTCCAACCCCATCGTCGCCGAGGCCGTCGCCGACCAGGCCGAACGCCTCATGCACGTCTCGAACTTCTTCGCCAACCCGGTCGCGACCGAAGCGGCCGTCAAGGTGAACGGGCTCCTCGAATCTGCGACCGGACACAGCGGACAGGTGTTCTTCACCAACTCCGGCGCCGAGTCGGTCGAGTGCGCGATCAAGCTCGCGCGCAAACACGGCGGGCGAGGCCGCCACACCGTGGTCAGCGCGCTCGGCAGCTTTCACGGCCGCACTCTGGCCAGCCTCGCCGCCACCGGACAGCCCGAGAAGCACGAGCCGTTCCAGCCGATGCCCGAAGGCTTCCGGCACGTCGCCTGGAACGACATCGACGCGCTCCGTTCCGCCGTCGACGGCTCGGTCGCCGCCGTGCTCATCGAACCGATCCAGGGCGAAGGCGGCGTCAACCCGGCGTCGAGCGACTATCTGCAGGCCGTTCGTGAGATCTGCGACGAGACCGGCGCACTCATGATGGTCGACGAGATCCAGACCGGCTTCGCCCGCACCGGACGGTGGTTCGCCTTCGAGCACGCCGGTGTCAAACCCGACGTGGTCACCATGGCGAAGGCGATGGGCAACGGCATGCCCGTCGGCGCCTGCTGGGCACGCACCGACGTCGCCGCCGTGTTCCAGCCCGGCGACCACGGCAGCACCTACTCCGGAACCGCCATCGCCTGCTCAGCGGTCAACGCGACCATCGACGAGATGCAACGCATCGACGCCCCGGCACGGTCGGTGGCTCAGGGGCGCCGGATCGTCGAAGCGTTGCGTGGGGTGGCCGGGGTCGCCGACGTGCGCGGCAGCGGCCTGATGCTCGGCGTGCAGCTCGCCGACGGACTCGACGCGAAAGCGGCCTATCTCCACCTGCTCGACGCCGGGCTGATCGTCAACGCAGTCAACCCGACCACGATCCGGCTGCTTCCGCCGATCACGGTGAGCGACGCCGAGATCGACGAAGCGGTCGCGATGATCGCCGAGGCACTCACGGCGCAGATCGACGCGAGCGCCGAAGCATGACGCGCCGTCACGTCCTCGACGTCACCGACTTCACCGCGAGCGAGATCGTCTCGATCCTCGACCTCGCCGAACGACCGATCGAGTCGCTCGGCCGCCCGCTCGACGGCGCCGGTGCCGCGCTGATCTTCGAGAAGCCGTCGAACCGGACCCGCCACTCGATGGAGATGGCGGTCGCACAGCTCGGCGGCCACCCCGTCTACACGCGAGGGGAGGAGGTCGGCTTCGACACCCGTGAACCGGTCGAAGACATCGGCAAGATCATGGCGGGCTACCACCAGGTGATCGCGGCTCGCGTGTTCGACCACGCGACCCTCGATCGGCTGGTCGCCGCCGTCGACTCGCTCGACGGTGCGAGCACGATCGTCGTCAACATGCTCTCCGATCGGTCGCACCCGCTACAGGCCTTCGCCGACGCACTCACCATGCGCCAACGACTGGGCGAACTCGAGTCGAAGACCGTTGCGTACATCGGCGACTACAACAACGTCGCTCGGTCGCTGGCCGAGATCTCGCTGCTGCTCGGTATGAAGGTCCGCATCTCGTGTCCGCCGGCCTTCGCCGCCGACGAAGCCGAGCTCGAACGGCTCTCGCTGATCGGATCGGGCGACGTGCTGCAGACGGCTCGCCCGCACGATGCCGTGGCCGGCGCTCAC
This sequence comes from Ilumatobacter coccineus YM16-304, assembly GCF_000348785.1. Lineage (NCBI taxonomy): Bacteria > Bacillati > Actinomycetota > Acidimicrobiia > Acidimicrobiales > Ilumatobacteraceae > Ilumatobacter > Ilumatobacter coccineus. The sequence continues at coordinate 2,302,090 of NC_020520.1, forward strand.
GCCGTGCACACCGACACGTGGGTGTCGATGGGGCAGGAGGCGGAGAAGGAAGTCCGTCGTCGGATGTTCGAAGGGTTCGCGGTCGACGCCGCGATGATGTCGCTTGCCGCCGACGATGCCGTGTTCATGCACTGCCTCCCGGCCTACCGCGGCTTCGAAGTGACCGCCGACGTCATCGACGGCCCGCAATCGGTCGTCTTCCAACAGGGCCACAACCGGATGCACGCCGCCCGGGCGGTGCTCGCATTCGCCCGTCGCAACGGAGAGCGAGCATGACCACCAAGGTGCAACGCCAGACGTCGATCACCCGCCTGATCGGCGAACACGAGGTCACGAGCCAACCCGAGTTGATCGAACTCCTCGCCACCGAGGGAATCGAGGCGACCCAGGCCACGGTGTCACGCGATCTCGAAGACATCGGAGCGATCAAGGTGCGTGTGCCGAGCGGCAACACCGTCTACGCGATTCCGGAGATGGCCCCCGACCGCGTGGCCCCGCTCGACCAGTTGCGTCGGGTGATGGGGGAGTGGGTCGGTGAAGTCGCCCAGTCGGCCAACATCGTCATCCTTCGCACCCCGCCCGGCTGTGCGCACGTCGTGGCCTCGGCCCTCGATCGCAGTCGCATCGAGGGCATGCTCGGCACGGTCGCCGGCGACGACACGATGCTGTGCGTCTCGGCCGACCCCGACGGCACCGCGCTCGCCAACCGCCTGAAACAACTCGCCGGGCTCGACTGAGCACCGTCACCCCCTTCCTTCCCCGTCACCCCCCTGACACCGAACGCACTGGAGCACCACGATGGATCTCGACGACGAACACGAATTCGCGCGTGACGGCGAACTGCCGGCGCAAGCCAAGACGCTGTGGCACGGGCGCTTCACCGGCGGTCCCTCCGAATCGCTGCTGGCGTACACGGTCAGCCTCCCCTACGACCAGCGCATGTGGCGCGACGACATCATCGGGTCGAAGGCGCACGTGCGTGGCCTGGCCCGGGTGGGGCTGCTCACCGACGACGAACGAGACACCGTGCTCGCAGCACTCGACCAGGTCGGGGTCGAGATGGAGACCGGCTCGTTCGCGTTCACCGACAGCGACGAAGACATCCACACCGCGATCGAACGCCGCGTCACCGAGATCGCCGGCCCCGCCGGCGGCAAGCTGCACACCGCTCGGAGCCGCAACGACCAGGTCGCCACCGACCTCCGCCTGTGGTGCAAGCGTGAACTCCGCGACGTGGCTCTGCGCCTCGTCGAGATGCAGGAGGCGCTGCTCGAACAGGCACTCGAAGCCGGCGACACGTATCTGCCCGGCTACACCCACCTGCAGCGTGCACAGCCGGTGCTGTTGAGCCACCACCTGATGGCTCACGGCTGGGCGCTCGGCCGCGACGTCAGCCGACTGCTCGACACGATCGACCGGCTCGACGTGTCGCCGCTCGGCGCCGGAGCGCTCGCTGGTTCGTCGTTGCCGATCGACCCCGTCGGCAACGCCGACGACCTCGGCTTCGCCAAGCCGTTCGACAACAGCCTCGACGCGGTGAGCGACCGTGACTTCGTGGCCGAAGCGGTGTTCGACCTCGCGCTCATCGGGATCCACCTGTCGCGCATCGGCGAGGAATGGGTGCTGTGGACCTCGGGAGAGTTCGGGTTCGCCCGACTCGACGACGGCTACTCGACCGGCTCCTCGATGCTGCCGCAGAAGAAGAACCCCGACATCGCCGAACTCGCTCGTGGCAAGAGCGGTCGCCTGATCGGCAACCTCACCGGGCTGCTCGCCACGCTGAAGGGGCTGCCGATGGCGTACAACCGAGACCTCCAGGAAGACAAGGAGCCGCTGTTCGACTCGGTCGAGCAGGTCACGCTCGCGGTCGCCGCGCTCACCGGCATGATCGCCACCGCGACCTTCAACGCTGACGCGATGCAGTCAGCCGCCGACGAAGAGACGATGGCCGCCACCGATCTCGCCGAGTTTCTCGTGCGTGGCGGCATGCCCTTCCGCGAAGCTCATGCCGTGGTCGGTGCACACGTCCAGAAATGCCTCGCGGGTGAAGGAACACTGTCGGAACTGGTCGCTGCCGACCCGCTGCTCGGCGACGAGGCCGCACTGCTGGTGCGCCCCGGCGTCGGGGTCACCATGCGCTCGAGTCGGGGTGCCGCAGGCCCGGAGGCACGAGACGTGCAGGTCGAGTCGTACCGGGCGATGCTCGCCGACGAGCTGCGCTCGATTCGCGAACTGGCGAGCGCTGGCTGAGTACGAGATGGCGGCCATCCGGCGCACCGATCTCGCCCGTTCGGCGTCGGTCGTCGCCCCCTGGCTGCTCAACAAGCTGCTCGTGTCGACGGTCGACGGCCGTACGGTGGCGGGGCGCATCGCCGAGGTCGAGGCCTACGAACAGGACGATCCGGCGAGCCACACGTTCGGCGGTCGTACGGCGCGCAACGAGGTGATGTTCGGACGAGCCGGGCACCTGTACGTCTACCTCAGCTACGGCATCCACTTCTGTGCGAACGTCGTCACCGGGCCGGAGGGGTCGGGCGAGGCGGTGCTGATCCGCTCGGTCGCGATCGAATCCGGACTCGACGATGCCGCGGCGCGCCGGGGCGACCGGCCGAGACGGGAGCTGTCGAACGGGCCCGGCAAGCTCTGCCAGGCCTTCGGTGTCGGCCTGCCGCACGACGGCGCCGACCTGCTCGCGGGCGGTCCAGTCCGGTTACTCGACGACGGCGTCGCACCGCCGCCACACCCGCTCGTCGGACCGCGCATCGGGATCTCGAAGGGCGTCGACACGCCGTGGCGGTTCCGTGTGCCGGCGGAAGGGCCGACCACGTGAAGCCTCCGATCTGCGAACTGTGTGACGAGCGATTCGACCCGGCCGACGGTCTGCTGCTGACGTTCGTCGGCGACGAACGCTCGATCGCATGGCGCGAGGCAGCAGCGGCCGACGGTCGTGTCGGTCATCCTCCCGACACCGGCTGGTTCTGTCCTGATCACGCTCCCGACGCATCGGCGCTGGCCGCCACCACGACGCTTCGCGAGGCGCTCGCCGCGCTCCGCCCGCAACCCGAGCCCGAGCCGCAACCCGAGCCCGAGACCAGTGCGACCGTGTCGGACGCCGATCCGACACCCATGCAGCGTCCGAACGCTGAACCATCCGGCTCCCTGCGCTCATGGCTGCCCGACGACTATCGCCAGGTCGAGATCGCCCCGATGACGGTCGACGCGCTCACCGAACGCCTCCGACGCTTCTTCGACGACGTCGTCGACGCCGGCGCTGCTGCGACCGGGGTCGCCGTGGACCGAGACGCCGCCGAGGTCCGCCGAACCGTCGAGCAGTATGCCTCACCCGAGTGGCGAGAGAAGGGGCCGGCGTCGGAGGAGGTCGAGACCACCCGAGTCGTGCAGATCGGTGGGTGGGACTGCGAGTTCAGTCGGACGCGTCACGACTGGCTCCACGGTGGTCTGATCCAGTCGTCGGTGTCGGTCTCCGTGGTCGATCGCGAAGGGCCTGAGCCCGGCACGGTGCTGCGCGTCGGCGGCGGAACACATGCCGGTTCGGCGGTCACGGTCGTCAGCGGCTACGGGCAGCGACCGACGTTCGCGGCACCCCTCCTCGACGAACTGTTCGCCGAACTCACGGCCTGACCGTCACATCGCGCCGTGTACGGCTGCCGTGGCGCGATCGCATACGTTGGTGGCATGCAGGACTTCTCCGGAAAAATCGCCGTCGTCACCGGTGGAGGCACCGGCATGGGCCGCGAGCTCGCCGTACAGCTCGCCGCTGCCGGAGCGCACGTGTCGATGTGCGATCTCTCCGAGGAGAACATGGCCGAGGCGGCCGCCCTCGCCCGGGCCGCGGCACCGGCGTCCGACGTGCGGATCTCGACCCACACGTGCGACGTGAGCGACGAGGCCGCGATGCTGGTGTTCCGCGACGAAGTGCTCGCGGCCCACGACAGCGACCACGTGAACCTGCTGTTCAACAACGCAGGGCTCAGCGGTGGCGGCTCGATCTTCACCGACACCCGCGACTCGTGGGACCGCTGCTTCAACGTGTGCTTCCACGGCGTGCGATGGGGCACGCTCGCCTTCCTCGACGCGCTCACCAAGGCCGACGAGGGCCACATCGTCAACACATCGAGCGTCAACGGGTTCTGGGCGTCGATCGGCGAAGATCGGCCACACACTGCGTACTCGGCGGCGAAGTTCGCCGTGAAGGGGTTCACCGAGGCGCTCATCGGAGACCTGCGAGTCAACGCCCCACACGTCAAGGCCTCGGTCGTGATGCCCGGCCACATCGGCACCTCGATCGTGCAGAACTCGATGAAGTTCGGAGCGCGTGCGCTCACCGACGAAGAACGCGAACTGATGGCGGTTGCCGACCAGATGTTCCACGACATGGCGCCGATGACGGCCGCCGAAGCAGCGACGGTGATTCTCGACGGCGTGCGCGCCGACCGGTGGCGCATCCTCGTGGGTGACGACGCTCACGCACTCGACGCAGCGGTGCGCGCCGACCCCGAACGGGCCTACGACCCGGGGTTCGGAGAGATGCTGTTCGCCGAACTCCGCTCTGCGACCGAGGGGCTCGTCGCCGACGACGGCTGACGGGCCGCCGGCTCAGCGGGTCAGCGGGTGAGTTGCAGGCCTGGGAGCGAGCCGTCGGCGCGCCAGTCGGCCAGGATCTGGAAGTACTCGATCGAGCCGCCGCCGTACGTGGAGTTCTGCGCCGCTCGCTTCTCGGGCTGTCCCTCGTTGTTGTAGTAGCCGGGCGTGCACGATTCGAGGAACGGCAACGACACACGAGACTTGTCGATCACCTGCTGCACCCAGGCCGCCTCGGCGTCGGGCTCGACTTCGACGCTGTCGACGTCGTTCGCGAGCGCGTGATCGATGATGTACGCGATGTGCGTGGCCTGCTCGCCGAGCAGATGGGGGAAGCTCACGGTGAACCCGGCCTGCCCGGGGCTCATGATGAACAGGTTGGGGAACTCGTGGCTCACGATCCCGTGGAGCGTCTCCATGCCATCGGCCCACTTCTCGGTGAGCGTGCGACCGAGCCGCCCCGTCACCTCGTAGCCGGCCCGCCGGGAGTAGTCGGTGCCGACTTCAAAACCGGTGGCGAACACGATGCAGTCGACCTCGTACTCGACCCCGTTGGCGACCACACCGCCGGCCGTGATGCGGTCGATGCCACGACCATCGGTGTCGACGAGGGAGACGCTGGGCCGATTGAAGGTGTCGAGGTAGTCGTCGTGGAAACACGGGCGCTTGCAGAACTGGCGATACCACGGCTTGAGGGCTTCGGCCGTGTCGGGGTCGTCGACGATCTCCTGCGCCCGTCGGCGAATCTCCTCCATCTTCTCGAAGTCGGCGAGCTCCATCGACGCAGCGATGCCCTCGGGCGACAGGTCGGCGTCGGCACCCTCGCGCTGGATGCGCACGAGCAGCTTCCCGATGATGTCGGTCCAGCCGTCGTCGACGAGGTCGACCGGCTGCGGTTGCCCCGACACCAGGGCGTTGAAGTTCTGCATCCGCTCGGTCTGCCAGCCGGGTTCGAGCGACGCCGCCCAGTCGGGATCGGTCGGCCGGTTGTTTCGGACGTCGATCGACGACGGCGTGCGCTGGAACACGTACAACTCGTCGGCCGACTCACCGAGGTGGGGCACGCACTGGACTGCGGTGGCGCCCGTGCCGATGATGCCGACACGCTTGCCCCGCAGACCGGTGAGGTCGCCGTGCGGGCCGCCGCCGGTGTAGTGGTAGTCCCAACGGCTCGTGTGGAACGTGTGCCCCGTGTAATCGGTGATGCCGTCGATGCCGGGGAGCTTCGGCCGGTGGAGCGGGCCGTTCGCCATGACGACGAACTTGGCGCGCATCTCGTCGCCGCGATTGGTCGAGACGATCCAGCGCGCTTCGTCGTCGTCCCACCGCATACCGGTCACCTCGGTCTGGAAGCACGCATTGTCGTACAGGTCGTAGTGCGCCCCGATCGCCCGGCTGTGCTCGAGAATCTCCGCGGCGTGGACGTACTTCTCGGTGGGGACGTAGTCGAGTTCTTCCAGGAGCGGGAGATACACGTACGACTCGACGTCGCACATCGCTCCGGGGTACCGATTCCAGTACCAGGTGCCACCGAAGTCGCCGCCCTTCTCGATGAGCCGAATGTCGGAGATGCCCGCATCGCGCAGACGGGCGCCGGCGAGCAACCCGCCGAACCCGCCACCGATCACGATCACCTCGGTGTCGTCGTCGAGCGGGGAGCGCTCGAGCACCGACTCGATGTACGGATCGTCGACGAAGTCGGAGTAGTCACCCGCCACCTCGAGGTACTGCTCGTTGCCGTCGAGGCGGACCCGCTTGTCACGCTCGGCGCGGTACTTCGCTCGCAGAGCGTCGGGATCGAACGGCAAGTCGGTGGCGGTCACCCCGTCCAACGTACCGATACCCGTGGTTCGAGGCCGAAGCGTGCGGTGCGACGCCGCCCGGGTGACGGACGGGGAAGGGCCCGTCAGCGCCAGTGGATCCAGTACCCGTGCGGATGCGTCTCGGCGAGATGGCGGACCTCCCGCCGACCCGCTCGCCAGGTGACGAGCGTGAGTTCGGTGCGATGTGGATCGACGGGATCGACGGCGTGGGGCAGCTCCGGAGTGAGCGCCGGGGCCTCGGCCGAGATCCACGAGAGATCGGTGTGCTCCGCGAGACGGTCGAGTTCGTCGACGAACGCGGTGCGCCGGTCGGGAGGAAGGTAGTTGAGCGCCCACGTGGTCGTGACGACCGGGTGGCCGTCGGTCGACAGCCGTTCGATCGACTGGCTCAAGGAGTCGACGGCATCGCCCTGTACGACATCGGGAGGAGTCGCGCGAGCGAGCTCGATCGCCGCCCGCAACCGGTGGAAGCGGTCGGCCTGGTCGGGCCAACAACACGCTTCGAGCCAGCGTGCGTCGTCGGCGTCGCTGATGTCGATCGGCCGCAGGTCGACCCCACAACCTCGGCGAACATTCGGCATCTCCAGGTCGGTGAGTGGCGTCGGGGCGGTGCCGCGAGTCGAGCACTCGAGCTCGACGCTCGACGTGTGGTCACCGATCAGCGGTCGGTCGTCGTATCGGTAGGCGAACCTCGGCAGCAGGAGGTTGAGCCCGGCGCTCGTTCCGACGTCGAGGTGCGTGACCGGTCCGACCTCGTCGCCGATCATGCCGAATGCCGGGAGCAGCACGGCGCAGCGTCCGACCTCGTTGGTCTGCACCCGGCGGGTTCGAACCAGCGACCGGACCTCGTCGGCCCGCTCCATGACGAACGTCTCCAGCGTCGCCGCGAGGCGAGGATCGTCGGCTGGAAACGGCGACTCGGTGATGTTCGGGTACCACCGTGCGAGCCGATGATCGGGGTCGGCGAGTACCAGGTGATGGATCGCAGCGAGCAGCAGGACCGGGAGCTGTTGTTCGGTCGGCGCCTCGCCCAACAGGCTCCACAGGTTCGGGCGGCGTGCGATGGCGTCGGCCAGCGCCGCGTTGAGGGGTGCCCGAGGCGCCGACTGGATCGCCGAGTCACGAAACCGGCGGGCGAGCTCGGAATCGTTCATGTGGTCGGGCACCGCCGAACAGTACTCTGATGGGCGATATGCCCCTCGTGAACGACGATCTCATTGCCGACCTCGAAGCTCGTGGACTCATCCACGACTCGACCGACCGCGAGCACCTGCGTGCCCAGGTGGCCGAGGGTCCGATCGGCATCTACTACGGATGCGATCCGACGGCCGACAGTCTTCACGTCGGCAACCTCATCGGCCTGGTGATGCTGCGCCGCTTCCAAGACGCCGGCCACAAGGCGATCGCGTTGGCCGGGGGAGCGACGGGCATGATCGGCGACCCGAGCGGAAAGTCCGAGGAGCGCAATCTGCTCGACGACGACACGCTCAACCACAACGTGGCATGCATCAAAGAGCAGTTGGGTCGCATCGTCGATCTCGACGACCCGCAGCGCGGGGTGCTCGTCGACAACCGTGAGTGGACGCAACCGATCTCGATCCTCGAGTTCTTGCGCGACGTCGGGCGTCACGTCACGGTCAATCAGATGCTGGCGCGCGAGAGCATCAAGGTCCGGATCAACTCCGAGCACGGCATCAGCTTCACCGAGTTCAGCTACATGCTGCTCCAGGCGAACGACTACCTGCACCTGTTCGACGAGTACGGCTGCATGATCCAGATCGGTGGTTCCGATCAGTGGGGCAACATCATCTCGGGCGTCGACCTCATCCGCCGCAAACGACAGACCGCCGTCCACGCGTTCTCCTGGCCGTTGCTCACCGCGTCCGACGGCTCGAAGATCGGCAAGACCGCCGGCGCCCGCGTCTGGCTCGACCCGGCGAAGACGAGCCCCTACACGTTGCGGCAACACATGATGCAGACCGCGGACGCCGATGTGCGTGCCCAGTTGCTCACCTTCTCGCTGCGTGACGTCGCCGAGATCGAGGAGATCGCCGCGGCCCATGCCGAGGCGCCACACAAGCGGCTCGGTCAGCGCACGCTCGCGACCGATGTCGTGTCGCTGGTGCACAGCCCCGAGGCGGCCGCCGCGGCCGAGGAGGCGGCCGATCTGCTGTTCGCGAGCGACCCGACCGGAGCGTCGGAGCAGGCGTTCGAGACACTCGCCGCCGAGATCCCGCACACCCGACTCCACGTCGATGAGCTCGACGATCCGATCAACGTCTTCGTGGCCACCGACCTGGCGAAATCCAACGGTGACGCGCGTCGCACCATGGACCAGGGCGCGTACTACGTCAATGGGGTCTCGTTCACCGCGAATGACCAGCTCAGCGACCAGAAACGGCTGCACGGGAAGTACCTCCTGCTGCGCAAGGGCAAGAAGTCGCACCACCTCGTCGAACTAATCTTGCCGGCGTAGGTTGTGGCGCCGCTCTGGGTCGGTTAGCTTAGCTCTCCGCTTCACGGGGGCATCTGCCGCCGGAAAAGCACCGGGAAACACTGCGAGATCGGGCCGAACAGGCTGGTCACGGCACTTTCCTTCGGATCCTTGAAAACGGAAGAGAAGACAGAACGCCAATGCGGGCAGTCCGGTCGATGGTCTCACTTTGTGGGGTTGTCGCGAGAGGCTGTCTTGTCAATTCTGCCGTCGACATCCCTGTCGGCGGCAACACGAATACAATGGCTGTTCGTTTGATGCGTCGGTTTTGCCGGTGTTGATGATGGATGGCCGAATCCAGCTGGACGCTGCAACATCACAGACTTTTTCCGTCTGGTTGTGGCGCTCGCTGACATGTCGTTGCTGGTCTCGAGTCGCTTTGGTGATGAGATGATTGGTACACGTTTTTGTTGGAGAGTTTGATCCTGGCTCAGGATGAACGCTGGCGGCACGCTTAACACATGCAAGTCGAACGAAGTCCATGGAGCTTGCTCCGGAAGACTTAGTGGCGAACGGGTGCGTAACACGTGAGAAACCTGCCCCGGACTTTGGGATAACAGTTGGAAACGACTGCTAATACCGAATGTCATCATTTCCTCGCATGGGGGTTTGATGAAAGGTCCGCCGGTCCGGGAGGGTCTCGCGGTCTATCAGCTTGTTGGAGAGGTAATGGCTCACCAAGGCTTCGACGGATAGCTGGTCTGAGAGGATGATCAGCCACACTGGAACTGAGACACGGTCCAGACTCCTACGGGAGGCAGCAGTGGGGAATCTTGCACAATGGGCGCAAGCCTGATGCAGCGATGCCGCGTGCGGGAAGAAGGCCTTAGGGTTGTAAACCGCTTTCAGTAGGGAAGAAAATGACGGTACCTACAGAAGAAGGTGCGGCCAACTACGTGCCAGCAGCCGCGGTGACACGTAGGCACCGAGCGTTATCCGGATTTATTGGGCGTAAAGAGCTCGTAGGCGGTTCAGCCAGTCGGGTGTGAAAACTTGAGGCTTAACCTCAAGAGGCCACTCGATACTACTGTGACTAGAGTGCGGTAGGGGAGCGGGGAATTCCTGGTGTAGCGGTGAAATGCGCAGATATCAGGAGGAACACCAGTGGCGAAGGCGCCGCTCTGGGCCGTAACTGACGCTGAGGAGCGAAAGCATGGGTAGCAAACAGGATTAGATACCCTGGTAGTCCATGCCGTAAACGTTGGGCACTAGGTGTGGGTCTCAACCAACGAGATCCGCGCCGTCGCTAACGCATTAAGTGCCCCGCCTGGGGAGTACGGTCGCAAGACTAAAACTCAAAGGAATTGACGGGGGCCCGCACAAGCAGCGGAGCGTGTTGCTTAATTCGATGCAACGCGAAGAACCTTACCTGGGTTTGACATGTAGAGAAAAGCTCTAGAGATAGGGTGTCCTTCGGGGCTTTACACAGGTGGTGCATGGCTGTCGTCAGCTCGTGTCGTGAGATGTTGGGTTAAGTCCCGCAACGAGCGCAACCCTTATCCTGTGTTGCCAGCAAGTTATGTTGGGGACTCGCAGGAGACTGCCGGGGTCAACTCGGAGGAAGGTGGGGATGACGTCAAGTCATCATGCCCCTTATGCCCAGGGCTGCAAACACGCTACAATGGACGGTACAAAGGGCTGCGATCCCGTGAGGGTGAGCGAATCCCATCAAAGCCGTTCTCAGTTCGGATTGGAGTCTGCAACTCGACTCCATGAAGCCGGAGTTGCTAGTAATCCTGGATCAGCACGCCAGGGTGAATACGTTCCCGGGCCTTGTACACACCGCCCGTCACACCACGAAAGTCGGCAACACCCGAAGCCGGTGGCCCAACCCTTTTGGGAGGGAGCCGTCGAAGGTGGGGTCGGTGATTGGGGTGAAGTCGTAACAAGGTAGCCGTACCGGAAGGTGCGGCTGGATCACCTCCTTTCTAAGGAGTGCCTGTCTGCTGAAGGTAGACATTTGTTCTACCCAGTACGACACACACCTGTTGGTGCATTGGTGCATCTGTCATGTCATCTGATCGATGGTTGAGGGATTCGGTCCCTCCTGTTGTGATGTGATGTGTCGGGTACCGTCTTCTCTTCCGTTTTGAAGGATTCGTTCCTTCTCGTAGACGGCCTGCCGGCCCTCGAACTCCGTTGCCCCTTTTTGTTGGGTGGTGTGAGTGCGGGTTGGTTTCTGCTTCTTCCGTTTGGTTGGGGTGGTGGTCGGTTTATGGCTCCTTGAGAACTGCAGAGCAAGCACGAGCATCTTTACGTGTGAGGTTCGCCTCATGCGTAATCAAATATCGAATGCACGCGGGTTCGCCCGTGTGTCCGAGTTAGTTTATTTCTAAGCTACAAAGAGCCAACGGTGGATGCCTTGGCACCAAGAACCGATGAAGGACGTGAGTGACTGCGAAAAGCTGCGTGGAGGCGTCGACTAGCCTGTGATGCGCAGATGTCCGAATGGGGAAACCCACCACTCGTTATGGAGTGGTACCGCCGCCTGAACACATAGGGCGGTTGGAGGGAACCGGGGGAATTGAAACATCTCAGTACCCCGAGGAAAGGAAAGCAACCGCGACACCCTGAGTAGCGGCGAGCGAAATGGGTTGAGACTAAACCGTGCCTGTGTCAAGCCTGAAGGCGTTGCAGGTGCGGGGTCGTGGGACCAGGAGACAGTGCTTCAGAACTGTCACGGATTACAAGTGCTGCATAGGAGAACGAATCAGGAAAGGTTCGACCGTAGTGGGTAACAGTCCCGTATCCGAAATGTATGTACTATCCGCCTGTCATCCCAAGTAACGCCGGAACCGTGAAAGCCGGCGTGAATCTGTGGGGACCACCCCATAAGTCTAAGTATTCCTTGGTGACCGATAGTGAACCAGTACCGTGAGGGAAAGGTGAAAAGTACCCCGGGAGGGGAGTGAAATAGTACCTGAAACCGTTGGTTTACAAACAGTCAGAGCGTCGTCACACTTTGGTGTGGCCGCGATGGCGTGCCTTTTGAAGAATGAGCCTGCGAGTTACGGTGTGTGGCAAGGTTAACCAGAGATGGGAAGCCGGAGCGAAAGCGAGTCTGAATAGGGCGTGGAGTCGCATGCTGTAGACCCGAAGCCAAGTGATCTATCCATGGCCAGGTTGAAGCGGGGGTAAGACCCCGTGGAGGACCGAACCCACGTAAGTTAAAAATTGCGGGGATGAGCTGTGGATAGGGGTGAAAGGCTAATCAAACTTGGCAATAGCTGGTTCTCCTCGAAATGCATTTAGGTGCAGCGTTGCGTGTTCAGTGTCGGAGGTAGAGCACTGATTGGACTAGGGGGCCCACAAGCTTACCGAATCCAGTCAAACTCCGAATGCCGATACTCCAGAGCGCAGCAGTGAGACCACGGGGGATGAGCTTCGTTGGTCGAAAGGGAAACAGCCCAGATCATCAGCTAAGGCCCCTAATTCTGTACTAAGTGGAAAACGATGTGGGATTGCATAGACAGCCAGGAGGTTGGCTTAGAAGCAGCCATCCTTGAAAGAGTGCGTAATAGCTCACTGGTCGAGTGATCCTGCGCGGACAATGTAACGGGGCTCAAGTACAGAGCCGAAGCTATGGGCTTCCAACTTTGTTGGGAGCGGTAGAGGAGCGTCGATGCGGCTGAGAAGCGGATCCGTGAGGGTACGTGGAGCGGTATCGAGTGAGAATGCAGGCATGAGTAGCGAGAGAGGGGTGAGAAACCCCTCCGCCGAAAGCCCAAGGGTTCCTGGGGAAGGCTAATCCCCCCAGGGTGAGTCGGGAGCTAAGGCGAGGCCGAGAGGCGTAGTCGATGCACAACTGGTTGATATTCCAGTACCACCGTGACCGCGCCAGGTCCAAGAGTGGCAACGTTGGGGCTGTTCACCTTTTTGGTGAGCGAACTTACTGAGCTGCTGGCGGATAGCTGACGGGGGACGCAGGAGGATAAGTGAGCCCAGGTGATGGTTATCCTGGGGTAAGCGTGTAGGAGGAACCTTATGAGAGTTCGGTTCACATACTCTGAGACGCGATGCCGAGCGACATACCGCGAAGTCACTGATTCCATGCTGCCAAGAAAAGCCCAGCAGTGAGCTGTCACGGTGCCCGTACCCCATACCGACACAGGTGGGCGGGTAGAGAATACTAAGGCGAGCGGGAGAACTGTGGTTAAGGAACTCGGCAAATTGCCTCCGTAACTTCGGAAGAAGGAGGACCCTTTTTGGTGACGGACTTTACGTCTCGAGCTGGAGAGGGTGGCACAGACCAGGGGGTAGCGACTGTTTACCAAAAACACAGCAGGGTGCGAAGCCGTAAGGCGATGTATACCCTGTGACGCCTGCCCAATGCTTGAAGGTCACGGGGAACGGTTAGCTCTTTGGAGCGAAGCTGTGAACCTAAGCCCAAGTGAATGGCGGCCGTAACTATAACGGTCCTAAGGTAGCGAAATTCCTTGTCGGGTAAGTTCCGACCTGCACGAATGGCGTAACGACTTCCCCACTGTCTCAACCACAGACCCGGCGAAATTGAAGTACGAGTAAAGATGCTCGTTAGTTGCGGAAGGACGGAAAGACCCCGTGAACCTTTACTATAACTTGGTATTGAGATTTGACCTGCATTGTGTAGGATAGGTGGGAGACTTGGAAGCATTAGCGCTAGCTAGTGTGGAGTCATTGTTGAAATACCACCCTGTGTATGTTGGATCTCTAACCTCGGTCCCTTATCGGGATCAGGGACAGTTCCAGGCGGGTAGTTTGACTGGGGCGGTCGCCTCCTAAAGAGTAACGGAGGCGCCCAAAGGTTCCCTCAGACTGGTTGGCAATCAGTCGTCGAGTGCAATGGCACAAGGGAGCTTGACTGCGAGACCTACAAGTCGAGCAGGTACGAAAGTAGGGCATAGTGACCCGGCCATCACGTGTGGAAGTGTGGTCGCTCAACGGATAAAAGGTACTCCGGGGATAACAGGCTAATCTTTCCCAAGAGTCCATATCGACGGAAAGGTTTGGCACCTCGATGTCGGCTCATCGCATCCTGGGGCTGAAGCAGGTCCCAAGGGTTGGGCTGTTCGCCCATTAAAGCGGTACGCGAGCTGGGTTCAGAACGTCGTGAGACAGTTCGGTCCCTATCCTCCGCAACCGAAGGAACATTGACACCGGCTGTCCTTAGTACGAGAGGACCGGGACGGACGTAGCTCTAGTGTGTCTGTTGTCTCGCCAGAGGCATTGCAGATTTGCCACCTACGGAAGGGATAACCGCTGAAAGCATCTAAGTGGGAAACCCGGGTGAAGATGAGTGTTCCCATACGGTAAACGTAGTAAGGCCCGTGACGAGACCATCACGTTGATAGGCCGGAGGTGTAAGCGTGGTAACACGTTCAGCCGACCGGTACTAATCGGCCGAGGGCTTAGTTTTAAACCGCTCGTGCTTGCTCTGGAGTCCTTCAGGAGTCCCCTGAAGTTCTGGTTTCTGCCCCCAACGGTGGGGCGTGACCGGATTTGACAATTGATTTGGGTGGCCATAGCGACAGGGTCACACCCGTTCCCATCCCGAACACGGAAGTTAAGCCTGTCAGCGCCGATGGTACTTGGGGGTAGACCCCCTGGGAGAGTAGGACGCCGCCCGATTACGCAGTGAGAGCCCCAACACACGACACCGTGTGTTGGGGCTCTCCACGTTTTCACCCCCCAATCGTCCTGGTCGCTCGAGCCCACAGGCCGGCTGACCGGCCAGCGCCCCGTCGTGAGGCGCGACGATGTCGTCTCTCCTCGTCAGGAAGACGTCAGTGTCGGCCGAGCCGTGTACTCCACGCGACGAGGATGGCTCCGACGCCGGCGACGCACAGACCGATCGGGGTGATCGCGCCGAGCGCCCGCAGTGAGTCGTGTCCACGAATGATGAAGAGGGCGACCGCTGATGTGAGCAAGAGCAGGCCGACGGCCAGGAGCAGCCGGTGTCGAGCCGGCGGGGTTCGGGTCGACGTGAACGCCATGCCCGCCGCGAGCGCCACAGAGATCGACAGCACCGCCATGGCCGCGGCGACGGCGGTGCCGAACGTGCCGGCTGCAGCGGGTTCGGACGCAGCCTGTCCCACCGAGAGCGCACTGAGGAGCACGGTGACGACTGCGAAGACGCGCACCACGTTGACGAGATCGCGTGAGCCGGCCTGAGCGCTGACGGTGTGTTCGACCTGCAGCGTCTCGAGGTGTTGGTTCAGCATCTTCTCGGTGCGATCTCGCGCGAGCGCCGAACCGGAGTGATCGAGCACCGCGAGGACGTGCTGACGCTGCTGGATTCCGGCCCGGACCAGGTGTCCGTCCACATCACCTGCGGTCGCACGACTGAACCGCGAGCGCAGCGTGCTCAGGTTGAGGATCTGGGCGGCGCGCTCCTCGTCGCTGTCGACCTGCTCACGTCTGATCTCGCTCGACACGTTGTCGCAGAGTTGGCGAAGGGAGACCACGAGCGCCGTGTTCCGGATCAAGCCATCCACCCAACCGTGTAGACGGGGCGGTAGGCGCCAGACCACGGTCGATTCGGCCCACGTGACGATCTCCGCACCTTCCGGCGAGTTCAAGTCGTCCGGGGCGATCGCTGATCCGCCGATCGGCGCATAGTCGACAGCGAGTTCCTTGGCGAGGAGTTGCTGGATGGTCGATCGTACGGCTCCTCGCCGCATGGAGGGGACGCCCTCCAACACGTGCACGACGATGCCACGATGATTACCGGTGAACCCGCGAGCGGGAGGAAGATCCTGATCGAGTTCTCGTCCGTCGAACAGGATGGTGGTCTCCGGGTCGTACAGGTCCTTCGCCGCCTGGATGATTCCGTCGGGGCTGTCGGCCCCGATCTCGAGCGTCACCGCCGTGCACGGCGGGAGATGGTTGAACGCGACCTCGGTGATGACGGCGCGTTCCACGTCGTAGTCGGCGACGCGATGGTCGTGTCTGACGTAGTCGGCAGACAGGCGAGAGAACGTCGCGGTCGGAGCGTCGACCTCGCGGAGGACCTCCACGGGCGGAAAGTCCTCTGCGTGCGGGGAGTGCAGCTTCGCTGCCGTCCAGGCCGCTGACGACTCGCCGCTGGACGCATAGACGCAGGTGACCCGTGCGACGACCCGGGCAGAGAAGCCGTGTTCGACTTCGCCGGCGAGAATCGGATCATGGGCCCTGAGTGCGGCGGTCCACTCCGGCTCGAGCAGAAACTCGCCGGACTTGTTGAGGTGTGCGAGGTGTCGAACTGCGTGCGACGACACGTCGGCGACGCTGCTCCCTCCCGGCGAGTACGCGTCGACGACGCTGGGGTACAGCTGAGCAGTCGGCTCGCCATCGAGAACGGCAGCGAAGGTCAAGTACGTCGCTCCATGCTCGTAGCGCCAGGAGGTCGAGTGGAGAAAGGACGGGGTGCCGAGCGATGCCTCGCACGCCGAGCGCGCGTGTCGGACCGGGTCGACCCCCGGCGGTACGGCGGACACGAGGGAGGCGGCTGGCTCGGTCGGGCTGCTCGAGAGTAGCGACACCGAGCCCGCGCTCGCTCGATACACCAGCAACTCCACGAGTTGCACCTGCTCGCTCGGCGCTGATGGCGGTGCGTCGGGTGCAGGTTTGGCTGGTGGGGACGGTCGCAGTCGCTCTCGAACCCGACGAAAGAGCTCACGGGAACGGCCCACGGCGAGGACAGTAGTGGACCGTCGTGGCTGGTGCAGCGTGCTGCGCGCCAACTACTTGCGAGTTATTCGCAGATAGAGTCGTGGCGTGTTCGCGAGCAACCTCACGTCCCGTGTCCGAATCGTTGCGATCTTGTCGAGCGTGACGCTGTTGATGGCGGCATGTGGCTCGTCGGAATCGGCGAGCGACGCCGACGAATCGGACCGGCTCACGGTGGTCACCACCGTCGCCCCGATCACGTCGATCGCTGCGAACATCATCGGCGACCGCGCCGACATCGTGGGGCTCGTGCCCGAGGGGACGAACTCCCACACCTTCGAACCATCGCCATCGGCCGCCGAGGTGCTGAGCGAGGGCGACGCCATCTTCATCAACGGCCTGCAACTCGAGGAGCCGACGAAGCGTCTGGCACTCGCGGCACGGGGCGACGACGTCCCTCTCGTCGAGTTGGGCGATCTCACCATCGAGCCGGACGAGTACCGCTACGACTTCTCCTTTCCCGAGAGCGAAGGAAAGCCCAACCCGCACCTCTGGACCGACCCGACGCTCGTCAAGGTCTACGCGGACATCATCCGAGACACGATGACCGACGTCGACCCGTCGGGATCCGACCACTACGACGAGAACTACGAGGCGTTCGCCGCACTCGTCGACGAGTTCGACGAGGCGGTGACGGCAGCGCTCGACACCGTCCCGGTCGGCAATCGCAAGCTCGTCACGTATCACGACGCCTACGCCTACTTCGCCGACACCTACGGCTGGACGGTCGTCGGAGCGATTCAGCCCTCCGACTTCGGCGAGCCCACCCCGTCGGAAGTCGTTGCGTTGATCGAGCAGATCGAAGCGGAGTCGGTGCCCGCCATCTTCGGATCCGAGGTGTTCCCGTCGGCCGTGCTCGAGCAGGTCGCCAACGAGACGGGTGCCAGCTACATCGACGACCTGCGTGACGACGACCTGCCGGGCGCCCCTGGCGAGGTCGACCACTCGTGGCTCGGCCTGATGAAGTTCAACTTCGTCACCATGACTGAAGCGCTGGGCGGCGACGCCACCGACCTCGCCACCTTCGAGGTGCGTGATGTCGCACCCGACGAAGCGACCTATCCCCAGTGACCGACACGCCCCTGATCACCGCCGACGGACTGACCGTCTCGTATGGCGCCGGCGTCGTGCTCGACGACGTGAGCGTCACGATCGCGCCGGGCGACCTGATCGGCATCGTCGGCCCGTCGGGATCGGGGAAGTCGACGCTGCTCAAGGCGTTGCTTGGTGATCTGGAGCCGACCAGCGGCACCGTGACCCGTCGACCCGACGTGCACGTCGGGCTCGTTCCCCAGGTCGAGCGGATCGACTGGAACTTCCCGGTGACCGTGTCGGAGTGCATCGGCATGGCCCGCGCTCGCGGCCTGCGTACACCGTGGATCACGAAGGCCGAGCGGGGAGAGATCGCCGCCGTGCTCGACCGACTGGGTCTGCACGGTCTCGGCGATCGCCACATACGCGACCTGTCGGGTGGGCAACAGCAGCGCGTGTTCATCGCCCGGGCCGTCTTCTCCGGGGCGAAGGTGCTGTTCCTCGACGAGCCCACGTCAGGTCTCGACGTGACGACGCGCCACGAGGTGCTCCACCTGCTTCGTGACCTCAACGCCGACGGCTTCACGATCGTGCTGTCCACCCACGACCTCAATGGCATAGCGACGCACCTGCCGATCATCGTGTGCCTGAACAAGTCGGTCATCGGCGCCGGTGACCCCGACTCGGTGCTGACGCCCGACGTGCTCGAACGCACCTACGGGTCGCCGATGCAGGTGCTCGAGCACGGAGGCATGCGGGTGGTGGTCGAGACCGGCCCCGAGGCGAGTGTGCTTCCGTTCCGATCCGCCGCCGGCCGATGAACTGGACCGACCTCACCGCGCCGTACGGGTACGAGTTCTTCCGCAACGGCGTGTACGTCGCAACGCTCGCCGGGGCGCTGTGCGGGCTCGTCGGGTGTTACGTCGTGCTCCGCAACATGAGCTACATCGGCCACGGCCTGTCGCACGCCATCTTCGGCGGGTACGCCGTCGCCGGACTGATCGGGGTGAACCTCTTCCTCGGCGCAGGTGTGTGGGGCGTGGTGACAGCGCTCGCCATCGGTGGCATCGTTCGGCGCCGCCCGATCGGGTCCGACGCGGCGATCGGCGTGGTCACCACCGCATCGTTCGCGCTCGGGATCGCGCTCGTCGAGCGGTACGGCTCGCCTGGGCGCAATGCCGACGCGCTGCTGTTCGGCAACATCCTCGGCGTCGAGTCGAGCGACGTCTGGCTGGTCGCCGCCGTCTGTCTCGTCACCCTCGCCTTCGTAGGATTCGCTTACCGGCCGCTGCTGTTCACGACCTTCGACGAGGAGGTGGCGAAGGCGACCGGGGTCAACACGACGCTGATCGACGTGTTGTTGATGGTGGTGCTCGCCGCCACGGTGCTGGCCACCATGGCGGTGATGGGCGTGACGCTCATCGCGGCAACGCTCGTGGTGCCGGCGGTGGTGGCTCGGATGCTCACCGACAGCTTTCCGAGGATGCTTGCTCTCGCCACGGCGATCGGCGCATTCAGCGGCTTCGCCGGCATGAACTTGAGCTATCACCACGATCTGCCGTCGGGCTCGACGATCGTGCTCGTCGGGACCGCGTTCTTCCTGCTGGCCTTCGTGGGCGGCGGCCGGTTCCGCGCTCGGGCCGGGTCCGTCGCCCACGTTCACTGAGGTCCCAACTAGTTTCGAAGTATGAAGCCGGAGGAACCGAAGGGGTTCGATGCAACTGCGTGGACACCCGAGCAGGCCGAGGACGCCCTGCGAGCACATGGCTGCCGGGTGACCCAACCACGCGTGGCCGTGCTGCGAGCGCTGCTCGAATCAGGAGGCACGGTCGACGCTCCGATGCTCGCCGAGCGAGCCCAAGCGCATCAACCCGGAATCCACGAAGCCACCGTCTACCGCACCGTGAACGTGCTGACCGAAGTCGGCATCGCCACGCACGTTCACGCCGGACACGGCCCTGCGCTGTTCCGGCTCGCCGGTGATGACGGGGTGGTTGCGGTGTGTCGTGACTGCGGTGCGATCGAACCGGTGCCGCCCGAAGCGGTCGACACGCTCATCGCGTCGACGGCGAAGGCCAACGGGTTCGTGCTCGAGCCGGGGCACTTCGCGCTGGAGGGGGTCTGCGCGGCATGCGCCGCGTGACCGCGGAACCAACGGGGAGCGGAGAAACCGCTCAGTTCGCGGCGAGTTCGGTGGTGTAGAACGATCGGATGCAGCACGGCTTCAGCCAGGTGGATGTCTTCGCGTCCGACGGGTTCTCGGGCAACCCGTTGGCGGTGATCCACGACGCTGACGGCATCACGACCGACGAGATGCTGCGCATCACGGCGTGGACGAATCTGTCGGAGGCGACGTTCCTGCTTCCTCCCGAACACGACGAGGCCGACTACCGAGTTCGGATCTTCTGCCCGGGCCGGGAGTTGCCGTTCGCCGGGCACCCGACGCTCGGTACGTGCGCTGCCTGGCTCGCCGCCGGTGGCGTCCCGAAGAGGTCGGGCCGAATCGTGCAGGAGTGCGGCGCCGGGCTGGTGCCGATCCGCACCGACGACGGCTCGCTCGCATTCGCCGCGCCGCCGATGACCCGAACCGGTCCGATCGATGCCGATCTGCTCGCCGAGCGTCTCGACCAACTCGGTCTCACCGAAGCTGACGTCGTCGATGCCGCATGGATCGACAACGGCCCCGGCTGGATGGGCATCTTGCTCGGTTCAGCCGTTGACGTGCTCGCCGTGCAGCTTCCGGCGACGACGGTCCCCGGATTCGACGTGGGGCTGATCGGCCCGCACCCGGCGGGCGCCGAATGTGCCCTGGAGGTTCGAGGCCTGTTCGCCGACGCGTCGGGCAGCGTTCGCGAAGACCCGGTCACCGGCAGCCTCAATGCGTCGGCCGCACAGTGGCTGATCGGGTCGGGCCGCATCGAGGCGCCGTACGTTGCTGCACAAGGCACGGCCATCGGTCGCCGCGGCCGCATCCATGTCGAACACGACGGCGACATCTGGATCGGCGGCCAGTCCATAATCAAGATCCAAGGCACCATCACCATCTGACTCGTGCCGGGCCCGAGGGAAACACCGCTCGCGGCGCGCAGCGACGTGGGCCCGCCGCGGGTGCTTGCGGTCAGTGATTCCGGAGTCAGCTTGCCGAGGCGCCGGCGGATCCAAGGCGCGCAGCAACGTGGATCCGCCGCGAGGGTCTGCGGTCAGTGATTCCGGAGTCAGCTTGCTGAGGCGAAGGCGGATCGTTCGAGACCAAGGCGCGCAGCGACGTGGATCCGCCGCGAGAGCTTGGCGGTCAGTGATTCCGGTAGTCAGCTTGCTGACACGGGATCATGGTTCGTCGTCGGCAAGGCGCGCAGCGACGTGGATCCGTCGCGAGGGTCTGCGGTCAGTGATTCCGGAGTCAGCTTGCTGAGGCGCAGGCGGATCGTTCGAGACCAAGGCGCGCAGCGACGTGATTGCCCCTGGGCAATGAGGAGCCTGCGGAACGCAGGTATCGGGCGATCCGGCCAGCCTCAGGCGGATTGGAGGGCGGACATGACCGCACCCCAGCGCTCGGGATCGCTGGCGTAGGGGGCGTAGAAGCTGATCCGCTGGATGACGTCGCCGTAGCGTCGCGACAGTTCGGGTGCGATCTGCTCGGGTTCGCCGACCACGGCGAACGTGTTGAGGATCTCGTCGTCGATGAGCGTGCCCATCTTGACCCATTCGCCTTGCTTGGACAGGGCGTTGAGTTCTTCCTGCAGGCCGCCCCAGCCGTGGAGTTCGAGCACGCCCTTGTAGGCGGGCGTCGAGCCGTAGAACGCGATCTGCTGGCGAGTGCCGGCGGCCGCCTTCTCCATCTCTTCGTCGGTGGTGCCGGTGACGACGAATGACGGGCCCATGATCTCGAAGCCCTCCATGGTCTTGCCGGCCTTCTCGCGGCCGCGAGCGAGGGCGGGGATGGTGACTTCGCGCAGGAACTTCTCGGTGGTGAAGCCGTGGCAGAGAAAGCCGTCGCAGACTTCGCCGGCGACTTCGGTCATCAGGGGGCCGACGCCGGCCAGGAACACCTTGGGCGGGCCGAAGCCTTCGAGTTCGTTCTTGTCGGGCGTGAAGAACGGGGTCATCAGCGTGTGCTTGTAGAACTCGCCGCGGAAGTCGAGCTTCTCGCCGGTCTCCCAGGTGTTCCAGATGGCGCGCATGGCGAGGACGAACTCGCGCATGCGAGCAGCGGGCTTCGACCATTCCATCGAGAAGCGCTTCTCGATGTGCGGCTTGATCTGGCTGCCGAGCCCGAGGTTGAAGCGACCCTTGGAGTAGGCCTGCAGGTCCCAGGCGGTGTTGGCGAGCGTCATCGGCGAGCGGGCGAAGGCCACGGCGATCGACGTGCCGAGTTCGAGCGTGGTGGTGTGCTCGGCGGCGAGCAGGAGTGGGAGGAACGGGTCGTGCGCCGTCTCGGCGGTCCAGGCGCCGGTGTAGCCGGCGGCTTCGACCTCCTGTGCGGACTCCGCCACCTTGTTGAGATCCAGACCGATGTTGCCGTCAACCTTCATCGCCGGAACGATAGTTGGTGACTGCAAGCAGCTCCCACTCCGACGCCACCGCCGCACCGAATCGTCTGCGTCAAATGGTGTCTGACACCGGATGACTCGGGTTGGGTGGAGCTACTTCTGGTCGCGGAGGAAGGCTTGGATCTCGGCGGCGAGTTCGTCGCCCGACACCGGTTCGAGATCGGTGTCGCCGTTGGCTGCCGCCTCGCGTTCCTGTTCGACGGCGGTGTCGAAGATCTGCTCGAGTTGAGTGAGCATGCTCTCGTGTTCGGGGTTGTCACCGACCATTCGATCGAGACGTTTGCGCTGGTCAGCGACATCGTTGCGGAGATCGGTGTCGTCGATCTCGATGCCCGTGACCTCGGCGAATCCCTCGAGCAGCGCGACCGACGCGGCGGGGTACTCCATCGCCGAGATGTAGTGCGGGACCTGGACCCAGATGCCGAGCGCCGGGATCTTCTCGGCATGCATGGCATGTTCGAGCATGGCTGCCATCCCGGCGGGCACGTCGACGGAGCTGCGGGCGAAGCTGACCTTGGCGAGCACCTCGGTCGACGGTGACGACACGGAGAGCCGCGGGCTGCGGGTGTGCGGTGCGGCGAAGGGATACGACCCGAAGGAGACCATCTGGGTGACGCCGAACTCGGTGGCGAGCGCCGACATCGCGCGACTGAACCGCCGCCAGGCCATGTCGGGTTCGGGGCCGGTGAGGAGGAGGACGTCGCGGCCGCTCTCGGAGCGACCGGCCCGGAGTTCGATCGACGACCAGGTGAGGTCGGTGTTGATGCCGTCGCGCAGTTCCATGATGGGGCGGCGGGCGCGGAAGTCGACGTACATGTCGTCGTCGAAGCGGATGATCGGCGACACGTCGCAGGCGGTGCCGAGCGCGTCGGCAGCGACGGCGGCGGATCCGGCGGCGTCGATCCAGCCTTGCAACATGACGACGAGCACCGGTTCGTGGAGCATGGGTTCGGACACGAGGCGTTCGATGCCGAGGTCGCGGTCGGTCTCGTCGCCGCGCTGGGGGGAGCCGCCGTCGAAGGTCGGCTCGTCGCTGTGATTCGCGTCGTCAGAACCAGTCATCAGGTTCTGAGGGTACCGATGAGGCGGAGGTAGCGTTGATTCCATGACCGCAATCGACGTGACCGACGCAACCTTCGAAACCGATGTGCTCGAGAAGTCGAACGAGGTGCCCGTCGTGGTCGACCTCTGGGCTGAGTGGTGTGGGCCGTGCAAGACGCTCGGTCCGATCCTCGAGAAGGTGATCGACGCCACCGACGGCAAGGTCGTGCTCGCCAAGATCGACGTCGACGCCAACCCGGCGCTCAACCAGGCGTTCAAGGTGCAGTCGATCCCCGCCGTGTACGCGATGAAGAACGGCGCCGTGGTCGACGGGTTCATGGGCGCCTACCCCGAGAGTGCCGTGCAGGAGTTCGTCGACAAGCTGCTGCCGTCGCAGGAGGAGGTCGCCGTGAGTGAGCTGCTGGCCGCCGGCGACGAGGGCAGCCTGCGTCTGGCATTGTCGATGGAGCCTGCGAACGAAGACGTGATCGTGGCCCTCGGCGAACTGCTCGTGGCCAACGGCCAGAACGACGAGGCACTCGAACTGCTGAGCCGTATCCCCGAGTCGGAACGGACGCGCCACGTGGCAGCGTCGGCTCGTATCGGCGAGGTGCCCGACGACGACCACGATGCAACGCTGACGGCGCTGCTCGACTCGGTGAAGACCGACGACGAGGCTCGCCAGAAGTTCGTCGACATCCTCGAGCTGATGGGTCCCGAGGACCCGCGCACTGCCGATTACCGCCGCCAGCTCACACTCCGTCTCTACTGATCGGTCGCTGATCGGTCGGCCGGCTCGGCGGCGCGTGCGCGAGCGAGTTGTCGTGCGGCTGATTCTGGGTACGTTGTCGCCACCGACTCCCTCCTGACCTGGCGTGGGCGACTGCCCGCTCGTGTGATGGAGAACTCACGTGGAGGATGTTCCACGACCGATTGCGGCGCCGTCGCTCGTCGAGCGAGCCCGTGATTGGCTGAACTGGTTCGGCGTGGCCCGGCTGGTCACGTCGGCGATCGCCACGCTGATCGTGTGCGCGGGCGGCTGGTGGCTGGTACGAACGCCCACGCCGCCGACCGAATCCTCGCTTCCCGCGGCCACCAGTGCCCGTTCGGTGGCCGACACCCTTCCGCCGCCGACCGCCGAGGTAGCAGTGGCCGAGTCGACGTCCCCGGTGGCGGTGGTCGTCCACGTCGCAGGAGCGGTCGAACGTCCGGGTGTCTACGAACTCGACGCCGGGAGTCGAGTCGAGGCGGCGATCGCGGCAGCGGGCGGCGCGTCGCCCGAGGCCGATCTCGGCGCGCTCAACCTCGCTGCTGTGGTGATCGACGGGACGCAGATCTACGTGCCCGAGCCTGGCGAGGTGCCACCGGTCGCGGTATCGGTGGGCGCCGAGGCGCTCTCGGGTGAGGAGGCGGCGGTGGGCCCGATCGATGTCAACCGAGCCACGGCAGCGCAACTCGAGACGCTGCCCGGGGTCGGTCCGGCGACGGCGGCGGCGATCATCACCGAACGCGAGCGCAACGGACCGTTCGTGTCGGTCGACGACCTCGAACGGGTACCGGGGATCGGGCCGGCCAAGCTCGCCGGGTTCGCCGATCAGGTGGTGACGTGACCGGTCATGGCGGTGGCCGCGAGATCGGTCACGACGGCGTCGGCCGGGTCACCAGTCGACGATGCCGCTGCCGATCTTCACGGTGGCCACGACGAGGCCGACGGCGACCCCGAGCCAGATGCCGCCGAGCATCCAGAAGTAGTGCCGCCAGTAGTCGGCCCACGTCGCCACCGGATTGCGGGTGGCCCGTCGTGACGCCAGCACACCGATCAGCAGCCACATCACGCCGGCTGCGGCGATGGCGAGGGGATAGATGCTCCGGTCACCGAACGGCGCACCGACGGCGAGCAGCGTGGGGGCCCCGAAGTAGCCGCCGATCAGGCCGACCGGTCCGCTCCACGATGCATCCGAGAGTTGCAGGGCGAAGTAACCGATCGCACCCACCACTCCAGGAATCACCACGCCCAGCCACGGACCCCACATGCGGATCCGCGAGCGGTACCACCTGGGTCCGTCGATGAGCCTGTATTCGGCATTGGTCGCGCTCGACGGCGACACACGTTCGGAGGTGGGGGCAGGCATCGACACGCGTGGCACACGCTACGCGATCGACGCTGCCGAACGTGGGCACCTCCACGTCGCCACGCGCCACATGGTGGTCATCGCGTCGTCGACGGTGGTCGGGGTCTGGACTCGAGACGTCGTGGTCGCGGCCGCCGTCGGGCTGGTGGTGGGGGTGCTGTGTCGACGTCGAGCGTTGATCGCGCTGGCGGTCGTGCTCGCGGTGTTCGGTGCGCTGCGGAGCGAACGGTCGTGGCTCGGGCTCGCACCAGATCGGCTCGGGCCGTTCGAGGGCTGGGTACGTCTCGTCGACGACCCGCAGCCGTATCCGTCGAGCACTCGGGTGATCGTCGAGGTCGACGGCGAACGTTTCGAGCTGTGGTCTCGCGGCCGGGCGCAGCAACTGCGGATCGGGGAGTGGCGGGGCGGAGAGTGGGTTCGTGTCTCGGGACGCCGCGTGGCGCTCGATGCCGAACGCAGCGGTCGGGTCGCATGGCAACACGTCGTCGGTGAGCTCCGACTCGACTGGGCGAGCGACGTCTGGGCCGGGGGAGCGGTGGCCCGGGCCTCCAACCGCGTCCGCGAGGCGATCGAACGCGCGGGTGATGCGCTCCCGGGTGCCGATGGTCCGCTGTTCCGCGGTCTGGTCGTCGGCGACGATCGAGAGCAACCGCGAGCGATGATCGAACGGTTCCGGGCGAGTGGCCTCTCGCATCTCACGGCCGTGTCGGGGCAGAACGTGTCGTTCGTTCTCGCGGCGAGCGGGCCGTTGCTGCGCCGCCTCCGACCGTGGGCACGATGGGCGGCGACGGTGGGGTTGATCGCGTGGTTCGTCGCGCTCACGCGTTTCGAACCATCGATCGTTCGTGCCGGCGTGATGGCTGGTCTGTCGGCGACGGCGTTCGTGCTCGGGCGCGAGCGCGCCCCGGTCCGCATCCTCGCGGTCGCCGTGATCGGCCTGGTGCTGATCGATCCGCTGCTGGTGTGGTCGATCGGATTCTGGTTGTCGGTGGGCGCCACGCTCGGGGTGAGCAGCGCCGGCCCGTGGATCGCCCGACGCATCGAGTCGCTCGACCCGACCAGGCTGTTCGCGCTCCCGATCGGGGTCACCCTCGGCGCGCAGTTGGGGGTGGTCGTTCCGAGCGTGCTGGTGTTCGGCCGTCTGCCGCTCGTGAGCATCCCGGCCAATCTGCTCGCCGTGCCGGTGGCGGGCGCGGTGATGCTCTACGGCATGCCGGCCGGGTTGATCGCGGGCTGGTGTCCGCCGCTCGCGCCGGTGCTGATGTTCCCGGCGCGGCTCGGCACTCGCTGGGTCGACACCGTCGCCTCCGTCGGAGCGCGCATCGAACCGGGTCCCAGCGGGCAGATCGTGGGTTGGATACTCGTGGCCGTGGCGGTCGGCGTGTTGCTGTACGTCGCCTCGCGGCGAGACGCGTTGGGCCGATGCGCCGATTCCGCGGCAGACTCTTGAGCGCATGGCGAACTACCTCGTGACCGGAGACGACGAATCGCTCGTCCGGACCGCAGTGGCCAACCTGGTCAACGAGCTGGTCGGAGACGGCGATCGGTCGATGATGGTCGACGAGTTCGACGGCGACGACTACGAACTCCGTGTGGTGGTCGACTCGGCGCAGACCCCGCCGTTCCTGACCGACAAGCGCGTCGTGGTGGGCCGCAGCGTCAGTCGCTTCAACGCCGACGACCTGCCCGCGCTCCTCGCCTACCTCGCGAACCCGCTCGACACGTCCGACCTCATCCTCGCCGAAGGCGGCGACGGCCGCATGTCGAAGAAGATCACCGATGCGGTCAAGGCATCCGGAACCATCATCGCCACGGCGCCGCCGAAGAAGGCGGGCGACCGGCAGACCTGGATCCGTGAGCAGATCAGCGACGCCGGTCTGCAGATCGAACCGCAGGCGGTGGCTCGTCTCGTCGACTGGCTCGGGGAAGAACCGGCGCGGCTCGACGGTGTGCTCGGGACGCTCCGGGGTGCCTTCGGCGACGGCGGGAAGCTGTCGCTCGACGACATCGAACCGTTCCTCGGCGAGGCCGGTGGCGTGCCACCCTGGGACTTCACCGATGCGATCAGCAGCGGGCAGACGGCCAAGGCGCTGTTGCTGCTCGGTCGGATGATCCACGGGGGCAAGCGCCACCCGCTGCAGATCATGTCGACGCTGCACAGCCACTACAGCTCCATCGCGAAGCTCGACGGTGCCAACGCTCGGACCGAGCAGGATGCGATGGCGGCAACGGGCATCAAGTCGCCGTTCCCGGCCAAGAAGGCGATGCAGAACTACCGCAAGCTCGGCGGTGCCAGCACCAAGCGAGCCATCGAGTTGCTCGCGCAGGCCGACCTCGACCTGCGCGGCGCCAAAGACCTCGACGCGGAACTGGTGATGGAAGTCCTGGTCGCCCGCCTCAGCAAACTTCGCTGACCGGCCGCCGGCCCGTCGAGTCGACCGGTCCGATCGGCAGCGGCGTCTGAAAACGACAAAAGCGCCGCACGAATGCGGCGCTCGAGTCGGGATTCGGCAGGCTCAGCTGGCGTGAAGCTGCTTCATCAGGCGGCTCTTCTTGCGAGCGGCCGTGTTCTTGTGGATGACGCCCTTGGCGGCAGCCGAGTCGATGCGCTTGATGGCGGCACGAGCGGCCTCGCCCGTTGCGTCGCCGTCGGCCAGCGCAGCCTTGACGCGGGTACGCATCTCGGCGCGCACCATCTTGTTGCGCTCCTGCGACTTGGCGTTGGTGCGGATGCGCTTTTTCTGGCTCTTGATGTTTGCCATGGTTCTTCTACAAGCTCTTTCGTCGAATCGTTGCGAGCAGATGGCTCGAACAGCCGTGAAACTCTACCGGACGGGTGCAAAGCGTCCAACCACCACGTCGGCCCACAACTACGAGGTGAAGTGTGGTGTCGGGGGTGTGGTGCGTGCCAACGGTCGACGTGCCGGTGATGTGTGGTGTCGGGGGTGTGGTGCATGCCAACGGTCGACGTGCCGGTGATGTGTGGTGTCGGGGGTGTGGTGCATGCCAACGGCCGACATCACGGGTGGTGTCGCCGGTGTGGTGCATGCCAACGGTCGACATCACGGCATACTGACACCGCCTATGCAGCTCGACCGGATCCGCAACTTCTCGATCATTGCGCACATCGATCACGGGAAGTCGACGCTGTCCGATCGCATTCTCGAGATCACCGGCGCCGTCCAGACCCGTGACATGAAGGCGCAGTACCTCGACTCGATGGACCTCGAGCGCGAGCGCGGCATCACCATCAAGGCGCAGAACGTGCGCGTGCCGTGGAAAGATCACACCTTCCACCTCATCGACACGCCGGGTCACGTCGACTTCGGCTACGAGGTGAGCCGCTCGCTCGCCGCGTGCGAGGGCGTCGTGCTCGTCGTCGATGCTGCGCAAGGCATCGAAGCCCAGACGCTCGCCAACTGCTACCTGGCGCTCGAGAACGATCTCGAGATCGTGGCGGTGCTCAACAAGATCGACCTGCCGGCGGCCGACGTCGATCGATACGCCGGAGAGATCGAGCAGGTCCTCGGCATTCCGCGTGAGGAGATCCTGCCGATGTCGGCCAAGACCGGCCTGGGCGTGCCCGAGCTGCTCGATGCGATCATCGAACGCATCCCCGCACCGACCGGCGACGCCGACGCGCCGCTGCAAGGGCTGATCTTCGACTCGCAGTTCGACCAGTATCGCGGTGTGGTGTCGAGCATCCGCATCATGAACGGCAAGCTCCGTGCCAACGAGAAGCTCGAGTTCATCAACGCTGCGGCTCAGCACGAAGCGCTCGAGATCGGCGCTCGCCAGCCGGTGATGACGCCGCTCGCCGAGATGGGGCCGGGCGAGGTCGGCTACCTCATCGCGGGCATCAAAGACGTCGGTGACGCCAAGTCGGGCGAAACCGTCACCACCGCGCAGCACGGGTCGACCGAGCCGCTGCCCGGCTATCGCGAGCCGTTGCCGATGGTGTTCTCGGGGTTGTTCCCGATCGACGGCGACGACTTCGAGAACCTGCGTGATGCGCTCGGCAAACTCAAGCTCAACGACGCCTCCATCACCTACACGCCCGAGTCGTCAGGCGCGCTGGGCTTCGGGTTCCGCTGTGGTTTCCTCGGGTTGCTGCACATGGAGATCGTGAAGGAGCGTCTCGAGCGCGAGTTCGGTCTGGCGCTGATCGCCACTGCGCCGAGCGTCGAGTACCTCGTCACCACGACCGCGGGCGAGACGATCAAGGTCGACAACCCGGCCGATCTGCCCGAGGCGCAGAAGATCGACCACGTCGAGGAGCCGTACTTCAAGCTGTCGATCATCACGCCGACCGATTACACCGGGCCGCTGATGGACCTGTGCCAGACACGTCGTGGCGAGATGAAGAAGATGGACTACCTCTCGCCCGAGCGTGTGGAGTTGGTCTACGAGGTGCCGCTCGCCGAGGTGGTGGTCGACTTCTTCGACCAGATGAAGTCGCGCACGAAGGGCTACGCGAGCCTCGACTACGAGCTCGCCGGTTATCGCCGATCCAACCTGGTCAAGGTCGACCTGCTGCTCAACGCGATTCCGGCCGACGCGTTCTCGACGATCGTCCACAAGGACAAGGCGTACGCCTACGGCAACCGCATGTGCGAGAAGCTCAAGGAGCTCATCCCGCGTCAGATGTTCGACGTGCCGATCCAGGCGGCCATCGGCGGCAAGATCATCGCCCGTGAAACGGTCAAGGCGAAGCGCAAGGACGTCACGGCCAAGTGCTACGGCGGCGACATCACGCGTAAGCGCAAGCTGCTCGAGAAGCAGAAAGAGGGCAAGAAGAAGATGAAGTCGATCGGTCGGGTCGAAGTGCCCGGCGACGTCTTCATCAGCGCCCTCAAACTCGACGACTGATTCACGGAGTCGTCGGGCCCGGTCCGCGGTCGGCGCGTCAGCGTCGTGTGTAGACGTGTTGAATCGCGACGATGTCGAAGCCGCAGCGCACGAGGTTGCGAGCCGAACCGCTCGCTGCGACGGCGGTGGCCGCAACGAGTTCGAAACCCTGCGCCGCTGCTCGGTCGAGCCGATGGGCGAGCAGCGCTGACTGCACGCCGCGTCCTCGCCAGTCGGGGAGCGTCGCTGCACCGCCGAGCCAGGCGACTCCGTCGACCGAGAGCAGCGATCCGCAGCCGACAGGCGTGTCGCCGGAGAGTGCGAGCCACTCCGCCGAGTCGTTGGCCGAATGCGCTGCTCGTGCGAAGTCGTCGCTGATCGCCCTCGATTCGGCCTGGGTGATCTCGTTGCCCCGAGCGAGCACGTCGAGCCAGGTGTCGAGACTCGACTCGTCGACGCGCTCGAACTCGAACGGCGACGCTGCGGAGACGGGCGCCGGCCGAGTCGTGCACAGCGCTCGCTCCCAGTCGAGGCCGAATCCGGCATGTCGGAGCCGCTGGACGGTGGCCTCGGTCGGATTGGCGATCTGCACCGACGGGGGTACCGACGACGCCTCGAAGAACGCGACCACACGATCGACGTCGTCGCTGCTGAGATGGCTGCGAGCGGCGAACAATCGGTTTACGAAGCGCTCTGGCCCGAGTGCGATCAGAACGCCGGCGTCGATGTCGGCGATCGCCGGGTCGGCGGATCCGTTCGCCGCGAGTTGCGCCGCGACTCGTCGAAGCTGCAGCGCTTCGGACCGAGCGAGCAGCGCGATGTCGCCGTCGTCGTCAGCCCTGGTCACGGGTCAACCCTGACACACCTGGCCGGTCATCGCCCGGCGAACGTAGTGTCGTGGGTGATGAGCGCCACCACGAAGCCGACGGCGCAGGTCGCCGTGCCGTTTCCGAGCGAACTGCCGCCGGGGTACGCCTGGTTCGACGACGAACCCGTCTTCGATCCCGAGCGTCACCTGCGGTTGGAGCAACCCGCTGAGATCACCACGTTGGCCGATCTCGGCTACGGCCCCGACGACATCGCCGGCAAGGCGACGACCATCGCGGCGTCGAGTCCGTTTCGTGTGTTGAGCGACGAGGGCGCGGAGGTGATGCTGGCGGTCGCTCGGCGTCTGCGGGCGTTCTGCCGGCCGGCGGGTGACCGGATCGAGCGCACGGTCCGAGGTGGTTGCTATCGGTCGAAGTGGCTCCGCGACCTCTGCATCAGTCCGGAGGTGACGCAACACTTCGCCGACATCTACGGCACCTCGATCGCTCCGCACCCGATGCCGGTGCACCTCGGCCACATCAACTACGAGCCGAGCCGCATCGAGGCCGCGGTCGACAAGTGGCACCACGACACGATTCCGCTCGACTACGTGATGATGGTGACCGACCCGGCGGTCACGCCCGGCGGTCGGTTCGAGTACTTCCTCGGCACGAAAGCCGAGGCGGCAGCGATGCGAGCGCGTGGCGAGACGCCGCCTGCGGAGCGCATCGTGGCTCCGGAGTTCCCGGGCCCGGGCCCGGGATCGGTGATCGCGCTGCACGGCGACATGGTCGTCCACCGAGGTGGGCCACTGACCGAGTTGGCGGAGCGCATCACGATGGTCAACGCGTTCGTGTCGGCCGACGCGTCGCTCGATGCGCAGAGCCGCAACCGCGATCTCATCGGGGTCGACGACCCGCAGACGCTGTACAGCGAGTGGGCCAGAGCGGTCGCGTGGCGATCACGAGATCGACTCGATGCGATCGTCGCCTCGGCCGGTTTCGACGGCGACGTGGAATCGGTGGCGACGCAGTTGGAGTTCGCGATCGACGACGTGCGGACGGCGATCGACGAGATGCGCAGCGGCGGCGGCGTGATCGAGCACTACGAGTAGAGCCGGGTTCGGCGTCACGCAGCGAGGGCGAGGTCGTCGGCGACGAGCGAGAAGAGTTCGGTCGTCCCGTCGATGCCTTTGAGCCGGGCGGGGCCCATCGGTTCGAACGGTGCACTCGTCGTGGCAACTGCCGACGCCGAGGCCACGATGCCGCCGGCCGGTGCAGCGGATTCGATACGTGCGGCCGTGTTGACGGCGAGTCCGGCGAGGTCGCCGTTCGAGCGCACCATCACGTCGCCTCGGTGAATGCCCGTCCGAGACCGGATGCCGAGCAGCTTGCAGGTCTCGTTGAAGTCGATGGCGAAGGCCACGGCGTCG
The DNA here is from genome assembly GCF_000348785.1 of Ilumatobacter coccineus YM16-304. NCBI lineage: Bacteria > Bacillati > Actinomycetota > Acidimicrobiia > Acidimicrobiales > Ilumatobacteraceae > Ilumatobacter > Ilumatobacter coccineus. The sequence goes on from NC_020520.1 coordinate 2,334,537, forward strand.
TCGGTCGTGTCGAAGGCCATGAGCGCCCCGTCGCCGGCGAGATTCACCAGACGGCCACCGTGCAGCGTGACGAGTCGAAGGCGCTCGACATCGAGCACGTCGAGGAGATCGGCGAACGCTTCGTCGCCGAGTTCGACGAGCAGCGGGGTGGAGTCGACCAGATCGTTGAACACGACCACTCGATCCTGGGTGCGCAGTGGCCGTGGAGCCCCGGTGCCGGAGGTGGACTCGAGTGTGGCGGCGGCGGTTGTGGCGGTGGCAGTGGTGGCGATAGCGCTCATCTCGGGTCCTCCTTTCTCGGCGGGTGTTCGGGTCGGCTTGTCGTCCCGGCGGCGGGTACAGACATCAACGTACGGACGCCGCCGGCTCCGCGAATCGGGGCATTCCCCCGACGACGGGGGCCGGGATGGGGGACGGACGTGCGGTGCCGGACGACCTGTTTGCCAGCTGAGTGAGGCACGGCGTACGGCCAGCGGATACAACGACGCGATGGCCGGCAAGCGAACGATCATGTGGTTCCGTCGAGATCTCCGACTCGCCGACAACCCCGCGCTGCTGGCCGCCGGAGCCGACGGCGCCGAGGTGGTCCCGGTGTTCGTGATCGACCCGACGTTCGAGGCGTCCGGCGATGTCCGCCTCGCCTACCTCCACGACGTGTTGACCGCGCTCGACGAGTCGATCCGCTCGATCGCCGGAACCGGGCTCGTGTTGCGTCACGGCGACCCGACCGCAGTGATTCCCGCGCTCGCCGAAGAACTCGATGCATCGGCGGTGTTCGTCAGCCGTGACTACTCGCCCTATGGGCGCGAGCGTGATGCGGTGGTGGCCGAAGCGCTCGACGGCTCGGGGCGAACGCTGCGCGGCGTCGGCTCGCCCTACGCCGTGCCGCCCGGCAACGTCCTCAAGGACGACGGCACGCCGTACGCGGTGTTCACCCCGTTCTCGAAGGTGTGGCGTCGCACCGGGTGGGAGCGACCGTTCGCGATGCCGGACGACTTGCGCTGGTCGGGGTCGACGGGCGTCGACAGCGAGCCCATGTTCGATCGGCCGGATCCCGGGATCGAACTCCCGGCAGCGGGGGAGCGGGCAGCGCTCGACCGATGGCAGCGGTTCGTGCAACCCGGCGGAGCCGCCGACGGCACCGACCGATCCCGGGTCGACGCGTACGACGAGCTACGCGATCGCCCTGCGCTGACGGGAACGAGCCAACTGTCGCCCGACCTGAAGTGGGGCACCATCCACCCGCGCACGTTGCTCGCCGATCTCGACGCCTCGGGCGAGGGCAGCCGTGGACACACGGTGTTCTCCAGCGAACTGGCCTGGCGCGACTTCTACAGCGACGTCCTGTTCCAGCGACCCGAGTCGGCGTGGAACAACCTCAACCCGAAGCTCGACTCGATCGAGGTCGACACCGACGCGTCGGCCCGCGCGAAGTTCGACCTGTGGAGCCGGGGCGAGACGGGATTCGGCATCGTCGACGCCGGCATGCGGCAACTCTCGGCGACCGGATGGATGCACAACCGCGTCCGCATGATCGTCGCGAGCTTCCTGGTCAAAGACCTCCACCTGCCGTGGCAGTGGGGTGCACGCTGGTTCATGCAGCATCTCGTCGACGGCGATCTCGCGTCGAACAATCACGGTTGGCAGTGGGCCGCCGGCACCGGCACCGATGCGGCGCCGTACTTCCGAGTGTTCAACCCCACCACCCAACGGGAGCGCTACGACCGCGACGGCAGCTACGTCGAGCGATGGGTACCGGAGCCGACCGAGCCCATGCTCGATCACAAAGCCGAGCGAGAGGAAGCGCTTCGCCGGCTCGCGGTAGCGACCGGGAAGTGACGCCGTCGGTCGGCCCGGTCGACATCTGACCGGCCCGTGGTCGCCGCGGTCGCAACGATCACTATCCTCATGAAGACCATGCTCGACGATCGCAAGACGGCCATTCTCGCTGCCGTGGTGCAGGAGTACATCGCCACCGCGCAGCCGGTCGGCTCGGGCAGCATCGTCCGCTCCGAAGTCGTCAACGTGTCGTCGGCGACCGTGCGCAGCGAACTCGCCGTGCTCGAAGCCGAGGGCTACCTCGTGCAGCCCCACACGTCGGCCGGGCGCATCCCCACCGATCGGGGATACCGCTACTTCGTCGACAACCTCACGAAGCCGGGCCGACTCGCCGAACCCGTGCAGAAGCAGGTCGGCGAGTTCTTCTCCGCGGCGCACGGGCGCATCGAAGAGATGCTGCACCAGACCTCGAACCTGCTGGCCGAACTGACACACAGCGCCGCGGTGGTGGTCGGACCTCGCGCCGAAGCCGTCGCAGTGCGGCGCGTCACGTTGGTCGGATTGTCGGAGTCGCTGGCCACCGTCGTGGTCGTGTTCGCCAACGGGTCGGTCGAGAACGTCAGCCTCGAACTCGAACCCGGCGACGACGAAGCGCGGCAGAACGCGGTGAGCGCACACCTGTCGTCGCAGCTCGACGGCACGCTGCTCGGCGAGATCAGCGAGCTGGCCTCGAGCGGTGACCCCGAGGTCGACCGGCTCTCGGCCGCAGCGCTCGCACAGATCCAGACGGTCGCAGCGACCGACCACGTGTACACCGGTGGCGTCTCCGAGGTCGCCAAGGCGTTCGACGCCGTCGACGTGGTGCGCTCGGTGCTGCACACGCTCGAGCAACAGTTCGTCGTGGTGTCGCTCGTGTCCGACATCGTCAACCGTGGCATGTCGGTGGCCATCGGAGTCGAGCACGGCGTCGAACCGCTGTCGGCGTGCTCGGTGGTCGTGTCGCCGGTCGTGGTCGACGGCGAACACCTCGGCTCGGTGGGTGTGCTGGGGCCGACGCGGATGAACTATCCGCAAGCGCTCGCGACCGTCGACGTCGTGAGCAGCGAACTCGGTCACCGCATCGAAGAAGGCTGACCCGGCGCCGGCCTGGCCTGCCGGTCCCACCCACCCGTCGGTCGGCAGCTGTGGGCTGCACGGTGGGCAGGCTGTGGGACTTGAGCCCGATCGGCTCACCCGTGTTGAGGTGGCCGCGCGAAGATCCGTGGCGTCCGGTGTGACGGCGATGGTCGAAATCGGGAAGAATCACGGCATCCTGTGACCCGTCATGGCTGATTTCTACGATCTACTCGGTGTGTCTCGTTCGGCATCTGCTGACGAGATCAAGAAGGCCTACCGCAAACGCGCCCGCGAGCTCCATCCCGACGCGAACCCCGGCGACGACGCCAAGGCCGAGCAATTCAAAGAACTGTCGCGTGCGTACCAGGTGCTCTCCGACGACGGTCAACGAGCCCGCTACGACCAGTTCGGTGAAGCCGGCGTCGGCGGTGCGGGCGGCGGCGGCGGATCGGCCGACGACCTCTTCGGTGGCGGCATCGGCGACATCTTCGACGCGTTCTTCGGCGGTCAGGGCAGCCCGTTCGGGGGCGGCGGAGGTCGCCAGCGCGGGCCGGCAGGTCCGCCGCGCGGGCAAGACGTCGAGGTCATCGCCGACATCGACTTCGCCCAAGCGGTGTTCGGTGACGAGATCACCGTCGAACTCAAGCTCCCGGTGCCGTGCGACGCGTGCGAGGCAACCGGCGCAGGCGGCGGCACCAAGCCGGTCACCTGCAGCGAGTGCAACGGCCAGGGTCAGGTCCAGCGCGTTCGCCAGAGCCTGCTCGGCCAGATGGTCACCGCCACGCCCTGCACCCGATGCGGTGGACTCGGCCAGACGATCGCCACGCCGTGCGACACGTGTCGAGGCGAAGGCCGTGTCACGTCCGACACCTCGTATCAGGTCGACGTGCCGGCCGGTGTCGACACCGGCTCCACGCTGCGCCTCACCGGGCGGGGTGCGTCCGGTCCTCGCGGCGGACGTGCCGGAGACCTGTACGTGCATCTGCGGGTTCGGCCCGACGAGAACTACGTGCGGGAAGGCGACGACCTCATCACCGAGGTTCCCATCTCGATCGCGCAGGCGTCGCTCGGCACGTCGCTCAAACTCGAGACCCTCGACGGCACCGAAGACCTCGTCGTGCCGGCCGGCACGCAACCCGGTCGCGAGTTCGTGCTGCGGCAGCGGGGCGTCCACCGGCTGCAGGGACGAGGCCGCGGCGATCTGATCGCCCGCGTACGCGTCGACGTCCCGACCAAACTGTCCGACGAGGAAGTCGACCTGCTCACGCAGTACGCCGCCGGTCGGGGAGAAGAAGTCGGCAACGGCAAAGAGGGCATCTTCTCCCGCATCAAGTCGGCGTTCTCCTGATCGAGCACGTGGCCGATGCCGGCGACCGAGCTCCCTGACGAACTGCGCCGGTCGTCGACGCATGTGCTCGTCGCCGATCCGGCCGACCTCGACACCGGTGGCCTCGTTCTCGAACCCGACGTCGAGCACCATCTCGTCCGAGTGCTCCGTCTGACGTCGGGCGAGTCGGTCACGGCGACCGATGGCGTCGGCGGATGGCGCGAGTACACCGCAGTCGTCGACCACGGTTCGGTGCTGCTCGAACCGGCATCGGAACGGCATCAGGTCGAACGTGGCCAGCGTCGGCTCACGATCGCCACGGCGATCCCGAAGGGCGATCGAGTCGACTGGTTGGTGCAGAAGTGCACCGAACTCGGTGCTGATCGCATCGTCCTGCTCCACGCCGAACGCTCGGTGGTCCGCTGGAAGCCGGCGCGCGCGGCGAAACAACTCGACCGGCTGCAGCGCATCGCCGACGAGGCGCTGCGGCAGAGTCGTCGCGTCTGGCGGGTGGCGGTCGACGGACCGGTCGACGCGGTCGACATCCTTCCCGATGCGGTCGTCGCGGAGCCGGGTGGCCGACCACTCACCGCGGCGGACTCGACGATCGCGATCGGCCCCGAAGGCGGATGGTCGGCCGACGAGTTGGCGGCGGCGTCGGACGAGATCTCGCTCGGAACGGGCATCCTACGGACTGAGACAGCGGCGATTTCGGCGACAATTTTGTCACAATAAGTGGTCGGAGGGGCCGCGAACCGACCATACGCCTACCTAGAGTCACCATGCACTACCCTTTTCGTTTGTGCATGCAACGAGCGATGCAATCCAACCACGACTTCAGGCGGAGACTTCCATGGTGACTTTCGACGACGATGCCCCCTCGGCGTACAGCCGGCAGGTCGGGGAGCGCTTGCGTGTGATTCGCAAGCAGAAGCGCTTCTCGCTGCAGGAGGTCGAAGCCCAGTCCGCGCAGGAGTTCAAAGCATCGGTGCTCGGAGCCTACGAACGTGGCGAGCGCGCACTCTCCGTGCCCCGCCTCGATCGTCTCGCGGAGTTCTACAACGTGCCGATCGAGCAGCTGTTGCCGCGTGAGATCACCGGGTCGGAAGCTGCGGCCATCGAATCTCCGATCAACAAGAAGCTCGCGATCGACGTGTCGAAGCTGATGCAGCTGAGCGGCTCACCGTTCGAGATGCTCGCCCGGTACCTCCGGCTGATCCAAGTCCAGCGCCAAGACTTCAACGGCCGGGTCATCACGGTTCGCGGCGACGACACGCGCGCCATCGCGGCGATGCTCGACGTGCCGGTCGATCAGGTCGGCGATCGACTCGCCGCGCTCGACCTCCTCTTCATCTGAGCGCCGGCGGCCGAGCGGTCGCTCCCGACCCTCGGTAGGTTGCCCGCATGTCGCTCGACTTCGGGGTCTACGTCCACATCCCGTTCTGCGCATCGAAATGTGATTACTGCGCGTTCGCGACCTGGACCGACCGCGAACACCTCGTCGACGCCTATCTCGACGCCCTGACGACCGACATCGGTCGAGCCGTGGCCGCCGGTATGGCACCGGCGAGCACCGTGTTCGTCGGCGGCGGCACCCCCACGCTCGCTCCGTCGGCGGCACTCGCCGACGTGATTCGTTCGATCCCTGTGCAGCCCGGGGCCGAAGTCACCGTCGAGTGCAACCCCGACGACGTCACCGTCGACCTGCTGGCCGACTACCGAGCGGGCGGTGTCAACCGTGTGAGCCTCGGCGTGCAGTCGATGTCGGCGCACGTGCTGTCGGCGCTCGGGCGCACGCACGACATCGCCAACGTCGAGCGGTCGGTGGCAGCGATCAACGAGGTCGGCATGCCGTCGTTCAACCTCGACATCATCTACGGGGCCAGCGGTGAGACGGTCGACGACTGGCGAGACACGGTCAGCGCCGCGCTGGCGCTGCGACCGCCTCACGTCTCCGCCTACGGGCTGACCGTCGAGGCGGGGACCCCGCTCGCGTCCGATCCCGATCGTCATCCCGACGACGACGATCAGGCCGACAAGTACGAGCTCGTCGACGATGCGCTCGTCGCTGCCGGTCTTGCGAACTACGAGGTGTCGAACTGGGCCCGTCCGGGCCACGAGTCGCGCCACAACTTCCTCTACTGGCGGCAACAGGACTACCGCGGGTTCGGTTGCGCCGCGCATTCGCACCGCTCCGGCCGTCGCTGGTGGAACGTCCGCACCCCCGACCGCTACATCGACCTGGTCGCAGCGGGGGGAGACGTCGAGGCCTCGTCGGAGACGCTCGACGCCGACACCCGCCGGTTCGAAGGTCTCCAGCTGCTCCTGCGGACGCGAGACGGGATTCCCGCCGACAGCTTCTCGCCGGAGACCCTGGCCGTCCTCGACGGCCATCTTCGCCCGCACGACGACGATCCGCACCGGGTCGTGCTGACCCGATCGGGGCGTCTGATGGCGAACGAGATCTCGATGCGGCTGACTTGAGCGGGAAAGCTGCTCGGCGTGTTGGGCAGCGACGTCGAGCTGGTAGCGTTGCGTCTCGCTGAGGGCGCATAGCTCAGTTGGTTAGAGTACTTGCATGACACGCAAGGGGTCGGGGGTTCGAATCCCTCTGTGCCCACCGAATCCCCGCTCCGGTCGTTGACCGAGCGGGGTTTCATCTTTTTCGAGGGTGGTCGCGCCGAGCGACTGTGCCGCCTACGCTGGCGGGCTCGTGGAGGAATTTCGACCTGCAGGTGCCGTGGAAGCCGACACCGAACTGGCGCTCGCACTGCGGTCGGGCGACGAGACCGCCGTGCGCGAGCTCTACGACCGATTCGGTGGGCTCGTGTTCACGGTCGCCCTGCGGATCCTCGGCGATCGTGGTCATGCCGACGAAGCGACGCAGCAGACGTTCTTGCAGGCGTGGCGCAACAGCGACCGCTTCGAAGCCGGTCGAGACTTCGCCCCGTGGTTGGCGACCATCGCCCGGCGCACCGCCATCGACATCCAACGTCGTGAGCGTCGTCGGCCGGCGGGTTCGCTCGAACAGGCCGACGCCGGAGACGCTGCGTTGATCTCCCTCCCGCCCGATGCGGCCCAGATCGAGACGACCTGGGTCGTGCGGCGAGCGATCGAACACCTCGACCCCGACGAGCGTGACGTGGTGAGACTGCAGCACGTCGAGGGGTACACGCACACCGAGATCGCCGAACGACTCGGTGTCGCCGTCGGCACCGTCAAGTCGCGTTCGTTCCGAGCGCACCGTCGGCTCTCGACACGGCTCGCCTACCTGCGCGGCGACGGCGAGAGCACCGAGTCGGCAGGAGGCGCATCGTGACCACGTCGACCGCGCACACGTTCAGCCCCACCGCGAACCGATTCGGCCCCGACGACGTACAGATGAGTGAACGCTGCCATGACTGACCGATCCGCGCCCTCCGATCCTCCCGAGATCGACATCGATCCGTACGCCGACGAGGCGGGACGCGTCGGGTCGCTGTTCGGCGACGAGGTCGGTGGCGACGTCGCCGACCTGCTCGCAGATCCGGCCATGTGGGAGGTGCCGAGCGCAGATCTCGGCGATCGCATCGTTGCCGCGGTCTCGTCCGAGGCCCACGTCGACCCGATGCCGACCGGCCCGACGGTGTCGGAGGGCTCATCCGGTTCGGTGGTCAGGTCGTCGCGGTTCGCCCAGGTGAGGCCCGCGCTGCTGGGGGCGGCCGCGGCCATGCTGCTGGTGTTCGGGGGCATCGTCGCGCTGAGCGCACTCAGCGGCAACCCGCAACCCGAAGACGTCGCCGGCGACTTCGTGCCGACCGGGCTACTCCCCGACGTCGGCGGCACGGTCGAGGTGACGTCGTTCGACTCGGGTCTCGAGATCGTCGTCGATGCACCGTCGTTGCCGCGACGCGCCAACGGCGAGTTCTACGAAGGATGGCTTCGCCTCGACGACGGACGCCTCGTACCGATCGGCACCTTCCACGAAGGCGACGGTGTGACGCTGTGGGCCGGGATCGAACTCGATGCGGTGGTCGGCATGACGATCACGCTCGAAGAGGCCGTCGCCGCCGACAGCCCTGAGCAGGCGTCGTCGGGCCGGGTCGTGCTGAAGTTCGATTTCCCCGAGGGGTGACGTTCAGCGGGTCGCCGTGAGCGCCTCGCGGACGAGCCCGGCGACCAATTCGGCTCCCGTCGATCCGAGGAGCACCGTGTAGTGGTTGTCGTCCGGGGCCTCGACCCAACGGTGCTGTGGGTACCGCTCGGCGAGGGAGCGGCTGATCAGCGGCGGTGGAGCGCCGTCGAGGCCGTGAGCGGCTCGCACGATCACGGCCGGCTCGTGCCGCTCGGCGAGCAGCGAGCGCACTTCTCGGTCGGCGAGCAACTCGCGCCCGTCGATGCGAACCGCAGCCGGGTTGACCGCGGCGCGGAATCCACCGTCGACCTCGATCAGATCGGCGAGGAGGTTCCGCTCGAGATCGATCGACAGGCGGCCGCGGAACGCCGGATGCTGCGCCCACATGGTGTTGTACGACACTCGGTCGGGCCAGACGTGCTTGAGACGCTTGATCGCCGGGCCGAGGGTGTTCTCGACGACGTCGTCGAGGTCGACGCCGTCGGGAACCGGGAGCGCCGGACCGCCGTCGACGAGAATCAGCTCGGCGATCAGTTCGGGAGCGCGTCGGGCGGCCAGCAGCGCGACGTAGCACCCCATGGAGTGGGCGACCACCACGACGGGCCCGCCGATCTGGCCGATCACGGCGATCAGGTCGGCGGCGTGCTCACGAACGCCGAACGGGCCGGGGTGGTCGTAGCTGCGGCCTCGCCCACGCAGATCGAGTGCCACGAGGTGAGCGGCACCGCCGAGCCGGTGTACGAGCGGATCGAAGTCCCACGCGTTGCCGGTGATGCCGTGGAGTGCCACGACGGTCGGCGCTCCGGTGATGCCCTCCCATCGGAGCGCGCCGAGCGGACCGTCGGCCCCTCCGAACGACGTGAACTCGGGTCGTCTCGCCACGGTCGGAACTGTAGCGACCCGGCGACCGCTGCTCAGTCCCAACCGTTCGGTGTCGAGGACGCTCCGCCGAGATACGACAGGACGACGTGATCGTCGACGGGGTCGATCCATGCTGCCATCGGGACCCCGAAGGCGCTGATGGCGAGCGATGGGCGCGACGTCACCCCGCCAGGGTCGGCAAGCGTCCACGTGTCGCTGCTCGAGCAGGTGAGGTCGAGGCAGATCTCGGCCTGGAGGCGCGACGGTGCGACTCCCGTCGGGATCCAGCTCGCGACGATCGGCAGGCCGGTCGCCGAGGCGATGGCGATGTCCATCGCCAGGCCTTCGTCGCCGGACGGCAACGTCGAGAGGCTCGCCGGGTCGGGGCCCGAGCACGTCGGGTTGTTGCACCTGGCGACCTTCGTCACCTTGTTCGTACGGTCCCGATAGGCGATCGCCGGGTTGCCGTCGGCGTCCATGGTCATCGAGAGGCCATTACCGACGAATCCGGCGCTGTCGACGACGGTGCTCACCGGCGCCGGCGAGCCGACGCAGTCGACGGTCCGACAGGCGATCACGACGACGTCGCCTTCGGAATCGTTCGAGTACGCGACGATCGGGAAACCGTCGGGACCCATCATCACGTCGACGTCAGCGAGATTGCCGGTGGGGGCGAGCGCACTGGTCGTACTGGAGATGCACTGCGGGTCGAGACACGAGGTGATCTCGATCTCGTCGGACGTGTCGTTCTCGTAGACCAGGATCGGCAGGTCGTCGCGGGTCATCACGAGACCACCGCTGCGTGCGGCCCCTGCGAAGTCGGTGGTGCTGCCGCCGACGCAGAAACTCACGCACGTGTGCACGCTGACGATGTTCCCCGGCCCGCTGGTGAGCAGCACCGGGTCGCCAGCGCTGTCGAGCTCCATGTCGATGAGTTGGGTCGCGCTGTTCGCCTGCGTGGCCGCCGTCGTCGCCACAGTCGAGCACGATGGCTCGGCGCAGCGGCTGACCATGGCGGCACCGGCGGTCTGGTCGATCCAGGCGACGATCGGCCGGCCTCTCGGGTCGACCTCGAGTTCGGTGAAGAGGCTGGCGTTGCCCGAGGAGTCGATCAGCGCATCGGATCGGATCGGGCGACCGTGGACGAGTGCGGGATGCGGCTGAGCGTCGTCGGTCGTCGTGGGCGCCGACGAGAGCAACGAGTCGACCTGCGATCGGGTGTAGTAGCGATCGTCGTGATCGTGGTGTGCGTAGTAGCCGTTCACGTCGACGACGACGTGCACCGACCCACGGTCGTTGTAGACCTCGAACGTGCCCGTGCCCGACAACGGAGCGTTGACCGCGTTGGGCGTGGGCGGTTCGCCGGGGGAGGGGTTGAGGCTTGCTGCGAGCGGACGCGTGCCCGACGGCCAGATGGTGAGGAAGGTCTGCTCGGTGGCACCGAGTGCGGTGACGTTGAGCGACAACCCCACCGCATCGGCCGGAACCGTGCAGTCCCCGTTCGTGCCGTGCGCGGTGAAGGTCACGGTCTCCGCCGTGCCGATCGGGGTGTCGCGAGGGCCGACGTTGTTGGGCGCCGGCCTGGTGTCCGCGAGCCGGCACGGGTCGATCGGCACGAACACCGGCCGGTCACCGGTGGTGACGTCGGCGCCGGCGAACTGCTCGGTCGTGAGCCCGACGATCGCGCCGCCGGCGATCAGCGCGAGGACGAGGCCGAGGTGGCGCTTCGGAGGCGACGAGCGACGGCGGGGGAACGGGAGAGCAGGCATGCCTCCCAACGTGCACCGAACGACCGCATCGTCGCATCGGTGGAATCACCTAATTCGCGGGTCAGCGAGGCTCGCGGGGGAGTCCGAGCACGCGTTCGCCGAGGATGTTGCGCATGATGTTCGACGTGCCGCCCATGATCGTGTAGCCGGGGGCGTAGACGAGGCCTCGCGACACGTCGTCCCACAGCGTTGCTTCGGCGCCCAGCGTGCTCGCCACGAACTCCGCGACGGCGATCTCGTGCTCGGTGCAGAAGCACTTCGTGGCCGCCGAGAACCCGGCCGGGGCCTGGCGCAGGGTCTCGCGCGTGACGAGGATGCGGCCGAGCGTGTAGTTGGTCTCGAGACGGGCGATCGTCTGGCGAACACGTGGGTCGGACGTGTCGGCGCGGGCCTTGGCCATCGCGTACAGCGCCTGGTTCGACACGAGTCGGTCGATACCACCGCGTTCGTGTTCGAGTTGCGCCATCGTCTGCTTGAACGCGTTGCCTTCGACGCCGACCAGGTTCACCGCAGGCACGCGCACGTCGGTGAAGAACACCTCGCAGAAGTGGCGGTTCGTGGTCATGTCGGTGATCGGCCGGACCTCGATGCCCGGCGTGTCCATCGGGATGATGATCTCGCTGATGCCCTGATGTGGCTTGCCCGTCGTGTCGGTGCGGCAGATGAGATAGCAGTAGTCGGCCTCGGCACCGAAGCTGGTCCAGATCTTCTGGCCGTTGATGACGAAGTCGTCGCCGTCGCGCTCGGCGCTCGTGACGAGCGACGCCAGGTCGGAGCCGGAGTTCGGCTCCGACATGCCGATGCACCAGGTGGTCTCACCCGACAGGATCCCGGGAAGGAACTCGGCCTGCTGGTCGGGTGTGCCGAACTTGATGAGCGTCGGACCCATCTGGCGGTCGGCGAACCACATGGCGGCGATCGGTGCGCCGGCAGCGATGAGTTCTTCGCCCACGATGAGGCGATCGATCGGTGGGCGCCCGCCACCGCCGTACTCGGTGGGCCAGGTCATGCCGATCCAGCCGAGCGAGCCCATCTCGAGCGCGAAGTCCTTCGAGAAACCGTTGATCCACGAGTCGTTGTGACGCCCGTATCTGGCCACGGCGTCGGCGGAGACCTGCGCGGCCTGGGCTCGGAGGGCTTGCTGCTCGGGGGTCCAGGAGAAGTCCATTGCAGTGCAGCGTAGGCGGGCCGCTCGATCTGATGCAGATCGAGCGATTCGCTGGTCGCCGGGTGTCCTCACCCGCTATGGTGGTAGACAAGTTGAAGACAAGTGAGTGTCCGGTCCGGCCGAGCTCGACCCCCTCAGAATCCTGCGAAAGTGACGACATGACCGAATCGACGATCATCTACACCATCACCGACGAAGCGCCCGCGATGGCGACCTACTCGCTCCTGCCGATCGTGAAGGCCTTCGCCGGCGCCGCAGGCGTCGAGGTCGAGACCCGCGACATCTCGCTGGCAGCCCGAGTGCTGGCCCAGTTCCCCGAGCGTCTGACGCCCGAGCAGCAGACCCCCGACGCGCTGACCGAGCTGGGGGAGATCGCACTCACGCCGGGCGCCAACATCATCAAGCTGCCCAACATCTCGGCCTCGATCCCGCAGCTCAAGGCAGCCATCGCCGAACTCCAGGGGCTCGGCTACGACCTCCCCGACTTCCCCGACGATCCCGAGACCGACGACGAGCGGGCCATTCGCGCCAAGTACTCGGTCGCGCTGGGCTCGGCGGTCAACCCGGTGCTGCGTCAGGGCAACTCCGACCGTCGTGCGCCCAAGGCCGTCAAGGAATACGCCCGCAAGAACCCGCATTCGATGGGGGCCTGGTCGTCCGACTCCAAGACCCACGTCGCCACGATGAGCGGCGACGACTTCGCCTCCAACGAGCAGTCGGTCACCATCGGTGACGCCGGAACCGTGCGCATCGAACACGTCGACGCCGACGGTGCGGTCACGGTGCTCAAGCCCGACTTCCCGGTGCTCGCCGGTGAGGTCGTCGACTCGACGGTCATGAGCGTGGCAGCGCTTCGTTCCTTCCTCGCCGACCAGGTCGCCGGGGCCAAGGCCAGCGGCGTGCTCTTCTCGCTCCACATGAAGGCGACCATGATGAAGGTGTCCGACCCGATCATCTTCGGGCACGCCGTCGAAGTCTTCTACGCCGACGTCTTCGAGAAGTACGGCGACGTGCTCGAAGCTGCCGGCGCCAACCCGCGCAACGGCCTCGGCGGTGTGCTGTCGGCGCTCGACTCGGTGCCGGCCGACCAGCGTGCCGAGATCGAGGCGGCGTTCGACGCCGCATCGGCCGCCGGCCCCGACCTCGCCATGGTCGACTCCGACAACGGCATCACCAACCTCCACGTTCCGTCCGACGTGATCATCGACGCCTCGATGCCGGCGATGATCCGTGACTCCGGAAAGATGTGGAACAAGGACGGCGAGCGCCAGGACGCCAAGGCCGTCATCCCCGACTCGTCGTACGCCGGTGTCTACCAGGCGACGATCGACGACTGCATCGCCAACGGCGCCTTCGACCCGACCACCATGGGCAGCGTGCCCAACGTCGGGCTCATGGCGCAGAAGGCCGAAGAGTACGGCAGCCACGACAAGACCTTCGAGGCCCCGTCAGCCGGCACCATGCGCGTCGTCTCGGGCGACGGTGACGTGCTCATGTCGCACAGCGTCGATGCCGGCGACATCTTCCGCGCCTGCCAGACCAAAGACGAGCCGATTCGCGACTGGGTCCGCCTCGCCGTGAGCCGAGCCCGTGCAACCGGCAGCCCGGCCGTGTTCTGGCTCGACGCCGGTCGTGCGCACGACGCCCAGCTCATCGAGAAGGTCAACACCTACCTCGCCGATCACGACACCGACGGTCTGCAGATCGAGATCATGGCGCCGACCGAGGCGACCAAGTTCTCCCTCGAACGCATCCGCCGCGGCGACGACACCATCTCGGTCACCGGCAACGTGCTGCGCGACTACAACACCGACCTGTTCCCGATCCTCGAACTCGGCACCTCGGCCAAGATGCTCTCGGTCGTACCGCTGCTCAACGGTGGTGGCCTCTTCGAGACCGGCGCCGGAGGCTCTGCTCCGAAGCACGTGCAACAGCTCGTCAAGGAGAACTACCTGCGTTGGGATTCGCTCGGTGAGTTCCTCGCCATCGCCGTGTCGTTCGAGCACCTCGCCGAGGTGACCGGCAACGAGGCGGCCAAGATGCTGGGCGACGCACTCGACGTCGCCACCGGACAACTGCTCGAGAACGGCAAGTCGCCGGCCCGCCGGCTGGGTCAGATCGACAACCGGGGCAGCCACTTCTACATCGCGCTCTACTGGGCACAGGCGCTCGCCTCGCAGAGCGAGAACCCCGACGTGGCCGCCCGCTTCGCCCCGCTGGCCGCGGCGCTCACCGACAACGAAGACACCATCAACGCCGAACTCCTCGGCGTGCAGGGTCAACCGGCCGACATCGGCGGCTACTACCAGCCCGACGACGTCAAGGCCGACGCCGTCATGCGCCCGAGCGCCACGCTCAACCGAGTTCTCGACACGCTCTGAGCGTGTCGCCCGCCGCTGGTCGACCGCACCCACGCGGTGCGGTCGACCCCTGGCGGGACCTGCTGCCGCGTCACGGACGCGGCGGTCGGGACGTGACGACCGGAATCAGCGGCGGGCGATCCGCATCGACCCGACGCCCACGGTCAGCAGGGCAATGGCCGCCAGCGCGAGCGTCGTACTGTCGGCACCACCGGTCTCGGGCAACTCCATCACCGGTGCCATCGTCGTCGGTGCTGCCGTGGTGGGCGCCGCCGTGGTGGGCGCCGCCGTGGTCGGTGCTGCCGTGGTGGGTGCCGCGGTCGTCGGCGGGACGGTCGTCGTGGGGGCCACCGTGGTCGTCGGCGCCAGCGTGGTCGACGGTGCCGTCGGCGCGTCGTCGTCGAGCATCACGACACAGAAGATCTCGCCGAACGGCACGGTGTTCCAGGTGGCGCCATCGGTCGTCGACGAGCCGTCGTCCGACGTGCAGGTGATGGTGGTCGTGTAGCCGTCGACCGCAGGTGACGTGAGCTCGCCCGGCCCGGTCGGAATGGCGTTGATGTAGCACGTGCCGCCGTCGGTCGTGAGGCACTTGTTGTCGACGTCGCCGTCGCTGCCACCCGTGGTGCCACCGCCGAGAGCGGGGTGCTCGAACGTGACCGTGGTGCCGTCGAGCGTGCCGCCGTCGTCGTTCACCACCATCACGTCGACGACGATGACGGCCTCGTCGCTCTGGGCGGAGGCCGTGGAGCCCGCCCCGAGCGCGATCAGTGCCGCCGCGGCGACTGTCGCCGCGAACGGGCGAGGGGAGCGGATGTTCACTGCTGAGTTGAGTCGCATCGGGACATGGTCCACGATGCGACTCAAGACTCACTCAGATCGGGCGTCGCCGCCCGGGCGGGTCAGCCCCGCGATTCGATGTCGACGTAGTCGCGCGTGTCGGCGCCGGCGTACCACTGGCGCGGACGGCTGATCTTCTGATCCTGCTCGAGCAGTTCCTGCCAGTGCGCCAACCAACCCGACATGCGCGGGATGGCGAACAGCACGGTGAACATTTCGACCGGGAAGTTGAGCGCCTGGTAGATCAGACCCGAGTAGAAGTCGACGTTCGGGTACAGCTTGCGGTCGACGAAGTACGGGTCTTCGAGGGCCACTTCTTCGAGCTTGAGCGCGATGTCGAGCAGCGGGCTCTTGCCCGTGGTCTCGAACACGTCGTAGGCGGCTTCCTTGATGATCTTCGCCCGGGGGTCGTAGTTCTTGTAGACCCGGTGACCGAAGCCCATGAGGCGGCCTTCGCCGCGCTTGACCGACTCGACGAACGCCGGAACGTTGTCGATCGAGCCGATGTCGTTGAGCATGTGGATGACGGCCTCGTTGGCACCGCCGTGACGGGGGCCGTAGAGCGCTGCGGCAGCGCCGGCCGCCGACGAGTACGGGTCGGCGTGGCTCGAACCGATGACGCGCATCGCCGTGGTGCCACAGTTCTGCTCGTGATCGGCGTGGAGGATGAACAAGATGTCCATCGCCCGCTCGAGCTTCGGGTCGACTTCGTAGTCGCCCACCTTCCACATCATGTTGAGGAAGTTGGCCGGGTACGACAGTTCGTTCTCGGGCACGTTGAACGGCAGGCCGACCGAGAAGCGGTAGCACATGGCCGCGATGGTCGGGCTCTTGGCGATCAGGCGCAGGATCTGGTGGTTGCGGGCCTCGGGGTCTTCGATGAGCTTGGCGTCGTCGTAGAACGTGCCGAGGGCTGCGAGGGCGGAGGTGAACATGCCCATCGGGTGAGCGTCGTAGTGGAAACCGTCGACGAACCGCTTGCGCATGTTCTCGTGGATGAACGTGTGGTTCGTGACGTCGTGGCGCCAGTTGGCGAGCTGCTCGGTCGTGGGGAGCTCCCCGAAGATGAGGAGGTAGGCGACTTCGAGGTAGGTCGACTTCTCGGCGAGCTGCTCGATCGGGTAGCCGCGGTAGCGCAGGATGCCGTTGGCGCCGTCGAGATACGTGATCTCGGACTTGGTGGCGGCGGTCGACAGGTACGCCGGGTCGAACATGTAGAGATTGGGGTCGAGTTCGCGTAGTGCGGACGACGGGAACACTCCACCTTCGATGGGGACCGTGACGGTCTTTCCGGTGCGGTCGTCGGTGATCGTGATCGTTTCGGGCACGTGGCTTCCTCTCGTGGCTCCTGATATGGACGTGTTTGGCGAGAGGATCCATCTCTCGACGGGCGCCACGTTAACGGCTCGGCACCGTTGCGACCCCAGTGAGACGATCAACATTGAGTGATCAACGTTGCCCCGGCAGGATTCGGGCTGGTCACACCCCGGATCTGGTGGAATTGACCGGCGTTGACGCCCGGATCGTGGCAGGGTGAGGAGATGAAGAGGACCGCACCGATCCTGACCATCGCGCTGCTCGCCGCCGGTTGCGGTTCGAGCACGACGAGCAACGACGGCACCACGCCGGGAGTCGACCTGACCGAGCCGTCCGACACCACGTTGCCGGCGAGCGACACCACGGTGGTCGACACGGCGCCGACGACCGACGACGTGCCGACGACCGACTCCGCCGTTCCGGTGTCCGAGCCGCCGGTCACCACCGCGCCGGTCACCGAATCGCTCCCTCCGGCCACCGACGTGCCGGCGCCCGACACCACGGCCGCTCCAGCGCCGCCTGTCAGCGTTGCCCCCACCTCCGAGACGGCGGTGGTCTACGGCGGTGGCACCGACGGGATTCCGTGGGCGCCGCTCGGCTGGTGGGACGGCTCGGCGTGGAACCCGGCCGGCTACGCCGAAGACGGCTCGATCATCCCGGTGCCGGCCCCCACGATCTCGTCGGTCGCCGCGACCAGCCTCGACCTGCCCGACGGGCCTGGCCAGGTGCTCACCGGCCTGGCGCTCGGCGCCGACGACTACTACTGCGTCGGTGACGAGACGGGCCCGTTGATCGACCTCGGCACCACCATTCCCGACACGCCCGTGAGCCTCGGCTACGACGCGCTCGCCGTCACGGCCGACTGGCCGTTGCAACCTCGCCCGGTCACCCAGGTCGGCGTCGAGAACCCCGAGTACCAGGCCGTCGGTGCCGGTCTGGTCGACGCTCCCACCGCCGCTGCGGGTCTGGTGAGCCAGGTGGTGCGAGCCGATCTCGACGGCAACGGTGTGGAGGAAGTGCTCGTCACCTACGAATACCTCACCGAGACCAACTTCGGGGCCGAGAACGACTTCTCGGCCATCTACCTGCGCACGCCATCGGCCGACGGCTCGGTCACCGATCGCCTGGTCGTCGAGTACGTGCTCGGCGACCCCGTCGACTTCCCGACGGTGGGGCGGTTCACGATCGCCGCGGTGGCCGACCTGAACGGCGACGGCGTCATGGAAGTCGCGACTCGCAACCAGTTCTGGGAGTCGGCGGGCATCACGATCTGGGAGTTCTCCGACGGCGTGCTGTCGGAGATCGGCGGCGGCGGTTGCGGCGTCTGAACCGATCGTCGGCTCACTGACCAGCGCGGCGCCGGCCCCGGCGATGGCGCTGGGCGAGCGTCAGAACGGGCTGTTGCCGTGCTTGCGTTCGACGAGCTGCTCGCGCTTGTCGGCCAGGATGTCGAGCGCCGATGCGATCGACGCCCGGGTCTCGGCAGGGTCGATCACCGCGTCGATGAAACCCCGCTCGGCAGCGACATAGGGGTTGAGCAGGCGCTCGGTGTAGTCGGCCTCGAACGCCGCCTTCTCCTCGGGGGTCGCCCGTCGAGCCAGGATGGCCGCCGCTTGCCCGGCGCCCATGACCGCGATCTCCGCCCACGGCCAAGCAAGACACAGGTCGTTACCCATCGTCTTGGAGTCCATGACGATGTACGCACCGCCGTAGCTCTTGCGCAGGATGATGCAGATACGCGGCACGGTCGCTCGGGCGTAGGCGTACACCAACTGCGCACCGTGGCGAATCATGCCGCGCCACTCGAGGTCTTTGCCGGGGTAGAAGCCCGGCGTGTCGACCAGCGTGATGATCGGCAGGTTGAACGCATCGCAGAACGCGACGAAACGAGCCGACTTCTGCGACGCCGGGATGTCGAGTGTGCCGGCGAGCGACATCGGTTGGTTGGCGACGATGCCGACCGGTCGACCGTCGATGGTCGCGAACGCGGTGACGACGTTGGCCGCCCAGCGATCACGCAGCTCGAGCAGGGAATCCTCGTCGACGATCTCGGCGGCGACCTTGCGGACGTCGTAGCTGCCGGTGGACGACTCGGGGATCTGCGCTCCGGCTTCGGGGCACGGCCGATCGGCCGGGTCGAACAGCGGCCAGCGAGGGGGTTCCTCGTCGACGTTGTTCGGCAGGTACGTGAGCAGTTCTTCGGCCGCGGCGATGGCCGCTTCGCGGTCGGGCACGACCGACGTGGCGACGCCGGTGTAGCGGGCGTGGTTCGAGGCGCCGCCGAGTTCGTCGCTGGTGATGGCGACGCCGGTGAACTGTTCGACCATCGTCGGGCCCTGCACGAACGCCGCGCTGCGCTCGGTCATGATCGTGAAGTCGGCGATGCCGAGCAGGAGCGCCGAGCCCGACACCGCCGGTCCGTCGACGACCATGATCGTCGGGATGATGCCGGAACAGGCGGTCAACGCCGCGGCGACGCGACCCCAGCCGTGCAGCGCCGGAACGCCTTCGACGATGTCGGCGCCGCTCGACGCCATGACGACGACCAACGGCACCCGCTGATCGAGCGCCGCTCGGATACCGCGCTCGAGTTGCGTCGAGGTGCCCGACGACATCGAGATGTTGGAATCATCGTTGTCTTCGAACTCGACCCAGATCACGGTTCGCTCGCCGAGATCGGAGTCGCTCTCGAGGGAGCGGACTTCGCTCTGCGCCCGACTCGGGACGAATCGGTTGAGTCCGAATGCTTCTTGCGGTTCGACGAGGGACATCGACGGCAACCGTAGTGCCTGTTCGGCCACGCGCCAGCGTGCCCGGCGCCGAAGCGCGTCGGGTCAGGCTCTCGTCGACAGGGGAGCGGCCGTCTCGAGGTGGACGCCGGGCTGGAGCTCGCCTTCGGCTTCGATCACCGAGCGGAGCGTGTTGAGCGTTGCGAGCGTCGGCGCGCTGGCGCTCGGACGACGGCGACGCACCGAGGCGACGACGCGTCGGGGCAAGCCAGGCACGTTGATGCGGCGGAACGATCCGGTCAGCCAGGTCGGGATCGCCGTTGCGGGGACGATCGCCGCGCCGAATCCGTCGATCGCCAGCGATGCCATCAGGCGGGCGCCGTCGATCTCGGCCTGCGGACGCAGATGGATGCGGTTCGCTGCGGCCGATCGTTCGAGCACGCGACGCAGCGCGGAGCCCGTCGGGGGCAGCAGGAGCGACATGTCGTCGAGTTCGGTGATCTCGACGGTGTCGCGGTCGGCGAGTAGATGCGTGTCGGCGACGAGCAGGATGAGATCTTCGGCGAAGAGCGGCTCGACCACGAGCTCGGGATCGTCGATCGGGAGGTGCACGATCGCCGCGTTGAGCTCGCCCGACACCACGTTCGGCACCAGCGACGAGGTGGAGCCCTCCTGGACGATCGTGCGGACGTTCGGGTGGTCGTGCGACAACTGATTGAGCAGCGCCGGCATCAGCCAACGGGCGGTGGTGCCGATGACGCCGACACGGGCCTGACCCGACACGTTGGCGTGCCGACTGGTCATGTCGGCGGCGATGTCGTCGATTTCGTTGAGGACCCGGCGGGCTCGTTCGACGACTCTGGCGCCGTCTTCGGTGAGGCCGCCGTGCACTCGGTCGACGAGGCTCACGCCCAGTTCCTTCTCGAGCCTCGACACGTGCGCCGAGACGTTGGACTGCACGGTGTAGAGGGCTCGGGCAGCCGCCGAGAACGTACCGTGATCGGCGATTGCGACGATCGCAGACAACTGGCGGACATCCATCTCTAAAAACGATAGCAAGTATCTTCAAGTTCTGCTTGTCAGATGCCTTCGGGCAGTGCATACTTGTCCATGAGCTTGTGATTCCGATCACTAACTCCACATATCGCAGTGACAACACCCCCCATGTTGCACTCGAGAGGCATCCACATTCCGATCCCCCATCGGAGGATGTCCTCAGGTCGAGAGGCCCTGATCTTCGGATCGGGGCCTTTCCCGTTTTCGTCACGTGTGGGACGCTCCGAGTCGGTCGCTTCGCTCCCTGTCGCTCCCGCGGGTCGATGATGGCGCGAGGTCCGGCATCACTCGGGTGTCGCGCGGGTGATCTCTGTTCCGACGTCATGTCTGGGGCGCTCCGAGTCGGTCGCTTCGCTCCCTGTCGCTTGGGCTCGCTGCGCTCGACGTGACGTCGGCGGAACGGGCTGCTGCTGCGGGTCTCGGTGGTTTCTCTCGGACCTGGTCAAGGGAATCGGGGTCTGTCTGGGACGTGGGTGGCTCGTCTAGGTTGGCCTGGTGACTACTCGGGGTGCTGCTTTCTTTGATCTGGATCGGACGTTGTTGGCGGGGGCGTCGGGCGAGGTGTTCTCCCGGGTCATGCATCGGGCCGGCCTGTCCTCGGGGCCGTTCCCCGGCGAGAAGCTGCTGTTCGGGCTGTTCAACACGATCGGCGAGACGCTGCCGTCGATGGCACTCGCTCGCCAGGCGGTCAACCTCGCCAAGGGCCGCTCCCAACGCGTCGTGCACGAGGCGGCGGAGTCGGCCGTCCCCGAGCTGCTCGCGCTCGTGCAGCCATTCGCCGAGCAGGCTTTTCGGTCGCACCGCGACGCCGGGCGGCCGATCGTGCTGGCCACCACCACGCCGTACGACATGGTCAAGCCGTTCGCCGACGCCCTCGGCCTCGACGACGTCGTCGCCACCCGGTACTCCACCGACGGCGACGGCAACTACGACGGAACGCTCGACGGGCCATTCGTCTGGTCGGCCGGGAAACTCGACGGCATCCGCGCCTGGGCCGACGCCCACGACGTGGCACTCGACGAGAGCTGGGCATACTCCGACAGCTACTACGACGCCCCGATGCTCGACGCGGTCGGCAACCCCGTCGTGGTCAATCCCGACCCCCGCATGGTGCTCATGGCAGCAGCTCGCCGATGGCCCACGCTCAGCCTCGACGTGTCGCCCGGCGTCGTCAAGATCCCCGTCGTCGGCCTCGAAGTGCAAGAGCTCGCCATGCGCTTCGCCAAGCCTGCCGCCTACCCGTACGCGCGATTCGAGTTCGCGCACGTCGATCGCATCCCCGCCACCGGGCCGGCCATCCTCGTGGCCAACCACCGGAGCTACTTCGACGTCGCTGCGATGTCGCTCGTGATCGCCAAGAGCGGTCGACCGGCGCGGTTCCTCGGCAAGAAGGAAGTGTTCGACGCTCCGATCGTCGGTCAGATCGCCGCAGCCATGGGCGGCATCAGAGTCGACCGGGCCACCGGATCCGACGAGCCACTCGAAGCCGCCGCCGAAGCACTCGCCGGCGGCGAGATGGTGGCGATGATGCCCGAGGGCACGATCCCTCGCGGCCCAGCGTTCTTCGAACCGAAGCTGCGCGGCCGCTGGGGTGCCGCCCGCCTCGCGCAGATGACCGGCGCACCCGTCGTGCCGGTCGGAATGTGGGGCACCGAGAAGGTCTGGCCGCGCTCGAAGCGGCTGCCGAACATGCTCGCACTCACCAATCCGCCCACCGTGAGCATCAGCGTCGGGCCGGAGGTGACGCTCAAGCACAAGTCGCTCGACGCCGACACGAAGCGCATCATGAAGGCGATCTCGGCGCAGCTCCCCGACGAAGCGCGCACGAAACGAACACCCACGCGCGAACAGCTCGTGGCGACGTTCCCTCCCGGCTACAAAGGCGATCCCGAGCAGGAGTACGTACGCCGCCCCGGCGAGGACTGACCAGCAACGGACCCGACGGCAGGGGAGCGGCCGGGCACATCCGATTGGCTTGGCTCGCGCCGCCACGTCAGGCAGGATGCAGGCATGTCGAAACTGCCCGCACCGGCCGACCTGCTGCCGCACCGCCCGCCGTTCCTGCTCGTCGACGAACTCGTCGCGCTCGATCCACCCGAGTCGGCGACCGGCATCTGGCGGCTCACCGGAGACGAGTACTTCTTCCCCGGGCACTTTCCCGGCCGCCCGACGCTGCCGGGCGTGCTGATGTGCGAGGCGATCGCTCAGGTCGGGGCGTGCGCCGTGCTGGCTTCGGAGGCCCACGCCGGCAAGCTGCCGCTGTTCGGCGGGCTCGACAAGGCCCGGTTCCGACGCCAGGTCGTGCCCGGCGACGAACTGCTCATCGAAGTCGAGCTCGGCCGGCTCTCGGCGCGCGCCGGCAAGGGCAGCGGACGTGTCACCGTCGACGGTGAGCTCGCCACCAGTTGCGACCTGATGTTCGTGTTCGCCGACGCGTGAGCTACGACGTCGTCCTCTTCGATTTCGACCACACCCTGCTCGACTCCGACGCATCGCTCGCCGGTGCGTTCGAACAGTCGATGCGGTCGGCTGGAGTCGTCGACGCGGCGGCGATCGCCGGGCACTACGCCGACTTCGACCGCATCAACCAGGCGCTGTGGCGCCAGGTCGAAGCGCAACAGATCAGCCCGAACGACGTGAAGGTCCGCCGCTTCGAGCAACTCATCGAGGTGCTCGAACTCGACGCCGATGCACACGAGATGGCCGACGCATTCGTCGAGGGCCTCGTCGCCTGTGGCGAACTGTTCGACGGCGCGATCGACCTGCTCGACGATCTTGCTGCTCGCAGCCGTCTCGGCATGGTCACCAACGGCATCGGCCGCGTGCAGCGCGGTCGCCTCGCTCGGCTCGGGCTGAGTGACCACTTCGACGCCGTCGTGATCAGCGGTGAAGTGGGCGCCAGCAAGCCGGGGCCGGCGATCTTCGACGTCACGTTCGAAGCGATGGGGGTGAGCGACCGGTCGAGTGTGCTGATGGTCGGCGACAGCCTGCCGAGCGACATCCTGGGCGCTGCGAACGCCGGGATCGCCAGCGCCTGGTTCAACCCGATGGGGCACCAGGCCAACCCCGACATTCCCGCCACGCACGAGGTGCGCGACCTACCGGAGATCAGCCCACTCGTCTGACGCCCGTGTTTCCTTCGGACCAGGTCCGAAGGAAACACGGGTCGGTCAGGACGTGGTCAGGCCGGTGGAGCGATGACGATGGAGCCGTTGTGGCCGCCGAACCCGAAGTTGTTCGAGATCGTGGGGCCGGGCTCCCAGCCGCGCGCCGCACCCGTGACGAGATCGATGGACATCTCGGGGTCGGCTTCCGTCGTGTTGGCCGTCGGCGGGATCTGACGCTTCTCGAACGACAGCAGCACCGCTGCGGCCTCGAGGGCGCCCGCTGCACCGAGCGCGTGGCCGGTGACCCCCTTGGTCGACACCACCGGAACCGCTCGCTCTCCGAACACCGTGGTGATCGCGTCGGCTTCGGCAGCGTCGTTCAACGGCGTCGAGGTGCCGTGCGCATTGACCTGCTTGATGTCGCCAGGCTGCAAGCCGGCTTCGTCGAGCGCCTGATGCATGCACGAGATCGCGCCACGTCCGCCGGGTGCGGGAGCGGTGATGTGGTGAGCGTCGGCGTTGCTCGCACCGCCCATGACCTCGCCGAGGATCGTCGCACCACGCGCTTCGGCGATGCTCCACTCCTCGAGGATGAACACGGCCGCGCCTTCGCCCATGACGAAACCGTCACGGTCGGCGGCGAACGGCATGCTGACACCGGACGACGACAGCGCCGTCATGTTGCGGAAGCCGGCGAGCGACGTCGCCGTGCCCGCACTCTCGGAGCCACCGCTCGCCGCGGCGTCGATGATGCCCCACTTGATGAGGCGTGCGGCGTAGTTGAGCGCGTGCGTTCCGGCAGCACACGCGGTCGTGATCGTCTCGCTCTGTCCCTGCAGGTTGTACCGCATCGACACGGCCGCGCCCGAGGCGTTGGCCATCATCATGGGCACCAAGAACGGCGAGACGCGTCGCTCACCCTTCTCGTGCAGCGTCAACACCTGCGCTTCAAGCGTGTGGAGTCCGCCGATGCCGGTGCCGAAGATCGTGCCGAAACGGCCCGGCTCGACGCCGATGGCATCGACGCCACCGGCCTGCTCGAACGCCTCGGCGGACGCGGCGAGCGCGAACTGCTCGACGCGGTCAGCACGGCGAGCATCCTTGGCGTTGTCGAAGTACGGAGCCGGGTCCCAGTCGGTCAGCTCGATGTGCTGGCCGCCGGTGGCGCCCGGCCCGTTGAGGCCGGACCAGTAGTTCTCCGTGCCGATGCCTGCCGGCGCGACGACACCGAATCCGGTGATCGCGACCCGCCGAGACCCGGTCGAGCCGCTCGACATCAGACTTTCGCAGCGACGAGGTCGTAGGCGGACTGAACGGTCTCGACGCCTTCGAGTTCTTCTTCCGGCACCTCGATGTCGAACTCTTCTTCGAGTGCCATGACGAGTTCGACGAGGTCGAGGCTGTCGGCGTCGAGATCGTCACCGAACTTCGCGTCGGGAACGACGGCGCTCTCTTCGACCGAGAGCACCTCGACGGCGCACTTGCGGAAGCGGGCGAACAGTTCTTCGTTGTTTTCGGTACTCATTGGAGTTCTCCAGTGTTTGGCTTGAGGTGGATTGTAGAGGGTGGAACCTGGTGACTCGCGGTGCTCGGCACCAGGGGCGATGTCGGTACCGGTCGCGGCGCGTCAGTGACCCATGCCCAGGCCGCCGTCGACGGGAATGACAGCGCCGGTGATGTAGGCCGCGTCGGGCCCGGCGAGGAAACTGACCACGCCGGCGATCTCGTCGGGGGTGGCCATGCGAGCGAGCGGCACGGCCGCGGTGATGCCTGCGAGTTGGTCGTCGCTCAGTGCTGCGGTCATGTCGGTCTCGACCGGCCCCGGAGCGACGACGTTGACGGTGATCGAACGCGAACCGAGCTCGCGAGCCAACGATCGGGCGAAGCCGACCAGACCCGCTTTCGACGCCGAGTAGTTCGACTGCCCGGCCTGGCCGAGCATGCCGACGACCGACGACATCAGGATGATGCGACCCGACCGTGCTTTGAGCATGGCCTTCGCCGCCCGCTTGGTGACGCGGTACGACGCAGTGAGGTTGGCGTCGAGGACGGTGGCGAAGTCGTCTTCCGACATGCGCAGCAACAGGCCGTCTTTGGTGACGCCGGCATTCGACACGAGGACCTCGACCGGGCCGCCGAAGTGCTCCTCGACCGCAGCGAACGCGGCGTCGACCTTTGCGGTGTCGGTGACGTCGCACTTGACGCCGAAGAAGCCGTCGGGCGGGGGAGAGGAGTTGTAGGTCACGGCCACGCGGTCGCCCTCGGCGGCGAACCGGTGGGCGCATGCCAGGCCGATCCCGCGCGAGCCGCCGGTGATGAGGACGACACGCCCTGTGGTTGATTCGGTCATGATCGTGCCTCCGTCATGCTGGGAGTTCTGTCGCGTCGGGCATCCATCGGACGACCGCACTGGCCGCCGTCATGCCCGCACCGAAACCGACGAAGAGGATGAGGTCGCCGGGGTCGACACGACCCTCGTCGAGTGCTTCGGCGAGGGCCATCGGCACGGACGCCGCCGACGTGTTGCCGGTGCGGTGCAGGTTGACCATCGCCTTCTCTTCGGGGATGCCGATGCGTTCCATCGCCGCGCTGATGATGCGGATGTTTGCCTGGTGCGGGATGACGAGCTTGATGTCGTCGGGCGACACGCCGGCGGCCTCCATCGACTTGTTGCCCGAGTCGACCATGATCCGCACGGCTCGACGAAAGACCTCGCGGCCTTCCATCTCGAGCGTGCCACCGATCTCGCAGTAGAGCGCGCTCTCGGCTTCGCCGATCGAGTCGAGGTCCCATCCGAGCAGTTGGCCGGGGCCTTCGACCGCTTCGAACACGGCCGCGCCCGATCCGTTGCCGAAGAGGATGCCCGTGTTGCGGTCGGTGTAGTCGGTGATCCGGTCGAGCGTGTCGGTGCCGATGACGAGCACCTTGCGTGCGCCCATCGCGATGAGGCCGTGCGCGTTGACGAGTCCGTAGACCCAGCCCGAACACGCCGCGTTGAGGTCGGAGGCGCCGCAACTCAATCCAAGGCCGAGTTGCACGCTCGATGCGGTGGCGGGCACGTGCCGATCGGGGGTGGTGGTCGCGAGGATCAGCGCGTCGATCTCGGACGGGTCGACACCAGCCATCTCGAGTGCCGCCCGACCCGACTGGATCGAGAGCTCGGACGTGGAGCCGCCGACGTGGCGCTCGTGGATGCCGGTGCGTTCACGGATCCACTCGTCGTTGGTGTCCATGGTCTTCTCGAGGTCGGCGTTGGTCACCACCTTCTCGGGGAGGAACGCTCCCCAACCGGTGATGACCGCTCCTCGAACTCCGGGTGGAATGGCGGGCATTGCTCGACTCCTCGTCGTCCGATGTTCTCAGTGCGTGCGCAGCCAGGCGATGGGCTGGCGCATGGTGACGCGCTCGGTGTCGACGGCGATGAAGCTCTGGAGCACTCCGGCGAACGGTGAGCGGACCTCGTTGTCGCCGACGTGGCCGATGATCGACCCGACGTCGATGCTGGTGCCTTCGCCCATGTCGGCGATCGGCGTGAAGATCCCGGCTGCGGGGCTCACCACGAGTCGCTCGGCGGCGAACAGGTGCTCGCCGTCGAGTTCGGGAAGCGCCGGGGTGGCCGATCCGGCGTCGACCCAGTCGAGCAGTTTGTCGAGGTCGTCGGGTGTGGCGACCGAGATCGTGCGGCACCCGTCGACGGTGCGTTTGGCCATGCCGGTGAGCACGCCACCGGGTCCGAGTTCGGCGAAGTCGGACACGCCGGCGTCGGCCAGCGCGAGGAGGCTGTGCTTCCACCGCACGGGGCTCGACAGTTGCGCCGACAGCAGACTCGACCATTCCGAACCGCGGTCGTGCGGGGCGGCGTCGACATTGGAGACGACCGGGATGTCGGTGTCTCGGGGCTCGGCAGCGGCGATGGCGTCGCGCAGACGGTCGCGAGCAGCGGTCATGAAGGGCGTGTGGAACGCTCCCGAGACGGGCAGTCCCATGACGCGCTTCGCGCCGAGCTCCTTGGCGTGCGCCGACGCGGCGTCGACGCCTTCGGGCGACCCGGCGATGACGACCTGGCCGGGGGCGTTGTAGTTGGCGACCCAGACATCGGCGTCGGCGAGGTTGCAGGCGACGCCGACCTGATCGTCGTCGAGCCCGAGCACGGCCGCCATCGTGCCGGGACGAGCGAGGCCGGCGTCGTGCATCGCTGCAGCGCGTGCGCTGACCAGACGGACGCCGTCGTCGAACCCGAGCGCGCCCGTGGCGGTGAGCGCCGTGTACTCGCCGAGGCTGTGACCGGCGCAGAAACTGGCGTCGATGCCGATGCGCTGGACGGCGTCGAGCACCATCAGGCTGGACACGAACGTGGTGAGCTGAGCGTTGCGAGTGTCTTTCAACTCGTCGGCGTCGGCGTCGCAGAGCAGCGCACCGACGTCGCGGCCGGCCACCTCGCTTGCTTCGTCGACGAGCTCCCAGCTCTCGTGTTCTTGCCAGGGGCGCCCCATCCCGGGCCGTTGTGATCCCTGTCCGGGAAAGGTGAATGCGAGCATCACCGGCGAATCTAGACGAGTCGACACCCAAGAAAATCCTTACCGATGGGTAACTCTGCTGAGCCCCACGTCACGATCACTTCCGCGATCTCTGCTGCGATCTGTTCCTGGCGCCGATCGTCCTCGCGAGTCTGCGACGTGGACCGATAACATCGGGAAGCTCACGCCCCGGTAGCCCAATTGGCAGAGGCAACGGTCTCAAACACCGTCCAGTGTCGGTTCAAGTCCGACCCGGGGTACACAGCGAATCCAGCGCCCGCTGGCCGTCGACCGCTCACCCCGAGCACGAGTCGACCCGCCCGCCGCCACACCGCCACCGGTGTCGCCCGCCCCATCCTGCGCCGGCCCGAGGATGATTCCTGCCCAGGCAAATTGTCGTCGCGTGAGGATGATTTTTGCCCAGGCCGATTGTCGTCGCGTGGGGGTGATTTTTGCCCAGGCCAAATGTGGTCGCGTGGGGGTGACTTTTGGCCAGGCTCGATGTGGTCGCTGCGTGGGGAGGGGAGTGGATCTGGGATGCTCGGGGGATGGCAGCAGCGTTCGATCCGACCATCGGCAGGAAGACCTGGCGTTCGCTCGAGGCGTACCACGGGGCGATCTACTTCGCTCCCGAAGCCGCCGAGGCGTACGCCGCGGTCGGTGTCGACGACCGCATGACCGGCTACTTCGCGTCGCGCTCCGCGGCGATGGGTGCCGTGACCGCCGACGTCGTGATCGCCACCTTCTACAACTTCAACCACGACCTGATCCGCCGCAGCATGGCCGACGTGTGGAACGTGGTGACGCCCACCGACCTCGTCGCCGCTCGATTCCGGGCCGCCGATGCGATGATCCGTCGTCTCGTCGACGCAGCGGACCTCGACTCGGCCGAGATGCGACGAGCTGCGACCATTGCTCGTCGTGCCGCCGAGGCCGCGTGTGAACAGCCGCACGGACGCCCGCTGTTCGCCGCCAACGCCGGACTCGACTGGCCCGACGAACCGCACATGGTGCTCTGGCACGCCCAGACCCTGCTGCGCGAATTTCGCGGCGACGGGCACCTCGCCGCGCTGGTGGCGGCTGATCTCGACGGCTGCGAAGCGCTCGTGACTCACGGTGCCGCCGGCGACGTCCCCGCATCCATTCTGAAGGCATCGCGGCAGCGCACCGACGACGAGTGGGCGGCTGCGACCGAATCGTTGCAGGCACGCGGGTGGCTCGACGCCGACGGGGCGTTCACCGAGGCCGGACGACAAGCCCGCGCCGACATCGAGACGACGACCGATCGAATGGCTGCAGCGCCGTACGCGGCGATCGGCGACGCGCGGTGCGCCGAACTCCGAGACCTCGTCCGGCCCTGGAGCGCGGCCATGGCGTCGGTGTTCGGCCGCTGAGGTTCGTCGGCCGTCGACGGCTGGTGTGCTCGCTCTGAGTTCGGGGTCGCCGGCGACGCATCCGAGGCGTGTGAGCCGAACTGCGAATCGATGCCGCCAGTCGCGCAACCGATCGATCTAGCCTGGTGAACGTGGGCAACCGACTGATCGAGCGACGCCTCTCGAAGACCGGAACGCGACTCAAGTCGCTGCGCGCCGAACTCGAGGTGATCGACGAACAGATCCGGCACCTCGGCGACGACGCCGAAGACCAGGCGATCCGTGCGCTCGTGTCGGAAACGCCCGGCGCGGGCGCCGAAGCCCGCGACGCTCAGCGTCACGTCGACGCGATGCGCAAGCACCGTGAGCACGTGCTGACCGAGATCGGCGAGTTGCAGACTCGCCAAGACGAACTCCTCGATCAGCTCACGACGTCTCGCTGACCCGTCCCACGCTGCGTTCGACCCGAGGTCGGCGTACACGTATCGGCGCGGAGTGTCTCCGAACCCCAGGAGAGGCGCTATAACTCATGCCATGTCCCTGCGCGTCGTGATAGCCGAAGACGAAGCCATCATCCGGATGGATCTTCGCGAAACGCTCATCGAAGAGGGGTACGACGTCGTGGGTGAGACCGGGCGCGGCGACACGGTCGTCGACCTGGTCCGGGAGACCAAACCCGACCTGGCGATCCTCGACATCAAGATGCCGGGTGCCGACGGTCTCGAAGCCGCTCGAACGATCAACGCCGAACGCCTCTGCGGTGTGCTGATGCTCACCGCGTTCAGCCAGCGCGAGGTCGTCGAGGAAGCCCGTGACGCCGGGGCACTCGCCTTCCTGGTCAAGCCGTTCCAGAAGTCCGACCTCATTCCGGCGATCGAAGTCGCGATGGGTCGCTTCCGCGAACTGCGCGGTCTCGCCGGCGATGTCGACACGCTGGGCGAACAACTCGAATCGCGCAAGGTCATCGACCGCGCGAAAGGCGTCTTGATCGACGAACTCTCGATGACCGAAGGCGACGCGTTCGGGTTCATCCAGAAGACCGCGATGAGCGAGCGCAGCCGCATGAAAGACGTCGCCGACCGCATCCTCGACGGCTCGCTCCGCCCCGAAACCGACTGACCGAACATCAACCGAACGCAGCCGCTGGTCGTAACCCGGCTCGGCGGCCGCACCACGAACGGAGACAACGTGGGCACCCATCTTCTCGTCGACGGCAACTCGTTGACCTACCGGGCGTTCTTTGCGCTGCCGACCGACATGGCGACCGCGAGCGGTCAGGTCACCAACGCCGTGTTCGGCTTCACGTCGATGCTGGCGTACGTGCTGAACGAGCAACAACCCGAAGGCATCCTCGTCGCGTTCGACCGTCCCGAGCCGACGTTCCGGCACGAGGCCGAACCCGAGTACAAGGCGCAGCGCGACGCCGCCCCCGACATCCTCCGTCAGCAGATGGGGCTCGTTCGTGAGGTGCTCGAAGCGCTCGGCATCCAGACGATCGACAAGCCCGGTTGGGAAGCCGACGACCTGATCGCCACGAGCGTCGACGAACTCGTCGCGCGTGGCCACGACGTCATCATCGTCACGGGCGACCGCGACAGCTACCAACTGGTGAACGACGCCAGCAAGGTGCGCGTCATGTACAACAAGCGCGGCGTGAGCGACTACGCCCTCTACGACGAAGAGGGCATCGAAGGCAAGACCGGTGTCCGCCCCGAGATGTACGTCCAGTACGCGGCCCTCCGTGGCGACAACTCCGACAACCTTCCGGGCGTGCCAGGAGTGGGGGAGAAGACGGCGGCGAAGCTGATCAACAAGTACGGCGGCCTCGACGGCATCTTCGAGCACGTCGACGAGCAGACGCCGAAGCTGCGTCAGAACCTCACCGAGAACGAGGAGCGCGCCCGCAAGAACCTCGAGCTCATGTTGCTCCGCCACGACGCGCCGGTCGACGACGTCGATTTCGACGATCTCGTTCCGAAGCCGAACGGTGAGGAGATGAAGCGTCTGTTCGACTTCCTCGAGTTCCGTGCGCTGAGCGGCCGGATCGCCGGAGCCATCAACGCGATGGGCGCCCCGGTCGATCTCGGGCCAGAGGTCGAGCAGCAGGAGTTGGTCGCCGAGGTGACCGAGATCGAGTCGGCTGCCGACGCTGCAGCAGCGATCACCGCGGTGCCGGCGCTCGACGTCGCCGCACGTTGGGTGGGCGAGCCGGGCCGTTCGGAGCTGAGCGGGCTGGCGATCGTCACCGACGCCGAGTCGGCCGAGGTCGCCTGGATCCCCGGCGGCTTCCTCGCCGACCCGGCGGTCGACGCGGCGCTGGCCGCACACACCGACGTTCGCGGTCATCAGATCAAGCCGCTCATGCGGTCGCTGCTCGACCTCGACTGCTCCCTCGACGGCATCGCGCTCGACACGGCGATCGCCGCGTACCTGATCGATCCGGCCGAAGCGAGGTACGAGCTTCCCGACCTCATCGAGAAGTACACCGATTTCGCCCGCCCGAGCGACGATGCGGCGGGAAGCGGTCAACTCGACCTCGACGGCACCTCGATGTCCGATGCCGACCTGGCCGGGCGGGACGCACTCGCCGTCCACCACCTCGTCGAGCCGATCCGGGCGAGCCTCGACGCGCAGGGCATGGCCGAGCTGTACACGACGATCGAGAACCCGCTCGTGATGGTGCTCGCCAAGATGGAGCACATCGGCATCGCCGTCGACATCGAGGAACTCGAAGGGCTCAACAAGAAGCTGACCGACGAGGTCGAGTCGCTCGTCGCCGAGCTCCGCGAGGTCGCCGACATGCCCGACCTCAACCTCAACTCACCGAAGCAGCTCCGCGAGTTGCTCTACGACGTCAAGGGGTTGACGCCGATCAAGAAGACGAAGACGGGGCCGTCGACCGATGCGTCGACGCTCGAGAAGCTCGAGCACGAGTGGCCCGAGTTCCTCGCTCCGCTCCGTCGTCATCGCGAAGTCGAGAAGCTGCGTGGCACGTACGGCAAGGGGCTGCTCGCTGAGGTGGCCGCCGATGGTCGCATCCACGCGACGTTCAACCAGACCGTCGCCCGGACCGGACGACTGTCGTCCGACAAGCCGAACCTCCACAACATTCCGGTTCGGTCCGAGGAAGGTCGCCTGTTCCGGCGGGCCTTCGTCGCGTCGGAAGGCACCGAACTGCTCGTGGCCGACTACAACCAGATCGAGCTGCGCTGCATCGCTCATCTCGCGCAGGACCCCGGTCTGCTCGATGCGTTCAACAGCGGCCAAGACATCCACAACGCGACGGCGGCACGCGTGTTCGGCGTAGAGCCCGGCGACGTCACGCTCGACCAGCGTTCGAAGGCGAAGATGGTGTCGTACGGCCTGGCCTACGGCATGGAGGCCTACGGGTTGGCACAGCGCCTCAACATTCCGGTCGACGAAGCCGCGCCGATTCTCGACGCCTACTTCGTCGCGTTTCCGAACGTGAAGGCGTACATGGATCGCACGGTCGAGGAGGCGCGCGAGCGCGGCTACACCGAGACGCTGTTCGGTCGTCGCCGTCCGATTCCCGAGCTGATGAACTCGAACTTCCGGGTTCGCCAGGCGGGGGAGCGGCAGGCGATGAACGCCGGCATCCAGGGCTTGGCCGCCGACATCTTCAAGGTGGCGCTCGTCCGCATCGACCAGGCGCTCGTCGACGCGAAGAGCGAGCTGATCCTCCAGGTGCACGACGAGGTGCTCGTCGAGGTGCCGCCCGACGAGAAGGAGTCGATCGGCGATCTCGTCATCGAGTTGATGCACGACGCGGCCGAGCTCGACGTGCCGCTCGAAGTCAACGTGTCGTGGGGCCACACGTGGGCAGCGGCGAAGGGCTGACCGGACGGTTTGTCTCTGAGACAAACCGTCCGCGGGATCACTGGTTCGAAGATCTCGCCGATCACATGGGCGAGGCGTACCTGCGGTACTCGTTCACGAAGGGCACCGTGCAGGAGGTCGACCACATCGTCGAGGCGCTCGACCTGCAGCCCGGCGATCGCGTGCTCGACGTCGGCTGCGGGCCCGGTCGCCACAGCTACGAGTTGGCTCGGCGGGGCATCGAGGCACACGGCATCGACATCAGCGCGCGTTTCGTCGAGATCGCCCAGGCGTCGGCACCCAACGGTGCGACCTTCGAGCGGCTCGACGCCCGGGCGCTGGACTTCGACGCCTCGTTCGATGCCGTCGTCTGCCTGTGCCAGGGCGCGTTCGGCTTGATGACGGCGAGCGGCGACGACGACACGGTGGTCGCCGGAATGTCGCGAGCGCTGAAGCCCGACGGCCGACTCGCCCTGAGCGCGTTCAGTTCGTACTTCGTCGTGAAGCACTGGGAAGGTGCCGACTTCGACGCCGACACCGGCGTGAACCACGAGGAGACCGAAGTCCGCGACGCGAACGGTGTCGCCGTTCCGGCGGAGCTGTGGACCGGCTGCTACACGCCGCGCGAACTTCGGTTGCTGCTCGATCGCGAAGGCCTGCGTGTCGACTCGATCAGCAGCGTCGAACCCGGCGCGTACGGCGACGATCCGCCGACCGTCGACACCGCAGAGTTCCTGGTCCTCGCCACCAGAGCATGAACTGACAGCTGGCGCCGCGAGGCCTGCATCCGGCGCGCGGCCGGGTCAGCCGGCGGTGGGGGTGCCCTCGAGGCCGAGTTCGGCGATCGACGTCTCGCGCATCTCGATCTTGCGGATCTTGCCCGTGACGGTCATCGGAAACTCGTCGACGACCTTGACGTAGCGCGGCACCTTGAAGTGGGCGATCCGTCCGGAGCAGAACTCGCGCACCGCGTCGAGGTCGATCGAGGCGCCGGGACGCGGCTTGACCCACACCATGAGCTCCTCGCCGAATCGCTCGTCGGGCACGCCGATCGCCTGCACGTCCTCGATGTCGGGATGCGTGTAGAGGAACTCTTCGATCTCGCGCGGGTAGATGTTCTCACCGCCGCGGATCACCATGTCTTTGATCCGCCCGACGATGTTGACGTAACCGTCGTCGGCCATCACCGCGAGGTCGCCGGTGTGCATCCACCCGTCGGCGTCGATCGCGGCGGCGGTCTTCTCCTCGTCGTTCCAGTAGCCCTGCATCACCGAGTAGCCGCGTGTGCAGAACTCTCCGGTCTCGCCACGCGGCAACGTCTCGCCGGTCGAGGGGTCGACGACGCGGATCTCGACGTGCGGGTGCACCACGCCGACCGACTCGGTGCGGTGTTCGAGCGTGTCGCCGGGCAACGTCTGCGTCGACACCGGTGAGGTCTCGGTCATGCCGTAACAGATGCCGATGTCGCGCAGGTTCATTTCGCTGATGCAGCGCTTCATGACCTCGACCGGGCACAGCGAGCCGGCCATCACCCCGGTGCGCAGCGATGAGAGGTCGTAGTCGGTGAAGTCGTCGAGCGCCATCTCGGCGATGAACATGGTGGGCACGCCGTACAGCGCGGTGCATCGCTCGTCTTGCACCGCCTGCAGCACGGCTGCCGGGTCGAACGCGTCGCCGGGGATGACCATGGTGACCCCGCGCGACGTGCAGCCGAGGTTGCCCATGACCATGCCGAAGCAGTGGTAGAAGGGCACCGGGATGCACAGCCGATCGCCCGGCACCAACTCTTGCCCTCCGGTGACGAAGTAGCCGTTGTTGAGGATGTTGCGGTGGGTGAGCGTGGCGCCCTTGGGGAAGCCGGTGGTGCCGGAGGTGTACTGGATGTTGATCGGGTCATCGGGGTCGAGTTCGGCAGTGATCGCCCGGACGTCGGCGGATCGTGACTCGTCGCCGGCGCAGAGTTGCTCCCAGTCGTCGTCCCAGAAGAACACCGCCCGTTCGAGGGCCGGGAGGTCGGGGCGCACCGAGTCGGTCATCGCCCGATAGTCGGACGTCTTGAACTCGGGGGCAGCGATGAGCCAGCGGCAGCCCGACTGGTCGAGCGCGTAGGTCAGCTCGTGAGTGCGATAGGCCGGGTTGACGTTGACGAGCACCACGCCGAGCTCGGCGGTGGCGTACTGCACGAGCGTCCACTCGGCGAAGTTCGGGCTCCACAGTCCGACTCGGTCGCCGCGCCGGAGCCCGGCAGCCAGCAGCCCGGTCGCGAGTCGGTGCACGCGATCACCGAACTCGCTGTAGGTCCACCTGACGCCCTGATGGCAGGAGACCAGCGCCTCGCGGTCTCCGTGAGCGGCGACGGTCGCCGCCAGGTTGGTGGCGATGGTGGTGTCGAGGAGCGGGATGTCGGTCGGACCGGCCGCGATCGAGAGCTGTGACATGCGTCGCATTCTCGCGCATCGGTCTGGTACCGTTCGTCGTTCGGGGATCGGCCACGCTCGGTGGGACGGTTCTGCGGGGCTGCTGTTACCATTGCTCGTTGCGTTCTCGTCCCGAGACGCGCGCCAGGGTCCCATGACCCGGGCGTTCATCGATCCCTTCGAAAGCCGATTCTCTTGTCCGACACCTCTACCACCTCCGCATCGACCGAATCCCAGTTTGGAACGTTCGACGACGAGGGCAACTACACCCCGCGCGAGATCACCTCTGACGATCTCGGCATGTCCTTTGAAGAAGCCATCGAAGGAACGATGGTCCAAGTCGAAGACGGCCAGATGGTCAACGGCACCGTCGTCAAGATCGACAACGACGAGGTGCTGCTCGACATCGGCTACAAGAGCGAGGGTGTCATCCCGAGCCGTGAGCTGAGCATCCGCAACGACGTCGACCCGACCGAAGTGGTCAGCATCGGCGAAGTCATCGAAGCGCTCGTCCTCACCAAGGAAGACAAGGAAGGCCGTCTCGTCCTCTCCAAGAAGCGTGCGCAGTACGAGCGTGCCTGGGGCGACATCGAGGCGAAGAAGGAAGCCGACGAAGTCGTTTCCGGTCCGGTCATCGAAGTCGTCAAGGGCGGCCTCATCGTCGACATCGGCCTGCGTGGCTTCCTGCCCGCATCGCTCGTCGAACTGCGCCGTGTCCGTGACCTCGCTCCGTACATCGGCACGCAGGTCCACGCCAAGATCATCGAACTCGACAAGAACCGCAACAACGTGGTCCTGTCCCGTCGCGCCTACCTCGAAGAGAACC
The DNA here is from genome assembly GCF_000348785.1 of Ilumatobacter coccineus YM16-304. Lineage (NCBI taxonomy): Bacteria > Bacillati > Actinomycetota > Acidimicrobiia > Acidimicrobiales > Ilumatobacteraceae > Ilumatobacter > Ilumatobacter coccineus. The sequence goes on from NC_020520.1 coordinate 2,371,050, forward strand.
AGAAAGAGACCCGCGACCAGTTCCTCAACAACCTCAAGGTCGGCGAAGTCCGCGAAGGCACCGTCTCCTCGGTCGTCTCGTTCGGTGCATTCGTCGATCTCGGCGGCATGGACGGACTCATCCACGTGTCGGAGCTCTCCTGGAAGCACGTCGATCACCCGGGTTCGGTCGTCGCAGTCGGCGACCCGGTCAAGGTGCAGGTCCTCGACGTCGACTTCAGCCGCGAGCGCATCAGCCTCTCGCTGAAGGCCACGCAGCAGGATCCTTGGCAGGAATTCGCCGAAGGCCACCAGGTCGGTCAGCTCGTCTACGGTCGAGTCACCAAGCTGGTTCAGTTCGGTGCGTTCGTCCAGGTCGGCGACGGCATCGAAGGCCTCGTGCACATCTCGGAGATGTCGGCACACCACGTCGACAGCCCCGAGCAGGTCGTCACGCCGGGCGAAGAGCTGTGGGTCAAGATCATCGATCTCGATCTCGCACGTCGTCGTATCAGCCTGTCGATCAAGCAGGCCGCCGAAGGTGGCGAGCTCGCTGCCGAGTACCGCGAGCACTTCGAAGTCGACGCCGAGGGCAACTACGTCCAGGGCGAAGCATCGGCTGAAGCCGAAGCTGCCTGGAGCGAGTACTACGGCGACGGCGAAGCTGCTCCGGCAGAAGCCGCCACTGAAGGCACCGAGGCGCCGGCCGAAGCAGCCGCAGTCGAAGCACCTGCCGAAGAGGCAGCTGCCGAGGCTCCGGCCGCAGAAGCCACCGAGGAAGAGGCTCCGGCCGAATGATCCTCGGCGGTGCCCAGCACCGCCGAATCTGAAGTGAAAATGATGCCCGGCTCCTCGGAGTCGGGCATCATTCGTTTTCGTGATCGTCGTAGGACTGACCGGTGGCATCGGTGCCGGCAAATCAACCGTGTCGAAGCTGCTCGCCGAACGGGGGGCCGCGATCGTCGACGCCGACCAGATCGCGCGTGATCTGCAAGCGCCCGGTACTCCGGTGGTGCAGGCGATGGCCGAGCGCTTCGGCAGTCAGATCCTCGACGACGACGGTGCGTTGATCCGGCCCGAGGTGGCGAAGATCGTGTTCAGCGACGAGGCGGCGCTGAAGGACCTGAATGGCATCGTGCACCCGGCGATGCAGGCCGAGATCCAGCGGCAGATCGACCTGAACAAGGACACCGATCGCCTCGTGGTGCTCGACTTCCCGCTGCTCGGGGAGAACCCGAGGAAGGGACTCGCCGCGACGATCGTCGTCGACATCCCGTACGAGTTGGCCGTGGTGCGTGCCGTGGCGCGCGGGATGGACGAAGAGGACGTCCGCAACCGGATCAACAGCCAGATCACGCGCGAGAAACGGCTCGCAACGGCGACGCACGTGATCGACAACAGCGGTGATCTCGTCGACCTCGTCGCCCAGATCGATCGGCTGTGGGCCGAACTGATCGAATTGCCGCCGACCGACGGACCGGTCGGCGAGCCCGCCGAGCGTGAGTCATCCGACGGTGACAAGAGCGATGCACCGGCAGCCGATCAGGCGCCACGCACCTCCTGGGTCTTCGGATACGGCTCGTTGGTCAGTCCGGCGTCGATGGCTCGCACGATCAAGCGCGTTGCCGAGCCGGGGGTCGACTTCTTCGAGGCCGAACTCTCGGGATACGGCCGCCGCTGGAACTACGGCGTCGAGCACATCGTGGCGTCGTGGGAACTCGACGACGGGACCGTCGTCGACGACGGCGTGATCGTCGCGCTCGGGCTCGTCGAAGCGCCTGGCGAGACGGTCAACGGCGTGATCGCATCACTGTCGGCCGACGAACTCGCGTACCTCGACCGCCGCGAACGCAACTACGACCGGATCGACGCAACCGACATCATCACGACCGCTGCCGACACGAGCGATCCGATCTACGTGTACGTCCCACGGCGCAGTGCGATCGAGCGCTACGAGACGGCACGCGACGCCGGTACGGCCGGCGTCCGCCGGACGTACTGGGATCTCGTCGACGCAGCATTCGCGGAGTTCGGCCCGGAACAACAAGCGCAGTATCGAGCCACCACGCCGCCGCCCGACGTACCGCTCGTCGACGTCCTCTCGGCGAAAGAACGCTGACGGCAGGCCCGGCTCGACGGTCGGTGTCGGTGAACGCTCGATCGGTGGTCCGAACGCGACGATGCCGCCGGTCGGAGCCGGCGGCATCGCAGTGTTCGGGCTGACGTCGGGGTCAGCGGAAGTCGTCGAGCTCGGCGCCGATGTCTTCCGGCGTCGTGGGCGGAGCCCAGCGCTTGACGACGTCGCCGTCGCCGTTCACGAGGAACTTCTCGAAGTTCCAGGTGATGTCGGGGCTGTCACCGTCGCCGGGTTGAGCGTCCTTGAGCAGCGCGTAGAGCGGTGCCTGGTTCTCGCCGTTGACGTCGACCTTGGAGAACATCGGGAAGTCGACGTCGAACTTCGACGTGACGAACTCGAGGATCTCGGAGTCGGAGCCGGGTTCCTGCGCACCGAACTGGTTGCAGGGAATGCCGAGGACGACGAGGTCGTCATTGTCGTGATGAAGCGCACGCAGACCTGCGTACTGAGGCGTGAGGCCTCAAGCGCTCGCGACGTTGACGACCAGGACGAGCTTGCCCTTGTAGTCGTCGAACGTCACTTGGTCGCCCGTGATGGACGTCATGGTGATGTCATGGAATTTCATCTCGACGACCGTAGTGGGTCGATGGCCGACCCGCACCTGATGCTCTCGGCGCGGCGGTGTCCGATGACGTCTCGATGACGCGTCGGTCGGCACGGTGATGCCGTGATCGACGTGACGACCGAAGCCCAGGTGAGCGGTGCGAACAGGGCCGCGGTCGCCGGTCGAGTCCACCCACGCGCGGCCGGCTCCGGCGAGTCGGGGAACGCGATGTGATGCCCGGGGTAGTGTCGCCAGCGAGTGGTCGCCACCGGAGGGAGGTGAGGATGGCCCGACCGTTTCGCTTTCAGCCGCCAGAGCTCGCAGACTCCGTCGCGATCCGAGCGGGCGTCCAGGCGACGCTGGCCGGACGATTCGATCGGCGCGTCACCGTCGTCAGAGCCGGGGCGGGGTTCGGGAAGACGACGGCCTTGGCGCAGGCGTTCGAACAGAACCGTCTGAACCCGCTGGGTGCCGACATCTGGTTGGGCTGTGAACCGGGCGATGCCGACGCAGCACAGTTCGCCGGGGCGCTCTCGTCGGCGTTCGATCTCGACGAGACCCGCCTGCCTGCTGATGTCGTCGGAGCCGTGGTCGAAGCGATCGGGAGTCGGTCTCCAGCGGCGGTCGCCCTCGTCCTCGACGACGTGCACCACCTCGTCCCCCAAGACAATGACGGGGCATCGGGAATCGTCGACGACCTGATCGATCGGCTACCGACCAACGGGCATGTGGTCCTCGCGGGTCGCACGATGCCGCCGGTCGCGCTGACGCGACTGGAGCTGACCGGACAATGCGTCACCATCGGCGAGGCCGACCTGGCGCTCGACGACGAGCAAGTGGCAGCGCTGCTCGGGGCCGCACCCGACGGCGGAGTCGAGTTCGGAGGTTGGCCCGCGCTCGTGCAACTCGCGCGCTCCGGTCGCGCACGACGCTTCGTCGACGAGGAGGTGTTGCGGTGGCTCGACGACGACGAACTGGCGGTGGTCAGGACGCTGGTCGAGTTGGGGGAGTGCGACACGTCGACGCTCGACCGACTGACCGGTGGTGACACGGAGCGCTTGCTCGACGCCCTCCCGATGGTCGCCCGTCGAAACGACCGATGGGAAGCGCACGATCTGTGGTCGGACCTGCTCGGCCGCCAGCCCGATGACACTGTCGTCGAGTTGCGGTGTCGAGCGGCTGTACTCGCCCTCGACGATCGCGCCGGGTCGAAAGCGGTGGAGGTGCTGCTGCCAGTGGCCGATCGTTGCGGCGACGTGCTCGACTCGGCGCTGCGGACGGCGCTGCTGGCGAGCGATCACCTCGACCCGTCGATGCTGCGGCGTTGGAATCAGGCACTCGGCGGGTCGAACGGCGACGCCGTCGATCCGGCGGCAGGCCCGGGCGAGGCGCCGGACGCGCGGAACGTACCGGCTGGTGCCGATGCGCTCGACGATGGTGCGCGGCATCCGGCGCGCGAGCTGCTCGCGGGGTTGGTGGCCCGTCTCGACAATCCGGGTGGGGAGGAGTGCCAGCGCCTCCTGCGAAGTTCGGCCGAGCGCTTCGATGCGCTCGGTGACGCGCCGGCCAGCGTCGCCGCGCTGTCGTCGCTGGCGTACGCCTACCACGCCCGCCGCGATGTCGAAGGGCTGATCTGGGCGTTCGGTCGTCTCGGAGCGCTCGCCGCCGACGGTGTGGCCGACGCGCTGCCGTACCCGCTGCTCGCGGGAGCGATGGTCGCGACGTCGGCGTCCGATCCGGTCGAGGTGCTGGAGCACACCGAACGGCTCGTGGCGATGTCGCTGCCGCGCGAGATCCGGGCCATCTCCTTGTGGTTCCACGCGAATGCCCTCCAGAACCTCGGCCGAGACTCGGTGGCGGCAGCGGAGGAGTGTTACGAGATCGGCCTGCCGCTGCCGGGCATGGCGATGATCCACACCGGTGCGCGCTGGCGGGCCGGCATGGTGCGCGACCTGATCGAACACCCGACGCAGCCACTCGATGGGGAACGAGACCGGTTTCTGTCGGCGACCTGGCTCACCCCGCTGTACGCGACGCTCGGTGACCTCGACGAGGCTCGCAAGCACCTCGCGATCGTCGAGACGTCGGCCGGAGACATCAGCCAGTGGCAGACCACCGGCAGCGTGGCCATCCCGAAGGCGACACTGGCGTATGCGGAAGGTCGCCTCGACGACGCGCGTGCGATCGCCCGCGAGTTCCTCGACGTCACGCCCGAGCGAGGGCAGGGGCACTTCTATCGCCAGTTCGCCATCGGGCTGCTGTACCCGCTGGTGCCCGAGACTCGGGCGTGGTTCGATGCGTGCGCGTCGGACGATCCCGAGCGGTTTGGACCGTTCTACCGACGTGACCACGACCTCGTCCGGGCGTTGGTCGCGGTCGACGAAGACGGAGATCCCGAACCGCTGCGCGCACTGGAGTTCCCGTCGACCGCCGGCGAGATGATGCCATCGCTCGGACTGCTCAACGGTTCGACGCTGCTGGCGTGTGCGGTCGGTGTGGGCCGAACCGACATCGACGATCTGGTCGACGACTTCGTCGACCTGCACGGTGTGCGCGCCCGCGAGCGCTGGCACACCCTCGTCGAGCACCCGACCGCTGAGGTGGCGGCGGGGGCGCGTCAGCTCGTCGAGTCGATTCCGGTCAGACCGGCCGAGCAGCGTCGGCTCGCCGTCCTCGGTGACACGCGATTCTCGATCGGTGGCGTGGCGGTCGACTCTGCCGATTGGCGCAGGGAGCGCGTACGCGCCTTGCTCACGTATCTGGTGCTTCATCCGAACTGCACTCGCGAACAGGCGATGGCCGCGCTCTGGCCCGACTCGGCCGACGTCTCGGCGCGACGAAATCTGCGGTCGACGCTCAACGTGTTGCAGGCGGTGCTCGAACCCGAGCGGGCGGGAGGCGATGCGCCCTTCTTCGTCCGGTCGAGCGGACAGCGGCTCCGTCTCGTGCTCGCCGACACTCGTGCCGACGGCGCCACCGACGGGCTGCTCGTCGACGTCGACGACTTCGAAGCGCAACTCGACGAAGCCACACGCCTCGAGCGCTCGGGCGTGTCGTCGATGTCGATCGCCCACTATGGCCGCGCCGTCGACGCCTACCAGGGCGACCTGCTTCCCGAGTGCTTCGACGACTGGGCGGTGTTCGAGCGCGATCGACTCCGCAGCCGTGCCGTGTCTGCAGGGGTGCGCCTCGCCGAGCTGCTCATCGCCACCGGCGACCCCGACGGTGCCGTCGACGCGGCGTCGCGAACGCTCGTGATCGAGCCGTGGTCGGAACCGGCGCACCGTGCGCTGATCGCGGCCCACCTCGAACGAGGGGACGTGGCCGCTGCCCGCCGGGCGCTCGACACGTGTTCGGCGACCCTCGCCGACTTCGGCGGGCCGTCGGAAGCAGCGACGATGGAGCTCACCCGTCGGCTCGCTCGTCGCTGATCCGCGCCACGCTGCGTCGTCGGCCCGTTCTGAGCGGATAGCATCAGCGCAGCTCATGTCCGACGATCACAAACCCTCGATGGACCGCTCTCTGCGTGCGGTCCATCATCCTCCGAGTCCGCGATGACTGAAGTGCTCGGGTTAGTCGGCGTCGTCGCGCTGATCGCCGCGAACGGCTACTTCGTTGCCGCGGAGTTCGCGTACGTCGCGGCGCGTCGTCAACGGTTCGCCGAGGCGGCAGCAGAAGGCGACCGCAAGTCCGCTCGGGCGCTCGACGTCCACAAGCGTCTGAGCTTCATGCTCTCGGGTGCCCAGCTGGGCATCACGATCACGTCGCTCGTGCTCGGTTTCATCGCTCGTCCGGCCATCGCCGGCGTCATCGAAGGGCCGCTCGAAACGCTCGGTGTGCCCGAGAGCAGCGCCTTCGGCATCTCGCTCACGATCGCGTTCGTCATCGCCACGATCGCGCAGATGGTGTTCGGCGAACTCGCTCCGAAGAACCTGGCGATCGCCAAGCCCGAGCCGGTCGCCCGTGCGGTTGCTCGTTCGACGCTGCTCTTCATGAAGGTGGCGAGCCCGCTCATCAAGCTGTTCGACGGGTCGGCCAACAAGCTGCTCCGCATGATCGGCATCGAACCGGTCGAAGAGCTGCACGGCGCGGTGTCGGCCGACGAACTCGACCTCATCGTCGATTCCTCCGCCGAGAGCGGGCACCTGACGATGTCGCAGGCGGCGCTGCTCGAACGTGCCATCGACTTCGGTGAACTCGAAGCCTCCGACGCCATGGTCGCATGGAACAAGGTCGACACGATCGACGGCACCGCCAACGCCGCGGCGTTGCGCGATGCGATGGCAACGAGGCGCTCGCGCTTCCCGGTGGTCGATGCCGACGGCAAGGTGCAGGGCATCGTCCACGCGAAAGACCTCCTCGGCGTCGACCGCAACGAGTACGAGACCACCGCGGTGGCAACGCTCATGCACGACGTGATCGCCGTGCCCGAGGCGGCCAGCCTCGACGCAGTGCTCGTGCAACTCCGCACGCACTCGACCGAGATGGCGCTGGTGATCGACGAGTACGGCGGCCCCGCCGGCATCATCACGCTCGAAGACATCGTCGAAGAACTGGTCGGCGAGATCGAAGACGAGTACGACCCCACCGAGCCGATCGAGCAGGTCGAGGTCGCTCCGGGCGTCTGGAACATCGCTGCCACGTCACGTCCCGACGAGATCGAGCGGGCAACCGGATTCCAGCTGCCCGACGGGGAGTACGACACGGTGGCCGGCCTGGTCCTCGACCGTCTCGAACGCCTCGCCGAGGTGGGTGACGCGGTCGTCGTCGACGGCGTGCGTATCGAAGTGCTCGCCATCGACGGATACGGCATCGATCAGGTGATGCTGCAGATCGATCCCGACAGTGACGACATCGAGGGCAACGAGACCGACGCCGCCGACGAGCACGGAGATCACGAATGATCGCCGCACTCCTCGCTGCCGAAGAAGGCATCACCGTCAACTGGCTCTCGCTCGCGGTGGCCATCGTGCTGCTCGCGCTCAACGGCTTCTTCGTGGCCGCTGAGTTCGCGCTGCTCGCCTCGCGCCGGTCGCGCATCGAACAACTCGCCGCCGACGGCAACGCTCGCGCCAAGTCGGCGCTCCGCGGAATCCGTGAACTCACGCTGATGCTCGCTGGTGCCCAGCTGGGCATCACGATGTGCTCGCTCGGCCTCGGTCTCGTCGCCGAACCTGCGGTCGCGGCCATCATCGAAGGCGCGTTGGGCGAGTGGTTCACGCTCTCCGACACGGCGACGCACATCATCGGTTTCACCCTGGCGCTCTCGCTCGTCGTGTTCCTGCACATGGTCGTGGGCGAGATGGCTCCGAAGTCGTGGGCGATCTCGCATCCCGAGGATTCGGCGATGAAGCTGGCCCGTCCGTTCCGGATGTTCGTCACCATCTTCCGTCCGATCATCTGGTTCATGAACACGATCGCCAACGGCGTGGTTCGCCTGGTCGGCGTCGAGCCGCAAGACGAACTCGCCATGGCGCACTCGCCCGACGACCTCCGTCTCCTGCTCGACGAGTCGGCCGGCCACGGCGGGTTGGCGGCGACCGAGCACGAGTTGCTCACCCGCTCGCTCGAACTCTCCGGGTTGACGGCAGCCGACGCCATGACCGTGCGTCGCGACATCATCGCGGTGTCGTCCGATTCGACCGCCGACGTCGCCGCAGCCGAAGCACACCGCACGGGGCGGAGCCGGATCATCGTCTTCGAAGGTGATCTCGATCACGTCATGGGCTTCGTGCACGCCAAGGACCTGTTGCGGCTGCCGCACGGCACGTGGGCGAACACGGCGGTGGGCGGCCTCGCTCGCCGTGTGATGGTCACCCCCGAGCATCACCGGGTCGAAGATCTCCTGCTCGAGATGCGCACCGAACGCCAGCATGTCGCGCTCGTCATCGACGAGCACGGCACCGTGGTCGGCCTCGTGACGCTCGAAGACGTGATCGAAGAGCTCATCGGTGACTTCCACGACGAGTCCGACCACCGGCTCGGCGACTGCGTCAAGCTCAGCGACGGCACGTTCCGCGTCAACGGCACGTTGCGCCCCGACCAGTTCGAGGAGTGCACCGGCGTGCCGCTGCCCGAAGGGGAGTGGCAGACCGTGGCGGGCTATGTGATCGCTGCGCTCGACGAGATCCCCAGCGTCGGTGACCGAGTGTCGACCGAGATCGCCGAGTTCGAGGTGCTGGCGATGGACGCCTATGCCATCGACTCGCTCCGCGTTCGCATCACCGTCTCCGGCTGATTGCGCGGCGGCGAGAGGCGAAGGGGCTGGCCTCCTGCAGCGGTCGGCGAGGGGCCGACCGGGGTCGTTCGGCTTCGTCGCTTCCACTCGAACGTCGACGAGCGTGAGTGATCGGGTTAGTGTCCGCAACATGTCGATTTATCGGACGCGTGGACAACGAGCGATGGGGGCGGTGGCGGTCTTCGGAATGGCGGTGGGCGGTTTCGGCGGCGTGGTCGGCGCCGACTGGGATCAGGAGTACGACTCCGCCGATCCGGTCGACTCCTCGGGCTTCCTCGACATCGCGGCGACGCCGGATGGTGAAGCGTTCGTTCTCGGTCACCACTCGGGTGACTTCGAATCGCTGAGCGCCGGACTGCAGTACTCGCCGTTCGTCCAGTTTCGGGATGTCGACGGCGATGTGGTCTGGACCGAGGGACTCGACCTCGACGAGACGTGCACCTCGATGACCCCACGTCAAGGGACGAGGGGCATCACCGTCGATGTCGAGGCCGTCTTCTCGTTGACTACCTGCTCGGGCGATCACCTCGTCGTCGCCGACGCTGCCGGAGTGGTCGCCGTTCGCACGTTCGAGCGCGACGTCGATGATCCCGAGGCAGGCCCTGTCGACGGGATCTTCCTGGCGGGCGTCGACCCGACAGGTGGGGCTCACGTGCTCAGCGCCGAGTCACGCATCATCGACGGTGGGTCCGACGAGATGATGGTGACCCAGTTCGACCGGACGCTGGCCGTCGACTCGATGACCTCGGTGGCGAGCCACGTTCTCGTTCCGCCGGCCGGGGAGAGGCCGAGTGGTGTGCACGTCGATGCCTCGGGGGCCACGCTGATCCTGAGTTCGACGCGACCACCGCTGGCACACCTCGAAGGGGAGAGCACGCTGGTACGCGTGTCACCCGACGGCGCGTCGCTGACCGGTGCGAGCATGGGTGCGGTCGAGTGCGGCCGCGCCCGGATCATTCGCGCCGCGGACGACGTCGGGGTGCTGAAGTGCCGTGAGTTGGCTGAGCGGGACGAGTTCGGCGAACGGAATGAGTACCGGCTCGACACATACGGGCTCGATGACTTCAGTACGCCCAGTTCGTCGTACGTACTCGACGCTGCCAGCGCGAATCCGCAACTGATCTCGATGTTGGCGTACGACGAGGTGACACCGTCGACCGACGGCTCGGTTCTCGGAACCGGCTACTCCCGGCAGTACATCAGGGTGACGGGTGACGACCCGAGCTTCTGGGTCTACGCCGAGTTCGCTGATCCATACGCCCATGAGGACGGGCGGCTGCAGCGATCGTTCGATTCGATCGGCACCGACATCGTCGAGGTGGGCATCGTGGATGCGCCGTACGACGGCTACTACGAGGACTACGCCGTCGCTCGACTCGTCGAGGCGCCGCACGCGTACATCGAACGGACGGCGTTTCCGAATCTCACGGCGATCCAGTCGGCTCGATATGTCGACACCCGACCGACCGGTTCGACTGTCGATGGCGGAGAGAGCGACACGGGGCGGTTGCGCGCTGGGTCGGTCACCGAGTTCCAGATCGCCGGGCGAGCAGCGATCCCCGACGGGTCGGTCGCCGTCTTCGCCAACCTCACCGCAGTCAACCCGTCCGGCAACGGCTACCTCACCGGGTTCCCCTGCGGAGGCTCGCAGCCTGACGCCTCGTCGCTCAACTATCGCGGTGGAACCACCGCGGGCAATCACACCTTGGTCCCCCTCGACGACGCAGGAGCGCTGTGCGTGTACTCGTCAGCCGAAACCGACGTGGTGATCGACATCGGTGGCTTCTATGGCGTCGGCGACGAGTTGGGGCCCGTGACGCCCGCTCGTCTGCTCGACACTCGGACGAACGGCACCACGATCGACGGGCTGGCGGTCGGCGGAGGACAGCGGGCCTCTGGCGTCGAGATCGAGGTTCCGGTCCACGGACGCGGCGGCGTACCAGACGAGGCGACCGAGGTCGTCGTCAACCTGTCGGCGATCTCGAGTTCAGGCGTCGGGTTCGCCGTCGCCTACGCGTGTGGCGGAGCGATCGGGGGAGTGTCGGCGATCAACTACGCCCCCGGTGCGGTGTCGAACAACCTGGCGATCGTCGAGATCGGCGACAACGGGTCGATCTGCTTCAAGACTTCCCGGCCCACCGATCTGACCGTCGACGTCACCGGGTGGCTCGGGGAGGATTCGACGCTCGACACGTCGTTCCAGTTCCGGGCGCTCGACACTCGCGCGTGGGTCGGCCAGGAGATCCCGCCTGACCTGCCGGAGTGGGAGCGTGACTGTTGCCGCATCGACCCGGCCGACGTCCAGTCGATCTACCTCGGCGACTACTTCACTGGTCGACCAGTCGACGCTGCATTCGTCAACGTGACCGCGATCAACCCCTCGGCGAACGGCTTCGTGTCGATCTTCCCGTGCATCTACGAGCGGGAGGACCTCGGCCGGACCGAGACGTCGGTGCTGAACTTCTCGGCGGGGGTGACGTCGGGGAACACCGCACTCGTCGGCGGCATCAACCCGTCGGAGGCCGCGGAGTTCTGCGTCTACTCGTCCGCCAGCACCCACCTCGTCATCGACGTCATCGCCCAAGGCTGAGTCGCGGTGCGGCGCTCTGGTCGGGATCCGGCCACGTCCAGTCTGGTCGGGAAGGGTTCCTGAATCCGGAACTGAGGCGGACCAGACCAGAGCCGGCCGAACCTCGGCGCTGTACGAACATCTGTTCTGGCGGTACAATCGTCGGGATGACCGACACTGTTGACGCTGCGGTCGACGGGGGCACCACACCCGTCGCGCCCGGCAAGATCGAGCAAGACCTCTCGTTGCTCGGCGGCGACATCCAAGCCGAGAACTACGGCGCCGACGGCGACCAGGTGTTCAAGGTCGTGTCCGAGTTCGAACCCGCCGGGCATCAGCCCCAAGCGATCGAGGCGCTCGCCAAAGGCGTCGAAGACGGCGAGCGATTCCAGACGCTGCTGGGCATCACCGGGTCCGGCAAGTCGGCCACCATCGCCTGGACGATCGAGAAGACCCAGCGGCCGACGCTGATCCTGGCGCCCAACAAGTCGCTCGCCGCGCAGCTCGCGCAGGAGATGAAGGAGTTCTTCCCGAACAACCGGGTCGAGTACTTCGTGTCGTACTACGACTACTACCAGCCAGAGGCGTACATCCCGTCGAGCGACACCTTCATCGAGAAGGACAGCTCGGTCAACGACGACATCGACCGACTTCGCCACTCCGCCACCGCAGCGCTGCTCACGCGACGCGACACCATCGTGGTGGCGTCGGTCTCGTGCATCTACGGCATGGGCAACCCGGAGGAGTACCGGGGCCACCTGCTCGACCTCAACGTCGGCATCGACTACGACATGCGATCGATCCTGCGCCGACTGGTCGACATGCAGTACGACCGCAACGACATGACCCTCGGACGCGGCAACTTTCGCGTGCGAGGCGACACCATCGAAGTGCACCCGGCGTACGAAGAGAACGTGCTGCGCATCGAGATGTTCGGCGACACGATCGAGCGGATCACCACGATCGACCCGCTCACCGGCGAACAACTCCGCGACCTGCCACGTGCCTACGTCTTCCCGGCCACTCACTACGCCACCAGCGCCGAGCGCCTGCAGACAGCGATGAGCAAGATCGAACACGAGCTGCAGGTCCGCCTCAAGGAGTTCGAAGACAACGATCAACTGCTCGAAGCGCAACGCCTGCGCATGCGCACCCAGTACGACCTCGAGATGATGAGCGAGGTCGGCTACTGCAACGGCATCGAGAACTACTCGATGCACATGGACGGTCGTGAGTACGGCGAACCGCCGTTCACCCTGCTCGACTACTTCCCCGACGACTTCCTGCTCGTCATCGACGAGAGCCACGTGGCGGTGCCGCAGCTGCACGGCCAGTACGCCGGCGACCGCAGCCGCAAAGACATGCTGATCGATCACGGCTTCCGCTTGCCGTCGGCGCGCGACAACCGCCCGCTCACGTTCGAAGAGGTGCTCGAGCGGATCAACCAGGGGATCTTCCTGTCGGCCACGCCATCCGAGTACGAACTCCGCGTGTCGACCAAGGTCGTCGAACAGGTGGTGCGACCGACGGGCCTCATCGACCCCGAGGTCATCGTCAAGCCCACCAAGGGACAGATCGACGACCTCATGGAGATGGTCAACGGTCGCATCGCCAACGGTGATCGTGTTCTGGTCACGACGCTCACGAAGAAGATGGCCGAAGACCTCACCGACTACCTGCTCGAGCAGGGGCTGCGGGTCCGCTATCTGCACTCGAACATCGACACGATCCAGCGCATCGAGATCCTCCGCGGACTCAGGCTCGGGGAGTTCGACGTGCTCGTCGGCATCAACCTGTTGCGAGAGGGTCTCGACCTGCCCGAGGTGTCGTTGGTGTGCATCCTCGACGCCGACAAGGAAGGATTCCTGCGGTCCGAGACCTCGCTCATCCAGATGATCGGCCGAGCGGCTCGCAACGTGGCCGGACAGGTGGTGATGTACGCCGACAAGATGACGCCGTCGATGACGGCAGCCATCGAGGAAACGCAACGGCGTCGCGACTTGCAGATCGCCTACAACACCGAGCACGGCATCGACCCGACCACCATCCGCAAGGCGGTGGGAGACATCTTGGAGATGCTGCACGGCACGAGTGGCAAGACGCCGGTGCCGGGCCAAGACCGCCGTCGCCAGCGCGAACGCGACAAGGTCACCGAAGAGCTCAAGAACCTGCCGCAGCAGGAGCTGCAACGTCTCATCCAGACCTTGGAAGAGGAGATGCACGCGGCATCGGCCGACTTGAAGTTCGAGTACGCAGCCAAGCTGCGTGACGAGATCAACGACCTCCGACGCCAGATCACCGACGCCGGTTGACCGGAGTTGGTTACATCGCTCCCGGAGCGATGTAACCAGGTTGGCGGCAGCGGAGACGCGAAACCGGCGGGCCGCATTGCTGCGACCCGCCGGTTGTCGATCACGGAGTGATCCGAGTGGTCAGCGTGTGATCATGCGTCGACGCTCGTGGCGGTGACGAAGCTCAGCACGTCGATCGTGTAGTGCGCCGTCGCCGACGTGAACAAGCACACGTCACCGTCGTCGGACAGATCGACCAGGGTGGCGTTCGAGATGTTGACGCCCGCCCGGTAGTTGAGCGACGCAGCCACGGGCGGCGTCTCGGTGCACGGGTACAGCGTGGCGTATCCGACCGCAGCGGGGTTGATCGCTGCGAGGTTGACGACGACGGCGATGGCGTCGTCCGGAACATCGCTGCGCCCGGCGATCGGCACGGAGATGAAGTGACCCGCATCCACTTGGCCGTCACCCTGAGCGATCCCGTCGACGGTCACCTGGCCGGTGCCGGTACGGGTCTCGAGCAGGCGGCTCGGGTTGAGGGTGCCGACATCGGTGCCGGGTGAGGCGTAGCCGATGACGTCGATGGTCAGGTCGGTCGCATCCTCGGAGAACACACACAGCACGCCATCGCTCGACAGTGCGACGAGCGTGGTGTTGGAGATGTTCGTTCCCGCCGTGTAGTTGAGCGATGCCGCAACCGGCTGCTCGGAGTCACACGGGAAGAGGGTGATGTACCCGGTGTCGGTCGGGTTGACCGCCGCCACGTTGACCATGGCGGCCACGGCGTCGTCGGCGACGCCGGCGCGACCGGCGACCTGCACCTCGATGGTGTTGCCGGCGGTGATGGCTCCGTCGCCCTGCGAGCGACCGTCGATGGTGGTGAGACCCTCGCCGATTCGCGTCTCGAGCAGTCGAGCCGGGGCGACGAAGTCGATGCGACTCGTCACCGGCATGTAGCCGACGACGTCGAGCGCCAAGCCCGTCGTGTTCGACGCGAACGCACACACGTCGCCGTCGTCGGACAGCTCGACGAACGTCGCGTTGGAGATGGAGACTCCCGCTTCGAAGTTGAGCGATGCCGCCGTGGGCACCTCGTCGGTACACGGGTACAGGGTGACGTATCCGTTGCCGCTCGGGTTGATCGCTGCGATGTTGACCATTGCACCGACCGCATCGGCGGTGACGTCACCGCGCTCGGCCACCGGAATGGTGATCGAGGTACCTGCCGGAACCGGACCTTCGCCCTGGGCGATGCCGTCGATGGTGACGTTGCTTCCGGTTCCACGGGTGTCGAGGAATCGGGCCGGGTCGACGGCGATCAGGTCGCTGTACGGGCTCACCGAGATGGTGAACGTCGTTTCCGCGGTCTGATCGGCAGAGTCGGTGGCCGTACAGGTGACGGTGTTGTCACCGACGGGGAACTCGGTTCCGGAAGCCGGGGTGCAGACGACGGTCGGGAGAGTCTCCGTGTCGTCGTCGGCTGCTTCGGGAAGCGGGTACTCGACGGTGGCGCTACTGGCGCCCGGTTCGGTGACCACCGAGATGTCGTCCGGTGTTGCCGGGAACGTCGGGGGAGCGTCGGGCGTGGGCCCTTCGCCCTCGGCGGGGTCGTGCGTGTTGGTCACGTTGGCCGGGGTGCTCGGCACACCGTCGGCGACGGTGACCGGCGAACCGGTGATGTCGACGGTCCACTCGGTGCCCGGATCGGTCTGCGTCACGGTGTAGTCGCCGTGGTACAGATCGCTCCAGGTGAGCGTTTCGGTCGAGGAGCCAGCGAGCTGGCAGTCGGCCACCACGTGGCTCGGGCCTTCGATGCAGATCTCGAATGTCTGAGCTGCGTCGGGGGTGACGCCGTTCCAGTCGACCGTGTTGACCACGTCGAGTTCGTTGGCGCCGGGGCAGTCGTCGAGGACGAGGTTGCCGGTGCCGGCGGGGCCGTCGAGCCACGGGCAGACCGAGACGTTCAGCGACACGGAGTCGCCGGTGCCGGGGCCTTCGCCGCTCGGGCCGGACGCATCGCCCCACCAGTTCTCGATGGCGTTGGTCTGGCTGAGGGTTTCGTTGATGACGCCGGCGACCACGTTGCCGGTGATGTTGTTACCCGACACGATGACGTCGGTGGGCGTGGCGTTGTTCTTGCCCGGCTCACCGAACCGAATCCCTCGCTCGTTGCCGGTGATGTCGTTGCCGGTGATCGTGACTCCGGTCAGTTCGGCAGGGTGTGCACCGTACGTGCCGCCGTCGTCACGAGCCTTGATGGTGAGGCCCGTGCCTTCCTCGACACCGAGACCGTTGCGGTCGAATGTCGAGTTGACGATCGTGATGTTCTGGTAGGTCTCCTCGCCCTTCAGGTTGATGTCGAAGCCGGAGTTCCACTTGGCGTTGTAGAACGTCGTGTCGAGTCCGTTGTTGACCACCGTGACGTTGTCGAAGGTGGTGTCGGAGAGCTTCTCGACGTAGATGCCCTTGACTTCGTTGTTGCTGAACGAGGTGTCGGTGACCTGCACGTTGCTCACGTTGCTGCCGCCCGGACCCCAGTCGCCGTGCTTGGCGAAGTACCAGCCGTAGACGAGGTCGTCGAACGCCGAATCGGTGATGACGACGTCGGACAGCGAGGCGTTGGTCGAGACCTTGAGGCCGACCTCGGCTTCGTAGGCGGCACCGGAGTTGGTGCCGATCACCTTGACGTTGTCGAACTCGACGAACTGGACCGGAGCCGGACCGTTGACGTTGAAGCCGTACTCGCCGACGGGCTCGAGGCGGAGGTCTTGGAACAGCAGCGGATCAGCGGCGGACTGACCCGACGCCTGGATCGTGACGAGCGCCTCGTTCGCGCTCTTCTGCAGGACGGTGTTGCTGGCCTCGCTGGATCCGCTGCCGGAGCCGATGATCTTGACGTGTTCGTCGACCACGACGTTGCCCTGGTAGGTGCCGGGCAGCACGCGAATCGTGTCGCCGGGTTCGGCGTGGTCGACCGCTGCCTGGATCGTCATGTCGTCGAAGCCGATCGTGCCGACCCAGAAGTCGCCGGTGGCCACTTCGTTGACGTACGACGACTCAGGGTTCGTCAGCGCGAGGGCGAACTCGATCGCCTCGCTGCGCGTGTTCTGGTAGAAGGTGAACAGTTCGCCGCCGGCGCGGTGATCGTCGTTCGCCACCGTGTAGTCGAAACCGTTGACGGTGAGGTTCGTGACCGGTGCCGGGTTACCCGGATCGTTGTAGTTGCCGGTCTCGACGTAGACCGGGTTGGCCTCGCCGAAGCTGTTCGTGCCCTGGATCGTGACGTTGTTCGAGCCGATCGAGTAGTAGCGGCCATAGGTGTAGATGGCGAGGCCGCCCCAGGCGTTGTTGCTGGTCGTGACGTTCTCGAACACGATGTCGTTCGAGTCGGTCGCCGAGAGACCGTTGCCGCTCGGGACGTCATGGACTTCGACGTTCGTGATGAGGCCGCCGTCGACGCCGTTGAGGTCGATACCGGTGCGCTTGCTGTTGTTCACCACGACGTCGTCGACGGTGATGTTGGAGAGTCGGGTCGGGGACGACGACGAGATCTTCAAGCCGTACGTGCCGGCCGGGTTGCCGGTGAGGGTGAAGCCTTCGAGCGTGACGTCGTCGGCGGTGACCGCGACGCTGTAGCTGGCGTGAGCGCTCGCGTCGATGGTGACGACGTCGGAGCCGGCGCCATCGAGCGTGAGCGGCTTGTCGACGTCGAGACCGTCGGGCACCGGGTAGGTGCCTGCGGCGACGATGACGTTGCCGTTCGGGTCGACGCGATCGATGGCGGTCTGGATCGTGCGCAGTGCATCGGCCGGGCCGGTACCACCATTCACGTCACTGCCCGTCGCAGCATCGACGTAGCAGTCGGTGGTGCACGGTGGTGGCGAGCTGGATTCGAGGCTCACGTCGTCGATCAGGAAACCGAACCCCGAGGTGGCCGGGGCGGCTGTCCCGGACACGCGGAAGAGCAGCGAGTCGACCGTCCGAGGCTCCGGGGGTTCACAGTTGCGGAAGTAGTCCTCCCACGACTTCCCGGTGTGCACCAGAGTTCCGTCGACGAAGACCTCGACGACGTCGTTGTCGACGCCGTCGTTGAAGCCCATACGGAGACGAGCGGTGTGCACAGCGGTGCGATCGAGCCCCGTCGCGACGGTCGTGAAGACAAAGTTGTCGAGGTCGGCGCAGGTGCCGCCGAGTGTGGTGTCGTAGCCGTAGTAGCTGACTTCGAGGCCGGTCGGCGTGTCGGTCATGCCGAGCCAACCCATCCGGCCGCCATCGCCGCGATCGGGGCTGACGACGACGGAGAGTCCGGGCTGTTCTGCACCGGGGGCGGCCGAGGCGAAGCTCCACTCGGCTTCGAAGCTCGTCTGGCGCGGACCGGTCGACTTGCCGCCGTTTTCGGCGTCGGTCTCGCCTGCCTCTTCGGTGAGCGGCTTGGAGAACGTCTGGTCTCCGAACCCACCGCTCGTTACGGCGTTGGAGATCCGGAGGCTGCGATTGCCGAGCGACGGGTGTGTCGCGCTGGCGTCGACGACTTCGACGTCATACGGCCCGCTGATCTCCCATCCGTCTTGTCCGTCGACCGAGCCGAGGGCGAACGATTCGAAGTCGCTGCCGACTGCGTCGGCCGAGGCGATCGGGGTGTTGATGGCCGTTGGTATGGCCAGTCCGGCAGCCGCCACGGCGAATGCCGCGACGGATTTACTGAGTTTCTTCATGGGTGTCCTTCCGCTGAGACGGGTCATCGTGGCATGGCGTGGACAGAGAAATCAAACGAAACACAGACCCTTTTGTGCACTTTTTTGCGCCAGTTCTTCCTGAGTGTGGTAGAGGAACGCAGAGCGTGTTCAGGTGGCCGCGGCGCAGCGTCTCGGCTTGACGATTTACTGTTCGTCGACCGAACGACGAGACCGAAGATCAGGCCGACTCCCAGCGTGCAGTGCGTAAGGTGCGACGATGCGCGAGCTGCACGATCTGGCCGAGTTCGACCGGTTCGTCGAGACGACGGAGCGTCTCGACGGCGTCATCGTTCAAGGGGTCGACCTGTCGGAACGACTCGACGTGATCACGTCGTTGAGCTGCGTCGGAGCGACCTTCCTCGGTTGTCGGCTGACCGGGGAAGCGCTCGAGCACGTGATCGGAAGCGGTGCCGTCGTGTTCCCCCGATTGCCCGACCTGCCGTTCGATCCCTATCGCCCGCGCCTCTACGGACAGGGTGAACTGCTCGATGGTTGGATCCCGGGCGACCCGCGCTCGTTCGACGAGGACGCGCTCGATTCGAAGATCTATCGCTGGGCCTCACGACACGACAAGGGGTCGAACATTCCGGTGCTCGACGCACTAGCGCAACGCCTCCACGATCACGCGATCGACGACGCATTGGGTGAACACCTGGATGGCCATCCTGACGTGGTGGCAGTGATGGGCGGCCACTCGATGACGCGGACCGACCCGGCGTTCCGAACCGTTGCCGAGCTCGGGCGAGCGATGTCGCGCGAAGGATGGCATGTGGCGACCGGCGGCGGCCCCGGCGCGATGGAAGCCGCCAACCTCGGTGCATGGCTCTCGCCGTACCCCGACGAAGCGCTCGACGCCGCGCTCACGCTGCTTGCCATCGAGACCGACTTCCACCAGGCCGACCCGTACTTGCGCGCCGGGCAGTCGGTGCTCGACGCGTTCCCCGACGGAGCAGCCAGCCTGGCCGTGCCCACGTGGTTCTACGGACACGAGCCGACGAACCAGTTCGCCACGCTCGTCGGCAAGTACTTCGCCAACTCGATCCGCGAGGACGGTCTTCTGGCGATCGCCACGCGAGGCGTCGTGTTCTCGCCCGGTGCCGCAGGGACGACGCAGGAAGTGTTCCAGGACGCGACACAGAACCACTATGCGGTCTTCGGCAACGTGAGTCCGATGGTCTTCCTCGACAGTGGCTTCTGGCGAGATGACCTGCCGGCCGAACCACTGCTCCGCAAGCTCGCCGGTGATCGCCCGTACGCAGCCCTCATCGGCGTGGCCGACGATGCGGCCGAGGCGATGGAGTTCCTGGTCGCCCACCCGCCACAGAACGTCTGAGCAGCGCAGCCGCTCGTCGTCGGCAGCGCAGCGCGTGCCGGCGTCAGCTTCGAGCGCGGCCGTCGAGTCGCTCGCCCGACCTGGTCGTCGGCGCGTGCGACTTCTCTCGGTACAGGTCGGCGTCGGCACGCCCGAGCGTCGCGTCGATGCTGGCAGCGGGGGAGTGCAAGGCGAGACCCACCGAACAGCGCGCCCGCGCCGTCGACCCGTCGGGGGCAGCGAACGCGACGTCGCCGAGTGACGCCCTCAGCTCGTCGGGGGCGGTCGGGTCGAACACGGCGGCGGCGAACTCGTCTCCACCGATGCGAGCGACGACTGCACGTGGCCCGGCAGCGTGCTGCAGGCGCTCGGCGACCTGTCGGAGCAACTCGTCGCCGGTCGCGTGGCCGAAGGTGTCGTTGACGAGTTTGAACCGATCGACATCGACGATCGCGATCGACAGCGACGAGGCATCGGTGGGGTGCAGGTCGCGCATGGCGTCGAAGAAGCCTCGTCGGTTGAGGAGCCCGGTGAGCGGGTCGCGGCGCGCGAGTTGCTCGAGATCCTGACGTGCTGCCGAGAGTTCGTCGATCACCGTCGATGCGGTGCCGAGCGCCGTGGCGAACTGCACGCTGACCAGCGGTGCGACGATCAGCGGGATCAGGAACGGGAGGATGAGCACCAGGTTGTAGGTGTCGAGCGCTTCGTCGATGCCGTAGACGCCGAAGATCAGCGAGTAGCAGAGCAGGCACGAGACGACGCACGAGAACGCGGTCGAGACGAGCACGACCTTGGCGGTGCCGCTTCGGCGTTGCCACAGCGCGAGTCGCTGCTGGAATCCTGAGAGCTCGTACCCCACAACCAGGTATCGGCATTCGGCGCCCGGTCTGAAGCGCTCGGTACGTGGTGTCCGACACCCCTCATACCGGGCGGCTACCTTGAGTTCATCTTCGGTTCACCTTCGAACAGCGGACCGACATGTCGATGGGGTCGAAGCGGGCCCTCGGATCTGGGAACGTGCTATCGATGTCGAGACATTCCGAGCGAGCGGCGTTGCAGCGGTGGGCGTGGGCGCTCGCCGTGTCCGCCGTGCTCGGAGTCGCGTGCAGTGGTGCCGACGACGAGTCGAGCGAGTCGGTCCCCTCGGTGCCGGCAACCGACACCGGTGACGAGGCCCTGACCGAGACCGAGCTGCAACCGGAGGCCGATGCGTCACCTCGGGCAGATGAACCCGTCGACGACAGCTCGGCAGACGAGAGCACGACCGAGGAGATCGCCGCAGCGGAGAACGACACCCAGGAAAGCGCCGCAAACGAACCGGAGGCGGATGACGGACCGCGTGCTCGGTGGGAGACCGGCGACTCCGACTACCTGTTCGACCAGAATCTGCTCCACACGTACGAGCTGACGATCCCCGACGAGCATCTGGCCATCCTCGATGGCGACCCTGCGGCTGAGGAATACGTCGAGGGAAGCCTCACGTTCGAGGGGGAGACCCTCGACGCCGTCGGCATTCGGTACAAGGGCTCGATCGGCAGCTTCCTCGGATGCACCTCGGGGCCGAACCCGATACGACCGTCGGGGGAGAAGACCTGCTCCAAACTCTCGATGAAGATCAAGATCAACTTGAACGAGAAGGTCGAGTTCTACGGGTTGCGACGAGTACAGCTTCACGCCATGAACCTCGACTCGACGTTGATGCACGATCGGCTCGGCTACTGGATGTTCGAGCAGGCGGGCGTGGCCGGACCGCGTTCGACACACGCTCGCCTGCTGATCAACGGCGAGTTCGCCGGGCTGTTCGCGATGACCGAGCAGATCGACGGACGCCTCGTCCGCGACCGGTTCGACGACGGCACCGGCAACGTCTACAAGGAGGTGTGGCCGTTCGACGACACCGGAACCGTGCAGCCCGACGACGTGTTCGTCGACGGGCTCGAGACGAACGAAGACGACGACCCCGACGCCGACATCATCCGTGCATTTGCAGCCGACATCCTCGACAGCGGCGCGGTGACCGACCCCGACGCAGCGCGCGACGTGATCGACCGGTGGACCGATCTCGACGCCTTCATCGCGTACGCGGTCGTCGACCGAGCGATCGCCCACGAAGACGGGCCGTTCCACTGGTACTGCCTCGATGGTCCGTGCGAGCCGCACAACTTCTACTGGTACGAAGACCCGACCGAGCGCAAGCTCCACCTGATCCCGTGGGACCTCGACAACGCCTTCGACAACCTCGTCGACGACGTCAATCCGATCACGTCGATCGCCGACGAGTGGGGTGCGACACGTAGCGACTGCCAACCGTTCGCGTACGGACCACTCGGCCTGCTGCAACGGTCTGCCGGGTGCGACCCCCTGGTGGCAGCCTGGTCGTCGCTGGCGGACGACTACGAGCGCGTTCGACGTGAACTCTTCACCGGCCCGCTGTCGCTCGACCGCCTGCTCGACCGACTCGACGTGTGGGCCGAGCAGATCGAACCGGTGGTCGTCGAGCAGCAGGCCGAACTCGACGACGCCCTCACCGTCGACAACTGGAAGGCCGCGCTCGCCACGCTGGCCGAGAACCTCACGATCGCCTTGGAGAACTGATGACCCAACAAGCCCTCATCGCCTGCGACGCGGTCGCGATCCTGCTCCTCGTCTTCGGGTTGTACTTTCCGCGGTATCGGCGCAAGGACATGGTCGCCGCGCTGCTCGGCATCAACGTCGGCGTGCTGGCCGTGGCCACCGTGCTCGCCAAGGCGGAGGTCACCGCAGGGTTGGGACTCGGCCTGTTCGGCGTGCTCTCGATCATCCGACTTCGCTCTCAAGAACTCGACCAGGAAGAGATCGTCTACTACTTCTCGGCGCTCGCGCTCGGGCTGATCGGCGGCATCTCCGTGCAACCGGCATGGGTCTCTCCGGTGTTGATGGGTGCCCTGGTGCTCGCACTGTTCATCGGCGACCACCCGCGACTGTTCTCGTCGCTCCGCAGCCAGGTCGTCACCCTCGACCGGGCGTACACCAGCGAAGCCGAACTCGTCGGCCGACTTGAGGAACTGCTCGACTGCCGCGTGCATCGCATGAAGGTGCGTCGCGTGAACCTCGTCAACGACACGACCGTGGTCGACGTGCGGTACTCGATTCGAGGTGCCGACGCATGATGTCGCTCGCCGACGCCATGGCCGGGGCCGAACCGATCGACCTCGACCGACTGAACGAGCAGGCCGAACTCCAGACGCGCTCGACCCGCAAGTACATCGTCGACGTCGACGTGGTCGCGGCGATCATGCGGTCGTTCGCCGGCGACGTCGCCGTGCTCGAGATCGGCCAGGAGCGCGTCATCGACTACGAGACCGTCTACTTCGACACACCCGACCACACGCTCTACCTCGACACCGCCCATCGGCGACCGCGTCGTTTCAAGGTGCGGACTCGCCGCTACCAGCGCGACGAGACGGCGATGCTCGAGATCAAGGCGAAGAACGGTCGCGGCGCCACGGTGAAGCATCGGCGGGAGTACCTCGCTTCCCGACGGTATGAGCTGAGCGACGAGGCCCGGCGGTGGATCGACGAGATCGTCGACTTCTCCTCGACGACGACGCTCGCTCCGACGCTCGTCACGCGATTCGCTCGGTCGACCGTCGTCGGTCATCGGGACGACGAGCGGTTCACATTCGACACCGATCTCGTGTGCACCTCGCCCGACGGGGCGGCGTCGTCGCTCGACGGCGTCATCGTCGAGTGCAAGTCGACCGGCGAGTCGAGCAGCGTCGACCGGTGGCTGTGGCGGCAGGGCATCCGCCCCGTGACGATCAGCAAGTACTGCACCGGGCGGGCAGCGATCGACCCGGAGCTGCCTGCCAATCACTGGCACCGCACGCTGCGTACGTACTTCGCCGCCTGACTGGGCGACCCCGACGAGTCCGCCGACGCGAGCCCGGACGCGACGATCCCCGGCACCACGGCGCTGACGCCAGGTGCCGGGGATCGTCATCGAGAAGACGGTGTTCGGGGGTGGCCGATCAGCCTCCGCAGGTGACCCCGTCGAGGGTGAAGGTGGTGGGAGCCACCGGCGGGTCGATGCTCTTGCCGATGAACTGGGCGATGACCGTCTCGCCCGGATCGACCACGCGATCCCAGGCCGGGTTCACGACCGTCACGGCGGTCCCGTCCTGGCTGAAGTCGCCCAACCAGCCGGCACGGAGCCGTTCGCCGGCGGTGAAGTTCCAGCCGAGTTCCCAGCCGACGATCGGTTCGTCGGCGGTGTTCGACAACTCGACCGAGGCGATGAACCCGTTGTGCCAGGTGTTGGCGAACACGTACTCGACCGCACACTCGGCGAGGGGCTCAGGCAGCGTGACCGTGACGTCGTTGTCGGTCGAGGTCGACGCAGCCGTGCCCACACCCGTGGCGGTCGTCGCCGCATCGGCATGCACCGACACGGTGACCGTGCCATCCGCCGTGGCGCCCTCGACCGCAACGCGGTACCGCACGCCGGGGGTCAACTCCACGAGCGACACCGAGGTCGCCCCGGCGGAGCCACCGACGATCACGTCGTCGGTGCCGAATCCGACGACCGGCTCGGCGAACACGACGTCGAAGAGCACGGGCTGTTCGGTGGCCGGGTCGGCCTGCGTGCTCGCCTGCTCGACGCGCACCGCAGGAGCGACGGGATCCGGGCCGGGCTCGGTCACCACGACGGTGACGTCGATCGGCGAACCCTGGCGGAAGCCGATGTGCTCACCTGGTCGGTTGGTGATGATTCCGTCGACGCCGATCTCGGCGAGGCGAGCCCAGGTGCCGGCGTCGTCGACCGTCCACGGCATCACGGCGATCCCGGCGGCGTTGAGTTCGGCCACGGCCTCCGGACGTCCGAGCACGGCTCCCACCGACGGGTTGTACGCCGACAGACCGAGTTCGTTCGCAACGGCGACGAGATCCCCGCTGACCGAACCGGTCAGGAAACCGCGGGGAATCTCCGGCGCGATCGTCTTGGCGTCGCGGATCACCTGTGCGTCGAAGCTCTGCACGACGACCTGGTCGACCATGTCGCGATCGAGCACCGCTTGCAGCTGCATCTCGGTCTCGTCGTACGAGGCACCCGGCTTGATCTCGAGCAGCAGGGTCGGGCCGCGGCCCTTGATGAGGTCGAGCACCTGCTCGAGGTGCGGAAGTGGTTCGTCGACGTAGGCCGACGAGAACCACGAACCGGCATCGAGTTCGGCGAGCTGAGCGCTCGACAGCGCGTCGACAGCGCCGGTGCCGTCGGTGGTGCGGTCGACGGTGCTGTCGTGGATGACGATGGTGGCGTCGTCAGCACTCGTGTACGTGTCGATCTCGATCATCTCGGCGCCTGATCGGAGCGCGGCTTCGACGGCGGCGAGTGTGTTCTCCGGTGCGAGCGACGAGTAGCCGCGGTGGGCGATCGTGATCGGCCCGAGCGCCGGGTCGCGCACCAGGGAGCGCGGTGGGAGCTCGGTAACGACCACGTCGTCGATGCTGACGCGGGCGCCGTCGGCGATGAAGCCGAGGATGCCGTCGTCCGACCGCTCGATGCGGGTGGTGGTCAGTACGAGTTGTCCGTCGAACCACCATTCGCCCGTGCTGCCCTGTGCCACGATGCGCACCTGCACGTCGCGGCCCGTGGCAGCGTCGGCAGGTGCGCCACTCTTGTCGGTCACGTTCCAGCCGCCCGTGCTGCGCAAGGCGAACTCGATGCCGTTGCCGGCCGTCGACTGCGAACGCATCACGGCTTGTGCCCAGGGGATGCTGCCATCGGCGGCGACGTCGGTCATGAGCCCCGCCCAGCGGGATGCGTTGTTGACCGACTCGAAACGCAGCGTGAACTCGGCCTGGTAGTTGTCGAGGTGCGGACCGAAGGTGATGCGGGCCTGCGTCGACGGTTCGTCGAGGCGGAGGCGTCCGTCGGCGACCGACCACGCGCCGGCCAGCGGCGTCCACCCCTCGGGCAGCGAATCGCCGTCGAAGGTCTCCTCGAACCTGACGAGCTCCGGTTCGGGTTCCGGTTCCGGCTCGGGATCGGCGAGCGGTTCGAGTTCGGTCACCACGAGATCGTCGAAGCTGACCGTCGCTCCGGCGATCACGAAGCCGAGCACGCCGGCGTCGGTGCGCTCGACGCTCGTCGTCGACAGCACGAGCTCGTCGTCGAAGTACCACGCGCCTCGCTCGCCCTGGATGTCGATGCGCACGTCGACGTCGTTGCCGACACCAGCGTCGACCGGAGCCGATCCGGCGTCGGTGACGTTCCAGCTCTCGTCGGCGTTGCGGATCGCGAACTCGATGCCGTTCGACGCAGTCGACTCCGACCGCATGACGGCGTGGGCCCACGGTGCTCCGCCGGTCGGCGCCACGTCGGTGACGATGCCGGCCCAGCGACTCGCGTTGACGACGTCTTCGAAGCGCATCGTGGCTTCGATGCGGACGTTGTCACGATGCTCGCCGAAGGTCAGGATCGACGGGGTGTACGCGTTGTCGGTGTGGCCGTACAGACGTCCGTCGCGCACGGTCCAGTCGGCATCGCCGTCGGCGAGCCAACCGGCCGGGAGCGCATCACCGGAGAAGTCCTCCGTGAGGATCACGTCACCTGGCGCGGCGGTCGTCGGCGATGACGCGACGACGATCGTCGATGCCGCAGCGAGGGCAGCGAGTCCGCCGGCGGCGACACGCCGCAGGCGATGGGGGGTTCGATTCATGGGTCGAGTGACTCCTTGCTCCCGGCGGGGGAGCGGTTGTGTGGTGTGGAGTCGCGGACCGTAACGACGGCACATGGACCCCATCCGACGGCGAGATGAACCCGTGGTGAGCGTCTGCCGAACGGGAGACGGGCCACTCCCGCCCGCCGCTGGGCACGTCCCGAACTGAACACATGTTCGCTAGCATTTGACGACAATGGCTCGAAATCCCGCAGAACCGAGCGCCACGAAGGTCGCCAAGAAAGCTCCCGCCGCGAAGGCGGCCGCCCCGAAGAAACGGGCGGCGAAACGTAAGTCCGACGAACCGCAGATCACGGTTCGAGGCGCACGCGAGCACAACCTCAAGAACGTCAACGTCGAGCTCCCGCGCGACAAGCTCGTGGTGTTCACCGGGCTCTCCGGGTCGGGCAAGTCGAGCCTGGCGTTCGACACGATCTACGCCGAAGGTCAGCGTCGCTACGTCGAATCGCTGAGCGCCTACGCCCGCCAGTTCCTCGGGCAGATGGACAAGCCCGACGTCGACGTGATCGATGGGCTGTCGCCGGCGATCTCGATCGACCAGAAGTCGGCGTCACGCAACCCGCGTTCGACCGTCGGCACGATCACCGAGGTCTACGACTACCTGCGACTGCTCTACGCCCGCATCGGGGTGCAGCACTGCCCCAACCACGGCATCGAGTTGGAGCGTCAGACCCCGCAGCAGATCGTCGACCGTATCCTCACGATGGATGAGGGCGTCAGGTTCCAGGTGCTCGCTCCCGTCGTGCGTGGCCGCAAGGGTGAATACGACACGCTGCTCGAAGACCTCTCTGGTCAGGGCTACGTGCGTGCGGTCATCGACGGCGAGACCGTCGACATCGACGAGTTCCTCAAGCGCGACGAACGACTGGCCAAGTACGAGAACCACAAGATCGCCGTCGTCGTCGACCGTCTCGTCCTCAAAGAAGGGCTCGAACGGCGCCTCACCGATTCGCTCGAACAAGCGCTCACGCTCGCCGACGGCGTCGCCGAGATCGAGATCGTCAAGCGCGACGGGGAGGGTGAGAACGAGGTTCTCGTGTTCTCGCAGCACCTCGCGTGCCCGATGTGCGACACCAGCTTCGACGAGCCGGCGCCGCGAAACTTCTCGTTCAACTCGCCGTACGGCGCGTGTGCGAAGTGCGACGGGCTCGGCACCACCTTCGAAGTCGACCCCGAGTTGATCATCCCCGACGGCGACGTCTCGCTCGCCGACGGCGCGATCGCCCCGTGGCGCAGCGCGCACACCCAGTACTTCACGCGGATGCTCGAGTCGGTGGCCAACGTCAACGACATCGACCTCGACGCGCCATGGGATCAACTGCCGGCCAAAGCCCAGAAGCTCATCCTGCACGGGGTGAAGGGCAAGATGACCGTCAAGTACAAGAACCGCTACGGACGCTCCCGCTCGTACCAGACCGAGTACGAAGGCGTCATCCCGTGGCTTCGTCGTCGCCACGAAGGCAGCGACTCCGAGTGGGCCCGCGAGCAGTACGAGGGCTACATGCGTCTCGTCGCGTGCTCGGCGTGCAACGGCGCCCGCCTCAAGCCGGCCACGTTGGCGATCACGATCAACGGCAAGCACATCTCCGAGGTGTGCGACATGTCGATCGCCGATTCGGCCAAGTTCCTCGCCGACCTCGAACTCAGCGAACGCGAGCGGCTGATCGCCGAGCGCGTCACGAAGGAGATCAACGCCCGACTCGGGTTCCTCCTCGACGTCGGCCTCGACTACCTCACCATGTCTCGCTCGGCCGGCACCCTCGCCGGCGGCGAAGCGCAACGCATCCGTCTGGCATCGCAGATCGGTTCCGGACTCGTCGGCACGCTCTACGTCCTCGACGAACCGTCGATCGGACTCCACCAGCGCGACAACCAGCGCCTGATCGACACCTTGGTGCGATTGCGCGACCTCGGCAACACGGTCATCGTCGTCGAGCACGACGAAGAGACGATCCGCGAGTCCGACTGGATCGTCGACATCGGCCCCGGTGCGGGCGAGCACGGGGGAGAGGTCGTGTACTCGGGGCCGGTCAAGGGCATCGAGAAGGTCAAGGACTCCATCACCGGCCAGTACCTGTCGGGCAAGAAGTCGGTGCCGGTTCCGGAGGCACGTCGCTCACAGTCGTTCGATCACATCGAGATCGTCGGGGCCCGCGAACACAACCTGCAGAACATCGACGTGCAGATCCCGCTCGGCAACTTCGTGTGCGTCACGGGTGTGTCGGGGTCGGGCAAGTCGTCGCTCATCCGAGACATCCTGCTGCCGGTGCTGATGACGAAGATCTACAAGTCGAAGATCCCGGCGGGCAAGCACAAGCGCATCAACGGCATCGAACACCTCGACAAGGTCATCGACATGGACCAGTCACCGATCGGCCGGACGCCGCGCTCCAACCCGGCCACCTACACCGGCGTTTTCGACAAGATCCGCAAGCTCTACTCGAGCACCAACGAGGCCAAGGTCCGCGGGTATCTGCCCGGACGCTTCTCGTTCAACGTCAAGGGCGGGCGCTGCGAAGCGTGTGCTGGTGACGGCACGATCAAGATCGAGATGCACTTCCTGCCCGACGTGTACGTGCCGTGCGAGGTCTGCAAGGGCGCTCGGTTCAACCGAGACACACTCGACATCGAGTTCAAGGGCAAGAACATCGCCGAGGTGCTCGACATGCCGGTCGCCGAAGCGGTCGACTTCTTCGCCAACCAACCCGGCATCGCTCGCTACATGCAGACACTCATGGACGTCGGCCTCGGCTACGTCCGGCTCGGTCAGTCGGCGCCCACGTTGTCGGGTGGCGAGGCGCAGCGCGTCAAGCTGGCCACCGAACTGGCGAAGCGGTCGACCGGCCACACGATCTATCTGCTCGACGAGCCGACGACCGGGTTGCACATGGACGACGTCAACCGACTGCTCACCGTGCTGCAGCGGCTCGTCGATCAGGGCAACACGGTGCTCGTCATCGAACACAGCCTCGACGTGATCAAGACGGCCGACTGGATCATCGACCTCGGCCCCAACGGCGGGTCGGGCGGTGGCACGATCGTCGCCGAGGGGCCACCCGAGCACATCGCCACGGTGAAGGAGAGCCACACCGGGCACTTCCTTCGCGAGTTGCTGCCGGGCTGACCGCCGACGATGCCGATCGTCGCCGCCGCGTCTGACACATTCTGAGATCGCCACGCGGTGAGGCGATCGCCGACCGCGGCGCCAGCCGGTCGGATATTCGGAGCATCGAGCGGGTGCGGTGTGACAGCGTCGGTGTCCCGCCAACCGAGGAGCATCCGATGTCCGAATCGTCCGTCACCGCACTCCGTGCCGAAATCGAGCGGTTGACCGCCCGTCTCGATGCCATCGAAGCCGGGGAGCCGGCAGCCCCAGCCGCAGCACGTGATCGAGCCGACGCGCCGGAGACCGGCGGAGTCAGCCGCCGCCAATGGGTGCGCGCTGCTGCGGCAGCAGCAGCCGGAGGCACTGCGGCGGTCGTCGCCGGGCGTCCCGCCGCCGCAGCGGCAGGGTCGCCGCTCACGCTCGGCCAGGCCAACACGACAGCGACGGCCACGCGCAGCGACTACACGGGCCCCGCCGAAGGGGTGGGCATGCTGTTCCAGTCGGGCAACTCGTTCAACACGGGTTCTGCACAGAGGGGCGCGGCGGTCGGGGCGATGACCACCAACGCCTTGCAACCCAATGGGCTGTACGGCTACTCGACCGTCGACGCAGCCGACACGGTGGTCGACTCCGACGCCGTCCTGGCCGGTGCCGCCGGCGTGGTCGGGCATGCGGTGGGGCAACAGTCATTCGGCGTGCGGGCGATGTCGGACCAGGGGTCGGCGGTGCGCGCCGACGGTGCCACGTACGGCGCCGAGATCTCGGGCGAGCTCGCGGCGATGGTGCTCGGGCCCACCACGTTCGTGCCGCCGACGTCGTCGACCGAGTTCCACCGCGGCGGTGAGTTCTACGTCCGTGCCGCCTCCGATTCGGGGCTGGCCGTCGAGTTGTGGTTCTGCACGGTGGGCGGAACACCGGGCACCTGGGTACAGGTGGCAGGTCCGGGACAACCCGGCGCATTCCGTGCGATCGATCCGGTGCGCGCCTACGACTCCCGTTCGGCCCAACCGAGCCCTGGCGTACTGAGCGGTGGCGAGAAGCGGGTGGTCGACCTCACGCAGTCGCGAGATCTCACCACCGGAGCGCCGACCGGCGCGCTGGTGCCGGAGGGAGCGACCGCGGTGGCGTACAACGTCGCCGTCGTCAACACGACGGGCAGCGGCTTCCTGTCGGTCGTGCCGGGCGCGTCGGCCACGTCGTTCAGCGCCGCCACGATCAACTGGTCGGCGAGCGGGCAGATCCTCAACAACGGCAGCATCGTGCGCGTGTTCTCCGATCGTGAGGTCAGCGTGTTCGCCGGAGGAGGCGGGTCGACCCACTTCGTGATCGACGTGACTGGCTACTGGGTCTGAGCGGCGACGCCGTACCGCCGGCCGGCCGCTCCAACCGACCGGGAGCGTCGGGCCGACCTCTGCAATGATCGGCCGGTGACCGTCGGCGCCGACATCTCCACCGGGTTCGGTTCGCTCGAGCCCTCCGAGCGGGCGCGCCTGCAGCATCGCACGCTGTGGTCACTGCGCTTCGCGCAGGTGCCGGGCCAGGCGGCGGTGGCCGGGATGGTCGCGGTGGTGTCGCTGCTGGCGAGCGACATGCTCGGCTCCGACCGCCTCGCCGGGCTCGGGAGTGCCTCGTTCACGCTCGGCGCCGCGGCGACGTCGATTCCACTCGCGGCCTACATGCGTCGTCGCGGTCGTCGGCCGGGGCTCGCGAGGGCGCTGTTGCTCGGATCGCTCGGCGCCGGCGTGGCCGCGCTGGGCGGCGAGACCAGACTGTTCCCGATCTTCCTGCTCGGCATGGTGGCGTTCGGAGCGGGCCAGGCGGCAACCCTGCAACAGCGCTATGTGGCCGCCGACCTCGCCGAACCCGAACACGCCGGCACGGCGATCGCGGCGATCGTCTGGGTCGGCACGCTCGGCGCGGTGTTCGGGCCGCTGCTGACCCCGGCCGCGAAGGCGCTGGGGCGAGGCATCGGGCTCGACGAGTTGGTGGGACCGTTCGTCGTGGGGGCCGTGTTGCTCGCCATCGCCGCAGTGGTCGTCACCGTCCGGCTGCGGCCCGATCCGCTCGAGGTGCTCGGCGCCGTCGACCCCGACGCCCAGCGAGTCAGGCCGCTCCAGCAGATCCGCACGTCGAGTTCGGTGATCGCGTCGTCGGCCGGCGCTCGACTCGGGCTCGCGGCGATGGCGATCTCGCAGGCAGCGATGGTCGGCGTGATGACGATGACTCCGCCGCACATGAAAGACCACGACCACGGCGACTTGTCGGCGTACGTCATCGCGCTGCACATCGTGGGGATGTACGGCCTGGCCCCGGTGGTCGGCCGTTTCACCGACCGCGTCGGCACGAACCAGGCGATTCGGCTCGGTGCGGTCGTGCTCGGGCTCGGAACGGTGAGCACCGTCATGGCGGGCTATGTGCCGGCGTTGATGTTCGTCGGGCTGTTCTTCCTCGGACTCGGCTGGAACATCGGGCTCATCGCCGGTTCGACGCTGCTGACCGGGTCGGTACCCGCAGCGGCGAAGGTGGAGGTGCAGGGCACCGCCGATCTGACGATGAGCGTCTGCGGCGCGACTGCGGCGTTCGGCTCCGGGTTCGTGAAGGAGTCGTTCGGATTCCACCTGCTCGCAAACGGTGCGGCGGTGTTGGCCGGCTGCCTGCTGGTGGCCGCGTGGGTCGCCGCGGCGCGTGCACCGTCGACCGCATCTTGACCGCGGAGCGCGTGCTGCGGCGCGAGTCGCAGCGACTCAGAGCCGTGTCGGGGTCAGCGGTTGCGCAGGCGCTTGCTGAGTTCGTTGAGGCGAGCCTTCTCTTCGCCCGAGAGCGCGTCCATGCCCTGCCCGCCGATCTTGTCGAGCAGACCGTCGAGTTCGGCCTGGTCGGCCGGCGACGCCGGCGGTCGGGTCGGCGGACCAGTGGGCGCCGGCTGATCGGCACCTTTCCACGGGCCTTCGACGACACGCGGCCCGAGATCGCGCGACTTCGGTCGCTTCTTGGGTTTCGGCACACGACCACCACCGCCACGACGGCCACTCGACGCGCCGGGTGAACCGCCGAGCGGAACGTGGGGGATCGGCCACGCCGTGGCGAGACCGAGCGAACGACCGATGCTGAGCCCGGCAGCGATGGCCGAGAGCATGAAGATGATCTGACCGCCGGCGCGGTTGCCCGAGTACTGGAGCAGGTTGAGGCCGGTGAAGATCGCGGCGAGCCCCCACAGCGGCATGATCTCGAACCATCGGACGTTGGGGTACGTGCCGGCGTACACCCAGATACCGCACAGGAACAGCGTGCTCAGACCAAAGTTGACACTGCCGAAGTCGAGCGTGTCGGAGAACGTGCCCAGGATGGTCAGCAGCACCGACGGGACGAGGGCGACGCCGAGCACCCAGGCGAGGAACCGATTGCGGCCGAACAGGCCTTCGAGTTGCTGGCCGAACACCCAGAAGAACACGACGCCGATCAGCGAGAAGAGTTCGGGCTGGGTGGCGATCGGCCACGTGACCAGGCGCCAGACCTGGAAGCTCTCGCGGACGTCGGGGGCGAAGAAGAGCAGCTTGCTGAACGCCGTGAGGCTGGCACCGTAGACGAACATCGAGAACACGGCGAGCGCACACAGGATGTCGACCGTGGTGGCGTCGTAGCGGCTGACGCGGAACCACCCCTCGTTCGGGCGGCGACGGAACATGGCGGAGAAGTACTGCGACATCAGCCAGCAACAGTATCTGGCGATCTCGCTCGACCGCCGCCACTGCGCCATGACCGCGTCCGCGTGCGCCGTCGCTGCGCCATCACGTCCGGCCGCGCAACTCCGGCCCGACGAACGTCGAGCCGTCGGGAAGTGCGCGACCGCCGTCGACCGCTGCCGACCGCAGCCGTATGCTCGGAGGGTCATGAAGCGGCCAGCAGCGGGCACCATCCCGGACGAGCCCGGCTCGTATCAGTTCAAGGACCGGCATGGCCGTGTCATCTACGTCGGCAAGGCGTCGAGCCTCCGGCAACGGCTGTCGAACTACTTCCAGAACCCGAAGAACCTGCACCCGCGTACGGCGCAGATGGTCGAGACCGCCGAGACCGTCGAGTGGACCATCGTCCGCAACGAGGTCGAGGCGCTCATGCTCGAGTACAGCCTCATCAAGGAGCACGACCCGCGCTTCAACGTTCGGTTGCGTGACGACAAGAGCTACCCGTTCCTGGCGGTGACCGCCGACGACCAGTGGCCTCGTGCCGTGGTCATGCGCGGTCGCAAGAAGAAGGGCACGCGGTACTACGGGCCGTACGCCCACGCCTACGCGATCCGCGACACGCTCGACCTGTTGTTGCGGAGCTTCCCGATCCGTACGTGCAGCCAGAACAAGTTCAACGAGCACGAGCGGCTCGGTCGACCGTGCCTGCTGTTCCACATCGAGAAGTGCGCCGGCCCCTGCGTCGGCGAGATCGAGGAGATGGAGTACCGCCAACTCGTCACCGAGCTGTGCCAGTTCCTCGACGGTGACACCGACGAGATCGTCGACCGCTTGGAAGCCGACATGCGCGAGGCGGCCACATCGCTCGAGTTCGAGCAGGCGGCGCGGCTTCGCGACCGTCTCGAGGCGGTCCGCAAGGCGATCGCCAAGCAACAGATGGTGGCCGACAAGAACGAGGACCTCGACGTGTTCGGCATCGCCGACGACGAGCTCGAAGCGTCGGTGCAGGTGTTCTACGTCCGCAAGGGGCGAGTGGTCGGCCGGAAGGGGTTCATCCTCGACAAGGTCGAAGAGCTCACACCCGGCAAGATGATCGACCGCATCCTCGAGTCGATGTACGGCGAGGAGCCGGTGGTCGGCGTGCCGAAGCAGGTCTTGGTGCCCTACGAACCCGACGACCGCGAGACGTACGAGCAGTGGCTCGAGATGATCCGCGGCTCGAGGGTGCAGGTACGCGTCCCGCAGCGTGGCGACAAGCGGTCGTTGCTCGAGACGGTGACGCGTAACGCCAAGGAGGAGTTCACGCGTCACCGGATGCGCCGCGCGACCGATCACAACACGCGCAGTCGTGCGCTCACCGAGTTGCAGCATGCGCTCGACCTCCCCGAAGCGCCGCTGCGGATCGAGTGCTACGACATGGCGCACCTGCAGGGCACCGACTACGTCGGGTCGATGGTGGTGCTCGAAGACGGACTTCCGGCCAAACGCGAGTACCGCCGGTTCAAGGTCAACACGGTCGGCGGCGAGGTGGTCGGTGGTGGGAGCGACGACTACGCGGCGATGGCCGAGGTCGTGCGCCGAAGGCTCCAGGCATATCTCGATGATCGAGATCGACCGATCGACGAGCGCTCCGGGCCGCAGGACGAGGACGCTCCGTCGAAACAGCGCGAGCGAAAGCCCGGCAAGTTCGCGTACCCACCGCAGCTGCTGCTGGTCGACGGTGGCAAAGGACAGGTGTCGGCCACGCAACGGGTCGTCGAAGAACTCGGTCTCGCCGACGAGATCCCGGTCGCCGGGCTGGCCAAGCGGTTCGAAGAGGTCTACGTCCCCGGGCGTTCCGAACCGATCGAGATCGCGCGGGGGAGCGAGGCGCTCTTCATGTTGCAACGCATCCGTGACGAAGCGCACCGATTCGCCAACACCTTCCACGGGGAGCGACGCAGCAAGCGCATGACGGTCAGCGCGCTCGACGGGATTCCTGGGCTCGGCGAGGTCCGGAAGAAGAAGCTCGTCAAAGCGATGGGTGGCGTGAACGCAGTGAAGAAGGCGAGCCTCGACGAACTGCAGGCCCACAGCTTCCTTCCCGACGCCGTCGCCGAAGCGATCCACACCAAGTTCCACGCCTGACCGCGCTCGAGGCGCCGCCCTCGCCGTCCTCACGGTGCCCCCGGCGCATGGGCTGACGGTCGGCCCGAGCACGTTCGGGCGCAGCACATTGCACCGCGATCCACCGAATCAAGTGGCACGAGATGGTACACTGCTTTTTCCGACGAGAATGCGGATGGCGCCACGGAATGCGGATCGTGGTCGCTTCGGCGGGTTGAAGTGGAGCGATGGACGATCAAGTGGCGGAGGCCGGTGGGCTTCAAGAAGCGACGAAGGGCTCGGAAGTGCCCGAGATGTCGACGCTCGCGTCGCTCCCTGTCCCGGTCATCGTCACCAAGCTGCCGGGTCGTGAAATCGTCTTCGCCAACGCCGCATGCCAGGAAGCTCTCGGGCGAACCGGCGAACAGTTCCGCGGGCTGACGGTCGACGACATCACCGCTCCGGAGGACCGTCCACACGTCGACGCCGTCATCGCCGACGTCCGCGAGCGCGGCGTAGTCGTCGAGAAGGCCTACCTGCACGGCGATGGCTCGATCCGACGGATGCACCTGCACGCCATCACGGTGTCTGGTTTCACGGGATATGCCGTCGCGCTCCTGTTCGACATCACCAAGACGAGCCGGTCGCTCGGCCGCCTCAAGCTGCTGGCCGAGGCCGCAGCGCTGGTGCCCGGCGCCGACATCGGCATCGACACCATCTCCGCCACCGTCGCCTCCATGGCGACCGAGCACCTCGGCTCCGAGGTCGAAGTCGTCTGGTTCGACGAGCCGAAGTCGATCCTGGAAGACGGCTCGTCCGAACCGGTCCGCGTCGGTGACCGTCTGCGCTGCCCGATCGTCGTGACCGACAACGTGATGGGAGAGGTGCGAGTCACCTCGTCGGCCCCGGACGGAGACGAGTTCGACGACGAGTTGCTGTGCCTCGAGTCGCTGGCGCACTGCCTGGCCGGTGCGTCGTCGGTCGCCGCGCTCGACGCGTCGCTGCGCAGAGCCGAACTGTTCGAGCGCGGGTTCGAGGCGGCCTCGGTCGGGTTGCAGATCGTCGACGAGGACGGTGTGTTCCTGCGCGTCAATCGCTCCTTCGCGACCATGATCGGCCGGAAGCGTGAGGAACTCGTTGGGCTGCACTGGACAGCAGTCACGCATCCCGACGACATAGCCATGCACGAAGACGGTGAGGTGCGCCGTCGGCTGGATCGTGGCGACGGGGCGATGTACCGCGACGTCAAGCGCTACGTGACCGCTGACGGGTCGATCAAGTTCGGCGACATCACGATCACATCGGTCACGGGCAACCCGAAAACCGACATGCCGTTCAGGTTGGTGCAGGTCGTCGATGTCACCGAACAGATCCGATCACTCAACGATCTGGCAGCCGCCCGCCGAGACCTGATGGCGAGCGAACTCCGGTATCGATCGCTGGTCGAGCCGGCTCCCGACGCCGTGCTCCGGATCGGCGCAGACGGGATCGTGGCCGATGCGAACGCCTCGGCCGAGCGCATCTTCGAGTTCGACGCGTCCGTCGGCGCGCCCGTCTCCGACCTGCTTCCGGCAGTGTTCGCCGACGAGGTCGCCGCGATGGTGCGGACCGTCATGGTGACCGGTGCGCAAGACCAGATCGACCGTCAGCGGCTGCGACTCGGCGACGGTACGAGCCGTTGGTTCCTCACGAGGATCGTCGCCGAAGACTCGACCGGCACGTCGCCGACGGCACACGTGGTGATGAGCGACATCACGCAGATGGTCGAACACGAGGAGCGTCTGTCGGCGATGGCCCGCGTCGACGCCGTGACCGGGGTCGCGAACCGGGTGGCGCTGTACGAGCGCCTCGAGGTCGCGCTCGCCGCACTCGGCGAGTCCACCGACACATGTGTGGCGGTCGCAGCGATCGGACTCGACCACTTCAAGACGGTCAACGACTCGTTCGGCCACGCCTTCGGCGACGAAGCGATTCGACTCTTCGCCAGAGCCGTCGATGCCACCCTGGGGCCCGACGACATGTTCGGCCGGCTCGGCGGAGACGAGTTCCTCCTCGTGCTCGACAACCAGCCGACCGAGGACGACGCCAAGCGGGTCGTCGAACGACTGGTCGACATGATCACGCCGCTCGAGCTGGTAGCCGACGATGGCCGAACCATCTCACTGTCGGCGAGCCTCGGGCTCGTCGTGGTCACGTCGGCCGACGACGTCGACGACGTCATCGAAATGGCCGACAGCGCGTTGCTCGAGGCGAAGCGGACGGGGCGTGGTCGCCTGAAGGTGGCGGGGGCCTCGTCGGGAGACGGCGCGAGCGCACCATCGCTGCGCGTCCAGTTGCTCGATCTGCTCGACGCCGACAGCCGCGGGGAATTCGAGTTGCTCTATCAGCCGATCATCGGAGCCGACGGCCGCGTTCGGTCGGTCGAGGCACTGATCCGTTGGAATCATCCCGACCGCGGGCAGCTCACGCCCGATCACTTCATCGACGCGCTGATCCATTCCGGGCGGATCGAGGGGGTCGGACGCTGGGTCGTTTCCACAGCGGTCCGGCAGATCGAGGAGTGGGACGCGATCGGCCTGGGCGGTCTGTCGATCAACATCAACGTGTCACCCGGCGAACTCGCTCACCCTGGGTTCTGTTCGCACCTGCGAACCACCATCGCCGAGTCGAGCATCGACCCGAGCCGGATTCGCATCGAGATCACCGAACTCGCGCTCGCCGGCACCTTCGTGCCCACGGCGATGCTCGACGACCTCTCCAACATCGGCGCTCGCATCGTCCTCGACGACTTCGGCACCGGGGTGTCGTCGCTCAGCCACCTCCGCGTCAAGTCACTGAGCGGCATCAAGATCGACAAGTCGTTCCTGCGCCACGCCGCCGACAACATCGTCGATCGCGGCATCGTCGAAGGCATGATCGCATTGGCGCACAACATCGGGGTCGACGTCACGGTCGAGGGCGTCGAGACGCGAGACCAAGCCCACTGGCTGGCGAGCACGGGGTGCGAGGCGATGCAGGGGTGGCTGTTCAGCCGAGCCGTCTCGGCCACCGACGTGCCGAACATCGCAGCGCAGCGCTTCGACATGCCCCACTCCGAGGTCTGACCGATGATTCGGCCGCCCCGCGGCCGTCATCTATCGTTGGCCGCTCATGGGAGGAACAACATGAATCGACTGTCACGAATCGTCATCGCAGCGCTCAGCGCCCTCGTCGGGCTGGCGGCACTGCCCGCGGCAACGACATCGGCAGCGCCAGAGCCGCCGCCATTCATCTGGTCGCAGGTGATCGTCGACGGGATCGGTTCGTCCGCGATCCTGCCGACGATCAGCGACCAGTTGTTTCCGCTTTCGGAGGGCGGCGAGATCAGCGGGACCGATGCTTTCCTCACCGGCGTGACCGACCCGCACCCGGGGCCGAATCCTCCCGACGACTTCTGTCAGGACCCGCCGGTCACCGAGTACGACCCCGGCTCGGTGCGCGATCGACGGTGTGAGCTGACCACCGGACCCGGCGATTACTTCCTGGTGGTCGGGCCCGCTCCCGACGGCTACGAGACCGAGTACTGGTGCGATCAGACCTACGAGGTCACCACCATCGACGGCATGGAAGGCATCGCCATCGAACTGCTCGACGGGCAACGCCCGAGCTGTTTCGTGCGGTTCGAGCGGCCGATCCACCTCTCCAGCTACGTCGAGGTCGTCGACGAGGACGCGGCCGGTGGCCCGTTCGACGCGGCGACGCTTTTCGCCGCACTCGAAGCGGAGGCGTACACCGATCCCGGCGGCGAGCAGGTGCTGGCCGACGGCGACTGCGTCTCGGCGTTCTACCCCCTGGGCGACGACCCGGCCGCGCAGTTCTTCGACTGCCTGTTGCCGGCGCCGGGCGACTATCAGACCGGCCTGGCCGGGGTGCCGAACGGCATGGTCCTCGTCGAGGTGAGTTGTTACGACCCCGATGAGGGAGAGGACGAACGGATCGACGACCCGCTGGGTGCGTTCACGTTCGTCGACACCGTGATCTACTGCGACCACTACTACCGCTTCGTCCGTCAGACCTTCAGCGTCGACGTGGTCGTCACCAACGACGACGACGGCACCGCCGTCGGGTCCGACTTCGAGATCGAGGTCTACGACGCCGGCGGCGCGCTCGTGGCCACCGGGTTCGATCCGGCTCCGAACGACGAGTCCGCCTCGGCCGAGTTCACGCTCGGAATCGGCGACTACCAGTTCGGCATCTCAGGCCCCGACGGGTACGAGTCGACCGTCACGATCACGGTGTCCGAGCTCGCGACCGAGGTGATCGACGACGCATCGGCAGCGTTCACCATCGGCGAGTTCTCGACGGTGTCGGCGGTGATCGCGATGGACGATCAGACCGCTCCGACCACGACGGTTCCGCCCACGACGGCGGTACCCACCACGGCGGCGCCGACGACCGTCGCGCCGACCACGGCCGCCCCCGACCCGACCACCACCGAGCGCCCGACCACCGAGTTGCCGGCGACCGGACCGCGAGGGCCGGCTCCGCTGCTGACGTGGGGCGCGCTCGGCCTGCTTCTGCTCGGCGCCGGCATCGCACTCTCGGCGCGTCGTCCGACCACGCGCTGATCCGCTGGCGCCGCCTCGTACGCTCGGCGGACGATGAGCGACGAACTGTGGGAAGCGCACGCCGACTGGTGGATCGAAGGGTTCACCGACGGCGCCGACCCGGAGTACGTCGAACAGATCCTGCCGCTCGCTGCAGACGAGTTGGCTGGTGCGCGACGCGTGCTCGACATCGGTTGCGGCGACGGGCAGATCGCCCGACTCGCCGCTTCCCAGGGCAGCACCGTGGTCGGTGTCGATCCGACCTGGAACTGTGTGTCGGTCGCCGAGGACCGAGGTGGTGGACCCGCCTACGCCCGAGCCGGCGCGGCGAGCCTGCCGTTCGCCAGCGGGTCGTTCGACGCCGCGACGGCGTGCCTGGTGTTCGAGCACATCGACGAGGTCGACGCAGCGATCGCCGAGGTCGCCCGAGTGCTCGAACCCGGTGGCCGGTTCTGCTTCTTCCTCAACCATCCGATCCTGCAGGCGCCAGGGAGCTCGTGGATCGACGACCACATGGTCGACCCACCCGAGCAGTACTGGCGGCTCGGCCCGTACCTGGTCGAGACCGAGACGACCGAGCAGGTGGAGTTGGGCGTGTGGATCAGGTTCATCCACCGTCCGATGTCGCGCTACGTCAACGCGCTCGCCGCGAACGGCCTCACGATCGAGCGAATGGTCGAGCCGGCACCGCCGCCCGGCTTCCTCGAACGCGCCCCGGGCTACGCCGACAGCGCTGCGTTCCCGCGGCTGCTGTACCTCCGGTTGCGAAAGTCCTGATCACGGGCTGCTCTGTCCACCCGATGGGTCGCCGGGCAAGTACGGTGAGCAGCGATGGCTGAAGTGGTCTTGATCACCGGGCTCTCCGGAGCCGGACGTTCGGGAGCTGCCGACGTCCTCGAAGACCTCGGCTTCTACGTGGTCGACAACCTGCCGACCACGCTGGTCAACACGATCGTCGACCTCGCGGCCAAGCCGGGTAGCGACATCGGCAAACTGGCGCTGGTCGCCGGACGCCAGCACCACGAACTGCTCAACAAGATCGGCGAGCTGCGCGCCAGCGGCCACCGTGTCCGGGTCGTGTTCCTCGACGCCGCCACACCCGAGGTCGTGCGTCGATACGACGCGACCCGTCGCCGCCACCCGCTCGCCGACGTCGCCGGCGGGCTGATCGAAGCGATCGAACTCGAACGCGAACAGCTCGAACCGGTGCGTCAGGCCGCCGACCTCGTCATCGACACGAGCGACCTCAACATCCATCAGCTCAAGGAACGCATCGTCGGCGCCTTCGACTCCGAGTCCGGGTCGCGCCTGCAGATCGCCGTCGAGAGCTTCGGTTTCAAGCACGGCCTGCCGCTCGACGCCGACATGGTGATGGACGTGCGCTTCCTGCCGAACCCGCACTGGCAGGAAGAGCTTCGACCGCTCACCGGCCACGACCCCAAGGTCCGTGACCACGTCATCGAAACGGCAGCCGGCTCGGAGTTCGTCGATCGGCTCGACGACATGCTCGGTTGGCTGGTGCCGCACTACGAGGCCGAGGGGCGGAGTTACCTGACGCTCGCCATCGGTTGCACGGGTGGTCGTCACCGTTCGGTGGCCATCGCAGAGGAGATGGCCTCGCGGCTCCGGGCGCGTGGCGCTGCCGTTCGCGCCACCCACCGCGACGTGGCCCGGTAGCGGGCGCTACAGTCGAGAGCGAGCCGGCATCGGCGCCGCTCGCACTTTCATCCAGCGGCGGGCTCCCCGCCATCGACACCTGGACACGTCCAGGCCCACCCCAGAAGGAACCCCCACATGACAGTTCGCGTCGGCATCAATGGCTTCGGCCGCATCGGCCGCAACTTCTTCCGCGCTGCCAAGGCGCAGGGAGCCGACATCGACTTCGTCGCAGTGAACGACCTCGGTTCGCTCGACCAGATGGCTCACCTGCTGCAGTACGACTCGGTGCTCGGTCGTTTCCCCGACACCGTCAAGGTCGTCAAGGGCGGCATCAAGGTCGGCGACGACACGCTCAAGGTGCTCAGCGAGCGCAACCCCGGCGATCTCCCGTGGGGCGATCTCGGCGTCGACGTGGTCGTCGAGTCGACCGGCTTCTTCAACTCGCGTGACGCAGCGAGCGCACACCTCGACGCCGGGGCTCCGCTGGTGATCGTGTCGGCGCCGTGCTCCGAAGCCGACGCCACGTTCGTCTACGGCGTGAACCACAAGGACTTCCGCATCACGAAGCACAAGGTCATCTCCAATGCGAGCTGCACGACCAACTGCATCGTTCCGCTCGTGAAGGTGCTCGACGACAACTTCGGCGTCGTCGAAGGTCTCATGACCACCATCCACGCCTACACCGGTGACCAGGCCCTCGTCGACGGCCCGCACAAGGATCTCCGCCGTGCACGCGCCGCAGCGATCAACATCATTCCCACCTCGACCGGCGCCGCACGTGCGACCTCGCTGGTGATGGAATCGATGAAGGGCAAGCTCGA
The DNA here is from genome assembly GCF_000348785.1 of Ilumatobacter coccineus YM16-304. Classification (NCBI taxonomy): domain Bacteria; kingdom Bacillati; phylum Actinomycetota; class Acidimicrobiia; order Acidimicrobiales; family Ilumatobacteraceae; genus Ilumatobacter; species Ilumatobacter coccineus. The sequence continues at coordinate 2,413,517 of NC_020520.1, forward strand.
CGGCGGCGCACTGCGCGTGCCGGTCCCGACGGGCTCGCTCACCGACTTCACGGCCAACCTGAAGAAGAAGGCGACCGTCGAAGAGATCAACGCCGCCTTCGCGAAGGCCGCCAAGTCGGGCGCACTCAAGGACGTGCTCAGCTACACCGACGCACCGATCGTGTCGAGCGACATCGTCACCGACCCGTCGAGCTGCACCTTCGACGCCGGCATGACCCAGGCCCAGGGCAAGATGGTCAAGGTCAACGGCTGGTACGACAACGAGTGGGGCTACTCGAACCGCCTCGTCGACATGGCGCTCTTCACCGGCGCCAAGGTCAAGCGCTGAAGCGGAACTGATCACCATGTCTGAGATCCCCCGCCTGGAGGATCTGGAAGCCCGAGTCGGTGATCTGTCGGGCAAGCGCGTGCTCGTGCGAACCGACTTCAACGTGCCCCTCGACGACGAGGGAAACATCACCGACGACTTCCGGATCCGTGCTGCACTGCCGACGATCGAATGGCTCACCGAACGCGGCGCGAACGTCGTCACGGCGAGCCACCTCGGTCGACCGAAGGGTGAGCCCGACCCGAAGTACTCGATGGAGCCGGTGCGGGTTCGCCTCGCCGAGTTGGCGCCGGGCGTCGAACTGTTGGAGAACCTCCGGTTCAACGCGGGGGAGACCGCCAACGACCCGGCGTTCGTCGCCGAACTCGTCGACGGCATCGATGCCTACGTCAACGACGCGTTCGGTGCCTCGCACCGGTCGCACGCGTCGATCGTGGGGCCGCCGCAACACGTCCCGTCGGCGATGGGTCGGCTGTTGGAGAAGGAGGTCGACGTGCTGCTCGGCCTGCGCAACAAGCCGAAGCATCCGTTCGTGGCCGTGCTCGGCGGCGCCAAGATCTCCGACAAGCTCGGGGTGATCGAAGCGCTGCTCGAAACGGTCGACGCCATCGTCATCGGCGGGGCGATGTGCTTCACGTTCTTCGCCGCGCAGGGCAAGCCGATCGGTTCGTCGCTCCACGAGCCCGACATGATCGACACGTGTCGTGATCTGTTGGCGAAAGCCACCGAGATGGGCAAGACCATTCACCTGCCCGACGACATCACCGGCACCGACGCCAGTGGCAACTTCGCGCAGTTCGGGTCGCGTCTCGGCGAGGGCTCGATCGGCTACGACATCGGGCCCGGCTCTGCCGCCGCCTTCACCGACGTGATCATGGACGCACGCATGGTGTTCTGGAACGGCCCGATGGGCATGTTCGAAGACGAGCGGTTCGCTTCGGGTACGCGCACGGTCGCGCAGGCGATGGCCGACACCAAGGCGTTCACCGTCGTCGGCGGCGGCGACTCGGCGGCCGCGCTCGCACAGTTCAAGCTCGACGACGAGGTGAGTCACGTCTCCACCGGGGGAGGGGCCAGCCTCGAACTCCTCGAGAACGGCGATCTCCCCGGCCTCGCCGCCCTCCGCAAGAACTGACCCGTCATCCGGTGTCAGACACCAGATGACGTGCGAGAGGCCGATCGTACGGATTCAACCACGTACGCTCCGTGAGGCCGATCAAGAGCAGTCAACCGCCGACGGTCCGTG